>CAWAJQ010000001.1:0-218989 GCA_963782395.1 uncultured Alphaproteobacteria bacterium
CCCTGGCGGAGAAGTGCATGGCGACCAAAGTCCAGGAAAACGACGAGGCGACAGAGGTGCAGGCCGAGGCCCCCGACGGGCCGCTGCTGGACCTCTCGGATGCCGGCGTCAAGAAGATGATCAAGACCGCGAAGAAACGCGGCTATGTCACGATCGACGAACTGAATCAGGTTCTCCCCTCCGACACCACCGCGCCGGAGCAGATCGAGGACATCATGTCGATGCTCAACGAGATGGGCATCAACGTGATCGAGACCGACGAGGCGGAAGAGCCGGACGAAAACAACAACGAGGAGGAGGAGAGCGAGGGCGGCGAGCTGGCCGAGCGCCCGGCGACCGCCGTCGCCAAGCCGGCGGCCAAGGAGCCGACCGACCGCACCGACGATCCGGTGCGCATGTATCTGCGCGAAATGGGCTCGGTCGAGCTTCTGTCGCGCGAGGGCGAGATCGCCATCGCCAAGCGCATCGAGGCCGGCCGCGAGACCATGATCGCGGGCCTGTGCAAGTCGCCGCTCACCTTCCAGGCGATCATCATCTGGAAGGACGAGCTGGACGAGGGCAAGATCCTGCTCCGCGACATCATCGACCTCGAGGCCACCTATGCCGGCCCCGACGCCAAGAACGCGCCCATCCAGGTCCACGGGCCGCCCGGCCCCGACGGCCGCCCGACCCCCATCCCGCAGCCCGGCCAGGTCAACGCCAAGGTCAACGGCAACGGCGCCGACAAGGCCGAGAAGAAGGCCGCTGTGCCGCCGCTGGCCCCCGGCGACGACGAGGACGACGAGGTCGCCCGCGAGCGCGCCCGCCTTGCCCAGGAGGAGGAGGAGGACGACGATTTCGAGAATGCGATTTCGCTCGCCGCCATGGAGGCCGAGCTCAAGCCGGCGGTCGTCGAAACCTTCGAGCAGGTCGCCGACCTCTACAAGAAGCTCCGCCGCCTGCAGGACCAGGACGTCGAGAACAAGCTCAAGAACGCCACGCTCTCGCCCTCGCAGGAGCGCCGCTACAAGAAGCTGACCGAGGAGCTGGTGACGGCGGTCAAGTCGCTGTCGCTCAACCAGCACCGCATCGATTCGCTGGTCGAGCAGCTCTACGACATCAACAAGCGCCTGATCGGCTATGAGGGCCGCCTCTTGCGCCTGGCCGAGGCCCACAAGGTCAAGCGCGAGGAGTTCCTCAAGGAGTACCAGGGCGCCGAGCTCGACCCCAACTGGATCCGCCGCATCTCGAACCTCTCCGCCAAGGGGTGGAAGGAGTTCGTCGCCAAGGAGAAGGACCGCATCAAGGAGCTGCGCAAGGAGATCCAGGCGCTGGCCACCGAGACCGGGCTGGAGATCACCGAGTTCCGCCGCATCGTCCACATGGTGCAGAAGGGCGAGCGCGAGGCGCGCCAGGCGAAGAAGGAGATGGTCGAGGCGAACCTCCGTCTGGTCATCTCGATCGCCAAGAAATACACCAACCGCGGCCTGCAGTTCCTCGATCTCATTCAGGAAGGCAACATCGGCCTGATGAAGGCGGTCGACAAGTTCGAGTACCGCCGCGGCTACAAGTTCTCGACCTACGCCACCTGGTGGATCAGGCAGGCGATCACCCGCTCGATCGCCGATCAGGCGCGCACCATCCGCATCCCGGTGCACATGATCGAGACGATCAACAAGATCGTGCGCACCTCGCGCCAGATGCTGCACGAGATCGGCCGCGAGCCGACCCCGGAGGAGCTGGCCGAGAAGCTCGCCATGCCGCTGGAGAAGGTGCGCAAGGTGCTCAAGATCGCCAAGGAGCCGATCAGCCTGGAGACGCCGATCGGCGACGAGGAGGATTCGCACCTCGGCGATTTCATCGAGGACAAGAACGCCATCCTGCCGATCGACGCGGCCATCCAGTCGAACCTCAGGGAGACGACGACGCGGGTTCTGGCCTCGCTCACCCCGCGCGAGGAGCGCGTGCTGCGCATGCGCTTCGGCATCGGCATGAACACCGACCACACGCTGGAGGAGGTCGGCCAGCAGTTCTCGGTCACCCGCGAACGCATCCGCCAGATCGAGGCCAAGGCGCTGCGCAAGCTGAAGCATCCGAGCCGGTCAAGGAAGCTGCGCAGCTTCCTGGACAACTAGCCGAAGCCCTCATCCTGAGGTGCCGGCGCGCAGCGCCGGGTGAGGGGGCCTTCCTCATCCTGAGGTGCCCGCGCCTTCGGCGCGGGCCTCGAAGGATCGAGGCCTTCGCGCCAGCAACACACTCATCGTCGTCCCGGCGAAGGCCGGGACCCAGTATTCGCAGGCGGTCCGATCACCGGCATCGGCGATTACTGGATGCCCGCTCGGGGGCGGGCACGATGACCTGAGCCCCGTCTTTCATCCAGTCGGAGGCAGAGCCCGTTCTTCATTTGAGCCATTCAGGCTCGGTGGTGCAACGGGATGGGGCGCGGGGCCCCCAGGCGGCTCAAGCGACCCGTCCCGTTGTATGCCGGGACCGCTGAGTTTTGCGTAGACCGCCGGCGGCACGTTGCCGATGGCACTGTGTGGCCTCACGGTGTTGTAATCGTCCATCCAGTCCGCCAATGCCAGGCGAGCATCGGCAAGCGATGCGAAGATCGTCTCGTTGAGCAGTTCGTCGCGCAGCCGGCCGTTGAAGCTCTCGATGAAGGCGTTCTGGGTCGGTTTGCCTGGTGCGATGTAGTGCCACTCGATGCGCGTCTCCTGGGTCCAGCGCAGGATCGCCATGCTGGTCAGCTCGGTGCCGTTGTCGGAAACGCACATTGTCGGTCGGCCTCGCCCGGCGATGATCCGGTCGAGTTCACGGGTAACACGCAGGCCGGAGAGCGAAGTATCAGCGACCAAGGCCAGGCACTCACGGGTGAAGTCGTCGACCACGGCCAGGATGCGGAACCTGCGGCTATCGCTGAGCTGATCGCTCACGAAGTCGAGCGACCAGCGCTGGTTGGGACCCTGCGGGATCGCCATCGGAGCCCTTGTTCCCAGCGCTCTCTTGCGGCCTCCACGCCGGCGGACCTGGAGCCGTTCCTCCCGGTAGAGCCGTCTCAGCTTCTTGTGGTTCACGTGGGTGCCCTCGCGGCGAAGCATGATCAGAAGGCGGCGGTAGCCGAACCGGCGGCGCTGGCTCGCCAGCTCACGCAGCCGGCCGCGCAGCACTGCATCGTCAGGACGGATGCTGCGATAGCGCATCGAGGTCCGGTCGGCCCCGATCGTCCGGCACGCCCGCCGCTGGCTCACTTCGTAGGACGCACAAAGATGAGCCACAGCCTGCCGCTCCACAGCGGGCGTCACCATTTTTTTGCGTTCAGGTCCTTCAACATGGCGACGTCGAGCATCGCCTCGGCCAGCAGCTTCTTGAGCTTCCGGTTCTCGTCCTCGAGAGCCTTCAGCTTGCGGGCATCCGACACCTCCATCCCGCCAAACCGTGACTTCCACTTGAAGAAGGTTGCGCTGCTGATGCCGTGCTTGCGGCACAGGTCCGCCGTCTTCATCCCTGCCTCGTGCTCGCGCAGGATCCCAATGATCTGCTCTTCCGTAAACCTCGAACGCTTCATCGTCCGGTCCCTCCAGGGTGCCGGACTCTACCCATTTTTGGAGGAGGTTCAGGGGCTCAGGTCAACGACAATGCGCGTTGTTTCTCGCGCGTTGCCCCGCGCTCCCAACCTCCCCCTTGCGGGAGAGGTCGCGCCGAAGGCGCGGGTGAGAGGCTTTCGTCATGGCCGGGCCTGTTCCGGCCATCCACGCCTTTCTTGCTGTCGTCGTTGTATTCGTGGATCACCGGGACAAGCGAACCTCAGAATAAACGGCCTACTTCTTCCCACCGCTGCCCTGATTGGGTGGGCTTGCTGGTGTGCCGTGCCCTGTGGAGGGTTGGTAACCGGTTTGCGGTTTTGTTGACCCGGGCCTCGGCTTATAGCCCTCTGTTATAAATTGCGGTTTCGTCGGTCGCGGCGCTGGCCGCCCTTCCTTAGTCATTGCTGTCTCCATTCTTGAAGGGCCAGAATTCGATTGTGCGGATTTGGCCTGCCGTAATGAGGACGCCACTAGAGCGGGCATGCCACGCGTTTTGGTCGTCGAGTTCATAGACGCGTTCGATATAGAGATCGCGCTCCTGCGGGTCGGACGACATGAAGGAATCCTGACCACAGAAGCCAGCGAACTTGGTGCCGTCTTTGAGTGTAGCAAGTATCCAAGCCTCGGACATGGTCCCGAATTTCCAATCCCAGGCTGTAGGCATCACGTGCACTGGGTTTAGCCCGAGAAACTGCAACAACCGTCGAGCTATTTCCTTTTGCGCAATGAATCCGAGCAGCAAACCGAATAGGGCTGGTCCCACAAAAATAAGTGCGAACCAGACCAGCGCCTTATCAGAGCCAATTGGTTTCAGGGTTGTCGCGTAGTCGACTGCAGGAAGCGTGAGCGCATAATAGACAACGGAGAGAGCAAGATAAGAAAGCGCAGCTTCGGTAGGTGCTCGGGTGCGCCCCGTGATGAATTGCGCTCGAACAAAGGTAATGACTAATCCCGGTACGAGGAATGCAAGGATCAGATAGACCGTGTCGATTGAACGAATATTGGGCACAGCCGAAACCTCTTGTTTTGCGCGGTGCTGTGAGCGCCTCCCCGAATTTCGGACAGTGACGGAAGCTACGATCTGACGTCTGCTGGTCTTCAAGGAGAGGAGACCAGGACATGCCGAAACGCAGGAACCATGAGGCGGGCTTCAAGGCTCGCGTGGCGCTGGAAGCCGTGAAGGGCGAGCGCACGGTGTCGGAGCTGGCAGCCGACTACGGCGTGCATCCGACGATGATCCATCAATGGAAGAAGGCGCTGCTCGAAGGGGCAGCGGACATCTTCGAGCGCGGCGGGAAGAAGAAGGCCGCCGAGGTCGGCGAGGAGACGGTTCGGGAGCTGCACGCCAAGATCGGGGAGCTGGCGGTCGCCAACGATTTTTTGTCACGAAAGCTCAAGCCCTGGACCGGCAAGTGAGGCGGCAGATGATCGAACCCGACCATCCGGCCTTGTCGATCGGGGCGCAGTGCCGCCTGCTGTCGATCTCTCGGTCGTCGTTCTATTACCAGCCGCGTGGCGAGACCGAAATGAACCTCGCCCTGATGCAGCTCATCGACCGGCAGTTCCTGGAAACCCCGTTTTACGGCGTCCGACAGATGACCTGGCACCTGCAGAACGAGGGCCGCGCGGTGAACCCCAAGCGCATCCGGCGACTGATGCGGCTCATGCGCCTGATGCCGATCTATCAGAAGCCCAACACCAGCAAGCCGGCCAAGGGGCACAAGACCTATCCCTATCTGCTGGGCGGCCTGCGGGTGGAACGGCCCAACCAGGTCTGGTGCGCTGACATCACCTATCTGCCGATGCGGCGGGGCTTCTTGTATCTGGTCGCCATCATGGACTGGTTCACCCGCAAGGTGCTGGCCTGGCGCATCTCCAACACGCTGGAGGCGGACTTCTGCATCGAGGCGCTGAATGAGGCGATCCACCGCTTCGGCCCGCCCGAGATCATGAACACGGATCAGGGCAGTCAGTTCACCGGCTTCGCCTGGACTGACCGGCTGAGACGGGTTGGCACCCGGATCTCGATGGATGGCAAGGGGCGCTGCATCGACAACATCTTCATCGAGCGCCTGTGGCGATCCCTGAAGTACGAGTGCGTCTATCTGCACGCTTGGGAGACCGGCTCGCAAGCCAAGGCTGGCGTCGCTCAGTGGATCGCCTTCTACAATCACCAGCGGCCTCATGCCGCCCATGGCGGACAACCGCCCGCCGTGGTCTACTTCAACCAGATCGAAACCGACCAGCAGAGGCAGAAAGTAGCTTAAATCCCCCCGAAAACTGTCCAAGGATCGGGGGGCAGCTCAGAAGGCCGGGACGTTCTTGCGGTTGGGCATGGGTTTGACGTTCGCCCAGGCGCCTCTTTCGGCCAGGCTTTGCCGCAAGGCGTCGCTGTCATAGGCACGGTCGGCAAGCAGGATTTGGCCCTCGGCCAAGGCTTCGAGCATATCGGCGGCGCTGCGCCCGTCATGGGCCTGGCCCTCGGTCAGTTTGAGTGCGATGGGCAGGCCTTCGGCATCGACCAGAGCGTGGATCTTGGTCGTCAGGCCACCGCGCGAGCGACCCATGCAACCGGATCGGCCGTCTTTTTTTGGGCGTTGGCGGCGTGCTGATGCACGCGGATGCTGGACGAGTCGATCATCTGGATGTCGCCGTCATAAGCCTTGGACACCGCTTCCAGAAGCCGGTCCCACACCCCCGCCTTGCGCCACCGGTTGAAGCGGTTGACGCAGGTCGTGTGCGGGCCGTAGCGCTCGGGAATGTCCGCCCACGGCGCTCCCGTCCGCAACCGCCAGAAGATGCCGTTCAGCACCCGGCGGTCGTCAACCCGCGGCACGCCACGGGGCTTGTTGGGAAGAAGCGGCTGGATCACCGACCACTCGAAGTCTGTCAGATCAAAGCGCGCCATTCCAATCTCCTTGGCTTCCGTGCCTCGGAAATTGAATTAGCCTTCCCGCGATTCTGAGAATCCCCTTTATGGGTCTATGACCTAGAGGACGGTCGTCCGCAGGGAGCCGCCTCGCCTTCGCCTCGGGTCCCAGGCGGGACCGGAGCAAAAACCACCGCGGCGGGTGCTCGGCTGAGCGCCACCAAACGGACTACCCGACGCGGCACTCATCGAGCGCCCGCCATCCCCTCGTGGTTCAGGCCAGAGGGAAGCTCTTTGAAAGGCTCATGACCCGGAGCAATCCGCCCGCGGGAACGCGGGCTCGTATGCCGCTCTAGTTGTGGAGCCTCAACAGGTTGTTGCTGGTTAGGGCGAGTTTGCTGATGGGCGGTTTTGAGTTTAGGCTGCCATGTGGGCGATGCCAGTTGTATCGGTGGAGCCAGCGCGGCAGCTCGTCGCCTCGGTCGTCGGAAGTGGGGTAAGCCCGGGCATAGGCCCATTCCCTCAATGCCGTCTGGATGAAGCGCTCGGCCTTGCCGTTGGTCTTGGGCGTGTAGGGCCTGGTCCTGATGTGCCTGAGGCCGAGATCGCGGCAGGCATCGCGGAAGGCGTGGGCTTTGTAGCAGGCACCGTTGTCGGTCATGACCCGGGCGACGGTGACGCCGAGGCTTGCGTAGTAGGCGACGGCGGCGCGCAGGAAGGCGACGGCACTCTGCTTCTTTTCGTCGGGCAGGATCTGAGAGAAGGCCAGGCGCGAGGCATCGTCGATGGCGACATGGACGAACTCCCAGCCGACGCCGCGTGAGTTGCTCTGTCCCCGACGGTTACCGGTGATGCGGTGGCCGACCCGGTCGAAACGGCCGAGCTTCTTGATGTCGATGTGGATGAGTTCACCGGGATGATCGCGCTCGTAGCGGCGCACCGGCTCGGCCGGCTCCAGCGCGCTGATGCGGTTCAACCCGAGGCGCCGGAGGATGCGGCTGACGGTGGCCGGCGAGATACCGAGTTCGGCCGCGATCTGCTTGCCGGTCCAGCGCTGCCGGCGCAGCCGCTCCACTTCGGTCACGACCGTCTCTGGCGTCGGCTTATGCAGGCGATGCGGCCGTGATGAGCGGTCCTTCAGCCCCTCCGGCCCCTCGCGGCGGAAGCGCTCGACCCATTTGCGCACCGTGCGCACCGACACGCCAAAGGCCGCGGCAACCGCTGCCATAGGCTGCCCGGCCTCTATGCGCCGCACCACATCGGCTCGACTATGCGGCGTCAGACGGGCATTCTTGTGCACGTTCATCCGGTCCTCCTCCGAGGCCTTGCTGAAGCTTCGCAACTCCAGCTTCCTCGCTCGGGACCGGATGGACAACCTGTTGAAAGCTCACATCTAGTCTCTTCTGAAGACCACCCCGCCGAGCCAGCCCACCATCAGCGCCAGCGCCACGCAGATGAGCCCGTAGAGCAGCGCCTGGTTGCGCGCGAACATGGACAGCGTGTCCTCGAGCCCGGTCTTGCTGACGCGCAGGCTGTCGTCGGCACGGGCGATCAGCAGCCGGTCGGAGAAGAGATAGGCATTGGCGGTATACGACCCGACCGGAATGTTCGCCGGCAGATAGAAGGTCGTGCGGAAGATCAGGTTGCCGATGAAGTTGACGCCGACCTGTTCGTGATAGAGCTTGGCGCGGTCCTTGAGCCGGATGAAGGCGTCGCGGAACGGCGCCACCGCCGGATCGTTGGCCTGCGCGCGGCCTTCATAGCGGAAGGCGATGTTGTCGAAGCCGAGCTGCAACCGCTGGAGCACCGGCGGGGTCGCCAGGTCCGCGGTGTTCACCGACGTCGACAGCGAATAGAAGGACGGCGCCGCCTCGAAGGTCTCGGCGGCGGCATTCGCCCAGATGCCGAGGATGCGTTCCTTGCGCCGCGCCACCATGGTTTCCCGCGGTCCCAGCAGCAGCACGGCGATGTCGTAGCCGCCGACCCCGGAGACCGACCGCGCGTCGCGGTCGATGACCCCGAACACGGTCACCGCCGTGCCGGTGAAGTTGGAGTTGATCGTCACCTCGGGCGTCGACAGCGCCACCGTGAGCTTCTCCGCCCGTGCCCCTCCGGCCGCGGCAAAGACCAGGGCGAAGGCGAGTGCCGCCAGCCAGCTCATGGCCCCATCCCCACGAGCCGCGCCAGCGTGTAGGGCTCCACTGGCGTTGCCACCAGTCCGGCGAGAAAGCGCACCGCCACCGCGATGACCAGCAGGCCGAGCAAGGCGCGCAGCTGGTCGCCGCGGATGTTCTGGCCGATGCGAGCGCCGAACTGCGCCCCGATGACGCCGCCGACCATCAGGATGATGGCCAGGAAGAGATCGACCGACTGGTCCGACGCGGCGTGCAGCACCGTCGCCACCGCCATCGTCGCCAGGATCTGGATCAGCGAGGTGCCGATCACGACGTTGGTCGGCACGCGCAGCAGGTAGATCAGCGCCGGCACCATGATGAAGCCGCCGCCGATGCCGAGCAGCGCGCCGAGGAAGCCGATGATCGCTCCCAGCACGACGATCGGGATGACGCTGACGTAGAGCCGCGACTTCTTGAACCGCATCTTGAAGGGCAGGCCGTGCACCCAGTTGTGCTGGCCGGGGCGGCGCAGCGGCGTCGGCCGTCCGCGTCGCGCATTGATCATGGCGCGGATGCTCTCGCTCAGCATCAGCCCGCCGACCAGGCCCAGGAAGGTGACGTAGGAGAGCGACACGATGAGGTCGAGCTGACCGCCGGACCTCAGCGCATTGAACACCAGCACGCCGAGACCACTGCCAAGGATGCCGGCCACGAGCAGCACGGTGGCGAGCTTGAGGTCGATCAGCCGCCGGCGCCAGTAGCTGAGCACCGCCGAGGCCGAGGAGGCGACGATCTGCGGCGCCACGGTGGCGACCGAGACCACCGGCGGGATGCCGGAGAAGATGAGCAGCGGGGTGAGCAGGAAACCGCCACCGACGCCGAACATGCCGGACAGGAAGCCGACCGCGCCCCCCATGCCGAGGACGATCAGCACGTTCACCGGCATCTCGGCTATGGGCAGGTAAATCAGCACGGTGACAGCGGGGCGGCGAGGGTCGGATGCGCGGAGAAACCGGCCGCACGGACGTGCGGCGGATAAAGCGCCCGCCGTGGGCGGCTGTCAACGGAGGCGCGGCGGGACGCGGACGCTGGTCCGCGCCGCCGCATGCTCGTCAGATACGCTGGTCGGTCAGCGCCGCCACCAGGGCGCCGTCAACCTTGCCGGTTGCGGCGATCCCGTTCTCGCGCTGATAGGCCTTCACCGCATCGCGCGTCCGCGCTCCGGCGACGCCGTCGGCCGGCCCGGGGTCGAAGCCCTGATCGGCAAGCAGGGTCTGGATCTTCTTGACCAGCGCGGCGCGGTCGGCGTCGCTGAGCGGCTTGGCCGCCGTGTCCCAGCCGCCTTCCGGCGTGCTGACGCCGTTGGCGTCGGCCAGCGGCGGCTTGGCGCGCCACGCCTGCACGGCGGCGCGGGCCTTGGCGAGATCGTCGCCGGAGAGGAGCTTGGCCACCTCGTCGCGGCGCTGCGCGGCGTCCTTGTCGCCCTGGGCGGCGGCGACCGCGAACCATTTGTACGAGGCGACGAGGTCCTGGGCCGTGCCCAGGCCGCGGGCGAAGATGACGCCGAGATTGTATTGGCTGTCGCGCACGCCGTAGTCGGCGGCGGCCTGGAACCATTGCAGCGCCTTCTGCTGGTCGGGCTGGCCGTCGACGCCCTCGCTCATCAGGACGGCGAGGTTGTGCATGGCGTTGACGTTGCCCTGGTCGGCGGCCCGCTGATACCAGTCGACCGCCTTGACCAGGTTCTTGGTCACGCCCTGGCCGCGCTCATAGAGGCTGCCGAGACGATACTGGGCGACGGCGACGCCGCCTTCGGCTGCGTGCTGGTACCATTCGGCGGCCTTGGCCAGGTCCTTGGAAACGTGGTCGCCGGCGGCATAGCGGGCGGCCACCTCGAAGGCGGCGGCCGGGTCGCCGGAAGCCGCCGCGTTGACCAGCTTGGGCGAGCCGATTGCGGCATCGGGCGCGGCCGCGTCGCCGGCGGCCGGCGCTGCCGGCAGCGCGGAGGCCGAGGCCAGCGAGACCGGCGCGGCTGCCGGCTCCTTGGCGGCGGTGGTCGGCGGCTGCGCCGTGAAACTGGTGGCCGGCGGGGCGGTGTCACCGCTGCCGAACTGACTGTCGGTGACCGCCGGGGCGGAGAAGGCGATATTGGCGTCGGGCGTCGCCGATGGCGCCACCAGCGCGGCGGCATTGCTGCCGCTTGCCGGCGGTGCGGCGCCGGCTGCGGCCAGCACGTCGTTGCTTGCCGATTTCGGCGCGTCGATGCTTGCCACCGGCTCCGGCGCGATCAGACGGTTGGGGACGTCGCCCACGGTGCCGTAGACCTCGAGGGCGCCGATGGCCAGAATGATCGCCGCGGCGGCAAGCAGCAGCGGCCGCTTGCGGTTGCGGATCGCCTGGCTGATGCGGGCGAAGGCGCCGGGCTTGTGGTCGCCCTCCTCGCCGGATGATTCGGCCGACGGCGTCTCGGCCCGATGCGCTTCGGCGGCCGCCGCCTGGGCTGCCCGGCGCGCCGCGGCGATGAAATCGGCCCGCCGGTCGCCGGTCGCTGCTCTTTGCGGCGGCGCGACGGCGGGCGCCACGCCCATTGCCGACGTGCCGCCGGCCGGCCCGGCTGCGGCGGCCCCATCCGTGCCGGTCGCGCGCGTGTCGGCCACGGTTGCGCGCTCGAGCTGGTCGAGACGGTCGACCACCTGCGTCAGTGTCTGATCGACCGCCTCGGGCTCCACGCCCGCTTCTGCGGCATGGTCTTCGGTCGCTGCCCTGAGGTTGTTGAGGTCCAGGCGCAGCGCCCGGATGAGGTCGGCGTTGATGCCGCGGTCGTCCAGCGAGGCGGACAGCTCGTTGACCGCCGCGCGCGCTTCGGCACGGGCTGCCTCGATCGACTCGCGATGGCTTTCGGAAAGGCGCGACTGCAGCGTCTCGAGGCTTTCCTCGACCTGGTGCAGCACCGCGGCGCGCGGCCCGTCATCTTCGAACTGGCTGGCAAGCCGCGCCACCTGCGCTTCGAGCTCGGCCAGGCCGGTTCCTTCCCCATCCGAACCGGTTGCCGATTCCAGCCGGGCCGCAAGCTCTCTGATCTGCCGTTCGAGATGGTCGGTATCGGGCGCGCCGCGTCCGGCGATGTCGCCGCGGATGCCGGCGATCTCCGCCTTGATTTCGTCGAGCGCCGCCGACGGCTCGCGCTGCGATGTCACCAGTCCCTCAACCGATTCGACCAGGCCCTGCAGGCGGGCGTGCATGGTCGCGATGGAGGCGACCGCCGGCGCGCGGTCGAGCAGGTCATCGACGCGCGCGGCGATCTCGTCGAGTCGCCCGATGATGGAGGGCGCGCTGCGCTCGGAAAGCGTCGCCACGATGTTGCGGCTCAGCGCGTCGAGTCTCTGTTCCAGCCGCTCGACCGCCTCTTGCGAGGCCACCGCCGTGTTGCGGTTGGCAAGCGCCACCTTCAGTTCCTCGCCAAGCGTCGTCAGTTGGCCTTCCAGGCGATCGACGGCGGGATTGGCGGGCGAGTCCCTGCGGCCGTTGAGTGCCGCTTCGACGCTGCGGCCGAGTTCGGCGATGCGCATTTCGAGCCGCTGGATGGCGCGCGGGCTGTCGTCGGCCTCGAGCGCGCGCCTGAGCGCGGAAACTTCCTCGCCGAGCGCGTCGAGACGGCCCCGGTCGGGGCTGGCGCTGGCAAGCTCGTCCAGCCGCGTCGAGATCGCGTCCGTGCGCGCTTCGATGTGCTCCAGGGACGGTTGGACGGCGTTCTGTTCCATGACGTTGCGCAGCCCGGCGAGGTCGGCGCGGATGGCGGTGAGCAGCGAGCGGTCGATCGGCTTCTCGGCGGAGAGCGCCTCGATACGGCGGGCGAGATCGAACGTCGCGCCGGAATCCTGGGCACCGGAGCGGGTGAGCGTGGCCACCTGCTCGCTCAGGCCGGCAAGGTCGGTGCGCAGCGCCGCCATGGTAGCCGACAGCGCCTTCTGGTCGCGGCGCATGGCCAGCGTCTCGGCGCGCTCGTCGAGCATGCGCTGGTGCGCCGATATCTCGGCGATGGCTGCGGCGAGGTCGTTCCCTGTGCCGCTCGTACGCGCTGCGGCGCGCTCGCCGCCGGTGAGACGGCCGCCGATGTCGCTGAGCCGCTGTTCGATACGGGCAATCTGGTCGGCTTCTGCGGCGGTATCGCGCGGCTCGATGAGGCGCGCCTTGGCCTCGTCGATACGTGATTCCAGCCCGCGCAAAGCGGCGTCGATGGTCGCCGCGCGCTCATTGGCAAGGTTCGACCGGGCCTTCGGCCGCTCGGCCAGCAGCGCGGTGAGCCGTGAGCCGATGTCGTCCAG
This sequence comes from uncultured Alphaproteobacteria bacterium, assembly GCA_963782395.1. Taxonomy (GTDB): domain Bacteria; phylum Pseudomonadota; class Alphaproteobacteria; order Rhizobiales; family Kaistiaceae; genus CAVSRC01. The sequence continues at coordinate 12,875 of CAWAJQ010000001.1, forward strand.
GCCCGGCTCTTCGCGCCGCGGTGTCATCCGTTCGCCCATCCTAGCGATACGCCGGTCGAGGTCGCGAATGGCCTCGGTCACGCGGGCGACGTCGGCGGCTGGCGCCACCGGTCCGGCGCCGCGCTGTCCTTCGATCATCGTGCGGGCGCGCTCGTCGGCATCCTCGATGTCGCGGGCAAGCTTCTCGACCATTGCGGAAACCCCCTTCAGGGAGCCGTCGGTCCGCCCACCTTCAGACTGACGGGCGAGGCGCTGCTCGATCTCGTCGAGACGCCTGATCAGGTTCGGCACCGTTGCGCGCGACCTGTCGTCCATGGAGCGCAGGCGGGTCGTCAGACGGTCCAGCGCCGCGGCGATCGCGGATGGATGGTCGCTGTCCGCGGCGGGCGCACCGCCGAATTCGCCTTCGCCGACGGTGTTGTTCAGCCACTCGCTGACGGTGAGCCCGGCTCGTCGTGCTGCCGTGTAGATGGCCTCGCGCGTTTCTTCGTCCATCCCCCGCAGGTTCCACGGCATGCCCGATTTCATTGCTCGACCCCTCGCGCGGCGCAGGCGATCGGCAGGATCCGGCCGGAAGCTGCCGCACGCGGACGCACCGAAAGGAATCGGGCGTGCCTGCGCCTTCGCCGAAGAGTTGTCGAACATGGTAAACAAGCCGTTAACCAACGGCCGTTGTTGGAATCTTCTGGTAACAAGCCTTAACAAATTCTGTTCAGGCGCGGTCGCCGGCCGGCCGCTGCCGGGAGCCGCCAAGCGGCCCACCGGGTCTGGACTGGATGGCCCTCAGGCGCTAAGACGGGCAGGTATTTATTCCTGTCCCGAATCATGATCGGGTACCCGGCGGCACGGAGGGGCTGTAAAGTGTTGTCCCATGCCCGCATATGGTCGGCGATCGACCGGCTTGCCCACCGCAAACGTCTGAGTGCTTCCGGGCTCGCGCGCTTGGCCGGCCTCGATCCGACGACCTTCAACAAATCCAAGCGGGTCGCCACCGACGGGCGCCCGCGCTGGCCGTCGACGGAAAGCATTGCCAAGATTCTCGAGGCGACCGGCACCGATGTCGCGGGCTTCCTGGGGCTGTCGCTCGCCGCCACCCGTCGCCAGCCGGCCAAGCGGCCGGTGCCGCTTCTCGGCTTCGCCCAGGCCGGCGCCGGCGGCTTCTTCGACGACGCCGGATTTCCCGCCGGCAGCGGCTGGGACGAGGTCGATTTTCCGACAAACGCCCGCGACAACGTCTTCGCCCTTCAGGTCACCGGCGATTCCATGATGCCGCTCTATCGCGACGGCGATCGCCTGATCGTGGCGCGCGACGCCGCCTGCCGCAAAGGCGACCGCGTCGTGGTCAAGACGACCGACGGCGAAGTCATGGCGAAGATCCTCCTCAAGAGGACCACGCGGACCATCGAACTCGCTTCGCTCAATCCCGCTCACCCCGGTCGTTCGTTCGGCCTTCGCGATGTCGAGTGGCTCGCGCGTATCATCTGGGCCAGCCAGTGAAGCGGCTTTGGCTGCTAGGGCTCGTCGCCGTGTTCGCCGTGGCGGCTGAGGCCCAGGAGATCGTGCCGCCGGCCGACCGCAACGTCACCCCACCGGACATGACACCGGGGCCCAAGGTCGAGGGGCCGCTGGAGCGGATTGCGCCGCCGCCCGCTCCGCCGGCGAAGCCGCGCTGGTGGCGCTTCTACCTGCCCGCGACGGCGGACGCCGCCACCTTCGAGACAAACGGCAAGACGATCCACGTCGCCGGGGTCGAACCGCCGCCGGTCGGTGCCGCCTGTCCGCTGGCCGACGGTTCCTCCTGGCCCTGCGGCCACACGGCTCTCTATTCTCTGCGCATGTTCCTGCACGGCCGCGCCGTCGAATGCTATTTCCCTGACGCTGGCGACGTCACCGAGATCACGGCGCCCTGCCGCGTGGGAACAAGCGACATCGGCCTGTGGCTGCTTTCCCAGGGATGGGCACGGCCGAACGATCTCGCCACTGACGCCTATCGTTCGGCGGCGACCGAGGCGCTGTGCACGGCGCGTGGCATCTGGCGCGGTGAGGCGCCGCCCGCCGACTGCCCGCCCTCGCCGAACACCAACTAGGCCACCAGCTCGCCGGCCAGCGCCTTGCCGATCAGCGCCCGCGTCTCCTGGATGCCGTAGATCGACACGAAGGAGCCGAAGCGCGGTCCGCGCTCCTGGCCGAGCAGGATTTCATAGAGTGTCGAGAACCACACCACCGACACGCCCGGCCCGCCGTCGGGGCCCTTGCGGTTCGCGTCCTGATAGCGCGGAACGGCGCGCGCCACGTCGAGGACCGCGTGCTGGATCGCCTCCGCCTCCGCGTCCTCGCCAAGGGTCGCCAGCTTGGCGGAGAGCGTTGCCAGCGCATCGCGCTCCACATCGTCCGGCTCGCGGAACACCTTCTTGGGCGCGACGAAGTCGTGGTAGTAGCGCACGGCATAGCCGACCAACTCGTCGAGCTTGCGATGGCTTTCCGGCGTCACGCCCGCCACGTGGCGCACGATGAATCCCCACAGCACGTCCTTGTCGTGCGCGTTGGAGGCGCTGGCGAGGTTGAGCAGCATGGTGAAGGCGATCGGCATGTCGATCGTTGGCGGGTTGCCGGAATGGATGTGCCACACCGGGTTGCCGAGCCGCTGGTCGTCCGCCTGGCGCGGATAGGCGTCGAGGAACGAGAAATATTCGTCGACCGCCTTGGGGATGACGTCGAAATAGAGGCGCTTGGCCGCCCGCGGCTTCTGGAACATGAACAGCGACAGGCTCTCGGGCGAGGCATAGGCGAGCCAATCATCGATGGTCAGCCCGTTGCCCTTCGACTTGGAGATCTTCTGCCCCTGCTCGTCGAGGAAGAGCTCATAGTTGAATCCGTCCGGCGGCTCGGCGCCGAGCACGGTGCAGATCCGGCTCGACAGCCTCACCGAGTCGATCAGATCCTTGCCCGACATCTCGTAGTCGATGCCGAGTGCCGCCCAGCGCAGCGCCCAGTCCGCCTTCCACTGGCACTTGACGGCACCACCGGTGACCGGGACTTCGGTCAGCTTGTCGCCATTGTCGGGATCGCGGAAGACAACGGTGCCGGCGTCGACATTGCGCTCGACGATCGGCACCTGCAGCACCGCGCCGCTCACCGGCGAGATCGGCAGGAAGGGCGCGTAGGATTGCTGGCGCTCCTCGCGCAGTGACGGCAGCATGATCGCCATCACCTCGTCATAGGCTTGCAGCATCTTCATCAGCATCGCGTCGAAACGCCCGGCCTTGTAGGTCTCCGTGGCGCTGACGAACTCGTAGGCGAAACCGAAGCGGTCGAGGAAAGCGCGCAGGCGCTGATTGTTGCCGCCGCCGAAGCTCTCATATTCGCCGAAAGGATCCGGCACCTTGGTCAGCGGCTGGTTGATATAGGCCTGCATCTGCTCCCGGTTGGGCACGTTGCCGGGCACCTTGCGCAGGCCGTCCATGTCGTCCGAGAAGCAGATCAGCCGGGTCGGGATCGTGTCCTCGGTGATGAGGCGGAAGGCGGTGCGCACCATGGTCGTGCGGGCGACCTCGCCGAAGGTTCCGATATGGGGCAGGCCGGAGGGGCCGTAGCCGGTTTCGAAGACGACTTCGCCTGCCGGCGTCTTGCCGCGCTTCAGCCGCTCCACCACCTTCTGCGCTTCCTCGAACGGCCAGGCTTTCGACCGGCGGGCGGCGGCGAGAAGGTCGGCAGAGAGAGCGAGCGGCGGCGGGCTTGCAGTCGACAAGGTAACGGTTCCTGGATGGAGGCGCGCCGGACCCTAAGAACGCCAGGCGCCGCCGTCAACAATCGCGCCTTGCAGACGGGCCGGGGAGGCCATAGGTTCCGCCCCGCACGCGCCCCAGAGTCAGGACGAAAACGCGATGAACACGACGGTCAAGCCGGTCTCCCACCAGGAGGCGCTGATCTACACCATGGTGACCCTGTCGGCCGCCGACCGCAGCATGACCGACGGCGAGCTGATGAAGATCGGCGACATCGTGAAAACCTTGCCCGTCTTCCGCGATTTCGACCGCGACAGGCTGGTGGCGGTGGCCGAGGCGTGCGGAACGCTGCTGCAGGAGGATGACGGGCTCGACACGGTTCTCAAGGTCATCTCCACCTCGCTCCCGCAGCGCCTCTATGACACGGCCTACGCGCTCGCCGTCGAAGTGGCTGCGGCCGACCTCCACGTCGAGCAGGAGGAGTTGCGTTTCCTGCAGATCCTGCGTGATGCGCTCAACCTCGACCCGCTGGTTGTCGCGGCCATCGAGCGCGGTGCCCGCGCCCGCTATCGCACGCCGACCTAGAAGAAACCCACCGGGAAATAGCGGAGATAAAGCTCCGCATAGATGCCCTTCTCGTAGATCGCCTGGAGGGCGGCGTTGACGGCGTGCTTGAGGTCGGTCGACCCCTTGGCGAAGGCGATGGCGTAACCCTGGCCGAAGAAGCGCGTCTCGAGATAGGGGCCGCTGGCGAACATGCAGCAATCGTTGGCGCCAGTGCTGGCCAGCCAGAATGAAAGCTGCAGTCCATCACCGAAGTGCGCGTCCGCTGCGCCCGACTTGACGGCTTCGCGCGCCGCTTCCGCGCTCGGATAGAGCTTGCGGCCGATCTCCGGAAACATCGAGGCAAGGTAGGCCTCGTGCGCCGTGCCGGTCACCACGGCCAGCGTGTGGCCGCGCAGCCCTTCCGGCGAGATGTCGAGCTTGGCCTCGCTGCGCCGCACGACGAAACGCGCCGGCAGGCGCAGATAGACGTCGGAGAAGTCGAGCGTCGCCCGGTTTTCGGCGGTGATCGCAATGCCGGCGATGACCGCATCGGCGGACTTGTCGGAGAGATGGTTGGTGAGGTCATCCCACTGCCGCGCCTGGATCGTGCACGGCACGGCAAGCTCGGTGCAGATGGCTCGCGCCAGGTCGATGTTGAAGCCGGTCAGGTGACCGCTGGCGTCGAGGAAGTTGAAGGGCGGAAAATTGTCGGTGGTCAGGAACCGAACGGCCTGCACCACGCCGGCCGGCGGTCGCTCGATGCGCTCCCTCGGGTCCCAGAAGTCGGGCACCACTGAATCGTGCCCGACGGCGGAAAACGGTCCCGAGGCAACGGGCGGGGCCGGCTTCGGCTGAACGGCGGCGGGCGGTGCGGCGGCGGGGGGCGCCACACCGGGCGGCGGTTCCGGGGCCGGCATCAATGCCGAGGGGGGCACGATGGTGAGCGGCTGCTCCTGCGGTGCTGCCAGGGCCAGCCCGGCACCGGCCACAACCGCTGCAACCGCCGCAAAGCGCGCGGCGCGACGCCAAATCGCAGGAGAAAACATACGGCTCAGGGCTTCAACGGCAGATTGAGGCTTCACGAAGGGCTCAATTCCTGCTGACAATAGCACGGGCGAGTTGCGCCGCACGCCTGTCCATGCGCGGCGCCAGGGGGCAAATGGCAACAGGCGAACCAGGCAGCAGCCAGGTCGCGTTGGCGTATGCCGACGACGGCCGACATGACGCGTATGCCGAACGGGCGCGGCGTCTGGGGCTGCCCTTTGCCCGGGAGGTCAGGCTCGATGCCGGTGCCGCCGCCGACATGGCGGCGATCCGGCGCGGCACCTTTGCCAAGTCGCCCGGCGCCGAGGGCATGGCGTTCGTGGCGCCGGCGGAAGAGACGCTGCCCGACATCGCCCATTGGCTGGCACGCTATCCGGCCGCCCGGCAACGGCTGTGGGTCGCGACGCCGACGGCGATCCGCTCGGCGCTCATCCACGCCGGGGCCGAGCGCTTCGCCGCCAACGCCGTCAACCGGCTTGCCATCCTCTATCCGGACCTGTCGGCGCGGCGCGTCGTTACCGGCCGTCAGCTTGTTGCCGGCCTCGGCCTGGCCGCGGCGATCGCGCTTGCTCTCTATGCCGCGCCGGTCGCGACCGTCATCGCACTCAACCTGATCGGTGCCTTCTTCTTCTTCGGCGTGTCGGTTCTGCGCTTCGTCGCCGCCGCCTTTGTTGCCGGGCGCGAACTTGGCGAGGTGGAGGCGGCGACCGAGCAGGCTGACGACGACCTGCCCGTCTACACCATCCTCGTGCCGCTGCTCAACGAAGCCCACCTCGTCCCCGACCTGGTGGCCGCGCTCGGCCGCATCGACTGGCCGCGCGACCGCCTCGACATCAAGCTGATCGTCGAAGCCGACGATCCGGCAACCATCGCGGCGGCCGAGGTCTGGGGGCAGGGACCGCCCTTCGAGGTCCTCGTCGTGCCGGCAGGCAAGCCACGCACCAAGCCGAAGGCGCTCTCCTTCGCGTTGCCCTTTGCCCGCGGCGAATTCGTCACCGTCTACGACGCCGAGGACCAGCCGCACCCGCGGCAGTTGCGCGAGGCCTATCGGACCTTCAGGCGCTCACCGGCCGAGATCGCCTGCCTGCAGGCGACGCTGGCCGTCGACAATGGTGGTGCCAGCCTTGTCGCGCGCCAGTTCGCGATTGAATATTCGGCGCTCTTCGACGGGCTCCTGCCGGCGCTTGCCGCGCTCGACATGCCGCTGCCGCTCGGCGGTACCTCCAATCACTTCCGCCGCGAGGCGCTGGTCGAGGTCGGCGGCTGGGATCCGTTCAATGTCACCGAAGACGCCGATCTCGGCCTGCGCCTGGCGCGCTTCGGCTACCGCTCGGGAACCATCGACCTGCCGACGCTGGAAGAAGCGCCGGCAACGCTCGGGCCCTGGATGCGTCAGCGCACCCGCTGGTTCAAGGGCTGGATGCAGACCTGGCTGGTCCATACCCGCCGCCCGCTGCGCCTGCTGCATGAACTCGGCTGGCGCCGCTTCCTCGGCTTCAACCTGATCGGCACCGGGTTGATTGTCTCGGCGCTCATCCACCCGGTCTATTTCGCCACGCTCGTCGTCATGGCGACAGACCCGCTGTCGCTATGGGGCGATGGCGGCGCCTTCGCGGCGATGGTGGTCGGCGTCAACCTGTTCAATCTTTTTGCCGGCTACACCGCGATGGCGGCGCTGGCCATGCGCACGCTCGAACTGCGTGGGCATGGCCATGAGGCGCGGGCGCTGGTCCTGCTGCCGGTCTATTGGCTGCTGATGTCGGTGGCCAGCTACCGCGCGCTGATCCAGCTCGTCGTCCACCCGCACAAATGGGAAAAGACGCCCCATCGCGGACGGGCGGGAGACACCGGCGGTCTGTCGACATGAAGTGGAGCGGGTGAAGGGAATCGAACCCTCGTATGCAGCTTGGGAAGCTGCCGTTCTGCCATTGAACTACACCCGCCTGAGGTCCGGGAGATATAAGGCCAATAGGCGGCCGAAGGCAATCACGGCCGACATCCCGCGCAGGCTGCTGATCCGCGCGAGGCTTGCCCCACTCCGGCGCTTGACCCAGAGTGAGCCGTGCTCGGATCGCGGCATCGCAACGATGACGGGGGTGAGGGGTGTCCGACGCCAATCTGCTGGTGGAAATCGAAGACGCCATCGACGCGGCCGCGCCGTCGTCGGAGCTGCGCTCGCGCCTGGGCGCGCTGGCCCATCTCGCCGCCGCATCGGGTGAAGACGGCGTCCGCTACCTGATCGCCCGTGGCATCGTTGAAAATCGCGAGGAGCTGCCCCAGTCGGCACTGGCGACATTTCAGCAGGCCCGCGATCTGGCGCTGCGTGACGGCGTCGTTGGCGAGTTGGCCCGCATCTCGCGCGAGATCGCCCGCGTCCAGGCTTGGAGCGGCGATATTGTCGGCGCCGCGATGGAACTGCTGCGCTCGGTCGCCGAGATCGAGCAATCCAATGCCGGGCTCGCCCGCGAACGGACGGGGAGCGATGCTGTCGGGGGTCAGCGCCCCACCCGCGACGACGTCGCGCGCCGTGGCCGGGCGGAAGTACGCATCCGCGCCGACCGCGCGGCAACCGTCGCCGAGATCGGGCGTCTCGATATCGAGGCTGGCCGCTACGAGGCGGCACTTGCCGCGCTGGACGAAGCCGCGCGGCAGTCGGCCAACCTGCCACGGCGCGAGGCCGGTCACATCGCCTATAACCGCTGCGAATCCTGGTTCGGGCTCGCTCGCACCGACCGTTGCCTGCAGCTCATCGCGGAAACCGCGCCGCTGTTCTCTCTCACCTTTCCCCGCGACCTGTTCCGCGTGCGCCTGCTCAAGGCGCGCTGCCTGTTGCAGGATGGCGACCATGACCAGGCCGCCGAGGTTGCCCGCGAGGCGATTGCGGCGCTCGGCGGCGACGACGATTCCTATGAGAAGGGCACCGAATGGCAGCTCTTCAACGGCCTGCTCAGCGAGCGCGACGACCCGGATGCTGCGATTGCCGCGCTACGTCAGGCGCTGCTACGCTTCGCCGACGACAATCTGCCCCGTCACGAAGTCGAGGCGCGCATCCACCTGGCGCGCATATTGGCGGCGAACGGCAAGTTGCCGGAGGCGGAAACCACGATCGCCGAAGCGCTGAAACGGGCCAGCGGGCTGCCGGCGCTCGCCGATCAGGTGCGCGCCGCCGCCTACAAGTTCTGGGCACCGGAGAAGGTCGCTGATCTCGCCGGAGAGAGCGCCATCGGCGCCGGCGCCCGCTTCCTGGTTCTGACGACTCTCGGCAGCGGTGGCTTCGGCACGGTTGACCGCGCCATCGACATGGCGACCGGCGAGCAGGTCGCGATCAAGCGGCTGCGCGCCGATCGCGGCCGCACCGGCGCCGCCCGCGAGCTGATGAACACGACGGTCCGCCGCGAGATCGAGACTGCGGCCAAGGTGCCGCCGCGCTTTGCCGCCCGCACGCGCTATCTCAATATCGACGGCAATGGCGACCTGGTTCTGGTCCAGGATTTCGTCGATGGGCCGACACTGCGCAAGGTCCTCAGCCAGGACACCGCCGATCTTGCCAGGCGTCTCGGCTTTGCCGCGCAGCTCACCCGCGGTGTCGCCGCGCTCCATCAGCACGCGGTCGCGCATCGCGACCTGAAGCCGGAGAACGTGATCCTGCGCAACGGCAGCGAGCCGGTGCTCATCGACCTTGGCCTGGCGGCACTGATGGGGTCATCCGACGTGTTTTCGGGCATGGGAACGCCGGGCTATGCGCCGCCGGAGCAGTGGAAGACCGGCACCGCCCCGAAGGTCTTCGGCAGCGAGGACATCTATGCCCTCGGCCGTGTCATCGAGGAACTCGGCGGCGGCGCGCCGCCCGGTACACATTGGACATCGCGACTGACGGCGCGCTTCCAGCTCGGCGCCGGCCACGCACCCGATATCGACGCCGCCTTGCGCAAGCTGCTCGCCCGCATGACCGACTTGGATCCGACCAAGCGCCTTGTCGATCTCGGCGATGTTGCCGGCGCCCTCGACGAGGCCGCCGACCGCGCCCGCAAGACCCACTAGTTGGCAGAAGGTTCGACGGTCGCCACCGCGTTATCCGCGGTGAGGGTGTAAAGCTTGTAGTCGACCCGATGCTTGGCCTGGCCGAGGACGCGCAGCGTCAGCGTCTCGTTGCTGTCGGCCTTGAAGGTCAGGCTCGAAAACCAGCTCGCGCCATGGGTGGCCGTAACACCCGTACCGCCCCTGAGCAGCATCAGATCGAGCGTTCCGGTGCGTTGTTCGCCGTAGGCGATGAAGGTGTAGGTGTGGCCCGCAACCACCGGCTCCGGCTGGTCGCGATAGCTCAAGGTACCGACCGTCACCGCCTCGCTGGTCTTGAGCGATTCAGGAATCCCCTCGGATTTGTCGACCGGTCCTCCGGTCCTCTGTTTGAGGTCGGCGAGCGCGGTGTTGATCACGGTGTTCTCGTGCTTGTTGAACACCGCCAGCGACGTCTGCCACTCGGCCTTGGCGGCCTCCAGGTCGAAGCTGGCCGGATCAAGGACGCCGCGGATCAGATCGGCACGTTGCGCATAGTTGAGCATCGCCGCGCTTGGAGTGCGCACGCCGCCGCGATAGTCGACGGTGCCGCCGCTGAGGATCGCCACTACCTTGCCGCTGGCATCGATGATCGGACTGCCGCTGGCGCCGCCGGTCGCTGGCAGGCTGTTCTCGACCAGCAGGGCGTTCGGCTTGTCGGCGTTGAACAGGAAATAGTCCGATAGGGCCGTCACCCGCCCGAACTGCAAGACAGGGTTGGGGCTGAGCTGTGCGAGCTTCTGTGCGCCGGTGCCCTCGATCGGGTAGCCGGCAAAGGCCAGCGACGCGCCGGGTGTCAACGCTGCGGGGTCGTCGGAAACCTCAAGAACTTTGCCGAGGTCCGCATCAGGGTTCACCTCGAGGATGGCAACGTCATAGGCCGAGGGCATTGCCGCCCCCTTGGTCTGCGACGCAAAGCCCGAACTTGTCTTGATCGCCTCGTCGACGAAGTCGTTGAAGGCGTTGAAGCCCGCATGAACGCGCTTGCCGATCACCGGGATGTCGTCCGAACTGCCTGGCTTGCGCACGAACAGCTGTTCGTGCGGCTTGAGGTCGACCTCCGCGACATGGGCGTTGGTCACCAGCATGCCCGGCTGCAGCGGCCAGGCGGTACCGATGACCCGCGAGAGACCGTCCTTGTCCTGCAGGATGACGGCGAAGGCCGCCGAGCGCAGAAAATCGGTGGACGGGAACGAGGCCTGCGCTTCCTTGTCGAGCACCGAGCGCATGTCGGTCATTTGCCGCTCGAAGCGGGCATTGGCCTGGTATTGCAGCCACCATTGAACGCCGACCGCGATCACCACCACTGCCGCCAGAACCCCAACCGCGACCTTGAGCTGGGCGACGACCTTGCTCATCGGCGTCACCGTCGCCTGGGTCAGCGTGCTGAGCAGCCCGTCCGTGCGCGCTCCGCGTGTCATGTGCACGCGGATCATCGGCCCCTTGGCGCTGCCGAAACGGATCGTCGAGTCGCCGGTGATTGGCTGGCCCTGTTCGGGCCGGTAGCCGTTCACCTCGAAATAATGGTCGCCGAAAGCCTCGATGGCGTAGTCGCCTGATTCCTGGCGATAGAGCCGCCCATGCCGGCCGCCGACCATGCGCGCCTCCGGCGGGAAGACGACATCGCAATTCGATTCACGGCCAAAGACGATTTCCTCGGCTCCGACGTCGAAGGTGCGCGCCTCAGGCAGATCATGCGCCGCCGTGTCGGATTTGCCTTTGACCGGTTCGATGGTGACCTGCCAGTCCATGCTTGGGCTCGCTTCTGCTGTCGACCGAAGGTGGCGGAGAGACTAACAGGGTGAAAACGGCGAAAAAAGGCTGGATTCGGCACAGTAATGAGACACTATCTGGCCCTCATTGCGAGCATAGTGACCGTATGAATCGCGACGATATTGCCGACGTACTGGCGACCGTACGCCTGTTCCGTGGGGCCGACCCGGCGCTCATCAAGCGCATCGCGCAGCAGCCGCGTGCCCGGCGGCAGACCAGGCCCGACGAGCCGGTCTATGAAACCGGCGATCCCGCCGACGCGATCTTCGTGGCCTTTCCCGCCGACGCTGCCGCGGTCGGTCCGCGCGGCATCGTCGAACTGGTGCTGCCGGTGGGCGAGGCCGGGCTTCCCGGCCATGTCGAGCATGTCGTCGCCGGCGATGCCTTCGGCGAGTTCGAGTTCGTCGCCGCCGGTCTCGTCGATGGCCGCCATGTCCGGCGCTCCTCGGCGCGCACGCTTGCCGCCTGCGACCTCTACCGCATTCCTTTCGCGCTGCTGGTGCCCGTGCTGGCCGAGGTCGCGGCCATTCGCGGCCGCCTGATCCGCCTGTCGATGGAGCGGTTGATCTCGGCGCTCGCCATCAAGTCGACCCATTTTCTCGGCGACCGCGACATTGCGCTCGCCACCTGGCTGCTCGATGCCGCCGACAATGTCGGCATTGCTGAGGGCCGTCACGTGCGCTTCTCGCGGGCGATCGGCCAGCGCGAGATCGCCGAAGCGCTAGGCGTCAGTCGAGAGACCATCAGCCTGCGCCTGAACGAATGGGAGCGGGCAGGGCTACTCAATACCGGCGGCCAGTCGCAGCGTTTCGAGATCCTCGATTATCCCCGCGTTGCCTTGCGCGCCGCCGTGCGCAAGAACGACGCGCCGGCGGCGATCGCGGCCGCGCTCGACGAGATCGACGCCGACCTCAACCACGGCGATCTGGTGCGGGCGCGCAACGTCGCCCTCGACATGCTCACCTTCTTCCCGGCAAGCCCCGATCTCCGCCATCGCGTTGCCCTGGCCGCCATGCGCGCCGGCGCCGTGCGCGAGGCGGTCGATGTGCTCGCCCAGAGCGGCTACGCCATCGGCGGCGATATCGACCTGCTCAGCGAGCGCGTGCGGGTTGGCCTCGCCCATCCCGGCGTTGCGCCGGCGCGCCTGTTCTTCGCTGACGCCGAGCCGGACGACGAAGCGGAGCCCGGCGAGGAGGCCGAGGCGCGCCTGCCGACCCTGGTCGAGGACATCGCGGCCATCGAGGCACGCGCCCGCAAGGAGATGGCCTTTGCCGGCGGCGGGTCGGGCAGCCGCCAGAACTATGCGGCGATCTCGGCGCGCCTCTATGAGACCATCTTTTCCGCCACCGGCGGCACCTATGCCGGCATCAACGCGGCGATGATGTCTTTCGTCGCCGGCAAGACCAAAGGCTCGGCCACGCTGGCGCGCAAGATCGTCGCCAAGCTCGGCAAGGCGCCGCTGGGCTACTGGCCGAACGCCACGCTTGGAGAGGCCCATCTGCTGCTTGGCGAGGAGAAAACCGCGCTCGCCGCCTTTGCCGCCGCCGCTCGTCAGGATGACGCCTCCGACGGCAAGCTCTCATCGACGCGTCTTCAGTTGCGCCGGATCGGCGCCCATGCCGGTCTGTCCGTCGAGAGGATCCTCGCCAAGCTGCCGGTTGGCGAGGTCGCCGTCTATTCCGGCCGCCCGTTTCGCGACCTCGACAAGGCGGCGCAGGAGCGCCTCGAAGAGGCCTTGCGGCCACGCATCGCCGCCGCGCTCAAGAGCGAAGGCATCGGTTACGTCTATGGCGGCCTCGCCTCGGGCGCCGATATCCTGATTGCCGAAGCGGCGCTTGCCGCCGGCTGCGACCTGCATGTCGTCCTGCCGTTCCCGGTCGAGAGCTTCGTCGAGACCGCGGTTGCGGTAGGCAATCCGCCGGATGGCGGCGACCGCTGGGGCGACCGCTTCCGCAGCTGCCTCAACCGCTCGACATCGCTCACCGCCGCCGTCGATTATCCCGCTCCCAAGCGCGCCCTCGACACTCACCTCTATCACGGCTTCCGTCTCGCCGCCGGCCTTGCCCTCATGCACGCCGATGCGCTGACCTCGCAGGGCGTCATGCTCGCGGCGACCGACGGCGGCACGGCGAGCAACCGGACCGGCATCGCCCAGGCGATGCGCGAATGGACCGCCGCCGGGCGGAAGCTCACTGCCATTCCGACGGAGTTACGGGAGGAAGCGGCTGGCAATTGGGGGCCAGACGTGTTCGCGCCGGTCGTCTTCCTGTGGCCGCTGGAGCCAGCGGCCGATATCGCCGCGCTCTGTCTGGCGGCAACGGCCAGCACCGGCGTTCCGCTCGAACTCTCGGCGCGCACGTCGCGCGACCGCCGCACCGGGGCAGCCGTGTGCCTGCCCGACATCAAGACGGCCCTCGATGTGCTGGCGGCGCTCGCCGACCTCCGTCGCAGGTCCGCGGCCCCGGTCAGGATCATTGCCGATTTCGGGCCGGTCCTCGACGCCCGCGGCGCGGTCAGCGACACCGGCGTCGCGCACCTGCAGGGCGCCTCCGACCTGATCGGCTTCCCGCCGGCTACGCCGATCGCCACCATGGCCTTCGCAGCAGAAGCGCGGCTCGAAGCGGAGGGGCGCGTCACGCTGATTCCCATCGGCCGCACGACGCCCGGGCCGGCCACCGAAGGCCGCCACCTGGCTGCCCGCGCCGTCTATGCGCTCTCCTTCGGCGGCAGCGACGCCTTGCCTGCCCTGGCGACTCCCTGACCGCAAAGAAAAGCGGCCGGCCTCGAACGAGACCGGCCGCCATGTTTCGGGTGACATACGCCTCAGTTCTGCGCCATCGTGTCCTTGATCCATTGGGCAAACGGCGCCACGCGACCGTAAACGCCGGGTAAAGCTGGATTGCCGCACTGGACACCCCAACTCACGACACCTACCTGCAGGTAGCCCTTGTCGTCAGCAATCGGAGCCACCAGCGGCCCGCCGCTGTCGCCATAGCAGGAATCCTTGGCACCCTCCGGGCTGCCCGCGCAGATCTCGTTGGGCGTGATGGTGAAGTCGCTGTTGGTGGCCGCTCCATAGGCGACATAGGAGGCCTTGCACTCCTGGTTCGAGATCGCGTCGACGGTGACTTCACGCAACTGGTCGGGGCTGAGCAGCTGATCCTGGTTGAGCAGCTTCTGCGTCGATACCAGCGGCAGCCCGTTGCGGATGTACTTGGCCGCCTCGAAGCCCTGGAAGTCCCACAGCGCGCCCCATCCCGTCACCGTCAGTTGGGTCTTCGCCCCGATGACCTGCTTCTCCGTCGCCGGATCGGCGATGGCGATCGTCGTCACGTCCTTGAGCGGCTCCTTGAGCTTGATCAGGGCGACGTCGCCCTTCTCCGTGCTGCCATATCCGGGGTTGGCGACGACCAGGGCGCTGTCGACCATCTTCAACTTGCTTTGATAGACGCTGCCGTAGCCCACGACCACGTCTTGCGTCGCCTTGCCGAACTCGACGACGCAATGGGCGGCCGTCAGCACCCACTGGTTCGAGATCAGCGACCCGCCGCAGAAGCCGGACTGCGGATCATGGCTGCCGAACAGCCGCACTTGCCAGGGCCACGCTCCGTCGTCGACCACCGGTTGGCCGCCCATGATGAAGTCGCTGTTGATGCGTGCCTGGGCGGCCGTTGCGGTCAGCCCCGTGGCAACCACGGCGCCGATCGCAAGCCTCGAAAAGATGCGCATTGCTGTCTCCTGGTCCAAATTGGGTTCTGTCTCAGTCAATGCCTCAGCGCGGCGGAATCACGCTCTCGAGATCCTTCAAGGCGGTGACAACGTTGCTGAACGCGGCGGCTGCGGCCTTCGCCTTTTCGGGATCCTTGCCGGAGCGACCGGTGGCTTCGGCCTGCATCATCGTATCGAGCTTGCCGAGGCTGGCGCGGGCGGCGGCGACCGCCGAATTGGGCGCGGAGGCGGGAATGTCTGCCCCGCCGCTGCGCTGGCTGGTGATGGAGCCGCCCGGCGGCCCGTAGAGCACCTGGATACCGGCGATGTCCTTCTGCGACAGGTTGTCGATCGGATGGGCGCGGTAGCAAGGGTTCGTCTTGCCGGGAATTTGGATGAACTCATCCTTGGAGAAGTTGTACTGCATGATGGACTGCTGGTCGTAGCTGCCCACGACCTCCAGGTCCTGCAGTTCCGAATCGGGGAACTTGCCGATCTGTTCCTTGGCGAATTGCACGGTCCAGCCGGTCATCTTGGAGATATTCTGGTAGTTGAACCACGGGTCGCACAGCGCCCGCTGGTGCTCGTGCATCAACGCCAGGGCGTGGCCGAGCTCGTGGCGGATGGCATGAGTCGTCCACAGCGGATCCAGGTCGCGCAGGCGCACCACGTCCGGCAGGTTGATCGTCACCAGCAGCTTCGTGTTCAGGGCATAGCGGCCGATATAGGACCAGTCGCCCTTGATGGCGCTGGCGTCGTCGGGAAACAGTTCGGTCGCCGTGGGATCGAGGTTGATGCGCAGGAAGGCGCTGGTCGAATCCTGGCAGATGTTGTTGTTGCCGTCGGTCTTGTAGATGAAGTTTATATTGGCGGCGTCGCTCCACACGCTCGCTTTCTGCATGAGGAAATCCTGAAGTTCCGTCGTGCCGTTCCAGAAGCAGACCGTGATGTTGTGCGTCGGCCAGGCGAGGTCGCCGTAGGCGACGAAACGCGCCGTATGCAAGGCCTCTGCGGGCACGCCGGCGGCTTTGGCCGCAAGCACTTTCTCTTGGAATGCGTGCGCTGCCCGCTCGACCTTGGCGTCGGGCTCGAAGAGCGTCAGCGGATTGGCGGCGTCATGCGCGAATGCGGGTCCGGCAACAGACAAGACAAGTGCTGCCGAAACGAGAGTCGTGAAACAGGCGCGCTGCACAGGCGATCTCCAGGTTTGAGGCCACGTCGAAAGGTCTATCCGACCCTGAAAGACAGGCAATTGCAACCAAAAGACGGCAATAGACTTAAGCCACGCAAATAACACCGTTTCGCCGCGCCTCTGCGGCAGGCTCTTGGATGGTGCCCCCTACTCGCCATATAACGGGCGAAATATGCGGTCGTCGGCCGGGCCTGGAGAGGTTCATGAACAGTACATCGCTCACCCGTTTCTTTGGCGGCTCGCCTGGCCGGGTCCTGATCCAGCTTGTGGTGATGTCCTTTGTGCTGGGCATCATCCTGAGCGCGCTCGGCCTGTCGCCGTTCGACATTGTGCAGAGCGTGCAGCGGCTGGCGCTGCGCATCTACAACATGGGTTTCGACGCGGTGACCTGGGGCTTCCGCTATTTCCTGCTCGGCGCCGTGATCGTCGTTCCGGTGTGGCTGGTGATGCGCCTGTTCAGGCTCGGGCGGCGCAACGGCCCGAGCTTCTAGCCGCGCTCCCGCGCCCAGCGGTCGGCCTGACTGCCGACGATCTCGCTGATGCTGGCGATCCTCTCGCGGTCGAGCCGCCGGCTCAAGCCCGCGGTGATCTCCGCCGGCAGACCGAACCCTTCATAGACCATGCCGGTGTAGACTTGGATGAGATCGGCGCCGGCGGCCATCTTCTCCCAGGCGGTCTCGGCCGAATCGATGCCACCGACGCCGATCAGAACCAGTTTCCTGCCGACGAGCTTGCGCAGTCTTGCCAGGATCGCTGTCGAGCGGCGGAAGAGCGGACGGCCGGAGAGCCCGCCCGTCTCCGCGGCGACCTTGCTGTCCGCGATTCCGTCGCGGGCGATGGTCGTGTTGGTGACGATCAGCCCCTCGATGCCGTTGTCGATGGCCGTCATGGCGATCGCTTCCAGGGCGGCGTCGTCGAGATCGGGGGCGAGCTTGAGCAGGATCGGCACGGCCTTTCCCGCGCTTCTCCGCGCTTCCACGATTGCCGCAATCAGTTCGCCCACCGCCTCACGCTCCTGCAGGTCGCGCAGGCCGGGCGTATTGGGCGATGAGATGTTGATGGCGATGTAGCCGGCCAGCGACGCAAATCGTCTCACGCCCGTGACATAGTCCGCCACGCGGTCGGTGCTGTCGCGATTGGCGCCGATATTGACGCCGGCGATGCCGCTTGGGGCTCGCTTCCTGAGGCGCCGTTCGGCGGCGTCGAACCCGTCATTGTTGAAGCCCATGCGGTTGATGACGGCATAGTCGGCGGGCAGGCGAAAGACGCGTGGCCGCGGATTGCCGGCCTGGGGCCGCGGGGTCAGCGTGCCGACCTCGGTAAAGCCGAAGCCGGCGGCAAGCGTCGCGTCGATGACAGCGGCATTCTTGTCGAAGCCGGCGGCGAGCCCCACGGGATTGGGAAAGGTCAGCCCCAGCACGCGGCAGGCAAGGCGCGGGTCCGCCGGCGCCCTGTGCGGCATCAGCCCGGCCGCCGCAACCCCGCGCACCGCCAACCGGTGCGCCATCTCCGGCTCGATGGCGAAGACCAGAGGGCGTATCAGCCGGAAGGCGAGGCTCATGGCGTGAGATCCGGAAAATCGTGGCGCCCGTCTTGCCTGAGCAGCAGCGGTTTGACCCAGAGTGCCGCCGCGGGATCGAGCCGGCCGTAGAGATGCGGGAAAAGGGCGCCGCCGCGCGAAGGCTCAAAACGCAACTCGGGCCCGAGGCCGAGATCGTCGAAGGCAACGAGAACGAGATCGGCGATGCCGGCGAAGTGGCGCTCGGCGGTTTCCTTCACTGTCCCGGCGGTGGAAAAATGGATGAAGCCGTCGGCAAGGTCGACGCCGGCGCCGCGAAAGACTCCTTCGGCCTCGGCTTGGCGCCACAATTCAGCCGGGCAGATCTTGTAGACGGTGGTCATTTGAACGGTGCCACAGTAGAGCGTTTCGTCGCCAGGCGGAACCGCTCTGCTGCACTTAACAACAGGATCGAGCCGACAATAGCCAGCGCCGGTGCGGCCCGCCGGTCATGTGTGCTAGGCTTGCCGAAACGGCGGCGGCAGCCGCACGGAGGTTGTGGTGAGATTGGGCTCCCTCATTGCCGTCATTGTCGTCGCGACGGCCTTCGTGGTCCCCGCATCCGCCCAGGATGCTACGCCGCCGGCCGGGCGCTACCAGCTCGGCTCCAGCGCCGACAGCAGTTTCGTGCGCCTCGATACCCGGACCGGCGCCGTGTCCCACTGTCGCCAGGAGGGCGGCGTGTGGCGTTGCCAGCCGATCATGGATTCGGGCCTCGCCGACCGCCTCACCGCGCTTTCCGGCAAGGTCGATCGCCTGTCTTCCGATGTCGACCGCCTGTCCCGGCGTGTGGACAAGCTGGCTGCCAGGCCCACGCCCGGCCCCGCGGTCAACGGGCGGAGTGCGGGCGAGCCGGACGGCTTTGCGCAAACGGTCGTCTACCGGCTGCTGGAGATGATTCGGACGCTGAAGCACGGCCGCGCCGACCAGACCTGATCGCCACTCCTCCCCCGACCTATCCTCCGAAAATGGCCGCTGCTGGCAGAAAATCCGTGCCGGCGCGGTTATAATGCCGACGCCCAGGGCCAATATTGACGGGAGGATTTCGGCGAGCCGCTCAGGCCCCGCGAAAGCGGCGTCGGACGTTGGGAGGGCGAATGAATATCCTGATGGTCACCAACACCTTCGCGCCGAACGTTTCGGGCGTGGCGCGTTCGGTGACCATGTGCACCGAGGCCTATCGCAGCCGCGGCCACCGCGTTCTGGTGGTGGCGCCTGAGTTCGACGGCGCGCCGGAAGGCGAGGTCGACGTCGTGCGCATCGGCGCGCTGCGCAATTTCGCCGGCACCGACTACTCCGTCGTCATCGGCCCGCCGCTCTATCTGGCCCGTGCCGTCGATGCATTCGGGCCGGACATCATCCATTCGCACGGGCCCTTCCTGCTCGGCACCACGGCCGCCCGCCTGGCGCGCACGCGCCGCGTGCCGCTGGTCTTCACCCATCACACCCTCTACGAGCACTACACGCACTACGTCCGCGTCGATTCCGTTCTGGTGAAGCGCATAGCGCTCAACCTCGGCACCCGCTACGCCAACGCCAGCGATGCGGTGTTCGCGCCCTCGCGCAGCATCCTCGACCTGCTGCGCACACGCGGCGTGACGACGCCGATCTATGAGGTGCCGACCGGCGTGCCGCTTTCCGTATTCGCGACCGGCGACGGTGCCGGCTTCCGCACCCGATACGGTATCCCCGCCACCGCCATCGTGGTCGGCACTGTCGGTCGGCTCGCCGAGGAGAAGAACCTCGAGTTCCTCGGCCGCGCGCTCGCCCGCTTCCTCGCGGCGACGCCCGAGGCCCATGCGCTCATCGTCGGCGATGGCCCGTCGCGCGAGTCGATGGCGGAGATCTTTGCCACCGCCGGTCTCATCCGCCGCGTCGTCTTCACCGGCGCGCTTAGGCCGCCGGACCTAGTCGACGCCTATCACGCCATGAACGCCTTCGCCTTCGCCTCCCTCACCGAGACGCAGGGGCTGGTGTTGGCGGAAGCGATGGCGGCCGGCGTCGCGGTCGTTGCCGTCGATGCGCCGGGCGCCCGTGAGATCGTGTGCGACGGCGTCAATGGGCGCCTGCTCGGCGAGGCCGACGAAGCCGCCTTTCACGCTGCCCTCGACTGGGTGATCCGCCGGGATGACGATGGAACGCGCGCGCTCGGCGCCGTCGCCAGGGCCAGTGCGCGCGCCTTCTCGCTCGATGCCGTGGCCGAGCGGGCGCTTGCCGCCTATGGCGAGATCATCGACGAAGCGGCAAAGCGGGCAGCACCGCGAACGCCGCGTCCCAACATCGCCTGGCCATTCCCGCTGAAGGAGCAGGGCGAGTCACGGCAATCGGAGCGCTGGCGCCCCGGTTCATGACACCTGCGAGAAGCTCTCCGTCGCGCTAACCAGCTCGTGGACGATGCCGGGCTCGGTCATCGCATGGCCACTGTCGTCAACCACGCGCAGGGACGCCCGCGGCCAGGCCTTGTGCAGCAGCCACGCCGTCTCGATCGGCGTGCACAGATCGTAGCGGCCATGCACGATGACGCCGTCTGTGCCGGCAAGCTTGCCGGCGTCGGTGAGAATCTGGTCGTCGCGCTTCAGGAAACCGCGGTTCTGGAAATAGTGACATTCGATGCGGGCGAAGGCGAGGGCATAGTGCGGTTGCCCGAACGCCTCGACGCGCGCCGGGTTGGGCAGCAGCGAAAGCGACGCGCCCTCCCACATGGCCCAGGCTCGCGCCGCGGCAAGCTGGACGTCCTTGTCGGCACCGGTCAGTCGCTTGTAGTAGGCGGCGATCATGTCGCCGCGCTCATCCTCCGGAATCGGCTTGACGTAGTCCGCGAAGGCTTCAGGCAGCAGATATGACGCGCCCTCTTGGTAGAACCATTCGATCTCGCGCCGGCGCAGCGTGAAGACGCCGCGCACGATCAGCTCGCGCGCCCGCTCCGGATGGGTTTCGGCATAGGCGAGCGCCAGCGTCGACCCCCACGAGCCGCCGAACACCTGCCAGCGCTCGATGCCGAGATGCTGGCGGATCGTCTCGATATCGGCGACCAGGTCCCAGGTCGTGTTCTCCTCCAGTTCCGCATAGGGCGTCGAGCGTCCGCAACCGCGCTGGTCGAACAGGATCATGCGGTAGGTGTGTGGATCGTGATAGCGCGACATGGACGGGCTGATGCCGGCGCCGGGGCCGCCGTGGAGGACGACGACCGGCTTGCCGTCGGGGTTGCCGTATTCGGCGACGTAGATCTCGTGCAGCGCCGATACCTTCAGGCGGTGGGTGGCGTAGGGCACGTTTGCGGGGAAAAGGAAGCGGCGGTTTTCGGTCATTTCCGGGGAGCAGAATGGAGGGAGGGAAGCACCACTTTGCCAGCCGGCGCTGGTAACTGCCAGAGGCCGGGGCGGCTAAACGTCGGCTGCGACGAGCATGTTGCCGGGCCGCCGCATGGCGTCGACGACCGCTTCCTGCGTCGCTGATGGAGCCCGTGTAGCGAGGCTGATGGCGATCGCCACCACGAAGCCGACGGGCAGGCCGACGATCGCCGCCGACAGCGGCGACAGGCCGCTGCCCTGTGCATCGGCCGGCAGCAGACCCGGATAGCGCGCGCCGACGATGACGGCGGCAGTGACCGCGAAGCCGGCGACCATGCCGGCGATCGCGCCGGGCCCGTTGGCGCGGCGCCACCAGACGGCCAGGAACAGCGCCGGGAAGAGCCCGCCTGCCGAGAGCGACAGCGTCGCCGCCGCCAGCGGGAAGATGTCGCCGCCGTGCCGCGCGCCGAGCCACGCCGCCACCAGCACCGTCGCCACCACAAGCAGCCGCGTGACGATCAGGCGGCGGCCGGCGGAAGCCTTCGGGTCGATGAGCCCAGCGTAGAGATCGTGGCCGAGCGCCCCGGCGATGGCCAGCGCGATGGCATTGGCGGCGGCAAGCGCGGCCGCCAGCGCACCGACATAAATCAGCGCCGTCACCACATAGGGCAGATCGACGATGTCGGCCCATGCCAGGACGACGATGTCGCCGTTGACCGCGAGGTCAGGTGCCGCCAGCGGGCCGGCGCTGCCGTGCAGCGCGGTACAGGCCCGAACGGCCGCTGCAGCCGACGTGGCATCGGCGCCGCACAGCGTGACCAGGCCCTGCCGGCCGAGCGTGAACAGCCAGTCGGGCAGATCGGCGATCGCCGAGCCGACCACGTCGCGCAGCAGCGCGAGCTTGGCGAAGGTGGCATAGGCCGGCGCCGTGAGCGCGACGACGAGAACGAAGACCAGCGCCCAGCCGATCGACCGGCGCGATGCCGGGGCGCCGTCCACGGTGGCGCAGCGCATCAACAGGTGTGGCAGCGCGGCGACACCAGCGGCCAGCGCCACCGTGACCGCGATGAGCTGGAAATTGCCCTCCGGCACCAGCGGCAGGAAGCGGCTCGCCAGCGTCCGGGCGAGATCGCCGGACGAAGCCAGCGCTGCGGCATCGTGATAGGCGAGGCCGGCGGCGATCTGCGGAACGGGGAGCGAATAGATAAGGGTCGAGACGATCGCCGCCGGCACCACGAAGGCGATCGCCAGCACGATGTATTGGGCAAGGGCCGCCAGCGTCACCGAGCGCATGCCCCCGAGCACCGTGCCGGAAAGGATGAGCAGCACCACCAGCACCGCGGCGGCATGCGGCGACAGGGCGAACAGCTTGGCGGCGACCAGGGTTGCGGTCGCGACCGCCGCCGCCAGTGCCGGCAGGAGGGTCACCACGACGATGATGGCGGCGACCAGCCGCACGCCGCGATTGGTGAAGCGGAAGGCGAGAAAGTCGGCGGCGCCGTAAGCACCGGACCGGCGCACATAGGGGGCGATGAGGACGGCAAGCAGCAGGAAGCCGAGCGACCAGCCGAGCGTGATGGCGATGCTGGCGCGGTAGTCGGACAGGACTGCCGCGGCGAGGCCCAGAACCGCGCCTGCCGAAAGGAAGGCGGCGGCCGTCGCAATGCCGTTGGCCGTGGCCGACAGGCCGCCACCGGCGGCGTGGAACTCGGCCGGCTGCATGGTGCGTTCGCTGATGCCGGCAACGGCGAAGGCAACCACGACGCCGACCCCGAGCGTCGTGCCGAGCACGGTGTCCGGCAGGCCGTAGTTGCCGAGCAGCGCGAGCACGACCAGAGCGCCGGCGAAGGCCACCGTGAACAGGCCTGACAAGCTGTGGAAGGTGGCGATCGGTTTCCGCCCGGCCATCGTCGCTGTCGCCTAGCTTTCCGGACCGTCGAAGCGGCGGTCGATCCGGTCCTGGTTCTCGGCGAACCAGAAGATCGTCACCGCAATCAACGGCGGCACGACGATGCCGGCCAGGAAATAGCTGGTCGGCAGGCCGAGCAGGGTCGAATTGTCGGTCATGGAAGCGAGCATCACCGGCGCCAGCGCAATCAACGTCGCTGCGGCGATGACGCCGACCGTCAGGGCCCAACTCGCCTCCCAGCGCGATGTCTCACGACTGTCGGTCACAGGCGTTCCTCGTGGGCGGTCCTCGGGCGAATTGAGGCCGCGCGACCGAATTTACACCGCCCTCGGCACGAAACAGCCGCAAAACACCCGGCTTTTGACCGGGCTGTGCTCCGCGCCGCGGCTATTCCGCCGGATTGGTCTTGCGCTATCCTCCGCCCCGCCACTTTTGACAGGGTGAGTTCTCGGGACGAGTTGGAGGGACAGGATGCTCAAGGAATTCCGCGAATTTGCCCTCAAGGGCAACATGGTCGATCTCGCCATCGGCGTGATCATCGGCGCCGCCTTCGGCGGATTGGTGCAGTCGGTCGTCAACGACCTCTTGATGCCGGTCATCGGATTGCTCACCGGGGGAATGGATTTCTCGCAGATCTACTGGCAGTTGACCGGAGCGTCGGCGGCCACCCTCGATGAGGCCCGCAAGGCCGGCGCCACCATCGCCTATGGCCATTTCATCACGCTGGCGATCAACTTCCTGATCGTCGCCTGGGTGCTGTTCCTGGTGGTCAAGGGCATGAACCGGTTGAAGCGGAAGGAAGAGGAAAAGCCGGCCGCGCCGGCTACGGCGCCGGCCGATGTCGTGCTCCTCACCGAGATCCGCGACCTGCTCGCCAAGAAGTAATGCGCCGCGGCTTGTCGGACTTGCCGATTGCCGCCTGACATGGGATCAAGCGGTCTGCCCGGCAGCCTCGCCGGGCAGGCTGTATCCTGTTCTCGAAAGACCACTACCCCGTGTCAGACGATCTTGTGGCCGCCCTGCGCCGCGAAGCCCGCGATGCGCCGGAGAGCGGCATTGTCGAAGTGTTCAATCACGGCCGCGGACGGCAGGGGCTGATCCCGCTCTACGTCGGCGAAGGCGACCTGCCCACACCCGGCTTCATCTCCGACGCGGCGGCGAAGTCGCTGGCCGCCGGCGAGACCTTCTATACCCGTCAGCGCGGCATTCCCGAGCTGCGCGCGGCGCTCGCCCGCTATCATGAGCGCACCTACGGCAAGCCGTTTACGGCCGAACGCTTCTTCGTCACAGGCGGCGGCATGCAGGCCATCCAGATCGCCTGCCGCATGGTGGCGGGCACCGGTGACGAGGTTCTTGTCCCTGAGCCGGCCTGGCCCAATATCCCCGCCGCCATCGGCATTTCCGGCGCCACGCCGGTTCCCGTGCCGATGACGCTCGGCAACGCCGGCTGGACGCTCGACCTCGACCGGCTCTTTGCCAGTGTGACGCCGTGCACGACCGCGATCTTCCTCAACTCGCCGACCAATCCGACTGGCTGGACGGCCTCGCTCGACCAGCTCCGTGCCATCCTCGCCTTTGCCCGCGAGCACGGCCTGTGGATCATCGCCGATGAGGTCTATCACCGCTTCTTCTATGCCGGCGAGCGCTCACCCTCCTTCTATGACATCGCCGAGCCGGACGAGCGCATCCTCTACGCTAACACCTTCTCCAAGAACTGGGCGATGACCGGCTGGCGCATCGGCTGGCTGTCGGCGCCACCGGCGCTCAGCCAGGCGATCGAGAACCTCATCCAGTATTCGACCTCCGGCGTTGCCGCCTTCATGCAGCGTGCCGCTACGGTGGCCCTCGATGAGGGCGACGATTTCCTCCGCCTCCAGGTGGAACGCGCTCATGTCGGTCGCGATATCGTCTGCGGCGGGCTGGCGGCGACCGGCCGCGTCCGCTTCGCCGAACCGGCCGGAGCCTTCTATCTGTTCTTCGCAGTGGAGGGCGAAGATGATACGCGCCGCCTCGCCTTGCGCCTGGTCGACGAGGCGAATGTCGGCGTCGCCCCCGGCGTCAGTTTCGGCGATGCCGGCGCAAGCTATTTGCGCCTGTGCTTCGCCCGCAATGCCGACCAGTTACGCGAGGCGACCGGCCGGCTGGCAACCTGGATCACGCGGCAATGACGGGAGGCACGCTGGATCGCCGGACCGGGCGCGCTGTCGGGTGATCGACCGGCGGCGCGTCCAGCGCACGATATTCACCCTCGCCATCGGCGCGGTCGGGGGCACCGCGCTGGGGCTGCTCGGTCTGCCGGCGGGCTGGCTCACTGGCAGCATGGTGGCCGTGGCAATCGTTGCCGTCGCCGGTGGCGAGGTCGAGATTCCGGTCGGTCTGCGCAACATCGCCTTCATCATTCTTGGCTCGTTCCTCGGTTCCAGCGTCTCGCCGTCGCTCCTCAGCGAGCTGCCTCGCTGGCCGATCAGCCTCGCCGTGCTGATCGTCGACCTCATCGTTCTGCAATGGGTGGCGCAGCTCTTCCTGATCCGCGTTGGCCGCTGGGACCGCCAGACGGCGTTCTTCGCCGCCATTCCCGGCCTGACCAGCTACGTCATCGCACTGGCCCTGCCGACGCGCGCCGACACCTCGCGCATCGCCGTGTCGCAGACCATCCGCATCTTCCTGCTGGTCGCCCTGCTGCCCAAAGCGGTGTCGCTCGTCGGCGGTGTCCAGCCGAACATGGTGACTCCGGGTACGTCCCTCGCCGGCCTTGCCATCACCCTTGCTGGCGGAACGCTCGGCGGCATTGCCTTTTCATTCGTCGGGGTTCCGGCCGCGCCGCTGCTCGGTGCCCTGCTGGTCAGCGGTCTCCTGCACGGCTTCGGGCTGGTCCACGGTAGCGTGGCAATGCCGATGTTGATCGCCGCCTATTTGGTCCTCGGCAGCGTCATCGGCAGCCGCTTCGCCGGCACCACGCTGAAGATGCTTTCCGCGATGGCGGCGGCCTCGCTCGGCGCCTTCGTCGTGTCCATGACCGTTGCCGTTCTCGGCGCGGTGATAGCTGCCTGGCTGACCAACCAGTCAGCCAGCCAGATGGTCCTCGCCTTCGCACCGGGCGGCATCGACGTCATGACCATCATGGCCTTCGCGCTCCAACTCGACCCGGCCTTCGTGGCCGCGCACCAGCTCGCACGATTCCTGGTGATCGCGGTCTATGCCCCGCTGCTCATGAAGCGCAGCGGGGGAAAACCCCCGACGGAAAACGAATAGCGGTGGGCTTAGCCGCCGGCCGGCGGGAACACACCAACGCGCGCATTGCCACTGACCGTCGGCCGTGCGGACGCTTGCCCATCCTGGCCTTCGTAGCGCTGCAGGCCGAGCTTGGTCCATACGCTGACCAGCGCGATCGCCAGCTCATTGATCAGGTGCTCGTCGTGGAAGGGCGTTGGCGTGATGCGCAGCCGCTCCTGTCCGCGCGGCACCGTCGGATAGTTGATCGGCTGGATGTAGATGCCGTGCTCGTGGAGAAGCAGGTCGCTGGCCTGCTTGCAGCGCTCGGCGTCGCCCACCATCACCGGCACGATGTGCGTTTCCGTCGGCATCACCGGCAGGCCGGACGACAGCAACTTCGTCTTGGTCATCTGGGCGTTGCGCTGTTGCGCCTCGCGCTCGGCCGACGACGCCTTGAGATGGCGAATTGAGGTCAGCGCCGCAGCGGCGATCGCCGGCGGCAGGGCCGTGGTGAAGATGAATCCCGGCGCATAGGAGCGCACCGCATCGACGACCGCCCGGCTGGCGGTGATATAGCCGCCAAGCGCACCGAACGCCTTGGCCAGCGTCCCTTCGATCACGTCGATACGGTCCATAACACCGTCGCGCTCGGCGATGCCGCCGCCGCGCGGGCCGTACATGCCGACCGCATGCACCTCGTCGAGATAGGTCAAGGCGCCGTATTTCTCGGCAAGGTCGGCAATCCGCCCGATCGGCGCGATGTCGCCGTCCATCGAATAGACCGACTCGAAGACGATCAGCTTGGGCCGCTCGGGGGCGGCTTCCTTGAGCAAGGTTTCCAGATGGTCGAGATCGTTGTGCCGGAAGATCAGCTTGTGCGCCCCGGAGCGCCGGATGCCCTCGATCATCGAGGCATGGTTCAGCTCGTCGGAGAAGATGATGCAGTCAGGCAGCAGCCTGGCGATGGTCGAGATCGCCGCTTCGTTCGAGATGAAGCCGGAGGTGAAGACCAGGCCCGCCTCCTTGCCGTGCAGGTCGGCGAGTTCGGCCTCAAGCTGGACCAGCGGATGGTTGGTGCCGGAAATGTTGCGCGTGCCGCCGGCGCCGGCGCCCATCTTGTGCGCCGCCTCGACCATGGCGTCGACCACCGTCTGGTTCTGACCCATGCCGAGATAGTCGTTCGAGCACCACACGACGATCTCGCGGGCACCCGCGTCGGAGCGCCAGATGGCGTGAGGGAAGCGGCCGGCGATCCGCTCCAGGTCGGCGAAGACGCGGTAACGGTTCTCGGCGTGAAGCGCAGAGATGGCCTCACCGAAGATCGATTGATAGTCCATCAGTCGGCCTTGCTCTTTGGAACCGTGCGAAGGTAGAGGTGAACCTCGATCGAGTCCACTGGCACTTTGCCGCCCCCCGGTGTTTTCGGACCTTGCATTGCCTCACATGCCACGGCGGAAGCCCCGTTGTCCCTACGTAATGTCCCGGAGTCCGGTTGAGAATCGGTTGCCGGGTGCCGTCGATCGTCGCCGGACCGTATATTTTCATTGGGGCTGACCGCAGAAAACGGCGGGGAAGCGTCATTTTGGCGTGGTATCACGACAGCCGACGGCTGGCGAAATCGAATGGGTGAAGTGCGGCGATCTGCAGATGGGAGGTCATCTGCTCGCCCTCCTTCACCCTCGGGCGCCCGCCGGTGAATGAAGGCGACCGTCCGCCAGGCTATTTCTCGCTTTCGATCAGGCCGCGCACGAACAGGCGTTGCATGATCATGATCACCACAACCGGGGGCACGATGGCGAGCACGGTCGTCACCATGACCAGATTCCAGGGAGTGTCGGCATCGGCGAAGGAAATCATCTTTCTAAGGCCGATGATGATCGTGTTCATCTGGTTGTCGTTGGTGACCAGCAGCGGCCATAGGTATTGCGTCCAGCCGTAGACGAAGAGGATGACGAACAGCGCCGCGATGTTGGTGCGCGATAGGGGCAGCAGGATCGAGCGGAAGAACCGCATGGGGCCGGCGCCGTC
Organism: uncultured Alphaproteobacteria bacterium; assembly: GCA_963782395.1. GTDB lineage: Bacteria > Pseudomonadota > Alphaproteobacteria > Rhizobiales > Kaistiaceae > CAVSRC01. Next base: position 40,917 of record CAWAJQ010000001.1, read on the forward strand.
GATGCGGGCGGCCTCGACCAGCTCCGGCGGGATGGTCATGAAGAACTGGCGGAAGAGGAAGGTCGCGGTCGCCGAGGCGATGAGCGGGAGCACCAGACCGCCATACGTGTCGATCAGGCCAAGATCGACCATCACCCGGTAGGTCGGCACGATGCGCACCTCCACCGGCAGCATCAGCGTGATGAAGATCATCCAGAAGAAGGCCATCCGCAGCGGAAAGCGGAAGAAGACAATGGCGAAGGCCGAGAGGATCGATATGGCGATCTTGCCGACCGCAATCGAAACCGCGACCACCGTCGTGTTGAAAAGCATGCGCGCGACGCTGACGCCGCCGATGCGGTTGATGCCGCCGAACAGCGCTTCCTTGTAATTGGCCAGCATCTGGTCGCTGGGCAGTATCGGCAGCGGCGGCCGCAGGATCTGTGGTGTCGACAGCGTCGAGGCGACGAAGGTGTAGTAGATCGGGAAGGCGACGATCAGAATGCCGGCGACAAGCACGGCATGGGCCAGGATCTTGCCGATCGGCCTGTTCTCGACCATGCCGCTGCGGTCGTCTCGCAGGCGCTCAGGCATAATGCACCCGCCGTTCGACGTAGCGGAACTGGATGGCGGTCAAGGTGATGACGATGGCCATCAGAATGACCGATTCGGCCGATGAGACGCCGAGCTGCAGGTTGACGAAGCCGTCGTTGTAGACCTTGTAGACGAGCGTCTCGGTGGCCTTGCCGGGGCCGCCGCTGGTCACCGCATGGATGATGCCGAAGGTGTCGAAGAAGGCATAGACGGTGTTGATCACCAGCAGGAAGAACGAGGTCGGCGCGAGCAGGGGGAAGATGATCGCGCGGAAGCGCTGCCCGGACGAGGCGCCGTCGATCGCTGCCGCTTCGATGAATGATTTCGGGATCGCCTGCAATCCGGCGACGAAGAAGAGGAAATTGTAGCTGATCTGCTTCCAGACGGCGGCCGCCACTATCAGGATCATGGCATGGGTGCCGTTGAGCAGCGGGTCCCACGGGATACCGGCGTGGCGCAGCAGATAGGCGAAGGTGCCCATCGAGGGGTTGAAGATGAAGAGCCACAGCATGCCGGCGATCGCCGGCGCCACGGCATAGGGCCAGATGAGCAGCGTGCGGTAGAAGCCGCGTCCGCGAACGACCTGGTCGACCTTGATCGCCAGCAGCAGCCCCAGGGCGAGGGCGCTGAGCGCGGTCGCGATGCAGAAGACGGCCGTCACCTCGATCGAGTTGATGTAGCTCGGCTCGCTGAGCACCTGGCGGAAATTGGCGAGGCCGACGAAGGCCGATTTCAGCCCGAAGGCATCTTCGCGCAACATCGACTGGTAGACCGCCTGACTGGCGGGCCAGAAGAAGAAGATGATCGTGATGGCGATCTGCGGCGCAAGCAGGAAATAAGGCAGGACCTTGTTGGGGAATGTGGCGCGGTTCATGAAAGGCCAAGGCCGCCTGAAGGCGATAACCGAAGCGCTCCCAAATCTTCAGAGGCTCTCGCGGCGCGCAGACACCTCAGGCGAGTTGTGCCGTTCGCTGAACAGCCATGGTCGCAGCCCACTGATGAATCCCCGCCGCTGTCGTAACGCTTTTCACCTGGTCGTCTCGGCCGCAAACGGCGCGGTCCGGCTCGACTATCGGGGAGCGCCTCCGCTTGGCGGAAGCGCCCCACGAACGGTCTTGCTATTGCAGAGCCTGCTTGATGGCGATATCGCCGCGCTTGACCGCATTGTCGAGGGCGGTTTGCGCGTCTTCCTTGCCAGCGAGCATCGCTTCGAACTCCTCGTTCTGGATGTCGCGCAGCTGCGGCAGGTTGATGGCGCGCACGCCTTTCGAATTCGCAGTTGGCGACTTGCCCATCATCTGCAGGATCGGCTGCTCACGGCCCGGGTTCTTGTCATAGAAGCCTGACGCCTTGGTCGCCTCATAGGCGGCCACGGTGACCGGCAGGTAGCCCGACTTCTGGTGGAGATAGACCTGGATATCGGTCTGCGACAGGAAGTTGAAAAACTGGGCCACGCCTTTGTACTCGGCGTCGGTGTGGCCGCCCATGACCCACAGGCTGGCGCCACCGGGGATGGTGTTCTGCGGGGCGCCCTCGGCCGCCGGATCGTAGGGCAGGGCGCTGGTGCCGTAGTTCATGCCCGATTTGACGATGTCGCCGAGGCCGCCGGAGGATTCGGTGAACAGACCGCATTCACCGGCGAGGAAGATCTGCTTCGCCTCCGAGGTGCGGCCGCCGTATTTGAACACTCCCTCCTTCGCCAGGTCGGCGATATCCTGAAAGTGCTTGACGAAGATCGGCGAGTTGAACTTCAGCTGGATGTCGGTGCCGCCGAGGCCGTTCTCTTGGGTGGCATATTGCAGGTTATTCCAGGCGGCGAAGTTCTCGAGGTGGATCCAGGTGAGCCAGGTCGAGGTGTAGCCGCAGGATGCCGCGCCGCTCTCCTTGATCTTGCGCGCGTCGGCAAACAGGTCCGGCCAAGTCTTCGGCGGCTCCGCTATCCCGGCCTTGGACAGGATGTCCTTGTTGAAATAGAGGATCGGCGAAGACGAGTTGTAAGGGAAGGAGAGCATCGTGAGCGCCTCCCCGAATTTCGGACAGTGACGGAAGCTACGATCTGACGTCTGCTGGTCTTCAAGGAGAGGAGACCAGGACATGCCGAAACGCAGGAACCATGAGGCGGGCTTCAAGGCTCGCGTGGCGCTGGAAGCCGTGAAGGGCGAGCGCACGGTGTCGGAGCTGGCAGCCGACTACGGCGTGCATCCGACGATGATCCATCAATGGAAGAAGGCGCTGCTCGAAGGGGCAGCGGACATCTTCGAGCGCGGCGGGAAGAAGAAGGCCGCCGAGGTCGGCGAGGAGACGGTTCGGGAGCTGCACGCCAAGATCGGGGAGCTGGCGGTCGCCAACGATTTTTTGTCACGAAAGCTCAAGCCCTGGACCGGCAAGTGAGGCGGCAGATGATCGAACCCGACCATCCGGCCTTGTCGATCGGGGCGCAGTGCCGCCTGCTGTCGATCTCTCGGTCGTCGTTCTATTACCAGCCGCGTGGCGAGACCGAAATGAACCTCGCCCTGATGCAGCTCATCGACCGGCAGTTCCTGGAAACCCCGTTTTACGGCGTCCGACAGATGACCTGGCACCTGCAGAACGAGGGCCGCGCGGTGAACCCCAAGCGCATCCGGCGACTGATGCGGCTCATGCGCCTGATGCCGATCTATCAGAAGCCCAACACCAGCAAGCCGGCCAAGGGGCACAAGACCTATCCCTATCTGCTGGGCGGCCTGCGGGTGGAACGGCCCAACCAGGTCTGGTGCGCTGACATCACCTATCTGCCGATGCGGCGGGGCTTCTTGTATCTGGTCGCCATCATGGACTGGTTCACCCGCAAGGTGCTGGCCTGGCGCATCTCCAACACGCTGGAGGCGGACTTCTGCATCGAGGCGCTGAATGAGGCGATCCACCGCTTCGGCCCGCCCGAGATCATGAACACGGATCAGGGCAGTCAGTTCACCGGCTTCGCCTGGACTGACCGGCTGAGACGGGTTGGCACCCGGATCTCGATGGATGGCAAGGGGCGCTGCATCGACAACATCTTCATCGAGCGCCTGTGGCGATCCCTGAAGTACGAGTGCGTCTATCTGCACGCTTGGGAGACCGGCTCGCAAGCCAAGGCTGGCGTCGCTCAGTGGATCGCCTTCTACAATCACCAGCGGCCTCATGCCGCCCATGGCGGACAACCGCCCGCCGTGGTCTACTTCAACCAGATCGAAACCGACCAGCAGAGGCAGAAAGTAGCTTAAATCCCCCCGAAAACTGTCCAAGGATCGGGGAGCAGCTCAGCTGTTCAGCCCTTGGATGAGCGGGGATCTCGGCTGCGGGGGTAGGTGCGTTCCTCTTGGTAGCCGCCGTGCTTTCTCAATCCGGACCGAGCCGCCGTCACTTCCAACGGCTTTCTTCAGGGCTCCTTTTACGGTGGCCTCTTCCTTTGTGTCGAAGCGGCGAACAACCCGGTCAGTGGCGTCGTTCTCGACTTTCCAGTTCTCTTTCAGTGGGTCATAGGCGAGGGTGAATTTCGGGAGGCGTGCCATTTGCTTGGGTTCGCTCCTTGATCGATCGGTGTGGCGGACTGATTGACGTGGATATCGTCTCTATTCGCGAGTGCTGCTCGTGATTCGATATGCGTAGATTGCCTTGGTGGTAGCATCGCCACCTCCTGGTCCGCCTTTCATCCCCATTGAGATAAAGTAATCTTCGATCGCCCGCGCTTGGTCGGAGTTGGTGCAAGTACGGTAAATCCAAGCCCCGCCGCGTTCGCTGACGTTGTGGCCGCTGAAGAGCCGGTCTTGCGGGTTTGCGGCGATGCCGACGTACCACTGGGAGTAATTTCCGCCATGCTGTCCAACGTATGCCGCAATCTCTTGCGCCGTGGAATTTGCAGTCGTCGTCGTGGTCATTGCCAAATCCCTTGTTAGGTTGTTCCTGTCTTAGGAACCGGCTATCCTTATACAGCATCCTAGCGCTTGCGTTCGACGAGTCAAGCGCTTTCAGGATGAGAAGTTCCTATTTCAGGAAGCGGAGACAATGGCGGACCTTTACGAGCACATCGCGGCGACAATCAAGCGGTTGAGGGCAGAGGAAAAGCTCAGCCAAGAAGCATTGGCTTCTGAGATTGGAGAACCAGCCAACACTGTTTCGCGCTGGGAAACGGCCACGTATCGCCCGTCGGCCGATCAACTCGAACGGCTGGCCCGTTTTTTTGGGGAGTCGATCACGATCTTCTTTCCGGGAATGGAGGTAGAGAAGGAAGTTCCCCAGGCCCTTCTCTCGGCTACTCGGGGGCTGAAGAAGAAAGACATGGATGAGATTATTAGGTACGCTGAGTATCGAAAGGCTCGGGCCGTGCTAGCTGAAGCCCGGCGAAAGAAACGTAAACAGAATGAGTAATCAAGCATACTACGGCGACCTGAAAGAATTGGCCCGTGCTAAGCGCGCCGAGTTTTCCGTTGTGACAAGTGCGTTTGGGTTGCGGGAGGTGCGCGCGATCTACAGGAGGGAGCGAATTAGGATTGATACGCGTCGGCTATCTTCGGTTGTGAAAGCGATATACATGTGCGGCGAAGAAGAGCCCTCTGTCGCGGTTCGAGAAGGCTTACCGCGCGAACCGCGTATTTTTGCTTTGATTCATGAGCTCAAGCACCATTGGGTCGATCGAGAGGCAATCAGTTCGAGTGAGTTGATGTGTGGTGACTACAACCAGAATGAACTTATTGAGAAAGGGGCAGAGGTATTTGCGGCAGAGTTTATCTATCCGGAGGATGAATTTGCTGCAGACATTGTTCGTTCTCGGATTCGACAGTGGGATGTTGATGCAATAGTGAAATTCAAGCGCAATTTTTGTCGCGCGAAGGTGAGCTACACATATGTTCGCAAGCGACTTGAACGTCTGGGCCTTGTCCAACGGGGTCAATTCGACAAGATAAAGTTCCAGAAACGAGAAGAAGAATTATACGGTGTTCCGTTCTATAAGCAGGCGTGGTTTCAACAATATAGAAAAAGAGGGCGACAGAGACTTAGCTAGATTGATAGAGAAGAGCTGCCCTCAGCAGGTGTTGGAGCGGCGGTGTTGACTGGCCACGTGGTTGGGCCTTGCCCACAGACTTATCCCCCCTTCCCATATCCCATGCGATCCTTCCCGTTTCGCCGCCGCTGAGTGCGGCAAACGGAGAAGCGATCATGACCCCTGACGATCTGCCCGAAGTCCGCCGCGTGCCGCCGCCGGCGCCCGATCCGCGCGAGGTGCGCTTCGTGGCCAAGCTCGATTGCCCACCGCTCGATCTGCCTCTGCCTGAGCCCATCGACCACGAGCTTGCCAGGCGGCGCACGCACGCCGAGCATCTTTGCCTGTGGCTCGGCTGCTCGCGCGCGCTCTGCCGCCGCGCGCGCCATTGCCTGGGGCCGGACGCGCTCTGCGTCTTCGAGCAGGACGAGGTCGACCGCCCGCTGCTCGGGTGAAGGCGGGGCGGTGCCGCTTGCTCCATCCCTCCACCGCGCAAGCGCGGGGAGGGGGGACCATGCGAGCCGCAGGCGATGCATGGTGGGTGGGGGATACAAGACGAACCCCACCCGTCTCCTCTCTTCGCTCGGAGCCACCCTCCAGCGAAGTCGGGTTTACCCGACTTCGCACGAACGGAAACCGAAAGCGGGTATACCCGCTTTCGGGCCGGGGAGGGATGGGAGCGTGTGGCGCTTCCCGCGAAAAGAAATCTATCCCCGCCTCCCCAACAGCCCCCATATTGGTCGCATCCCCGTCCGCGAAGGGGCGCGCTCATGAGGCGTCTTGCAGCGTGGGGCGGGGTGCGGTGTCCGCCGTTCCCGTTTCGCACACGGGGCGGCGTGGGCTCGGAAGCCCGCCGGCGGAAGGAGACTTCCGCGCGCCAATGCCTCCAAAGGGCAGCGCTAAAGGCAGGCGAAGGTCAGCCACGGTTGGGCCGGTCCGGGAAATCGGTCACCGGGACCGTGGTGGTCTAGAGGCAGGTCGGTCCGCAAGGAGCCGCCTCGCCTTCGTCTCGGGTCCCAGGCGGGGCCGGAGCAAAAATCGCCGCGGCGGGCGTTCGGCTGAGCGCCCCATAGACTACTGGCCTGGCACTCATCGAGCGCCCGCCACCCCCTCATGCCTCCGGGCACGAGGATCGTTGGAAAACGGATCACGACCCGGAGCCTTCGGCGCGCGGGAACGCGGGCGCATGTCCGCGAAGTGCGATCCCCCGGCGCCCCCGTCCTGCGCTATACTCGAACTCATGCACGGGCCTCCTGGAACGAGGGAGTTGAGGTCATGGCCACATTCATGATGTTCGGAAAGTATTCGGCCCAGGCGCTCCAGGGCATCAGCCCCAAGCGCACGGAAGAGACCAGGGTGATCATCAAGGAGCACGGCGGCGAGCTGATGGCGGGCTATGCGGTCGCCGGCGGTCTCGATATCGTGTTGATCGTCGAGCTGCCGGATAACGCGCGCGCGATGGCGGTGTCCGCCGCGCTCACCAAGCTGACCGGCGTCTCCTTCACCACCTCGCCGGCGGTCACGCTCGAGGAGTTCGACAAGGAAAACGTCTGAACCATCGGCGCGACCGCGCGCAGTGTGTGGCGTCTATTTCGGCGCCACCTCCCAGACGATCTCCGCATTGGCCGTCACCGATGTCTGGCCGGGCATCACCGGCACGGGCGCGCCCTTGGCCGCCATGTCGAAGGCCATGATCGGACCGCGGCCGCCGTTCTCGCCAGCATTGATGGTGAGGATGCGCACCAGGCGGAGATCCGCCGCGTCGGCCATCAGCTCGGCGCGGGCGCGGGCGTCGGCGATCGCGGCGCGGATGGCGTCGTTGGCCGCCGCCTTGCGGTCGGAGATGTCGAAGGCGATGCCGTTGACTTGGGTTGCGCCGGCAGAGACCACGGCGTCGAGCAGGCCACCGGACTTGGCGATGTCGCGCACGGTCACCCGTACCTGGTTGGTCACCCGGTAGCCGACGATCGCCGGCGGCCGGTCGCTCGGCCGGTTGTCCGCCTGCTCGTAGACCGGGTTGATGGAGAAGCCCGAAGTGGCGATGTCCCTCTCGTCGACGCTGGCCGCCTTGATCGCCGCGATCGCCCTGGCGAGGTCGGCGGAGTTGGCGGCCAGCGCGGCGCTCGCCTCGGCCGCCTGCGAGGTTACGCCGATGGTGACCACGGCGATGTCCGGTGTCACCATCACCTCGCCGGTGCCGTTCGCCTGAAGCTGGGGAACCGGCGGGGCGGTGTCCGCCCGGGCGAGCGTCGGCGCCGCCAGCAGGGTGGCGAGGCCAAGCGCGGCAAGCCATGATTTCATCGAAAATCTCCTTGGGGCAGGTTCGCTTTGGGGGCGGACCCTTGCCGCCAAAAGCGTCGGCATTGCGGCTGTGGTCGGCGGGAACCGTGATGGTTTTGCGGCCGGCCGTTTGCTGGCGGGCGCCGGTCATGTATATCGGCGGGGCAAGCGTTGCCGGGCCTGTAGCTCAATGGTTAGAGCCGGTCGCTCATAACGATCTGGTTGCAGGTTCGAGTCCTGCCGGGCCCACCAATCGCCGCTTGCGCCGCCGCCCCGGGCAATTCGCCGCGCTGTCTGCCGTCTTGCCCGCTCCATATCAGAAGCGGTGGGCCGCCCTAGCTGTGGAGCCTCAACAGGTTGTTGCTGGTTAGGGCGAGTCTGCTGATGGGCGGTTTTGAGTTTAGGCTGCCATGTGGGCGATGCCAGTTGTATCGGTGGAGCCAGCGCGGCAGCTCGTCGCCTCGGTCGTCGGAAGTGGGGTAAGCCCGGGCATAGGCCCATTCCCTCAATGCCGTCTGGATGAAGCGCTCGGCCTTGCCGTTGGTCTTGGGCGTGTAGGGCCTGGTCCTGATGTGCCTGAGGCCGAGATCGCGGCAGGCATCGCGGAAGGCGTGGGCTTTGTAGCAGGCACCGTTGTCGGTCATGACCCGGGCGACGGTGACGCCGAGGCTTGCGTAGTAGGCGACGGCGGCGCGCAGGAAGGCGACGGCACTCTGCTTCTTTTCGTCGGGCAGGATCTGAGAGAAGGCCAGGCGCGAGGCATCGTCGATGGCGACATGGACGAACTCCCAGCCGACGCCGCGTGAGTTGCTCTGTCCCCGACGGTTACCGGTGATGCGGTGGCCGACCCGGTCGAAACGGCCGAGCTTCTTGATGTCGATGTGGATGAGTTCACCGGGATGATCGCGCTCGTAGCGGCGCACCGGCTCGGCCGGCTCCAGCGCGCTGATGCGGTTCAACCCGAGGCGCCGGAGGATGCGGCTGACGGTGGCCGGCGAGATACCGAGTTCGGCCGCGATCTGCTTGCCGGTCCAGCGCTGCCGGCGCAGCCGCTCCACTTCGGTCACGACCGTCTCTGGCGTCGGCTTATGCAGGCGATGCGGCCGTGATGAGCGGTCCTTCAGCCCCTCCGGCCCCTCGCGGCGGAAGCGCTCGACCCATTTGCGCACCGTGCGCACCGACACGCCAAAGGCCGCGGCAACCGCTGCCATAGGCTGCCCGGCCTCTATGCGCCGCACCACATCGGCTCGACTATGCGGCGTCAGACGGGCATTCTTGTGCACGTTCATCCGGTCCTCCTCCGAGGCCTTGCTGAAGCTTCGCAACTCCAGCTTCCTCGCTCGGGACCGGATGGACAACCTGTTGAAAGCTCACACCTAGAGCTTAAGGGGGGCGGAGCGGGCCTGACCCATACGGGAGAGGCCCAATGGATACGATCGACGGGACTGGTGCGGCGGCCGACGCCGGTACGGCCACTGGCCTCAGCGAAGCCGAGGCCGCCCAGCGGCTCAAGCAATGCGGCGAGAACGTTCTGGCGGAGAACCACACGAGCCCGCTGGCGCGGCTCGCCCAATTCTTCTGGGGACCGATCCCGTGGATGATCGAGGTCGCGGCGCTGCTCTCGGCCGCGGTGCAGCATTGGGAAGACCTCGCCATCATCGTGGCGATGCTGGTCATCAATGCCGCTGTCGGCTTCTGGCAGGAGTTCAAGGCCGACAACGCCATTCAGCTCCTCAAGCAGCGGCTTGCGCTGAAGGCGCGGGTCATGCGCGATGGCGTCTGGAAGGATGTCGCCGCCAGCCAGCTTGTGCCGGGCGATCTCGTCGCCATCTCCCTCGGCGGCATCATTCCGGCCGACGTCAAGCTCGTCGGCGGCGCCTATCTCAGCGTCGACCAGTCGGCGCTCACTGGCGAATCGCTGCCGGTCGACAAGAAAGTCGGGGACGCCGCCTATTCCGGCTCGATCGCGCGCCTGGGCGAGATGACCGCTCTGGTCACCGCCACCGGCATGAACACCTATTTCGGAAAGACCGCGAGCCTCGTCCAGCGGGCGCAGACGGTGTCGCATTTCCAGCGCGCGGTGCTGCGCATCGGCAATTTCCTTATTCTGGTCACCGTCGGTCTGGTCGGAACGATCGCGATTGCCGCGCTCTTCCGCCACGACCCGCTGGTCGAGACCATCCAGTTCGCCCTCATCCTCACGGTGGCGTCGATTCCCGTGGCGCTGCCGGCGGTGCTCTCTGTCACCATGGCGGTCGGCGCGGAGAAGCTGGCGCGCATGCGGGCCATCGTCTCGCGGCTGGTCGCCATCGAAGAGATGGCCGGCATGGACATCCTGTGCTCGGACAAGACCGGCACGCTCACCAAGAACGAACTCACCCTCGGCGCCCCGTCGCCGGCCGCCGGTATAACGCGCGACGATCTCCTCGTCGCGGCGGCGCTCGCCTCGCGGCGCGACGCGCCGGATGCCATCGACGGCGCCATCCTTGCAGGCCTCGCCGACGCCAAAGCTCTCGATAGCTATCAAGTGACGACCTTCCGGCCGTTCGATCCGGTCGGCAAGCGGGCCGAGGCCGATGTCGAGACGGCCGGAAGGTCATTCTCGGTCGCCAAGGGCGCGCCGCAGGTCGTCGTCGACCTGTGCAAGCTCGACGAGGCTGGTCGGAAGGCCATTGGCGCGTCGGTCGACGCGGATGCGGCCAAGGGCCTGCGCACGCTCGGCGTGGCGCGGACGGACGGAAATGGTGTCTGGCAGTTCCTCGGCCTGCTGGCCCTGTTCGATCCGCCGCGCGGCGACAGTGCTGCGACCATCGCCGAAGCGGGGTCGATGGGCGTCGACGTCAAGATGGTCACCGGCGACCATGAGGCCATCGCCCGGCAGATTTCCGGCGAGCTCAAGCTCGGCATCAACATCGTGGTTGCCGACACGGTCTTCGGCGATCACGCGGCCGACGATCCGCTGCCGGCAATCGAGGCGGCGGATGGCTTCGCCCGCGTTTTCCCCGAGCACAAGTTCAAGATCGTCAAGGCGCTGCAGGGTGCCGGCCACATCGTCGGCATGACCGGCGACGGCGTCAACGACGCGCCGGCGCTGAAGCAGGCCGATGTCGGTATCGCCGTTAGCGGCGCGACAGACGCGGCGCGGGCGGCGGCCGATCTGGTGCTGACAGCCCCGGGCCTGTCGGTCATCACCAGCGCCATCCAGGAAGCGCGCCGCATCTTCGAGCGGATGACCGGCTATGCCATCTACCGCATCGCCGAGACGACCCGCATCCTGCTGTTCATGACGGCGAGCATCCTGGTCTTCAACTTCTATCCGGTGACCGCGGTCATGGTGGTGCTGCTGGCGCTCTTGAACGACCTGCCGATCATGATGATCGCCTATGACAATGCGCCGGTGGCGTCGCAGCCGGTGCGCTGGGACATGACGCGCGTGCTCACCATCGCCTCGGCGCTTGGCATTTACGGTGTGCTCGAGAGCTTCGGTCTCTACTGGATCGTGCGCGATTATCTCGGCCTGTCGGCGCCGGTGGTGCAGGCGCTGATCTTCCTCAAGCTGCTCGTGTCCGGCCACATGACCATCTATCTGACGCGCAACCGCGGGCCGATCTGGGGGCGCCCCTGGCCGAGCTGGAAGCTGGTGGTTCCCGCAGAGACGACCCAGCTCGTCGGCACGCTGGTCGTCGTCTATGGCTGGTTCATGGCGCCGACCGGCTGGGGATATGCGCTGCTGGTCTGGGCCTATGCCCTGGTCTCCTTCTTCATCGCCAGCGGTGTGAAGATCGCCGTCTATCGCATGCTCGATCAGGGCATTGCCCAACAGGCCCGCCATCTCGCCCGCGTCGAAGGGACGGCCGGTCGATAGGTCAGGGGGCGCCCGAGCCGGCCTGGCGGCATCGGTTCGTGAGACGGTATTGCGCGGCGATGGCCTTGCCGCGCGGTGCTTCGCCTCTATCTGCTCGTGCGTTGGCGGGTTGGGGCGGACGCATGGGAGCCCTCCCGTGGCACAGATTCACGATACGATCACCGCCGAAGACACGCCCCTTGAGCGAGACGTCACGCGGCGCGATTTCCTCTACATCGCCACCGGCGCCGTCGCTGCGGTCGGGGCCGCGCTCGTTGTCTGGCCGTTCATCGACCAGATGGAACCCTCGTCCGAAGTGCTGGCGAGTGGAGCGCCGATCACGGTCGATATTTCCAGCCTTCGGCCTGGTCAACAAGTCGTCGTGCAGTGGCGCTCGCACCCGATCTTCATCGTCCGTCGAACGCAGAAAATCCTCGACGGACTCAAGCAGCCGAGCCTTCTGGCGCGGCTCAGCGACCCGGACTCACAACAGCGCCAGCAACCAAGATACGCCCAGAACTGGTCGCGTGCGATCAAGCCCGAATTTCTCGTCCTGGTCGGCATCTGCACGCATCTCGGCTGCGTGCCCGGCTACAAGCCCACTGTCGGAGAGATCAGCTCGACCTGGCCGGGAGGTTATTTCTGCCCCTGCCACGGGTCGAAATACGATCTTGCCGGGCGCGTGTTCAAAGGCGTGCCGGCGCCGCTCAATCTTCCCGTGCCGCCCTATCGCTTCGCCCGCAACACCTCGCTGGTGATCGGGGAGAACCCCAAGGGCTCGACCTTCTCACTGTCGGACGTCGAGACGATCTAGGTCGCCGAACGAGGGTCGGTCTTCTCCCGCTCGCGCCTCCGTGAGAAGCACATGCCAAGACAAGCGCGCTGAATGACGTTATGCGTTCCCCGGCGGCAGCCGCAAGGCTGCCTTGTTTTGCAGGGGACCGCATGAGCAGGGGCATTGTCATCGTCGGCGGCGGGCACGGCGGGTCGCAGATCGCGGCGAGCCTCCGGAGCGACGGCTATGAGGGGCCGCTGACGCTGGTGACCGCGGAGAGAGACGTGCCCTATCAGCGGCCGCCGCTGTCCAAGGCCTTCCTCAAGGAGCCGGCGCACGACCTCTTACCGCTTCGTCCCGAATCCTTCTACGCCAAGAACGCCATCGATCTCCGCCTCGGCGCCGAGGTCGGTGCAATCGACCGCGCCGGCTCCGCCGTCGTGCTCACAGACGGCACCACAATCGCCTTCGATCAATTGGCGCTTGCCACCGGCGCGACGCCGCGTCTGCCGCCCGTCGAGGGCATCGACCTCGCCGGTGTGTTCACGCTGCGCCATGCCGAGGATGCGCGCCGCCTGCGCACGGCGCTCTATGCGGCGAACGATGTCGTGGTCGTCGGCGGCGGCTTCATCGGGCTGGAGATCGCCGGCACGGCGCGTCTGCTCGGCAAGACGGTGACCGTTCTCGAAGCCGCCGACAGGTTGATGGGCCGTGTCGTGGCGCCGGAGATCTCGCACCACTTCCTTTCGCTCCATCGCGGCTGGGGCAGCGATATTCGCCTTGGCACTGCGGTTGGCCGCATCGTCGGGGAGGGCGGCAAGGTGGTCGCGGTCGAGAGCGCCTCCGGGAGCCGTATCCCGGCGGATATCGCCGTCATCGGCATCGGCGTGGCGCCCAATGTGGCGCTGGCCGAGACCGCCGGTGCGGCCGTCGACAACGGCATTCTGGTCAACGACTTCATGGGGACGAGCGTGCCTGGCCTCTTTGCCGTCGGCGATTGCGTCTCCTTCGATCACTGGGAGCTGAAGCGCCGGGTGCGGCTTGAATCCGTGCAGAACGCCGTCGATCAGGCGAAGACGCTCTCCGCCGTGCTCACCGGCAAGCGCGAACCCTATCGCGCCGTGCCGTGGTTCTGGTCGGACCAGGGCGACGTGAAACTGCAGATGGTCGGGCTCTCCGGCAATGCCACCGAGAGCCATCTGCGCGGCAACCCGGACGAGGGCAGTTTTTCCGTGTTCCACTATGCCGGCGACCGGCTGGTGGCGATCGATTCGGTCAACCGCGCCGCCGACCACGTCCTCGGCCGCCGCATGATCGGTGCCGGCATTTCGCCGCCGCCGGCAAGCGTCGCCGATATGAGCGTCGATCTGAAGGCGCTGCTTGCGGCGCGTGCGCCGGCCGGGTGAAACTGGCGTTTCCTGGAGGCGTGCGCGAGGCGGGGGAGGCCATGACATGAGCGATCCGGCCGGCGGCGACGGCAAGCTCAGCCTCGCCGAGATCGTCGCCATCGGCATCGGGGGCATGGTCGGCGGCGGCATCTTCGCGGTGCTGGGGCTGGCCATCGAAACCGCCGGTCACGCGGTGGCGATCGCCATGGTCTTCGGCGGCGTCCTGGCGCTCTTGACCGGCATCTCCTACGCCCATCTCGGCCTCGCCTTCCGCGACGACGGCGGCAGCTTCACCTATGTCGAGCACGCCTTCGACAATACCGTCGTGGGCGGGGTCGCCGGCTGGCTGCTGGTCGCCGGCTATGTCGGCACGCTGGCGCTCTACGCCACCACCTTCGGCGCCTATGGCGCGGCGATGGTCTCCGGCGGCGGCGGTCCCGCCTGGCTGGCGCCGTCGCTGGCGATCCTCGTTGTTGCCGTCTTCCTCGGCATCAATCTCTTCGGCGCCAAGACCTCCGGCGTCGTCGAACTCGCGATCGTCGGCGCCAAGGTGGCGATCCTGGCGCTCTTCGCCGTCGCCGGCATCGTCACCGTCAAGGCCGATCACATGCTGCCGGTGTTCAATCAGGGGCTCGCCGCGCCGCTGGTGGCGGCCGGGCTGATCTTCGTCGCTTATGAGGGCTTCGAGCTGATCCCCAATGCGATCCAGGAGATGCGCCACCCCGAGACCGACCTCAAGCGCGGTCTGATTCTCGCCATCCTCATCACCTCGGCCATCTATGTGGTGGTCAGCCTGGTGGCGCTCGGCAATCTCACCCCGGCCGAGGTTGCCAAGGACCAGGAATATGTTCTGGCGGTCGCCGCGCGGCCGATGCTGGGCGAAGCGGGTTTTGTGTTGATCGGCATCGCTGCGCTGATGTCCACGGCCTCGGCGATCAACGCGACGCTGTTCGGCTCGGCTCGGCTGGCGATGGTAATGGCGGCGGAGCACGCGCTGCCGCGCATCTTTTCCATGCGCGAGCGCACCCGCGATGTGCCCTGGGTGTCGCTGGTGGTTCTCTCGGTGCTGACGGGGGCGTTCCTGCTGCTGGCCGATCTCACCGTCATCTCGTCGTTTGCCAGCGCCGTGTTCCTGGCGATCTTCGCCGCCGTGAATCTCTCCGCCTGGCGCCTGCGCGCCCGCATCGCACTTGGTGCGGCGATCCCGGCGTGTGGCGCACTGTTTTCGCTTGCCGCGCTCGCCGTACTCCTCTGGTACACTTGGCAGACCGACCGCATCAGCCTTGCCTGGATTGGCGGCTTCTTTGTCGCAGCCGTTCTTCTGGAAATGCTCGTGGTCCTGATGCGCGGGCAGCGGCCAAAATCCAGGGTGGCCGGGTAGAACGCCGCGATTCGTTCTTTTTAATTGTTTTGATTTGTCGCAATCCGCACCGTCTAGGCTCGCCCTATCTTCGCCGTCGTTCACCGCGCAAAAGCGGCACCGTCATAAGGTGTTCGGGGGGGAAGGCTCTTCCGGATGGGGCGACGGTCGGCGCATGCGCTTTGCTCCCGGTGTCACAACCGAAGGAGAAGAATACTCATGATCACACTGGTTAAGCGCACCTCGTTGGCGCTGTTTTCTGCTGTTGTGCTGACTGTGGCCTCGGGCGCGGCAATGGCCTCCACGACCATCCACGTGTCCCTGTGGGACAAGGGCGCCGACATGCAGATGGTGACGGGCCTCCAATACGAGCCCAACGCCAAGATCGATCTGTCCGGGGCGACGATGGGCATCAAGGCGATGCCGGCTCAGGCCAAGGCCGGTGTGGTGACGTTCAAGGTCACCAACAATTCCAAGGACACCATCCACGAGATGATCGTCATGCAGCTCGACAAGGCGGGCGATGCGCTGCCTTTTGTCGCCGCCGATAACACCGTCGACGAGGACAAGGCCGGCGACAAGGGTGAGGTCTCGGAACTCGATCCGGGCGCGTCCGGCTCGCTGACGGTCGCCCTGCAGCCCGGAAAGTATCTGCTCATCTGCAACGTGCCCGGCCATTACGCCTCGGGCATGTGGACCGAATTCACTGTCAACAAATAACTGACGGGACGACGGGAGCGCAGGCGGCGCCGCTTTCTTTGCGGCGTCGCCGACGCCCGCCTGTCGTCTAGTTCACCCGCGCGAACTGCAGGATCACGTCCTGGGCGATGGTGTCGGCGGTGAGCAATTTCAGCGCCGCGAGTGTGTTCCCGGCGTCGGGCACATGGACCTCGTCGCCGCCCTTCACCTCGATCAGCTTCTTCAGCTCCGCACCGAGGTGGGCGTCTTCGAGGTCGTATTTCGACGGCGTCAGCACGACAAACTGGTCGGTGCCGATGATCGCGAAATAGTAGTGATACGTCAGCTTGCCGGTCTTCTCGTCCGGGTCGTCGACCTGGACCAGATAGCGGCTGCGCGGCAGTTCGGGCATGGCCAGCACGCGGAAGGTGAGGGGCTTGTCGCCGCCGGTCGGGTTGTTCATGCGGTAGTCCTCGCCGTGGCGGGTGATCGCCACTTGCGCATCATTGTCCGAGGGAATGACCTGATAGGTTCCCTCGTGCAGCGGCGTGACGATCTTCAGGTCGCCGGAAACGTCCTGCGGACTGGTGACGCCGCCGGTGCAGGCGGCAAGCGCCAGGCCGGCGAGGGCGGTCAGGGCAATGGCGGCAAATCGCATGGCGGCAGGGCCTTTTCTGTCAGGCGGTTTGTCTGTCCGGTGTCTGTCCACCGAAAATCCGGCAATGGTCGGACGCCGAGAGGGCGGGATGGTGGTTTTCATTG
This sequence comes from uncultured Alphaproteobacteria bacterium, assembly GCA_963782395.1. GTDB lineage: Bacteria > Pseudomonadota > Alphaproteobacteria > Rhizobiales > Kaistiaceae > CAVSRC01. The sequence goes on from CAWAJQ010000001.1 coordinate 57,576, forward strand.
CCCGAATTGGGGCGATCGACTAGAACGGCGCTCACTTCTCCCAAAGTCTCACCGAACGAGGTTCGCGACCCCCATGGCGCGCCAGTTTATCTATCACATGCAGGGCCTGACCAAATCCTATGCGGGCGGCAAGAAGGTCCTGGAAAACATCAACCTGTCCTTCTATCCGGACGCCAAGATCGGTGTCCTCGGCCCCAATGGCTCGGGCAAGTCGACGCTCTTGAAGATCATGGCCGGCACCGAGAGGGAGTTCGGCGGTGAGGCGTGGCTCGCCGAGGGCGCCACTGTCGGCTATCTGGCGCAGGAGCCGCCGCTCGACCCGGACAAGGACGTGCTCGCCAACGTCATGGAGGGCGTTGCCGCCAAGCAGGCGCTGCTCGACCGCTACAACGAGCTGATGATGAACTACTCCGACGAGACGGCGGAGGAGGCGACCAAGCTCCAGGACCAGATCGACAGCCAGAACCTGTGGGACCTCGACGCGCAGGTCGAGCAGGCAATGGACGCGCTCGGCTGCCCGCCCAACGATGCCGACGTCTCCACGCTCTCCGGCGGCGAGCGGCGCCGCGTGGCGCTCTGCCAGTTGCTGCTGCGCCAGCCCGACCTGCTGCTGCTGGACGAGCCGACCAACCATCTCGACGCCGAAACCGTGCGCTGGCTGGAGAAGCATCTCCGCGAATATCCCGGCGCCATCCTGATCGTCACCCACGACCGCTACTTTCTCGACAACGTCACCGGCTGGATCCTCGAGCTCGATCGCGGCCGCGGCATTCCCTATGAGGGCAACTACTCGTCCTATCTGGAGAAGAAGGCCAAGCGCCTGGAGCAGGAGGGCCGCGAGGACGCCGCCCGCCAACGCGCTCTGGCGCAGGAGCGCGAATGGATCGCGGCGAGCCCGCGTGCCCGCCAGACGAAATCCAAGGCGCGCATCCGCGCCTATGACGAGCTCGTCAAGCGCAACGAGGAGCGCGCGCCAGGCACCGCCCAGATCATCGTCCCGCCGGGCGAGCGCCTGGGCGACACCGTCATCGAGGTCGAGAGCCTGTCGAAGGGCTATGGCGACCGGCTGCTGATCGAGGACCTCTCGTTCAAGTTGCCGCCAGGCGGCATCGTCGGCGTCATCGGGCCGAACGGGGTGGGCAAGACGACACTCTTCCGCATGCTCACCGGCCAGGAGAAGCCGGATGCCGGCAGCGTGCGCCTCGGCGACACCGTGCATCTGGGTTACGTCGACCAGAGCCGCGACGATCTCAGCCCCAACAAGACCGTCTGGGAGCAGATCTCGGACGGTCAGGACATCATCATGCTGGGCAAGCGCGAGATGAACAGCCGCGCCTATGTCGGCGCCTTCAATTTCAAGGGTGGCGACCAGCAGCAGAAGGTCGGTTCGCTGTCAGGCGGCCAGCGCAACCGCGTGCATCTGGCGAGCCTGCTGAAGAGCGGCGCCAATGTGCTCCTCCTCGACGAGCCGACCAACGACCTCGACACCGAGACGCTGGCCGCGCTCGAAGACGCGCTGGAGGACTTTGCCGGTTGCGCGGTGGTCATCTCGCACGACCGCATGTTTCTCGACCGGCTCGCCACCCACATCCTCGCCTTCGAGGGCGACAGCCATGTCGAGTGGTTCGAGGGCAACTTCGAGGACTACGAGGCCGACAAAGTCCGCCGCCTTGGCGCCGACGCCGCCAACCACCACCGGGTGAAGTACAAGCAGTTCGCGCGGTAGTGACGCAGTTCGTTCGTTGGTGGATTGTTGGGGCCTTCGGTTTGATGATCAACGGAGTTGCTGATGGCCAGCTACGACACGTGCCCGATATGGGGAACGCCAGCTTCTCGCGAATTCTTTTGAACGCACCGCCGGAAGTACAGGTCCGCATTGGGTTTCCGGTTTCAATGTCGAGTCTGAACGCGCGGGCGGAAGCTACGCGATTGAAATGCCGGCATATAATGAAGTCCGGAGCGATGATTTCGACGGAAGAGCCAAGGCGCGCCTCACGACTTGGCTTTCGGATCAGCGGCGTTTTGGCGAAGAGTGGCCGCGAGTAACCAAGCAAATAGTGGAAGCGGCAAGACGCGGCCGTTCGCTCACAGTGCTGGAGCGGGCGGATAGGCTCCTAGGCTACCTGGGGAGTGTGAGCGAATTTGCCGGTGAAAAGATAGCACTGGAGAATCCCGGCGGCTTCACGGAGATGCTCATTTTGTCTGAGTCGGTTCAGGTGGAAGAGGTTGAGTTCCTTCTGGACTATTTGACTGATCAACACTTTGTCGAGCAAGACGGCGACGACAATGGTGCGGAGGTCAAAGTAACTGTTGATGGCTATGGGCGTCTCTTCGAGCTTGAGCAGAATGCTGTCGATTCGAAACAGGCGTTTGTTGCCATGTGGTTCGATGATTCGATGGATGAAGCTTTTGAAAAGGGCATTGCTTCAGGAATTCGTGAGGCCGGCTACGAGCCGCTGCGGATTGACCGAAAGGAGCACAACAACAAGATCGATGACGAGATTATTGCGGAGATCCGTCGTTCTCGGTTTCTCGTCGCTGATTTCACCGAAGGGCGAACCGGCGCTCGCGGCGGTGTCTATTACGAAGCCGGCTTTGCCCATGGCCTCAACATACCGGTGATCTTCACCTGCCGCGCGGACATGATTGGCAAGGTGCATTTTGATACCCGCCAGTACCCGCATATCCTCTGGAATACGCCCGAGGAATTGCGCGAGCGCTTGGCTCAGCGTGTTTCCGCGACGATCGGCGACGGTCCTCTCAAGACACAGAGTTAGCTGAGGGGAAGCCTCCTGACACAACCGTGACAGGGGCAGTGCTAGCCTCGGCGTCATGTCGGAGCCGCGCTACTGGATCGGTGTCGCCTCGCGCGACCATGTGCTGAAGGGTGTTGCCGGTGGCTTCTGCCAGCTCGGTCACGGCAAGGCGGCGCCTGTGAAGCGCCTCTCGCCCGGCGACTGGATCGCCTATTATTCGCCGCGCACGGCACTCGGTGCTGGAGAGCCGGTTCAGGCGTTCACGGCACTCGGGCGCATCAAGCCCGGCGAACCCTATCAGGCAGACGTGGGCGACGGCTTCCATCCCGTCCGTCGCGATGTTGCGTGGCGGGAATGCCGGGAAGCACCGATCCATCCGCTGCTCGACCGGCTGAGCTTCACCAAAGGCAAGACTGGCTGGGGCTACGCCTTCCGGCGCGGCAGCTTCGCCGTGAGCGCGGAAGATTTCGCCGTCATCGCCGAAGCCATGGGCGTCGATCCCAGCGTCTGATTGCTACCCGGCAGCTCCAGCGATATTGAAGCCGTTCTCTTTCAATGTCCGGCTTCGCTCCATGTCCGCCTGGTCCCCCGCGCAATATCTGAAATTCGCCGACGAGCGCTCGCGCCCGGCGCGCGATCTGCTGGCCGCCGTGCCGCTATCCAAAGTCCGCCGGGCGGTCGATATCGGCTGCGGTCCGGGCAATTCGACCGAACTGCTGGTCGAGCGGTTTCCCGATGCCGAGATCACCGGTCTCGATTCCTCGCCGGAGATGCTGGTGGCGGCGCGCGAGCGTCTGCCCGGCGTCGCCTTCATCGAGGCGGACGTTGCGACATGGACGCCGGAGCCCCCGACCGACCTGCTCTACGCTAACGCCGCCTTCCAGTGGGTGCCGGATCATCAGGCGGTCTTGAAGCGCCTGTTTGCGGCGCTTCCGGCCGGTGGCGTGCTGGCGGTGCAGATGCCGGACAATGTGGCAACCGAGCCGTCGCACATGCTCATGCGCGCAGTGGCGTCGGAAGCGCCGTGGGCCGAGAAATTCCGCGACCCCGTCGCGCGCGAAACGATCGGGACGCCCGCTGACTACTACAACATGCTTCAGTCGATGGCGGCGCGCATCGACGTTTGGCACACGCTCTACAACCATCCGCTGGCGGGCGCCGCCGCCATCGTCGAGATGGTGCGCTCGACCGGCCTCAGGCCGTATCTCGCGCGGCTCGACACTGGCGAGCAGGCGGATTTCCTGGCGCGTTATCAGGCCAAGCTCAAGGAAGCCTATCCGCCGCTTGCCGACGGCAAGGTGATGCTGCGTTTTCCCCGCCTGTTCATCGTCGCAGTGAGGGCATAGCGCACGTCAGTCGGCCAACAACTGGACGAGCCGGTTGGTGCGGGTCAGGCGGTCGGCGAGCATGGCGGCGATGCCCTGGTGGAAGCGGGCGGCGATCTCCGGCTCGGTCGCGCGCAGCCGGTCCAGGTTGGCGCGGCTGAAACGCCATACCACCAGCGCGCTCTCGGCGACCACCGAGGCGGAGCGCGGCACCGAGAGGTAGAAGGCGATCTCGCCGACGATGGCGCCGTGGGAAAGCGTCGCCAGGCGAATGCTCTGGGTACCGTTGGCAAGTTCCACTGCGGCGCGGCCGGCCTCGATCAGGAAGATGTCGTCGGAGGGTCTGCCCTGGGTGATGAGCGCTTCTCCGGCGGCGATCTCGACCCGCTCGCAATAGGGGATGAGCGCCTCGGCAAAGGCTGCGTCGCCGACCACACTCGTCAGGATGTCGCGCGCCGGGCGGCTCTCGACCGTCGCCAGCTTCGGCGCCACTTCGGCAATCAGCGCGTTCTCGCACCACTCCACCCCGTGTTCGAAGCTCGGCGCGATGTGCACGAGTCCTTCCCCGCCATGCTCCAGCCCGCCGCGCAGCATGGCGTTCCGTACAGCAACTGACATGCCGGTGAGCACCAGGGTGAAGCCAGCGGGCGCGGCCATCTGCGACAGGCGAATGAAGGAGAGGGCTGCCGAGGAATCGAGGCCGCTGACGCGATCGAAGTCGATGACCAGAAAGCGGATGCCGGTTTCGCTGGCGTCCGCCAGACGCTCCTGGATGCGCTTGCGCAGCCGCTCGGCGGTGCCGAAGAACAGATAGCCCTGCAGGCGGAGCAGCAGGATCGCTCCGCCATTGTTGCGCAGCACCTCCAGCCGTTCGTCGGAGGAATCGGCGCCGGTCTGGTAATCGCGGCCGGTGAGCGTGTAGCGGACGATGTCGACGCGGCCATATTCGACCGCGAAGAGAACCGCGGCGGCGATCAGCCCGACCAGGATGCCCCAGGCGAAGCCGACGAAGGCGATGACCGCGAAGATGAGAACGACGACGGCGTATTCGGAGCGCGCCAGACGCGCATGCGCGCCGATCAGCCATTGGTGGATCAGCCCGCCGCCGATCCACACCAGGATGCCGCCGAGCAGCGGAGTCGGCACCAAGGACAAGATCTGCGGGCCGAAGGCCATGGCGGCGGCACAACAGACGGCAACCGTGAGACCCACGCTTGCATTGGTCGCGCCCAGGCGCGCGGCGAGAATGGTGCCCGACAGAGAGTGATAGCCGGGAATGCCGCCGCCGACCCCGGCGAGGAGGTTGCCGATGCCGGCGGCACGCAGTTCCCGATCGAGATCGAGGTCGCGGCGTGCATCGAGCTCGATGCCGGTGGCGTTCATCAGCGTGCTGATGATGGCGAGCACCGGAACGGTCGCAAGGCTCAGTGTCTGGCCGGCGATCGCTCGCCAGTCGACCAGTGCCAGATCGGCCGGAGTCAGGGGAGGCCACAGGGCATGGCCGCTCGGCAATGTCATCAGCCAATGCTCGGCGCGCAGCGTGACATGGGAGATTCCCGTCAGCCAGACGGCGAGATTGAAGAGCACCAGGGCCGCCGCGATGGTCGCCGGCAACGCGAGCCGCCAGCCGGCGCTCAGCCGCTCGACCAAGGCGATGGCCGCGATCAGGCCGGCGGTGGACAGCAGTCGGCCGAGCATGGCCGGCTGGGCGAGCAACTGAAACGGAGCGTTGATGAAGTGGGCTCCCGCGATGGCGTCGATGCCACCAACGAGGACCAGCCAGCCCGAGCCGGCAAGGAACCCGCCAATCACTGGAAAAGGGATGAAGCGGATGAAGCGACTGAGGTGGAAGAAGCCGAGCAGCCAGGAGCCGACTCCGACGGTGAGGGTGGTCAGCGCGACGGCTGCGACGGCCGTCGCCAGCAGAGCGTGGTCGTTCCCCGGCGCGACCCTGGCGACGATGACGCCGATGATCCCCGCCAAGGCGGCGGCGGGAACGCTCTGCGCGACGGCGACCACCCCGCGTCCCGAGCTGACAAGAGGGATCAGCATCGCCACCGCGGTGCCGGTGAACAGCGCCATGCCGGCAGCGCTGGCGGACAGCGAAACGGGAAGGGCGGAAAACAAAAGCGTGCCGAAGCCAATCGACTGGACGATCGCAACCAGGCCGCAGACCACGCCGACGGCGATGCCGTGTGCGACGCCGGTTCCGGCTCCGCCGGCCGCCGACGAATGCGTCGAACTGCTCATTTGCCCCCGTCAGGTCGCGGCTCGAATGCTGCGGGCCCCGACGTGCATTCGGCGGGCCGCCCTCGATGGAGTGTTCCCGGTTCGCCTGTTGCGCGTCAATGCCTTTCGCCTTCATCTTGCGGACCTTCCGTGCAAAGGTCGCCACGGAGGAAGGTTCGATGGCTAAAGGCAGCGACGCGGGGGCGCTCGCAGAGCGCATGATCGGAACGTGGAGCCTGGTCAGCCGGATTGACCGCGCGGACGATGGCACCATTCGGCGCGATCCGGCACTTGGCTCCGATCCGCTTGCCATGCTCACCTACACACACGATCGCTTCTCGGCTCAGTTCATGAAGCGCGACCGCTCGTCGAGCGCGTCGCCGGCGGGAGGGTCGGGTCAAAACAACACCATGGCAGTTGGTGGATACGACGCCTATTTCGGCACCTACCGGGTCGGAGAAGGCGGCGCGGTGATGCATCGGCTCGAAGCTGCGCTGACGCCCGGCAATGTCGGGATGGAGGTTGAGCGCAAGCTGGCCGTGGACGGCGACAGGCTCACCATCGTTCTCGAAACGGCAACCGAGGACGGCGAGCCGGTGACCCGCACGCTGACCTGGGATCGCGTCGTCTAGAGGGCCGCTCGAGCACGTGCCAGCGGCCGCTCCGCCAACAGGTCTCTTGCGTCGTGACGTCGCCGCTGGCTGGTCGCCGCAGCCAGCCGCTCCAGCACCGCCACCGTCGTCTCCCACCCGATGCAGCCGTCGGTGATGCTCTGGCCGTAGTTGAGCGGCTCGCCCGGCACGAGATCCTGCCGGCCGGCGACGAGATTGCTCTCGATCATGACGCCGACGATACGCCGGTCGCCACCCTCGACCTGGTCCGCGATCGCCTTGATCACCTTGGGCTGGTTCTCCGGCTTCTTGGCGCTGTTGGCGTGGCTGGCGTCGATCATCACCGCCGGTGCCAGGTCGGCCGTTTCCAACACGCTGCAGGCGGTGTCGACCGAGCCGGCATCGTAGTTCGGCACCTTGCCGCCGCGCAGGATGATGTGGCAGTCACCGTTTCCGGCAGTGGCGGCAATGGCGGCGCGGCCGGTCTTGGTCACGGCCAGGAAATGATGTGGCTCGGAGGCCGCCTTCACCGCATCGACGGCGATCTTCACATTACCGTCGGTGCCGTTCTTGAAGCCGACCGGACAGGAGAGACCGGAGGCGAGCTCGCGATGCACCTGGCTCTCGGTGGTGCGGGCGCCGATGGCGCCCCAGGCGACGAGGTCGGCGAAATATTGCGGCGTCGTCATGTCGAGAAATTCGCAAGCCGCGGGAAGTCCCCGCGTGTTGATCTCGAGCAGCAGCTTGCGCGCCGTCCTCAGGCCCTTGTCGATCTGGAACGAGCCGTCAAGGTCGGGGTCGTTGATCAGCCCCTTCCAGCCGACCGTGGTGCGCGGTTTCTCGAAATAGACGCGCATGACGATCTCCAGGGCGCCGTGCGACCGGTTGCGGACCTTGGCGAGCCGGTCAGCGTATTCGAGGGCGGCGGCCGGGTCGTGCACGGAGCAGGGGCCGACGATGACGACGAGGCGGTCGTCGACACGGCTGAGGATGTCGTGAATGGCGCGGCGCGCACGGGTCACGGTGTGGCTTGCCGAGGGGCCGCGCGGGAACTCGCGCATCACGTCGGCGGGCATACTCAGTTCCCTGATTTCGCGGATGCGCAAATCGTCGGTGTCGTTCGGCATGGTCCTCGTCCTTGGTTCGACCTGCCGGCGGCAACAAAAAAAGCCGCCAGTCGGTCTGGCGGCTCTCGGGAATTCGCTGTTTCGGGTCTTCTAGATCGAACGCGCCCCTGCCTCCGCCAGTGTGTGCGGATAGCTAAACCAGAAGCCAAAATAGGTGGCGGCGGCGCGGATCATGGGGCCGTCATAGGCGAGTTCGCCGTGCTTGTCACGCCGCTTGTCCGCTCATGCCGATTGCCGCTTGGCCCGCCGCCAGCGTCACTGGCGAAGGCCGTCGCCTCTGTCGAACAGTGGCCTGATACGCTCGGGCGCGTCGCAGAACTGGCGGTGGTGCTCGATCCAGCGGTCGACGGCGCGGAGCGCCTCGCAGCGGACGCGCACGATGCGCCATTGCCGCTCGATCCGGCGCTCAATCAGCCCGGCAGCTTCCAGCACGCGCAGGTGTTTGGAGATCGCTGGCTTGGACATGGTGAAGGGTTCGGCGATCTCACCGGCCGACCGCTCGCCTTCCGCGAGCAGGCGCTCGACGATGGCCAGGCGCGTCGGGTCGGAGAGGGCGCCGAATATGGCGGGAAGCGATTTCGCTGTCATTTCACAGGGTTCCAATCCTCCATTTAACCCATTGGTTGGTGGTAGGAGCGGATTGTCAATTTGACCAATTGTCCCGCCATCGGTGTCTGGGCGGCCCATTGCCAAGGCTTGCGCTAACGTATAAGGATATCTTTATGTCTCGCGCGAAGGGAGCGCTCCTATGGCCGAACCGGCCCCGCTTGCCGTCGATACCGCCATCGCCGCGCTGAAGGCCGCGGGCGAGGGAACGCGCCTGCGCATCCTGGCCCTGCTCGGCCAGGCCGAGCTGACGGTGAAGGACCTCACCGCCATTCTCGGCCAGTCGCAGCCGCGCATCTCGCGTCACCTCAAGCTGCTGGCGGATGCCGGCCTGATCGACCGCTTTCCGGAAGGGGCGTGGGTGTTCTATCGCCTCACCGACCAGGGGCCGGCGCGGCGCTTCGCCGGCTACCTTCTGGCGCTGATCGACGGCGGCGACCCGGTGCTGGCGCGCGACCGCGAATACCTGGCCGCCGTCAAGCAGGAGCATGCCGAGGCCGCGCGGCGCTACTTCGCCGACCACGCCGGCGAATGGGACACGATCCGGGCGCTGCACATCGCCGAAGCGGCGGTGGAGTCGGTGATGGTGGCTGCCGTCGGCGAGCGTCCGTTCGAGAGCCTGCTCGATCTCGGCACCGGCACCGGCCGGCTGCTGGAATTGTTGGCGCCGCTCTATAACCGCGCCATCGGCATTGATGCTTCGGCAGACATGTTGACGGTTGCCCGCGCCAATCTCGACCGTGCCGGCATTGCCAGGGCCCAGGTGCGGCTCGGCGACATCCAGCACCTGCCGTTCCAGCGCAACAGCTTCGATCTGGTGACCGTCCACCAGGTTCTGCACTACTTGAACGACCCTGAACGGGCGATCGCGGAAGCGGCGCGGGTTCTGCGCCCGGGCGGGCGCCTGCTGATCGTCGACTTCGCCCCGCACGATCTGGAGTTCCTGCGTGAGCGCCATGCCCATCGCCGCCTTGGCTTCGCGCCCCAGGCCATGCGCCAATGGATCGAGGCGGCGGGTCTGTCGCTGGTGACGGCAAGCGACCTGCCGGCGGGCGACGATGCGCCGGACAAGCTGACCGTGACGCTTCTGCTTGCCCGCGACAAGCGCGTGGCGATGGCCGACGAGCCGGCCGCAAGCCGTGAGGTGGCGTGATGACCCAGGTGAAGCGCAATGCGCGCGGCGAGAGCGGGCTCAACGTCTCGTTCGAGTTCTTCCCGCCGAAGACCGAGAAGATGGAAGAGACGTTGTGGAACTCGGTTGGCCGGCTGGCGCCGCTTGAGCCGCACTTCGTCTCGGTGACCTATGGTGCCGGCGGCTCGACGCGCGAACGCACCCACGCAACGCTCAAGCGCATCCTCACGGAGACCGGGCTCCATCCGGCGGCGCATCTGACCTGCGTCGGCGCCACGCGCGAGGATCTCGACGGCGTCGTCGACCGCTACGCCGAGATCGGCGTCAGCCATATCGTGGCACTGCGCGGCGATCCGGAAACCGGTCTCGGCACGTCCTATGTGCCGACGCCGGGCGGCTACGGCCATGCCGGCGATTTGGTGGAGGCGATCAAACGCCGCCATCCGCAGATGGAAGTGTCGGTGTCGGCCTATGTCGAGCGCCATCCGGAGAGCGCCGACTGGCGCACCGAGCTCGACAATCTCAAGCGCAAGGTTGATGCCGGCGCCGACCGGGCGATCACCCAGTTCTTCTTTGACAACGACTTCTTCGACGCCTTCCGCGAGCGTCTGGCGGCGGCGCACATCGACATTCCGCTGGTGCCGGGCATCGTGCCGGTCACCAACTTCACCCAGACGGCGCGCTTTGCCGTCAAGGCGGGGGCGAGCGTGCCGGCATGGCTGGCCGAGCGCTTCGCGGGGCTTGAAGATGACCCCGGCACCCGCCAACTGATCGCAGCGGCGGTGGCGTCCGAGCAGGTGCTCGATCTGGTCGAGCGCGGCGTCACCGACTTCCACTTCTACACCATGAACCGCGCCGATCTGGTTTATGCCATCTGCCATCTGCTGGGCGTCCGGCCGGCGAAGCCGACGCCCGCGGAGGCCGCCGCATGAGCGCCACGGGGACATGTGGATTCTGGTCAGAACGACTTATATTATGGTCAGTCTGATCAGAATTGGAGGTGTGCCATGACAACCTGGCAGGTGCAGCAGGCCAAGACGCATTTCAGCGAGGTGATCGAGCGCGCCCAGAGCGAGGGGCCGCAGACGATCACCAAGCACGGCAAGGCGCGCGCCGTGGTGCTCTCGGCGACCGAATACGAGGCGCTCAGCAACGGCAAGGCCAAACCCCGGAAGAGCTTCGTCGAATTTCTCCTGAGCAGCGGTCCGATCCTGGAAGGCGTCGACCTCGAGCGCGACAAGAGCGATACGGGACGCGAGGTTGACCTTGAGTGATATCGGCTACCTCTTCGACACCAATGTGCTGTCGGAAGTGAACCGCCGACAGCCTGACGCGCGCGTGCTCGCATTCGTTCGCGGGCTCAGCAATGAGGACACGTTCGTCAGCGTGTTGACCATCGGTGAGCTGCGAAGGGGAGCGGTGCTCAGGCGGCGGACCGACATCGGCCATGCGGATCGGCTGGACGCCTGGATCGCGTCGATCGAGGCTGACTACGGCTCGCGCATTCTGCCGCTCGATCTGTCCGCGGCGCGGCTGTGGGGCGAGCTTGCGGCCGAGCGGCCGCGGCAGGTCGTCGACACGCTCATCGCCGCGACCGCCGTGGTCCACGGCCTGACCTTGGTCACGCGCAACACGCGCGATTTCACCGATACCGGCGCCGCGCTGGTCAATCCCTGGGAATAAAGGCATCCGCCATGTCCACCTCACCCGACGCCGAAGCCCGCTTCCGCGCCATCGCGGCGAAACGCATCCTGGTGCTCGATGGCGCCATGGGCACGATGATCCAGTCGCACCGCTTCAGCGAGGCTGAGTTCCGGGGCGAACGCTTCAAGGACTGGCCGAAGGATCTGCGCGGCAACAACGACCTGCTCATCCTGACGCAGCCCGAGACCATCCGCGAAATTCACTGCCAGTATCTTCGTGCCGGCGCCGACATCGTCGAGACCAACACCTTTTCCTCGACGCGCGTCGCGCAGGCCGATTATGGCATGGAAGAGCTCGCCTTCGAGCTGAACCGCGAGGGCGCACGGCTGGCGCGCGCCGCTGCCGACGAAGTGACCGCCGAGACGCCGGACAGGCCGCGCTTCGTCGCCGGCGCCATCGGCCCGACCAATCGCTCGGCGTCGATCTCGCCGGACGTCAACAATCCCGGCTTCCGCAACATCACCTTCGACGATCTCGTCGCCGCCTATAGTGAGGCGGCGCGCGGGCTGGCGGAGGGCGGTGCTGATCTCATCCTGTTCGAGACCGTCTTCGACACGCTCAACGTCAAGGCAGGCATCGTCGCCGTCGAGCAGGTCGCCGCCGAGACCGGCAAGCGCCTGCCGATCATGATCTCGGGAACGATCACCGATCTCTCCGGCCGCACGCTCTCCGGCCAGACACCGACCGCCTTCTGGTATTCGGTGCGCCACGGGCGGCCGCTGAGCATCGGGCTCAACTGCGCGCTCGGTGCGCGCGAGATGCGTGCCCACATCGCCGAGATCGCGCGCGTCGCCGATGCCCTCGTCTGCGCCTATCCCAATGCGGGCCTGCCCAACGAGTTCGGCGAATATGACGAGAGCCCCGAGGCGATGGCCGGCATGCTCGGCGAATTCGCCCGTGCCGGCTTCGTCAATGTCGTCGGCGGCTGCTGCGGCACAACGCCGGACCATATCCGCGCCATTGCCGCGGCTGTTGACGGCGTGGCGCCGCGCGTTGTTCCCCATCCGCCCGAGGCCATGCGCCTCTCGGGCCTCGAACCCTTCGAGCTGGCTTCATGAGTTCTTCCGCCGCCACCGGCTTCGTCAATGTCGGCGAGCGCACCAACGTCACCGGATCGGCGCGCTTCCGCAAGCTGATCACCAACGGCGACTATACCGCCGCGCTCGACGTTGCCCGCGATCAGGTCGCCAACGGCGCCCAGGTGCTCGACGTCAACATGGACGAGGGCCTGCTCGACTCGGAAGAGGCGATGGTGACCTTCCTCAACCTGATTGCCGCCGAGCCGGACATCGCCCGCGTGCCGATCATGATCGACTCGTCGAAATGGTCGGTCATCGAGGCGGGGCTGAAATGCGTCCAGGGCAAGGGAATCGTCAATTCAATCTCGATGAAGGAAGGCGAGGAGAAATTCCGCGAACAGGCCGAGACGGTGCGCCGCTACGGCGCCGCAGTGGTGGTCATGGCCTTCGACGAGAAAGGCCAGGCCGACACGCTGAAGCGCAAGGAAGATATCTGCGCCCGCGCCTATCGCATCCTGACGCAAGAGATCGGCTTTCCGCCGGAAGACATCATCTTCGATCCCAATATCTTCGCGGTCGCCACCGGCATCGAGGAGCACAACAATTACGGTGTCGACTTCATCGAGGCGGTGCGCTGGATCAAGGCCAACCTGCTGCACGCCCATGTCTCCGGCGGCGTCTCCAACCTGTCCTTCTCCTTCCGCGGCAACGAGACCGTGCGAGGCGCCATGCACGCGGTCTTCCTCTATCACGCGATTGCCGCCGGCATGGACATGGGCATCGTCAATGCCGGTGCGCTGCCGGTCTATGACGAGATCGATCCGGAGCTGCGCGAGCTCTGCGAGGACGTCGTGCTCAACCGCCGGGCGGACGCCACCGAGCGCCTGCTGGAAGCGGCCGGGCGCTACCGTTCGGACGGCGGCGAGAAGATGGCGGCCGACGAAGCCTGGCGCGCGCTGCCGGTCGACAAGCGGCTGGAACACGCGCTCGTCCACGGCATCACCCAGTACATCGTCGGCGACACCGAGGAGGCGCGGCTGGCGGCCACGCAGCCGCTCGACGTGATCGAAGGGCCGCTGATGGCCGGCATGAACGTGGTCGGCGACCTGTTCGGCGCTGGCAAGATGTTCCTGCCCCAGGTGGTGAAATCCGCCCGCGTGATGAAGCAGGCGGTTGCCCATCTCATGCCGTTCATGGAGGAGGACAAGCGCCGCCACGGCGTCGAGGACAAGCCGGTGGCGCGCATCCTGCTCGCCACCGTCAAGGGCGACGTCCACGACATCGGCAAGAACATCGTCGGCGTCGTTCTCGCCTGCAACAATTACGAGGTCATCGACCTCGGCGTCATGGTGCCGGCGGCGAAGATCCTCGCCACGGCGAAGGAGCGACACGTCGACATCATCGGCCTCTCCGGCCTCATCACGCCGTCGCTGGACGAAATGTGCAATGTGGCGGCGGAGCTGGAGCGCGAAGGCTTCGATGTGCCGCTCTTGATCGGCGGGGCCACCACCAGCCGCGTCCACACGGCGGTGAAAATCCTGCCGAACTACGTGCGCGGCGCCACCGTGCATGTGCTCGACGCCAGCCGCGCCGTCGGCGTCGCGTCGAATCTGCTTGGTGCCGGCAGGGCGGCCTATGTCGAAGAGATGCGCGGCGAGTACCGCAAGGTCGCCGAAGCCCATGCCCGCGGCCAGGACGAGAAGCGGCGGATCACGCTGGAGAAAGCCCGTGCCGACCGCTTCACCATCGACTGGACCGGCTTCGCGCCGGTCAGGCCGAGCTTCCTCGGCACGCGCGCCCTCACCGACTATCCGGTCGCGGAGCTTGTCCCCTACATTGACTGGACGCCGTTCTTCGCCACCTGGGAGATGAAGGGCACCTTCCCGCACATCCTCACGGACCCCAAGGTCGGCGAGGCGGCGCGCTCTCTCTATGAGGACGCGCAGGCGATGCTCAAGCAGATGGTCGCTGAGAACTGGCTCACCGCCAACGGCGTCATCGGCTTCTGGCCGGCCAATGCCACGGGCGACGACATCGTCGTCTATGACGATGCGCGGACAGAGGAACGCGCCCGCCTGTTCACGCTGCGCCAGCAGATCGCCCGCTCCGGCAACAGCAAGCGCTCCCATGTGGCGCTGGCCGATTTCATCGCGCCGCAGGAGACCGGCCTTGCCGATTTCATCGGCGGCTTCGCCGTCACCGCCGGCATCGGCGAGGAGGCGGTGGCCGAACGTTTCGCTCGCGCCAATGACGACTATTCGAAAATCCTCTCCCAGGCGCTCGCCGACCGTCTCGCCGAGGCCTTTGCCGAGCGTCTGCACCAGCGCGTGCGCCGCGAGTTCTGGGCCTATGTGCCGGACGAGGCACTGACGCCGGAAGATCTTATCCGCGAGACCTATGACGGCATCAGGCCCGCGCCGGGCTATCCCGCTCAGCCCGACCATACCGAGAAAGGCACCTTGTTTTCGCTCCTCGATGCGGAAGCCGCCACCGGCATCAAGCTCACCGAGAGCTACGCCATGTGGCCGGGCTCGTCGGTTTCCGGGCTCTATTTCGCCCACCCGAAAAGCCACTATTTCGGTGTTGGCAGAATAGAGCGCGATCAGGTGGCGGATTACGCCGAGCGCAAGGGCTGGACGCTCACCGAGGCCGAGCGCTGGCTGGCGCCCATCCTCAACTATGAGCCGGCGCGGCCGGTGGCGGCATAACGGCGCCGTGGACGGGTCGCGCGCCGGCTCGCTATGATCGCGGTCTCGGGAAGGAGAGCCCCATGTGCCGCAACATCCGCACCCTTGCCAATTTCGACCCGCCGGCGACCGACGACGAAGTCCGCGCTTCGGCGCTCCAGTTCGTGCGCAAGATCAGCGGCTTCACGCACCCGTCCAAGGCCAATGAAGCTGTCTTCAACCGCGCCGTCGATGAGGTGGCGCACATCGCCCATCACCTGCTGGAAGACCTCGTGATCAACGCGGCGCCGCGCAACCGCGAGGTGGAAGCCGCCAAGGCCAAGGCCCGCGCTGCGGCGAGGTACGGGTGAGGCCGCGATTTCGACACGATGTCGGGTGCGGCTATACCGATCTGGGTTCCCGCTTTCGCGGGAATGATCGGGTGGGGCATGGATTGACACCACATCGCTGTGCTGTGCACGGGAGACGTGGTCGCGGAAGTGCAAGCTCCAGACTCCGTTCGTCCCCGCCCCCGAGCGCGAACCCGGGGTCGGAGTCGCGACGAGCGAAGGCCGAGAGCGCGGAGTATGGCTTGCAGCAAGTTGCGGCTCGGATGGTCATCGCATGAACGCACGGTCCCGCACGGTCAAGTTGAGCTTGCTGCTGGCGCTGGCGATCTGGTCTGCCCCTGCCTCCGCCAACATCATCGGCAAGGATGACCGCGGCGCGCTGAATGCGCTGGGGCCTGAGCTTGGCCTGTCGGCGGAGGAGATCATGCGCATCCGCCAGGTCTCCGGTCATGTCGCCTGTTTCGCGCCGCAGCCGGTTGTAGCCTCCGGCGCGCTGTTCCTCGCCGACGATCTGGTGCTGACCGCCGCCCACACATTCTTCACCGCCGATGGCGGGCGGGCGGGCAAGTGCTTCTTCCGCGCTCAGGCGCCGGGCGCCGACTGGATGCCGCTCAAGACCGACGCTGCCCATGCCCGCTTCGGCGCGGTCCCGCCGAAGCCCGGCTCCAACAATGACTGGGCGGTTGTCCGCCTCGCCACGCCGATTGCGGGGGCCGAGCCGTTCCCGCCGGCTGCGACGCGTCCGCGTGCCGGCGATCACCTGACCGTGCTCACCGCCCACCCGGCCGACATGGAGGCGGTCGACCCGGCCATGCCCGTGGTGCGCGGCTGCACGGTACGCCGGGTGCCGGTCTCGACGGCGGCCACCAACTTCTATCGCAGCGATTGCGATGCGGCTGGCGGCGCCTCGGGCGGCATGCACCTTGCCCGCGTCGACGGTAAGCTCGTCTTCCGCGCTATCACCATCTCAACTGGCCCCTGGCGCGATCCAAAGCTTGCCGGTGCGCCCTATGACGAGAAGGCGGGCAGCGTCACCACGGCGCTCACCACCGACGCGGCGATCCTTGCCGCGGCCCAGGCGCTGCTCCGGTCTCGCTAGGGGCGCGCTGAATCGCGCAGACCAGCCTTGCGCTGACAGCCGGACACGGGTCTTGCCTCTTGCGCCTCAGCCCCCATCTATGGTTACCGATAGTGACCATTGAACCGTTCCAAGTGGAGACCGCCCCCATGTCCCTGCGTCCCGTCAAGCGCGTGGTCGATGCCAAGCCGACCCTGGAAGGCGCCGGCGTCAAGCTGCACCGTGCCTTCGGCTTCGGGCAGACGAGCGACTTCGATCCGTTCCTGCTGTTCGACGATTTCCGCAACGAGAAGCCTGAGGATTTCCTCAAGGGCTTCCCATGGCACCCGCATCGCGGCATCGAGACCATCACCTATGTGCTGGCCGGCACGGTCGAGCACGGCGACAGCCTCGGCAATCGCGGCAAGCTTGGCGCGGGCGACGTTCAGTGGATGACGGCGGGCAGCGGCATCATGCATCAGGAGATGCCGCAGGGCGACCCCAAGGGTCGCATGCACGGCTTCCAGCTGTGGGCCAACCTGCCGTCCTCGCTGAAGATGACCAAGCCGCGCTACCAGGACATCAAGGCCGGCGACGTTCCGGAGGTGATCGACGACGACGGAACCGTTGTCCGCGTGGTGGTCGGTAACTTCTGGGGCAAGACGGGCCCGGTCGAGGGCGTCGCCGCCGACCCCAACTACATCGACGTGTGTGTGCCGCCGGGCAAGAAGAAGACCCTGCCGGTGGAGACCACCCGCCATGCCTTCGCCTATGTCTTCGAGGGCTCGGGCAGCTTCCACGACGCCTCGCATCCCTTCGGCGTGTTGACCGAGAAGAGCGATGCCGACGGCAATGAGCTGCTGGTGCGCGAGACGGTGGGCAACCGCGCGATGGTGTTGTTCGATTCCGGCGACGAGGTTACAGTGCAGGCAGGCGATGAAGGCATCCGCTTCCTGCTGGTTTCCGGGAAGCCATTGAAGGAGCCGGTTGCCTGGTACGGGCCGATCGTGATGAACACGCAGGCCGAGCTGCAGCAGGCCGTTCGTGATCTGCAGACGGGCGATTTCATAAAGGAGTCGGCCTAGGCATGGCCGATGCGGAGGGCAAGACGATTCTGGTCACCGGCGCCAACCGCGGCATCGGGCTGGAAGCCTGCCGTCAGCTCAAGGCGGCCGGCTTCTCGGTCATTCTTACGGCGCGCGACGCAAGCGAGGGGCAGGCGGCGGCCGACTCGCTCGGCGTCGCCTTCAGTCCCCTCGACGTCACGGCGGCCGAGGACATTGCCGCCCTTGCCGACGATCTTCGCCGGCAGGGCCGCATGCTCCACGGGCTCGTCAACAATGCCGGCGTCTCGCTCGACGGCTTCGACGGCGAGGTCGTGCGCCAGACGCTGGCCGTCAACTTCTTTGGCGTCCTCGGCCTGACCGAGGCGTTGTTGCCGCTGATCGAAGACGGCGGCGCCATCGTCATGGTGTCGAGCGGCATGGGCGAACTGGATGCCTACGCGCCGGCGCTGCGCGCCCGCTTCAGCGACCCGCACCTCACCCGCGACGCGCTTGTGACGCTGGTCAACGAGTTCATCGCCGGCGTCGACGCCGGCACCTACAGAGAGGCTGGCTGGCCGGGCTCGGCCTATCGCGTCTCCAAGGCGGCGATCATTGCGCTGGCCAAGCTCATGGCGCGCGAGCTTAAGCCGCGCCGCATCCGCGTCAACGCCGTCTGCCCCGGCTGGGTGCGCACCCGCATGGGCGGCAGTTCGGCGCCGCGCGGCATCGAACAGGGGGCGGCGTCGGTCGTCTGGGCGGTGACGCCCGGCGAATCCACCGGCGGCTTCTTCCGCGACGGCAAGCCCGCCACCTGGTAGGCCCGTGCTCCCCGACTTGGCCAGGCCGCTGTATCCGGGCTAAATCGTCTGGTCAGTCAGTCCGGCCGATTCCGGCCATTCTCCGCCGACGATGGGAGATCAGCGCGCTTGCTGCCACAAATCTGGCCAGCCGTCCTTGCTCTCGGCTGGATTCTCTTTGCGATTGCCGCGGGCGAGGGGGCCATGTCGCTGGTCTCGCTGGCTGCGCATGACGGGCTGGCGCAGGTCTTTGCCGTCAATGCCGGCATCACGGCGCTGTTTGCCGGCGCCTGCGTGCTGACCACCAAGGGCCGGCCGTTCGAGTTACGCTTCCGCGATGCGGCGCTCTTGACCGTCGTCTCCTGGTTCGTGGTGCCGCTCTTCGGCGCGCTGCCGCTGATGGCGTCGTCGACCAGCCTCAGCCTGCTCGACGCCTATTTCGAATCGGCGTCGGGGCTGACCACCACCGGCTCGACGGTGCTCACCGGGCTCGATGCCATGCCACCATCGATCCTGTTGTGGCGCTCGACGCTGCAATGGATCGGCGGCATCGGCATCGTCGGGCTGGCCATCGTCATCCTGCCGTTCCTCAAGATCGGCGGCATGCAGCTCTTCCGCCTGGAATCTTCGGACCGCTCGGAGGACGTGGTGCCGAAGGTGCGCAGCGTCGCCAATTCCGTCGGCCGCATCTATCTGGCGATCACCGTCGCCTGCTTCCTGACCTACTGGGCGCTGGGCATGACGCCGTGGGATGCGCTCAACCACGCCTTCACCACTGTGTGCACCGGCGGCTACTCGACCCATGACGCCTCGTTCTCCTGGTTCAAGAGCGATGCTCTCAATTGGGCGGGGGTGATCTTCATGACCGCCGGCAGCCTGCCGTTCCTCGCCTTTGTGCGCCTGTTCCGGCGCGGCCGGATCAGCGAGCGCGTCGATCCCCAGGTCAGCGCCTATTTCATCATCGCGGCGGCGCTGTCGGCGATATTTGCCGTGTGGCTGGTGCTGCAGCCCGGCCACGGCGGTTTCAGCGACGTCACCAACGCCGCCTTCACCGTCGTCTCGATCATGACCACCACCGGTTTCGGTTCGGGCGACTTCGTCTCCTGGGGCACATTCGCGGTCGTGTTCATCTTCCTGGTGTCGTTCGTCGGCGGCTGCACCGGTTCGACCGCCGGCGCGATCAAGGTTTTCCGCTTCCAGATCATGGCGCGCGTTGTCGTCCAGCACATCCGGCAGGCGCTGCATCCGCATACGGTCAGCCCGCTGCGCTACGCCAGGCGTGTGGTGTCGGAGGAGGAGGCGGCCTCGGTCGGCACCTTCGTCTTCCTCTATCTGCTCACCTTCGTGATCGTGTCGGTGCTGGTCAGTCTCACCGGTCTCGATGCCGCGACCGCCATGTCGGCGACGGCGGCGACACTCGGCAATGTCGGCCCGGGAATCACCGAGGCGATCGGCCCGGCGGGCAACTTTGCCCACATGCCGGAGATCGCCAAGGCGCTGCTCACCATCGCCATGATCGTCGGGCGGCTGGAAATCCTCGGCGTGATGATTCTGTTCCTGCCGAGCTTCTATCGCTGAACCGGAAAGGACGAAGGCCGGCACCGCTTGCTCGCGATCCCGGCCTCCGACGATCGTTCAGGCCCCAGATAATGCATTGCCAGCGTCGCTAGAGGGCGCCGATAACAATTGCCCCAATAAACAGAAACGCCGCAAACACGATAACCACATGGAACGGTCGAGATAGGCTCATGGTCTGTCTCCCGTACCTTTGGCACAGTCAATGAGTTCTACCGCACAAGGGCGGCACGACAAGCGAAAAACATCCCGCACCGCGGAACGGAAGTGCGACGTGAGCGAGGGCCCCCAACTTGTTCTGAATGCGGGGATTACGGCTGTGGATATCTGCGAGCCCGTGGCCTGGAGTCCTTCTTGAGTGAAGGCGCGTGGCGGTATCCACCCAAATAGGCTATCCCCGGACGGACCAAGGACTGCAGCGAACCAACTGCCATGCCGAACCGTCTCTCCACATCGACATCGCGCCTTGCGCTGGTGAGCGTCGGCGTTGGCTTCGTGGTGCTGGGGCTGAAATTCTGGGCCTGGTCGCTGACCGGTTCGGTGGCGTTGTGGTCGGATGCGCTGGAGAGCTTCGTCAACGTGGCGACGGCGATCGCCGCGCTCTTCGCCATCCGCTACTCCGCCTTGCCGGCGGACGACAATCATCCCTTCGGTCACAGCAAGGTGGAATATTTCTCCGTCGTGCTGGAGGGCGTGCTCATCATCATCGCGGCGCTCTCGATCCTGTCGTCGGCCTGGGTCGGCCTGCAGCATCCGCGCGCGCTCGATCAGCCGGTCCTCGGCCTTGCCGTCAATCTCTTCGCCAGCGCCATCAATGGCGTGTGGGCGACGGTGCTCGTCACCGTCGGGCGCCGGCGGCGGTCGATGGCGCTGGCGGCCGACGGCATCCACCTGTTCACCGACGTCGCCACCTCGGCCGGGGTCTTCGTCGGCCTGGTGCTGGTGGTCCTGACCGGCTGGCTGGTGCTCGACCCGGTCCTGGCGGCGGCCGTCGCGGTCAATATCCTGTGGCAGGGCTGGAAGCTGATCCGCGTGTCGGTGGGCGGGCTCATGGACGAGGCGGTGTCGCCGGAGATCCTCGAGCGCATCCGCACCGTCATCTCGGAAAACGCGACCGGGGCCATCGAGGCGCACGACGTGCGCACGCGCCAGGGCGGTCGCATGATCTTCATCGAGTTTCATCTGGTGGTGCCGGGCGCCATGGCGGTCTCGGAGAGCCATGTGATCTGCGACCGCATCGAGAAGGCGCTGCGCAGCGCCGTGCCCGATGTCCATATCGCCATCCATGTCGAGCCGGAAGAGAAGGCCAAGCATACGGGCGTCGTGGTGGTGTAAACGGCTGGTATCGGCTCGCTGCCGCAGCACCCGCTTAAAAGCTGGTCATTTGCGACGTTATTGCCGCGCGACCGAAGAGGCGAAATTGCACTTCCTTGTAATTCCGCGGCAAAATCAGTAAATAATGCCAATCGACATTTGGCCGGACAACTGGGCCGAGTAACGTCCGCGTTGGACGTACGCTTCAGCTTCTCTTTCCAGATTCGACGAACAGGGAATCGAATCGCAAGGCGGGTCGGTTCTGACGCGCGCACAACAATCAGGAAGATCGACCTATGATCACCGGTACCGTCAAGTTCTACAACAGCCAGCGCGGCTATGGCTTCATTCAGCCCGACAATGGCGAAAAGGACGCGTTCGTCCACGCAACCGCTCTCGAACGCGCCGGCATTGCCACGCTCAGCGAAGGCCAGAAGGTTTCCTTCGAAACCGAGACCGACCCGCGCTCCGGCAAGGTTGCCGTCAGCAAGATCGAGATCGTCTAGCTGCTTGCATGAAAGGCCGCGTCGCTGCCTCCGCCGGGGCAAGGCGCGTTCTTCGAAAGGATGTCGATGAGGATGTACGTCTTCAAATCGGAGGCGAATAGTGCCATGCGCGCTTTCGCCGACGATTCGGGTGGGAGCAGGTTGCCGCCGAGGTTCGGTCCGTGGACGGCGACCGGCGTGCTCGCCGAAGGGCGCGATCCGCCCCACCGCTTGCCGCGCGACCAGATCGAGGAATCGGTTCGGGAGCACGGCTTTCAGTTGTGGCGGGTCACGCAGAAGAAGAAGCAGTGAAATCTGATACTGCCGCGGCCTTGCCTGCCATTGGTGAACCTGGCGCCGGCGCTGTCTTGAAGGCGCGGGGCTGGGTGCGCGCGCTGGCTGCCTATCGCAGCCCCGATCATGTGCGCAGCTTCGCGGAGCTGGCGATCACTGTCGCGCCTCTCTTCCTGCTGTGGGCGGCAATGTGGGTGGCGCTGTCCTGGTCCTACTGGCTATCGCTTGTGCTGGCGTTGCCGACGGCCGGCTTCCTCGTCCGCCTGTTCATGATCCAGCACGACTGCGGTCATGGCGCCTTCTTTCGGGATCGGCGCTTGAACGACTGGGTTGGCCGCGCCATCGGCGTGCTGACGCTGACGCCCTACGATTTCTGGCGGCGGTCGCACAACATGCATCACGCCGGGTCGGGCAATCTCGCGCGCCGGGGTATCGGCGATATCACCACCCTGACGGTTAGCGAATACACGGCTTTGTCGCGGTGGCGGCGCTTCCGCTATCGGCTCTACCGGCACCCGGCTGTCATGTTTGGCATCGGTCCGGTCTATCTCTTCCTTCTCCAGCAGCGCCTGCCGATCGGTGCGATGCGGGAGAAGGCGGAATGGGCGAGCACCATGGCCACCAATGCCGCCATTGCCGTCGTCGCCGCAGTGTTCGTGTGGCTGATCGGCCTGGTGCCGTTTCTCCTGCTTCACCTCCCGGTCGTCATCCTTGCGGCTGTGGCCGGCGTCTGGCTGTTCTACGTCCAGCATCAGTTCGAGGAGACGTTCTGGGCGAAAGATGTCGACTGGAGTCAGCCGGAGGCGGCGCTCCACGGCAGTTCGCACTACGATCTGCCCCGGGTGCTGCGCTGGTTCACGGCGAATATCGGCATCCATCACATCCATCATCTGTCGAGCCGCATTCCCTACTACCGGCTGCCAAGCGTGTTGCGTGCGCACCCGGAGCTCGCCGATATCGGGCGGCTGTCGTTCGGCGAAAGCATTCGTTGCGTGCGCCTGGTGCTGTGGGACGAGGCACGCCGGAAGCTGATTTCATTTCGCGAGGCCCACAGGTTGGCGGCAACGGCTGCCACCTGATTGCGGTGCTCGGGGTCGCGGCGACAGCCAATTGACAGCTTCGGCGTGCAACATCGCTGCCGATGAAAACACTTGCTTCGCACCGCACGGGTTTCATGGCGGCCGCCGGTACCGCCATCGTCCTGATTTCATGCTGGCTGACGCCGAC
The DNA here is from genome assembly GCA_963782395.1 of uncultured Alphaproteobacteria bacterium. Classification (GTDB taxonomy): domain Bacteria; phylum Pseudomonadota; class Alphaproteobacteria; order Rhizobiales; family Kaistiaceae; genus CAVSRC01. The sequence goes on from CAWAJQ010000001.1 coordinate 80,896, forward strand.
GTTCGCCGCCGCCGGCCCCGCATCCGCGGCACCGGCCGCCGAGCCGGCCGATGCTGCTGCGCTCGGCGGCTACAACGTGCTCATCGCGGATCGCGGCAACAACCGGGTGCTGCTGGTCAGCCCCGAGAAGAAGATCCTGTGGGAGTACGATTTCACCGGGCTGGCACGCAGCACCGGCGCCGACGACGCCTTCTTCGCCGACGGCGGCAAGAGCGTGATCGTCAGCCTCGAGCACCAGCAGGTGGTGCAGATCATCGACATCGCCACCAAGACCGTCACCTGGCAATACGGCGAACTGGGCAAGCGCGGCGCCAAGAATGGCCGGCTCAACTTTCCCGACGACGCCTATCAGCTGCCCAACGGCGACATCAGCGTTGCCGACATCCGCAACTGCCGCATCCTGGAGATTTCACCGGACAAGCAGATCGTGCGCCAGGCGGGCCTGACCGATCGCTGCGGCAGCAAGGCGCCGCTGCTCGCCTCTCCCAACGGCGATACGCCGCTGCCCGACGGTCACCTGCTCATCAGCACGATCCGCGATCATTCCATGACCGAGCTCGATGCGGCCTGGAAGCCGATCCTCAAGATCGACTTGCCCATCCGTTATCCCTCCGATCCGCAGTTGACCAAGGCCGGCAACTTCCTCATCGCCAGCTACACCCATCCCGGCAAGATCATCGAGATCAGCAGCGCTGGCAGCGTGGTGTGGGACTATACCGGCGCCGGCGCCGGCCGCCTCAATCGTCCGTCGCTTGCCATCGAGCTGCCCAACGGCAACATCATGGCCAATGACGACCTCAACCACCGCGTCATCGTCGTCGACAAGGCGACCAAGACGATCCTGTGGCAGTACGGCGTCACCGGCCGGCGCGGTTCGGCGCCGGGCTATCTGGCGATCCCCGACGGCCTCGATATCATCAATGTGAACGCGACCGACGCCGTCTCGACGAAGGCGGCCATAGTGAAAGCGGCCACGCATGGCTGACCTCCGTCGCCTGGCGGCCGCTTTGGCGGCGGCGGCATTGGTGGGTGCCGCCGCCGTCCATCCCGCCGCGAGCGCGCCGGTCGTCCACAAGGTGGGCGCCGTCACGCGCCACGCGGCGAAGTTCATCGGTCAGGATGTCGTGATGCGCGGCTACCTTCTCGCTCGCGCCGATGGCTACATCCTGTTTTCGGACGAGCCGGGCGGTCGCATCGGCCGCTACGACCTGCCGGTCACCGGCGCCGGCATCGACGCGATCGTGGCGCACAAACGCTATGTCATCGAAGGCATGTTCCTCGACCATGGCCTGACGGCGAGCAACGGCAATCCGGACCATCTGGAGTTGACCAAGCCGCCGCAATTGACCACGCGCTAGGGTCGACGCCTGGTCACTTTTCATTAAGCAAAACTACCGGGGATACGCATCCAAGCCGATCCGCCTCGCGCATACTCGCCGCTTCGATGATTCGTGGTGAAGGGGCGGGGAAGGCGATGCGCGCGTGTGACGCTTGGCTTGTGGCGGCCGTTGCCACGATGGCGGTGGTTCTCGGCAGTTCCGGTGCGGCATGGGCGATCGAGAAAGGCGGCGTCGTCGCTGACGAGGCCCAGTTCGCAACGGCGAACGGCCCTGCCGGTGAGCGGGCGCTGGTCGTCGATGGTCCCGTCTATATGGGCGATGTCATCCGCACCGGTCCCAAGGGCATGGCTCAGATTCTGCTCCGCGACAACACGCGCCTGGTCGTCGGGCCGAGTTCCTACATGACCGTGGACAGTTTCGTCTTCTCCGGCAACAAGGCGCAGGATATCAGCCTCAATGCCGTGCGCGGCGCCTTCCGGTTCATCACCGGCCTCAGCGCCAAGAAGGCCTACGAGATCAAGACGCCGACCGCGACCATCGGCGTGCGCGGCACGCGCTTCGACTTTTCCATCAACCGGCGCGGCGGCATGGCGCTTGCCCTCTACGAGGGGGCGGCGCGGCTGTGCAATCGCAGGAACGAGTGCATGGAGGTCAGCGGAACCTGTTCGGTGGCGCTGACGCAGCGTTTCCGGCCGATGAAGTCGCTCAAGCCCGAAGAGCGGCAGGCACTCCTGGCCAGCGCCTTTCCATTCATCGACAACCAGAAGAAGCTCGGTGCGGCGTTTCGCGTCGATACGTCGGGGTGCAGTGTTGGGCCCGCCGGCATGATCATGCACGATGCCAACGGCCAGCCCATTCCGGCTGCGACCGGCGGAAGTAGCAGCTTCCGCTCCTTCGGTTCGTTCGGTGGCGGCGCGTTCAGCGCAACCTCGGGCAATAACAACAACCGCAGTGGCCTTGGCGACAACACCAATCCCGGCGGCGGCAGCGCGAACAATAATGCCTCGAGCGGCGGCACCAAGAATCCGGGCGGTCACAACTGAGAGGCGGAACAGGCTTGGTGCCGGCCGGGCGCCAATCCTCAACCATTCCTTAATGGAATTGGTCGCATTTGAGCGATCATGGACCGTCGTGTTGCGTATCAGGCGGCTGCGGTGGTCGGACTGGCAATAACGCTCTCCGGCTGCGGGTTCGGCTTCTTCGGTTATGAGCAGCGTGCCGCCTGGCGCGACCGGGAAGAGCGCGTCTGCATGGCGAGCCGGCCGCCGGTGGTCTTCTCGGCCTGGGTTCAGCCCGAGCGCAAGATCGATGGGCGTGGCGCTTGCGGCATCCTTTATCCGCTGAAGGTCTCTGCCCTCGAGGACGGGTCGGTGCGGGTCGGCCCGTCAGCGACGCTCGGCTGCCCGATGACGACCATGCTGGAAGACTGGTTCCGCAACGCCGTGCAGCCGGCGGCGATGGCCTGGTTCGGGGCGCCCGTGGTCCAGATCAAGCAGTTGTCGAACTATTCCTGCCGCACCATCGACAGCATCCCCGGCAAGCAGCTCTCCGAGCACGCCTTCGGCAACGCCATCGACATCGCCTCGTTCAAGCTCGCCAACGGGCGCGAGGTGACGGTCAAACAAGGCTGGCGCGGCGCGCGCGACGAGCAGGGCTTCCTGCGCGAGGTGGAAGCGACCGCCTGCGAAACCTTCAAGACGACGCTGGGGCCGGGTGAGCCCTATCACGGCGACCACTTTCATCTCGATCTCGCCCACCACGGCAAGAGCGGCACGCGCAGTTACTGCAATCCCAAGCCGCAGTTCCAGCCGCCACGGCGTCCGCCCTATGGCGGCGGCCTGTTCGCCCGCTCCAATATCGACTGGATGCGCACCGGCTCGGTCGCGCCTGTCGGCGACATGACGGATATCCGCCCGCCGGACATCACGGCAGGGGACGGCGGACCGTTTCCCGCGGCCGCGCTGACCGCACCGTCCTATACGGGCAACTGATCCAATTCGTACAAGGGCAGGGCTGCCAACGCGGCCGGCGCTCCCTATGTTCTGCGGAAGCCCATCGGAGAACAAATTCATGCGCGCCGTCGCCTATCGCCATGCCCGCCCCGTTACCGCCGACGATGCCCTCGTCGATGTCGAGATCGACCGGTCGAAGCCTGCGGCGCACGACCTGCTGGTCAAGGTCGAGGCGGTCTCGGTCAATCCCGTCGATACCAAGGTCCGGCGCAACAACGACCCGGACGGCGAGCCGCGGGTGCTGGGGTTCGATGCCGCCGGAACGGTGGCGGAAGTCGGCGCCGAGGTGACGCTGTTCAAGCCCGGTGATCAAGTCTGGTATGCCGGCTCCATCGCGCGGCCGGGCTCTGATGCCGAATATCACGCCGTCGACGAGCGCATCGTCGGACCGAAGCCGGCCAAGTTCGATTTCGCCGAAGCCGCGGCGCTGCCGTTGACGGCGCTCACCGCCTGGGAGTTGCTCTTCGACCGCATCGGGGTGGAGCAGGGGGCCGACGGCCGCTCGCTGCTCGTCGTCGGCGGGGCCGGCGGCGTCGGCTCGATCGCCATCCAGCTTGCCCGCGCCCTCACGGGCATGACCGTCATTGCCACCGCATCGCGGCCGGAGACGGTCGACTGGGTCAAGGCGCTCGGCGCCCATCACGTCATCGACCATGCCAAGCCGTTGCAGCCGCAGCTTGCCGCGCTCGGCTTTCCGGCGGTTGATGTCATCACCGCCTTCGTCGGCACCAAGGCCCACGCATCGGCGCTTGCCGATATCGTCGCGCCGGAGGGCCATATCGGCATGATCGAGGGCGACGGGCCGGCCGGCATGGAGGCGGCGGATTTCGGCAAGCTCTTCTCCAAGGCCGCCGCGCTGCACTTCGAGCTGATGTTCGTGCGTCCGCGTGGGGGCCACACGATGATCCGCCAGCACGAGATTCTGGCTGAGGTCGCCGCTCTGGTGGACGCCGGCAAGCTCAGAACGACCATGACCAGCCGGCTCACGCCGATCAGTGCGGCAACGCTCAAGCAAGCCCACGCCGCAGTCGAGAGCGGCCGCACCATCGGCAAGGTGGTGGTCGAAGGCTGGCCGGACTAATCCGCTGCGGCGCGTAGGGCGCCTACGCTTCCCGCGTGACAGCACCATTGTCTGATGTCACGCCAAGGGAAGGAGCACGCGTCATGCACGTCGTCAGAGGATTGATCGCCGCCGGGATTGTGCTGTTTGCGGCGGGTGCGCAAGCGCAGCCGGTCATGCGCAACGATCCCCATCGCCCGGTCAACGCCATCAGCCACGATCTCGGCGTCACGCCACAGCAGTTCGTCGCCTGCTTCTGGAACGTCAATCCGGCGCCGAAAGGTACCATGCCGACAGGGGAGCGCCAGCAGGCCAACAAGGCGATCCTGTTGCCTTGCCTGAGAGAAGCGAATCCTTCGATCACCAACAATTCGCTCGACGCGGTGATGGACAAGTACCGGCCGGAAGGCCGCGTCGCCGGCTAGAGGTCCTCCCGGCGCCGCTCCACCAGCGGCGTCATGTCGACCCGGCGACGGTCGTTGGGATGAACGCGGTGAACGGAGTAGCGGCCGTCGACGAAGCGTTCGCGACCAGCGCTCAGCGCCGCTTCGCGATTGGCAAAGAACTCGACGATCGAGCCCGATTTCATCAGGGCGTATTCGCCCTCACGGTCCGCAAATGTCGGCCTGAGGCGGGTGAACACCGCGTGATTGGCGGCGGTCTCCTGCCTGATCGCCTCGAGCGACAGCTCGAATCCTGTATCCGTCACGGCGCCTGCACATCGGTCACCGTCCCCATCCTTTCACTATGAGCAATTCGCTGCGAAATCGCTAACAACTGGCGGCTGTTTTCGGCGGAATTGGCTGAGGTTCGGTTAACTTCGTCTTGCGCCGAAGCCGCCGCCGGTCGGCGTGGTGACGATCACTGCCTCGCCGGGTTTCAGCCGCGTCTGGTCGCAGCCGGAGAGGGTCTCGATTGCGCCATCGGCGCGGCGCACGCGGGTCATGCCGAGCGCGCCCGCTTCGCCGCCTTCGAGCCCGTGCGGTGGAACCCTGCGATGCGACGAGAGGATGGCGCAGTCCATCTCTTCGAGGAAGCGCAGCGTCCGTTCGGTGCCGTCACCCGCGTGCCACTTGCCCTTGCCACCGGAGCTTTCGCGGATGTGGAAATCTTCGAGCAGGACGGGGAAGCGGAATTCCAAAATCTCCGGGTCGGTCAGGCGCGAATTGGTCATGTGGGTGTGGACGCCATCGGCGCCGTCGAAGCCGCTGCCGTCGGTGAAGACTCCTGCCGGCGCGCCGGAGCAGATCGTCTCGTAATACTGGTACTGGTCGTTGCCGAAGGTGAGGTTGTTCATCGACCCCTGCGCCGAAGCCAAGGCGCCGAGCGCGCCGAACAGGCAGTCGGTGACGTGTTGCGAAGTCTCGACGTTGCCGGCGACGACCGCCGCCGGATAGCGCGGCGACAGCATAGAGCCTTCCGGAATCACGATGTGGAGCGGTCTCAGGCAGCCGGCATTCATGGGAATGTCGCCCTCGACCATGACGCGGAAGCAATAGAGCACGGCGGCGCGGGTCACCGGCTCGGGCGCGTTGAAGTTGGTCGCCTGTTCGGCACTGGTGCCGGTGAAGTCGACCGTCGCCTCGCGCTTTTCCCGATCCACCGTGATCTTCACGTGGATGGTGGCGCCCTGGTCGGTTTCCACCGCGAACTCGGAATCGTGCAGCGCCGAGATCACCCGGCGCACGCTCTCCGCCGCATTGTCCTGGACGTGGCCCATATAGGCGGTGACCACGTCGAGGCCGAAATGCTCGACCATGCGGCCGAGTTCTTGCACGCCCTTCTCGTTGGCGGCGATCTGGGCGCGGAGATCGGCAATGTTCTGCGCCGGGTTGCGGGCCGGCCATCTGTGGCCGGTGAGCACCCGCATCAGCTCCGCCTCGCGGAAGCGGCCGCGTGCCACGAGGCGCAGGTTGTCGATGAGCACGCCTTCCTCGTCGACGGTCGTCGCCCGAGGTGTCATCGAGCCCGGTGCCGTGCCGCCGACGTCGGCGTGATGGCCGCGCGAGGCGACCCAGAAGAGGATACGGGGTTCGGTGTTGGCCTCATCCTGAGGAGGCGGCGAAGCCGCCCTCGAAGGATGCATGACATCCTCAAACACGGGCGTGCAGACCGTGATGTCCGGCAGATGCGTGCCGCCGTTATAGGGCGCGTTCAGCGCGAAGACGTCGCCGGGATGAATGTCGCCTTGGTTGAGGCGGATGATCGTCTCCACCGAGCGGTCCATGGACCCCAGATGCACCGGCATGTGCGGTGCGTTGGCAATCAGCCGGCCGTCGCCATCGAGGACGGCGCAGGAGAAATCCAGCCGCTCCTTGATGTTGACCGAATAGGCGGTGTTCTGCAGCACGACGCCCATCTGCTCGGCAATCGACATGAAGAGGTTATTGAAGACTTCCAGCATCACCGGGTCGGCCTCGGTGCCGACGGCGGCGCGCCTGGGCCGTGGCGTGGCGCGAGTGAGGATGATCTCGTCGCGCGCGCTCACCGCCGCCTGCCAGCCGGGCTCGACCATGATCGTCTGGTGCGGCTCGATAATGAGGGCAGGGCCCTTCACTGCGTGGCCCGGCTTCAGGGCATCGCGCAGGAAGACGTGCGCCGTGCGCCAGGTACCGTCGCTATAGACGCGCGTGTCCACATGAGCGTGGGGCTCGTCGTCGGCGAGCGCGTGCTCCGGCTCCTCGATGTCAGCGCCGCCGCCCACCGCCTCCACTTCGAGGCTCTCGATCATGATCGCCTTGTCCTCGAAGACGAAGCCGAACTGCTTGCGGTGCGCCGCCTCGAATTCCCTGACCATGGCGGGGAGGGCGAGGAGCAGGCAATCCTCGCGCCGCTGCGGGCGCTCCATCACCGTCGCGGGAAGCGGTGTATCGGTGCCGTCGTAGCGGAGATGCGCGCGGGCAATGATGGTGATCTCTGAATCGCTTACGCCCTGAGCCTCAAGCTCCGCCGCAGCTTCGTCCTCGAGCTCCAGTTCGAGATCGGCCAGGACCTTTGCGACGCCGGGTTCGACCGGAGCCATCACCGCGCGGTTGCGCGTGGCGCGGATGTCGGCGAGCCCCATGCCATAGGCGGAAAGCACGCCCGAATGGGGGTGGATGAGCACCGTCCTGATGCCCAGCCTATCGGCCACCAGGCAGGCGTGCTGGCCGCCGGCGCCGCCGAAGCAGTTCAGCGCATATTCGGTGACGTCGTAGCCGCGCTGGACGGAAATCTTCTTGATGGCGTTGGCCATGTTCTCAACGGCGATGTGCAGGAAGCCGTCGGCGATCTCCTCCGGCTGGCGCCCGTCGCCGATCTCCTCCACCAGGCGGGCAAAGGCCATGCGCACGGCTTCTCCGTCCAGCGGCTGATCGCCGTGCGGTCCGAAGACATGCGGAAAGAATTTCGGCAGCAGCTTGCCGACCATGACATTGGCGTCGGTCACGGTCAGCGGCCCGCCCTGCCGGTAGCAGGCGGGGCCGGGATCGGCGCCGGCCGAATCCGGGCCGACCTGATAGCGGCCTTGCGCGTATTTCAGGATCGAGCCGCCGCCGGCGGCCACGGTGTGGATGCGCATCATCGGCGCGCGCATCCTGACGCCGGCCACCTCTGTCTCGAAGGCGCGCTCATAGTCGCCGTCACAATGCGACACGTCGGTCGAGGTGCCGCCCATGTCGAAGCCGATGACCTTGGCGAAGCCGGCGCGCCGAGCCGTCTCGACCGCGGCCACCACGCCGCCGGCCGGGCCGGAGAGGATGGCGTCCTTGCCCTGGAACAGGTTTGCGGCGGTGAGCCCGCCTGACGACTGCATGAACATCAGGCGGGGGGCATCGTTCCCGGCCTCATCGTGAGGTGGCGGCGAAGCCGCCCTCGAAGGACGAGGCTGGCCACCGCCGCCCCCCAGTTCCCCCGCCACGCGATCGACGTAGCGCCTGAGGATCGGCGAGAGATAGGCGTCCACCACCGTGGTGTCGCCGCGGCCGATCAGCTTGATGAGCGGCGAGACCTCGTGGCTGGCGGAAACCTGGGGGAAGCCCATATCGCGGGCGAGCGCCGCCACCTGCCGCTCGTGATCGGGGAAGCGCCAGGCATGCATGAAGACGATGGCGACCGAGCGGATGCCGGCGTCCCATGCCTGTTGCAGCTCGGCACGCACCGCGGCGAGGTCGGGCACCGCTTCGACCGTGCCGTCGGCGCGCACGCGCTCGCTCACCTCGGCAACGCGCTCATAGAGCATCTCCGGCTTGACGATCTTCTTGGCGAAAATCTCCGGGCGCGCCTGGTAGCCGATCTTGAGCGCGTCGCGGAAGCCGCGGGTGATGAGGAGAGCCGTGCGGTCGCCCTTGCGCTCGAGCAGCGCATTGGTGGCCACCGTGGTGCCCATCTTCACCGCGGCGATCGTGCCGGGGGGGATTGGCGCCCCGTCGGCGATGCCGATCAGGCGGCGGATGCCGGCGATCGCCGCGTCGGCATAGGCCTGGGGGTTCTCCGAAAGCAGCTTGGCGACCCGGATCGCGCCCTCAGGGTCGCGCGCCACCACGTCGGTGAAGGTGCCGCCGCGGTCGATCCAGAAGTCCCATTTGCCCGGTTTCAAGTCGGTCAAGCGGCCGGCCTCCCATTGGTGAACGCCCATGACTGGCACGCCCGGCAGGCCCCCTCAAGGCCCACGGCGTCACCGCCCTAGGAATGCCGCGCTTCGGGCTGTAGCATCGCCCCGGTGACGATCCGGAGTAGCCTTCGCATGCATGCCATTCGGCCCCTGCTGGCCGCACTTGTCCTGGTTCTGTCGGCGGAAGCGGCATGGGCCGTCTGTCCCGGTCTCAATGTCCAGTTCGACGATTCCTTCGATCAGTTCAAGCCGACCTGGGGCGACCCGTCGTCCACCGTGCTGGTCGAGAACGGCAACATGATCCTGAAGCCGGCCTCGGGCACCTATGAGTGGCGGGCCAATACCGCCGGGCTCTACGACGACCTCGACATGTGCGTGACGGTGACCACGCTCGCCGCCGTCGATCCGATCGACGCCAAGGCCGGGCTGATCTTCTGGTACGACGACGTCAACAATTTCTACGTCTTCGAGATCGCGCCCAACGGCCGTGCCTCGGTGTGGCGCCGGCAGCGCGGCAAATGGCTGGCGCAGGTGAAGTGGAGCGATGCCGCGTCGGTCAACAAGGTCGACGGTTCCATCAACGAGTTGCGCGTGACCACGGTCGGCAGCGACGCGACCTTCTATGTCAACGGCACCGAGTTCAAGAAAATCTCCGGCTCGCCGCCCGAAAAGGGTCAGGAGATCGGCCTGTTCGCCGCGTCGCCCGAGCAGGGCCAGGCGAGCTTCGCCTTCGAGGGGCTCAAGGTCACCAAGCCCTGAGATGGGGCAGGGCTCCGCCTCCACCGTAGGCTTCCCCCGTCTTGCGTCGTGCCCGTGATTGGAAGAGGTTTGCGGGGCGATGACGATCTGGAACTGGATCAATCAGGCGGCACAGAGCGGGGCCGGCGCCTTTAGCGTGCTGTTCGGCTGGGCCGGTGGCCTGTTCGCCGGCGATCCGGCAGCGCGGCGCCGGGTCGCCTTCTCGGTCGCGCTGATTGCGCTCTCGGCCAAGATGGCCAAGGCAGACGGCATCGTCACCGCCGACGAGGTCGCCGCCTTCCGGCGTGGTTTTGCCGTGCCGGCAGGCGAAGAACGCAATGTCGAGCGCCTGTTCGACCTCGCCCGCCAGGACATCGCCGGTTTCGACACCTATGCCCGCCGCATCGCCGCCCTCTATGACGACGATTGCTGCCCGCTGGAGGACGTGCTCGACGGCCTGTTCGTCATCGCCAAGGCCGATGGCGCCGTACACACGGCGGAGTTGGTCTATCTGGAACAGGTGGCCACCATCTTCGGCTTCTCGGCGGCCGATTTCGAGCGCATCGCCGCCCGTCATGTTGTGCCCGAGGAGGGCGATCCCTACCTGATTCTTGGGGTCGGCCGCGATTGGCCGTTCGACCGGATGCGACGTGCGTATCGCAGGCTGGTGACCGAGAACCATCCTGACAAGGTGATCGCGCGCGGCCTGCCGGAGGAATTCGTTGTCGTCGCCAACGACCGCTTGGCGGCCATCAACCGCGCCTGGGAGCGGATCGAGAAGGAGTGGGGCCGCGTGGTTTCGGCCTAGGTGGTGCGGTTGGGGGCGAAGCCATGACAGCACAGCCAGCCTATGACCAGATGCCGTCGCGCAATCGCGGCGAACGCGCCGCCGGCAAGCCCATCGATATCCTGCTTCTGCATTACACCGGCATGCCATCGGGGGAGGGCGCGCTCGCCTGGCTGACCAATTCGCAGGCGCAGGTCTCGGCGCATTATTTCGTCGGCGAGGACGGCCGCATCGTCCAGATGGTCGATGAAAGCGAACGCGCCTGGCATGCCGGGCAGTCTTTCTGGGCGGGCGAGAGCGACATCAACTCGCGCTCGATCGGCATCGAGATCGCCAATCCCGGCCACGAGTTCGGCTATCGCAGCTTCCCGCATGTCCAGATCGCCGCGGTGATCGCGCTCTGCCGCGACATCCTCGCGCGCCATGCCATCCCGCCTGAACGCGTGCTGGCCCATTCCGACGTGGCGCCGATGCGCAAGGAGGACCCGGGCGAGCTGTTTCCGTGGGGCGAGCTCAACGCGGCCGGCATCGGCCACTGGGTCATGCCGGAGGTCGTCGTCGCCGGCCCGCTGCTCCAGCTCGGCGACAGCGGCGAGGAGGTCGCGAGGCTCAAGCAGAGATTCCGCGACTACGGCTATGGCCTTGGCGTGGAACCGCATTTCGACGAAGAGACGGCGGCCGTCGTGCGGGCCTTCCAGCGCCACTATCGTCCGGCACTGGTCGACGGTATCGCCGACGTCTCGACAGTGACCACCCTCGACAAGCTCTCCGCCGCGCTCGCGTGAGCCCGGCGAACGCTGCTCTCAGGCCGGCTGTTGCTGCTCTGCGGCGGCCGGCAAGGTCGCCTGTCCGGCGTGTCCGAGCGAGGGCCCAAGCCGCACCACGATCAGCACCACCCAGGCCACGTAGAAGGCGGTGAGAAAGGCGACAAAGGGCATGCGGTCGGGCCCGGCGAAAATTTCCTGAAAGAAACCGGCGCCGAGATAATTGTGGGTGAAGTGGACGATGACCACTGGCCATACGCTGCCGCCGGCGACGAAGAGCCAGGCATAGACGACGCTCACCGCCATCACCGCCACGGCGATCAGCCACGGATCCTCGCCGGAGAGGAACAATGGCACGTGCCAGATCACCACGCCGAGGCCGATCAACAGACTGGCGGCAAGCGGCGACATGGTCTTCTGTAACTCGTGCTGCCCATAACCACGGAAGGTGACTTCTTCCGGCAGCGGGCCGGCGATGAGAACGATGCCGAGATAGAAGGCGAGATCGCCGAGACCGTAGGTCGGCGTCGCGCCGACCGGCGTGCCGATGGAGATGGCGAAGATGGTCGATAGTGCGGCGATGCCGAGCGGACCGAAGAAGGCCGTGGCATAGACCCAAAGCGGCGCGCGGAAGCGAGCGATGCGCTTCAGCCATGCGACGAGGCCCGCGCCACCTTCGGTGGCAAGGATCACGATCGGCGCAGCGATCAGCGGCCCGAGGGCGAAATTGGTTGCGTGGCCATCCGGCGCGAAGCCGGGAATCACGAAGGGCCACCAGGTGAAGGCGCAGGCGAGCGCGAAGAACAGCGCAATGCGGAGTTGGGTTGGCATGGGTGTCGCCCCGAGGTTTCGAAATGTTGTGGAGTGATGCCGAACGGGCCACGGATCGGGGTGGCGCTGCATGAGCGGCATCGTCTGATGCGGCCAATGCCACAACAAGGCGGGTTGCGCTGTGACGCCGGTTACACGCGCCGTTCCCGTCTCCCGGCTCTTGACCGGCGGCGGGGGCAATGCCATCTCCCGCTCGTCAGTCGGCCGGACGGCCGCTCCGGCAAGGGTCGAAAGGCCGCCGGGGAGGAAAGTCCGGGCTCCACGGAAACACGGTGCCGGCTAACGGCCGGCGGGGGCGACCCCAGGGAAAGTGCCACAGAAAGCAAACCGCCCCGCTTGCGGGGTAAGGGTGAAAGGGTGGGGTAAGAGCCCACCGCGGGACCGGCAACGAGACCGGCATGGTAAACCCCACCGGGAGCAAAACCGAATAGGGACGGCGCGGAGCGCAAGCTCCGGCAGGTTTCCAGGCCAGCCGTCCGGGTAGGTTGCACGAGGCGTCCGGCAACGGGCGCCCTCCAGAGGAATGGCCGTCACGCGGGCGCGAGCCCGCCATACAGAACCCGGCTTACAGGCCAACTGACATGTTTGAGGCGCCGCCGTCCGAAAGGTCGGCGGCGCCGCCATTTTGAGAACCCTCACGGCCTGTAGCCGTCGGTGAGCGTCTTCAGGAAGGCCACCAGATCATCGATCTCGGCATCGTTGAGCGCCGGCTTGTCGCCTGGCTTGCGGTCGAACGGCGCGTCGATCACGTCGATGTTCTTGCGGTATTGCGGCGGCAGGTCGTTGTAGATCGCGATCGTCCCGTCGGCTGCACGCGGATAGATCTTCTCCGGCTCGGTGTCGCGCAGCACGTAGAAGCGCACCACGTCGCGCAAATTCTTGTAGACGCCGTTGTGGAAGAAGATACCGCGCGTGGCGACGTTCCTGAGCGTCGGCGTCTTGAACAGGCCGCAATTGGCTGCCTGCTTCGCATAGGCGTCGTCGCGCAGCGGCCCGCACAGGCCAAGGTCGAAATAATGCGGATCGGCGTTGGCGGGGATCGCCGGATTGCGCGGCACGCCCAGCGCCTCGTATTCGTAGTCGGTGAAGACCGGCGGGGCGCCATCGGCGGACAGCTTGTCGAGATGGCAGGCGGCGCAATTGCCCTTCTTGGGATCGTCGAAGAGCTTCAGGCCGCGCGCTTCGGCCGGCGTCAGCGTCGCCTTGCCGTCGAGATAGAAATCGTACTTCGATGTGAAGGCGTGGAAGTGCTGCTCCTCCACCTGGTAGCGGGCAAGCGCGAACTCGGCCTCGGCCAGCGTCAGCGCGTGGTCGCCCGGCACGGCGGCGCCGAAGAGCCTGGGCAGTTCATCGGCATAGGCCGCGTGAACCAGCTTGCGGTAGACGGCCTCGGCGTCGCGATTGTCCATCTCGAAGGGCGACAGCAGGGGACCGAGAGTTTGTTCCTCCAGCGTGTCGGCGCGGCCGTCCCAGAAGAAGCCGCCCTGGGGCACGAGGTCGGGGGCGTTGCTCGCCGCCTTGGGAACGCCGGTCGGGCGGGCGGTGGCGGCGATTATGGCGGGTGAGGGCGCCGGCATGTCATCGGGGCCGGGCGGCCCGACCGAAAAGACAGGCGTCAGCAGCTTGTAGGCGAGCGACGGCACGGTGCGGATGCCCGGCCGGTCGAGATCGGGCCCGCCGAACTGCACGGCGCGATCGTTCGCCGGGGCGTAGGCGTGGGCCGGATCGTGGCAGGTGGCGCAGGCCATCGTGCCGGAACTGGACAGCGAGGGATCGAAGAAGATCTTCGCGCCGAGCTGCGCCACGGCGCTCAGTCTGCCCAAATCCTCGCCGCCATAATCCGCGCCGGTGTTGTCGTCGGCACGGGGCTGGGCGACGCCGGCGAGCAGAACGCCCGCCAGCGCCATTGCCGCGAGGATGACGCCGGATGGCGTCATCGGTTTCATCGTGCTCAGCCGGCGACCTTGCCGGTCTTGGGGTCGAGCATCAGGGCCGGGGTCGACGCCTTCCAGTCGAACATGTGGTCGAGCGTGCCGGCGATGGCGTCGAACGAGCCCTGGCCGATGCGCTCGCCGCCGAGCCAGTTGTCCTCGATGAAGCGGGTCACCGAGCTCTGGTCGGTCAGCGTGTGGTCGACAGAGTTGGCCTTGGCGTAGGGCGAGACGACCAGCAGCGGCTGGCGGGTGCCGTAGCCGCAGCGGCCCTGGACGGGCAGGCCGTCGATACCGGACAGCGGCGTGCCGTTGGAGCAGGCGTCGCCGTTCAGCACGTCATAGCCCTTCACCGGGATCGCCGACGGATTGACGATGGCGTGGGCGTGATCGTACCAGCCGTCCGAGTCATCATAGAGAATGACGATGGCGGTCGACTTCCACTCCGGGCTCTGCTCGATCTTGTTGACGGCGTCGGCGACGAATTCCTGCTCGTCGAGCGGGTCGGAGTAGCCGGCATGGCCGTCCTGGTAGGCGGCGGCCTTGAGGAAGCTTACCGCCGGGAAATTGCCGGCCTGGAGGGCCGCCCAGAAGTCGCTCATGTCGTACTGGTGATTGGCGCCGCCGTCATTGGAGGTGCCGATGGCTTCGGCCGAGCTCGGGCGGACGTGCTTCAGGTTGGCCGTCGAGAGGTAATACTGGAACGGCTGGTGGTGCGGGATGTAGTCGGCGCTCTTGACGTTGATGAGCGACGAGGTGGTCGTCCGGCCGCAGCCGGTCGAGCCGTCGGCATTCGTCGCGGTGAGGTCGAAGCCGGCCTCGAAGAAGCCCCAGCTGATGTCCTTGGCGTTGAGCAGGTCGCCGATGTTCTTGCCGGCCATCAGCGCCGTCGGGTACTTCGGATTCGAGCAGACGTCGCCGGTCGGGTCGAGGTCGCTGATCATGGTCCAGTTGCCGTGGCCGTCCGGAACCACGCGGCCGCCGTCATAGGTGCCGTCGGCTTCGAGCTTGTAGCCCTCAGGCAGGATCATGCCGTTGGTCTGGCCCGAGACGAGGTTGATGGCGCCCGGGGTCGAGGGACCGAAGGTGGTCGAATAGGAATTGTCGCTCATGGCGAAGTGCTGGGCGTAGTTCCACAGCGCCGTGACGGTGTTGCCGTCGTAGTAGCCCATCACCAGGCCCTTGGTGCCGAAGGTTCCGGCGCCGCCCTTGGTGCCCTTGCCCGTGAACTTGGGAAAGAGGTCCATCTTGAAGCCGTTATAGGCGGCCTCTTCGGCGGTGTAGCCGTGGTTCTGGTCGGCGGTGCCGGCCTGGGTGCGGTCGAGCCGGAAGGGGTCGGCGGCATCGGTGCCGTTGTCGGCGTTGGTCTTGTTCGGGTTGTCGGTCAGCAGCCCGGCAGCCTCAAGCGTGTCGATGTCGGTGGGCGTGTTCGCGGCCGCCGTGAATTCGGGTTCGCCGGCCGGGTTGGTCGCCTTCGGATAGGTGGCGAAGTAGTGATCGAAGGAGACGTTCTCCTGAAAGATCACGACCAGATGCTTGATCGGCGTTGCGGTGTCTGCGGTTGCGGCGGCGGCACCGTGCGCGGCAAGGGCAAGAGCGAGTGTGCTGACGCCGGCCAGCGCAGCGTCACGATAGAGTTCGAGCCATCGGTAGATTCCCCAGTTTTTGCGAGTGTTCTCCGCGCCTTTTGCGAGCATCGGCGGACAACGGGGGCCGTTGGTAGCGGGTCCGCGTGTCACTTGGTTGAAGACTGGATGACATTGTCGTGGACAGCCGTTGCTGTGCGCTTCGCTGCCGGCGCGCCTGCGATGTGCGCCTGCCAACGCAGTCTGAACCGTTTCTTAAGCCTAACTGCTGCTGAATGGCGGGTGCGCCCAAAGTCGATTGGGCGCCCCGAAACCCAGCCATTTCCTTGACGGCCCGCGAAATCCCATGATATCCCATGAAATCCCGGAAGCAGGTCGGCGCGTCGCCGGTCAACCGGCTGACAGCGCGGGGGTCATTATGAAACGCGCTACGGCCTTCCGGCCGGCTCATCGCCGGTTCTCCCGGGACGAAATGACCGGCGGGCGTCCTCGCTTGCCGGCAGAGGCGGGCAGGGCGGATGGACGAGTTCGTTTCCACCTTCACCAACCGGCTGGACGCCAAGGGGCGCGTGTCGATCCCGGCGCCGTTCCGGGCCGTGCTGGCGGTGGATGGCTTCGACGGCCTCTATTGCTGTCCGACGCTGGACCAGCAGGCGATCGACGCCGGCGGCAACCGGCTGCGCCAGGTCATTGGTGCCAGCATCGCCAATTTCGACCCCTTCTCGGAGGATCACGAGCTCTTGTCGACGACCCTCATCGGCGACAGCGAGATTCTCAAGATCGACCAGGACGGCCGTGTCGTCCTCACCGATACGATCAAGGCCCATGCCGGCATCGGCGACCGGGTCACCTTCGTCGGCCAGGGCTACAAGTTTCAGATCTGGGAGCCGGAGCGTTTCGCAGCATACCGGGAAGAGGCCAAGAACCGGTTGCGCGACCTGCGGAAACGACTGGCACCAGGCCACCGCGCGACGGGCGCGAATCAGAGGACTGGGGAATGAACACGGCGGGCAGCGGCGTTGACGCGACAAACGCCGCTGGCGGACTAGCCCGTCATGTCCCTGTGATGATCGAGGAGGTTGTGCGCTTCCTCGCGCCCGGCGCCGGTGGCATCTACATCGACGGCACCTTCGGGGCGGGCGGCTACTCGGCCGCCCTTCTTGCCCGTGGGGCCCATGTCATCGCCATCGACCGCGATCCCACGGCGATCGCCGGCGGCGAGGATCTGGTGCGCGAAGCGGCCGGCCGGCTGACGCTCACCGAAGGCCGTTTCTCGGCGCTGGACGAAATTGCCCGTGCCCACGGTCGCGAGCGGGTCGATGGCGTCGTGCTCGATATCGGCGTCTCCTCCATGCAGGTCGATACGGCGGCGCGTGGCTTCTCCTTCCGTGGCGAGGGGCCGCTCGACATGCGCATGGGCGGTGATGGGCCGACCGCGGCGGACGTGGTCAACCGCATGGAAACCAGTGCCTTGGCGCGGGTCATTGCCGTCCTGGGCGAAGAGAAGAAGGCGCGAGCCGTCGCCGCGGCAATCGACCGGGCGCGGGCGGAGAAGCCGCTCAGCGGCACGCTCGAACTCGCCAAAATCGTCGCGCGCGCCGTTGGCGGCCGGCGCGACCAGGCCATCCATCCGGCGACGCGCACCTTTCAGGCGCTGCGTATCTTCGTCAATCGGGAGCTTGAGGAACTGGCCGAGGCGCTCGCCGCCTCCGAGCGCATCTTGGGCGAGGGCGGGCGGCTGGTGGTCGTCTCCTTCCATTCGCTGGAGGACCGCATCGTCAAACGCTTTCTTGCCGACCGCTCGGCGACGGTGAGCGGCGCCTCGCGTCATCGCCCCGATGTGGCCGTGGCCGAGCCGACCTTCGCCCTGCTTCACCGCGGGGCGGCGACGCCGGGCGCGGCAGAGACTGCCGCCAATCCGCGCGCCCGCTCGGCGCGCCTGAGGGCAGCCCGGCGCACGGCGGCACCGGCGCGGCCACTCGACGAGCAGGCGCTCGGGGTGCCGTCGCTGCCTGATTTTGTTGCGGGAGTGTGAGTCATGGGTCGCATCTTCAACCTGATCCTGCTGGCGGCGATGATCGTCGGTGCGGCGGTCACCTACGACATGAAGCACAAGGCGGAGCTTGCCGCCGACCGGGTCGCCACCCTGCAGCACGAGATCGCCGGAGAGAAGAACCAGATCGTCCTGCTCAAGGCCGAGTGGAGCCTGCTGACGCAGCCCGCGCGCCTGCAGGCGACGATCGAGAAATACGCCGATCACTTCCAGCTGCAGCCGTTCTCGCCGGACCAAATCGCCACCATCGACGAGATTCCGCTGAAGCCGGTGACCATTGACGACAAGACGGCCGAGAGACTGGCGCGCATCGCCGCTGAAACGCCGATGCAGATCCGCTAGGCCGAGAGAACAGGGAGCGAGACGGCATATCCCATGTCCGCGATTGAGCAACCGGCAAGCCCGATCCCGGAGCCGCGCGTCGTGCAGGCGCGTAGCCGCAGCGCCCTCAGAGAGCCCGTCGCCGTCAGCGGCGATCCTGTCCGTCGGCGCATCCGCATCGTCGTGATCGGCTTTGCGCTGGCCTATTTCGCGCTCATCGGACGGCTCGTCCTGTTCGGCCTGGATGCGCCCGCCGGTGGGGCCAGCTACGATCCCAATGCCGCCATGGCCACCAGCCGGCCGGACATCGTCGATCGCAACGGCGAGATCCTGGCGACCGACATCACCATGTCGTCGGTCTACGCCGAGCCGCGTCATATCCTTGATCCCGACGAAGCAACCGAACTGCTGACCAGCGTGCTGCCCGACCTCGACGCCAAGGCGCTGCGCGCCAAGCTGTCGACCGATGCCGGCTTCGCCTGGATCAAGCGTGAGATCACGCCCGAGCAGCAGCGCCAGATTCATTCCCTCGGCATTCCCGGCATCGGCTTCCTCAGCGAGAAGCGCCGCTTCTATCCGGGCGGTCCGCTGGCATCACACATCCTTGGCCTGGTCAACATCGACAACCAGGGCATTGCCGGCATGGAGAAATACATCGACGACCACGGGCTCGGCGATCTGCACGCGGCAGGCTTCGCGCGTGGCGGCGACCTCGAACCGGTGCGCCTGTCGATCGATGTGCGCGTCCAGCACATCGTGCGCGACGAACTCGCCAATGCGATGGACAAATACAGCGCGCTCGGCGCTGCCGCCGTCGTGCTCGACGCGCATACCGGCGAAGTCCTGGCGATGGCGTCGCTGCCCGACTACGACCCCAACGATCCTGTCAATGCCCTCAAGCCCGACCGGCTCAACCGCATGACCGCCGGCGCCTATGAACTGGGGTCGGTGTTCAAGAGCTTCACGTTCGCCATGGCGCTCGACAGCGGCGCGGTGAAGATGGGCGACGTGATCGACGCCAGCAAGCCGATCCATGCCGGCGGCTTCATCATCCATGATTTCCACGGTAAGTATCGCCCGCTCACCGTGCCGGAGATCTTCATCTACTCCTCCAATATCGGCGCGGCACATATGGCAATGCGGCTCGGTACCGCCGGACAGCAGGAATATCTCAAGCGCTTCGGCCTCACCACCAGGCTCAAGACCGACCTGCCAGAAGTGGCGGCGCCCATCCTGCCCAGGCGCTGGACCGACCTCACGACGATGAACATCGCCTTCGGCCAGGGCCTCGCCGTCACCCCCATGCAGACCGCGGTGGCCGACGCCGCGCTGGTCAATGGCGGCTGGCTCATCCCGCCGACGTTCGAGCCGCGCACTGCGGCCGAGGCGAAGGCGATGGCGGTGCAGGTGGTCAAGCCCCAGGTGAGCGCCGACCTGCGCTATCTCTTCCGCCTCAACGTCCTCAAGGGCTCCGGCCGGCAGGCGAGGGTTCCCGGCTACATGGTCGGCGGCAAGACCGGCACGGCCCAGAAGGTCGTCAACGGCCGTTATTCTGACACAGCGCGGCTCAATTCTTTCCTGGCTGCCTTCCCGATTGACGATCCGCAATACGTGGTGCTGGTGATGCTTGACGATCCCCAGCGGGCGAAAGAGGGTGGCGGCACAACGGCGGGCTCCAATGCGGCTCCGACCGTCGCCGCCATCATTCGACGCTCGGCGGCGCTGCTCGGGGTCGAGCCACGCAAGGACGACGGGGTCGAGTCTTTGTTGGTGTCCAATTGAACCAGCCGCGGCAGATGAAGATGCGGCGCATGAAACGCACAACCGGACGACCTGAGTGCCGATGCAACTTGGAGATCTTGCCACAGCTGCCGGACTGACGCTTTCCACTGGCATGGGGGCAATCGAGATCGGCGGGCTCTCGGCCGACAGCCGCACCGTCGCGCCTGGCGATCTGTTCGCGGCGCTGCCGGGCAATGCTGCCGACGGTGCCCGCTTTGCCGGCGATGCGGTCGGCCGTGGCGCAGTCGCCGTGCTGGCGGCTGATGGCGCCGTGCTCGACCTGCCGGTGGAGGTTGCGGTGGCGCGCGCCGCCGAGCCGCGCCGGGCGCTCGCTTTGATGGCGGCGCGCTTCTACCCGCGCCAGCCGGCGCATCTGGTCGCCGTCACCGGCACTAGCGGCAAGACTTCGGTCGCCGCCTTCGCGCGCCAGATATTCGCTGCTGCCGGCAAGGAGGCGGCGAGCCTCGGCACCATCGGCGTGGTAAGCCGCCGACGCAATCAATACGGCAGCCTGACCACGCCCGATCCCATCGCCCTGCAGGCCGAGCTTGACCGGCTGGCCGGGGAGGGGGTGACCCACGCGGCGCTGGAGGCCTCCAGCCACGGCCTCGACCAGCACCGGCTCGACGGCATCCGCATCGCCGCCGCCGGCTTCACCAATCTCGGTCGCGACCATATGGACTACCACCCGACGGTGGAGGCCTATCTCGCCGCCAAGCTGCGGCTGTTCACCGACATCCTGCCGGCCGACGGCACTGCGGTGATCGACATGGACGGCGCCCGCGGTGCTGACGTCGCCAAGGTAGCCGGGAAGCGCGGCCAGACCCTCATCCGCATCGGCTGGGCGGGCAGCGAAATCCGTTTCCTGGGTCTGGCTGCCGAGGGGCTCCACCAGCGCCTGCGGCTCTCGGCCTTCGGGGTCAGGCGCGATCTTCTTCTGCCGCTGGCCGGCGCCTTCCAGGCGTCCAATGCGCTGGTCGCCGCCGGCCTTGCCATCGGCGCTGGCGTCGACGCCGAGGCCGCCATCGACGCGCTCGCCTCTCTCGAAGGCGCCCCCGGCCGGCTGGAGCTGGCCGGCCGCAAGCAGAACGGCGCCCTCGTCTTCATCGACTACGCCCACAAGCCGGACGCGCTGGTGAGCGCGCTCCAGGCGCTTCGCCCGATGACCCGCGGCCGCCTCGTCGTCGTCTTCGGCGCCGGGGGCGACCGCGACACCGGCAAGCGGTCGCTGATGGGCAAGGCCGCCGCCGACAATGCCGACGTGGTGATCGTCACCGACGACAATCCGCGTTCGGAAGACCCGGCCACGATCCGCAAGGCGATCATGGCCGCTGCGCCGGAGGCAATCGAGATCGGCGATCGCGGCGCGGCGGTCGCCCATGCCGTCGCCATGCTCGGCCCCGGTGACGTGCTCTGCGTTGCCGGCAAGGGCCATGAGACCGGCCAGTATGTCGGCGGCAAGACGATTCCCTTCTCCGACCACGAGGCGGTCGCCCAGGCGCTTGCCGCGGAGGAGGTCGCATGACCCTGCCTCTGTGGACCTGGGGCTCCTTCCTCGGCGCAACCGGCGGCCGGCCGTTTGGTCCGGTGCCCGAGACCATCTCCGGCATCTCCATCGACAGCCGCACGGTTCAGGCCGGCGAAGCCTTCTTCGCCATTCACGGCGACACGCACGACGGGCACGACTTTGTCTCGATCGCGCTCGCCGCCGGCGCCGCCACGGCCGTCGTCAGCGAGGATCGCCTGGCGCGGCTCGGCCGCATCACCGGCTCGCTCACCGTCGCCGACGACGTGCTGGCGGCGCTCGGCGGGGTCGGCGTCGCTGCGCGCCTGCGCAGCAATGCGCGCATCGCCGCCATTACCGGCAGCGTCGGCAAGACCACCACCAAGGAGATGCTGGCCACGGCGCTGTCGCCGGCCGGCGCGGTGCATTTCTCGCCGGCCTCGTTCAACAATCACTGGGGTGTGCCGCTGACACTCGCCCGCATGCCGCGCGAGGCCGAGTACGGCGTCTTCGAGATCGGCATGAACCACGCGGGCGAGATCGAGCCGCTGGTGCGGATGGTGCGCCCGCATGTGGCGATCGTCACCACGGTCGATCCGGTCCACCTCGAATATTTCAAGGACGTGGAAGAGATCGCCCGCGCCAAGGCGGAGATCTTCTCGGGCGTCGAGCCGGGCGGGGCGGCGATCATCAATCGCGACAATCCGCACTTTGAACTGCTGGCGAAGCTCGCGCGCGAAGTCGGTGTCGAGCGCATCGTCGGCTTCGGCGAACATGAGGACGCCGAGGTGCGGCTCAATGCCGTCAACCTCAAGGAGAGCGTCTCCTGCATCGCGGCCACCGTGCTCGGCGAGCCGGTCTCCTACAAGCTCGGTGCGCCCGGCCGCCATCTGGTGCAGAACAGCCTGGCGGTGCTCGGTGCGGTGTCGCTGCTCGGCGGTGATCTGGCGCGCGCCGCAATGGCGCTCGCCGGGCTTGCCGCCGGCAAGGGCCGTGGCCAGCGCCATCAGCTACGCGTGCCGGGCGGCACGGCGATGCTGATCGACGAGAGCTACAACGCCAATCCGGCGTCGATGAGCGCGGCCATTGCGCTGCTCGGACACGCCGAGCCCGGGCGCAACGGGCGGCGCATCGCCATCCTCGGCGACATGCTGGAGCTCGGACGCGGGGCCGAGGCCATGCATGCCGGGCTCGCCGCGTCGCTGGCCGAGGCCGATGTCGACGCCGTCTTCCTGGTCGGCCCGCTGATGCGTTCGCTGTGGGATGCGTTGCCGGTGCGTCTGCACGGCGGCTACACCGAAAGGGCCCGCGACATGGAGCCGCTGGTGGTCGACGCCATCGCGCCCGGCGACGTGATCATGGTCAAGGGCTCCAATGCCAGCCGCATGGGGCCGCTGGTCGAGACCATCAAGGCGCGCTTCGCTCCTGCGAAGGCCGCCGCCAGTGTCGTGCAGGAACAGGACAGCGCCTGATGCTCTATTTCCTTGGTGAAGCCGTCGAGCACGTCTCGCTCCTCAACGTCTTCCGCTACATCACCTTCCGCACGGCTGGTGCCACCATGACGGCGCTGGTCTTCGTCTTCCTGTTCGGACCGGTCATCATCTCGGCGCTGCGCATCCGCCAGGGCAAGGGCCAGCCGATCCGCGCCGACGGGCCGCCCAACCACCTGCTCACCAAGACCGGCACACCGACCATGGGCGGGCTGATGATCCTCTCCGGCCTCATCGTGTCGACGCTGATCTGGGCCAACCTCGCCAATGTCTATGTCTGGATCGTCCTGCTTGTGACCGTCGCCTTCGGCTTCATCGGCCTCTACGACGACTATCTCAAGGTCACCAAGCAGACCGACAAGGGCTATTCGGGCAAGGCGCGGCTGGCGCTGGAATTCGGTATCGCCGCCGCCGCCTGTGTGATCCTGGCGCTGGTCGGCACGGCGCCGCTGTCGACCACGCTCACCTTTCCCTTCTTCAAGGATTTGGTCGTCAATCTCGGCTGGTTCTTTGTGCCCGCCGGCGCCTTCGTCATCGTCGGCGCCGGCAACGCCGTCAACCTCACCGATGGCCTCGATGGGCTGGCCATCGTTCCGGTGATGATCGCTGCGGCGAGCTTCGGCTTCATCGCCTATCTCTCCGGCAACGCGGTCTTTGCCGATTACCTGCAGATCCACTTCGTGCCCGGCACCGGCGAACTGGCGGTGCTGTGCGGCGCCATGCTCGGCGCCGGCCTCGGCTTCCTGTGGTTCAATGCCCCGCCGGCGGCGATCTTCATGGGCGATACCGGCTCGCTGGCGCTGGGCGGCCTGCTGGGTTCCGTCGCCGTCGCCACCAAGCACGAGATCATCCTGGCCATCGTCGGCGGCCTGTTCGTCGTCGAGGCGCTGTCGGTCATCATCCAGGTCGCCTCGTTCAAGCTGACGGGCAAGCGCGTCTTCCGCATGGCACCGATCCACCATCATTTCGAAGAACTGGGCTGGACCGAGTCAACCATCGTCATCCGCTTCTGGATCGTCGCCGTGCTGCTCGCGCTCATCGGCCTGTCCTCGCTGAAGCTCAGGTGACGCCAACCATGATCCCCGTCACCAGCTTCAGCGGGCGCACGGTCGCGGTCTTCGGCCTCGGCGAGAGCGGCCGCGTCAGCGCGCTGGCGCTTGCCGCCGGCGGGGCGACGGTCGCCGCCTGGGACGACAATGAAAGCGCGGTCGCCGCGGCGCGCGCCGCCGGTATCCCGATCGTCGATCTGCATGTTGCCGAATGGCGTAGCTTCGCGGCGCTGGTATTGACGCCGGGCGTGCCGCTGACCCATCCCAAGCCGCACTGGACGGTGACCAGTGCCGCGGCCGCTGGCATCGAAGTGATCGGCGATATCGAGCTGTTCTGCCGCGAGCGGCGGCGCCATTGCCCGGAGGCGCCGTTCATCGCCATCACCGGCACCAATGGCAAGTCGACCACCACGGCGCTGGTCGCCCACCTGCTGGAGACGGCCGGTCGCGACGTGCAGATGGGCGGCAATATCGGCAAGGCGATTCTCTCGCTCGAACCGTTGCGCACCAGCCGTCACTACGTCGTCGAATGTTCCTCCTTCCAGATCGACCTCGCGCCGAGCCTCGACCCGTCGGTGGGTGTGCTGCTCAACATCACGCCCGACCACATCGACCGCCACGGCACGATCGCCAACTACGCGGCGATCAAAGGGCGGCTGATCGAGCAGTCGCAATGGTCGCTGGTCAGTGTCGACGACGCCTATTGTGCTGCCATTCAAGAACGGCAACGCGAACGCGAGGCCAGCGCCGCGAAGGCCGGTCGACCGACCGGACGGCACTTTCCAGTCTCGATCGAGCGCCCCTTGGCGATGGGTATTTCGCTGGAGGGCAGCGAAATCGCCATTCGTCCTTATGCCGGTGAAATGCGTTGCCTCGGCAATTTGGCGGGCGTGCGGGCGTTGCGCGGTCGGCACAATGCCCAAAACGCCTGCTTTGCCGCCGGTGTCGCGGATATCTTCGAAGTCTGGCTGGACGACGAGGATGTCATCCAGCGCGGCCTCGACAGCTTCCCCGGCCTGCCGCACCGCATGGAGGAGGTCGGCCGGCGCGGCCGCGTACTCTTCGTCAACGATTCCAAGGCGACCAATGCCGACGCCGCCGCCAAGGCGCTGGCGAGCTTCGCACCGATCTACTGGATTGCCGGCGGCCGGCCGAAGGAGGGCGGTATCAAGCCGCTCACGGATTTCTTCCCGCGCATCGCCAAGGCCTATCTGATCGGCGAGGCGGCGGAAGATTTCGCCGGTACGTTGGGAACGCGCGTGCCGCATGTGATGTCGGGCACGCTTGCCGCAGCGGTCAAGGCCGCGGCCGCCGATGCCGCTGCGGATCCAACGGCGGAGCCGGTGGTGCTGCTGTCGCCAGCCTGCGCGTCGTACGACCAGTTCAAGAACTTCGAGGTGCGCGGCGACGCCTTCCGCGCCCTCGTTCTCCAGCTCGATGGGATTACCAGCCAGGGGGAGGCCGCCTGATGGTCAGCCGTGCCGATCGTAGTCAATTCGCCGAGTGGTGGTGGACCGTGGACAAATATCTGCTCGGCGCGCTCATCGTGCTGATGCTGGGTGGGATCGTGCTGTCGTTTGCTGGCAGTCCGGCCGTTGCCGAACGCCTCGGCTATGGCAGCTTCCATTTTGTCGATCGCCAGGTCGCCTTCTTCTTCCCGGCGCTGGCGGTGATGATCGCCGCCTCGTTCCTGACGCCGGCGCAGGCGCGGCGCACCGCGCTCGTCGTGCTCGCGGTCGCCATCATGCTGATGATGGTGACGTTGGTCATCGGCGTCGAGGTGAAGGGCGCCCGGCGCTGGATCGATATCGCCGGCCTTTCGGTGCAGCCGTCCGAGTTCATGAAACCGGCCTTCGTGGTCGTCGTCGCCTGGCTGTTCTCCGAGAACCGGCGCCGGCAGGACATCCCCGGCAACGTCTTCGCCATCATTCTCTTCGCCATCACCGCGGCGCTGCTCATCGCCGAACCCGATTTCGGCCAGACCATGCTGGTCACCATCGCTTGGGGGTCGCTGTTCTTCATGGCCGGGCTGTCGTGGTTCTGGATCGCCGCGCTCGGGCTGCTGGCCATGGGCGGCACCTTTGCCGCCTATGTGACGCTGCCGCACGTCGCCGCCCGCATCGATCGCTTCATCTCGCCGCAATCGGGTGACACCTTCCAGATCGACAAGGCGCTCAACTCCATCATGCATGGCGGCTGGTTCGGCACCGGGCCGGGGGAGGGCGTCGTCAAGCGCGTGCTGCCCGACGCCCATACCGATTTCATCTTCGCGGTGGCGGCGGAGGAGTTCGGCATCATCGTGTGCATCGGCCTGGTGCTGGTCTTCGCCCTGGTCGTCTTCCGCGGGCTCTCTGGTTCCGCCCGGCAGGAGGACCCCTTCGTGCGCCTCGCCGGTTCCGGCCTGGTCGTTCTGTTCGGCGTGCAGTCGGTGATCAACATCGCGGTCAATCTCAACCTGATCCCGGCCAAGGGCATGACGCTGCCCTTCATCTCCTATGGCGGGTCGTCCATGGTCGCGGTCGCCTTTGGCATGGGCCTGCTGCTTGCGCTCACCCGTCGGGGGCCCGAACCACGACGCATCGTGCGGCGCGTGATCGCCACGCCGCCGCCGGCGCCGAAACCGGTGTGAACGGAGAGGCAATGGGCGGCATTGCGTTGCTGGCGGCCGGCGGAACCGGCGGCCACCTGTTTCCGGCCGAGGCGCTGGCGCTAGAGCTCAAGCGGCGCGGCTGGCGCATTCATCTTGCCACCGACACCCGGGTCGAATCCTACGGTCAGGATTTTCCGGCCGAAGAGGTCCATCGCATCGCTTCGGCGACGCTGACGCGCGAGCCGGTCGCGTTTGCCAGGGGCCTGCTGCTTCTCGGTCTCGGAGTCATCCAGGCCTGGTTGCTGATGCGCCGCTTGAAGCCCGCCGTCGCCGTCGGCTTTGGCGGTTATCCGACCCTGCCGCCGGTGTTCGCCGCCACCCGCACGGGCGTGCCCACCGTCATCCACGAGCAGAATGCCGTCATCGGCCGCGCCAACGGCTTTCTCGCCCCGCTGGTCACGGCCATCGCCACCAGTCAGGCGGAGGTCCGCGGCACGGACAAGGTGCGAGCTAAAATCGTGCAGACCGGCAATCCGGTGCGCCGGGCCATCCTGGCAGCGGCGCGCACCGCCTATCAGCCAATTCCGAACCGCAACCCGTTCAGCCTGCTGATCTTCGGCGGAAGCCAGGGGGCGCGCTTCCTGTCCGATCTGGTGCCGCCGGCGGTCGCGCTTCTGCCGGAGGCGGAGCGGGCACGCCTGAAGGTCGTCCAGCAATGCCGCCCGGAGGATCTGGCGCGCGTCAAGGCGATCTATGATGACCTCGGCATCGACGCCTCCCTGGCGCCCTTCTTCCACGACATGCCGCGGCGCATTGCCGAGTCCTGCATCGTGGTCTGCCGGTCGGGCGCCTCCACCATTGCCGAACTGACCGTCATCGGGCGGCCTGCCATCATGATTCCGCTGCCCGGCGCCCTCGATCAGGACCAGAGGGCCAACGCCATGGTTCTCGCCAAGGCCGGCGGTGGGTGGATGGTCGAGCAGAAGGACATGACCCCCGAACGGCTCGCTGCCGATCTGGCGGCACTGATGAGCGACCCGGAGCGGCTCGGGGCGGCGGCCGAGGCGTCGCACAAATGCGGCCGTCCGGATGCCGTCAAACGCCTCGCCGATGTGGTAGAGCGTGTCGCGGCCGGCGCCTCCGCCGGCCGGGCTGCAGGAGCGACGCCGTGAAAATGGGTTTGGACATCGGGCCGGTGCATTTCGTCGGCATCGGCGGCATCGGCATGAGCGGCATTGCCGAGGTCCTGGTAAACCTTGGCTACCGCGTGCAGGGCTCCGACCTTTCCGACAATGCCAATGTTCAGCGCCTGCGCGAGAAGGGGATTTCCATCGCCATCGGCCACGACGCCGCCAATCTCGGCGGGGCGCGCGTGGTGGTCATCTCGTCGGCGATCAAGCGCGACAATCCCGAGCTCAAGGCCGCCCGCGAGCACCTGCTGCCGGTGGTGCGCCGCGCCGAGATGCTGGCCGAACTGATGCGGCTGAAACAGGCGGTGGCGGTCGCCGGCACCCACGGCAAGACCACCACCACCTCGATGGTGGCGGCGCTGCTCGATGCCGGCGGCTTCGACCCCACCGTCATCAATGGCGGCATCATCAACGCCTACGGCACCAATGCGCGCATGGGCGACAGCGACTGGATGGTGGTCGAGGCGGACGAATCCGACGGCACCTTCATCAAGCTGCCGGCCGACGTGGCGCTTGTCACCAATATCGACCCGGAGCACCTCGACCATTACAAGACCTTCGATCGCGTGCGCGAGGCTTTCCATCAGTTCGTCGAGAACGTCCCCTTCTACGGCTTCGCCGTTATGTGCATCGACCACCCGGAAGTGCAGGCGCTGATCGGGCGTATCGAGGACCGCCGCATCGTCACCTATGGCGCCAGCCCGCAGGCGGACGTGCGCTACACCGATTTGCATGTGAGCGGCGGCCGCTCGGTCTTCACCGCGCTCATCCGCGACCGGCAGGGCGGCGAGCGCCGCGCGATCGAGGGCCTGTCGATCGGCATGCCGGGCGAGCACAATGTCCAGAACGCCACCGGCGCGCTCGCCGTCGCCCATCATCTCGGCGTCTCCGACGCCGCGATTTCCGCCGGGCTCGCCGGCTTTGGCGGGGTCAAGCGCCGCTTCACCCGCACCGGCGCATGGAACGGCGTCGAGATCATCGACGATTACGGCCACCACCCGATCGAGATTTCCGCTGTGCTCAGGGCCGCCCGCTCGGTGGCGCAGGGCAAGGTCATCGCCGTCGTCCAGCCGCACCGCTACACGCGCCTGCGCGACCTCTTCGACCAGTTCTGCACCTGCTTCAACGACGCCGACGTGGTCATCGTGGCACCGGTCTATCCGGCTGGCGAGACGCCAATCGAAGGCATCGACCGCGACCATCTGGTCGAGGGCTTGCGCGTGCGCGGCCATCGCGACGCCCGGCCGCTCTCCGGACCGGAAGCGCTGGCGCCGACCATCGCGGCGCTGGCCAAACCCGGCGACTACGTCGTCTGCCTCGGCGCCGGCTCGATCAGCCAGTGGGCCTATGCGCTGCCCGGCGAACTGGCGAAGCGCGGCGGCAGCGCCTAGATTGTCGTCATGAGCGACGCAGTCACGCTTGGCAGAGACATCACACGCGCGAAGCTCGTCGAAGAGCTTCGGCAGATCGGGCCCGCTTTGGTGAGGCTTGGCGTGACGAGCATGGCTCTTTTTGGTTCACGGGCTCGCAATGACAATCGCATGGATAGCGATGTCGACCTGATTATTGACGTGGAGCAGGGGCGCAAGTTCTCTTTGCTAGATTTAGTCGCCGTCGAACATGAAGTTGAGGATCACGTTGGCTTGCCAGTTAATATATTCATGCGACGGAGCTTGGAGGCAGACTTCTTGGACTCTGCCAAGGGCGAAGAAATGGTGATCTTCCGTGCCTAAAGATCGTTCGATTTGGCGCCTGCGCGACATTAAGAAGTGCATTCAGGAAATTCGCGCACTCTTGGACGGGAAAACGTTTGAGCAGGTGCAGGGCGAGCCCGCCACCCGAGCTGCTTTTGAGCGCTTCCTGGAAATCCTGAGTGAGGCGTCACGCCATGTGCCTGACGAATGGAAGGAGGAGCACGGGGCTATTCCTTGGCGTCAGGTCGCTGACCTCGGCAACCATTTGCGACATGCCTACCATCGCACAGATGCTGAGGCGTTGTGGCTGATTTATGAACACGACCTCGATTTATTGGAGGAGGTCGTCGATGCCATGCTGACGGCGCACGATCCCGAATTGGACAAGTGATCACATGCAGCATAGTGATCGCTTCGGTGACTTCGCCGACGTCCGCGGGCGGCTGACGGAGGACGCGCCGCTGGCGCCGTTCACTTGGTTCCGCGTCGGCGGGCCGGCCGAGCTTCTGTTCCAGCCGGCGGACACCGACGACCTCGCGCTGTTTCTTCAGAAACTGAATCCGGGCGTGCCCGTAACCGTCATCGGCGTCGGCTCAAATCTGCTGGTGCGCGATGGCGGCATCGCGGGCGTCGTCATCCGCCTCTCGGCCAAGGGCTTCGGCCACGCGGTGCGCGAGGAGGGCGACCGCATCCGTGCCGGCACGGCGCTGCCCGACAAGCGGCTCGCCGCCTTCGCGCTGGAGCAGGGGCTCGCCGGCTTCGCCTTCTATCACGGCATTCCCGGCACGCTCGGCGGGGCGCTCCGCATGAATGCTGGCGCCAATGACGGCGAGACGCGCCAGCGGCTGGTCGAGGTTCATGCCGTCGACCGGCAAGGGCGCCGTCACATTCTGTCGAACGCGCAGATGGGCTTCACTTATCGTCATGCCGGGGCGCCCGACGATCTCATCTTCACCGAGGCGGTCTTTCAGGGCACGCCGGCGCCCCAGGCCGAGATCAAGGCGGCGATGGACGGGGTCGAGGCGCATCGCGAGCGCGCCCAGCCGATCCGCGAGAAGACCGGCGGCTCGACCTTCACCAATCCGCCGGGCGGCAAGGCCTGGCAGCTCATCGACGCTGCCGGCTGCCGGGGCCTCCATGTCGGCGGCGCCATGGTCTCGGAGATGCACTGCAACTTCCTCATCAACACCGGTGCTGCCACAGCCACCGAGCTGGAACGTCTCGGCGAGACGGTGCGGGCCCGTGTGCTGGCGTCGAGCGGCGTTCGCCTTGAGTGGGAGATCAAACGGGTCGGCCGTTTCCTGCCGGGAGAGGACGTGGCGCCGTTGCTCGGCGAAGCCGGCTGAGAACTTTCCCAGAACGCTCTGATTTTCGTTGAAATTCCGCGCTTTGGGTATATTTCTACCCTCACCGGGTAGAAAGGTACTGCCATGGGCATCAACATCAAGAACGAAGAGAGCCTGCGCCTGATCCGCGAACTCGCCGAACTAGCCGGCGAGGGCCAGACGGAGGCCATCACCGTCGCCGTTCGCGACCGGATCGAGAAGCTCAAGAAGCGCAAAGGCGTCGCGGAGCGACTACTTGAAATCGGTCGAGAGACCGCGCCGTTGCTCAAGGGCCTGGATATGGACAAGGCGCTCTACGGCGAGAACGGTCTCTACGATCGTGAGACGGGCTTGCCGAAATGATCATTGATGTGTCGGCAATTGTAGCGATTCTTCTCGACGAGCCGGATGCCCCGCTTTATGCGACCGCCATTGAGAGTACGTCGGTTCGCCGCCTGTCGGCGGCGACGTTTCTCGAAATCGCGATTGTTGTCGACAACCGGCAGCACCCGTCCGCGGGACGCCGCCTGGATGACGCGATCCGCGACGCGGCGATCACCATCGAGCCCGTTACCGAAGCCCAGGCGCGCATCGCGCGTGAGGCCTATCGCGACTACGGGCGGGGCAGTGGCCATCCGGCGGGCCTGAATTTCGGCGATTGCTTTGCTTATGCGCTGGCGCGTGACAAGGCCGAGCCGCTGCTCTTCAAGGGCGAGGATTTCGCCCGCACCGACGTCCGCTCGGCGCTCGCCTGACGCACCGTTGTCCGCCGTGCCGCCGCTCACCTGAGTCCCGGCCGCAACAGCCAGCGAAATTTCGCAGAAAGTGCCACCAGGCGGCCTTTGGTTAACGATTGTTAACCATTTCCGACGCCATATTGCCCAGTGGTGCGATTCGTCAGTGGTGGGTCCAGGGGTCGGTGGTCACGCACGTTGCAGTTCTGATGGGCGGCTGGTCGAGCGAGCGGCCGGTATCGCTCGCCTCGGGCAAGGCATGTGCCGATGCTCTGGAGGGCGAGGGCTACCGCGTCACCCGCATCGATGTCGCACGCGATATCGCCAGCGTGCTGTCCGATCTCCGCCCCGATGTCGCCTTCAACGCGCTGCACGGCCCCTATGGCGAGGACGGCTGCGTCCAGGGCGTCCTGGAGGTGCTCGCCATCCCCTACACCCATTCCGGCGTGCTCTCCTCGGCGCTGGCCATGAGCAAGCCGCTCGCCAAGGACGTAATGAAGGCGGCCGGCATTCCGGTCGCCGAATCGATCCTGGTCAACCGCTTCAAGGCGGCCGAGGCCCACGTCATGGCGCCGCCCTATGTGGTCAAGCCGCCGGCGGAGGGCTCGACCTTCGGCGTCCATGTCGTCAAGGCGGACGCGACTCACCCGCCGCAGGCGCTCAATTCCGACGATTGGCCCTATGGCGACACGGTCATGGTCGAACGTTACGTCGCCGGGCGCGAGCTGACCTGCGCGGTCCGTGGCAACGAACCTCTCGATATTATTGATATCTTTACGGAAACCGGATTTTACGATTACCACGCCAAATATGACGCGGGCGGATCGCGGCACGTCCTGCCGGCGCAAATTTCACCGAATATTTACCAAAATGTACAGATGCTTGCCCTACGCGCCCATCAGGCTTTGGGCTGCCGTGGGGTCAGTCGGGCCGACTTCCGCTACGACGACCGGCTGGAGGGCATGGACGGTGTGGTCTGCCTCGAAGTCAACACGCAGCCCGGCATGACGGCGACGTCGCTGGTTCCCGACATTGCGGCCTTTGGCGGCATGGTGTTCGGGAAACTCGTGCGGTGGATGGTGGAGGACGCCTCTTGCGGCCGCTAGGAACTGACCTGTCCGGTGCCACGACCGCTGCCCCTGGGGCGGCGGCGCCGCTGCGTCTGCCTGTGCTGCCGCGTTTCCTGCGCCGTCCGGCGCGTGCCCTGCAGCGCCGCCAGTGGCGCCTGCCGCACCGCTTCGGGCTCAAGGCTCTGCTGGCTTTTGCCGTTGCCACGGCGGTCGCCGGCGCGGTTACCGGCGGGCGGGCGCTCAGTGTCGTTTCGGCCGTCAGCGCCTGGTCCGGGCTCGCCATCACCGAGGTGAAGATCACCGGTCAGAGCGAGACCTCGGAACTCGCCGTGCTCGACCGGCTGGACATCAAGGACGATCCCTCGCTGCTCACCTTCGACGTCGACGCGGCGCGCGCCCGCGTCACTCTGCTGCCGTGGGTGGATCACGTCACCCTCAAGAAGCTCTTCCCCAACACGCTCGAAGTCGTCATCGCCGAGCGCACGCCCTTTGCCCTCTGGCAGCACGGCGAGGAGCTGTCGCTTGTCGATGCCGCCGGCAACGTGATCACCGACGCCGTCGATGAGCGCTACGCCCATCTGCCCTTCGTCGTCGGCCCGGGCGCGGCGGACAAAGCGCAACAGTTTGTCGCCCTGATCAACGGCCAGCCGGACATCGCCAATCGCGTGCGCGCCGGGGTGCTCATCTCCGGCGAGCGCTGGAACGTCGTGCTCGACGGCGGCATCGAACTGATGCTGCCGGCCGACAAGCCGGCGGCGGCGCTGGCCACGGTGGCGACGCTCGACGCCGAGAAGAAGCTGCTGTCGCGCGAGATCACCACGGTCGACATGCGCCTGCCCGGAGAGATGATCGTGCGGCTGGACGACAAGGGGTTCGCCGCCCGCAAGGACCTGCTCAAAGAGCGCGAAAAGCTCGCGCGCCGCCAGAGGACGAATACCTGATGCACCTCTTCGGCAAATCGGATCAGCATGGCCGCGGCCTGTCGCGCCGCGCGCAAGTCGTGTCGATCCTCGACGTCGGCTCGAGCAAGGTCGTCTGCCTGATCGCCCGGCTGACGCCCACCGCGCCGGGGGAGGCGCTGCGCGGCCGCACCCATGCCATCGAGGTGCTGGGCATCAGTCATCAGCGCTCGCGCGGCATCAAGTCGGGCGTGGTCACCAATCTCGAGGCGGCCGAGCAGGCCATCCGCTGCGCCGTCGATGCGGCCGAGCGCCAGGCCGGCGTCACGGTCGAATCGCTGATCGTCAGCGTCACCTGCGGGCGGCTGGCGAGCGAAAGCTATGCCGCCTCGGTGTCGCTTCCCGGCGTCGAGGTCGCCGACGGCGATATCCGCCGGGTACTCGCCGAAGGCCGCCGTCACTCGATCAGCGAAGGGCGCGCCGCCGTGCACTCGCTGCCGATCGGCTACTCGCTCGACGGCGAGGGCGGCATTGCCGATCCGCACGACATGGTCGGCCGCAGGCTGGGTGTCGACATGCATGTCGTCACGGGCGATGCGCCGCCGCTGGCCAACTTCGAATTGTGCATCAACCGCTGCCACCTGTCGGTGGCGGCGATGGTTGCCGCGCCCTATGCCAGCGGCCTGTCGACCCTGGTCGACGACGAGGCCGAGCTTGGCTGCGCGGTCATCGATTTCGGCGGCGGCACTACCTCCATCGCCGTGTTCAGCCGCGGCCAGTTCGTTCATGTCGACGCCATCGCCGTCGGCGGCCACCACATCACCACCGATATCGCCCGCGGCCTGTCGACCCGCATTGAGGACGCCGAGCGCCTGAAGACGATCTACGGCAGCGCGCTGCCGGGCCTCGCCGACGAGCGCGACGTGCTCGCCGTGCCGCCGATCGGCGACGAGGACGAGCGTCAGGTGCCCAATCACGTGCCGCGCTCGGCGCTCACCCGCATCATCCGGGCGCGCGTCGAGGAGACCCTCGAACTGGTGCGCGACCGGCTCAATGCCTCCGGCTTCGCCGGCCTCGTCGGCCGGCGCATGGTTCTGGTCGGCGGCGCCAGTCAGCTCAACGGTATCGGCGAGGCGGCGCGACGCATTCTGGCGCGCAATATCCGTCACGGGCGGCCGCTCGGCATTGTCGGCCTGCCCGAAACGGCGCGGGGCCCGGCCTTCGCCGCCGCCGTCGGCCTGCTGGTCTATCCACAGGTCGCTGTGATGGGTGAGTTCGACGACGAAACCGATACGCCTTTGGCCATGACCGGGACGGGGGGCTACTTCGCCCGGGTCGGTCAGTGGTTCAGGGAGAGCTTTTAGGCGCCGCGCGGGCGCTGGAGCCGCGGCGGCGGTCTCCGACGGAGAAGGACCAGGCCGACGGGACGCGCGGACGGCCGAAAGAACTGAGAGACGACGAGGCTAACATGACGATCAACCTGCAGATGCCCGATATCAAGGAACTGAAGCCGAAGATCACCGTGTTCGGCGTCGGCGGCGCCGGCGGCAACGCGGTCAACAACATGATCCGCTCCGGTCTGGTCGGGTGCGAGTTCGTGGTCGCCAACACCGACTCACAGGCTCTGTCCTCGTCCAAGGCGGAACGCCTCATCCAGATGGGTGTGGCCGTCACCGAGGGTCTCGGCGCCGGCTCCCAGCCCGAGATCGGGCGGGCCGCGGCGGAGGAGGCGATCGACGAGATCACCGACCACCTGTCGGGCTCGCACATGGTCTTCGTCACCGCCGGCATGGGCGGCGGCACCGGCACCGGGGCCGCCCCGATCATCGCGCGGGCGGCGCGCGAGGCGGGCATCCTGACCGTGGGCGTGGTCACCAAGCCGTTCCAGTTCGAGGGCCAGCGGCGTATGCGGGTTGCCGATGCGGGCATCCAGGAACTGCAGGCCTGCGTCGACACGCTGATCGTCATCCCCAATCAGAACCTCTTCCGCATCGCCAACGAGAAGACCACCTTCGCCGACGCCTTCGCCATGGCCGACCAGGTGCTCTATTCGGGCGTGGCCTGCATC
The DNA here is from genome assembly GCA_963782395.1 of uncultured Alphaproteobacteria bacterium. Lineage (GTDB taxonomy): Bacteria > Pseudomonadota > Alphaproteobacteria > Rhizobiales > Kaistiaceae > CAVSRC01. The sequence continues at coordinate 116,305 of CAWAJQ010000001.1, forward strand.
ACCGACCTGATGGTCAAGGAAGGTCTGATCAACCTCGATTTCGCCGACGTGCGCTCGGTCATGCGCGAGATGGGCAAGGCGATGATGGGCACCGGCGAAGCCTCCGGCGACCGTCGCGCCATCCAGGCGGCGGAAGCGGCCATCGCCAACCCGCTGCTCGACGAAACCTCGATGAAGGGGGCCCGTGGCCTGCTGATCTCGATTACCGGCGGCCGCGACCTCACCCTGTTCGAGGTCGACGAGGCGGCAACCCGCATCCGCGAGGAGGTCGACCCCGAAGCCAACATCATCCTCGGCGCGACCTTCGAGGAGGAGCTGGAAGGCATCATCCGCGTGTCGGTGGTCGCCACAGGCATCGACAGCATCGCCCGCGACGAGGCTGCTCCGGTCGAGGTGCGCACCGCCGAAATGAGCCAGCGCCTGCGCTCGATCGCGCAGGCCGCGCCTGCCGCCGCCAAGCCGGTGGCCCAGCCGCAGCCCGCCCTGGCCCAGACGCCGCAACCGGCCCCGCAGGCGGCACAGCCTGCCGTTGCCCAGGCCCAGCCGGCCGCCGACACCGTGCTGGCGCCCAAGCGGGAGACCACGACACTGGCGCGCGATGCCTTTGCCTCCGCCGTCGGGCGTGCCGCCGCCGAAACGCCCTCGTCGGCCAGCCGCGACACCGGCATCACGATCGCACCGCTCGATCCGGCCCCAGCGGTGGACTACGGCATGGCCGACATCGAGCAGGAGGCGCTGTCGGCTGAGGACGATATCAGCGAGTCGGTGGCCGATGAGCCCTACATCCCGCCGGCGCCGGAGCAGCCGCCGAAGCGAATCCCGCGGGTCGAGGACTTTCCGCCCGTCGCCCGCCGGCAGTACGAGGCGGCACAGCGTGCGCCGCAGCAGCCCGCCCACGAGGCCGATCGCGGTCCGATGAGCCTGCTGCGTCGTCTGGCGAGCGTCGGTCTCGGCCGGCGTGAGGACGATCCGATCGGTGCCGGTGCGCCGTCCCGCGCGCCGGAGCGCGTGGCGCCGCGTGCGGGCCAGCCGCAGGCGCAACAGCGGCCCGCCGTGCCGCCGCAGCCGCGTCAACAGCCTGACCGTGCGGCCGCCTCGCAGGACGGCCTCTACCGGCCGCGCGCCGGCAATCTCGATCCCCACGGCCGGCCGCAGCCGCGCGATGGACGGCCTGCCGATGACGAACTGGAGATCCCGGCCTTCCTGCGCCGCCAGGCGAACTAGGTCGGGAACGCTCACGGACCTGTCAGGGACCGCCGCCCACGGGCGGCGGTCCGGCTATAACCCTCTGAAATGATTGGGTTGATCGTCCCGGCCGCCGGGCGATCGGCCGTTACAATGGGTTAGAAAGCGTGATTTGGCGGCACCTCCGGCCCCGACTAGTCTTGCCACCGTTGTGGCGGGAATCGGGTTTTCTGGGGGCGGGTAACGTGAGCATGGCGGGCAGCCGGTCATCGGGACGACAAAACACGCTGCGCCGCAGCACGACGGTTTCGGGCATCGGTGTCCATAGCGGTCGCCCGGCGTCGCTGACCATCCATCCCGCAGAGGCGGGCAGCGGCATCTGTTTCCAGCGCGTGAGCGACGCTGACGGCCATGAGCCGGTGCGCGCGCACTATACCAATGTCAGCGCCACCGATTCGTGCACGGTGGTTGGCTTCAACGGATCTTCGGTGGCGACGATCGAGCATCTGATGGCGACCCTCAGGGCGCTTGATGTCGATAACGCGACGATCGAGATCGACGGGCCCGAGGTGCCGGTAATGGACGGCAGCGCCGGCGCGTTTCTACAGGCTCTCGACGAGGCCGGCATCGCAGCGCTCGATGCGCCGCGCAGCTTCATCAAGGTGTTGCGTCCGGTAACGGTGCGCTCCGGCGCGGCCCGCGCCGAGTTCCTGCCCTATGACGGCACGCGCATCGAGGTCGAGATCGAGTTCGCCAATCCGCTGGTCGGGCGTCAGCAGTTTGCCGCCGATATCGACGGCGAAGTGTTCCGGCGCGAGCTGGCGCGGGCGCGCACCTTCGGCTTCCTCGCCGATGTCGAGCAGCTGTGGTCGCGCGGCCTGGCCCAGGGTGCCTCGCTCGACAATTCCGTCGTCATCAGCGACGAGCGGGTGATCAACCCGGAGGGCCTGCGCTTTGTCGACGAGTGCGTGCGCCACAAGGCGCTGGATACCGTCGGCGACCTGGCGCTGGCAGGCGCCCCGATCCGCGGCCTCTATCGCTCCTATCGCGGCGGCCACAAGCTCAATGTCGCGGCGCTGGCGGCGCTGCTTTCGGACGAGAGCGCATGGGCTTGGGTCAGCGATGCCGATGTCGGCGAACGGCGCGAGGTCGGCGGGCGTGCCGGGCTGGAAACGGCCGTGGCCGGTCCGGAAGCGGCCTGATTTCCCATTGCAGTGCATTTTTGCGGCGCGGCCGGAAATTGCCACAAATCCGTGTGATCCCGGAGACATGGCGAAGCCGGCGGTTTTCGGCTAGAAGACTGCGGCTCGGATTATGATGCAGACGAGAGGCGGGCAGGGCGTGCGACCGGGATTCGATTGCTTTGGTGGGCCGCGGACCATGCAGCGGCTGGCGCGGCTGCGGTGGGCGCTTCTCGGGCTGGCCTTGGTGGGGCTGGCGGCGTGCTCGAAATCGACCGAGGGCACGCCGAATGCCTTTGCCGACGATCAGCCGGCCGGCAACCTCTACAATGAGGGGCTTGCCTACATGAACGGCGGCAAGCTCAAGGACGCGACCAAGAGCTTCGACGAGGTCGATCGCCAGCATCCCTATTCGGAACTGGCCCGCAAGGCGCTGATCATGTCGACCTTCACCAGCTACAAGCAGGGTGATTTCGACACGGCGGTCAACTCCGGCCAGCGCTACCTGTCGCTCTATCCCGGCAGCCCGGACGCGGCCTATGCGAACTATCTGATCGGCCTGTCCTATTTCCGTCGGATGCCGGACGTCACCCGCGATCAGGACATGACCAGGAAGGCGCTCGCCGCCTTCGAGGAGATCGTCAACAACTATCCGGATTCGGAATACATCACCGACGCCAAGGCCAAGATCATCGCCTGCAACGATCAGCTCGCCGGCAAGGAAATGCAGATCGGCCGCTACTATCTCGAGCAGCGCAACTATCTGGCGGCGATCAACCGCTTCAAGATCGTGGTCACCCAGTACCAGACGACGCGCCACGTCGAGGAAGCGCTGGAGCGGCTGGCGGAGGCCAACATGGCGCTCGGCCTGACCGGCGAGGCGCAGACCGCGACCGCGGTGCTCGGGCACAATTTCCCCGACAGCTCCTGGTACAAGGACGCCTACAAGCTCATCCAGACCGGCGGCCTGGAGCCGCGCGAGAACGCTGGGTCGTGGATCAGCAAGGCGTTTGCCGGCAAGAATACCAGCTGATTCGGTTCCGCTGCTTGCCGGAGCGGCCATGCTCGTCGCCCTTGCCATACGCGATATCGTCATCATCGACCGCCTGAGCACGGACTTCGCCGCCGGGCTGACGGCGTTCACCGGCGAAACCGGTGCCGGCAAGTCCATCCTGCTCGATGCCCTGTCGCTGGCGCTGGGCGGACGCGGCGATGCCTCGCTGGTGCGCGACGACAGCCCCCAGGGCGACGTGACCGCCATCTTCGACGTGGCCGCCGACCATCCGGTGCGGGCGATCCTTGCCGACAGCGGCATCGAGGCCGATGGCGACCTGATTCTCCGCCGCGTGCAGGGGGCCGATGGGCGCAGCCGTGCCTTCGTCAACGATTCTCCGGTGTCGGTCGTGCTGTTGCGCCAGGTCGGCGCCGCGCTGGTCGAGATTCACGGCCAGCATGCCGACCGCGCCATGGTCGATCCGAGCGCCCACCGGGCGCTGCTCGATGCCTTCGGCCGGCTCGATGACGAGCGCGCGGCCGTCGCCGCGGCGTGTGCCGGCTGGCGGCGGGCCAATGCCGCGCTGGCCGAACTCAGGCGCCAGATCGCCTCGGCCCGCGCCGAAGCGGACTATCTGCGTGCTGCGGTCGACGAACTGGCGGCGCTGGCGCCGCAGCCCGACGAGGAAGACGCGCTGGCCGATCGGCGCCAGCAGATGATGCGTGCCGAGAAGATCGCCGGCGATATCGCCGAGGCCCATGAGACGGTGGCCGGCGGCGCCTCGCCGGTGCCGATCCTGGCAAGTCTGGTCCGCCGGCTGGAGCGCAAGGTGCCCGAGGCCGGTGGCCTGCTCGACGACGCGGTCGCCGCCCTCGACAAGGCGCTTGCCGCGCTGGAGGAGGCCGAGCAGGGGCTTCGCCGGGCAATGGCGGCAACCGATTTCGACCCGCGTGAGCTGGAGCGCGCGGAAGAGCGCCTGTTTGCGCTGAGGGCCGCCGCCCGCAAGCATCAGGTCACCGTCGCCGACCTGCCGGCGCTTGCCGTCCGCATGGCGGGCGATCTGGCGGCGCTCGAATCCGGCGAGGAGCGGCTGGCTCAGCTCGAGAAGGCGGCGGAAGCGGCGCGCGCCGAATACGACGCTGCCGCCATGGCGCTCTCCAAGGAGCGCTGCGCCGCCGCCAAGCATCTGGAAAAGGCCGTCGCCGCCGAGCTGCCGGCGCTCAAGCTGGAGCAGGCGGCCTTCATCGTCGAGATCGTCAGCGATCCAGACCAGCCCGGCGAGACCGGCATCGACGATGTCTCCTTCCATGTGCGCACCAATCCCGGCACGCAGCCGGGACCGCTGATGAAGGTCGCCTCGGGCGGCGAGCTGTCGCGCTTCCTGCTGGCGCTCAAGGTGGCGCTCGCCGATCGCGGTTCGGCGCCGACCCTCATCTTCGACGAGATCGATACCGCCGTCGGCGGTGCCGTTGCCGACGCCATCGGCGTGCGCTTGGCGCGGCTTGCGACGCGCGTGCAGGTGCTGACCGTCACCCATGCGCCGCAGGTGGCGGCGCGGGCCGGCGTCCATCTCCTGGTTGCCAAGCAGACGGTTCGTGGCGGCAAGGCGGTCACCACCAGCGTCACGCCGCTCGATGCCGTGCGCCGGCGCGAGGAGATCGCCCGCATGCTGGCCGGCGCCGTCATTACTGAAGAGGCGCGGGCGGCCGCCGATCGGCTGATCCTCGGCGCTGCGTGAGTCTTCCAACTCTCATTGGTGAGGTGCGCGCTGAACGCACGCCTCGAACCATGAGGCCATCCTTCGAGGGCCGCCTGCGGCGGCCTCCTCAGGATGAGGCCGAGGAAATGCCGCTCCCTCCCTTGGGTGCGGCAGCCGTACGGCTTGCCTAATCGCCCGCAATCGTGTCTGAAACGGCCGGCGACGCGGTGAACTGGAGTCGGCAATGCGGCAATGCGCGGGAAAATCGGGGCGAGCGGGCGGCGGAGGCCGCCGGGGCCCTCCCGGTTTCCCGCATGACGTGCGGCCTCGACGGAGGGCCGTGGTCTGATGCAGCAGCGCACCAGCATCATCGTCCTCTTCGCGACGATGGTCATCTACGTCTTCGGCATCGGCGTCATGCTGCCGGTGATCCCGCTCTTGGTGAAGGAGCTCAGCGGCGACGCGGTCGGCAAGGCCGCCACCCTCTACGGCCTGCTGCTGTCGCTCTACGCGCTGATGCAGTTCCTCTTCGGGCCGGCCTTCGGCGCGCTGTCGGACCGTTTTGGTCGGCGGCCGATCATGCTGATCTCGCTCGCCGGCCTCGGTGTCGACTACATCCTGCTGGCGGTGGCGCCGAACCTGTGGATCGTCGCGGTGGCGCGCATCATCGGCGGCATCATGGGGGCGTCGGTGGCAACTGCGACTGCCTATATCGCCGACATCACGCCGCCGGAGAAACGGGCGGCGAATTTCGGCCTCATCGGCGCCGCCTTCGGCGTCGGCTTCATTGCCGGCCCACTGGTCGGTGGCGTGCTCGGCGAGTTCGGCTCGCGCGTGCCGTTCTATGCGGCGGCCGGGGTCAGCGTCATCGCCTTCGTCTTCGCCTTCTTCCTGCTGCCCGAGTCGCTCGACCACGCCCACCGGCGTCCCTTCCGTCTGAAGGAAGCCAACCCGATCGGCGCCTTCATCGTGGTCCTGCGCTACAAGGCCGTGCTGGCGCTGCTCTCCCTGTTCGTCATCGCCCAGCTTGCCGAGCGCATGCTGGAGGCCAACTGGGTGCTCTATACCGGCTACCGCTTCGGCTGGACGGCCTATCAGGTCGGCATCTCGCTGGCTGTGGTCGGGGTGCTGGTGGTCATCACCCAGGGCGGTCTGGTGCGCGTCGTCGTGCCCAAGATCGGCGAGCGCGTCACCATCAACATCGGCTTCACCGTCGCCGCCATCTGCATGGTCGGCATCGCCTTCTCGTCGCAAGCGTGGATGATCTACGTCATCATCGTTCCCTATGTGCTCGGCTGGGGCCTGACCGCGCCGGCCGTGCAATCGCTGATCACGCGCCAGGTGCCTCCCAACGAGCAGGGCATCCTGCAAGGCGCCATCTCCAGCGCCCAGACCGTCACCGGCATCATCGGCCCGCCGGTTGCCGGCTCGGTGTTCGGCTATTTCATCGGCCCGGTGACCCCCGTCCACCTGCCGGGCGCCGCCTTCCTGCTCGGCGCTTTTCTCTTCGTCATCGGCCTGATCGTGGCCTTGAGGGGCGTGCACGCGCCGGAACCAGCCGGCGGGTCCAGCTAGGCTCTTGCCCGGCGGCCCGGCTCGGGCAAATCTCCCAGGGTTCGAGGAGGCGCTGCAGTGGCGAAAGCGGTCCTGACCACAAAACCGGTCGAAGACCTCAGCGAGGCGGAGGCCGCCGCCGAGCTGAAGCGCCTGGCGGGCGAAATCGCCAGCCACGACCGGCGCTACTACGAGCAGGATGCGCCGACCGTCACCGACGCGGAATACGACGCGCTGCGCCGGCGCAATGCGGCCATCGAGGCGCGCTTTCGCGATCTCAAGCGTTCCGACAGCCCCACCGATCGCGTCAGCGGCGCGCCGTCCGGCAAGTTCGCCACGGTCCGCCACGCCGTCCCCATGCTGTCGCTGGAGAAGGCCTATACGGACGACGACGTGAGAGGCTTCATCGAGCAGGTGCAGCGCTTCCTGGGGCTCAAGCGCGACGAGGCGGTCGCGCTCACCGCCGAGCCCAAGATCGACGGCCTGTCGATCTCGCTGCGCTACGTCGATCGGAAGCTCGTCCAGGGCGCCACCCGCGGCGACGGCGTCAGCGGCGAGGACGTCACCGCCAACGTCCGCACCATCAGGGATATTCCGCAATCCTTGCCAAAGGCGGCGCCCGACCTCATCGAGGTGCGCGGCGAGATCTATTTCCGCAAGGAGGATTTCCTCGAGCTTAACCGCCAGCAGACGGCGGCCGGCGCCGAGCCCTACGCCAATGCGCGCAACACCGCCGCCGGATCGCTGCGCCAGAAGGACCCGGCGGTCACCGCTTCGCGGCCCTTGCGCTTCTTCGCCTATGCCTGGGGCGAAAGCAGTACGCTTCCCGCGGATACTCAGTTCGGGGTCGTGGAAGCATTCGGCAAATGGGGCTTTCCAGTCAATCCGCTGATGCGGCGCTCAGCCGGTGTCGCCGAGGCGCTCGCCGTCTATGCCGAGATCGAGAGGCAGCGCGCGTCGCTCCCCTATGATATCGACGGCGTCGTCTACAAGGTCGACTCTCTGGCGCTGCAGGAGCGGCTTGGCATCCGCAGCGCCTCGCCGCGCTGGGCGATTGCTCACAAGTTCGCTGCCGAGCGCGCCACTACAAAGGTCGTCGGCATCGACATCCAGGTCGGCCGCACCGGCGCACTGACTCCGGTGGCGCGGCTGGAGTCGGTCAATGTCGGCGGCGTCACCGTCGTCAACGCCACGCTCCACAACGAGGACTTCATCCGTGGCTTCGGCCGCGACGGCCAGCCGCTGCCGCTGCGCATGGACAAGGACGGCAAGCCCATCGACATTCGTATTGGCGACACGGTCGGCATCCAGCGCGCCGGCGACGTCATCCCCCAGGTGCTCGACGTCGACCTCTCGGCGCGGCCCAAGGGCGCCAAGCCCTATGACTTTCCGAAAATCTGTCCGTGCCCCCTGAAGACCGATGTGGTGCGGGAGGAGATCGCAACCGGCGGGGAGGGGATCGTGCGCCGCTGCTCGGGCGAGTTCGCCTGTCCCTTCCAGCGCAAGGAGCACCTGATGCATTTCGTCTCGCGCTCCGCCTTCGATATCGAGGGGCTCGGCGCCAGGCAGATCGAATATTTCTACGACGAGGAGCCGGACCTGCCGGTCAAGGCTCCGGCCGACATCTTCACGCTGGCCGCGCGCGACGCGGAAAAAGGCGGCGTGCTCAAGACGCGCGAAGGCTTCGGCGAGACCTCGGTCGGCAACCTCTTCGCCGCAATCGACGCGCGCCGCACCATCGCGCTCGAGCGCTTCATCAATGCGCTCGGCATCCGTCATGTCGGCGAGACGACGGCGCGCCAGCTCGCCCGCGCTTATGGCACCTGGGACGCCTTCCACGATGCGGCGCTGAAGATCGCCGCGGGCGATGAGGCGGCGCGAACCGAGATGGATGCCATCGACCAGATCGGCGAGACGGTCGTCGAAGCCATCGCCCGCTATTTCGGCGAGAGCCACAATCGCGACGTGGTCGAGGCGCTGGTCGGGCAGATGACGGAGATCAGCGACGCCGAGCAGGCGGCGACCGAGACGCCGGTCGCCGGCAAGACCGTCGTCTTCACCGGTTCGCTGGAGCGCATGAGCCGCGACGAGGCCAAGGCCATGGCCGAGCGCCTGGGCGCCAAGGTCTCCGGCTCGGTGTCGAAGAAGACCGATCTGGTGGTCGCCGGGCCGGGCGCCGGCTCCAAGCTCAAGGATGCCGAGAGGCACGGCGTTGAGGTCATCGACGAGGCCGGCTGGTTCAAGCTCATCGGCGAGGATTGAGCGACGTCTGCATTGGGGGGCGAAGAATGAGCGGTTCTGAACGAGATAGTCCGGGGACAAGCCCGCTCGATATCGCGCGGCAGGAGATGCGCCCGCATGAGCGGCTGGTCTGGGCGGACAGGGCGATTGGCAAGGCGCGCGCCGCCCCGGCGCTCGGTCGTATCGTCTTCGGCCTCATCTTCGGCGGTTTCGCCGTGTTCTGGACGTCGGCCGCGTGGCTGATGACCCGTGGCGTGTCGAGCGGCGCCTTCGGTCTGTTCTTCCCGCTCTTCGGCATCCCCTTCATCGCGGTCGGCGCCGGCATGGTGGTGGCCGGGATCAGGAGCTGGCGCACCGGCGGCGGCACCGTCTATGCGCTCTCCGAGGAGCGTGTCCTGATCATCTCCGGCGGGGTCAAGCGCAGCGTGCGCTCGCTTGACCTCAAGGCAATCCGTGGCGTCGAGCGGGTGGAAGGCGAGGGCGGCTCCGGCACCATCAGCCTGCTCATCGAAGGCACCGACACCATGCGCGAGGTACTGGCCGGCGTACCGGACGTCGCGCGCGTCGGCGCCGAGATCGAGCGTCTGCGCACTCAGGCCGAGGACAGCGGCAAGCTGCCGGCGTCAGGGGGTTGAAGGCGGCCACGCGCTTCAATCCTCATGGTAAGGTGCGAGCGCAGCAAGCCTCGAACCATGATGCCCTCATCCTTCGAGGAGCTCCCTTCGGCAGCCACCTCAGGATGAGGCCGGTCACCACCGCCTCACTCCTGGCTTGTCAGCCCTGCGTGAACTTTCGCGTCGCCTCGGGGTCTTCGCTCGCATAGGGCAGGGCGAGCAGTTCGTCCCACGCCGCCTGCGGGATGTCCCATTCCGCCCATTCCAGCGTCTGGGCGACGCGCTCCGGCTTGGTGACGCCGACGACGGTTGAGGTCACGCGCTCGTCGCGCATGGAGAATTGCAGCGCGGCGGCGCCGGTCGGTACGCCGTATCGGTCGCAGATCTCCTCGATGCGCTTGATCGGGCTCAGCATCTCCTCCGAGGCGTCCTGATAGGTGAATTTCTTGTACGTCCCCGTCCCCTTGGCCAGCACGCCGCCGGCATAGGGCGCGGCGTTGAGCACCGCGATGCCCCTGCCGGCGCAGAAGTCGATCATCGGCTCGGCACTGCGGTTGGGAAGCATGAAGCGGTTGTGGGTCATGATCGCGTCGAAGTCCCAATCCTTCAGCAGCGGCATCATCAGGTCGACGCGACCGGCCGCCAGTCCGACGGCGCCGACCAGCCCTTCCTCCTTGAGCTTGAAGAGCTCGGTCAGGGCGCCGCCCGGCTTGGTGAGGTCGTTCTTGTCGGCGACATACTCAATGTCGTGCAGGCTCAGCAGCGGAAGCTCATCGAGGCCCAGCGTCTCCAGGCTTTGCTCCAGCGAGCGTCGCACCCGGGGGCCATCGCAGACATTGGTCTCAAAATCGCGGTCGGCCTTCGAGACGAGGATGAATCCCTCCGGCAGGCCGCCGATCTCGCGGATCGCGGCGGCGATGCGCTGCTCGCTGCGCCCGTGGCCATAGATGCGCGCCGTGTCGAGGAAATTCGCCGGACTGGCGAAGATCGCCTTCAGCGTCGCCATGGCCCGGTCGGCGTCGACCGCGTAACCGAAGGTTCCCGGCATGTCGCCGAGACCGGAGCTGCCGAAGCCGAGCTTCGTCACGGTCAGGCCGGTGCGGCCGAGCGCAACCTTTTCGATCTGTCCCGCGGGCATGCGTACCCTCCCATGAATGCGTCTCGACAAGTTCACCGCACGAGCGCGGCACTTGTGGCGTGCAGTTCCATATAGCCGTAGGCGAGCGCCGCCGCCTCGGTCGATACGATCCTTGCATAGTCCGTGGCCGGCCTGAACGCGACTCGGGGCAGCAGCAGCGCCTCGCAAGGGGCGGCCGCGTCGCCGTCGGAAAAGGCGTCGGAAAGCGCCGTCCGCAGGCGCCCTGTCATTGCCGCATCGGCGGTGGAGGCGGTGACGAATGGCGGTGCCGGCGCCGGGTCGCTGCGGCAGAGGATGCGCGTTCCCGCCAGCGCCTGCGGCCGGTGGAGGGCAAGGAGCGCGTGAAGCACGCAATCCATGGCCATCACGTCGGCCTGGCCGGTCTGCAGCATGGCGAGGCTCGCCATGTGGGCGCCGCTCACCTTCACCGCGGCGAAGAAGCGGCCGTTGCGGCTGAGCGGCGCCACCAGAGCGCGCAGCGCGTTCGCGCCGGAGTGGGAATTGAAACCGTTGATGGCGCAGGTGCGGCCGCCGAGGTCGTCCAGGGTGGTCGCCGGGGAGTCGGCCGGCACAAGGATGAAACTGCGATAGTTGGCGTCCTCGCAGCCCTCGGCGTCGTAGTCGGGGGTGGCGAGCACCGTCAGGCAATCGGCAAAACCGTAGACGACGTCATAGCCGCAGCACTGGCCGAACAGCAGGCGCGGGTCGGCGAGCAATGCCGGCACGGGCCGGCCGCGAGTCAGACGAGAAGGAACGCCGCCGATGCCCTGCCGGCGCAGGTGGCGGGCGATGATCGTCCACAGGGCGTCCTGCGCAGCGCGCGTTTCCGGCAGTTCGTACCAGGGCAGGCAGGCGAGGCGCGCCGCGGGCACCGACTGTCGGCCTCAGGCCAGCGGCCGGCAGGCCTCGGCCAGCCAGGCTCGCTCGTCCGCGTCGAGCAGATGGCCGAGTTTCTCCGGCAGGCTGGCGTGATAGGCGTCGAGCCAGGCGATCTCTTGCGGGCTCATCAACGCCGGCTCGATCAGCCGCCGGTCGATGGGGGCGAAGGTGATCGTCTCGAAGCCCAGCATCGGCCGGTCGCCACCGGCGATCTCTTGCGGCGCCGTGACCACGATCAGGTTCTCGATGCGGATGCCGTAGGCGCCGGTCTTGTAGTAGCCGGGCTCGTCGGAAAGGATCATGCCGGCCTCGAGCGGCACCGTGCCGAGCTTGGATATGCGCGCCGGTCCCTCATGAACGTTGAGGAACGAGCCGATGCCGTGGCCGGTGCCGTGGTCGAAGTCGAGCCCCGCGGCCCACAGCCATTGCCGCGCCAGCGTGTCGATCTGGGCGCCCGACGTGCCGGCGGGAAAGCGCGCCATGGCGACCGCGAGATGGCCCTTGAGCACGCGGGTGAAGCGGTCGCGCATCTCGGCGCTTGGCGCGCCAACAGGAATCGTGCGGGTGATGTCGGTGGTGCCGTCGCGGTACTGCGCACCGGAATCGACCAGATAGAGCGTGTCGGGAGCGATGACGCGCGTCGTCCTCGGCGAGACGCGGTAGTGGACGATGGCGCCGTTGGGGCCGGCGCCGGAGATGGTGTCGAAGGAAATGTCGACCAGCTCCGAGCCGTCCTGGGCCGCGGTCTCGGCGCGGAAGGCGCGGAGCTTCTCGGCGGCCGCGATCTCGTCGATGGTGCCCGTCGGTCCCACCCGGTCCATCCAGGCGAGGAAGCGCACCATCGCGGCGCCGTCACGGATATGGGCGCGACGGGCGCCGTCAAGCTCGGTGGCGTTCTTGCGCGCCTTGGGCAGCACCGCCGGGTCGGCCGCCTCGGTGATCGTGCCGCCGGCTTGACGGATCGCTGCGGCGATGGCGTCCGCCGTCGTCGCGGGGTCGAGCATCACCTTGGCGCCGGCCTTGCCGAGCGCGGCGAGGCTGGCGGTAAGCGCCGCGGGCTCGCGGATCTCGGCCAGTTCGGAGAGTGCGTCGCGCACGGCATTGGAGAGCTTGCGTCCGTCGATGAAGAGCGTCGGCTTGCCCGTGGCCGGCAGCAGCGCGAAGGCTAGGGCCACTGGATTGTGGCTGATGTCGCTGCCGCGGATGTTGAAGGTCCAGGCGATGGAATCGGTCTGGCCGAGCACGGCGGCGTCGGCCTTGTTCCCGGCAATGGCGTCTTGCAGCCGGGCGATCTTGTCGGCGGCGGCCTCGCCGGAAAGTTCCATTGGGTGCAGCGCCACCGCGCCCAGCGGTGCTGCCGGCCGGTCGCGCCACAGGCGGTCCAGCGGATTCTCATCGACGGGCACGAAGGCCGCGTCCGCCGCCTTGCAGACGCCGGCAAAGCGGCGCACCTCGTTGACCGTCATCAGCCACGGGTCGTAGCCGATGCGGTCGCCCTCCTTGAGTTGGGCGGCGAGCCACTTCAGCGGCGGATTCTCGACCAGATGTTCGGGCGTGAACAGGTCCGGGTCGGTCTCAACGCGGACCTGCAAGGTGTAGCGGCCGTCGACGAAGATCGCCGCTTGTGTGGCGAGAACGATCGCCGCGCCGGCCGAACCTTCAAACCCTGTTAACCATGCCAGGCGTTCCGCCGCGGGCGGCAGGTACTCGCTCTGGTGCTCGTCGGCATGGGGAATGATGAAGCCGGTGAAGCCGCCCTCTGCCAATTCCTTGCGCAGCCCGGCCAGCCGGGCGCCATGCTTCGCTGAACCGTCTGGCGCAGATTCTGTATCGTTCATGGCTCTTTAGTAGAGGCTGGCGGGCCGCCCTTCAATGGAGCCGAGTGCGATCTGCAAACGGGCATCGGCTGGCGCGGAATTGTGCATTGCGACAATTGCATCAGAATTATGACGCGCCGCAATAAACGCATGTCTGTCATGCTGTTACGTCGGTTCTCTGGAGTCGAATCGGACGCTACGTCGAGAGTGCTGGGGAGAGCGAATCGAAACCGGAAGTCGGGCAGCAATGCCGGGGTGAGACTTCCTTGAGCAGGAGCCAGCCATGGCGACGAAGACATTCGGCGACGTTCGCAACCGCACCGCGCCGCCACGCAGCATCCTCCGCCGCGCGATGGCACACATGATCGCGGCGCGCGAGGCCCACGCCCATCGGCGGGTGAATGCCTATCTGCTCGGCCTCGACGACGCGACGCTGGCGGCGCTGGGCTACGACCGCAAGGTGATCGAGGACGTCGGCCGCGGTCTCGTGCCGCTGTAGCGGTTGCTCAGCACTTTTTGGCAGAGCGGCGAATCAATCCGCCTACCTCCGCCCTTGCGGGGGAGGTTGAGGCATTCGCATTGCCTGCCTATTGCGCCTCTTCCCCTTCGCCAACCTCCTCAGCACCAGCGTCAGCCAGCCGTCGACGATCATCGACCGCATCAGCGTGAGGCCGGTCATGCGATAGGTGGCGACGATGCGCGTGCGCTGCTCCGGCAGCAGCCCTGACAGGATCACCGTGCCACCGGGCGCGACGACACGGCGGATCGCGGGCGCCAGCGCGGCGAGCGGCCCGGCAAGGATGTTCGCCACGATCAGATCGTAGGGCGCGCGCTCCTTGAAGGCGCGGCCGGAGAGCCCTGCCGCGGTCAGCGTGCGCACGAAGGCCGCAACCCCGTTCAGCCGCACATTCTCCTCTGCCACCGCGGTTGCCACCGGGTCGATGTCGCTCGCCAGAACGCGCGCCTTGGCTTGTCTGGCGAGCGCGATGGCGAGCACGCCGGAGCCGGTGCCGACATCAAGCACGTTGCGGATCGTCCGTGTCTTCGCCTCGCGTTCGATGGCGAGAAGGCAGCCGGCGGTGGTGCCGTGGTGGCCGGTGCCGAAGGCTTGGCCGGCCTCGATCTCAAGTCCCAGGTCGTTCGGCTTCAGCGCGCCGCGGTCATGGCGGCCGTGAACCAGGAAGCGTCCGGCGCGGACCGGCGTCAGCCCTTCCAGGCTCTTCGCCACCCAGTCCGCCTCCGGCAGTGCGGCGATCACGAAACGGCCGAGGCGGGCGAGCGCCGCGCGTTGGGCGTCATCCGGCTCGTCAACGAAATAGACGATCACCTGCCAATGGCCGGGCGCGCTCTCGTTGCTGTCGACCGTCTGCCCTTCGAACAGCGAATCGTCGGCGATCGCCGCCATCAGGCGAGCGGCTTTCTCCTCGGAGGTGGCAAGGGTGGCGGTCACGGTCATGGCCGCTGAGGAAGCCGAGATCGCCGCCGCCGTCAACCGCCGCGTGGCGAGCCTCGCCGGGATGCCCGGCCGGAGCCGGGCATGAAGGGGATCCGTCAAGTGGCTCGGGACTGTCGTCCGTCTGGAAGAAAAAGGGGACGCCGCGGCGTTGCGGGGCGGGGCCGCCGCGGCGTCCTCTTCTTACCGGCAGGAGGGACTATGCCGGCGGGTTCTGCTGCGGCTGCGGCATGGTGCCGAGCGCCAGTGTGACGGTCTTCGATTTGCCGTTCGAGAGCACGTCGAGCTTGACCGAGGTCCCGGGGGCCAGCCCGGCGACAGTCTGGGCAAGTTCGCGCGGGTCTGTGACCGTTGTGCCGTTGACCGCGGTGATGACGTCACCGGGCTTGATGCCGGCCTTGGCCGCGGGGCTGCCCGGCTCGGGCTGCGCCACCAGCACGCCCTCGGCCTGCTTCATGCCGAGGCTGTCGGCGATCGGCTGGGTGACGGCTTGCACCTGCACGCCGATCCAGCCGCGGGTGACGTGGCCGCTCTTCTCGAGCTGGGCGACGATCGGCTGGGCGATGCTGGCGGGCACGTCGAAGCCGATGCCGACCGAACCGCCCGACGGGGTGAAGATGGCGTCGTTGATGCCGACGACCTCGCCCTGCATGTTGAAGGTCGGGCCGCCCGAATTGCCGCGATTGATGGGCGCGTCGATCTGCAGGTAGTTGTCGTAGGTGCTCATGTTGATGTTGCGGCCGCGTGCCGAAACGATGCCGGCGGTGGCGGTATTGCCGAGGCCGAACGGGTTGCCGATGGCCACCACCCAGTCGCCGACGCGCGGCTTCTGACCGGCGAACTTGACGTAGGTGAAGTTCTTGCCGCCATCGATCTTGAGCAGCGCGACGTCGGTGCCCGAGTTGGTGCCGACGACGTGGGCCGGGTAAACCTTGCCGTCGCTGGTGGTGACCTGCACCTTGGTGGCGTGGTCGACGACGTGGTTGGCGGTGACGACGTAGCCGTCGGATGAGATGAAGAAGCCGGAGCCTTCGCCGACCATGTGCTGACCGCCCTGCGGCATCTGCGGAACGCCCGGCATGCCGAACGGCGCGAACGGGTTGAACGGAAGGCCGTTGCCGCCATTGCCGCTACTGGTGCTGTTCATGCTGACCGGCTGCTCGAGCTGCACCCTCACCGACACGACCGCCGGGCGCACGCTGGCGATCAGGTCGGCGAAGCCGCTCGATGGATTGGCGGCGGCTCGCACCGCCGGCGCCGGCGTGGCCGCGTTGGCGTTGGCGATGAGGTTGGGAAGTTGCGAGCCAATGGCGCCTACCGTCACCAGCGCAATCACAGCAACTGAAGTGAGCAGGGGCAGGCGGCGACGCGCCTGGCGGTCGGCGGTCGAATTGGTGTTCTGATTCATGGATAGCCTCCTTCGCTAGAGGACTCGGACGGGTTTGGTGTTGCGCCCATTACTTGTCGCTCGCGGCTTACAAGCGCCTGTCCGCGCGATGAAAACTTGGACATGTTGGTGAAGGTTACCGTTGCCTGTCCGCAGCATGAATTCTTGGCAAGGCTCGCTCGCAAACCCCGAGCTTTGCTTGGTTTGCGCTGAGGCTTGAGACGAAACGTCCCGCCCGTCGTCGCTAGCAGTGCCGCAAAGCTGCGCTAACTCGACCGACCATCGGCACCGCGAAGACCATTTTGGTCGTCGTGCTGTCCCTCGGGGCGACAAACCACATCGCCCGGCCGCGCGTGTGCGCCGTCGGGCATTCCAGGGAAGGAGCTCCAACCATGTCCGATAAGTCCAACAAAGACCGCGACGCGAAGGCAACCATGACCGGCCGCTTGCCGGTCTCCCGCCGCGGCCTGCTCTTCGGCTCGGGCGCGGCCGCGTTTTCGCTGGCAGCGCTGAACGGCATCGGCATCATGCCGGCGCACGCCGCCACCGCCGCCAAGCTGCCCAGCCACAAGCCGTGGAAATTCGTCTTCGTCAATCACGTCACCACAAATCCGTTCTTCGTGCCGACGCAATACGGCATCGCCGACGCTTGCGATCTGTTCGACTGCACCTATCAGTGGACGGGCTCGCAGACCTCGGTCGCATCGGAGATGGTGAATGCGTTCAACTCCGCCATCGCTGCCAAGGCCGATGCCATTGCCGTATCGCTGGTCGATTTGCACGCCTTCAACGATCCGGTGAAGCGGGCGATGGAGGCCGGCATCCCGGTCTTCTCCTACAATGCCGACGCCAAGGACAACGGCCGCCTCGCCTATATCGGTCAGGACCTCTATGCCGCCGGCGAAGCGCTCGGCCAGCGCATCGCCAATCTCGTCGGCGAGGGCACCGTTGCCGGCTTCATCGCCACACCCGGCCAGTTGAACATCCAGCCGCGGCTCGATGGCGCCAAGGCCGCGATCAAGGCTTCCGGCAAGAACATCACGCTCGAAGAAATCGCCACCGGCCCGACGGTCAACGAGGAGGTGTCGCGCGTCGACGCCTATTATGTCGGCCACAAGGACCTCAAGGGCATGTTTGCCGTCGACGCCGGCAGCACCATGGCCGTCGCCGCGACCATGAAGAAGTACGATCTCGCCAAACAGGGCATCCATGGCGGCGGCTTCGATCTGCTGCCCAATACCCTCGATGGCATCCATGCTGGCAATCTCGACTTCACCATCGACCAGCAGCCCTACCTGCAGGGCTTCTACACGACGATGGAGATGGCCATGTTCATGTATTCCGGCGGCCTCACCGGTCCGTCCGAGATCAACACCGGCCTCAAGTTCGTCACCAAGGACAACGTCGATCCCTATCTCGCGACGAAGAGCCGCTACGAGGGCAATTCGCCGGACGAGAAGGTGATTTCGCGTACCGGCCCGGTTGCGGCATGAGGAGGTGAGGTGCCATGCGGGCTGATCCAGCCACGTATGGCGACCCGGCCGGCTCGCGTGCGTTACGCGAGCCGGGGCCGCGTCGCCGCTTCTGGCCGGGCGTGGGACATTTTCTCCTGCGCTGGCGCGAGGTGAGCATTGTCGCCGCCGCGCTTCTGCTGATCATCTATTTCCAGTCGACCGCCAATGCATTCCTGTCCTCCGACAACGTCGCCAACCTGGTCGACTACACCGCGACGACGGCGATCATCGCCGCCGGCGAGGTCATGGTCCTGGTCGTCGGCGAACTCGACCTCTCGGTCGGCATGGTCTACGCGTTCGCGCCGTTCGTCATGTTCTTCACCGCCGCTGCCGGCGTGCCCATGTGGCTGGCGGTGCTCGTCGCTCTCGCCGCTTCGGCGGGTATCGGCATAGTCAACGCCGCCATCACCATCCTGCTCGACGTGCCCGCCTTCGTCACCACGCTCGGCACGCTGTTTGTGGTCAACGGCCTGACGCTGACGATATCCGGCGGCTTCCCGGTGCAGCCGGTCGCCGGCCCCGTGTTCACGGCGATCATCGGCGGCAGCGTCTGGGCGCGCTTCGCCTGGGCCATGGTCATCGCCGTCGTGCTGCAATTCGTGCTCCTGCGCACGCGCTTCGGCCTGCACACCATCGCCACCGGCGGTAACCTCATCGGCGCGGCGGAAGTCGGCATCAAGGTCAGGAGCATCAAGGCCGCCAATTTCATCCTGTGCGCGGTGCTCGGCGGCTTCGCCGGCGTCATCGACGCCTTCCGCATCGGTTCGATCGACCCGTTGGCCGGTGGCTCGGACATCATGTTTGCGGCCATCGCCGCGGCGGTCATCGGCGGCACGCTGCTCACCGGCGGCCTCGGCACCGTCATCGGTGCGCTGGTCGGCGCTCTGGTGCTCGGCATCCTCAAGGATGGTTTCTCGCTGATCGGCATCAGCGCCTACACCTTCGACATGATCCTCGGCGCCGCCATCCTCGTCACCATGGCGGTCAACGTGCGCCTGATGCGCATCCGCGATCAGGGACGCGGCTGATGACAGAGACGAACGGAAACGCGGTCTTCAGCGCCGAGCACGTCGCCAAGACCTATGGTCCGGTGACGGCGCTGAGAGACATCAACCTGCACCTCGCGCGCGGCGAGGTGCTGGGGCTGCTCGGCGACAACGGCGCCGGCAAGTCGACGCTGATGAAGATCATCACCGGCTTCATCCAGCCGTCGAGCGGCCAGCTCTTCTTCGACGGCGCGCCGGTGCATCTGCGCTCGGTCAGCCACGCCCGCGCGCTCGGCGTCGAGGCGGTCTACCAGGATCTGGCGCTGATCAACCAGCTCAACGTCTACCAGAACATGTTCCTGCAGCGTGAGCCGGTGAAGGGCGGTCCGCTCGGCATCCTCGACCGCAAGGCCATGCGCGAACAGGCCGAGGCGTTGCTCGACCGCATCGGCGTCAACATCCCCTCGGTCGATGCCGAAGTGTCGAAGCTCTCTGGCGGTCAGCGCCAGGCGATCGCGGTCGCCCGCTCGGTCTGGCAGAAGGCCAAGGTGCTGCTGCTGGACGAGCCGACGGCGGCGATGGGCGCCAAGGAGTCGGCGCTCATCCTCGACCTCATCCAGCGCCTCAAGGAAGAGGGCGACATGGCGATGATCGTGATTGCCCACAACTACGCCCAGGTCTTCGACGTCTGCGACCGCATCAATCTGATCGAGAACGGCGCCATCACCTTCGACAAGCGCACCTCGGAGACCTCCGTCGGCGAACTGACCGACATGGTGGTCAACGAGTACCGCCAGGCGCGGATGGGGCTGCGGGCCGGGTAGGGAGGGGGCGGGCCGGCTGCGTTTTTGCAGCCGGCCTTGCGCCTCTCAGTGCCGCTCCACGAAACTGTCCAGCACGCGCTTCTGGCCGGCCTTGTCGAAGTCGATGGTGAGCTTGTTGCCGTCGATGGCGCCGATGCGGCCATAGCCGAACTTCTGGTGGAAGACGCGCTCGCCGACGGCATACTCGCTCGTCCCGCCGATGACGCTCTTCGCCACCAGCTCGCCCTCGATCAGCCTTGGCCCTGAGGAAAGCGGGCTGTCGAAGCCGCGCTTTCCCGCGCCGCCGCTCGCCTTGTCGCGATTCTTCTGAGCCCGCTGCCAGCCCGGCGTCGAATAGCTGTTGGCGAAGGGATCGCGCGTGTCGAAGCGGCTGCCGCCATAGGCGCCGCCGCCATAGCCGCCGTAATCGGAACTCTCCTCCTGTACCTCGACATGGGCCTCGGGCAGCTCGTCGAGGAAGCGCGAGGGGATGGAGCTCTGCCACAGGCCGTGCATGCGCCGGTTGGCGGCGAAGTGGATGAGGGCGCGCTTGCGCGCCCGCGTGATGCCGACATAGGCGAGGCGGCGCTCCTCCTCGAGCCCGGCGCGGCCCTGTTCGTCGAGCGTGCGCTGCGAGGGGAACAGGCCTTCCTCCCAGCCGGGCAGGAAGACGACGTCGAACTCCAGCCCCTTGGCCGAATGCAGCGTCATGATCGAGACGGCGTCGTTGCCGGCCTCGCCGTCGGTATCCATCACCAGAGAGACGTGCTCGAGGAAGCCGGTCATGGAGTCGAATTCCTCCATGGAGCGCACCAGCTCCTTCAAGTTCTCCAGCCGCCCCGGCGCATCGGCGGAGCGGTCGGCCTGCCACATCTCGGTGTAGCCCGACTCCTCCAGGATGATCTCGGCAAGCTCGGTGTGCGAGAGGTGATCGAGCTGCGCCCGCCAGCGGTCGAAGGCGGCAAGCAGGTCGCGGAGGCTCGCGCGGGTGCGTGCGGCGATCTCGTCGGTCTCCACCATTTCCGCCGCGGCGGCGGTCAGCGGAATGCCGCCCGCCCGCGCCCGGTCGTGGAGCAGCCTCACCGTCGTCTCGCCGATGCCGCGGCGCGGCGTGTTGACGATGCGCTCGAAGGCGAGATCGTCGGCGCCTTGCGCGACGACGCGGAAATAGGCGAGCGCATCGCGGATCTCCTGGCGCTCGTAGAAGCGCGGGCCGCCGATGACGCGATAGTTGAGGCCGAGCGTGACAAAGCGGTCTTCGAGGGCGCGCATCTGGAACGAGGTGCGCACAAGAATCGCCATCTCGTTCAGCACCGTGCCCTGGCGCTGGAGCTGCTCGATCTCCTCGCCGACGGCGCGCGCCTCCTGCTCCGAGTCCCATGACGAGGCGACCGAGACGCGCACCGCGTCGGGGTCCTCAGCGTCGGTGAACAGCGTCTTCCCCAGCCGCCCCTCGTTATGGCTGATGAGGTGCGATGCGGCGCCGAGGATGTGCGCGGTAGAGCGGTAGTTGCGCTCCAGGCGGATCACCTTGGCGCCCGGAAAATCCTTCTCGAAGCGCAGGATGTTGTCCACCTCGGCGCCGCGCCAGCCATAGATCGACTGGTCGTCGTCGCCGACGCAGCAGATGTTGGCCTGCGCCTTGCCGTCCTGCGGCGGCCTGGCCTGCGCCAGCAGCCTGAGCCACAGATACTGCGCCACGTTGGTGTCCTGATATTCGTCCACCAGCATGTAGCGGAAGCGGGCGTGGTAATCGGCGAGCACGTCAGCGTTCGACCGCAGGATCGTCAGCGGCTCCAGGATCAGGTCGCCGAAGTCGGCGGCGTTCAGCACCTTCAGCCGCGCCTGATAGGCGGCGTAGAGCTTTCGCCCGCGCCCGTCGGCGAAGGCGCGCCCATCGACCTCGGGCACGTCGGCCGGCGTCAGCCCGCGGTTCTTCCAGTGGTCGATATAGCCGGCAAGCTGGCGCGCCGGCCAGCGCTTCTCGTCGATGCCCTCGGCCTGGATGATCTGCTTCATCAGGCGGATCTGGTCGTCGGTATCGAGGATGGTGAAGTCGGATTTGAGGCCGGCCAGTTCGGCGTGGCGGCGCAGGATGCGCGCGCCGATCGAGTGGAAGGTGCCCAGCCACTGCATGCCCTCGACCACGCCGC
This sequence comes from uncultured Alphaproteobacteria bacterium, assembly GCA_963782395.1. Lineage (GTDB taxonomy): Bacteria > Pseudomonadota > Alphaproteobacteria > Rhizobiales > Kaistiaceae > CAVSRC01. The sequence goes on from CAWAJQ010000001.1 coordinate 137,903, forward strand.
CGATGAGGTCGCCGACGCGGTTCTTCATCTCGCGCGCCGCCTTGTTGGTGAAGGTGACGGCGAGGATCTGCCAGGGCTTGGCGCGCCCGGTGCCGAGCAGGTGGGCGATGCGCGTGGTGAGCACGCGCGTCTTGCCGGTGCCGGCGCCGGCGAGCACCAGAACCGGCCCCTCGGTCGCCTCCACCGCGGCGCGCTGCTCGGGGTTCAGCTTGTCGAGCCAGGGCGTCCCGCGCCCGCCTGATGCCCGCGCGGCGATGCCACCCTCGCGCGGCGCAGGCGGCCGGCTGGGATCGTCATGATGTTCCGGGAGTTGGCTCATTCGGGCGCGACTATCACGAATCTCAAGCGGAGAACACTATAGCAACAGATGGGGCACCGATGCGGCGGCGGGGAGGGGGATCTTTCTTGTCGTCCCTGCGAAAGCAGGGCCGTCGTCATTCCGGCGAAGGCCGGAATCCAGAAGGCATTGCGCGCCCCCCTCACTGCTACTTGCAGATCGGCGTCGGCCGCGGCGGGGGCGGCGGGTGGTCCCGGCGGTACTGCGCGATCAGCGGACCCAGCGTCTCGTCCGGCCAGAATTTCGGCGTGCCGATCGTCTTCAGGCAGGCGGCGTCCCAATAGAGCCCCAGCGAGGCCAGCGACCGCCCGGCCGCCACCGCCGCTGCGACAGCGTCGATATCGGCGGAATCCGGATAGATGTAGACCGTCGTCGGATCGTCCGTGGTCATCGCCATGATCGCGTCGGCATCCGCCTCAGACCAGCTCGTGCAGCCGTTGCTGCGCCCGCCGACATAGCTCACCAGCGTCCCGCGCGGTACGTAGCCGTCATCGTTGGCGTAACGGCTGGCCGGGTCCTTGAGCATGCAGACGTTGTGCAGCACGACCGCCGCATGGCCGCCGATGACGCGCTCGCGTGCGTTGGCGGTGTCGCCTTCGCCCTCGAACTGGAGGAACGGGCGCACCAGCAGGGCGTTGCTGTGCTTGCCCGTGCGGTAGTAGCCCTTGAACGAGGTCTTGACCTCGGCCGTCACATAGGCGCCGCCGGTCGTGAGACTCGAGTCCTCGGCGTTGCCGAAGTTCTTCGCGCACGTCCGGCCGTTCGAGTAATCCGCGATGCCCGGCAGCCTGCGGCCGGCGCCGTGGCCCGACGAGATCGCGCGAAACGACTGGCTGGCCTCGCAGATGATGTAGAAGCGCAGCCCCGGCCTGCCGTCGCTGGCCGTGTTGGGGCGGGTCGCATCCATGGCGAAGTAGCAGGGGTTCTTGACCTCGCCGGCGGCGACCTTCTGCCGGTAGAGCGCCCGCGCCCGCTCCAGCACAACTTGCGTGATCTCGCCGTTGCCGTCGCCGACATGGGCGCCGAGCCAGGCCGGGATGTCGGACGCCGGCTCGGCGGCCCGGGACGGCGGCACGGCGGAAACCGAGATGGCGACGACCAGAATGGCGAAGACGCTGACGATCTTCAAAACGGCGAATCGGCGCGCCGGCGGCGCTACATCGTCATGCTTGGCAGGATCGGTCATTCGGCCACATCTGTCACGAATTTGGAACGCAACAGACTACAGCATCAGATGCGGCGCGGGGATGGCGAGGGGGAGGGAGAGGCGGACACGATGTGCGCGGCGCATATCAAGAAAGCGTGTGAATCAACCTTGCCACCTTCATTGCTTAACGAACGCACTTAGTCGTTCAATCAGTGTTTTCATCTCTTGGGGGACATCGATTGTCCGCATGGAGAGGTGGGTCCGCTTTTTGAGACAGCTTGGCGGCTTGGCTAAGGTGGATTCTGGGTGTGACTACGCCGCCAGTTTCTCCTGCTTGCTGTCGATAGCATAGACCTCGTCGGGGGTCCTGCCGCCGAACGAAGAGTGTGGGCGCGAGGTGTTGTAATAGCCGATCCAGCGACCGATCCCGCTCGTGGCCTCGCTGCCGGTCTCGAAGGCATTGAGGAAGACGCACTCGTATTTGAGGGATCGCCACAGCCGCTCGATGAAGACGTTGTCCATCCAGCGCCCGCGCCCGTCCATGGAGATGCGGATACCAGCGTCCTTGAGCGTGTTGGTGAAGGCGAAGCTGGTGAACTGCGAGCCCTGATCGCTGTTGAAGATGTCAGGTCTGCCGTAGCGGGCAATCGCTTCCTCGAGCGCTGCGACGCAGAAGTCAGCCTCCATCGTGTTCGACAGCCGCCAGGCCAGGACCTTGCGGCTCGCCCAGTCCATGATGGCAACGAGGTAGAGAAAGCCGCGCTGCATCGGGATGTAAGTCACGTCGGCGCACCAGACCTGATCAGGCCGCTCGATCGTCATGTGCCGCAGCAGGTACGGGTAGATCTTGTGCCGCGGGTGCGGCGCGCTGGTCTTCGGTGCCTGATAGATCGGCGAGAGCCCGATCTTGCGCATCAGACGCCGTACCCGCTTGCGGCCGACGCACCAGCCGAGCCGCCGCAGGTGGCGGGCCATCTGGCGGGCGCCGTAGAACGGGCACTCCAGGAACGCCTCGTCGATGAGCCGCATGAGTTCGAGGTTCTCCGGGCTCTCGCCGGCCGGCTGACGATAGAACGAGGCCCGCGAGATCGACACCAGTTCGCACTGGCGGACAATGGAGAGCCGTGGGTGATCGGGGTCGATCATCATCTTCCTCCGATCCAGGCTCAGCGATCGAAGGCTTTGGCCAAAAAATCGCGCTCCACAACAAGCTGGCCGATCTTGGCATGGAGCTTTGTCATCTCGGCGTCGCGGTGCGCCTGAACCTCAAAGCCCTTGTCGTCGAAGACCTTTGCCAGCTTCTCGATGGCCTGTCGCTTCCACTGCGTAATCAGGTTCGGGTGAAGCTCGTGCCGTGTTGCCAGCTCGGCGATCGTCCGCTGGCCCTGGATCGCCTCAAGCGCGACCTTCGCCTTGAACTCGGCCGTGAACCGTCTGCGTGTCTTCATGGTGGATCGTCCTTCTCGTCATCGAATCCTCCTTAACCACCTGTCTCACAAACCGGGACCAGCTCTGGTGCCTGAATGTCCATCCCCGGCCACGTCGCTCGCAACGTTTGACGAAATTCTTCGAATTTTTCGGGGTAGTGGTGCCAGATGTTCCGAAAATTGCGTGCGGCGCCGTAGTTGAATAGTGCTAGGCGGGCAGCCTCTTTTTCATAGAGTTGCTCGTGGTGCTCGACAGGGCCAAGTATCGGGACGAAGCCTATTGGGCAGTTAAATTGCCTGCGAAACGCCGATGGCGTTCTCGTTGGTCGCCCTTGCGCGTCTGCAATGAGGTAGCATGTGCCTGGTTCGGGAAAATGCAGCCTTAGCTCGTTTCCGCTAGACAACGTAAAAGTAACAGATGCTGGTGTTGAGGCATCATAATTGTAAAATATATTTTCTTCCGCCACGGATGTTTCTTTGATGTCAATATTATAACCAAGCGCTGGCCCTAGCGGTCCTGGAATGACTTCTGAGGTTCGCGTTGAGGCTCGGCGTAGAGCGGATGCCAAGATCCGAAACGCTGTGAGAATTGTAGATTTTCCGGCGTTGTTTGGGCCGACCAGAATATTGAAATGCCGGAGATGAAGGCTGAACGTTTCAAATGCCTTGAAGCGCTTGAATGTGACCTTTGTGAATTGGGCGAGTCCGGTCATTTTCACGCTCGAGACGCTGGAATAGATCAGGTGCGATTTCTGCTTTTGCGCGAAGGCGAAAGTCGCGCGCAATCCAATCCGCGTCCAGAAGTAAATCTTTCCCCGCCCCCCTGACCCCATGAGATGATGCGCTCATCCTCGTTCCATGAGGGGCGTCTCCGGAGGCGTCCGTTCGGTGGAGCGGGTGCAACTCGGTACGTGAACCCTCCCCTGGAGGGAGGGTCAAAACCGCGTAGCGGTTTTGGGGAGGGGCCTGGACCTATCGGCGGACGCACCCCCTCCCGAAATTCGCTTCGCCGTCGCTCGCGAATTTCGACCTCCCCTCAAGGGGGAGGTTCACCGAGCCGCACCGACCATCGAAAAATAGTTATCCCCGCTCTCCAAACCGCCCCCATATTGATCGACATCCTCGCTCGAATGAGGGGCGTCTCCGGAGGCGTCTTGAGATGGGAGCGGGGTGCGGTGTCCCGTCCTTCCGTCTCGCAAACGGGGGGCGGCTGAGCTTGGAAGCCCGTCGACGGAGGGGCGTGAGCTTCTCCGTGCGCCAACGCCCTGAAATGGTGCAGCGCTAAAGGCGGGCAGGGGTCAGCCACCGGTGGGACCGGTCCTGGAAACGGGTCACCGGCACCGTGGTGGTCGAGGGCGGCCGACGTGCCAGCCCTGCCTCTGCCAGCCCAGACGGGGCCTCGCATAAATCCCGCGGCGGGCGCTCTGTGAGCGCCACCACTGGACTACCCGACGCGGCACTCATCGAGCGCCCGCCATCCCCTCGCATTTTCAATGTGATGCGAGGCGTTCTTTGAAATCTGAATCACCCGGAGCCATCGGCCCGCGGGAACGAGCTTCCGTGTCCCGGGCATTGCACGCCGCTGCGCGGCCGGGAAACGGGCTCCAGATCCCCTGGAATCCGCCCCCCGCTCTTGACCGCACGGCGACGAAGGTGCAGGAGGGCGCCACCTTCCTGCCGCCCCCCGAAAGCCAATGACCGACACGACCATCACGCCCTCGGCCGCCGCCAATGCGGAATTCGCCGGGGAAGACCGCACCATTTCGCTCCCCGTCCTGGTCTTCCTCGCCTTCATCATCGGCATCGTCGCGGCGCTCGGCGCGGTCTTCTTCCGCTACCTGATCGCGGTCATCCACAACGCCGCTTTTCTCGGCAAGTTCAGCTTCTTCTACGACGCCAACGCGTTCGACCCGGTGATTCCGTGGGGGCCGTTCATCATCCTGGTGCCGATCGTCGGCGGCCTGATCGTGGTGTGGCTGGTCGAGACCTTCGCGCCGGAGGCCAAGGGCCACGGCGTGCCCGAGGTCATGTTCGCCATCTATCACAACAAGGGCAACGTGCGCGGCATCGTCGCGGTGATCAAATCGTTCGCCTCGGCGATCTCCATCGGCACCGGCGCCTCGGTCGGCCGCGAGGGGCCGATCATCCAGATCGGCGCCTCCTTCGGCTCGACGCTGGCGCGCCGGCTGCATCTCGCCCGCTGGCAAAAGATCACGATGATCGCCGCCGGCGCCGGGGCGGGCATCGCCGCCACCTTCAACACGCCGCTCGGCGGCGTGCTGTTCGCGGTCGAGCTGCTGCTGCCGGAGCTTTCCAACCGCACCTTCCTGCCGGTGGTCGTGGCGACCACCACGGCGACCTCGCTGGCGCGCTATGTCTTCGGGCTTTCGCCGGCCTTCTTCGTGCCGGATGCGGCGCTTGCCGGCGGTTTCTCCATCAACTCGCCCATCGTGCTGGTCGGTTTCGGCGTGCTCGGCGTCGCCGCGGGTATCGCGTCATGGGCCTTCATCAAGTTCCTGGCCTGGTGCGAGGACTTCTTCCCCAAGCTGCCGGGCAACGTCTACACGCAGAACATCGTCGGCATGCTGATCATCGGCGTGCTGTTCTACGTCTTCATGCGCACCACCGGCCACGGCCAGACCGATGGCGTCGGCTACGCCACCATCCAGTCGGTGCTCGAAGGCGGCACCGCCGGCCTGCTGCTGCTCACGGCGCTGTTCGTGGGCAAGCTGTTGGCGACGTCGATCAGCCTTGGTTCGGGCGCTTCGGGCGGCATCTTCTCGCCGTCGCTGTTCATCGGCGCCACGCTCGGCGCCGCCTTCGGGTCGCTCGGCGCCCTGATCTTCCCGCATTCGGGCTTCTCGGTGGTCGAGTTCGCGGTGGTCGGCATGGGCGCCATCGTCGGCGGCGCCACCGGCGCCTCGATGACGGCGATCGTGATGATCTTCGAGATGACCCGCGACTACAACGTCATCGTGCCGCTGGTGCTGGCGGTGGCGCTGGCCACCGGTGTGCGGCGGGCGCTGATCAAGGAGAACATCTACACCATCAAGCTGCGCCATCGCGGCCGGCCGATCCCGGTCAACCGCCACACCAACATGTATCTGGTGCGCCAGGCGCGCGAGCTGATGAACCAGGATTTCATCGTCCTGCCGATCGCAACCCCGATCGCCGACGCGCTGGCCAGGATCGCCGAGCGCCCGAGCGCGCACATCATCGTCTCGGACGGCCCGCGCATCGCCGGCGTGGCGCGGCTCACCGCCGGCTCCTACACGCCGGACCGCTATTCCGGCCAGACGCTGGAGAGCATCACGGCGGACAACTTCGTCGTCTCCCAGGACACCGCCATCCTCAACACGGTCATCAGCCGCATGAACCGGCGCAACCGCAACTTCTGCATCGTCGTCAACAACCGGGCCCGCATTCCGCGTGCCGAGGACGTGATCGGCGTCATCGCCGCAAACGAGATCGCCAACGCGGTGATCTCCAACCACTACGCCTGACCGCGGCCGAGGGTCAGCATCCTCAGCGGCCGCCCGTCGATCGCCGCCAGGCCGACGGCGATCAGCGCCATGCCAGCAAAATCCGCCGCTGCCAGCCGTTCGTGCAGGAAGACGGCGCCGAGCAGGATGGCGCTCGCCGGCACCAGGAAGGTGACCAGCAGCAGGTTGACGGCGCCTGCCGTCTTCAAGAGCCGGTAGTAGATGATGTAGGCGACCGCCGAGGAGAGGGTGGCGAGCGCGATCAGCGCCGCCCAAACGTCGATGCCCGGCACGGCCAGCGTCCACGGCTTGTCGATGACAAGGGCCAGCGGCACCATCATCACTGCGGCGGCGGCGAACTGGCCGGTGGCCGAGACGATCGGTGCGTGGCCGGCGCGGCCGAAGCGGCGGGCGTAGATCGGCGACACGGCGTAGAACACCGAGGCGGCGAGCAGGGCCAGTTCGGCGAGAAGGTCGGCGTTCATGCCGCCGAGCGCGTCGGGTCCGATCATCACAATGACGCCGATGAAGCCGATGATGACGCCGGCGACGCGACCGGGCGTCATGCGTTCGTCGCCGGTCAGGTAGTGGGCGAAGACCACGGCGAAAAGCGGCGTGGTGGCGTTGAGGATCGCGGCGAGCCCGCTCTCGACATGGCTCTGCGCCCAGGCGATCAGGCTGAAGGGCACGATGTTGTTGAGGAAGCCCATGACGAAATAGGCGCGCCATGAGGCGCCGTCGCGCGGCATGGCATGGCCGGTCAAGCGCACGGCCGCGTAGAGCAGGGCACCGCCCACCGCCACGCGGAAGGCGACGATGGTCAGCGCCGGCAGGACCTTGATGGCGATGGCGATGTAGAAATACGAGCCGCCCCATAGCAGCGCGAGGGTGATGAGCAGTGCCCATTCGGCGGGCGTCATCATGCGGTTGGCGGCGGATGGCATGGGGCGGTCCTGCGGTGGTCGAAGCGCCATCCACTAGCAGATGCTGGCGCCCAAGCATTCCGAAACTTGCACGCAACGCGGTGCTGCCAGGGGGAAGAAGCCGCTTGCTCTGTTGAATGCAATATGTATACAATTTCTTCAAGTTTCTGGGGAGGAGCTTCGAAAATGTCCGACAAAAAGCCGTTTCCCATGAACGCGTGGTATGCAGCTTCGTGGGATTATGAGGTGAAGCGGGCGCTTCTCCCCCGCACGATCTGCGGCAAGCATCTGGTCTTCTATCGCCGCAGCGATGGCGTGCCGGTGGCCCTCGAAGATGCTTGCTGGCATCGTCTGGTGCCGCTCTCACACGGGCGCCTGCGTGGCGACGACGTGGTTTGTGGCTACCACGGCCTGGCCTACAATTCCGACGGGCGCTGCACGTTCATGCCGTCGCAGGAGACGATCAATCCCTCGGCCTGCGTGCGCGCCTATCCGCTGGTCGAACGCCACCGCTTCGTCTGGGTGTGGATGGGCGATCCGGCGCTGGCCGATCCGGCGACGGTCCCGGACCTGCACTGGAACCACGATCCGGCCTGGGCCGGCGACGGCAAGACCATCCACCTGAAATGCGACTACCGCCTGGTCGTCGACAACCTGATGGATCTCACCCACGAGACCTTCGTGCACGCGGCCTCGATCGGCGACAACGCGGTGGCGGAGGCGCCCTTTGAATCCCACCATTCGGACCGCTTCGCCACGGTGACTCGCTGGATGAAGAACATCGACCCGCCACCCTTCTGGGCGGGACAACTGGGCAAGCCGGGCAAGGTCGATCGCTGGCAGATCATCCGTTTCGAGGCGCCGGCGACCATCGCCATCGATGTCGGCGTGGCGCCGGCCGGCACCGGCGCGCCGGAAGGCGACCGCAGCCAGGGCGTTAACGGCTTCGTGCTCAACACGATCACGCCCGAAACCGAGGGCTCGTGCCACTATTTCTGGGCGTTCGTGCGCAACTACAAGCTCGATGAACAGACGCGGACGACGCAGCTGCGCGAAGGCGTGTCGGGCATCTTTGCCGAGGACGAAACCGTGCTCGAGGCACAGCAGCGCGCCATGGATGAGAACCCGGACCGCGTCTTCTACAATCTCAATATCGATGCGGGATCCATGTGGGCGCGCAATCTCATCGACAGGATGATCGCGGCCGAGGAGTTGGCGGAATTTTCGGAGGCGGCAGAATGAAGAACGGGCGCGGCCAGGATCGCGACAGATCGCAGACGGTGAAGGCGCTGCTCACCATCCGCGAAATGATTCTCGATGGTGCGCTGGCGACCGGAGAGCGTATTTCGGAACTGTCGATCGTCGATCGCACCGGTGTGTCGCGCACGCCGGTCAGAAGCGCGCTCGTCCGCCTTGCCGAAGAGGGGCTGCTGGAGCCTATCCCGTCGGGCGGCTTCGCGGTGCGCTCCTTCGGCGAGAACGATATCCATGATGCCATCGAGATCCGGGGCGTGCTGGAGGGGCTCGCCGCTCGTTTCGCCGCCGAGCGCGGCGTTGCCCCGGCGCGTCTGCTGCCAATCAAGGATTGCCTAGCCGAACTCGACGAGCTGGTGGCGGAAAGCCCGCTCGATCAGGAGGACTTCTCCCGCTACATCGCGCTCAACGCCACCTTCCACCGTCTGCTGCACTATCTCGCCGACAGCCCGACGCTGGAGCGCGAGATCAAGCGTGCCTCGGCAAAGCCGTTTGCTTCGCCGAGCGGCTTTGTCATGGCCCAGTCGGCGCTGCCTGAGGCGCGCACGGTGCTCACCGTTGCGCAGGATCAGCACCGCGCGGTGATCGAGGCCATCGAGGCCCGCGAAGGCGGGCGTGCCGAAAGCTTGATGCGCGAGCATGCGCGGCTCGCCAGCCGCAATCTGCGCGCGGCACTGAGGAGCCGGCAGGCGATGGCACTGGTTCCCGGGGCGGCGCTCATCAACGGCCGCCGCGACTGACTGGCGGTATCGCGGGGAGAAATCATGCGCTTCTTGCTCCATTGGTCAGAGGCAAAGGTCGCCGCCGTCCGCGATCTCAACCCGTCGGTCTGCCTGATAGAGATCGTCCCGGCCGAGGGGCGTGCCATGCCCTGGCGGCCCGGCGCCCACATCAATGTCGGCGTCATGGCCGCCGGCCATCCCGAGACCCGTTCCTATTCGCTGGTCGGCAGGCCGGACGCCGGGCTCTATCGCATCGCCGTGCGCCACGCGCCGGACAGCCGCGGCGGCTCGGCCTACATGCACGGGCTGAAGCCGGGGCAGGGGCTCAAGGTTTCCAATCCGCAGAATCTGTTCGAAGTCGACTGGCAGGCGCCGCAAGCGCTGCTCATTGCCGGCGGCATCGGCATCACACCGGTCGTCGGCATGGCGGAAGCGATCGCCGAGCACGGCACGCCCATGCGGCTGGCCTATTGCGGCAAGCGCCGCGCCGACCTGGCCTTTGCCGAGGAACTGGCCGAACGCCTCGGCGATCGGCTGTCGCTGCACATCTCGGAGGAGGGGAGCCGGCTAGACCTCGATGCGGCGATTGGTTCGCTTGGGTCGGAGGCCGTCTGCTATGTCTGCGGTCCGATGCGCATGCTCGATGCGGTTCGTGCCGTCTGGGCCGAGGCCGGACGCTCGCCAACACGGCTCTTTTTCGAGACCTTCGGGTCGAGCGGCCATTTCGCACCGGAGCCGTTCGAGGTTCTGGTGCCGCGGCACGACGTCCGGGTCACCGTCGGCGTCGGCGAGACGCTGCTGCAGGCGCTGCGCGATGCCGGGGTCGAGGTGCTGTCCGACTGCGAGCGCGGCGAGTGCGGTCTCTGTGCGCTCGATGTGATCGAGGCGGAAGGAGCGATCGACCATCGCGACGTCTTCTTCAGTGAGGAGCAGAAGGCGTTTGGCGCCAGGCTGTGCGCCTGTGTGTCGCGCGCTATCGGCGGCAGGCTGGTGGTCGACACCGCCTATCGCTCCGACATCGGCTGAATAGCGCCGTTTCCGCCGTCGCCGCGGCCGATTTTCACCGCTTTGGCTGACAAGCCCGATTTGCTACGGTAGCCCGGGGCCGCGCGACACGGTTGAGGAACACGGGACTAACGATGGCGATTCAGCTCGCAGTCGGTTCCACGGCGCGCAACGACGCCGGCATTGCGGTGGCGCTGCCGATCCTGAAGCAGCGCTTCGGCGAGCGCTACGCCGATTCGGAGGCGCTCCGCCAACAGCACGGCCACACGACGACCTGGCTGGTCAACCAGGCGCCCGATGCGGTGGTCTTTCCGGAGACGACCGAGGAGGTCGCCGAGATCGTGCGCATTTGCGCGGCGCAGCGCGTGCCGGTGATCGCCTTCGGTGCCGGCTCCTCGCTGGAAGGCCATGTCAATGCGCCCCTTGGCGGCGTGTCGGTCGACATGAGCCGCATGAATCGCGTTCTCGCGGTTCATGCAGAGGATCTCGATGCGGTGGTCGAGCCGGGCGTGACGCGCAAGCAACTCAACGACTATCTGCGCGACCAGGGCCTATTCTTCCCCATCGATCCCGGCGCCGACGCATCGCTCGGCGGCATGGCCGCGACCCGCGCCTCGGGCACCAATGCGGTGCGCTACGGCACCATGCGCGACAATGTCATCAGCCTGACGGCGGTGATGCCGGACGGCACGGTGGTGAAGACCGGCAACCGGGCGAAAAAGTCTTCCGCCGGCTACGATCTCGCCCGCCTGATGATCGGCTCGGAGGGCACGCTCGGCATCATCACCGAGCTGGTGCTGCGGCTGCAGGGTATCCCCGAGGCGATTGCTGGCGGTGTCGTTCCCTTCGCCACGGTCGAGGGCGCCTGCAATGCCACAATCCTGACCATCCAGAGCGGTATTCCCGTCGCCCGCATCGAACTGCTCGACTCGCTGATGGTCAAAGCCACCAATACCTACGCCAAGCTGGATTTGCCCGAGACGCCGCATCTTTTCGTGGAATTCCACGGCAGCAATGCTTCGGTGAAGGAGCAGGCCGAGGCCTTTGGCGAGATTGCGGCGGAGTTCGGCGGTGGCGCCTTCGTCTGGGCGACGAAGCCGGAGGAGCGCACGCGGCTCTGGCAGGCGCGCCACGACGCCTATTGGGCCGCGTTCACGCTGAGGCCGGGCTCCAAGGCGCTTGCCACCGACGCCTGCGTGCCGATCTCGCGGCTGGCGGAATGCGTCACGGAGACGGTTGCCGATGTCGAGGAAAGCGGGCTGATTGCGCCGGTCGTTGGCCATGTCGGCGACGGCAACTTCCATCTGACCATGCTCGTCGATATGGACGACCGCGACGAGGTGGCGCGTTGCGAGGGGCTGATCTCGCGCCTCAACTTGCGCGCCATCGCCATGGAAGGCACCTGCACCGGCGAGCATGGCATCGGACAGGGCAAGATGAAATACCTCGGGATTGAACTGGGCAGCGGTCTCGACGTCATGCGGGCGATCAAACAGGCAATCGATCCCCTGGGAATCATGAACCCGGGCAAGATCGTCGTGCCGGGCTGAGCGGCCCGGCCATGGTGCGATAGCGGAGGCCACACTGAGCAGGCTCTACCTGATTGTCGGGGGCGCCGTGGTCATCGCGCTGTTCGCGGCGCTGATCGTGCCATGGTTCGTCAACTGGAACGACTATCGTGCCAGCTTCGAGGCCGAGGCGTCGCGCATCCTCGGTCACCGGGTTCATGTCGAAGGTGACGCCCACGCCACCATCCTGCCGTCGCCGTCGCTGACCTTCACCAAGGTCGAGGTCGACGACCAGAACGGCCAGCGCATCATGGACGTGGGGCGCTTCGACGTCGTCATCGAGCTGATGCCGCTGCTCCAGGGCGAGATCCGGGTGGTCTCGATGACGCTGGAGAAGCCGGTGGTCAACGTCTCGGTCGATGCGGCCGGCAAGGTCGCCTGGCTCAGCCGCGTCAAGCTGCGCGAGCCGTTCGACCCCGACAAGGTCGTCCTCGACAACATCACGATCAAGGACGGTGCGCTCAATTATTCCGATGCGCAGACCGGCGTGTCGCTCGCCTTCGACGGCATCTCGGCACAGGTGACGGCGCGGGCGCTGTTGGGGCCGTGGCACGTCGACGGCTTCTATCTCGACAATGGCAGCCAGGTAGGTTTCCGCATCTCCACCGGCCGCGTCCTCGATGACGGGACGATCCGCGTCAAGGCCGACGTCAATCCGGCGCGCTGGCCGGTGACGGTCGGTGTCGATGGTCCGGTCGGTATCGACCCGGCCGAGGGGCTGACCTGGAGCGGCACCTATTCGGTAAGCCAGGTGGCCACCGACGGCGGCGACAACGCCGACGCCGCCAACGGGTCGACCGGCTGGCGTAGCGAGGGCGCCTTCAAGCTCACCGGCGGCCAGCTCGATATCAGCAAGGCGGTGCTGTCGAACGGCCCGGCGGACCGGCCGCTCAGCGTCGCCGGCACGCTCAAGATCGCCTTCGGCAAGGCGCCGTCCTTCGCGGCGGCCGCGGAGGCGCACCAGATCGATCTCGATCGCACGCTCGGCGAGGGCCCAAGCAAGCCGGTCGACGTGTCGGCGGCGACCGACAGCCTCATCGCCTGGCTACGCCAACTGCCGGTTCCGGACGTGCCGGGCAGCATCAGCCTCAACCTGCCGACGATCGTGGTCGGCGGGCGCATTATCGAGGACGTCGCCTTCACGGCCGAACCGGCCAAGGGCGGCTGGCAGATCGATTCGCTCAGCGCCAAGCTGCCGGGGCAGGCGACGCTCGCCGCCAACGGCCTGATGACCACGCAGAAGAAGTTCGGCTTCGTCGGCGAGGCTCATCTGGCCGTCGCCCAGCCCTCGACCTTCGCGACGTGGTGGCGCGGCAGCAGCCGGGAGGGCGCCGGGCGTCTGCTGGCGCCGTTCGACCTCTCCGGCCGCGCCGACATCGGCCCCAATCTCGTCTCCTTCGATCATGTCACCGCGCAGATCGACAACGCCACGATCACGGGCAAGTTCGGCTGGGGCGTGGAGCCGCGCAGCGGCGGCGAGCGCCAGTTCGTTACCGACCTCAACGCCGACCGCATCGATTTCGTGCAGTTGAAGGCGCTTGCCGAGCTGCTTGCCGGCCGCAATCTGTCGGCCACCACGGCGCTCGCCGACACCTATGCCATTCGCGTCTCGGCGGGGTCGTTCGTCTTCAGCGACCTGACGCTCAGCAACGTGGCCATCGACGCGAGCTACGCCAAGAACGTCCTCAAGGTCGTGAAACTCTCGGTCGACGATATCGCCGGGGCCCGCATTCAGAAGACGAGCGGCGAGATCGACGACCTGTCGGGAGATCCGCGCGGCCATCTCGACGTGATGTTCGACGCGCCGAAGCTGACCGGTCTGGCGCGACTGGCCGACCGCTTCCTGCCGGATAGCGGTTTCACCCGCTGGCTCACCGCTGCCGCCCCGGCGCTGGGCGAGGCGGTGACGACCGCCAAGATCACGGCGCCGCTGCCCGATGGCGGCAGCGGCTTCGCCTTCACCATCGACAATGGCGTCGCTGCTTCGACGGCGTTCAACCTGTCGGCCAAATTCACCGGCGGCTTCGCCCATTGGCGCACCAAGCCGGCTGAGATCAAGGCGACGCTCGATTCGCCGGACAGCGCCGGGCTGGCGCGGCAGTTCGGTCTGGCCGCGGTTGCGCTCAACAAGGACGACGGCGCTCATGTCGAGGTCGAGGCCAAGGGCGTTCCGGCTGAGGGGCTCGATACGGTGGCGGTGGCGGATCTCGCCGGCCTGGTCGCCAATTCCAGCGGCAAGCTGAAGATCGGGGACGACTTGGCGCCGTCCTTCGCCGGCAAGATCGGTCTCAGCTCCGACGACATCGACCCGATCATCGCCATGGCCGGTCTCGACATTCCAGGTGCGGCGATGGGCACCAGGCTGGCGCTGGACGGCCAGCTCTCGGTCTCCGGCGGCAGCGTCGGACTGTCGTGGAAGAACGGCACGGTCGGGCCGGCGATTGCCGGCGGCGACGTGACGCTGTCGCCTGACGGCAACCGCGGCTGGCGCATCGGCGGCAAGGTGGTGGCCGACGAGGTCGATCTCGGCTGGATCGCCTCGCTCGGTCTCGGCTCCGCTCCTGGCCTGACCGGCGATCCGGCGGCGCCGTGGTCGCGGGCGCCCTTCGCCCCGCCGACCTACGGCCCGGTCAGCGGCACGCTGCAGGTCGCCGCCGACCGCCTCGATGTCGGCGACCTCGGCCTCACCAGTACGGCCATGACGCTGGCGCTGCAGCCGCAACGGATCGACGTCGACCTGACGGCGGGTCAGCTTGCCGGCGGCACGGTGACCGGCGGCATGTCGATCCACAATGTCGGCGGCAATGCCAATGTTACTGGCCGCTTCGACCTCAAGGGTGCGGCGCTCGAATCCTTCGCGTGGCGGCGCGACGGGCGGTCGGTGGCCACCGGCACGCTCGACCTTTCGGCCAATTTCGAATCGACCGGGCGCTCGCCGGCCGGCCTCGTCTCGACCATGACCGGCGGCGGGGTTCTCTCCGTCCATGACGGCTTGGCGCGCTACGTCAATCCCAACACGGTGCGCCAGATCGTGCGTGCTTCCGATCTCGGTCAGCAGTTCAGCGAGGACGCGCTGCGCGCCGCCTTCGGCGAGCGCATCGACGCCGACAACCTGGCCTTCAAGGATGCCAGCGGAGCCTTCGCCATCGTCGCTGGTGCGGTGCGCCTGAAGAACCTGATCGTGAAGTCCGCAGGGCTCGCCGCCAAGGGCAACGCCGTCATCGACTTCAACACCATGGCGCTCGACAGCGACTGGAACCTCGCCTTCGATCCGGTCGACAACAAGGTTCAGGGCACCGACCCGGAGGCCGGCATCGTCTTCCACGGGCCGCTCGCCGCGCCCAGCCGATCGATCGACGTGCTGCAGTTCGCCGCCTACCTCAACGAGCGCGAAGCGGCGCGGATGACCGAGATCATCGCGCTCGACGCGGCGACGCGCGCTGAGAAGGAACGACTCTCCCGCCTCGTCGACAAGCTCAGGCAGGACGCGGTGCAGCGGGTCGAGGACGCGCGCATCGCGGCCGAGCGTGAGGCGGCGCGCCTGGCGGCGGCGCAGCTGCGGGCGGTGATCCTCGAGGCATTCCACGTCAACCGCGAGGTTCTCGTCGAGAAGCGCCACGTCGAGGCCTTGACGGCGTTTGCGGCGCGCTTGGCGGCACGTCAGAAGCAGGCGGAGGCGACGGCCGCGTCCACCGCCGCGGCGGCCAAAACGGCGCGGGCCACGGCCGACAGCGCAGCCAAGGC
The DNA here is from genome assembly GCA_963782395.1 of uncultured Alphaproteobacteria bacterium. Lineage (GTDB taxonomy): Bacteria > Pseudomonadota > Alphaproteobacteria > Rhizobiales > Kaistiaceae > CAVSRC01. The sequence continues at coordinate 153,512 of CAWAJQ010000001.1, forward strand.
GCTGGCCGATGCGCGTGCGGCGGACAAGGCGAGCGCTGCCAAGGCCGATGCCACGACAACCGACCTGGCGACGGCCAGGGCCGATGCGGCCGCGGCGGCACAGGATGCGTCGCAGTCTGCCGATGCTGCCGATCAGGCGAAGGCGTTGCTTGCGGCGGCAAGCGCGGCGGAAGCGGAAGCCAAGGCCACCGCCGACAAGGCGGCCGTGGCCAAGGCGGACGCCGACAAGGCACTGAAGGCAGCGACGGCGCGGGCCGCCGCCGCGACCAATGCTGCCAACAAGGCGGATGCGGCGGCTGCGACCGCGGCTTCCGACAAGACGGATGCCGACAAGGCTGCTGCCGCTGCGGTTGAGGCGCGCGACGCGGCGAAGGTTGACCTTGCCGATGCCGAGGCTGCTGTGAAGGTCGCTCAGGCTGTCGCCGACAAGGCGGCCTCGCAGGCAACGACGCTCGGCGGCGGCGCGACAGATGCGGAAGCTCAAAAAGCGAAGGCCGACGCGGACGCCAAAGCGGCCGCCGATGCGCAGACGGCGGCGACCGCGGTGCGCGATGGCGCTGTGGTGAAGCTCGCTTCGGCAAGGGAGGATGCCGCGGCAGCTCAGAAGGCTGCCGACAGCGCAGCGAACGTAGCGAACCAGGCTGCCGATCTGGCCAAGGCCATGGCCGTTGGCGATGGAGCCGATGCACAGGCTGTTGCCACGGCACAGGCCATGCAGACAGCGGCCGATGGTGCCGCGCAGCAGGCCGCCGCCAGGAAGGCTGCTGCCGACGACGCCGCCAAGGCCGCGAGCGAAGCGCAGGCTGCCCTCGATCAAGCCGTTGCCGCCCTGGCCGCGGCCGAGAAGGCGTCGACAGAGGCGACCGCCGCGGCGGCTGAGGCCGATGCGATGGTCAAGAACGCTGCCGCCAGTGCGGGCCGTGCCGTCTCGGAGAAGACGGCGGCGCTCTCCGGTCTCGACGAGAAGACCAAAGCGCGTGACGCGGCGAAAGCCGCGCTGGCGGAGAAGGAGGCGGCGGTGGAGGCGACCGCCGCCGATGCCATAGCGGCGGCCAAGGCGGCCGTGGATGCGGCCAATGCCGCCGATGGCGCCCAGGCAGCGCTCAAGGCCGCACTCGCCGACAAGGCGGCGGCCGAGGAGACCCTTGCCAAACGCGCCGGTGCGGCCGACGGCGCGGCGAAGGTGGCGGAACTGGCGAGCGCGAAGCGGGTGGCAGCTGCCGCCGATGCCAAGGCTGCAGCGGCAACGGCGGCGACGGCGGCGAATGCATCGACTGCGGCGGCCAAGGCGCTGGCAGCCAAGACTGCTGCCAATGACACCGCACAGACCGCTGCCGCAGCCGCGGCAACGGGCCGGCAGTCGGCAGAATCCGCCGCGGCACAAGCCGAAGCGCAGGCGCAGACCGCGGAGGCTGCTGCGAAGTCCGCCGCTGCCGATGCGGCGGATGCGGCGGACGCTGCCCAGGCGGCTGAGCAGACGGCGGCGCAGGCGGCGCAGGCGATGACCAGCACTGGCCCGATCGAGGTTCCGGTTCCCGCCCCGCCGTCAGGCAATCAGCCTGCCGCCGGGGCGTCGGCCGATGCAGCCGCCGCGGCGACGCCGTCGGTGCCTACCCCACGGCAAAACCCGAAGAGGGTGCCATTGCCGGTGCTGCCGACCGATGCACCTTTGGTGATTACGCCGCCGAAGTATTAGCCGGGCGCGCTCAGGCGTGGTCCTTGGAGCGGCGATACCAGTCGAGCGCAAACATACGGAGCGCGGCCGAAAGGTTGGTGCCGTCGGGGCGCTTGCGGTCGATCTTGACGACCAGCGCCGCAACGCTCGTCGTTTGGCTCGCGGCGATCTCGGCGAGCGCCTCCCAGAACGGCGCCTCGAGCGAGATCGAGGTGCGATGGCCGGCGATGGTGATGGAGCGCTTGCTCACTCTTGTTCGTCGCGCTCGATATGGTGGGCGGCGAGGCGGCGTTCCGCCATCTCGCGTTCCGCTTGCCTCTGCTTCTTCTCGGCCGCGGTCATCCCGTGCTTGCGGCGGTTGGTCTCGGCGGCCTCGTCGTGCTCGGCCCGCGCCTTCTGCTTGCGGAATCGGCGGAGGTTGACGATCTCGGCCATGTCAGACTCCGAAGAACAGAAGGTCGAGCCCGCGCTTGATGCGCTGTTCCTCGGCGCGAACGGTCCCGACCACTTGTCCGATCATCCTTTGTTCGATTGCGGCCACGCGATCAAGTTGCACGACGTAACCGCCCAACTCGAATTCGATGGGAATGCGGACCGCGTCGACAAGAGCGCGGTAAGGACGATTCGACAGCGGCGCAACAACCCGCGTGCCAAGCTCATCGATGAGGTCGTGTTGCAGGACGACAACCAGTTGATCTGGCGGGTTGCGCAATCGACAGATGTCGAACTGCTTCATCAGAAGTTTCTCAAATCGTCGGACCACAGGCCGTTTTCGGCAAGCTCGTCATTGGCTTCACGGATGGCCTGGTGATTCGCCTTGCGCCATTCCTCGCGCCGGCGCTCGCGGTGTTCCGCCTCTAATGCTCGTTCCAGAACGGCCGAGACGTTGGTGCCGTAGGCCTTGGCTTCCTCTGCCAATTCCAGCGGAATGGAGACATTCATCGCTCGTTTGCGCGGACGGGAAGGGCGGTTCGGCATATGTTTCTCCATGCGCATAATCAATGCGCATAGTTTGGGGCGCCGCTGCCGAAAAGCAAGCTATTTCGGGCCGATCATGTCCTCGGGACGCACGATCTCGTCGAACTCCTTGGCCGTCACGTAGCCGAGGTTCACGGCCTCCTCACGCAGCGTCGTGCCGTTCTTGTGCGCCATCTTGGCGATCTCGGCGGCCTTGTCGTAGCCGATCTTGGGCGCCAGCGCCGTCACCAGCATCAGCGAACGCTGCATCAGGCTGGCGATGTGCGCCTCGTTGGCCTTGATGCCGACGACGGCGCGGTCGGTGAAGCTCTTCGCGGCGTCGGCCATCAGGCGCACCGACTGGAGAAAGTTATAGGCCATCACCGGATTGTAGACGTTGAGCTCGAAGTGGCCCTGGCTGCCGGCGAAGGTCAGCGCCGCGTTGTTGCCGAAGATTTGCACGCAGACCTGAGTCAGTGCCTCGCACTGGGTCGGGTTGACCTTGCCGGGCATGATCGAGGAGCCGGGCTCGTTCTCCGGCAGCGAAATCTCGCCGAGGCCGGAGCGCGGTCCGGAGGCGAGCAGGCGGATGTCGTTGCCGATCTTGAACAGGCTGGCGGCGACCGTGTTGATGGCGCCGTGCGAGAAGAGCATGGCGTCGTGGGCGGCCAGCGCCTCGAACTTGTTCGGCGCCGAGGTGAACTTCATGCCGGTCAGCGCGGCGATGCGGTCGGCGACGCGTTCGGCGAAGCCGACAGGCGCGTTGAGGCCGGTGCCGACTGCCGTGCCGCCCTGGGCGAGCTGCATCAGCCCGGCCATGGTCTGCTCGATGCGGGCGATGCCGTTCTCGACCTGCTGGGTGTAGCCGGAGAACTCCTGGCCGAGCGTGAGGGGCGTGGCATCCTGGGTGTGGGTGCGCCCGACCTTGATGATTTTTGCGAAGGCGTACGCCTTGTCGTTGAGCGCGTTGCGCAGTCCTTGCAGCGCCGGCAACAGGCGATGCTCGATTTCCTCGGCGCAGGCGATGTGCATCGCCGTCGGAAAGGTGTCGTTGGACGACTGGCTCATGTTGACGTGGTCGTTGGGGTGGACCGGCGTCTTCGAGCCGATGGTGCCGCCGAGGATCTCGATCGCGCGGTTGGCGATCACCTCGTTGGCGTTCATGTTGGATTGCGTGCCGGAGCCGGTCTGCCAGACGACCAGCGGGAAATGGGCGTCGAGCTTGCCCTCGGCCACCTCCTGCGCCGCCTTGACGATGGCCGTGCCGACCTTCGGGTCGAGCTTGCCGAGGTCCATGTTCACCTCGGCCGCGGCGCGCTTGATGATGCCGAGCGCCCGCACGATCGGCGCCGGCTGCTTTTCCCAGCCGATGGGGAAGTTCTCCAGCGAGCGTTCCGACTGCGCGCCCCAGTAACGGTCGGCAGGGACCGCGATGGGGCCGAAGGAGTCGGTCTCTGTGCGGGTGGCGGGCTTGTTGGCGGGCATGGGCGGCTTCCGTTGGCGTGGGATGCGCGCGTTTTCCCACCGGCTTGGGCCAAGCGCAAGCCGCGTCAGCCGATGTCCTCGGCCTCGGCGGCGCGCTTGCGGCCGACGATCATGGCGTGGACGAGGTTCTCGCGATGGCGGACGCTGGCCAGCGCGACCCCGGCGAGGTGTACGCCGACCAGGATCAACAGGCCGTGCGCCGACCAGTTGTGCAGGTGCTGCATCCAGCTGACGCCCCAGAAAGTGTCGGTGGTGAGCAGGTAGCCGGTGAGGGCGGTGAAGGTCATGCCGAGGATCAGCGCCACGATCATGGCGCCGCCGGCCGGGTTGTGGCCGACGTGGCGCGCCTCGCTGCCGGTGGCGATGGCCTTGAGATAATCGACGATGGCCGTCGGCGAGCGCACGAAGTGCCTGAAGCGCGCATAGGGCGTGCCGATGAAGCCCCAGACCAGGCGCAGGAGGACCAGACCACCGGCGGCGAAGCCGGCGAGCATGTGAAGATCGTCCCAGGAGTGGGCGCTGAGCCACGCGACGGCGAAGCTCAGCACCAGACTCCAGTGGAACAAGCGAACGAACGGATCCCAGACGCGGACCCACCTGTCTTCGTGGTCGCTCGTCATTCTCAGCGATGCTTTATGTTGATTAGTTCTCGCCGGCTTCGGCGTTGTTGAGCTTCTGCAGGGTCTCGGCGTTGTAGGCCACGTTCATGCGCTTGCCCGCCTTGTCGGTGGCGTAGACCTCATAGCAGCCCTTCTCGACCTTGATCTGTTTGACGGTCAGGCCGTCGGTCTTGAGCATGGACTCGAGCTTGGATTGCGGCTGCCAGGCCGACTTGGGAGCGGTGCTGCAGCTTCCGCCGGCAGCGAAGGCCGGGCTGGCAACGACAAAGGCAACGGCAGAGAGGAGGAATGCACGTTTCATGAAATTCGATCTCCAGAGTGAAACCAACTGCAAACGCCCATGACGAAATGTCCCCGGCGTTTGTGGCGCGCACGCTAGAGAGGGCCGCCTGTCGATACGCTGACAGCGCAGTGCGGCAAGCTGTCATTTTCTCCAGCGTCACGGGATTGTTCTCCAGCGACACGGGATTGCCCGAAATCAGGGTTAACCGGCCGCACCGATTGCCGACGTCGCCGGGATCGCTACGCTGTGGACAGAGAAGGAGCCTTGTGTGCCCATGAAGATGCTGGGACTGATCGGTGCGGCCGTCGGCGCTACCCTGCTTGTCACGCAAGCCTTTGCCGCCGATGCGGCGGCGGTGCGCACGATGATGGAGAAGTCGGGCCTGGTTGCGCAGTATCAAGACCTCGGCAGCCAGATCCACGATGCGATTCTCGAGTCGCCGCCGCCTAGCATGTCGCCCGGCCTGGCGTCGCTGATGGCGACGATCGTCGGCAACACGATGGATGGCAAGAAGCTGCTCGATCGCGTGCAGACCGAGCTGGCCGGTGCGCTGTCGGCAGACGACGTCAAGACGATGGATGCCTTCTTCGATTCCGACCTTGGGTCGCGTCTGGTCAAGGCCGAGACCGCCGGTGCGACACCAGCGGTGCAGGACGAGATCAACGCCGACGCCAAGGCCCTGGTCGCCGAGGCGCGAAAGGATCCTCAGCGCGCCGACGTGTTCGACCGGATCGACAAGATGCTGAGCAGCTCCGAGCTCTCGGCGCATTCCTCCGAGAGCCTGCTGCGCGCCATGGCCGTGGCGATGGTCGACAGCGGACCGACGGCGGCCGATCCCGACAGGCCCGCCCAGGTCAACGCACGGGTCGATGCGATGCACGGCGCGCTGGTGAAGCAGGCGCAAACGATGATGATCGCCACCGCCGAGCGGGTCTATCGCGACTTCTCGACGGCTGAGATGGAAACCTATGCGAGCTTCCTGAAGACAACGCCGTCGCAGATCATGTATGCGGCGGTCAGCGCCGTCATGGACAGCTTCTACACCGAGACCGGCAAGCGCATCGGGGAGGAGTTCGCCGCCGCCGTCAGGCAGCAGAAGACGTGAGGCCCGGCTGCCTATTTCTTGCGGAAGGCGTCGAGGCTGACCACCTGGGCCATCGGCGCGGCTTCTTCCTCGCCGTCACTTTCGCCTTCGCCCGCGTCGCTTGCGGCCGCCTCGGCATTCGTCGCCGTGTCCGCCTCCGGTGCGGCGATGCTCGCCGGTGACGGAATTTCCGAGGCGTCCTCTGATTCGACGGCGGCGACCAGCGGCGGCCGCACGGCCACCTCGAAGCGCAGCTCGAACTGCACCGACGGGTCGAGAAAACCCTTGATGGCGGAGAAGGGCACCAGCAGCCGCTCGGGAACGCCGTTGAAGGACAGCCCGACCTCGAAGGCCTGCTCGCTGACCGTCAGGTCCCAATACTGATGCTGGAGGATGATGGTGATGTCCTCCGGGTACTGGGCCAGCAGGCGGCTGGAAATGCGCACGCCGGGCGCCTGGGTGGCGAAGGTGACGAAGAAGTGATGCTCGCCGGGCAGCCCGGTGCGGGCAACTTCGGACAGGACCTTGCGGATCACCCCGCGCAGGGCGTCCTGGGCGAGGATGTCGTATCGGATCAGATCTTCTGCCATCTGCTGCGGCCGGCCCCCGGATCAGGACCAGCCTCCAATCACACGTGATTCGGGCGACCCTGTGAAAGTGGAGGCTTCTACGGCAGCCTCCGATTTCGCAATCTTAGGTCAAGCACATGCGTTTTCCAGGCGACCGCGGAAAACCATGAACAGGACCGACGATAGCGCCCGACTGTAAACAGCTTTGCGGCGGTTCCCGCACCATACGCCGACCTGCCGATGGTTGCCGCTGCGCGTGACCGGGATGCTGCGGCACGAGCTGCGGTAGAGGCAGGCAAGACGATCGCCACCGTAGAAGACGAGGTGCAGGCCCGTGCATGGCGAGGCCGCGGCGGGGTGGCGGTTATGAACACCATCTGCACCGACCGGGCCGGCTGCGCCTCGCCCAGGAAAACTCGGTCGCGGTCTACGACGGCCACCGCCATCTCGGCGACATCGGCGACCATCGCTCCGGGCAACTGGCAAGCCGAGCTGGCCGATGGTCGGTCATTGGGATTCGTTCACAACCGCTCACGCCGCCGCGCGTGCCGTGATCGCGGCGCGGCGAGAGTAGACGACCACAACCATGACCGCGCCGTTCTTCTCACCATCTTGACCGTGCCGCCGCCCGAAAGGGCGTGATGAAGATTGTGCGGTCGCTGGTGAGCCGCAGAACAACACGCCAGCCGCTTGCCAAGAGAGCGATATGGGCCGCAGTGATGCGCCCCGAATGGACGTGCCGGGGGACGAACCGTGCAGGCACCAAAGTGCATCATCGCCATGCGGCGATGCTCTGCCGCCGAAGCGGGGCTCCGACCCCTCGACTAGCGGGAGGCATTGAGAGACAACCAGCCAACCATACCCACAGTGTGAAGCATTGGGCGGCCTGAGCCGCGTAATCAGGCGGGAGCGGAGAATGGGCACTCCGAGATCAACAGTCAGGCTGGTTATACGGCATTGAAGCTCCTCCCTCAGACCGTGTTCCCTTCGATAAGCGGGAGGGAGGGGTACGGAGGTAGGAAGCTATGCCCTTCCTGCTCTTATCCCATGTCCCTACCCCTCCGGGCGGAAAGGGTTCTTCGTGTGTCCTCTTAAGTCGCTTTATGTCGGGCCAAGCGTGTAGCCGATGACTTTCGGCCGCCGTCGTGAAGACGCAAACCTTGTGACGCAGCTCGCCAGAAGCTTCCCACAGGATATGTTCGATGTTCACCACGCGGCCAAAGAAGTCGGGTGTTCCTCCGGGGTCCGCGACTAAATGGATCAGATCGCCGCAAGCAATCGGATGAAAGGGTTCATTCCGCTCGAATGTGCGATCGACATCGTCAAAGCTATCGTGCTCATAAATCTCCAGCATGAATCTCGCGGTCATAGTTCAACCCTCGTTTGTTGACCCTGGGTCAGCGACGCTCGTTGGGCGCCTTTACGTTTCGATACCACATTCTCTCTCACGAATCCTTGCAAGCAGAACTCGCCTAGGCTTAAATTCCCAACACACGCAGCGTCGTGATGACGCCGCTATCCCAGAGCCGAGGACGCTCGGCCAGACGGACACAGTGCATGTCGCTTCGCGATAGCCTGCCCAGCCGCTTCGCCGCCGCTCTCAAGCCGCTCATGGCCGACGCCACGCTGCACGTCAGCGAGTGGATCGATGATGGCATGGGCGGCTGGTCCGTAGTCACCACCGACTATCCATGCCGAGCGATGGCGGACAGCTTTTCCGACCTCATCATCCAGGCGCTCGGCATCCCAAGCGGCGACGCCAAGATCATCGTCATGCGCGACGGCATGAGCGTCGAACCCACCACCAGCGATCAGATCACGCTCGACGGCGTGCTCTGGGCGATCATCAGGATCGATCGGGACGCAGCCGGGGCAGCGTGGGAGCTGCAAGGCCGGAGGATCGCATGATCGATCTGGTCCCAATGCCCAAGAAGCGAGAGCGCTGGGGAGTCGTGGGGGGGAGTTTTTCTTTTTGCGTTTTTCACTTCGGGGGGTGGCATGAAGGCGGCCACCGCTGCGACCCGCTTCCTGGAGCGGCTGGAGATCCCCGAGGGACCGCTTGCCGGCCGCCGGCTGAAGCTCGGCCCCGTTCCAGCGTCGTTTCGTCAAGGGCGCCCTCGCCGAGGGCGTGTCGCGTTGCTGCGCTGTCGATCGGCCGCGGCAACGCCAAGACTGCCTTGTCTGCCGGCCTGGCGCTCGGCGCCTTGGTCGGAGAATGGGATCACCAGCCGCGGCGTGAAATCCCGCTGGCGGCGAGGACACGCGACCAGGCGCGTATCGCTTGGGACTTCGCCGCCGGCTTCGCTCGGTCGCTGCCGCCCGACGTTCAAGCGCAACTGACCTTCCGGCGCTCGCCCCGCCTTGAAATCGAATACGAGGGCGACGGCGGCGGGCACGTCATCCGGGCGATCGCCGCCGATGGCAAGTCGGCGCTCGGCATGTCGCCGACCTTCGCGCTGCTGGACGAGCGCGGGCATTGGGCACCGGACCAAGGCGACGCCCTGGAGCACGCCATCCTGTCGGCGCTCGGCAAGCGCGGCGGTCGCGCGCTGATCATTTCGCACGTCAGCACCCGACGACGTGCACCCGTTCTCGAAATGGCTGGATGAATCCCAGCCGGGCGTCTATCGGCAAGAGCATCGCCCCGCCCCTGGCCTGCCCCCGACGACGCCGCCCTCTTCTGGTCGCCAACCCCGGCGCGCGGTATGGCATTGGCGCGAGCCTCGAATGGCTCCAGGCACAGGCTCGCCGTGCCATCGCTCGCGGCGGTTCGACCCTCACCAGCTTCCGGCTCTACAATCGGAATGAGCGCGTGTCCGGTGAGACGCGCGACCTGCTGCTGACCGTTGACGAATGGCTCGCCTGCGAGACGGCGGACCTGCCGCCGCGGGAGGGCGCCGTCGTCATCGGCATCGATCTCGGCGGCTCGGCTTCCATGACGGCAGCGGCGTTCTACTGGCCGGCGACCGGCCGGCTCGAATGCTTCGGCTGGTTCCCCGCCTCGCCGTCGCTGCTTGACCGCGGCGCTGCCGATGGCGTTGGCTAGTCGCTACGCCGAAATGTCGAGCCGGGGCGAGCTGACCACGCTTGGGCACGCAACCGTTCCGGTTGCGCCGTGGCTCGTCAGAAGTCATGCGCATTGTCGAGGGCGAGACGATCGCCGCCCTGATCGCCGACCGCTACAAGCAAGCGGAATTGGGCGAGGCGATCGACCGCGCCGGCATTCGTGTCCCGATCGTCTGGCGCGGCTTTGGTTTCCGCGACGGCGGCGAAGACTGCGACCGCTTCAAGCGGGCTTGTTTCGACGGTCGGGTGAAGGCCCGGCCGTCGCTGTTGCTCCGCTCTGCGTTCGCCGACGCCGTGACGCTCCGTGATCCGGCAAACAACATGAAGCTCGCCAAGGCGCGCTCGACTGGGCCGTATCGACGCGGCGTCCGCCATCCGTGCTCGCCGTGGCCGAAGGCGCCCGCCTGTCAGCCCGTCCCGTGAAGCAAGCGAGGGGGGCGATATGGGCGTGACCTGGAACCGCCCCAGCGCACGCCGTGATCCGCTCGCCGCCGGTGGCCGGCATTGCGCCTCGCTGCGAAGCGCCGAGACGACTGGCGGTGCGTCCAGTGCGGTGCCCGCGGCCGGCTCGAGGTGGATCACGTCAAGCCGGTGCGGACGCACCCTGAGCTGGCGTTCGATCTCGACAATTTGCAGAGCCCTTTGCCCGACCTGTCACGGCCGGAAAACCAGCAATCGAAGTGGGCCTCGCGCCGCTCGATCCCGCGCGCCAGCGCTGGCGCGATCTCCTCAAGGAAAGGAAGCCTCAATGCTTGAATCGTGAAGATTTCGCGGCGCCAGTCGGAAATCAGGCAGGCGCTCGCCGAGCTCGTCGGAAAGGAAAAGCCGACCGAAGACGAAACCCGTTCGATGGACGGACCTGGACACCGAATACCGCGGCAATGAGACCCGCTACCGCGCGGCCCTCATCGCTGAAGACACCGAGCGGCGCGACGCCAAGGGCGAATTGGAGACCCGCTGCGACAAGGAATATGCCGACCTGATCGGCAAGTTCGAGCTACGGCAGGTCGCGCTCGTGCTGGACGAAGGCAAGGCGCTCGACGGCGCCACGGCCGAAGTCGTCACGGAGCTTCGCAGCAAGGGCGGCTATCGCGGCGTTCCGGTGCCGTGGCAGGCGCTCGAAAAGCGCAACGGCGAGACCGATCGCCAGCGGCACGCCGGACCCCGTTCGGACCATGCCGATCATCGATCGGATTTTCGCCGACTCCGCCGCTGTCCGCATGGGCGCGTCGCATGATCAACATCGACCAGGGCGAAGTCGAATATCCGGTGACGACCTCCGCCGTGGCTGCCGGCTGGGCCGATGGTGAAACCGCCAGCGTCGCCGGGCCGACGGCCTACGCGACGACCGATCGGCCTCTGACGCCCGACAACACGCTCGGCATTCACGATGAAGGTCACGCGCAAGACGCTGAAGCAGAGCGGCGACGCGCTGGAAGCAGGCTGTGCAGGCGCGACATGAACGGCGCGATGGCCGTCGCGGTGGACCAGGCGGTGTTTCTCGGCACCGGCGCCAACGGACGAGCCGAGCCGGCGTCCTGGTCGGCAGCTATGGCATCACCTCACCGCCGTCAGCGCCGCTGCGTCCTGGGCGGCCTTCCGGGCGGCGGTGACGCGCTTCATGACCGCCAACGCGGCCGGCGGACCCGGTGCGGTGCGGCTGCTGATCCGTCCCGAGGTTTTCGACTTCATGGACGATCACGCTGATCGAGCAACACGGCCGTCAGCGAGTGGGATCGGCTGGTCAAGAACATCCCGCTCGCCAACATCGTCATGTCGAGCGAATGCGCTGGCGGCGCCGACCGGCATCGCCCGCGGCGTCCAAGGCGCTGCTGACGGTGACGGCCGGCGGTGTGGCGCCCGTCTTCGTGGGCACGTGGGGCGGCATCGACTTGATCCGCGACCCCTACAGCGACGCGGCTTCGCGGCGGTCTGCGGCTCACCGCGCTGGCTACGATGGACGTGACGGTTTCGCGCCGGCACAGCTCGAAATCCTGACGGGCGTCCAGAGCGAAGTGGATAGCGGCTGATGCTTTTCGGCGGCCATCCGGCGGCCTGGAGATCAGCGCGCGGCGCCGGCGGCGACCCGCCTCCGGGGCGCTTCCCCTACGGGAAGTCGGCAACGCTGTCGGATGGTGGCCGCACCGGCAGACCGCAGAAAGAAGTCGTCGCGGCCAGGGCATTCGCGCTCCGCGTCGAAGATCCCGAGGAAGACATTCACCTGCTGGTCGGCCACGACTTCGGCGCAGCCGCTCGCCTGGAAACTGAGCGGCACGCCTCACACTTTGACAGACACCGACGACGGCGTTGCAGTTCGAGGCGACGCATCTCGCTGAGATGCCGACGTGTCGTGGGTTCGAGACGCCCTCGCCAGCATCGAAGCCGGGCTCGCCGTGGGCTATCTCGCCGGGCTTCCGCATCCCGCCCGCTCGCGCTGTCGCGAAGGCGGAGACGATCACCCAGGAACCGGACAATCCGGCGGCCGGGCAGCATGGCGCCATCATCCGCACGATCCACGAGGCGCTGCTCTACGAACTGTCGATCGTGACGCGGCCGGCCTACGACCAGGCACAAGTCGAGATGCGCGACTGGCAAACGACGGACACGGGTGTTGCCGTACGCCCAGCGGCCGGCGCTCGCCCGGTGGAGGCTCATGATGGCGACCACGATCAAGCAGACGAGAGGCGCTGCCGGAAGCCTATCCCGACGTGTCCGGTTGACTACCGACGGCCGCGCGCAGCCGCTGGACCCGGATGATGATGTGGCAGCGGATCGAAGCCTATATCGCGCACCGCTGGACCGAGCGAGACGTGGAATGGATCGTGGACGGCTGCGGCGAGTGGCACGCCGCCGCTCACGCCAGCGACCATCTCGACTGTCGAAGTATGGCAGGACGACGCCTGGACGGCCGTCACGCTGTCGCCGTCGCCGCTGGGCGGCTACGTCCTGCCCGGCGGCACCTATCGTTTCACCGGCACCGTCGGCAGCTGGTGACGTTCCTGCGGCGCGTCCTGGAGGCCTTCCGGCGCCTTGCCGAGTACATGGCCGCGGAAGTCGGCCGGGCCGGCGCCAGTGCCGAGCGCATCGCCGCCGGCTCGCTCACCTTCAGATTCAGCCGCGTCGGAATCGTGGATGGCCCAGGCCCTGCAAAATTCCGGCGCCGGTGATCTTCTGCGGCCATATCGGAGGGCGTGATGCTGAATTTCTGGCCGTTCAAACGCGACAAGGTGGAGAAGCGATCGGCAGCATCGGCGGCTTCACCGCCGAGATCATTGCGCGCGAGGCAAAGCTACATCGCCGGCCGCGCGCGGGCTCGCCGAGTTGAGCGGCGACGGCGGCGGCGTGCGTCAGCTCTATGGGAGAACGGCCTCTCGATGGCCGGCGTGACCGGGACTGATTTGCTCGATCGGCGCACCCTTGCCCTCATCGGTCGGTCGCTCGCCCTCCGGGGCGAGGCGGTGTTCAAGATCACCGAGTCCGGGCTGGTCCCGGCGAGCGATTGGGATACAGCAACGCGCGATGGTCGCCCGGTTGCCTATTAGGATTTCGGTTTCCGAGGCGGGCGGCGGGCGCACCGAGACGATCCTTGCCGGCGAGGCGCTGCACCTCGTCATCGGCGGCGACGTAGCCGCCCCTTGGCTGGGCTCGGCGCCATTGCGGCGCGCATCACTCACCGCCGGCCTGTTGCACGCGGTCGAATCCGCCCTGGCCGAAGTCTTCGAGACTGCACCGCTCGGCTCGCAAGTCGTGCCCATGCCCGAACAAGGCGGAGGTGGACAACGCGACGCTCGCCCGTTCATTCCGTGGGCAGCGTGGCCGCGTGTTGCTGAGGGAAAGCGTCGCCGTGAGCGCGGCCGGCGGCCCGCAACCGCAAACCGATTGGCGGCCTTCAAGCCTCTCGCCCGACCTCGATAAGTCGATGACTGCGGAGACGCTGGAGGCGGCACGAAATTCCATCTTCGGCTGTCTTCGGCGTCCTGCCCGCGGCCTTCGCTTCAGAATGCCCAAGGCCCGCTTGTTCGGGAGATGCAGCGCAACCTGGCCCAATGGCACCTTCAGCCGATCGCCGAGCTGTTGGCAGAGGAAGCGACCGAGGAAGCTTGGGGCCGACGTGGCGCTCGACGTCATCACGCCGCTTCAAGCCTTCGACCAGGGCGGCACCGCCCGCGCCTTGGCGACGGTTGTCGAGGCGATGGCACGCGCGAAGGAAGCCGGCCTGGCGCCGGGAGATTTCGGGGCTGCCATGAAGCTGGTCGATTGGGAGCGGCCGTGAGCGAGGGAGCAAGCCGTGCTGAGCAGGCTGCCTTGGTGCCCGCGACCCGAGATAGCCGCACCGGCTCCAAAGCACCTCACGCCCCACGCCCGGCGCCGGCTGGTCCATAGCGTCGCTGCCATCTGCCGCGGTGCCCAGCCGAGCCCGTTCCGCTATGAGGCCATCTGCCGTCATGCCCTACGGGCCGGGCTCTGTCTTCAGGGCTGGAGCTGGCACCGCGCCGACGTGACCGCTGGCGAGATCGTCGGTGCCGGCTTGCGGATGATCGGGGCCGCGAGGCCGCGCTGGCAGCAAGGCCAGCCGGAATGGACACAGGAAGGCTTCAGCCCGATCGAACATACCCGGTGCCGCGAGTGTGGCCGACCCTTGGGCGACGACAATCCGAATCGCATTTTCTGCTCCGCCGTCTGTCTCCACGTCTGGCACAGCCGGCAATGGCGCATACGCACCGGCGACGAAGCGCACGTCTATGATTTCGTGGTCGGCTCGATCCTGCTCAACGCGCACCGCGCGTCCACGGGACGGCGCAACGGCACCGATGGATTTTCCCCATGAGCCGGTTAACCGACCCTGCCGACTTCTGTGTTGTCTGTGGCCGCGAGCTGCCGACTGATCCCTGGTGGGGACGGCGGCGATACTGCTCGCCCGAATGCTCGCGAGCGTATTTCATCGCCATCGAATCGGAGGCGCTGCGGGAAGCACGGGCCGGCCGGCATTGCATCCGGTGCGGTGAAATCATCCCCGACACCCGGCAGCGCAGCGCGATCTATTGCAGCGAGCGGTGTAGGCAGGATGTTGAAACCGAGCGCGAGCGCAAGCGGCTACGGTTCGCCGGCACCTGTGAGGAATGCGGCAAGGGGTTTCGCTCCCGAGCACCGGCGCGGTTCTGCTCGCATCGATGCTACTGGCAAAGCATGAAGGGCAGGCCGGCCGCTCGGCTTGCCGGGACCAGTCGGCGGTGTCCCTGAAAACACCGACAGGCCGCGGCGGGGCTGTGTCCTTGTCCCGCGCGGCGGCCACCTCCGCACATGAAAGGGCTTGACCAATAGGCATACTCACGGTTATTACCGTGAGTAAATCTAACGGATAACGCCCGATGAATTTCCTCACGCCCGAGTTTGGACCGGCACAGGTGGCCAAGCTAACCGGGATTAGCGTTGAATCCCTGCGCGAGCAGCGGCATCGCGGTCTGCTCGACGGCTTCGGCGAGGTGCAGGCCAACGGGCGCTGGCATTACTCGGTAACGGACATCATCACATTCGCGATTGCGCGCATTCTGGGGTTAATGGAAATCCCGATCGGCCAGGCTTTGTGGATTGGGCAAAGCTCAGTTCTTTCGGTCCTTAATCAGGTCAGGCCCTCGGACGAGTTCAGTGCTTTCGCCCGGCGCTATGTCCTAGCCTGGCCTGCGAAGGCGGGCGCACCGTGGATTCCAACGAAGGGGTCGGACTGGCAGTTCCTGCCGACCAACGAAATTGCCGACATCGCGAAGGTCAAAGCTCCGGGCGTCGTGGTGGTGGATACCGCGCATGTCGCGAAGGCGCTCACGCCCGATCTGATCAACCTTGTTCTGGATGGGAACGCCGAGGCGATCAGCGAATGACCCGCGCCCCAGCCGAACACCCGCCGGCTTATGTGTCTTGCGCTTCATTGGCGCGCGAGTTGGACGTGTCCGAAACGACCGTGCACGAGATGGTCCGGCGCGGCGTTCTCCCGCAACCGATCAAGCTGTCACCGGGTTGCGTGCGCTGGTGCTGGGCAGACGTGGAGATGGCGCTGGGCTCGCTCTCGGGCAGCGAAGCACCGGGCGCGAACGACGATCCATTCCTGACAGGGGGCGCGCAATGCCACGTCAGCGGCATAGGGCAGCCGTTAATCTGCCGAAGGGCGTGCATCGTGTGGTCGCCCGCGGACGGGAATATTTCTACTATCAGGCGGGCCGGGGAACCGATCATCCTGGACCGCGCGTGACGCTGCCGAACGATCCTCATTCGCCGGAGTTCTGGAACGCCATTCGCCAAGCACAGGGCATCATCGGGCCGGTGCCGACCGACACCATCAACGCGCTTGCTGACGCCTATGAGACCGCATGGCCGACGTTGCCGCGCAAGCTGAGCGACGCAACCCAGGAACAATATCGACGATCAATCCGGGTTGTCCGCACGGCGTGGGGCGACTTGCGCGCCGACGCGCTGCGGCCGTCGCACGTTCAAGTGTTGATTGAGGGCCTTGCCGACAAGCCCGGCAAGGCGAACAACGTGCTGGACGCACTCCGGGCCATGTGCCGATGGGCGATGGGGCCGCGCGAGTTGCTATCTCGCGACCCGACCTTGGGCGTGGCGCATTTCGCGGACGGCGAGGGCCACAAACCTTGGACGCCTGAACAGCTCAAGATCGCCGACGAAAAGTTCACCGGCATGTTGCGCCGCGCCTATGTGCTCGCCCGCTACACCGGGCAAAGGATCAGCGATGTGGTGCGGCTCGGCTTCACCGACATTGACGACGGCGGGTTCGCACTGCGCCAAAAGAAAACCGGCGTGCGGCCGTGGTGCCCGATCTTCCCCGAGTTGGAAGCCGAGATCGCGACTTGGGAGAAGCGGCCTGGGCCGTTCCTGTTGCAGGACAACGGCAAGCCCTACACCACAAACCAGATGTGGAAGGTGTTCAACAAGGCGCGCGAGGATCATCCCGAGTTTGCCGACGCGGTGTGGCATGGGCTGCGGGCGAACGCGGTCATTCACCTGCGGCAGTCCGGCTACTCGATTGCGCAGATCAGCGACATGATCGGCATGTCGCCTCCGATGGTGGAACGCTACTGCCGCCACGCCGACCGCAAGGCCGGCGGACAGGCGGTGTTGCTCGCGTTGAAGGGCAAGAACAAGAACGAAACTGTAAAACGCTGAAAAACTGGAAACACGAAATCGAGGAAATTCAAATGCTTAGGGGCAATGAAAGAAAGTGGAGGCTTCTGTTGCCAGGTGCCTCCGAACCCCGCCTGAAAGTGCTAACCCTCAGGGCTTGATTTCGGTTTTCCGAACCGCATTACGCGGCGAGGGCAACCGGAGCATAGTTGTCGTTGGCAACTATATGTTCGGCCCGATAACGGTGGAACCATGCCGGGCAAAAGCCCATCCTTTACGCCCTCGTCGATCCTATTTCGCCCCCGCCGCAACCCGCCGGATATTGGCGGTTCAACGGGCTGGGGTGGAGGCGCCGGGTACTGCCCCCGGGTCCGCAGGGTTTATTGCGATGGCCGTTTATTGCCATAGCCGGATTGCTCCGACGCCGTGAAATATAAGGATTCTGCGGCGAATTGGAAAGGCTCTCGACCGTTTCCCGGCTCAGAATTTCCGGTTTCCGGCGGTTTCCGGCGGTGAACCGGGCACGGTGCAGCTCGGCCGCACCTCGACCTCAGCGTTTGTGACCAGAGCGGCCCGCGGCCCGGGCTCCGAATCCGTCAGCAGTCCGCTTGGGGGCAAAAACGGTTCGTGTTGCGATGCACCATCATGCGCGCTAGGTTGTCGCAGATGCCAGCGCGGCTCCCTGCGGTCGCCGCCACCTCCCGAAAGACAACTACAATGAACCGAAGCTTCGCGCGGAACGCGATTGTGCTCGGCCTGCTGTCGGCTGTTGGCCCGTTTGCCATCGACATGTACCTGCCGGCGCTGCCGTCGATCGCGGCCGAATTCCACGCCACGGACGCGACGACGCAGGGCAGCCTCATCGCCTTCTTCCTGGCCGTGGCTTTCGGCCAGATCATCTACGGCCCGATCTCCGACAGCCACGGCCGGCGGGCGCCGCTCTATTTCGGCATGGTGCTCTATTCGCTGGGCGCGATCGGCTGCGGCCTGGCGCCGTCGATCGGCTGGCTGATCTTCGCCCGTTTCGTGCAGGGGGTGGGCGCCTGTGCCGGCATGACCATTCCGCGGGCCATCGTGCGCGACCTCCACACCGGCCCGGATGCGGCACGCCTGATGTCGCTGATCATGCTGGTGTTCAGCGTCTCGCCGATCCTGGCGCCGCTGTTCGGCAGCACGGTGATCGCGCTGTCGAGCTGGCGGGTGATCTTCTTCGTCATCGCGGTGTTCGGCATCCTCGGCGTGGCGATCAATTTCACCGTCCTGGATGAGACGCGGCCGCGGGAGAAGCGGGTGCCGCTCGATGTTGCCAGCGTCGTGCGCGGCTATCTCGACCTTATCGGCGATCGCTATTTCATCGGCGTCAGCCTCGTCGGCGGCTTCGGCATGGCAGGTTTCTTCTCGTTCCTGTCGGGCTCGTCCTTCGTCTATATCGACCATTTCGGCCTGTCCCCGACCCAGTTCAGCTTCGCCTTCGCCATCAATGCGGTTGCCTTCATCGGCATGGCCCAGACGACCGGCTGGCTCGGGCGCCGGTTCGGGCTGAAGCGCATGGTGCGCGCCGCCATTGTCTTCTTCCTGGTGATGACCGGCATCCTGTTCGCTGCCACGCTCGCTGGCCTCGACAACGTCTATGCACTGATCGCCATGCTGTTCGTCTCCTTCGGCAGCCTGGGGATCGTCATGCCCTCGACGGCGGTGCTGGCACTGGAAAACTACGGTCCGCGTGCTGGCACGGCCTCGGCGCTGCTCGGTACGCTGCAGCTCGTCGCCGCCATGGCGGTGGTCAGCATCACGGGCGCGGTCTCCAACGGCTCGGTCCTGCCCATGGTCAGCGCCATCTTCGGCTGCGCCATCGTCGCCTTCCTGTTCAGTCTCATGGCCCTCAACCGCCGCGAACCGGTGGCGGAAGCGGCAGAGTAGGCGCGCGCGATGCCTCAATTCTCGCCGGCCGGCCCGTCCGGCGCGGACAGGGATTGCAGCAATTGATTGCCGAGGTTGGTGCGCGGAATGTCCCGCCGCACATCGGGCGGCAGCTTGGCAACCGCCTTCACCAGAATGTCCTGTCCGAGGGCCAGTTGTCCCCGGAACAGAATCGATATTGAATCCCGCCATGCGCCAATACCTCGACCTGATGCGCCGGGTGCTCGACACCGGCGTCAACAAGACCGACCGGACGGGGACCGGCACCCTGTCGGTTTTCGGCCATCAGATGCGCTTTGACCTGGCCGACGGCTTCCCGCTGATCACCACCAAGAAGATCCACCTGAAATCGGTCATCCACGAGCTCCTGTGGTTCATCGCGGGCGACACCAACATCGCCTATCTGAAGCGCAACGGGGTCTCCATCTGGAACGAGTGGGCTGACGAGAACGGTGATCTTGGGCCCGTCTACGGGGCGCAATGGCGCTCCTGGCGCAAGCCGGACGGCGGGACGATTGACCAGTTGCGTCAGGTGGTTGGCGATATTCGCTCAAAGCCCGATTCACGTCGGCTGATCGTCACGGCGTGGAATCCGGGCGAGGTCGACGCCATGGCGCTGCCGCCCTGCCACTGCCTGTTCCAGTTCTACGTGGCCGACGGCAGGCTCTCCTGCCAGCTCTACCAGCGCTCCGCCGATATCTTCCTCGGCGTGCCCTTCAACATCGCCTCCTATGCCCTGCTGACCATGATGATGGCGCAGGTGACCGGGCTGAAGCCGGGCGATTTCGTCCACACCTTCGGCGACGCGCATCTCTATCTCAACCATGTCGAGCAGGCGCGCCTGCAGCTTCAGCGCGAACCGCGGCCGTTGCCGCGCCTGACGCTCAACCCGGAAGTCCGCTCGCTGTTCGACTTCGTCTACGACGATGTTGAGGTGACCGGCTACGACCCGCATCCGCACATCAAGGCGGCTGTGTCGGTGTGACCCTGACCCTGAGGCCGGCGCGGCCGGGCGACGAAGCGGTGATCTTCGAGCTGATCCGCGACCTCGCGCGCTACGAGAGGCTCGAAGATGCCGTCGAATCGTCGGCGCAAGGCATCGCGACGGCGCTGTTTGCGGGGGAGCCAAAAGTCTTCTGCGAGGTGGCTGAGGTGGACGGCGCGGTCGTCGGCTTCGCCTTGTGGTTCTACACCTTCTCGACCTTCCGCGGCCGCCACGGCATCTATCTGGAAGACCTGTTCGTAACGCCTGCGGCGCGGCGGGCGGGGGCAGGGACGGCGCTGCTCCGCGCGCTGGCGCGGCGCTGCGTCGAGGAGGGGCTGGGGCGCTTCGAATGGTCGGTGCTCGACTGGAACGAGCCGGCGATCGCCTTCTATTCCGCGCAAGGCGCGCGCCTGCTCGACGGCTGGACCATGTGCCGGGTCGATGGGCCGGCGCTTGAGGCGCTGGCCGGAAAGGCGACGCCATGAAGGTCTCGCTGATCGCGGCGGTTGCCGCCAACGGGGTCATCGGCGACGGCACCGGCATGCCGTGGCGCCTGTCGAGCGACATGAAGCGGTTCAAGGTGCTGACCATGGGCAAGCCGGTCGTGGTCGGCCGCAAGACCTTTGAGACCTTCGGCAAGCCGCTTCCCGGTCGCACCAATATCGTCGTTACCCGGCAGGACGACTACCGGTTGGAGGGCGCTTTGGTCGCAGCCAGTCTCGATCAGGCGCTGGCGCTTGCCGCCGAGGTGGCCGAGGCGACCGGCGCGGACGAGGTCATGGTGCTCGGCGGCGGCGAGATCTACGCGGCGGCGATCAAGCATGCCGACCGTCTCTACGTCACCCATGTGGCCGCGGAGCCGGCCGGTAATACCCGTTTTCCGTCCATCGACCCGGCCGAATGGCACGCGGTCTCGCGCGAGCCCGTGCCGGCCGGCGAGAAGGACAGTGCGGCGACGGTGTTCACGGTCTACGAACGGACGGACAAGGCCGAAAGCGGTTGACTTGGCGGTTGCCAGGCCCCACCTGTCAGCGGCGCCGGCGGTTCGGGCCGGCGCCGCGCCGCATCGCGTTGAAAAGGCGGGGTAACATGCCTATAAACCGAGCCGGTTTCTAATGGCGGCGCGCGTGGCGCGGTGTCCGTTGGCTCAGACCTCTCGAAGGGAGCGCAATGCCCTGGGAAAATCAGACTGGCGGCGGTGGCTGGAAGGGCAATGGCGGCCCGTGGGGACAGGGGCCGCGCAACACGGGCGGTGGCGGGTCGACGCCGCCGGACCTTGAAGAGCTTCTTAGGCGCGGTCAGGACCGGCTGAGGCGTGTGCTGCCCGGCGGTGGCGGCGGCCCTGGCGGCAAGATGAACCCGTTGACGCTGATCGCCATCCTGGCCGTGGTGGTGGCGCTCGCCGGCTACTACTTCTTCACCTTCCGCGTGCAGCCGGACGAGGAGGGCGTTGTCCTGCGCTTCGGCGCCTTCGCCCGCAACGCCACGCCGGGCCTCAACTGGCGCCTGCCTTATCCGATCGAGACGGTCTATACGCCCAAGGTGACGCGCGTGAACAAGGTCACCGTCGGGACGACGACGGACGACCGCAATCCGGGCGCCGCCGGCCGCGACATCCCCGGCGAAAGCCTGATGCTGACCGGCGACGAGAATATCGTCGACATCAACTTCTCGGTCTTCTGGGTCATCAACAACGCCGCCGACTACCTGTTCAACATGGAAAATCCCGACGGCACGGTGAAGTCGGTCGCCGAAAGCGCCATGCGCGAGGTGGTCGGGCGCTCGGTCGTCGAGGCGCTGCTCACCCAGGCGCGGCAGATCACCGAGAGCGACGTGCAGAAGCTGATCCAGCAGACGATGGACGAGTTCCACGCCGGCATCCTCATCACCCAGGTTCAGATGCTCAAGGTCGACCCGCCGTCCGAGGTCATCGCATCCTTCCGCGACGTTCAGGCGGCGCGTGCCGATGCCGAGCGGGCGCAGAACGAGGCGCAGACCTACGCCAACAAGGTGGTGCCGGAGGCGCGTGGCCAGGCCGCACAGATCACCAATGCGGCCAGCGCCTATCGCGACCGCATCATCGCCGAAGCGACCGGCAAGGCCCAGCGTTTCGACCAAGTCTACCAGAGCTACACCATCGCCCCCGACGTGACCCGCAAGCGCATGTACCTGGACACGCTGGAATCGGTCTTCTCCGGCATGGACAAGGTCATCATCGACGAGAAGAACGGCGGCAACGGTGTGGTGCCCTATCTGCCCCTCGACGCCTTGAGCAAGAAGCCGAGTACGGGCTCAGGAACGGGTAGCGGGGGAAGCAACCAATGAGGCGCGGCATCTTCGGAGGCGTCGGCCTCGTCATCATCGCCGTCATCGGCTTCCTGCTCTATCTGTCGATGTTCATCGTCGATCCGACCGAGCAGGCTCTGGTGCTGCGCTTCGGCGAGGTCGTGGCGCCGCTCGGCCATCCGACGCGCACCGTCGACAAGCCCGGCCTCTATTGGCGGCTGCCGCTGGTCGACAACGTCGAATATTTCGACAAGCGCATCCTCGACCTCGATTCACCGCCGCTGGAGATCATCGCATCCGATCAGAAGCGGCTGGTGGTCGATGCTTTCGGCCGCTACAAGATCGTCGATGCGCTGAAGTTCTTCCAGTCGGTGGGCACCGTTGACGTTGCCCAGTCGCGGCTGTCGGTCATCCTCAATTCGGCCGTCCGCCGGGTGCTCGGCGATGCCAGCTTCATCCAGCTCGTGCGCGACGACCGCGCCCTGTTGATGTCCAAGATCACCGAACAGGTGGGCCATGAGGCGGTCGGCCTCGGCATCCAGATGATCGACGTCAAGATCCGCAGTGCCGACCTGCCCGAGGCCAACAGCCAGGCAATCTATCAGCGCATGCAGACCGAGCGTCAGCGGCAGGCCACCGAGATCCGTGCCCAGGGCGAGCAGGCGGCGCGGCGCATCCGTGCCGAGGCCGATCGCCAGGCGACGGTCATCGTCGCCGATGCCAATGGCGAATCGGAGCGGCTGCGCGGCGAAGGCGAAGCCAAGGTCAATGAGATCTTCGCCAAGGCCTTCAGCAAGGACCCGGAATTCTTCGATTTCTACCGCTCGATGCAGGCCTATCAGGCGGGCCTGAAGTCCTCGGACACGCGGCTGGTGCTGTCGCCCAATTCCGAGTTCTTCAAGTATTTCGGCAATTCGACCGGCGCGCCGGTGGCGGGTCAGCAGGCTGCGCCACCGCCGTCCGGGCCCCAGCCCGCGGCCGCGGCGCCGGCGGCCTCCGGCCAGTAGCCGGCGTCACGCATTCGTGTCGGAAGGCGGCCGTATCCCTGTCGCCTTTCGGCCCTATTTCGCGCATGATTGATCGAGCATATTGAGCAAGATGTGATCCGGCGCGGGGCGCCGGGCGGTGTCGCCGGGTGGGCGGCGCCGCGCGGTATTCAGGAGGTGGGACTCATGGCAGGCTTGTCATGCGGCGTGGCCCGGTTGATCGCTGCTGTGGCCGCCGGTGTGATCGTGGCGTCGGTATCGGTGCCGGCCATGGCGCGCGGGCCTGAGTCGGTTGCCGACGTTGCCGCGCCGCTGCTCGACGCGGTGGTCAATATCTCGACGACGCAGACGGTGGGCGGGACCAGCAGTGCCGTACCGGGGCCGAAGCTGCCCCAGGGCTCGCCGTTCCAGCAGTTCTTTGACGAGTTCAACGGCGACAACGGCGGCGACAACGTTCCGCACCGCGTTCAGTCGCTGGGCTCCGGCTTCGTCATTGATCCCTCGGGGCTGATCGTCACCAACAACCACGTCATCGAGGGGGCCGACGAGATCACCGCGAATTTCAGCGATGGCACCAAGCTCACCGCGACGCTCATCGGTCATGACGACAAGACCGACCTGGCGCTGCTCAAGGTCAAGGCGGACAAGCCGCTCACGGCGGTCAAGTTCGGCAATTCCGGCAAGATCCGGGTCGGCGACTGGGTGATGGCGATCGGTAACCCGTTCGGCCTCGGCGGCACGGTGACGCTCGGCATCGTCTCGGCGCGCAACCGCGACATCAATTCCGGCCCCTACGACAACTTCATCCAGACCGATGCAGCCATCAATCGCGGCAATTCGGGCGGGCCGCTGTTCGACATGGACGGCGAGGTCATCGGCATCAACACGGCGATCATCTCGCCGACCGGTGGGTCGATCGGCATCGGCTTCGCCGTGCCCTCCGAGATCGCCATCGGCGTCGTCGACCAGTTGCGCCAATTCGGCGAGACGCGGCGCGGCTGGCTCGGCGTGCGCATCCAGCAGGTGACCGAGGACGTGGCGCAGGGCCTGTCGATGAAGGGGACGCCACGCGGTGCGCTGGTGGCCGGCGTCGACGCCAAGGGCCCGGCGGCCGATGGCGGTATCGAGGCCGGCGACGTGATCCTTTCCTTCGACGGGGAAGCGATCGAAACCATGCACGATCTGCCGCGCATCGTGGCGGAGAAGCCGGTCGGCAAGCAAGTCACCGTGCACGTGCTGCGCGCCGGCAAGGAACAGGACATCTCCGTCACCCTCGGCCGGCTCGAAGAAGCCGCCAAGCCGGCGGTCGCAGCGGCGCAACCGGGTGATTCCGGCGCCGCGCCAGAGCCGGCGCCTGCCGCGCCGGCGCCGATGGTCTCGACCGGGCCACTCGGCCTGACCCTCACCGACCTGTCGCCTGATACGCGCGTCCAGTATGACATCACCGATACGGTCACCGGCGGTGCCGTGGTGACCGGCGTTGCCGATGGCAGCCCGGCCGCCGACAAGCGCATGCAGCCGGGTGACGTCATCATCGAGATTGCGCATGAGGCGGTGACGGCGCCCGACGACGTCACTCGCGTGATCAATCAGATGAAGGCGGACGGGCGCACGAACGTGCTGCTTGCCGTGCAGAACAAGGAAGGCAACCAGCGCTGGGTGGTGTTGCCGCTCGATCAGTAGGCGGCCCTTCGCCCGCAGGAGCGTGTCAGAGGGCGGTCGCGAGGCCGCGCTTGTCATTTTCCGGCGAGCCAGTCCTTCCGATTGAGCCGATAGAGCACGTGGCGCGACAGCTTATGGTCCGGCGGCAGCCTGGGATGCCGGAAGTCGTCGACCGGGTCGTGGGTCATGCCGATCTTTTCCATCACCCGGCGCGAGGGCCGGTTCCATTCGGCGGTGAAGGAGACCAGCGCATCGAGGCCGAGCGGGCCGAAGGCGTGGTCGGCGACGACGCGCGCGCCCTCGGTTGCGTAGCCCAGGCCCCAGCTCTCGCGCGCCAGGCGCCAGCCGATCTCGACGGCCGGGGTGAAGTGCGCCTTGAAGGAGGGAAGCGACAGGCCGACAAAGCCGATGAAGCGGCCGCTCGACTTTTCCTCCGCCGCGTAGAGGCCGTAGCCGTGGTCTTCGATAAAGGCGCGGATTGCCGCCATCTGTGCGTCGCTCTCGGCGCGCGTCAGCGCGGCGGGGAAGAACTCCATGACACGCGGGTCGGCATTGAGCGCAGCGAACGGCGCGGCGTCCACATCGCTCCAGTCGCGCAGCCTGAGACGCTCGGTCTCGATATGGAGGCGGGGTTCCATTGGAACCTCAATCGAGGACGTGGCTGACCATGCCGTCGGCGAGCTTGGGCTCGAACCAGGTTGATTTCGGCGGCATGATGCCACCGGCGTCGGCGACGGCGATCAGGTCGCCCATCTGGGTCGGATAGAGCGCGAAGGCGACGGCCATCTCGCCGGTAGAGACGCGGCGGGCGAGTTCGCCCAGGCCCCGGCCGCCACCGATGAAGTCGATGCGCTTGTCCTTGCGCTGATCGGCGATGCCGAGCAGCGGCGCGACAATGTTGTCGGTCAGAAGCGAGATCGGCAGCCGGCCGATGGGGTCGGCGGGGATGAGGTCGGGCCGGATCACCAGCTGGTACCAGCGCCCGTCGAGAACCATGCCGAATTCGCCGGCAGACGCCGGGCGTACCTCGGCGCTGGAGGGCGTTACCGTGAAACTGTTGCCGAGCGCCTCGATGAACTGGGCCGGGCTCATGCCGTTCAGGTCGCGGACGACCCGGTTGTAGTCGAGGATGGTCATCTCGTGATCGGGAAAGATGACCGACAGGAAATACTGGCTCGCCGGATCGGACGGTCCGCGCGTGTCGGCGATGCGGGCAGCGGCGGCGGAACGGTGATGGCCGTCGCAGATATAAAGGGCCGGGAGGGCGTCGAAGGCGCGGGTGATGGTGGCGATGGTGTTCGGGTCGTCGACGATCCACAGCTGGTGGCGGATGCCGTCGTCGGCGGTGACGTCGATCAGCGGCGCGCCTTCGGCCGAGCGGGCGATCAGGGAGTCGATCTGCGGCGCCGGCGGGTAGGCGTGCATGACCGGCCCGGTCTGCGCGGCGATGGCGTCGATCTGGCGCACGCGGTCGTCCTCCTTGGCGTGCGTGGTCAGCTCGTGCTTGCGGATGCGATTGTTGTTGTAGTCAACGACCGAGGCGACGGCGGCAATGCCGGTCTGCGCGTGGCCCTGCCAGGTGAGCCGGTAAACGTAGTAGCAGGCGGCGGTGTCGCGGATGAGCACGCCGCCGGCGATCATGTGGCGAAAATTCTCGGCGGCCTTGTCGTAGACTGCCTGATCGTAGGGGTCGATGGCCGGGTCGAGGTCGATCTCCGGCTTGGAGACATGCAGGAAGCTCCAGGGCTTGCCTGCGGCCCGCTGGCGCGCCTCGGCGCTCGACAGGACGTCGTAGGGCGGGGCAAGAACCTCGGCGGCGCGCGCCGGCGCCGGGCGCAGCGCGCGAAAGGGCTGGATCAGGGGCACGGGGAGTCTCCGCAGAGGGGCTGAACGGCACGTCTGTTTAGTCGGCCCGGAGGGCAGATTCAAACCGCGCGGAGGGCTTTTTTGCCGATTGCTGCTGGCGGGAGGCCGCTGGCGCAGCACCGCGATTTCCAATACCAAGGACCGATGGCGGACAACGAGGCACCAAATCGCAGGCTGGCGGCCATCCTGGCCGCCGACGTGGTCGGCTATTCGCGCATGATGGGGGCCGACGAGGCCGGCACGCTGGCCGCGCTCAAGCAGCACCGTGAAGCGTTGTTCGACCCGGCCGTGGCCCAGCACAAGGGCCGGGTGGTCAAGCTAATCGGCGACGGAACGCTCGTCGAGTTCGGCAGCGTCGTCGACGCGGTGAAATGCGCGCTGGCCATTCAGCGGGCGGTCAGGGCGCTCAAGCCGCCGAAGGGGGCGGGCATCACGCTCAGGATCGGCGTCAATCTCGGCGACATCATCATCGACGGCGACGACATCTATGGCGACGGCGTCAATGTTGCCGCCCGCCTCGAGCCGCTGGCCGCGCCCGGCGGCGTCTGCGTTTCATCGATCGTCAACGAGAGCGTCGGCAACCGCATCGACATCGCATTCGACGACGGCGGCGAGGTTTCGGTCAAGAACATCGCCCGGCCAATCCGGGTGTGGAAATGGCATCCGGATAGCGACCCGGCGACGGCCGAGACGCCGGCGAAGCCGGCCACGGCGGAACCGGACAAGCCCGAGCCGCCGTCGATCGCGGTGCTGCCCTTCGACAACATGTCGAACGATCCCGAGCAGGAATACTTTTCCGACGGAATCACCGAGGACATCATCACCGACCTCTCCAAGGTCGCCGGCTTGCTCGTCATCGCGCGCAATTCGAGCTTCGCCTACAAGGGCAAGACCTTCGATATCCGCACCGTCGGGCGCGAGCTCGGCGTCAAGTCGGTGCTGGAAGGTTCGATCCGACGCGCCGGCAACCGGGTCAGGATCACCGCCCAGTTGATCGAACTCGGCGACCGGCGGCCACGTCTGGGCGGAGCGCTACGACCGCGACCTGACCGATATCTTCGCGGTCCAGGATGAGGTGACCCGTCACATCGTCGAGGCGCTCAAGGTCAAGCTCACGCCGGTCGAGGCGGCGCGTATCGCCGACACGCCGACCGACAGTCCGGAAGCGCACGACCTCTTTCTCAAGGCGCGCGAACTGATCTACGGGCAGCGCAGCGGCCGCGAGATGTTCGATCAGGTCGTTTCGCTCCTCGGCCGCGCCATCGAGATCGATCCCGATTTCGCCGAGGCCTATGCCGGCCTTGGCATGGCCCACAATCTCGACTTCCAGAACCGCTGGACCGGCGCGCCCGATGCCTTCGAAAGGGCTGTCCATTTCGCAACGCTCGGCGTCGAGAAGGGCCCCAACGTCGCCTTCGCACACTTCGTCGCCGCGGTGATGGCAATCTGGTCGAGGGACCTTGATAAAGCCCGCCGGGAATCGGAAGCGGCGCTGGCGCTCAACCCGAACTTCGCATCCGGGCTCGGCACGCTCGGCCTCGTCGAGATCTATTCAGGGAATCCCGAAGCAGCGATTCCGTTGGCGGAGCGGGCGATGCGGCTCAACCCCAGTTTCGTCCACCAGACCCTGCACTTCCTCGGAACCGCCTACCTGGTTGCCGGCAAATACGAGACGGCGGCGGCGACCTTCCGCGAGCGCATCCGGATTTCGCCGAAGACCGATCTGTCACGCGGGCTGCTGGTCTCCGCCCTCGGTCATCTCGGCGAGACCGAGGAGGCGCAGCGGGTCTGGGCCGAGGTGAAGGAGATCAGCCCGAAATACTCATTCGCCGGCCATTTGGCGCGGCTGCCCTTCACCAATCCAGCCGACGTCGCGCGGATCAGGGAAGGCTTCGCCAAGGCGGGCGTGATGGAGTGAACCGGCCAATCCGGATGACGGCGGAACAGGTGTCGGATGGCCTATGGATGCAATAGCGGCGGCGCCAATGGCGTCGCCGCTATTCGATGGATAGGCGCCTACAGAACGACGAAATAGCCAGCCATGAAGCCGTCGCGGTCAGGTCCGTCAGTGCCCTTCTGCATGGTCCACGGATCGCAGCCGCCAAGGCAGTGCCAGCGGAACTCACCGGCTTTCTTGGGGGTGAAGGTCACCTTGGTGACGGTCGGCACGAGCTCGCCGTTGACCTTCTTGGCGGGCTTGACGATGACGTTGAGCCCGAGGCCGGGGACGGTGATGGTGTGCATCATGTCGTCGTGGTTGACGACGCTGATGGCGACCGGGACGTCCTTCTGGAAGACCTCGTTGGCCGGGATCATCGTGTCGTGACGCTTGCCGTCCGATCCGATGAGGCCGCCGGTCTCGTCGGTCAGCACGGTGAAGGTAACGGCCACCGGGGCCTGGGCTGCTGCAGCCGACGGCGCGGCAGTCGCGGCAATCGCCCCGGAGGCCGGGAAGAAGGCGAAGGCGCTGACAGCGGCGACGAATGCAGTCGCGATGACTTGCTTGTTCATGACGGTTTCTCGTTCGATCTGCAGTCGCCCCGCAAACGCCTATAGGGGGAACGGGAAGGGCTTGTTATGAGCTGCATCAATTCAAAAGACGCGATGTTTGCGGCCGCAAGGGTGTAGTCGTGCGCCAGATGACGTGCTCGAAAGGCCTTGTCTGCCTTCTCAGATGCCGCTGACGAACTTCGCCATGATGACGATGATTGCCATCTGCATGATCCCTTGGCTGGCGACGACGAAGAAGTAGCCGCCCATCAGCTTTCCGATCTTGGCGCCGTCGGGCTGTGGCTTCTGCAACTCGAAGCAGACGCGCAAATTGGTGGGCAGCAGATAGCCGAGGCCCTGCACCGTCATGATGACCAGCAGGGCCAGCGCGGCATAGACCCAGGCGATCTCGGGCCAGGGTAGGGCGGTGAAGCCGAGGGCGACCGCGAGGAACCATCCGGCTGTGCCTGTGATGATGGCGAGGGTGGGCATGAGGAACAGGGTGCGCGGGACGAGATTGAGCAGGATCTCTCTCCTGACCGGCGGATCGAGCTTCCGCAGGATCGGTCCGAGCACGAAGCCAATGAAGAGGTCGATGCCGGTCCACAGGACGCCGCACATCACATGCACCCAGTTGAGGAACCAGATGCTGCCGCTGGCGATGGCCGCGACCATCACCGCAAAAGCGGCGGCGACGAACCACAGAAAATGGAGTCGGATCAGCGACGAAGGCGCTTCTGCTGAAGCGACCGAGTTCATGGTTTTCGTCTTGTGGACGCGCCGCCAGGATTGCAGCGCTCAACGTTCTCTTGTGTGTGCCTATGACAGGCCGGGCCACCTTGTCGGTGGTCCCGGCATGACCCAGGCCGAGGCGAGGTCTATTTGCCCATCATGCCATCGCCGCTGCCACCCATCATGCCGCCTTTGCCCATGCCTCCGCCGGAGTCCTCATCCTCCTCCATCAGCTTCTTGATGTTGTCGGGGATGTCGGCCTCGGTGAAGGTTTGTTCAGCGTCACGGTTGTGAAGGAATGCGATTATGTCAGCGATTTCCTGCCCGGTGAATTTGACCTGGTAGCCGAGTTCCTCGTTCTGCATCTCGATCATCTTGTCGGCCCCACGCCACATCTTGGCGAAGAAATCGAACGGGCTCATCACCGGGTCCATCTTGGTGATGTCGAGGGAGGGCGAATCCGTGCCGCCGATGCCATGCACTTGATGGCAGACGACGCACCCTTTGCTGGCGAACAGCTTCTTGCCATTCATCGGGTCCATGTGAGGAATGACGAGACCCGGCGCGACAAGGTCATCTTGCGCGAAGGCAACGTTCCCGAGCGCCGCCGTTGCGGCGAGACCTAAGGCAAAGCTTAACAGGCGAATGATTCTGGATGTCATCGTCTTGCCCCCTGGCTGCGATGGTCGCCCGAAGCAACAATGAAGCATTGGGGCTCGAAAGGAAACCCATCCTTCCGATCAAGAGTTGTACGGGGCTCACGCCGCGCCTTTGCTCGGCGACGGGCTGCCAGAAGCGAAGCCAAGAAGCCAGCAAGGGTTCTGATGGCAAAGGCCCGCCGCCTCGCGGCGACGGGCCTCGTGTTGTTTCGCAGGCTAGCCGCTTACGCGGCGACCTGGGGCAGGCCGGCGAGCGCCAGGTCCAGCGCCGCCTGGTCGTATTCGCGGTCCTCCAGCTTGCCGGCGAAGTAGTCGGTATAGGCTTGCATGTCGAAGTGGCCGTGGCCGGAGAGGTTGAACAGGATCGTCTCCGCCTTGCCCTCGGCCTTGCAGCGCAGCGCTTCGTCGACCGCGGCGCGGATGGCGTGGCTCGATTCCGGCGCCGGCACGATGCCCTCGGCACGGGCGAAGGTGACTGCCGCCTCGAAGGAGGCGAGCTGCTTCACGGCACGCGCCTCGATGAGACCCAGTTCCTTCAGGTGGCTGACCATCGGCGACATGCCGTGATAGCGCAGGCCACCGGCGTGGAAGGCCGGCGGGATGAAGGTCGAGCCCAGCGTGTGCATCTTGACCAGCGGGGTCAGGTGGCCGGTATCGCCGAAGTCATAGGCATAGACGCCGCGGGTGAGCGACGGGCAGGCCGCCGGTTCGACCGCGATGGCGCGGACCTTCGTGCCCTCGCGCAGCGTCTTGCCGACGAAGGGGAAGGCGAGGCCGGCGAAGTTCGAGCCGCCGCCGGCGCAGCCGATGACCACGTCCGGCCAGTAGCCGGCCATCTCCATCTGCTCGATGGCCTCGATGCCGATCACCGACTGGTGGATCATGACGTGGGTGAGCACGCTGCCCAGCGAGTAGTTGGTGTCGGCGTTCTGGGCGGCGATCTCGACCGCCTCAGAGATGGCGATGCCGAGGCTGCCGGGCGAATCCGGGGCTTCCGCCAGGATGGCGCGGCCGGAATTGGTCGTGTCGCTGGGGCTGGCGATGCAGGTCGCCCCGAAGGTCTCCATCAGCGCCCGGCGATAGGGCTTCTGATTGAAGCTGACCTTGACCATGTAGACCTTGACCTCGAGGCCGAAAAGCTCGCCGGCGAAGGCGAGCGCCGAGCCCCACTGGCCGGCGCCGGTCTCGGTCGTCAGCTTCGTGATGCCGGCTTCCTTGTTGTAGAAGGCCTGCGGAACCGCCGTGTTCGGCTTGTGGCTTCCCGGGGGGCTCACGCCCTCATACTTGTAGAAGATGCGGGCCGGGGTATCGAGGACCTTCTCCAGCCGGCGGGCGCGGATGAGCGGCGACGGGCGCCACAGTTTGTAGATCTCGCGCACAGGCTCGGGAATCTCGATCTCGCGCTCCTGCGAGACTTCCTGGGCGATCAGCGCCATGGGGAAGATGGCTGCCAGGTCGTCCGGACCGATCGGCTTGCCGGTGCCGGGGTGCAATGGCGGTGGCGGCGGGCTCGGAAGGTCCGCGGTGATGTTGTACCAGGCGCGCGGAATACGCTCCTCCGGCAACAGATACTTGTACGTGTCTGACATAGTCCCTCCCGTCCCTCCGGTGCGTTTCACAAATGGAGATTGGTCAACAACTTATGCCGGTCCCCGCATCAATGCCAAGAGCTTGACCGTGCGGCCATTTGCGGCCGAAACAGTTGATCCCGGTCGGCGACTTTGGTGTGGAACCCGTATGAACACGTCTGCCTGCATTTTGATCGCCGGGCCGACGGCGAGCGGCAAATCGCGGCTGGTGCTGGAGTTTTCGGCGCGCCACGGCGGCGTCATCGTCAACGCCGATTCCATGCAGGTCTACGCCGAACTGCGCATCCTCACGGCGCGGCCGTCGCCGGAAGACGAGGCGGCGGCGCCGCACCGCCTCTACGGCCATGTTCCGGCGGCGACGCGTTATTCGGTCGGGCGTTGGTTCGGCGACGTGGCCATCGTCCTGGACGAGGCGCGCCGGGAGGGCCGTCCGGCGATCGTGGTCGGCGGCACCGGCCTCTATTTCAAGGCGCTGACCGAGGGGCTCGCCGCCGTGCCGGCGATCCGGGCCGAGGTCAGGGCCGCAGTGTGGGCAGAGAGCGACGGTGTGGCGACGCCCGACCTGCATGCCCGGCTCGCGACGATCGACCCGGAAGATGCTGCGGCGATCCGCGTCACCGACCGCGCCCGCGTCCTGCGGGCGTTCGAGGTCTACGCCGCCACCGGCCGGTCTCTGGCCGAATGGCGGCGGGTTGCCGCGGCGCCACCTCTGGTCGATCCGTCGACGACCAAGCGCATCGTGCTCGTCCCGGACCGCGCCGAGCTCCACCGCCGCATCGCCGCACGGGCCGAGCGCATGCTGGAACAGGGGGCGCTGGGCGAGGTGGAAGCCTTGGCGGCGCTCGGCCTCGATCCGGAGCTGCCGGCGATGAAGGCGATCGGCGTGCGCGAACTGATGGCGCTCACGGCCGGCACGCTTTCGCGCGACGAGGCGCTTGCCGCCATCGCCACCGAGACCCGGCGCTACGCCAAGCGCCAGATGACCTGGTTCCGCCACCAGATGGCCGATTGGCCGCGACTTGCCGATGCCTCGGCGCTTGACCTCGCGGTCCTGCGCTCCTAATAGAGGAGCCATGAAACAGAACTCTTCTCGTAATTGGCACGCGCATCGGCGGGGCAGCCCAATAGGTTGCCGCGAGCAAGCTGGTGCGCGAAAACAGGCCCTTCAGGGGCCTTTTTTATTGCCGTAACGGCCCGTCTTCGTCGCCCCGGCGAAGATGGGGGTCCACAAGAGGGACCGGTCAGGCGGGGCGGGTGAGTTCCGGCGTAACGCCGGGCAGATGCGAAGGGTGAGGACGTGCGATGAAACGGCAGAGCGAAAGCCGGCAAATGACGGGCGCCAACATGGTCGTCCAGGCCCTGATCGATCAGGGCGTCACCGATATCTTCGGCTATCCGGGCGGCGCGGTCCTGCCGATCTATGACGAGATCATCCAGCAGGATTCGATGCGGCACATCCTCGTGCGCCACGAGCAGGGCGCTGGCCATGCCGCCGAAGGCTATGCCCGCTCGACCGGCAGGCCGGGTGTCGTGCTGGTCACCTCCGGCCCGGGCGCCACCAACATGGTGACGGCGCTCACCGATGCGCTCCTGGATTCGATTCCGCTGGTGTGCATCACCGGCCAGGTGCCGACCCACCTCATCGGCAGCGACGGCTTTCAGGAGGCGGACACCGTCGGCATCACGCGGCCCTCCACCAAGCACAACTGGCTGGTCCGCGACGTCAACGATCTTGCCCGCGTCCTGCACGAAGCCTTCTACGTCGCCACCCACGGCCGCCCGGGTCCGGTGCTCGTCGACATCCCCAAGGACGTGCAGTTCGCCACCGGCACCTACGTTCCGCCGGGCGAGATCACACACAAGACCTATCATCCGCGCGTGGATGGCGACGAGCGCGCCATCCACGCTGCGGTCGAACTGATGGCCAAGGCCAAGAAGCCGGTCTTCTATACCGGCGGCGGCGTCATCAATTCTGGTCCGCATGCAGCGGCGCTGTTGCGCGAACTGGTGAAGCTCACCGGCTTCCCGATCACCTCGACACTGATGGGGCTCGGCGCCTATCCGGCCTCCGATCCGCAGTGGCTGGGCATGCTGGGCATGCACGGCACCTACGAGGCCAACAACACCATGCACGATTGCGATCTGATGATTGCCATCGGCGCGCGCTTCGACGACCGCATTACCGGCCGGGTCAACGCCTTCTCGCCGGGCTCGCGCAAGATTCACGTCGATATCGATGCCTCGTCAATCAACAAGAACATTCACGTCGATGTGCCGATCGTCGGCGATGTGGCCCGCGTTCTGGAGGTGATGCTGGCCGAGTGGAAACGCATGCGCGCGCGGCCCGACAAGGCCGCGGCCAAGGCATGGTGGGCCCAGATCGACAAGTGGCGGGCGCGCGACGGTCTCGCCTACAGCCAGAACGCCGACATCATCATGCCGCAATACGCCATCCAGCGGCTCTACGAGGCGACCAAGGGCAAGGATACCTACATCACCACCGAAGTCGGCCAGCATCAGATGTGGGCGGCGCAGTTCTTCAAGTTCGAAGAGCCCAACCGGTGGATGACCTCCGGCGGCCTCGGCACCATGGGCTACGGCCTGCCGGCGGCGGTCGGCGTGCAGGTCGCGCATCCCGACAGTCTGGTCATCGACATCGGCGGCGATGGCTCGGTGTTGATGACCATGCAGGAGATGTCGACGGCGGTGCAACACGACCTGCCGATCAAGATCTTCATCCTCAACAACCAGTACCTGGGCATGGTGCGCCAGTGGCAGGAGCTGTTGCACGGCAACCGGCTGTCGCATTCCTACATGGACTCGCTGCCGGACTTCGTGAAGCTGGCGGAAGCCTATGGCGCCGTCGGCCTGTACTGCGACAAGCCGCGCGACCTCGACGATGCCATTGCCGAGATGATCTCGATCAGGAAGCCGGTCATCTTCGACTGCCGTGTGGCGGCCTTGGCCAACTGCTTCCCGATGATTCCCTCGGGCAAGGCGCACAACGAGATGATCCTCGGCGATGCGGTGACGCCAGAGACGATCGGCACGGTGATCGGCAAGGAAGGCAAGGTGCTGGTGTGACCGGGTCCGGGCGCGGCGAGGGCGCCATGTTCACCTTGCAGGATCTGGAACGGGCGCACGAGCTGGTCAGGACCGTGTTGCCAGCGACCCCGCAACACCGCTGGCCGCTGCTTGCCGAGCGGCTTGGGGCGGACGTGGTGGTCAAGCACGAGAACCACCAGGTCACCGGCGCCTTCAAGGTGCGCGGCGGGCTCGTCTATGTCGACCGCATGAAGCGCGAACGGTCGCATGTGACCGGGCTGGTCTCGGCGACGCGCGGCAATCACGGGCAGTCGATCGCTTTCGCCGGGCGCCGTCATGGCGTGCCGGTGACCATCTTCGTGCCACGTGGCAATTCGGTCGAGAAGAACCGGGCGATGCGGGCCTTCGGGGCCGAGGTGATCGAGGCCGGGGACGATTTCGATGCGGCCAGGGATGCGGCGAAGAGCTTTGCCGTCGACAACGCGCACGAGATGGTGCCTTCGTTCCATCGCGACCTGGTGCTGGGGGTCGCCACCTATGCGCTGGAACTGATGACGGCCGAGCCCGACCTCGACACGATCTATGTGCCGGTCGGGCTGGGCTCCGGCATCTGCGGCTGCATCCAGGCGCGCGACCTGCTCGGCCGCAAGACCGAGATCGTCGGCATCCAGGCGTCCGCGGCGCCTGCCTACGCGCTGTCGCTGGAGCTGGGTCATGTGGTCACGACGCCGACATGCGACACGCGGGCGGACGGCATTGCGACGCGGGTCCCCGACGAGGGAGCGCTCAAGTGCATCCGGCGCGGCGCGGCGCGCATCGTCCAGGTGAGCGACGATGAGATTGCCGATGCAATGCGCATCTATTGGACCGACACGCACAATCTGGCGGAGGGCGCGGGCGCCGCGCCGCTTGCCGCGGCGCTCATGGAGCGCGACCGGCTGCGCAACAAACGGGTGGGCGTCATCTTGAGCGGCGGCAATATCGATCTCAAGCTGTTTGCCGAGTGGGTGATGGGCCGGCGGACCGCCGGCGCGGCCGAACCGCGCCCGCGCGCATCAGCCAGCCATGCAGAGGATGCGGCCGTGGCATGATCTTGCGACGGCCATGCAAGAGGTTAGAACGGGGCAACCCCGACAGGGAAAGCAGGGTATTGGCATGACCAAGGCGGCGAAAACGGCACTGAAACGCAAGATCGCGGCACGCAAGCCGCGGGCGGGTGCTGCCCCGCAAAGCACCGGCGAACCGCCGGCCTCGGCCTATTTCATCGAGGAAACGCACGACCGGCCGGAGGCTCACACCCTGTCGGTGGTGGTCGACAACGAGCCGGGCGTGCTTGCCCGGGTGATCGGCCTGTTCTCGGGGCGCGGCTACAACATCGACAGTCTCACGGTCTCGGAGACCGAGCACGCCAAGCACCTGTCGCGCATCACCATCGTGACCTCGGCGACGCCCATGGTGCTCACCCAGATCAAGAACCAGCTCGCCCGGCTGGTGCCGGTGCATACCGTTACCGACCTCACCGTGGCCAGCAACCGGCCGATTGAGCGCGAACTGGCGCTGATCAAGGTCGCCGGCACGGGCGATGCCCGGGTCGAGGCCCTGCGCCTTGCCGATGCCTTCCAGGCGACCGTGGTCGACGCTTCCGTCGGTCATTTCATCTTCGAGGTGACCGGGCGCTCGACGAAGATCGAGCAGATCATCGCCGTCATGGCGCCGCTCGGCCTGGTCGAGGTCTGCCGCACCGGCATCGCGGCCATCAGCCGCCGGCCGGAAGCAGGGTAGAGCTGCCGGCCACTCATGGCGCACGAACTTCTTGCCGCCTTCGTCGTCTTCGCGGTGGCGACGCTGTTCACTCCTGGCCCCAACAACATCATGTTGATGGCCTCAGGTTTGAATTTCGGCTGGGCGCGCACCTTGCCGCACGGCTTCGGCGTGCCGCTCGGCTTCGGCTTCATGGTCCTGGTCGTCGGCTTCGGCCTCGGGGCCTTCTTCGCGGCCTTTCCGATCGCCTATGAGGTGCTGAAATATGTCGGCGCCGCCTACCTGCTCTATCTCGCCTGGCGCATCGCCACCGCCGCCGGCGTCCATGGTGGCAATGCCCGGGCGCGACCGTTCACCTTCCTTCAGGCTGCCGCCTTCCAGTGGGTCAATGCCAAGGCCTGGGTGATGGCCATCGGCGCCGTCACAGCCTATGCCGGGATCACCGCCTTTCCGCTCAACACCGTCCTGATCGCGGCGGTCTTCACCGTGCTCGGCACCGCCTCGTCCTTCACCTGGGTGCTGTTCGGGACCGGCCTGAAGCAGATCGTCAACAATCCCCGTTCGATCCGCGTCTTCAATCTGGTGATGGCCGTTCTGCTGGCAGCGTCGTTGATCCCGGTCTTTCTCGAATAGGGATGATCCGGCGAAGGGGCACGGCCGGTGCGGCCGTCGGTCCGCCATTCGTGTTCTATTTATGTTCCGGCGGCCAAAGGGCTTGCCAAGGCCCGTCGCAGCGTGCCTAATCCGGGTCGGCCAAGGTCAGTCCGCGGCCGTTTCACCGGTCTTTCGCTTCCTCAAAAAGTGATCGGAATTGCCTCTAATCTGGGCAATACTGGCACTTTAGGAAAATTCCACAAGCGATTAATTTCGCTATGTTATCGTTGTTCAATAGGGGTTAGCCGCGACCGATTGTCGGACGTGTGTGATGCCTTCGATCCGTGCCAGTATCCGTCGAAGGAGGGTGTTGAGTTGGCCGCTACGCGCAACCTCGGTCTGGGGGTCATCGAGACCCGCTGGTTCGACGACGGACACCATACGGTGCGGCCGCTGTTCGAGTTCCTGTCCTATGCCCTCAAGGACCGCTCCGACGCCTTCACCTATGAGCGTTTCGTCGGTGCCGGTTCCTTCCGCGATGCGGTGCGCTTCGTGACGTCGGGCACGGGCGTCGACTTCCTCTACATCGCCGCCCACGGCGATATCGGCAAGATCGAGGCGCCGAACGGCACCGGCTTGTCGCGCACCTTCCTGCGCAACACCTTCGTCGATGCCAATCGCAGCCGGGGGCACCGGCTGAAAGGCGTTCTCTTCGGCTCGTGCAAGTTCGGCGACGCCGGCAATCTCATCGAGATCATGCGGCCGGCCAAGATCCGCGGCGAGGAGATCGGCAACCGCCTCATGTGGGTCGCCGGCTACGGCGAGGACATCGACTACACGCGCTCGTCGCTGCTCGACATCTACTTCTACGACATCTTCTTCCGTACCGGCGGGCGCGACGAGATCACCCGCGTGCGCAAGACGCTGGATCGCCTCGACAAGAGCCTGCCGGGGCTGATGGAGGGGCTGGCGCTGCGGGTCGTCGGCCGTCAGCCGCGCGGCCGCTATCGCGATCTGGTCAGCGGCGAATACCTCGCCGACTGAGGGGGCCGACTGAGGGGGCCGACTGAGGGGGGCCGACTGAGGGGGCCGACTGAGGGGGAAGGGCGCATGGGGGACTTCAAGGGATTCGGGCCGAAGGCGCTGGCCTTCTTCACGGCGCTGAAATTCCACCAGGACAAGGCATGGTTCGAGGAGAACCGGGGCCTCTATCAGAGCGACGTGCTCGATCCGATGGTGGCGCTGCTCGACGACCTGAGCGAGGCTTTCGCCGCCAGGAAGATCCCACTGAAGGCGGAGGGCAAGCGCTCGATCTTCCGCATCCATCGCGACGTGCGTTTCTCCAAGGACAAGAGCCCCTACAAGACCCATTGCGGCGCGACGCTGACCCGCTTCGGGCGCAAGATGGAACAGGGCCTCATCTACATCCACATCGCCCCGGAAGGTTCGTTCGTCGCCGCCGGATTCCACAATCTGGAACCGGCTGACCTGGCGAAGATGCGCCAGGCGATTGCGGCCAGGCCGGCCAAGGTCAAGGCGATGCAGGCGGCGCTCGCCAATGGCAAGCTGGCGCTGACCAACGAGTTCCAGCTCACCCGGGTGCCGCGCGGCTTCGAGGCGCTGAAGGACGGACCGCTCGATGGCGTGGTCCGCTTGAAATCCTTCCTCGTCGAGGAGCCCCTGTCGGAGGCTGAGATCAGAAGCCTCAAGCTCACCGACAGAATCGTGGACTTCGCGCAGCGCGCCCGTCCGCTGCTCGATTTCGGCTGGGCGGCGCTCGACTGAACGACCACCCCACCGTCCCCGACAATTCGCCTCAAATGTGCGGTTTTCCGCTAAGGCCCTGGTCAACTCTCGCGCGTAGCGTTGCCCGCCAGTCGATAACTCCACGGGGCTGGCCATGGGCCGGACGAGGCGTTTCGCCGCGATGGTCGCGGCATCATTGGCGGTCGCCGGAGCGGTGCCGGAAGCGGCAGGCGCGGCCGAGCTGATCGCGGTCGAATTGGACCGCTGTGCGATCTGCATGCGCTTCGATGCGACCGTCGCCCGCTCCTACGCCCGCACGCCGCAGGGGCGTAAGGCGCCGCTTCGCCGGGTCAACGCCGCCGGCGGTCTGTCGGCGGACCTGGCCAACGTGCAGATGGTTCCGACCTTCGTTCTGCGCGCCAAGGGACGCGAGGTCGGCCGCATCATCGGCTTCCACGATCCGGCACAGTTCTACCGCAACGTCGATACGCTCCTGGCTGCGGCCAAATAGGTGTACGTTACTGACGAAACGTCAGGTTGTGCGACGTCGCCGATGCATTGCCGGTGCTCTCACCCGTTGCCGCGTGTCCGAGATGGGCTAAACTGCCGCAGTTGTAAGGCGTGCGAATTACCGGCCACGGCAGAGCCGACCTGCTGGGCATCGGTGGTTATGCGGAGCCTGCGTCGTTGAGGCCGGGGTGGGGCGCGTGGCGCCCGACCGACCCGGTTGATTCGCGCGGCTGCCGCATGTGGTCGGTTGGGGACGCATGGGCACGACCACGACCAAGACGCTGGCCGACGACGATCAACTGGCGGCGGCATTCGCGATCATCGAAGAGGGCGAAGACATCGACGTCGTGGTCGCGCGGTTGCGCGATTTCCTGGCCGTCGATCACCTCGTCTACCATTCGTCGAAACTGGGGGCGAGCCCGTCCGTCGATCCCTACATCCGGCTCACCTATCCTGCCGTGTGGATCAAGCAGTACCTGCAGAACAACTACGTCGACGTCGATCCGGTCCTGCGCGAAGGGTTCCAGCGCATGCTGCCGTTCCAGTGGAGCGAGCTGACGGTCAGTACCGAGCGGGAGATGACGTTCCTGCAGGATGCGCTCGCCCACGGCGTCGGGCCGTTCGGGCTGTCGATCCCGGTTATCGGCAAGTACGGCCATCGCGGCCTGTTCTCGATCTCCTTCTCCGGCTCGGCGGAGGAATGGGAGGCTTTCGTGGCGGAGAAGATGCCGATGCTGGTGGAGGTCGCCAACCGCATCCACCAGCGCATCATCCGCGATGTGTTCGGCGAGGACCGTCCGCATCTCGCCGCCCGCGAGCTGGAAGTCCTGCGCTGGACGGCGCTCGGCAAGGATGCCGGCGAAATCGCCGCCATCCTCGACATCTCGTTCCACACCACGCGCGGCTATCTCAAGTCGGTCCGCCACAAGCTCGACTGCGTCACATCGGCACAAGCCGTCAGTCGCGCCATCAAGCTCGGATTGCTGAAGCTATAGCGCCCGGCGGCCAATCGTTCGATTGCCGTTCAAGTTTGAACTTCTGCCGAAATCCGGCTTTAGCGCTCCTCGGGTATGCACCTTTGTCGTGGCCGGGCCGGCATTAGACTGCCGTTGCCGGTTCAGATTCTGTTTTCCGGCTTATGTGTGGAGCGTTGCAGATGATCGTTGTGGTCCAGGAGTACAATGCGCATGAACACGTGCGTTTGCTCGATCAGATGTTCCGTCTGCGGGCGCGGGTGTTCGCCGAGCGTCTGAAGTGGGACGTCAGCGTCGTCGATGGCAAGGAGCGCGACCGGTTTGATGACCTCGCGCCGGTCTACCTGATCCACACCGACGAGGAGGGGCGCGAAGTCAGGGGCAGCCTTCGGTTGCTACCGACCACCGGGCCGACCGTGCTGGCCGATTTCTTCTCCGACACCTTGCCGGATGCCACGCAGCTCAGCGCGCCGACGATCTGGGAATGCACCCGCTTCTGCGTCGATGAGGACAGGCTGCGCCACCGCGACCAGATCGTCGCGTCGCGGGCGCTCATCTCCGGGCTCGGCAGCGTCGCGCTCGCCGCAGGCATCGATTCAGTCCTCGGCAATTTCGATGACAGGATGCTGCGTCTCTATCGCCGCATCGGCTGCGAGGTGGACGTGCTGGGCAGCACCCATCGCTATGGTGCGCCGGTCTATCTCGGCATGTTCCCGGTGTCGCAGGCGATCCTGGCGCAGGTGAACGCACGGCTGCCCTCGGCACCGGCGATCAATGGACCGTCGGCGGGCGATCTGGTTGCCGCGTAGGAAGGCTCGACGTATCGGGGACGAAAGGGGTGCGCACCGTCCGGCGCACGGCTTGTCCCCTCAAATGAGGGGATTGTCCGTGTCCATGGTTAGGCTGTTCAATTTTGCTGGCGCCGAGGCAAAATCGGGCGGCGAAAGAGCGATTGTTAGCGGCGGACTGCAGCACTCCGCATAGAACTCGAAGGCAGCACTCCGCATAGAACTCGAAGCTTGACGCCGGGACGATCTGCAGTTCGTCCCGGTGCCAGTAGCGAGTTGGCGTGTGCGGGAACGGTTGACGGGGCCGAGGAGGCCCGGTCCCGTCAACCGGGAATTTGTGGAACGACAATGATCGACAATGATCGACAGACACTCCTGGTCACGGCACTTGCCGGGGCCACGGTCGCCGCTTTCAACGACATATTCCGGGACATGGCGAGGGAACTCCACCGCTTCGCCGGAACGCACTTCGACGAGCGCTTCGACGTGCTGGAGACCCGTGCGCTGAACAATATCGGCGGCGCCGTTTTCCAAAGCGTGCCGGAGGAGGACCAGCGCTTCCTCACCGAACAGATGCGGCGGATCATCGGCGCGGCGTTCAACGACGCGCGGCAACAGGGGCTGTAGCCGCACGCCGGGGCCGGATTGGGCCAATCTTGCGCGCCAGCCCTCGGTGCAATGCCCGGCGTGGCCGGATTTCCGCCATTGCACCGCCCCCTCCCGGAAGATAGAACCGCCCGGAATCCCGCCCAAGGGGTGCTCCACACGCCGGAATCCCGGCAGCCCAGACACGAGAGGGAACGTTCATGCGCGTCTATTACGATCGGGATGCCGATCTCAACCTGATCAAGGCCCGCAAGGTCGCGATTGTCGGTTATGGCAGCCAGGGCCGTGCCCATGCGCTCAACCTTCGCGATTCCGGCGTCAAGGACGTAGCCATCGCCCTCAAGCCGGGCTCGGCGACGGCGAAGAAGGTCGAAGCCGACGGTCTGTCGGTGAAGTCGGTGGCCGAGGCCGCCGCCTGGGCGGACCTCATCATGATGTGCGCGCCGGACGAATTGCAGGCCGACATCTGGAACGACCACATCGCCGGCAACATCCGCGACGGCGCGGCCATCGCCTTCGCTCACGGCCTCAACGTCCATTTCAACCTGATCGAGCCGAAGAAGACCATCGATGTGATCATGATCGCGCCCAAGGGCCCCGGCCACACGGTGCGCGGCGAGTACCAGAAGGGTGGCGGCGTGCCTTGCCTGATCGCGGTCCAGCAGGACGCATCGGAAAACGCCCACGACCTGGCGCTGTCCTACGCCTGCGGCATCGGCGGCGGGCGCTCGGGCGTCATCGAGACGACCTTCCAGGAGGAGTGCGAGACCGACCTGTTCGGTGAGCAGGTGGTGTTGTGCGGCGGTCTGGTCGAGCTCATCCGCGGCGGCTTCGAGACGCTGGTCGAGGCCGGCTACGCGCCGGAGATGGCCTATTTCGAGTGCCTGCACGAGGTGAAGCTGATCGTCGACCTCATCTATGAGGGCGGCATCGCCAACATGAACTACTCGATCTCCAACACCGCCGAATGGGGCGAATACGTCTCCGGCCCGCGCATCATCAACGCTGACACCAAGGCTGAGATGAAGCGCGTGCTCAAGGATATCCAGTCGGGCAAGTTCACCTCGG
This sequence comes from uncultured Alphaproteobacteria bacterium, assembly GCA_963782395.1. Classification (GTDB taxonomy): domain Bacteria; phylum Pseudomonadota; class Alphaproteobacteria; order Rhizobiales; family Kaistiaceae; genus CAVSRC01. Next base: position 196,652 of record CAWAJQ010000001.1, read on the forward strand.
AGTGGATGCAGGAATACCGGGCGGGCGCTGCCCGCTTCAAGGCGACGCGGCGCATGAACGACGCTCATCCGATCGAGGAGGTCGGCGTGCGGCTGCGCGGCATGATGCCGTGGATCGGCGCCAACAAGCTGGTCGACAAGGAAAAGAACTGACCCTACTCGGCGCCCCCTGCTAATCTCTGCCTGGCGCGGACGGGCAGGGGGCAGCCATGCTGAGCTTCTTCGACATTGCGGCCGTGGTGCTCGTTCTCTCGGCCGTGTTCGGCTGGATGAACCGGCGCTTTCTTCGCCTGCCGCATCAGATCGGCCTGCTGGTGCTCGGCCTTGCCGCCTCGCTGGCGCTGGTGGTGATCGACGACGTGTTGCCGGATTCGACCATCCTCGAATCCTTCACCAAGGCGGTCGCGCAGATCAATTTCTACGACACGATGATGAACGGCATGCTGGCGTTCCTGCTCTTCGCCGGCGCCCTGCATGTCGATTTCTCGAAGCTGCGCTCTGAGGCCCTGCCGGTGGCGCTTCTGGCCACCGTCGGCGTGCTCATCTCGACGGCCATCGTCGGGGTGGCGACATGGGGCGTGGCCGGCCTGCTCGGCATTCACCTGTCGCTCGTCTGGGCGCTGGTCTTCGGCGCGCTCATCTCGCCGACCGACCCGGTGGCGGTCCTGTCGCTGCTGAAGTCGGTGCATCTGCCGGAGAGCATGGAGATCAAGATCACCGGCGAGAGCCTGTTCAACGACGGCGTCGGGGTGGTGGTGTTCACCGTGCTGGTCAGCCTTGCGGTGCAAGGCTCCGGCGCTGCCGACGGCCACGGCGGCAGCCTCAGCCTGGTCCATGCCGGCGAGGTCTTCCTGTTCGAGGCGGTCGGCGGAGCCGTGCTCGGCATCGTCGCCGGCTATGTTTCGGTCCATGCGATGGAGTTGATCGACGACTACCCGGTCGAGATCCTGATCACGCTGGCGCTGGTCACCGGGCTCTATGCGCTGGCGCTCCATGTGCACACGTCGGGGCCGATCGCGGTCGTCGTCGCCGGCCTGTTTATGGGCAATCGCGGCCGCGTCACGGCAATGAGCGAGACGACGCGCACGCATCTCTTCCAGTTCTGGGAGCTGATCGACGAACTGCTCAACTCAGTGCTGTTCGTGCTGATCGCGCTCGAGGTGCTGGTGATCGCCTTCATGCCGCAGCTGATCGTGCTGGCGCTGATCGCGATCCTGATCGTGCTGATCGCCCGCTACGCCTCGGTGTCGGGGTCGTTGCTGCTTCTGTCGCTCAGACGGCGCTTCGCTGTCGGCTCGGTACGGGTGATGGTGTGGGGCGGCCTGCGTGGCGGCATATCGGTGGCCCTGGCGCTGTCGCTGCCGGCCGGCGACCATCGCGGCCCCATCCTGGTGGCGACCTATGGCGTGGTGATCTTCTCGATCATCGTGCAGGGCCTGACCATTGCGCCGCTGGCGCGCCGCATCGCCGGCGTTGGCACGCCGGCCGACTAAACGTCAGCGGAATGCGGGGCAGGGTCGCCCCGCATTGGGTCTCATGCCCTGCGGGCTGCGCAGCGCCTAGTACGGCGAATAGCAGACCGCCGGCACGCCCCGCTTGCGGAAATAGGTGTTGGTCGCCGGATTGTAGGTCCGGTAGTGATCGAGGCACCAGGCCACGTGCGGGCTGTAGCGGCCGTAGTAGCGATGGTGGTACGGCCGGTAGGGCGGCGGATAACCGTAGTAGTAGCCGTCGTAGTCGTAGCGGCGCTGGTTCGCCGCGGCGATGGCCGCCAGGCCGAAGATGGCGCCGAAGGCGGCGATCGCTGCCGTGTCGTTGTTCCAGTGGCGCGGACGCGCCGAAGCCGGCGCGGCCGCAAGGCCGATCGCCGAAATCGCGAGGCTTGTGGCCAGCGCGATGCTGATGGATTTCTTCATCTCACGTCTCCCGTTCGGTTGCCCCCCGCTCGGGAAAAATCAATCTCGCGACGGCCTCACGGACTGATGCAGCGGTGCGGCACACCGCGATAGTCGATCCAGGTGTCGGACTCGCCGTTGTAGCTCTCATAGGTCGACGCGCACCATTGGTAATGCGCCTCGGAGCGGTAGGCGCCATAGTCCGGTGGCGGTGGCGGCGCGTAGGCCGGATAGGCGGGATAAGGTGGATAGTCCGGCTCGGGCTGCATCAGCGAGCCGACGGCCAGACCGAAAATGGCGCCGGCGACGAGGGCCGGGCCCAAGTCGCTCTGTCGCGGCGCCTGGGCATAGGGATAACGATGGTGCCGGTGGTCGGCGCTGGCGCTGGTGGCGGACACGCCGACGGCTGAGAGGGCCACTGCGCCTGCAAGCGCGGCCGAGACAAACCTGTTCATCGCCAAAACTCCAGAAACCGGCGGACTGTTCCGCCAACGTGGACGCGACCATGCGCCCAAGCCGATGAACGGTTGCTGAATACCCGGAAAACGGCTGAACAGTGGCCGGAACGCTTGACCGGCGCCCTGGCGCGGGCGAAAAGCGCGGGCGCTGAACAACTGCGGGTGCGCCCATTGTCCCGTCCCTACGCCATCCTCGACGTCTTCACCGAAACTGCACTTGCCGGCAACGCGCTTGCCGTGGTGCTCGATGCCGCAGGGCTCGACGACGACCAGATGCAGGCGATCGCCCGCGAGTTCAACCTGTCGGAAACGGTGTTCGTGCTGCCGGCCGAAAATCCGGTTCACAGCGCTCGCCTGCGCATCTTCACGCCGACCAGCGAACTGCCCTTCGCCGGGCATCCGACCGTCGGCTCGGCGGTGCTGCTGGCCACGCTGAAGGCGGCCGATGGTGCGCCCGGCAAGGAGATGATGCTGCTGTTCGAGGAGGCCGTCGGGTCGATCCGCTGCGGCGTGTTCATCACGGGCGAGCGGGCCGGGCACGCGATCTTCGACGTGCCGGCGCTGCCTTCTCCTGTGCCGGCCGAGTTCGACCGGGACGCGGTGGCTGCGGCACTCGGCCTGTTGCCGGGGGAGGTCGGCTTCGAGAACCACAAGCCTTCGGCCTGGTCGGCCGGCGTGCCCTATGTCTTTGTGCCGGTCAGCGGCCTCGAAGCCATTGGCAATGCGCGGCCGAACACGGCTGCGTGGGCCGGAGCCTTTGGCTCTCCGGCTGCCGCCGCATGGCTCTATTGCCGCGAGACAGAGGGCAGCACGAACAATTTCCATGCGCGCATGTTCGCACCGGGCTTCGGCATCAACGAGGATCCGGCGACCGGCAGCGCGGCCGCGGCCTTTGCCGGCGTCGTGCGCCGTTTCGACGGACCGCCGAGCGGCGGCCATCGCTACGTGATCGAACAAGGCTTCGAGATGGGCCGGCCGAGCCTGATGACGCTGGAGATCGATGTCGCCGGCGGCGAGATCGCCGCGGTCAGGATCGGCGGCAATGCCGTGATCGTTGCTGAGGGAACGCTGCTGGTCTGAACCGGCCTCAGGCTGGCGCCGTCCGACTCGTGGTAAAGTCCTCCATCGTATGTGGGGGCTGCGGGAGGTAGGCGATGCACGGGTTCATCCTGTTTCTGCACTTTGTCGGATTGATGCTTGGCGCGGCTGGCGGATTTGCCAGCGCCCTGGTCATGATCCGGGCGCGCTCGGCGCCCGAGGACCAGGCGCAGACCATGCGCACCTTGGGGTGGCCGCTGGCCATGATGAGCGCCACGGGGCTGGTGGTCCTGTGGGCCACCGGCATCCTCATGATCTTTACGTCCGCACCGACCTTGCCCGTCCTCTTCTGGGCCAAGATCCTTTTCGTTGTCGTGCTGACGGTGCTGAGTGGCCTGATCCACAAGACCTACGCGGACATTCGGCGGACGGGCGACACAGCGCTCGTGCAGCGGCTCTATGCTCTCGGGCCGGCATCAGGTGTGATCCTGCTGCTGATCGTGCTGCTTGCCGTTTACGCCTTCGACTAGGCGGAAGCCACGCTCCGGTCGCACGCCCAAGGTGGGTGGGGGCTTGTCGCCCCCACCAGTTCGTCTCAGGCTTGGAAGTAGTCCTCGTTGTCGAGGTCGGTCATCAGGTCGGGCGCGGTCGGTTGCCAGCCGAGCGTCTGGCGCGTCCACGCGCTCGACGCCGGGATGTCCATTGCGGCAAAGGGCGCGAACCAGCCGTAATAGTCGGCCGCTTCATCCGGCGAGAGGCCGACCACCGGCAGGTTCAGGTGGTGGCCGATCGCCTCTTCGAGGGCGCGCAACGACACGCCTTCCTCGGCGACGGCATTGTAGCGCGCTCCGGCCGTGCCCTTCTCCAGCGCCAGGCGGTAGAGGCGGGCGGCGTCGAAGCGGTGCACCGCCGGCCAGCGGTTGCCGCCGTCGCCGACATAGGCCGCGCGGCCCTTGTCGCGAGCGATGCCGATCAGGATGGGCACGAAGCCGTGATCGCCTTTGCCGTGGACCTGCGGCAGGCGCATGGACATCACCTTGACGCCCATGGCCTGCACCACATCGGCTGCCTGCTCGGAGGCGATGCGCGGGTTGGGATGGTCGGGGAGAAACCGGTCGCTCTCGCGTGACGTGCGACCGGGCTTGGCCGCGCCGCTGCCCGAGGTCACGATCAGCGGCCGGTCTGAGCCGGCCAGCACCTCGCCCATCGCGATGATGGCGCGCCGGTCGATCTCGCAATTTTCCACGAACTTCGAAAAATCGTGGATGAAGGCCGTGTGGATGATGCCGTCGGCGGCCGTCATGCCGCTCCTCAGGCTGTCGAGGTCTTCAACTGAGCCGCGATGGACCGTGGCGCCGGCCTTTTCGAGTGCGGCGGCGCCGGAATCGGAGCGGGCGAGGCCAAGGACCTGGTGGCCGGCGGAAATGAGTTCGCTGACGACGGCGGAGCCGACGAAACCGGTCGCGCCGGTGACAAAGACACGCATGAGTGAAGTCTCCATGGTTGGATGGAGACCCATATCGGTCCATACTTATCCGAGTAAATGAGTGAGCTTATACGGGTATAAAGACTAACAGGATGAGCACGTCCCTCACCAGCGACAATGCGCTCGGCGCCTACCTCAAGGATCGCCGGGCGAAGCTCGATCCCGCCGCCTTCGGCCTGCCGCTGACGCGCCGGCGCACGCCGGGCCTGAGGCGCGAGGAGGTGGCGCAGCGGGCCCATGTCAGCGCCACCTGGTACACCTGGCTGGAGCAGGGGCGGGGCGGCGCGCCGTCGGCCGACGTGCTCGACCGCATCGCCCGCGCGTTGATGCTCACGGATGTCGAGCGCGAGCATCTCTTCCTGCTCGGCCTCGGCCGGCCGCCGGAGGTGCGTTACCGCGCCCCGGAGGGCGTCTCGCCGCGGCTACAGCGGGTCCTCGATGCGCTGGAGTTCAGTCCGGCGATTGTCAAGACTCCGACATGGGACATCGTCGCCTGGAACGAAGCGGCCGCTGCCGTCTTGACCAACTACGAGGCGGTTCCGCCCGGGCGGCGCAACATCCTGCGCATGATGTTCTGCGATCCGCGCGTTCGGGCCGCGCAGGCAGACTGGGCGGCCGTCGCGCGGTTCGTCGTCGGCGTCTTCCGGGCCGATGCAGCGCGTGCCGGCGCCAAGGAGCAGATCAAGGCGCTGGTCGACGACCTGTCCCGCGAAAGCCCCGAATTCGCTGCCATGTGGGCCGCCAACGACGTGCGCAGCTACGGCGAAGGCACCAAGCAGCTCAGGCATCCCGTTGCCGGGCCGATTTCGATGGAATTCTCGACTTTTGCCGTTGATGGCCGACCCGACCTCGCCATGGTGATCTACAACCCGGCGACGCCGGACGATGCCGACAAGATCAGGGCGCTGATCGCCGCCAAGGTCACCGGCCGGGGGGCTACAATCACGTCGGGAATCGACATTCCCGGCCAAAACCGCTAAGAACGCCCCATTAACCGGCTCCGGCGACAATTGCCGGCATGTCCGTGCCAGGCCAGAGAGCATGATCGATCGCGATCAGACGCAGCCCAATGCAGACGCCGCTTGCGGCGCGCTGACGGCTGCTCCGGCCTCCGGCCTCCTCCTTCTCGGCCTCCTGCTTAGACGCCCCTGAGCGTCGGCTGCTCCTTGCCGGGCGGGCTCTCAGGGGGACGTTGCTGAAACATCATCCCGATTGGCGCCCGCCACTTCAGATTCCCGAGCGGGCAGGACTTCGAGAAGGACGAGCGATCCCATGACTTCCAAGAAGACGGTAGCGGCCAAGGACCGCGTCATCATCTTCGATACCACCTTGCGCGACGGCGAACAGTCGCCCGGCGCATCGATGACCCTCTCCGAGAAGCTGCAAGTCGCCGAGATCCTCGACGAGATGGGCGTCGACGTGATCGAAGCCGGCTTCCCGATCGCCTCCAACGGCGATTTCGAGTCGGTCGCCGAGATCGCCAAGGTCATCAAGAACGCCGTGGTCTGCGGTCTCGCCCGTGCCGGCTTCAAGGACATCGACCGGGCGGCCGAGGCGGTGCAGCACGCCGAGCGGCGGCGCATCCACACCTTCATCTCGACCAGCCCGGTCCACATGAAGTTCAAGCTCAAGATGGAGCCGGAGCAGGTCTACGAGGCGGTGATCGCGTCGGTCACGCGGGCGCGCAACTATACCGACGACGTTGAGTGGTCGCCGGAGGACGGCACCCGCACCGAGCATGACTTCCTCTGCCGGACGGTGGAGGCGGCCATCAATGCCGGCGCCACCACCATCAACATCCCCGATACGGTCGGCTACACGGTGCCCGAGGAGTATTACGCGCTCATGCGTATGCTGATGGAGCGCGTGCCCAATTCTGACAAGGCGGTGTTCTCGACCCATTGCCATGACGATCTCGGCATGGCGGTCGCCAACTCGCTGGCTGGCGTCAGGGCGGGGGCGCGACAGATTGAATGTACCATCAACGGCCTCGGCGAGCGCGCCGGCAATGCGTCGCTGGAAGAGGTGGTGATGGCGCTCAAGGTGCGCGGCGACGTCATGCCCTACGAGACCGCCATCAAGGCGCCCTATCTCATGCGCGCCTCCAAGCTGGTGTCGGCGGTCACCGCCTTCCCGGTGCAGTACAACAAGGCGATCGTTGGCAAGAACGCCTTCGCGCATGAAAGCGGCATCCACCAGGACGGCATGCTGAAGAACGCCCAGACCTACGAGATCATGCTTCCCGAGGACGTCGGCGTGCGCGCCACCTCGCTGGTGATGGGCAAGCATTCCGGCCGCCATGCCTTCCGCGAGAAGCTGAAGGAGCTGGGCTTCGAACTCGGCGACAACGCGATTGAGGAAGCCTTCCGCCGCTTCAAGGATCTGGCCGACCGCAAGAAGCACGTCTTCGACGAGGATATTTCGGCTCTGGTCGAGGACGAGATGATCCAGGCGGGCGAGGCCATCCGGCTGGTGGCGCTCACCGTGATTGCCGGCACCGGCGGGCCGCAGAAGGCGATCGTCACGCTGGATGTCGAGGGCCAGCACGTCACCAGGGAAGCGCTGGGCGAGGGGCCGGTGGACGCCATGTTCAAGGCGATCAAGGCCATCGCGCCACACAATGCGACCCTGCAGCTCTACCAGGTGGGTGCGGTCACCGAGGATTCCGACGCGCAAGCCGAGGTCTCGGTGCGCCTCGGCGAGGGCGAGAAGGTGGTCACCGGCCGCGGCGCCGATACCGACACCATGGTCGCCTCGGCCAAGGCCTATGTCTCGGCGGTCAACAAGCTCCTGGTCAAGCGCGGGCGCATTCACCCGCAGACGGCCACCGCCTCGGCCTGAATCGTAGGCGAGCGCTGAATCGAGACGGCCGCGCTCCAGGGCGCGGCCGTTTTTCGTTGTCGGCGGACGGGATCAGCCGGCGGCCAGTTCGACTGGGCGTTCAACGTCGGCGGCGCGCGGCGCCGGGGCAATCGTCCCCATCCGCCTGAACAGTTCCTCGGTGTTCGCTTTGGCCATCGGCCGGCCGTAGAAGTAGCCCTGCACCTCCTCGCAGCCCTCGACCTGCAGGGCGGTCGCCTGTTCCACCGTCTCGACGCCCTCGGCGTTGATGTGGATGCCGAGAGCGCGGCCGAGGCTGATGATGGCACGGACGATGGCCCGGGCATCCGTGCTGCTGCTGATGTCGGCGATGAAGGAACGGTCGATCTTGATCTTGTCGAAGGGGAAGCGCCTAAGATAGCCGAGGCTCGAATAGCCGGTGCCGAAATCGTCCATGGCAATATGCACGCCGAGGCGCTTGAGCGTATTCAGCACGGCGAGCGTGCGCTCGGTATCCTTGATGAGAACGTCTTCGGTGATCTCCAGTTCGAGCCGATCGGCCGGCATCCCCGAATGCCGGAGCGCGCTTTCGACGGTGCCGACGAGGTTGCGGTGAGTGAACTGGTCGGGCGTGAGGTTGACCGCGACGCGCAACGGCGCCCAGTTCGCCGTCTCCTTGCAGGCCGTATGCAGGATCCATTCGGTCAACGACAGGATCAGACCGCTGCTTTCGGCGATCGGGATGAATTCGGATGGCGGCACCTCGCCGCGCTGGGGATGGTGCCAGCGCAGCAGCGCCTCGACGCCCACGATGCGCTGCGTGGTGAGGTCGATCTGGGGCTGATAGCTGAGGCTGAACTGGTTCTTGTGCTGCGCCTTGCGCAGGTCGGCCTCCAGCGCTTTGCGATTTTGCAGCGCAACGTCCATCTTGTCCTCGAAGAAGTGATAGGTGCTGCGGCCGCTGGTGTTGGACTTGTAGAGGGCGAGATCGGCATTCTTGAGCAGTTGGTCGGCGCCGATCCGTGCGCCTGACGCAAAGGAGGCCATGCCGACGCTGGCGGCAATGATCGCTTCCTGTCCGTCGAGATGGAACGGTGCGCTCAATCGATCAATGACACGCGCCGCCAGTGTCGCCGCGGCGGTATCGTTCTCGCTGTCGTTCTGAACGATGGCGAATTCATCGCCGGAGAGCCGCGCAACCGTGTCTTCCGGGCGCACGCAAGCTGTCATCCGCTCAGCTGCCTGCCGCAAGACGCTGTCGCCGGCGGCATGGCCGAGGGTATCGTTGACGTCCTTGAAATAGTCGAGGTCGATCGAATGGACGGTGACGATGCGGCCCTTGCGCCGCGCTTGGGCGAGGGACTGCTCGAGTCGGTCGAGAAACAGCAGGCGGTTGGGCAAGCCGGTCAGGGCATCGTGGCTGGCAAGAAACGATAGGCGGCTCCAGGCGCGCTCCAGCGCGCGCAGCGGCAAGACGCGCAAGCCCCAGTAGACCAGCAGTCCGGCGATGAACGAGAACAGGGCGACCAGCAGGGTCGTCTTGTAGAGGTGCTCCAGTGAATAGGCGATGTCGAGGCGTCCGACCGCAACGCCGTAGTCGTACAGCGTCCGCTGCTGGTTCAGGGTCGGCCAGCGGCTACCCGGCGGGATGGTCGAGCTTTCGGCGATCAGCTTGCCGCTGTTGTTGACGACGCGATGGCTATCGTTGCTCGCGTGATGCTGGTGTCGTGCGATCAGTTCTTCGATGCGGGTTGTCTCGAACTCCCAGTAGTCCGGATTGCTGTTGATCAGTCGTGTGATCTGCCGGGCCGCCAGAAAGCTCTCCGTGGAAAGCGCGCCGGCGATCTGCTGGTAGCCGAAATAGAGATAGCCGGCCGGCACGCCGAGCGAAATGGCGAGTGCGGTGACCGCCGCCAGCCACTTGGCGAGAACGATGACAGGGCGATTGCCGGTGAACATCGGGATGCTGTGCTGCGGCGTCAGTCGACCGGCACGGTCGGCAGATAGCTGGCATCGCTCAGCAGGCGTCCGCCCTCGGCGGAGAAGAGGAAGGCGAGGAACGCTGCCACCGCCGGTGTCGGCTCCGGGCCGACCATGACGTAGAGATGCTTGGCGTAGGGATAGGTCCCGCCACGCAGGGTTTCTACCATCCCGACCATGCCGTCGAGCGACAGCACCTTGAGTGCCCGGTGCTCCGAGCGCAATTGCCCGACCGAGATCACGCCAAGAGAACCGCGGATATCCTCCAGCGCCTTGCCGTTGTCCTGATCGTTGATTGCGACGAACAGGTCGTCGCGGTCGATCGCGATGTCGATGGCCTTGTCCATCTGCGAAGACAGCGTGCGCAGAAATTCGGTGTCCATTTCGCTTGCCGGGCGCATGACCAGACGCAGGCGCGATCCGTTTGGCCAGTTGGCAAGATCGCCGCGATAGGCGCGCTCCACCTGAGCCAGGGTGACGCCGTCGGCGGCAGTATCGGCGCGCGTGGCAAAGACCAGCGGGGTGCTGGCATATTCGCGCTCGACCAAGCCCGCGGCCGTCTCATCGGCCTTCAGCGGCCGGGCGCTGACGGCAAGTTCGATCTTGCCGGCGATCAGGGCCTTGATGCCGCCGCCCGAGCCGAGGCTTGCCAGGACGATGACATCGATGTCGGCATGCTGGCTCATGTAGGCGTCGGCGAGGCGCTGTATGCCGCCAAGCGCCGAGCCGGTTCCGCCGATGCGTAGCGTCTCCGCGGCCTGTGCCTGGACGGATGCTGCGGCGACGGCGATCAGGGCGGCGGCCGTCAAGTGGTTCACTGCGGCAAGAGCCTTGCTGGGGAACCGAGGCATCTGTCTACCCGCATCAGACGGCGGAATCGGGGGGGGCGTGAGCACGGCCCGTCGGTTCCAATGCCCCGAATTTAGCGAGGAGACGATGAGCGGAGGTGAATTACCCCTGTCAAATTTGCCTAATTTGCGCGGCAGCGTGTATGGACGGTTACCGAACCGGACCGGACAGCGCGCAATGACAAGCAAACGGCCGGACCACAAGGGCGCGGCCGCTTTCGCCAAGGAGTTGGGCGGCTGGCGCAGGCCGCAGCGACAGAGTGCAGGCGACCGGCTGTTCCTCAGGCCGCCTCACTGCCGGGCGGGGGCGGCGAAGAATCCTGCACCCAATGCACGACGCGCTGCGGGAAGGGGATGGTGATGCCGGCGTCCTCCAGCGCTTTCTTGCCGCCCTGGGTGAGGTCCCAGCGCGTGTCCCAGAACTTGGCCGTGGCCGACCAGGCGCGCAGTTGCAGCACCACCGAACTGTCGCCGAGCGACAGCGGCACAACGGCCACCGGTGGATCGTCGAGCACGTCGGGATGGGCCTTGGCGTGGTCGGCCAACACCTTGCGTCCGCTGGCGATATCGTCCTCGTAGGCGATACCGAACTCGATCAGCACCAGCCGCGTGCGGTTGCGCGAGTAGTTGGTGAGCGTGGTGTTCCACAGTTGCGAATTGGGCACGAACTTGTAGATGCCGTCCCAGGTCCGCAGGCGCGAATGGAACAGGTTGATCTCCTCGACGGTGCCGGCGACGCTGCCGCTGTCGATGTAGTCGCCAACGCGGAACGGCCTGAGCCACAGCAGCATGATCCCGGCGGCTATGTTGGCGAGCGTTCCCTGCAAGGCGAGGCCGATGGCCAGACCCGCGGCGCCGAGGATGGTGAGGACCGAGGTGGTCTGCACGCCGAGCTGGTTGAGCGCTGCAACCACCACGAAGATCATGATGCCGTAGCGCACCGCTGCGGCCAGCACCGGCACCATCGTCTGGTCCCTGTGGTTGGCGCGCGCCAGCAGGCTACGGGTGCCGCGCGCCGCCCAGCCAGCGGCGACGTAGCCGACAACCAGAACGATGAGCGCGGCGAGCACGCGCGGGGCGAAATCGCTCACCCAGGTCAAGGCAAGGGTGCCCAGCGAGGTCACTTGCGAAAGGTCCATGCGGCCCTCCTGTTTCTGGTCCGGTCCCGGCGCCCCCGTGCGGGGCGCGAAATTTGCCTTTGATACATGCCCCCGGGCAGCGAGACAAAGCCGCACCCCTTATGGTGCTCGCCATTGCGCCTTTCGGGTGGTAGCAGGGGGAAGCGGAGGCGACGGCTATGTCATTGGAGACCCTGGCGGCCCAGCTTGGCCGGACGGTGCTGTTCAACGGGCTCGGCGACGTGGAGCTTCGTCGGCTGGCGGGCATCGTCCGCGAGACCACGCTTGCGGCCGGTGGGGTGCTCTTCGACCAGGGCGACGAGTTCGACGGGCTCTACGTGGTGGTCGAGGGCATCGTGCGCATCTACCTCACCGCCGAGGACGGCCGCGAGGCTACGGTGTTCCTGTCCGAGGAAGGCGAGGTGATCGGCGAGATGGCGCTCCTCGACGGGCTGCCGCGCAGCGCCGGCGCCGCGGCGCTGACCGACGCCAAGCTGGTCGCCATCCCGCGCGGGCCGTTCCTGGAGCTGCTCGATTCGACGCCCAAGCTCGCCCGCCAGATCATCCTGACGCTGTGCGAGCGGCTGCGGTCGACCAATGCCCAGGTCGACCAGGCGATCTTCCACGATCTTCGCCACCGGCTGCTGGTCCTCCTGCAGCAGATCGCCGTCATCCACGGCCGGGTGGAGGCCGACATGGCGGTGGTCGAACTGGACATCACCCAGGGCGCCATCGCCCAGATGCTCGGCGCCAGCCGCGAGGCGGTCAACAAGCAGCTGCGCGCGCTGGTCAAGGAGGGCTATCTGGCGGTCGATCACCACAAGATCCAGATCTTCAAGCAGCCGCGCACCTGATCGGCGGCCGGTTGGCTGACGGGCGCCCGGCGGCCTCGAAAAAGGCATTTGCGTTCAAAGTGTTGAAGGCGCGCATTGGGAGCGACCGCCAAGCTGGACAGGCTGGGGGGGCTTTGATAGTAGAACGGCCGGCCGCGCGGCTATGCTTCGCGCGGCCTGGCGGGTGTATAGCTCAGTTGGTAGAGCAGCTGACTCTTAATCAGCGGGTCCACGGTTCGAGTCCGTGTACACCCACCAAATCTATCAAAGACTTATCGGAATTTTCGAGGTGAGGCGGCGACCTCGGGGTAACTCCTGGGGTAACGAAGCGGGCGGCTTTCTCCACAGGGCCTCTCGCTCGCGGCGGTAGCCTGTCCACCCCGAGTTGGGTGGAGGTATCATGTGCGACCATTGCGAGACGCCAAGGTGATTCGGGATGCTACCATCAGCGCCATGGACAGCCGCCAACACGCCCAAGCCTCCTCCTCCGCCGAGGCCGCCGCCTCCACGCCCAGCACCTCCGCCGAGACCGGCACCCCCGCCGCGCCCGGCACCGGGAGACCAGCCGGGGACTCGCCATCCGGGACCGCGTCCACCGCGCTAGAGGACGTTCGCGTCGAGTGCCTGATGAACGCGCGGTACCACGCCGCGCGGGAGGCATTCCTGGACAGCGTGCACCGCTGGCTGATGTTCGGGGTCATCGTGCTCGGCGCTGGGGCGGTCATCGATCTTTTGCCCAGCGTTGGTGTGGGAGGGGTGATCCGCGGCCTTGCCGGCGCGGCCGTGGTCGTCTTGGCTGCCATCGACCTGACCTTCGACTTGTCGAACAGGGCGCGGACGCACGCGCTCATGAAGCGGAGGTACTTCGAGTTGCTGGCGGAGGTCACCGCGGGCAAGTGCACGCCGAGCGAGGTGGCCGCGTCGATTCATCGATACAGCGCCGACGAGGAGGCGGCCTACCAGGCACTCCTGAGGCTCTCGTGGAACGCCGCCCAGGAGATGGTCCACGGCGACGATCATGACGAGTACGTGATCCCCAGGCGCGACATGAGGATGAAGAACTTCCGGCGCTTCGAGGGAAAGAAGTACCACTGCAACAAGAGGTCGGTGTCGAGCACGGAGGCAACCGCCGAGAGGCAGGCTGGCGAGGCTGAGGACGCTTGAGACGTGCGACTTAGGTCATAGACCTTCCGAAGAACTGGTGTGGAAATGTTGAACGTCGTCCGCGCATATAGGATAGCCAAGGCCGCCGAGGCTGCGAAGCAAGCCGTGTCATCGCTTCTCGCCGGCACTGCCTTACCCGTCAACGCTGTTAAGCCGGAGGTGTGGAGCGATCCTTACGTCGTCGGTTTCATAACGATGACTGCAATGGCGTTCGCGAACATCACCTCAGGCAAACAACTGTCACCGGATGAGATGGGAACGGTGCTGTTGCAGGTATACGAATCTGTTCCCGCAAGCAGTTCGACGGCTCTTCAAGATGCCGCTATGCGGTATGGGTCCACTGGTGACCATCGCTACCAGGAAGGCATGCGCGCCGCTGACAAGTGCGTCGCTTTCTTCCACGGTGTCGCACCACCTGACGACGATCCTGATATGGAATCTGCTCGCAGATTGGCACGGGTATCCGGAATGGGCGGCGATATCGGCGCCGCTTTGCGGTTCTTGTTGTTCAATCAAGTAGTCCGCGAACTCAACAAGTAGCTGCTCCCGTGGCCCATGGAGCGAGGTCAACGGGCGATTTCGCGCGAGAACACAATCGAGGGGACGATGTCAGGGAACGAGGCTTATCGAGAGATGTACGCCATTGTTGGTGAGTTGATTTTGATCGCCAACGCGCTGGACCATCAACTGAACCGCATTTGCATTTCGCTGTTTGACCTCCCCGATGCGCCTATGGTCGAGCCGATAGTCGCCTCCCTCAATTCCGCACGCAAGATTGAAATCATCAAAGCCTATGCTTCGCGTTTGAAGTCCCAGGACTGGAAGAAGGGTTTGAAATCGCATGCCAAAGCGGTGGAGGTGATCAACAGTGCGAGGAACGCTGCCGCGCACAGCGTCCTCTCGATCAAGCAAGACGGGGCCGTCCTCACGTCACCCGCCGCCGCAAAGCTCCTCAAGGCGATTGATCTTCAGACCAAGACTGCCGACACAATCCAGATCGATGACCTGAGGTCGTCGATCAAGAAGGCGGAAGCCACGTTGGGTTCAGGCGAGAACGTCATTGAGAATCTCGCCCGCCTTCAGATAGAGCGCCGTCGTCGGGCAAATCTGAAATCGGACACGGAACCAAAGTCAGGTTAGGGAAACGGACGGCAACCACCAACTCGCTGCCTCCTACAGGTCCTCGACCACGGCCAGGGCGCGGGCGAGCCGCTCCCTGGTGCGAGGGTCCATGCGCCTTGCCTTGGCGACGGACACGTCGCCGCTGAGGATGGCCTCAGCCCTCCCGCGGTCGGCCGACGGCAGGGCGGCGAGGATTTCCTCGATGAGCTCAGCGCGCTCCTTTTCGAGGAGCGCTCGCTCAGGCGTCAGCGCAGACTCGTCGGCGATGGCCTCGAAGATGTCGAGCTCGTTGCCGTCGTCGTCGAGCTGATTCGAAGATACGACCACGACCGGAACTTCTTCCCACGGGAGGAGCGGCCGGGCCTCGCCGCGGGCAGCGGCGTAGCGGGCGCTCCGCCTCAGCCGGAAGGGGACGCCGTCCTGGCGGTCGAGCTTCTCGACCAGGCCACTGAAGTGGGACTGGAGGTAGCGGTACACGACGGCCTGGAATGGGCCGCGCTCCGGCTGCCACCTGTCGCGCGCCTCACAGAGGCCGATGATCGCCTCCTGGAAGGCGTCGTCGAAGGAGCCGAGGCGGTCGGCATACCTCCAGGCAAATTTCCGCGCCAGTGGGAAGTACGCTTCGAGGTCGAGCTCCTCGGGAGTCGACGCACCGCGCCACCTCGGAGTTGCCACGGTGGTCATGACTCGGGTTCCCTCAGGCTGTAGGCGGACGCGGCGTCAGGAGCGCCACCGCGTCCGCCGATAACCGCCGTCCGCCTCATCACCAGTACGAGCGGCGGTCGGGCGGCGGGGTGCCAACCACCGCCGCCGGTCTTCGGGTGTCTCGGCTACGCGGTCGAGCCCGTGTTCTTCACAATGCTGCGGTACTCGATGGGGGCCGCGCCGACGACGAACCACACCCTGAACGCCGAGCCCAGCTTGTCGAACTGGTACGGGTCGGCGACCTGGAGCACCGGCGACGGAGTGGACGACAGCGTGTCGAGCTCCACCGACGGCATGAGCGCCGGGTCGGCGGCCAGGTACCACGCGGCCGGGTCCACGGCGTCGAGGCGCGGGTCGGTGGCGACGATGAGGTTCGCGCCTCCGAAGACGTTCACGTTGTCCACGCTGTTCGCTTGGATGGCTGTGACCACGGCCTGGGCGTCCGTCTCCATCGCGGCCGGGACCAGGATGACCCGCGGCGCGAGGCCGAGCGGCGTGGTGCCGTCCAGGGCCTTCGCCAGGCGGAGCTTGGCGCGCATCGTGTTCAGCGCCGCCACAGACGGCGGACCGGCGTCCACGGAGTTGCCGTGGTTGACCTCGTCGATGAGCGGATGAGTGTCGCTCATGACCGCCGTGGTCAGCGCGTCGATGACGAGCTTCGCGCGGAGGTTCTGGGTCGCCATGCTGATGTCACGGATGGCGCGCTGGATGCCGCCGAGGTCGTCGTTCGTCATCGCCTGTAGCGAGACGGCGATGGCGCGGGCATAGGCCGCGACGTTCAGCGTCTCCCCGTGGTCGGAGATGCTCGACCAGGTAATCTCGCCGTTCTCCAGCACCTTCTCCAGGCTCGGGAAGCTAGTCGTGCTCACGATTGTTTTTGTCCTGAAGTCGTTGGTCACGCCGGCACCGGCGATGGCCGTGGAGCCCGGCTCGGCCGCGGCGTAGAGGCGGGCGAGCTCGCGGTTGAGGCTGTTGCCAAGCAGGACGGGCAGGTCCGAGGTTGCCATTGCGCCGGGCGAGCTCATCAGGAAACCGCCGCGGCGGGCACCGAAGGCTGCCTGGATGACGGACGCGGCGTCCGCGCGGCTGGCAATGCCGTGGGCCGAGTTGAACTGCCGGGCGATGTCAGTGAACGTGAGCCCGTTCATCGCGGCACCGGGGCCGGTCGCCAGGCGGCCGGTGATCTTCGCGTGGAGCGCGTCAACGACGGCCGCGTCGAAGCCCTGCTCGTCGCCGCCGGAGTCGCGGCCGAGGACCACGGCCGGGTTGTGCGGCTGGCCGGCGCCGTTCTTGGCAGCCAGCATGTCAATGACGATGTCTCGGGCCTTCTCCAGGTCGCCCTTGGAGTCGGCCACGACCTTCTGGGTGTCGGCCGCGCTCATGTTGGCGGAGGCGCACTTGGCGAGGATGGCCGCGGTCGTGTCGGCGGCAGCGGTGGCCGGTGTTGCCGGCGCGGGGTTCGGAGTGGTCATTGCTGACTCCCTGGGTTGCGCCAGCGCCACTACGGCGGCAGGCAGGTGGGCGTACTTGCTGAGGAAGGGCATGAAGGACTCGACCGAGGCGGTGACGGCGTCGGAGCTTGCCGAGTTGGCGAAGCCGAGCCTCACGGCCTCGTCGCCTGTCATCCACTTCTCTGCCTTCATCATGTCGCGGACGCGGGTCTCGGACTGCCCGGAGCGCGTGGCGTATACCGAGGCGAACTGACCGCTCATCTTGTTGAGCACTTCGAGCGACTGCTCATGGGCGGCCGCGTCGCCGATGGTGACCGCGGCGGGGTCGTGAATCATCATCATCGCGCCGTCGCGCATGACGATGGAGTTGCCGGCCATGGCGATGAGCGAGGCAGCCGAGGCGGCAATCGAGTCGACGACAACGTCCACGCGGGCGGCGTGGGCCTTCAGCACGTTGTAGATCGCCAGCCCCTCGGTGGCCGAGCCGCCGGGGGAGTTGATGCTGACACGACACAGGCCCGCCGGGGCGGAGGGCGGCGCGAACCTCGGCCGCCGTGTTCGGCGACTTCGCCGACGATACCGTCGATGTTGATCTGAATCGTCATGACGCGCTCTCCGACTGGTCACGTTCGAGCGCCTCGACCTGGAGGGCGGCGACGTAGTTCGAGATAAACGCACGGACGAGGAAGACGACGAACGACTCGGGCGCGCGCATGAGCTCGGCGAGCTCGCCGACCGTGAAGTCCTCACCGGCGCGGCTCCGCTTGGCGAGCTGCTCGAAGAGGTGCTTGGTGGGCGGGTCCTGCTCGACCAGGTCCTCAATCTCCGCCATCGTGAAGACGTGGCCGTTCTGCGCGCGGGCGCGCATGGTCCGATAGAAGCGGCAGTGAAGTGGCGTCGGCTCGGCGACAGTCTCGTTCTCGTCCGGCGACGCGAGGGCAGCGGCAGTGGTCTCGGCGGTCATGGGTGGGGTTGCCCCTCTTTGTTTGCGGCAACCCTCACTTAGGAAATCACGTTTCGCCGCGTTGGCGAGGCGAGATGAGACAGACGTTTTCTTAGTGATATCAGCCAGTTAGACTTAGCGCCCGGCGCGACACAGGCGCTAGTTTTCGAGCTCGGCCAGCGCATCCTCAACCATCGGCGTGAGGACCGCCTCGGCCGCGGCAGCGTCGCGCTCGACGGCGACGAGCGGCGCGGCTTTCGTGGGAATCGCGAGCAGGCGCGCGCGCATGCGGAGCACCTTGTCCACCCAGGAGTTGCCGACCTCGCGCGCGTTCACGAGGAGTCCCTCGGCGCTCGTCCGCGTCCATCTCAGCATTGCGCGCCTGGGCCGCGACCAGGCGGCGCCGCGCGTCCGACATTGAGCCGGCGCCTCCGCTCGTGCCGCGGAGAAAGTCCTGGTACGCCTTGAGCGAGCGCCCCAGAATGTAGCGGGCCGGCGAGCTGCCGACGACGGGCACGAGCACGCCCTTGGCGGCGAGTTGATCGACTCTCCGCACCGAGACGCCGAGCCACGGAGCGAGCTCCGAGGCTTTAGCTTGCGCTTCCATGACCGAGGCGAGCTCGGGGAGATTCTCTGGTAGCGGGGCTTGGTCATCATATCCTCCGGAATTGGTGCCGGTCGTGGCCTGGCGACCTGGCGTGTGGTGCGTGCTGCTTCTGAATGTAGTGGCCGGTGAGGGGTGCCCTGACGCCCGTCTGAAACAGCTCAGGGTCAACAGAAGCTAAAATTGAACCGGGCTGTCGCTCAACCCGTACTACCCCAATCCCGTAGAAAGAACCTGACGCCGTACCGGCTCCGGGTATGTCGCAAGCAATGCTGAAGTCACAGCGGACAGAAAGTGCTTTATGTTGCGTCATGTTCATCGCGCGCTCTTCTTGAGTTATTTGTAATAGGAATGATTTCCTATTCAATACACTATAGTGGGCGGGGTATAGCCCTACCCACCGGGGTGGATACGGAGCCAAGCCGAGGCTACCCACCCAGCCGCCGTCCAGTCCGGGCGGACGCGGAGAAAATGGGCACGACGACGCGCACCAGGTCGAGCGGTCCGAGCCGCGAGATGCTCGGCCGAGGCGACCATCGGGCGGGCCAGGCGCCTGGCGCGTATGGACGCCAGGGCGGGCGACTGGGTGCCGGGTATCTCCACGAGGCCGAGCGAGCTGCCGCGTCCGTTGCGCTCGACCGGTGGCCCGGTGTTCGAGGGCGATGGGGCGGCCCGCCGTGCCCTTGTGATTCGAGCCCGAGAAAGAGAGCTGTTCCGAGCGAGCAGGACCTCAGGGAACGCACCACGGGGATAAGGCCGAGGGCTACGCAAGTAGCCCGGCCTGACCCGGTGGTTCCCCTCGGAGCCGAGTTGTCCATCCTTCCCTATAGGGCCGGAATAACTCGGGACTCGGATGTTGTTGTAATCATTGGCGTTTTCTGGCTGACTTGCCGAGTTGTTGGAAATTAACTCGGCGACCGCAGAAATCCGCGGGGTTCCGGGTTGTCCGAGTTAATCCGAGTTGTTGTTCGGACAACTCGGCGGAGGCGCGTCAGAAGGGCGCGTCGTCCTCGTCCATGTTCACCGTGGTCACGTGGCCCTTGGCCCTCGCCTCGGCTCCCTCACACACCACCCACTGGACCGTCTCGGGGTGCTTCCTGTCCAGGCTGACACGCTTGATGAGCTCAGCCGCTTCCATCTGGTCGATAACCTCGGCCGCCCGCTTCAGGCCAATGGGGGTGGACTTGAAGAACTTCTCCCTCAGCTTGTCCCTCAGCCCGTTGCGGCTGGCGGCGCTCATCGGCCTGCCGGCGTCCTCCGCCGCCTTGATCCAGGCGAGCGCGTCGAGGAGCGCGTCCCAGGCCCACAGGTCGAGGCCCTCGGGCCTGTCTGGCTTCAGGTAGCTCAGCGGGACCGGGACGCCGATGTACTCCGGCCGCGGCGGGTCGCCCTCGTCCATGAGCCCTACGTCCACCTCGACCGTGCGGAAGAAGAAGTCCTCGCCGCGGGCGCCGTAGTTCATCTTGCCCATGGTCATGAGGTAGAGGTTGCGCTGTAGGGCCGGCGCCTCCGGGTCCTCGGCCGATCTTCGTAGGACGGCGCCGTCGATGGTGAGTCCTGGTCCAAACGTCTCGAAGTCGTCGTCACTGAGCGGGCGCATGCCCAGGCCGACTCGGACCTTGTCTCTGTTGACCGAGGCCCCGCGCCCGCCGCCGTCACCGTTGCCGGTCTTCGACTAATGATGCACGCCGAGGATGGCGACGTTGCACTTGCGCGCGATGTAGCGGAGCGACTTCCACACCTCGTTCATCTCGTCGTTCGAGTTCTCCTCGGCGTCATGGACCTCGACGATGGGGTCCAGGATGACCAGGTCCACGTCGTAGTCCCTGACCATCTTCGGGAGGCGCTCGCCGAGCGCGGTGTAGTTGAGCTTGAGCTGGCGGGTGGACACGGAGTCGTTGCGCGTCCCCGACCGCTTGGTCGTGTCCACCTTCGTGAAGAGCTTGATGTTGACCCCGCCCGTGTCCTCGTCCTGGTCGGACTTCGGGGTCACGATCTTGATCCTGCCGGCGATGGCGCCGTAGTCGAGGCCGAAGAGCTCGCCGATGGCGCCCATGCGCCGGAGCATCTCGTCCTCGGTGTCCTCGGCGGCGAGGATGAGGACCTTGCGCTTCACTGGCTGGCCGTTGACCCGCTTCATGACTCGCCACCACGGAGCGAGGTCGAGTCCGGCCGCGTAGTGCATGGCGATGGCCAGGCTGATCATCGACTTGCCGACGCCACCCTTGCCGGTGATGAGCGAGACAGCGGCGAGCATGAGCAGGCCGCGGATGAGCCACGGGCGAGGCCCGGCGCGCTCGACGAGGCCGCGCCACGTGAGGCCGGGCGCGAGCGCGTCCCTGACGGCGTAGCGCCGGGCGGGCTTGGCGAGCTTGGCGGGCGCGTTCATTGTGGCGGCCCCCATCTGGAAGCGCGCGCCGCGGCCTCGCCGCGGAGCGCCTCGACCTTCGCCCTCCATCCCGGCACCGCGCGCCAGCGCCTCCGCTGGGAGAACTTCGGGTTCGGCTCGCGGCGGATGAGGCCGGCAGACTCCATCGACGCGATGATTGTGTCGGCGGGTACCTTTCGGAAGCTGCCTACGCGCATGGGGAGACCACACCGGCCAGCGCCGACGAACTTCGCGTTCTCGACGTTGGTCATGACGCGCACGAGCTCGGGCCACGAGGCGAGGTCGAACGGCGGTCCGCCGCTTGAGAGTTGTCGCCGGGGATGAGGCCGGCCTTGACCAGCTCGGCCGCGGTGACAGTCGGCCGCGCGCTATCGCCTCGCATGACCGCTTGGTAGAGGCCGGGTTCGGCGAGCGGGACGAGCCTCTCGACGAAGGAGAGATTGACGAGGGCGCCGTCGGCGTCACGGACGAAAGGCTGGACATTTTTCACCTCTGACCGTGAAGAGCGCCGCGCGGGAAGGTGAACCGCGCGGCGCTCCAGTTTCGTCGGCCGGGGCGGGGCTCGACGAGGAAGCGAAACTGTGAGGTCACCTTCAGACTTCAACCGAGGCGCCAGCCCACGGCGCCATGTTCTCTAGATATGCATTTCGTTGTCAGCTCGTCGGCGAGGGAGATGAGTTTGAACTCGCGTAAGCGGCCGGCACCGGCCGCGAGGCGAGCCACGCCTCGACCTCCCACTCGCGCCACGCGATGCGCCGCTCGGAGAGCTGGACGGGTCGCGGGAAGGTGCCATCGCGCGTCCAGCGGTAGAGGCTGACGCGGCTGACGCCGAGGCGCGCCGTGAGCTCGCGCACGGTATTAGGCGGTCGCCGTTGGGGGTCATGGCAGCTGACTCGCGACTGGGCAGGGACGCCCGTTTGTTGCGAGTTTGAGTGTACGGCCGGGTTGGCCTTACGGACCCCGCATATGGAGCAGATTTCTTGGCGGAGCTACGGACCGGCGGTGCTGACGATGGTCGGCCCACCTGTCGAGCGCCTCCCGCTTCTCGGGCGCGTAGGCGGCCCTGTTGTAGACCCCGGCCACGCCAGCACGGAACCCGGAGACGTGATTGAGCACGGCTTCCACGATGTGGGGCTCGACGCCGAGCTCAGCCATCCTGGTCGCCGCCGTGCGCCGCAGGTTGTGGAGCCGCCAGGGTGCCACCTCGACCGCCTTGCCCCCAGCTTCCTTCGCCTCCTTCGTGGCGAGCTTCGCCATCAGCTCGTCGAGACGCGCCTTCGCGCGGCTGATGCCCGAGGCCGCCGTCTTGCCGGTCGTGGTGAAGACGAGCGGTGAGTTCTCGTGCTCGTCCAGGGCTAGGCGAGGGGAGTGCCTGAGCAGCTCGACCGCATCGTCGCTCAGGGGAATCAAGTGCGGCGGCCGTTCTTGGTCCTCGTGCCGGGTAGGTCGATCGCTGGCTCGTCGGAGTTGAGGTCCACCTCGGAC
>CAWAJQ010000002.1:0-265000 GCA_963782395.1 uncultured Alphaproteobacteria bacterium
GGGCACGTAGCCCGGCCACGCCTGGAAGCGCGGCGAACCCCAGTGCGGCAGGATGTCGGAGGCGAAACAGGCGACGCGGCCGCGGCCGACTTCGTCGACCACCAGCAACGGATCGCCGGTCTCGCGGAAGGTCAGAAGCGTCGTGCCGCGCTGCGCCGCAAAGCGATTGTAGCCGAGGAAGTCCGGCCATTCCGCCGGCAAGCCATCGAGGAGCGGATGGTCGGCCGCAACCGCCGGGTGGACGCCTTCAGGCTTCTCCAGCCGGTCGTCGCCCTGCTCAATCGCAACCGGCAGCAGGTCGACCAACGGCGTATAGGCATAGTGCGCCTTGCCCTGGAAGCCGCCATAGGACATCCAGCCGCCAATCATAGCGAAGCCGCCGCCGGCCTGCACATAGTCGCCGATCAGCTTCAGCCGGTCCGGACGGATGGCGCCGTTCAGCGTGTCCGGATGCAGCAGGAATGAGTTGGCCGGTGCGTCGGAGAAGACGATCACGTCGTAGCGAGACAGTTCCTCCACCGAGAAGGGGAACCGCAACGCCACCTCGTGGTTCGGCATCAGCGTGCAGTCGATGCGCGTCCCCGCGAAACGTTCGATGAACGGATCCAGCGACAGGGTGCAATAGGCGGTCTCGTAAGCTGCGAAGCCCTTGTAATGCGTATGAATGCGGAACGTGGTCTCCCCGACCACGAGCACGCGCACGCTCTTTGCGGTCACGGCCAGAGGCTCCTCTTGTTCTCACCCGCCCTCTTCAGCCGAGTTCCGGGACGAGGAACTTCTCGTCCTCGATGATGTGGACGCCGTCGAGGTAGACGCTGGTATTGCGGCAACAGATGTCGCAATGCGCCTCGGAGAGGTTCTTGCCGCCGAGGCCGCTATAGGGCGCCGGCGCATCGAATATGTTGCGACCGATGGCGACGAGCACCGTGCCGTATTTCGATTCCGAATCCATGCCGACGTGGCCCCAGTCGGCACGCTCATCGATGCCCCAGCCGGCATGGGAGAAGCGGAAAGCGCCCTCGTCGCCGGCCCGCTCGAGCAGCGATTGCAGCAGGTATGCGTCGGGACCGCCCTCGATCTTGACGATTCTGCCTTTCTCCAGCGTCATCTCCACCCGGCTGTTGGCGTGCTGCCAGAGGCCGAGAAGGACATCGCCCGGCTCGACGACATATTTGCCTTCGGCCGAATCCTCGAGCGGTGCGCAGGTCACCAACCCCGACGGCCAGTGGTCCCACCGCCCCGGCGCGTCGGCTATGCCGCACTGGTACATGCCCTTGCGACCGTCCTTGCGCAGCACATAGTCCGAGCCCGCCTTGGAGACGATGTGGATCTCCTTCGCCTCTTGGATGGCCTGCGCGCCAGCGAGTCCGCGGCGGCGTACGGTCTCGTTCGGCAGCATTCGCAGAAGGCCGCCAAGGGGCTCCTGGACCATGAGCACGCGGGCGCCTGCCTTCAGCGCGTCGTTATGCGTGTCCGTATACATCCACGAGCCAATACCGCGCGGAAGCATGCTCATACCGAGGATCATGTCGGCGTTGTTCCAAGCGGCACGTACCAGGCGATCATCGAGTTTCTGATCGCCTTGCGAGGTCAGGATGTAGGCGTTGGCGCCGAGGGCACGGGCCGCGGCAAACGCCGCCGGCGGATATTCAGGACGCACGTAACGCGGATCGGTGAAGATGAGCACCGTCTCGCCCTCATGCACCTTGCATAGGCGGAGTTCGTGCTGGAATGCGGCGACCAGGTCGGCGCTGGCAAGTGGGTCCATGGCCCTACTCCTCTTGTCGTCTGTCCTCAGTTTCCGATGGATCGAGTGACAGGTTCGGTTGTCGGGACTGTAGTTGCGAGCGGCGCCGCGATGGCGAGCTCCTCGGCGCGCCAACAGCGGACGGCATGGTCGGGAGCGATCGTGCGGAGCTCCTGCCGCTCCACCCGACAGCGCGCCACCGCATGCGGACAGCGCTGAGCGAGCCGGCAACCGGAACCGGCAATGCCGGCCACTTCGCCGTGCAGGCCAAGGCGGCGGTCGCCTGCCGCAACGTGGGTGGCGGCCAGCAATGCCTGCGTATAGGGATGGCGCGGTGCGCGGAAGAGCGGTGCCTTGGGCGCGCTTTCCACCACTTCGCCCAGATACATGACCAGCACGTGATCGGCGACATAGCGCACGACCCGAAGGTCGTGGGAGATGAAGATGAAGGCGAGACGTTGGCGCTCCTGCAGGCGCATGAGCAGATTGATGATCTGTCCACGGATCGACATGTCGAGCGCAGCCGTAGGTTCGTCGAGGAAGATCAGCTTCGGCTCCGGAACCAGCGCACGGGCAAGCGCCACGCGCTGGAGCTGACCGCCACTCATCTCGTAGGGATAGAGCCCGGCGAACCGTTCATTGAGCTGCATCTCCGAAAGATACCGCATGGCACGGCGGTACTTCTCCTCGCGGTCGACCCCTTGGAGCATATGCATCGCATCGACCAGTGTGTCGCCGATGGTCATCATCGGATCGAACGAGGCGGCCGGATTCTGAAACACCATCTGTAGTTCAGCACGTAGCGGCCGGAAGGCAGCCTCATCGAGGTCCTGGATCTCCCTGCCCTCGAAGAGAATGCGCCCGGCATCAAGGCGGATCAGATGCAGAATGGCGCGCCCGAGAGTCGACTTGCCCGAACCGCTCTCCCCGACCACGGCGACAGTCTGGCCGCGGTCGACCGTCAGATCCACACCATCCAGCGCAACCGCCATTGTGCGTTTCAGGCTGCGGCGACGCAGTGCGAAACGCTTGACTGCGCCTTGAACGACGAGAAGGGGTTCGACGATCGCATTCATTGGGCGAAGTGGCAGGCTGAGAGATGGCCGGGCGCGACCTCTGTCGCCGGTGGACGGACGGCCGAGCATATCGCTTCGGCGCGCGGGCAGCGCTCGGCGAAGCTGCATCCTGGCCATTCCTGGCGAAGATCGGGGACCCGGCCGGGAATGAAGGTCATTTCGCGGTTCTCCCCCTCGGCCATGCAAGCCAGCAGCAGGCGCGTGTAGGGGTGAGCCGGGCGATCGAGGACGTCTGCCGTTTCGCCCAACTCCATGACACTTCCGGCATACATGACGACCACGTGGTCGCAGGTCGCGGGAATGAGGCCGATGTCGTGGGTGATGAGAAGCAGCGACGCCCCGAGTTCATCGACCGCCTGGCGGACAAGGGAGAGAACCTGCGTCTGGATGGTAACGTCCAATCCACTGGTCGGCTCGTCGGCAATGACGAGCGCCGGACGGCAGACCAGGGCCATGGCGATCATCGCCCGCTGAGCCATGCCGCCGCTGTATTCGTGCGGATAGTTGTGCGCGCGGCTCTCGGCGTCTGGGATTCCGGTGGCCCGGAGGACGTCGACGGCCTGGCGCCATGCGGCGTGCGCCCCGACGCCGGTGTGCCGCTGCACGACGTCGGCAATCTGGCGGCCAACGCCGTAGAGAGGGTTGAGGGAGGCGATGGCATTCTGGAAGATTACGCAGATCCGGCGGCCGCGGATGTCGCGCATACCGCGTTCGTCGAGCCGAGCCAGATCCATGCCGTCGAAACGGATCTCGCCTTCCCTCATGGGGGCATTGGCGGGCAGCAGCCGCAGAATGCTCATGGCGGTGACCGTCTTGCCCGAACCGCTCTCGCCGACGATGGCTGTGCGCGAGCCGGCCGGGACGTCGAGGTCGACGCCGCGCAGCGCATAGACCGTCTCGCCGCCAACGTGGAAATCGACACGGAGTTTGCGGATCTCGAGTGCCGGGCATGGCTACACCCTCCGCGACCACAGCGACTTCAGGATGTCGCTGGTGTTGTTGAGGACCCAGACGGAGAAGAACAGCGCGAGCCCGGGGAAGAGCGACAGCCACCACTTCCCGAAGATCATGTAGTTGGCGCCGATCTGGATCATCGAGCCCCATTCGGGCGCCGGCACGCGCACGCCCAGGCCGATGAAGCTGAGCCCAGCGATCATCTGGACAGCATAGGCGCAGCTCAGCGGCAGCTGAGCGAAGGCCGGTGCCAGCGTATTGGGAATGACGTGCCGGAACACGATGGACAGCGACGAGTGGCCTGCGACCCGCGCCGCCTGCACGTATTCGACGTCGCGCAGCGGCGCCGCAACGCTCCGCACCACCTTGCTGTAGACCGGGATGTTGTAGAAGGCGACGATCAGAACGAGGTTGGTGAGCGTATTGCCGGCGGCCGCGATGAAGGCCATGCCGAACAGGATCTGCGGGAAGCCCTGTCCGACCTCGGCGATGCGCGTGAGCACGGCGTCGGTCCAGCCGCCGCGGAACCCCGATATGGCTCCAACAGGCACACCAATGACCACTCCGATCAGAACCGAACTGATCGCCAGCGTAAAATCGGTGCGAATCGCGAAGATGGATCGCGAGAAGACATCCATGCCGTTTTGATCGGTGCCAAAGAGGTGCATCCAGGAAGGCGCTTGAAGCGTTTCAGCGGGGAACGGCTTCACGGGATTCTGGAACGGCAAGAGCGGCGCCAACAGCCCGAGCGCGATGATTGTGGCGAGGATGCCGAAGTTGAGCAGCACCCGCCAGCGGCCGTTCAGTTCGATGAGCGAGTGCAGCACCGAAGGTCGGCGGAAGACCGCGGCATCGGCATCGGGATCCATAACGCTCATTGCTAGCGGACCACGCGGACGCGAGGATCGATCATCGCGTTGATGATGTCGGCGATCAGGTAGATGGCAAGGTAGAAGCCGGTGCATACGAGCACGACTCCCATGACCGGCTCATAATCGGAATTGTTCATGGCGTTGACCGCGTAGAGCCCAATGCCGGGCCAGCCGAACACAACCTCGACCAGAACAGTGCCGCTGAGCAGATAGCCGTAGGTCATGGCAATCATGGTAAGCACCGGTCCGAGCATGTTCTTGAAGGCATATCGATAGATCGTCGACGGGAGCATGCCGAAGGCGCGGGCCGAACGGATGTAGTCGCTCGCCATGATCTCCTCAGTCTTGCTGCGCGTGATCTGCAGGATGCTCGGACTCGTCGTCGCGGCGAGCGCCAGCGTCGGCATCGCGAGATGAGCGAGCGCCGACAGAAAGGCGGCCCGGTTGTGGACAAGAAGGGTATCGATCGTCTCCCAGCCGGTTACGGCGGGGATGACGTCGCCGAAGCCGTCGTCGATCCGCCCGAGCGGCGGCGGCAGCCACTGCAGCACGGCGAAGAAAACATAGATGAGCAGAAGCCCCAGCCAGAAGCTCGGCATCGAGACGCCGCCGCGCGCGGCCAGGTCTGCCACGCGTGCGAACCAACCGCGACGATGGACGCCGGCATAGATGCCGGCCGGTATGGCCCACAGCGTACCGAGAACCAGCGCGTATGTCGAAAGCTCCAACGTTGCGGGAAGACGGGTGCGCAGATCGTCGATCACGGCATTATTGGTGTAGCGCGAGACGCCCAAGTCACCCCTGAGAAGCCCGCCGAGATAGGTGAGGTATTGCTGCCAGAGTGGTTGGTCGAGGCCAAGCTTGGCCGTCAGCGCGGCCAGCATATCGGGCGTGTAGCGCGGACCGAGCAGCAGGTAGACTGGGTTGCCGATGAGGCGCATCACCGCGAAGGTGATCATCGATACGATGAGAAGCGAGATCGCCAGGGCGCCGAAACGCTTCGCGAGAAACAGGCTCCACTCGCCGATGGATTCGAGCACCGTTCTGACCCTTCAAAGCCCCGTGCCCGACTGCGGCCTGCAGCCGGGCACGGGAAGTTTATCGGCCCGCCTTCTTATTTCCTGTGGAGCGGGTAGTACCAGAGCAGGTTGTCGGGAAGCTGGATATAGCCCTCGATATCGTCACGCATGGCGATCTCGAAGGGCATGTCGACGATGGTGATCACGGGCGAATCCGCGATCAGGATCTTCTGATACTGCTGGGCGAGATCAGCCTTCTTTGCCGGGTCATCGGTGGCGGCGAGCGCGTCGATGACCTTGTCGAGCTCCGGATTGCTGTAGCCCATCCAGTTGGCAACGGCCTTGGTCTCGAAGAAGAGCTTGCCGGTGTAGCCGGGATCATCGACGTACCAAAGCAAGTCGCGCATCCATGCCTGATGGGTCAGCTTGCCGAGGCCTTCGGCGAATGCGGCCGACGGCTGCTTGTTGATGGTCATGTCCACGCCGACCTGGCTGAAGGAATCCTTCAGAAGGATGGCGATCTGCTCGATCGTCGGGTCGCCGTCGGCAATGTCGAGTGTGAAGGAGAAGCCGTCGGGATAGCCGGCGTCGGCGAGCATGCTTTTGGCCTTCGCCAAATCAGTCGTCACGGTCCACAGGTTCTTGTCGTGGAACTGACCCTGAACCGGAATCGGGCCCTCCGAGACGTAGCCGTTGCCCTTGAAGACCCCGTCGAGCACGCCCTTGTAGGGGACGGCGTAGTTGAGCGCCTCGCGCACCTTCGGATTGTCGAACGGCTTGTCCTTGACGTTGAAGCCGAGGATCATCTGATTACGCGTCGGGATCGAAAGCACCTTCACGCCCTTGGTCGGACGGACAAGGTTCAATTCGTCGGTGCTCAGGTCCTTGGCGATGTCGACCTTGCCCTGCTGGAGGAGCAATGCCCGGTTGGCCGACGAGGGAACGACCTTCAAGATGACGCGGTCGAAATAGGCCGGACCCGCCCAGTAATGCGGATTGGCCTTGAGAACCACCTGAACTCCCGGCTCCCAGGACTCGATGGAGAATTCGCCGGAGCCGATATCGTTGTGTGAGAGCCACTTCGCCGCCCAAGGGTCGTCCTTGGTGGCATGCGCCTTGGCCTCGACGGAATCCATTGGCGCCTGCGACTGGTCGCGGAAGAGATAGAAGAACCACGGGCTCGGGGCGGAGAAGGTGATCTGGAACTCCGAATCCGAGAGTTTCTTCACCTGGTCGATGCTGTTGATGTTGGCGGTCGTCGCATTCCATTGCGTGCCCGCCTTGGTGCCGTAAGCGCGCTCGAACCAGTAGATGAAGTCGTCAGCGGTGACCGGCCGGCCGCTCTTGGTGAACGTGCTGCCCTCGCGGACAACAAGGGTCAGCTTGAGATGGTCGTCGGACCATTTCCAGGACTCGATCGCCGAGCCCTCGATCTTGCCGATGTCGGTCTGGGCATAGCCCTTCCCGGTGTCCGTCCAGCCATAACGGAAGAACTGGTCATAGATGTTGTAGTTGACCTCGTTCGATCTCTGGAACTGGGAGAAGGGCGGGTCGACCGTCTCGACATCGCCGGAGATGGCGATCGTCAGGGTCTTGGCGTCTTGCGCCACGGCAGGAGCAAGCGCCGCGATGCCAAATCCTGCAGCCAGCAGGGCAAAGGCAAGTAACCGATGAGGTACGCGAGAGGTAACCATGGTCAAGTTCCTTCCACTTTCAGGTTACGGGCTTGGGTCTGGATTTCTTCGCGTTCTTCACGCTCGTCGTGTCGTTGCGTGCACCGCAGGAAGCGCGGACGATGAGCAGCGTGTTGAGCATGACGGTGCGCGCCGGACGCTGCGGCTCACCGATGCGGGAAAGAAGCAGTGATGCCGCCTGGCAGCCGATGTCGAAGGTCGATTGCGCGACAGTGGTCAGCGGCGGATTGAGAGAAACGGCCCAATCGAAATCGTCGAAGCCGACGACGGCGATGTCTTCGGGAATGCGCCGCCGGGCGTCATGGATGGCGTTGAGCGCCCCGATGGTCATCTGGTTGTTGGCCACGAACAACGCAGTCGGCGAATGCGCCAGCGAAATGAGCTCGGTTGCGAGCTCGTAGCCGCTTTCCAGGCGGTAGTCGCCGAACCGGGTCAGTGCGGCGTCGACCGGAATACGGGCATCGCTCAGCGCCTGAAGATAACCGGCGTATCGGTCGCGCGCGCTGCTCAAGTGCAGCGGGCCGCTGACGATTCCGATGCGCTTGTGGCCGAGCGTCACCAGGTGGTTGACGGCGCTCACTGAACCGCCGAGGCCATCGGCAACGACCGTATCGACGTTCATGTCGCGCATGCGCCGGTCGAACACGACCAGCGGCAAGCCATCGTCGACGGCCGCCTTGAGCGCGGGCGAGGTTTCCTGTGTGGGAGCGACGATGACGCCAGCGACGCCTTCCGAGCGCATCACCCGGATCATGTTGGCTTCGCGCGCCGGATCGGCATCGGCGTTGCTGATCAGGAGGCTGATATCCTCCGCGGAGAGGACATACTCGATGCCCTTCAGCACGTTGATGTAGAAGGGGTTGGTGATATCCGAGAAGACGACACCGACAAGCCGGCTGTCCTGCGTACGCAGGCGCTGGGCAGCGCGGCTTGGGCGGTAATTCAGCTCGGCGATTGCGGCTTGCACTCGCACCACCAGATCCTCGGCGACGTTCCGGCGCCCATTCAGAACCCGTGAGACGGTGGGAACAGACACTCCGGCCTTACTAGCCACGTCAGCGATCGTCGCCATTTGTGAAATCGATATCTAGCCTAACCTGCCATTAATTGGGAAATCGATATCACACTCTGCCGCATTTGCAACCCTGATCGGCCCCGGGTCCAGGGGCAATGTTGGTTTAGGGTTGGTTTTGGCGCCAGCGGGAGCATGGCCGGCGGAGCTGGTCGGGGTTGCGCGGCCGGCCATGCGGCAAGCGCTGGCACGAAGACTTCCGGCGCTGGGGCGTTATAGCCTAGAGAGGCATGGGGTCTGATAGCATTGTAATGGCGCCGCCAGCTTTCGATGACGATCTGGGCTTCGCGCAACGTGTAGGAGATCTCGCCGTCGAGCAGTTCGTCGCGCAGGCGGGCATTGAACGACTCGATGAAGCCGTTCTCAAACCGACTAAAATCGTTGGGGAAAAGTGCTGGGATGGCGCTCCCTAGGGGAATCGAACCCCTGTTTTCGCCGTGAGAGGGCGACGTCCTGGACCGCTAGACGAAGGGAGCCGCGGCGCGCTTTTTGGGCGCGGACGCCACGATATAGCGGGGCGACCCTGTCCTTGGCAAGGCGAACTCACTGCGCCCCAAGGTCCAGCCGGCCGCTGACCTTGAGCGTCGCGAGGTCGATGAAGACCAGCGCCTGGCCGCCGCCCGGCTGCTCATAGGTGAGGATGAGGCGCCGCCCGTCCGAGGCGGTCGAGATGAGCTTGGCGCCAGCCGGCAGCCCCATGTCCGCGGCGTTGAGGGTCGGAATGGCGTCGCCCTTCTGCCAGGCGGTCGGCGGCTTGTCACCGATCATCACGATCTTGTAGAGGATCGCTCCGAAGACCGCGAGAATGCCTACCCCGAGCGTCAGCCCGCCGATCAGCATCAGCCGGCGCATCTTCGCCTGGACGCGCAGCAATGCCGGGTCGAGCGGTTTCTCGTCGTCGTCGAAGGATGAACTGGCCATGGTGTCGATAGGGCCTGCCGGCCAAGTTGAACGGACCGTCGCCGAGGACGCCGGCGGAACCCGCCTCGACGCCTGGCTCGCCAGCGCCATCGACGACCTCGGCCGCAACCGGGCCAAGAAACTCATCGTCGAAGGCCGCGTGGCGATCGGCGGGCGGACGATAGTGGAGCCGAAAAGGCCGGTCAAACCGGGCGAGTGCGTCACGGTTGACCTGCCGCCACCGGAACCGGCCGAGCCGGCTGGCGAAAATATCCCGCTTGCCGTCGTTTACGAGGACGACGACCTCATCGTCATCGACAAGCCGGCCGGGTTGGTCGTCCATCCCGCCGCCGGCCACCCTGCCGGCACGCTGGTCAACGCTCTCATCGCCCACTGCGGAACAAGCCTCTCCGGCATCGGCGGAGTGTCGCGGCCGGGCATCGTCCACCGGCTCGACAAGGACACGTCGGGCCTGATGGTGGTGGCCAAGACCGATCGCGCCCACCGGGGGCTGGCCGCCCAGTTCGCCGATCACGGCCGCAGCGGCCCGCTGAAGCGCGCCTATCTGGCGCTCGTCTGGGGCGCGCCCGATAGGCCGCGGGGCACCGTCGACCTGGCCGTCGCCCGCTCCGCCCGCAACCGCGAGAAGATCGCCGTCACCCGCGAGGGCGGCCGCCATGCCGTCACCCATTATGCGGTGGAGGAACGCTTCGGGCCGGCGGAGCGGCCGATTGCCGCCCTGGTCGAATGCCTGCTGGAGACCGGCCGCACCCACCAGATCCGCGTCCACATGGCGGCCATCGGCCACCCGGTCGTCGGCGACCGCACCTATGGATCCGGCTTCGCCACCAAGGTGGCGCTGCTGCCGGAACCGGCGAAAAGCCTGGTCGCCGCCTTCCCCCGCCAGGCGCTCCACGCGTGGCTCCTGGGCTTCCAGCATCCGGTCACTGGAGAGGAAATGCGCTTCGAAAGCCCCCCCCCGGACGACATGGCGGCCCTGGTTGCAGCTCTTAAATCCTTGTGAACAATATTTGATCGCGATTGCTGCCGGGCGGGCGTGTTTCCGCCAAAATCCTCCCTATATGCTATTTACCGGGCGTGCCGCTTCACGGACGTCTGGATGGATTCGCCGGAATCGGCCGGGGGTCCAGGAAAAACGAAAGGGGCGCATTGCACATGGCCCGTGTCGCACTGCCCGCGATTGCAGCCGGCGAATCCGGCCTCTCGCACTATCTTTCCGAAATTCGCAAGTTTCCCATGCTCGCGCCGGACGAGGAGTACATGCTCGCCAAGCGCTACAAGGAGCATGGCGACCGTGACGCCGCCCACCGCCTGGTGACCAGCCACCTCAGGCTCGTCGCCAAGATCGCCATGGGCTATCGCGGCTATGGCCTGCCCATCGGCGAGGTGATCTCCGAGGGCAATGTCGGCCTGATGCAGGCGGTGCGCCGCTTCGAGCCCGAGAAGGGCTTCCGCCTGGCGACCTACGCCATGTGGTGGATCCGCGCCGCCATCCAGGAATACATCCTGCGCTCGTGGAGCCTGGTGAAGATGGGCACCACAGCCAACCAGAAGCGGCTGTTCTTCAACCTGCGCAAGGTCAAGGGCCAGATCCAGGCGCTCGACGACGGCGACCTGCGCCCCGATCAGGTCCAGCAGATCGCCACCAAGCTCGGCGTCACCGAGGACGACGTGGTGTCGATGAACCGCCGTCTCGGCGGCGACGCCTCGCTCAATGCGCCGCTGCGCGCCGACGGCGAGACCAGCGGCGAATGGCAGGACTGGCTGGTCGACGACGCGCCCAGCCAGGAAGAGCGGCTGGCCGAGGACGAGGAACTCGACAACCGTCGGCAACTGCTCCGCAACGCCATGGACGTACTCAACGACCGCGAGCGCCGCATCTTCGAGGCGCGGCGCCTGGCCGAGGAGCCGATCACGCTGGAGCAGCTGTCGAGCGAGTTCGGCGTCAGCCGCGAGCGTGTCCGCCAGATCGAGGTGCGCGCCTTCGAGAAGGTACAGAAGGCGGTGAAGAAGGGCGCCAAGGAACTCGAGGCGCCCCACGCCCAGATCGAGGCCGCCGGGGCCTGAGGCCTGCAACGTCCGGCACGGCATCAGCCAATTCGACAAGCCTCATCCTGAGGCGGCCGCCGCTGGCGGCCGTCGAAGGATGGCCTCATGGTTCGAGGCCCGGCTACACCGGGCA
Organism: uncultured Alphaproteobacteria bacterium; assembly: GCA_963782395.1. Lineage (GTDB taxonomy): Bacteria > Pseudomonadota > Alphaproteobacteria > Rhizobiales > Kaistiaceae > CAVSRC01. The sequence goes on from CAWAJQ010000002.1 coordinate 11,538, forward strand.
CCTCACCATGAGGCTGAAGCACCGTGTTACCGTTCACGCATCGACAAGATCGCGTTCGTCCGCGGACCGCACCGGCGCCGCAGGGGAAGCCTCCCCCTCACCCACTTCCAGCGATGCCTGCAGGCGGTCGAGCTTGGTGTGCAACTCGGCGATGGAAAACTCGGCCTTGAGGTTGACCTCATAGTCGAGCGCCGCCGCCATGCGGTCCTTCGCCACCTGGCGGTTCTGGCTCATCATGATGATCGGCGCCTGGAACGCGGCCAGCAGCGACAGCATCAGGTTGAGGAACATGAACGGATAGGGGTCGAGCGCATGGTTGGCGAGCAGCACTCCGTTCAGCACCGCCCAGCCGATGAGGAAGACGGCGAAGCCGATGATGAAGCGCCACGAACCGCCGACGGCGCCCACCCGGTCCGCCAGCTTCTGGCCGAAGGTCAGATGCTCCTCGAATTCCTGATTGAGGTTGCGCGTATGCAGGCGTCGCGCGACGCGGGCGATAACCCGCCGGTCGCGTTCCGGCAACGGCCCGAGGCCGCCATGCAGGAGCTGTTGCGCAAGGACGCGGATTTCGTTGTTCATGGCACACCGCCTTTCACCAGCCGCTGTCCAGCCGGTCGCGGTGCGCTTACCTCAATCGGTCAGACGCCCCACGGCCGCCGGAAGCGGCATGCGCTGTCGAGGTCTACTGCCGTCGCTAGGCATTGGTCTCACCGATTGCTGTTGACCGCCGAGACATAGGCGATCGATCGTCAAGGTCAAGTCAAAACGCACCGGCGGGCACGCTGCAGATGCGGCGCGCCTGCCGGATGTGTCTATTTCGGCTCCTCGGCATATGTGTCAAGCGGCGGAACCGTCTTGATCAGCCCACCATCCTTCAGAAACGCGGCATAGCGATTGTAGCGGGCGTGATCGAGCGCACCGGGCCGCTTGGCGAAGCGCGGCAGCGTAGCGAAGAACGACTTGCGGTTCAGTTCGTCGTTGAGGTCGGTGTGCGACTTCAGGAACATCGCCAGCGCCTCGTCCGGGTGATTGGTGATGAAGACCGTCGCGTCCTCGACGGCGCGCAGGAAGCGCGGCAGCCGAGGATCGTTGCGCAGCTTCTGGCTGGTTACATAGATCAGCTCGTCATAGGGCGGCACGCCGAGCTCCTCCGGGTAGAAGGCGATGCCGGGCTTGCCTTCGAGCGCGAGCTGGATGAGTTCGACATTGCGATAGCCGTCGATTGCCGCGTCGACCTGGCCCGACATCAGCGCGGTGACCAGATTGAAGTTGACGTTGACCAGCGTCACGTCCTTGGCGGTCAGGTCCACCGACTTCAGGATGGCGTTGAGATAGGGGTCCTGCGCCGCCCCGACCGAGTAGCCGATCTTCTTGCCCTTGAGGTCGGCGAGCGTCTTCACCGGCCCGTCCTTGAGCACGATCAGGCAATTGAGCGGCGTCGCGATCAGCGTGCCGAAGCGGACGATCGGCAGCCCCTCCTGGACGTTGAGCATCAGGTCGCGCTGATAGGTGATGGCGATATCGGCCCTGCCGGCGGCGACCAGCCGCGGCGGCGCGCTCGGATCGGCCGGGGCGATCAGGTCGACGTCGAGGCCGTAGCGGGCGAAGTAACCGCCCTCCTTGGCGATGACCAGCGGCGCATGGTCAGGATTGACGAACCAGTCGAGCAGCACGGTGAGCTTGTCGGCCGCCTGCACTTGAAGTGGAGCAAGAACGGCAAGCAGCGCAGCCAAGCCCAACAAACGACTCATCATTTTCATCTTCACGGATTCCTCTTTATTGGCTCTCCGCCGCCCACGGCGTGAGGTTGGCGGTGAGTAGATCGACGATCCCGCGCAGGATCACCGACATGGCGATGAGCAGGATCAGCGCGGCGAACATCACGTCAGTCTGTGCCCGCGCATTGGCGAGCAGCATGGCGTAGCCGAGGCCCGAGGAGGCCCCCACCCATTCGCCGATCAGCGCACCGATCGGCGCGTAGACGGCGGCGAGCCGAAGCCCGGTGACCAGTGCCGGAACGGCGCCCGGCAGGCGCATGAACAGCACCACCTGCCAGCGGTGGGCGCGATAGAGCCGCGCCAGGTCGAGCAGGTTGGGATCGGCGCGTGTGAGGCCGTCGGCAAAGGCAGAGGCAACGGGGAAGAAGATGGCGATGGTCGCCATGACGATCTTGGAGGCGAGGCCGAAGCCGAACCACAGCGCCAGCAACGGCGCGATGGCGAAGACCGGGATCGCCTGGCTGACCACCATGACCGGCAGGAGGACGGGCCTCGTGATCGGCAGAAAGCTCATGGCGAGCGCCAGTGCTGCGCCGAGCACGGCACCCAAGGCGAGGCCGATCACGGTCTCGGTCAGCGTCGTCACCGCATGCACCCGCCACAGGTCCGGCCGCTCGGCCAGCGCCGTGAACACCCGCGCCGGATCCGGCAGGAGGAACGGCGGCGGCTGGAAGATCGTGACGATCGCCTGCCAGATGATGAGCAGGGCCACGGCGACGGCAAGCGCCCTGAGCGCGGTCATCGCCAACCGTCCCTACATGACCCACGACCGAACGTCATCGCACGCTCCCGGCAATCCGGGCGCGGCGGCGAAGTATCTAGGCGGAGAAAGTTCCCGTCCCTTCGCCGGCATGACCCGGATCAGGTTCGAAGGGTTCGGCTTCTAGGGCCATCTCAGCTCGACGACGAGCACCCCTCGGAACAGGCGGGAGAATTGCAGGCTTGCCGGTCGGCGGCAAGCCTTTTTCCGCATGGCTGCTGCGTCGGGGCCGCTAACCGCCGGCCCACGCGGTCATCGCTTGCGCCAGCGCGCGGTCGCCGGGTGTGCCCTTCTCGAAGGTGAGGATGGCGCGCTGCCCGGTATCGTAGACCAGCGGCAGGTCGAACCAGTCGCGGTCCTTGAGCAGGGACAGGTTGCTTTGCACGTCGGCATCAAGCGCCGACAGGGCAATCCAGAAGAGACCGTCCTGGACCTTTGCCGTGGCACCAATCAGCGGCTGGCCACGCGCGTCTTCGGAGGGTTTCAGCACCAGGCGCGGGATCGAGGAGATGCCCTTGCCCGGGAAGGCGGCGGTCGTATTGACGGTGACCTCGATCAAGTGGCTCGCCGGCAGCGTCTTGTCGGTGTTCTTGTGGATGGTCAGCGTGATCTTGAGACCGCGATCCGGCACGTCCAGATTGGCGATCACAGCCGCACCGCTGGCATTGTCGGGAACGTAGCTCCAGGTCACCGCGGCGTTGATCTGCGTGACGCCATTGGCTGCCTTGGTGCTGTCGAGCGGCTCCTCGTAGAGAACCGCCTTCTGCGCCACCAGCGCCGTGTCACTCCCTTGCGCCGCCGGCTGCTGCGGCTGCTCCGCCGTCGCGACCTCGGCGGGTGCGGCACCGCCGGCCGCCGTGCCGGCATCACCGGTCTCGCCGACGACCCGCACGCCGGGCGTCGTCGCAATGGCATTGCTGCCGTTGGGCAGCCGATCGGCGTTCTTGCCCGCCGCCGCTGCATCGGCTGCTGGCGCGGCGGGTGGTGGCGGCGCCGACGCCACCTGCTCGGTGCCGTCCGACGAGCCGCCGTCGAATGTCGCCATGAGCTTGGAAAGCTCGCTGCGCTGTGACCACGCGAGCGCCGCCAGACCGCCGATCAGGGCGACGATCAGCACCAGCAGGAGAATGGTCGGCAGCCGCGATGGACGGCCAATCCCCCTCTCCTCGAAATCGCTGTCGAGATTGCGCTCACGATCGCGGCTTCCCCGGCGCCGGCCATCCCTGATCCGCGCCTGCCTGTCGTCGCCGTCGAGCTGGGGAGCGGGCGCATAGCGCGGGATCGCCGATTCGGCTTGCGGCGCTTCCCTCTCCCACGAGTAGTCGGGCGCCAGTCTCGGTTCGGGCTCCGGCCGTCGCGGCCGCGGTACGTGGTAATCGGGCGGTACATAGGGGGCCGGCTCTTCCGGCGGCGGCGCCCGGCGCTGGCGGCCGGCGACCGGATACTCCGCCTCCATGCCACCAAAGGCCTCTTCGCGCACCGGCGCCCTTTCCCTCGGCGGCGGAATGATATCGGCACGCCCCTCGGCCTCGCGGATCGCCCGCCGGAAAACCTCCTGCGGTGACCCACCGGGTTCGGGTGGGGGCATGTCCTCCGCCGCCAGCGGTGGTTGAGGCAGAGGTGGCTCGGGCGACAACGCCCCGGGCGGCGGCGACTGAGGCGGCGGCGGGGCTGCGGCCGGACTTGGTCGTCTCGGCGCTCGCTGCGGCCCCGCCGCGGCGCCGTTGGCGGCCTCGCGCTCGGCGCGCCGGATAGCCTCCTCCAGCTCCAGACGCTGGCGCGAAATTTCCGAAGTCGGCAGCGGCGGAACGATCGCCTTCAGCTGAGCAATGAGCGCGTTGCGCGCCTTGTCATAGACAGCGCGCCGCGTCTCCGGCGTATTGGCATCAAGTGTGGCAACCGCCCGGCTCAGTACAGCGTAATATTCGGCCATCTCTTCGCTCTGCCGACCTCTTATCGAATCGCCTTAGCCTTGAAAAGGATCATGCACAAGGATCGTATCGTCACGCTCTGGACTTGTCGAAAGTAAGGCCACAGGAACGCCAATCAACTCTTCGACGTGGCGAACGTATTTGACCGCCTGGGCGGGCAGATCATTCCATGTCCGGGCGCCTGCCGTCGAGTTCCTGCCAACCTTCCATGGTCTCGTAAACCGGTTCAACCGCCGTCTGTTCCTGCTGGGCCACCGGCAGATAGTCAAGCGAGCGCCCGCCGAGGCGATAACCAACTGATATTTTTATTGTTTCCAGTCCATCCAGGACGTCAAGCTTGGTCAGGGCGATACCGTTGATGCCCGATATGCGAACGACCTGGCGGACGAGCGCGGCATCGAACCAGCCGCAGCGCCGCTTGCGTCCGGTGACAGTGCCGAATTCCTTGCCGACGCTGCCCAGCCGCTCGCCCATCTCGCCCTTGTCCTCGGTCGGGAACGGCCCCTCGCCGACGCGCGTCGTATAGGCCTTGGTGATGCCGAGCACATAATCGCCGGCCCGCGTGCCGAGGCCGGAGCCGGTCGCCGCCTGGGCCGCGACGATGTTGGATGAGGTGACGAAGGGATAGGTGCCGTGGTCGATATCGAGCAGCACGCCCTGCGCCCCCTCGAACAGGATGCGCTTTCCGGCGCGCCGTGCCTCGTCGAGCCGCTGCCACGAGGAGCCGACGAAGGGCAGAATCTTCGGCGCGATCTCCTTCAGCGCCGCCAGCAGAGCCGCCCCGTCGATCTCTTGGCCGCCGTTGCCGCGCCTGAGCGCATTGTGATGCGCCAGCAGCCGGTCGATCTTGCCGGGCAGGCCCGCCGGATCGGCGAGATCGACGACGCGGATGGCGCGGCGGCCGACCTTGTCCTCATAGGCCGGGCCGATGCCGCGCTTGGTCGTGCCGATCGCCTGGGTGCTGTTCGCGGTCTCGCGGTTGATGTCCAGGTCGCGGTGCAGCGGCAGGATCAGCGACGCGCTGTCGGCGATCACCAGGCTGTCGGGCGTAATGCTGACGCCCTGCCCCTTCAGCTTCTCGACCTCCGCGACGAAGGCCCACGGATCGACCACCACGCCATTGCCGATGATCGACAGTTTGCCCGGTCGGACCACCCCGGAGGGCAGCAGGCTCAGCTTGTAGATGACGCCGTCGACGACCAGCGTGTGACCCGCATTGTGGCCTCCCTGGAAGCGCACGATGATATCGGCGCGCTCGGAAAGCCAGTCGACGATCTTGCCCTTGCCCTCGTCGCCCCATTGAGCTCCGACGACCACCACGTTCGCCATTTCCTACCCGATTTCCTCAAAATTCCGGCTGGTGCCGGCAAAGAATCGCCCCGGCTGACGTGCCGGGGCGGCCATGGGGGCGGACTATAGCCCCTGCGCCAGGGCCATGCGAGGCGAAATCACCGGGCCCCGGCGCCGCATTTGCCGGTTCTGCCATCGTTGTCGGCCGGCCGGGCCTCGTCTATGAAGGCAACGGTCGCGCTTGCTCGCATGCTCCCGGCGGCCGAAATCCTCTTCTTCGTCCCAGGCTCACCCGTGTCCACACCGCCCCTGGCCAGCCGCGCCCTGTTCGACCGGCCCTATCTGCTCCTGTCGCTGACATCGCTGTTCTGGGCGATCAACATCGTGCTCGGGCGCTTCATCGCCGGCACCATTCCGCCGGCAGCGCTGGCCGAGATCCGCTGGGTCGGCGCCGGGCTGATCGCGCTGCCGCTGGCCCGCCGGGAACTCAGCCAGGACTGGCCGGTCATCCGTCGCCACTTCGGCATCATGCTGCTGCTCTCCTTCACCGGCATCACCGTCTACAACACGCTCGCCTATCACGGGCTCGAATACACCACCGCCCTCAACGGCTCGCTGATGCAGTCTTCGGCACCGCTGATGATCGGCCTGTGGTCGCTGATCCTGTTCCGCGACCGGCTGACGCTCGCCCAGTTCGTCGGCATCCTCATGTCGTTGTGCGGCGTGCTCGTCATCGTCGCCCATGGCGACCCGGCGACGCTGGCACACCTTCGGCTCAATCCCGGCGACGTCTGGTTCCTGGTCGCCATGGTGAGCTACGCGCTCTATGCCGCGCTTCTGCGGCGCCGGCCGGCGATCCACTTCCTGTCGTTCCTGGCCTTCACCTTCCTTGCCGGCGCCATCATGCTGGCGCCGGTGACCGTGGCGGAGTTCCTGGCCGGCCGCCGGGTCGATCCGACTCCGGCGGCCTTCGCCGTGCTGGCCTATGTGATCGTCTTCCCGTCGCTTCTCGCCTATGTCTTCTTCAACCGCGGCGTCGAGCTGATCGGCGCCAACCGCACCGGTCCGTTCTTTCACCTGATACCGGTCTTCGGCTCGGCCATCGCCATCGTCTTTTTGGGCGAACGGCCGCAGCTCTATCACAGCATCGGCTACGCCCTAATCATCGCGGGCATCTTCGTGGCGCAGAGGGGGGCAAGGAAGGCGAGGTAGCGGGACTAGCTTGGAAGCCAAATGTCGCTTCTCTCAGAGCCAACCTTGTGAGTGCCGTTCACTTGGCGCCGCCAAGCCTCGTGGGCTTTGCGAATGCAGGTGTTGTACAAGCTGCTGATTGCCAATCAGTCATGAATGCGCTCGTAAACGGTCAGCCGGGTTCGGCAATCGCTGGCAACGCGCAGGAATTGGCCAGCTGGTACAACGCGAACTGCCAAGGCGGTGCCGCGCCCGCTCCAACCTACCAGCTTCCGCAGTTTCAACCTCAATATCAGCCGCCTCCACCTCCAATGAATGCGTTTAACAACCCAGTAACAAAGGCGACCATGGAAGCGTTGACGTCGATAGGAAAATTCTCACAGTCCGCGGCGATCTTGCCTGGTTATATCCCGTTGGGAGTCGGCACCGTGCAAATGCAGATGTACGTGCCGCCCAAACCGCAAGCTTACGTCGATCCCTTTGCGAGTCATGTCGACATGCCGTCAACATCGACCGGGCCTGGCGCACCGGTGCAGCAGGGCAGCATATGGGACCCAAAGAACATTGCCAGATTGCAGCCGGGCTCGCCGCCCAGTTCAGACAACTCTCTGCCGAGCACGTTTCAGCCGGTCCCGTGGCAGTCTCATTGCACGTTTGATTCACCTTCGTGCCGTTGAGCGCGGCCGGCTCCATCAGCGCCTTGCCATCACTGCGCCGGGGTACCCCTCACCCGGATTTCCAAGACCGGTTTGCTGGCGCAAACCGGGGAAATCTGGCCTCCCCCACAAGGGGGGAGGCGGGGACTCGCGGAAGGGCCGAGGCGAAAGCCTAGAACATCAGCCGCTTGGCCTGGACGACACCGTCGAGAGCCCCCACCTTCGCGAGCACGTCGTCGCTCATCGCTCCGTCGATCTCGACCAGCGAGATCGCGTCGTCACCCAAGGCCGCACGGCCGAGGTTGAAGTTGGCGATGTTGACCTTCTCGTTGCCGAGAAGCGTGCCCAGCCGGCCGATGAAGCCGGGCTTGTCCTTGTTGGTGACGTAGAGCATGTGCGGGCCGAAGCTCGCATCCATGTTGATGTTTTTGATCTGGATGAAGCGCGGCTTGCCGTCGGAGAAGACGGTGCCGGCGACCGCGCGCTCCTGCCGTTCGCTCCTCACCGTCAGGCGGATGTAGGTCTCGTAGATGCCGCGCTGGGTCTGGCGCACCTCGTTGATCTCCATGCCGCGATCGCGCGCCACGATCGGCGCGTTGACCATGTTGACCTCGTTCAGCATCGGCCGGAGCAGGCCGGCGAGCAGCGCCGCGGTCAGCGCCCTGGTGTTCATGTCGGCGACGTCGCCGGCATATTCGATCGTGGCGCCGAGGATGGTGGTCTCGGTGAGCTGGCCGGCAAACGAGCCGAGACTTCTCCGCCAGCTTGACGAAGGGAATCAGCCGCGGCGCCTCTTCCGCCGTGATCGACGGCATGTTGAGCGCGTTGGAGACGGCGCCGTTGACCAGATAGTCGGCCATCTGCTCGGCCACCTGAACGGCGACGTTTTCCTGTGCCTCGCTGGTGGAGGCGCCGAGATGCGGCGTGCACACCACATTGGCGAGGCCGAAGAGCGGACTCGTATCCGCCGGCTCCCTGACGAAGACATCGACGCCGGCACCGGCGACCTTGCCGGTCTTGATCGCTTCGGCGAGATCCTCCTCGACGATCAGGCCGCCGCGGGCGCAATTGATGATGCGCACGCCGTCCTTCATCCTGGCGATCGCAACCTTGTCGATGATGTTGCGCGTCTTCTCGGTGAGCGGAGTATGCAGCGTGATGAAGTCGGCACGCTGGAACAGCTCGTCGAGGTCGACCTTCTCGACGCCGAGCTGCAGGGCGCGCTCATCGGAGAGATAGGGGTCGTAGGCGACGACGCGCATCCTCAGCCCGATGGCGCGCTCGGCGACGATCGATCCGATATTGCCGCAGCCGATGACACCCAGCGTCTTGGCGGTAATCTCGACGCCCATGAAGCGGTTCTTCTCCCACTTGCCGGCCTGGGTGGAGACGTCGGCGGCGGGAATCTGCCGGGCGACGGCAAACATCATGGCGATGGCATGCTCGGCCGTGGTTATCGAATTGCCGAAGGGCGTGTTCATCACGATGATGCCGCGCTGGGTGGCGACCGGCACGTCGACATTGTCGACACCGATGCCGGCGCGGCCGATGACGCGCAGCTTCTTGGCGGCGGCGAGCACCTTCTCGGTGACCTTGGTGGCGGAGCGGATGGCGAGCCCGTCGTAATCGCCGATCACGGCGAGCAGCTTTTCCTTGTCCTTGCCGAGATCGGGCAGGTAGTCGACCTCGACGCCGCGGACCTTGAAGACCTGGATGGCGGTCTTGGACAGCTTGTCGGAAACGAGAACACGAGCGGTCATTTTCTTGTGCCTTTCCTTGCGTCGCGCCGAAACCTGTCGCGGGCGCTGACGCGAAATTCTTTCGATTGCGGTGGTTCAGGCGGCGGAGGCCAACTTGGGGGAGTCGACCTCCGCCGTGGTTTGGAGGCTCAGGCCGCTTCCTTCAGCGATGCCTTCTCGACCGCAAAGGCCCATTCGAGCCATTGCGTCAGGGCATCGAGATCCGACGCCTCGATCGTGGCGCCCGCCCAGATGCGGAAATGCGGCGGCGCGTCGCGATGGTAGTTGATGTCGTGAGCGACGTTTTCCTTGTCGAGGCGTGCCGAGATGGCCTTGAGGAAGGCCTCCTGCGCTCCCGGCTCCAGCCTGGTCACCTCGGGATCGACGATCTTGAGCGTCACCGAGGTGTTGGAGCGCACCGCCGGGTCTTCGGCGAAGAAATCAATCCACGGCGTTTTCGCCGCCCAATCGGCCAGCACCTTGAAGTTGGCATCGGCGCGGCCCATCAGGCCCTTGCGGCCGCCGACACCTTTCGCCCAGGCGAGCGTGTCGAGATAATCCTCGACGCACAGCATCGACGGCGTGTTGATCGTCTCGCCGACGAAGATGCCGTCGATCAGCTTGCCGCCTTTGGTCATGCGGAAGATTTTCGGCAGCGGCCACGCCGGCGTGTAGCTCTCCAGCCGCTCCACGGCGCGCGGGCTGAGGATGATGACACCGTGCGCCGCCTCGCCGCCGAGCGCCTTCTGCCAGGAGAAGGTCACCACATCGAGCTTGTCGAAGGCGAGGTCCTGCGCGAAGGCGGCAGACGTCGCGTCGCAGATGGTGAGGCCCTTGCGGTCGGCCGCGATCCAGTCGCCGTTCGGCACGCGCACGCCGGAGGTGGTGCCGTTCCAGGTGAAAACCACGTCATGATCGAAATCGACCTGGGTCAGGTCCGGCAGCTTGCCGTAGTCGGCCTTGATGGTGCGTGCGTCTTTCAGCTTGAGCTGCTTGACCACGTCGGTCACCCAGCCGAGGCCGAAGGATTCCCACGCCAGCACATCGACCGGACGCTCGCCGAGCAGCGACCACAGCGCCATTTCGACGGCGCCGGTGTCCGATGCTGGAACGATGCCGATGCGGTAGTCCGCCGGCACTTCCAGCACCTCGCGGGTGAGGTCGATCGCCTGTTTGAGCTTGGCCTTGCCGATCTTGGCCCGGTGCGAGCGGCCGAGCGCGGCATCGCTGAGCGCTTCCAGCGACCAGCCGGGTCGCTTGGCGCAAGGACCAGAAGAGAAGTTGGGGTTCGCCGGCCGAACGGCGGGCGCAGCAGGTGCGGTCATCAGTCTACCCTCTCAGATAGAAGCCCCTCGTTGGGGAGGGGTGTCCCGCCGGCGCAGATACGCTTGGTCGGGGAGAGAGTCAATCGCGATTGGTCGGCAATGACCCCGCGCCATCGGAAGCAAGGCCAGCGTGACCGGAACAGCACGGCATTATCTTGAGGGCAAGGTCGCCGAGCGCGGGCACCGCGAGCGGCCGGGACAAAAGAACACCGCCCGCCGAGATGGCGGGCGGTGCATCATGGTGCGCCCCGGAGGAGACGATCAGTATTTGACGACGGCAGGCCCGTAATCCATGGGCTTGTCGAACTGCCAGCGGAACCCGACCTTGAAGTCCTGAGACGTCAGGTGACGGAATTCCATCGGGTTGTACTCATTGTTCGTTCCGTCATAGGCAACCAGATCGCCGGATGCGGCGTTACCCAGATCGATGTAGCGGTACGCCGCCTCGAGCGTCATGTTGGGCGTGACCTGATAGGCGAGGCCCGCGGTGAGCTGCCAGGCGAGGCTCCACTGGGAGTGATCGGCACCATAGGCGACACCACCGGTCACGGTGTTGACGTCCGTGAAGCCCTTGATGGTGTTGTACGACGCACCAATGCCGGCTCCGACGAAGGGCGTCACGCTATGCCACGTGCCGATATCCCAGTAGGCATTCGCCAGGAACGTCCACTCGGTCTTGACCGCGGTGTATTCGTCCGTTCCCACTTCCGGGGTTGCTGCGGTGTCGTCGTAGATGTCGAGGCCGTGGAACGTGGCGTTGCCGCGGAACTCGCCGGTCAGGTCGAAGCGCAGGTGATCGCTATGCCGATAGCCGATGCCCAGACCGAACAGCGGCGACAACTCGAAATTCTCGAAGACGTTGGTGACCGTGTTCGTGGGACTGTCATAGAGAACATTGAACAGACTGCCGACGGATTGGTTCGTCATCCCGATATCGCCACGTAGATACCAACTGTGGCCGACTTCCACCGGCGGCTGGTAAGGGGGCGGAATCTCCGGAAGATCGGCCGCCCACGCGCCCGCCGTAAGCGGCAGCAGGAACGCAGCGCCGACAAGCGCAGAAAGACGGTAGCGACCCATGACGGTTTCCTTTCCTCTACAGGTCTCTGGCGACCCGGATGGCCGCTTATGGAAAGGAATTGTCCACTCTAATTCTTAAATCGTCGTAAACCACGTTGCTTAACCACGTTTGTTTACCTTAACGAAAGGTAAACATCGGCAAGTGTTGCTTAAAAAGCACTTGAGCCGCCGCGAGGCTGGCGGAATTCTGGATTTGGAGATGTTGTGCGCGGTCCCGCAAAAATGAAAACGGCCGCAGATCGCGGCCGTTTCCTTAAAGCGCGTTGTCCGCTGCGTCAGCCCTGCGGCTGAGGCGCCATACCGCCTTCCGGCTCGCCGGGCGAACCCTTGGGCTTGCTCTTGGTCACCGGCACCGCGGACCCCTTGGTCGCGGCCGCCTCTTCCGGCGTCTCGCGCACCGGCGGCTTGCCGGCGAGCAGATTGCGGATCTCGTCGCCGGAGAGCGTCTCGTATTCGAGCAGGCCCTGCGCCAGCTTCTCCAGCTCGTCGGAATGTTCGGCCAGGAGGCGGCGCGCCTCCGACAGGCCTTCCTCGACATAGCGCCGAATCTCGGCGTCGATCTTCTGCGCGGTCTGCTCCGACACGTTCTGCTGGCGCGACACCGAATGGCCGAGGAACACCTCTTCCTGGTTCTCGCCGTAGGAGACCGTGCCCAGCTCGTCCGACAGGCCCCAGCGCGTCACCATCATGCGCGCCAGGCGGGTTGCCTGCTCGATGTCCGAAGACGCGCCCGAGGTCACCTTCTCCTTGCCGAAGATCATCTCCTCGGCGACGCGGCCACCCATCATGATGGCCAGGCGCGAGGTCATCTGCTCGAGGCTCATCGACAGCTTGTCGCGCTCGGGCAACTGCATGACCATGCCCATCGCGCGACCGCGCGGGATGATCGTCGCCTTGTGCACCGGGTCGGTCGCCGGCACATGCAGCGCGACGACGGCGTGGCCCGCCTCGTGATAGGCGGTCAGCCGCTTCTCGTCCTCGGTCATGACCAGCGTGCGGCGCTCCGCACCCATCATCACCTTGTCCTTGGCATCCTCGAACTCGGCCATGGTGACCAGCCGCTTGCCGCGGCGGGCGGCGAGCAGCGCCGCTTCGTTGACCAGGTTCATCAGGTCAGCGCCGGAGAAGCCGGGCGTGCCGCGCGCGATCACCCTGAGATCGACGTCCGGCGCCAACGGCACCTTGCGCACATGCACCTTGAGGATCTTCTCGCGGCCGACGACGTCCGGATTGGGCACCACGATCTGGCGATCGAAACGGCCGGGACGCAGCAGCGCCGGGTCGAGCACGTCGGGCCGGTTGGTGGCGGCGATGAGGATGATGCCCTCGTTCGCCTCGAAGCCGTCCATCTCGACCAGCAACTGGTTCAGCGTCTGCTCGCGCTCGTCATTGCCGCCGCCGAGGCCGGCGCCGCGATGACGGCCGACCGCGTCGATCTCGTCGATGAAGATGATGCAGGGCGCGTTCTTCTTGGCCTGCTCGAACATGTCGCGCACGCGGCTCGCGCCGACGCCGACGAACATTTCAACGAAGTCGGAGCCGGAGATGGTGAAGAACGGCACGTTCGCCTCGCCGGCGATGGCGCGCGCAAGCAACGTCTTGCCGGTGCCGGGCGGGCCGACCAGCAGCACGCCGCGCGGGATACGCCCGCCCAGGCGTTGGAACTTCTGCGGGTCGCGCAGGAACTCGACGATCTCCTCGAGGTCTTCCTTGGCCTCGTCGACGCCGGCGACATCCTCGAAGGTGACGCGGCCGTGCGCCTCGGTCAGGAGCTTGGCCTTCGACTTGCCGAAGCCGAGCGCCTTGCCGCCGGTCCCCTGCATCTGGCGCATGAAGAAGATCCACACCGCCAGGATGAGGAACATCGGGAACCACGACACCAGCATGCCGATCAGCGACTGGCCGCCTTCGCTCGGCGCCTTGGCCGTGATCGTCACGCCCTTGTCTTCCAGCTTCTGGACCAGTTGCGGGTCTTGCGGCGAATAGGTCTGGAAGGCGGTGCCGTCGGTATAATTGCCGGCAATCTGCTGGCCGGCGATGACGACGCTGCGCACGTGCCCCTGGTCGACCTCGCTGATGAACTGCGAATAGGCGATGTCAACGCCCGCCGACCGCTGGCCGGTGTTCTGGAACAGGTTGAACAGGGCGATCAGGACAAGCCCGATGATGACCCACAGGGCAAAGTTGCGGAAGTTGGCGTTCATTCGCGTCCCTTTGGGCCAACGGTTGAGGAGGCCGCTCACCCTCTAAAGCGTCCGGATTGCCTCATAAGATAGGTACTGCGCGTTACGAAGCCAATAAGACTTTCATTAGTATCGTGCTGGAATTACGGCAACGTGAACGCCCGGCAGGTCACATTCCAGCGAAAAGATCCGGGAAAAGCGGCGGCTCCGCCAGCCGCTTCTCAAGGATCTGGCCGATTGCCACGTCCAACCCCTTGGCAGAATTGGTAAAAAAGCCCAGGGACGGCACCGCGATGGCGCGCTCGCGGCGTTCGATGGCCGGAAGCGCGGCAAGAGCCGCGGGCGGTGCAAGGCCGCGCCCGGCACCAATTTCCCGGCGCTGCGCCTCGCCGAGAGCGGCCACGGTCAGCCCCGCCGGAACCGATGGACCGGCGCTGACCTGGAAGCGACGGTCCCAGACAATCGTCGTGCCCGGCTTGAGCGCGACCGCCTGCGGTCCCTCGCGGCCGATCTCCCGGTAGAAGACGAAACCGCCGTCCCGCTGCTCGACGACGCAGCCGGCAAGCGTCCGCTTGAAGCGGCCGCCGGCTCCTGCCGTCATCGCCCCGGTCAGCGCCGCCAGCCGCTCGGAGCGTGGCGAATAGTCGCCGCCGCCGATGGCCATCAACAGCCGCACCAACACGCGGGCCTGCACAGCCGCCGGCGCCAGCCGGAACTGGTCCGCATGCAGCCGAACGACCGCGAATTGATCGACCGTCACTGCCGCGGCGATGAGATCGCTGGCCGCCGCATCGACCGCATCGGCGGCATCCGCCAGCCGGCGGGCCGTCGCCGCCAGTCGGGTCGGGTCGAGCCCCTCCCGCGCGAGCAGCGGCAATAGAGCGCGCGCACGCACCCGGGCGAAGCGCGGGTCGCTGTTCATGGCGTCGACCACCGGCGTGAGGCCATACCCCGCCGTGGTCGCAGCAAGACGGGCGCGCGGCACGGCGAGAAGCGGCCGGGCAAGCACGATGCCATTGGTGGCGACCGCCGGGCGCATGGCGGCAAGGCCGAATACGCCGGCGCCACGTGTGAGGCGCAGCAGCAGAGCCTCGGCAAGATCGTCGCGGTGATGTGCGGTGAGGAGGTGGCTGGCGCCAAGCGAGCGAGCGGCCTCGACAAGCAGCGAATAGCGCACCGACCGCGCTTCCGCCTCGATGTTGGCGGCGGGCGCCTTGCCCTTGCGCACCAGAATGCGGGCCGGCAGGCCGCGCGCCTCGGCCGCCGCCACCACGGCTTCGGCCTCGCGCCGTGACGTGCGGCGCAAGCGGTGATCGACGGTCAGCACCACCATGTCCGGCTTGCCGCCGCGGCGTTTGCGCCAGCGTGCCGCAGCACCCATCAGGGCAAGCGAATCGGCCCCGCCAGAGACCGCAAGCGCAATCAGAGGCGCATCGGCAAAGACCGCGAAAAGGTCGTCAAGTTCGGCGTCGCTTAGGGGACCGTCCGCCTCAGCATCCCGCATTGGCTTGTTCGGTGATGACGCGCTGGCGCAGCGCGTTCGACATGCTCGGATACTGCTTGAGCGCCGCCGCGAAGGTCTGGCATGCCGCCTCGCGCTCGGGAATCCCGGCTAGCGACTTGCCGAGCAGCAGCATCGTGTCGGCCGCCCGGGCGCTCTTCGGATAGAGCTTGTGGCCGTTGACGAATTCGAGCGCCGCCTCGCGGTACATGCCACGCGAGAACAGGCTCTGGCCGAGCCAGTAGATCGCGTCCGCGGCGTGGCTGTCGCCCGGATAGGCGTCGAGAAACTGGCGGAACGCCTTGTCGGCCGAAGGATACTGGCCGGAAACGAAAAGCTCGTAGGCCGCCTTGTAGTCGGCCGCCGGATCGCCGCTCGGCGGCGCCACTTGTTGCGGCTGCGCAAGAGGCGCTACGGCCCCGCCCCCGGCGGACCCGGTGTCTGCCTGACCGGAATCGCCACGGGCGAGGGCGGAAAGGTCGAGCGGCTGTTGCCCGTCCCCTGCCGCCGGCGCAGGCAGCGTCAGTGTGCCGAGCGAACTCGGCGGCGCACCGAGCTGCTGCTGGCCGTTATCGGCCGGCAAAGGTTGCACCTCGGCAACCGCGGTATCGGCCGGCGCCGGCGCCGTTTGCGGTGCCGGAGCCGCCGCGGCCACATCGCGCTTACCGCCGCCCTTGCCGTTCTCCAGCTGGCCAAAGCGGTATTCGTTGTCCGCCTGCATCTTCTGCATCTGCTTGGTCAGCTCGTCGATCTGATGCTGCAGCGTCTCGACCTGACCGGTCAGATCGCGGATCGTATGTTCGAGCTGGTCCAGCCGCGCACTGTCGCCACCGGACTGGGCGAGCGTCACGCCCTGCCCTGGCTGCGTGGTGCGGTTGCCAAAGCCGAACCATCCGGCATCCGCGCCGGGCGCGATCATCAGGCCGACGGCGACCACTGCCGCCCCGGTCAACCAGCGTTGCGTCCACACCATTGGCAAGTCTTCCCACGTCCCTTCCGCCGGGCGCCCAAGAAGCGCCCCGGATCATCACCCGTCTCCTAGCATGGAACAGGGTAGTTCGGCCAAAATTGGGCGCAGGAACGCCGGCGGGCGACCCCGATGCCGGGGCCGCCCGCCGCGAAATGATCGCCAGTGATGGGCGCGTTGCTACGTGCCGGCGGTGGTGAGCACCGTGACCGCGCGCCGGTTCTGCGACCAGCAGGAGATGTCGTTGCAGGTCGCCACCGGCCGCTCCTTGCCGTAGGAGATCGTCCGCATGCGGTTGGCGGCCACACCGCGCGAGACCAGGTAGTCGCGCGTCGTCGCGGCGCGACGGGCGCCGAGCGCGATGTTGTATTCGCGCGTGCCGCGCTCGTCGGCGTGGCCCTCGATGATGAAGGTGTAGCGCCGATTCTGGTTCAGCCACATCGCCTGCTTGTCGAGCGTGGCGCGCGCCGTGGCGCTGAGCTCACTCGAATCGGTGTCGAAGAAGACCCGGTCGCCAACATTGACGACGAAATCCTGCGGACTGCCGGGGCTGGCGGATGTCACCCCGCCGCCGACGCCGCCCAAGCCACCGAGATCGCCACCCGGATTCCTTGCACATGCGGACACCAGCAACGCCAGGCCAAGCACCAGGATCGGCGCGGCCATGCGGGCAATGCTCGGTATTCTCAGCATTTCGGTAACTCCTCGTCCACCTTGCTGCCGGTGTAGCAATGCGTGGTTAAGCGCCGGTGCAGGAAGGTGGTTAAGATTGGGTAATTCGGGGTCGTTCGGAGCGCGGGAAGCATCCTGATTGGCCCGGCCCGCCAGCCGGTGACGCCACCCCTACCCGTCTGGCAGGCTAACCCATGCCGACATGCAGGGGAACCCGTCTGTCACGCTTTTCGAGCCCGTTCAGTTGATCAGCGGCGACCACGCCGGGTCGGACGCGAAGCCATCGAGCGGGATGCGGTACTCGTTGTAGCCGGTGAGGTCGATGGTCCACAGTTGCGGCCCGCCATTGGCACCGGGCGTATCGCGGAAGAACATGATCACCCGCCCATTGGGAGCCCAGGTCGGCCCCTCATTGTGGAAGCCTTCGGTGAGGATGCGCTGGCCCGAGCCGTCGGGCCGGATGACGCCGATGGCGAATTGTCCCTTGTCGCGCCGGGTGAAAGCGATGAGATCGCCGCGCGGCGACCATACCGGCGTCTCGAATGTGCCTTCGCCGAAGGTGATGCGCTTCGGGTTGGTGCCGTCGGAGCCCATCACATAGAGCTGCGGCGAGCCGCCGCGGTCGGATGTGAAGACGATCTTCGAGCCGTCGGGCGAATAGGACGGGCTGGTGTCGATGGCGGCGTCGTCGGTCAGCCGCGTCGTGCGCTTCGAGCGCAGGTCCATCGAATAGATGTTGGCGTTGTTGCCGGGCTGCAGGCTCATCACCACCTTCTGCCCGTCAGGCGAAAAACGCGGCGCGAAGGTCATGCCGGGGAAATCGCCGACCAGTTCGCGCTGGCCGGTTTCGATGTTGAGCAGATAGACGTGCGGCTGGTCGGTGCCGTGATACGACATATAGGTGATTTCCTGCGCACTCGGATTGAAGCGCGGGGTCAGCACCAGATCCTTGCCGTCGGTCAGATAGCTGACGTTGGCACCATCCTGATCCATGATCGCCAGCCGCTTGACGCGATTGTCCTTGGGGCCGCTCTCGGCGACGAACACGACGCGCGTGTCGAAATAGCCCTTCTCGCCGGTCAGCCGCTCATAGATGGCGTCAGCGATGATGTGGGCCACGCGCCGCCAGTTGTCGGGTGTGGTGAAGAACTGCTGGCCGGCGATCTGCTGGGTGCCGAAGACGTCCCACAGGCGGAACTCGGCACGCAGGCGGCCGTCCGTTTGGCGCGCGATACCGCCGGTCACCAGGGCCTGGGCATTGATCACCCGCCAGTCGGCGAAGCGCGGCGTCTCGTTGGTGCCGATGGTCGCCTGCACGAAGGTCGACGGATCGATCGGCAGAAACAGGCCGGAGCGCTTGAGATCCGAGCCGATGACACTGGTGATGTCGGCACCGAGCTTGGCGTCGTCGCCGCTGCCGATGAAATTCGGCAACGCGATCGGCAGCGGCTGGACGTTGCCGCGTGTCACGTCGATCGTGATCATGGCATCGGCCGGCCGGGCGAAGGCTGCGGCGACGAGCATGACGGCAGCCAGGACAGCTGCCTGGCGGATGGCGCGGCGAATCGCGGCCGCTGGGGTCGCTGGCATTCTGGCACTCCTCATGGCTCTTTCGGGTTTCCTCAGCCGCCGCCCATTTCCGTCGGGTCGAACGTGATCCTGACCTGTTTCCATGATTCATACTTGTCGGGCGGCAGTGCGTAAGGGGCACACCTGCGCACGGCGCGCAAGACGCTCTCCGGTGCTGCCTGCTGGTAGCGCCCGTCCGGCCGCTCCAGCACCTCGGGGTCGCCCTGCACCGAACCGTCCGGATTGAGCGACAGCATCACCACGACGCGGACCTCCGACGGATCGGTCCAGCCGATCGGCGGGCTCCAGCACTCGGCAAGCCGCGCCCGCAAGGCATCGATCTCGGTTGCCGTCATCTGCGCGTCGATCGCCGATGTCGTCCCGCCCAGCGACGGCTCCTGCTTCTCAGGCACCGCCGCCGTCGTGTCCTTGTCGAGAAGCGCCGCGATCTTGTCGGCGTTGAAGGTGTCGGTCTGCTTCTTCGGTGCCTGCGCCACCATCTTCGGCCGCAGCTTGGGTTCCGGCACATTGTCCGGCTTCGGCTCGATCGTCGCCGCCTCCTGCGGCGCCGGACTCGGCGGCGGCGTCTCCGGCGGTGGCGGCTCCGGCTTGGCCGCGGGTTCCGGCTCGGGTGCCGGTTCTGGTGTCGTCTTTTCTGGCGGCGGGGTATCGGGCGGCGGCGGTTCCGGCGCGGCCTTTGGCGGCGTCGGCTCGGGCGGTGCCGGCGGCGGCGGCGCGACCGGCTCCGGCGGCTTGGGTTCCGGCTTCGGCTCCGGCTTGGGAGCCGGCGGCTCCGGCTGGGGCTTCGGCACCACCTTCGGCGTCTCGGTGCCCTTGGGAACGCTGGTGACGTCCGCGATCTTGACGAAGTTTACCGGGATCGCCTCGATCTGGCTGGCATCGAGCGGCCGCGCCGAATGCAGCGACAGAAGGCCCCACACCAGCAGCGCCGCGTGGCCGAAGACGGAGACTGCCAGCCCATCGCGCATAAAAGCTCTAGCTGCTCGGTTCCTTGAGCGAAACCAGCCCTATGTTGCGAAAGCCGGCGCCGTTGATGTCGCCCATCACCCGCATGATCGCACCGTAGCTGACCGACCGGTCGCCGCGGATGTAGATGCGCTGGTCGAGATTGCCGCCCACGGCATCGGAGAGCTTGGCCACCAGTTCATCGATCGGCACCTCCTTGTTCTTGACGAACACCCGTCCGTCGGCATCGATGGTCACCGCCACCGGCTCCTTCTCGGCCGCCAGCGGCTTGGCGTTGGCCTCCGGCAGATTGACCGGCACGCCGGCGGACAACAGCGGCGCGGTCACCATGAACACGATGAGCAAAACCAGCATCACGTCGACGAAGGGCGTGACGTTGATCTCGCTCATCGGCCGCGCCCGCTGGCGCCGGCGGCCCGAGCGCGATCTCAGCGATCCGACCGGTCCGGCCATGGCTCAGCTCCGCTCGTCGACCTGGCGCGACAGGATGGCAGAGAACTCGTCGCCGAAGCCTTCCAGGCGCTGCTCGATCTTGGCGGACTCGTTGGACAGCTTGTTGTAGGCGATGACCGCGGGAATGGCGGCCAGCAGCCCTAGCGCGGTGGCCAGCAGCGCCTCGGCGATGCCCGGCGCCACGACGGCAAGCGCGGTGTTTTTCGACGCGGCGATGGACTGGAACGAGGTCATGATGCCCCATACCGTGCCAAAGAGGCCAACAAATGGCGCCGCCGAGCCGACGGTGGCCAGGAACAGCAGCCGGCGCTCCAGCCGCTCGGTTTCGCGACCGATGGTGACGTCGAGCACCTTGTCGATGCGCGTCTGCAGGCCGATCGGCGACCGCGCCCCCAATTCGAAGCTGCGCTTCCATTCGCGCATCGCCGCCACGAACACCGAGGCCATCGCCGTCGGCGTGCGGCCGGTGAGCGAGCGGTAGAGTTCCTCCAGCGACTGCCCCGACCAGAACAGCTTCTCGAAACGGTCCATCTGGCGGCGTACCCGGCCGTAGAGCAGCGTCTTGTCGACGATGATCGCCCAGCTCCAGATCGAGGCGAGCAGCAGCCCGATGACGACGATCTTGACGACGATATGCGCCTGCACGAACAGGGCAATCAGCGAGATTTCACCGCTGGTGGGAGCAGCAAGAGTGACCGCGTCCGGCATAAAACCCTGACCTTTCGGATATCATCCCCGCCTGACGGCTGCAGCGGGACCATCCGCGACCACGGCCCTCGACCAGTCCACGACCCTATACGCGAAAGTCATTGACGGGGCTGCACTTTCCGCGGCGGCTGTCTCACCCGCAATCTTGTCAAAACGAGGGCGTGCGTCAATCCTTGGGAGCCCGAAACACAAGGGAGTCCTAAGGCTCCCACGGTTAACCGACCGTTAAGGAGTGGGGGACCCGAGAAGCACCGCGCGCACGGCGTCCGGCATCCGCCGGGCGCGACCCTCGGCGTTGATCATCACCACCGTCACTTCGGCGGTCACCAGGATCGTGTCCCCGCGTCGCACGGTCTGCGACAGGATGATCCGGGCGCCACGGAGTTCTCCCGCCCGGGTTTCGACCTCCAGCACGTCGTCGATTCGCGCCGGCTTGAGGAATTCTGCGGTGATCCGGCGCACCGCGAAGGCCAGCGGTTCGCCATCCTCGCCGTGCTCGCCACGATCAAGGGCATCGTGGCCGACGCCGAGCAGGCGCAGGAAATCCGAGCGACCGCGCTCCATGAAGCGGATATAGGCTCCGTGGTAGACAACGCCGGAGAAATCGGTGTCCTCGAAATAGACCCGTACCGGCAGGATGTGCCCGCCCGGTATCAGCCGACCGGCAAGGTCGGGCCATCCGCGGGCTTCGCTCATCGGTTCTCACACGCTGGATCGGTCATGGCAGACATCTCTATCAGACCCTACGCCGAAGGCGACCTTCTGGCGGTCGCGGCCCTGGTCACCTCACTCGGCTATCCGACCAAGACGGACCAGATGCGCGGCCGCATGGGCAGGATTACACGCCACCCCGACCACGCCACCTTCGTCGCCGTGGCGGATGGTCGCGTCGTCGGCATCGTCGGCGCCTATGTCACGCCGTCCTACGAGCATGACGAGCCGACCGGCCGCCTCACCGCCATGGTTGTCGCCGAGTCGGCCCGCGGCACCGGCATCGGCGCGCGACTTGTCGCCGCGGCGGAAGACTGGGTGCGCGCACGCGGCGCTCGCGTGATGATGCTCAACAGCCACAGTCGCCGCGAAGGCGCCCACGCCTTCTATCGGCGCCTTGGCTACGCCGAGACCGGCAAGCGCTTCGTGCGCGAGCTCTAGGAACCGGCCGAGCGTGCCGCCCGCTGCTCCGCCGGGCCGCCGCGCGCGATGAGATTGTTGGCGCTGTTGACGATGCCGACATGGGAGAAGGCCTGCGGGAAATTGCCCAGCTGGCACTTGGCAACCGGGTCGTACTCCTCGGCAAGCAGGCCGAGATCGTTGCGCATGGAGAGCAGACGCTCGAACAAGCCCTTGGCCTCGTCGCGGCGGCCGATCATCCCCAGCGCGTCGGCCATCCAGAAGCTGCAGACGAGGAACGTGCCCTCGCCGCCCGTCAGCCCGTCGCCGGCCTCCTCGCTGCGATAGCGCAGCACCAGCCCGTCCTGGGTCAGCTCGCGGCCGATCGCATCGACGGTCGCGGCGACGCGCGGGTCGTCCGCCGGCAGGAACCCGACCAGCGGAATCAGCAGCAGCGAAGCATCCAGCGCCTCGCCGTCGTAACTCTGCACGAAGCTCTTGCGCTTGTCGCTCCAGCCATTGGTCAGGATGTCGTTGCGGATGGTGTCGCGCATCTTGCGCCATTCGGCGACCGGGCCGGAGAGGCCGTACTGCTCCACCGCCCTGATCGCGCGGTCGTAGGCGACCCAGGTCATCAGCCGCGAATGGGTGAAATGGCGCGCCCCTCCGCGCACCTCCCAGATGCCTTCGTCGGGGGTCATCCATTTCGTGGCGAGATCGGCGAGCAGGACCTTCTGGAATTCCCAGCCGTCATGCGACGCCTCGAGCTCGAACCTGCGGCCAACATCGAGCGCGTCGAGGATTTCGCCATAGACATCGAGCTGAAGCTGCGCATAGGCGGCGTTGCCGATCCTCACCGGCCGCGAGTCCTCGTAGCCCGACAGCCAGTCGAGCGTCTGCTCGCTCAGCCGGCGTTCGCCGGCGAGCCCGTACATGATCTGCAATTGCTGCGGATGGCCGGCGCTGGCGCGCAACATCCAGCGGCGCCATGCCCGCGCCTCCTCGCGATAGCCGGAGTGGAGCAGCGCGTAGAGTGTCACCGTTGCGTCGCGGACCCAGCAGTAGCGGTAGTCCCAGTTGCGCCCGCCGCCGATCTGCTCGGGTAGCGACGTGGTCGCCGCCGCCACGATGCCGCCGCTCGGCTGGTAGGTCAGCCCCTTCAGCGTCACCAGCGAGCGCACCACGGCCTCGTGCCATGGGTGGTCGGGACCGCCATTGAAGTGGCAGCGGCCGGACCACTCCCGCCACCAGGCCGCGGTCTCGGCGAGCCGCGCCGGAACGTCGACCGAGCGCTCGCGCTGGCGATAGGACGGGTGATAGCAGAGGGTGAAGGATGCCGTCGCACCGGCCTTGACGACGAACTCGGCCGAGGTGCGCATGTTCTCGTTCTTGAGCGGAACGTCGGTGTGCAGTTCGACGCCGTCGGGCCCGGCGATCGCGCTCAGGCCGAAATCGCGCCGCTGCACCCAGGGGATGGCGGTGCCGTAACCGAAGCGCAGGACGAACTCCATGCGCATCGCCACATGGCCGCGGTCGCCGCGCACCAGGCGCATCAGGTTGACGTGTTCCTCGTCGCCGTTGAGCGGCATGAAGTCGATCAGCGTCACCACGCCTTGCGCCGTCTCGAAGGTCGTCTCCAGGATGGCGGTGCCGTCCTGGTAGCGGCGGCTGACGCGGTACGCGTCGGCCGGCGCGATGCGCCAAAAGCCGTTGCTCTCGTCGCCGAGCAGCGCGGCGAAGCAGGCGTCAGAATCGAAGCGCGGCAGGCACAACCAGTCGATCGAGCCGTCGCGCGCAACCAGCGCCGAGGACAGCATGTTGCCGATGAACCCGTAGTCCTCGATCGGTTTGCTCATTGTGGCGACTTTTCTCCTGATTCGGCCCGCGCCGGACCAACGTCGCCCGTCCCGGTCAACGGGCGGTCATTCACTCACTTGCGCGGCAGGATATGGTCCCGCGTCAGCGGAGCGACAGGGACCGGCGGCGGATTTTCCGGGTCGAACCACAAGAGTTCGGCGATCTCGGCGCGGGCGACGGCCGTGCCCTCGACCGCAACGTCGAAGACCGCGGCCACCACCTCGCGATCCGTTTCGTTGGCGGCGCGGGCGCGGAAGGTGCCGCGGTTCACCGGCGAACCGGCGACGATGGCAAGGCCCAGCTCCTCGTCAAGCTCGCGCCCCAGCGCGTCAAGATCGTCCTCGCCGGGCTCGCGTTTCCCGCCCGGCTGCATGAAGACTTGTGTACCCTGCTTGCGCACCAGCAGATAGCGGCCGCGATCGTCGCGAATGACCGCCGCCACGATCTCGATCGGTGGGTTCATTCGTCCTCTGAATCGAACAGCGGCATCTGCGGCCCTTCGCGCTGCGGCACCGCGAGACCGAGATGACGGAACGCCTGGGCTGCGAGCATGCGGCCGCGCGGCGTGCGCTGCACCAGACCTTGCTGGATGAGGAAGGGCTCGACGATCTCCTCGATGGCGTCACGCGGTTCGGACAGCGCCGCGGCGATCGTCTCGATGCCCACCGGACCGCCGCCGAAGCTCTCGGCGATCAAGCCGAGATAGCGCCGGTCGAGGGCGTCGAGTTCCAACCCGTCGACCTCCAGGCGGCGAAGCGCATGGTCGGCAGCCTTGGCATCGATGGCGTCGACATTCTCCACCGTGGCAAAATCGCGCACGCGACGGAGCAATCGGGTTGCGATGCGCGGCGTGCCGCGCGAACGCCGGGCGATCTCGGTGCTGCCGGCATCGGTGAGGTTGGCGCCGAGGATGCGCGCCCCGCGGCGCACGATGTGCTCCAGTTCATGCACCTCGTAGAAATTGAGCCGCACGGGAATGCCGAAGCGGTCGCGCAGCGGCGTGGTCAGCAGCCCCAGGCGGGTCGTCGCCCCGATCAGCGTGAACGGCGCCAGCCCGATCTTGACCGAGCGCGCCGCCGGCCCCTCGCCGATGATCAGGTCGAGCTGAAAATCCTCCAGCGCCGGATAGAGGATTTCCTCCACCGCCGGTGACAGCCGGTGGATCTCGTCGATGAACAGCACGTCGCGCTCTTCGAGATTGGTGAGCAGCGCCGCCAGATCGCCGGCCTTGGCGATGACCGGACCGGAGGTGGCGCGGAAATTGACACCGAGCTCGCGCGCCACGATCTGCGCCAGCGTCGTCTTGCCGAGCCCCGGCGGGCCGACGAAGAGGACATGGTCGAGCGCCTCCTGGCGCCCGCGCGCCGCCTCGATGAACACCTTGAGGTTGGCGCAGGCCTGCGCCTGACCGACGAACTCGGAGAGGAGTTGCGGGCGCAGCGCCGTATCGGGCGCGTCGTCCTCGCGCAAGGTGCCGGCAACCATCCGCTCGCTCATCTCGGCCCCACAAGCAGGCGCGTCAGCCACCAGCAGACGAGCGTCGCCACCGTCGCCCCGACGAAGGCAAGCATGCTCAGCGTGGCGGTGGTTCCCTCGCTCGCCAGGAACAGGCCCCAGACGACGCCGACCATGGCGCCGAGGCCGGCGGCGAGCGTCGCAGCAACCGGACGCGCCATCGCCCGGCGGGCGGCGATCAGGGCGCCAACCACCGCGATCGGCAGCGCCACCGTCAGGCACGAGAAGAAGAAGGCGCCACCGAGATCGTGGGCGAAGTCCGGCGGGACCGCGTCGAGGGCAAACAGCGCCACGAAGATCGTGCCGCCGCCGACGAACGGCCCGACCACGAGGAAGGCCAGGAAGGTCGCGATCGCGCCCGGCAGCCGCCTGCCTGCCCCGGTGATATGCGCGCTTTCCTCCACCGTCGTCATCCCTGCCTCCGTCGCCCGGCAGACCCTGTCTCTACCCTAATTGTGCCAGCACCGCTCACCGTGCCAGTTCCTTGAGCCCCAGGCGGATGAGCTGCTCGGCGCTCGCCCCCTCGCCAGCGGCACGCGAAGCAGCCGCCACCGCAGCCGACGCCTGCACCTGGGCATAGCCGAGATTGGTGAGCGCCGAGACGGCATCGGCAACCGGCCGCGGCGCACGATGCTCGGCCAAGTCAGCCTGCAGGTGCACCACCGCCGGATCGGCGCTGGAATAGTCCGGCGCCTTGTCGCGCAGCTCCGCCACGATGCGCTCGGCCACCCGCTTGCCGACCCCCGGCGCGCGCGTCAGCGCCGCCTTGTCCTGCAGCGCGATGGCCGTGGCCAGGTCACCGGGCTTCAGCGTGCCCAGCACCGCCAGCGCCACCCGCGCGCCAACCCCTTGCACCGTCATCAGCAGGCGGAACCATTCGCGCTCGAGGTCGCTGGCGAAGCCGTAGAGGCGGATCACGTCTTCGCGCACATAGGTCTCGATCGACAGCGTCGCCACCTCGCCGATCGAGGGCAGCGCCTGCAGCGTGCGCACCGAGCAATAGACCTGGTAGCCGACGCCGCCGACATCGACGACGACCCAGTCCTCGCTGTAGGAATCAATGACGCCGCGAAGCTTGCCGATCATGGGCGCCTAGTTAGCACAAATCGGACTGATTCTCGGTGCCGCAAGCAGTTAGGCGAGTGAGGCCAGCGCCCGCGCCGACTGGCGGTGGTGGGCGTGGCAGATGGCGATGGCCAGCGCATCGGCGGCATGATCGCTGTCGAAGGTGGCGCGCGGCAGCAGCACGCGCACCATGGCGCGGATCTGTCCCTTCTCCGCATGGCCGGCGCCGACAATCGCCTTCTTGACCGCGTTGGGCGCATATTCGGCGACGGCGAGACCAAGCTCGGCCGGCGCCAGCAGGGCGATGCCGCGCGCCTGGCCGAGCTTCAACGTCGCCTGTGCGTCGCGGCTGACGAAGCTCTGTTCGACCGCCGCCTCGTCCGGCCGCCACTGGCCGAGGATGTCGGCGAGCCCGGCGTGGAGGACGAGCAGCCGGCTCGCCATGTCGCCCTCGACCGGCGCCTTGATGGTGCCGGCGGCGACGAAGGTGAGGTCGTTGCCCTTGATCGCCACCACGCCCCAGCCGGTGGCCCTCAGCCCCGGATCGATGCCGACAATGCGAATCGGTTCGTTCATTGTGCCTTGAGGCGTAGCGCGCTCAGGCTCCGCTTGCCACCGCCCGACGGCTCTTCAGCTTCACCGCACCGGTGGCCAGCGCCACGCCGGCCGCCACCAGGACCACGCCGGCCAAGGCCAGCGGCGACGGCACCTCGCCCAGCATGGGAATGGCGATGAGCCCGGCAACCGCCGGCGGCAGGGCGGCAAGCAGCGCCGCACGCGATGAACCGAGGACACGCACCGCCGTGCCGTAGCAGGCAAGCGCAACGACGCCGGAACCGAGGCCCTGCGACAGCACCTCGCCGGCCAGCACGCCCGGTCCCACCGCCAACAGCGCCGCGGTACCGTCCGCGACGGCGAAGGGTACGAGAATGATCGTCGACCACGCCGCAATGATGCCGGCGGCGGGAAGCGCGGCCAGGCCGCTGCGATGATAGGCGTGGGTGTAGACGGCCCACAGCGCCGCGCCGAGGACGACCAGCCAGCGCCCCGGTCCCTGGCCATGCACCACGGCAACGCCGCCGATGGCGGCCATGGCGATCGCCACCAGCGCGAAGCCGAAGAGCCGGCTGGCGCTGAAGCGCTCGCGCTCGAACACGACGGAAAACAGGGCGGCAAAGAGCGGCATGGTGCCGCCGAGAAGCACGCCGCTTTCTGCGGCGCTGGCGAAGTGCATGCCGGTCGCCACCAGCACGAAGAAAGGCGCCCCCGCGCCGGCAACCATCATGGCCATCAGGCGCACGGGCACGCCGCGCGGCAGAAGACCCAGGCGCCACCAAACGGGGGCGAGCACCACCGCGGGAAACGCAAAGCGGATGATGCCGAGCCAGGCGACCGGCAGATGAACGGTCGCCGCCTGGCGGGTGGTGACGATCCATAACGACCAGATCAGCACGGTGACGACCGCTGCGATCACGCCTGTCGCCATCCGCCGTCGCGGCTCGTCTCTCCCGGGCATTTGCGTCGTCATGGCCTTGCCTCCAGCATCGAAAACAGATCCATGCTTATGCTGCCTGACGCGACATTTCATTGCGAGAATTGCGTGAATTCGATATATTCAGCAATATTCAGCCACGAAGAGGCGGGATTTTGATGCTAAGTGCCAAATCATCACCGGACCGGATCGACCGGCGGATTCTCGCCGCGCTCCAGGCCGACGGGCGGCTCTCCAATGTCGACCTTGCCGAGCGCGTCGGCCTGTCGCCGTCGCCCTGCCTGAGACGGGTGAAGCAGCTCGAGGACGCCGGCATGATCGATGGCTACCGCGCCATCCTCAACCGCAAGGCCGTCGGCCTCGGTCTCACCGTCTTCGTCGAAATGAAGGTGGGCAAGCACAGCCGCGACAACGCCGCCATGCTGCAGGAGGCCCTCATGGCGATCCCCGAAGTGGTGTCATGCCACATGGTGTCGGGCGTGTCGGACTTTCTGGCGGAAGTGGTCGTCCCCGACCTCGAAGCCTATGAGCGGCTGATGACCGAAAAGATCCTGACGCTGGCGACCGTCGAGGACGTGCGCTCCAACTTCGCCATCCGCACGATCAAGAGCAACGGCCCGCTGCCGCTCGGCCAACTCACCCCGTGATGCTGTGACGGCAGCCACAGCGTCGCCGCCACGCGCCTGCCAAAGTGCGGCGCTGGACGGGCGACACACCTTCGAGGCCATCAACATGAAGACGTCATGGACCATTCTTGCCGCTGCGGCGGCGGTCATCGGCTGCACGACCATTGCGGTCGAGGCCGCCGCGCCTCCGGATGGCGCTATCGCTCCGAGCCGACGGCACCGGTTTCCGCCGGAATCGGCGCGATTTCGGGCTTCCTGAGCGGCTTCGCCCAGATCGGCGGGCCGCCGGTGATCGCACTGTGGGTCAGCGGTCCGCTGCCCGCCAGCATCGTGCGCGCCAACATGTTCGTGTTCTTTGCCTTGATCACGGTCGCCTCGTTCAGCGCCTACTGGGTGAACGGCTTCTTCACGGCGCAAGTGATTCAGCTGTTGATCGCCGTGGCGCCGGCCTATGGGCTGGCGCTCTATGCCGGCTCGCACATCTTCGGCCGCACGGCCGGCGCCGGCTATCGCCCACTCGCCTACGCCGCTGTGGCGCTGGCCGCGATCACCAGCCTGCCGCTCTTCGACGGGCTGCTGCGCTAGCTGCGGGATGATCGCCCGACACGCGCGACCAGCCAGTCGATCACCACGAAGACAATCGCCACCACGTAGAAGAAGACGAAGAACCCGGCGACGTTGCGCGCCGCAAGAGCGATCCCGATCTTTGGCAGATCCACGAACGGATAAGGATAGAAGCCGGTCAGCGGTCCGTGCACGAACGTGTAGGCGGCATAGACCAGCGGTGGGACAAGCACCCATGCGGCCGCCCCCACGCCGATGCCGCCTCTCGGCACGAACAGCAGCCAGAACAGCACGAATGCCGGTGGCATGACGTAGTGCAGCAGCCGATCGTAGAACAACACCCAGCCCGTGAGGTGATAGAGCTTGGCGAGCAGAAGATAGTAGGTCACACCGGTGACGGCTATGTACACGCTGGTCGCCAGCAGGACCTCCGGCCTGAGCAGGAATCGTCCTGGCCGCGACCGCGGCGCAAGGGCAGCAAAAGTCAGCGTGGCGGCAACCAGCACATTGCTGAGAATGGTGAAGTAGCTGAAATAATCGACAGTGCTGGAGATGCTGCCGGCGTGGCCGGTGAAATACTGCCCGACCACCGCCCACCAACCGACCGCCGCGAAGGCAACCGCGTAGACGCGCTTCATGTCCGCCCCCCCGCGGCCTTCGACCTTATGCCGCCGTCAGCTTCTCCAGCATCTCGTCCGAGACCTCGAAGTTGGAATAGACATTCTGCACGTCGTCATCCTCTTCGAGCAGGTCGAGCAGCTTCAGCATCGTCGCCGCCTTGTCCTCGTCGAGCGCGGTCTGGGTCTGCGGCAGCCACACCGCCTTCACCGTCTCCGCCTCGCCGAGCGCCGCCTCGAGTTGGCGCGTCACCTCGCCGAGATCCCCGAAGGCGCAGGTGATGAAATGCCCATCGGCGTCGCTCTTCACGTCCTCGGCGCCGGCCTCGATGGCGGCTTCCAGCACCTCGTCGGCGGTGCCTGCCTCGGGCCTGTAGATGATCTGTCCGACGCGGCTGAACATGAAAGCGACCGAGCCGGTCTCGCCGAGCGCGCCGCCGTTCTTGGTGAGCATGGCGCGCACCGCGCTGGCCGTGCGGTTGCGGTTGTCGGTCAGCGCCTCTACGATCATCGCCACGCCGCCGGGCCCGTAGCCCTCGTAGCGGACCTCCTCGTAGTTGTCGCCCTCGCCGCCCATCGCCTTCTTGACGGCGCGCTCGATATTGTCCTTGGGCATGTTCTCGGCGCGTGCGTTCTGGATGGCCAGACGCAGGCGCGAGTTCATGCCGGGGTCGGGCGCGCCGAGTTTGGCGGCGACGGTGATTTCGCGCGCCAGCTTCGAGAACAGCTTGGAACGCCGCGCATCGGCAGCGCCCTTGCGGTGCATGATATTCTTGAACTGCGAATGGCCGGCCATGTGCTTCCCTGGCTGAATGCAGATGGTGCGGGCCGCGCTTGGCGAGCGCGGTCAAACCGCCACGAACTGGGGTCCGGAATGTGGCCGCGTTATAAGGCCGCAACGGCCGGAAGAAAAGGTCTGCGGCGCCTGGAGTTCCTCTAGCTCCAGAACTCAGGAACCGTCTCCGCCAGCACCCCGCCGAGGCTGAGCAGCGCCACCTTGAGGGCGAGCCCGGAGGCATCGTCGATCTCCACCGCGAGGCCCGAAATCGTCGCCGGTCCGTCGGCGGGCGAAAAGCGCTCGCCCGGCGTCTTGTGGATGAAGCGGCGCACCGGCTCCTCGCGGTTCATGCCGATCACCGACTGGTAGTCGCCGCACATGCCGACGTCGGTCTGGAAGGCGGTGCCGCCCGGCAGCACGCGGTGGTCGAAGGTCGGCACATGGGTATGGGTGCCGACCACCAGCGACACGCGGCCGTCGAGATGATGGCCGAGCGCCTGTTTCTCGCTCGACGCCTCGGCATGGAAATCGACGACGATGGCGTCCGCCTGCTCGCCCAGCGGGCACGCGGCGATCTCGCGATCGACCGCTGCGAAGGGATCGTCCATGGCGTCCATGAACACCCGGCCCATGGCGTTGATCACCAGCACGCGGGCGCCGTTGCGCGCCATGAAGAGGCCGCTGCCGCGGCCGGGCGTCCCTTCCGGGTAGTTGACGGGCCTCAGGAAGCGATCCTGCCGCTCGGCGAAGACCAGCGCCTCGCGCTGGTCGAAGACATGGTTGCCGGTAGTCACCACGTCGGCGCCGGCGCCCAGCACCTGGCGCAGGATGTCCTCGGTGATGCCGAATCCGCCGGCGGCGTTCTCGCCGTTGACGACGACGAAATCGAGCGCATGATCGACGATCAGCGCCGGCAAGCGCTCGATCACCGCGTTGCGGCCGGCACGCCCCACCAGATCTCCCAGAAACAAAAGCCGCACCGTCACCTCACCTGCTCGGACGCCGATACCAGCGTCTCGTTCTCGGTCACCACCCAGTCGAGCGGCACGTCGTGCGCTTCAGCCGGGATTGCCGCGACCTCCTGCGTCGCGAACGCAACGCCGATCAGCCTGGGCCGAATACCACGTGCGCTGAGTTTCGCCAGCGCCCGGTCGTAGTGGCCCTTGCCGTGCCCGAGCCGCGCGCCACTGCGATCGAACGCGACCAGAGGCACGATGGCAAGCTCCGGATCGAGGATCGGCTGGTCGGGCGTCGGCGACAGCGTGCCGAAGCCGCCGGCGGCAAGCGGGTCGCCCGACCGGTAGCGGCGGAAGACCAGGGTCACCGGATCGATGACCGCCGGCAGCACGATGGCGATCCCCAGCGCCTCGGCCTCAGCGATGATCGGCCGGCAGTCGCACTCGCTGCGGATCGGCAGGTAGGCGGCAAGCGTCGCCGGCTTCTCGGCGGCGAGGATCGCCATCACGCCCGCGGCGATCCTGGCCGAGGCTTGCGTCCGGTGGAGCGCGCCCAGCCGGTCGCGCCGGGCGAGCGCCGCGGCCCTGAGGACTGCCTTGGTTGGATTGGCGGCGGAGACGGGTGTCATTGCCGTGGGCGGGACGAAGACAGGAGCGAGGCCGCAGCAGTCGGTGGAGTTTGCGATCCCGGAGACCTACTCGCGTAGGTGGGCGCCATATGTCCGAGCCCACGAGCCCGGCCAGGGACAGCTCCCGTTAGGATCGTAAGGCCCCGGGGATACTTGTCTCCTGCCGCACCCCGCAGCCTCGCCGGCACAACATATAGGCCGCCACCGGGCCGGGCGCCATAACTGTCACGATTGGCCACGTTCAGGCGCGATCGTCGCCGCCGTTGGCGCCGGCAAGCCGCCCCGCCAGTGCCTCGACCCGCGACGCCATCTCGTTGATCACGTTCGCGATCTCGGCCTCGACCCCGGCCTGGCGCTCGACCACGGCCGCCCGCGCCTCCTCCAGGCCGGCGACCTCGGCACCGAGTTGCTGCAGCCGCCGTCCCGCCTCCGCATTCTGATCGGCGAGCGTGATCGCCGCCATCACCGTCAGCCGCTGGTCGCCGATTTCGCCGAAGCGGGCACGCAACTGCTCGATCAACTCGTTGAGCCGCTCGGCCATGCCGGCCAGGTGCTCCTCCTGCCCGTCCTCGCATGCCATGCGGTAGGTCTTGCCGCTGATGGTGACATTGACCTGAGCCATCGCCCTCTCCCGCTCCTCAGCCTTGCCGCGCCAGGACTTCGCGGATCAATTCCATCGCCGCCACCAGGCGGCGTGAAACCTCGCGATTGGCCTCTTCCAGCCGCGCCGAACGCGCTTCCGCCGCGTCGAGCGATTGCGCCAACCGCGACCGATCGGTGCCCAGCTGGTGCACCTCGCCTTCCAGCGACGTCACCTGGCCGCTGGTTTCCAGCCGCTGGTCGATCGCTCCTTCAAGTCGCTCCAAGGCGCTGGCCAATCGCTGCAGGGCTTCATCGATGGGGGAAAAGCCCGTCATTGCATCGCCTCGCAAAAAGGGCCCGGACCGTCTGCCTGCACCCCCCCCCGGCGGGTGCGCCCGCGAAGCCACCGACTCCTGGCCCCTGGGACCGGCGTTTCGCTCGAAGCAGCAGTGGGCGAAGATTAGGCAGTGCCGCTCCGCCCCGTCAATGGCGCGTCCTGCGGCGCCGCCACGGCGGCCATGCCGCCGTCCCAATTGACTAACCGGGCACACCTGATATGTGTCACCCGCGTCGTCCGGACCGGTCCTCGGTGCTCGGGGGCGTGACGATCCGAACGGGCCGATTTCCAGCTGTTGTCTGCTACAGGCCGCGCTCCGAAATCGTCGCTACCACGCCACGGTACCGGATCAACGATTCATGTCTGATTTAGCCAAGCATGACCGCATGGCCAACGCCATCCGCGCGCTGACCATGGACGCTGTTCAAAAAGCCAAGTCCGGCCACCCCGGTATGCCGATGGGCATGGCGGACGTCGCCACTGTGCTGTTCACGCGGTACCTGAAATTCGATCCCACCGACCCGCACTGGCCCGACCGCGACCGCTTCATCCTGTCGGCCGGCCATGGTTCGATGCTGCTCTATTCGATCCTCTATCTCCTCGGCGTCGAGGACATGACGATCGACGAGATCAAGCGTTTCCGCCAGCTCGGCTCCAAGACGCCCGGCCATCCGGAGACCGGTCACACGGTCGGCGTCGAGACCACCACCGGGCCCCTCGGCCAGGGTCTCGCCAACGCCGTCGGCTTCGCGCTTGCCGAGCGCATTCTGGCCGCCCAGTTCGGCGACACGCTGGTCGATCACCGCACCTATGTCATCGCCTCCGACGGCGACCTGATGGAGGGCATCAGCCACGAGGCGATCTCGATCGCCGGCCATCTCAAGCTCAACAAGCTCATCGTGTTCTTCGACGACAACGGTATCTCCATCGACGGACCGCTGACGCTGGCCGAGACCGGAGATCAGGTGGCGCGCTTCGCTGCCGCCGGCTGGAACACGATCAGCATCGACGGGCACAAACCCGACGAGGTCGCCGCTGCCATCGAGGCGGCGCAGAAAAGCGACCGGCCGACGATGATCGCCTGCAAGACGATCATCGGCTTCGGTTTCCCGACCCGGGCCGGCACGCAGAAGGCGCACAGCGATGCGCCGGGCGAGGAGGAGATCGCCGGCGCCCGCAAGAAGCTCCACTGGGATTCTCCGCCCTTCGAGATTCCGGCCGATGTCCGCGATGCCTGGCGCATTGCCGGCCTGCGTTCGAGCCCAGCCCGCAAGGAGTGGGAGAAGCGCCTGACGGCCGCCGATGCCAACCTGCGCGGCGAATTCGAGCGCCGCATGCGCGGCAATCTGCCGCCCGGCTTCGACGACGCAATCAAGACCTTCAAGAAGACGCTCGCCACCGAGGCGCCGAAAGTCGCCACGCGCAAGGCCTCGGCGATGGCCCTCGAGGTCATCAATGCTACGGTGCCGGAGACCGTCGGCGGCTCGGCCGACCTGACCCCCTCCAACAACACCCTCACCAAGGGCCTGGGGGAGATCAAGACGGGCGACTTCGACGGCCGCTACATGCACTGGGGCGTGCGCGAGCACGGCATGGCCGCCGCCATGAACGGCATGGCGCTCCACGGCGGCCTCATCCCCTACGGCGGCACCTTTCTGACGTTCTCGGACTATTGCCGTCCATCGATCCGGCTCGCCGCCCTGATGGGCATCCGCGTCATCTTCGTCATGACCCACGATTCCATCGGTCTCGGCGAGGACGGGCCGACCCACCAGCCGATCGGTCAGGTGGCGGCATTGCGCGCCATCCCCAACCTGCTGGTCTTCCGCCCGGCCGACGCCACCGAGACGCTCGAGTGCTGGCAGCTGGCGCTGGAAAGCCGTAGCGCGCCGAGCCTTCTGGCGCTCACCCGCCAGAACCTGCCGGCGTTGCGCACCGAGTTCGCCGAAGCCAATGCCTGCTCGCGCGGCGCCTACGAGATCGCCGGCGCCGAGGGCGACGCCGAGGTGACGCTGTTTGCCAGCGGCTCCGAGGTGGAGATCGCGCTCGCCGCCAAGGCGCTGATCGACGAGGCCGGGCACCTGGCGCGCGTCGTCTCGGTGCCCTGCTTCGAGCTCTTCGAGGCGGAAAGCGAGGAGTACAAGGCCGAGGTCATCGGCGATGCCCCGGTCAAGATCGCCATCGAGGCGGCCGTGCGCCTCGGCTGGGACCGCTTCATCGGCCCCGACGGCATCTTCATCGGCATGCATGGATTTGGCGCCAGCGCGCCCTACGAAGAGCTGTACAGGAAGTTCGGGATCACCGCCGAAGCAACCGCCGAAGCGGCTTTGACCAGGGTCAAGGCGCTCGCCTGAGCCTCATGTTTTGTCACCGCGGCCCGCCCCCTCCCGGGTGCAGGCCGCATGCATTGAAGGAGAAACAACATGGCCGTGAAGATCGCGATCAACGGGTTTGGTCGTATCGGCAGGCTGGTGCTGCGCGCCATCTACGAAACCGGCCGCAAGGATATCGACATCGTGGCGATCAACGATCTCGGCCCGGTCGAGACCAACGCGCACCTGCTGCGCTACGATTCGGTGCATGGCCGCTTTCCGCACGAGGTCAAGGTCGACGGCGACGTGATCTCGGTGGGCGACGAAAGCTTCAAGTGCCTCGCCGAGCGCGATCCCTCCAAGCTCCCCTGGAAGGAGCTCGGCATCGACATCGTCATGGAGTGCACCGGCATCTTCACCTCCAAGGAGAAGGCCTCGGTTCATCTCGGTGCCGGCGCCAAGCGCGTGCTGGTGTCGACCGCCTCTGACGGCGCCGACGCGACCATCGTCTATGGCGTCAACCACCAGATCCTGAACAAGGACCACATCGTGGTCTCCAACGCCTCGTGCACCACCAACTGCCTGGCCCCGGTCGTCGACGTGGTCAACAAGACCTTCGGCATCGAGCACGGCATGATGACCACGATCCACTCCTATACCGGTGACCAGCCGACGCTCGACACGCTGCACAAGGACCTCTATCGCGGCCGCGCCGCGGCCTTGAGCCAGATCCCGACCTCGACCGGCGCCGCCAAGGCGATCGGCCTGGTCATTCCGGAGCTCAAGGGCAAGCTCGACGGCATGTCGATCCGCGTGCCAACCCCGAATGTGTCGCTGGTCGACGTCAAGTTCATCCTCAAGAAGTCGGTGACCAAGGAAGAAGTCAATGCGGCCTTCGAAGCGGCAGCCGCCGGCCGCCTGAAGGGCATCCTCAATGTCACCAAGGCGCCCAACGTCTCGTCCGACTTCAACCACGACCCGGCGTCATCGACCGTCGCTCTGCCCCAGACCAAGGTCATGCAGGGGACGATGCTGACGGTGCTGTCCTGGTACGACAACGAGTGGGGCTTCTCCAACCGCATGTCCGACACCGCTGTCGCCATGTCGAAGTTCCTCTAGAGGAGTGAGACCTGATGAGCGCGTTCCGTACCCTCGACGGTGTCGATCTCAAGGGCAAGCGCGTGCTCATCCGCATCGACCTCAACGTCCCCATGAAGGACGGCAAGGTCGCTGACGACACGCGCATCAGGGCCAGCGCCCCGACCATCCGCGAGGTCGCCGAAAAGGGCGGCAGGGCCATCCTGCTCGCCCATTTCGGCCGCCCCAAGGACGGACCCGACCCGAAATACACGCTGAAGCCGGTGGTGCCGGCGGTCGCTGCCGTTCTCGGCAGGCCGGTCGCCTTTGCCACCGACTGCGTCGGGCCGGAGGCCGAGAAGGCCGTCGCCGCCATGAAGGACGGCGACGTGCTGGTGCTTGAGAACACACGCTTCCACAAGGGCGAGGAGAAGAACGACCCCGCCCTGACCGCCGAGATGGCCAAGCTCGGCGACGTCTTCGTCGCCGATGCCTTCTCGCTGGCCCACCGTGCCCACTGCTCGACCGAAGGCCTGGCGAAGGCGCTGCCCAGCTATGCCGGCCGGGCCATGCAGGCCGAGATCAGCGCGCTGGAAGCGGCGCTCGGCGCGCCGAAGCGGCCGGTGGTCGCCATCGTCGGCGGGGCCAAGGTCTCGACCAAGATCGACGTGCTCACCCATCTGGTCGAGAAGGTCGATGCGCTGGTCATCGGCGGCGGCATGGCCAACACCTTCCTGCTCGCCAAGGGCGTTGCCATCGGCAAGTCGCTGGCCGAGCCCGATCTCGCCAACACCGCCAAGACGATCATCGCCGCCGCCGCCAAGGCCGGCTGCGATATCGTGCTGCCTGACGATGTGGTGGTTGCCGCGGAACTCAAGGAAGGCGTCGCCACCAAGACGGTCGCGGTCGGTCAGGTGCCGGCCGGCGAGATGATCCTCGACGTCGGGCCGAAATCGGTTGCCGCCGTCAATGCATGGATCGACAAGGCGGCGACGCTGGTCTGGAACGGGCCGCTCGGCGCCTTCGAGATACCGCCCTTCGACAAGGCGACGGTCGCGGCCGCCCGCCACGCCGCGGAGCGCACCAAGGCGGGTGCCCTGCTATCGGTCGCCGGCGGTGGCGACACGGTGTCGGCCCTCAACAAGGCCGGGGTCGGTGGCAATTTCTCCTTCGTCTCGACTGCCGGCGGCGCATTCCTCGAATGGATGGAAGGCAAGGCGCTTCCGGGCGTCGAGGTGTTGCGCAAACGGTGAGGCTCTGCCTCAGAGCCCCATCGCGAAGATGAGGCCGATGACGACCATGCCGGCGGCAAGCGTCACCGGCAGAACAAGAACCTGGACCATCGCGTCACGGCCCGAGATCGTGCCGGTTGCGATGGCCACCCTGCCTCTCGCCAGGCTGTCGAGCGTGTTGTCGGCGCGGCGCCTGTCCCCAGCCCAGCGCGGATCACGGGCGGCGTGCGACGACAGGCTCAGGGTCAGGGTGAAGAAGATGACCGCGAAACCGGCGACGCCGAGAATATTGAGATCGGCAGCAAGATTGCTGCTCATGAACAACGTCGTCGCCAACAGGAACACGATCACCATGCTTGCCGCCAATCCGATCAGGCGGGAACTGACGCCGCCGACCGGCGGGCTGGCGGAGCGTTCGCTGGCGGCGCGGGCTCCCGTTGCGCGCGGCGTCTGGCGGCGCGCGCCTATGGCGGGAGGCTGATGCTTCGAATGCTTAACCTTGGGTAGAGGCGTGGTCATGGTCCATCCTCCTTCTCGTCCGTGGATAGACACCCAACGCTTTCGGCGCCGGTCGGTTACCTCACTTTTCACCTGGGGCGCCGGATCGGCCACGCCAACCCGCCCTTTGATGAACTTTTGTCCAGATTTCGCTATATCCCCCCATAACCCTCCCAAGAATGGATAGACCAATGGCCGAACCCAAGTCCCCGTCGAGCGCGATGCTCACCGATCGCGTTCAGGAAATCCTCAAGCTCTACGAGTCCGACAGCCCGGCGGTCAAAGCCCAGCTGGCCAGGATTCTCCTTGCCGGCCGCCTCGGGGGCACGGGGCGCATCGTCATTCTCCCGATCGACCAGGGCGTCGAGCACGGCCCGGCGAAGAGCTTCGCCATGAACAAGCCGGCCTTCGACCCGCTCTACTTCTTCGAACTGGCGATCGATGCCGGTCTCAACGCCCTTGCCGCGCCGCTGGGCCTGCTCGAGACGGGCGCCTCGACCTTCGCCGGGCGGATCCCGCTCATCCTCAAGCTCAACAGCGCCAACGGGCTCTACCCCAGCAGCCAGTACAAGGACCAGGCGGTGACCGCGAGCGTCAAGGACGCCGTCCGTCTCGGCTGCTCGGCCATCGGCCTCACTCTCTATCCCGGCTCCGAGAAGTCTTTCGACATGATCGAGGAGGCCCGCGAGCTGATCCGTGAAGCCAAGGATGCCGGCCTTGCCTCGGTGGTGTGGGCCTATCCCCGCGGCGGCGACATCAACAAGATCGGCGAAAGCGCGCTGGACGTTGCCGCCTATTCGGCCCAGATCACGGCGCAGATCGGCGCCCATATCCTGAAGCTCAAGCTGCCGTCGTCGGACTTCTTCGATCCCGAGATGAAGAAGCTCTACGACAAGAACAACATCGCCTATGCCACGGTGACCGACCGTGTGCGGCACATCATGGATTCCGCCCTGGGCGGGCGTCGCATCGTCATCTTCTCCGGCGGCCCCCAGAAGAGCGACGCCGAGGTCATGGACGACACGCGCGGCATCCGCGAAGGCGGCGGCTACGGCTCCATCATCGGCCGCAACTGCTTCCAGCGGCCCAGAAAGGACGCGCTGGAACTGCTCGACAAGATGATCAAAGTCTACGCGGAGTAGCCGTAACCCGCATAATTGCCGAAATGCGGTTGCATTTGATCCCCGGTCCCGGTCAATCTGGGGTCGGGGATTTGGTTTAGGAGCGGCGGAGGGGTGCCCGGGGGCGACGTGGTGCCTGTGCCATGGCAAACGACATCACAACCCGTTGCCGCCTGTGTCTGGTGACCCCTGCCGGGGTTGACGCCAAGACATTCGCGTCCCGTGTCGCCGACGCGCTGTCGGGCGGCGACGTCGCCTCCCTGATCATCGCTGCCGATCCGGCCGATCCCGCTTACCTGCAGCGGGCGGCGGAGGCTTTCGTGCCGCTCGCCCAGAATGCCGGTGCCGCCGCCATCGTTCACGGCGATACGCGCGTCGTCGGGCGCACGAAGGCAGATGGCGTGCTCATCGACTCGGGCCCTGCCGATCTTGCCGCCGCCGTCACCGCCCTTCACCCCCAGCGCATGGTCGGCGCCGCCGGCCTCACCTCCCGCCACGAAGCTTTGGCGGCCGGCGACGCCGCGCCGGACTTCCTGTTCTTCGGCCGCCTCGACGGCGACACCGGCGACGGCGTCTTCCCCAAGGTGCTCGACCTTGCCGCGTGGTGGTCGGCGGTCACCGTCATCCCGGCGATCGTCATGGCCGGCCGCAGCCTGGTTTCCGTGCGCGAGGCAGCGGCGGCGGGTATCGAGTTCGTCGCTCTCGCCAGGGCCGTCTGGGACGACCCGCGGGGGCCGGGCGCGGCCGTCGCGGAGGCATGCACGCATCTGGCGGCGAGCGGCGAGGCGACTGCATGAGGCACGCGCTCCTGGCCGCGGCGGCCGTTTCTCTCGCCGCCCTCCCGGCACTCGCCCAGGACGGGCCCCAGGACGGCCCAATGCTGCTCACCCCACCTTCGGACGCGGCCGCCGCACCATCATCGGCTGTCGATCAGCCGGTTCAACTGGTTCCGGCGCAGCCGTCGCCGCCGGCAGCACCCGCCGCGGCCACGGCCGCGCCTGACCAGAAGGTTCCGCCGATTCCGACCCCGCGCCCGGACGGCACCGGCAGCCCGGCGCCGGCAGCGCCGACGATGGCCGGCCAGCCGGCTGACATGGCTGCGCCTGCGGCCGGCGCAATCCCCATGCCGCCGGTCGTGCCCGCCGCCGTGGGCGATGCCGCAGCGCCTGCGGCCGGCTCCGGCAACGGCCAGCCCGACCTCGCCTACGGCGCCTTCCAGCGCGGTCTCTACCTCTCCGCCCGCGACCTCGCTTTGCCGCGCGCCCAAGCCGGCGACACCGCCGCCCAGACGCTGCTCGGCGTGCTCTACGAGGGCGGCTACGGCGTGCCGCAGGATTTTGCCCAGGCGGCGAAGTGGTACGAGCGCGCCGCCGGCGGCGGCGATCGCGAGGCCCAATTCGCCCTCGGCAACATGTATCTCGAAGGGCGCGGCGTACCGGTCGACCGCAGCAAGGCGGCCGACTATTTCGACAGCGCCGCCGCCCATGGCCAGGTCGGCGCCATGTACAACCTCGCCCTCCTCTACATCGAGGGCACGGCACGACCGCGCGACGTGGCGCGCGCCGCCAGCCTCCTCGAAACCGCCACGGCCACCGGCAGCGCCGACGCCGAATACGTGCTCGCCCAGCTCTACGACGAGGGCAACGGCGTCACCAAGGACCAGGCGCGCGCCACCCGGCTGTTCGCCGATGCCGCCCACCAGAACCACGTTGCGGCCGAGGTCGAATACGCCATCCGCCTGTACAACGGCATCGGCGTCGCCAAGGACGAAGCGGCCGCCGTCGCCTGGTTTCGTCGCGCCGCCGATCTCGGCAATCCCATCGCCCAGAACCGCCTAGCGCGGATCCTGGCCACCGGCAACGGCGCTCCCGCCGATCCGGTCGAAGCCGCCAAGTATCATTTCCTCGCCAGCCGCGCCGGAAAGGCCGACGACTTCCTCGACCAGTTCGTTGCCCGCCTGACGCCCGAGCAGCGTCAGCGCGCCGTTGCCGCCGCCCAGCGCTGGCCGGCCCACTGATCTGCAACTTTGCCTCTTGAAGCGCGCCGCGAAGTGTGGTGCGAGAGCGTCACCCAGCCAACCGGAATCCCCCAGCCAATGGCACGCACTGCCCTTCTCAACGTCATGGTCCAGGCCGTGCTCAAAGCCGGCCGCAGCCTCACCCGCGATTTCGGCGAGGTCGAGAACCTGCAGGTCTCGCTCAAGGGGCCCGGCGACTTCGTCTCCGCCGCCGATCGCCGCGCCGACGAGGTGCTGATCGCCGAACTGCGCAAGGCGCGTCCCGGCTACAGCTTCCTGACCGAGGAGAGCGGCGCAATCGCCGGCAGCGACGATAACCATCGCTGGATCATCGACCCGCTCGACGGCACCACCAACTTCCTGCACGGCATACCGCTGTTCGCCGTTTCGCTGGCACTGGAGCGCGATGGCCAGCTCGTCGCCGGGGTCGTCTTCAACCCGATCCTGAACGAGCTCTATGTTGCCGAGAAAGGCAGCGGCGCCTTCCTCAACGACCATCGCCTGCGGGTGGCGGCACGCCGCAACCTGGCTGATTGCGTCGTCGCGACCGGCCTGCCGGGCATCGGCCGCAGCGTTCGCGACACCGCGATTCCGCAGATCAACCTGATGATGCCGAAGATCGCCGGTTTGCGCCGCTCCGGCTCGGCGGCCACCGACCTCGCCTGGGTCGCCTCCGGCCGCTACGACGGCTACTGGGAGAACGGCGTCAACCCCTGGGACACGGCGGCCGGCATCGTGCTGGTGCGCGAGGCGGGCGGGATTGTCACCGACGTCGCCGGCAATGGCGAGATGTTCGCCACCAAATCCGTGGTCGCCGGCAACGATTTCGTCCACGGCGCCCTGCTCGACAATATTGCCGCCGCACGGACCTCCGCCTGACCGTTGCCCAGTTTTTCGCAGTCCGCCGCGATTTTGCCGTTTCTCTGGGATCACAAATCACGCTAAGACTTGTGCCAGGCGAGAGAGGCACGACACCTTGCGTTTATTCCGAAGAGCCCGGTCGCGCGAATACGATCCCTACAAGCTTGCCAGCCCGCAGGTCTACCTGTGGCGTATGACCATCTTTCTGATCATCGCCGCCTTCATTGCGCTGGCCCTCTATCGTCAGGTGATCGCGGCCTTCACCGCCAATCCGGGCCTTAACGGTGTCATCATCGCGGTGCTGGTCATCGGCATCGGCCTCGCCTTCCGCCAAATCTTCCGCCTCTTCCCGGAGATCCGCTGGGTCAACACCTTCCGTGTCGCCGAGCCCGGCATCGAGGTCGACCGGCCGCCGGTCCTTCTGGCGCCGATGGCGACGCTGCTCGGCGACCGCATCGGCCGCATGGCGATTTCGACCCAGACGATGCGCTCGATCCTCGACTCGATCCAGATGCGCCTCGACGAGGATCGCGACCTCAGCCGCTATCTGACCAGCCTGCTGATCTTCCTCGGCCTGCTCGGCACCTTCTGGGGCCTGTTGCAGACAGTGAGTGCGGTAGCCGACACCATCCGCGGTCTCGACGTCTCGTCGGCCAATACCGGCGTCATCTTCGAGGACCTAAAGGCCGGGCTCACCGCGCCGCTGAACGGCATGGGCACCGCCTTTTCGTCATCGCTGTTCGGCCTCGCCGGTTCGCTGGTGCTCGGCTTCCTCGACTTGCAGGCCGGCCAGGCGCAGAGCATGTTTTACAACGACCTCGAGGACTGGTTGTCGACGGTCACCGATCTCGATCCCGACATGCTCGACCGTGGCGGCGCTACCACCGCCGAGGATCTGCGCGTCGCCATCGAGCGCCTCACTCGCACCATCCATGAGGATCACACAACCGATCACCGGGCAGAAGCCGGGACCACGCGCGCCACCACCGCCATGGCCAATCTTGCGGAGGGCATTCAGGGGCTTGTGCAGCACATGCGCAGCGAGCAACAGGTGGTCAGGAGCTGGGTCGAGACCCAGTCCAAACAGCAGCAGGAGGTTCAGTCCCTGCTCGAGACCATCGCCCGCGCGCTGCAAACCCCTGCCCCTGGAGAGTAGCCTTGGCCCGCGCCCGCCGCATGGTTGCTCGCGCCGAATATTGGCCGAGCTTTGTCGACGTCCTGACCAACCTGCTGTTGGTCTTCATCTTCCTGCTGTCGATCTTCGCCCTCGTGCAGTTCCTGCTGTCGCGCGAAATCACCGGCAAGGACACCGTGCTGCAGCGGCTCAACGCACAGATCTCCCAGCTCACCGAAATGCTCGCCCTGGAGAAGGCGAAGAGCAGTGACGCCACCGACACCCTGGCGGCATTGCAGGCGAGCCTTTCCTCGGCCGAAAGCGAACGCGACCGGCTGCGCGGGCTGCTCGACAGCCAGGCCAGCGCCTCGTCAACCGCCGACACGAAGATCGCGGCGCTCAGCACCGATCTCGAAAATCAGAAGCAGGTCAGCCAGCGAGCGCTGTCGCAGGTCGATCTGCTCAACCAGCAGATCGCCGCGCTGCGCAATCAGATCGCTGCCCTGGCGAGCACACTCGACGCCTCCGAACAGAAGGACAAGGCGAGCCAGGTGCAGATCGCCGATCTCGGCCGCCGGCTCAATGTTGCCTTGGCCCAGCGCGTCCAGGAGCTGTCGCGCTACCGCTCCGATTTCTTCGGCCGTCTGCGCCAGATCCTCGGCGACCGCCCGGACATCCGTGTCGTCGGCGACCGCTTCGTGTTCCAGTCCGAAGTGCTCTTCGCCACCGGCTCGGCCGACATCAACGATCAGGGCAAGGTCGAACTGGGCAAGGTGGCGAGCGCCATCGTCGATCTCGCCAAGGAAATTCCCGAGGACATCCCCTGGGTCCTGCAGATCAACGGCCACACCGACAAGCAGCCGATCAGCGGCGGCGGGCGCTTCAAGTCGAACTGGGAGCTGTCGGCCGCGCGCGCCATTTCGGTGGTCGAGTATTTCATCTCGCAGGGCATCCCGCCGGACCGGCTGGTTGCCGCCGGCTATGGCGAGTACCAGCCGCTGGTCGAAGGCGACACGCCTGCTGATTACGCCCAGAACCGCCGCATCGAACTGAAGCTGACCGCGCGCTAGTCGCCGCCCGTCGGGGCGGCCGTGCGCGGCTGGCGCTTGTTCTCGATTCCCCATAGGAATGCGTGCATGACGGGGGAGCGCACAACATCGTGCGCGTCAGGTCGGGACCGGCCTGACGGGCCGGGTGCCCTTGCCCCGTCCCGGCGGCTCCGCTATACCCCCGCCAGCACCAGCGGCGGCCGCAGCCGGCGCCCACGAAATTCGAGGCTTCAGGCCATGAAGAAAGACATCCATCCCGACTATCACGACGTCAAGGTCGTCATGACCGACGGGACCGAATACGTGACCCGTTCGACCTATGGCGAGGCCGGCGCCACGCTGCATCTCGACATCGACCCCAAGACCCATCCGGCCTGGACGGGCGGCGGCCAGCATCTGGTCGACCGCGGCGGCCGCGTGTCGCGTTTCAAGTCGCGCTACAAGGGCCTGATGGGCGAATAACCGGGCTTTAGTTCCCGGGAGGATCTTAGCCCCGGCTCCGGCCGGGGCTTTGCTTTGGGGGCTATTTGCGGCCGGCGAAGGCTGCGGCAATGCGGACGAGGTCGCGGGCGACAGGGTTGTCGCCGGATGGCGCCTCCGGCTCCTGGCGGAGCGCCGCGTCCAGGCGGATCACCCTTTCCTGAAGGCGAAGCGAGCGATCGATCAGCTCCCTCAGGCGCTCCGGCAGGTCGTTCCAGCCAGGCCCGTCGGTCGATGACGACACACCGCCGAGCTTGACCTTGGTGCGCTCG
The DNA here is from genome assembly GCA_963782395.1 of uncultured Alphaproteobacteria bacterium. GTDB lineage: Bacteria > Pseudomonadota > Alphaproteobacteria > Rhizobiales > Kaistiaceae > CAVSRC01. The sequence goes on from CAWAJQ010000002.1 coordinate 56,489, forward strand.
TGGTGGGCCTGCTCGGCGCTGATGTCGCCCTCATTCACCGCCCGCTGCAACAGCAGCCACGAGGCGAGTTGCATGAGGCGCGTGGTCAGCCGCATGGATTCGGCCGCATAGGACAGCGAGCCCGCCCGCGACAGGCGCTTCGATTCCCCGCGCCCCTCGCGATCGAGATAGCTCGCCGTCTCCTCGACCAGGCCCATGCCCTCGCGGAACATCGCTTTGAAGGCCTCTGAGCCTGCCAGCCGGCGCCCGAAGGCCACCGGTTGGCCACCGCTCCGCCCGGCGGAACTGCTGTCTTCCATCATCCCTGCCCGCGCCCCGTACGGTCGCTTCCCACCTGTCCGTCCCGATCCGATACCCTATGGGCGGATTCAGCAAGTTCTGTTCCGCCAAAGTCTTCTCACTCCCGGCGAGCAGGAGCAAGACTTGGAGCGGGACATGAAAAAAGAGCCGCACGAAGCGGCTCTTAGGAGTTTCTTTGACAGGGAGGCGTCAAGAGTGGACAGGAGCCACTCAGTCCAGATGACTGGACGAGGGTTAGTTAAGCTCCGTAAAGCCTAAGAAATGGTTAACAACGGGACAACAATTGGCCCCAAACCGGCGCGGGGTGCCGCGTCATCGTGCCAAAACGGGAGGGTTTGGCCGGCTCTCACCGCTTGAAGAACGAGGCCGCGACGTCCGCGCTCGCCTTTTTGGCCGCTATCGCCACCTCGATGCGGGCGATTTCGTCCTTGAGCAGCGCGATGCGATCGGCAAGCTCGTCGAGCGACAGGATCGCCAGGTCCTCGCCGAGTTCGTGCTTGCGCTTCTTCTTGGGCGCGTCTTCGTCGTCGCTGATGGGCATGGCTTCTATCCTCGCCCGCCGACCCTAGTTCAGCGGAGGCCGATTGTCAGCGCGCCGCCGGCCAGCTAGGACGCGCCGAACCCTCCTCTCAGCGAGCCGAGCCGATCCATGCCCACCCTCCCCGACACCATGACCGCGGTCGCCATTACCGGCCCCGGCGGCCTCGACAAGCTGACCGTGGTCGAGCGGCCGCTGCCGGTGCCGCAGGAGAACCAGATCCTCGTCCGCGTGCGCGCCGCTGGGGTCAACCGCCCCGACATTCTCCAGCGTCTCGGCCATCACCCGCCACCCCCCGGCGCGCCTCAGGACATTCCAGGCCTGGAGGTCGCCGGAGAGGTTGCCGCGCTTGGCCCCGGCGCGTCACGCTTTGCGATCGGCGATGCCGTGACGGCGCTCATCCCCGGCGGCGGCTACGGCGAATATGCTTGCGTCCACGAGACCAACGCGCTGCCGGTGCCTGAAGGCTTTACCATGGTCGAGGCGGCGGCGATCCCCGAGACCTTTTTCACCGTCTGGCCGAACCTGTTCGATCGCGGCCGGCTCGTTGCCGGCGAGACCCTGCTGGTCCACGGTGGCACGTCGGGCATTGGCACGGTCGCGATCCAGCTCGCCAAGGCCTTCGGCGCCAAAGTGATCGCCACCGCCGGCAGCGCCGAAAAGTGCGCCGCCTGCCGAAAGCTCGGCGCCAACGCCGCCATCAACTATCGCGAGGAGGATTTCGTCGCCCGCGTCGGCGAGATCACCGAGGGCCATGGCGCCGACGTCATCATCGACCTCATCGGTGGCGACTATGTCGCCCGCAACTACGCCGCCGCCGCCGAGGACGGCCGCATCGTGCAGATCGGCATCCAGCAGGCCAACAAGGCCGAGGTGCCGCTCGGCCTCCTGCTCTACAAGCGGCTGACCCATACCGGTTCGACGCTGCGCAACCGGCCGGTCGCCTTCAAGGCGGCCGTTGCCGCGGCGCTCCACAAGAACGTCTGGCCGCTCTTCGCCGCCCGGCGGGTGGCGCCCCTGATCGATTCGACTTTCCCGCTCGCGCAAGCCGCCAAGGCCCAGGCGCGCATGGAAGCCTCGGCACACATCGGCAAGATCGTGCTGACCATGGGCTGATCCCGGCTCCAGCCTAAGCGCCCCGGCCGCCTCGCAAATTCGTGTCCGCGACAGCCCACAACCAGTTTGCGTCGGCTGGGCCAAGGCCCTATATAGACGGCACTTCCCTCAATCGAGTTCGAGGAAACGGTTCGCCGGACGGAAGTTCCGGCGGAACGACCGGGAGAACCACATGACCACAGCCGTCCCTCTGATGCCCAAGGCGACCGCCGTCTGGCTGGTCGACAACACCGCGCTTTCCTTCGAGCAGATCGCAGACTTCTGCAAGCTGCACCCGCTCGAGGTGCAGGCGATCGCCGACGGCGAGGCCGCCCAGTCGATCAAGGGGCTCGACCCCATCCTCACCGGCCAGCTCAGCCGCGAAGCCATCCAGCACGCCGAAGGCGATCCCTCCGTCCGTCTCGGTCTGACACCGCAGAAGGTTCGCGCCCCGGTCGCCAAGCGCAAGGGTCCGCGCTACACGCCGGTGTCGCGCCGTCAGGACCGGCCGAACGCCGTGCTCTGGCTCTTGCGCAATCATCCCGAGCTCAAGGATGCGGCCATCATGCGCATGGTCGGCACCACCAAGCCGACGATCGAATCGATCCGCAACCGCACCCACTGGAACGCCAACAACCTGCAGCCGATGGACCCGGTGACGCTGGGCCTGTGCACGCAGATCGACCTCGATTTCGAGGTTGAGAAGGCGAATAAGAACGCGCCGCCGCAAGACACCCAGCCCGAAGGCGCGACCCTGCTGCCGGCGAGCCAAACCACTGCTGCCCCCGCGCCAGCCGATGCCGCGCCTGACGTGACGCCGGCGGATGCCGAGCGCAACGCCGACCGTGAGGCGAGCGCGGTCTTCGCCAAGCTCAAGTCAATGATTGGGCCGGAAGAGTCCGAAGACGACGAGGAATAGCTATGGCGCGCGCGTGATGCGCGCCAGGTAATCTTCCAGCGCGCGGCCGGGCTCGCGCGGGAAGCGCTCGTCGGTCACTTCCAGCCTCTCGACGCGGTCGACGCGGAAGGTGCGGAAGTCTTCCCTCAGCTCGCACCAGGCGGCCAGAGTCCACACCTGCCCCCAGAATTGCAGCGCCAGCGGCCTGACCGTGCGCCGGCTGGCGCTGCCCTCGGCATCGCGATAGGCGAAGCGGGCCTTCAGCCGCCCGTCGATGGCCTTGCCGAAGGCATCGAGATGGTCGCGCTCCGTCTCCTGCAGCCGCGTCCCCGGTGCGAAGACCGGCACGCGCTGCGCCGCGCGCATGCGCTCCTCCGGCACCACCGCACCGATCTTGATCAGAGCCTCGGCCGCCGCCGCGGCAATGCTCTTGCCGGCCCACGCCTTGACCATGCGGGCGCCGACGATCAGCGCCTCGATCTCGGCCGGCAGGAACATCAGCGGCGGCAGCTGATAGCCCGGCCTGAGCAGATAGCCGACCCCCGCCGCGCCGTCGATCGGAACCCCCGAAGCCTGCAGGTCGCGGATGTCCCGATAGACCGTGCGCACCGACACCTCGAGCTTCTCGGCGAGCGTCTGCGCGGTGACCAGGCGATCCCCGCGAAGCTGCTGGATGATCTCGAACAGGCGGTCGGCGCGGCGCATGGAGCCGTTCCTCATGAGGCAGTGTGGAGCCCCACGCGATTACCCTCGCTGTCGCGAATATGGAAGTAGGAGCCCATGCCCGGCGGCAGGTCGATGCGTGGCGTGAGCAGCGCTCCGCCTGCGGCCTCCACCCGGGAAACCACCGCGTCGAGGTGGCCGGTGCAGTTCATGTAGACAACGGTGCCGTTGTCCTTGCCGGCGCGCTCCGGCGCCTCCATGACGCAGCCGGAGACCTTGGGCCGGTCATAGGAGAACACGCCCATCTTCGGCCCGCCGAAGGTTTCCCGGTTCAGCTTGGTGTCGAAGATCGTCTCGTAGAAGGCTGCCGCCCGGTCAAAATCGGACGCCGGGATTTCGAACCACACCACGACGTTGTCGTGCTCCGCGATCATGCTCATGACAGTGTCTCCCGTTGTCGCCGCTAGGAACCGCGGCACTTGGGGGAGATTAGCCGGGGGCCACTGACAGCCCTGTGTCAGGAGACTGACGACCCCAGAAATCGTCAAGATAGGCGATGACGTAGCCGGTCATGTGCGGATCGTAGTCCGCCGGCGAGCGCACGATGCGGATGTCGGCGAGTTCGGGATCGGCAACCGAAGCGAAATTGGCGAGGATGCGCCGGCGAAAGGCAATCGCCGGCTCGGAGGAGCGCATCACCCGGAAGAGCGCGATGCGCTGCCCGTCGAAGATCGCCGTCCAGCCCGGCGCAATGGCAAGCGCGTCGGCGTCGAGCCCGGTCTCTTCCCGCAGCTCGCGCCTGAGACCGGCATTGAGATCGACCCGGTCGCCGTCGATGTCGCTCGGGTCCGGCGTGCCGGAGGGGAAATAGACATGGCCGGCATTGGCCGTGTGATCGCCCATGACGCCGAGCAGGAAGGCGCCGTCCGCCGCCACCAGGGCCGCCTGCGGAAACACATTGCGCACCGAGCGATCGACGAAGCCCCAATCGCGCCAGGCGAGGAAGCTCGCGAAATCGGTCTCGAGATAGCTGCCGGTCATCACCCGGTCGCCGATCGCATGCTCATGGAGCAGCAGCACGCGCCCGATCCACAGCGCCGGCCGCACGGCCTGCGCTTTCCGGAAGTGTTCGGCGATCTCCGCCTTGCGAGCCTCGGCGAAGGGCCACGGCCGCGGCCGAAAGAAGAATTCGACGCGATCGAGCGGGACGATATCCATCCGGCCGGCAAAGGCCCTAGGTGGTGACCGGAACGGTGTAGTTCAGCGGCAGGCGCCCGCCGTCGGCGTAGATGGTCTGGCCGGTGATGTAGCTGGCCTCGTCGGAGACGAGGAAGGCGGCGACGGCGGCGATCTCCTTGGGCTCGCCGAGACGGCCGAGCGGCGTGCGCGACAGGATGCGCTTGCGTGCCTCCGCGTCGTCCATCGTCGCCGCCAGCATCTCGGTCGCAATCGAGCCCGGACCGATGGCGTTGACGCGAATGCCGTGCGGAGCGAGCGCCAGCGCCATCACCCTGGTGAGCTGGTTGATGCCGCCCTTGGACACGGTATAGGGTACCTGGTTGGCGATGGCGAAGATAGCGTTGACCGAGCTCATGTTGACGATCGCGCCCGGCGCGCCGCCTTCCGCAACATGCTCGACCATGACCCGCGCCACCGCCTGCCCGCACAGAAACGCGCCCTTAAGGTTGGTGCGGATCACCCGGTCGAAATCGGCTTCGTCCAGCTCGAGGAAGTCGCCGCCGACCAGCACGCCGGCATTGTTGACCAGCGCATCGACGCTGCCATAGGCATCGACCGTCGCCGCGACCAGGTTGTGGACGTCGAGCCGCTCGCCGACATCGCAGGCGACGAAGCGCACCGCGCCGTAGGCGCCGAGTTGCTTGACCGCTTCAGAGCCGCGGTCCTCGTCGACATCGGCGATGACCACCCGTGCGCCATCTTCCAGAAAACGCCGGGCGATCGCGTAGCCGATGCCGCGTGCGCCGCCGGTGACGACGGCGACCTTGTTCTCGAGGAGCATCAGATTCTGCCTCCCGTGACTGGCAAGACCGGACCCCAAGCGTTAGCCAAAGCCTACGGCGGTGTCCACGGTTGTACGGCGGCACATTGAAGCATACAGTGCCATCGCCGCGCCGGCCGGCCCGGCTCCCCCGATTCCCAAGCTTCCGTCAATGATTGCCGATCCTTGGTTCTACGCTGCAGCGATTCCGGCGATGATCATCCTCGGAATATCCAAGGGCGGTTTCGGCGCGATCGGCATCCTGACCGTGCCCATCCTGGCGCTGGTCATTTCTCCGGTGCAGGCGGCCGCAATCGTCCTGCCCATTCTGCTGATCAGCGATATTGTCGCAGTCATCTCCTATCGCGGCCTCTACGACCTGACGACGATCAAGATCATGCTGCCCGGTGCGCTGGTCGGCATCGGCATCGGCTGGTGGACCGCCGCATGGGTGACCGAGAACGAGATTCGCCTGATCATCGGCGCCATCTCAGTGTTGTTCACCTTGAACTACTGGTTCCGCGATCGCCTCCGCCAGCACCCGCACGGGCACAACATCGCCACCGGCGGCTTCTGGGGCATGGTCACCGGCTTCACCAGCTTCGTCAGCCACGCCGGCGGCCCGCCCTTTCAGATGTATGCGGTGCCGCTCCGCTTCTCGCCGCGCATCTTCACCGGCACCTCGGTAGTCCTGTTCTTCGTCGTCAACTGGGTGAAGACGGTTCCCTATTTCCTGCTCGGCCAGTTCGACCTGACCAACCTGGAAACCTCGGCGGTCCTGCTGCCCATCTCGATTCCGGCTACCTTCCTCGGCATCTGGCTGGTCAAGGTGCTCGACGCGGCCGTGTTCTACCGCGCTGTCTACATCCTCATCTTCGTCGTCGGTCTCTATCTGGTCGTGGAAGGGCTGACGGCCGGCACGGCCTAGCCATCCGCATCTGAGAGCGCGACCGAATGCCGCCCGAGCGGATCGACGCGGCAACGTGGCCGGCCACGCGCATCACCTGCACGTTCGAAAAGTCGCTGAATATTTCCGGGGAAAACGTCTGCGCCGCGGTCCTACCGACCACGAAGCGCCGCACGCAAAAGCCTCATCAGCAGTTGGCAGCGCCTCGCTGCCGGCTGTCGCGGTACAAAAAAAGCCGCTGTGTCCGGGAATCGGCCCCGGCTAGTGCAATTGCTCGCCGGTCAGGCGGGCAATCTCGTCCTTCACATGCAGCTTCTTCCGCTTGAGTTCGCGCAGTTCGAGCGAATCGGTGCCCGGATGAGCCAGCGCTTCCTCAAGCTCCTTCTCAAGCATCTGGTGACGGCGTTCGAGCTCGGCCAGATGCGATTCCATAGCCATCAGTAGAGCCTCCTGTTGACTATTGATCCAACAACGCGAGTTTGACACAGGTAGGTCAAACTGTGAACCGCGACCGCTGTCTCGTGCACGGCACAAACGCGCTTTTCGGCACATCGCAACGGTCGATTCTTGATCTGGGGCCGGGAGTGGCGCACATCAAGCCCTCCCCTCCTGCGAGCCAGGCCGAAGGAGCGTCGGAGGGCAATCTATGGTAGCTTTGCGGCCATCACGCGCGCGGGTTGCCAAAACTTCATCAACCAAAGAAACAACGATGAGCACTCAGGGCGGCGGCCTGACGGACGAGGAAGAACGCGAAATCCGGCGCGAGCTTGCCGAGCTTCGTCAGGAACACCACGACCTCGATCTGGCGGTCGCGGCCATGATCGCATCGGGGACCGCCGACACCATTCAGATTCAGCGCCTGAAGAAGCGCAAGCTGGCGCTCAAGGACCGCATCGCCGCGCTGGAGGACAAGCGCCTGCCGGATATCATCGCCTGACGCGGCAACCGCTCCGCTTCTTGCGGTGCGGGGTGCCGCGCCTATAATTCGCCGCCCGCGCAAATTTGCCCTCGGACCACAGCAGACCATATGGCGGATCCTTCCCCCCCGGTTGCCATCATCATGGGCAGCCAATCCGACTGGGCGGTGCTCTCCGAAGCCGCCAGGACGCTCGACGCGCTCGGCGTCGCCCATGACGATCGCATCGTCTCGGCTCACCGCACGCCCGACCGCATGGTGGCCTTTGCCAAGGGTGCCAGGGCCGCGGGCTACAAGGTGATCATCGCCGCCGCCGGCGGGGCCGCCCATCTGCCCGGCATGGTCGCCTCGCTCACCTCCCTGCCGGTGCTCGGCGTGCCCATCGAGACCAAGGCGCTCGGTGGCCAGGACAGCCTCTACTCCATCGTCCAGATGCCGGCCGGCGTTCCGGTCGGCACGCTCGCCATCGGCCGCGCCGGCGCCGTCAACGCCGCGCTGCTGGCCGCCGCAGTTCTCGCCACCGGCGACGAAGCCCTGGCCGAGCGGCTCGACCGCTGGCGCGCGGAACAGGCCGCCTCGGTCGCCGAACGTCCCGCCGCCGATGGGTGAGCCACCTGTGGCACCGGGTGCGATCGTCGGCATTCTGGGTGGTGGCCAGCTCGGGCGGATGCTGGCGGTGGCCGCGGCCGAACTCGGCCTCTCCTGCCATGTCTATTGCCCCGATCCCCACAGTCCGGCCTTTGCCGTTGCCGCCAGCCGCACCGTCGCCCCTTATGACGACGAGGCCGCACTGACCGATTTCGCCGCCTCCGTCGACATTGTCACCTACGAATTCGAGAACATCCCGATCGCGACCGTCGAGTTCATCGCCGCCCGCACGCCCGTCCTGCCCGGTGCGCGCAGCCTGGCGCTGTCCCAGGACCGGCTCTCCGAGAAACAGCTGATGGGCGAACTCGGCATCGCCGTGCCGGCCTTTGCACCGGTGGCGTCGCTCCCCGACATCTATTCGGCGCTGGCCCGCACCGGCCGCCCGGCGGTGCTCAAGACGCGCCGCTTCGGCTATGACGGCAAGGGCCAGGCGGTGATCCGCGCCGGCGACGACCCGGTGCCCGCCTGGCGGGCGATCGGCGAGCGGCCGGCGGTCCTGGAGGCCTTCGTGACCTTCAGCCGCGAGATCTCCGTCGTCCTCGCCCGCGCCCGCGACGGCGACATGCGCGCCTGGGACGTGACCGAGAACCGGCACAAGGCCGGCATCCTCGACACCTCGACCGTGCCCGCCGCCATCCCGCCGCTGCTTGCCGCCCGCGCCGTCGCCCATGCCGAGGAGATCGCCATGGCGCTCGACCATGTCGGCGTGCTGACGGTCGAGATGTTCGTCGTCGGCAACGGCGACGATGCCCACCTGATGGTCAATGAGATCGCCCCGCGCGTCCACAATTCCGGCCATTGGACGGCTGATGCCGCCTACTGCTCGCAATTCGAGCAGCATGTCCGGGCGGTCTGCGGCTGGCCGCTCGGCGACAATGACCGCCACAGCGACGTGGTGATGCAGAACCTCATCGGCGATGACGTCGCCCGCTGGCGGGAGCTGGCGGCCGAGCCCGGCGCCCGGCTGCACCTCTACGGCAAGGCGGAGGCCCGCCCCGGCCGGAAAATGGGCCATGTCACCCGGCTGACCCCGGCGGCCAAGACCTGACAAAACCGCCGCCGGGGCTCTCGTTGGTTTTGACTGCCAGCCCCCTCTCTGGTAAAGGAGCGCCCAATCTGGGTCAGTAGCACCGGCCGCAGGCCGCTGCATGCGATCCCCGGCATCCGAACAGCGACACCATCAAAGGACGTTTCGCTTGCAGGTTCTCGTTCGCGACAACAATGTCGACCAGGCGCTGAAGGCCCTCAAGAAGAAGATGCAGCGCGAGGGGCTCTTCCGTGAAATGAAGCTTCGTAACTATTACGAGAAGCCGTCGGAGCGGCGGGTGCGCGAGAAGGCCGAGGCCGTTCGCCGCGCGCGCAAGCTCGCCCGCAAGCGGGCCCAGCGCGAGGGGCTGATCGCGGCTCCGAAGCCGCGCGTCAGCCGGTTCGGCGCCGGCGCCCGCCCTTGATTCGCCGCCTTTCGGCGGTTGGCTGATTGCGAAATGGCCTTGCCCGCGCCTGCCGCGGGCATGGCAGGTGCGGAACTGAGGCGTGCAAAGGCCGGGGGCTGAAGTGCAGGCGGTGATCCCGACCGGACATCTTCACCAAGCATCGATCGTATCCCGCCGCGCATGGGGCGCGGCCGCCATCGCTTTGCTTGGCGCTCTTGCGCTCGCCGGCTGCCAGTCGACCGGTGGCGGCTTCGGCAGCGCCGGCATCAATGGCTCGGCCGGCTCCGAGGTGAACATCGCCTCGCTCACCGAAGTCGTGAAGCAGAACCCCAATGATCCCGGCGCCTACAATGTGCGCGGCACCGCCTACGGCAAGGCCGGCGATCTGCGGTCGGCGATCGCCGACTTCGACACCGCCATCAAGCTGAATCCGTCCTTCTATCAGGCCTATGCCAACCGCGCCCTCGTCGAGCGCCGGCAGAACCGCGACGACCTCGCCTTCCAGGACTACAACAAGGCGATCGCCATCTCCCCGGACTATGCCCCGGCCTATGTCGGTCGCGGCAACATGTACCGGCAGCGCAACCAGATCGATCTCGCGCTGGCTGATTTCAACAGCGCCATCAAGCTCGACCCCACCGACCCGCGCGCCTTCCACAATCGCGGCCTGGTCGAGCAGGCCCAGGGCCAGCAGATGCCGGCCATCGCCGATTTCTCCAAGGCCATCTCGATCTCGCCGTCCGCCATCGAACCGTACAACGCGCGCGGCCTCTCCTATCTGGCGACCAAGGACTACAAGGCGGCACTCGACGACTTCAACGAGGTCGTCAAGCGCGACCGCAATTCCTACGAAGGCTGGACGAATGAGGGTCTGGCGCTGGAAGCGCTCGGTGAGGGCAAGAAGGCCTTCGACGCCTTTGCCCGTGCCAGCACGCTCAATCCCAACTACGCCCCGGCCCGTGAAGGCATGCGCCGCACCGCCGGCGCCCAGAACGCCGGCGGCATGGCCTCCGGTGGCGGCAGCGGCTGATCCATTTTCGTCACCCGGCGAAAGCCGGGGTCCAGATGCGCCCCACTCGCCTAGATCCTGCCTGAATTCAGGCTTTCGCCGGGATGACGCAAGCATCTGAAGTGCACCCCGCGACAACCGGCTTTCCACGGGTGCCCTGCCCCGCCTGAAAGGCGATGGGCCCACCCCAGTCTCCGGGAATGGGCCCATCCAAGTCATGCGAAGCGGGATGACACGCACCCCGCATCGCGAATACGCTACAGCGACTTGACGATACCCTTGGCATCGCCGAGCAACATCATGGTGTTGTCGCGATAGAACAGCGGGTTGTCGATGCCGGCATAGCCCGACACCAGCGACCGCTTGACGAACATCACGGTCTTCGACTTCCACACCTGCAGCACCGGCATGCCGTAGATCGGCGAGGTCGGATCGTCCTCGGCCGCCGGGTTGGTGACGTCGTTGGCACCGATGACATAGGCGACGTCGGTCTGCGAGAACTCGGAGTTGATGTCCTCCAGCTCGAAGACCTCGTCATAGGGCACGTTGGCCTCGGCCAAGAGCGCGTTCATGTGGCCGGGCATGCGGCCGGCGACCGGGTGGATGGCGTACTTCACCTCGACGCCTTCCGCCTTGAGCTTGTCGGCCATCTCGCGCAGAGCGTGCTGCGCCTGTGCCACCGCCATGCCGTAGCCGGGCACGATGATGACCTTCGACGCGTTCTTGAGGATGAAGGCCGCATCGTCGGCGGAGCCGATCTTGGCCGGCGGATGATCGCCGCCGCCACCGGCCGCAACCTCGCCGTCGAAGCCGCCGAGGATGACCGAGATGAACGAGCGGTTCATGCCGGCGCACATGATGTAGGAGAGGATCGCACTGGAAGAGCCGACCAGCGCGCCGGTGATGATCAGCACGGTGTTGCCCAGCGTGAAGCCGATGCCGGCGGCTACCCACCCCGAGTAGGAGTTGCGCGGCGCCGAGATCCTGACCGGCCGGAAGCATTCCCGAGGCAAGGCAATTAATGTCGCCGGCCCCGTGCGGGGCCGGCGAGTTGCTTATCTACTTCGCCTTCAAGGCGGCGACGACTTCGTCGAGGGTCTTCTTGGCGTCGCCGAACAGCATCTGGTTGTTCTCTTTGTAGAACAGCGGATTGTCGATGCCGGCGTAGCCCGACGCCATCGACCGCTTCATGACGATGGAGGTCTTGGCCTTCCAGACCTCCAGCACCGGCATGCCGGCGATCGGGCTAGTCGGGTCTTCCTCCGCCGACGGATTGACAATGTCGTTGGCGCCGATCACCATTGCCACGTCGGTGTCGGGGAAGTCGTCGTTAAGTTCGTCCATCTCCAGCACGATGTCGTAGGGCACTTTGGCTTCGGCCAGCAGCACGTTCATGTGCCCCGGCATGCGTCCGGCGACCGGATGAATGCCGAAGCGCACGTTGACGCCTCTTGCGCGCAGCGTCTTGGTCAGTTCGAACACCGAGTGCTGCGCCTGCGCAACCGCCATGCCATAGCCGGGCACGATGATGACGCTCTTGGAGTTGGCGAGCAGGTCCGCCGTCTCGGCCGCTGTGATTGGCCTGACCTCACCGCCCGGCACCGCGGCAGACGCCGCCGCCGCGCCCTCGGCCGCGCCGAAACCGCCGGCGATCACCGCGATGAAGTTGCGGTTCATGGCGCGGCACATGATGTAGCTCAGGATCGCACCCGAGGAGCCCACCAACGCGCCAACCACGATCAGAAGATCGTTCGACAGCATGAAGCCGGTCGCCGCCGCCGCCCAGCCGGAGTAGCTGTTCAGCATCGAGATCACCACCGGCATATCAGCGCCGCCGATGGCCATAACCATGTGCACGCCGAAGGCGAGCGCGATCACCGTCATCACGACGAGCGGGAACATGCCGGCGCCGGTCGATTCAGCACCCACAAAGAAGTAACCGAACACGATGACGACGATTAGGCCGGCAAGATTGATCCAGTGGCGCGCCGGCAACAGGACGGGCTTGCCGCTGATCCGAGCCGAGAGCTTGCCGAAGGCGATTACCGAGCCGGTGAACGTCACAGCGCCGATGAGCACGCCGAGGTAGATTTCGATCAAGTGGATCGTGTGCTCGGCATGGGTCGGAAACACCGTCGAGGTGTCGATGTAGCTGGCGTAGCCGATGGCGCAGGCGGCCAAGCCGACCAGCGAGTGCATGATCGCCACCAGCTCCGGCATCTGCGTCATCTTTACGATGCGCGCCGCATAGAGCCCAAGGCCGCCGCCGATGCCCATTGCCAGGACGATGACGAGGATGCCCACGACGCCGCTGACGATCGGCTCTTCGCCGTTCGCCAGCAGACGCGAGCCGAACACGGTGGCCAGCACCGCAATTGCCATGCCGGCGATACCGAACCAGTTGCCGCGCTTGGCGGTTTCCGGGTTCGACAAGCCGCCGAGGCTCAGGATGAAAAGAATCGTGGCCCCGATATAGGAGACCGTGACAAGACTGACAGACATAGTTCCGGGCCCCTTATTTCTGGAACATCGCCAGCATGCGGCGGGTCACTGCGAAACCGCCGAACATGTTGATCGAGGTAAGCGTCAATCCAACGAAGGCGATCACCAGGATCCACAGATCCGGACGCCCCTCTGCGGCCGGTGGCCAGATTTGCAGAAGTGCGCCGATGGCGATGATCGAGGAAATCGCGTTGGTGACGCTCATCAGCGGCGTATGCAGCGCGGGCGTAACGTTCCACACCACCATGTAGCCGACGAAGATGGCCAGCACGAAGACGGTGAAATGGCCGAGGAATGCCGGCGGGGCTCCAGCGCCGACCAGCAGCAGGATGATGGCGCCGATCCCGAAGGTAATGAGCGTGGATCGCAGCGACGCCGGCGCCCCGGCGCCATGGCCGTGGCCGCCCTTCTTGTCCGCCGCCGCGACCGCCGCGGCAGGCTTTGCCGGCGGCGGGGCCGGAAGCTTCAGCGGCGGGGCCGGCCACGTGATGTCGCCGTCCTTGATCACGGTGAAGCCGCGGATCGCGTCGTCTTCCATGTTGACGACGATCTGGCCGTCCTTGGCCTTGCACAGCTCCTCGGTCAGGCGCAGCAAATTGTTGGCGTAGAGCGTCGAGGACTGCTTGGCCAAGCGGCTGTGCAGGTCCGTGTAGCCGACGATGGTGACGCCGTGCTTGACGACGGCCTTGCCCGGCTCGGTCAGCTCGCAGTTACCGCCCTGCTCAGCAGCAAGGTCGACGATGACGCTGCCCGGCTTCATCGAGCGCACCATGTCGGCGGTGATGAGCTTGGGCGCCGGCTTGCCCGGGATCAGGGCAGTGGTGATGATGACATCGACGTCCGCCGCCTGCTTGGCGTACATCTCGCGCTGGGCCTTCTGGAAGCCCTCGGACATGACCTTGGCGTAGCCGCCGCCGCCCGAGCCTTCTTCCTCGTAGTCGACCTTGACGAACTCGCCGCCCAGGGACTTGACCTGATCGGCCACTTCCGCGCGCGTGTCGTTGGCGCGGACAATGGCGCCGAGACCTGCCGCCGTACCGATGGCGGCAAGACCGGCCACGCCTGCTCCGGCGATGAACACCTTTGCCGGCGGGACCTTGCCCGCGGCGGTGATCTGGCCATTGAAGAAACGGCCGAAGGCGTTGGCCGCCTCGATGACGGCGCGATAGCCGGTGATGCCGGCCATGGAGGTGAGCGCGTCCATCTTCTGCGCGCGGGAGAGCAGGCGCGGAACCGCGTCCATCGCCAGCACAGTCACCTTGCGCGCCTTCAAATCGTCCATCAGTTGCGGGTTCTGGGCCGGCCAGATGAAGGAAATCAGGGTCTGGCCCGCCTTCATCAGCGCCACTTCACCCGCGGTCGGGGCGCGTACTTTGAAGATTATGTCCGACTTCGACCAGAGATCGGCGGCCGTCGGCGCGATTGTGGCCCCTGCCGTGACGAACACATCGTCGTAGAAATCCGCCCCGTCGCCAGCCCCCTTCTCGACGACGACGGCGAATCCGAGCTTGATCAGCTTCGTCACCACCTCCGGTGAGATCGCGACCCGCTTCTCACCGGGATATATTTCCTTTGGAATACCAATAGCCTGAGGCATTCTGTTGATTCTCCGATTCTCCCCGCCGCACATGGATACGCCGGCATTGGCGCATTGAGAACGGCAGTCACTCCCTGCGCGAAGGCCGGGATTAGCACAGAACCGAACAGCCGTGGCCACCAGCACTGGTACTACGCGCTGGAATACCTACGCCGCCCGGAAGACGCGCGGTCTTCAATGGATGATCGCGGCCCGGAAATCGTTGACGTTCGTCAAATTTGGCCTGGTAATGACCGCATCGCCGAGGGCGCCGAAGAAGCCGTGGCCGTCGTTGTCGGCGAGCACATCCCTTGGCCGGATTCCGGCCGCCCAGGCGCGATCGAGCGTGTCGGGCGTGAGGATCGCGCCCACGATCTCCTCCAGCCCGTCGACGCCGTCGGTATCGCCCGCCAATGCCCACACGCCGGCGAGCCCATCGAGTGCCGCGCCAAGATTGCTGCCGGCGAAGCCGGTCGCGTTGAGCCCGACTTGCGTCCGGGGCGCCACGTCGAAGTCGACCCCAAAGCCGGCGTAGGCCGCATCGGTGTCGGCAGCGTCGCCGAGGCTGACGATCTTGCCCGCCTTGGCACCTTCGACATTGCCGCCGCGCTCGACGGCGAGATCGACCAGCACCGAGCCCGGCTTCATCGGCTCGACCATCTCGGCGCTGATCAGTCTGGGCGCCGGCCGGCCCGGGATGAGGGCGGTGGTGACGACGATGTCCTGCTTCTTGATGTGCTCGGCAACCAGCGCCGCCTGCTTGGCCTGATACTCGGCCGACATCGGCTTGGCGTAGCCGCCGGCGGTCATCATCATCGGCAAAGCGCGGCCATAATTGGCGGCAGCGTCGATCACCGACTGATAGCCGGCGAGGTTCGCCTGGCTCGACAGCACGTCCATCACCTGCGCGCGCGTGATGCGCGGCATGAGCTCCACGGCAACCGCAGCGACACCGGCTTCCGCCAGCGCTTTGATGGCCGGCTCGTGTCCGTAGGGGTCCATGATGCTGACCACCAGAGCGCCGGACTTGTAGTCCTTCAGCTCAGCGGCCTCGGGGCGTCGTACCTTGAGCACGACGTCGGCGTCCTTGAGCGTTTCCTTGGCATTCTTGCCGATGGTGGCACCGGCTTCGACGAACTCGCCGTCAAGAATGCGCGATTGCACGCCAGCTCCAGCTTGCACCACGACCGTGGCGCCGAGCTTGACGAATTTCTTGACGGTGTCGGGCGTCGCCGCTACCCGGGTCTCAACCTTATGGCTTCCGCCGGCACAGCGATCTTCATGCGGAAGGTGTCCTTGTCAGGCGGGGTGGGGCCCCCGCGATGTGCTTAGGGTCGGTCGCCCGCCGGTGGAGCCGGCTGCCGGCCAGCTAGAAAGTCAAAGCAGGAACATTGCCATCAGGATGAGGAGGATGACGACTCCCGCCCCGACGTACTTAAAGAGCTTGAGAAAGCCCTGATAGGTGTGAAGGTGGACAGCATAGTCTGTGCCGGTCGCGACGCCGAGTTCGACGGTACCCTGCTCAGCCATTGCTCTTGGTCTCCTGTGGCTCGGGTGAAATCCGGGCGCTTTATAGCAAACCTTGCGCTTGGAGCAATCAGCGCCTCGGCGCGCCTGATGCCCTCGCGCCGGCGTTATGGACTGGCGCAGGCCACGGGTCTTTGGCGTAGATCAGTGTCGCTGCTGTCGGCCGGACATCTTCCAAGAATCGCATGCCAAGCAGCGACGCAAACGCCATGCGCAAGGATTAGGCATGAGGCGAACACTTGTTCGCCGCGCCAGCGAACCGACCCTACAGCCCGACCGCCTTCAGCGCCTTGGCCTGGCGCTTGGCCAGTACCTCGACGTCGAAATCGGCGATCGCCGCTTCGAAGAGCTGGTGGAAGTTCAGCTCTGCCTTGAGGTGGAGCATGACCGCCCCCAGCCCGATGGCGGCACGTTCCAGGAAGACGAACTCGCGCGGCACCGTGATCGCCTTCTTCGGCTTCAGCCGCTGCTTCACCTCCCACGCCTCGCGCCTTCCATAGGCCTGCGGCGCGACATCGCCGGCAATCGTGCGCACCCGGTCGTCCATCAGCGGCCCGTAGATGAAGCGCGCCCATAGCGTCAGCGTGTCGACGGTCTCCTCGTCGATATTGCGGAAGCCCCAGCTGCGATACGCGGCGGCAATGCCCTCACGGTCGTCGCGCTTGAGCGCGTGATAGAGGCTGATGACGCCGGCAACGAAGGCCGGTGGGAAGATGCGTACGCAGCCGAAGTCGAGCAGGTTGATGCCGGCGGGGCGGCCAGTTGTTGCGTTCCCTGTCGCGTCTCCGGCGCTCCTCGCCTCTTGCTTCTCAAACACCGTGTAGTTGCCGAGGTGCGGGTCGCCGTGGATGACGCCATAGGTGGCGAACGGCTTCCACCAGGCGGTGAACAGCGCCCTGGCGATGGTGTTGCGGTCAGTCAGCTCGTGGCCGACATAGGTGAGCAGCTTCTTGCCGTCGAGCCAGCGCATGGTGAGCAGGCGGTCGGTGGACAACTCCGGATATGTCTCCGGCACGCGCACGTCCCCCTCGCCTTTCAGCATCAGCCGGAAGAGTGCGGCATGTTTCGCCTCGCGGGCATAGTCGAGTTCCTCGCGCAGGCGCTCGCCCAGTTCCTTGGCGATCTCGGTGGTGTCGATCTCCGGGGAGAGGCGCCGCTGCAGCCCGAACACGATGCCAAGCTGGCCGAGGTCGGCTTCGACCGCCGACTTCATGTCGGGGTATTGCAGCTTGCAGGCGATGAGCGTGCCGTCATGGGCGACCGCCTTGTGGACCTGGCCGAGGGAGGCGGCGGCGGCCGGCATGCGCTCGAAGCTTGCGAAGCGGCTCTGCCAGTCCGGCCCCAGTTCCACCATCATGCGCCGCCTGACGAAGGCCGGCCCCATGGGCGGCGCCTCGGCCTGCAGCTTCTGCAACTCGGTCGAATAGTCCAGCGGCAACAGGTCGGGGATGGTGGCAAGCATCTGCGCCACCTTCATCAGCGGCCCCTTGAGGGAGCCCAGCGTGGCGACGAGGTCGGCGGCATTGCGCGGGTCGGTGAGATCGCGGCCCAGGAGCTTGGCGCCGGCCATGCGCGCTGCGGCCCCTCCGACGCCGGCGCTCACGCGGGCATAGCGCGTGAGGCGGCTGGAGAGGCGGTTCTGTTCGGGATCGTCGGGAGGGACTGCCATGGCCGCCTATGTAGGCTGCCGCCCGCCTCCCGCAAAGCGCGGCCGTTTGGCTCTCGGTCGCAAGGTCAAAATCCGGGTTGCACAACCACGGCGTCTAGTATCGCGTCGGACGATGCCGGCGCCGCCTGCGCGAACGGATGGCGACGAAGGCGGCGACGTAGGCGGCGAGCAGCGGCACGACGACGATCCACAGCGAATAGCCCTTGAGATAGTCGCCGAACCCGAGGCTGTAGGGGGGCAGTGGCGCCGGCAGCAGGCCCTTTTTCTGGAAGTCGGCCAGCACGTCGGGCGGCGGCATGTCGACATAGTGCTTGGGGTTCGACCTCAGGCCCAGCACGTAGCCGTCATTGGCGACGTAGACGCCGAGGAGAAAATAGACGGTGGAGGTCTTGTAGCCGAGAAAGAGCGCATCGCCCGCCGGCGTGGTCAGCCCCACGTCCTCCATCCGGCTGATGTGCTCGACTGTGCCGAACGGCGTCCACGCCCGCGCCTCGCCGGCGAAGGCGACGACGAGCAGGGTCAGCAGGAATCCGATCGCGCGTCTGGTCATCCTCACCCCGATGGGGCTCGAGCCGGTGGAGATTACAACCATGAGCGGCCCGGGCAAGACTGCCGGCCGGACTACTCATCCATCGCTTCCAGCTCGCCGATGAGGCGATCGATGAGGCTCAAGCCCCGTGCCCAGAAGGCGGGATCGCTGGCATCGAGGCCGAAGGGCGCCAGCAGCTCCTTGTGATGCTTGGTGCCGCCGGCCTTGAGCATGGCGAAGTACTTCTCCTGGAAGCCGTCTTCGGCCGCCTCGTAGACCGCGTAGAGCGAGTTCACCAGGCAATCGCCGAAGGCATAGGCGTAGACGTAGAAGGGCGAGTGGATGAAGTGCGGGATGTAGCTCCAGAACGTTTCGTAGCCGGGGCCGAGACGCACCGCCGGTCCGAGGCTCTCCCCCTGCACCGCCATCCACAACTCGCCGATGCGCTCCGCCGTGAGTTCGCCTTCGCGCCGCTCCACATGCAGGCTGCGCTCGAACTGGTAGAACGCGATCTGACGCACCACGGTATTGATCATGTCCTCGACCTTGGCCGCGATCATCGCCTTGCGCTCGCGCTTGTCGGTGGTGTCGGCGAGCAGCGCGCGGAAGGTCAGCATCTCGCCGAAGACGCTGGCCGTCTCGGCGAGCGTCAGCGGGGTGGACGCCATCAGTGCGCCCTGCGGGCCGGCCAGCACCTGGTGCACGCCGTGGCCGAGTTCGTGGGCAAGCGTCATCACGTCGCGCACCTTGCCCTGATAGTTGACCAGCACATAGGGGTGCACGGAGGGCACGGTGGGATGGGCGAAGGCGCCCGGCGCCTTGCCCGGGCGGACCGGCGCGTCGATCCAGCCATATTCGAAGAAGCGGTCGGCAATCTCCGCCATTTTCGGGTGGAAGGCGCCGTAGGCCCTGAGCACCTTGGCGCGCGCTTGCGTGAACGGGATCACCTGCCTCGGCTGGTCGGGCAACGGCGCGTTGCGGTCCCAATGGTCGAGCACGTCGCGGCCGAACCAGCGCGCCTTGAGCTTGTAGTAGCGGTGCGACAGGCGCGGATAGGCGGCCCGCACCGCCTCCACAAGCGCCGCCACCACCTCCGGCTCGACGCGGTTCGACAGGTGGCGCGCATCGGCGACGTCCTTGAAGCCGCGCCAGCGGTCGGAGATTTCCTTGTCCTTGGCCAGCGTATTGGTGATGTGCGCGAACAGGCGGAGGTTCTTGCCGAAGGTCGCTGCAAGCGCTTCAGCCGCAGCCTTGCGCTTCGCCCCATCCTCATGCTGCAGCAGGTTGAGCGTCGGCTCGATCGCGAGTTGCTCACCGCCGACCTCGAAGCGCAGCGCCGTCATCGTCTCGTCGAACAGACGGTTCCACGCGCCATAGCCGGTCACCGACTTCTCGTGGAAGAGCAGCTCCACCCGGTCCTCGAGCTGATAGGGCTTCTCCTTGCGCACGTCCTCCAGCCACGGTCGGTAATGGCCGAGCGCCGGATCGGCCATCGCGGCCTCGAGAACGTCGTCGGCGATGCGGTTCAGCTCGAGCGGGAAGAAGAGCAGATGGGCGCTTGCCGCCGTGATCTTCTCCTGCACGTCGCCGTAGAACTTGGCGCACGCCGGGTCGCTGGTATCGCCGGCATGCAGCAGGCCGGCGAAGGAGATGATGCGGCCGATGAGCTCGTCGAGCTTCTCGAAATCCGTGACCGCCCGCGCCAGCTTCGCGCCGCCCTCCGCCGTCAGAGCATCGAGCTTGCCCTTGTACTTCTCCTCGAAGGCGGCCGAGTCGGTCTCTGACAGCCCCAGGTCGCGCTTCAGCGCTGGATCGTCCATGCCGGCATAGAGGTCCTCGAGGTTCCATTCGGGCAGGGCCCCGAGATCCTCCGCCGCATCGGCGGCGAGCGTCTGGGAACGGGCAATTTCGGTCGGGGTCATATCGGCATCCGCATCATGAGGTCGGGATCGGGCATGGGCGCCAGATAGGGCGGGGAGAAGGCATCTTGCAACCGCTGAGTCGCCATACCGGCATTTCGGCAGGAGGGTGGCGTGCGATCGTCTGATTTGCCCTCTGCCCCCGCTATCCCCTGCGTCAACAGAACCGGTCGCCGCCGGCGCGCCGGTTAAGAAGTGATTAACTGGCCGGCCCGATCATCACGCCCAGACGTTCACCACGACCATTGATTCCATTGGGATTTCGCAGCGGCAACGACCAATATTGTGCCGCAAAGAGACAGTTCCACCCGGACAGGGAGCCTGCCGCCTCATCATGTCGACCACCATCCTCATCGTCGACGACGACCCCGTCCAGCGCCGCCTGCTCACCGCGGCGGTGGAGCGCATGGGCCACACCGCCATCGCGGTCGAAGGCGGCCAGGCCGCGGTTACCTTGATCTCCGGCAGCGACGGCGACGCCGTGGCGCTCGTCATTCTCGATCTCATGATGCCTGATCTCGACGGCATGGGCGTCCTCGCCAAGCTGCGCGAGATGGACCGCCAGCTGCCCGTCATCGTGCAGACGGCGCACGGCGGTATCGACACCGTGGTCAACGCCATGCGCGCCGGCGCCGTCGATTTCGTGGTCAAGCCCGCCTCGGCCGAACGCCTGCAGGTCTCCATCGAGAACGCGCTGAAACTCGGCGCGCTCGAAGGCGAGATCGCGCGCATGAAGCGCAGCGCCACCGGCACCCTCACCTTTCGCGACATCATCACCCGCAGCCCGGCCATGGAGCGCGTCATCCGCCTGGGCCAGCGCGGGGCGGCTTCGCAGATCCCGATTCTCATCGAGGGCGAATTGGGCGTCGGCAAGGAGCTGATCGCGCGTGCCATCCAGGGCGCCGGCGACCGCCGCTCGAAGCCTTTCGTCACGGTCAATTGCGGCGCCATCCCCGATAATCTGGTCGAGAGCATCCTGTTTGGCCACGAGAAGGGCGCCTTCACCGGCGCTGCCGACAAGCATGTCGGCAAGTTCCGCGAGGCCCATGGCGGCACGCTGTTCCTCGACGAAGTCGGCGAGCTGCCGGCCGAGGTGCAGGTCAAGCTGTTGCGCGCGCTGCAGGACGGCGAAATCGATCCGGTCGGGGCGCGCCGACCGCTGCGCGTCGATTTCCGCCTGATCTCGGCCACCAACCGCAGCCTGATCGACCTGGTCAAGGCCGGTCTCTTCCGCGAGGACCTCTATTATCGGCTGAACGTGTTCCCGATCCGGGTTCCGCCGCTCAGGGAACGTCGCGAGGATATCCCCGAGCTCGTCCGCCATTTCACCGCCCGCTTCGCGGCGGAGGAAGGCAAGACGGCGCTGCGCGGTGTCACGGCGCCGGCGATCCAGCTCCTCACCCGCCACAACTGGCCGGGCAATGTCCGCCAGCTCGAAAACGCCGTCTTCCGTGCCGTCGTGCTGGCCGACGGACCGATGCTGACGCCCGAGGAATTTCCGCAGATTTCCGCCCAACTCGACGGCGCCCCGCCGCCGGTCGAATCGCCGCCGGAACCCGCCGAGCCGCTCGAGATCGCCGTTGCCGGCCCGCCGCCGGCGGCCGATGGGGTCGCCACGCTCGACGCCAATGGCGACGTCCGCCCGCTGGCGGAGGTCGAAGAAGCCATGATTCGCCTGGCTTTGGAGCACTATGCCGGGCGCATGACACTGGTCGCCCGCAAGCTCGGAATCGGCCGCTCGACGCTCTATCGCAAGCTGAAAGACCTTGGCATTTCGGACACAGTCGCCGGAATTGCGGCCGAATAGCCGGTAAAATTCGCTTGAGGTGTGACCGGCGTCATTGAAATCTGACGTTAATCTGTATCATTTCAAATGCTCGCCCAAGCCGCATGACAACGAGGCCGTTCCCATGCTCTTTCGCAAAGCATTTCCGACGCTGATCGGCGTTGCCGCCCTGCTCGTTGCGGGTGGCGCCATGGCCGCATCGGCAAAAGGCGAAAGCAAGGTCGTCCTCGCCAGCTACTACACGACGGGCGACAGCGCCGTCGATCCGATGAGCGAGACGATTCGCGCCATCCTGATCAACGCCGGCGGTCAGGGCGATTTCGTCGAAAAGAAGAACGTTGGCGCGCTCAACGCCTTCTATCGCGCGCAGGCCTATGCGCCGTCCTGGATCATGGACGGCAAGCTGACCGAGCGCGCGCTGTCGGTGATCGCCCGCATCAAGGCAGCCGACACCGACGGCCTCGACCCGTCCGTCTATCACGTGCCGCATGTCCAGATCGGTGTTGCCATGGCGGCCACCCAGGGGGCCCTGGCCCGCGCCGAGGTGATGCTCAGCCAGGCGGTCGTCGACTACGTCCACGACGCCCATTCCGGCCGTCTCGACCCCGCCGACGTCAGCCAGAACTTCGATTACCAGCCGCACATCGCTGATCCTGTCGCGGCGCTCAACAATATCTCGATGGCCGACGACGCGCCCAAGGTTCTGGCCTCCTACAATCCGCAGCATCCCGAATTCTGGGCCCTGCGCGCGAAGCTCGCCGAAGCCAGGGCGGCCGAGAACAATTTGCCCCCGGTCATCCCCGGTGGCAGCAATCTCAAGCTCGGCATGAAGGACCCGCGCGTGGTCGTCCTGCGCCAGCGCCTGAAGATCGACCCGCCGGCCCCGCCGCCTGCGCCGGCCATGCCGGCTGACACGCCGATGGCGGCGGCTCCGGCCGATCAGCCCGCAGCGGACGCGGTGGACGGCGCCGTCGTCACGCCGGTCTCGGCGACCGCTGACGCACCGGGTGCCGTGCAGCCGGAAGCCACACCGGCCGTTGACAGCACGGTTGTCGCGGCCACCGAGCCTCCTGCCAAGCCCTTCGATCCGGAAGTGTTCGACGACAGCGTCGATGCGGCCGTCAAGGCGTTCCAGCAGTCCGCCGGCCTGAAGCCTGACGGTATCGTCGGCCCGGCCACCCTCGGCCGCCTCAACGCCGCCGCCGACGACCATGTTGACACTATTCTGGTCAACATGGAACGCTGGCGCTGGATGCCCGAGGACCTCGGCGAGTTCTACGTCCGGGTCAACATCCCGAACTTCAATCTCGACATCTACAAGAACGGCAAGGTCTTCTACACGACGCGCATCGTGGTCGGCCGGCCCGACAGGCAGACACCGATCTTCTCCGACCAGATCGAGCACGTTATCGTCAATCCGGTGTGGAACGTGCCGGCATCGATCGCGGTCAAGGAGATGCTGCCGCAGATCCAGGCGAACCCCGCCAAGGCGCTCAACGGCTACCAGGTCTTCGCCAATATCGGCGGACGCTTCCGCGCCGTCGATCCGTGGACGGTCGACTGGCGCACCGTCGACATGCGCCGCATCCAGATCAAGCAGCCGCCGGGCGAGCGCAATGCGCTGGGTTCGATCAAGTTCATGTTCCCCAACCCCTTCGCCGTGTACCTGCATGACACGCCGTCGAAGAGCCTGTTCCAGAAGGACTACCGGGCCTACAGCCACGGCTGCATGCGGGTGATGAACCCGTGGGACTTTGCCGCGGCCCTGCTCACCTACGATCCCAAGGTGTCGGCAGCGAGCCTCAAGAAGCTGGTCGGCGGCCCGCAGACGCAGGTGAACCTGAGCCGGCACATCCCGGTCCACATCACCTATTTCACTGCCTGGGTGGATGATTCGGGCAAGCTTCAGCTGCGCTCGGACGTCTACAATCACGACGCCCAAATGGAGAAGGCCTTCGGCCTGGTCTCCTGAGCGCGGACAAATCGGCGCGGGGGCCGGGATTTCGGGGATTTCCGGCCCCGGCCACTTGCCCAATTGCCTAGCAAATGCCACTTTCCGCGTTTAGCCGGGGGCCTGGAGGGGATTCCCCGGCCGTTGGGCAATGGCGCGTTCCCGATGGGTAAACTGAGCGTTAACCATGCGCTCCCACAATGCGCCGCTTGGTGGCCTGTTTTCTAGGGCAGGGAACTGCGGGCAGAGTTTTGTTTTGGCGGGGCAACCAGCAATTCGCGGATAGGCCGGGATCGACAATCGGCCGAACGCAGATGTTGCTCAAGATCGGCGCAGCCGCGCTGCTGCTCATGATGGCGGCCAGCGGGAAGAGCTTC
The DNA here is from genome assembly GCA_963782395.1 of uncultured Alphaproteobacteria bacterium. GTDB lineage: Bacteria > Pseudomonadota > Alphaproteobacteria > Rhizobiales > Kaistiaceae > CAVSRC01. The sequence goes on from CAWAJQ010000002.1 coordinate 80,731, forward strand.
GCCGAAGACCAGGCCCTCAGGCTCTACAATCTCCACACCCACGAGCGCGCGGTCATCGTCTACAAGCGCAACGGCGTTTACGACCGCAAGGGCCTGGCGACGCTCAACGAGTTCCTGCGTGACTGGCGCCAGAACCGCGTCATCAAGATGGACCCGCACCTGCTCGACCTGATCTGGCAGGTCTACAAGGAGTCCGGCTCGCACGACTACATCCAGGTGGTGTGCGGCTATCGCTCACCGCCGACCAACGCCATGCTCCGCCGCCGCTCGAACGGCGTCGCCAAGAACAGCATGCACATGCGCGGCAAGGCGATGGACTTCTACATCCCCGACGTGCCGCTGGCCAAGCTGCGCGCGATCGGGCTGAAGATGCAGCTCGGCGGCGTCGGTTTCTATCCGACCTCCGGCTCGCCCTTCGTCCACATGGATACCGGCAATGTGCGCCACTGGCCACGCATGACGCGCCAGCAACTAGTGCGCATCTTCCCCAACGGCAAGACCTTGCATGTCCCCTCCGACGGCAAGCCGCTGCCCGGCTATGCCGAGGCGCAGGTCGCCTACCGGGCACGCATCGCCGGCGAGACCCCTGAAACCCGCGTCGCCAGTTTTGGCACGTCGCCGGTCGTCGAGGACGTCAAGAACAGCAGGCAGGTGCTGGTCGCCGATGCGTCGATCCCCGACGGAGCGGTCGACGACGCCGAAGCCGCCGACCTGCCGACGCCTGACGCTGCACTCACCCCCGCCCCCACCGGGCCGGCACGGCGCGCCGTCGGGACCGCCGTCGCCTCCTATGCCACCGCCCCGGTGCCGTTGCCGCGGCTGGCGCCCAAGCGGCCGCAGCCGGTTGCCGTTGCCTCCCTGGCCGCGCCCAACGACATCACGGCGCCGGCCAGGCCACCGCTCGATATCGCCACCCTGGCCAGCCAGCCCCTGCCCGACGACACCTTCGGCAATCCGCAGGATTGGACGCCGGCTCCGGTTCCCGCGGCACTGGCCGCCGCCATGGCCGAGCGCGACCAGACGCGGCGGAGCGCTTCGCTGCCCATCCCGCCAACCGCCGTGGTGGCGACGATCGACGTGACGCGGCCGCTGCGCGCCGAAGCGATCACCACTGCGGTCCTCCGCCGCGGCGAGGACGCCGCCGGCAACAACAGCGTTCCCAGCCTGCTCGCCTACGCGCCGGCCACCCTCCCCGACGGCCCGATCGCCTATGGCGTTCCGCTGCCGCGCATCAGCCCGCTCAGGGCGTCGGCGGCCGCGCCGGCGCCAATGCCGGCGCACATGCCCGCGGCGGTGCGTCCGATGATGCGGCCGGAACTGACCATGACCGCGCTCGATACGCGCAGCCTGCGCATGTGGACCGGCACGGCTTCGACACGGCAGAAATCATACGCCGTGCTCACCATGCCGGACTTCACCGGCGACAAGGACCTGATGAACAAGCCGGACGTGGCCTTCGCCGCCGGCTTCGGGCGCTATGCCTATTCCGACCTGCGCACCGATCATTTCTCCGGCGTGCTGGTCGAGCAGCCCGCGGTCGTCGATCTCAGGAACGAAGCCTTCGTCGCCTCGAACCGCTGACTTCACTCCGACGGCAGCAGCATGCCGAGCGCCTGCATGTAGAGTTCGAGCAGGGCCTCCTGCTCCTGGCGTTCGTTCGAGTCCTGCTTGCGCAGGCGCACGACGCTGCGCAGCGTCTTGGTGTCGAAGCCGTTGGCCTTGGCCTCGGCGTAGACCTCCTTGATGTCGTCGCTGAGCGCCTGCTTCTCCTCCTCGAGGCGCTCGATGCGCTCGACGATCGATTTGAGCTGGTCCTTGGCGAAGCCTGCCGAGTTGGCCATGTGGTCTTGCTCCTGCTACAAATGAAGCGGCGCGCCGGTTGGGCGCCGCGCGTGGTTCGCCCGAGTCGCGGTGCCCGGTCAAGTGCGCGGACGTCCCGTTCAATGCTGTGGGCGATTCTTCTCGAAGGCGGCAAGATCAGCGGGCGCCGCTTCCTTCTGATGGCGCGCCCGCCATTCCTCATAGGGCATGCCGTAGATGAGTTCGCGCGCCGCCTCCTTGCTCATCGAGGCGCCAGCCTCCTCGGCCGCCTCGCGATACCAGTTGGCCAGGCAATTGCGGCAGAAGCCGGCGAGGTTCATCAGATCGATGTTCTGCACGTCGTTGCGCGCCCTGAGGTGCGCGACGAGGCGCCGGAACACCGCCGCCTCCATCCGCGTGGCAAGCTCCGTGTCCGCTTCGCTGGTCATGGGATCAATCCTTCCGAATCCTGATTGTCGCCGGCCGCCAGGCCGCCGGCACGCGAGCCGTAGTGGCGAATTGTGTGAACGCCCGGCAAACGGTTGAGGTCGCTGACGATCCGCGCCAGCCGTGCGGCCCAGGCCTCCGCTGCTGCCCCCTCTCCGATCAGATCCTGGCGGATTTCGACGAGGCCGTGGGCGATGCCGCGCTGCGACCCGTGGCGATACATCGAATTGTTCGCCAGCGCCCCCGAATAGGGCTCGTTGTCGCCGACCGTCAGATCGCCTTCGGCACGCAATGCCGCAATCAGAGGCACCGCGATGCGCGGATCGTTGTCCCACAGCACGCCCGCATGCCATGGCCGCGCCTGCCCGCGCCAGACCGGCGTGAAGCTGTGGATCGAGATGATCACCGGCACATTGCCGGCGTTGAGCGCCCGGTCGAGCGCCGCGTCGACGGCGGCATGATAGGGCGCATGGAAACGGGCAATGCGCAGCGCGCGCTCTTGCGCATCGACCGCCGCATTGCCGGGAACCACTGCGCCGTCGGACAGGCGCATGATGAGGGTCGGATCATCCTCACCGCGATTGGCGTCGATCAGGAGGCGCGAGAAGGTCGATAGCACCGCCGGCACACCCAGGCGCCGCGCCAGGCCGCGGCTGACCGCGGCGGCGCCCGGATCGTAGGCAATATGGCGGGAAAACTCCGCCGCCGGCAGGCCGAGATCGCCGTATTCGGGCGGCAGCGCGTTGTCGGCGTGATCGCAGACGACGAGCACCCCCGCCTCCGGGTCCCCGTCGACGCGCTCGAATGGTGGAAAGTCATCGGCCACCGCGGGGACCGGCACGGCTGAGGCAATGTCCATGGAGCGCCGATCATAGTCGGCCGGCTGGAGCCGTTCCAGTGCGCCTCCGGCCACGATCCTGCCGTCTTCGCGCATGACAAAGGCGGCATTCCCACCGTCCATCGGTGCGTCGGCACCCCTCCGGGGAGGCACGACGCCCAGGCGATGGCGCGTTGACAGGCCGAAAGGCCACGCGTCATAAGTGCCGGAGAACGCACCGAAAATGCATAGCCCCCCGAATCCCTGACCGTGGCCAAACGATCGCGCAACACTTCATGGCATCGGATGGCGGTGGTCGCCGCCAGTCTCGTTGCCCTGCTCGCCATCGCCCTCATCCTTCTGGTTCTCCTGCACCAGAACGGCGGCGACGATGCACGCGCGCGGCTGCTGACCGAAACCACCGTGACGGCCGGCGTCTCCGGCGCTGGTGCCGATAACGGCACCGGCGGCCTGCGTCTGTGCAACCGCACGGCGAGCCGTGTCGGCATCGCCATCGGCTACAAGCAGAACAAGCGCTGGTCCACCGAGGGCTGGTGGAACGTGGCGCCGGATACCTGTGAAACGCTGGTCGCCGGCGCTCTGGTGTCACGCTTCTATTACGTGTATGCGGTCGACTACGATCGAGGGGGTGTTTGGGGCGGTAAGGCGCAGATGTGTACACGCGATAAGATGTTCACGATCCACGGCATTGAGGATTGCGTCGCCCGTGGCTACGAAAAGATGGGATTCTTCGAGGTCGACACCGGCGAGCAGAAGAGCTGGACGGTCCAGCTGACCGAGCCCGACCAAACCGGAACCGGCGGCTAGCATGCGGCGGACGCGCCGGACTAAAATTCTCGCCACTCTCGGGCCTGCCTCTTCTGACAAGGCGGTAATCACCAGCCTGTTCCGGGCGGGTGCGGATGTCTTCCGCATCAACATGAGCCACTGCAATCACGACCTCATGCGCCGGCTGGCGGCGACCATCCGCGAGGTGGAGGCCGAGGAAGGCCATCCGATCGGCATCCTCGTCGACCTGCAGGGGCCGAAGCTGCGCATCGGCATGTTCGCCGACAAGACGGTGAACCTGACCGTCGGCCAGACCTTCGTGCTCGATGCCAATCCCGACCCCGGCGACGCGACGCGCGTCGAGTTGCCCCACGCGGAGGTGCTTTCCGCGCTCGAACCCGGCCACCGGCTGCTGCTCGACGACGGCCGCGTGCGCCTGCGCGTCACCAAGGCGAGCAAGACGCGCGTGGTGACCACGGTCGAAGTCGGCGACCACCTCTCCGACCGCAAGGGCGTCAGTATTCCCGACACCACCATCTCCTTCGGCGCGCTGACGCCGAAGGACCGTGCCGACCTGGAAGCGGCGCTCAACACCGGCGTCGACTGGATCGCGCTGTCGTTCGTTCAGCGCGCCGAGGATCTTTCCGAGGTGCGCAAGCTCGCCCGCGGCCGCGCCGGCATCCTCGCCAAGATCGAGAAGCCGCAGGCGGTCGAGCACTTGGCGGCGATCGTCGAGCACGCCGACGCGCTCATGGTCGCCCGCGGCGACCTTGGCGTCGAGATGCCGCTGGAGCGCGTGCCCGGCATCCAGAAGCAGATCACCCGCGCCTGCCGCCGCGCCGGCAAGCCGGTGGTCGTCGCCACCCAGATGCTCGAATCGATGATCGCGGCGCCGGTGCCGACCCGCGCCGAGGTGTCGGACGTCGCCACCGCCGTCTTCGAAGGCTGCGACGCGGTGATGCTGTCGGCCGAATCGGCCTCCGGCGCCTTCCCGGCCGAGGCGGTCGCCACCATGGACAAGGTCGCCACGGAGGTCGAGCGCGACCCCAACTACGTCAACATCCTGCGCGCCCAGCGCACCGAGCCGGAGGCGACCAGCTCCGACGCCATCTCGGCGGCGACGCGGCAGATCGCCGAGACGCTGAACCTCGCCGCCATCTGCTGCTACACGGCCTCCGGCAACACCGCCGTGCGCGCCTCGCGCGAGCGGCCCAACACGCCGATCCTGGCTCTGTCGCCGGTGGTCTCCACCGCCCGCCGCCTGTCGCTGGTCTGGGGGCTGCACTGTGTCTTCGGCGAGGAGCCCGACAACCTCGACGACATGGTCAGCCACGCCTGCATCATGGCCCATCGCGAGGGCCTTGCCGGCCCCGGCGACCGCGTCATCATCACCGCCGGCGTTCCCCTGGGCACCCCCGGCGCCACCAACATGCTGCGCATCGCCTACGTCACGGCCGGCGGCTTCGGCAACGAATAGACAGCACCACCCCCACTTTCCGTTCGTCCCCTGTGAAGGCGGTGACCCAGGCCGGAATCGCCGCGTGGAAAGTCCGACCTGGACGCCTGCCTGCGCCGGCATGAACCGAGTGTGTTGCAAGGTCGCGCCAAAATCTCCCGCGCGCCTCAGATCCCCTTGCCGAGCTTGTCCTCAAGCAGGCGCAGGCTGACCAGCACATCCTCGCGCCAGGGATCGATCGCCAGTGACTGGCGGAAGGCCTCGACGGCTTTCTTGTCCTCGCCGAGATCCTGCATGATCATGCCGCGGCCGGCGAGTGCTCCCCAGTGGCGCGGTTCGAGCGCGAGCGTGCGGTCAATGTCGGCGAGCGACTTCGTGTAGTACGACCTGTCGTCTGCGCCCATCAGCCAGTAGACCGTCGCCCGCTTGTTCCAGCCCTCGGCATAGTCCGGCTTCCTGAGCACGATCGAGTTGAGATAATTGACCGCCAGATGGAAGGCGCCGGCGTCGACCGCAGCAATGGCGTAGCCCATCAGCCGGTTGACCTCGACATCGCCGGAATCAAGCCACAGCTCCTGGATCCTGGCTTCGACGATGCGTGCATCGCTCTCGTCGGAAACGGATTTCAGGGCAGCGAACAGGCTGTCGAGTTCGCTCGCCTTGGCCGATTCGGATGGCGCGGCCGCGGCCGGCGCCCCAGGTGCCGGGGTGGCCGCCGATACCGACGCCGGGATGAGCAGCAACGCTGCTGCAAGGGCAAGCGCGATCCGCATGGCTCGCGAGCCTATGCGTCGTCCGCCGATCCGGTCAAAACACACGGCCGTGACCGGATGCCTGCCTCAGATGTCCTGCCCGGTCTTCTTTTCCATCTCGCCGAGAACCTTGCGGGCGTTGTCGAGATATGGATCGAGCGCCAGCGCCTGCTCGTAGGCGGCCATCGCGCGCTTGTCTTCGCCGAGCACACGGAAGATCGAGCCGAGACCGACCAGCGCCCCGAAGTGGCGCGGTTCGAGCACCAGCACATGCTCGATGTCGGCGATCGACTGGCCATATTTGTCGGTGAGGAAATAGACCGTCGCCCGCTTGTTCCAGCCCTCCGCATAGTCGGGCTTGAGCGTGACGACGCGATCAAGGATGTCGAGCGCCTTGGGATAGTCCTTCTTGGCGATCGCCTCCACGCCCCACGACATCAGGAGGTCGACCGTATCGCTGCCCGACTGCAGCCAGAGGGCGATGATGGCGCCCTCCGCCTGCCTGGCGGCGGCATCGTCCTTGGTCGATTTCAGCCTGGCGAAGAGGGTATCGAGCTGTTCGGCGCGGCTCGGCGTGGCGGCCGGCTCCGCCGGCGCGCTCACCACGGCCGGTGCCTCCCCGGCGCCCCAGGCGGGCGCCAGGACGGTGAGCGCCAGTGGAACAGCGAGCGCCGCGACAGAGATCTTCATGAGAAAAATGATAGGGCGGGCCGGGAGACCCGTCAAAGCCGATCTGCCGGCGACAGCAGCAGGCGCCTTAGCCCTGGCGCGCCTTGAAGCGGCGATTGGTCTTGTTGATGATGTAGACGCGCCCCTTGCGCCGCACGAGGCGGTTGCCCCGGTGGCGGGAGCGAAGCGATCTCAAGGAGTTACGAATTTTCATCGGGGGCGGCCCGCGCATCTCATGAACGAAACGAGCGCGGAAATCCGCGCCCTTCGATTTGGCCGGGAAAATATGGAGGCGCAGGCGGCGAGTCAAGCCGGCCTCGGCGATGGTCGTCTGCCGCTTGCCGGCATGCCCGCGGCGGCGGCGCTCCAGTCAGTCCGGCATCAACGCCGCCAGGGACGGATAGCCGGCGCGCTGCAGGCTCGGCCAACACTCCTCCAAGACCTGGCGACGGACGTCATCGCCGACAACCGTTGTCCGCTTTTCCGGATCGTCAAAGCCAAAGAACTGGGGGCGGCTCGACACCGCGGCCATCGCCGCAGGGGTGCTGCGATCAGCCATGCGCTCGATCGTGGCCGGGCTGTCCTCGGCGTCCAGGAAGGCAAGAATCCGATGGAGTTCGGCGCCTTTGTCGGCCACCAGGGTCTCGAAACGCACGGTCAGGAAATTGGTTTGGCCGTCGGCATAGTCCAGGTAGGTGTTCAGTCGATGCCGATAGCCGGCCGAGAAGTGCCGCACATAGCCTTCGAGAGTTCCGGCAGGATTTGCCAGCAGACCGAGATGCATGCCGGCGTTTTGCGGCTCCTCTCTCGCCAGCCTCTGATTGTGCCGCCAGGCGGACGTCGCCTGGTCGACCGGATTGCGCACTATGGCGATCATACCAGGGCGATTGAACAGCCGATCATAGTTGTCGGGCCGAAGGAAGACGTCGTTGTCGTTGAGGCCTCTAATCGGCTTGCCCGCAGCGAAATGCCTAGCAAACGCGTCCACGACGCTTCGAAATACCTCCGCCGATGCCTCGCTGCCCAAGGTCGGAGCCCCTTGACCGCCGGTGCGCTGATCGACCACGGCCAGAACGTTGGAATAGGCACGGCACACCTCGTCGACGTAGCCTCGCAGCATCGAGAACTTCTGTTCCGAAGGACAGGAAATCTGCGGATGCAGGTTGAGCAACCGCTGCAGAAAGGTCGTTCCGCTTTTTGGATCGCCGAAGCACAGGAAGAACTTGCCTTGCTCAACCATGACCGCCTCTACCTTCCCAGCGACGAAGCCAGTGTCCGTGACATGTGTTGAAAGACTTGGGCCCACTCCCCCGCCTTCCCCTGCCTGAACAGGCGCGCGGTCGGGTACCACGGGCTGTCGTCGCCCTTGCGCATCCAGCGCCAGTCGGGATCCGCCATCAGCGCCAGCCACAGCGGGCGGCCAAGCGCCCCCGCAAGATGGCCGATGGCGCTGTCCGGTGTCACCACAAGGTCGAGATTGGCCATCACCGCCGCGATCTCGGCCATCCCGTCCGGATTGGCACCAATCTCGGGCCCGAGGTCCTCCACCACCATGCCGGGCGGCAGCGTCCGAAGCTGGTGCACGCCGTTCTGAGCGTGCAGGCTGATCAGGCGCACGCCGGGAACGGCCGCCAGCGGCGCGAACGCGTTGAGCGCAATCGAACGCTGATGATCGCTCGGATGGTCCGGATTGCCCTGCCAGGCGACGCCAACCTTGAAGCCCTGCCCGCCCAGCCGCTGACGCCAAGCGGCGACCTTTGCCGGATCGGCGAAGAGATAGGGTACCTCTGCCGGAATCGTCTCGCGCCGCGTGGCGAAGCGATGCGGCAGGCTGAGCAGGTGAACGTGGTAGTCGAAATGCTGGCCCGCGCCGGCAGCCTCGTCGGCCTCGATCCACGTCACCGGCACCGGACAGGATGGCAGGACGTTGCGCAGCGCCGGCTGGAACGCCCCCGTCAGCACCGCGCCGCGCTCATGCATGAGGCGCAGGTAGCGAACGAATTGCAGCGTATCGCCGTGGCCCTGCTCGGTCAGCACCAGCACGCTTTTGCCGGAGAGGTCTTCGCCCCGCCATACCGGTGCGGCGAGCCCCAGCGTCTGGATCCGCCGCTGCGACCGCTCGAGCCGATATTCGTACTCTGTCCAACCGCGCTCGAAATCGCCGAGCTTGAGGCAGTAATAGGAAAACTCCTCGCGAATCTCGGCATTCCGCGGATCGAGGCGCAGCGCCGCTTCACCGACACCGAGAGTCTCGCTGACCCGCCCAAGCTTCCAAAGCGCCGCAGCCTTCGCCATCAGCGCCTGCGCGCCGGCCGGGCCCTGCCGCGGCACCGGGGCGACCAGAGCCAGCGCCTCTTCGTATCGCTCCAGTTCGATCAGCACGCGGCTCCGTGCGATGGCGGCCTGCGCCCCCGGCGGTGATGGTGGCGGAGGCGGTGCGGCCGGCGGTCGCGTAACCGGCTGTCCCAGCGCCCGCAGGGCCGCAGCGTGCGCCTGGAGGATTTCCGCGTTGCCCGGGCTGAGCGCCAACGCCCGGTCGAAGCTCGCCAGGGCCTCGCGAGGGCGGCCGAGCATCATGCACAAGAGGCCGCGGTTGACGTGTGCATCGAGCATGGTCGGATCGAGCGCGGCGGCGCGGCCGAGGGCGGCCTCGGCCTCATCGAGCCGATTGGCGAGGCGCAGCACGACCCCGCGATTGAAGTGGGTGGTGACGTTGGCAGGTTGCAGGCGGATGGCCTCGTCATAGGCTGCCAGCGCCTCGCCGAGCCGGCCAAGCTGCTGCAGCGCCACGCCGCAATTGCAGCGTGCTTCGCCGCTGGCAGGCGCCAGCGCGGCCGCCCTGTTGAAGGCGTGGAGCGCCTCGACGGGACGGCCGCTTTCGAGCGTGAGCCTGCCCAGCGTCGTGCAGCCGAAGGAGCTTCTCATCACTGCTGCATCGGCCGAAAGCATCGCGATGGCCTCGGCAACGCGGCCGGTCCACGCGCGCTCCAGAGCCCGCATGACCGTCATGCGGACGGCATGGTCTTCCTCCGGGGTGTGCTGTTCGCCGCCTGCCATGACCTTGTGACCGTGCGCCTGACCCTGCCTTCAGCCCGCAGTCGCGCTGGAATTGGACGACGTTGGTTCAATGAACCACCGCACACTACGTAAACAGCCGCTAAGTGCTTGAAAAGATGGTGGGCGGTACTGGGATCGAACCAGTGACCCCTACGATGTCAACGTAGTGCTCTCCCGCTGAGCTAACCGCCCATCCTGGCCGCCGGGGACGGGAACCCCCAGGCGACAAGAGGCCACGCTATATCAGGCAGGCTGGGGCTGCTTCAAGCCTTGTCGGCTGCCGCGACCTCACGCCGCCAGCAGCTTCTCGACCTCGTTGACCAGATCCTTGAGGTGGAACGGCTTGGACAGGACCTTGGCGTCCTTGGGGGCGTTCGAATCCGGATTGAGGGCGACGGCGGCGAAACCGGTGATGAACATCACCTTGAGATCGGGGTCGAGCTCGGTCGCCCGCCGCGCCAGCTCGATGCCGTCCATCTCCGGCATCACGATGTCGGTCAGCAGAAGCGTGAACGGCTCCTCGCGGATGCGCTCATAGGCCGAGCGGCCGTTGTCGAACGAAACCACGTCATGCCCGGCGTTCTGCAACGCCTTGGCCAGGAAGCGACGCATGTCGTTGTCGTCTTCGGCAAGCAGGATTCGGGACATCGTCGGAATTCTTGAACCCTCGCGATTCGTCGGGCCGAAACGGCCTCACCGATTATCCTTACCCGAGTAAAGATCGCGTGAATAGCGGCGGAAATGCGGGGCGTCGGGGCTGTGGACAGGCCCCTTCGATCTTGGCAACATCACCGGCGGAGCGGCCCCGTAGCTGACGTGCGTGTGCGACGCCAGATGGAAACATTCCCCGATTTCTCCGGCCGTCCGGCCTTTGAGGTTGTCGCACCCCGGTGCCATGACCTGCCGATCGTCCTGTCTTCGCCGCATAGCGGCAGTTGCTATCCGGTCGATTTCCTCGCCGCCTCGCGCCTCGATGCCCAGGCGATCCGCCGCTCCGAGGACACCCATGTCGATGCGCTGATGCTGGAAGCCGCGGCGCTCGGCGCGCCGCTGCTCAGGGCCAACTTCCCGCGCGCCTGGCTGGACGTGAACCGCGAGCCCTACGAGCTCGACCCCAAGATGTTCGCCGGCGCGCTGCCGACCTATGCCAATGTCCGCTCGGTGCGCGTCGCCGGCGGGCTCGGCACCATCGCGCGCATCGTCGCCGAGCGCGAGGAGATCTACGCCCGCCCGCTCGCGGTCGACGCGGCGCTCGCCCGCATCGACGCCGTCTACAAGCCCTTTCACCGCGTGCTCAGGCAACTGGTTGTCGACACCCGCGCGGCGTTTGGACTGGCGGTGCTGATCGACTGCCACTCCATGCCCTCGACCGTGCGCGGCGGCTACGGCCGGCCACGCCCAGACGTCGTCCTCGGCGACCGCTACGGCACCAGCTGCGCCCCCGAGCTGACCGACCTCTCCGCCCAGATCCTCACCCGGCGCGGTTACGCGGTCAGCCGCAACAAGCCCTATGCCGGCGGCTTCATCACCGAGCATTACGGCCAGCCGGCGCGTGGTCTTCACACCGTGCAGATCGAGGTCAACCGCAGCCTCTATATGGACGAGCGCACGCTCGCGACCCATGGCGGCTTCGTGCAGCTCTCCGCCGACCTCGCCCACCTCGTGCGCGAACTCGGCAAGGCCTTCGAGGCCGGCTTCCTGTCGCAGCCCGAGGCGGCCGAATAGGTGCGCCGCTGTCGCGTCCGGTGAATGCACGGCAAGAAAAAGGGCCGCTCGCTTACGCGAGGCGGCCCAAGTCTAGGGAGGAAACGCCCAAGGAGGGCAGTGCGATATCGCTATTGCACCGCAATATTTTGCCCCCGCAGTGCGAAATATCAAGTCGCGAGGCGGGAGAAAATGTAATCGGTTGCCCTGTGGTGAAATCTTGTCACACCCGGGAAAATCGACGTTGTATTTCAAAGGGTTATAATTAAAGACTGGACGCAGTCAGCCGCCTGCTGCCCAACAAATCGGCGTGATATGCCATGATTTCAGACCTTTCCGACCTCCCGAAATTCGTCGACGAATTGGCCGAAATTGCCGCTGATTCGATCATGCCGCATTTTCGGGCAGCTCTGTCGGTGGAGAGTAAGGGCTCTTCCGGCTTCGATCCGGTGACCGTCGCCGACCGAGCGGCCGAGACCGCCATGCGCCGCCTGATCGGCGACACCTATCCGGATCACGGCATCGTCGGCGAGGAGCACGGCAACGAACGCGCCGACGCCGATTATGTCTGGGTGCTCGACCCGATCGACGGCACCCGCGCCTTCATCACCGGCCTGCCGGTCTGGGGCACACTGATCGGCCTCCTGCACAAGGGCGTGCCGGTCTTCGGCATGATGGCCCAGGCCTTCACCCGCGAGCGCTACTGGGGCGATGGCGAAAGCGCCTGGTATCGCGGACCGGACGGACGCGTCGTACCGCTCAAGACGCGTGCCTGCGGCGCGCTGGCGGGCGCGGCGCTCTTCACCACCACCCCGGCCCTGTTCAAGGGCGCCGACCGGGTCGCCTACGACCGCGTCGAGGCCGCCGTGCAGCTCGCCCGCTACGGCACCGACTGCTACGCCTATTGCATGGTCGCCGCCGGCCATGCCGATATGGTCATCGAGGCGGGGCTGAAGCCCTACGACATCGTTGCGCTGATCCCGATCATCCGTGGCGCCGGTGGCCAGGTCACCAGTTGGGAGGGCGGCTCGGCGGCGAGCGGCGGGCGCGTCCTCGCCACCGGTGACCGGCGGGTGCATGCGGCGGCGCAGGCGATGCTCGCGGACGTTTCCGCGTAGCCCAGTCAGCCCGAACCCGGCACGAAGGCCTCGAAGGCCGCCCAGAACTGCGCGCGGATCGCGTCGCGCTCCATCATGATCTCGTGGTGCGCGCCGGGGATGACCACCTGGCCGCCGGCACGCAGCGCCGCCGCCAGCCCCTCGGCCGCCGTCAGCGACACCAGCCGGTCGAGCGCGCCGCTGACGATCAGCGCCGGTACGCGGACAGCCGGTCCGAAATCCGGCTCGTTCGCCTCGTTCATCGCCCGGCAGGCGGCGTAGAGCCAGCCGAAGGTCGGCGCGCCGACGGAAACCTGCGGCAGCCTGGTGAAGAGATCGATGGTGCGCTGGTAGCGCGCCGGGTCGTCCGTCAGGAGGTTGCCTTCGAACGGCACCTTGTCGATGGTCAGCGCCTGGCTGCCGGGGATGGTGAGCTCGCCGAGGCCGATGGCGGTCATGAAGGCGGCGATGCGGAAGGCAGTGGGCTGGCTCGGGCGCGTCTTGCCGAGCCCGATCAGCGGCGACACTAGCACCAGGCGCGAGAAGCGCACGCGTCCGCCCCGCGTCGCCCTGAGACACACCAGCGCTCCGGTCGAATGGGCGAGCGCAAAATGCGGCGGCGGGCAATCGGGCAAGGCCACATGCTGCATGAAGGCCTCGAGGTCGCGGTCGTATTCCTCGAAGCTGTCGACATGACCCTTCATCGGGTTGCGCAACCGCCGCTCCGACCCGCCCTGCCCGCGCCAGTCGAAGGTAGCGACGGCAAATCCGCGGCCGCGCAGCTCGGCGATCGTCTCGAGGTATTTTTCGATCTGCTCGCCGCGTCCCTGCAGCAGGCAGACGGTGCCGAGCGTCTTGCGCGTCGTCGGCCGCCAGCGGGCATAGCGCAATCGCACGCCGTCGCTGGCGAGCGTGCTGCCCACCGTCGCGCCGGGCGGAACCGGGTTACCGTCGATTTCGTGAAGTTCCGTGTCCACCGACCAATGCTCCGCCGCTGGCGCCCTGTCGGCCCGGCGTATCCTGATTAGTGCAGCCACCAGGGGCGCTCAAGCAAGGACGGCGGAAAATGCATCGGCGGCGCCCCTTTTCAAGGAACGCCGCCGACATTCACAGGATCCGGCATCGGAGGGGGGCGGGATCGACGCCGGCCTGTTGCCGCGATCGGGGCGGGTGCGTGTGTCGGGGGAAGCCGCCGCCGATCGAACTTGTCGCCAGTATGCCGATCCGGGCTGAACGCGGCCCGAAGCGGCCGTTCATGTGAGGTTCAGGTTGGCGGGCCGTTTCGCGGGGCTTCCCGGCCTTTGCCGGGTCTTGATTCAGGATTTGGCCATGCCCACCTATTGGCTGCGGACGCCAAACGGGTCCGCGGGGAACGGCATCAAGCCCGGCCAGAACGGCGGGCCGCCAATGTTCCTCAACTCTTGTCGCTCATCTGGAGGACCAGACCATGCGTACTTTTGACCTCAGCCCGCTCTATCGCTCCACCGTCGGCTTCGACCGGATGTTCAATCTGTTCAATTCGCTGTCCGGCAGTGACGGCACCGTCCCGACCTACCCCCCCTACAACATCGAGCGCACCGGCGAGAACGCCTACCGCGTGACCATGGCGGTCGCCGGCTTCGGCGAGGCCGACCTCTCCATCGAATCGAAGGAGAACGTGCTCACCGTGAAGGGCGAGAAGAAGGGCAGCGAGGAGCAGAAAGACAACGAGTTCCTCTATCGCGGTATCGCCTCGCGCGCTTTCGAGCGCCGCTTCCAGCTCGCCGACCACGTTGAAGTGAAAGGCGCGACCCTGGAGAACGGCCTGCTCCATGTCGACCTCGTGCGCAACATTCCCGAGGCCATGAAGCCGCGCACCATCGCGATCAACGCCACCCAGAAGCCGGCGCAGATCGACCAGGTCGCCGCCTAGCCTCTTGGCGGCCCCGGTCTTGATGAGGAGAGCGCCCCGCCCCGCGGGGCGCTCTTTTCGTATCTAGAGATCGGCGCCCAGGAAGCGGACGTCCCACGCCTGGTCGCCGCCGGCATAGGGATTGTCGTAGTAGGGCGCCACATCGCGGAAGCCGAGGGATTCGTAGACCCGCGCCGCGGCGGCCATGAACGAGGCGGTGTCGAGCAGCGCTCGAGCGTAGCCAAGGTCGCGTGCCGCGCCCATGATCGCGTCGCCGAGCGCCCGGCCCACCCCCAGGCCACGCGCCGACGGCTTCACGTAGAGCCGCTTGATCTCGCAGATATCGTCGCGGAACGGGCGCACCGCGATGCAGCCCAGCGCCTCGCCTGACGGTGTCCAGGCAATCAGCAGCTCGCCCACCGGCGGAGCGTATTTGCCCGGCAGCCCGGCCAGCTCCTCGGCATAGCCCTGGAAGCAGAGATCAATTCCCTCCACGGCATACCAATCCGCAAGTTCCTGAAAGAGGCGACCCGCGGTCGCCACGTCGCCGGCCGTTCTGACCGGCCTCAACATGAAATCCGCCGCGTCCTTGCCCATGACCCCTCCCAGCCGCTGCGTCGGCCTCCCTCCGCTCTCCAGCGAGGGAGGTTCCACGTGAACCAGCTACCGTCCCGCCAGGACCTCGGTGAAGCCGTCGATCTCTTCCGGCGTCGTCTGCCAGCTGCAAATCAGCCGCACCAATATCTCGTCCGGCCCGGGCCGCGCATCCTGGGGCAGAGTCTCGACCGACCAGGGATAATGGACGACGCCGGCTCGGTTGAGCCGCTCATCCGCCGCCTTCGACAGAACCGCGAAGACCTCGTTGCCGTCGGCTTTCACGGCCAGCCGTCCTTCTCCCGATTGCTCGATCGCTGCCGCCAGCCGCGCCGCCATGCCGTTGGCATGGCCGGCAAGCGTGAGCCAGTGATCGTCCTTGAGATAGGCGCCGAGCTGGGCGGCGATGAACCAGTTCTTGGAATAGCCCTGGCCGGCCCGCTGCCTCTGGAAGAGCGCGTCGCGCACCGGCTTCTCGTCGAAGAAGACCACCGCTTCGGCCGCGAGGCAGCCATTCTTGGTACCGCCGAAGGAGAGCACATCGACGCCGGCCCGCCAGGTGATGTCGGCCGGCGAGCACTTCAGCGCGTCAATCGCATTGGCCAGCCTTGCCCCGTCCATATGGACGGCACAGCCATGAGCATGGGCGATATCGGCAATGGCACGCACGTCAGCAGGTCGGTAGAGCGCCCCCAGCTCGGTGAGCTGGGACACGCTGACCGCAATCGCCTGACCGCTATGGGGAACGTGGCCCTTCATGCGTTCGAGCGCGGTCGCGAGCATCGACGGTTCGAGCTTGCTGAGGGGCCCATCGAGCGTGGTCAGTGTGATGCCGCCGCCGAAAAAGGGCACGGCGCCCGCCTCGTCGACCGCGATATGCGCTTGCGCGTGGCAGAAGACGACACCGCCCGGCCGCGCATAGGCGCTGAGCGCCAGGGCGTTGGCGACCGTCCCGCTGGCGACGAGGAAGACCGTCACCTCGCGCTCGAACAATTCGGAGAAACGGCGCTCGACGGCCTTGGTGATGTCGTCGGCGCCATAGGCGGGATGGCCGCTTTGGGCCGCTTCGGCAAGCGCGTCGACGATTTTTCGCGAGGCGCCCGCCCAATTGTCGCTGGCAAAGATCATGCGCTTCCTTAGGGGCGGAGCGCGGGTCCGTGCAAGCGGTCAATGGCGGATAAGGCGTGCGACCAAAGCGTCAAGTGCGATGCGGCCCGGGCCGAAGGCCATGATCGTGAGCGACATCGCTGCCCAGGGCAGGCCCTCGCTCGGCCAATGCTCGGGGTAGGTCAGGAAGATGATCGCCGTCATGCCGAGCGTGCCGAGCCCCGCGAAGCGCGTGGCCAGCCCGAGGACCAGCAGGATCGGAAAGACGATCTCGCCCGTCCCCGACAACAGCGCCATCACGTCCGGATAGGGAAACGGATAGGCGTTGCCGAAGATGTGCAGCTGGAACTGGTTCTCAAACAGGTAGGCGGTCTTCGGCGAGAGCGACAGGAAGCCGTCCCACTTGGTGAGGCCGGAACGGTAGAACGGCACGGCGAGCGCAAAGCGCAGCGCCAGCATGGCCACCGACTGGAACCACAGCCAGGCGGTGCGCCAGCCGACATGGCCCATCGGGGCCGCCATCGACGGCGGCGCGTCGGTCATGTTCATGGTCATGTCGTTGCCCCTTGTCCGGTCCTGACGATTGCCGTGATGGCGCCGGCGGCGATGAGCCCGGAGAGGTTGCCGGCGAGATCGAAGCGCGCGTCCTCGGCCATCGCCCGAGCGGCAGCCTCGCCCAGCGTCGCGCCCCCGGCGAGGGCCGCAACCAAGGCGGCGCCGCCCGGCGGCACCCGGCGCACCTCGACCTCTGCGTCGGGGCGCACGATCAGCGTATCCTCGGCCTGGGCGAGGTCGACCGGACGGACCTCGCCGTCGGAGGCGTTCATCGTCCAGATGGTCTGCACCGGAAAGCGCGACCTGACGAGCCTCAGCGACGGGTGTAGTTCGAGCCTGAGGCGGGCGATTTCCCCCGCACCGACGGCAGAGAAGTCCTCGGCGGTCAGCGGCTCCGCATCGGCGGCATGATACGCCTCGCGCCATGCCCGCTCGATTTGGGCGATATCGGGCAGGTATGGCAGCGAGGCCGCCGGCGCGAAGCCGGCGATGAAATCGGCAAACGTGGCGCCGTAGTCCATCAGTACCGGCGAGCTTGGCGGCTCGGCCAGCGCGTAGGCGCGCGCCATCGCCTGAAAGAAGTCCTCGCCGACGATGCGCTCGGTGACCGGAAAGGATGAGCGCAGCGCATTGACCATGCCGACGATGACATTGTTGCGATAGACGGCGAAGCGGCGCGGCGCCGGCTCGCGGTCGGGGCCGACCAGGCCGGCGGGCACCGGAACAATCGGATCGCGCAGCGCGGCGGCGAATTCCGCCTGAACGTCAGCCAGCGAGCGCAAGGGTCTTCTCCTGTCTCGCCGCGGCGTCGGCGAGGACCACGTCGGCGCGCTGCGCCTCGGCGAACAGCACCGGCCATTCCGGCACCTCGTTGTCCCATTCGATCAGCGTCGGCACCGGACCGGTGCGCGCGATCGTATGCTCGTAGAGCCCCCAGACATAAGGGTCGATCGGCCGGTCGTGGGCGTCGATGAGCAGTGGGTGCCCCTTGACGTCGTCCTCCGGCGCATAGCCGGCAAGATGGATCTCGCCGACATGTTCCACCGGGAAGGCATCGAGATAGGCGATCGCGTCGGTCTCGAGGTTGACCGCCGAGACCTGGACATTGTTGACGTCGAGCAGCAGGCCGCAACCGGTGCGCCGGGCCACTTCGGCGAGAAAATCGATCTCGCTCATCGTGCTTTCGGCAAAGATGAGATAGGCGGACGGGTTTTCCAGCAGCATGCGCCGGCCGACCGTCTCCTGCACCTCGTCGATATGGTCGGCGACCCTCTGCACCGAGGCCGGGTTGTAGGGCAGCGGCAAGAGGTCGTTGAAAAAGACGGTCTCGTGTGTCGACCAGGCGAGATGTTCCGAAAACATGCCCGGCCGGTAGCGCTCGTTGAGCACTTTCAGGCGCTTGAGGTGCGCGCGGTCGAGTTGGCGTTCGGCGCCGATCGACAGGCCGACGCCATGCAGCGACAGCGGGTAGCGGTCGCGGATCGCCGACAGATAGCGGTGCGGCGGCCCGCCGGCGCCCATGTAGTTCTCGGCATGGATCTCGAACCAGCCGACGTCGGGTTCCTCAGCCAGGATCGCCGCGTAATGCTCCGGCTTCAGGCCGACGCCGGCCCTCGGCGGCAGCGGCCGCTCGCTCCAGCGTTGCTCGTCCTGCGGGGGCATCGCCCGCCTCCCCTGTATGCTTGGATCGATCGCGGGCGGGCGACTTGAGGATCGCCCGCCCGTCGCGCCTGGGAACGCGCTGCCTACATCGCCTGCAGGGTGCCGTGGCCGCCGTTCGGCGTCATCATGGTGGTGCAGGTGCCCTTCGGCACGAGCTGGAACGACGCCGGGTCGTAATCGACCGTCGAGGTGCCCGCACAGGAATGCGCGCCGGCGGCGCAGTCGTTCTGGCCGGCGAGTGCCACGCCGTAGCACTCCTCGAACTTGCCCGTGGCCATCTGGGTCTTGGTGTTGTCCGGCGTGTGCATCGCGTCGCCGGCCATCATGTCGTCGGCAAAGGCCGGCGCGGCGACGAAGGAACCGAGCGCCGCGGCAAGGGCGCTGGCGAGAACCGCACTGGAAACGGACTTGGCAATCGCTGTCATGAAATCTTCTCCTCCAGATCGGCCGGGACGGCCGTTGCTGACGGGGGGCAGTCTTTCGATCCGGCCCATCAATGGAAAATCAAGACGGTGTGCTCAGTTCGCACAGCCGCGTCACGCTGGCGTGACCACCAGCCGGCTGCGCCTGTTGAGAGCCGCTCCAATTGCGTACGTAAACTCAAACAGCGTTTGCGCTCGCCGGCCTCAAACAACATAATCACCGGCACTCGTGCGGCATCTTGCCGATAGGGGCGAAATCTGTCATGTTGTGTGGAATAGGACAGGACTACTGTCCAATTGGTGGCCGCAGCGGGACGGCCTGCCGGCGGGGTCGCAAAGCGACGTCAGCCGGTGCCGCGGTCGACCGGGGGTAGGGTACAAGGCTCACGCCGCCACAGCGGGCGGCTTATGAACACTTGCGACGAGCAAGGCCCCGGATGTCGGTCTTTGTCAGGCAACCGACCGGGACAGGCGACGCTCGGCGAGAGAATGAGAGGGCGGGTATGTCCAGGATCGTGGAAGGGAACGGTGCGGTGACGACCAGCGGGGCGAGCGCACGCCCGGCGGCCAAAACCGCCACTCTGCCCGCTTCTGCCACCGCCCAGGGCCTCTACGACCCACTCCACGAGCGCGATGCCTGTGGTGTCGGCTTCATCGTCAATCTGCACAACAGGAAGTCCCACCGCATCGTCGAGGACGGCCTGAAGATCGTCCTGAACCTCACCCATCGCGGCGCCGTCGGCGCCGACCCCAAGATGGGCGACGGCGCCGGCATGCTGGTGCAGATCCCGCACAAGTTCTTCCTCGCCGAGGCGAAGCGGCTGGGCTTCACGCTCCCCGCCCCCGGCCAGTATGCCGTCGGCCATATCTTCATGCCGCAGGACGCGAAGCTGCGCGCCGACATGGAGAAGATCGTCGCCGAAGGCGTCGCCGACGAGGGCCAGGTGCTGCTCGGCTGGCGCGACGTGCCGGTCGACAACTCCGAGCTGTCGCACGCTCCCGAGATCGCCATCACCGAGCCTTATCACCGCCAGGTGTTCATCGGCCGCGGCGCCAGCGTCACCGACGACGACGATTTCGAACGCAAGCTCTATATCGTGCGCAAGGTCATCTCGGCGCGCATCTACGAGCGCTATACCGGCCTCAAGAACGATTTCTACGTCGTCTCCATGTCGTGCCGGACGCTGGTCTACAAGGGCATGTTCCTGGCCTACCAGCTCGGCGCCTATTACCGCGACCTGCACGACCCGGATTTCGAGTCGGCGCTGGCCCTGGTCCATCAGCGTTTTTCGACCAACACCTTCCCGTCCTGGCGGCTGGCGCATCCCTACCGCTTCGTCAGCCACAACGGCGAGATCAACACGGTGCGCGGCAACGTCAACTGGATGGCGGCGCGCCAGGCGACCGCCTCCTCGCCGCTGTTCGGCAACGACATCTCCAAGCTCTGGCCGATCTCTTACGAGGGCCAGTCGGACACCGCCTGCTTCGACAACGCGCTCGAGTTCCTCGTGCGCGGCGGCTATTCGCTGCCCCACGCCGCCATGACGCTGATCCCCGAGGCATGGGCGGGCAACCCGCTCATGGACGAGGACCGCCGCGCCTTTTACGAATACCACGCCGCGCTGATGGAGCCGTGGGACGGCCCCGCCGCCGTCGCCTTCACCGACGGCAAGCAGATCGGCGCCACGCTCGACCGCAACGGCCTGCGCCCCGCGCGCTACATGGTGACTGCCGACGACGAGGTGATCATGGCCTCGGAAGCCGGCGTGCTGCCGGTCGCGGAGAGCCGCATCGTTCAGAAGTGGCGCCTGCAGCCGGGCAAGATGCTGCTCATCGACCTCGAGCAGGAACGCATCATCGACGACGCCGAGATCAAGGCGGAGCTGGCCAATGCCAAGCCTTACAAACAGTGGCTTGGGCGCACCCAGATTGTGCTCGAAGAGCTGCCGCCGGTGCCGGTCACCAGCGCGCGCTCCGACGTGTCGCTGCTCGATCGCCAGCAGGCCTTCGGCTACACCCAGGAAGACCTCAAGCTGCTGATGACCCCGATGGCGGTCACCGGCCAGGAGGGCATCGGCTCGATGGGCAACGACGCGCCGATCTCGGCCATGTCGGACAAGTCGAAGCCGCTCTATACATACTTCAAGCAGAACTTCGCCCAGGTCACCAACCCGCCGATCGACTCGATCCGCGAGGAGCTGGTGATGAGCCTCGTCTCGTTCATCGGCCCGCGCCCCAACCTGTTCGACAGCGAGGGCCAGGGCCGCCGCAAGCGCCTCGAGGTGCGCCAGCCGATCCTCACCAACGAGGACCTGGAGAAGATCCGCGCCATCGGCAACATGGACGGCAACCCGTTCAAGTCCCAGACGCTCGACATCACCTTCCCGGTCGATGGCGGCGCCGACGGCATGAGCAATGCGCTCGATGCGCTGTGCGCCAAGGCTGAGGAGGCCGTCCGCGCCGGCATCAACATCATCATCCTGTCCGACCGCATGGTCGGGCCCGACCGCGTGCCGATTCCGGCGCTGCTGGCGACCGCCGGCGTGCATCATCATCTCATCCGCCAGGGCCTGAGGACTTCCGTCGGGCTGGTCGTCGAGACCGGCGACGCCCGCGAGGTGCATCACTTCTGCGTTCTGGCCGGCTACGGCGCCGAGGCGATCAATCCCTACCTCGCCTTTGACACGCTCGCCGCCATGGCGCGCGACCTGCCCCACGACGTCGACGCGGAAGAGGCCATCCACCGCTACATCAAGGCGATCGACAAGGGCCTGCTCAAGGTCATGGCCAAGATGGGAATCTCGACCTACCAGTCCTATTGTGGCGCCCAGATCTTCGACGCGATCGGCCTGAAGAGCGACTTCGTTGCCCGCTATTTCACCGGCACCGCCACCACCATCGAGGGCGCCGGCTGTGCCGAGATCGCCACCGAGACGGTGAGGCGCCATCGCGACGCCTTCGGCGATTCCCCGGTGCTGGCCGATTCGCTCGAAGTCGGCGGCGACTACGCCTTCCGGCTGCGCGGCGAATCCCATGTCTGGCGCTCCGAGACCATCTCGGCGCTGCAGCATGCCGTGCGCGGCGACGCCCTGGAGACGTATCGTGAGTTCTCCCGGCTGGTGAACGAGGACGAGGAGAAGCACCTCACCATCCGCTCCCTCTTCCGCATCAAGTCGGCCGAGGAGGACGGACGCCAGCCTGTGCCGCTGGAGGCGGTCGAGCCGGCCAAGGAGATCGTCAAGCGCTTCGCCACCGGTGCCATGAGCTTCGGCTCGATCAGCCGCGAGGCACACACGACGCTGGCCATCGCCATGAACCGCATCGGCGGCCGCTCGAACACCGGCGAGGGTGGCGAGGAATCCGACCGCTTCAAGACGATGGCCAACGGCGATTCCATGCGCTCGGCGATCAAGCAGGTCGCCTCCGGCCGTTTCGGCGTGACGACGGAGTACCTGGTCAACTCCGACATGATGCAGATCAAGATGGCGCAGGGTGCCAAGCCCGGCGAAGGCGGCCAGCTGCCCGGCCACAAGGTCGACGCGACCATCGCCCGCGTGCGCCATTCGACGCCCGGCGTCGGCCTCATTTCGCCGCCGCCGCACCACGACATCTATTCGATCGAGGACCTGGCGCAGCTCATCTTCGACCTCAAGAACGTCAACCCGACCGGCCTCGTCTCGGTCAAGCTCGTCTCCGAGGTCGGCGTCGGCACGGTCGCCGCCGGCGTCTCCAAGGCGCGCGCCGACCATGTCACCATCGCCGGCTATGACGGCGGCACCGGCGCCTCGCCGCTGACCTCGATCAAGCACGCCGGCAGCCCCTGGGAGATCGGCCTCTCCGAGACCCACCAGACGCTGGTCGCCAACCGGCTGCGCGGCCGCATCGCCGTGCAGGTCGACGGCGGCATCCGCACCGGCCGCGACGTCATCGTCGGCGCCCTGCTTGGCGCCGACGAATTCGGCCTCGCCACCGCGCCGCTGATCGCCGCCGGCTGCGTCATGATGCGCAAGTGCCACCTCAACACCTGCCCGGTCGGCATCGCTACCCAGGACCCGGTGCTGCGCAAGCGTTTCACCGGCAAGCCGGAGCACGTCATCAACTATCTCTTCTTCCTCGCCGAGGAAGTGCGCGAGATGATGGCCAAGCTCGGCTATCGCAAGGTCTCCGAAATGATCGGGCAGATGCAGATGCTCGACAAGTCGGCCGTCGTCGACCACTGGAAGGCCAAGGGCCTCGATTTCTCGCGCCTGTTCCACAAGCCGGAGGTGCCGTCCGAGGTCGCCATCTTCAACTCGGAGACGCAGAACCATCCGATCCACGACATCCTCGATCGCAAGCTGATCGCCGAGGCCAAGCCGGCGCTGGAGAACCGCAAGCCGGTCAAGATCGAGACCACGATCAGAAATACCGACCGCTCCGTCGGCGCCATGCTCTCCGGCGAGGTTGCCAAGCGCTACGGCCTGACCGGCCTGCCCGAGGACACCATCGCCATCACGCTGACCGGCACCGGCGGCCAGAGCTTCGGCGCCTGGGCGGCGGCCGGCGTCTCCATGGACCTCATCGGCCAGGCCAACGACTACGTCGGCAAGGGCCTCTCCGGCGGCCGGCTGGTGGTGCGCCCGCCGGAAGACTCCGGCATCGTGCCGGAAGAGTCGATCATCGTCGGCAACACGGTGCTCTACGGCGCCATCTCCGGCGAGTGCTACTTCCGCGGCATCGCCGGCGAACGCTTCGCCGTCAGGAACTCCGGCGCCGTCGCCGTGATCGAAGGCACCGGCGACCATTGCTGCGAATACATGACCGGAGGCGTCGTCGTCGTTCTCGGCTGGACGGGGCGCAACTTTGCCGCCGGCATGTCGGGCGGCATCGCCTACGTTCTCGACGAGGACAACACCTTCGAGACCCGCTGCAACATGGCGATGGTCGACCTCGAGCCGATCCCCGAGGAGGAGGAGCTCAGCGAGCGCGAGCTGCATCAGGCCGGCGACATGGAGACCGGCGGGCTGGTCCACATTCTCAGCGACATGACCCGCAACGATGCCGCGCGCCTGCGCACCCTCATCACCCGTCACCGCCAGTTCACGGGATCGAAGCGTGCCGCCGAGATCCTCGACAACTGGGAGAGCTTCCTGCCGAAATTCCGCAAGGTCATGCCGGTCGAGTATCGCCGGGCTCTCGCCGAACTCGAGGCGCGCGAACGGGCCGAGCCGCTGCGTCTGGCTGGCGAGTAACCGACATGGGCAAGATCACCGGATTCCTCGAGATCGACCGTCGCGACCGGCGCTATGCGCCGGCCGGAGATCGCGTGCGCCACTATCGCGAGTTCATCATCCCGCTGTCGGAGGAGGCGACCCGCGACCAGGCGGCGCGCTGCATGGATTGCGGCATCCCCTACTGTCACACCGGCTGCCCGGTGAACAACCAGATCCCCGACTGGAACGATCTCATCTATCGCGGCGAGTGGCTGAGGGCGCTCAAGAACCTGCACTCGACCAACAATTTTCCGGAATTCACCGGCCGCGTCTGCCCGGCGCCGTGCGAGGCCTCCTGCACGCTCAACATCATCGAGGAACCGGTCACCATCAAGACGATCGAATGCGCCATCGTCGATCGCGGCTGGCAGGAGGGCTGGATCGTACCACTTCCCGCCGCCGTGAAGACCGGCAAGTCGGTGGCGGTCGTCGGCTCCGGCCCGGCGGGCCTCGCCTCAGCCCAGCAGCTTGCCCGCGCCGGCCACGATGTCCACGTCTATGAAAAGAACGCCCGGCCCGGCGGCCTGCTGCGTTACGGCATCCCCGACTTCAAGATGGAGAAGCGCCAGATCGAGCGGCGCGTCACCCAGATGGAGGCGGAGGGCGTCACCTTCCACTGCAACGTCCATGTCGGCATCGAGCTCGACGTCGCCGAGCTGGTCGAGAAGCACGACGCCGTGGTGCTCGCCGGCGGCGCCGAGAAGCCGCGCGACCTGCCCATCCCCGGCCGCGACCTCGACGGCATCCATTTCGCCATGGAGTTCCTGCCGCAGCAGAACCGTCGCGTCAGCGACGAGCCGCTCGGCAACGTTCTGCCCATCCTCGCCGACGGCAAGCATGTCGTCGTCATCGGCGGCGGCGACACCGGCTCCGACTGCATCGGAACCTCCAACCGTCAGGGCGCCGCTTCTGTTACCCAGATCGAGATTCTCCAGCGTCCGCCGGACAAGGAGAACAAGCAGCTGACCTGGCCGGACTGGCCGATGAAGCTCCGCACCTCGTCCTCGCAGGAAGAAGGCGTCGAACGCGATTTCGCCGTCATGACCCAGCATTTCGAGGGCAAGGACGGCGGGGTCACCGCGCTCCATTGCATCCGCGTCGACGACAGGATGAAGCCGATCGAGGGATCGGAATTCGAGATCAAGGCCGATCTCGTCCTGCTCGCCATGGGCTTCCTTGGCCCCGTGCAGGACGGCATGATCAAGGATCTCGGCCTTGACCTCGACAAGCGCGGCAACGTTCTGGCTAACGTCAAGGAATACAAGGCGAGCGCCGACAAGGTGTTCGCCTGTGGCGACATGCGCCGCGGCCAGTCTCTGGTCGTCTGGGCCATCCGCGAGGGTCGCCAGTGCGCCCACGCCGTCGACAAGCATTTGATGGGCGAGACCACCCTGCCGCGCTGAAGTCGTTCCTCATCCTGAGGTGCCCCGCGAAGCGGGGCCTCGAAGGATCGAGGCCCCATGGTTCGATTCTCGCTTCGCCCGCACCATGACGGAGAACGAACGGATGCATGATGGTCCCGCTGCCACATCCCGCACACTCGTCGAACGCTTCTACGACGAGGTCTGGAACCGCGGCGACGAGGCGGCCGCACACGCGATCCTCGCTCCCGACTTCCATTTCCGCGGCTCCCTCGGCGTCACCGCCGACGACATCGATGGCTTCCTCGCCTATGTCCGCTCAGTGCGCGCGGCTCTTGGTGATTATTGCTGCATCATCGACGACATGATCGAGGGCGCGGACCGCGCCGCTGCCCGCATGACGTTCACCGGTGTCCACGGCGGTGAACTGCTGGGCGTCGCCGCCACCCGGCGCACGGTGTCATGGTCCGGCGCCGCCTTCTTCACCTGTCGCGACGGCCGCATCGCCGAGCTCTGGGTCCTCGGCGACCTCGACGGTCTCAGGCGTCAGCTCGGCGACACCTAGGCGGCCCTACGTTCCCGTCTTCGGATACCAATCCCTGAGCCGCACCTCGGCAGCGCCGCCGACCAGCTTCTTGAAGGCGTTCACGTCGCTGCCGGCATAGTGGTACGGGTAGACGATCTTCGGCCGAAAGTCCTTCACCGCCTGCGCCGCCTGCTCGATGGACATGGTGTAGGGCAGATTCATCGGCACGAAGGCGACGTCGATCGCCGTGAGCGCCTTCATCTCCGGCGTCTCTTCGGTGTCGCCGGCGATGTAGATGCGCTTGCCCCCCAGCGTCAGCACGTAGCCGTTGTCGTGGCGCTTCTCGGGATGGAACTTCATGCGGTCGGCCGTGGTGTTGTAGGCGGCGACCGCCGCGATCGACACGCCCGCCACCGTCAGGCTGTCGCCATTGGCAAGCACCTTGGTCTTCGCCTTGAGGTCGCCCGGCAACTTGTCGGCGACGTCCTGGCAGGTCACCAGCACCGTGTCGGCGCCGGCCACGGCTTCCAGGATCGGCACGTTGAAGTGGTCGCCGTGCTCGTGGGTAACGAGGATCAGGTCGGGCGTCGGCGCCGCCTTGTATTCGGCAGTGATGTCGGCCGGCTTGTCGCCGGAGACCGGCGGCGCCGGATCGACCAGAATGCTGACGCCGTTCCAGGTGATGAGCATCGAGGCATGGTGAAACGGGTGGATGACGAGATCGCCCTTGTTGGTCGCAATCGTTTCGTCGGCAAAGGCCGGCAGGGCCATGGCGATGGCGAGGCCAATTCCTGCGAAAGTTCCGGTGAGCGCGTGGTGCATCGGGACCGTCTTCCCTTTTGGTGTATCGCGGCTTGGGGTGAACTGCCGCCAATCATGGCACCCTGACGATCAAGCGTGCCATCAATGTGTCGTGAGGCGGACGCGCGCGAGCTAGTTCGCCGACGGGAACACACCTGCCGCCGCCGCTGCGTCGCCGGCCTTGGGCGGCGCGGCGAGCGTGGCGCGCTGGCGCGGCGGCCAGGTGAAATCGTCGGCACGGCCGGACACCGCCGGCGGCACGACACCGTCGACGATCAGCTTGAATTGCGGTGTGCCGGCCGCCATCTTCGCATCCGGATTGTCGGTGCCGCCGGCAAGCACGCGGCTGGCGCCGGGCAGCGGGTCGGACAGCGAGATGACCGGGCCGACCAGGCGTTTGGCCCCGTCGGGGCCGATCTCGATCTGGCTGCTCTGGCTGGCCGAAGCGAAAAGGTCGACCGAGCCGGTGCCGATGCCGGTCTGCTTGCGGATCTCGCGCTCGACATAGAAGGCGAGCTTCAGCCGGCCGGCGCGGGTGAAATTGATGCCGTCGCCGCTTCTCAGCGCCCTCAGCTGGCCGTCCACGTCCGGGCCGGACGACGTGTAGTTGCCGTTGTCGTCGGTGAAGCCGTTCCAGATGTCGATGTAGTGACCGCCTTCCGCCGTCACCGCCGCCTTGTAGAGCCCATTGAAATAGTCCATGTCGCGCGACGCCGAAGACGAGCGCAAGGGCGGTGCGCTCACCCAGAAGAACGGCCGGCCGAACACCTTGAGCGTGTCGGCCATGCTGGTGACGCGCCCGGTATAGGCCTTCTCCCAACTGTCGGAATGGAGCGTCAGCCGGTCCTTGCCGACGCGCATCTGCTGGCGGTCATTAGCGCCGAGGACGACGACCACGACGTCCGGCTTGGCATCGTTGAGGATGCCCGGGAGCTGCTTGTTCCAGTCGTAGTAGTCGTCGCGCACCAGACCGGAGGAATTGTTCGATTTGTCGATGACGGCAATCTTGGGCTCGTCGGCAAAGGTCTGGTCGAGTCCCCAGGCAAGCCCGCCGGCGACGAAATCGCCGATCACCAGGATCTTGCGCGCCTTCGGGTCCTTGGGCGTCACTTCGGCGACCGGCACCGGCGGCTGGCTCGGACGGGACGAGCGCCGCGACGACGATGGTGGCTGCTGCTGAGGTGGCGGGCGCACCTGGCGCGGACCGAAGAGGAAATCGAAGAAGCCGAGCGGCCCGGCGCGCGGGGGCGCCTGCTGCGCCATGGCCGCGCCGAACGGTGCCGCAAGCAGCAGCGCCAGGACGCCCACACTCAAGATTGCCAGCAGACGGCGCACGTTTCCTGCGATCCGATCCCGAAGGCGAGAATACCCAGGCTCGCCTTGCATTGCGTCATTTGCGCGGCGGCGCCGCGCCCGGGGGCCATTCTACTTGGCAGCCTCCAGCCGCCGCAACAGGTCGCGGCTTTCCACGCCGGTCGGCGTGAGGCCGAGCGAGCGCTGATAATCGCGGATCGCCGAGTGGCTGCCGCTGCCGATATCGCCGTCGATGTCGCCGTCATAGAAGCCGTGCATGGTGAGCAGCAATTGCAGTTTCTTGCTCTCCTGCAGCGTGAACGGCTTCTCGTGCGCCGGCCAGGCGGCCACGAACGGCCCGTCGCCGCGCAGCCGGTCGGCCAGGTGGCCGACCGCCAAGGCGTAGAAATTCGACGCGTTGTAGCGCTTGAGCACCCGGAAGTTGTTGAGCAGCAGGAACACCGGCCCGTCGGTGCCATTGGGCAGCCACAGGTTGGCCCTGTCGCCGGAGCGCGGGAAGGCGGCGCCGTTTGCGCGGCGCGCGCCGAGCTTCGTCCATGAGGCCAGCGACCGCTCGCCGGTCTTTCTGGTGTTGAACCCAGCCGGCAGCGTCACCTCATAGCCCCAGGTCCTGCCCGCCTCCCAGCCGGCCTTCTTCAGGTAATTGGCGGTCGAGGCCAGCGCATCGGGAACCGATGTCCAGATGTTGCGATGGCCGTCGCCGTCATAGTCGACGGCGTAGGCCTCGAAGGTGGTGGGGATGAATTGCGTCTGGCCCATGGCGCCGGCCCACGATCCGTTCATCGCCCCCGCGCTGATATCCCCGCGCTGGACTATTCTGAGCGCGGAAACGAGCTGCTTGCGGCCGAATTTCGCCAGCCGCCCGCCCGACCAGGCGAGCGTCGCCAGCGAGCGGATCGTGTTCTTGACCAGCCTGGGATTGGTGAGCACGGCGCCGTAGTGGCTCTCGATGCCCCAGATGGCGGCGACGATATAGCGGTCGACGCCATAGCTCCGTTCGATGCGCGAAAGCAGCGTGCCATAGGTGGCAACAGCGGTCCTGCCCTCCGAAAGCCGTTCGTCCGAAACCATCTGATCGAGATAGTTCCAGATCTTCATGTTGAATTCGGCCTGGGCGCCGGCCCGCTTCAGCACGTCGGGATCGGGGGTGAAGTCGCCGAGCGTGCTGTCATAGGTGCGCCACGAGATGCCGGCCGATTTCGCCGTCGGCCAGAAGCTCTTCACCCAATGGTCGGGCGCCTGGCTGGCGCAAGCCGGCGCCGCGGCGAGAAGAACCGCCATCGCCACCGCGGCGACGACAAAAGCCGCGGAAACCGCAGCTCTTTCTGCCATGCCGGTGAGGAAGCGCATGCCGCTCTCGTCCCTGCCTCTCCCCCGTGCCGTCCCTCATCCCCCGATTCGGGCACAAACCTTAGCATTGCCGCCGGGGGCGGCCGCAAGACGCACCCGCTACCCGGCTGGCGTCAATCGCGCCGGTTGCGCCGCTCCAGCGCCGTCTCCCATGCCAGTGCATGCTGGACGATTTCAGCGAGATTGTCGTGCTGTGGCTGCCAGCCGAACTTCTCCATGATGCGCTCCGGCGAGGCAACGATCGACGCCGGATCGCCCGACCGCCGGGGGCCGAGGACGACCGGAAAATCACGCTCCGACACCGCCTTGACCGTGTCGATCACCTCGAGCACCGAATAGCCGCGGCCATAGCCGCAATTGGCGATCAGGTTGTCGCCGCCGCCGCGCAGATGGGCCAGCGCTTCGGCGTGCGCGGCGACCAGGTCGGTGACGTGGATGTAGTCGCGCACACAGGTGCCGTCGGGCGTCGGATAGTCTGTGCCATAGACGGTGATCTCGTCGCGCTTGCCGAGCGCCGTCTCGCAGGCAACCTTGATGAGATGGGTGGCGCCCTTCGTCGACTGGCCGGTGCGCCCGGCCGGGTCGGCGCCGGCGACATTGAAATAGCGCAGCGCCACGAAGCGCAGGTCGTGGGCCGCGGCCGCATCGGCAAGCATCATCTCACTCATCATCTTGGAGCGGCCGTAGGGCGATTCCGGACGGAGGGGCGCGTCCTCGCCGACTGGCGTGACCGCCGGCGTGCCATAGACCGCCGCCGTCGAGGAAAAGATGAAGCGCTTCACCCCGCCGGCGACCGCCGCGGCGATCAGCGCCCGCGTCTTCACCGTGTTGTTGAGATAGTAGCCGAGCGGATTGGCAACCGATTCCGGTACGACGATGGAGGCGGCGAAGTGGATGATCGCCTCGACCTCGTGTTCCTTGATGAGGCGGCCGACGAGCGCCTCGTCGCCGCTGTCGCCTTTGACGAGCTGCGCCTCCGGCGCGATCGCCCAGTCGAAGCCGGTCGACAGATTGTCGAGGACGACCACCTTTTCGCCGGCATCGGTGAGATGCCAGACCATGTGGCTGCCAATGTAGCCGGCTCCGCCGGTGACCAGAATGCTCATCGCGTTCGCTTTGCCTTCTCAGCCTGTTCCCCGCTACCATAGAGAAAGTGTATTGACGTCTTGTTTCGCTCCGCCCGCCCGGATTTCCGCTGGTTCCAGCACCAAGAAGGACGAATGACCACCCCCCTCCGCAAAGCCGTTTTTCCCGTCGCCGGCCTTGGCACCCGGTTCCTGCCGGCCACCAAGGCGATGCCGAAGGAAATGCTCACCCTGGTCGATCGGCCACTCATCCAATACGTGGTCGACGAGGCACGCGCAGCCGGAATCGAGGAGTTCATCTTCGTCACCGCCAGCAACAAGAGCGTGCTTGAGGATCATTTCGACACCCAGTTCGAGCTCGAGGCGACGCTCAAGGCGCGCGGCAAGACCGAGGCCCTGGAGGAGCTCGCCCGCTTCATGCCCGAGGCTGGCCAGGTCAGCTCCGTCCGCCAGCAGACGCCGCTCGGCCTCGGCCACGCGGTGTGGTGCGCCCGCCATCTGGTCGGCGACGAGCCCTTCGCGGTGGTGCTTCCCGACATGATCATGCAGGGCGAACCCGGCTGCCTGGCGCAAATGATGGCCGTCTACGAAGAGACCGGCGGCAACGTGATCGCGGTCAGCGCGTGCGATCCCGCCGAGACCGCCAGCTACGGCATCGTCGGCGTCGGCGAGCCGGTCGGTTCGAGCGGCGACGCCTTTCGCCTGACCGGCATGGTGGAGAAGCCGCAGCCGAAGGACGCGCCGTCCAACCTCTATATCAGCGGCCGCTACATCCTGCAGCCGCAGATCTTCGACCTGCTCGCCCGTCACCAGCGCGGCGCCGGCAACGAGATCCAGCTCACCGATGCCATGCTGACCCTGGCCGAGTCCCAGCCCTTCTACGGCTGCCGCTTCCACGGCCGCGCCCATGATTGCGGCGCCAAGCTCGGCTTCCTCGTCGCCAACGTCGCCTTCGCCCTCAGGCGCCCCGAGCTGGCCGACGATCTCAGAAAGGAAATCCGCGCCCTTCTGGAGGGCTGACGGGCGCGCGACGCGCTATTTCTGCAGGCGAAGGCCGACGCTGAGCACATCCGACTGATAGGTGCTGCCGGCGGACGTGCTCATCGCCCATTCGTGGCTGTAGCCGCCGGTGAGATAGGTGCGGCGGCTGAGCTTCCAGGTTGCCGCGACGCCCGCCTTGACGGTGGTGTCGATCCGGCCGGTGCCCTGGAACGCCTCGTGGGTGACGTCGGTGGTCCAGTCCACCGTCAGGTCGGGCTTCCAGGCATAGGCCGCATCGACCGAGCCGGTATAGGCGACCGAGCCCGACGAAGCCGCATCGGTGCCCGGATTGAACGCGGTCGAGCCGGTGAAGGTGACGGTGTAGAGGCGGGTCGGCGACCAGACCAGCGAGCCGTCGACGGTGAGCGCACTGAGCGCGGCCAGCGCCGGGTCATCGAACATGTCGACGCCATAGCCCACAGCCATTTCGCCGGTGAGCACCGGGCCGCGATCGAAGGTGAGGCCAGCGCGGCCGATTGTCGTCAGGCTCGAGCGCTTGAGGCCGTTATTGTCGGTCGTCCTGTCATATTGGCGGCGCGACACCTCGCCCTCGACAAAGGGCGTGACCCCCAGCGGCGATTCGTAGCCCAGCCGCAGCCGGCCACCGAAGACGGTGTTGTTGCGATCGCCCTGATCAACCACGGCGCCGCCGGATGTGCCGTTCTCATAGAACGTGCGCCCCGCCTTGCCCTCGATCGTGAAGACCTTGCGGCCGAAGCTGCCGTTGAGCGCCGCCGAGCCGGAGAAATCATGGACGCCCGGAGGATGGTCGACGCCGGCGGGAAAGTTCGGATCGGAGATGCTTTGCTGCGCATAGGTGTAGGTGCCGGCGAGATCGACGGTCCAACCGGGCTTGAGGTCGATGCGTCCGCTGCCATCGACGGAGCCGGACGGGCTGTCGGGCGAATTGCCGGTGAAATCCTTGGCATAGGAGCCGCGCAGCGTGAGCGTGGCCGCATGCTCGGCCCAGTCCGACTGCAGCTTGAGTTCGGGCGTGACGGTGAGCGTGTCCGAGCGTCCGTTGCCGGAGGCATTGGTGGCGTGTTCGAAATTGGTGGTCAGCGACGGATAGAGGATGAAGCTGCCGGCGCGGATGCCGACCGCCGCGAAGGGGTCGTCCTCGGTGGCCGGGACCTTGTGCGAAATGGTGCCGGTCACCGTCGGGTCGAGCGGGTCCAGCTCCGGCCCCTTGGCCTGCGACTGCTGGCGCTGGACACGCCCCGTATCGGCGGTGGTGTCGTCCTGAGCCGTAGCGGAGGACGTGGTCGTCCCGGACGTGGTCGTCGTAGTCGACGTTGGATCGGTCGCCGCCGTCGTCAGGACCAGCGGCGACTGGCCGTTGTCGAGGCCGCCGCGCAGCGCGGTGTCCGCCGTGCTTTGAGCCCACGCTCCATGGGCCGAGGCCGCGGCGGCGACCGCGACCGCCATAAGCGAAGGGAGGCGGAAACCCATTGTCTGGCCGGTGCCGTCTGAACGCGCGAATATCGTTTCCAGAAGGTAAAGATTGATGGTTAACGCAAGGTTGCGCTTGGGCGCCGACGACGGCGGATGGCGCTGTTCCGGCCCCGGCGGAAACCTGCTAGACCGGCGCCACAGGCGAAATCAGGGGCTCGGACATGGCGGTGACGCTCAAAAACCCACCGAAAACGGCATCCGACGCCGCAACCCGAGCCGTCGCATCGGCGCTGCGCACCATTGCCACCGAGGGCGCCGGCCTCGATGCGTTGCGCATTGCCCTCGGCGACGGATTGGCTGGCCCCTTCGGCCGCGCCGTTGAGATGATTCGCGCCGCCACCGGCAGGGTCATCGTCTCCGGCATGGGCAAGAGCGGCCACGTCGGCCACAAGATCGCGGCCACACTGGCCTCGACCGGAACGCCATCCTTCTTCGTCCATCCGGCCGAGGCCAGCCACGGCGATCTCGGCATGATCACCCGCGACGACGTGGTTCTGGCGCTGTCATGGTCGGGTGAGACCAGCGAACTCAGGAGCCTGGTCGAATACACGCGGCGGTGGGGCATCCCGCTCATCGCCATGACCGCCTTCACCGAACTCGACGCTCGGCCGCGAGTCCGATCCGGTGCTGGCGCTTCCGATCGCCGACGAGGCTTGCCCGCACGGCCTGGCGCCCACCACCTCGACGATGATGCAGCTTGCGCTCGGCGATGCCCTGGCCATCGCGCTGCTCGAAAGCCGCGGCTTCACGGCGGAGGAGTTTCATATCTTCCACCCCGGCGGCATGCTCGGCGCCAGCCTGCATTTCGTGCGCGACATCATGCATCAGGGCGACGCCGTGCCGCTGGCGACGCCGGACACGCCGATGGCTCAGGCGCTCAGGACCATGACCGACAAAGGTTTCGGCTGCGTCGGCGTCGTCGATAACGCCGGCATGCTAGTCGGCGTGGTCACCGACGGCGATCTCCGCCGCCACATCGCGCCGGACCTGCTCGATCACAGCGTCGGCGCGATCATGACCAGGATGCCGAAGACCGTTCCGCCAGACTGCCTGGTGGCCGAGGCGCTGGCGATGATGAACCAGGCTTCGCGCCCATTCACGGTCCTCTTCGTGGTCGCCGACGGCAAGCCGCTCGGCATCGTGCACATGCACGATTTCCTGAGGCTGGGGGTGGCTTAGACTAGAAGCAGCGCCGGCGAGATTCCGTCTCTTCCCAACGCTGACTGCCGACCGTGGTGTCGCGATTGCCAGGTCACGCCACGGAGACTTTATTCATAGGCCGCCAGCATCCCCACCGTGCAAGAGAATAATGCGGAAATCGCTTCCATGGCCGACAGCGACAGCCTTGACTTCACTCATTTTAGGTGCGGTCAAGTGGGCCTTTGCCGGAGGGTGTTCACCGCAGATGGGAACCAGGGTGAGGCTCATGTAACTGAAATCGGTATTTTTGCCGAGCCGCGCGCATGCAATAGCGAACGCATCGCCCTTCTCAATGGTTGAGATATCCCAGACTCGTTCTGTCCCGTCGGAGGACGCCGTCACCACACGGGTTCCGTCCGGGGAGAAGGCGGCGGAACTAACCGCGCCACCATGTCCTACGAGGACGGCTATCTCGATGCCGGTTGCGGCGTCCCAGATGCCCGCGGTCCCGTCGGAGGACGCGGTCGCGATACGAGTTCCCGTCGGGCGAAAAGGTTGCCCAGACGTGGTTCCGGCCCTCCAGCGACGCGATTTGGCGTGAGGTGAACGGGTCCCCTGAGAGCCTTGA
Source organism: uncultured Alphaproteobacteria bacterium (assembly GCA_963782395.1). Taxonomy (GTDB): domain Bacteria; phylum Pseudomonadota; class Alphaproteobacteria; order Rhizobiales; family Kaistiaceae; genus CAVSRC01. Next base: position 115,503 of record CAWAJQ010000002.1, read on the forward strand.
TAGCTCATCGCTACTGGTTGCGTCCCAGATGCTCCCGGATACGTCAGAGACTGCAACCACGCGGGTGCCGTCGGGCGAGAAAGCGGCCGAATGAACCACCACTGCACCGGGTTCCTTAAGTTCAATTGCCACTTGGCCTTTGGAGGCATCCCAGATGCGTACGGTTCCATCCGAAGCCGCCGTCACCACGCGGGTTCCGTCCGGAGAGAAGGCGGCGGAATTTACCACGCTTTCGGGCCCCGCCAGGATAGGCCCCGTGAGGACGCCCACCAATTCGCCGGTCGAGGCATTCCAGATGTGCGCGACCCCATCCGACAATGCCGTCACAACGCGCGCGCCATCGGGCGAGAAAGCAACCGAATTCACCACAATGCCGACCCCGGGGTCCTTGAGAACAATCGCCTCGTCACCGTTGGATGCATCCCAGATACGCGCGGTCCCATCGGAAGACGCCGTGGCGATGCGAGTCCCGTCGGGTGAGAAGGCCACGGAATTCACCGCGGCCAGGTGCCCCCTGAGTACGGCAATTCCCTCCCCGGTGGACGCGTTCCAGATGCGCGCTGTCCCATTGGAAGAGGCTGCTACAACACGGGTGCCATCCCGGGAGAAAGCGACCGAGCTTATGGCTCCTTCGTGACTCATCGATACGCTCGGACGCATTTCAGGCATGCCCAACCGGGGAAGAGCAGCAGCGAGGCTGGCTACAGTCTGTGGTAGTTCCGGTGTAGGATTTCCGGCCCGCGGCCATGCCGCCAGAGCGAGCCGGACCGCTTTTGCCGGGTCACCTCTGTCAAGAGCCACCGTCGAAAGTGCGGTGAGGGCCTCACTCTCGTTTCGAACTACTTCGGCAGCCTTCGCCCGGGCGACTGTGGACTGTCGATAGGCCAGGACAGCGCCTGCGGCCGCGGCGACCGCCAGAAAGAAGGTGGCTATCAGCCCGATCATGGTGCGCCGCGCCACCTGCCTCTGGCGCTCGGCAGCCTCCTTCTGCGCCGCCGCCAACTTCCGTGCCTCTTCCAGCTCGCGGTTGCGGCGGGCGTTGTCGGCCGTGCGGGCGGCGGCGAGATAGGCGCGGTCGGTCGGCTCCAGCATGCCGACGAAATCGTCGCGGCGGACAACCGCCTCGGCGTCTTCCAGCCGGCCGGCGGTGTGCGCAAGCCAGGCCTCGTCCCTGTCGTTGGCGGCCCAGTCGCGCGCCGCGCGCTTCACCCCTTCAAGGGCGGAGAGCGCCGCAAAGTCCTCTTCCAGCCAGCCCTGCAACAGCCCCCATTGCCTGAGCAGCGCCTCATGCGCCGGTTCGACCGTGCGCTCGCCGGTGTCGGGCGCAACGTCGGTCGACAACAGCCGCGCCGCGATCAGATGGTTCACCAGCGGCCGCGCCTCTTGCGGGATCTCCGACAGGCGGGCCACGCGGCGGCGGGGCGTGCCCCTCTCGGCGTCGATCCCGGCGAGCCAGGGGATAAGCGCGTGGCGGAGCAGCGCCAGACGGGCATCGCGGTCCTTGGGCACGGCCGGATCGCCATCGGCCGCCTGAAGCGCGCCGGTCACCGCCGCTTCGATCGAGCCGCGGATGCCGCCGAGATCGCGATACTGGGCGAGCGTCAGGGTCGCCTTGCCGCCGGTGCCGTATTCCTCGTAGAGGCGCTCCAGCGTGAAGGCGAGCAGCGGCAGTGCGTCCTTGCCGCCACCCGCCTCAATGTCGGCGAGCAGCGCCTCGGTCAGTGCCGGCTCGACGGTGAGCATACGGTCGGTGTCGGCAAGCCGCTTCGTCGGGCCCTCGATCACCATCTGGTAGGCGCCGCGCGGCATCGGCGGCAGGTTGAAGGTCTGCAGGCTGAGCCCATCGAGCGCCGGCGCGGTCTGCAACTGTTCGAAGGAGTCCGAGCGGATGGTGAACAGCACGATCAGATTGGACCGTTCGCCGGTGGCGAGATCGCGGATCAGCGCCAGGAAGGCAGCCGCCTCGTCGCAGCCTTCCGACAGGAACAGCTCCTCGCCCTGATCGATCGCCAGCACGACCCGCGGCGGCCGGCCGGACCTGTCGCCGTCGAGATCGGGTACGGCAGCCTTCGACGCAAGTTCATCGAGCAGCGCCGCGATCGCCGCCGGACCGGCGTCGACGGCCGCCCTGATATCGGCGCGGCTTAGCCCAAGTCCGTGCGCCTTTGCCGCTTCTTCGAGACAGCGGATCAGGCCCGCCTCGCCGTGGAGCGCCCGGCGCTCCGGCCGCACGATCGGCAGCATCACGAAGGCGCGGTCGTCGCGCATCAGTCGCGGCGCCAGGCCGGCGCGCAGGAACGACGATTTGCCCGCGCCCGAGGCACCGAGGATCGCCATCAGCCGCGGCGGAGCGCCTTCGACAAGGCCGCGCAGCTTGTCGAGCGCCTCGATGGTCGGCGCTTCGCGCCCGAAAAAGATGCCAGCGTCCTCGGCCTCCAACGGCTTCAGCCCGCGATAGGGTGAGCGCTCGGCATCGTCCTCCGGCGGCCACAGGAAGAAACGGGCGTCGAGCCCGGCGCGCATCAACCCGGTCTTGAGCTTGGCCAGGCCGGACTGGGAGAAGGTGACACGCACCTCGCTGCCGTCCTTCCCTCGACCGGCAAGCATGCGGTGGTCGCTGCCGGCGGCGAGGTTGACCAGCTGGTGGGTGGCGGTCAGGTCGGCCGGCAGCTCATCGATGGGGATATCCTCGACAAGGATGCCAAAGATGCGCTTGTTGAGTCTTTGGGCGAGGCTCAGCTCCTTCAGGCACCAGCGCGAAGAGAGCCAGTCGCGGCTGACCAGGAACAGCACCGCCTCACAGCGGTTGGCCGCCTCATTGAGCGCCAGTTCCCAGCGCTCGCCGGCGGCGATGCCACGGGTCGGATCGAGATCGAGGAAGAGATCGTCCCAGCCTTCCGCCGTCAGCCACCCGCGCAGGGCAACCGCCTCGGCGTTGTTTGCGCTCGAATGGCTCAGGAAAATGCGCGCCAAACGGAGATCTCCGGCAACCACCTAGTCGAAATGTCGCATCCGGAACGACACTAGGGTGCCGGCAAAAATGAGGCAACCTGCGCTTGTGAGGACGCCCACAAGGCGGGGAAATCAGAATCCGGGGTCCAACCTACCCGGCCTTCTCCACCTTGAGCACGGCGCCGTCGGCGTCGACCACCTTCACCCGCGCGCCGGACGGCAGGTCGGGGCCGGTGATGCGCCAGTTGGTGTCGTCGATCCGCACACGCCCGCGGCCATCGACGATCGGCTCGGAGAGCATGTAGCTGCTGCCGACCAGACGGTGGGCGCGGTCGTTGAGGAAGGGCTGCTCGCCGGGCTGCGATTGGCGCGCGAAGATCCGCCGCCCGGCAATGACCAGCACCACCGCCAGCACCACGAAGACGATCAGTTCCACCTGCCAGCCGAAATCGGCGAACAGCGCCAGCACGCCGGTGATCAGCGCCGCCACGCCGAACCAGACGAAGACGTTGCCCGGCACGACGATCTCCAGCGCCAGCAGGATCAGGCCGAAGACCCACCAGCTCCACGGCCCAAGCTGCTGGATGGCCAGCAGGATCATGAGGCATTGCCTCCCGCCGTCGGCACGCGGCCGCTGCGGCGCCGCGCCTGTGCCTCGGCCGAGAAGGTGTCCTTGGCGATCTCGGCAATGCCGCCGAGCGATCCGATCAGCGCCGCCGCCTCGACCGGCAGCATCAGCACCTTCTGGTTGGGCGCCGAGGCGAGCTTCTCGATCGCCTGGGTGTAGCGCTGGGCGACGAAATAGTTGATCGCCTGCACGTCACCATTGGCGATCGCCTTCGACACCATCTCGGTCGCCTTGGCCTCGGCCTCGGCCGAGCGCTCGCGCGCCTCGGCGTCGCGGAAGGCGGCTTCGCGCCGGCCCTCGGCCTGCAGGATCAACGCTCGCTTCTCGCCTTCGGCCTTGAGGATCTCCGACTGGCGCAGGCCCTCGGCGTCGAGGATGACGGCGCGCTTCTCGCGCTCTGCCTTCATCTGCCGGCCCATCGACTCGACGATGTCGCGCGGCGGGTCGATCGCCTTGATCTCGATGCGCGTCACCTTGATGCCCCACGCCGACGAGGCGGAATCGACGACACGCAGCAGCCGGTCGTTGATGTCGTCGCGCTTGGAGAGCAGTTCGTCGAGATCCATGCCGCCCATGACGGTTCTGAGGTTGGTCATGGTGAGCTGCAGGATGGCGTTCTGCAGCCCGCGCACCTCATAGGCCGCGCGCGCCGCGTCGAGCACCTGATAGAAGACGACGCCATCAGCCGACACCGTGGCATTGTCCTTGGTGATGACCTCCTGCGTCGGTACTTCGAGCACCTGCTCCATCATGTTCATCTTGTGGCCGATGCGATCGATGAACGGCACGATGATACTGAGGCCCGGCGACAGGGCGCGGGTGAAGCGGCCGAAGCGCTCGACCGTGTAGTTGTAGCCCTGCGGCACCGTCTTGACGCCGGCCAGCAGAACGAGAATGACCAATATGACGAGTGCGATGACAACCCAGTCGAATCCCATGTCGCCCTCCAGCAGAAAGTCCGGAATGCCGGACTGAACCCGTACGAATCGGCGAGGCAAAATGCCGTCCTCATGTAGGTATTGCCCACCCGCCACACCACCGAAATCGGCATCAGCCCGGCATTCGCGAACGGTTAGCGTTTACGGATTACGTTCACCGTCGGGCAATCGGCAGCAGTGGACCGCGACATCATGGGCAGTGAAAACGGCGGAGTTTGGCCGGTCACGCGCTTTCGCGTCTTGCCGCGAAGGACGGCCGTTGCTGTGCTGGCCACCACGGTCGTGGTCGCCCTGGCACTGGTGCTGATCGCGCTCGCCTACGTCAGACCCCCGCCGGCCCATCCCGGCGCCGGCGACATGACCCTCTACGGTCGCATCGTCGCCGATCTCCACGCCGGCGAGCCGTACTATCCGGCGGCTCACACCGAACTGACCGCCGACCACTATGCCACGCTTTCGGTCGCCAACTGGCGCACGCCGCTTTACCCGTGGCTGCTCAGCCGCCTGCCCTCGGTCGAAGCCGCACAGGCCGGGCTGATGGCGTTGGCGTTCTTCGCCGGCGCGATCGGTGTGCTGCTCTTGCTCCGCGAGACCAACCGCACCGTCGCGATCACTCTCGGCGCGCTGTTCCCGGTCACTCTCGGCGCCACCATGATCCCCGGCACCGTGCTCTACAGCGAGTACGCCTCGGGGCTGCTTATCCTTCTCTCCGTTTCCGCCTATGGCCTCGGCTGGCGCCGCAGCGGATTCCTCGCCGGCATCGCTGCTCTCTTCGTTCGCGAGCTCGCCGCGCTCTACGTGCTGATCGCGCTGGTGCTGGCCTGGCGGGAGAAGCGCTGGCGCGAGGTCACAGCCTGGCTGGTCGCGATTGCCGCATATGCCGCTTTCTACGCTTGGCACTATGTGATGGTGCATGCGCAGCTCGGTCCGACAGACATCGCCTACCCGGGAGGCTGGCTGCGTTTCGGCGGCGCCTCGTTCGTGCTCAGCACCGCCGCCTTCAACGGCCTCTTCCTCGCCGCGCCGATGTGGGTGAGCGCGCTTCTGCTGCCGCTCGCCGTGATCGGCCTGCTGGCCTGGCCGAGCCGCGCCGATATCCGCATCGCCGCAACGGCGTTCGCCTATCTCCTGGCCTTCGCTATCGTCGGCAAGCCGCTGAATCGCTACTGGGGCGAGATGTACACACCACTGCTCACCTTCGGCCTGGCATGGGCACTAGCCGCCCTGGCCGACATCGTCCGCGCCGCTACAGCCACCCGCCGAGCTCACGCCGGATAACGGTGTCCAGCACCCGCATGCCAGGGTCGCTGTCGTTGAGGCAGGGCAGCGCGGCGTATTCCTTGCCGCCGTTCTCGCGAAATGTCTCACCGCCGCGAATGGCGATCTCCTCCAGCGTCTCCAGGCAGTCGGCCGCGAAGCCGGGCATGACGACGGCGAGCCGCTTCGTGCCCTGCCGCGCCAACTCGGCAATGGTGACGTCGGTATAGGGCTTGAGCCACTCGGCGCCGCCGAAGCGCGACTGGAAGACGATGCGGAGTTTCTCCTTCGGCCAGCCGAGCTTCTCGCACAGCAGCCGCGCCGTCTTCTGGCACTGGCAATGATAGGGGTCGCCCTTGTCGAGATAGGCGCGCGGCAGGCCGTGGAAGGAGGCGAGCACCACCTCCGGCTCGAAGGGCAGGCCGGCAAGCGACGTCCCAATCGATTCGGCCAGTGCGTCGATATAGACCGGATCGTCGTGCCAGGGCGGCAGCGTGCGCACCGCCGGTTGCCAGCGCATCCCCGCCAGCACCTCGAACGCCTTGTCGTTCACTGTCGCCGTCGTCGCCGCGGCATATTGCGGATAGAGCGGCGCCACCAGGATGCGGTCGCAGCCCTGCTCCTTCAGTGAAGCCAGACGCGACGCGATGCTGGGCTGGCCATAGCGCATGGCCCAGTCGACAACGACGCCGTCGCCGGCAAGCGCGGCCGACAGCTTCTCCGCCTGCGCCCGCGTGATGGTGATCAGCGGCGCCTCGTTCTTTTCCTTGTTCCAGACGATCGAATAGGCGTGCGCCGTCTTCGGCGGCCGGGTCGTCAGAACGAAGAGGTTGAGGATCACCCACCACACCGGCCGCGGCACCTCGATCACCCGAGGATCGGAGAGGAACTCCTTCAGATAGCGCCGGACCGACGCGGTGTCGGTGCCGGACGGCGAGCCGAGATTGACCAGCAGCACCCCTACGCGGCCGAAACGGACGGGCGGATGGCCGGGCGGCATGGGGCCGGCGTCAGGGGTGATTTTCGGGGCGTCTTCATCGCTCATGGTCGCCATTCATAGGCCACCGAGGGCCCTTGTCCACCACCCGCCACGAACGCAGATGAAAGGGGCGGCCGCAGCCGCCCCCCGTCGCTTCGCGGCAGGACCGCTCAACCGTTGGTGATGCGGCCGTCCACCTTGGCGTCGACCGTACCCATCTTGGCAATGTAATCGATGACCGAATTGGCCATCAGCTTGCCCGCCTCGGCATCGATCAGCACCTTGCCGCCCGTGAGCGCGGTGTAGCCGTCGCCGCCGCGCAGCATGTAGTCGTTGGTGGCGACCTTGTAGGTGGCCGACGGGTCGAGCGGCTTGCCGCCAATCGTCACCGACAAAACGCGGCTGCCCTTCGGATTCTTGAGGTTGACGGTGATCTTCATGCCGGAGATCTGCGGGAAACGGCCGGCACCGTCCTCGACCTGACTGACGCCATTCTCCAGCGCCTCCTTGATCTGCTGCCCGGTTATCTCGGTCATCACGGTGACATTGCCGAAGGGCAGCTCGGTGAGGATGTCGCGCCGGGTCAGTTCGGTGCCGGCCGCATACTGCTTGTCACCGCGGATGCCGCCGCCGTTGGTGATGGCGACGTCGGCGCCGACCGACTGGCGCATGGCGTCGGCGATCAGGTCGCCGATCGCCGCTCCCTGGCTGCGCACGATATTCTCGCGCGAGTCGAGCGGGGTATCCGTCTTGCCGATCACGACATTGAGGCTCTCGTCGAGCTTGGCCTTGAGCCCGTCGACGATCTTCGCGGTCTCCGGGTCCGGCGGCACCGTCTTGGTGTCGACAAAGTGGAAGGTCGGCTCCCACTTGACCGTGCGCTTGCCGTTCTTCTCCCCGATCGTCACCTCGAGATCGAGCGGATCGAGGTAGTTGGCGTCGGTCGAGGTCTCGACATAGGCGGTGATGCCGTCATAGGCGGTCGCGAAGTCGTGATCGTGGCCCGACATGATGACGTCGAAGGCGTGGCTGTCCATCAGTTCGCGGTCCTGAGCGTGGCTGGCATGCACAACGCCGACGACCAGATCGGCACCGGCCGCCCGCGCCGCCTTGGCGCCGTCGACGGCCGTCTTGACCGTGCCGCCGAACTTCCAGTCGCCCGGGCTGGAGAGCTCGTTGGTCGAATCGAGCGCTACCGGCACCAGCGCGACCTTGAGGCCGGCGATGTCCTTCATCATCGTGCCGCCGAGCCCGGCGATGGGCGAGCCATCGGCATGGGTGATGTTGAGCGCGGCCCAGGGATATTTCGACGCCTTCACATTGGCCTCGAAACCATCGACGCCGAAGTCGAACTCGTGGTTGCCGGGCACCGCGATGTCGAAGGGCACGATATTGGTCAGTTCGACCGTATGGGCTCCCTTGTCGAAGCCGGAGAGCAGCGAGGGTGAGAACATGTCGCCGTCGAAGACGTAGAGCGTGTTCGGATTGGCCTCCCTCTCCGCCTTGGCGACGGCGTTCAGCCGGGCGAAGCCGCCGCGTTCCTTGGTCACGCCGAAATCGTAGATGTCGCCGACGCCGAAAATCGTCAGCTTCACCATCTCGGCTCGGGCCGGGGCTTGCGCCGAAGCAGCCAGGATCGCCACTGCTCCAAGAGCAAGGGCAAGTTTCGTCATGCGCGTCATCGTCTCACCTCCTCATCAGACCGGATACCGACCATCGGCCGGCGCGGGCACCGCAATAGCCGAACCCTGGTGCAGTTTTCTGACGCCCCGGCACCTAGCCTACGATGCCGGCTATTCCGCCGCCACCGCCTGCACAGCACCGGCTAGGAAGGCCGCGCGCCGCGCCGCCGCCTCCGGCAGGGCATGCAGGATCGCATCGGCCTTGACGTGGCCGAAGCCGCGGATCTTTTCCGGATAGCGCGCAAGCACCACGGCAAGATCATGGTTCTCCGGCGTGAGGCGCGCGCGGATCGTCGCCAGCGCCGCCTCATAGTCCTTGAGCAGCCGCCGCTCCATGCGCCGCTCGCGCGTATGGCCGAACGGGTCGAGCAACGAACCGCGCAGCCGGCGAAAGCGGGTGAGCAGTCGCAGCACACGCATGATCCCGGGCCCGTAGGTTTGCGTCTTGAGATGCCCCGTCGCGCGATCGCGTCTGGCGATGAGCGGTGGCGCCATGTGGTAGTCGACCCTGCCCCAGCCGTCGAAGGCGCTCGCCAGCTGGCGCTCGAAAGAGCCGTCGGTGAACAGGCGCGCCACCTCGTATTCGTCCTTGACCGCCATCAGGCGGAAGAGGTTGCGCGCCACCGCTTCCGCCAGGTCGGCGCGGCCGGGCGCGGCGCGGGCTTCCGCCTCGCGCATGGCGGCGACCGCATCGGCGTAGCGCTGGGCGAAGCGCTCGTTCTGATACTCCGTCAGGTATCGGGCACGCCGCGCCGCCAGCTCGTCGAGGCTCTCGGAGGCCGGCGCCTTGCGCTTGCCCGAGCGCTCGGCGGCGATCTCCGCCACCGCCTCCGGCGCGACCGCCGCGCGCCGGCCCCAGCCGAAGGCCGCCTTGTTCATGGCGACGTCGACGCCGTTCAGCTCGATCGCCTTGAGGATGGCGAAATGCGACAGCGGCAGCGCGCCCGCCTGCCAGGCCAGCCCCAGCATGAACATGTTGGTGGCGATGGCGTCGCCCATCAGCGCCGTGGCGATTTCGGTCGCCTCGATGAAGCGGCTCTTCGGCGGCCCGGCCCGTGCCGTGATCGCCTGCACGATACGCCGCATCGGCAGCGTGTAGTCGGGATCGTGGGTGAAGGCGCCGGGATAGGTCTCGTGGGTGTTGACGAAGACGGACGTCTGGCCGGGGTCGATGGCGGCGAGCGAGCGCGCCGAGCCGGCGACCACCGCGTCGCAGCCGAGCACGAGGTCGGCACCGGCAGCGGCCACCCGCACCGCCTTGATGTGCTCCGGCGTCGGCGCGATGCGCACGTGGCTGGTCACCGGCCCGCCCTTCTGGGCGAGCCCGGCCATGTCGATCACCGCCGCCGCCTTGCCTTCCAGGTGCGCCGCCATGGCCAGCAGCGCGCCGATGGTGATGACGCCGGTGCCGCCGACGCCGGTGATGAGGACGGCATAGTTTCCGGCAACCACCGGCAGCCGCGGCGGATCGGGCAGGTCGGTTTCGTCGTCCGGTGCCGGCGCGGCCTTCTTCGTGACCGCGCCGTGCACGGTAACGAAGCTCGGGCAAAAACCCTTGAGGCAGGAGAAGTCCTTGTTGCACACCGACTGGTCGATGGCGCGCTTGCGCCCGAACGCGGTCTCGACCGGCTGGATGGCGACACAGTTGGACTGCACGCCGCAATCGCCGCAGCCCTCGCAGACGAGTTCGTTGATGACCACCCGCTGGTCCGGATCGGGATATTCCCCGCGCTTGCGCCGCCGCCGTTTCTCGGCCGCACAGGTCTGGTCGTAGATCAGCACCGAGACGCCATCGATCTTGGCAAGCTCGCGCTGCACCGCGTCGAGGTCGTCGCGATGATGGACCCGCGTGCCGTAGGGCAGCCCGGCGCCGCTGGCGTAGCGCTTCGGCTTCTCGCTCACCACCACGACCTTGCGCGCGCCCTCCGCCGCCATCTGTGACGCGATCTTCTCGACCGTCAGATCGCCGTCCGGCTTCTGCCCCCCGGTCAGCGCCACGGCATCGTTGAACAGCACCTTGAAGGTGATGTTGACGTTCGCCGCGACGGCCGCGCGCACCACCAGCGAGCCGGAATGGACATAGGTGCCGTCGCCGACGTTCTGGAACATGTGGCCGCGGGTGGAGAACGGCGCCTCGCCGATCCAGTTCGCCCCTTCGGCGCCCATCTGGGTGTAGCCCTCGGTGTGCCGGTCGGCGACCCGCTGGACCATGTAGTGGCAGCCGATGCCGGCATAGGCACGCGCGCCGTCCGGCACGGTGGTGCCGGTGTTGTAGGGGCAGCCGGCGCAGAAATAGGGCGTGCGCTCGGCGACGTCATGGATGCCGGCCAGCACCTCCTGCGCATTGCGCAGCGCCGCCAGACGCCGGGAAAGCCGCTCGTCCTGGCGCTTGGCGGCGAGCCGCTCGCCGATGGCAATCGCAATGGCATTGGTGTCGAGCGCCCCCTTGGACGGGAACAGCCACGCGCCCGCCTCGTCCTTCTTGCCGAGGACGACCGGCTGGTTGGCCGTGCCGTAAAGGATTTCCTTGATCTGGCTCTCGATCAGGCCGCGCTTTTCCTCGACCACCACGATCGTCTCGAGGCCCTCGGCAAAATCGCGGATCGATTGCGCATCGAGCGGCCAGGTGCAGGCGACCTTCAGCAACCTGAGGCCGAGATTGGCCGCGCCCACCTCGTCGATGCCGAGATCGTCCAGCGCCTGCAGCACATCGAGATAGCTCTTGCCCGCGGTGACGACACCGAGGCGCGGCTGTCGGCCGCCGGCAAGCACCATGCGGTCCGGCGTGTTGGCCCGCAGGAAGGCCAGCACCGCGGGGATCTTGAACTCGTGCAGCCGCTCTTCCTGGGCGAGCGGACTGTCATGCGTGCGGATCGAAAGCCCGCCTGGCGGCATGCGGAAGCTGCCGGGGATCACCGTCGCCACGCGATTGAGCGACCCGTCGACCGTTGCGGTCGATTCGACCGTGTCCTTGACGCATTTCAGCCCGACCCAGGTGCCGGCGTAGCGCGACAGCGCATAGCCGAACAGGCCGTAGTCGAGGATCTCCTGCACGCCCGCCGGGCTCAGCACCGGGATCATGACATCGACGAAGGCGTATTCGGACTGATGCGCGGTGGTCGACAATTCGCAGGTGTGGTCGTCGCCCATCAGGGCCAGCACACCGCCAAGCGGCGAGGTGCCGGCAAGGTTGGCATGCCTGAGCGCATCGCCGGAGCGGTCGACGCCCGGCCCCTTGCCGTACCAGAGGCCGAAGACGCCGTCGAAACGCCCGTCGCCCCTGAGCTCCGCCTGCTGGCTGCCCCACAGCGCCGTGGCCGCGATGTCCTCGTTGATCCCCGGATTGAACACGATGCCCGCCGGTTGCAGCATCTTCTCCGCGCGCCAGAGCTGCTGGTCGAGGCTGCCCAGCGGCGAGCCGCGATAGCCGGTGACGTAGCCGGCCGTGTTGATGCTCTGGCGCCGGTCGCGTGCCTGCTGCATCAGCAGCAGGCGCACCACCGCCTGGGTGCCGCTCACCAGCACCCGCTGCTTGGCGAGATCGTACTTGTCGTCAAGGCCGACGGCCGCAAGGGCCATGCACCCTCCTCCCGGCCCCGCATCCTTCGGGCCGGCGATCATTGAGGCTGACCGGACGGGCAAGGTCAACCGGACGGCATCGGCTGCCGCACGGGCCGCCACAATTTCCGCCCGATTCCTGCCCGATCACTCACTTGTGTCCCCGCGCCCGGGCTCGGCGATGGCGCGGCGGTTCGGTGCTTGCCATCGCTGCCTATCCGTCGCAGGCTTCCGGGAGGGAAGGAAGCCGGAACAACCGGCAAGGGGACGCTCATGAGAGCTTTGCTGCGCATCAGCGGCACAATCGACCGCGTCACCGCGTTCATCGGCCAATCGGTCACCTGGCTGATCCTGCTGTCCATCCTGGTCAGCGCCGGCAACGCGACATCGCGCAAGCTCTTCGCCCTGTCCTCGAACGCCTGGCTGGAACTGCAATGGTACCTGTTCGCCGGCGCCTATCTGCTCGCCGCCGCCTACACCCTCCAGCGCAACGACCATATCCGCATCGACATCATCTCGGGCCTGCTGCCGAAGACGGTCCGCAACTGGATCGACGTCGTCGGCCACGTCGTGATGCTGCTTCCCTTCATGATCCTGATGATCAAGGAAGCGATCCCGTGGTTCGCGCAGTCCTATCGCATCGGCGAGATGTCGAGCAATTACGGTGGCCTGATCCAGTGGCCGGCGAAGGGACTCATCCTCGCCGGCTTTTTCCTGCTCGCCGTGCAGGCGCTCTCTGAACTGATCAAGCGCATCGCGGTCATGCGGGGGCTCATTGTCGACCCCTACGATACGCCCGATCCAACCGGTCCGATCGAGTAGCCACCATGAGTGCTTTCATCGTCGCCAACATGGCGCCCCTGATGTTCGCCTCGCTGGTGGTCGTGCTGCTGCTCGGCTATCCGGTCGCCTTCGCGCTCGCCTTCAACGGCCTCGCCTGGGGCCTGGTCGGCATCCAGCTCGGCCTCTTCACGCCGACCTTCTTTCAGGTGCTGCCCGACCGCATCTACGCCGTGATGGGCAACGAGACGCTGCTCGCCATCCCGTTCTTCACCTTCATGGGCCTGGTCCTCGAACGATCGGGCATGGCGGAGGAGCTGCTCGACACCATCGGCCAGCTCTTCGGTCCGGTCCGCGGCGGCCTGGCGCTCGCCGTCATCGTCGTCGGCGCCCTGCTTGCCGCGACCACCGGCGTGGTCGCCGCCTCGGTTATCGCCATGGGGCTGATCTCACTCCCGATCATGATGCGCTACGGCTACGACCGGCGGCTGGCGACCGGCGTCATCGCGGCGTCCGGAACTCTGGCGCAGATCATTCCACCGAGCCTGGTGCTCATCGTCATGGCCGATCAGCTTGGCAAGTCGGTCGGTGACATGTACTCCGGCGCGATCGTGCCGGGGCTCGTTCTCTCCGGCCTCTATCTTGCCTATGTTATTGGCGCTACAGCGCTTTTCCCAAAAGCCGCGCCGGCGCTGCCGAAGGAGTTCCGCACCTACACCGCCCCTCAGCTTGCCGTCCGCGTCATCGTCGCGCTGATCCCGCCGCTGGTGCTGATCTTCCTGGTTCTCGGCACCATCTTCATCGGCCTGGCGACACCGACCGAAGGCGGCGCCATGGGCGCCGTCGGCGCGCTGGCGCTGGCCGCGATCAAGCGGCGGCTCAACTGGACGATCGTGCGCCAGGCGCTCGAATCAACGACCAAGCTGTCCTCCTTCGTGCTGTTCATCCTGATCGGCTCGCGCGTCTTCAGCCTGACCTTCTTCGGCGTCGACGGCCATATCTGGGTCGAGCATCTGCTCACCGGCCTGCCCGGCGGTCAGGTCGGCTTTCTGATCGTCGTCAACCTCCTCGTCTTCGTCCTCGCCTTCTTCCTCGATTTTTTCGAGCTCGCCTTCATCATCGTGCCGCTTGTCGGTCCGGCGGCCGATCATCTCGGCATCGATCTCATCTGGTTCGGCATCCTGCTCGGCATCAACATGCAGACGGCGTTCATGCATCCGCCGTTCGGCTTCTCGCTGTTCTATCTGCGCTCGGTGGCGGCCCGCGATCCCTATGTCGACCGGGTGACCGGCGAGACCATCGCGCCGATCACCACCGGGCAGATCTATTGGGGCGCGGCGCCCTTCGTCATCATCCAAGTGATCATGATCGCGCTGACGATCACCTTCCCCGGCATGGTGCTGCGCTACAAGGCCGGTGAAATCCACATCGACCCCAACACGATCCAGATACAGCAGCCCGGCGGACCGGATTTCGGCAACGGTGGCGGCAATGCGCCGAACTTCGGTGGCGGCGGTCCCAATTTCGGCAGCGGCGGCGGCGGTCCCAATTTCGGCGCGGGAGCCGGCGGCTCGAACAGCGCGCCGCCAGGCGGGCCGAACTTCGGAGCCGGCGGCGGCACCAACAACACGGCCGGCCCCAACTTCGGCACGAGCCAATGAAAAAGGCCCCGGAGTCGCCTCCGGGGCCCTGAACACTTCCGTCCGCGGATCAGGTGGGCGCCAGCTTGCCGGCGCGCTGCTGGGCGAACATGAAGTTGTCGTAGGTGCCGTCAGCGATCTGGAACCAGAGGTTCTCCTCGTTGCGGAACGCCTTCATCGAACCGAGCAACGTCTTGAAGTCCGCATTCTTGGCGCTGATCTCGGCATAGGTCTGCTCGGCGGCGTCGAAGCAGGCCGACAGGATCTCCGGCGAGAAAGCACGCAACTGGGCGCCACCGGACACCAGCCGGCGCAGCGCCTCCGGGTTGAGGGCGTCGTACTGCGCCTGCATGTCGACGTTCACCGCCGCGCAGGCCGTCGTGACCGCCGCCTGATAGGCCTTCGGCAGCGAATTCCACTTGTCCATGTTGACCAGGGTGTGGAGCGTCGTGCCGCCTTCCCACCAGCCGGGGTAGTAGTAGAACTTGGCGACCTTGTAGAAGCCGAGCTTCTCGTCGTCATAGGGGCCGACCCACTCGGCCGCATCCACCGTGCCCTTCTCCAGCGCCGGATAGATGTCGCCGCCGGGAATGTTGGCCGGGATGACTCCGAGCTTGGCGAGCACCGCACCGCCGAAACCGCCGACGCGGAACTTGACGCCCTTCATGTCCTCGACGGTGTTGACCTCCTTGCGCCACCAACCACCCATCTGGCAGCCGGTATTGCCGGCCGGAAAGCCGATCATGTTGAACTTGCCGAGGAACTTGTTGAACAGGTCCATCGCGCCGCCGTAGTACCACCAGGCATTGAGCCCGCGGGCGTTGAGGCCGAAGGGCACGGTGGAGCCGAAGGCGAAGGTCGGATCCTTGCCGAAGTAGTAGTAGGTGGCGGTGTGGGCCATTTCGACGGTGTTGTTCTGTATCGCGTCGACGATGCCGGCCGTCGGCACGATCTCGCCGCTGGCGAAAGCCTGGATCTGGAACTTGCCGTCGGTCAGATCGCCGACCATCTTGGCGAAGCGCTCAGCCCCACCGTAGAGCGTGTCGAGGGCCTTCGGGAAAGCCGACGTCAGGCGCCACTTGATTTCTGGCATCGACTGGGCGATCGCCGGCGCAGCGATAGTCGTGGCCGCGGCGCCCCCCGCTGCCAATCCGGCCTTCTTGATGAATGAACGACGATCCATTGTAGTTCCCTCCCTCGAACACTCTGGTGTAGATACCGGCATCCTTCCCCGGATCAGGCATCCGGGCAAAGCGGACGATATTGGCCGGAAACTGTCAAGCGCGAAGGTTGGCAATCCAACCTTCGCGGTGCTGCGAATAGACCGCTCATGAATGGTATGATGAGAACTGACTCAGACCCGCCGCTGATCCTCGTCCCCGCCGACGTCAGGCCGGGCGACGGCTATGTCTGGCACGCGGCACCGGAAACCTATCTCGCCGCGCTGGCTCACGGCTTCGGCGCCATCCCTCTGATTCTGCCGTCCCTCGACACGGCGCCGGATTTCGACGCCCTGCTCAGGCGGGTCGATGGTGTCCTGCTCACCGGCAGCCGCTCCAACGTCCATCCGTCGTGCTACGACGCCCCGGCCACGGCGAAGGCCGAGCCTTACGATCCGCGCCGAGATGCGGTGACCCTGCCCCTCATCGCCGCGTCATTGCGCCACGGCGTCCCGCTCTTCGCCATCTGCCGCGGCATGCAGGAACTGAATGTCGCCCTCGGCGGCACCCTGATTGCGGAGGTGCAGGAGGAGCCGGGGCGTAACGACCACCGGGCGCCGGCCTCCGACGATGCCGGTGTGCGCTTCGCCATCAGACATGAGGTGACGATCGCGCCCGGCGGCCTGCTCGCCGGCATCCTCAAGACCGACACGATCCGGGTGAATTCGGTCCATCGCCAGGCGATCGGGCGCCTGGCGGAGGGGCTCGCCGTCGACGCCACCGCGCCGGACGGCACCATCGAGGCGGTTCGGGTACGCGATGCCACGGACTTCGCCCTCGCCGTGCAATGGCACCCGGAATACTGGGTGAAGAGCGATCCGCCCTCGCAGAAGCTCTTCGCCGCCTTCGGCGAAGCGGTGCGCCGCCATCGCACGGCAACCGCAGCCTCATAGGCCAGGGCGCCCCAAGCCGGGAGACGTCTGGTCAGGCGACCAGCGGCAGCCAGAAACCCCGGCTTTGAAAAATGCTAGGTGTTGACAAGGGAGCCGCCCAGCAGGACGAGCCCCAGAACCAGCACCGCGGCGGCGGCCAGGATTTCGACCGCGCGCACGATCCGCCCGGTCACCGGTGAATCGATCCCGGCCAGGCGCACCGCCACGCTGCGTGCTGAAACCGCCAGCACTGCCATCATCGACACCGTGATGCCGGTGCCCAGTGCCATGACGAAGGTCGCGGCGACCCCGGCCATGAACAGGCCCTGCGACAAGGCGAACACCAGAACGATGATGGCTCCCGAACATGGGCGCACGCCGACCGCCAGGATCGCCGACCACGCCTGGGACAGCATCTCCAGGAACGAGCCCGCAGGACCGGCGACGGCCGCGCCGGGATGGGCGTGCGCATGATCATGATCATCGTCATGATCATGGTCGTGGTGATGACGATCCTCATGCGCGCCGTCGGACGCACCGACATGGTGGTGATGATGATGATGATGATGATGATGATGATGACCGCCGCCGAAGGTCTTCGACCACAGCAACCAGCCGCCGACGACCGCCACCAGCGCATAGCTCAGGGTCTCGAACCAGTCGGTCGCCTTGGTCATGGTCACCGCGGTGACATGAAAGATCACCGCCGCGATGCTGACGATCAGCACCGCGCTCACCGCCTGCACGAAGGCGGCGAGGAAGGAGAGCGCGATGCCGCGCTTCACCGTCTCGCCGGAGGAGACCATGTAGGCGCTGATCACCGCCTTGCCATGGCCCGGGCCGGCGGCATGGAAGACGCCATAGGCGAAGCTGAGCGCCAGCAGCAGCCACACTGCCCAGCCGTTCACCTTGATGTCGCTGAGCGCATGGGTGAGGCCCTGATAGAAAATGGCCTGGTAGTAGGCGACGCGCACGAAGAGCGGACCCAGCGGACCGCCGAAGCCGGCGCTCGACGAATCGGGCGTGGCAATGCCGAAGGGGCTGGCCGCATGGGCGGCGCCGGCCATCACCGCCATCACCGCCACCACCGTGGCAACGGGAACGAGGCGTAACTGTGCCCGGCTCATCGGGCGCGCCTCAGATTGCGCTGCAGGAAGAACCCGGCCACCGCGATGCCGGCAACCAGCAGGACGGCGAGAACGATCGCGCCGGTCGCGGCCAGCCCCGATTCGCTGGTCGCGGCCTGGGCCTCGCCGGCAGACGCCAGCGGCGCCGCGGCCGCCTTGGCGTTTTCGTGGATCACCAGTGTTGTCGCGTCGGCCGATGTGGCCGGAGTCGCCGGTGGCGCCGCAGCCGTTTGCATCGAAGCAGCCGGCGAAGCTGCGCTCCCCGGCGATGCTGTTGCGATTTCGGCGGCCGTCACGTCCCCCACGGCCGGCACGTCCGTCGCCGCGGCCTGTGGCGCTGGCCGCGTCGCCGGCATGGGCACCGCTGCCGGCACGGGCGTATTGCCGGTCGGCTTGGCGTCACTGCCCGCCATCACCGCCTCGAACGGGTCGACGGCCGTGCCGCCGGGATCACCCGGACAGTTCAGCAAAATCAGATTGGCCAGCCCCGCCGCGGCGTCCTGCAACTCCGGCGGCAAGTCGTGCTGGTCTGCGGGGATCGCCGACAGCGCCGCCATCGTCTTGGCATCCAGCATCTGTGGCGGATGATATTGGGCGGTGCACCCGGCCGGCGCGTTGGTCAGCGTCACCGCCTGGTGCTGGGGGAAGGTGAAGGCGACGAAATATTCCGGGTCGAACACCTCCAGCGTCGCCTTGCCGTGGATCGCCACCGGCGTCTTCAGCGGCAGCGTGTAGAAGAGCGTCAGCCGGCCGCCGTGGAACTCGAGCCAGTACTCGGTCGGCGGCACGAAGGGATAGGATTTCTTCCCCTGCCTGAGCCAGGTGAAGAAGCGGTATTCCTTCAGCGAGTTGACATTGACCTTGGCCAGCGGCTTGAGCTCCGCGTCGCTGAGCTTGCCGTCATTGTTGGCGTCGAGACCCTGGATGGCGAAGGCGGTGAAGGCTTCGTCGAACTGCCAGATATGGCGGATGGCGGTGATCTCACCGGCCTTGTCGAAGACGATCTCGGCGCGGGCATCGACGAAGACGTGCGGGTGGGCGATCGCCGGACCCGCCACCACGACGGCCAGCAACCCTGCGATGGCGAAACCGACCCGGCGAACCGCAATCAAGGCGCAACCCTTCCCCGCAACAGGCTTTCCATGCCGATTGCGGCCGATTGGCGGCGCGGATCGGACCGCGCGTCGAAACGACGCGCTGATTGCCACCCACGACTGACTATCCCGCAGAACCTGCCGGTGCAGCAAGGCGCGTCTCCGCCTGCCCGAGGGCCTGTTCGATCTCGGCAATCCATGCCGTGTCCTCGTCGCGCGATTGGCACATCTCGCGGATCAGCCAAAGGTTGCGCGCCGTGTTCGCCGGTTCCCACGGCTCGCGCACGATCGCCAGCGCATTGGCGGCGTGATCGGCTGCGGCGTCCTGGTCGCGGGCGAGTACCGCCAGTTCGAGCAGGTTCGCATGATCCCAGTAGTCGCCGCTGCCGTCGCCTTCCCTGCGCACCCGTTGCTCGGCCGCATGGCGCACCACCTCGTCGTGGCTGTCGTCGTGGGCCGCGCGCATGCGCTCGCCGATACGCTGCACGTCGCCGGCAACGTCGGTCAGGTTGCCGGCATCGTCGAGGTGATAGGGCGTGCCGCGCTGCGAGGCGATGTCGAAGGGCAGCGTCGCATCGAAATCGACCATGCGTCCGCTGCCGCGCGACTTGCGTCCGAACGGCATCAGGACGAAGCAAAGCGGCTTCAATTGGCTCACACGACCCCCCATGGGCTCAATTGCCTGGCGCCGAGTGTACCAATTTTGCTCCGCCGTTCACCTCATCCGGCGAGAATCTTGGCCGAAAGCGCAATCAGCGCCCGGTCGCGACCGGGCGGGCCGATGAGCGACAGGCCGACCGGGCAGCCGTCCACCGTCATCATCGGCAAGGAAATCTGCGGAAAGCCGGCATGTCCGGCGATCGACATCATGCCGACCGCGTAGCCGCGAAAGCGTTCGAACGCCGCCTCGCTGGAGTCCATCGGCGGTGCGATTCCGGGCATGGTCGGCAGCACGATGATGCCGTCGTCGCCGACGATCTCGGCAACCCGCCGGGCGTATCTCTCGCGCCCCAGCAGGGCCTCGTCGTACTCCTCCCGCGTCACGGCACGTGCGGCGGCGAAGCGGACGGCCACCGCCGGGTTGAGCTTTGGCTCGCGGCTTTCGATCCAGGGACCGTGGTTCCGCCAGGCCTGATAGCCCTGAAGAACACGATAGGCCGCGTACCAGCGCTCCAGCCCCTCTTCTTCGGCGACCTTGATCGCGCCGTCGGAGAGAACATGAGCGGCGACGCGCGCGACCGCAGCGTCGAGGACGCCCACATCGTTGTCCACGGCGAACCAGGCGCAGGCATCGTCGGCAACGACCATCCGGCCGAGCGGCGGCCCGTCGGTATCCTCGCCAAGCAGCACCGCACCGACACGCGCGTAGACATCGATCGAGCGCGTGAACCAGCCGACCGTGTCGAATGTCTGCGCCAGCGGCATGGTGCCGGCAATGTCGATGCGGCCGAAGGTCGGGCGCAGTCCGATGATGCCGCAGAAGGAGGCCGGCCCGCGCACCGAGCCGCCGGTGTCGCTGCCCAAAGCGAAATCGACCAGACCGGCGGCAACCGCCGCCGCCGACCCCGATGACGAGCCGCCCGGCACGCGGCCGAGTGCCGCCGGATTCTCCGGCGTGCCGTAATGCTCGTTGCGCCCGTCGATGGAGAAGGCGAGTTCGGCCGTATGCGTCTTGCCGACGAAGGCGGCGCCGGCGTCGAGCAGCTTGGCCACGCAGGCGGCGTGGTCCGTCGGCACCGGATCCTCGGCGGCCCTCTCAGGGCTGCCGCAGCCGGTCGGATAACCGGCGACGTTGTAGATGTCCTTGACCGCGAAGTTGAGCCCGGCAAGCGGACCGAAGGCGGCATGAGCCACCGGCACATCCGGGTATTCGACGAAGGCATGGACGGGATCGGCGGAAAGCAGCATGGCGATATCCTAGATTGCGATGGCCGCACCGTCTGAGCGCGGGTCGGCAGCGCCGAACAGACGGCCATCGGCACGGCGCACGATCGCGCCGGCATGGCCGAGCGCCTCGGAATAGGCGTCCGGCAGCACGACGACGGCGTGGCCCGCCCCTTCCAGTGCCGCGACCAGATCCGGGTCGAAGCGGTTCTCCATCATCACGCCGACATCGTCCCGCCCCCAGCTTCGCCCGAGCCGCCAGCGCGGCGCGTCGATGGCCTCGCCGAGCTCCATGCCGAAACGGACGTGGCGGGTGAAGACGGCCGACTGGAACTGCGGCTGGCCGTCGCCGCCCATCGAGCCGTAAGGCATGATCCGCCCGTCCCTGAAACGGGCGAAGGCCGGGTTGAGCGTGTGGAAGGGCTTGCGGCCGGGCTTCAGCGGATTCACCGCCCTGGGATCGAGCGAGAAGCTGATACCACGGTTCTGCCAGGTGATGCCGGTGCGCGGCAGCACGACGCCCGAGCCATATTCCCAATAGGTCGACTGGATGAAGGAAACGGCAAGCCCCTTGCCGTCGACCGCCGCCATGTAGACCGTGTCACCGTCGGCATCGCCGCCCCATGGCGCGGCGCGGCGCCGGTCGATTGCCGCCGCTTCCTTGTCGAGCCAGCCGGCATCGAGGAAGCGCTTCACGTCGCCGCCATAGGCCGGATCGGTGATCTCGGCGTCGCGCACGATGAATGCGCGCTTGGAGGATTCGATCAGCCCGTGGATATGATCGAAGCTCTCGCCGCGTGTCACGCCGAGCCGGTCGAATAGGCCGAGGATGATGAGCGATACGAGCCCCTGGGTCGGCGGCGGCGCGTTGAACAGCGTGCAATCGTCGAGCTTGAGAGACAGCGGCTCTCTCAGTCGCGCCTCATGGCGGCGGAGGTCGTCGCGCGTCACCGGGCTGCCAACCTCTTCCAGGTCCGCGGCAATCTCGGCAGCAACATCACCGCGATAGAAGTCGCCGAAGCCAGCATGGGCGAGCCGGTCGAGCGTGTCGGCAAGACGCGGCTGGCGCCAGTTGGTGCCGATCTCCGGCGCCTTGCCGTCTGCAAGGAAATGCGCGGCGAAGCCCGGCACGTCCTTGAGCGTCTCGACATTGCCCACGGTCTTGCGCCACCACGACGGGCTCACCGGCACGCCCTCGCGCGCATGGCGGATGGCATCGCCCAGCAGGTCGCGCCGCGACAGCCGCCCGCCGAGGCTGGCGGCCGCCTCCATCGCCATGCTCCATCCGGATACGGCACCGGCGACCGTGAGTGCCGCCAGCGGCCCGCGCGTCGGCAATTCGTCGTGGCCTTCCTTGCGGTAGCGCTCGATGGTCGCCAGCGACCCGGCCACGCCGCAGGCATCGATGAAGCGCGGCGGCCTACCGGGCTCGGCGATGATCATAAAGGCGTCGCCGCCGATCGAATTCGTGTGCGGATAGAC
Source organism: uncultured Alphaproteobacteria bacterium (assembly GCA_963782395.1). Lineage (GTDB taxonomy): Bacteria > Pseudomonadota > Alphaproteobacteria > Rhizobiales > Kaistiaceae > CAVSRC01. The sequence continues at coordinate 137,596 of CAWAJQ010000002.1, forward strand.
CACCGCGATGGTCGCCGCCGCCGCGATCATCGCCTCCACCGCATTGCCGCCGGCACGCATGACCTCGGCCGCGGATTCCGCCGCCGCCCGGTGCGGCGCCACCGCCATGCCCTTCTCGCCGACCACCGTCTCGTTCACGTCGCCAGTCTCCATCCGAAGTTTTTCGGTCTTAGCCGCAAATCGTTCTTGATTGTGAAACCTTTTGGCCCTACCTACCGCGCTGCCCAAATTCGCACGTGCCTGTGGTCGCACCAGTCCGAGGGCGAACCGCCGGGAAAGAACCCGGACGCTTCGAAGGACGCGGCTTAAAGCAACGACGTAGCGGGCTTTTTTGGTCTCTGCCGGCTTTCCATCAGCCGGGGTTACTGAAGAGGCATCTACTTCTTGCCGGGCGTGCGGATCGGGTCTCCCGCTCCAAGCGAGGCAGCGAAAGACCGGACAGCCCTGTCCGCGCTTCGCGACTGCCACCCGCAAACCAGCCGGACAATCCGGCAAACCGGGACGCATGTCGCCGGAACGATCGGCTCCACATCGATCGTCCGGCCGCAGGCCGACCGGCGGTTCGCAACACGTTTCGCTTGGGGGAGAGCCCGAGAATGACCGACCGCATCCGCGACTTCCTGCGTCACCGACGACCCGAGGGCCCCTGCCTGGTCGTCGACCTCGACGTCGTCCGCGACAACTACCAGGCCTTCGCCCGCGCCATGCCCGACAGCCGCGTCTATTACGCGGTCAAGGCCAACCCGGCGCCGGAGATCCTTCAAGCTCTCGCCGGTCTCGGCTCCAGCTTCGATTGCGCCAGCGTTGCGGAAATCGACATGGCGCTCACCGCCGGCGCGACGCCGGAGCGCGTCTCCTACGGCAACACCATCAAGAAGGAGCGCGACATCGCCGCCGCCTATGAGCGCGGCATCCGCCTCTTTGCCGTCGATTCGCACGAGGAGGTGGAGAAGATCGGCCGCGCCGCCCCGACGGCGCGCGTCTTCTGCCGCATCCTGATTGCCAATGACGGCGCCGAATGGCCGCTGTCGCGAAAATTCGGCTGCGCCCCGAAAATGGCCGCCGACGTGCTCGAGCACGCCCACGGCCTCGGCCTCGACGCCTACGGCGTCTCCTTCCATGTCGGCTCGCAGCAGCCGAACCCGGAAGCCTGGGACGCGGCGCTCTCCGCCTCGGCCGAAATCTTCCGCACCCTGTCCGAGCGCGGCATCCGCCTGCGCATGGTCAACATGGGCGGCGGCTTCCCGGCCCGGTACCTCAAGAAGATCCCGGTGGTGAAGTCCTACGGCCGCGCCATCTCCTCGGCGCTCCGCAAGCACTTCGGCAACCGCATTCCCGAGACCATCATCGAGCCCGGCCGCGGCATGGTCGGCGACGCCGGCATCATCAAGGCCGAGGTCGTGCTGATCTCGCGCAAGGAAGAGAACGACCCGACGCGCTGGGTCTATCTCGACATCGGCAAGTTCGGCGGCCTCGCCGAAACCATGGACGAGGCGATCCGCTATCCGATCAGGACGCCGCGCGACCGCGACGCCAAGAGCCCGTGCGTCATCGCCGGGCCGACCTGCGATTCGGTCGACGTTCTCTACGAGAAGGTGCCCTACGCGCTGCCGGTGTCGCTGTCGATCGGCGACGAGGTGCTGATCGAGGGCACCGGCGCCTACACCACGACCTATTCCGCCGTCGCCTTCAATGGCTTCGAGCCGCTGAAGTCGTACGTGATCTGAAACCAGAAAACGAAGCTATATCAAATAGTTCCTTGGGCTGAGCGCGGTGCAGATGCGCCGCGTTTGGCTCCGGGACACCGGTTGGGACACCGGTCAAAAAGCGCCCCGGCCTCGGACACAAAAAATGGTCCATCTCGAAACCGAACGCCCTTCCGACTTCGCCGCCCGCGAAGCGCTGCTGGATCGCGTCATGGGGCGTGCGCGCGTTCTCAAGCCATCGGAGCGGCTGCGGCGCGGCCGTCTGCCGCGCCCGGCCTTTCGCTCGTGGCACGCGACGGTGATCGCATGGTCGGCACCGTGCGTTTGTGGAACGTGAAGGCGGGCGATGCCCCCGCCCTCTTGCTCGGACCGCTCGCGGTCGATCAGGCGGCACAAAGCGAAGGGGTCGGATCGGGCCTGATGCGGCTCGCCATCGCCCGTGCCAGCATGATCGGGCACACCAGCATCATCCTTGTCGGCGATCCGGAATACTATGATCGGTTCGGGTTCAGCGCCGACCGCACCAGCGGTCTGGTCATGCCAGCGCCTGTCGAGCGGCGGCGGTTCTTGGGCTTGGAGCTTGCGCCGCAATCGCTGACGGGCGCTACCGGACTAATCACGGCGACCGGTGAGAGGTCGGCAACATTCGAAAGGGTGGCGGCCTGACTTCGGCCAAGCCGCCCGCCCGAAAGAACCGGGGCGCAGGTACGTCATCATTCCCTTTCGGCCGCGTCAGGCGGCCTCTTCTACGTCATTATCGTGCGCCAGCAGTTGCAGTGCCGCGATCAAGGACATTGCGGCGCTTTTGTTCCGACTTTTCTTGAACATCGCGCCAACCAACTCAAAAATTTCATCGTCAGTTAGCTTAAAGAAAAAATCGTACGCACCTTGCATCTGAAGATAATTCTTGAAGAACCGAACTGTGGCGCTCTTATCCTCACCATTATAAATTGCTCTTGCTCTATTTTCTGTCGCACTTTCAGCAGATGCCTTAACTTCTCCCTCAAAAAGCTTATGTATATACACTCGTCTGTTTCTGCCTTGGCATGTAACCTTCATGATACTCTCCATGAATTATGGCCGCTGCCGATCCGAGGGCCTGCCGTGTAGATAAGCCAAGCTTGTCGCCCGGACAAGGGCAAAACAAAAGCCCCGCCGAAGCGGGGCCGAAGGTTCACCGGCTCGCGGCCGGCGGCGAGGATCGGTTGATCAGCGAACCGCCGACAGCGTGAATGCCGCCGCGTCGCCGCGCCCGCCGCTCTGCTCGATCTTGTAGCCGGGCTTCTTCGTCCGCGCGGTCATCAACGCACCGCGCATCACCATCGCCAGCGGAGCGCGCGGCGCGTTTGGCTTGCCATAGACGGCGGCTGCTAGATCGGCGAGCGGCACCGGCCGTCCGATGTCGCGGGCGAGCCGGGCGAGCAGCTTTGCCCGGTTGGTCCCTTCCCGCGCGCTGAAGGCGGCGAGGATGCCTTCAATGCCGCCCGTCGGCTTCTTCGCGGCAGTCGTTTTCGCCTTGGCGGCGGTGGCCGGACGGCTCTTGGTTTTGCTGGTCATTGGCTCATCTCCATCTCGCGTCTCTGCAACTCAAGATTGCATTGTCGAGACTAAGCTCCAGCGTGATGGGTAAGGCAACAAGAAAGAAGCAGGAAAAGGTTGTTCCGAAGGCCGCGCGTGCTTTGTCGACACCGCCAACTACACCAGCAGCCTCGTCATGCCGGCGCCCGTCGAGCGGCGCCGGTTCTTGGGCCTTCAACTCGCGCCGCGCTCGCTGGTGCGTGCGAGTGTGTTGATTGTGGCGACGGGCAAGCCGCTCAATTTGCCGGAGTGTCTTGCGGCACAAGCTGGCTCTCTATCGCTTCATCTCCCGTCGATACGCCCTCTTCGCTCTCGGCCTCTTCTGCCCCCGAAACATAGAAGTGGTGTGCCCCTTCGCTTGCGAGATACGCCTGAAGGTTTGTGCGAGCATCGGCAATCGTGACAAAATACTCCCGGAACGCTTGTGACACCTCCTTCGCCCTTTGAGGGTTCGGCGGCACTGGAATTTCAATTTCGAGGTAGCGCTTGCCAACATCTTCGCGATTGGTCTGCATGAAGACAATGCGCCGCCATTGATCTCGTACAATCTTGAGGGTCATTGCCCAAAGGAGATAGAACACGTCGAAATTCGCTTGCGGGCCGGGCCGCATAACGATGACCTCCTTTGTCACGAGCACCTGTTCCTGCCCCGGCATCAGGACACAGAAGTCACCGATGTTTTTGGAGGTGCGCTCGGGGCAAATAAGATCGAACGGCTGAAGGCCCGAAGACTTCCCCCGCCAAAACCTTTCCGCCACCGCACGCGGCACACGGTTCGTCGGATTGATGTTCACCAACCCAGCACGAAGGTCCGAAACCTTGATGTAGGGCACCTCGCCAATCCGCTGTTCTTGCGAAGGAGAACCATGACCGCCGCGGACCGAAATCTTGTTCTCAAGAACCAAGTCGCCAAGCGTCAAAGATGCGAAACCTTCAAACGCCGGCTCTTTCATTGCGGCGTGAAAACGATCAGGATATCGCCGGTCATAGTAAACTGGCACCGCACAGTTGAGGCCAATTTGGTCGCTAGGGACGAACGTCAGCGTTCCAGGAAACTGGGCATTTTGGAAGTCGATTGGGCCGTCAAGGCTCACTAGCGCCTCCATATCCTCCAAAAGTTGATCGTTGACTGCGTCAACATTGGCGCCAGTGTCAGGGTCCACAACTTGAATGCGCTTGGCGGTTATCGGATCGACCTTTATCAGTGCGCGTCCGCCTTTCGTAAGTCCACAAGTTGGTGCGGTTGACACCATCACGTGATCGTCCGAAAACCATTTAGGTTTAGCCACACTCATTTCTCGTCGTCCTCTTGACCAAGAGCCACGGGCGTAGGTGCATCGGTGCCGTATCCAACCTTCTCAAATATGTAGAAATTGGTCTTGGCACGACAAAACTCCTCAAATGCCTCCATTGCGATGTTCATCATTCCCCGCAGTGCCAAGCGACCATCCATCCATTGCGGAAGCCACCGGTATTTCTTGCTGAAGAAATATGTCTCTGGGAGAACTATGCCAACCCGTCCGCCGAGAGCGAGAAGACGGTGCGCGAGTTCCAAATAAACGAGGCCGATTTCTAGATCAACGTAGTCGACCGGACCTCGCATTGCCGCGATGTTTGAGATCGTGTACCCCGCAGCGCGGCAGTCGGCGGCCTTGATCTTCAAGTCTTCACCGAAAGGCGGATTGGTCACGACGACGGTGAACTGCTCCAGTACGAACGGGTTTTCGTTGGTGCCTAGTTCATCGCGAATTTTCGTATAGCTCGCTGCCCATTCGTTTGAGCGGATCGCGTCGCCGAGGAGGATGTGTGTCGAACCATCTCTCATCGCAACCATCATCGCTCGGGTGAGCTTTACGCCGATGTCATCTTTATCGATGCCATACAAGTTGTCGTTGGCCCACTTAATTAGGTTCCAATCCTCCTCAGGCGCGGGAAATTCGTTGGCAGCTACTTGCCGCAACGCTTCACCCAAGAAACCACCAGTACCGCACGCTGGATCGATTACTTTGTCGGCTGAGGTTATCTCAAGCGCCATGATTGCCGGCCGCACAACGCGAAGGGGCGTCAAGTATTGGCCTTCGCCACTCTTCAGCGCGGATGTCCGAAAGATCTGAAAAGCTTTGGACAAAAGATCGATCTTGTCGCCGAGTATGCGGTATGGCCACAACTCGGCTACAACTGAGTAGATTGTTTTATCGCTCAGCAAAATTTCGTCTCGATCATGTGGAAGGAATATGCGGGTGCGTTGGCGCGTGTAATAATCTCTAAAAAGCTCGCGCATCTTCTCGGCGGTGGCCACCAATTTGCCCTTACGGTCTCCGTAGAGCCGAAAGCTGACCGGCCTGTCACGATTGGCAGAACGGCTTGCAACGGCATCGCTCTCGAGCTTGATGAGCAACAGGTGTAGCAACTCGCGAAGCTGGTCTTCTCTGCGGGTGACCCTTGGATCACCTACAACTACGGTGGCGACTATTCGGCGAAGAACCGACGACAGCTCGGCTTCGGAGGGCGCATTAATGGTGTTCCAGGTCGGCGGTTCATCAGGCGCTTGGCTGAAGTCATCGGTCGGCAGCGGCAGCGCTGCATTTTCCACTTCCACCCAATCTGCGGAATGCCGCTTGTAAAGAGCGAGCGTTTGGACGCCATTCGTCCAAAATCCCATTTTCGCCATGGGCTCGCTGCTCAGGTAGCGCATGAGTTGCGCTTTTCCCGCTTGGACACTGGGCTCCTTGAATTCGAAGATGACCTGCAGGGCGTGGGCCTCGCCGCTCGTGTCGGCGAAAGCCACCAAATCGGCGGTGCCGCAGATTTCGTATTTCTGTCCTCTCTCTCTTTTCGTTAGGTCGTGGGGCGTCTTGGGAACAGGCCACTCTGGTTTCCACCGTAGCTGGCCCTCTCGCCAACCAAGCTTCAACAAGCTGCTGACGGCGGCCTGCCGAACTTGCTCCTCAGGCTTGAGGGTTACGCCACTCCGTGGCCCGGCTTCCGCTCGGGGTGCATTCGCTGATCTTGCCAAAACGAGTAGCCCTTTTCTTTATGTCGCTCGTCCCAATATAGGCCAAATCAGAAAAAGGACAACTCGTTTTTGATTGCGGCGCTATCAACTGGGCGGTTCCCGATGCGCCAGCACCCGCGCCTTTTGACAGAGCAGAATTCTCGCCTTCGGTCGTGCCGCCGCCGCTGACCAAAAGGCCGACATGGCCACCGAGAGATCGCCGACGCGGGCGATGACTTCCAACAAGCGCGAATTGTCAGGGGCCCATTCCTCGACAGCATAGCGAAGGTCTTCCACCGGCCGACTCATGACGCCGATGATGGCGTAGGAATTTATTCAGGGCAAGAAGGATGTGCGACAGCGACGACCGCTCGTCTTCTTGTATGGTGCTATGACGCGACGTGGGTGCGGGAGGGGCGAAGATGACGCAACTGAATCGGGCATCAAGGTACTTAAGGCTGCTCAGAGACGCGAAAGCGCGGCTCGCGGAATGCTCTCCGACAGATGAATTCGAGACTGGAATTCCTGAAGCCGAACGCATGCTCACAAATCTCAAGCGCTATCCTCACCATTTCGTTCTCGCGGCGCTCATGGATCGGCAATTCAATAGCGGCAAGGTCTGGAGTATCCCGTACCGGATCGGCGAGCGATACGGCTTCGAATTCGAAGATTTTGCCGCGATAAGCATAGAGAAGATTGTCTCAATCTTCCAGTTGAAGCATCTTCACCGCTACAAAACAAAGATGCCTGAAATATTCTACAAAGCGATTAGACGGATAGATACAGAGTACGACGGAGACGGAAGCCGCATCTGGTCGCACAATCCTTCAGCCGCCCGAGTGGTCCGCCGCTTTCTCGAATTTGACGGCTGCGGACCGAAGATCGCGACGATGGCGACCAACATCCTTGTGCGCCAATTCAAGGTGCCGATGACAGATTGGTCGTCTATTGACATCTCTGCCGACGTCCAAGTGATGAAATATCTCATTCGCAACGGGTTGCTGCGACCTGATGCGAAAAAGGAAGAAGCCATCTATTTGGCGCGAGAGATCAACCCGGAATACCCTGGCGTTCTGGATTTGCTGGCCTTCGAGGGTGGACGTCAACGCGTGCGCCGCTGACCGTGCGTTGACCAATCACTCCGGCCTGATCCCCATCGCCAGCGACAGCTTGAGCATGGTGTCTGCCGGGTCCGCCGTGAACGACGCGATAGCAGCAACATCGTCGGCGTCGAAGGTGACAAGGTCGGCGAGGATCGGACGCGCAAGCAGCTGCGCTGCACGCTCGGGAGTGCATGAGAATTCCTCGCCGGGATGGATCATCGCCGGTACCACAGCATCGCTCCACCAGGCGTCGTTGAGCTTCGCCCGCGCCCGCATGATCACTCGGCCCCGGATCATCGGCCGGCTCCCCTTCGTCCGGGCGCCAGCAGGTCGCTGACATCCTCCGGATGCATCGTCTTCAGTTGCGCCGCGACCACCCGCTCAAGCACGCGGCGAAGGCGATCAGCATCAACGCCCAACTCGATTGCCATGCGCGGCGCAACCTTGTCGGGCCATGCGCGCCAAGCGGCCTGCGTGCGCGTCCAGAGTTTGGTAGTGGCCTCGATGGCCCATGTGCGGTCGATAAGCTCCTTGCGCCGCTCAACCAGACGTTCCTCGGCAAGCTCGCCCTTCAACAACTCGCCTTTGAGCCGAGCGTCCGCGAGACCACCGCTGGCAATCCGATTGTTGGAGTGCCGATAGGCCGGATCAGCGTTCCGTTCCCATGCCGCATCGGCCTTGACCGGATCGATAAAGCCGTCCGGCTCCAACGCGATCACACTCTTGGCGAGCGCGGCGCGGATGGCCTTTGCGTCGGTGCCCCGATGGCGAGCATAGGCCGAAACCGAGATGTGACCGGGTTCTCTGATCGAACGTTTCGCCATCTTGGCTTCCCTGATTATTCAAGGCCGCTGGTACCGGCCGACCGCTGGACGGCTTGAATCCAGTCCTGGCCCACCGCTCGCAGCCGGACACACGTTCCGCTTGGCGTTCTGGGGTATGGATATTCGCCCCTAACGCTGGAGCTATGCTGCACACCGCCCGCCCGCTATGATTGTAAATCCAACGGAGGACCCGCGAGAGTTGGGTGGCTAACCGATCCAACACGCCACGATACCTTTCATCGTCACCACGCATCGAGCCAACCGTTGACCATCGCTGTTGTTGGTTGATGCACGCATGAGAGACGCGATTGATATCAAGACCGGCTCGAACAGCACGACTGAGGCCGAGCGCACCACCCGAGCCGGTCCCATGCGGACAGGCACACGTTGAAGGAGAGGCGAAGCAACCTCCACAGGAGAGCAAAGGTCATGACGCCAACCTCAACGTGACCTGTCCAGGCCGCGACCCGGCATGGCTCCAGACGGATCGCATGATCTGCATCAGCCTTTCGACGCCAACCGCGCCTGATGACGCTGCTCGGGCGTCGGGCGCTCGCTCGGCTTCGTTGCTGTGGTGCCAGCGAGAGCGGCCAGCACGTCGCTGATCGACGTTCCTGCACTCACGAAACCGGCAGCCGCCTCGGGACGGCCGGCAAGCTCGCACACCGTCTCGATGTCACGTTGACGCTGCTGCTCGGCTGCACGGATGCTCGCCTCGACTTGCTGTGCCGTCTCGGTTGCGACGGCAGTCGGTGCCTTGCCTTCGCCGATTGGCTTGCCGCCTCGTGCGGTGATGATGGGGTCCCAGATATTGGCCATGATGTTCTCCTTCAGGTTTAGTCGTCGCGCGGGCGCGACCCGACAATGCCGAGCACAGCGCGCACGTCCGCGTCGCCGCGTCGGTCGATGTCGACGCCGCGCGCTTCTGCCTCGCTGATCGCCGCTTCTTCAACACGGTTTGCTAACAGCAGGGCCTCATGGATCTGACTGCGCAGGGCCGGCCGATCCTTGCTGGCAATGGCGCCCTTCTGCTCAGCCGCTTCTTCCTCGATCATGCCGACCAGCCTCTTGGTCATCACGTCGGGGAGCATCCATGCGAGCAATGCGGGCGCGTTGATGATCTGCACCGCGCGGTCGCCGACCAAGGCGAATTCAGAAGGCCATCGGATTTCATCGGCGCCGGCTAACAGCGCGTCGATTTCCGGTGCGCCCGTCTCCGCCAGTCCTTTGACGAAGGCAACGGCACGCGCCTTGATCTCAACAGCCGGAAAGGGCGCGGCGTCGATGTCCACCAGCTTCGCGGTCAGTGTGTCGATTTCCTGACGCGCGGTAGCAATGGCGTCGGTCGCGCTCACGCCCTTGGCGCGCTTCGGCAACGCCTCTGTGAAGAGGCTGATCGAGCGCGGGTCGGTGGCCGTCACATAGGCCTCGATGCGGTTAACCAACTGCCCTATCGGCTGGCTGCGCTGCCATCGGGCATTGCGAACTTCTCCGATGCGCTGAAGCTCGGCCTTTGCTTCTGCGATCCGTGCCTGCAATCGATTTTCTTCTTCGATGACCCGACGCGGTTCGCGCAGGTACATCGTCAGCGCAATCTCAGCCTTGTGGAGCACAGTACGCTGTGACTCCATTTCGTCGGCGCCATGACGCGATATTGCGTAACGGTCGGCGGCTAGGTCGCGTAATCGGATGAACTTCTCGCGCGGTCCCGGCGGCAGCATCTTCGACAGATCGGCCATGTGGATGTCCTCTGCTCGAAATTCGAGCGGGACGATCCTCCGATCCTTTGGTGCGCGGCAAGCTGCATCAACGCACCATCGTCAGCCATATCGCGAACGGGCGCGGCGGATGGTATCGCGCGATATCGGTGTCACACGGTGCGGGTAGAGGGTTGCGTGTGCCGCGATGATCGTCTGCCGCAACGCCTCCTGCACAGGATCGGGAAGCGGCTTGGCCTTTCGAGACAGCGTCTCTGCAAGGCGCGGCTCGATGCCGGCCTGTGGGGTGAGCATCCGCCCAAGCTCGGCAATCGCCCGGTCGCGCCGCTCCTTCGCCGCGTCCTTGAAGTAGGCCGGCAGCCATGTCGTGAACTCCAGCCCGAACATCTCCAGCGGCCGACCGTCGCGAAGCGCCGCGCCGAAGGCGGCCACATCCGGATCGGGCGACCGGCTGCACCAGGCGGCGATTGTGCGCTGTGTGGAGATGGCGGGAGGTTGGTTCATCCGCGTCGGCCTGCCCGGCTAGAGAGCGAAACCCACGTTTTCCGCACTCCGCGACGCGAGCGACGTGAATACCGGATTGATACGTTACGCGCGCCCGCGAACGTCTCTTTAGAGAAGTCGCGTCGCTCGCGTCGCGGACGTTGGAAATCCAGCATTTCTGCCCCTCGTCACATCGGCGGATCGCGACCAATCTTGATGCCGAGGAAGCCGCGCCCCTCGTGCTTCGCCATCGGGCCAAAGCCGGCGTTCTCCATCTTCAAGAAGAACTGCTTCCGCGTGCCGACATACTCATTGCCGGTTTCGGCCCATGCCTTCCACGACGCAAACAGCACCCCGCTAAGCGTCCAGGCATTGGCATCCGGAGAGCAGCATTCTTCAAGCCAACTGGTGAACGCATCTTCGGCTGATAGATACCGCTCCGTGGCCTGGGTGACCGCGTCCGGCGGCGACAGACCTTGCCGCTGCCATTCGAGGCAGCCCTCGATCATCCAGCGCAAGATGCCCGGCCACTCCGCGCGCAACTTCTCCTCCAGATCGGGGTCACGTTCCTTCTTCGGGATTGTCACCGCGAACGGGATCAGGCGAATGCGCCTCCGCATAGCCTCATCGACCGTCCGCAAGCCGGGCTTGTTGTTGCCGGTGATGAAGAGCTTGAACTGCGGCATATAGGTGAAGAAGTCCTGGCGCATGAACCGGGCCTCAACCGGATCGCCGCCGGTCAACATTTTGATCCGGCTCTCTGCCCAACGCCTGCCTTCCTCTGTCTCGGTCGCGGTAACGAGACGGGCGCCGCGCAGGCTTGCCAGCTCGGTCGGATGACGGTCCACCTGCGATGCGGTGAACGTCTCTACCGGCGTAGCGCGATGATAGTCGCCGAGAATGCCGGCGAGGGTATGAAGCAAAGTGCCCTTGCCGTTCGCGCCGAGGCCATAACCGAAGAACAAGACCTGCTCAGTCGTGATACCGGTCAGGGCATAGCCGGCGACCCGCTGGAGGAACCCTTCAAGCTGCTCGTCATCGCCCGTGACACGCTTGAGGAACTTGCGCCAGAGCGGACATCTCGCCGAACTCGATGGACCGATTGCCGTGACCTTGGTCAAATAGTCGCCGGGCCGGTGCGGGCGAAGCTCGCCGCTCTGCAGATCAATGACGCCGTCAGGCGTGTTGAGCAGCCAGTCGTCGGCATCCCATTGGCTGACGGTAGCGGCCAAACGGCGATCCGCTTTTGCCAAACGCTCGACGGCAGCGACCGTCTTTGCGCTTGCGATTGCCTTGGCCCACTTCTCGTTGCACTCGGCAGCAGCTTCGCGGCAAATCCGGCGCGCCATGTCGAAGGCACGGATCGTGTCGTCGGCGCGCCAGACTACGCTGTTATAGACCAGCCACTTGCCCCACAACGCCACGTAGCGAAGCTCATGGGCGTGCTGTTCCGCAAACCTCAGCGCCAAATCTTCATCGCTGAACTGCGGAGGCCGCGCCAATTCGTCCGGGCTCGGCTCAGCAGCGGCTGCGATGGAATCACGCACAGCGTCAGTGTCTGTCTCCCGCTTCATGCGGGCGTCTCCTTGTGTTCGTGCTTACGCAACAGCACGTCGTTAAAATCGTTGAAGCCGGCCGAGGGCCGTGCAATGCGGACGCGCCGGCCTTCGCCCTTCCAGCGGCGTGCGGCAGTCAGCACCGCGTCTTCACCAGCCGGATCGTTATCGGCGAGAAGGATGATGTCGCGGGCTTCGGTCGGCAGCACCAGGTTGCGGGCGAGGTTCACGGCCGATACCGCCGACCATGCTTGCCCGCCACCGACCATCGCCGATAAGCACGTCTCAATGCCCTCGCCGATCATCAACTCGCGGCTCGGGTCGAAGGGTGCGAGGCGGATGGCACCGCCCGATGTCGGGCCAAGTGAAAGCTTCGGCTGATCGACATGCGCCTTGCCACGGCCCGAACTGAGCAGGTAGCTCCGATGGATCGCCATCGGCCGGTCGTCAACATCAGTGACCAGACCCACCATCGCCGGCATGACGGAGCGCGTCGGGCCATGCCGCAGGCGAGGATGGTGACGGAGCGTCGCGGGATAGGGCGAACGCAACCCGCGCCACCGAAGATAGACCTCTGTTTCGGTCCCTTCAGCAGCTTGGCTTTCGGCCCAAAGGCTCAGAGCATAGGCAGTGCGGTCAGCGGCGCTCGCCTTGGTCGGCTTGATGAGCTTGAGCTTCTTGCGGACGTGCGCCTGCGCAGCGGCGAGGCTCGAAAACGAATGCCGGTAAATGAAGAACCAGTTCGGGCTCGCCGGATCAATCCGCACCGTCAGGTGCGAGGTGACGATGAAGGCGCCGTCGATGTTTCCACCGAGTGCGTCGGCATAGGGCTTCAGCGCCTCGGCATCGCCATGCGGGTTGAAGTCGCCTTCAAGGATAGCTTCATCCTCGGCAGTCCAGTCTCCCCGCTGAAATCGGAACTGCGCCAGCCAGAGCCGGTGAGCGTAGCTGCCCGGCGGGCCGTCATTGAATTGGGCCATGCACGTCTCCGCGTCCACGCCCTCGCCATATCGGCGGGGCTTGCCTTACGTTGGCGACGGCGCGAGAACTAGCGGACTTGCCAGACCGCTAATCTCACCCCATAACCGCCCCGGCGTTGCCACTCCGGGGCGGCAGTCTTTCGAGCGGGCGGGATCGCGGGTCGCGGCGCTCGAAAGCAGAAGCTTCAGTTACACACCCTCATCAAGCAGCGGCGGCAGGACGCGCCACGGCCACCAGTCCCAATCGCGGTCGCGGACGGTGACGACATGGCACCAGCAGGTTTCGCCTGTGCGCATTTTGCGCGGGCAGCGGTCTGCCGTGGGATCGGCAATCCATAGGCAGAGGCGACGGTGCGTCAGTTCTTTGTGGGCGCGGATTTCTGGATCACCGCCGGTGTCAGGCGTGACCGGTGGCGAAGGTGATGGAATGCGTGCAGGCGAACGGGGCATAGCGATCACCGGCGACGATAGGGGCCGATGCGGCGCTTGGCCTTGGCAGGGGCGGCGGGCGCGGGTTCGGTGGGCGTGAGCTTCTTGGGAGTGGCAGCACCCGGGGCGGTATCGACGGGTTGCAGGTTCGCCAGCCATTCCTGCAAATCGCTCAGGCGCCACGCGATGCGGTGCTCCGAAATTTGCAGCGGCGAAGGGAACAAGCCTCGCTTCCACAGGCGCCGCAGGTGATTGAGCGTATGCGGAATGCCCAACGCCTTAAGATCGGAAAAGATTACCAATACTTGTGCGGGATCGGGCATGAAGCGCGGACGCTCTCGCTGCTCCGTATCCAATTCGCTCTGCGTCAAGTCTTCGACCATCGCGACCTCCACACCCTCTTGGGGCGTCCAACGTCGCGCTAAACGTTCTTCCCTTTTTGGCGTAGCGGCAAAACCCGCCAAACCGATAGGGGTTTGCCGGGACATGACACCACCCCCGCTGGGTGTTCATTGTCACCGTCGATGACATCACAAGCGGAGACACAGAAATGACGAAGAACTTGAGTGAAGCGGACGTTGCCGAGCTTCGTCCGTTCGAAGGTCAGCAGCCTTGGAGGCAGGTAATGACCGATCAGGTGCGCGGCTTCCGCCCGAACCGCGTCTATGCCGACTACACGGCCGGCATGGTGGTGTTGGCCGCGATGAAATCACGCTCTGGTGACGACTTCGCGGTATCGGCCGACGCGCTGAGCTACCTTCCTGGGCGCGTTGACGATCCAACATCTTGGGTAAAGCGGGTCTTGGTCCAGCTTGTAGTCGGTGAATGGGACAGGCCGTCCGACATCATCGTGGCCGAGACAGTTCCGCTTAAGGAGGCCATCGAGCGGGTGAACGGCTCAAAGCCGATCAGCGGGCGCGGCAAGTTCGGCCCCTACTACTGGCTCAGGCCGCGCGACGAGGAAGACAAGCCAATGTGACGCTACTTCGGAAACGGCAGACCCATTTCTTTCAGCCAAGCGCGATAGGCGGTGTGCTTCTTCTTGATAGCGAGGGCCTGGAGGCTCGTGGGGGTTACCAGTCGGTCCTTCGCAATCGACTTCTTGGGAGGCGGGATATCGTTGCCGTCTTTATCGACCCAGCGCTCGCCCTCTGCGAGACCCTCAGCGGTGAGAACCTGCTGCCCGTCGCGCCATTCGAGCGCCACCATCTCGGCCAGCTGTTTGCGTTCCGCATCGGTGAGCGCGGCCTTCTTCTGCGCCTTCAAAATATCGAGTTGATCGAGGTAATCCAGATAAGCCAGATGGAGCACCGGCATGAGCAATGTGCGATGTTCGCCCGAGCGTCCCCTGTGCGACTTCGGCTTTGTGACGTGCCACTCAATGGCCTCCCAATCCGCCTCCGATAAAACAAGCCGTCTTGGCGCAGACCAAAGAGCTGCTAGTAGCGACGTGTCGCCCTTTTTGATTAGCGCTGTGAGCGCTTGCACGACTGGATCGATCCGTTGCGCGGTCTCTTTCGCCTGCCGTTCCGCCGCCGCCACCCGCCGTTCCGCTGCCGCCGCTATTTTCTTCCGCGCCTCGCTTTCCCGAATCATGAAGGCGCGAATTTCAGGATCGGTATTGACGCCGTTGAGGTACTCTTCAAGCCTCGACTTCCTCATACGCCAGACGCCCTTGAGGTTATCCGGTGCATTCGCGTGCGGAACGTCCCGCGTTAACCCCGCGTCCTTTGCTGCTAGCAGCGTCTTCGACGTGATGGGCTTCTTCATCACGCGCCTCTCAGTTGCACGACGTTCCCCAGCGTGTCCGGGCCGACAATCGAGCGCAGTTTGATTGCCCAAGCCTCCAACGCCTCACGCTTTTCATCGTCATAGCGGTGCCGGTCATAGACCCCGACGATGCCGGGCTTCACGTGACCTAGCACCGCTTCGGCAACATCGCTGTTGATCCGCAGCGCCGCCAGCCGCGTGCGGACGGTACGGCGCAGATCGTGGATCGTCCACGGTCCCAACTCGCCCAATTCCTCGCGCATGAACTTGTCGATGCGTTCCTTGCTCGTTGACCAACCGGTTACCGGCCGGCGACCATTGAGAGTGAACATGAAATCCTCCGGACCGTCGAACCTCGGAAGCCCCTCCACGATCATAATGGCGTCCTCGGACAATGGCACGACGTGCTCAACGCCGGTCTTGAAGCGCGCGGGCGGGATCGTCAGCACCTTGGCGCCCATGTCGATTTCCGACCACCGGGCGTTGCCGATTTCGAGCTTCCTCTGACCGGTCAGCAGCAACAACAGCAAGGCTGGCCCGAACGGGAAGCCGATCTTGCGGTCGCAGGCGTGCCACAGGGCACGGATTTCATCGTCGTTCAGCACCCGGTCGCGCGTCGCCTTCTTGCCGATAAGCGACGCCGGCCGGATGTTGGTGCAGGGTGATACCTCGATGCCATAGGCGCCCCGCTCGATGGCCCAGCCGAAAAAATGCCGGACGTGACCGTAGATGTTGTGGGCTTGCCGGGGCGCATTCCGATCCACAATGCTGTCGATCAGCCGCACCACGTCGCGGCGGGTGATCGCGGACAGCGGCTTGTTCTTCCAACGCGGCAGAAGTTCCTTGCGGATTTCGCGTTCATCGTCCTTGGCGTGCCGGCGCTTGCTGACGACGCGGACCAGATAGTCATCCAGCACCGCGCCAAACGTGGTGGCCTTGGTCTGGGCCTCGGTCTCTCGCCGCTCTTTCTCAAGCTCTTTCGGATCGTCGCCGCGCGACCGGATATCAAGCCAGTCGCGGGCCTTGTCACGGGCCTGAGCAAGCGTCAACGCGCCGACGCGACCGAGCGCACGGGTGGAGGGGTTCTGCGCGCCGTTCCAGCGCTTCCACAACACGAAGCTCTTGGTGCCCTTCGCGGACACACGCAGCAGCAGACCCGGCACCAACGCGTCGGGAACCGAATAGCGCTTTCCATCCGGGGCTCGTTTCAGCGCCCTGATGCCGGGTTCGGTGAGAACCCTCTTTGAACGGCTGCTCGCTGATTCCATCGCCAACTCCTTCGACGCGGGACACCGATTGGGCACCGTTTTTCGCGGGCTGCCCTGGGTGCCCAAGGGTGCCGAAGATCGCTCTATCGTGGCGAAAAGGCAAGTGGCAGCAATGGGTTAGCATGAGCCGAGGGTGCCCTAAGATGCCCCAAGGTGCCCTACGATTTCCAAGAAAAACCGGCTTCGAGCCGCTTAAGTCGTACGTGATCTGATCGCGGAAAGCGCAACGAACTCAACAGATTAACACGCTCCGTCACCGCCTCTGATTCGCCGTTTTGGCTCCGGGACAACGTCCGGGACAACGGTCGAAAGAGGCGGCGAGCGCGGGCGGGCCGGACACCTCCAATGGTCATCTTCGACACCGAAACTCCTACCGACGCTCTCGCCCGCGAATCACTGCTGGACCGGGTGATGGGACGTGAGCGCCTGTTCAAGCCGTCAGAGCGTCTGCGTCGTGGCCGCAAGCCGGCCGATGGACTGGCACTGGTCGCCCGCGATGGCGGCAAGCTTGTCGGCACCGTGCGCCTGTGGAACGTCAAGGCAGGTGACGCCCCCGCCCTTTTACTTGGTCCGCTCGCCGTCGATAGGGCAGCCCAGAGCGAGGGCGTCGGCGCCAACCTGATGCGGCTCGCCATCGCCCGCGCCGCCACCATCGGCCATTCCGGCATCATCCTGGTCGGCGACCCGGACTATTACGTCCGCTTCGGCTTCTCCGCCGAACCGACCGCTGGCCTGGTCATGCCGGCGCCGGTCGACCGCCGCCGCTTCCTCGGATTGGAGCTAGCGCCGGAGGCACTGGCCGGCACCAGCGGGCCGATCGTGGCGACGGGCGCGAGAGATTCTCAGCCCGAGCGGCTGGCGGCATAGAGCCCGAAGGGGCAAGCTGACCATCCCGCGTGCCGGTACGCTAGCGCAACTCGCCCCAGGAGAAGTTTCGCGAACGATCCGATGTCGCGCATAATCGACATGCGGCGACAGGCAGGGAGGGTCGTCATGGCCAACCAAGGGAGCAAGCTGGTCGCCGTGACCGGCGCCTGGCTGCGCAAGATGCAACGGATCAATCAGGAGACCGATGTATCGACATCGGGCCCCGGATTTAAGCTCACGTTCAATACCCATGACGAACCGCGCGAAACGCGTTCGGGCGACGATTCGAAGGATCGGAAGGCACCGTTCTACGAATCCGACCCCCAGCGCTTGCGCGGCTACTATTTTGCCTATCAGCAGACACGCGAGATGAAGCACGAGCTGCTGTACACGGACATCGTGGCGCTGCGTTCGCGAGAGCTTCACGGCATCACCACCGATGCCGTAGATATCGACGCCCTTAAATTCAGGTTCGATCCCGTCCCCTACAGCATCCCCGCCGGCCTCCGCACGCACGCACACGCGGCAATCGATATGTTCAAGCAACTCGAAAAGCTGAAAATGACGAATGGCGAGTGGCAGAACGACCGCTGCCTTCGGATCACGAAGATGGATCGTTCGGGCCTGATCGAAGGGCAATCGGCAACCTATTTCGATCAGGTCGGAACGAACCTCACTTTGGATTGGGCCAGCGGCAAGCTCCCCTCGGATGGGGGACTGCAATTTGGCGGCGCCACGCTCCGCAACACGATGGAAAGACCCATCAACGGTCGTCTCCCGGACCTGCAGGAACTCGATCCTGGCCAACTCTCTGGGCGTCGCCGTGATGATGTACGATCAGGACCTGCAGCCATCTTGCGGACTCGCGCGGTCGATCTTGCCGCCATTCCCAAGCGGGGCTTCCACTGCACCAGTTCCGGTTCATTCGAGCTTTCTGCGGACGCAAGCCCGGGTGAAGTGAATCTTGCCGGCCTCGAACAAGGAATGGTGGACGAGATCGGGGACGAAACCGGCCTGACGCGGGACCAGTATCGGCTCTTTCCCGTCGCCTTCGCCCGCGAACTGCCACGCGGCGGCAAGCCACAATTGTTCTTTGCGGCGGTGTGTCCGGTCGACCGGCGGGAACGTCAGCGCCTGGCGTCCGACGCCCCGCACAGATCCGAATTCGTCATCGAGGAATCGTTGCCGGTGGAATCGATCGCCGACGACTACTCTCAATTCCGCGACGACCTGTTCACCTACGAGGGCTGGGCCTGCCTTCAGCTGACGACCGATTTCGTCAAGGCAAACGAACCCGCCCTCCGCGCGATCGGCCGCGGCTGACACGCCCTGAGCGGACCGCTACCCCGCCGGCTTCCCGCCCGGATCGCTACCTTCCGCTTGGAATAATTCGTCACGTTGACAGAAATCAACGTCGAGCACACCCTCACATGGCCATTCTTGAATTCAAGGGCGACCCTGCCAGGAGGATATTGTGATGAGACGTTGGTACCTTCTATCAGTCGGCGTCATCGCGGGCAGTTTCGCGCTTGCCGGATCGACGGCACTGCTTCCGGTTCCGCAGGCCATGGCGCAGCAGAACATGAGCTACGCCGAGGACATCGCGCCGATCTTCAAGGGATGGTGCGTCTCCTGCCATCAGCCCGGCGGCGAAGGCTACGAGCACAGCGGCTTCGACGTCAGGACCTACCAGAGCGTGATGAACGGCACCAAGTTCGGGCCGATGATCATCCCGGGCAAGCCCGACGAGAGCAGCCTGGTTGCGCTGATCAACGGCGAAGCCAAGATCCGCATGCCGTTCAACCACAAGCCTCTGCCCAACAGCCTGCGCGAGAACATCTGGAGCTGGATCTTCCAGGGCGCCAAGGACAACTGACCGCGTAGCGCTGACGGCTTTGCCTGCGATCGGCACGACCGGCGTCCGTTGCCGGCTGTCCGATCTGCCGGCGTGTTCCGGCTTGCCCGGTCCCCACCTTTGACAAATCGACGGCCTGACGCTTGAACGGGCGGCGAAACGCCACCGTCGCGCGCCGTCTTCCGCGCGCTTCTCGGGGGAAGGGACGCGCGAATGGAGCGAATGCGCGAATTCCTCCGGCGCCGGGTGTTGCCCACCCTGCCCTATCCACACTTCATGGGGCTGGCGCCGCTCGACAGCGTGCTCGCGCTGCTCGTCCGCGCACCCGCCAAGGTGCCGGTCGTCCTGTGGCCGCGGCTCGTCGTGCTGCTCTTCTTCTCGGCGCTGTCGACGATCCTGTCGCTGCCCGAACGGCTGGCGATCGCCGCCTGGCTGCACTTTCGCCCCCGCCGCGCGGCGCCGCACGAGGCGCCGGTCTTCGTGCTCGGCTATTTCCGCTCCGGCACCACCTGGCTGCAGACCCTGCTCTCGCGCGATCCGGCGCTGCGCTCGCCGATCTGGGTCGAGGCCCTGTCGCCGCACACCTTCGTACTGACCTGGGCGGTCCTGCGCGTACTGCTCACGCCCTTCCTGTGGCTGGTGCGCATCCGCGCCGTCTCGCCGCTGGGTGCCACGCTGCCGGCCGAAGATGATTTCGCTCTGTGCAACTGGGCGCGCACATCGGTCATCGCCGGCCGCGCCGTGCTGCCCGGCGAGCAGGATTTCTACAATCGCTTCCACGACCTCGACCGGTTGACAGCGGCGGAGCGGGCGCGTTGGGAGCGCCACGAGCTGGCCTTCGTCGGCAAGCTGATGCTCACCGCCAAAGGCCGCCGGCCGCTGTTGAAATCACCCAGCCACACCGCGCGTGTCCGCCATCTGCTGCGCCTGTTTCCCGGGGCGAAATTCATCCACATCTCGCGCCCGCCGCGCGCCGTCTTCCAGTCCAACCTGGCGTTCATCAGGGGCCTGCAGGACACGTTCCGCCTGAGCCCGCCCATCGATGCCGACCGTCAGGAGGAGATGATTGTCGAGGAATACCGCGCGACCATGGACAGCTACGTCGCCGACCGCGCCCTGATCCCGCCGGGTGACCTTGCCGAGCTGCGCCTGCAGGATCTCGCCGCCGACCCGATCGGAGAGATCGAGCGCGTCTACGGCGCGCTCGGCCTCACCTTCAGCGAGACGTTCCGCCGGCGCCTGATGGAGCACCTGACCACGCGCAAGCAGCGCAAGCCGCTCGAGCATCCACCCCTCACCGCGGCACAGCAGGCGCGCGCCGCACGGCTCGATCCCCTCGCCCCCCTCTTCGGCCATGACAGGGTGACCAACCGCAAACCAGCAAAGCTGGACTGAGCGAAAGGCCGCCTCCCCGTTCGTCCCCGCGAAGGCGGCGACCCAGGATGGAATCAATGCGACGCGCCGCCCTTTGCCACGCAATCGGTCGGCGCCATCCTCTCGGCAAAGCGGTCGGCGATCCAGTTGACCGCACTGTCTGCGCTGACCGTGGCGATCGTGTCGTGGGTTCCGCCCGGAACCGAGAAGTAGCGGACGTACACACCCTGATTGCACAGCTTGATGGCGAAGTCGGTAGTCACCGGCGGATCGACAATTCTGTCGCCGCTGCCCTGGGCGATGAACACCGGCGGCCACTTCACAGCATGCTCACCCGGCGTGCCCTCCGCAAGATAGGTGCTCCACGGCGTGATCTCGGTCGGGTTGCCCTTGAGAAAGCCCCTGTCGATCCGGCCATAGGCGGACACGTCGACGAGAAGATCGATGAATCCGGAAACGCATTGCCCGCCGATCTCGCCCACTGGCTTGATGGCGTCGGGCAGCACCACCGAAGTCAGCGACGTGTCGTAGACATGCGACCAGGACCACAGGCTGAGCGCGGTGAGGACCTGCCCGGCGGTCGTGGTGAGGTCGTCGTCGAAGAGCTGCGCCAGTTCGCTCGCCGGCGCTGCCGCGGCGATCCCGACGAGGTCGAGTTCGGGCGCATAGGTTCTCGCCAGCTCGCCGGTCCACAGCGCGGCGTGGCCGCCCTGCGAGTGCCCCCAGACCGCGAAGCGATTACCCGCCCCGGTGAGCGCGCGGGCCGCCCGCACGGAATCGAGCACCGCGCGGCCCTCGCTCACTCCAACCAGATAGGGATGCACGCCGTCCGTGCCGAGGCCGGGATAGTCGGTGGCGACCACCAAATAGCCTTGGGCGACCATCTCGCCGAGCCCGGCGATGGTCGGCATGACCGCGTCGAGCAGCAGCGAGGGCGCGCATTTGCGCGCCACGCCCGTGGTCGGATGGGCCCAGGCAATGATCCGGCGCCCGTCCGCCGGCGGCGGCTTCGTCGGCACCACGACCACCGCCGAAACCGCGATCGGTTCGCCAGCCAGGCCGGCCGAGCGGTAGAGGATCCGCGCGGCCTTCGCGCCCCAGGGCGCGCCCGCAAAGGTCTCGCTGCGGATGATGCTGCCCGGCGGCCCCGCCAGCATCTCCGTCGAAACGTCGTAAAATGCATAGGAGTCCGCCAGGGCGGACGATGAGACGAGCCAGGCGCAGACAAGGGCTGCAAATGTGCCGCTGAGCCTGGCTAGGCGACTGAATACAGGCGACATTACAAGCGGCCTTCCGCCTGTCACATTACCCGCAGCCGCGGGTCGGCCCAAGCACCAAGCTTCCCCTGCGTTAGCGTATTGTGAATCCCGCCTCATCCTGAGGCGCGAGCGCATGCGAGCCTCGAAGGGCGAAATCGGAAATGCAGTCGGCCCCCGCACCTCCGTTCATCCCCGCGAAGGCGGCGACCCAGGGCGGAATCGCCAGGTGGCAAGTCCCGCCTGGATGCCCGCTTCCACGGACATGAACGGAATATGTGTTGCCGTCAGCCGCCCAGCGCCACCTGCTCCTTGCAGATGCAGTCCATCAATGGATCGAGCGCATCCGGCTTCTGGTCGGCCGTGGCGTTGCGCGCCTTGAAGCTGGCGATCAACTCTTCGAGGATCGTCTCCAAGTCGTCGGCGCAGGTGAAATCGCCGGCAACGCGCTTCACCTTGCTGTTATCGAAGAGCGCCGACCAGCTCTTGTCGCCGACGAGCGGCCCTTCCCATTCCTCGTTGTAGCGCACCAGCGTGTCGGTCGGCACATGGACGATGTTTGCCTCGACGCCGAGCTCGGCGGCGATCGCGTTGGTGATCTCGTCCCAGGTAAAGGCGCGGTCGCCGGTGATGTGGAAGTCCTCGCCGAGCGCCTGCTTGTTGCCGAGGAGCTTGACGAAGGGCGCGGCGAGATCGGCCGAGCGCGTCAGGGTCCACAGCGAATGGCCGTCGCCATGGGCGATCACCGGCGCGCCACGCAGCACCCGCCGCGCCACCGCGTCGCCGTCGCCGATGGCAAACGGCAGGCCGGTGCGCACCGTATGGCTCGGCCGCACGATAGTCCATGGCAGCGCCGACTGCTCACGCAGCATCGTCTCGCAGGCGATCTTGTTGCGGCTGTATTCCCAATAGGGGTTCACCAGCGGCGTCTTCTCGGTGATGACGTAATGCTGCGCCGGCTTCTGGTAGGCAGAGGCCGAGGAGATGAAGACGTATTGCCCGGTCTTGCCGGTGAAGGCGGCGATGTCCTTCTTCATCTGTTCCGCCGTATAGGCGCGGAACTGACAGACGACGTCGAATGTCCTGTCTCCCAGTTCGGCATAGGTCGCCGCGTCGTCCATGTCGCCGGCGATGCCCTCCACGCCCTTGGGCAGCCCGGCATCCGTCTTGCCACGGTTGAGCACGCTGACCCGATGGCCGGCGGCGAGCGCCTCGTGAACACAGGGCAGCGAGATCTGGCCGGTGCCGCCGATGAAAAGAATGCTTGCCATGGAATGCTTCCTTCAAATGTGAACGTGATTGTCAGTCCGCCAGCCCGCGCTTCCTGAGCAGCGGCCCGGTCGATGGCATGCGCCCGCGGAAGGCGGCATAGGCGTCGGCCGGGTCGCGCCGGTAGCCGGCCGAATAGACATGGTCGTGCAGCCGGCGCGCCGTCTCGGGATCGAAGATGTCGCCAGCCTCGACGAAGGCCTCGAAGGCGTCGGCGTCGAGCACTTCCGACCACAGATAGCTGTAATAGCCCGAGGCATAGCCGTCGCCCGAGAAGATGTGCTGGAAGTGCGGCGTACGGTGGCGCATGACCACCGTGTCGGGCATGTGGATGCGCTCCAGCGCCGCCTTCTCGAAGGCGATCACGTCGACCTCGTCGGTATCGGCCATGAGGTGCAGGTCGAGGTCGACCAGCGCCGATGAGGCGTATTCGACGGTGGCAAAGCCCTGGTTGAACTTGCGTGCCGCCAGCACCTTGTCGAGCAGCGCGTCGGGCATCGGCTTGCCGGTCTCGGTATGCAGCGCGAAGCGGCGCAGCACCTCCGGCTGCTCCGGCCAGTGCTCGTAGAGCTGCGACGGCAGCTCGACGAAATCGCGCGCCACCGACGTGCCCGAGATCAGCGGATAGATGACGTCCGACAGCAGGCCGTGCAGCGCGTGGCCGAATTCGTGGAAGAGCGTGCGCGCATCCTCGAAGGAGATCAGCGTCGGCTTGCCCTCCGGCGCCTTGGCGAAGTTCATCGTGTTCAAGACGATCGGGCGGACGTCGCCGGCGAGCTTGTGCTGGTCGCGGAGGCCCGACATCCAGGCGCCGCTGCGCTTGGAGGAGCGCGCGAAATAATCGGCGAGGAAGAGCCCGACGAACCGTCCTCCCTCACCGGTGACGCGCCAGACGCGCACCTCCGGCCGATAGAGCGCCAGCCCCTTCAACTCCTCGAAGGCAAGGTGGAACAGCCGGCCGGCGACGTCGAAGGCGGCGGCGATGACGTTGTCGAGCTGGAGATAGGGTTCCAGCTCCGCTTCGTCGTAATCGAATTCGGCCTTGCGGCGGCGCTCGGCATAGTGCCGCCAGTCCCACGGGGCGAGGCGAAAGTTGCCACCGTCGGCCGCGATCATCGCCTGCAGCGCCTGTTCTTCCCTCCCCACCCGGCGGAGCGCCGGCTCCCACACGGCGGAGAGCAGTTCCGACACCGCTTCGGGAGTCTTCGCCATGGAATCGGCCAGCTTGAAATGGGCGAAGGTCTTGTAGCCCATCAGCCGCGCCCGCTCGTTGCGCAGGCGAATGGTCTCGGTGATCAGCGCCGCATTCTCTTCCTCGCCGCGCTTCACCCAGGCGTTGAACGCCTTTTCGCGAAGATCCCGGCGCGTGGAGAATTGCAAGAAAGGCTCGATCGATGACCGCGACAGCGTGATGACGTATTGGCCCGCAAGGTCGCGCTCGCGCGCCGCTTCTGCCGCCGCCGCGCGCAGCGATGCCGGCAGGCCGTCGAGGTCGTCCTCGCCGAGCACCAGATGGAAGCCGTTCTCGGCGACAAGCACGTTCTGGCTGAACTGGGTGCCAAGCGCCGCCAGCCGCTCGCTGATCTCGGCCAGCCGTTTCTTGCCGGCCTCGTCGAGGGCCGCGCCGGCACGCACGAAGATCGTGTGATAGCGGTCGAGTACCTGACGCTGCTCGGCATCGAGGCCGAGCGTGTCGCGCTTCTGCCAGAGCGCGTCGATGCGCGCGTAGAGCGCCGCGTTCAGGTAGATCGCGCTGCCGTGGCGGGCGAGCAGCGGGGCGATCTCGCGCTCCACCGCCTGCAACGCCGCGTTGGTGTCGGCCGAGGCGAGATGGAAGAAGACCGCCGCCACCCGCTCAAGGTCGAGGCCGCTGGTCTCCAGCGCCACGATGGTATTGGCGAAGCTTGGCGGCTCGCTCGACTGCGCGATGCGCTCGACCGTCGCCATCTGCGCCGCCATGGTGGCGTCGAAAGCCGCGCGGAAGTGCTCGGGCCTGATCCGGTCGAAGGGCGGCAGGCCGATTCCGTCCCATGAGCCAAGAAGCGGGTTGTCGCTGGGCAAGGTCATGGGCTGGTCCGCGCGGCAGGAGAAACGGAAGGGGAGGACGCTCCATATAGCCCTCCCGCGCCGCGCTTTGTAGCCCGTCGGTCAGTTCACCCCGCCGCCCTGGCCAAGCCGCTCGGCCATCAGCGCGGCAGCCGCGTCGAGCTGCGGGTCATGGCCGGCGGCGTAGCGCACATCAAAGGGCACGGCGACATTCGGCTGGACCGGGTTGTTCTCCAGGTGCTTGCCGTCGACCAGAACGTCGGCCACGGCCAGCTCCAGCAGGCTGTCGTCGGGTAAGAGATAGGTCGTGCCGGCGAGCACGTTGCCGGCCGTCGGCGCGCCGACCAGCGGCACGCCGTTCTTCTTCAGCGAATAGGCGAGCACCTCCATGCCGCTGCGCGTGCCGCCGTCGATGATCGCCACCACCGGCTTGTGCCAGCGAAAGACGGCGTAGTCCCGCACCCCCTTGTTATCCACCGTCTCCATATCGGCGGCATTGCCGACAAAGGTCTCGGCCGCATCGCCCGGCGCCCCGCCCCATTTGCTCCTGAGATCGAGCACCAGCCCGTCGATATCCTTGAGCGGCCCCTTGCCGAGTTCGTCGTTGAGGATGCGGGTCACCTCATCGCGCGTATATGACCACAGGCGGATATAGCCGATGCGCTTTCCCCCCTGGTCGAGGCGCTTGACGCTCGCCGAGATCGCCTTGACGAAAAGGTCGCCCGGCTGGATGTCGGCAACCGGCACGTCGATGGCGATCGGCGCCGCGTTCGCCGCGCGTCGCACCATCAGATGCGCCGTTCCACCCGCCTTGCCGCGGAACGACCAGATCTCAGCGAAGGGCCCGCCGTCCACCGAGAGGATCTCGTCGCCGGTCATCAGGCCGGCGCCCGCGGCCGGGCCGCCGTCATAGACGTGGGTGACGAAGCGCTTGCCGTCGATCTCGGCGCTGGCGATGCCGATGCCGGCATAGGTCACCTCGCCGCGCGGCGGGAACAGCCGCCGCATGTCGCGGTGGAGCGCGAAGCGGAACACGTCGGCAAGTTCGTAATAGTCCACCTGGTCGGGCGCGTAGCGTCCCGTGTGCGAGGCATGCAAGCTGGCGAGGATGAAGGAGACCGCATCGCCGACCACGCCCGGCGAGGCGTCCTTGAGGTCCGGCATCTGGCTCACCGCCAGCGCCGCTGCCTCGTTGAACTTCGGCAATTCTGCGGGCGCGAAGAAATGCTGGTTGACGATATCGACCGCGCTGTCGAACACGGCATTGCCCGAGCGCGGCGGCGCTTCCGCCACGGCCGGCATCGCCACGACTGCCGGAGCAAGCACGAGCAGCGCGGCAAGCGCCAGCTGGTGTCTGGTCATCAAGGGGGGCCCTCCCCGTCGCCCATTGTGGGAACCTAGGGGCCGAGTGTGGCGCGCCAAGGGCGCTTGCGCCGGCCGACGGGTTGACTTGCGGGGCCGATTGCCGCCAATCACGGGGCCTGCAACCCGCCTTGATTTCCCGGAACAGGAGAGACGCGATGGCCGAGCGGCCGGTCTACGGCAAAATCGACGGTCCCATCGTCATGATCGGCTTCGGCTCGATCGGCAAGGGCACCCTCCCCCTGATCGAGCGCCACTTCGAATTCGACAAGTCGCGCATGGTGGTTGTCGACCCGGACGCAACCGTCCGCCCGCTGCTCGACCAGAAGGGCATCCGCTTCGCCAATGTCGAGCTGACCCCTGCGAATTTCCGGAAGATACTGACCCCGCTCTTGACCGAAGGCGGCGGCGCCGGCTTCTGCGTCAACCTGTCGGTGGATACCTCGTCGCTGGAAATCATGAAGCTCTGCCGCGAGCTCGGCGTTCCCTATATCGACACCGTGGTCGAGCCCTGGCCCGGTTTCTACTTCGACACCGCGGCCGAGCCGGAAGCGCGCACCAATAATGCGCTGAGGACCACCGTGCGCGACGAGAAGGCGAAGAACCCCGGCGGCACCACGGCCGTCTCCTGCTGCGGCGCCAACCCCGGCATGGTCTCCTGGTTCGTCAAGCAGGCGCTGGTCAACCTCGCCACCGACCTCGGCCATGCCTTCGAGGAACCGGGGCCAAGCGACCGCGAAGGCTGGGCGCGGCTGATGCGCGACCTCGGCGTCAAGGGCGTCCATATCGCCGAACGCGACACCCAGCGCTCCACCAAGCCGAAGCCGCGCGACGTCTTCGTCAACACCTGGTCGGTGGAAGGCTTCGTGTCGGAGGGCATGCAGCCCGCCGAGATGGGCTGGGGCACGCACGAGACATGGCTGCCGGAGAACGGCCGGCTGCACAAGCTCGGTCCCCGGGCCGGCGCCTATCTACTGCAGCCCGGCGCCAATACGCGGGTAAGGACATGGTGCCCGACACCGGGTGCGCAATACGGCTTCCTCGTCACCCATAACGAGTCGATCTCGATCGCCGATTTCTTCACCCTCAAGGACGGCGACACGGTCGTCTACCGCCCGACCTGCCATTACGCCTATCACCCGGCCAACGATGCGGTGCTGTCGCTGCACGAAATCTTCGGCGGCGGCGCGCTGCACGAGAAGGCGCAGCACATCCTCGACGAGAACGAGATCGTCGACGGCATCGACGAGCTTGGCGTTCTTCTCTACGGCCACGCCAAAAATGCCTACTGGTTCGGCTCGCAGCTCTCCATCGAGGAGACGCGGGCGCTGGCGCCCTATCAGAACGCCACCGGCCTGCAGGTGACCTCGGCGGTGCTCGCCGGCATGGTGTGGGCGCTCGAGAACCCCAATGCCGGCATCGTCGAGGCCGACGAGATGGATTACCGCCGCTGCCTCGAGGTGCAGCTTCCCTATCTCGGCCCGGTCAAGGGCACCTACACCGACTGGACGCCCCTCACCGGCCGCCCCGGCCTGTTCCCCGAGGACATCGATTCCGCCGACCCCTGGCAGTTCCGTAACGTGCTGGTGCACTGAGCCGGGCTCGGCTCCGATCAGCCCTGAAGCCGGCTGGCGGCGGGCCGCTCCGGCGTGATGTCGGCCATGCCGCCGGCGCCGCGCACGCGGTCGCGCCCGTCGGCCTTGGCGGCGTACAGGCGCAGGTCGGCGGTCTCGAACAGCGACCTGAGATCGGCGCCGTCCTCCGGCGCCGTCGCCACGCCGACGCTGATGGTGATCCGCTCGGCGATGCCGGCAATCGACAGGCTCGCGATGCACAACCGTAGGCGCTCGGCCGCCAGCACCGCGGCGGCATGCGGCAGGCCCTGGCACAGCACGATGAATTCCTCGCCGCCATAACGGTAGACGCGGTCGTCGGCGCGCGTCGCCTCGTCCAGCTCGCGCGCGATCCGGCGCAGCGTTTCGTCGCCGATCGCGTGGCCGTAGCGGTCGTTGACGCCCTTGAAATGATCGACATCGATGACCAGCAGGCTGGTCGGCCGCGCCGAACCCGCCTTGCGCAGTTCGCGCGGACCCTCGTGATCGAAGCGGCCGCGATCGAACAGTCCGGTCAGCGCGTCGAGGCCGCTCTGGCGCAGCAGCGCCTCGTAACGCTGGCGGTAGGTCAGCGCCTCGAAGACATCGCCCACCTTGCGCCGGGTCAGGCGCCCGCTTTCGCCGAAGCGCAGATAAAGCCCGGCGAACACCGCATAGACCGCGGCGGCGCCCATCTTGGCGGCCCAACCGCCGTAAAGCACTTCCATCCGCGCGCCGACGTAGAAATGCAGCGCCGCGAAGAAGCCGATCTGGTCGAAGGTCAGCACCGCCGCCGCGCTGATCAGGATGCGCGGTATCACCCGATTGCCCAGCCACGCCGCCGAGCGCTCGTAGAGGAGAATGATGAGGATCGAATCGACGAAGAGCAGCGTGGTGCCCCACACCATCAGCCAGCCGGTCTGGTCGAGGAAGGTGAGAGCGGGGATTTGGCCGGGCACGGCTACCGGCAAATGCAGGCGGAGCAGCAGCACCGAAGCCACGATCAGCAGGTTCCCCAGCAAAAGCCCATAGATCGGCTGGCGCACCACCGCCGCATCCTCGCGGATATAGACCAGCAGCAGCATGACCAGCTTGCCGGAGAACAGCACGATCGACCCCGGAGAAACGACGAAGCCGCCGAGAATGGGGACGTAGAGGACCGCCGCGAGATAGGTCTCGAGGAAGTGCATGGTGCCCAGCGCGGCGAAGAAGACGCCGATGCCCAGCCGGTTGCGCACCCGGAACAGGCCGGTCATGACGACGAAATAGAGCGTCGCCTCGGCCAACAGCAGCGCAGTATTGCTGAGTTCACCCCATACCAGACCGCAGACGAATTGATTCGCGCTATAAGCGCAAAACTAGGCGGCAGCGGTTACCAAGTCATGGACGCGACCCACCGCATTTCTGGTAGTACGGGGCACGGCGGCGTGACGCCGGAAGCCGGTTCAGCCGGCGAGGTCGATGATGCCGGCCGCCCCTTCCTCGGTGCCGAAGGCGAGCCGGCCGCCGCGCTTGTCCCAGCCGAGCGCCGAGATCGGCCCGTCGCCGGGGCGGCGCAGCAGCGCCTCCTCCGCATCGCCGAAGCGCACCGCCAGCACCATGCCGTCGCGATAGCCGACCGCGACGATCTCCTCGCTCGGATGGCAGGCGACGCGGGTGACCAGCTCTTCGCGCGCGCCGAGTTGCAGCGGCTGGCGGCCCATCGGCCCGTCCTTGTAGTGGAACGGCCAAAGAATCGCGGCGTTCGCCCCCGACGAGGCGAGGAAGCGTCCCTTGACCGACCATGACAGGGACTTGGGCTTGGCCGGATAGCCGGTCATGCGCATGTCGCGGCCGTCGTCCAGCCGCCAGCCGTGCAGGGCGTTCTCCTGCATGATGGTGACGAGGTTGCGTCCGTCGGGCGAGAAGGCGACGCCGATATGGGCGCCCTTCCAGGCGAACTGCGTCGGCTCGGCCTCGGTGCCCGCCCACCACAAGGTCACGCCATCGTAGCGGGCGACGGCAAGCCGCAGGCCCTTCGGCGCGAAGGCGATGCCGCCGACGGCGCGGGCATGGTCGAAGGTGCGCTCGCGCCCGTCGCCGAGCCGCACGAAGGCCTGACGGCCTGAGGCGAAGCCGACCGTGCCGGCGGGCCCAGCGGCAACATGGTCGATCCACTTGCGCGGCCGCTCGGCAAGCTTCGTCACCGTCCCGCCGGCATCCGTGGCGGCGACCAGCCCGTCATCGCCGCCGGTGATCAGCGTCTTGCCGTCAAGCGCCAGCGTGGCGGCGAGGATCGCGCCCGCATGGACGCGCGTCTCCTCCGCCGCCGGGCCGGAGGCGCGGCGCACCGTGCCGTCGCCCAGCGCATAGACCGCCGTCTCGCCGAGAAAGCAGGTCTCGACGACGAAGGCTCCGAAGGGAAAGTCCTGGATGGAGGGCATGTGACAAACAGTCCGCGAGAAACCGAACGCGCCGAGCCGGGCGACATTCCGCCGCCTTCCTCGCCGTCCCGGCTGACAAAGGCAACCCCTTATTTAGATGGGATTCTGCTGGCACCAGCGCCAGGCGTCGATGACCTCGGAGGCGAGAAGATCGACGTCGTCCTCGTGCATGGCGTAGCCGATCACCGAGGCCCGGATGATCTTGCGCCCGGCCCATTCTCCATGCGTGGGATACACCCGCCCCCTCTCCTGCAAGCGCTTGAGCACGCGCATCGTCTGCGCGTCGCCGGCGCTACCCTCGCCGCAGGCAATGGCGACCTGGTTGGAGTGGATCTGGTTGAGCACATTGAGGCCCGGTTCCGCCGCCACGGTCGCGGCGATCCGTTCGGCCAAGCGGCAATGTCGGGCAACCATCTCGCGTACGCCCGATCGTCCGAGGTGGCGCAGGATGGCGTAGCTCGGCACGCCCCGCGCCCGCCGCGACAATTCCGGCGTCGAATCGGTCGGCTCCCAGTGGTCGGTCGTCGCCGGAAGGTAGGCGCCCCACGCCGACATGGCGGCGACCAGGGCCGGCCGGTCGCGGACGATCACCATGCCGGCATCGAAGGGGGCATTCAGCCACTTGTGGAGATCGACTGCCCAGCTGTCCGCCGCCTGAACGCCGGCCAGCCGATCGGCAAGCTCGGGAACCGCCGCGACCCAAAGGCCGAAGGCGCCGTCCACATGCACCCAGCCGCCGCGTTCATGCACCAGCGGAATCAGCGCCGCGAACGGGTCGAAAGCGCCGGTATTGATCTGGCCGGCCTGAAGCACGACCAGCGGCGGCGCCGTGCAGGCGTCGAGTGCCGCGCGGAATGCCTCCACGCTCATCCGCCCTTCGCCGTCCGTCGCGACGCGGGTCGCGTATTGGGCGCCGAGGCCGGCATAGCGCAGGGCGGCAAAGGGCGCGGAATGCGCGTCCTTTCCGATCAACACCGGGAAGGCCGGCGCGCCAAACAGGCCCTTCTCCTCGACGTTCCAGCCCTGCGCCGCCAGCAGCGCGTGACGCGCCGCCAAGATGCCGACCATGTTCGCCACTGTGCCGCCGGTGACGATGCCGGCGCCGCTTTCCGCAGGCAAGGACAGGAGATCGACGACCCAGTCGCAGACGGCGCGTTCCATGCCGGTGACCGACGGGGTCTCGAAAGCCGACCCGGCGTTCTGCCCCCAGGCGGCGACGAGGAAATCGGCGGCAACGCCGACGGGATGCGAACCGCCCAGCACGTAGCCGAAAAAGGTCGGGGCCGCCATCTGGTGGAGACCGTCATCGGCGTCGCGCACGATCTGCCCGATGACCTCCTGCGGCGGCATTCCGCTCTCCGCCAGCGTCGTGCGGAAGCGCGGCACTGCCTCGTCGAGCCCGATGACCGGCCGCGCCGGGCGGCCGGGAAGCAACTGCCGGTAGGCAAACGCGGCGCGATAGGCCGCTTCCAGCGCGCTTGCCTCGTCGCTCGTCAATCCTTGCCGGAACGGCACTTTCTCGTCCATCGAAGCCTCCCGAACCATTCGGATGCACCACGCTAGGAGGCCCGCAGACACGGGGTCCAGTCAATGAACGAGACCACACCCGGTACAGTTTTGGACTACCCCCCGCTCCTCTGCCGCGATAGTGGCCGCCTCCGCCGGCTGAGCGGATCGCTCACACCATGCACTTCTCGAAGTCGGCCCTGATCAGCTTCTCGTCGAGATGGCGGCCGATGAAGACCAGCCGGCTCTGGCGGATCTCGCCGTCCTTCCACGGGCGCTGGTGGTTGCCCTCGATGATCATGTGGACGCCCTGCACAACATAGCGCTCCGCGTCGTCCTTGAAGGCGAGGATGCCCTTCAGACGCAATATGTCCGGCCCCTGCTCCTGGGCGGTCTGCTGGATCCACGGGAAGAACTTCTGCGGGTCGAGATCGCCGCCACGGAGCGAGATCGAGAAGACACCCGACCCCTCGATGTCGTGATGATGATGGTGATCATGGTCGTGATCATGATCGTGATCGTGATGATCGTGGTCGTGGCCGTCGTCGTCGAGGAATTCGGGGTCGAGCGTCAGGATGCGGTCGAGGTCGAAGGCGCCGCGCCCGAGCACCCGTTCCAGCGGAATGGCGCAGCGCTCGGTGCGATGGATGAGCGCGTGCGGGTTCATGGCGCGGATACGCCCCTCAACGGCGGCGAGTTCGTCCGCGCCGACCAGGTCGGTCTTGTTGAGCAGGATGACGTCGGCGAAGCCGATCTGCTCCTGTGCCTCGGGGCTGTCGGCCAGGCTCTCGGTCAGGTGCTTGGCGTCGGCGATGGTCACCACCGCGTCGAGCTTCGCCCGGGCGCGCACGTCGTCGTCCATGAAGAAGGTCTGCGCCACCGGCACCGGGTCGGCCAGCCCCGTGGTCTCGACCAGGATGCCGTCGAAGCCGCCAGGCCGCTTCACCAGCCCCTCGACCACGCGGATCAGGTCGCCGCGCACCGTGCAGCAGACGCAGCCGTTGTTCATCTCGAACACCTCCTCGTCGCTTTCGACGATGAGGTCGTTGTCGATGTTGATCTCGCCGAACTCGTTGACGATGACGGCGTATTTCTTGCCGTGGTTTTCGGAGAGGATGCGGTTCAGGAGCGTGGTCTTGCCGGCGCCGAGATAGCCGGTGAGCACCGTGACGGGGATCTGGGTTTCGGGCATTGGGGGGGCTCCACGGCGGGTCAAGGCCGCCGGTTTCGAATGGTTGCCGGCTGATATAGGCGATGGCCCGGCAGTTTGCACCTGCCGGAGGGTTTTCCCTTGGCCATGTCCCGGAATTGCATTGGGCCGCCATGCGGGCGACGCCGGCAGCAGCCAACGGGAGCGCATCGATCTGCGCTCCCGGCCCGGACCTTGGCGGCTGACCAGGGGCGGGCCGGAAGGCCCGCCCCCTGCCAATACCCGGTCAGCCGCGCACGATCGCTGGATCAGCCCACCTGCTCGACCATCCACACCGACGGCGGCCCGACGACGCCCGCTTCGGCCAGAGCAGCCTGGATCTCCTTGGAGGTCAGCATCTTCTGCGCGGCCTCCGTCGATGCGAAGTCCTGTTTGACGGTGACGTCATTGGGATCGTTGATCCCCTGTTCGTCGGCACCCGTCCTGTGCTCGACCTTTTGGCGAGCGAGGCGACGGTCGATCTGGCCGCGGGCGAAGCCGATGTTGCTCTGCGCAGCGGACCGCAGCCGAGCGGACCAGGTCTGGTCATCCGCAAGCTCTTCGAGGACGGCTGGTCGATCTACTGTGCCCGCACCTATGCCGAGCGACACGGCACGCCAACCTCTGAGGACGATCTGGCATCCCACAGCATCATCGCCCTGCCCCGGGGCTTTCGCGACGTCGCAATTGCAGAGTGGTTGAACGACAGCGCGCCTGAAAGCGCGATCGTCCTGCGCTCCGATGGCATCCCCGGCCTTCTCGCGGGCCTCAAGAGCGGGTCGGGAGTTCGCCCTGATGTCGGACATGGTGGCCGAGACCGACGCGAGCCTGATGCGCTGCTTCGTGCCGCCAGTCGCCCTGGTGGTGCCAATCTGGCTGGTCACCACCGAACGTCTTCGTCATGAGCCGCGCGTCCGTGCCCTGATGGATTTCATGGCGGCCTACATGAAAGCCCGACGGTTCCGGGATCAGCGGCCGCCGCAGGATTGAAGGCCCGAGCTGACGCGCTGCGGAGCGGCGGAGAGGGAGAAGACGGGCCGGCCCGCCCAAGGAGCCGCATTGGGCCAGGGCCAACCTGCACGTCTTCACGACATGACGTTTCCTTAAGCCTGTCCGTTTTCCCTACGCGCCGGTTAAGCGGAATCCTTGTTTTCTGGGGGCCGCGTTAAGGTGCCTGGACCACAGCGCGAACGAACCGCGTCCAAACAGCGGATGGACCGGCACCCCACCCTGGCGGGTGACTGCCGCGACGATCCGTCCGCTACCTTTTAGAACGGCTCTTGGGAACTATGTTGGCCACATGAACAGTCTGGCAAGCACATCTGGCGCCGGGAGTGCCGCTTCCGGGGCGCCGGCAGCATCGTCTTTCGCGCGCCCGGCGGCGGTCGCCCGCATCGACGGGCCGGTCAGCGCGGCGCTCGTCGCGCTCGGCGCGGTCCTGTGGTGGGCGAGCCGCTACCACGCCGCCCAGATGCCAATCTGGGGCCCCTGGGACTTTTCCTGGCTCTGGTACCTCGCCGCCGTCTTCGGCCTGTGGTGGTACGCCGCCGGGC
Source organism: uncultured Alphaproteobacteria bacterium (assembly GCA_963782395.1). Classification (GTDB taxonomy): domain Bacteria; phylum Pseudomonadota; class Alphaproteobacteria; order Rhizobiales; family Kaistiaceae; genus CAVSRC01. The sequence continues at coordinate 172,298 of CAWAJQ010000002.1, forward strand.
TGATGGCCATGTCCCCCGACGAGCGCCCCGCCTGGTGGCGCACCCTCGCCTATGTCGCTGGCGTGCTGGCCATCTACGCCGTCCTCCAGACCCATTTCGAGTATCTCGCCGAGCACATGTTCTTTCTGAACCGCGTGCAGCACGTGGTCATGCATCATCTCGGCCCCTTCCTCGTCGTGCTCGCCTGGCCGGGAACCGTCCTCCGACGAGGCATGCCGGCCTTCCTGCGCCCGGTCATCGATGCGCGGCCGTTGCTTGCCGTCATCCGCGTGGTGCAGCAGCCGTTCCTCGCCTCGGTGCTCTTCGTCGGCTTGGTCGTCCTGTGGCTGATTCCGCCGGTGCATTTCCGCGCCATGATCGATCCCCGGCTCTACGCGGTGATGAACTGGTCCATGGTCGTGGACGGCCTGCTGTTCTGGGCGCTGGTGCTCGATCCGCGGCCGAAACCGCCGGCGCGAGTCTCCTTCGGCGGCCGCATTGCCATGACGCTCGCCGTCGTGCCGCCGCAGCTTCTCATCGGCGCGATCATCGCCTTCTCCTCGCACGAGATCTACAATTTCTACGCCTGGTGCGGCCGCATCTATCCTTCGATCGACGCCATCTCCGACCAGCAGCTCGGCGGGGCGAACATCTGGATTCCGCCGGCAATGATGAGCGGCATCGGACTGCTCCTGGTGCTCAACGCCTTCCGGCTTCACGAAGAACGACAGGAACAGGAGAGGGTCGATGACGAAGGGGACGGCATCATCGTCAAGGCCGCGTGGACGGGCTGACCGGGTCTTCGCTACGGCGCTGCTGCTTGCCACTATCGGCGCAACCGCCTGGTCCTGGCCGGCGGCGGCCGCCGAGGGGGGGGTCACCCTTTCGGACGGCTATATCCGCATGATCATCCCGTCGCGTCCGGCCGCCGGCTATTTCACGCTCACCAACAATGGCGATGCGGCCCGCAACCTCGTCGCCGCAGCCTCGCCCGGCTGCGGCTCGATCATGCTGCACCAGAGCAAGTCGTCCAACGGCGTGGAATCCATGGTGCCGGTAAAGAGCGTCGACGTGCCGGCCCATGGCAGCGTCAGCTTCGCCCCCGGCGGCTATCACCTGATGTGCATGAAGCCGGCGGCCACGCTCAAGCCCGGCACCTCTGTGCCGGTGACGCTCACCTTCCAGGACGGCGGCACGCTCTCCACCGACTTCCCCGTCCGCAGCGCAACCGGCCAGTAGCCGGGTTCAGAACATCTGCAGAAAGCGCTGGATGAGCCCCGGCGGGTTCGCCTGGTCGACCAGTTGTGCGAGATCGGCGGTGGCGCCCTCGATGTCCGGCTTCGCTGCCGCCATTGAGGAGATCAGCAGGCGGACCTTGCCGGTCTGGTCGAAGACGTAGATCGCCGAACTGTGCGTCACCGTATAGGGCTGGTCGCCCTTGGCCGGGGTCACGGAATAGGCGACGCGATAGCGCTTGGCGAGCGCGGCGAGCTGGTCGGCAGTGCCGCGCAGCCCCACCATCTGCGGCGCGAAGGCCGCCGTGTAGTCCTTCAGGACCGGCAGCGTGTCGCGGGTCGGATCGACCGTGACGAAAAGCAACCGCACATGGTCCGCCTTGCTGCCGAGCTTCTTGAGCACCGTCGTGACGTTGGCGAGCGTCGTCGGGCACACGTCGGGGCAGAAGGTGTAGCCGAAATAGAGCAGCGTCACCTTGCCCTTGAAGTCGGCGGCCATGACCGTCTTGCCGGTCGCGGCGCTGGTCATGGTGAAATCGAGCGCCGGCATGGCGCCGGTCAGGTCGGTTTCATGCCACCCGGCTGCGGCCGTTCGGCCGCCGAGCGCCAGCACGCCGGCCATGGTCAGCAGGATAGCAGCCACACGCAGCCATGGGCGGTGCGACATCGACAGACGAGCTTCGTGGTTCATCCGGCAGCCCTAGCGCCTCGCTGCGAACCCGCGCACCCCAAATCATCGTGATGGCGGCGATCTGACGCGGCCCCAAGCCTCACGCAGGTCTCAGCCGAGCGGCGGCTCGCTGATGAGATCCTCGAGATTCAGCCATTCGGTCACCATCGCCAGCGAGCCATCCGGATGCCGTGGCCACTCCGCCTGCGGCCGGTCCCAGGCGAGTTCCAGCCCGTTCTCATCCGGATCGCGCAGATAGAGCGCCTCGTGGGTGCCGTGGTCGCTGGCGCCGTCGAGCGGCACGCCCGCTGCGATCAACCGCCGCAGCGCATCGGCGAGCGACGCGCGCGTCGGATAGAGGATCGCCGTGTGATAGAGGCCGGTGCTGCCGCGCGGCGGCGGCGGACCGCCTTTGCTCTCCCAGGTGTTGATGCCGAAATGGTGGTGATACCCGCCGGCCGAGAAGAAGGCCGCCTGCGTGCCGTAGCGCGCCGTCAGCTCAAAGCCGAGCACGCCGCAATAGAAGGCGAGCGACCGCTCGATGTCGGCGACCTTGAGATGGACATGGCCGATGCGCACACCGGGGTCGATCGGCCGCGTCGCGGTCTCTGCCGGTTTCTCTGCAAGCCTGGTGTCGGACATCTCGTCGCTCCGGAGCGCTGATGACGTGGGGTCGTGGAGATATAGGGGCCCGCCGCGCCGCGACCAGCGTGGCGCGTGCGGGCTTTGTCGAAGAGCCGATCAGGCGACGAGCTTCCAGGCGCTCTGGAAGCCGGTGCCGAGCGGGCCCTGGAGCGTGATCCCGAGAAGCGCGAGGCCCTCGAGCTGACGCGCCCGCTCCAGCTTGCCGACGTCGATGCCGCGCAAGTCCCCGGCCTCGACCAGCGCGATGACTTGGCGCTTGGCGTCCGCGTCGTCGCCGGCCACCAGCACGTCAAGCTTGTGGCCATCGACGGCACCGACCACCAGCGTGCCGGCGAAATTGGTGTTGAACGCCTTCACCACCCGGCTCTTCGGCAGCAGGTTGGCGAGCTCCTCGGCCGCGCTCTTGCCCGGCGCGGTCGCCAGGCCGTCATAGGTGTCGTTGAGCGGGTTGGTGATGTCGATCACCACCTTGCCGGCGAGCTTGGCCGCATTGGCCGACGCGAAATCGCGCGCCGCCGCGAAGGGCAGCGCCAGCACGATCACGTCGTTGGCGAGCGCCGCGTCGATCGTGGCGGCGGCAGCTTCCGCGCCGGGCTTGCTTGCGCGCAGGTCCTTGGCCAGCGCCGTCGCCTTGACCTGGTCCTTGCCGGCCACGGTGACGAAATTTCCGCCGACGACGAAACGGGTGCCGATGCCGCGCGCCATGTTGCCGGCGCCGATGATGCTGATGTTCATGCGATCCACTCCTCTGACGCCGGCCGTTCAGCGACCGGACATGGACGCCATATGACATCGCCTCAAGGATGTGATAATCCCAGCCACGAGAGGATGATTTCCAACTGACAGTATGAGATTACATGCTCGACCGTTTCACCGGAATGAACGTCTTCGCGCGGGTCGCGGCCTTGGGCAGCTTTTCCGCCGCTGCGCGGGCGCTCGGCATGTCGCCGGCCATGGCGACCAAGCATGTCGATGCCATGGAGGACCGGCTCGGCACCCGCCTCTTTTTCCGTTCCACCCGCAAGCTCACCCTCACCGAGGCCGGCCAGCGCCACCTGGCAGCGGTGGAACGCATCCTCGCCGAGGTCGAGGAAGCGGACGCCGCAGCGGCCGCAGACGTGGTTGAGCCGCGCGGCACGCTGAGGATCAACGCTCCGCTTTCCTTCGGGCTCCGCCAGGTGATGCCGGCGCTCGCCGATTTCGCGCAGGCTTACCCGGCACTCACCATCGACATCGCCCTCACCGATCGCTTCGTCGACCTGATCGACGAGGGCTGGGACATCGCCATCCGTCTCGGCACCTTGCGCGATTCAAGCCTGATCGCCCGCGCGCTGGCGCCGATCCGCATCGCGCTCTGCGCCGCGCCGGCCTATCTCGCCGCCCACGGCACGCCGAAGACGATCGCCGATCTGTCGACCCACAACTGTCTCGGCTACACGCTGCCGACGCCGGCCACTGCGAGCCGCTGGCTGTTCGGCGAGGATCGCTCGATCGCCGTGGCGGTGCGCGGCACGCTGATCGCCAACAACGGCGATGCGCTGCGCGAGGCCGCCGTTGCCGGACAGGGCCTGGTCTACCAGCCGACCTTCATCCTCGCCGACGACATCCGCGCCGGCCGCCTGGTCTCGCTGACCCTCGACGAACCCATGCCGCGTGTCGGGGCCGGCCATGCCGTCTATCCCGGCGGCCGCCAACCGCCGGCCAAGGTCAGGGCGCTGATCGACTTTCTCGCAGATCGCTGGCGCGACGCGCCCTGGGATCACGACCTGCCGCGCACCGGGAGCTGACGGTCGATGCTGATGGTCGCCGATGGGTCGGCTCGCGCCCCGCCGCGCATCATGCCGCCAGGCAGGTGCCCGTCGTCAGGTAGTGGTTCATCCGCTTTTCCCACAGCTGCATGAACGCGGCATAGGCTTCTTCGGTAAAGGTATCGACGAAGACATCGCCCTTCTCACCGAGGCTGGTGTGGGTGAAGGTGATGCGCGCGCTGGCGCCCTTCGGCGCTTTGCCGACCTGGATCGCTAGCCGTGTGGCAGTCACCTCCGGCGTTATCCGCACGAAGGCGATGAAGCCCTTCTTCGGCTCGTAGTCGGTGACGTACCAGATGGCGTTCTCAGGCTCCGAGCCTGTGATGAAGACGCAGTCTTCCTCGGCAACGCCGGAGTTGCTCACCACCAACAGCGGATCCCAATCCGCAATCCAATCCGCCTCGCGCACCGGACACAGAAGCGGGAACACCGCCTCCGGCGGCCCGACCAGCGACTGCGTATAGGTGCGGCTCGCCCGCTTCGGCCGGACCACCCTCATGGCGCGTCTCCTTCCCTCAGGCGATGGCTGTCGGCAGCGGTGAGATCCAGCTCATAGACCGCCTTCAGACCTTCGATCTTGGCGAGCGTTTCGGGCGAGAACGGAGCCTTGCCCTCGAAGGCATGCAGCGCGATGCCCTCGATCAACTCGGCCACCGGAATTTCCAGATGCTCGGCCAGCCCCTTGAGGACCTTCAAGAGACGCTTCTCCAGACGCAGCCCGGTCTGCACCCGTTCGATCTGTTTCATGACGCTCGTGTACGGTCTTGATACCTAGGTGTCAAGATACCACCCCACGGGAAATCTCAAAGACGGCCTTGACTCCAGAAGCTATTATCATTAGCTTACAAGCTATTGATAATAACCACGAGGACGAAACCAATGGCCGCCACAGCCTCCGCCCCCCTCGCCCGCGCCGCATTCGCCGTCGCCCCCGACCACCCTGCTGTCGGGGCCGGCGGTTCGGCTTTGTCCCGCGCGGCAACCACGCAGTTCCTCGACCGTCCCGGCGACCGGATCGCCTACACCGACGAGGGCAGCGGGCCGCTGGTCATCATGGCGCCCGGCTTCGGCGACCTCAAGGAAGAGTACCGTTTCCTGGCCCCGAAGCTGGTCGCCGCCGGCTATCGCGCCGTCACCATGGACCTCCGCGGTCATGGCCAATCCTCGGTCGGCTGGGACAACCACAGCTGTTCGGCAATGGGCAGCGACATGCTGGCGCTCGCCGCTCATCTCGACGCCCGTCCAGCGATCCTTATCGGCAATTCGATCTCCGGCGGTTCCGCCGCCTGGGCCGCCGCTGAAGCCCCCGACGCCGTCGCCGATCTCGTTCTCATCGACCCCTTCGCCCGCAACGTGCCGATCAGTTGGTGGAAGGCCGCGCTCTTCCAGGCGGTCATGCGCACCGCCTTCGTCGGCCCCTGGGCACCGGTGGCCTGGGGCGGCTACTATGCCTCGCTCTATCCGACGCAGAAGCCCGCCGACTTCGCCGCCTACAAGGCCGCGCTGGTCGCCAGCCTGAAGGAGCCCGGCCGCATGGCCGCGCTTCAGGCGATGATGCGCGCCGACCGCAACGACGTCGAACCGCAACTCGCCGACATCCGCTCCCCCACGCTGGTCGTCATGGGCAGCCGCGACCCCGACTTCGACGATCCCGCCCGTGAGGCCGCCGCCATGGCCGCACTGGTCAAGGGCGAGGTCGCCATGATCGAAGGCGCCGGCCACTATCCCCATGCCGAGATGCCCGAGGCGACCGCGCCGGCCATCGTCGACTTTCTCGCTTCCGTGACGGCACGCTGATGCCCCGCGCCGGCCTGACCCCGGACTCCGTACTCGAAGCGGCGGGAAAGATCGCGGACGCCGACGGCTTGCCGGCGGTCACGCTCGCCCGTCTCGCTGGCGATCTCGGCGTGCGCCCACCCTCGCTCTACAAGCATGTCGACGGGCTCGACGCGATCCATCACGGCCTGGCCCTGCGCGGCCTGCAGGAGGCCACCGCCCGCTGCCAGCGCGCCACCGTCGGCAAGGCGCGCGACGAAGCGCTGTTCGCCTTCGCCCATGCCTATTGGCAGTTCGCCCGCCGGCACCCGGGGCTCTATGCCGCATCGGTGCGCGCCGCCAAACCGGGCGAGAATGACATCGCCGCGGCCGGCGACGTACTGATCGGCATCGTGCTGGCGGTCCTCGCAGGTTACGGCGTGAAGGATGACGACGCACTCCACGCCACGCGGGGCCTGCGCGCCATCATTCACGGTTTCGTCTCGCTCGACGCCATGGGCGCCTTTCGCCTGAAGCTCGATCTGGCCGAATCCTTCGATCGGGTGCTGAGGGCCTTTGCCGGCGATCTCAAGGCGCGCGGGACGGCAGGCTGACAGGATGAGGTGGTGTCATGCACATCCGCGACGAAATGCCTTCCGACAAAGCGGCAATCGAATCGGTGATCGCAGCCGCTTTCCGTGACATGCCCTATAGCCGCCAGACCGAGACCTTCATCATGGCGGCGTTGCGCCGCGGTGGCGCGCTCACCGTCTCCCTGGTCGCCGAGGACGAGGGCCACATCGTCGGCCAGGCCGCATTCTCACCGGTGGAAATCGACGGCAAGCCCAGCGACTGGTACGGCGCCGGCCCCATCGCGGTGGCGCCCGAGCGCCAGCGCCAGGGCATCGGCAGCGCCCTCATGGAGGAAGGTCTCGGCCGCCTGCACGACCTCGGCGCCGGCGGCTGCATGCTGGTCGGCGATCCCGCCTGGTATCCACGCTTCGGCTTCCACAACGAGCCACGGCTGACGCTCCCCGGCGTGCCGCCGGAGGTGTTCATGATCCTCGCTTTCGGCAAGGTCGTCCCCGCAGGCGAGGTCGCCTTCCACCCGGCCTTCGCGGCAACCGCCTGAATTTGCTGCTGGCGAGATCGGCCGTCTTCGCCTATGGCCTGTCGGCGGTCGCCCCCCGCGACCGCCCGAACCCTCTCGAGCGCAGTCCTTGTCCGCCGATACTCGCACCAACCCGGCGTGGACAATCGTCGTCCTCGTCATGATGCCGGCCCTGTTCGCCTCGAACCTGGTGGTGGGGCGCGCTGCCGTCGCCACCGTCGAGCCTTTCACCCTCGCCTTCTGGCGCTGGCTGATCGCCACGCTCATCATGCTGCCGATCGTCGCCGGCTCGCTCAGGCGCTACGCCGTCGATCTTGTGCGTCTGGTACCGCTGCTCCTGGTGCTGGGCGTGCTCGGCATGGTGATCTGCGGTGCCGGCGTCTATGTCGGCCTGCGCCACACCACGGCGACCAACGGCATCCTCATCTACACCACCTCGCCCGCCTTCATCGTCCTCTTCGAGATGATCCTCGGCCGCCGACCCTTCTCCGTGCTGCAGTTTGCGGGCATCGCCCTGGCCACCTTCGGCATCGCCGTCATCGTCCTCCATGGCGACATCGCCAGCGTGACCCGGCTCAGCTTCAACCCGGGCGATATCTCCATCCTTGCCGCGGCGATCGCCTGGGCGGTCTACTCGATCCTGCTGCACGACCGCCGCCTGCAGGCGCTCCCCGGTCGCGTGCTCTTCGCGGCCGTCGCCCTCTCCGGCACGCTGGTGCTCACCCTGCCCTGGCTGTTCGAGGGAGCGCGCCACGGCTACGTTCCAGAGACGACGAGCGGCTGGGCCTCGGTTGCTGCGCTGGCGGCCATGCCCTCGGTGCTTGCCTTCCTCGCCTATCAGTGGCTGGTGCGCGAGGTCGGCACCATGCGCACCGGCATGGCGCTCTACTTCATGCCCATCGTCGGCGTCGGGCTGGCCGCAATCTTCCTCGGCGAACAGCTCCACGCCTATCATCTGGTCGGCACGCTCACCACTATCGGCGGCGTGGCGCTCGCTACGCTTTCGGGGAGGCGCGGGCAGTAGCCTGGATGGAGCGCAGCGCGATCCGGGAGCGGCACGCTCCCCGCAATCGGCTTCGCGCCTTGCCGGCTACGACATGTCCGATCAGGCGACCGCCGCCGCTTGGCGCTTGCCGAGTTGCCCTTGATCGTCGACCGCCCAGCAGGCGACTTCGGCGCCGCCCTTCGGTTCCAATTCCGGCCGCTCCGACAAGCAGCGGCTGAAGGCATACGGACAGCGCGGGTGGAACGCGCAGCCGGCCGGCGGCGCGATCGGCGAGGGCAGCTCGCCTTCCAGCCGGATGCGCTCGTGGCGCCGCTGCGGATCGGCGACCGGCGTCGCCGATAAGAGCGCCCGCGTATAGGGGTGCATGGGATTGCCGAAGATGGCGTCGCGCGGCCCGTATTCGACCGGCCGGCCGAGATACATGACCATCACGTCGTCGGCCATGTGGCGCACCACCGACAGGCCGTGGCTGATGAACAGATAGGCCAGGCCCAGCGTCTGCTGCAGCTCGACCAGGATGTTGAGCACCTGCGCCTGCACCGACAGGTCGAGCGCCGACACCGGCTCGTCGAGCACCAGGATGCGCGGGTTGAGCATCAGCGCGCGGGCGATGGCAATGCGCTGCCGCTGGCCGCCGGAGAACATGTGCGGATAGCGGTCGTAATGCTCGCTACGCAGGCCCACGCGCTGCATCATCTCGACGACCGCGTTGCGCCGGTCGGCGCGCGACAGGTCCTTGCGATTGATGACCAGCGGCTCCTCGAGGATCGAACCCACCTTCTGACGCGGGTTGAGCGAGCCGTAGGGGTCCTGGAAGACCATCTGGACATGGGTGCGCATGGCGGCCAGCGTTCGCCGGTCGGTGCTCAGGATCTTGCGCCCGTCGATGGCGAAGGTTCCCGACGTCGGCGGCTCGACCATGGCGATCATGCGCGCCAGCGTGGACTTGCCGCAGCCCGATTCGCCGACCACGGCCAGCGTCTTTCCCTGGCCGAGCGCCAGGCTGACGCCGTCGACCGCCTTCAGGGTCAATTGCGGCGCCAACGGCCCGCGCTTGATGCGATAGTGCTGGGCGAGATTCTCCGCCTTGAGAACCAGTCCGGTGTCAGCCGCCGCGCTCATTCGACCGCCTCCGCGACCTGTCCCGGATGGCCGACCGGGTGACCGTGGGCAAGCGGATAGTGGCAGAGCGCAAAGCCGGTCTTTGCCCCCTGCTGCTGCGGCGCCTTCTCCGTGCAGTGGCTGGTGGCGAACTGACAGCGCGGCGAGAACAGGCAGCCGTTCGGCCGGTCGTAGAGGCCGGGCACAACGCCGCTGATCGAGGGCAGTCTGCGCCCGACGGCGCGCTCGGGCAGCGAGGCCAGAAGCGCCGCCGTATAAGGGTGGTGCGGGTCGGCAAACAGCTCGCCGACGTTCTGTTCCTCGACTTTCTGTCCGGCGTAGAACACGGCCACCCGTTCGGCCGTCTCCGCCACCACGCCCATGTCGTGGGTGATGAGGATCAGCGCCATGCCGGTCTGCTTCTGCAGGCCGACCAGCAGGTCGAGGATCTGCGCCTGGATGGTCACGTCCAGCGCCGTGGTCGGCTCGTCGGCGATCAGCAGCTTCGGATTACAGGCGAGCGCCATGGCGATCATGACACGCTGGTTCATGCCGCCGGAGAGCAGGTGCGGGAAGACCGTAAGCCTTTGCTCCGGTTCGGGGATGCCGACGGCAGTGAGAAGTTCGATCGACCGCTGCTGCCGTTCGGCCCGGTTGAGCCCGAGATGGAACTTCAGCGCCTCGCCGATCTGATAGCCGACCGTGAAGCACGGGTTGAGGCTGGTCATCGGCTCCTGGAAGATCATCGCCATGTCCTTGCCGACGATCGAGCGCCGCTGGCGCGGGGAGAGCGCCAAGAGGTCGTTGTCGTCGAAGGCGAGGCGGTCGGCCGTGATCGTCGCCGTCCACGGCAAAAGGCCCATGACCGCCAGCATGGCCACCGACTTGCCCGAGCCGGATTCGCCGACGATCGCCTGCACCTCGCCTGCCTCGACCGTCAGCGTCACGTTGTCGACCGCGCGGAAGGCGCCACCGGCGGTGGCGAAATCGACCGACAGGTTGCGTATCTCGAGGACGGCCATGTCAGCTCCGCCTCAATTTTGGGTCGAGCGCGTCGCGCAGACCGTCGCCGATCAGGTTGATGGCGAGCACCGTGATCAGGATGGCAACACCAGGGAAGGTCACCACCCACCAGGCTCTCAGGATGAACTCGCGTGCATCGGCCAGCATCGTGCCCCATTCCGGCGTCGGCGGCTGGGCGCCCATGCCAAGGAAGCCCAGCGCCGCGGCGTCGAGGATGGCGTTGGAGAAGGACAGCGTCGCCTGCACGATGAGCGGCGCCACGCAGTTGGGCAGGATGGTCAGGAACATCAGGCGCAGCGGGCCGGCACCGGCGATCCGCGCCGCCGTCACGTAGTCCTTCGACCGCTCGGTCATCACCGAGGCGCGCGTCAGGCGGACGAAATGCGGCTGGTAGGAGATGGCGATCGCGATCATGGCGTTAAACAGGCCGGGGCCGAGGATCGCCACCAGCACCAGGGCCAAGAGCAGGCTGGGGAACGCCAGAATGACGTCCATCACGCGCATGATGACGACATCGACGGAACCGCGCATGAAGCCGGCGATCAGGCCGATGATGATGCCGCCGGTGAGCGAGAACGCCACCACCACGATGCCGATGAAGAGCGAATAACGCGCCCCGAAGATCAGCCGCGACAGCATATCGCGCCCGATCGCGTCGGTACCCAGGAGGAACTGCCACGAGCCGCCCGGCTCCCAGACCGGCGGCGTCAGCAGATTGTTGCCGAACAGCTCGTCGGACCCGTGCGGCGCGATGAAACGGGCGAAGACCGCGGCCAGCACGATGATGACGAGGACCACCAGACCGGTAACCGCACCGCGGTTCTCGGTGAAATACTGCCAGATCTCGGTGAGCGGCGCCGGATGCACCGCTTCGGCGTTGGCCTCCTCGTTCTCGGGCCCATGTTCCTCGGTGGGGAATGTCGTCTCCGCCATCGCCTACCTCACATGCCGGATGCGCGGATTGACGACGCTGTAGACAACGTCAACGGTCAGATTGACGAACATGACGATGACGGCGATGAGCAACAGCCCGCCCTGGACCACCGGATAGTCGCGCCGGAAGATCGAATCGACCATCCATTTGCCGACCCCCGGCCAGGAGAAGATCGTCTCGGTGAGGATGGCGCCGGCCATCAGCACACCGACCTGCAGGCCGATGGTGGTGACCACCGGAATGAGGGCGTTGCGCAGCGCGTGAACGCCGACGACGCGCCACGGCGGCAGGCCCTTGGCACGCGCCGTGCGCACATAGTCGTCGCCGAGCACCTCGAGCATCGCCGAGCGCGTCTGGCGCGCAATCACCGCCAGCGGAATGGTCGCCAACACGATTGACGGCAGGATGAGGTGGCTGATCGCGGAAGCGAAGGCGCCCTTCTGTCCCGAGAGCAGGCTGTCGATCAGCATGAAGCCAGTGACCGGTTTGAAGAAATACATCAGCGAGATGCGCCCCGAGACCGGCGTCCAGTGCAGCCAGCCGGAGAACACGATGATGAGCAGCAGCGCCCACCAGAAGATCGGCATCGAATAGCCGATCAGCGCACCACCCATGGTGACGTGGTCGATGGTCTTGCCGCGCCTGACCGCGGCCACGACGCCGGCCGGCATCCCGACCGCGACGGCAATGATGATGGCGCAGGTCGACAATTCTACCGTCGCCGGAAACAGCGTGAAGAACTCGCTGATCACCGGACGCTTGGTCACGATCGAGATACCGAAATTGCCGTGAATGAGCTGGCCGAGATAGACCAGATATTGCTGCCAGATCGGCAGGTCGAAGCCGTATTGGTGCAGCAGCTCGGCGTAGCGCTGCGGCTGCAAACCATGTTCGCCAGCCAGAAGCAGCACCGGGTCGCCCGGCAGGACGCGCACGAACGCGAACGCGACAAAGCTGACGCCAATGAACGTCGGTATCAGCAACCCAACACGTCTAACGAAGAACCCCAGCATGTCCTGACCCGGTCGCCTCACCCGTCATGGCACTTCACGACAGGACGCACAAGCTTCTGCGGGCACGGCAATGTCGGGAAAGACGGGACGGCGCCGGGCTGATCGCCCGGCGCCGTTTGTTGATGGTTGGCGACTAGCCGCCGGAGAGGTCAACACCGTCGAAGCGGTGCGATCCCAGCGGGTCCATCTTGTAGTCCACGACCGCCTTCGACATCGGCATGGTGACCAGCGAATGGCCGATCGTGAGCCACGGCGCCTGCTCCTTGAAGACGACCTGCGCCTGCTCGTAGAGCTTGGTGCGCTCGGCCTGATCGGAGCTCTGCACGGCCTTCTTCGTCAGGTCGTCGAACGGCTTGTAGCACCATGCCGCGACGTTGTTGGTGGTGCCAACGCTGTCGCAGCCAAGCAGCACGGCGAGGAAGTTATCCGGATCGCCGTTGTCGCCGGTCCAGCCGAGGATCACGGCACCGTCGTGCTTCGGGTCGCCGGCGAGCTTCAGGTACTCGGCCCACTCGTGCTGGACGATGGTGACCTTGACGCCGATCTTGGCGAGGTCGGCCTGCATTAGCTCGGCCGTGCGCTTGGCGTTCGGCATGTACGGCCGCTGCACCGGCATCGCCCAGATCTTCATCTCAAGGTTCTTGACGCCGGCATCGGCCAGCATCTTCTTGGCCGCTTCCGGATCGTAGGGATCGTCCTTGATATCCTTATTGTAGGACCACATGGTCGGCGGGATCGGGTTGATCGCGATCTGCCCGGTGCCCTGATAGACCGCGTCCATGATCGCCTGCTTGTTGATCGCCATGTTCAGCGCCTTGCGCACCTTCGCATTGTCGAACGGTGGCTCGGTCGTGTTGTAGGCGAGGTAGGCGACGTTGAGGCCCGGCTGCTGCATGACGGTCAGGCTCGAATCGCCCTTCAGCGCATCGATGTCCGCCGGGTTCGGGTAGGCCATGATTTGGCATTCGTTGGCCTTCAGCTTCTGCAGGCGCACCGAGGCGTCAGGCGTGATGGCGAACACGAGGTCGTCGATCTTCTGCTTGCCATCCCAGTAGTCGGCATTCGCCTTGTAGCGGATGACCGCATCCTTCTGGTAGGCGACGAAGATGAAGGGGCCGGTACCGACAGGCTGCTGGTTGAGCATGTCGGGATGACCTGCGGCAGCCAACTTGTCGGCGTACTCCTTCGACATGATCGAGCCGAAATCCATCGCCAGATCGGCGATGAACGGCGCGTTCGGCGCATTCAGCGTGAACTTCACCGTGTAGTCGTCGACCTTGTCGATGCTCTTGATCGCATCGGGCATGCCCATGCCGACGAAGTAGTCGTATTGGCCGCCGGCGTAGTTGTAGTACGGGTTGCTCTTGTCGAGCATGCGCTCGAAGGTGAACACCACGTCATCGGCGTTGAAGTCGCGCGTCGGGGTGAAGTAGTCGGTCGCACCGAACTTCACGCCCTTGCGCAGGTTGAAGGTGTAGGTGAGCCCGTCATCCGATACCGACCATTTCTCGGCGAGGCCGGGGACGACGTTGGTGGTGCCGCGGTCGAACTCGACCAGCCGGTTGTAGATCGGTTTGGACGAGGCATCGAAGTCGGTACCCGCCGTGTAGAGGCCCGGGTCGAAGCCCGCCGGGCTGCCTTCCGAGCAATAGACAAGCGTTTTGGCACTCGCGGCGCCGGCGAGGCCGGCGACGAACGCGGTCGCCAAGAGTAGCTTGGTCACCTGTTTCATCATTCTGTCCCTCCTGAGAGCCGCTTGAAATGCGGCACTAAGCAATCCCGATTCAGGTCTCGCCGTCGCGACGACCCCGAAAGGGTTAGGCGTAATCGAGCCGAGCCGCGCGGCGATTGCAAGGGGGGGTGCACATGAAAATGCAGCGGCCCTTCCCGCTGAGGAGAAAGGCGTTATTTTTCCGCCAGTTAGCGCAAGTCCGCTAACCGCGGCTATTCGACATCGACACCTTCGAAATCGTGATGTCCGAGCGGATCGACAACATAATTCTTGACCGTCTTGGCAACCGGCACGCTGACCTCGGTGTGGGCGATGGTCAGCCACGGTGCGTCGTCGGCGAATATCTGTTGCGCCGTCTCATAGAGCTTAACCCGTTCGCCGGGGTCGGCCACCTTGCGCGCGTCGAGCACCGCCTTGTCGAATTCCTTGTTGCACCACGCGGCGCGATTGGAGATTCCGACCGTATCGCAACCGAGCAGGGCGCCGAGGAAGTTGTCGGGATCGCCGTTGTCGCTCACCCAACCGAAAAGCACCGCGCCGTCCCGGTCGGGCGCCGCCGTCTTCTTGATGAAGGCGCCGAGATCGTCGCTGACGATGTCGGCCGTAACCCCGGCCTTGGCGAGATCGTTCTTGATCATCTCGGCCATGCGCTTGGGGTCGGGGTCGTAGGTGCGGCTGACCGGCGGCACCCAGATCTTCATCTTGAGGTCCTTGACGCCGGCGTCTGCCAATGCCGCCTTGGCCGCTTCCGGATTGGCGCCGCCGCCCGGGAGTACGTAGTCATGCGACCACATGCTACCCGGCAGCGGGCTGTCCGCCACCACGGCGTTGCCGTCATAGATGCTATCCACCAGCGCGCGGCGGCCGATCGCCAGGTTCAGCGCCTTGCGCACGCGCTTGTCGTCGAACGGCTTCTGCTTGGTATTGTACGCGAGATAGACGACGTCGGTCGCCTGCGCCTGCATTACGTTGATGTCCGGGTCTTTCTTCAGCCTGGCGACGATGTCCGGCGTCGGATCGGCCATCACCTGGCACTTGCCCGCCGTCAGCATCCTGTTGCGCGCCAGCGGATCGGGGTTGATGAGGAAGAACAGGCGGTCGATCGCCGGCCTGCCGCGCCAGTAGTCCGGATTGGCCCGGTAGTTGATCCTGACGTCGGGTTGATAGCCGACGAACTGGAACGGCCCGGTGCCGATCGGCAGCCGGTCGAGGTCGCCCGGCGTCTTCGCCTTGAGCAGCTGGGTGGCATATTCCTCCGAAAGGATCGAGGCGAAATCCATGGCGAGATCGCCGAGGATCGCCGGGTCGGGGCGCGTGAGCTTGATCTTGACCGTCGCATCGTCGACCTTGCTGATCGAGTTCGATCAGCGCCGGCATCGCCATGCCGTCGAAATAGGGCCAGATGCCGCCGGCATAGTCGTAGTAGGGATCCTTGCGGTCCATCTGCCGCCTGAGGCTGAAGACGACGTCGTCGGCGTTGAGGTCGCGGCTCGGCGTGAAGAAGTAGGTCGAGTGGAACTTGACCCCCTGGCGCAGGTGGAAGGTGTATTCCAGCCCGTCCTCTGACACGTCCCAGCCTTCCGCGAGGCCCGGCACCGGCCGCGTGGTGCCGGGGGCGTATTCGACCAGGCGGTTATAGAGCGCCTGTGAGGAGGCATCGAACGTCGCGCCGGTGATGTGCGGCCCCGGATCGAAGCCCTCGGGATTCTGGGCGGCGCAGAAGGTGAGGTCCTTGGCGTTGGCGGCCGATACCGCCCCGGCAGCGAACATCGTCGCCACCAGGATCAAGGTCACAGGTTTCATGAGATCTGATCGTCCACTGGCAGGTTGAACGGCCGCTTCGTTGCCCCACGGGGGGCGCACCATGGCATGGATTCGCTCAGCGACAAAATCGCGCGGAGGACGTCTAGCGCCCGCCCGTCACGTCGAGAAGCGCCCCGTTGACATAGGACGATGCGTCCGAGAGCAACCACACGATGGCCTCGGCAACTTCGTCGGCGCGGCCCGCGCGGCCGAGCGGCGTCTTCACGCCCAGCCGTTCGGCCCGTCCCGGCTGCCCACCGCTGGCGTGGATCTCCGTATCGATCAGCCCCGGCCGCACCGCGTTGACGCGCACGCCGAGCGGACCGCACTCCTTGGACAGGCCGATGGTGAGCGTGTCGAGGGCGCCCTTGCTGGCGGCGTAGTCGACATATTCGTTGGCGCCGCCGAGGCGCGCCGCCGACGAGGAGACGTTGACGATCGACCCGCCTGCCCCGCCGTGGTTGGTCGCCATCCGCCGCACGCCCTCGCGCGCCACCAGCATAGCGCCGAGGATGTTGATGGCGATGACCATCGTCAGCCGCTCGGTCGACAGATCGACGAACGGGCCGGGTGGCCCCAGAACCACGCCGGCATTGTTGACTACGCCATGGACTGGGCCGAAGGCCTCGGTCGTCGCATCAAACAGGCGAACGCCGTCGTCTTCCCTGGCGACATCGCCCTTGACCGCGAGCGCCTTGCCGCCGGCCGCCTCCACCGCGGCGACGGTCTCCTCGGCCGCTCTGTCGTTCGTCAGATAGCTCAGGCCGATCGACCAGCCGCGCGCCGCGGCCAGCCGCGCCGTGGCGGCACCGATGCCGCGGCCGCCACCGGTAATAACGATGGTCTTGCTCATCTCCGTCCTCCCCAGACCGTTTGGCAGCAGCTTCCATCCCGCGCCGCGCGAGAACAACCGCCCACGACGCAACACAGCTATGCCGGCGGCCAGGCCCTGAGTTTTCCGGGATTCATCAGGCCATAGGGGTCGGCGAGGCTCTTGAACTCAGGCTGCGGGGCGTCGGTGCGCTTCCACCCGGCATTGTCGAGCAGGTAGCTGTGCGGATTGGAGACCGCCCCGCCGATCGCCTCCACCTCGCGGATCACCTGGCCGAGCCGCTCCTCGGAGCGATAGCGCAGGATCGGCAGGCTCGAAACGAAGACGCGCCCGCCGCGCCGCTGATATTCGAGATGGAGCAGCAATTCGCCGGCAAAGGCCCGCTCCATCTCGATGACCGCCTCGATCTCCCGCCCCTCGGGGAAACGGATCTGCAGATAGGTGATCGCCGCATCGACCTTGAGCGCGTGCAGGGTGGTGTGGTTCCAGGTGTATTCGTAGAGCGGCGGCATGGCCCCCTTGCCGGCGAAGGCGGCCTCCTCTGCCGCGCGGGCCGCGCGCTCATAGACGATGGCCCCGCCGTGCTCGGCGACCATCTCGGCGAGCACCGGCCCCTGTGCCTCCGCCACCATGACGATCGCCATGGCGTACCCCTTCGGTACCAGCGGCGCCAGCCGCTTCAACATTGGCGGAATCGCCGCATCGAAGATGCCGATTTCCTTTTTGGCGATCGCCTCGGCCGCCGCCAGCGCATGGCCGAACCGCGCCGCAGCGGCGAGCGTCGGAAAGGCGACGACGCGCTCTGCCCACGGTTGCCACGGCGCCAGCGGCACCATGACCTCGGTGACGATGCCGTTGATGCCATAGGCGTGCAGCACCTTGAGGATGTCGCGTCCGGTGAGTTCGATGACGCGCGGGCTCTCCTCCACCGTCACCACCTCGACGGCAAGCACGGCGCCAGGATCGGCGATCTGGCCCCAGGTGCACGACCCGCAGCCGGCCGCACCGCCGGCGATGAAACCGCCGATGGTTGCATGCTTGCGGGTGGAGGGGTGGAAGCGCAGCTCCCAGCGGCCTTCCCCGGCATGTCGGTCACGCAGCGCCCGGTCGATGTCGAGCAATCGCGCGCCGGCTTCGAACCGCCCGGCCCCTGGGGTAACGCCGATGACCTTGTCGAGGCCGGTCATGTCGACCACCACGCCGCCTTCCAGCGGCACCGCCTGACCGTAATTGCCGGTGCCGCCGCCGCGCACGGTGAGCGGCACGCGACGGCGCGCACAGGCGGCCGCGATGCGCTTGACCTCGTCCTTGCTCCGCGGCGCCGCGACCAGGTCGGCGCGCTTCTCGTCGAGCAGTGGCTTGAGAATCGGCGAGAACCAGAAGAAGTCGCGGCTCTTGAGCTTCAGCGTCGCAGCGTCGTCGGCGACCGCAATGCCGGCGAGATCGGCCCGCAATGCCGCAAGCTGCTCCGCTCTCACGGCGTCCACAGGCGTCCCATGTCGAAGCGGTTCACATCGCCGCACAGTTCCACGAAGGCCGCCGCCTGATGATCGACCACCGCCCTGCCCTTCTCCGCGGTGGCAACGGCGGCGTTGCCGAGCGCACCGTCCGGATTCAGGTCCTGCGCCTTCCAGCCGAACTGCACCGGCCCGTGGGCCCGCAAATGCTTGAATTCCTCGATGAAGGCGAGCTGGTTTGAGCGGAAGTCCTTGGCGTTTTCCATGCGCACCAGGTCGGCCCTGAGATGCAGCATCATCGAGGTCTCGATGTCGCCGCCGTGAATGCCGTAGAGCGACTCCTCCGGCCCCGACACGCCCTCCGGCAATCCGAAGCGCGACCACGCCGTCGCCACCACCAGCATGTCATGGCGCACGCGCAACTCGCGCGCCACGATGTCGACCATCGGCACGTTGCCGCCGTGCGAGTTGATGAGGATCAGCTTCTCGATGCCGGCACGCTTGACGCTGTCGCCGATCTCCAGCCACAGCTTGGTCGTCGTCTCCCAGGTCGAGGTGACCGTTCCCGGCGACGAGATGTGTTCGTTGGATTTGCCGATCGCCTGAACGGGCAGAAAGGTCACCGGCAGGTCGCCGGGGAGAAGCTCGATCGACCGCCGGATCATGCCCTCGGCGATGCAGGTGTCGGTATAGACGGGCAGGTGCGGTCCGTGCTGTTCGACCGCCGCCACGGGCAGCACGGCAATCCAGCCGGAGGTGTCGTTGTCCGCGAAGTCGCGGGTGGTCATCTCGACCCAGTAGCGTGAAGGAAGCATGGAAAGGTCCGGTGGGAGTTGCGCGTCGGCCCATAATGGACGCGCGTCCACGCTCCCCGCAATGGCCTCGCCACCTCAGGCGGCGGATACCTTGGTGCCCGGCCGCTCCATCAGGGCGAGCGCATCCTTGAGCGGCATCGGCCGCCCGGTGAGGAAGCCTTGCACTTCGGTGCAGCCCTCGGCCTTGACCCGGTCGAACTGCTCGCGCGTTTCCACGCCCTCGGCCGTGGTGACGATGCCGAGGCTGCCGCACATGCCGGTGACCGCACGCAGGATGGCCAGCGAGCTGCCATCGGTGTTGACGTCGATGATGAAGCGCCGGTCGATCTTGATCTTGTCGAAGGGGAAGCTCTGCAGGTAGCTCAGCGACGAGTAGCCGGTACCAAAATCGTCCATCGAGATGCGCACGCCCATCGCCCGCAGATGATGCAGCGTCGTCAACGTCGACTCGCTGTCGGCAAGCAGCGTCGATTCGGTGATTTCGAGTTCGAGCCGGTTGGCCGCCAGCCCCGAACCGGCAAGCGCCGCAACCACCGACTGCATCAGGTGGGCGCTGCGGAATTGCGCCGGTGACAGGTTGACCGCCACCTTCACCGGCGAGGGCCATTTCGCGGCGTCGCGGCACGCCTGCTTCAGCACCCATTCGCCGATCGGCACGATCATGCCGGACTCTTCCGCGAGCCCGATGAACGCGTCCGGCTGGACGAGGCCGCGTTCAGGATGTGACCAGCGGATGAGCGCCTCGAAGCCGCTGATCGCGCTGGTCTCCAGATTGAATTGCGGCTGGTAGAACAGCTCGAACTGCTGCTTGTCGATGGCATTGCGCAGGTCGAGCTCGAGCGTCCGCCTGGCCTGCATCTCGGCGTCCATCTCGCGTTCGAAGAACCGGTAGATGCCGCGCCCGTCGCCCTTGGCGCGGTAGAGCGCCATGTCGCCGGCCTTGAGCAGGTTGGCGGCGTCGGTGCCGCCGGCCGACGCCAGCGCGATGCCGACGCTGACCCCGATGATCACCTGGTGGCCGTCCAGCAGGTAAGGCTCGGCGACGGCGTCGATCACGCGCTGGGCAAGCGTGCGAACACCCTGCGGCTGCTCCGCGCCCACCTGCACGATGGCGAATTCGTCACCGCCAAGGCGCGCCACGGTATCACCATCGCGCACGCTCGCCGCCAGACGCTTGGCGACTGCCTGCAGCAAGGCGTCGCCGAGCGGGTGTCCGAGCGTGTCGTTGACGTCCTTGAAGTGGTCGAGGTCGAGACAGAGGATCGCCACCTGGCCGGAGCGGCCGGCGCGCACCAGTGCGTCCTCGATACGCTCACCCAGCAGGACCCGGTTGGGCAGGTCGGTCAGGCCGTCGTGGTAGGTCATGTGAGCGACCTTCGCCTCGGCCTTGCGGCGGTCGGTCACGTCCTCATGGGTCGACACCCAGCCGCCATCCGGCAGCGGCTGATAGACCAGGCTGATGATGCGACCGTCGTGGAACTGGATGAAGTCCCTGAACGCCTCGCCGCGACCGACGATGTCCGCGAGGTAATCGACATACTTCTTGCCATCGCCGCCGGGATAGCGGCCCTCGCGGACCCGATGATCGAGGATCGCGCGTAGCGGCGTCCCCGGCTTGGCCAGCCTTGGCGGCAGCCGGTAGATTTCGGCGTAGCGGGCATTGGCGACGATCAGCTTCTGCTCCGCATCGAACATGACCAGCCCGATCGGCATGTTGTTGACTGCCGAGAGGAAACGCTGGCGGTCCTGTTCGGCCGCCGCCGCCAGCGCGCGACCGTGCACGAGGCTCTCGCGGTAGCCATTGGCCGCATCGATGAGCGCGCCGATTTCGTCGTGACGCTCCCGCTCTTCGGCGATCGACACCGACGCATCGCCGTCATTCAGCCGGCGCATAGCCTCGCTCGCCCGGCGGATCGGCGCGCTGACGTTGCGGCCGACCCAGACAATGGCGCCGACGACGCCGAACATCGCGATGGCGATCGCCAGGATTGTCAGCCAGAAGGCGGTCAGGAACGTCCTGCTGACCAGCAGCGCGCCTTGGCCGCTTTGTCTGCTGGAATAGGTGATCAGATCGTCGACCCGACGCAGGGCGTGATCGAAGACGGCGAAGTTTTCGGCCTCCCAAGCGGGAGTCTGCGGCGCGATTGCGCCGGCCCCGGCACCCTGCGTCGCGTGTGCAAGGTCAGTTTCGTATTCGGCCCAGACCTCGCGCAGCACCGAGTACAGGAGATGCTCTTCCGCGTCTCCGGGGATCACCTCGTAGAGCCGCCAGTTGCTCTCGAGCTTTTGCAATATCGACTGCATCCGGTCGCTGACGTGGACGTGTTCGCCCAGCGATTCCTGGTTCACGAGCGAACGCGCCAGCAGCCCGTATTCGGCCATCTCCGCCTTGATCTCGCCGAGCAGCTCGATGCGCGGCAACCAGACGGTGACGATCTGCCCGGCGGAACGGTTGAGGGCGTGAAGATTGTAAAGTCCGGCGGCGCCGACCAGCACGATGAACGACAGCGCCAGCCCGAGCCCCGCGAACAATTTGTTTTGAACACTGAGATTGCGCAGCCACGTCATGCCCACGGCCCACCCCGATGAGTGTCGCCGCCGCGACCGGGGTCGCGCTGAACAACGTCACGAACGGCCCCACGCGGCATGGCCTTGGGCCGGAAAACAAGGGTGGCAACGGCAGCCATCGCTGCCAACAGGGGCAAAAACAAAGCCATTGTGTTTCTCGCAACCAGACGCACTCATATTTGTGAGGAACGCCGGCCTTGGTACTTTGAGCAATATCAACCTCCGATGATTAAAGGCGCTCTAAGAGAACACACGCGGAGATGGACATTTCATCGCGGCAGACGGGCCATCACCCGCAATTCCGCAAACGAATACTTAAATTCTTGATGGCATCGTTAATAAAACGGAAAGCACAAACCCCTTTGGCAATGGCAACACCCGCCGCCGGGCGGCTCGCTCAGAGGGCTGCCAGGAACGCCTTGGCGGCTTCGCCGTGCTCGCGGCGGAGCTTCGCCACATCGATGCCAACAGGCTGACCGTCCGCGACCGTCCATGTGCCGCCGATCATCACCCGGTCGGCGGCGTGCGCCCCGCACAGCACCAGCGCGGCCAGCGGATCGCCGGCGCCGGAGAAGCGCAACTCGTCGAGCGTGAAGAAAGCCAGATCGGCCTGCTTGCCGACGGCGATCGTACCGATGTCGCTGCGGCCGATGCAGCGCGCCGAGCCTTCGGTCGCCCAGCGCAGGACGTCGAAATGGGTGACCGCCGCCGCGTCATAGGTCAGCCGGCCGATCATCAGCGCGTGGCGGACGCCTTCCATCAGGTTGGAATTGTCGTTCGACGCCGAGCCGTCGACGCCGAGCCCGACCGGGCTGCCGGCGGCCTCCAGCTCCTTGGTGCGGCACTGGCCCGAGGCCAGCACCATGTTCGATGTCGGGCAGTGGCAGACGCCGACACCGTGGCGGCCGAGATGTTTCACCTCGTCGTCGCTGAAATGGATGCCGTGGGCGAGCCACACCCGATCGCTCAGCCAGCCGCATTCTTCCAGATACTCCACCGGCCGGCATGCGAAGTGCTCGAGGCAATATTCGTTCTCGTCGCGCGTCTCGCCGAGATGGGTGTGCAGCCGGCAATCGTGCTTCTCGGCGAGCGCCACGCTGTCGACCATCAGCCGCTTGGTGACAGTGAACGGCGCGCATGGCGCCAGCGCCACCTGCAGCATCGCGCCTTCGCTCACGTCGTGATAGCGGTTGAGCACACGCTCGCAGTCGGCAAGGATGGTGTCCTCGTCCTGGACGACGCTGTCGGGCGGCAGGCCGCCGTCCTTTTCGGAGAGGTTCATCGAACCGCGGTTGAGCGTCATGCGGATGCCGACGCGCCCCGCCTCCTCAGCCTGGATGTCCATGGCGTTGTCGAGGCCGACGGGAAACAGATACTGGTGATCCGACGAGCAGGTGCAGCCCGACAGCATCAGCTCGGTCAGCGCCAAGCGCGTCGCCATGCGGAAGGCATCCGGCTTCACGTTCTTCGCCCAGATCGGATAGAGCGCCTTAAGCCAGGGAAAGAGCTCCTTGTTGATCGCCGCCGGATGAGCCCGCGTGAGCGTCTGGAAGAAGTGGTGATGCGTGTTGATCAGGCCGGGGATGACCACATGGCGGCTGGCGTCATGGACCTGATCGACCGGCGCCGCGGGCTCCCCGCCCGCCGGCACCAGCTCGACGATCCTGCCGCCGTCGACGACCAGCCCGCCGCCGGCGCTTTCCGCCAGGATGGCCAGCGGTTCCTTGATCCACAAACGCATCGTGCCGCCCCTATTGCTCCGAAGCCAGCTTGACACCGAACAGAACAACGTCCGCGCCGGCCGCCCGCTCCATCACTGCACGCCCACCGCCGTCGCCTCGACCTCGACCAGGAATTCCGGCCGCGTGAAGCCCGAGACGATGGTGAGCGTCGAGGCCGGCGGCGGATCACCGATGAAGCGGTCGCGCACCGCCATGTAGTCCCTCATGTGCTCGCGCTTGGTGACGAAGGCGTTGAGCCGCACGATATCGCCCACGCCGAGGCCCGCCTCGGCCAGGATGGCGGCGATGTTGCGGAAGCACACCTCGGCCTGGGCCGAAACCGTGTCCGGCACCGTATCGTCAGGCCCGACGCCGAGTTGTCCCGAGCAGAAGACCATGCGTCCGGGCCCTGCAACCGCTATGCCGTGGCTGTAGCGCCCGAACGGGGCACGGATGCCGGCAGGATTGAGCGGACGTGCCATCAAAACCTCGGAAAAATTGGCGCCTGACGCTACGATTGCCGGGCGCCGCCTGACAAGGGCCGGAAGAGCGGAGGATAAGGTCAGACACTGCCACTTTCTTGTGCAGATGGCTTGCCCTAGAGTGGCCCGCCCATGGCGCCAGGCACGCGAAGGCTGCCGCTTCCGCGGCGGCGGTGCATGCGGCCGATGGCATACGATTTGCGACGTTCGCCCGATCGCGCTTCCGCGGCACGCGTGGATTCGCGGAAACGACCAGGATCAGCAGACGGACAAAGCAACGTGGCGTCGCTTTTCGACTGGCCACGTCAACGGAAGGCGGAGAAGGGGAATGAGCACTCTGAAGACCACGGGCCTCGGCCTGGCTGCCGGCGCAGCGTTGATGGCGCTGGCCGGCCCGGCGCTGGCCCTCGACGAAGTATCGTTCGGCACCAACTGGCTGGCCGAGGCCGAGCACGGCGGCTTCTATCAGGCGGTCGCCGACGGCACTTATGAGAAATACGGCCTCAAGGTCACCATCGTGCAGGGCGGCCCGCAGGCGCTCAACCAGGCATTGCTGATCGGCGGCAAGGTGCAGTTCTACATGGGCAGCGTGCTCGGCGCCTTCAACGCCCTCAAGGAGGGCGTCCCGGTGATCGAGGTCGCGGCGATGTTCCAGAAGGACCCGCAGGTCCTCATCGCCCATCCGGACGTCGGCGTGGACAAATTCGCCGACCTCGCCAAGCTGCCGAGCATCTATATGGGCAAGGAAGGCTTCGCCTATTACTTCCAGTGGATGAAGGTCACCTACCAGGGCTTTCGCGACGAGCAGTACAAGCCCTACACCTTCAATCCGGCGCCTTTCCTCGCCGACAAGATGTCGGCGCAACAGGGCTATCTGACCTCCGAGCCGCTGCAGATCGAGAAGCAGGGCGGCTTCAAACCAAAGGTCTTCCTGCTCGCCGACGAGGGCTACGATCCCTACTCGACCACCATCGAGGTCACCAAGGACTACCTCGCCAAGAACCCGGACGTCGTCAAGCGCTTCATCGAGGCTTCCGCCGTCGGCTGGTACAACTACCTCTACGGTGACAACAAGCCGGCCAACGACCTCATCAAGAAAGACAACCCGGAGATGACCGACGAGCAGATCGCCTACTCCATCGCCAAGATGAAGGAGTACGGCATCGTCGATTCCGGCGACACCGAGACGATGGGCATCGGCTGCATGACCGACGCCCGCTGGAAGGAGTTCTACGACAAGCTGGTCACAGCCAAGGTGATCGACGCCAACATCCCGATCACCGACGCCTACACGACCCAGTTCGTCTGCAAGAAGGTGGGTATGGACCTGAAGAAGTAGCAAACGAGTCCCCGGCGGCGGTTCGCCCCGGGGCTCACAGGAAGACCGATGGCGGAGCCGCGGCTCCGCCATCTTGATTGGACAGCATCACCGACTTTACCGTCGGCGCCGGCGTCCTGGCGCTAAACGGAGCAAACCCTTGAATACCACTGTCATGCCGAGCGACATGCAGCCCTTCGCGCCGCGCCGCGGAAGCCGGCCTCTGGTATCGCTGCACGGCGTCTCCAAGACCTTCTCGAACGGCACGATCGCCTTGCACAACATGTCGCTCGACATCGGCCAGGGCGAGTTCGTCAGCCTGCTCGGCCCCTCCGGCTGCGGCAAGTCGACGGTTCTGAGAATGATCGCCGGCCTCGGCGAGACCACCGCCGGCAGCATCGACTGGCCGGCGGCGGATCATTACGACGCCGAGGGCCACCCGCAGAAGGAGATCGGCTTCGTCTTCCAGGAGCCGACCCTGATGCCGTGGGGCACGGTCTTCGCCAATGTCTGGCTGCCGCTGCGCCTGCAGGGCATCTCCAAGGCGGCAGCGCACGACCGCGTCATGGAAGCGCTCCACATGGTCGGCCTCGACAAGTTCGCCCACTCCTATCCGCGTGAATTGTCGGGCGGCATGAAGATGCGCGTCTCCATCGCCCGCGCGCTCATCACCAAGCCCAAGCTGCTGTTGATGGACGAGCCTTTCGCCGCGCTCGACGAGATCACCCGCTTCAAGCTCAACAACGACCTGCTTCACCTGTGGGAGACGTTCGGCTGGACGGTGATCTTCGTCACCCACTCGGTGTTCGAGTCGGTCTACCTGTCGAGCCGCATCGTCGTGATGGCGGCGCGGCCCGGCCGTGTGGTTCAGGACATCGCCGTCGACGCGCCCTATCCGCGCGAAGAGGAGTTCCGCACCTCGCCCGTCTACAACGACTATTGCCGCCGCACCTCGGAAGCGTTGCACGATGCTATCGAGGTGACCCATTGACCGCGATGACGACGCTCGAAACCGAGAAGCCCGACCTGACCGCGCCTCTGCACCAGGGTGAGGACGAGGCGCCGCGGCCGGCGTCAAGTGCAAGCCGCGGCGAGCGCATCGCGCGCATCGCCGTGCCGGTGGGAATGCTCGTTCTGCTTCTCGCCGTCTGGCAGATCTATGTCGACGCCGCGAACGTGCCGCACTACATCCTGCCGAGCCCGCTGCGCGTCGCCCAAGCCTTCGTCACCGACTATCCGATCCTGCTGCCGGCCCTGCTCGTCACCGTCAAGATCACGTTCCTGGCGCTCGCCATTGCGCTCGTCGGCGGCGTCGCGATCGCCATCCTCATGGCCCAGTCGAAATGGATCGAGCTGGCGCTCTACCCATACGCCGTCATCCTGCAGGTGACGCCGATCGTCGCCATCGCGCCGCTGATCCTCATCTACACGCCGAACACCCAGACGGCGCTCCTGATCTGCGCCTGGCTCGTCGCCTTCTTCCCCGTCCTCTCCAACACCACGCAGGGCCTGCGCTCGACCGACCACAATCTGCTCAACCTGTTCGAACTCTACGGCGCCGGCCGCTGGCAGACGCTCGTTCTGCTCAAACTGCCCAACGCGCTCCCCTATTTCCTCGCCGGCTTGAGGATCGCCGGCGGCCTCGCGCTGATTGCCGCCGTCGTCGCCGAATTCGCCGCCGGCTCCGCCGGCGCTGGCTCGGGCCTCGCCTTCCGCCTGCTTGAATCGCAGTTCCGGCTGAACATCCCGCGCCTCTTCGCCGCCCTCCTGCTGCTCTCCTTCACCGGCGTGCTGATCTTCTTCGCCACCAGCCTGATTTCCCACCTTCTCCTCAGGAAGTGGCACGAGAGCGCCGTGCGCCGCGAGAACTAGCGCGGCGCGGGGGGAGCACCATGGCAAAGGGCTTTGCGAAAATTCCGCGCGAACCGCGTTTCGTCCTGGCCAACGCGACGCTGCCGGCGGTGCTCACCGACGGCGTCGCCGGCGCGCCCGACGCGGACGGCCTGATCGCCGCCGACATCACCATTCGCAACGGCACGATCGAGCGCATCGATCCGCCCGGCCGCCGCACCAAGCTCCCCAGGCTCGACCTCGACCGCGGCATGGTGTGGCCGTGCTTCGTCGACATGCACACCCATCTCGACAAGGGCCACATCTGGCCGCGCCGCCGCAATCCCGACGGCACCTTTGCCGGCGCCCTGGAAGCGGTGGCGACCGACCGCGAGATGCATTGGCGGCCGCACGATGTCGAGCGCCGCATGGACTTCGCGCTGCGCGCCGCCTACGCCCACGGCACCGCGCTCATCCGCACCCATCTCGATTCAGGCCCGCCGCAGCACCGTGAGACCTGGCCGGTCTTCGCCGCAATGCGTGAGAAGTGGGCCGGGCGCGTCGACCTCCAGGCCGTGTCGCTGTTCGCCATCGATTTCTTCGCCGACGAAACCTTCGTCCGCGAGATCGTCGCCACGGTCGCCGAGAACGGCGGCATTCTGGGCGCCGTCACCTTCATGACGCCGAACCTCGAGGCGCTGATCGAAAAGATGATGGTCGCCGCCGCCGAGCGCGGCCTCGATCTCGATTTCCACGTCGATGAGACCAGCGACCCGGAAGCCCGTTCGCTGCGCGCCATCGCCGATGCGGCGCTGAAGACCCGCTTTCCGGGCAGGATCGTCTGCGGCCATTGCTGCTCGCTCGCCGTCCAGCCCGACGCCGAGGCCAGGGAGACACTCGACCGGGTCGCCGAGGCCGGCATCGCCGTCGTGTCGCTGCCCATGTGCAACATGTACCTGCAGGACCGCGTCGCCGGCCACACGCCGCGCTGGCGCGGCATCACCCTGCTGCACGAGTTCACGACACGCGGCGTGCCGGTGGCGGTGGCCTCCGACAACACCCGCGACCCCTTCTACGCCTATGGCGACCTCGACATGGTCGAGGTTTTCCGCGAGGCGGTGCGCATCGCCCATTTCGACCATCCCTTCGGCAACTGGCCGGCAACCGTCGCCCGCGGCGCCGCGCAAATCGTCGGCCGGCCGGACCGCGGCGTCATCGCTGCCGGCGGCCCCGCCGACCTCGTCCTCTTCCGCGCCCGCACCTTCACCGAGCTCAACGCCCGCCCGCAGGCCGACCGCACGGTGCTCCGCGCCGGCAAGCCCATCGACCGCACGCTGCCCGATTACCGCGAACTCGACGACATCATGGTGAAAGCATGAGCGCCTACGACATCGACGCCCTCAGAAAAGAACTCGACGGCATGAAGGTCGAGGACCATCCCGCCATCGTCAAGCAGAAGAGCCGTGACTTCTACTGGTACTCGCCGGTCCTCAAGCGCCAGCTCGACCATGTCACCGGCGATCTCATCGTCTCGCCGAAGGACGAGGCCGAGGTGGTGCGCGTGCTCAAGGCGTGCTTCGCGCTCGGCGTGCCCGTCACGCCGCGCGGCACCGGCACCGGCAATTACGGCCAGGCCATGCCGCTTTCCGGCGGCGTCGTGCTCAGCCTTGCCGACATGAACAAGGTGAAATCGATCGCCCCCGGTCGTGTCGTCACCGAGGCCGGCACCATCATCGCCCAGGTAGACAGGCAGACCCGCGCCGACAGCCGGCAGGAACTGCGCATGCACCCCTCGACTGCCGCCACAGCGACACTGGCCGGCTTCATCGCCGGCGGCTCCGGCGGCGTCGGCTCGATCAACTGGGGCGGCCTGCGCAACATCGGCAATGTTCTCGGCATGCGCATCGTCACCATGGAGGCCGAGCCCCGCGTTCTGGCCATCGAAGGCTGGGACCTGCTCAAGGTCATGCACGCCTACGGCACCAACGGCATCATCACCGAGGTCGATGTGCCGCTCGACGCCGCCTATGACTGGATCGACGTCATCGTCGGCTATGAAAGCTACATGGACGCGGTGCGCTTCGCCGACCTCCTCGGCAATGAGGACGGGCTCCTGTTCAAGGAGATCGCCGTCGTCGCGGCACCCGCGCCCCACGACTATTTCCTGCGCCACCAGAAGTTCTTCCGACGCGAGCACTCGGTCGTCCTGCTCATGGTCGCGCCGCAGGCGCTGTCGCCCTTCCTGGCGCTCGCCAAGCGCGAAAAGGCGGAGATCCTCTTCCGCGCCGACACCGCCACGGCCGAGGAGAAGAAGGGCCTGCCGCCGAATTACGAGCTCGCCTGGAACCACACGACGCTGAGGGCGCTGCGCGTCGACCCGACCATCACCTACCTGCAGACCCAGCACCGCTTTCCCGACCACCTCAAGACCATCGAGACCATGACCGGGCTGCTCGGCGACGAAATGCCGGGCCATCTCGAATTCGTCCGCTTCGACGGCAAAGTCACCGCCGCCGGTCTGCCCATGGTGCGCTACACCAGCGACGAACGGCTGGAAGAGCTGGTCAAGCTGCACGAGGACAACGGCGTCAACATCTTCAATCCGCACCGCTACACGCTGGAGGAAGGCGGCATGAAGAAGACCGACGCCGTGCAGCTTGCCTTCAAGAAGGAGGCCGACCCCAAGGGCCTGCTCAATCCCGGCAAGATGATCGCCTGGGAGAACCCGGACTTCGACCTCAACTCCGACAAGGTTTATCTCTTCCCCGGTCTCCAGCAGACGGCGGCGGAATGAGATGCGCACGCTTGTCCTCTTCGCCCACCCGGTCGAGACCAGCTTCGCCGCGGCGCTGCATCGCACCACCGTCGACAATCTCAAGACCGCCGGCCACGAGGTCGACGATTGCGACCTCTATGCCGAGGGCTTCAATCCGGTGCTCTCGCGCGAGGAGCGGCTGAACTACCACAACACCGACATCTGCACCCAGCCGGTCCAGGCCTATGTCGACCGCCTGCGCGCGGTCGAAGCGCTGGTTCTGAACTTCCCGGTCTGGAACTACGGCTATCCGGCGATCCTCAAGGGCTTCTTCGACCGCGTCTTCCTGCCCGGCGTCTCGTTCAAGCTCACCAATGGGCGCACCTGGCCGAACCTCTCCAACATCCGCAGGCTCGGCGCCGTCGTCACCTATGGCGGCGACCGCTGGCGCACGCTGCTCATGGGCGACCCGCCCAGGAAGGTGGTCAAGCGGGCGGTGCGCGCCGTCTGTCACCCGCTCGTCAAGACGCGCTACATCGCCCTCCACGACATGAACCGCAACAGCGAAGCGGTCCGTGCCGCCTTTCTCGAACGGGTGGCACGCGAAATGCGAGCACTCTGAGCCGTTGACGGGCGTTGCCGCCGGCCCGCGACTGTCACACAGCGTTCATGTTCATTGTTTAGGTCCCTAAATTCATGAGGTTCGATCACCGCCGCACGATTACGTACAGACTCGCCCAGGCGGCACATGCCTACCGGGTGCGGGCCGGGAGTCAGCTGTCCCGTATCAACCTCCATTCCGGTCAGGAGACCCTGCTCAAGGCGCTCGCCACCGCCGACGGCATGTCGATGAGCGACCTTGCCGCCGCCCTCGGCGTCCAGCCGCCCACCGTCACCAAGATGATCAGCAGGCTTGCCGCCCAGGATTATGTCGAGCGCCGCGCCGCGCCCGGCGACGGCCGCCAGGCCCAGGTGTTCCTCACCGAGCGCGGCCGCGACACCATCGGCCAGATCGACAAGCTGTGGAAGCGCATCGAGAAGACGGCGCTCGCCGGCGTCGACGAAAAGGACCGCAAGCGTCTGCGCAAGCTCCTGCGCCAGGTCGAGCGCAATCTCGGTGCGATGAAGGAGGGCCACCCGGCCGACGTCGACACTGACGACGGCGAAGAGGCCGCCGTCGCGAGCTGAGTTGACAACGCTCCACTTGCCGCAATTGCCTCCACCCCGCTGCCGCTCTACCATCGTCGCCGTCTCGATCCAGCCAGCAGGTTTCCCGTGCCGATCAAGTTCGACTTCTCCAACCGCGCCGCGGTCGTCACCGGCGGCGCCCAGGGCATTGGTCGTGCGGTCGCCGAGCGCCTGCTCGACGGCGGCGCCGCTGTTGCCCTCTGGGACCAGGACAAGGCACTCGCCGAAGAGGCGGCCGCCGCGCTGTCGGATCGCGGCAAGGTCATCGCCGTCGGTGTCGATGTCTCCGACGAGACCCAGGTTGACCGCGCCAGGGCCGAAACGCTCCAGGCGCTCGGGCCCGTCGATATCCTGGTCAACAACGCCGGCGTCGCCGGCCTCAACGCTAATGTCGCCGACTACCCCATCGCGGAATGGGATCGCGTCATCCGCATCAACCTGCGCAGCCAGTTCCTCTGCTGCCGTGCCTTCGTCGGCGACATGATCGCGCGCAATTACGGCCGCATCGCCAACGTCGCCTCCATCGCAGGCAAGGAAGGCAACCCCACCGCCTCGTCCTATTCGGCTTCCAAGGCGGGTGTCATCGCCCTCACCAAGTCGCTGGCCAAGGAAACCGCGGGGAAGAACATTTCGGTCAACGCCATCGCCCCGGCGACCGCCGACACGCGCATTCTCGAACAGGTGGCCCAGGCCCACATCGACTACATGCGGTCGAAGATCCCGCGTGGCCGCTTCGCCACCGTCGACGAGATTTCCGCAACGGTCGCCTTCATGGTGTCGGACGAATGCTCCTTCACCACCGGCTTCACCTTCGACATCTCCGGCGGCCGTGCCACCTACTGAGGACCGGAGTCCGTCCGCGCGCCCCGAGTGGACAGGGTGTCCTCCGTGACCGCGCGACAGGCGCCCTTGACTGCCGAGGAGACGGCCGTGCGGGTGCGCGGCATCGCGTTGATCCTCGCCGCCGTCTTCTGCTTCGCCTTGCTCGACACCATGGCCAAATACGCCGCGCGCGTCATCCCTCCGATCGAGGTCGCCTGGTTCCGCTACGTCGTCAATCTGGTCATCGCGATCGCGGTGTTGCAGCCGTGGCGGCACTGGTCCGACTACGCCACCAGGCGCCCCTGGCTGCAGGTCTGGCGCGGCCTCTTCCTGCTCGGCTCCACCGTCTTCAATTTCTTCGCCATCCAATACCTGCCGCTCGCCGTGACCGGATCGATACTGTTTGCCGGCCCGCTGCTCGCCACCGCGCTTGCCGGTCCGGTGCTCGGCGAATGGCCGGGCCCGCGTCGCTGGGCGGCCGTTGTCGTCGGCTTCATCGGCGTCCTCGTCGTCATCCAGCCGGAGCCTTCGTCGTTCAATCCGGCGGCCCTGCTCTCCGTCGTCGCTGCGCTCTGCTACGCCGGCTATTCGCTTTCCACCCGAACCCTGTCGGCCACCGACAGCCCCGCCGGCATGCTCATCTATGCCGCGGCGCTGGCAACCGCTGCGCTGACTCCGGTCCTGCCGCCCATCGGCGTCATGCCCCCGACATGGCTGATCGCCGCCGCGCTGATCGGCACCGGGATCACCGGCGCGGTCGGCCACTGGTTCTTGATCGCCGCCCACCGCGACGCGCCGCCGACGGTGCTGGCGCCCTTCAACTACACCCAACTGATCTGGATGATCGCTCTTGGCTATCTCGTCTTCGGCGACGTCCCCGGCCCTGCCACGCTCATCGGTGCCACCATGATCGTCGCCAGCGGACTGTATTCCCTCTATCGCGAACGCATCCACCGCGACCGCTGACCAGGCGCCAGCCTTGTGGTCGCCGCGTCGGGCGATAGAATGCCCGCCTCATCTTGCGGAGACGTCCTTTGCCCAAAATCGACGTGATTGCTGCCGGCGATTTGCCGGCAAAGACGAGAGCCGCGCTCGACGACGCCTTTGCCGTCCACCGGCTGAGCCACGGCGGGGCAATTCCTCCGGAGGTGGCGGCGGTCACGCGCGGCATCGCCCGTGGCGGCCATTCCGCCATCGACGCGGCGCTGATCGGGTGCCTGCCGAAGCTCGAAATCATCGCCAATTTCGGTGTCGGCTATGACGGCATCGACCTCGCCGCCTGCGCCGCGCGCGGCGTCATCGTCACCAACACGCCCGACGTGCTCACCGAAGAAGTCGCCGACACCGCGCTCGGCCTGCTGCTCATGACGGTGCGCGAACTGTCGGCCGCCGAGCGCCACCTGCACGCCGGCAAGTGGCCGAGCGAGGGCTCCTATCGGCTGACGCCGGGGACATTGCGCGACCGCACGGTCGGCATCGCCGGCCTCGGCCGCATCGGCATCGCCATCGCCCGCCGCCTCGCGGCCATGCAGGTTCCGGTCGTCTATCACAACCGCACCAAACGCGACGACATCCCCTACCGGCACTACGCCGACATTGCCGCGATGGCGAAGGACGTCGACACGTTGATCAGCGTGCTGCCCGGCAGTCGCCACACGGACAAGCTGATCGACGCCAGCGTATTCAAGGCGCTCGGGCCGCGCGGCGTCTTCATCAATGTCGGTCGCGGCAGCGTCGCCGACGAGGCGGCGCTCATCGCGGCGCTCAAGGACGGCACGATTCATGCCGCCGGCCTCGACGTCTTTGCCGATGAGCCCAACGTGCCGGCAGAGCTGATGGCGCTCGACAATGCCGTGCTCCTGCCCCATGTCGGCTCGGCGTCGGTCTACACCCGCGACGCCATGGGCCAGCTTTGTGTCGACAATCTCCTGAGTTGGTTCACCGCCGGCAAGCCGCTCACCCCGGTGCCGGAGACGCCGTGGAAGGCGAAGGGATAGACGAGCGAATAGGGCGCAGCGAATAGCCCATAGGCGAACGTCATTCGCTATTCGCCCGATCAGGGGCCTCAGGCCGAGGCTGACCCGTTCTTCACTTCACCCACGTCCCGCCGAGCTCGTCGGCGATGTGCACGCGAATGATCTCCTCGAAGCTCGTCTCCGCCTTGAAGCCCAGTGCGATGGCGCGCTCGGGCGCGAAGTTGCGCGGCCAGCCCTCGACGATGCCTATGATCGTCGGGTCGGGCTCGCGGCGGATGCGCCTGGTGACCGGCTCGCCGGCGACCTTGGCGAGCGCCGCGATCTGCTCGCCCACCGTCACCGATACCCCCGGCATGGAGAGGCTGCGGCGCGCGCCGAGCCTCGTCCCCTCGAGCCCCGCAGCGTGGATGAGGAAGCCCACCGCCGAGCGCGGGCTGGCGTGCCAGTGGCGCACGCTTTCGGCGACCGGCAGCACCGCTTCCTGGCCCGCCAGCGGCTCGCGGATGATGCCTGAGAAGAAGCCCGAGGCCGCCTTGTTGGGCTTGCCGGGGCGCACGCAGATCGTCGGCAGGCGGATGCCGATGCCGTCCATGAATCCGCGCCGCGTGTAGTCGGCCAGCAGCAGCTCGCTGATCGCCTTCTGGGTACCGTAGGAGGTCAGCGGTGTCTCGAAGAATTCGTCGCCGATCGCTTCGGGGAACGGCGCCCCGAAGACGGCGATCGACGAGGTGAATACCACGCGCGGGCAATAGCCGTCGCCGACCTTGCGGATCGCCTCGAAGAGCAGCCGCGTGCCGTCGAGGTTGACGCGATAGCCCTTGTCGAAATCGGCTTCCGCCTCGCCGGAGACGATCGCCGCCAGATGAAAGATCACGTCGGGCCGCTGGGCGACCAGGGCCTCCGCTGCGCCCGGCGCGGCAAGATCGGTGTCGCGCGTATCGACCCGGAAGGGCACGCCGGTCGGCAGCGTCGGCTCGACCCAGTCGGCCAGGGTCAGCCGGTCGATGGGCTTGCCGGCAAGGCCGCCGTCGGCGATCAGCCGCCGGGTCAGCTTGGCGCCGACCATGCCGGCGGCACCGATGACGAGAATGTGCATGACTGATTGACCCTAGAGCGCGAAGCCGCCGTCGACGAGATGGATATGGCCGGTGGTGAAGCTCGATTCATCGGAGGCGAGATAGAGCGCCGTCCACGCCACCTCCTCGGCCGTGCCGATGCGCCCCATCGGCTGGCGGTCGACGAAGGCCTGGCGGATTTCCTCGACCGGTCTGCCCTGCCCCTTCGCCTGGTCGGCGATCCGCCCGTCGAGCGACGGCGACTGGATGGTGCCCGGGCAGATGGCGTTGCAGCGCACGCCCTGGCGAATGAAATCGGCGGCAACCGCCTTTGTCAGCCCGATCACCGCCGCCTTCGATGCGCCGTAGACGTATCGGTTCGGGATGCCGCGCACCGACGAGGCGCCGGACGCCACGTTGACGATCGAGCCACTGCCCCTTTCCAGCATCGCCGGCAGGAAGGCGCGTATCGTGCGGTGCATCGACTTGGCGTTGAGATCGAAGGAAAAGTCCCAGTCCTCATCCGAGGTGGTGAGCACCGTGCCGTGGTGGACGAAGCCCGCGCAGTTGAACAGCACGTCCACCGGGCCGACTTTCTCCGCCATCGCAGCGACGGCCGCGCCATCGCGCACGTTGAGCACATCGACTTCGGCGACGCCCTGATCCTTGAGATCGGCCATCAGTTCCGGCTTGACGTCGGTCGCGATCACATGCGCGCCCTCCGCCGCGAAGAGAAGTGCCGTTGCCCGGCCGATGCCCGCGCCGCAAGCGGTCAGGATCGCGCGCTTGCCCTTCAGTCTGTCCATGCGTCTGGTTTCCTTGCCCTAGTTTCTGAATTCGGCGAGCCCGCGCGTCTGCCTGCCCGCCGCGTCGAAATTTTCCGGCGCGAGCCACGCCTCGAAGGCTGCCTTTATTGCCGGCCAGTCGCCGTCGGTCATCGCATACCACGCCGTATCGCGATTGCGCCCCTTGACGATCATGTGCCGGCGAAAGGTGCCCTCATAGGTGAAGCCGAGGCGCTCGGCCGCGTGGCGTGAGGGCGCGTTGAGCGCGTTGCATTTCCATTCGTAGCGCCGGTAGCCGAGATCATCGAACACATAGCGCGCCAGCAGGTACTGCGCTTCCGTTGCGGCGGGCGTGCGTTGCAGAAGCGGCGTGTAGACGATGCTGCCCATTTCGATGACGCCCATCGCCGGGCGGATTTCCATCAGCGTCACGGTGCCGACGGCGCGCTCGCTCGCCGCGTCGATCACCGCATAGGCAAACGGGTCGAGCGCCACCACCCGCTCCTCCATCCAGCGCAGGAAGGATTGTTCGTCGCGAAACGGGCCATAGCCCATATAGACCCAGAGCGCGTCATGTCCCTCGATCGCCCGCCACAGCGACTCTCCGTGGCGGACGACATCGAGCTTCTCGACGCGGCAGAAGCGGCCAATGAGCCGCACGGCCTCGGGCCGTCCTGCCGGCGTGGCATCGACCACGTCGCCGATCGGCAGGCCGTTGATCGTTTCAGTCACAGGCGCTCCCCGTCCTGCCGCGGCGCCGCAGACGGGCCCGACCAAGTTTGATTTCGCGGGTTTTATGCGCCTAATCTCCGGGCCAAATCAACGACAACGGACGGGGAAACGCCGTGCTTCACACCATCGCGGGCTTCGATCGCATCGGCGAAGAGAACGCCTTCGCCGTTCTTGCCCGCGCCACCCAGCTCGCGGCTGAAGGCAAGGACATCATCAATCTCGGCATCGGCCAGCCCGATTTCCGCACGCCCGACCATATCGTCGAGGCGGCGGTCAAGGCGCTCCGCGACGGCCACCACGGCTACACCCCGGCAACCGGCATCAAGCCCCTGCGCGAGGCGGTCACCGCCGATATCCATCGCCGTCTCGGCGTCGATGTGTCGCCCGACCGGGTGATCATCGTGCCCGGCGGCAAGGTCACCATGTTCGCCGCCATCCTGATGTTCGGCGAGCCCGGCGCCGACATCCTCTATCCCGATCCGGGCTTCCCCATCTATCGCTCGATGATCGAGTTCACCGGCGCCCGTCCCGTGCCGATCCCGGTCCGCGAGGAGAACGGCTTCGCCTTCTCGGCCGAGGAGACGCTCGGCCTGATCACGCCTGAGACCCGGCTGATGATCCTCAACTCGCCGGCGAACCCCACCGGCGGCGTTACGCCGAAGGCAGAGATCGATGCGCTGGCGAAGGGGCTCGCGCGCTTCCCGGACGTCGCTATCCTCTCCGACGAGATCTACGGGCAGATGACCTATGACGGGCTCGCCCACGTCTCGCTTCTGACCTATCCCGAGATCCGCGACCGCCTCATCCTGCTCGACGGCTGGTCGAAGACCTATGCCATGACCGGTTGGCGCATGGGCTATTCCGTATGGCCGCAGCCGCTCTACGATCGCGTCCGCAAGCTGGCGGTGAACGCCTGGTCCTGCGTCAACGCCGCCACGCAATATGCCGGCATCGCCGCGCTCACCGGCCCACAGGATTCCGTTTCGGCCATGGTCGCCGAATTCGACAAGCGGCGGAAGATCGTCGTCGACGGCATGAATGCGCTGCCCGGCGTCACCTGCGCCACGCCCAGGGGCGCCTTCTATGCCTTCCCCAACATCGCCAAGACCGGCTTCAAGGCCAAGACGCTCGCCACCGCGCTTCTGGAAGAGGCGGGTGTCGCCACCATCGGCGGTCCCGATTTCGGCATCCTCGGCGAAGGCTACCTGCGCCTCTCCTACGCCAATTCGGCCGAGAACATCACCCGCGCCATCGAACGGATCAGGACGTTCCTGGGGAAGAATACGTAGCCCCCGTCACGGCCCGCTGCCGTCGGCCTTCGCCGGTCGCGGTGCGCCGACGGCCGCCTTGGCGGCGGCCATCGGATCGGTGCAGGCCGCGGCACGCGTCCGCATCTCGTCGATCAGCCAGCGGCCGGCCTTGCCCGGCATGCGTCCGCGCGGATAGACGGCGTGGATGCGGAACTCGGGCGCGTTGTGCTGGGCGATGTCGAGCACCTTCAGCCGCCCCGCCTGGATGTGCTCCACGACGATCGGCAGCGGCATGTTGCACCAGCCGAAGCCCTCCAGCAGAAACTCCAGTCGCGTGTTGAGATCGGCGAAGCGCCAGGTGTGGTGGCTGACAATGCCGGCGCTCAAGCCGGCGCTCACTGGCGAGCGGTCGGTGAGCACGAGCTGAACCTGCCGCTCCAGCACGGCGCGCGACAGCGGCGCCTTTTCGCGCGCCAGCGGATGGCCCGCGGCCACCACCGGCACGGTCGGGATGGTCACCACGAACTCGGTTTCGCGGTTCTCCGTCATGACCGGATTGGGCGGATAGAAGGCGATGCGCGCCGCGCCGTCGCGCAGCCGCTGCTCGGCCCCGCCCAGCGCCTCGGTGTAGACGGTCACCGGCAGCAGCGGAAAGCGCACCTGTAGCGCCTTCAGCGCCTCGGTCAGCACGTTCATCGGGAACATGCTCTCCACCGCCAGCGTCAGCTCCGGCTCCAGCTCCTCCGCGATGCTCTCGGCGCGCGCCTTGAGCGCCTCGGCGCCACGCAACAGGTTGCGCGCATCGTCGAGCACGACGCGGCCGGCATCGTTGAGCTGCGGCACCTTGCCCGCGCGGTCGAACAAGGTGATGCCGAGGCTCACCTCGAGCGCCTGGATGGCCTGGCTGACCGCCGACTGGACCCGCCCCAGCCGGCGCGCGGCAGCCGAAAAACTGCCGGTTTCCGCCACCGCTTCGAGCGCCCTGAGCTGGTCGAGCGTCATGGTATCGAGCATGATCCATCACTCCATCTGATGAGTGACAACAATATTTGGCCGATTTATCTGATGCAAGCCCTCACCTATGTGCTGAACAAGGACGCGGGGTCCAGATTTTTCAGACGAGGGAATCTATGAATCAGATCGTGAACCAGCAGCGCTTCGAAACCGCCGCACCGGCCGACGGCCGGCTGAGCGCCGCGGCGCTCGACCAATTGTTCCGCGAAGCCCGCACTCATAACGGCTGGCTCGAAAAGCCGGTCCAACACGCGCTTCTCGAAGAGGCGGTGGACCTCGCCAAGCTCGGACCGACGGCGATCAATGCCTCGCCCTTCCGGGTGGTGTTCGTGGAGACCGGGGAAGCCAAGGCCCGCCTCAAGCCGGCTCTATCGCCGGGCAATGTCGACAAGACCATGGCCGCGCCGGTGACCGCCATCGTGGGCCATGACCTGGCCTTCCACGACCACTTACCGCGGCTTTTCCCGCACATGGACGCGCGCCCGATGTTCGCCAATGACGCGGCCGCCGCGGCCCACACCGCCAACCAGAACGGCACGCTCCAGCTTGCCTATCTGATCCTGGCGCTGCGCGCCGTCGGCCTCGACACCGGTCCGATGGGCGGCTTCGACAAGAACAAGGTCGACGCGGCATTCTTCGCCGGCACCCAGATCAAGTCCAACGTGCTCGTCAACATCGGCTATGGCGATCACAGCAAGCTCTTCCCGCGCAGCCCGCGGCTGGCCTTCGACGAGATCGCCAGCTACGTCTGACCCCGTGGCTGCCCGAGGGCCGGGGCGTTCGTCGCCCCGGCAGCGCACTTTATGCCGCCTCTTTGGTCTTCTTCGGCGGCGCGGTTCCCTTGAGCGTCACGAAGGAGATCACCGCGGCAATCAGGCACCAGACGGCACCGAAGATCATCGCCGCCGAATAGGCCGAAAGGAACGCGCCGACGATTTGATCATGCGCCGGATCGCCGGCTGCCGGGATGACGCCAAAGCGCGCAGAGGCCGGCGCGGTCCAGCCGAAGACGACGCCGGCGGTGGCCCCGAAAATGGCGATGGCGAAGACGCCGGAGAGGCGGCTCGCCGCGTTGCTGATGCCCGACGCCGCGCCCGACTTGCCGTCCGGCACCGCATTCATCACCGCGGTAGTGAGCGGCGAGGCCGCCAGCGCCATGCCGCACCCGATCAGCACGACGGGCAGCACGACGCCGAGCCACAGGTCGGGGATGAGAAGCGCGAAGCCGAGCGACCCAGCCGCCACCATCAGCGGTCCAGTCACCAGGAAGAAGCGCGGCCCGTAAGTGTCGGCGAGCGCCCCGGTATAGCGCGATAGCACTCCGATAATGAGGCCGAAGGGCAGCATGATGAGCCCGGTGGTAGCGGCGGAGAGGCCGCGCCGGTTGATGAGGTCGAAGGGCAGCAGGAACAGCACGCCCGAGAGCGCGCCATAGAGGAACACGGTGACGATGTTGACACTGGTGAAGATCTTCGAGCGGAACAGCGCCGGTGGCATGATCGGATTGGCCGCGCGCCGCTCGACCGCCAGATAGATGGCAAGCCCGATCAGCCCCGCCACGATCGTCCCGGTGATCACTGCGGCACTCACCTGCCCCTCCGAGATGGCGCTGAGGCCGTAGGTCAACGCACCGAAGGCGACGACGGCGATCACCGCGCCTCCCCAGTCGATCGGTCCCTCCTCGCCCTCGTCGCGGCTCTCGGGCACATACCGCCAGGTGAGGACGAGCGCGATCAGCGCCAGCGGCAGATTGATCCAGAAGGCGGCGCGCCATGACAAGAGGTCGATGAGGAAGCCGCCGATCGGCGGCCCCAGCGCCGTGGTCACGGCGGAGGCGGCGGCCCAGGTGCCGATCGCCCTGCCCCGGATGTCCTTGGGAAAGTTCGCCGAGATGATCGCCAGAACTCTGTGGCACCAGCAGCGCCGCGCCGACGCCCTGGAGCGCGCGTGCCGCAATCAGCAGTGCCGCATTGGGCGCCACCGCGCAGAAGAGCGAGGCAACGGTGAAAACGACGATCCCGATCAGGAACACGCGGCGGCGGCCGATACGGTCGCCGAGCCCGCCGCCGGTCAGGATCAGCGCACCCAGCATCAGGAGATAGCCGTTGGCCACCCATTGCATCGCGACGATGTCCGCCGAGAGGCTCTTCTGGATGGCCGGCACGGCGATGCCGACCACGGTCGAATCGATGAAGGCCATGGCCGAGGCAATGATTGCCGCAGCGAGCACATAGGGCCGCGCCTTGACCGGACAGGGTTGATGAGCAATCGGCAGGACGGCGGCGAGCCTGCTCTCGGGGGCAATCGGTCCGTGGGTCATGCCGGCCTCCGCGCGCGCCCGCACCACTTCGGGCTCGGCAGCAGACTAGAATCTTTCTCGCTCGGATGGCACCGCAAAGCGCTCGCGGCTCTGGTCACCCGTGACGGCCGCCGGCATCGACAGACGACCGCATGCAAGGCCGGCGCCACTGGCTGTCATCACCGTTTCTTCTCCCCCGTTATCCACTGAAGTCCCAGGACGCGCACTCCACGCTTTCGCTCCCCAAATAGCGGGCGCATGATCCTCATACCGCGTAGGGAGTTGGTCGAGTTCGACAAGGGCTAAGTCGAACGTCTGAGATCGGATCCTGCGGAACCGCGCCGGCGCTGGGTGCAAACCTGGAAAAGCCGGATGCCCCGCGGCGCCACGGAAAGGCTTACGGGCGCAGCAATGCGTCGTGTGAGTTGGAACGTGGTCCGGGAGGAAGCCGAAAGGCGAAGTTCCGGACGGAGCGGCACCGAGAGGTGGCGTTCCGGGTGATCGGTGGAAGTCCCCAGCGATGGGGTGCGGAAGCAGGTCACACATCGTATCGCCGACGATGGCGCTTTGCCCTCGGGTGAAGCCGCCGCCGAAAGGCGAACGATCAGGGAGGCGTCGGTTGGGGCAACCCGAACGACGCCTTTCTGATTCTGGGGGCCCGCGGCCCTCCTCCCAGTCGCGGCTCACGAGCGTTTGCCCCAAACGCGAAACGCCGCCGGCACAAGCCGACGGCGTCCCTGTCAGTACCTCGTGCCGGCGCTAGGCCGGCAGCACAAGGGTCTAGACCAGCTCGAGGCGAACCGCCTTCGGGCCCTTGCCCATCTTGTCCGGCTCGACCTCGAAGGAGACCTGCTGGCCGTCGGCGAGATGGCTGATGCCGGCCTGTTCGAGGGCGCTCACATGGACGAACACGTCCTTGCTGCCGCCGTCCGGCTTGATGAAGCCGAAGCCCTTGGAGGAGTTGAAGAATTTTACGGTGCCAGTCTGGCGCATGGGGAAGTCCTTTTCCCTGGTGGTCGTAATAGGCGCGTGTCTACGCCCGCGGTCGTCGGCAGCTTGTTGATCGGGGAAAGGAAGCAAAGCGTCTTATCGAGACGGCCAGGGTATTTCCCAAGTTCCGCGGAGCATTTGCCCCAGCGCGTTTGTCCAGTCTCCGGGATACAGTGCCCGAACTTTGAAGATATGACTCGAAAACGCCCATATGGCAAGCCTGCGGCATATTTCCGGCCAGGCCATCCGCGGCGGGCCTCCGCCGTTTCCGGCCATCGCTTGTTGCCGTGCACAATTGCCCTTATAGCTTCGGGGATCGTTCTCCTGCCTTTCCGGGGTCATGCCATGCCGTTGATCAGCTCGTCCCGTGCGCTTGCCACCGCCGTCTGGCCGCGCGGCGTCAACCGTGCCGCACAGGCCGTTATCCTCGTGCTGGTCGGCACGGCGATCCTCGCCATTTCGGCCAAGGTCAAGGTGCCCTTCTGGCCAGTGCCCATGACCCTGCAGACGCTCGCCGTGCTGCTCATCGGCGCCGCCTACGGCTCGCGCCTCGCCGTGGCGACGGTGGTCGCCTACATCGCCGAGGGCATGCTCGGCCTGCCGGTCTTCACCAACACCCCGCCGGCCGTCGCCGGTCCGCTCTACATGCTTGGGCCGACCGCCGGCTTCATCATGAGCTGGGTGCTGGTCGCCGCCATCGTCGGCTTCGCCACCGACCGCGGCTGGGACCGTTCGCCTCTCCGCCTCGGCGCGGCGATGCTCATTGCCGTCGCCGTGCAGTTCGCCATGGGCTTCGCCTGGCTCGCCTGGTTCGCCGCCCTTCCCAACGGCGCTGCTGGCATCGGCGCGGCACACGCATTCGCCGGCGGCGTCGCACCCTTCGTTCTCGGCGATACGCTGAAGGTCGTTCTGGCGGCGCTCCTCATCCCGGCAAGCTGGTCTCTGGTCGACCGGCGCCCGTAGGCTTCATCCTGAGAGCATCCCCCGGCTCGACCAGGGGATAGCCGGCGAAGCCGGGCCTCGAAGGATCGGCCCTACTCGCCCAGCGCCTCTACCAGGCGCGCATTGAACCGCCCGAGTAGCCGGCCGAAGGCCTTGCGCTCGGCCGG
Source organism: uncultured Alphaproteobacteria bacterium (assembly GCA_963782395.1). Taxonomy (GTDB): domain Bacteria; phylum Pseudomonadota; class Alphaproteobacteria; order Rhizobiales; family Kaistiaceae; genus CAVSRC01. The sequence goes on from CAWAJQ010000002.1 coordinate 215,111, forward strand.
CTCCCAATCGGCGATGTAGCGCCCGACGCGTTCGCGGCGGAGCACCAGCATATCCTCCATCAGGACCGCGCCCTTCCGTGTCACCCCGATCAGCCCGGCCCGGCGGTCAGCGGGGTTTGCCGTCCGCCTGACGAGCCCCTTCTCTGCCAGCGCCGCCACCTGGCGGGTCATGGTCGAATCGTCGAGCAGCAACACCCTCGCCAATCCGCCCACCGTGGCGGCGCCGCCTTCGGCCAGCGTCCGCAGGATAATGAATTCCGCCCGCTCCAGCGGGTAGGTGCGTTTGCGCTGCAGCGCCTCCAGCGCCCGGTTGAGGAACATCAGCTCGTATTCGACGGTGGCCGCGCCCTCGTCCGCCTGCGCCTCCGCTTTCGCCCTCGCCATGTGAGCACCCCTTCTCCCGTCGGCCGGCCGCATCCCGCTTGCGCCCCGCGCGCCGACAATATATCTGTATTATACAGATAATAAGAACAATGCGAACTGACCTCACTGACGGCCGCTGCGTATCGCGGCCGCTTCTCTTTTCCATCCACCTCCGGGTCCACGGGATGTCCGAGAAAGCCAGCTTCTTCCGCCAGCCGAAATCCGTCTGGGCCACCGCCTTCGCCGCCATGGTCGGCTTCATGAGCATCGGGCTGGTCGATCCCATCCTGGTCTCCATCGCCCGCGGCCTCGACGCCACGCCGAGCCAGGTGTCGCTGCTCTTTACCAGCTATTTCGCCGTCACTTCGGTCATGATGCTGATCACCGGCTACGTGTCCACCCGCATCGGCGGCCGCGCCACCCTGCTCGTCGGCGCGGCGCTCATCGTCGTCTTCGCCGGCCTGTCGGGCACGGCGCATTCCGTCGCCCAGCTTGTCGCCTTCCGCGCTGGCTGGGGCCTCGGCAATGCCCTGTTCGTCGCCACCGCTTTGTCGGTCATCGTCGCCGCGGCCAGCGGCGGCAGCTATATCGCCATCCTCCTCTACGAGGCCGCGCTCGGCCTCGGCATTTCGCTCGGGCCGCTGCTCGGCGCCGCGCTCGGCGACCTGTCGTGGCGCTACCCCTTCTACGGAACCGCCACGCTGATGGCGATCGGCTTCGTTGCCGTCGCCGTCTTCCTTCCCCACCAGCCGAAGCCGGAGCGCCGCACCGCCCTCGCCGATCCGCTGCGCGCCCTCGGCCACGGCGGCCTCGCCACCACCGCCGTCAGCGCCTTCTTCTACAATTACGCCTTCTTCACCGTGCTCGCCTTCGCCCCCTTCGTGCTGATGATGTCGCCACACGCGGTCGGCCTCATCTTCTGCGGCTGGGGCATTCTGTTGGCCGTCTTCTCGGTGCTGGTGGCCCCGCGCCTGCAGGCACACTTCAGCGAGGTGACGCTGGCCGGCGCCTGCCTGGTGCTCTTCGCGTTCCTGCTCATGGTCATCGCCTTCGGCTCACCAGCCTGGATCGTCGCCGCGGTGGTGCTCTCCGGCGCCCTGATGGGCATCAACAACACGGTCTATACCGAGATGGCGCTGGAGGTCTCCGGCGCACCGCGCCCGGTCGCTTCGGCCGGCTACAATTTCGTGCGCTGGTTCGCCGGCGTGATCGCGCCTTACGCGGCACCCAAGATCGCCGAACTCGCCGGGCCGCAGACGACCTTCACCGTCTCGGCGCTCTCGGCGCTGGTCGCCATGGCGATCCTCTTCATCCGCCGCGACACGCTCGGCCGCTTCGGCCGCTCAACGCCCATCCCGCCGACGCCAATTGAGGTCGCCGAGGGCGAAGGCGCGATCTGACGACACGGTCGTCCCAACGAGCCGCGCGCCGTCCTGCGCTCCTGGCTTGACGGGCGCAAACGAATCGGCGGCCAGTACACCCCCAGAAAACGGCTGTTTTCTGCGGCTATCGCCCACCGGGTGGCAACCGGCCATAGTCATGGCCGCGGCATCACTTTGGCGATTCTTTGGCCATTCGTGTTTTCCACCAGAAACGAACATCATGTTTAAGAAAAATATAATTAACGCGTAGATGCGCTGTAAAGATTAACAAAGGCGAACTTCTTTTAGTTAACTAAGTTTTAATACCAAGTACGAAGCGGCTTGAATCAAAGAAAATTTGAATAAAGACTCCGCACTGCAGGCGGTAGAGGCCCCGCGGATGCACTTTCGAGGGAAGACCTGCAGATGTTCAGTAAATGGAGAGCGTACCGGCTGCCGGCGCACGCGGCAGTCTTTCTAATTGCGTCGTCAGCTTTTACAGCGAGCGCCGCGACTTTGGCAACACAAGCCGCAAACGCCACCGCTGAGTGCGGCGCAACCAACGTGGCCATCCTCAGCGGCTACTGCGCCGCGCACAATGCCTGGGACAAGGCGATGTGCCAGTGCCCGCGTCTGTCGGGCGCCGGCAGCGGCAATCAGTTCAGCGTTGCATCAGTGGAGCCTGTGCCTGAGAAGGTTTGCCACCGCAAGCCGTACCACCACAAGAAAAAGTGGGACGACAAGAAGAAGTGGCACGGCGAAAAGAAGTGGCACGGCGAGAAGAAGTGGGACAAGAAGAAGAAGTGGGACAAGAAGAAGAAGCACGAGGAATCGAAGTTCGATCCCAGGCACAAGAAGTTCCCGGAGTTCAACAAGAAGCCTGACGGCCCCAGCTTCAACAAGAAGCCCGATGGCCCGAACTTCAACAAGAAGCCCGACGGTCCGAGCTTCAACAAGAAGCCTGACGGTCCGAGCTTCAACAAGAAGCCTGACGGTCCGAGCTTCAACAAGAAGCCCGACGGCCCCAGCTTCAACAAGAAGCCCGACGGTCCGAGCTTCAACAAGAAGCCCGACGGCCCGAACTTCAAGAAGCCGTCCCCCGGCAAGAAGACCTATGATCGGAACGAGCACCGCAAGGTCAAGCACTCCATCAACCGCCATGAGGAGAGCCGCAAGTCCAAGCACTCGGTGCACAAGGGTGAGCGCAAGTCCAAGCACTCCATCAACCGCCATGAGGAGAGCCGCAAGTCCAAGCACTCGGTGCACAAGAGCGAGCACGAGTCCAAGCACTCCGTGCACAAGAAGGAGCACAAGAAGGAGCATTCGTACGACAAGCGCGAGCACAATCGCAGCCGGCCTGATCACACGCCATCGGCTCCCCAAGCCTAGCTCGGGCAGTCGTCCAACGGCGACGACAGACGGTAACGCGAGTCAGATCCGACTGGCTCTGACCGGCGCTTCCCCAAACACGACAGGCGGCCCCCGGGCCGCCTGTTCTTTTTGCCGGTGGCTCCGGCGGCGCCCTATCCCGCCACGCGCACGCCGATGGCGATCGGCTCGTCGCCGAGCTTGCCGTCTGACACCATACCGGCCGGCGTATCGGTAAGGTCGAGCGCGACGGCCAGCGTCTCACTCTTGACCGTGTCGCGGTGCGCATCGATGGCTGCCGTCCCCACCGGTCCGGCTTTCACCGCGATGGCGATGCGGTCGGCGACGTTGAAGCCGGCGTCCTTGCGCGCCACCTGAACCAGGCGGATGAAGTCGCGCGCCAGCCCCTCGCGCTCCAGTTCCGGCGTCACGTCGGTGTCGAGCACGACGACGCCGGCATTGCCGTCGAAGGGCGCCGCGGCAATGCCTTCCCTGGGCTGGAAGCGCACCTCGTATTCGTCCGCCGCGATGCGCTGGCCGGCGACTTCCGCCACACCATCGTCAAGCCGCGTCCACCGGCCTGCCTTCGACGCGGTCAAGATCTCCTTCATCGCCGGGCCGAGACGTTTGCCGACAATGCGCGGGTTGACCACCAGCACTTCGGCGCCGAACGCGGACGGGTCGTCGGCGAAGACGACCTGCTTGACGTTCGTTTCCTCGGCGATGACGGCGGTCAGCGTCGCGAGGATCGCGTGGTTCGGGTGGGCGATGGTGAGGCTTGCCAGCGGCAGGCGGTTGCGCAGGTTCTTGGCCGTGCGCACCGAGGCCGCCGAGGAACACACTGCTCGGGCGAGGTCCATGCGCTCAACCAGGGCAGCATCGATGTCAAACGCCGAAGCCTCCGGCCAGTCCCGCAGATGCACGCTCTCGCCGTTCGTGAGCGCCCGGTGGATGTGGTCGGTGAGATAGGGCAGGAACGGCGCCATGGTGCGCATCAGCGTCACCAGCACCGTGTAGAGCGTGTCATAAGCCGCCGTCTTGTCTGCGTCCTTGCCGCTCTTCCAGAAGCGGTCTCTGCTGCGGCGGATATACCAGTTGTTGAGCGCCTCGATGAAGGGCGGCAGCGCATTGCAGCCGCCGGCTAGGTCGAGCCCGTCCATCGCCTGCTCGACGGCGCGCACCAGTTCGGCCGTCTTGCCGAGGATGTAGCGGTCCAGCTCCGCTTCCGCCGTCGTCACCAGCTTGCCCGTGATGCCGTCGATATTGGCGTAGAGGGTGAAGAACGAATAGGCGTTCCAGATCGGCAGCATGACCGACCGGATCGCCTCGCCGATCGCCTTGCCGTCCTTGGGCATGGCGAGGTCGCCGCCCGACATCAGCGGCGAGGCCATCATGTACCATCTGAGCGCGTCGGCGCCGTAGGTGTTGAACATCTCGACCGGGTCGGGATAGTTCCTCAGCCGCTTCGACAGCTTCTGCTTGTTCTCGTCGAGAACGATGCCGTGGCCGATCGCCGAGCGGAATGGCGCGCAGTCGAACAGCGCCGTCGACATCACCATCAGCGTGTAGAACCAGCCGCGCGTCTGGCCGACATATTCGACGATGAAGTCGCCGGGAAAGTGGCTGTCGAACCACTCCTTGTTTTCGAACGGGTAGTGCACCTGGCAGAACGGCATCGAGCCCGATTCGAACCAGCAGTCGAGCACGTCGCCGACGCGGCGCATGGTCGACTTGCCGGTCGGATCGTCCGGGTTCGGGCGCGTCAGCTCATCGACGTAAGGCCGGTGCAGGTCCTTCGGCCTGGCCCCGAAATCGCGCGCCAGCTCGTCCAGCGAGCCATAGACGTCGGTGCGCGGATAATTCGGGTCGTCCGACTTCCACACCGGAATCGGCGCCCCCCAGAAGCGGTTGCGGCTGATGTTCCAGTCGTGCGCATTGGCCAGCCAGTTGCCGAAGATGCCGTCGCGCACGTGCACCGGCATCCAGGTGATGCCCTGGTTGAGCTCCACCATGCGGTCGCGGAACTTGGTCACCGCCACGTACCAGGAGGGCATCGCCTTGTAGATCAGCGGCTGGTCGGTGCGCCAGCAGTGCGGATAGTTGTGGTCGTAGGTCTCGTGGCGGAAGACGACACCCGCCTCCTTGAGGTCGCGGATGATCGGCTTGTTGGCCTCGAAGACGTTCATTCCGGCATAGGGCGCCACCTCGCCGGTGAAGTTGCCGGCGAGATCCACCGGATCGACCACCGGCAGACCTTCCTTCTGGCCGACCTTGAGGTCGTCCTCGCCGAAGGCCGGCGCGATGTGGACGACGCCCGTGCCCTCGCCCATCTCGATGAAGTCGCCGGCGATGACGCGGAAACCGCCTTTGTCCTTTTCGGCCGCGAAGAAGGGGAAAAGCGGCGCATAAGTGCGCCCGATCAGCTCCGCGCCTTTGACCCCGCCGACCTTGCGGAAGCCCTCCAGCTCCGGCGCATAGGCTTCCACCGAGCTCTCGGCGAGGATCACCCGCGCGCCGTCCTTCTCCATCACCGCATAGTCGGCATCGGGCGCCACCGCCAGGCCGACATTGGAGGGCAGCGTCCACGGCGTCGTCGTCCAGGCGAGCAGCCGCGCATTGGTGTCGCCCCCATCCTTCTCTGGATCAAGCAGGAAGCCGATGGTCAGCGCCGGGTCCTGGCGGGCGCGGTAGGAATCGTCGAGGCGCGTCTCGGACTGCGACAGCGGCGTCTGCGCCGCCCACGAATAGGGCACGACGCGATAGCCCTCATAGACCAGCCCCTTGTCCCACAGCTGTTTGAAGGCCCAGATGGTGCTCTCCATGTAGGAGAGGTCCATGGTGCGGTAGTCGTTCTCGAAGTCGACCCAGCGCGCCGAGCGGTTGACGTAATATTCCCAGTCGCTGCGGAACTGCATGATCGACGTGCGGCAATGCTCGTTGAAGCGTGCCAGGCCGTATTTGAGGATGTCCTGCCGGCCGTTGAGGTTCAGCTCCTTCTCCGAATGCAGCTCCGCCGGCAGGCCGTGGCAGTCCCAGCCGAAGCGGCGCTCGACCATGTTACCGCGCATGGTCTGATAGCGCGGCACCATGTCCTTCACGAAGCCGGTGACGATGTGCCCGTAATGCGGCAAGCCGTTGGCAAACGGCGGTCCGTCATAGAAGACGTATTCTGGCGCCCCCTGCTCCCGCCGGCGCTCGATTGACTGCTGAAAGGTCCTCTCCGCCTCCCAGGCCGCGCCGATGGTTTCCTCGATGCGGGGAAAGCTGGGGCTGGGGTCGGCGGGCGGATAGACAGTCTTGGGGGTGGCCGGCGTGGCTGTATCATTCATGGCGTTGTCTAGATGGTGCGGCGCGCGCCTGTCCGCGAGCCCCTTGGAAATCGGCCAGTCGATAGCGTCTTTGCCGCCGCTTCGCTACCCCGATCCACGTCCGCTGGCAAAACGCGTTAGTGCCCTATTTACCGCATGGCTGTTGTGACAAATTTGCAAGCTTGATTATAATAAGTTTGCTTATTATATCCCTGCGATGCAACACACACACCTGCCTCCCGCCAAGGGCATCGGGCTCTTGGTCCACGATGTCAGCCGTCTCATACGCCGGCGGATCGACCACCAGGCGCAGACGATCGGCCTGACCAGCGCCCAATGGCGCGTTCTTTCGGCCGTGACCCGCGCCGAGAAGCTCAACGAAGAGCCTCTCCACCAGGCCACTTTGGCCGAGATGATGGATATGGAGCCGATCACGCTCAGCCGCCAGGTCGACCGCATGGAAGCGGCCGGCCTCATTGAGCGGCGTCCCGCCCCCGTCGACCGGCGGGTGAAGCGCCTCTACCTGACCGAGGCCGCCCGCCCGCTGGTCGAGAAATTCCGCACCGTTGCGACCTCCTGCTACGACGATATCCTCCTCGGCATCAGCGAGGAGGAAATCGAGCAGGTCGTCGGTATCCTGACACGAATCCGGGCCAACCTCGTCCATAATGCTGACCAGCCCGCGGGCACCGCCGCCCACACCACCCATTCAGATCAAGCCCGCAACCGAGAAGGCGTCACCTCATGAGTGCTGATGGGGGAAATCCAAACGCTCCGCAGCCCGGAGCGCCGGCCGGTGTCGCGCCGGCCGCTCCGCCTGCGCCGGCCGCGCCGCCCGCCAAGCCGCGCCGCAACCTTCGCCGCTATCTCGTCATGGCGGCGGTACCGGTCGCGCTGATCCTGATCGGCGCCTATTTCTGGCTGTCCGGCGGACGCTACGTGTCGACCGACAACGCCTACGTCCAGCAGGACCGCGTCACCGTCTATTCCGACGTGTCCGGACGGATCGCCGAGGTCGATGCCCAGGAGAACCAGCAGGTTGCCGCCGGCGATCTCCTCTTCCGCATCGATCCGCAGCCCTTCAAGATCGCGCTCGACCAGGCCGATGCGGCGCTGGCCTCGGCGCGCTTCCAGGTCGCCCAGTATCGTGCGACCTACCAGCTGGCGTTGTCCGCGTTGAAGGCCGCGCAGGACAACAACGACTTCCAGGCGAAGATCCTGCAGCGCCAGCAGGACCTGCTTGCCAAGGGCGTCTCGACCCAGGCCAACTTCGATTCGGCCCAGAACACCGCCCACGCCGCCGAACAGGCGCTGTCGCAGGCCCAGCAGAACGTCGCCGCAGCGCTCTCCGCGCTTGGCGGCAATCCCGACATCGACACCGACAAGCACCCGCTGGTACTGGCGGCGCTGGCCAAGCGCGAGCAGGCCGCGCTCGACCTCAAGAACACCGAGGTGCGCGCCCCGGCCGCCGGCGTCGTCGCCCAGGCCGATCGCATGCTGATCGGTCAGTATGTCAGCCCGTCGGTTGCGGTGATGAGCCTGGTCGAGACCGGCACCACCTGGATCGAGGCAAACTTCAAGGAAACCGAGTTGACCAACATGCGCCCCGGTCAAACGGCGACCGTTTCAATCGACGCCTATCCCGGCCACACCTTCGACGGCGAAGTTGCCAGCGTCGGCGCCGGTACGGGATCGGAATTCTCGCTGCTGCCGGCGCAGAATGCCACCGGCAACTGGGTCAAGGTCGTCCAGCGCGTGCCGGTGCGTATCCGCTTCGACAATCCCGACCCCGGCGTGCCGCTGCGCATCGGCCTCAGCGCCTATGTGTCCGTCGACACCCAGAGCGCGCCGACGCACACGGCATCGAAGTAAGCCGGGACGGCAGAGCCTGAGCCATGAGCACCGACTCGCACGGCCAGCCATTCAGGGAAGTGAAGCACCGCGGCCTCATCACGGCCTCGGTGATGGTCTCCATGATCATGGTGATCCTCGATATGACGATCGCCAACGTCGCCCTGCCGCACATGCAGGCGAGCCTCGGCGCCGATCAGGAGACCGTCACCTGGGTGCTCACCTCCTACATCGTCGCCCAGGCGATCATGACGCCGATTACCGGCTGGCTGTCGGACAATATCGGCCGCAAGAGGCTGTTCGCCGTCTGCGTCGCCGGCTTCGTCGCTTCCTCGGCGCTGTGCGGCACCGCCCTCGGTCTCGAGGAGATGGTGCTGTTCCGCATCCTGCAAGGCGCCTTCGGCGCGGCGCTGGCGCCGCTGTCGCAGTCGGTCATCCTCGACATCAATCCGCGCGAGCGCCACGGCCAGGCGATGGCGGTGTGGGGCATGGGCATCATGATTGCGCCAATCATCGGCCCGGTCATCGGCGCCTATCTGACCGACAATTTCAACTGGCGCTGGGTATTCTACATCAATGTGCCGGTCGGCATCCTGGCGCTTACCGGCATCGTCCTATTCATGCCCGATACGGTGCGCCGCTTCCGCAAGTTCGACTTTGTCGGCTTCGGCTTCCTGGCCATGGCCGTTGGCGCCCTCCAAGTCATGCTCGACCGCGGCTCCCAGCTCGACTGGTTCAGCTCGCCTGAAATACTCGTGGAACTGGGCATCACCCTCGCCGGCGCCTGGATGTTCATGGTCCACACCCTCACCCACGAAGAGCCGTTCCTCGACCGGCGCCTGTTCATGGACCGCAACTTCACATCGGCGCTAGTCCTGATCTTCGTCATCGGTGTCGTCCTGCTCGCCACCATGGCGCTACTGCCGCCCATGCTGCAGAACCTGATGGGCTATCCGATCATCACCGTCGGGCTGGTGCTGGCACCGCGCGGACTGGGCACCATGGCGGCGATGATGGTCGTCGGCCGGCTGGTCGGCAAGGTCGACCCGCGCCTGCTGGTCGGCTTCGGCCTGTCGATGACGGCCTTCTCGCTCTACCAGATGACCGCCTTCGACATCGGCATGGACTCCTGGCCGCTGATCACTTCCGGCGTCACCCAGGGCTTCGGCCTCGGCTTCGTCTTCGTGCCGTTGTCGACCGTCGCCTTCCAGACGCTCGATCCGCAGCTGAGGACCGAGGCCTCCGGCCTGTTCAATCTCATCCGCAACATCGGATCGGCGATCGGAATCTCGATCATGGCTGCGATGCTGACCTCCAACATGCAGGTCAACCACGCCGACCTCTCAACGCAGATCACCCTGTTCAACCAGAACCTGCCCGCATTGGGCGTCAACCCGGGATTGCTGGCGACGGCGGCCGGCGCCCAGACGGCGGCCCAGCTCGATGGCCTCGTGACACAGCAGTCGCTGATGATCGCCTATATCGACGACTTCAAGGCGATGATGCTGATCACGCTCGCCGCGCTGCCGCTGCTGCTCATGCTGCGCTACAAGAAGTTCGCCCCGGCGGCCGGTCCCGGCCGGCAGCAGCAGCCGCAGGAAGAGCCGGCGATGGTGATGGCCGAGTAGGCGCCTGCGCCGGGACCAAGGGCCAGCAACGCCCACGGCAATGTCACCGAAAGCCTACTCCCCGTAGGGGATCCAGATGTTCTTGACCTGGGTGGCATGCGCCAGGATATCGCGCCCGCCACCGATGGCGGCGTCGTCCCAGTCGCGCTTCACCGTCTCACACCAGGTCTGCTTGAGGTTGCCGGCCGACGCCCTCTCCAGCGCTTCCGCGCCCTCGGCATTGCCGAAATACCAGAGCGCATCGACCGCGTCGTGCTTGGCGAGTTCCAGCGCCAGCGCATGTCTGTCGCCGGTGACGATATTGACCACGCCACCCGGAACGTCGGAGGTGTCGAGCACCTGATAAAGATCGGTGGCGATCAGCGCCTGCGCTTCCGACGGCAGCATGACCACCGCATTGCCGGCGGCGATCGCCGCGCCCATCAGCGAGACGAAGGCAAGCAGCCCTGGCTCCTCCGGGCAGGCAATGCCGACGACCCCCACCGGCTCGTTCATGGCCAGCGCCAGGCCGCGGAAGGGCGGGCGATGCACCGCGCCCTCATATTTGTCGGCCCACGCCCCCCACTGGAACAGGCGATGGATAGCGGCGTCCACTTCCAGTCGCGTCTTGGCGCTCTTGACGCCGCGCAAGAGCCGCAGCCGGTCGGCGAACTCGGCCGCCCGCGCGTCCAAATTCTCGGCGATGTAGTAGAGGATCTGTGCCCGGTTGTGCTCGGACGTCGCCGCCCATTTCGGTGCGATCTTGCGCGCCGCCTCGACCGCGTTGCGGATGTCCTTGCGGTTGCCCTCGCCGACCTCGCCGATGAGCTTGCCGGCCGGCGAAGCCACGCCGCGCGAATAGCCGCCGTCGGGCCGGGCCTGCTTGCCGCCGATATACATCTTCGCCGTGCGGTCGATGCCGCCGCCGACCAGTTCCAGCCCCATCTCCGGTTTCACCGGCGCCGTTTCGACAAGCTTCCTCGCCGACTTCATCCAGCGCGGCTTGGTGTAGGCGGCCACGCCCTCGCGTCCGCCCTCGCGGCCATAGCCCGATTCCTTGTAGCCGCCGAAGCCGGCAGAGGCATCGAACAGGTTGGTCGAATTCACCCACACCACGCCGCATTTGAGCTTGGGCGCGATGTCGAGCGCCAGGTTGATCGATTCCGACCAGACGCTGGCGGCGAGCCCATATTCTGTGTTGTTGGCGAGATCCACCGCCTCCTCCGGCGTGCGGAAGGTCATCTCGACCACGACGGGCCCGAAGATTTCCACCCGCGCCACGGTCGAGGCCGGCTCGACATTGGTCATCAGCGTCGGCGGAAAGTAGCAGCCGGTCTCCGGCAGCGGCGCGCTCCCCTGAAAGACCTGCGCCCCTTCCTTGACGCCTTGCGCGACCAGCGCGCGGATGCGCTCGAGCTGAATCGGCGAGACGATGGCGCCGACGTCGATCGCCTTGTCGAGCGGCGGGCCGACGCGCAGCGTCTCCAGCCGCGCCTTCAGCTTGGCGACGAAGGCGTCGTGAATGCCTTCCTGCACCAGCAGACGTGAACCAGCGCAGCACACCTGGCCCTGATTGAACCAGATGGCGTCGACCACGCCCTCGACCGCCGAATCGAGATCGGCATCGTCGAAGACGATGAACGGCGACTTGCCGCCGAGTTCCAGCGTCAGCGACTTTCCCGAGCCGGCGGTCAGTTCGCGGATCCGGCGGCCGATCTCGGTCGAGCCGGTGAAGGCGATCTTGTCGACATCGGGATGTTTGACGATCAGCTCGCCAGTGGCACCGTCGCCGGTGACCACATTGACCACGCCCTTGGGCAGCCCCGCCATTTCGCAGATTTCGGCGAAGAGCAGCGCCGACAGCGGGGTGAACTTCGCCGGCTTGAGCACGCTGGTATTGCCGAGCGCGATCGCCGGCGCGATCTTCCAGGCGGCCATCAGCAACGGGAAGTTCCACGGGATGATCTGGCCGCACACGCCCACCGCCATGCGGTCGCGGAGTTCGCTGTCCATCATCTCCGCCCAGCCGGCGTGATGGTAGAAGTGCCGCGCCACCAGCGGGATATCGATGTCGCGCGTCTCGCGGATCGGCTTGCCGTTGTCGATCGCTTCCAGCACGGCGAAAAGCCGGCTGTGGCGCTGGATCAGCCGGGCGATGGCATAGAGATATCTTGCCCGTACGTGTCCGGATGTACGCGCCCAGGATCCCTGCGCCTTGCGCGCCGCCTTGACCGCCGCGTCGACATCCGCCGCGTCGCCGCGCGCGAACCGCATGATGACGGCGCCGGTGGACGGGTCGCTGGTGTCGAGCCACTGGCCGGATTCGGGTTTCACCCAGACGCCGTTGATGAACAGCCCCGCCCCATCGCCATGCTTGGCAATCCACGCGCGCGCCTCCGTGTCGCTCTCGGGCGCCGGCCCGTAGTCCATTGTGTCGAGGATTTCAGCGACCGACATGAACTTTGTTCCTCTCTCACGCCAGCGCGTGGTGCTCGAACGAGGCGTAGCGGCCGGTGACGTAATATTCGAGCTGGCGCTCGATGTCGGCCAGAAGCGACGAGGCGCCGATGCGGAAAAGCCCCGGCTGCAGCCATAGGGTGCCGAGCTCTTCCTTCATCACGAACTGGAAGCTCATCACGTCCTTGGCAGTGGAAATGCCACCGGCCGGCTTGAAGCCGACGATGTTGCCGGTCATCTCACGATAGGCGCGGATGGCACGCACCATCACCAGCGCCACCGGCAGCGTGGCGTTGACGCCTTCCTTGCCGGTCGAGGTCTTGATGAAGTCGGTGCCGGCCATCATCGCCACCAGAGAGGCACGCCCGACATTGCGTAGCGTCTTGAGGTCGCCGGTGCCGACGATCGCCTTCATGTGCGCCGGCCCACAGGCCTCCTTGAAGGCCTTCACCTCGTCGTAGAGCGCCTGCCAGTTGCCCTTGAGCACATGCTCGCGGGTAATCACGATGTCGATCTCGTCGGCGCCGACCGCGACCGACGCCTTGATCTCGGCGAGCCGCGTCTCGAACGGGGCGAGGCCCGCCGGAAACGCCGTCGAGACGGCCGCGACCGGAATGTCGGAGCCCTCGAGCGCCGCCTTCGCCGTCGCAACGAAGCGGTGATAGACGCAAACGGCGCCCGTGGTAATCCTCTGCTCGGCGAGGCCCAGCGCTTCCTGGATGTCGGGTCTCAGCGGCTGCCGCGCCTTGGCGCAGAGCCGGCGCACCCGTCCCTCGGTGTCGTCGCCGGAGAGCGTCGTCAGGTCGATGCATTGCAGCGCCTTCACCAGCCACGCCGCCTGCCACTGCTTCTTCACCGTGCGCCGCGCCGGCAGCGTCGCCGCCCGGCGCTCGACCGCAGAAAGGTTCACGCGCACGCCGGCCACCGGCTCCGCATCGAACGGGATTCCGGGATTGTGCGGCTGGTCAGGCGCGTTCCTCAGATGGTGGATTTCCGCAATTTCGCGGCCGGTGACACCCTGCGACATGGGCATTTTCCGTGCTTCTCCCCTGCCGCCACTCTAGCGCCTTCCCGTCTCATCCCCAAAACAGCAGCGCGCCGGATCGAGCTGGTGCACAATGCGCGCGCCAGGATCGCTGCGCGGTGTGTCGTTGAACTGGCGCAGCCGCTCGCGAGCCGCGTTCTGAAGTGCGTTGAACTCGGGATCGGGACCGAGGTACCAGTCCCCGGCCAGCAGCTTCTCCGGTTCCGTGCGCATGTCGGCCATGGTCGCCCCCCGGCTGAATGCCGGCAGTTTGCCGTGATCGGACGACGGTGGAAAAATCGATCCCGTTGGGCCCAACCCGAAGGCCCAGCGCGGCACGGTCATGCAGCGCCTCATTTGCCGATCGCGGCAAAATTGGCATGGGCCGAAACCAGCCATTTCCCGCCAACCTGCCGGAACACCGTCAGTCGCGGCGCCTTGGCCTGCATGGCCGCGCCGTTGACGGTCGCATCGATCGTCAGGACGTAGCGGACAACCATCACGTCGCCCTCGCCGGTCGCAACCAGATCGCTGATCGGCGGCGGCGTGGCGATCTTCGGCAGATTGCTGGCGAGATACTGGTCGCGGTCATAGGCGACGCCGTTGTCGCGCACGATCTGGAATTCTGGCGCCAGCACGGCCGCCACGGCGCTCTTGTCGCCGCTGGTTACCGCCGCCACCCATGACGCGACGGCCTTGCTCGCCGCGGATTGAAGCCCCGAATCGTCGGCGCGGGCCTGTGTTGAGCCAATGCCGAGCGCTGCCAGCATTGCGCCCGCGGCCGCCAGAATCGTGAATCTGCGTGTCGGTCCTGCCATAAAGGCCTCCCTGTTCAACGACGCCCAAAACACGGCCGCCCTCACCGCCCACTTAAGAAAATCCGGCAAATTCGCCGGGTCTCCCGGCACGCGCCGCCCTTGCCGGCTTCCCCGCGGCGCCCTATGCCACACGATCGATCCGCCTCATCGGGGACGTCGTCATGAAGCTCTACCACTCCACCACCTCGCCTTACGTGCGCAAGGTCATGGTCGCTGCCATCGAACTCGGCCTCGCCGATCGCATCAAGACGGTGCCGGCGAAGGTGAGCCCCGTCGTGCGCACGGCGCCGGTGATCGCCGACAATCCGCTCGGCAAGCTCCCCACCCTGATCGCCGACGACGGCGCGATCCTCTTCGACAGCCGCGTGATCGCGGAGCATCTCGATACGCTGGCCGGCGGCGGCCTGCTCATCCCGGCGGGTGGATCGGCGCGCTGGCAGGCGCTTACCGAGCAGGCGCTCGCCGACGGCATGCTCGATGCCGCGCTGCTCGAGCGCTACGAGACGACGCTGAGGCCATCCGAAAAGCTGTGGCCCGCGTGGCGCGACGGTCAGCACGACAAGGTCGAGAAGGCCCTCGACCGCATGGAGCAGTCGGCCTCCGGTTTCGAGGGCCGCGTCGACATCGGCACCATCGCTTGCGCCTGCGCCCTCTCCTACCTGGATTTCCGCTTCCCCGATCTCGGCTGGCGCGCGCCACGGCCGCGGCTGGCGGCCTGGTTCGCTACCTTCGCCGCGCGGCCATCGATGGCTGCCACCGTGCCACACGGCTAGAGCCGGGCGACGCCCTACTTCGCCTTGGCCGGCGCCGCCACGTCGGCCGGCGGTTGCGTCATGTCGGCCGGCGGCCCCGGCTCGGGCGTCTGCATGGACGGGGCATCGCCGCCGCTCTGGCCGCCGCCAGTATCCCCGCCGCCACCTGCCTGATCGCTCATCGCACCGAGCGACCAGACGATAAGTTCGGTCGCCGCCTTGCCGAAGGCCGTATCGATGCCGGCGGCGATCCCCTCCGGCTTAGTGATGTCGCCGACCGGAGCCGTCGCCTCGAACAGCTTGGCGTCGATCACCGTCCCGCCGGTATCGAGCAGTTTCGCCATCAGCGCGACCTCGGCCGTCGGCTCGCCGATCGTCGCCATCTGGAACTTGCGGATGTTGACCAGCAGCTGGAAGTCGCCGGCGATCCCGCTGGTGTCGCTGCCCACCCGCGGATCTCCGGCATTCTCGAAGCCCTGCAGCAACCGCGACTGCACGATCAGTGGAATGCTGTCGCCGAAGCGGAAATTGTCGAAGGCCGGCACCAGCCCCTCGGCGGTTCTCAGCATGATGCGCTGGGTATCCAGCGCCACGATGGTCGTCGGCGGGGGAAGCGTCAGCTGGCCGGTCGGCAGGGCCGCAATGTCCGGGAATTTCGTCGGCGCGGTCAGCTCATAGCTGACCGTCTCCGGTTTGTTGCCGCCGCCGACGAACTTCTCCAGCCCGGCGAGAATGGTGTCGACCTTGTCCGAGTTCTTCGCCAATGCTCCGGCAAAGGTGTCGATATTGGCAATGGCGTCCTTCAGCGGCACGGCGTTCTCGGCCAGGATGTCGTTGAGCCGCGTCAGCGCCTCGCGCGCCGAGGCGCTCATGTCCTGCATCGACTTCGGGTCGGCGACCAGCAGCGGCGGCTGGCCGTCCTCGCCCGTCGGCCGCTCCGCCGCGGGCGAACCGCCGTTGAGCGCCACGGTCGCCGTGCCGGTCAGCCCGCGAAAGTCCATGCCGACATGGGTGTCGGTGCGCACCGGCGTGCGCGCGTCGATGGAAATCCGCGCGAACACCAGGCCCGGATCGTCCGTCGACAGCGTCAGCCCGGTCACCTCGCCGACCTGCAGCCCGTTGAACAGCACCGGCGAACCGGGAGCCAGGCCGGCGACCGAGCCGTTGAAGCTGACCAGATAGTCCGTGCGTTTGACCAGGCCGCCGGTGTTGTAGAGCCAGTAGATGAAGCCGACGGCCGCGGCGGCAACGACCAGCACGAACAGGCCGACGAGAAAATAGCGAGCGCGGATTTCCATGGCTTACCGTCCGTCTATTGGTTGGTCGCGGCGTTCGCGCCGTTGGCGCGCGCACGCCTGCCGCCGAAATAGGCCTCGACCCAGGGGTGATCAGATCTGAGCAGCGTCTCCATCGGCCCCTCCGCCACGATCCTGCCGTCCGCCAACGCCGCGATCCGGTCGCACGCGGTGTTGAGGCTGTCGAGATCGTGGGTGACCATGAAGACGGTGAGGCCCAGCGTGTGCTGCAGCGTGCGGATGAGCACGTCGAAGGCGCCGGCCGCGATCGGGTCGAGGCCCGACGTCGGCTCGTCGAGAAAGACGATCTCGGGATCGAGCGCCAGCGCCCGGGCAAGCCCGACGCGCTTGGTCATGCCGCCGGAAAGCTCTGCCGGCAGCTTGTTGGCGTCGTTGGGGCTGAGGCCGACCAGCTCCAGCTTCACCATGGCGAGGTCGTTCATCAGCTTCTCGGGCAAATCGAGGAACTGACGCATCGGAAACTGGATGTTCTCGCGCGCCGTCAGCGAGGAGAACAGCGCACCGCCCTGGAAGAGCACGCCCCAGTGCCGCTCGATCGAGCGCCGGTCGCGGTAGCTGGCGGCATCGGCATCCACGTCGAGAACGCGGATCTTGCCCGAGCGCTTGCGGACGAGCCCGATGATCGAGCGCAGCAGCACCGACTTGCCGGCGCCCGACCCGCCGACCACGCCGAGGATCTCGCCGGCGCGCACGTCGAGGTCGAGATGGTTGAGCACGGTCTGCCCGCCGAAGCCGGCAACCAGGTCGCGCACCGAGATGATCGGGTCGTCGCTGATTGTCCGGCTCATCGCCTCACCACCCGATCGCGGCGAAGAACATGGCGAACAGGCCGTCGAGCACGATCACCGTGAAGATCGCCTTGACCACCGAGGTCGTCGTCTTGCGGCCGAGCGACTCGGCGCTGCCTTCGACCCGCATGCCTTCCGTGCAGGCGATGATGCCGACCACCATCGCCATCGCCGGCGCCTTGATCAAGCCGATGAGGAAATCGTGGACCGAGACCGCATCGCGCAGCCGCAAGATGAAGATCTCCGGGCTCATGCCGCCATAGAACCAGGCGACCAGGCCGCCGCCGACCAGCGCCGCCATGGAACCGAGGAACGTCAGCACCGGCATGGCGATGACCAGCGCCACCACTCGCGGCAGCACCAGCACGTCCGCCGGATCGACGCCCATGGTCCTCAGCGCGTCGATCTCCTCGCGCATCTTCATCGAGCCGAGCTCGGCCGTGTAGGAGCTGCCCGAGCGGCCCGCCACCATGATGGTCACCAAGAGCACGCCGATCTCGCGCAGCACCAGGATGCCGAGCAGGTTGACGACATAGTCCTCGGCGCCGAAGCGGCGGAAATTGTAGATGCCCTGCTGCGAGATGATGCAGCCGACCAGGAAGGTCATCAGCACGATGATGCCGATCGCCTGCCAGCCGACGCGATCGAGATGATAGACAACCGAGGTCACCCGCGAGAAGCGCGGACGCACGATCGCATTGCCCGCCGCCACCACGACGGCACCGAGCATCGAGGTGAGATCCAGCACCTCGTCGAAGAACTTGAACACGCTTTCGCCGGCCAGTTCGACGAAGCCGACCAGGCCGCGCCGACGGGCACGCGGCGGCGGCGCCTCGCGGTTGGCGTCGCCGACCTCGTCGATGAGGCCGCGAAAGCGGTCGGGCACCGCCGCGAGTTCCAGTGCGCCGCCGCGTTCGCGCGCCCGGCGCACTATGTCTTCCAGCAGCCAGGCGCCGAAGGTATCGAGCCGCTCGACCGCGGCGAGGTCGATCTCGCCGGACTCGACCGGCAGGCCGGCGACCAGCGTCTCCAGCTCGCGTGCGAATGCGATGGTCCAGGTCCCCCCCGCAACAACCTTGAGCCGGCCGGCGAGCGTGCTGGTGGTGATCGACGGTTGCGCGGTCAAATACGCCTCGCGGTGCCGCAATCGAAGGTCAAGCGGCGGCGATCATAAGGGGAAAGCCCGGAAAAGCCATGTCGCCGGGCCTTCCTTCGCCACACCCATCCGGGCAGCGACTTGGCAACCATGGCTAATCCCCTGAATCCACAGGCGGTTCGCCTTTCGCCGGGCAAGCCCTCTGCAGGCCGCGCCCAATTTGGTCCGGGCCGCAAGCCGGTTGAATCGTGGCGAATCGGTTCTAGATCGCCACCCAACGGCTCGATTCGAGCGATCCTCTTCAAGCGTCAGGACATATCGCCATGCCTGAATGGAATGAAGCTGCAAGACACCAGGCGATCGGCGCTGTGCGCATTCTGTTCGGCATCGTCTGGGCAATCGACGCGCAGTTCAAATGGCGCCCCGACTTCCTCAACAACTTCGTCTCCTACCTGACCGGTGCCCAGCAGGGCCAGCCGGCGGTGGTCAAGGCGTGGATCAGCCTGTGGATCAACGCGGTCAACGTCGATCCGGTCGTCTTCGCCCATATGGTCGCCATCGGCGAAACGCTGCTCGCCGTCGCCCTCATCCTGGGGCTGTTTTCGGATATCGCCTATCTCGGCGGCATCCTGCTTTGCCTGGTGATCTGGTCGACCGCCGAAGGACTCGGCGGCCCCTACGTCGCCGGTTCGACGGATATCGGCACCGCGATCATCTATGCGTTCGTTTTCGTCCTCCTCTTCCTGTCGCGCGCCGGCCTCTACTACGGGCTCGACGCCTATCTCGGCCGCTGGCTGGGCAAGTTCGCGTGGCTTGCCTCCTTCCGCGCCGAGCCGCAGCACTGACCCGACCCGGTTCCACCGATGCCGCATGCTAGGCATCCAGCGACGGAGGATGCATAGGATGCAGATCGCAATCGTCGGCCTCGGCCGCATGGGCGCCAACATCGCGCGCCGGCTGATGCGCGCCGGCCATGAATGCGTCGTCTACGATGTCAGGCCGCAATCGGTGGCCGAACTCGCCGGCGAAGGCGCTGTCGGCGCGGCCTCGATGGAGGAGATGGCGGCAAAGCTGACGCCGCCGCGTTCCGTGTGGATGATGCTGCCGGCGGCGATCGTCGATGGCGTCATCGCCGAGTTGAGCGGCCACCTGGCGCTGGGCGACGTCATCATCGACGGCGGCAATTCCTACTATCGCCACGACATGGCACGCGCCGCGGCGCTCAAGCCGAAAGGCATCCACTATGTCGACGTCGGCACCAGCGGCGGCGTCTGGGGGCTGGAGCGCGGCTTCTGCCAGATGATCGGCGGCGAGTCCGACGTGGTGAAGCGCCTCGATCCGATCTTTGCCGCTCTCGCCCCCGGCGGCGCCGGCAAGAATGCCACGCCCGCCGAGCAGGGCTATCTGCATTGTGGGCCGAGCGGCGCCGGCCATTTCGTGAAAATGGTCCACAACGGCATCGAGTATGGCGTCATGGCGGCCTATGCTGAGGGTTTCAACGTTCTGCAGAACGCCAATATCGGTAGCAGGGCGGCGGACGCCGACGCCGAGACCACGCCGCTGGAGAACCCCGATGCCTACGCCTTCGACCTCGACATGGCGGCAATCGCCGAGGTGTGGCGCCACGGCAGCGTCATCTCCTCCTGGCTCCTCGATCTGACCGCCGACTCGCTGCGGCGGGACCCCGGCCTTTCCGGTTTCCTGGGCCGCGTTTCGGATTCCGGCGAGGGACGCTGGACGATCAAGGCGGCCATCGACGAAGGTGTGCCGGTTCCGGTGCTGAGCACCGCGCTCTATCAGCGCTTCACCTCCCGCGGCGAAGCCGATTTCGCCGACAAGATACTGTCCGCCATGCGCTATCAGTTCGGCGGTCACTCCGAAAAAGGAACCGTGGAATGACCCGCCACCGTCACCGCACGGGCGAGCCCGAGGGCCGAGCATGAGCCGCCGTGCACGATCCGACGCGCTGGTCCTGTTCGGCGCCAGCGGCGACCTCGCCCACAAGAAGATCTTTCCCGCGCTCTACGCCATGGTGCGCCACGGCAAGCTCGACGTTCCGATCGTCGGCGTGGCGAAATCGGACTGGACGCTCGACGATCTGGTGAGCCACGCGCGCGACGCGGTGCGGGAGGCGGGCGCCGTCGACGAAGCCGTGCTCAAGCGCCTGCTCGGCCTCCTGCGCTATGTCGACGGCGACTACCGCGATGCCGCAACCTTCGACCAGCTCCACGCTGCGCTCAAGGGAAGCCGGCGACCGCTCTATTATCTCGCCATTCCGCCGAGCCTGTTCCCCGCCGTCATCGAGGGGCTCGCCCATTGCGGCATCGTCGAGGATGCGCGCCTGGTCGTCGAGAAGCCCTTCGGTCGCGACCTCAAATCGGCGGTCGCGCTCAACCGCACACTGAGCAGCGTCTTTCCCGAGCCGGCCATCTTCCGCATCGACCACTATCTCGGCAAGGAGCCGGTCCAGAACCTGCTCTATTTCCGTTTCGCCAATTCCTTCCTCGAGCCGATCTGGAACCGCAACTATGTGCGCAGCGTGCAGATCACCATGGCCGAGAGTTTTGGCGTCGCCGGGCGCGGCAGGTTCTACGACGAGGTCGGTGCCATCCGCGACGTGATCCAGAACCACCTCCTGCAGGTCATCGCCATCCTGGCGATGGAATGCCCGATCAACGATGACAGTGCCTTCGTCCGCGACGAAAAGGTGAAGGTTTTCAACGCCATCCGGCCGCTGAGCGCCGAGCACCTGGTCCGCGGTCAGTTCCGCGGCTACCGCAATGAGCCGGGCGTGGCGCCCGATTCCGACGCCGAGACCTTCGCCGCCCTCAGGCTCCACATCGATTCCTGGCGCTGGCAGGGCGTGCCGTTTCTGGTCCGCGCCGGCAAGCACCTGCCGGTGACCGCGGTGGAGATCGTCGTCGACCTGCACTTTCCCCCGCAGGCCGTGTTCCATGGCGATCATGCCAAGCGAGCGAACTACATCCGCTTCCGCCTCAGCCCCGACGTAACCATTGCCCTTGGTGCCCGCGCCAAGGTGCCCGGCGAGGCGATGGCCGGCGCTGAGACCGAGCTCATGGTCGTGCATCAGCAGGGCGACGAGATGAGCGCCTATGAGCGGCTGATCGGCGACGCCATGATGGGCGACACGACCCTCTTCGCCCGCAAGGACAGCGCCGAGGCGCAATGGCGCATCGTCGCCCCGATCCTCGGCGACAGCACGCCCCTCCACGCATACGCACCCGGCACCTGGGGACCGAAGGCCGCCGCCGACGTCGCCCGCCCGGCGGGCGGCTGGTACGACCCCGCCGTCAACGGCGGCAGTGACAGCACCTGACGGGCAGCAAGGGACAGGTCGAGAGGTCGGCGTCGATGTTCCGGCGGCTCAGTGCCGAACGCGATCCCAGGCCCGGTTATCAAGCGAGACGGCAACGCGTAAACCGAGAAGATTGGAACCGCCGTCAGGCGCCGCCGGCGGGGCGTCACCTTGCGAGGAATCTGGCTGCGGTCCGGCGGAGGCAAGGCAGCGCGACGCCGAACGAACGTCGTAATAGATGCTCTCGAAATCATAACCCCGCTTGACGTGGTCGGAGCAATCACCCGTCCGCCAAGCCGAGCCGTCGTTCGGAGCGCCTTCGTAATTGGTGTTCACGCAGTCCGCCACCGGCTCAGTGACATTGCCGTGCATGTCGTAGAGGCCCCAGGGATTCGGCTTGTACGTGCCGACCGGTGAAGCCGTCGCGGGGGAACCATCGCTGCAGCCGACATAACCCTGGCCCATCGGCGCGCTGGCGTCGGAAAAATTGGCGTGGGCACATAGCTGCAGCACGTCATCGCCGAAGCTGTAGGCGGTCTGTGTGCCGGCGCGGGCGGCGTATTCCCATTCCGATTCCGATGGCAGCCGGTAGTGCCGCCCGGTCTTTGCACTCAGCCATTGCAGGTAAGCGTCGATGTCGCTGTAGCTGATGCAGACGGCCGGGTACGATCCCGTAACCGCAAAGCCCGGATTCGTGTATGTGCGGCCGGGTCGTGTCGCGTATTGCGCTGTGTAGCGCGCGCCCCACGCCTTTGTGGCGGCTTCGCCATGCACATCGGGACGCGCGCCGATGGCGGGATCGGATTCGTAAGTGAAACACCGGTCCGGCAGCTTCCAGTCGGTCGCCTGCACGAAGGCGTCGAACTGGTCGACGGTTATCTCGAACCGCCCGATCGCGAAGCTGTAGCCGATGGTCACCTGATGGCGCGGCAGTTCGTCAGTCGCGACAGGAAATTTGCCGACCGCTTGTTTGGCTTGTCTCTTGGCCTGCTGCGGACTGAGACCCCAGGCATTGGTCGGATATATCGCCATGGCGTCGTGTTCGTTGGCGCCCATCATGAAGCTCCCCGCCGAGATCACCACCATTTCGGGGCAATCCGAGCAATCCTTGAAGCCCTGCAGGGGGGCCGGGGCCGCGCCGGATTCCACGGAGGCAGGTGCGTCTGGCCCGCTGGCCGAGGCCGGGGCAGCAGGCTCTGGCGTGGGCGCGGCCAACGAAGGGACTTCCGGTGCCGCCGCGGCGGAACCACCGGACCGCTCGAAATTATAGGTGGCGCAGGTGCCGGGCTCGGGCGCCGGATCGGCGTGGCCCAGCGGGATCTGCGGCCCGTCGAAGATCTTCACATAGAGCTGGTCGCCGTCGCGGGCGAGCACGACGAAGGTCGGCGGGCCTTTGCCGCACAGCTTGCCGCCATTGGGCAGCGTCGGGTTCGTGGGCGGGCTCACGGCGAACACCAGCGGCCTGTCCAGGCCAACCGCCGCAAGGTGGAGGCGCGCACCGTTGGCGAAGATGATCGAGTCGCCGGACAGCTCAATATCGCCGGTGACGGCTATCGCCGTTGTGCTGGTGGCGGTCCATCTGGACCGCGACGATTCAGAATCTGCCACGCTCGGCGGCGGCGCCGTCAGCGCGGCGATGCGCCTGTCGTACGAAGCCGCCAGGCAGGCGCCGTCGCTACCGCACGACTGCCGGTCTGCGATCCATTGGCGCTGCGCCGCCCTGATCGCGGCAGCATCGTTGGCGCTGGCGAGCGCGGCGCTGTAAGCATCGGCGAGTTGCCGGTCGAGCGCCGCCAGATCCGACGAGGCGCAGATCGCCTGCTCGTCGGCGCTCGCCGCCTTACGACAATCGAAGCTCGGCCCCATGGACGCAGGCGAAGGTGCCGGCATTGCCGCGGCGAAGCTGCCCGGCCGCTCGAAATTATATGTCGCGCAGGTGCCCGACTCGGGAAACGGGTCAGCCCGGCCCGGCGGCACATCCGGTCCGTCGAAGACCTTCATGTAGAGTTCGTTGCCGTCGCGGGCGAGCACGATGAAGGTCGGTGGCGTGTCGCCGCACAGCTTGTTGCCGTTGAGCAGCGTCGGGTTCGCGGAGCGCGGGACGAGCGTGAAGACCTGCGGCTTGTCGCGGCTGACCGGCCGGATGTGGATGCGCGCGCCGTTGGCGAACGTGATGCTGTTCGCCGAAACGCGGATGTCGCCGGTAATGGCGTAGGCCGTAGTACTGGCCGCGGGCCATTTGTACGATCTCGCCTGAGCGGGCGAGAGGCCGATCAGGGGAGCAAGGATCACCGCCACGAGGACGGGGGCAAGCCGAGACAGGCACCAATACGACATGGTGCGCCCTTCGCACGATCGCCTCCACAATTTTTAATTGAAACGATGTGTATCCACATCGTCAAGTCAAAAGGCGGCCCGGCCGGCTTTCCGGCACCGCCGTGGCGGTCTAGTCCCGATTGAGCCGCCAGACCGCGAAATTGAGCAAGGATGCGAACGACACCCAGGCCAGGTACGGGATCATCAGCAAGGCCGCAACACCGTTCACTGGAGCGAAAGCAACGATCGTGGCTGCGATGGCCAACCACAGGAGCACGATGACGGCAAATCCCAGATCCGGCCGATGCAGCCCGAAGAAAACCGGCGTCCAGGCGGCGTTCAGCAGAAGCTGCAGTGCATAGAACGCAAGCGCCCATCCGCCGCCGCCGAATCCGGCTGTCTTCCACACCAGCCAGCCGGCAAATGCGATCATCAGGTACAGCACCGTCCACACCGGCGCGAACAGCCAGTTCGGCGGCCGCCACGCCGGTTTCCTCAGGCGCTCGTACCATTCGCCGGGCTTGAACAAGATGCCGGTTGCGGCTGCGAGGAAACAGGCAGCCACAAAACCAATGAGGACGGCGATCGGGATCAGATTCATCTGGGCTCGCTCACCTCGAATCGTCGATCAAACGGGTGTTGCCACCTGGATCGCGCGGCCAAGCCGCGCCCCATCGCGATGACAGCGTCTGGACAGTCGGCCTCGACGAAGTTTACCCGATCACCGCCTCGACCGTAACCTTCGCAGTGCCCGCTGCCGGCGGCGGCACGAGATTGCCGTCGATCCTCGTGCCATCCACCGTCAGGCTGACCGTGTTCCCCGGCCTGGAGCGCGTCACCTTGATGTCATAGGTGACGCCGCGGAAGGTCCGGCTGACTGAAAAACCCTGCCAGTCCTGCGGCACCACCGGCGCAATGCGCAGGCCCGCATAGTCCGGCCTCACCCCGAGAATCCACTGGGTGACGGCATGGTAGTTCCACGCCGCCGTGCCGGTGAGCCACGAGTTCTTGGCCTCGCCGTGTGTCGGCGCGTCGCGCCCGGCGATCATCTGTGCATAGACGTAGGGCTCGCAGCGATGCACCTCGCTCAACGCCTCGCGCGCCGATGGATTGATGCGGCTGTAATAGTCGAACGCGGCGTCGCCATTGCCCAGCATCGCCTCGCCGATCATCACCCATGGATTGTTGTGGCAGAAGATGCCGGCGTTTTCCTTGTAGCCCGGCGGATAGGTCGAGATCTCGCCGTATTCGATGTAGTAGCGCGTATAGGCCGGCTGGTGCAGAACGATGCCGTGCGGCGTAGCGAGATGCTCTGCCACCGAATCGAGCGCCTTGCGCGCCATCCCGTCCTCGATGCCGATGCCGGCGAGTACGCAATAGCCCTGCGGCTCGATGAAGATCTTGCCTTCCGCGCAGTCCTTCGAGCCCACCTTGCGGCCGAAATCGTCATAGGCGCGGACGAACCAGTCGCCATCCCAGCCGTGCTGGCGCACGGTGGCCTCCATGTCGGCGGCGATCTGGCGATATTTCGTCGCCTCCGCCTCGTCGCCGCGCGCTTCGGCGATTGCCGCGAACTCCTTGCACGAATGCACCATCAGCCCGCCGATGAAGACGGATTCGGCCACCTTGCCGTCCTTGCTGGTGGTGGTCTGGAAGGATTCGCCGGGCGTGGCGGAGAAGCAGTTGAGGTTGAGGCAGTCGTTCCAGTCGGCGCGCCCGATGAGCGGCAGGCCGTGCGGGCCGAGCCGGTCGAGCGCATATTGGATCGAGCGCTGCAGATGCACGTAGAGCGGTACTTCGCTGCCCGGCGTCGAGTCGAACGGCACGCTCTCGTCGAGGATGGAGAAGTCGCCGGTTTCCTTGAGGTAGGCCGCAACGCCGATCACCAGCCAATGGGGATCGTCGTTGAAATTGCCGCCGACGTCGTTGTTCCCCTTCTTGGTCAGCGGCTGGTACTGGTGATAGGCGCCGCCGCTTTCGAGCTGCGTCGCCGCCAGATCGAGGATGCGCTCGCGCGCCCGCTCCGGCACCATGTGCACAAAGCCGAGCAGGTCCTGGTTGGAATCGCGGAAGCCGAGGCCGCGGCCGATGCCGGATTCGAAGGTCGAGGCCGATCGCGACATGTTGAAGGTCGCCATGCACTGATAGGCGTTCCAGATGTTGACCATCCGGTTCGTGTGCTCGTCCGGCGCGCTCACCTGATAGAGGCCGAGAAGCTTGCCCCAATAGGCCCGCAAGGCTTCGAACGCCGCATCGACGTTGGCCGCATCGAGGTAGCGGGCGATCGTCCGCCGCACGAGCGTCTTGTTGATCACCTGCGAGCCCGGCGGGTCGAATTTTCGATCCTCGGGATTCTCGTGATAGCCGAGCACGAAGATGACCTGCCTGGTTTCGCCGGGCTTCAGCGTCACCTTGACGTGGTGCGCGCCGATCGGCGACCAGCCGTGCGCGATCGACTCATTCGACTTGCCGGCCTCGACCACCTGCGGCCTGTCCCAGCCGCGCCAGGGGCCGAGGAAATCCTCGCGCTGCGTGTCGTAGCCCGCGATCCTCTCCGAACAGGCGAACCAGGCGAAATGGTTGCGCCGCTCGCGATACTCGGTCTTGTGATAGATGACCTCGTCGACCACCTCGACCTGGCCGGTGTTGAAATTGCGCTGGAAGTTGGTGGCGTCGTCGTTGGCTTCCCACAGGCAGAATTCGACCGAGGAAAAGACAGAGATGTCGGCCGCCTCGCCGCGCGCGTTGGTCAGCGTCAGCTGCCAGATCTCCAGCGTCTCGTCGAGCGGAACGAAATAGCGCGTGCTCGCGGCGATTCCCGCCCGCTTCGACGAGATCACGCTGTAGCCCATGCCGTGCCGGCATTCGAAGCTGTCGAGCTTGCTCTGCGTCGGCATCCACGAGGGCGACCAGAAATCGCCGTTGCCGTCGTCGCGCAGGTAGATGTAGCGGCCGCCGAAATCCATCGGCACGTTGTTGTAGCGCCCACGGGTGACGCGGCGCAGGCGGGCATCGCGAAAATAGGAATAGCCGCCGGCCGTCGCCGACAGGATGCCGAAATAGTCCTGGCAGCCGATGTAGTTGATCCACGGCAGCGGCGTGTCGGGACGGGTGATGACGTATTCGCGGGTCTCGTCGTCGAAATGGCCGTACTTCATGGCTTCCCCGTTGGTTACCCGGCAAGATCGAGATCGAGGTGATCGAAGTGCACACCGGCGCCTGTCTTGGCGAGGATGATATCACCCCTATCCAGGACAGCTTTGGGCGGGCGCGAGGCGAAAGTGCCGCCGGAGTTCAGCTCTGCTCACCCCGTGCCAACAGGGCCAGGATTTCCTCGCGAGCCGGCATCGACGGGGCCGTACCCCGACGGGTGACCGAAATTCCCGCGGCTGCGCAGCCGAAGCGCACCGCCTCCACCGGGTCGGTTCCGGCGGCCAGGGCCGTGGCGAAGGCGCCGTTGAAGGCGTCGCCCGCTCCGGTGGTCTCCACCACCGGCCCGGCGTTGTAGGCCGGAACGTGCAGCACCCGTTTGCTGTCGCGATAGAGCGCCCCGTTCTCCCCGAGGGTGATGATTGCCGCCTTGACGCCCCGATCGAGAAAGACGCCGGCAGCCCGCGTCGCATCCTCGACCGAGGCGACCGGCACGCCGGTGATCCCCTCCGCTTCGGATTCATTGGGGGTGACGAAATCGCAAAGCGCCAGGATTTCCGGAGCGATCTCCGCAGCCGGCGCCGGATTGAGGATGGTCTTGACCCCGGCGGCGTGGGCGATCTCCAGGGCGCGCTCGGCCGCGTCCATCGGCTGCTCCAGCTGGGTAACGAAGACCGCGGCGCCCTCGATCAGGTCGCGCCGGGCCTCGATGTCGGCCGGCGATATGGCACCTGCCGCCCCCGGCGCGACGATGATGGCGTTGTTGCCGCTGCCGGACTCGACGAAGATGTAGGCTGCGCCGGTATAGCTGTCTTCGTGCTGGGTGACAGCGGGAACGACGCCCGCATCGGCCCATGTCTTGAGGGCCATGTCCGCGAACGGATCGCGCCCCAGACGGGTGATGAAATGGACCTCCCCGCCGGCGCGGGCCGCCGCCACCGACTGGTTGGATCCCTTGCCGCCCGGACCGAGCTTGAAGCTCTCGCCGAGAATGGTTTCGCCCATGCGCGGCTGGCGCTCGGCGCGGTAGGCGGTGTCGGCGACGAAGACGCCGAGGATCACAATTCTGCCGCTCACGGCGAGCTCCTCATTCTTCCGGCGGGATAACGCCCTTGCGGAACATGAAGCAGCCATAGAAACGCCGTTCGCCGGTCTGGATCACCGCATAGGCCTCTCGGGACAGATCGTAGAAGGCGAAGCGCTCGATGCTCACCATCGGCCGGGGTTTGCCCTCGGCAATGTCGATCGCCCTCTGCACTTCCTGCTGCACCGGTGGGACTTCGTTGGGCGCTCCGACGATTTCCATGCGGGCGGCGAAGTCGTCCACAAACGTGTCCAGCGGCATCACCGAAAGCACCGCCTCGGCCGCCTGTCCCGCCGTCAGGTTTTCCATGCGCAGCAGTTTGCCGTAGACGGTGGCCCGCGCTATCGCATCGGACGGGAAATTAGTGTCGGCAATGATGAGCACATCCCCGTGCCCCATGGCGCGCAAGACATAGAGAACGTCGGCATTCAGCCTGGGATCCAACCCTTTGAGCATGATCCTCCTCCCGAAGGTCGTATTGAGGACGCTATTCGATCCGTTTGCCGGTCGTAGCATCGAAGATATGGATGAGATCCGGCGCCGCCGATAGCGACACCGGCTGGCCGGGACGGAAATTCTCGCGGCTGCGCACGATGGAAACCAATTCGTGGTTGCCCGAGCGCACTATCAAATGGATTTCGGCGCCGGTGGGCTCTACCACCATGATCTGGCCTTTCAGGCCGCTTTCGGAGACCACAGCGTCTTCCGGCCGAATGCCGATACGCACCGGCTGACCGTTCGTCAGCTCTTTCCGCTCCGCGATGGGCAGGTCGACATTTTCGATCCGAACACAAGGCCCGCCCCCGCTCAGGACGACGTGGCCATCCAGAAAATTCATCGAGGGCGAGCCGATAAACCCGGCCACGAACGTGTTCACCGGCCGGTCGTACAGATCCAATGGCGCCCCGATCTGTTCCATGTTGCCAGCCTGCATCACCACGATCTTGTCCGCCATGGTCATCGCCTCGATCTGGTCATGGGTGACGTAGACGGTCGTCGTGCTGAGCCGCTGGTGCAACTCGCGGATTTCAGTGCGCATCTGGACCCGGAGCTTGGCATCCAGATTGGAAAGGGGTTCGTCGAACAGAAACACCTTGGGGTCACGCACGATGGCGCGGCCCATCGCCACACGCTGGCGCTGTCCGCCGGACAGCGAGCGCGGATAACGGCCGAGGTATTCGGTGAGTCCCAGCACCTCTGCCGCCCGCTTCACTCGCTCTTCGATCTCCGGCTTCGGCATCTTGCGCATGCGCAGCGCGAAGGACATGTTCGCGGCCACCGTCTTGTGCGGATAGAGCGCATAGTTCTGAAACACCATCGCGATGTCGCGCTGGGCGGGCGGCAGGTTGTTCACCAGCCTTTCCCCGATGTGGATGGTGCCCTTGGTGATCCCCTCCAGCCCGGCGATCATGCGCAACAGGGTCGACTTGCCACACCCTGACGGGCCCACC
The DNA here is from genome assembly GCA_963782395.1 of uncultured Alphaproteobacteria bacterium. GTDB lineage: Bacteria > Pseudomonadota > Alphaproteobacteria > Rhizobiales > Kaistiaceae > CAVSRC01. Next base: position 244,537 of record CAWAJQ010000002.1, read on the forward strand.
AGGACCACAAACTCGCCGTCCTCCACGTCCAGGTCGAGACCGTGCAGAACCTCGGCGGCGCCGAAGGACTTGTGAAGCGAACGTACGCGGACGTCTGCCATCTTGAACCCGTTCCCTCGTTTTATCTGCCAACGACTAACGGCTGCGTGCGAGGCTGTCCACTGGCGCGCCGACGCAGGCTGATCGTACATGTGCCTTGACAGTTTTTGGGTTCACTGAAATGATTCCGCCTCTCCCTTCGGAGTTGATCAGCTAGTTATTTCAATAAGTTCGATCCGAAGTTGTGGGGTGACTTAAGCGGCCGCAGCGAATTGCGGCTCGCACGATAATAAATGGGAGGAACTCCAATGAAAGTTGAGCATTATAACGCGATCTGGCGGAACCAGGTCAGCCGTCGAAGCGTGCTCAAAGGCGCCGTGAGCGCCGGGGCGTTGGCCGCGGTGGGGGGGACGTTTGGCACCTCGTTTGCGGTTCCCGCTTTCGCTGATGAAAAGTCGTTGCGCGCCGAAATCCTCAAGATCCCCGGCGTGGGCCATGGCTCGCCGACCGATGCCGATTGGCAGAAGGTGGGCGAGATGTGCCTAGGGCCGACCAAGGCGGCGATCAAGGAAGGCGAGTTCAAGGGCGTCGAGCTCACATTCATGGGGCTCAACAACCAGAACCAGCACAACTTCCTGTTCCGCGGCTTCCTGAAGTCGTGGGAGCAATACACCGGCGCCAAGATCAGCTGGATCGACCTCGCCCAGGCCGACTACAACGCCCGGCTGCAGCAGTCGATCGCCACCAAGACGGTGGACTTCGACATCATCGAGATGGGTGCGCCGTTCGAGGGCGACACCGCCGGCAAGGGCCTTCTGTCGGTCATGCCCGACTGGGTCAACAAGATGATCGATATGGAGGATTACGTCGGCTACCTGAAGGCGCCCGTGGGCACCTGGGACGGCAAGACGTACCGCGTATCGGTCGACGGCGACTGCCACAACTTCAACTACCGCAGCGATTATTTCGCCGACGCGGATCTCGCCAAGGCCTGGAAGGACGAGGGCCACAAGGGCGAGTGGAAGGCGCCGGTGCTGTGGTCGGAAGTGCAGGAGGTCACCAAGTTCCTCAAGGGCAAGAAGGACCCGCTGGCTGGCGGGGCGGCCTATGGTTACCTCGACCCGCTGAAGGGTTGGGGCGGCTTCGGCTTCTACTTCCTGGAAAGCCGGACGACGGCCTATGCCAAGCATCCGGACAATCCGGCCTGGCTGTTCGATCCCGACACCATGAAGCCCTATGTCAACAACCCCGCCTTCGTCCGCGCCATCCAGGACGTCATGGACGTGATGGCCGACCAGCCGCCGGACCAGATCAACGCCGACCCGGGCACGACGGCCTTCCAGCAGTTCCTCGCCGGCACCGGCTCCATGGTGACCTGGTGGGGCGATGTCGGCGCCGACGCCAAGACCTCCGACAGTTCGGTGGTCGGCGACGTCTGCGGCTTCTCGATCCTGCCGGGCTCGGAGGACGTCTACAACAACAAGACCGGCAAGTGGGACAAGCTCGCCTCGGGCCCGAACTACGCGCCGAACCTCGCCTATCTCGGCTGGGGCATCTATGTCATGGCCCGCGCCGATGCCGACCCGAAGAAGCACAAGGCGGCCTGGTCGGCCGCGGCCCATCTCGGCGGCAAGGACATCGCGCTGTGGATGTCGGCCTATCCCTCGGGCTTCCAGTGCTACCGCAACTCGCAGCACGACATCGACGAATGGGTGGCGGCGGGCTATGACCGCGCCTTCATCACCAACTACCTGGACAGCCAGTTCGGCAGCTACAACCACCCGAACGGCGCCATCGAGCCGCGCATCCCCGGCATCTTCCAGTACTATTCGATCGCCGAGGACGAACTCGCCAAGGGCTACGCCGGCAAATACAAGTCGGCGCAGGAGACGGCGGATGCCATCGCCGCGGCCTGGGAGAAGTTGACCGACCAGATCGGCCGCGACAACCAGATCAAGCTCTACAAGGCCTCGCTCGGCATGTGATGCAAGCCGCGGGGCGGCCCTTCGGGCCGCCCCGACCCCGGATCGACCCCCAGGCAGGCGATGGAAGACACCGGCGACAAGCTTCATGTGGTGACGGCGGACACCATCACGCCGGCCCGCCAGGCGGTGGGCCGCGCGCTGATCTGGGGCAGCTTCGGCCTGCTGGTTGTCGTCGTCGCGCTGCGCTACCTGCAGTCATACAACGTTCTGAACGTCGGCTTCGCCAACTGGCGGCCGGTACTTTACGCCTACGTAGTCTGGTCCATCGGCCTTTGCTGGGGCCAGGTGGTGTTGAGGGGCGAGCAGGGCAAGCGGGTGCTCTTTGTCCTGCCCGCGGTGCTGTTCGTCATCGCGATGGTGGTGTTCCCGCTGATCTTCGGCGTCTCCATCGCCTTTTCCGACTGGAACCTGGCCTCCCTGGAAGGCCCGCATTTCAACGGCCTCGCCAATATCCGCCAGATGTGGGGAGATTCGTTCTACTGGAACGCGCTTCTCAACATGGTCTATTACGTCCTTGCGATCGCCATCGAATATGTCATCGCGTTCGGCCTGGCCCTGGCTCTCGCCGCCGACATCCGCGCCCGAAAATTCTTCCGCGTCTCCTTCCTTCTGCCCTTGATGCTCTCGCCGGTCGCCGTCTCCTGGATGGTCGGCAAGTCGATGATGGAGACTCGCTTCGGCCCGCTGGCCCATCTCGCCCGCTTCCTCGGCTGGTCCACTCCCGCCTTTTTCGACAGCCCCTGGGTCGCGCGGGCCACGATCGAGGCGATGGACGCCTGGACCTTCATCCCGTTCATGATGATCATGATCCTGGCCGGCCTGCAGTCGATCCCCCGCGAGCTGCTCGAGGCCGCCCGCGTTGACGGCGCCTACGCCTGGAAGTCGTTCTGGGAGGTCACCTTTCCGCTGATGCTGCCGGTCTCCATCACCGCCGTGATGATCCGTATCATCTTCAAGCTGAAGCTCGCCGACATCATCATCACCGTGACATCCGGCGGCCCCGGCGGCGCGACCGACTCGGTGACGAGCTACATCTTCCGCGTCTACCGCGACCGTTCGAACGTCGGCTACGGCACGCTTCTCGCCATGGTCTACCTGGTCCTCATCGTCCTCACCATGACCCTCTTGATGAAGATCGCCGACCGCTGGATGAACCCGAGGTACTGATGGCCGACGTCGCTGCCCCTGCCCAGATCTTCCACGACGCGCCAGCCGACCGCGCCTTCCGCCCCCGCCGCTTCACCGGAAGGCTGGCGATCTACACGATCCTGATCATCTGGACGATCATCTGCCTCTTCCCCATCTACTGGACCATTTCGACCTCGTTCAAAGCCGCCCCCGACGTGATGCGCGGCCATATCGTGCCCTGGCTGGACTTCACGCCGAAATGGCTCGGATGGCGCTCGCTCGGCCTGTCGCCCGACACTATCGGCCAGATCTCCACGGTGCGCGACGAGTTCCTGAAGCGCTTCATCAACTCCGCGATCGCCGCGCTGTCGTCTTCCGCCCTCGCCGTGGGCCTGGGGAGCTGCGCCGCCTACGGCCTCAGCCGGTTCAGTTACAAGTTCGGCTTCATGCGCAACCCCGACATCTCTTTCTTCTTCCTCTCCCAGCTCATCCTGCCCCCCGTCGTGCTCGCCCTGCCGTTCCTCGTCGTCTACAAGGACCTGGCGCTCCTCGACACCCGCATCGGCCTGATCATGCTCTATACGTTGACGGTGCTCCCCATCGTCATCTGGATCATGCGCGATCAGTTCAGCTCGATCCCGGTCGAGCTGGAAGAGGCCGCCTTGGTCGATGGCCTGTCGATCTGGGGCGCCTTCCTCACCATCGTTCTGCCGATCGCGCTGCCCGGTATGGTCGCCGCCTTCATCCTGTCGCTGGTCCTGACCTGGAACGAATATTTCTTCGCCGCCCTGCTGACCGGCACGAACGCCGTGACGATACCGGTGATGGTGGCCAGCCAGACCGGCTCCCAGGGCATCTCCTGGTGGTCGATGGCGGCGCTCAGCTTCGGCGCCATCGTGCCGCTGATCATCATCGGCATCGTGCTGGAGCGCTACATCATCAAGGGTATGGCCGCTGGCGCGGTGAAGTAATGCTCAAGGGAATCGACCAGAGGCTCAGTGCCGAGATCGTCTATGCGCTGATGCTGATGGGGCATGGCGACAACCTGGTGATCTGCGACGTCAACCACCCGGCCGCGACCATCGCCAGGAAGACCACCTACGGCAAGCTGATCGACATGGCCGGCTGCGATATCGCGACCGGCAGCGAAGCGATCCTCTCCCTGATGCCCCTGGACACGTTCGTCGAAGCGCCCGTTATCCGCATGCAGGTGGTTGGCGATCCGGACGCCCAAGTGCCGGTCTTCGCCGCCATGCAGGCGGTGATCGACAGGGCGGAAGGGCACCCGGTGCGCGTGGATGCGCTGGAGCGTTTCGCCTTCTACGAAGTGGCCAAGCGCGCCTTCTGCATCGTGCGCACCGCCGACAGCGGCCCCTATGGCTGCTTCATCCTCAAGAAAGGCGTGGTCGAGCTGCCGCCGCTGGCCTGAGCCCTTTCCACAAACTGCTTGACCGCCGGGAGCGTCAGCCCGGTGGCGCGCTGATCGAAGGGCAGCGAGACGTAGAGGGCCGCCGCCCCTTGCCCGAAGGCGATGGCCGCCTCAAGGGATTCACCGTCAGCCAGCCGCGCGGCCAGGGCGCCCGCGAACATGTCACCGGCTCCGTGGGTGGAGACCACCGGTACCTTATAGGCCGGTATCCGGAACGGGGTGCCGCCGCGCACCGAGCCGACGCAACCCTCACCCCCGAGGGTCACGACGACCGCTTGCGGTCCGCGCTCCAGCAAGCGTTCGGCCGCCGCGACGGGACTGGACGGGAAATCCTCCTGCCCGATGAGCATGGCCGCTTCCAGCCGGTTGACGACCAGAACCCCGACCCGCTCCAGAAGTTCCGCCGCGATCCGCCGGGCCGGCGCGGCGTTGAGCAGAACGCGGGTGGCGGCTCCTGCTTTCAAGATAACTGCCAGATTCGCCGGTTCGGGCACTTCGTTCTGCAGGACAAGGACCCGGGCTTCTGCCGGCAGCACGATATCCGTCCCTGTATTGGCCTGGTTGACCCCGGAGACGACGACGGCACCGTAGTCTCCGTCGGCGTTGACAACGGCCACACTCATCCCCGAGGCCCCAGCGACGCGCAGCACCTGGTCGTGCACGACGCCTTCGGCGTCCAGCACTTCCAGCAGCCGGTCGCCGAACGCGTCCGTCCCGATCCGCCCGGCCATTGCCGTCTTCGCCCCCATCCGCGCGGCGGCGACCGCCTGGTTGCCGCCCTTGCCCCCGAAGCGGTAGGCGACGCTCCGGCCCATCACAGTTTCGTCGATCCGGGGCAGGCTCGGCGTGTCCACCACCACGTCCAGATGCAGAGAACCCAGGACGAAGACGTCTGAACTCAACGGCCGGCTCCGTAGAGCGCCCGCGCGACGATTCGCTGGCTTATCGCCGCGTCCTGCCGGGCGATGGCCGCGGCCAGATCGGCATCGTTCTTCAGCGCCTCCGCGATCGTGCGCAGGCGCTCGGCCAGGACGATGTTGGTGCGCGCTTCCTCGATCGGGTCAAGACCGCAAAGGTCGGGGAAGGTGTCGAAATAGATCACGCCGTCATAGCCCATGCGCGCAAGCTCGACGAACAGCTCCAGCGTCTGTACCGGATGAACGGCGCCCACCATCAACCCGTCGTCGCGCTTGCCGTAACCATCGTTGAGGTGGACCCCCAGGAGCCTTGCGTGGCGGGAAACCAGGTAGGCGGAGTGGGCCGGCATCTCGTCGGCGTAAAGGACGTGGGCGACGTCCAGCGTAACGCCGAGGTTCTCTCGGTTCACCTCCTTGACCGCCAACAGGGTCGTAGCGACATCCGGCATCAGCGCGAAGGCACGGGGCTCGTTGGGCTTGTATTCGATGGAAACGTCGATCGCGCGATTGTGGTCCGCAATCTCGGCGATGGCTTCGGTGCTGGTGTCCCACATCGTCCGATAGTCGCCCTGGAAGGCGTAGTCGAACCCGTCCTGGCCCATCCACAGGGTCATCAGGCTCCCGCCCATTTCGGCCAGCGCGTCGAGGCCGCGTTTGGTCAGGTCGATAGCCGCCCGACGCACGTTGGAGTCGGGATTGGAAAAGGCGCCGATCGCAAAGCCAGGATCGGTGTTGTAGCGCATGGCGAGTCCATTGAGACCCATGCCGTTATTGGCAAGGATTGCGGCCAGCTCGGCCGGCGAATGGGCCTCAAAATGGTCGGGATAGTTGAGGTCGGCCGCATCGAGCCCACCCACCCGTCCGGCGGCGGCGATCAGGTCGGCGACATTTGGGCGAGCCGGCAGGCCCGCTGCCGCCTTGAAGGCGTTCAGCCTCGCCGCGTAGCGTAACCCTTTGGAAGGGCGAGTGTTCATGGGCGCGATCGTGCATCCCCCATCCTCACCGGTCAATCAGCATCGAAACGAGCCGAGCGATCCATGTGAGTCCGGTCGGGCGGACGCTGAAGTGGACGCAGGCAATGCGGTAAGCTTCACGCGCCAGAGCGATTCCGGAGTGGAAATCCCTTTTCCGTCCGGAATTGCGCGAAAACAAAAAGCTGGAGCCGTTCATCGATTACGATAGACGATGACCCGTTCCGTTCTGGGAGGAAAAAATGACCAAGGGGCCGATCGATCAGGATCTGATCGTAAGACAGAACAAGAAACTCGCGGCGGGGCTCGCCGCCGACTACGCGACGCTGGGTGCCCAGCTCGCCCGGCGTGACATCGACATCGACAGGATCGCCGCTCAGGTGGCGGACTTCGCCGTGGCGGCGCCGTCATGGGCCGTGGGCACCGGCGGCACGCGCTTCGCGCGCTACCCCGGCCCCGGCGAGCCGCGCGACATCTTCGACAAACTCGACGACTGCGCCGTCATCAACCAGCTGGCGCAGGCGACACCGACGGTCTCGCTGCACATCCCCTGGGACAAGGTGAAGGACTTGCGCGGCCTGAAGCAGAAGGCCACCAAGCTGGGCCTCGGCTTCGACGCCATAAACTCCAACACATTCCAGGATTCGCCCGGCCAGAAGAAGAGCTACAAGTTCGGCAGCCTGACGCACACCGACAAGGCGGTGCGCGATCAGGCGATCGCCCACAATATCGAGTGCATCGAAATCGGCGAGAAGCTGGGCTCGACGGCGCTCAGCGTGTGGATCGGCGACGGGTCGAATTTCCCCGGCCAGAGCGACTTCACGAAGAGCTTCGAGCGCTATCTCGACTCGATGAAGGCGATCTACAAGGCGCTGCCGGCAGGCTGGCGGGTGTTCCTCGAGCACAAGATCTACGAGCCGGCCTTCTATTCCACCGTCATCCAGGACTGGGGGTCGAGCTATCTGGCGGCAAGCGCTCTCGGTCCCAAGGCGTTCTCGCTGGTCGACCTCGGCCATCACGCGCCGACCGTCAACATCGAGATGATCGTCGCCCGGCTGATCCAGTTCGGCAAGCTCGCCGGCTTCCACTTCAACGATTCGAAGTACGGCGACGACGATCTCGATGCCGCGTCGATCAACCCCTATCAGCTCTTCCTGGTGTTCAACGAGCTCGTCGATGCGGCGGCGCGCAAGGCCAAGGGCTTTCGGCCGGCCTACATGATCGACCAGTCGCACAACGTCACCGACCCGATCGAGAGCCTGATCGTGAGCGCGGTCGAGATCGTGCGCGCTTATGCCCAGGCGCTGATCGTCGATCGCGCGGCGCTGGCCGCGCATCAGGAGACCAACGACGCGCTGATGGCCAACCAGACGCTGAAGCAGGCCTATCTCACCGATGTCGCGCCGATCCTGGCCAAGGTGCGCGCCGACAAGGGCGGTGCCATCGACCCGGTCGCGACCTACCGCGCGTCGAAATATCGCAAGAAGGTTGCGGCCGAGCGTCCCGCCGTCAGCGGCGGCGGCGGCGGCATCGTGTGAATGACGGCGCCCGGCTCCGGGCGCCATCAGGGGTCGGCGTGTAGGCCGGTCGGCACGCCGACGCCCCCAAAACGCAAATCGGCCCGGACGCGGTGCCGGGCCGTTTTTGCGATGGTTGCGGGGGTAGGATTTGAACCTACGACCTTCAGGTTATGAGACGGACTACCATATCCATAAATGATTGATTTTATAGGATGAATTAGATTTTCGATAATTTTTGTGCGAGAAATTGTGCGAGACAAGACCCCCACAAACGAATCAAATGTCCAAGCCCTTCGCACCATCTAACACACTGATTTCTAAAGAGTTTATTAGCATCGCGCGCAATTCCAGCGCCCTAGACTGGCTCCGGCAGTGCAAAAGCCTGCTTCGTATGGAGCCACCCGTCGCCCTCGCCCCAACGGGGCGGCGGTGCGCTCCCAAGGAGAAGCAGGCGGGGCCTGCTTTGGTGGAGGGCCTTGAGCCCTTCCATATCCGGCGCTGCCGCGGGGCAGCGCAAGCTTGCGCCGCGGGCGCAAGTAACACGGCGGGGACGGCAGCGGCCCCCGCCGTAAACTCTTCGGGCGCCCCTGGCGCCCGGCGCGCGGGATCGTCACCGGATGGCCAAGACCCGGAACGGGGCCTGGGAAGCCGCGCCGCAGCCCTGGCGAAGGCCGGCGCGTATACAAATTCTACTCGTCGTCCTCCATTCTTTCTGTCAGCGCATACCTTAACTACAACTACAGCTTCATACAACGATGCGAGTTGAAAGCGGTTGCTCGCTCGCCATTACTCTGAAACGACAGATCAATTCGCCAATACTTGATAGTTACAACAACGATATGATATCATTAAACTAGTGTTATCGAAAGTATTCGCACGAGATATAAAACCATTAATCAAAGAAAGCCGTGAAAAGCAGTTTGAGAGGCGCTGTCACGACCGCGCTATGACTGCTATCGCAAAGGTCGATCCCGCGAAGCTCACGCTTCGGCAGAACGCATTCGTATTTAGCTATGTGACCGACGCGGTCTTGGAAATGGCGGCAGCGGATGGGCACCCGACCAGCAAGCCGAGCTACATTCGTGAAGAGCTGTATGAGAAAGAAATCTCCTATCTCGAAAGCCTGGGTAAGAGACGGCAGTACACGCCAGCGATCTATGAGTGGATGAAAGCGGCCAGGGATGCATTCGCGCAAAGCTTGGAACACGACCGCGGATTCCAAAGGCGCCTGCGCGACTGGCCGCGTCTTTCAATTAAGGAGCGGGAGAAATTCTTGAGAGATCAGATCGAGGCGCAGTTCAAATCATTCAGCCAACGCGGAATTGAATTCACGACCCCGCCGATAACATTCCGGAATTTAAAGCCTTACGGCAAGTTCAGCTTCCCCTTAACGACCCATGGGCCGGAAGACACGGAGATTGAGATCGATGCGAAGCTGCTCAAATGGAAGAGGCCGTTGAAGCCGCTTGCCGTCGCTTTCCATGAGGCGATCCACGCGACTACGTGGCAGCTGGCGCGCGCTGTGACCGAGGGCAGGATCGGCCCGGTCCATCCTCTTTATGAGGATGCTCTCAAGCGCAAGATTTGCATCCACGCGTCGGCGGCATTTCCCGGCAGAGTCGCGAGGCTTTTTCTGCAATGCCCGGAGGAAGACGTCGCCTACACATCCCAGTTTAGGTTTGAGGAACGGCTTGCTGGCCAGCTTCGCGCAATGGCTCGCCCCACCCGAAGAGTTCGAACCGAAGCTGCAGTGAGCGCCGGTCGCGCGCGGTCAACTCACTTCTTCTTCCTCGCGTCTTGTTCCTTCTTTATTTGAGCAGCGCGAGCGGCTTCGTAGTCCTTCCTCGCTTGATCGGACTTATGGCTGGACGGGCTTGGAGGTCCCTTGCCTTTGCGAACGTCCTCCACGCCCTTCTTCCACGAGTCGTTGCCCATCACATGTCTCCAACGTGGTTTCGTAAAAATAGCGATGCCGACCTGCACCAGTATGCGAAACCTATGTCGGGATGACGTATCTTTTTGCTCACGGTTGCGTGAACAAGAAGAACCGCTGAAGGTGCATCAAGCTGTATGACCGTATCCGGTTGGCCGCTATGCTGGTCGAGTGTGACTATTCATCGCTTCTGACCGCGGTGGCGATTCCTTGTATGGCCTTGTCGAGAGCGCCGTCATGCTAGGCTCGCTGATCGTCACCGACGATTGGAGCGGCTAATCAGCGGAAACGCTCACGATCCCAAGCATCCCGGCATGCCGCGAATTCAGACGGCTGATCTGGCAACCGGCGAAATTTCCTTCATGCAGGCCGAGCAGTTCACTCTCGGCGGTTTTCTGAAACTGCTCCTGTTCGTCCGGCTCGATGTACGTGCGCGTCCATGAGGTAGTGCGCTTCATTGTCGTCGAAGCCTTTCTCCAGCTTTCGCGAGATAGTGACAGGTCAGGGGCCTTGGGGAAGCTCGCGGGAATCGATTCTCCGGCCGCGCGCTCGGCGAGCGTCATTGTTGCTGGGCACGGGGTAGCGCCGGCTGAGGTCCTGCGTTGGGTGGACGAAGCCGGTATTTCACTTGATCGTTTGGACAGTGACGGCAAGTTCATCGTTCTTCAACGACGCATGGATTGCGGTCAGTGGGCGCGAGCTCTGCCGATGCGCTCCGATGGGCCAAGCATCAGATCAGCATTGGCAGCGATAGCGATCGCATTTTTTCGCTGTTGGTTGGGCTAGCCATGGTCGCCGCCGTGACGCTCGAGTTTGCGACAAGCAAACCAATGCCGCCCTGCAGGTGGGTTGCTTCACACCAGAGCTGACGCAGGCGGTACACGCCTGAGCTGGTCGATGATGGCGGTCGTCGATTTGGCGAGATCGATCGTCATGAAGCGAATGGGATGCCCCTGAATGAGAACGCTCTCATCAACGTCGGCATCAATGGCGGGATGAAGCAATATCCCTTCGGCGTTGGCAGATAGCCGTGAGAAGGCTCATTGCATCCGGCTGCCTGCCATGCCGCGAATTCGGACCGCCTGAAGCAAATTTCGCGCCTATGCGCAATTATTCTTGCGCGTAGAGCACCAATCTTGCGCATACAGGCCATGGTCCGGAGGAATGCGGCGCTGTGGCGGTTTCTATGTGCCAATTCCGATATACTTTATTTATGTGGTTCAGCGCATAACACAAAAATATTAGCCAAATCCGATATTGCTATATTATCGACTATAGCGCATAATGAAGCCGGAGTGAGAACATGACCGACCTTGCACGCACGCCGAAACAGATCGGCAATCTGGTCCGCAACGCTCGCAAGAGCCGCGGGTTCAATCAAACACAGTTGGGTCAACGGGCCGGACTGCGCCAGGAGACCATTTCCCTGATCGAAGCCGGCAATCCCGCGACGAAGCTGGAGACCATCCTCACTGTCCTGGCAGCTCTCGACCTTGAGCTGCGGATCATGCCCCGCGCGAAAGGCACAGCGGCGGATATAGAGAGCATCTTCTGATGCCACGCCGCCGCCAACATCCACCGCTGCGGGTCCTGCTCAACAATCGCCTCGTCGGGCATCTAACCAAGGCCCCGAGCGGTGCGATCGCATTTCAGTATGAAGCGAGTTGGCTCGGCTGGGAACATGCGCTGCCGATCTCACTGTCCCTACCCCTGCGCGACGATGCTTACCGAGGCCAGCCGGTCGTCGCCGTATTCGACAACCTTCTGCCCGACTCCGATGCGCTCCGCCGACGCGTTGCCGAGAAGGTTGGCGCTGCCGGCACCGATGCCTACAGCATGCTGGCCGCCATCGGTCATGATTGCGTCGGGGCGTTGCAATTCGTGGACGCCGACACGCCCATCAACGATACCGCCGCCATCACCGGCGATGTCGTTGACGACGACGCCATCGAGAAGATGCTCAAGGGACTCGCACAGGCGCCGCTCGGCCTGAGCCGCGATGATGAATTTCGCATATCGATAGCGGGCGCGCAGGAGAAGACGGCACTGCTGCGTCACGAGGGGCGCTGGCTGAAGCCTCACGGCACAACACCGACGACACACATCTTCAAGACGCAGATCGGCAAGCTGCCGAATGGCATCGATCTCTCGAACAGCGTCGAGAATGAATATTACTGCCTGAAACTCGCCGCCGCCTTCGGCCTGCCGGTCAACATGGCTCACATCGAGACGTTCGGCAGCACGAAAGCGCTTATCATCGAACGCTTCGACCGCCGCTGGACGAGGGACGGCCGGCTGCTGCGCCTGCCGCAGGAGGATTCCTGTCAGGCGTTATCCGTGCCACCGACGCGAAAATATCAGAGCGACGGCGGCCCCAACCTTGTCCAGGTTCTCGATCTGCTCCGGGGCAGCGACAATCCGGCGGAAGATCAGGCGACCGTCTTCAAGGCGCAGATTCTATTCTGGTTGATCGGGGCGACCGACGGGCACGCGAAGAATTTCAGCATCTTCCTCGGTCCCGGCGGCAGCTTTCATCTCACGCCGCTTTATGACGTGCTCACGGCCCAGCCGAGCCTCGTGGCGCATCAGATTCAGGTCAAGCAGATGCGCTTGGCGATGTCGGTCGGGAAGAACAACCACTACAAGATAAACGAAATCCACGGACGGCATTTCATTCAAACGGGTGCGGCGGCCGGCCTGCCGAAGACTTTGGTCCGCGACGCGATCGAGAGCATGGCCGACCAAGCCCCGGCAGCCATTGCGAAGATTGAAGGTGAACTGCCGCCGGACTTTCCCGATGCCATTAATAGCGCTGTTAGGGATGCGGTGGCGGATCGCGCTCGCAGCCTTTCGTCTATCTGAGAAACTTTACGCCCCTCAGGCTCTTCATAGTTTTTCGGGCCTCAAGACCGGGTGCTAGAGCAGATTCGACTTACTCGGGGTCATATCCTGCGGCTTGGAAGTAGTTTTTGCACTCTGCGGACGAGAACTGGTTGAGGCAGTCAGCGATGACGGCCCACAGGTCATCAATGGTTCGGGCAGCGGCCTTGCGCAGGAGCGCCTTGAGCTTGGCGAAGGCCATCTCGATGGGGTTGAAGTCGGGCGAATAGGGCGGCAGCAGGAGAAGGCGGGCGCCGACCTTCTCGATTGCCTTACGGACGCCGGCGACCTTATGGGCGGGCAGGTTATCCATGACGACGATGTCGCCGGGTGCGAGTTCCGGCACGAGAACCTGCTCGACGTAAGCGAAGAAGGCGGGTCCGTTCATGGCACCGTCGAGCACCATTGGCGCCGTCATACCGGCCAGGCGCAGCCCGGCAGTGAAGGTGGTAGTCTTCCAATGACCGTGCGGGATTGGGGCGCGGCAGCGCTCGCCCCGCTTTGCCCGGCCGCGCAAGCGCGCCATCTTGGTCGAGGCCGAGGTCTCGTCGATGAAGATCAGCTTCTCGGGGTCGAGGTCGAGTTGGCCGTCGAACCAGGCCTCCCGGCGGGCCTTCACATCCGGCCGCTGTTGCTCGCTGGCATGCGCCGTCTTTTTTTGTACGTGATGCCGCGCTTGGCGAGGAACATCCACACCGTCGACGGCACCGCTCGCACGCCGCATTCCGCCGCCAGCCGTTCGGCGATCTCGGCCAGCGTGATGTCGGGGGTTGTTGCGATGAGATCGAGGATGACTCCTTCGTGCGCATCGAGCTTCGAGCGCGACGGCTGGCCCTGCTTGCGCGCAACCGTCTCGCCGGTCTCCCGATAGCGCCGGTACCAAGCCCCTGCCGTCGAGATTCCGATCCGGAACCGCCGCGCCGCCTCGCGCGTCGAAATCCCCTCCGAGACGGCCTCAATCACCCGACCGCGAAGGTCCTCGCTCAAGCTGCGTGTCATCATCCCCTCTCCGCAAATCACCTGCAGACAGTGAATCAGACAACGTCGCGCGCCGGAATCCCTTTCCGACTCCGCGTTCAGTGAAAGTGCGCTAGTCTAGACTTATGCGCAACGCCGCGCACTGCATTGACCGCGCGGAGCGGCATGCAACGCATTGAGTCCGCAGCTGGTTTAGGTTCACAGATGGGTGCGGTTGGTTTCAGTAGGGGAGTCAATATTGTTGAACGCGATTGTACGCAGCGCCGTTATGCCCACCGCTGCCATCGCATAGCTGCACACGACGACCGGGCCGGAGGGCAGATCTGTGAGAACAGACAACACCAGTCCGCCCGCAACGGCAATAAAGGCGACGGCATAGCCGGTGAGCAGCCCCTTTTTACCTGGAAGGTTTGCTGAGGCCAGCGCGGGCAGGATTAGCGAGGCAAATACCAGATACACCCCGACCATTTGCACTGACAGCGTGACACAAAGCGCAAAGACGGGATAAAAAAACCGTGCGACGTTCTGGGGCCGCAGCAGGATGAACGCTACGACCGGCGCATACAGAAGCGCGATCAGGCCGATATGGTGCCAGCGAACCCATAGAATTTGTCCTGCCATCAGGTTGCTGATTTCTTCGCCGCTGTGCGGGTCGCCCGCAAAGACGATGATTGCCAGCGACGCCGCCATGACGAACGCGCAGCCGATAAAGGCTTCCTGAAAGGTCTGCCCCTTTTTCTCAAGCCACGAAAAGATAAACGCGGCGGCCAGCGCGCAGGAAAAGGCGGCGGCCTGCTCGCCAATTCCGTTCCACCCAAACAGAGATTTTGCGGCGACGACGCCCAGCCCTGCAACCTGCGCGACGGCAAGGTCGAGAAAAATGATTCCGCGTTTTAGGACTTCACGGCCCAGCGGCACATGGGTTGCGGCCACCACAAGCCCGGCGGCAAGAGCCGGGGCAATAAGCCCCGGCATCCCGCCTGAAAACAATTCAAGACTCACGATTGCGCCCCTTCCAGTTGCGAAAGGGTTTTATTAAACGTGGCTTCCAGCGTATCGGTGCCGTCCATACCGCCCACGGTAAAAGGCAGATGGACGATCTTTGCGCCAATCTGGCCGGACAGCCATTTTGCCGCCTCATCATCATCAAACGGTGCCAGCACGATTGTTTTAACGTGATCGGCCTTTGCCGCCGCGAGAACGTCCTGCAAATGCGAGGGCGTCGGCGGTATGCCTGGTTTGACCTCCAATGTCGTGACCTGTTTGATCCCGAGCCAGCGGTTCAGATAGGCCCAGTTGTCGTGGTAGACGATCACCGGCAGGCCACGCAGCTTGGTCGCCTCGCCATCCCATTTCTTGATGTCCGCGAGCCAGCGCTTTGTGAAATCAGCAAGGTTTTTCTTGTAAGCGGATTCATGCGCCGGGTCGATCTGCTCCAGCCGGTTGGCAAAAACCTTTGCGCCCGTCAGAATATTGCGCGGATCGGTCTGAAGGTGCGGATTTCCTTCCGGGTGAACGTCACCCATCGAACGGTCGAGCCGTGCCGGAATTTCCATCAGCTTGATGTAACTTCCCACCATCAGGTAGCCCGGCGCGCCCGGCTGTACCGCCGATCCCGCCGCCTGATTCATCAGGACAGGCAACCATCCGGCCTCTAGCCCCGCGCCGGTGCAGAACACCAGATCGGCGCGGCGCATGGCCGCCAAAAGGCTCGGTTTGGCGCGTATATGGTGAGGATCTTGTGTGCCGACCGTGGCGGCAGTCACATCGACATTGCCGCCACCGATAACCTTCGCCAGCGCGGCCCATTCAGGCTCGCAAGTAAAGACGTTGACAGCGGCGCGGGCCGGTGCCGGGTGACATAAAGCCGCCAGCGCGGCAAAGACAATCAATATGCGTTTCATGATATTTTCTCCTTAAAATTAAAATGTGTGGGCCGGGTGCGAGCCGATGCTGACGACGTATTGCAGCATCAACTGGTTGTTGCTTTCGCCGTCTGCAGGGCTTTCATGGCCGAGTTGCAGGCGGATGCGGCTGAACTCGCTATTGGTCCAGTCCGCCATAACCGCCGTGTTCCACGGATTGTGCCTGGCGGCATCGAGCGCGCTGCCGACCAGTCCCGCCGGGGTGCCGCCGGGGTTAAGCATGCTGTACCGTGCGCCGATGCGCCATTGCGGAGCGAATTTGTAAACGCCCTGCGCGTACCAGCCGCTTTGGTGGCCGTCATAAGAGACATCGCCGGTTTTGGCGGCGCTATCGTTATAAAGACCGTTTTCATGCCGCCAGAAATATTCGCCTTGCAGCGTTACTTCTTTCAACTCGCTGTTGCCGGTCGGGTCCCAGATGTAGCGCAGCGAGGCGGCGTAAAGATCGCTGTTGCCGCTAAACGTGACCGTGTTGTTGTTGCTCTCGCGGTTTCCGGGACTGGCCTGAAGCGTTGACAAACTGGCAAGCCAGCTCTGGTTTTCGCCGATGTCGCCGCCGCTGCGGGCGTAGGCAAGCCAAGCGCCGGGATTGTTGCCGCCGGAGCCGCCGCCGGGGAAGTCATTGCCGCGAAACGCGCCCGCGCCAAGTTCGGCATACTGGTTGGTCGGCAGAATCCACGACGCCATCACCCCGTCATCCTTGTATTCGGTATTCAGGAAGACGCGGTTGGGGAGCGAGCGATCGACAAAATCGTCGGTGTGGCTGTGGTGATCGTTTATATAGCCGATCGGGGCAAGGAAGCGCCCGGCGGTGACACCAAGACCATAGGGCAGGCCGAGCGTTTTGATGAAAGCCTGTTCCAGCGAAATATCGGTAACGCCGTCCTGTTCACTGAGCGAGGCGGTAACGTTAGCGGTGAACTTATCATCGACGTTCGATGACAGGCCAATTTCCGCTTCGTCAATCGCCAGCCCTGCGGCAGGCCGCGCCGCGTCGTCGCTGGCGGCAAAACCGGCAATATCCGGGCTATGGCCGGTATAGCTGGCATAATGGCCGTTCAGGACGGCGCTGATCGCCGGGTTAAAGGCGTTGTCGCGAGTTTGTGCGCCGGTTTGTTCGGGAACGGCAGCGGCCTGTTGTTCGACCTGCTCCTGTTCCTTCGTTTTTTGTTCCTGCTCAAGCTGGGCAATACGTCTTTGCATCTGCTTCATTTCCGCTTTCAGCGCGGCGATTTCAGATGACGTGCCCGTTGCGGCCAGAGCCGGTGACGGGTGGAGGACAGGCGCGCATACGCCCATCAGGGCGGCCATGACAGCCGCCCGCATAAAGTTGCGAGACATAGTAAGAGTCCTTTCTTTCCTGTTGAATCGAAAACGTCAGTAATGGTCAGGAAAGAAAGACGGGTGGCGCGCGCGCCTGAAACGAAGACGCCGTATGCCGGATCAAGAATGTCCCGAAAACCGGAACGATGAAAAGTGCCGCATGGACCGGAACCGGGATAATGGCAGGCGCGGCAGGGAACTGATGGGAAAAACCCTTGGCGAACAGGCAAATCTGGCAGACTTTGTCTTTATCGTCGTGATGATCGCCCGGCGCGGTTTGATGATCCAACACCCCGTTTACGACGGCGGTCAGGGTCGGGTCTTCGAGAAAGTGAACGGTAGCGTGCTGCGCCAGCGCGAGCTGCACGCCCAGCATTAGCAAAATGAGGAAAAGATTTACCCTGCGTCCGAAAAACATCCTGTAGTATATAAAGAATATAAACGAGTAGAAATCAATACTCTTGTCGTGTAGGCGGCTCTTAGGCGGTTACAACCACAAGAGCATACGCTTATTTGTGGTAACTTCCGCATTTTAGTCGCTTGTTTGCCTTCGTCATTACAGATCAAAGCCGCGCCCTCGCGATAGATGCGGAAGGCTTGAACCGGGCTACCGGGCTAGATGTCAAAGCTGATGCGTAACGGACGCCTCTAAACCAACTGACGCCCTTCAGGTTTTTTGATAGATTTGTGCGAGAAGTGTGCTACTGCAAAATCAATAACTTATGGTAAGATAAAAAGGACGGGTCTAAACGAAACCCGCTCTGCGCATTATAACTGATTGAAAAGACTGGTTGCGGGGGTAGGATTTGAACCTACGACCTTCAGGTTATGAGCCTGACGAGCTACCGGGCTGCTCCACCCCGCGTCAAAAACGGGCCGCAAGGCCCGTCGTTCGCGGCCTCCATATAGACCTTTGTGACGCTCATTTGAAGGGCGGAATCGCCTTGGCCGACAGGGTTTTTTGCGCCCTCAGCGCCCCGGCATGTGCAGGTTGCGGCCCATTTTCACATCGAGGGTGATCGCCGTCTTGCCGGCGCGCTTGATTTCGATCGGCGGCAGCGGGTCGAGCCGGTCGAAGAAGTCCGCCGCATCGGCCCACAGCCGGGCGTTGCCGGGCCCCTCCGGCACGATCACCGGCATGTCGCGGCCGTTCCACCGGCTCTGGTCGTAGCGATAGCGGAACTGCTGCGGATCGCCGCAGGCGCAGATGACCGGAACGTCCGGCCCCAGCGCATGGCTGACCTTGCCGGCATACATCCAGATCGGCGAGGCGACGACCGCGTCCGGCCCGAGCAGGCCGCGCGCTTCCAGCGCCGGCTTGAGATCGCGCCAGTCGAGAAGGTCGAGGGTGACGTCGGCGCGCGGCCCCCACGAGGCCGGAATCAGCCCGCCGCGCAGCGTCTGCCAGGTGAGCGCCGCCAGGATGACGGCGACGATTCCCGCCGACCACGCCATGTAGCGGCGGGCGAAGCGCGGCCGCTCCGCCGCCAGCATCGCCGCGTCGCGGCCGAACAGCGGAATGGTGAACACCCAGCCCGGCATCGGCCAGTGCGGCTGGCTGTGGGCGAACAGGCTGACGACATTGAAAAGCACGATCGGCCCGACCGCGATCAGCGCGATCAGCCAGGCGCGCGGCTCGCGCCGGCCGGCGCGCAGCGCCCGCCACAGCGCCATCGCGAAGGGCACGAACAGCAGCGGAAACAGATAGAGCGCCTGGCCGCCGAGGAATTCCAGCAACCACAGCGGATGGATCCCGCTGCCGGCCGGCAGGCGCCGCGTCTGGAACGACAGCCCGACATCGCTGTGCTGCAGGTTCCAGATGATCGCCGGCGAAAAGACGACAAGCGCCAGCGACCGCCGCCAGCCACGGCCCCGGCGTCGCCAGATGGCGCCGCGCCTCGGGCACGCGTCAGCACATAGGCGAGCACGCCGACGAAGACGAAGACGCCGGTATATTTCGACAGCATCGCCAGCCCGCCGAGCAGCGCCGGCGGCAAGCCACCACAGAAGCGGGCGCCTGACCTGCGGCTCCTCGAACAGGATCGCCGCCACCACATTGGCGCGTCGCCAGCATGAAGAACATCAGCGGCCCGTCGGGCAGCATCCAGCTCGCATGGGCCAGCGTGAAGACCGGCGCGATATTGAGCGCGGTCGCCGCCCACAGCCCGGCCCGCGCGCCGAACAGGCGCGCCGTCAGCCGGTACATCAGCCAGGTCGAGCCGGCGAAGAACAGGATCGACGGGCAGGCGCACGACCAGCGACGCCTCGCTGTGGAAGAGCCGCATCGTCAGCCCCGCCGCCCAGTAGTGCAGCGGCGGATGGTCGACATAGCTCAGCATGAACTGGCGCGCGCTGCCGACCGAATAGGATTCGTCCATGCCGAGCCCGGTGGCGCCGGCAAGCGCCAGCCGCAGCGCCGTGCCGACCAGGATGATGAGCGACCACCCGGCGGGCGGCCGACTGCGCGTCGCTTGACGCCGCGCCGATGCCGTTGCCGCTGGTCACACTTGCCATGAAGCTTTCCCTGCCACGATCGCGGCGTCCCCTAGCAGAGGATTCCGGCGGCTCGAAGCCCGCGGGTGGCGGCGGCACAAACGAAAACGCCGCCCCGAAGGGCGGCGTTTCGACAAGACTTGCGTGAAGAGAATTCGAAGAAAGCTTCAGCATGTTTCAATCACCTGCGCTTGGCAGGCCTGGCAGCGACCTACTTTCCCACGTCTTGAGACGAAGTATCATTGGCGCGGAGAAGTTTAACGGCCGAGTTCGGAATGGGATCGGGTTCAGGCTCCTCGCAATAGCCACCAGGCCGGCGAAGCGCAGTTGATTGAAGAAGCTGGTTGGTCTTTTCGGTCGATCGCTGGCGCATGTGCGCCAACGGGCATCGAAAATGAGAACGATCAAGCCAATCGAGCGATTAGTACCGGTAAGCTTCACGCATTGCTGCGCTTCCACACCCGGCCTATCAACGTGGTGGTCTTCCACGGCTCTCAAGGGAGAACTCGTTTTGAGGTGGGCTTCCCGCTTAGATGCTTTCAGCGGTTATCCCGTCCGTACATAGCTACCCTGCAATGCGGCTGGCGCCACAACAGGTCCACCAGAGGTACGTCCATCCCGGTCCTCTCGTACTAAGGACAGATCCTCTCAATTCTCCTACACCCACGGCAGATAGGGACCGAACTGTCTCACGACGTTCTGAACCCAACTCACGTACCACTTTAATCGGCGAACAGCCGAACCCTTGGGACCTGCTCCAGCCCCAGGATGTGATGAGTCGACATCGAGGTGCCAAACGATGCCGTCGATATGGACTCTTGGGCATCATCAGCCTGTTATCCCCGGCGTACCTTTTATCCGTTAAGCGATGGCCCTTCCACACGGGACCACCGGATCACTATGACCGACTTTCGTCTCTGCTCGACTTGTCAGTCTCGCAGTC
>CAWAJQ010000002.1:270000-567707 GCA_963782395.1 uncultured Alphaproteobacteria bacterium
GGACGCGTGAGGGGGCCGACCCGACTTGGCATCATCATGTACGGGACGGCCGCCGGCACCATCGATCTCGGCGATGATCCCCCGCTCATCATCGGCCGCAAGGAAGACGAGCCGCAAACCCCCATCCAGCGCGCCATAAGCTGGCGCTGGCTCACCGGCACGGTGCTCACCGGCGTGACCTCGGTCGCGCTGATGGGTGCCGCCCTGATGGCGGCCCTCAACAACCCCAATCAGTTCGCCTCGCTCCCCGACGCCTTCGCCCAGCTCACCGCTGATTCGTCGGATATCGTCTTCGGCCAGAAGGGCGACCGCATCCGCCCCCACCAGGAAGAGGTGGCCAGCCGCCAGATCATCCAGGTGTCGACGGTCACCCGCCAGGGCGAGCGCGATTTCATCAAGCTCAGGCCCTTCGCCAAGATCAACGCCACCCTCACCTTCAAGGACGACAAGTTCGCCAAGGAGGTGCCGGCTTACGATCCCATGAGCATCTTCGCCGATACCTCGGCGCCCGAACCGCCCCAGGCGGCTCCCGACGGCGCCGTCGCCGGCGCCTCCGACCAGCTCTACGGCGCCAATGTCGACGGCGAGGTGTCGGTCAAGGTCAGCCCCTTCCCCATCGATTCGCCCGACCTCGATCCGAGCGCCGCCATGCAGACGGCGCAGGTCGAGCAGCTCATGCGCACGGTCTCGCGCCCGCCGATCCCCCAGGTCGCCGACCCCACCGCGCTCGGCTACACCGACAGCGTCGACTATGAAGGCAGCAGCGGCGACGCCATCGATTCGGCCCTCGGCGTGCGCATCGTCCCCGAAAACGTCTCCAACGTCGCCAAGAGCGATGCGGGCGCCGGCAATGGCGACGGCCTCGAGGAAGACGTCATCCCGGTGGCCGCCAAGACCGATCTCGGCAAGCTGCTCAAGGCCAACGGCGTTGCCGACGACGATATCGGCCAGATCGACAATGCGCTGGCGCAGTTCATGGATGTCGACCACCTGCAGACCGACCAGAAGGTGCGCATCGCCTTCACCGCCAGCAACGTGGAAGGCCAGGTCGCGCGGCCGATGCGGGTGTCGATCTACAAGGACGGCGTCCATCAGGCGACCGTGGCCCGCGCCGACAACAACGTCTTCGTGCGCGGCGACGAGCCGGCCTCGCTGCCCCAGGCCTTCGCCGATGCCGAGCCGGCCACACCTTCGGGCGGCCCGCCGACGCTCTACAACGCCGTTTACGAGACCGCGCTCGAGCAGCAGGTGCCCAAGCCGCTGGTCGACCAGCTGGTGCGCATCTTCGCCTTCGACGTCGATTTCCAGCAGCGCGTCGCCCCCGGCGATTCCATGGAGATCCTTCACTCCATGGCCGATGCCACCGACAAGGACGCCGGCGACCCCGAAATCCTCTACGCCTCGCTCAGCCTCGGCCCGACGGTCAAGCGCTTCTACCGCTTCCGCACCCCCGACGACGGCATCGTCGATTACTACGATGAGGGCGGCAAGAGCGCCAAGAAGTTCCTCATCCGCAAGCCGGTGCCGGTCGGCCGCCTGACCTCCGGCTTCGGCTATCGTCGCCACCCCATCCTCGGCCGCATGATCCTCCATGCCGGCGTCGACTACGCCGCCCCGCGCGGTACGCCGATCCTGGCCGCCGGCAACGGCATCATCGAGAAGGCCGGGCGCTCGTCCGGCTATGGCAACCTCATCGTCATCAAGCACACCAACGGCTACGAGACCGCCTACGGCCACCAGAGCCGCTTCGCCAAGGGCATCGCCCCCGGCGTGCGCGTCCATCAGGGCCAGGTGATCGGCTATGTCGGCTCGACCGGCCTGTCGACCGGCCCGCACGTTCACTTCGAGATCCGGGTCAACCACCAGCCGGTCGACCCGCTGCGCATCCGCCTGCCGCGCGGCCGCGTCCTCCAGGGCGAATATCTCGCCTCCTTCGAGCGCGAGCGCGAGCGCATCGACGCCCTCCTCGACAACCAGCCGCAGGCCACCCAGAAGGTCGCCGCGGCGCAGTAGCGCGGGCGGCACGGCCCCATCTCCCCCCCTTACGCGGGAGAATAGCGGAGCCCGGGTTTCGTGAAGCGAAAACCGTTAGCTAAGGGAGTGGTCTTGGCAAGGCCGTCGCCCCCCTCTTAGCTCCGCTAACGTCTCGCTGATGCGAGCCATGAGCTTTGCTTGTTCTCCCCCGCAAAGGGAGAGATGGGGGCCCGCGGCACCGCCGCCGTGCGACCACTCGGGCATCCAATGCGATGCGCCCTAAGCGCAAAAGGAAAGGCCCGGCATCGCTGCCGGGCCTTTCCACATGGCTTCATACGGTTTGCGAGCTTACGCCGCCTTGCCGGCCTTGCCGCCGGTCACCCGCGGCAGGAAGAGCAGCTTGTCGGTGCCGCCGGTGATCTTCACCCGCGACCCTTCCGGCACCTCGCCGGCCAGCATCTTGTCGGCCAGCGGATCCTGCACCTCGCGCTGGATCACCCGCTTCAGCGGCCGCGCGCCGTAGACCGGGTCGTAGCCCTTGTCGGCCAGCCACGCGCGCGCCAATTCGTCGAGGTCGAGCGTGATCTTGCGCTCGTCGGTGAGCTTCTGCAGCCGGGCGAGCTGGATATCGACGATTTGCCCCATGTCGCTGCGCTTCAGCCGGTGGAAGAGGATGATGTCGTCGAGTCGGTTGAGGAACTCGGGCCGGAAATGCGCCCTGACCACGTCCATCACCGGCGCCCGCACCGCATCGACGTCCTCATGCTCGCCGAGATTGGCGAGGAACTCGCTGCCGAGGTTCGAGGTCATCACGATGAGGGTATTGCGGAAGTCGACCGTGCGGCCCTGGCCGTCGGTCAGCCGCCCGTCGTCGAGCACCTGCAGAAGCACGTTGAACACGTCGGCGTGCGCCTTCTCGATCTCGTCGAACAGGATCACCTGATAGGGCCGCCGGCGCACCGCCTCGGTCAGCGCCCCGCCCTCCTCATAGCCTACATAGCCGGGCGGCGCCCCGATCAGCCGGGCGACCGAGTGCTTCTCCATGTATTCGGACATGTCGATGCGGATCAGCGCCGTCTCGTCGTCGAAGAGGAACGCCGCCACCGCCTTGGTGAGCTCGGTCTTGCCGACGCCGGTAGGCCCCAGGAACATGAACGAACCGATCGGCCGGTTCGGGTCCTGCAGGCCGGCGCGGGCGCGCCGCACCGCGGTCGAGACCGCATGCACGGCCTCTGCCTGGCCGACGACGCGCTTGGCGAGCTCGTCTTCCATGCGCAGAAGCTTGTCGCGTTCGCCTTCCAGCATCTTGTCGACCGGAATGCCTGTCCAGCGCGACACCACCTGAGCGATGTGGTCGGGCGTCACCGCCTCCTCCACCATGTCGCCGGCGGCGCGCTGGTGCTCCTCGGCGGCCTTCAGCTGCCGCTCCAGCTCCGGGATGCGGCCATAGGCGAGTTCGCCGGCCTTGGCGAGGTCGCCGGCACGCTGCGCCCGGTCGAGGTCGATGCGCGCCTGGTCGAGCTGTTCCTTGACCTTGTTGGCCGAAGCCAGCTTCTCCTTCTCGGCGGTCCAGCGCTGGGTCAGCGCGCTCGACTGCTCTTCCAGGTCCGCCAGTTCCTTCTCCAGCCGGACGAGCCGGTCCTTGGAAGCCTGGTCGGTCTCCTTCTTCAGCGCCTCGCGCTCGATCTTGAGCTGGATGACGCGCCGGTCGAGTTCGTCCAGCGCCTCCGGCTTGGAATCGACCTGCATCCTGAGGCGCGACGCCGCCTCGTCCATCAGGTCGATGGCCTTGTCGGGCAGGAAGCGGTCGGCGATGTAGCGGTTGGAGAGCGAAGCCGCCGAAACCAGCGCCGAATCGGTGATGCGCACGCCGTGGTGCACTTCGTACTTTTCCTTGAGGCCGCGCAGGATCGAGACGGTATCCTCCACCGTCGGCTCGTCCACGAACACCGGCTGGAAGCGCCGGGCGAGCGCCGCGTCCTTCTCGACATATTTGCGGTACTCGTCGAGCGTGGTGGCGCCGACGCAGTGCAGGTCGCCGCGCGCCAGCGCCGGCTTCAACAGGTTGGAGGCGTCCATGGCGCCGTCAGCCTTGCCGGCGCCGACCAGCGTGTGCATCTCGTCGATGAACAGGATGACGCCGCCTTCGCTCGCCTGGATCTCGTTCAAGACGCCCTTGAGACGCTCCTCGAACTCGCCGCGATACTTCGCGCCGGCAATCAGCGCGCCCATGTCGAGCGCCAGCAGCTTCTTGCCCTTGAGGCTCTCGGGCACGTCGCCATTGACGATCCTCAGCGACAAGCCTTCGGCGATCGCCGTCTTGCCGACGCCGGGCTCGCCGATCAGCACCGGATTATTCTTGGTGCGCCGCGCCAGCACCTGGATGGTGCGGCGGATCTCTTCGTCGCGGCCGATGACCGGGTCGAGCTTGCCCTCGCGGGCGTCCGCCGTCAGGTCGCGGGTGTATTTCTTGAGCGCGTCGTACTGGTTCTCGGCCGAGGCGGTGTCGGCCGTGCGCCCCTTGCGGATTGCCTCGATGGCGCCGTTGAGGCTCTGCGGCGTGACCCCCGCATTGGCGAGAATCTTCGCCGTGCCGGCATCCTTCTCCATCGCCAGCGCCAGCAGCAGCCGCTCGACCGTGACGTAGCTGTCGCCGGCCTTCTTGGCGATCTTCTCGGCGGTGTCGAACACCTTCGCCAGAGGCGGCGCCAGATAGAGCTGGCCCGAGCCACCGCTCACCTTGGGGAGCGCGGCAAGCGCCTGCTCGGTCGCGTTGAGCGCATCGCGCGCCCGGCCGCCCGCCCGCTCGATCAACCCGGCGCAAAGACCCTCGGGGTCGTCGAGCAGAACCTTGAGAAGATGTTCCGGCGTGAACTGCTGATGACCGGCGGCAAGCGCCCCGGTCTGTGCCGATTGGACGAAGCCGCGTGCCCGCTCGGTATAGGTCTCGAAATTCATGCAAAGCCTCCTGACCCGGCCCCGACGTCCAATCTGGCCCGTCGGTCCGTTCACATTGGATTTCCGCTGAAACCAGCGGCAGCCGCCCCGCAGGCGCGGCCTGCCGAAGATATGGGCACGGCGCTTTTCCTGCGCAAGCGTTGGCGGCGCCGCCACAGCATGACAGACCTCATCCTGAGGTGGCCGCGAACCGGCCCTCGAAGGATGGGCCCCATCCCGCTAACCCTTCCTTATCCCTGACCCGGCACAGTCCCTTGGGAAATGCCGCAAGGGAACCGCGGGATGACAGCCATATCCGAGGACAGCCGGCCCTTGCCGGCAGCATCAGCCGTCGGCCGTGCCTCCCCGGCCCTCGTCCCGCTCGCTGTCGGCGGCGTCCTCTACCTCGTAATGCTCACCGTCGGCGACAAGCTGCTCAACGACGCCGACAGCTACTGGCACATCGTCGTCGGCCGCTGGATCGTCGACCACGGCGCCTTCCCCACCCGCGATCCCTTTTCCTTCACCTTTGCCGGGAGCCCCTGGATCGCCAAGGAATGGCTGTCGCAGATCCTCTATGCCACCGCCCAGGCGGCGGCCGGCTGGCCGGGCATGGTGGTGCTCGCCGCCGCTGCGGTCGCGCTCGCCTTCGGCCTGTTCACCCGCTTTCTCCTCGACGATCTCAAGCCGCTCTACGCGATCCTGTTCGCGGCTTTCGCCTTCCTGCTCGCCGCGCCCCATGTCGTCGCGCGCCCGCATATCCTCGCCTTCCCGGTGATGGTCGCCTGGGTGGCCGGGCTGGTGCGCGCCGCCGATGGCAAGCGCGCCCCCTCGCTGTGGCTGCTGCCGTTGATGGTGCTTTGGGCGAATCTTCACGGCGGCTTCACCTTCGGCATCATGATGGTCGGCGCCCTCGGCCTCGACGCCATCGTCTCGGCACCGGCCGAAACACGGTTGCGTACTGTCGCTGAGTGGGTCGGCTTCGGCCTGCTGGCATTGGCAGCCGGCTGTGTCACGCCCTACGGCTGGCAGTCGATGCTGATGACCGCGAAGATCCTCGGCCTCGGTCCGGCGCTCTCGATCATCAGTGAATGGCGCCCCGCCGATTTCTCGCATTTCGGTGGCATCGAGGCCGTTCTTCTCCTCGGCCTCGGCTTCGCCCTCTGGCGCGGGGTGACGCTGCCGCCGGTGCGCATCGTCATCCTGCTTGGCCTCGTCCACATGGCGCTGTCGGCCGATCGCAACGCCGAGATCTTCGGCCTCATCGCACCGCTCATCATCGCTCGCCCGCTGGCAAGCCAGATCGCCACCCTTCGCGCCCGATCACGCCAGGCCGGCAATTCCCGCGTCGTCGTCGTCGCGGTGACGGCTCTTCTGGTCATCCTTGTCCCGGCAACCGTCGCCCTCTCGGCCGCGTTCCACTATGCCCCGAACGCCAACATCACCCCGGCGGGCGCTGTCGCCGCGCTCAAGAAGGCCGATCCCGGCCCGATCCTCAACCAGTACGATTTCGGCGGCTACCTGGTCTATGAGGGCGTGCCCACCTTCATCGACGGCCGCACCGAGCTCTACGGCAGCGCCTTCTTCGACCGCTACTACAGGGCCGTCACGCTCCAGGACCTGCCCGGCCTCGAGCGCCTGCTCGACACGTACAAGATCAAGGCGACACTGCTCGCCCCCGGCACGCCGGCCAATGCCTGGCTCGACCGCCTGCCCGGCTGGCACCGGCTCTATGCCGACGACATCGCCGTGGTCCACGTGCGCGATTAGGTGGCTTGACGGAGCGGCGAGCAACCGGCATCCCTGCCGCCATGACCGAGATTGTTTCGATCTACCGCTATCCGGTGAAGGGTCTTTCGCCGGAGCCGCTCGCAAGCGTCCGCGTCACGGCCGGCGAGACGCTTCCTTTCGACCGCGCCTGGGCGATCGAGAATGGGCCGTCGACGTTCGATCCCGCCGCGCCCAGGCACCTGCCCAAGATCGCCTTCCTCATGCTGATGCGCAACGAGCGTCTGGCGGCCCTGCAGACGCGCTTCGACGAGAAGACGCGGTGCCTCACTATCCGCAAGGACGGCAAGGTAGCCGCCGACGGATGTCTCGACACCGCCGAGGGGCGCGGGGCGCTGGAGGCCTTCTTCGACGCCTACGAGGCCGACGAGCTGCGTGGCGATACGCGCATCGTCTCGGCGCCCGGCCACGCCTTCACCGACACGGCAACCAAGTGCCTGTCGCTCATCAACCTGGAGACGGTGCGCGACATCGAGAGGACGCTGGGCGTCGCCGTCCACCCCATGCGCTTCCGCAGCAATCTTTATGTGGATGGGTTACCGGCCTGGGCCGAGTTCGATTGGTTGGGCAAGGCCGTCGCCGCCGGCGACGTCGCCTTCGAGGCCTATGCCCGCATCGACCGCTGTGCCGCCACCAACGTCAACCCGGAGACGGCGGCGCGCGACCTGGCCCTGCCGCGAAGCCTGCTTGAGGCTTACGGCCATCCCGATTGCGGCATCTACCTGCGGGTTGCGACAGGCGGCGACCTCAGCCCCGGCACGCGCATCGCGCCGGTCTGAAAAGCCCCTTGAAAACCTGAAACGGGAGCGCCGTTAGTCCTCGCCAGCCGGCGCCACGGCGGCAGCCGTTTCCTGCGCCGCCTCGCCGCCGGCCGCTTCGCCGGGGCTTGCCTCGTTGCCGTGCTCGCCGCCCTGGCGGTCGCGGAACGGCCGACGACGGCGCCCGCCACGAAAGCCACCGCGGTCGCGGTTATCGCCGCCGCGATTCTCCATCGACTGGCCTTCGTAAGGCTGATCCTGGACGTTGCCGTTGCCGTTGACGTAGGGCTGCGGGTCGCCCGGATTGAACCCCGACTGATCGCTGCCGTACTGGACGGGGCCCTGCGGCTGACCGGAACCGTTGACGTCGGCGTTGTCGCCCTCTTCGTCGCCCTCGCTGTCGTCGTCGCTGCGCATGACGGGCTGCGGCTGAGGCATCTGCGCCTGCGCGGCGGCCAGAATGCGGTAGTAGTGCTCGGCGTGCTGCAGATAGTTCTCTGCCGCTACCCGATCGCCCGAGGAGGTGGCGTCGCGGGAGAGCTGAACATATTTCTCCGCGACGTGGAGCGCCGTCCCGCGGATCTTCACGTCACCGCCATTGCTCTCAAACGAGCGGGTCAGCGGATTGGGACCCTTGCGGCTACGACCGCGCATGCGCTTGTTCTGCTGTCCTGGTCTCATCGACTTGTCTCTTCGTGCGCCGGAATCATTGCATACGGCCCAGCGTGCTTGACGCCGAGGCGCAGCACCTTGGTCGGAGACGGAATTCGGCAACGCGCCGCTCCGCCATATGGCCCCTGTCGACGTTGACTCACCCGGTTAAGGTTTCCCCAACGGGAAAGCTCCCGTCAGTCCGATCTGTCCGAACTGAGAAGCACGGTCCGGACATCCGGATGTGACGAGGTCGCATTTATGCGGTCCGGAGCAACTCCCCAGCCTCCGCTGCCGCGACCCCACGTCCATGACAATCACGATAACGGACGCGTCCGCCTGTCTACGGCGCCTGGAAGCTAGCCGGTTCGCGGCCGATTTCCAAGCGTATTTTTCATGTTTGGTCCCGCGCCCGTTCAGCGCCACGCCAGGATCGCCACCCGGTCGATCCCGGCAAGATCGCGTGCAAAGCGCACCGTCATGCCGTTTGCCTCGCCAATCCCGGCGATCCGGGGGCCCTGCCCTGCCCCGATCTCCATCATCAGCACGCCGTTCTTGCCGAGCATCCGGCCGCTTTCGGCCACGATCGCGCGAAAGACCTCAAGGCCGTCTTTGCCGCCATTCAGCGCCCGAATCGGATCGTGCTCACGCACCTCGACGTCGAGCCGGCCGATCGCCTCTTCCTCTATGTAGGGAGGGTTGGCGAGGATTGCATCCGCCTGCCCTGCCGCCGCCAGCCAGTCGCCGACGACGAACAGGGCGCGCTCGTCGAGCCCCAGGCGGATCGCGTTCTCGCGCGCGCTCCGCACCGCGCCCGGCGCGATGTCGATGCCGATGCCGATCGCCTGCCGCCGTTCGGCCAGCACCGACAGCAGGATCGCCCCGCTGCCGGTCCCCGCGTCGATGACTCGCGCCGGCGCGTCCTCGGCGATCAGCGCCAGCGCGGCATCGACAAGTGTCTCGGTCTCCGGCCGCGGCACCAGCGTGTCGTCCGAGAGACCAAAATCGAGGCCGTGGAATTCCTTGTGGCCGACGATGCGCGCCACCGGTTCGCCCTGCGCCCGTCGTTCGGCAAGTCCAAGCGCCTGATCGCGCAGCGCGACGCTGACCGGCGCATCGTCCTTGAGCGGCACGTCCTGCGGCCTGAGCCCCACGGCATGGGCGACGAGCAGACGCGCATCGAGCGCCGGCGTGCCGTCATGGCCGCGCGCCGCGAACGCCTCTGTCAGCTTCCGCGCAATACGTCGGCGCAGCGTTCCGATGGTCTCGCCATCCGCGTTCGGCGCCGCTTGTCGTCGTCCCCTCTCCCCGTCGGGGAGAGGCACAGGGTGAGGGGGAGCCGAGCTATCCGTCATCAGGCCGCGTTTTCGGCGGCCAGCAGGCTCGCCTGATGCTCGGTGATCAGCGCCTCGACGACCTCGTCGAGCGCCTCGCCGTTCAGCACCTGGTCGAGCTTGTAGAGCGTCAGGTTGATGCGGTGGTCGGTCACCCGCCCCTGTGGGAAGTTGTAGGTGCGGATGCGCTCGGAACGGTCGCCGCTGCCCACCTGCCCGCGCCGCGCCGCCGAACGTTCATCGTCCGCCTTCTGGCGTTGCAGATCGTAGAGCCGCGTCGCCAGTATCTGCAGGGCCTGGCTACGGTTCTGGTGTTGCGAGCGGCCGGTGGAAACGACCACGATGCCGGTCGGGACGTGGGTCATGCGAATCGCCGAATCGGTGGTGTTGGCGTGCTGGCCGCCGGCGCTCGAGGCCCGCATCGTATCGACGCGGATCTCGTCCGGATTGATCTTCACGTCGACGTCCTCGGCCTCGGGCAGCACCGCCACCGTCGCCGCCGAGGTATGGATGCGTCCGCTCGCCTCGGTCTCCGGCACGCGCTGCACGCGGTGGACGCCCGATTCGAACTTCAGCCGCGCGAACACGCCGCGCCCGACCACGCTGGCGATGATCTCCTTGTAGCCGCCGTACTCGCCGGGGTTCTCTTCCAGCACCTCCACCTTCCAGTGGTGCAGGTCGGCATAGCGCTGGTACATGCGGAACAGGTCGCCGGCAAACAGCGCCGCCTCGTCGCCGCCGGTGCCGGCGCGGATCTCGAGGATGGCGTTCTTCTCGTCGGCCTCGTCCTTGGGCAGCAGCAGCAAGCGCACCTTCTCGCTCAGATCAGCGATGCGTTCGTCGAGCGCCGTGCTCTCGGCCTCGGCCATCTCGGCCATCTCCGGGTCGGCAAGCAGCGATTCCAGCCCCGCGCGTTCCTTCTCGGCCGCTTCCAGCTCGGTGACGGCCGCATGCACCGGCTCCAGTTCGGCGCGCTCACGGCTGAGCTTGACCAGCGTCTCGCGGCCGAGCGGACGCGACAGGCGGTCGTCGATTTCCGCCATGCGGGCGACGACGGCGCCGATCTTTTCCCTGGGCAGTGAGACGGTTGGTGGCATGGCTTGGCATCGTATCACGGTGGCGGTGGCGGCCGTGCCATCGCTGTTCACGGAATCCGGCTAGCAGGGAATGCCTTCGGCCTCGGCAAAGGCGGCAAGCTCGCCGCGCACGCCGTGCTCGCCGAAGTCGTTGGCCAGCAGCGTATCGATCTTGGCGGCGACCTTGCCGGAATCGAGCGCCAGCATCATCGCCTTGACCGGGCCGATCGAGGCCGGCGACATGGACAGCGACCGGTAGCCGATGCCGACCAGCGCCATGGCGCCCAGCGGGTCGCCGGCAAGCTCACCGCACAGCGTCACCGGCACCTTGCCCTCGGCCACGCGCACGATCTGCCTCAGCGCCCTGAGGAACGGGCGCGACAACGCGTCGAAGCGGCCGGCGAGCCGCGTATTGCTGCGGTCGCTCGCCATCATGAACTGCAGCAGGTCGTTGGAGCCGACCGAAACGAAATCGACGGCGCTGACCAGAGCGTCGAGCTGGAAGAGCAGCGAGGGCACCTCGATCATGGCGCCGAGCATCAGCCGCGTCGGCTCGGCATGGCCGTGACGGCGCATCTGGTCGATTTCCCGGTCGATCATCGCCCGGGCCTTCTTCACCTCGTCGAGATCGGTGACCATGGGCAGCATGACGCGCAGCTCGCGCCCGCCCGCTGCCCGCAGCAGCGCGCGCAGCTGCGTCCTCAGCAGGCCCGGCCGGTCGAGGCCGATGCGGATCGCCCGCCAGCCCATGGCCGGGTTCTCCTCGTTGTTCGCCGTCATGTAGGGCAGCACCTTGTCGGCGCCGATGTCGAGGGTGCGGAAGGTGACCGGCTGTTCGCCCGCCACCCTGATCACCTCGCCATAGAGCGCCTTCTGCTCCTCCATCCGCGGCATGGTCTCGGCCACCATGAACTGCAACTCGGTACGGAACAGGCCGATGCCTTCGGCGCCCGATTCGGAAAGGTGCGGCAGGTCGACGAGCAGCCCGGCATTCATCAACAGCTTCACCGGCTGCCCGTCCGCGGTCACCGACGGCTTGTCGCGGAGAAGCTGGAACTGCTCCTGCCGCCTGGCGCGGAAACGCACCTTCTCGGCATAGGCAGCTTCGACGTCGGCATTGGGGCGCAGGTGTACCTCGCCGGCGACGCCATCGACGATCACCGCGTCGCCGTTGTCGACCAGCGCCACGGCATTGGCGGCGCGGCCGACCACGGCGATGCCGAGCGCGCGGGCGACGACCGTGACGTGGCTGGTCGGCCCGCCCTCTTCCAGCACCAGCCCGCGAATGTGTTCGCGGTCGTAGTCGAGCAGCTCGGCGGCGCCCATGTTGCGCGCCACGATGATGGCGTCCTTGGGCAGCTCCTCGCCGCCGGGGCCGTGCGGCTTGTTCATCAGCACGCGCAGCAGCCGGTTGGTCAGGTCGTCGAAGTCGTGCAGGCGTTCGCGCAGGAACGGCGCCGTCTGGCGCAGCATGCGCGCCCGCATGTCGCTCTGCACCTTCTCGACTGCCGCCTCCGCCGTCAGGCCGTTGCGGATTGCCTCGTGCATGCGCCGCGCCCAGCCGCGGTCGTTGGCGAACATGCGATAGGCTTCCAGCACGTCGCGATGTTCGCCCGCCGTCGCGATATCGTCACGCGACAGCATGTCGTCGACGAACAGCCTGAGGCCGGCGATCGCCTCGTCGAGGCGGCGTGATTCTTCCGTCGCGTCCTCGCCGATCAGCGCCGTCACCACCACGCGCGGCTCATGCAGCACGGCGAGGCCGAGGCCGACGCCCTCGCACAGCGGCAGGCCGCTGATCGCGATCGGGCGCTTGAGTTCGAGCGACGTGCCCGGCCGGCCGAGGCCGGAGAGCTCGCCGACCGCGATCATCTCGGCGAGCACCATCGCCGTGGTCTGCAGCGCCTCGACCTCTTCCTCGTGATAGGTGCGGTGCGCCCGGTTCTGGACGACGAGCACGCCGAGCGTGCGTCCGGCCCTCAGCACCGGCACGCCGAGGAAGGAGTGGTAGATCTCTTCGCCGGTCTCCGGGATGTAGCGGAAGGCCGGGTGCTGCTGGGCGTCGGGCAGGTTCAGCGGCCGGGCTTCCTCGGCGATGGTGCCGACCAGGCCCTGGCCGATGCGCAGCGAGGCGTGGTGGACGGCCTCGGCCTTCAGACCTTCGGTGGCGTAGAGTTCCAGGTTGCCGTCAGCGTGCAGGACATAGACCGAGCACACCTCGGCCACCATGTTGGCCGCGATCTGCGCCACGATCTTGTCGAGCCGGGCCTGCGCGCTGATCGGCTCCGCCATGATTTCGCGGAGCCGACGAAGCAAAACGCGCGGCCCAGCGGGGGGATTGCCCCGCATCACCGCTATCCTCGGGCGTTCTCGGTCACTTTTCAGGGTTCGCCGGCCATAACCCGCCGCGCCCACAAGCGCCGGTCAGTGGTTGTCGAGCCCGTATAGCGAATGCAAAGTCCGTACCGCAAGCTCGGTGTAGGGTGCATCGATCAACACCGATATCTTGATTTCGGACGTCGTGATCGCCCGGATGTTGATGCTTTTGCCCGCCAGCGCCCGGAAGCACTCGGCCGCGACGCCGGCGTGGCTGCGCATGCCGATGCCGATCACCGAGATCTTGGCCACGTCGGTGGACCCTTGCAGATTCTGGTAGCCGACCTCGCCGCGGGCGCCTTCCAGCACCTTGCGTGCCCGGTCATAGTCGACGATCGGCACCGTGAAGGTCAGGTCGGTCAGCGTCCCGTCTTCCGAGACGTTCTGGACGATCATGTCGACATTGATGTTGGCCGCGGCCAGCGGCCCGAAGACGGCCGCCGCGACACCGGGCTTGTCGGCAACCCGGCGGAGCGAGATCTGGGCATCGTCCTTGGTGTAGGCGATGCCGCTGACGACTTGCTTTTCCACGATTTCGTCCTCGTCGCAGATGAGGGTTCCCGGCGGCTCAAGGGCATTGACCAGTTCCGGCGAGTCGGGATCGTCGAAGCTCGACCGCACGAAGGTGCGCACGCCGTGCAGCATGGCCAGCTCCACCGAGCGGACCTGGAGCACCTTGGCCCCGAGCGAGGCCATTTCAAGCATTTCCTCGTAGGCGATCCGCGGCAGCCGGGTCGCCTTGGGCACGATACGCGGGTCGGTCGTATAGACGCCGTCGACGTCGGTGTAGATGTCGCAGCGGTCGGCCCCGAGCGCTGCGGCCAGCGCCACCGCGCTGGTATCCGAGCCGCCGCGGCCGAGCGTCGCCACCCGGTTGTCGGGCGCCACCCCCTGGAAGCCGGCGACCACCGCCACCTGGCCTTGACCCAGGCGCTCGCCAAGCAGCCTGCCCTCGATGTCGGTGATGCGCGCCGCGCCGTGGGCGGTATCGGTGTGGATCGGAATCTGCCAGCCGAGCCAGGATCTTGCGTTGACGCCAAGCTCCTGCAGCGCGATCGCCAGAAGCCCGACGGTGATCTGCTCGCCGGCCGCCACCACCGTGTCGTATTCGCGGGCGTCGTGCATCGGCGCCACCTCGCGGGTCCACGCCACCAGCTGGTTGGTGAAGCCGGCCATGGCCGAGACCACCACCGCCACCTGATGGCCGGCTTCGGCCTCGCGCTTCACATGCCGGGCAACGTTCCTGATCCGGGGGATATCGGCGACCGACGTGCCGCCGAACTTCATGACAAGGCGTGCCATAACACTCTGCTGCCGGCCCTGGCCGGCCTCCCCGAAAAGGCGCGCTTTCATAGCCGCTTGGCGGGGCGGTCGCAACGGGCGAGCGCCTCGGCTAGATTGGCATGATGAACGCCGCCGCCCATACCGTCGACCCGACCGAGGTCGCCCGCTTCTCCGCTCTGGCCACACGCTGGTGGGACCCGGACGGGCCCATGCGGCCGCTGCACCGGCTGAACCCGCTGCGCCTCACCTGGATCAAGGGTGAGATTTGCGCCCGTTTCGGCCGCGATCCGAAGTCGCCAACCGCCCTTGCCGGCCTGGCAATCCTCGATGTCGGCTGCGGCGCCGGGCTGGTGACCGAGCCGCTGGCGCGCATGGGCGCCGCCGTCGTCGGCATCGACCCATCGGGCGAGACCATCGCCGCGGCAAATTTGCACGCCGCCGAGGCCGGCCTTGCCATCGACTACCGCGCCACCACCGCGGAGGAGCTGGCCGCCGCCGGCAAGCGTTTCGACGTCGTCCTGACCCTGGAGGTGGTCGAGCACGTTACCGACGTCGCCGCCTTCGTCGCCACGGCGGCGAGCATGGTCAAACCCGGCGGGCTGACCATCGCCTCGACCATCAACCGCACCCGCAAGGCCTACCTGCTCGCCATCGTCGGCGCCGAGTACGTTCTGCGCTGGCTGCCGCGCGGCACCCACGACTACGACAAACTGGTGACGCCGGAAGAACTCGGGACCGCCTATCGCGCCGCCGGCCTGGCGCCCACGGCCGAGACCGGCGTCATGTATGTGCCGCTCGTCGACCGCTTCCGCCTGACGTCCGACATGGACGTCAACTACATGATGGCGGCGGCAAGGGACTAGAATCGCGTCCTCAACGGAATCGGCCAACCAATTCAGCGTACTCACGAATTCGGCCGCCGGCGCAACTTCAACCTGATTCAGAACGTGAAGGACGGCTCTACGCTATTCCAGCGAGATGACGACCCTTTCGTTCTTCTGATGGTCCTCGACCTCGACAAGCTTGCCGTGGGCCTCCGGGTTCTCCGAGAGACGAATGATCGCTTCGAGTTCGATGCCCTGATCCTTGAGCGCCGCGACGGCCTTGTTGGGGATGAGTTTGGAGGCGATCTTGAGCACGCCGCCCGGAATGGTGACGGTCGTTGCCGGGTCGCGTTCGTCGCCCTTGAATACGCAAATCTTCACGTCGGCCATTTGTCGGCTCCTCCCGATGTTGGTTTCGGTCGAATGCATCGCCCGCCCGCGGTCCTTGCCCGCGGGCCGACATCGCTGCGACCTTGGTCCCGTCGGGGCGCTGAGCCTTGATCCGGGTCAATCCCTCCGGCATGAACGAACGGCCGAACCACAAAACAGATGGCGCCGCCGATGCTCGACAACCTCAAAGCCAACAACCGCGCCTGGGCCGCCGGGAAAATCGCCGGCGATGCCGAATTCTTCCGCCGGCTGGTCCGCCAGCAGGCGCCGGAATATCTGTGGATCGGCTGCTCCGACAGCCGCGTGCCGGCCAACGAGATCGTCGGCCTCGATCCCGGCGAGCTGTTCGTCCACCGCAACGTCGCCAATCTCGCCCCGCCCCAGGACGCCAACTATCTCTCGGTCCTGCAGTTCGCCGTCGACGTGCTCAAGGTGAGGCACGTCATGGTCGTCGGCCATTATGGCTGCGGCGGCATCGCAGCAGCCGTCGACGGCAAGCGCCGCGGGCTGATCGACCACTGGCTGCATCCGATCCGCGAGGTGGCGCACGACCATAAGCATGAACTCGACACCATCGCCGAGCCCGGCGCCCGCCTCGACCGCCTGTGCGAACTGAACGTCATCCGCCAGGTGCGTAACGTCGCCTCGGATGTCTTCGTGCAGGAGGCGTGGGCACGCGGCCAGACGGTGAGCGTCCACGGCTGGGTCTATGCCCTTGCCGACGGCCTGGTGCGCGACCTCGATGTTACGGTCCGCAAGCCGGAGGATCTCGAGCGCCTGGGCTGAGGCTGCCGCGTCCACATGGACCAGGCTCAGTTCCTGTCCTCGGGCAATGACGGCAGCGGCAGGAAGTCGATCCCCTCGTCGGCCAGCGCCTGCGCCTCGTCGCCGGTCGCCTCGCCATAGATGCCGCGCGCCTCCACTTCGCTGTAGTGGATCTTGCGCGCCTCCTCGGCGAACTTGTCGCCGACATAATCGGCATTCTCGGTCACCTGCTTGCGCAGCGCCTTGATCGCCTCGCGCATCGCCTGCTGGCGCGGATCGGGGGCGGCGAGCTTGACACGCTCCGTCTTGCCGCCTTCGGTGCTCTTCTTGGTGCCGGACACCGCCGGCGCCATCAGCGCCTTCTCGACCTTGGTGTCGCCGCAGACCGGGCAAGCCGCCTCGCCGGCCTTCACCGCGCGGTCGTAGTCGTCCATCCCGCGGAACCACGTCTCGAAGGCGTGGCCCTTGGAGCAGCGGAGCGTGTAGCGGATCATGACGACACCGGCTCCATCTCCGCGACCGGAGCAGCCGGCGGTGCAAAGGCACGCTCGTTGGCAAGTGCCGGGATCGCAGCCCGCGCCTTGCGGCTTTCTTCCGCGTCGATCTCCGCCAGGATGACGCCGGGCTCGCGTTCGGCTTCCGCGACGATCCGCCCCCAGGGGTCGACGATCATCGAGTGGCCATAGGTCTCGCGCCCGTCCTCATGGCTGCCACCCTGCGCCGCGGCAATCACCCAACTGCCGGTCTCGATCGCCCGCGCGCGGATAAGCACATGCCAATGCGCCTCGCCGGTGGTGCGGGTGAAGGCGGACGGCACCGCCAGCACCGTCGCGCCCGCCTTGGCGAGCGCCCGGTAGAGATGGGGAAAGCGCACGTCGTAGCAGATGGTGAGGCCGAGGCGCGCCCACGGCAGCTCGGCGACAACCGCCACATTGCCCGGCCGGTAGAGCAGCGATTCGCGATAGCTCTCGCCGCCAGCAAGGTCGACGTCGAACATATGGATCTTGTCGTAGCGGGCGCGGATGGCACCATCGGGTGCGATCAGGAAGGCGCGGTTGGCGACCCGGTCCTCCCCGTCCGCGCCGAGCCTGACCGCCATCGAGCCGATGTGCAGGTGGATGCTGAGTTCCTTCGCCAGCGCGCGGAAGCGGGCGAGCGCCGGGTCGCTCTCCTCCGGCGAGATCGCCGCGAGCAGCCGCGGCCGCTTGCGGTCGAGCACATTGGTCATTTCCGGCGTCAGCACATAGAGGGCACCCGCCGCCGCGGCCTGACGGATCAAGGCTTCCGCCGCCACGACATTGGCGTCGACGGAAATGCCGCTCCGCATCTGCACGGCCGCTGCCACGAAGCTCGTCATGCCGCGTCCGGCTTTCCCTTCAGCGCCACATCCAGCGCCCCGCTATGCTCCCATTGCGACAGCTCGTTGAAGCCGCCGACATGCGTGTCGCCGATGAAGATCTGCGGAAAGGTATGCCGGCCCTTGGCCCGCTGGATCATCTCCACGCGCAGCTCCGGCTTACCCGTGGCATCGTGCTCGACATAGATCACGCCCTTGCCGTCGAGCAGCCGCTTGGCAGCTGAACAGAAGCCGCAGAACTGGCGGGTATAGATGACCACCGGCGGCGTGGATGAAGATGCAGAGTCTGTTTCCATAATCGTTATATGTCGATCAAATGGTGCCTTTGACAACCCGGGCGAAGGTGAGGACATTGACGGCCCCGGCCCCAGCCCGGATGAGCGCCCGCGTGCCGGCCTTGACCGTCGCCCCGGTGGTATAGACATCGTCCACCAGAAGCACGCGCCGCCCGGCGATCTGGCGCTTGCCCTCCGCCGTCACCCGGAAGGCACCGCGCACGTTGCGGTCGCGTTCCTCCGCCGAAAGCCCTACCTGCTGCGCCGTCGCCCGGATGCGCACCAGCGCATCATTGGCAACCGGCCTGCCAGCGGTAACCGAGAGCGCATGGACCAGCAGTGCCGACTGGTTGTAGCGCCGCCACCATAGTCGCCGGCGATGCAGCGGCACCGGGACGATGACATCGGCGTTGTCGAAAAGGTCCGCTCCCGCCCGCGCCATCCAGCCGGACATCCAGCGGGCAAGCTCCAGCCGGTCGCGATATTTGAGGCCGTGGACCAGGCGGCGGGCGACGTCGTCATAGACCGCCACCGCGCGGGCTCGGTCGAAGGGCGGCGGGTCGGCGATCGCCTCCGCCGACAGGGCGCCAGGCCCGAGATCGTAGGCGAAGGGGACGCCCAGCCGCTCGCAATAGGGCCGCTCGATGAGCTTCAGGCGCGACCAGCAGGACGGGCACAGCGACCCCATCTCCGCCACCGGCGCGTGGCAGGCCAGGCACTGCGGCGGCAAAGCGAGATCGACCAGCCGGCGGCCGAAACCCGCGGCGGCGGACCGCACGCGCGCCGCAGCCGGCACCTTCCCTGCGTGGTCGAAAATCTGGTCGCCCGTGCGTTCCATCGCCGCCAAGTCTACCGCCCGCCACGAGACGGCGCCATCGCCGGTCTTTGACGCCGGCCATGCGCCACCCCATAACCGGCGCCATGAGCGGACCGCCCCTGATCTTCGACCACGCCCTCGCCGACGCTCGCCGGCGACGGGCGCTGCGCTCGCCCATGGCCGGAGCCGACTTCCTCTGGCGCATGGTCGCCGAGGACATGGCCGAGCGTCTGGCGGCGGTGAAGCGCCGCTTCGCTTGTGGCCTCGAGATCGGCAGCCCGCTGCCTGTGCTCGCCGCAACGCATCAGGTCGACCGCGTCCTCAAGCTGGACCGCATCGCCGAGACCCGGCCCGACGCGGTCGGCGACGCCGAGCTCCTGCCATTTGCCCCCGAAAGCCTCGACCTTGCCGTGTCGGTCCTCGCCCTCCACGCGGCCAACGATCTGCCGGGGGCGCTCGCCCAGATGCGCCGGGCGCTGAAGCCGGACGGCCTGTTCCTTGCCGCTCTTCTTGGCGGCGACACGCTCGTCGAGCTGCGCGAGGCCTTCGCTGTGGCCGAGGCGGAGATCGCCGGCGGCGCCTCGCCGCGCGTCGCGCCCTTCACCGACGTCAGGACCGCCGGTGCCCTCATTCAGCGCGCCGGCTTCGCCCTGCCGGTCGCCGATCAGGATCGCCACACCGTGCGCTATGCCTCGGCGCTCCACCTGATGCACGACCTGCGTGCCATGGGCCTGACCAACGTGCTTGTCGAGCGCGAGCGGCGGCCGCTCCGCCGAACGGTGCTGATGCGCGCGGTCGAGATCTATGGCGAGCGTTTTGCCGATGCCGACGGGCGCCTGCGCGCCACCTTTGAAATCATTTCCCTGTCCGGCTGGGCGCCGCATGAGAGCCAGCAGCAACCCTTGCGGCCCGGCAGCGCCCGCATGCGCCTCGCCGACGCGCTGGGCACCGTCGAGAAGCCGGCCGGCGAGAAGACGGGACGGTAGCGTACGGCCTCATGGTGAGGTGCGCGCGGAGCGAGCCTCGAACCATGGGCCGCTCATCCTTCGAGGCCTGCCTTCGGCAGGCACCTCAGGATGAGGTACAGGCTACCGGTCCAGCATCTCCAGCGCGTGGCGCTGGTCCGCCGGCGACATGTCGGCGAGGGATGCCGGCTGGACGGAGCCGGTCATCACCGGATCGATCCCGTCGGCCTTGCTGATTTCCGTAGCGGGGTCGCGCGCCGGCAACGCGCCGAGCAGGATCGCGGCGACGCCGATGAGCGCAATCGCGATCGGCACGAAGGCCGCCGGCTTCAGTCGGGCTGGACGCGGATCGGCCTCTCCCGTCGGCGGCAGGATGGCTTCATCGGGATATCTGATCGACATGACAATTCCTTCGGCTCGCCGGGGCGGCACGGTTAAGGAATTGTCAAAGAGAACTATAAAAGATCGATTAACACCGGGATCAGCGGCACATCCGCCGGCGGCATCTTGTGGTCGCGGAGGTCCTTCGCCCGCACCCATTTGAGCTGCTGCCCCTCGCGCCCCTGCGGCGTGCCCTGCCATTTGCGGCAGACATAGAGCGGCATCAGCAGGTGGAAGTGCTCATAGGCGTGGCTGGCGAACGAGAGCGGCGCCAGGCAGGCGGCCGACACGTCGATGCCGAGTTCCTCGTCGAGCTCGCGAATCAGCGATTGCTCCGGCGTCTCGCCGTGCTCGATCTTGCCGCCGGGGAATTCCCAATAGCCCTCCAGCGCCTTGCCCGCCGGCCGCTGGGTGATGAGCACCCGTCCATCGCGGTCGATCAGCGCACAGGCCGCGACCAGGATCACCGGATTGGTCTCGCAGCGGTCGCACATGGCCCTACCATTCATCCCCGGAAGCGTGCGGCGAAGCCGCGTCGCGTGATCGGGGATCCAGCGCAAGACGTCGCGGCACAGCCGCGCTTCCGTGCCGTGATGCAATTCCGGCCTCGGTTCCCGTCTTGGCGGGAACGAACGGAAAGACGCCGCGCATCTCAGCTCCGGTAGTCGCCGTTTATGGCGACGTAGTCCTTGGTGAGGTCGCAGGTCCACACCGTATCGCTGCCCTTGCCGATGCCGAGATCGACAGTGATGACGATGTCCGCTCTCTTCACCTCGGCCGAGGCGGCCTCTTCCGTATAGGTCGGGTCGCGCTCGCCCTTCACCGCCACACGCACACCACCGAACCAGATCGCCAG
Organism: uncultured Alphaproteobacteria bacterium; assembly: GCA_963782395.1. Classification (GTDB taxonomy): domain Bacteria; phylum Pseudomonadota; class Alphaproteobacteria; order Rhizobiales; family Kaistiaceae; genus CAVSRC01. The sequence goes on from CAWAJQ010000002.1 coordinate 290,809, forward strand.
CTTGTCGCGCTCGGCCGGCTCGCCCGCCTTGCCCACCGCCATGACGATGCGGCCCCAGTTGGCGTCCTCGCCGGCGATCGCCGTCTTGACCAATGGCGAATTGGCGATCGCCATACCGATGCGGCGCGCCGACTTCTTGGAGACCGCGCCCTTGACCCGGATCTCGACGAATTTCCGCGCCCCCTCGCCGTCGCGCACGATCTGATGGGCAAGGTCACGCAGCACCTCGTTGAGCGCGGCGCGAAAGGCCCCGAGCCGCCGGTCGGTCGCGCTTGTGATACGCGGTGCATCCTTCGCCGCGCCAGTGGCAAAGAGCAGCAGCGTGTCGGAGGTCGACGTGTCGCTGTCGACCGTGATCGCATTGAAGCTGTCGGTCACCCCCTTCGACAACAGGCCCTGCAGAACGGGGGCCGCGATCGGCGCATCGGTGACCACGAAGGAGAGCAGCGTCGCCATGTCGGGGGCGATCATGCCCGCCCCCTTGGCGATGCCGTTGATGGTCACCGTCGCGCCGCCGAGCGCCACCCGTCGGCTCGAACCCTTGGGATAGGTGTCGGTGGTCATGATCGCACGCGCCGCATCCAGCCACGGGCCGGGCGCAGCACGCCCCGCGGTCGTCGCCAGCACGGCGTCGAACTTCGCCGCATCGAGCGGCTCACCGATGACCCCGGTCGAGGCGAGGAAGACCTGGCGTGGCGGACAGCCGGCGACCTTGGCCGTCATCGCTGCGGAGAGCTTCACCGCCTCGCGCCCGCGTTTGCCGGTGAAGGCATTGGCATTGCCGGAATTCACCAGCAGCGCCCGCGCCCTGCCGGAGGGAAGCGCCGCCTTGCACCATTCGACCGGCGCCGACGGGCATTTCGACTGCGTGAACACGCCGGCGACCTCGGTGCCCTTGTCGAAGAGCATCAGCAGCACGTCGCGGCGGTTCTTGTACTTGATGCCGGCCTCGGCGGTGGCAAAGCGCACACCGCCGAGCGCCGGCAGGTCCGGGAACGCGGCCGGCGCCAGAGGCGACAGACCAGCCATCCTGCCCCCCGTCAGCTCACTTTGCGGGCGCTGCCGGCGCAGGAGTCGCAGGCGCAGGGCTCGCCGGCGCGGGGGCCGCCGTCTGGACGATCTCGATCTTGGCCTTGGCGCGCAGATCCTGCATGGTCTTCGTGAACAGCTCGGAGACCATCTGCTGGCGGAGCTGCTGGGCAACCTGGTCATAGGTCGGCGCCGGCTGCTTGCGCGTCGCCTCGAGCTTGATGATGTGCCAGCCGAACTGCGACTGCACCGGCGTCTCGGTATAGGTGCCCACCTTCATCGCCGCCACGGCATCGGCGAAAGGCTTCACCATCTGCTTGGGGTCGAAGAAGCCGAGGTCTCCGCCCTTGGCGGCAGAGCCGGTATCGAGCGATTTTTCCTTGGCGATCGCCGCGAAATCACCGCCCTTGTCGAGCTCGGCGATGATCGCCTTGGCCTCGTCCTCGGTCTTCACCAGAATATGCGCGGCCTGGTACTCGTCCTGCGGCACGAACGACTTCGCCAATTCGTCGAAACGCTTGTGCAGCGCCTCGTCGGTCACCGCCGCCAGCACCGTGGTGCGCACATATTCAAGTTGCAGGGTGCGGTCGCGCACCGTCTGCAGGCGGTGCTGCACCTCCGGATTTTTGTCGAGGCCTGCGGCCTCGGCGGCGCGTGCCGAAAGCCTGGTGTCGATCAGGTGCTGGAGCAGCTGGGCGCGGCGTTGATCGGCGGGCAGCTGGGCGATCTGGTCGCGGAAATCGAGCGCCGCCTGGGACAGGTCCGCCTCGGTGATTTCCATTCCGTCGACCCGGGCGACGACGGTATCGGGGACAGGGTCCGTGGCAAACGCGAGTTGCGGCAGGGCGGCGACGGCAAACAATGCGGCGAGCGCGATTCCGGCTCCGCGGTGCCAAATTCTGGCCTTAACGGTCATAGAAACACTTCCGTTCGGGTTGATCGGGATTTCCTTCGACGGCCTCAATGCGGCAATCGAATGACGGTGCTCGGCTCCGGGTTGCGCCGTTGACATCGATTAGCCCCCCTCTTATCTGTCTCCACGCTTGGCGTCCAGAACGTTTTGAATCCTTAAGCGGTGACGACGGTATCCCGTGCCGGCGTTCGTCGCGGGGACGACAATGTCGGCGGCTCGCGCCGGCGCCACGCCCGGCTGGGACACCTGAAAGCTCAAGGATTTTCTTTATCATGGCCGGACTTGGCTCAATCGCTCGCAAGCTCTTTGGTACGTCCAACGACCGCCGGCTCAAGACCTACGCTCCCAAGGTCGCCGAGATCAACGCGCTCGAGGACGAGGTCGCGGCGCTGTCCGACGAGGACCTGCGCGCCCGCACCGAGGAGTTTCGCCGCCAGCTCGCCGACGGCGTCGAGCTCAACAGCCTGATCGCCCCCGCTTTCGCCACGGTCCGCGAGGCCGCCAAGCGCACGCTCGGCCAGCGCCACTTCGACGTCCAGCTCGTCGGCGGCATGGTGCTCAACGAAGGCGCCATCGCCGAGATGAAGACCGGCGAAGGCAAGACCCTGGTGGCGACGCTCGCCGTCTATCTCAACGCGCTGCCGGGCAAGGGCGTCCACGTGGTCACCGTCAACGACTACCTGGCCAGCCGCGACGCCGAGTGGATGGGGCAGATCTACAAGTTCCTCGGCATGACCGTCGGCGTGATCGTCCACGGTCTCGACGACGATGAGCGGCGCGCCGCCTATGCCTGCGACATCACCTACGGCACCAACAACGAGTTCGGCTTCGACTATCTGCGCGACAACATGAAGTACGATTTGCCGTCGATGGCTCAGCGCGGGCACAACTTCGCCATCGTCGACGAGGTCGATTCGATCCTGGTCGACGAGGCGCGCACGCCGCTGATCATCTCCGGTCCCCTCGACGACCGCTCCGAGCTCTACAACACCATCGACACCTTCATCCCGCATCTCGTCGCCGAGGACTACGAGGTCGACGAGAAGCAGCGCACCGCCACCTTCACCGAGGCTGGCAACGTCAAGCTGGAGAAGCTGCTCTCCGAAGCCGGCATGCTCAAGGGCGAATCGCTCTACGACATCGACAACGTCACCGTCGTCCACCACATCCAGCAGGCGCTCCGCGCCCACCGCCTGTTCGAGCGCGACAAGGATTACATCGTCCGCAACGGCGAGGTGGTCATCATCGACGAGTTCACCGGCCGCATGATGCCCGGCCGGCGCTTCTCCGAGGGCCTGCACCAGGCGCTGGAGGCCAAGGAGCACCAGCCGATCCAGCCGGAGAACCAGACGCTCGCCTCGATCACCTTCCAGAACTACTTCCGCATGTACGACAAGCTCGCCGGCATGACCGGCACGGCGGTGACCGAGGCGGAGGAGTTCGGCGACATCTACGGCCTCGACGTGATCGAAGTTTCGACCAACCAGCCGATGATCCGCATCGACGACGACGACGAGGTCTATCGGACGGCCGACGAGAAATACAAGGCGATCATCACCCTCATCGCGGACTGCCGCAAGCGCGGCCAGCCGATCCTGGTCGGCACCACCTCGATCGCCAAGTCGGAGATCCTCTCCGAGATGCTGCACCAGCAAAAGGTTACGCATCAGGTCCTCAACGCCCGCTATCACGAGCAGGAAGCCTTCATCATCGCCCAGGCCGGCGTGCCCGGCGCGGTGACCATCGCCACCAACATGGCCGGCCGCGGCACCGACATCCAGCTCGGCGGCAACATCGACATGCGCATCCGCCAGGAGCTCGCCGACATACCGGAGGGGCCCGAGCGCAAGGAGCGCATTGCGGCCATCCAGGCCGAGATCGAAGAACTGAAGCAGCAGGCGCTGGCCGCCGGCGGGCTGTACGTTCTCGGCACCGAGCGTCATGAGAGCCGGCGCATCGACAACCAGCTGCGCGGCCGCTCCGGGCGCCAGGGCGACCCCGGCCATTCCAAGTTCTTCCTGTCGCTGCAGGACGACCTCATGCGCATCTTCGGCTCCGAGCGCATGGACGGCATGCTGCAGAAGCTCGGCCTCCAGGAAGACGAGGCCATCGTCCATCCGTGGATCAACCGCGCCCTGGAGAAGGCCCAGCAGAAGGTCGAGGGACGCAACTTCGACATCCGCAAGAACCTGCTCAAGTACGACGACGTGATGAACGACCAGCGCAAGGCGATCTTCGACCAGCGCATCGAGCTCATGTCGCAGGAGGTGGTGACCGACACCATCCACGAGATGCGCAACGAGGTGGTCGACACCCTCGTCAGCAGGCACATCCCGGAGCGCGCCTACCCCGAGCAGTGGGACACCACCGGCCTCCACGACGAGATTCTCGATGTCATCGGCCTCGACCTGCCGATCGCCGACTGGGCGAAGGAAGAGGGCATCGCCGAGGAGGAGGTGCGCGATCGCATCGCGCGCGCCAGCGACGAGATGGCCGCCTCGCGCACCGCCCGCTTCTCGCCGGACGTCATGCGCCAGGTCGAGAAGGCGGTGCTGCTGCAGACCCTCGATTTTCTATGGCGCGAGCACCTGGTCGTGCTCGACCACCTGCGCCAGGTGATCGGCTTCCGCGGCTATGCCCAGCGCGACCCGCTGATCGAATACAAGACCGAATCCTTCGAGCACTTCCAGGGCCTGCTGACGCGCCTGCGCGAGGCGGTGACCCGCCAGATCATGCACATCGAGCTGGTGCAGCGCCCGCCGCCGCTGGCGCCGGAAGGCGATTTCGAGGCGATGCAGGCGAGCCATCCCGACCCGCTCACCGGCGAGAACGAGATGCTCGATGCACCGCCGGCCGACGGCCGCCAGCAGCCGGTGCGCAACGGACGCTACGCCGCCGGGGCCGGCGCGCTTGCCGCGCAGATCGACCCGCAGAATCCGGCGACATGGGGCAAGGTTCCGCGCAACGCCCCCTGCCCCTGTGGCTCCGGCAAGAAATACAAGCACTGCCACGGCCGCCTGGCCTGAGCGCACGGCGCCGTTGCTTCGCTCAGCCTGACGGCTTCAGCCTGACGGCTGCCCGGTGGCGGCCTGCGTGGTGTCGTCGCCCGGCCACAGGAACTTCTTCTTCACGAACTTGCCGACCGGCTGGATCGTCGGCGTCATGGCCGGGGTGATCGTGCCGGGCGCCGGTGCCGCGGCAGGCTCCCGTGCCGCCGCTGGTGCCACCGTGGCCGTCGTCGTCATGCTCGGAGCCGGCACGGGGGCATCCGTGGCCAGCGCCGGGGCCAGCTTCGGCGTCGGCACGGTCGCCTTCGGCGCCATCGAGGCTTGCGGCGCGGGCGGCACGACCGGCGTCGCCGCCGCCGGTGCCGCCGATTGCGGCCGGGCGCCCAGCATGCGCTCGATGAACGAAGGATTGGCCTCCTGCTCCGCTTCCGCCCGCTGACGGGCCGCCGCCGTCTGCTGCTTCTGCTCCAGCATGGCGACGTCCTGCGCGAACTTGGCGTCGTCCTCGGCCTGCTTTCTCTGCAGCGCGTCCGCAAGCTGCTGCGGCACCGTATAGGCCGGGCACGCCCCCGACGGATCGAACGTGGCATCACCCGCATCGGCGTTGAACACATAGTGCCGGTCGCAGACATCGACCTTGGGCGGGACGTGCGTCAGCTCGAAGGAATCGTAGCCGACCTTCAGCATCCGCCAGAAATCCATGTTCGCGTCGTCGTGATGCTTGGCCAGGTTCTCCGGCGTCAGGCGGAAGGGGAACGCCTGGATCTCGAAGGCCCGCTGGCCGCCGCGGAAGGCGTCGCGCGCCAGCGAGAAGATCTCGCCGGCATCCTTGTCGGTCATCGAATAGCACCCGGACGACGAGCAGGCGCCGTGCACCATCAGGTTGGAGCCGGTGCGCCCCAGCGACCGGTCATAGGCGTTCGGATAGCCGATATTGAACGACAGGTAGTAGCTGGAGTTCGGGTTCATCTGCGCCGGCGTGACCGTGTAGAAGCCTTCGGGCGCCTGGCGGTCGCCCTCCTGCTTCTTCGGTCCCAGCGCCCCCGACCACTTGCAGATGGAATAGGTCTTGAGCAGGCCGTAGCGGCCGTCGTCCTGCTGCTTCCAGATCTCCATCTGCGATTCTTCCTTGAAGATGCGGATGAAGATCGGCGCCGTGTCCTTCATGGCGAGCTGGCGCATCTTGGCGGTGAGCATGCCCGGCACCGGACGTTCGGCCTTGGGGAGATTGGAATAGCTGCAGCCCGCGAGCACCATGAGTGCCACGGAGAGCAACGCCGCCAAGCGCAGCACTCCCGGGACTGGTCGAATCGCCATCAGCACCCTTTCCGGCCCCCAACTGCCCGTCGGCACAAACCGGGATTCTCGTAGCCCTGTCAAGATTGATGGCATGTTAACCGGCAGCGCCCGCGCCCATAGTAATGCGCACCTGCGCGCCAGTTTGCCGCCGCCGTGTGGCATGGAAAAGGCAAGCAGGAGGCGGTGTTAGAGGTTCCGGCCGATGGCCAGAAACTTCTCGCGGCGCTGGCGCCGGATTTCCTCCGGCGGCAGGTTGGAGAGCGATTCGAACGCCTCGGCGATGGCCTCGCCGGTGGCCTTGATGATCGTCTGGGGCTCGCGATGGGCGCCGCCGATCGGCTCCGGGATGATGCGGTCGATGATGCCGAACTTGTGCAGGTCTTCCGCCGTGATCTTCATGCCCGTGGCGGCATCCTGTGCCCGGCTGGAATCGTGCCACAGGATCGACGCCGCTCCCTCCGGCGAGATCACCGTGTAGATCGAGTGCTCCAGCATCAGCACCTTGTTGGCGGTGGCGATCGAGACGGCTCCGCCCGAGCCGCCCTCGCCGATCACGACGGCGACATTGGGCACACCGAGATTGACGCAGGCCTCCGTCGAGCGGGCGATGGCTTCCGCCTGGCCGCGCTCCTCGGCGTCCAGCCCCGGATAGGCGCCGGCGGTATCGACCAGCGCGATCACCGGCAGGCCGAAGCGGTCGGCCAGTTCCATGATGCGCACCGCCTTGCGATAGCCTTCCGGCCGCGCCATGCCGAAATTGTGCTTCAGCCGGCTCTCGGTGTCGTTGCCCTTTTCGTGGCCGACGAGAGCCACCCGCCGGCCACGGAAAAGGCCGAGGCCGGTGACGATGGCCGCGTCCTCGCCGAACTTGCGGTCGCCGGCCAGCGGCGTGAAGTCCTCGATCAGCGCGCGCACATAGTCGCTGGTATGCGGACGGTCCGGGTGGCGGGCAACCTGGGTCTTCTGCCAAGGGGAGAGCTTGCCGTAGATCTCGCCCAGCGCCTGCGCGGCCTTGGCCTCCAGCCGGGCGATTTCCTCGCCGATGGCGACCGCATCGCCTTCCTTCCCCAGCGCACGCAGTTCCTGGACCTTGCCCTGCAGGTCGGCGACCGGTTTCTCGAAGTCGAGGTAGCTGCGCATCAAGTCTCGCGGAACATGGGAAGGCGCCCGCTCGCGCCGGTCGCGGACCGGCGAAAAGCGGCGGCAAACTGACGGCAGGCCAGCCCCAAGTCAAGCAATCACACCGCCACAGCCCGGGTGCGGCCGGATTTGGCGGACTACGCCTTCTTCTCCATCGCCAGCGGATGGTGCTCGGTGACCAGCGTGCGCAGCCGCTCCTGCAGCACGTGCGTGTAAATCTGGGTGGTGGAAATGTCGGCGTGGCCGAGCAGCTGCTGCACGACGCGCAGGTCGGCACCGTTTTGCAGCAGGTGGCTGGCGAAGGCGTGGCGCACGACATGCGGCGAGATCTTCGCCGCAGGTATCCCGGTCCGCGCCGCCAAGTCTTTGAGATCGCGGGCGAAAGCCTGCCGGGTCAGGTGGCCGCTGTCGCCAAAGGAAGGGAACAGCCACGGGCTGTCGGCGACGCCGGAACCCGCCCGCGCCGCGAGATAGACGGCCACCGCTTCCTTCGCCTTGTCGGTCAGCGGCACGATGCGCTCGTGCCCGCCCTTGCCACGCACCGTGAACATGCGCTGGTCGCGGCGCATGACGGCGGCCTTGAGCGACACTAGCTCGGAGACGCGCAATCCCGTCGCGTAGAGCATCTCGACCAGGGCATGGAGGCGGAGTGCCCTGAGGTGCGCCGCGTCGCTCCCCTCGCCCTGCGCCTCCTCGTGCGCCCGCTCCAGAAGGCGCTTGACCTGGTCCTCGCTCAGCACCGAAGGCAGCCGCGCCGGGCGGCGCGGCCCTTCGATGATGCCGGTGGGGTCGTCGGCGCGCACCCCTTCGCTGACCAGAAAACGGTGGAATTGCCGGATGGCCGAAAGCCGGCGCGCGGCCGAGGTTGCTGCAAATCCGCGCACGTCGAGATCGTTGAGATAGGCGCGCACTGCCTCCACGCCGGCGCGCTCGAAACCATTGCCGTGCGCAGCCAGGGACCGTCCGTAGTCCTCCAGATCGCGGCGATAGGAGGCGAGCGTGTTCGGCGCCGCGCCGCGCTCCGCGCTCATCATCTCCAGAAAGGCCTCGATGTGATGGCCGCCGGCCGCGGCCTTCGCCGATTGTCGTGCCACGGCTATGGCTGTGCCGGCAGCGCCGACGGCGACTGCGGCGCCGGCTGCGCCTGCGCTGGCTGCTGCTCCGCCTGCAGCTTCTCCGTCGGGATGCGCACCGTCATTTCGCGCGTGTGCGGCCCGACGAAGATGGCGAGATAAATCATCCCGGCACCGCCAAGTATGCCCAGGATCACGAGCACGATGAGGAAACGGAAAAGGCTTGGCATCACAGGTCCCGGTCGGCCGCTCGCCGCGATTCGGGCCGCGGACAATCGCGCCGGCGCGGCCCCCCGTCATTCTCGACAATCGCGCCAGGAAGGCAAGCCATCGGCCCGAATTCGGCACCCTCTGTCCGACCTGCGCCTTGACAGAGGCCCCCTAAACCGGCTCTTACCTCGCCCGCAACAGGCGCATTTGTGAGGGAGCTGTGGCGAAAGCCGGATTGGCACGGGACGACGGGTTGCCGCTTGAGACCAGGGTCTCGCGCCTGCTGGCGGGACGGACGCTGGTCATGGTCGGCATGATGGGCGCCGGCAAGTCATCGATCGGCCGGCGGCTGGCCAACCGCCTCGGCATGGCCTTCGTCGATGCCGACAGCGAGATCGAGCTGGCCGCCAACGCTTCGATTCCAGAGATTTTCGAGCAGCACGGCGAGGCCTATTTCCGCGACGGCGAGCGTCGTGTCATCCAGCGCCTGCTCGACGGCAAGCCCAAGGTGCTGGCCACCGGCGGCGGTGCCTTCATCCAGCCGGAGACCCGCGACACGATCCAGGCCGCGGCCATCTCGATCTGGCTGAAGGCCGATCGCGACCTGCTCTTGTCGCGCGTCAAGCGCCGCAACAATCGTCCGCTGCTCAAGGTCGAGGACCCGGCCGCCACCATCGACCAGCTCATCGCCGAGCGCTATCCCGTCTACGCCAAGGCCGATATCCAGGTGCAGTCGCGCGACGTTGCCCACGACGTGGTCATCGACGACATTCTCGAGGCCCTTGCGGACTTTCTCAGCCGGGAGGCGGTGGCCGAGGCCTGAGCGATGGCGACAACCGCTGCCCGGACCGTTGAACCGACGGTGGTCACCGTCGATCTGGGGCCACGTTCCTACGACATCCTCATCGGTCGCGACGTTCTCGAGCGCGCCGGAAGCGAGCTTGCCCGGCGCATGCCCGGCCGGCGCGTCACCGTCGTCACCGACGAGAACGTCGCGCGCTATCACCTCAACACGCTCGCCGCGAGCCTCAAGGCCGCCGACATCGATTCCTCCACCATCACCGTGGCGCCGGGCGAGAAGTCGAAGAGCTTCGAGACCCTGGCGACCGTCGTCGACGGCATTCTCGGCGCGCGCATCGAGCGTTCCGACCTGGTGGTTGCCTTCGGCGGTGGCGTCGTCGGCGATCTCGCCGGCTTCGCCGCGGCGATCGTGCGCCGCGGCGTCCGCGTCGTTCAGATCCCCACCACGCTGCTCGCCCAGGTCGATTCCTCGGTCGGCGGCAAGACCGGCATCAACACCGGCCGAGGCAAAAACCTGGTCGGCGCCTTCCACCAGCCGAGCCTGGTCCTCGCCGACGCCGGCGTGCTCGATTCGCTCAATCCGCGCATCTTCAACGCCGGCTATGCCGAGGTGGTCAAATATGGCCTGCTCGGCGACGCCGCCTTCTTTGCCTGGCTGGAGGAGAACTGGCGCGCCGTGCTCGCCGGCTGGCCGGAGCGCGACGAGGCGATCGCCGTCGCCTGCCGCGGCAAGGCGGCGACCGTCGCCGTCGACGAGCATGAGCAGACCGGCAGGCGCGCACTGCTCAACCTCGGCCATACCTTCGGCCATGCGCTCGAAGCCGCCACCGGCTATTCCGACCGGCTGCTCCATGGCGAGGCGGTGTCGATTGGCACCGTGCTCGCCTTTGCCTTCTCGGCCAGGCGCGGTCTCGTCTCGCCCGACGACGTGAAGCGCGTCGCCCGCCATTTCGCCGATGTCGGCCTGCCGACGCGCATAGCCGACATTCCCGGTCCGCCGATGGTCGCCGACACGCTGATGGAGCATATCGCGCAAGACAAGAAGGTGAGCCGCGGCCAACTCACCTTCATTCTGGTGAACGCCATCGGCTCGGCCTTCGTGGCCCACGACGTGCCGCCCGCCGAGGTGGCCGAATTGCTTGCGGAGCAACTGGCGACATGAGCACGCTGCTCTGGGCGATGGCCTTGGCCGTCCCCCTCCTGGTCGTGCTGTCGGCGTTCTTTTCCGGCTCGGAGACCGCGCTGACGGCGGCCTCGCGGGCACGCATGCTGGCGCTGGAGAAGTCCGGCGACCACCGCGCCGGCATCGTCAGCCGGCTGATCCAGGAGCGCGAACGCCTGATCGGCGCCCTGCTTCTCGGCAACAACCTGGTCAACATCCTCGCCTCGGCGCTGGCGACCAGCCTGTTCCTGGTTCTCTTCGGTCAGGCCGGCGTGGTCTACGCCACCCTGGCCATGACCCTGCTGGTCCTGGTCTTCGGCGAGGTGCTGCCCAAGACGCTGGCGATCGCCGATCCCGACCGCGTCTCGCGCGCCATCGCGCCGACGGTCGCGGTCATCGTCGCGGTCTTCTCGCCGGTCGTCATCGCCGTCCAGTTCATCGTCCGCGGCGTCTTGCGGCTCGCCGGCTGGAACGCCTCCGACGGCAAGTCGATCCTGTCGCCGGCCGAGGAGATTCGCGGCCAGGTCGACCTGCTTCATGCCGAGGGCAGCGTCGTCAAGGCCGAGCGCGACCGCCTTGGCGGCCTGCTCGACCTCTCCGAGCTCGACGTCTCCGACATCATGGTCCACCGTACCGCCATGCACACCATCGACGCCGACGAGCCGATCGGCGCCATCGTCGACGACATCCTCGCCTGCCCGTTCACGCGCGTGCCGATATGGGAGGGCGAGCCGGAGAACATCATCGGCATCGCCCACGTCAAGGACCTGCTGCGGGCGCTCAAGGCGGCGGGCGGCAGTGTCGATACCATCGACATCCGTTCGGTGGCCACCGAGCCGTGGTTCGTGCCCGACACCACCAGCGTGCCCGACCAGCTCAACGCCTTCCTCAAGCGCAAGGTGCATTTCGCCCTCGTCGTCGACGAGTACGGCGAGGTGCAAGGCGTCATCACCCTGGAGGACATCCTCGAGGAGATCGTCGGCGACATCGCCGACGAGCACGACGTCGCCGTCGAGGGCGTGCGGCCGCAGCCCGACGGCTCGGTCAATGTCGACGGCTCGGTGCCGATCCGCGACCTTAACCGCGCCATGGACTGGAACCTGCCCGACGAGGAAGCCACCACCATCGCCGGGCTGGTCATCCACGAGGCGCGCATCATCCCGGAGCCGGGCCAGGCCTTCACCTTCTACGGCTTCCGCATCCAGGTGCTGCGCCGCAACCGCAACCGCCTGACGGCGCTGAAAATCACGCCGCTCGGCCGCGTCAAGCCGGCCGCGCCGCCGCCCGAACCGCCAAAAACGCCCGGCCCGGCGGCCTGACCTAACGGATTTCGGCCGCATTCTGCGGTTTTGATCGCCTGATTCCGAAGGGAGGGCGATCCTCATGCAATTCGATCTCGTCATCGTCGGCGCGAGCTTCGCCGGTCTGGCCGCGGCCCGCACCGCCGCCTCGCGCGGCCTGTCGACCGCCGTCATCGAGGTGAAGCCGGACGTCGGCGCCCGCGTCGCCACCAGCGGCATCCTGGTGCGCGAGGCGATCGAGGAGATCGACATCCCGCACCACCTGACCCGGCGCGTTCCGGGCGTCAGGCTCTATTCGCCGAGCCTGAAGAGCGTCGACCTCTTCTCGCCCGGCTACGCCTTCTTCACCACCCGCACGCCCGACCTCCTGCGCTGGATGGCGCACGAGGCCCGCGATGCCGGCGCCCATGTCCTGACCGCCACCCGCTTCGATGGCGCCCGCCGCGACGGCGACCTCATCCGCCTTGCCAACATCAACCTCGCCACCCGCTTCCTCGTCGGTGCCGACGGCCTGCGCTCCCGCGTCGCCAACCATTTCGGCCTGTCGGTGAACCGCACTTGGCTCACCGGGCTCGAGGTGGAGCTGGAGCCGAACGACGCGGTCGACCCACGCTTCCTGCACTGCTTCGTCGATTCCCGCCTGGCGCCCGGCTACATCGCCTGGGCGGCGCCGGGACCGGATGCCATCCAGGTCGGCCTTGCCGTGCGCAGCGGCGACAAGCCGGACCTCGCCGGCTTCATGTCCCGCACCGAGCGCCAGTTCGGCTGGAGCCGGCTGAAAGTGGTCGGCAGGCGCTGCGGCCTCATTCCCTGCGGCGGCCCTCTCCGCCGCGCGGCTGCGCCCGGCGTGCTCCTCATCGGCGACGCCGCCGGCTGGGTGTCACCGGCGACCGGCGGCGGCATTCAACTCGCCTTCCGCTATGGCCGCCGCGCCGCCGCACTGATCGCCGACCATCTGCAATGCGGCGGCCCGGCGCCGGAAATCGCGCTCTCCCGCGAAATTCCACGCTTTCGCGCCAAATCGGCTCTCCGCCGTGCCCTCGACCTGGCGCCGCCGAACGTCCTCATCGACCTGGCGCTCGCCACCACGCCGGCCCGGCACTTTGCCGAAAAGCTCTATTTCCACAGCCGCAACACGACCGGCATCGACCGCGCCGCCTATCTCAACTGGCTGGAGAGCGAGATGCGTGCCGCCAACGACGGCAGCCCGCTGTTGCAGGGCTAGCGCCGCCTTGCAGGGCTAGTTTGCCAGCGGCACCTTGGCCTCGATGGCAAGCGCGTGGACGCCGTCCGCCAGCTCCGCCGCCAGCGCCTCGTTGATCATGCGGTGGGTAGCGACCCGGGTCTTGCCGGCAAAGGCTGCGGCGGTGATCCGCACGCGGAAGTGCGTGTTTCCCTCCGGCCGATGGGCGTGATGGCCCTTGTGTTGGTGGGATTCGTCCACCACCTCGAGGGCCTCGGGCTGAAAAGCCTCGGTTAACTTCGACCTGATTCTATCCGCTACTGTCATTGCATTGATTCCGCCGGTTTTTTCGGTGCCTATCGCCTTGCCGGCGTCACACCCCGCGACCATAATCCATGTCATGGATCTGAATTCGAAATATTTCGACCGCATCCGTATCGCTCCCGATGCCCCGGTCGAAGACCCCGAAGCGGCCCCCTGTGACGTCGCGGGATGCGGCCACTTGGGCGGCTACCGCGCCCCCAAGGGCCGCGGCCACGAGGGCGAGTACTTCAACTTCTGCATCGACCACGTTCGCGAATACAACAAGTCCTACAACTACTTCGCCGGCATGGCCGACGATGAGATCGTCGATTATCAGCGCTCCGCTTCCACCGGCCACCGCCCCACCTGGTCCATGGGCGTCAACCGCCCCGCCGGCGCGGCGGCCCAACGGGCGCGCTTCACCTGGTCGGCGGCTTTCGCCGATCCCTTCGGCATCTTCGGCGGCGGCGCGGCCCACGCCGAGCGGAAAAAAGAGCCCGATCGCAGGCCACTGCGCAACCTCGAGCGCCGTTCCTTCGCCGCCCTCGACCTCGACGGCCACGAGACCGGCAGCGAGATCAAGGCCCGCTACAAGGCGCTGGTAAAACAGCTGCACCCCGACGCCAATGGCGGCGACCGCAGCTCCGAAGACCGGCTGCGACAGATTATTCAGGCTTACCACTACCTGCGATCCGTCGGTTTTTGCTAATACGACGGTTCCCGGCCGTCCCAAGGGCCGGATTTCCTCAAATCTTCACAAGCGTCCTCGCATGGCGCGACGGAGAATGACAATGGCTGAAGCCGCGCTCGAACAAGCTCCCCTGCCGGATATGAAGATATCCGTGCGCCAGACCTTCGGGATCGACACCGATCTCGAAGTGCCCGCCTATTCCGAGGCTGACGAGCACGTGCCGGATAACGATCCCGATTACCTGTTTGACCGCGAGACCACGCTCGCCATCCTTGCCGGCTTCGCCCGCAACCGCCGTGTGCTGGTCACCGGCTATCACGGCACCGGCAAGTCGACCCACATCGAGCAGATCGCCGCCCGGCTCAACTGGCCGTGCGTGCGCGTCAATCTCGACAGCCACATCAGCCGTATCGACCTGATCGGCAAGGACGCCATCGTCATCCGGGACGGCATGCAGGTGACCGAGTTCCGCGACGGCATCCTGCCCTGGGCACTGAAGAACAACGTCGCGCTTTGCTTCGACGAATACGACGCCGGCCGGCCCGACGTGATGTTCGTCATCCAGCGCGTTCTGGAAGTCTCCGGCCGCCTGACCCTGCTCGACCAGAACAAGGTCATCCGTCCGCATCCGGCCTTCCGCCTGTTCGCCACCGCCAACACCGTCGGCCTCGGCGACACCTCGGGCCTCTATCACGGCACCCAGCAGATCAACCAGGGCCAGATGGACCGCTGGTCGATCGTCTCGACGCTCAACTACCTGCCGCACGACAACGAGGTGAACATCGTTGCCGCCAAGGTGCCCAGCCATCGCGACGACAAGGGCCGCGCCGTCATCGCCAAAATGGTGCGCGTCGCCGACATGACGCGCAACGCCTTCATCAACGGCGACCTGTCGACGGTGATGAGCCCGCGCACGGTGATCACCTGGGCGGAGAACGCCGATATCTTCGGCGATATCGGTTTTGCCTTCCGCGTCACCTTCGTCAACAAGTGCGACGAGCTGGAGCGTAGCCTGGTGGCCGAGTTTTATCAGCGCTGCTTCAACGAGGAGCTGCCCGAATCGACCGCCAACGTGGTGATGACCTGAATGACCTCAGCGGGGCTTCTCAAGAGCAGCGACGCACCGCGCGCCAAGCCAGTCGAAAGCCCGACCGAGCCGTTCAAACGGGCGGTCGTTGGCTGCATGCGGGCGATCGCCGGCGAGCCGGAGCTTGAGGTGTCGTTCGCCGCCGACCGGCCGATGCTGGCGCAGCACAAGGCGCGCCTGCCCGAGCCGCCGCGCAAGATGACCGCCAACGACGTCGCCGTGACCCGCGGCGTCGGCGATTCGCTGGCCCTCAGGCTTGCCTGCCACGACCCGGCCGTCCATCGCGCCCACGCACCTGTCGGCAAGAACGCCCGCGCCGTCTACGACGCCGTCGAGCAGGCGCGCGTCGAGGCGCTTGGCGCCAACCGCATGTCCGGCGTCGCCGACAACCTCTCGGCCATGCTCGAGGAGCGCTATCATCGCGCCAACTATTCGGAGATCACCGAGCGTGCCGACGCGCCGCTCGAGGACGCCATCGCGCTGATGGTGCGCGAGCGTCTGACCGGCAAGGCGCCGCCGAGGTCGAGCCGCAAGATCGTCGACCTGTGGCGCGACTGGATCGAGGACCGCGCCGGCAAGGACCTGTCACGCCTCACCACGGCAATAGAGGACCAGTCGCGCTTCGCCGTTGAGGTGCGCGAGATCCTGACCGCGCTCGAGATGGCCGACGAACTTTCCGGCGAGGCCGGCGATCAGGGCGACGACGACGACACCGGCGACCAGGACGACGCCGAGGGCGCTGCCGACAGCGCCGATGGCGCCGACGCGGCAAGCCAGGAGGAGATGGAGGCTGCGGCCGACCAGGGCGATGCCGGCGAGGGCGAGGCGACCGAGGCCGAGGCTGATCAGACCGCCGAGGACGCCGACATGGCGGACGCGCAGGACACCGGCGAGGCCCGTCGCGCCGAGGCCCCCTTCTCCAACCTGCCGCCGCTGGTCGATTACAGCGCTTTCTCGCCGAAGTTCGACGAGACGGTCAATGCCGAGGAACTGTGCGACGTCGCCGAGCTCGAGCGGCTGCGTTCCTATCTCGACAAGCAGCTCGCCCATTTGCAGAGCGCCGTCGGGCGGCTCGCCAACCGCCTGCAGCGCCGCCTGATGGCGCAGCAGAACCGCGGCTGGGATTTCGACCTCGAGGAGGGCATCATCGACGCTGCGCGCCTGTCGCGCGTCGTCGTCGACCCGATGCACGCCCTGACCTACAAGGCCGAGCGCGACACCGAGTTCCGCGACACCATCGTTACCCTGCTGCTCGACAATTCCGGCTCCATGCGCGGCCGCCCGATCACGGTTGCCGCCACCTGCGCCGATATCCTCGCCCGCACGCTGGAGCGTTGCGGCGTCAAGGTAGAGATCCTCGGTTTCACCACCCGCGCCTGGAAGGGTGGGCAGTCGCGCGAGACGTGGCTTCAGGCCGGCAAGCCGCCCAATCCCGGCCGCCTCAACGACCTGCGCCACATCGTCTACAAGGCCGCCGACGCGCCCTGGCGCCGCTCGCGGCGCAATCTCGGCCTGATGATGCGCGAGGGCCTGCTCAAGGAGAACATCGACGGCGAGGCGCTGGCCTGGGCCCATGGCCGGCTTCTGGCGCGCCCCGAGCAGCGCAAGATCCTGATGATGATCTCCGACGGCGCGCCGGTCGACGATTCCACCTTGTCGGTCAATCCCGGCAACTATCTCGAACGTCACCTGCGCTACGTCATCGACGAGATCGAGACGCGCTCGCCGGTGGAACTGATCGCCATCGGCATCGGCCACGACGTCACGCGCTATTACCGCCGCGCCGTGACCATCGTCGACGCCGATGAGCTCGCCGGCGCCATGACCGACAAGCTGGCTGAGCTGTTCGACGAGGACGCGATGGTCGAGCCGGTGCGTGCGTCCCGGCAGACCCGCCAGCAGAAGCGCCCGACACTGCAATGACGCCGGGGCGGCTTCGCGTCGCGCTCTTTGCCTGTCTTGCCGCCCTGGCCGCGCAGGCGGCGCCGGCCGCCGAGACCGGCTTTGCGCCGATCGATGTCTCGGTGCGGCCGATCACGCACTTTGCGCTCGCCTCCTCCGAAACGCGCTTTGGAGCGCTGGAATTCCGTGGCGGCCTGCAGCTCTTCTCCAGCGACAAGCGCTTCGGCTCGCTGTCGGGGCTCGATTTCGCCGCCGACGGGCACACGCTCTATGCCGTCTCCGATACCGGCTTCTGGTTCACCGCCGGGCTGATCGAGACGGACGGTCGGCCGACCGGCATCGCCCGGCCGATGCTGGCGCCCATGCTCGATGTCCGCGGACGGCCGTTCACCAGCAAGAACGCCGCCGACGCCGAAGGCCTGCGCATCGTCACCCGCAACGGCCGCGAGACCGCCTATGTCTCCTTCGAGCAGCGCCCGGCGGTCAGCCGCTATGTCGCCGCGCCCGACTTCGCCGACGCGCACCGCGGCACCGTGCCCCTGCCGAAGTATGTCAACCATCTGCGCGCGAACCAGGGCCTCGAAGCCGTCGCCGTCGCGCCCGCGGACGGGCCGCTCGCCGGGGCCATCGTCACCATCGCCGAACGTTCGCTCGACCGCGCCGGCAATCATCGCGGCTTCGTCCTCGGCGGGCCCCGCGCCGGCACCTTCTCGCTCGTGCGCGTCGCCCCTTTCGATATTTCAGACGCCGCCTTTCTGCCTGACGGCGACCTCCTCGTGCTGGAACGCCGCTTCAGCTTCGCCGATGGCCTCGGCATCCGCATCCGGCGCATTCCCGCCGCCGCGATCCGCCCCGGCGCAACCGTCGACGGCCCGGTCCTGATCGAGGCCGACATGAGTGACCAGGTCGACAACATGGAGGGGCTTGCCGTCCGCACCGACGCGCACGGCCAGACGATCCTGACGCTGGTGTCGGACGACAACGGCAACCGGCTCCTGCAGCGGACGATCCTGCTGCAGTTCGCACTTGTACCTGGGCAAATCCCGCAGCCCGTGCTGCGCCCGCAGGGCTGAAACGAAAACGGCGCCCCGAGGGCGCCGTCGCGGTATTCCCGGAAAACTGCGCCGATCAGGCGGTCGCCGCCACCGCGGTTTTCTTGGCGATCTGGCGCTTCAGCTTGAGCGCCCTCGGCGACAATTCGCTGTCACGCGCCGCGGCCAGGAACTTGTCGAGCCCGCCGCGATGCTCCACGGAGCGCAGCGCATGCGAGCTTATCTTGAGGCTCACCGATCCGCCGAGCGCTTCGCTCGTCAGCGTCACCTGATTGAGATTGGGCAGAAACCGCCGGCGCGTCTTGTTGTTCGCGTGGCTGACATTGTTGCCGGTCTGGACCGCTTTGCCGGTCAATTCACAGCGCCGTGCCATGGGAAAATCCTCGTTTGCCGCCGGTTTGCGCCAATTCGGCATGCAAGATGACGGGCCTTTTCGGAAGGTTGCATTCCTATAGTGACGGCCCATTTCGGCGTCAAGGCGCCAAACGGCCGGATTCGGCCATCGGGAATATTCGCCAGCCCCTTTCTGGCGTGATGACGCAATGACCAAATCAGCTTAATAATGCTCTTGTTAACCAATGGTCAGCCATGATTTGAGCCGTCCCCTGCCGTCATACTGGCCCTTGATGCGACACTCGGCACGATGATGACGATTGCGGTTTCGGCCCCAATACGGGTTCTTCGGCGGATTCTGCTGGCAGCACTGGTGATGACGCCGGTGGCTGCAGCCGGCGCCCGTGCCGCCGATACGACGCTGAAGGTCGACTACCTCATCACCATCGCCGGCATCACCATCGGTAAGGTCAATGCCGAGGGCCGCTTCACCAGCATCGGCTACGCCGCCACCATCAGCGGGCAGACTTACGGCATCAGCCGCTTTGTCTCCGACGCCACCGCCGTACTCGCCGGCAACGGGCGCATCCGCGGCAGCCACGTCACGCCGGCCAGCTATGCCCTGGATACAAACGAGAAGGGCTTCCAGACGCACGTCAGCATGGCGATGCGCGGCGGCTCGATCGTCAATCTTTCCGCTGCGCCGCACCTGTTGCCCGCTCCCGACCGCGTGCCGGTGACACCGAACCACAAGCACAACGTGGTCGATCCAGTCGGCGCCTTTGTGGTGGCCGTTGACCAGCCCCTGACGGTCACCGGCGACAGTGCCTGCAACCGCACGGTCAGGATCTTCGACGGCTGGCAACGCTACGACGTCAAGCTGTTCTTCAAGGAAAGCAAGCACGTCAACAACGCCGCCGGTGCCTATTCCGGCGAGGTGTTTGTTTGCGGCGCCCGCTACGTTCCGGTGGCCGGTCATCGCCCCGGCCGCGAGTCGGTGCAGTACATGGCCCACAACAAGCGCCTCGAGGTCTGGCTGGTGCCGGTGGATGGCACACGGGTCCTCGTCCCCTACCGCATCCTGATCGGCACCCAGATGGGCGACCTGGTGATCGTCTCCCGCGATTTCGCCGTCGGCGCCACCGAGCGCCAGGCCACGGCCAACTAGGCGCCGGCCGGGTTATCCACAGCCTGTCCACAGCCCCACCGGTACGTCGACGGTCAAAATCCTGTCGCAATTGCGAGGGCGAAAACCCGCCCCCGGCATCGCAGCACTTACCCCTGTCATTTTTGCCGATGGCTTCCAACATGTCGTGGCCGTGACCCGGCAGCACCACACATATCGTGGCGAACGGAATGGGACTCGACCCGTGTGAGCGATTCGGACCGGTTTTGTTCCGGACTCGTTCGCTCCAATGAAAAATGACCGGAGTCAAAGGAAACTCGCGTATTCCGGCAACGCTGTGATAGAGGAAAAGAGTCGGCTGCGTCCGCCCTCCCATAGATGGGCGCGGCCCCAAGCGGACGACGGAAGACGCGCCAGTCCCTGTTATGAATGTTTTCCCCAAGACCGACCCGACCGGCGTGCACGGCCGCAACGTTGTCGCCGTGCTGGGTCCCACCAATACAGGCAAGACGCACCTCGCCATCGAGCGGATGCTGGCCCATGCCTCCGGCATGATCGGCCTGCCGCTCCGGCTGCTTGCCCGCGAGGTTTACAGCAAGGTCGTCGAGCGCATCGGCGCCGACCAGGTGGCGCTGATCACCGGCGAGGAGAAGATCGTCCCCGCCAATCCGCGTTTCCGCGTCTGCACGGTCGAGGCGCTGCCGACCGAGACGGACGTGTCGTTCCTGGCGATCGACGAGATCCAGCTCGCCGGCGACCTCGAACGCGGCCACATCTTCACCGACCGCATGCTCAACCTGCGCGGCCGCGACGAGACCCTGTTGCTCGGCGCCGCCACCATGCGCGGCATCGTCGAAAAGCTGCTCCCCGGCGTCAACGTGGTGACCCGCCCGCGCATGTCGGTGCTTGCCTGGTCGGGTTCGAAAAAGATCACCCGCCTGCCGCGGCGCACGGCGGTCGTCGCCTTCTCGGCCGACGAGGTCTATGCCATCGCCGAGCTCATCCGCCGCCAGCGCGGCGGCGCGGCGGTCGTGCTCGGCTCGCTATCCCCGCGCACGCGCAACGCCCAGGTCGAAATCTTCCAATCGGGCGATGTCGATTTCCTGGTCGCCACGGATGCCATCGGCATGGGCCTCAATCTTGACGTCGACCACGTCGCCTTCGCCTCCGACCGCAAGTTCGACGGCTACCAGTTCCGCCGCCTGACGGCCGCCGAGTTCGGCCAGGTCGCCGGGCGCGCCGGCCGCCACATGCGTGACGGCACCTTCGGCGTTACCAGCCGTGTCGACCCGTTCGACGACGATCTGGTCGAGGCGCTGGAGACCCACCGCTTCGACCCGGTGAAGACCATCCAGTGGCGCAACCGCGATCTCGATTTCTCCACGCTGGCCGCACTTCATGCGGCCCTCGACCGGCCGCCGGCCCGCGACGGCCTCGTCAAGGCACCGCCCGCCGAGGACGTGGCGGCGCTCGATTTGGTTAACCGCGACCCCGGGATCAAGGCGCTTGCCAACACGCGCCAGCGCGTGTCGACGCTGTGGGACGTCTGCCAGGTTCCCGACTACCGCAAGATTGCGCCCGCCAATCACGCCGAACTGGTCTCCACCTTGTTCGGCTTCCTGGCGCGCGACGGCGTCATTCCCGACGACTGGTTCGCCGAGCAGATCGCCTTTGCCGACCACACCGACGGCGACATTGATACCCTGGCAAACCGCATCGCCCACATCCGCACCTGGACCTTTGCGGCCAATCGGCCGCAATGGCTGCGCGATCCCGGCCATTGGCAGGAACGGACGCGCGCGATAGAGGATCGACTGTCGGACGCGCTGCATGAGCGGCTGACCGCCCGTTTCATCGACCGGCGGACCAGCGTCTTGATGCGGCGGTTGAAAGAGAACGCGATGCTCGAAGCGGAGATCACATCAGCCGGTGAGGTGCTGGTCGAAGGCCAGCACGTCGGCAGCCTGGAGGGCTTCCGCTTTGCGCCCGACCCGCAGGCCGACGGGCCGGAAGCCAAGGCGCTGCGCTCGGCCGCCCAAAAGGCCCTCGCCGGCGAGATCGCCGAGCGTGCCGCAAAGGTCGCCACCGCGGCCAACAAGGATTTCATCCTCGCCGGCGATGGCACGCTGCGCTGGCAGGGCGCGGCCATCGCGCGCCTTGCGGAAGGCGACGATGCGCTGAAGCCGCGACTGATCTTGCTCGCCGACGAACAGCTGCCCGCCGCCGGCCGCGACCGGGTGCAGGCGCGCATCGACCTGTGGATTACGACCCAGGCGGAGACCTTGCTGCAGCCGCTGTTCGACCTGCGCACTGCCGCCACGCTGGCACCCACCGCGCGCGGCCTTGCCTTCCGCCTGAGCGAGGCCTTCGGCACCATCGACCGGACGGCCATCGCCGAAGAGGTGCGCGCCCTTGACCAGGAGGCGCGCGCCGGCATGCGGGCGCTCGGCGTGCGCTTCGGCGCCTATCACATCTACGTGCCGGCGCTCCTCAAGCCGGGCCCCGGCGCACTGCTTGCCACCTTCTGGGCGCTCAAGAACGGTGGCCTCGACATGCCCGGCCTGACCGACCTGCAGCGGCTGGCCGCCTCGGGCCGCACCAGCGTCCCCGTCGACCCGGAGGTCCCGCCCGCGCTCTACCGTGTCGTTGGCTATCGCCCCGCCGGCGCGCGTGCCGTGCGCATCGACATCCTTGAGCGCCTGGCCGACCTCATCCGGCCCTTGATCGCCTGGCGGCCCTCGCCTGTATCGCCGACGCCGCCCGACGGCGCCATCGACGGCTACGGCTTCACGGTCACCGTTGCCATGACCTCGCTGCTCGGCTGTTCCGGCGAAGACTTCGCTTCGGTGCTCACGTCTCTCGGCTACCGCATGGAGCGCCGCCCGGCGCCGCCCAAGCCCGCCGCCGCCGAGGCACCGGCCGAAGCGGCCGCAGCCGAAGGCACGACAGCGGCATCTGCCGAGGCCGAACCAGCGGCCCCCGAGGCAGAGGCAACGCCTGAGCCGGAAGCCGAGAAGCCCGAGCCTGTCACCGCTGCCGAAGAAACGTGCGCGCCAGCCGATAGCCCGGCCGCTGCCGAGCCCGTCGAACCCGCATCGGCCGCCGCTGATGCACCTGTCACGGAGCCGGCTGCCGCCGAACCAGCGCCGCAAGAAGCCGCCGCGCAGCCAGCGGAGACCGAGGCCCCGGCAGCACCCGAAACCCCGGCCGAACCCGCCTTCATCGAAGTCTGGCGTCCCGGCCGTCCAGGCGGCCACCAGCGCCAGCATCGGCGCGAGCGGCGCCCGGAACATGCCGCACCAAGCGAGGTCACGCCGCACGCCGAGGCCACGCCGCAGGCCGACGGTGAAGCCCGGCCGCAGCGCCAGCCCAATCGCCGCAGGGGCCGATCCGCCAAGCCCCACCCGCACGACCGGGCCGACCGGCCGGATCGTCCCGACCGGCCGCCGCGCCGCGACCGCCCCGACCGCCCCGACCGCCCCAACCGCCGTGAACGCCCGCAGGGCGGGCCGCCGCAGGCGGCGCAACGGCCCGAGCGCAAGGAAAAAGCACCCGATCCCGACTCGCCCTTCGCCGCATTGGCTGCGCTCAAGGCGCGACTGGAAGGGCGCGAGGAGGACGGCTAGCCGAGAGCCTTTCCCAGCCAGATGGAACCATTCCGACGGAGCGATTTTGCGACAGGATCAAGCCGGCGGGCGAAGAGCGTACCGGGGTACGGCCGAGACCGACGGCGCCGATAGTGGTGCAAAAGCGCCCGTCCCTCCGGGTTTCGGACCGGCGAGCGTCCAGCGCCGATCCTGTCTCGACCGATGCCCCACATCGCCCTTCGCCGGTTTCGACGCCGGATCGCCGCCCCGGTCGAGCAACGGAATTGGCTCTATCTGGCGGGGAAAGGCTCTGAGATGGCCGGCGAGGGTCGTCAGCGCATCGACAAGTGGCTGTGGTTCGCCCGGCTGACGAAGACACGCACGCTGGCCCAGAAACTAGCGCTTTCCGGCCGGGTGCGGCTCAATCGTGCGAAGATCGAGGCGGCAAGTCAGTTGGTCAAGGCCGGCGACGTGCTCACCATCGCCGGCGAGCGCGGGGTCCGCGTGCTGAAGGTGGTAGATCCAGGCAGCCGCCGCGGTCCGGCACCGGAAGCCCAGCGCCTCTATGAGGACCTGTCGCCGGCCGAGGCACCGCCGCAAGCCAGCGCCGCGCCGGCGGCCGACCGACCGACCGGTTCCGGCCGCCCGACCAAGCGCGATCGCCGAGCGCTCGACCGGCTGCGTGGTACCAATGGCGACGATTTTTCGCCGAAGGACGATCAATAGCGAAATCCATCCGCCTGACCGTCACCGGGCGACCATCCGCGCCTTGCACCGCAGGATCAAACCGGATACCGAAAATCGCGCTTTTTCGAGCGCCGACAGCCGAACCAGCCGGATGAACCCGTGACCTACGTCGTCAACGACAACTGCATCAAGTGCAAGTACACCGACTGCGTCGAGGTGTGCCCCGTGGATTGCTTCTACGAGGGTGACAACATGCTCGTCATTCATCCCGACGAGTGCATCGACTGCGGGGTTTGCGAGCCGGAATGTCCGGCCGACGCCATCAAGCCGGACACCGAGCCGGGGCTCGAGAAATGGTTGCGGCTCAACGCAGAATACGCGTCAAAGTGGCCCAACATCACCGCCAGGAAGGACGCCCCCCCGGACGCCAAGGACTTTGAGGGCGTGCCCGACAAGTTCGAGAAATATTTCTCTCCCGAGCCCGGCGAGGGGGATTGACGCCATACGATGGGGAACCCCCGGAAATCGCGGGCCAATTCGCTCTGGGCGTTAGTGATGCACCGCAACAAACGTCAATATTGTTTACCGTCGGGCCGGTAAGCCATTGAAATTTACCGATTTTGTGATATATTTGCCAAACTGACGGAACAAAACGAGCTTACCGCTCGCATCCCGCGCGATTTCTTCAGCGTGACCGGTTCCAGGCGTGTTCGGCGCCGGCCCAACCGATGAGGTTTGGCCGGAGACTGTTGCGAACGCTTCGTTCCAGCCACAGGCGCGGACCGGCAGGACCGAACATAGGCGGCAGCGCCGCCGGTTTCCGCCCTTTCCCAGAGGCGGCGTCAAACGGAGTTGATGTCTCAATGGCCACAGCAAAGAAGACCACCCAGCGTTCCGGGTTCAAGACCGGCGAGTTCATCGTCTACCCGGCTCACGGCGTCGGCAAGATCGTCGGCATCGATACGCAAGAGGTGGCAGGGCTGAAGCTTGACTTGTTCGTGATCAGTTTCGCCAAGGACAAGATGACGCTCCGCGTTCCGGTGACCAAGGCGACTTCGGTGGGCATGCGCAAGCTTGCCGACACCGCGACTGTCAAGAAGGCGCTCGAGACCGTGCGCGGCCGCGCCCGCGTCAAGCGCACCATGTGGAGCCGCCGCGCCCAGGAATACGAGGCCAAGATCAACTCCGGCGACCTCATCTCCATCGCCGAGGTGGTGCGCGATCTCTTCCGCTCCGACACCCAGCCGGAGCAGTCCTATTCCGAGCGCCAGCTCTACGAGGCCGCGCTTGACCGCATGTCGCGCGAGATTTCCTCGGTGGGCAAGATCTCGGAGACCGAGGCGATCCGCCAGATCGAGCAGAACCTGGCCAAGAGCCCGCGCCGCGGTGCCCCGAAGGCCGAGACGGCGGACGCCGAGGCCGCCTGATTCGAAGCCGTTCAGTCATTAGGCAAGCGCCCGGGCACCGCCCGGGCGTTTTCGTTTGGTTAACGCGATTTAATCAGCGTTCACGCCAATGTGTGTCCACACCGGCGCGCCTGCCGCTACAGTAAAGCCTTGGGCGATTTCCTCGGGCGGCCCTTGAAGCCGCAAGGAGGGTAAGATGGGCCAGTCAGCCGCATCCCGCCGCGATTTCGTCAGGGCCGCCATGCGCGCGCCCTACCTTGAGCGCGACGAGGAGCACGACCTCGCAGTACGATGGAAGGATGAACAGGATCAGACGGCCCTGCACCGTCTGACCGCGGCGCATATGCGCCTGGTCATCGCCATTGCCGCACGCTTCCGCAATTTCGGCCTGCCGATGGGCGACCTCATCCAGGAAGGCCATGTCGGCCTGCTGGAGGCGGCCGCGCGCTTCGATCCGGGACGCGACGTGCGCTTCTCCACCTACGCCACGTGGTGGATCCGCGCCTCGATCCAGGATTACATCCTGCGCAACTGGTCGATCGTGCGCGGCGGTACGTCATCATCGCAGAAGGCACTGTTCTTCAATCTGCGCCGGCTGCGCGCCCGCATGGCACAGAACGCGAACCAGCAGCCGCGCCAGGCCATGTACGAGGAGATTGCCGGCGCATTGGGCGTGGCGGCCAGCGACGTCGAGTTGATGGATTCGCGTCTCTCCGCCCCCGACACCTCGCTCAACGCGCCCATCCACGAGACCGAGAGCGACACCGCCAACCGCCAGGACTTTCTCGTCGACGATGTGGCGCTCCCCGATGAGACAGTCGGCGCACGCATCGATAGCGAGCGCCAGCTCTCCTGGCTGCAGCAGGCGCTGAATGTGCTCAACGAGCGCGAATTGCGCATCGTGCGCGAGCGGCGTCTGCGCGAGGAGGGCGCCACGCTGGAGTCGCTGGGCGCAAGCCTCGGCATCTCCAAGGAGCGCGTGCGCCAGATCGAGAATCGCGCCCTGGAGAAGCTGCGCGAGGCGCTGCTCCGCGATCACCCGGACCGGGCGTCGTTCCTGTGAATCTGCCCTCATGGTGAGGAGCGCGCGGAACGCGCGCCTCGAGCCATGAGGCCGCCCCTTCGCGGGCCGCCCGCAACGGCCACCTCAGGATGAGGCTCTAGCTGTGGAGCCTCAACAGGTTGTTGCTGGTTAGGGCGAGTCTGCTGATGGGCGGTTTTGAGTTTAGGCTGCCATGTGGGCGATGCCAGTTGTATCGGTGGAGCCAGCGCGGCAGCTCGTCGCCTCGGTCGTCGGAAGTGGGGTAAGCCCGGGCATAGGCCCATTCCCTCAATGCCGTCTGGATGAAGCGCTCGGCCTTGCCGTTGGTCTTGGGCGTGTAGGGCCTGGTCCTGATGTGCCTGAGGCCGAGATCGCGGCAGGCATCGCGGAAGGCGTGGGCTTTGTAGCAGGCACCGTTGTCGGTCATGACCCGGGCGACGGTGACGCCGAGGCTTGCGTAGTAGGCGACGGCGGCGCGCAGGAAGGCGACGGCACTCTGCTTCTTTTCGTCGGGCAGGATCTGAGAGAAGGCCAGGCGCGAGGCATCGTCGATGGCGACATGGACGAACTCCCAGCCGACGCCGCGTGAGTTGCTCTGTCCCCGACGGTTACCGGTGATGCGGTGGCCGACCCGGTCGAAACGGCCGAGCTTCTTGATGTCGATGTGGATGAGTTCACCGGGATGATCGCGCTCGTAGCGGCGCACCGGCTCGGCCGGCTCCAGCGCGCTGATGCGGTTCAACCCGAGGCGCCGGAGGATGCGGCTGACGGTGGCCGGCGAGATACCGAGTTCGGCCGCGATCTGCTTGCCGGTCCAGCGCTGCCGGCGCAGCCGCTCCACTTCGGTCACGACCGTCTCTGGCGTCGGCTTATGCAGGCGATGCGGCCGTGATGAGCGGTCCTTCAGCCCCTCCGGCCCCTCGCGGCGGAAGCGCTCGACCCATTTGCGCACCGTGCGCACCGACACGCCAAAGGCCGCGGCAACCGCTGCCATAGGCTGCCCGGCCTCTATGCGCCGCACCACATCGGCTCGACTATGCGGCGTCAGACGGGCATTCTTGTGCACGTTCATCCGGTCCTCCTCCGAGGCCTTGCTGAAGCTTCGCAACTCCAGCTTCCTCGCTCGGGACCGGATGGACAACCTGTTGAAAGCTCACATCTAGCTGTCGTTGACGATCTTGAGCTTGGTGCCGGGGGTGAGCTTCGCCCCGGCGTCGAGGTCGTTGAGCACCTCGAACAGCTCGCGCGGACGATCGACCCCGCTCATGCGGCGGAGCAGCTTCGCCTCCGTATCGCCGGGGCCAACGGTGACGATGTGGATGTGCAGCGCACGGAAATCAGCCAGTTCGCTGGCCGACAGCGTGCGGAAGCCATCGACCGTCTCGGTCGCCGCCTTGATGAAGGCCGGCGTCACCGCCTCATTGGCGAAGATGAAGCGGTAGGTGGCGTTGCCGCCGGTGCGGATGACGGCGATACGGAAATGCCAGCCCTTGGCCTCGGCCGTCGCCGACGCCGCGTCGAGACCATTGACCGAGAAGCTCTGCACGCTTGCCTCGTCGAGGCCGTTGACCCAACCCGACTTCAGGTAGTCGCCGAGTTGGGTGTCGCGCGCCAGCCCCACCGCATCGAAGCGCAACGCCGTGCCATCGACCCCGGTGGCAAGCACCGCCTCGCTGGTATTGTCGATGACGAAATCCTTCCGGCACGGTGAAGCCGATGCCGAGCCCCGGGTGAACGAAGGTGCGGTCGCGCACGAAGCCCTGGTTGGGATCGTCGCCGTAGACCATGCCGTCGATGCCCTCGAGGTAGCGGTCGCGATCGACGGTGCCGACGCCGGGGGCACCGAATTGGCGCGCTGCCTTGATGGCAAAGGCAACCCGCTCCGGCGTCGCCGGATGGGTGGCCAGGAAGTCCGGCCGCTGGTCCTGCATCGTCAGCGACGACTGGTAGGCGGCATAGCGCTGCATGGAATTGAGGAAACGGGCGGCGGCGAAGGGATCGTAGCCGGCGCGACCGATGGTCCTGACCCCGATGGCGTCGGCCTCCAGTTCCTGCTGCTGCGAAAATGCGGCCAGCGTCCGCTGGCTGGCGGCGAGCGCCAGTTGGCCGCCTTCGTTGTTGTCGAGGACGTCGTTGACCACGCGGCTGACCACCAGCGCATCTTGCGCCTTCTTCTGGCGCTGGGCCGCATGGTTGGCGGTGACATGCCCCATCTCATGGGCAAGCACGGCCGCGACTTCCGAGGAATCGTTGGCCAGCGCCAGCAGGCCGCGGGTGACGTAGAGGTAGCCGTCGGGGAGCGCGAAGGCATTGACTGCCGGTGCATTGAGGATGGTGATCCGGTACGGCTGATCCGGCCGGTCGGAGGCGGCGACGATCTTGCTGACGATCGGCGCCAGGGTCTGCTCGACCTTGGCATCGTGGAAGATGCCGCCATAGGCGGCCACGATGCGCGCATGCTCGCGGCTGTCGACGCTGTTGACGGCCGGCCTGGCACCGTCGTTGAACACGTCGGCAGTCGGGCTGCCGCCGCCCATGAGCGCGTTGCAGCCGGAGAGCGCCACGGCCACGCAGGCCACGGCCAAGGCCGCCGGCCAACGCCGGCGCGACAGAATTCCGCTCGTTTCGACCGTGATGGCCCGCACCTTGGAACCCTAGTCCCCGTCCAGCAACTCGATCTCGCCGGGCTCCGCCAAACGGATGGCTGGGCCCCCGCTTTCCTCGATAACGCCACGAACCCTGACGCGCCGGCCCTTGAAGGCATCCGCCGGCAGCGGCAGTTCGTCGGCCATCGCCTGCGGCACCATAATGGTGAAGTCACGGCGGTAATCCCGTCCAAAGTCCAGGAAAACCATGTACTTCCCGTGACCGACCGAGGCGATGCGGCCTTCGACCAGTTCATATAATCCGGATCGCGCCGGAAGCGAAGGATCGTCGGCCCGACGAACCGCGAAATCGGGCAGCGCCCACACCCCCCGGCGTGCCGTGCGGGCGACGGTTTCGGCAGCCAACAGATTGGCAAGACAGGGCTTTTCACCGGGGAACAGGCGCACGCGGGCAAGCCCCGCTGTGACCAAGGCCACACCGGCGGAGCGGCCGTCGGCAAGCCGGACATCGGCATGCAACCGCCCGTAGCGATCCGCCGCCGCAGGCTCGGCCGGGGCGAGCACAACGCCGCCATCCGTCAACCGCGCGATTTCGGCCAAGGCCGCTTTGGCCAGCGGCGCCGCCGGCGCATCGCCAGCAGCCTTGACCGCCTCGATGCCGGCTATGTGGACGCTGCGACCATCGGCGAGGCGCACGGTGTCGCCGTCAATGACCTTCGTCACCGCGACCACCGCTCCGCCGGCCGGCCCGCATGGGTTCGCCGCCAGACTGGCTTCGCCGGCCACAACGGCGCCAGATGTCGCCAGCAGGAAGGCCGCCCACAGAGGCGAGGAGATCAGCGTCGTGCGCATGGGGCTCGACCCTATCAGCGAGAACCAGGCCGGCGGACTTCGCGTGGCCCCGCCTCTTGTGCTAAACGGACGTTCGGGACCCCGTAGCTCAGCAGGATAGAGCATCAGATTTCCTACCATACGCTCTATACTTTTATTGCTTCAAATAAAGTCAAATATATCAATAAAAACAATAACTTACATATTTTCTTGCATCTCAAATTCTGCCATTTTATCATTACACATTCGTTACACAGTTTCACACTTCTTCGCATTTTGAGGTACAAATGGCAGATCACACGATATTGGGCGGCAAAGTCCACGTTTATAAACGCGATAACAGCCGCTTCTGGCAGTGCTCGACTTTTCTGGCGGGCAAGAACCGCCGCATGAGCACGAAACAGGAAGGATTGTCGCAGGCAAAGGACTTTGCCGAGGACTGGTATCTTGAGCTCCGGGGCAAACTCAACCGCGGCGAGATCAAATCAGAAAAGACGTTCCGCGAAGCGGCCGACCAGTTCGTTCGAGAATATCAGGTCATCACCGAAGGCAATCGCCATCCCGCTTATGTGGAAGGACACAAGAGTTGCCTGGAACTCAACCTGCTTCCGTTTTTCGGCGACAAGGGGCTGTCGGAGATCACCCCCGGACTGGTTCAGGAATACCGCATCACCCGGCTCAGCCCGGATCATGGATTGAATCTGGACAAGACGCGTTTCAAACAGGCCGCCCGCCAATATGTGCGGGAATCGGGCTTCAAAAACAAAAGCCGCAGCGATCGTGAAGTCGAACTCCGTCTGGAGTGGCTGCGGACATATCTGGTCCCCTACTTCGGCGACATGACCATCGCGGCAATTACGCCCGAGACCATCGAGCAATATCGCCAGCATCGACTGGCGCCCGACGACGGCGCCGCGCCGTCATCGCCCAATGCCCTGCGCAAGGAGATCGGCGCTCTCGGCGAAATGCTCCGCTGGATCAAGTGGCGCGCCAAGCCACCTGCGCGCAGCACCTTGCTGAGCGAGATTGTGACGCTTCGACAGGTCATCAAAACGGCCATCCGCCACGGATGGCTGGAGCACCTGCCGGACTTCTCGCCACCCTTCAGAAAGGCCGAGAAGATTACCCACCGCGCGTGGTTCTCGCCGGATGAGTACAAGACCCTCTATGAGGCGTCACGAGCGCGGGTCCGCAGGAACAAGGGCACAGGAAGGCAGTGGGCCGCCGAACAGCTGCACGACTACATCCTGTTCATGGCCAACACGGGCCTGCGCCCCGACGAGGCCAATACGCTGGAATTTCGAGACGTGGAGATCGTAGAGGACGAAGCGACCGACGAGACAATCCTGCTTATCTCGGTCAGGGGTAAGCGCGGCGTCGGCTATTGCAAAAGCATGGTGGGGGCGGTGCGCCCCTTTGAACGCCTGCGTGATCGTCCGAGGCCGGCATCCGTCGGCCAATCCAATGGAGACGACGCGGACGACGAGACAGAGGCCGGAATCGAGAAACGACTGCCGAAGCCGACCGATCTCATGTTCCCGTCCAATCACAAGAAGCAGTTCAATGCGATCCTGGCCGAGAACGATCTGAAATTCGACCGCGAAGGCAGCAGGCGCACCGCCTACAGCCTGCGGCACACCTACATCTGTCTCCGCTTGCTGGAAGGCGCTGACATCTATCAAATCGCCAAGAACTGTCGCACGAGCGTCGAGATGATCGAGAAATTCTACGCCTCGCATATTTCGACGACGCTTGACGCGGCGGCGATCAATGTGCGGCGCAAGAAGCCGCAGGCTGAGCCGAAGCAGGAAAAGCTGAAGAGGCCTCGATCCAGCGAACAAGAAGAAACAGATCAGCGCAGCTAACTTGACATTTCGACGATATTTTTACTGTCGATCAGCAATTGTTAGTTAGTATATATTCGTAACAGCGAGATCGAAATATCAAAGAGTACACGTTTTATTTGATTTTTCGCGGTGATTCATTATAAATTGTCGCGCTGCGGTAGTGATGGAAATTGGAAAGCCCTTGGGCTGAATATCCAACTCTGCCCGACGGGCGTCGATTTGGCCGCAGGTGCCTGCATCATTTTTTGTGAGGCTTTTTGCGAACGCGGATTGCATAAGGCGATGGGCACGATCAAAACAACAACCTTTGGGAGTAAACAGTTATCCGGAACACCGTCTTCATGATCGCAAAGCGCCATCAGCGGGTTTTAGGGGCCCGTCGTGCCAATATCGCGGGTCAGTGAGCTGCGATGGCTGCCGGTCAACAAGCGCCCTATCCCGTCGTAGACGTTTTTGCCGGTCCGGGTGGGCTGGGCGAAGGTTTTGCGGCCGCACGCGGTGAACATGGGGGACCGCGTTTTCGCAATGTTGTTTCTATAGAGCGTGACGAGTTTTCCCACCGGACGCTGCTCCTCCGTCACTTCTTTCGCTGTCTTCCGCCTGATGGCCCGCTGGAGGACTACTACAGCTACTTGAACGGGGTCATCACCGTCGACGAGCTATTCAGGCGAAACCCCGAGCAATTCAAGTACGCGAACAGCAGCACGGTGAGGCGGCGCTATGCTGACGCTCCTGCGGCTGCCTTGCCACCCGGTCGCGCGGCTGGTGACTTGTCCGGTCGCTTCGCGGCCAGCCTGATACACCGATTGTTTGTTTTCATGTCTGCTTTTCAAACCAACGATCGCCGTTCCGCCAGCCCGCAAGAACACGTGCGGACATTGCGAAGCTTATTCTCCGCGTAATATGCGGAGATTGTTCTTGTGTTTGCGGTGAATATCCGGCATAATCTCCGCAAGAGGTGCGGAGAATGGCAACATATATCCATGAATTGACGGGATGGCCCCGCTTCCTGTGGGACCAGGACGCGCTGGCCGGACGGCTTGCCGCCGTGCGTCACCGTCAGGGGCGGTTGATCGGGCGGATGGAGGCGCTCGGCTTCTCGCTGCGCAACGAGGCAATGCTGCAGACGCTGACGCAGGATGTCGTCAAGTCGAGCGAGATCGAGGGCGAAGTGCTCGATCAGGATCAGGTGCGCTCCTCCATCGCCCGCCGGCTCGGGATCGATATCGGCGCGCTGACGCCTGCCGACCGCGATGTTGAAGGCGTCGTCGAAATGATGCTCGACGCTACCCGGAATTACGATCAGCCCCTAAGCGACGAGCGCCTGTACGGCTGGCATGCAGCGTTGTTCCCGACCGGGCGCAGCGGCATGTCGAAAATCACCGTCGGCGCATGGCGCGATGATGCGAGCGGACCGATGCAGGTCGTATCCGGCGCCATCGGCCATGAGCGCGTTCACTATCAGGCCCCCGCGGCGGCGCAGCTCGATCAGGAGATGACCGCGTTCCTGGAGTGGTTCAATGGCGAGACGGCGCTTGATCCTGTGCTCAAGGCGGCGATCGCGCATCTCTGGTTTGTCACCATCCACCCGTTCGATGATGGCAACGGCCGCATTGCGCGCGCGATTGCCGACATGCAGCTCGCCCGTTCGGAAGAAAGCCCGCAACGCTTCTACAGCATGTCGGCGCAAATCCGGCAGGAGCGCGCCGCCTACTACGCCGCGCTGGAAGAAACGCAGAAGGGCGATCTCGACATCACGTCATGGCTGGAATGGTTCATTGGCTGTCTTGATCGCGCCTTCGACGGCGCGGAGAACGTTCTGGCGAGCGTGTTCAGGAAGGCGCGGTTCTGGGAAACCCACGCGGGCGTTTCGTTCAATCCGCGGCAACACGACATTCTGAGCCGGTTGCTGGACGGGTTCGAGGGCAAGCTCACCTCCTCGAAATACGCCAAGATCGAAAAATGCTCGCCCGACACCGCGCTGCGCGACATCAACGAATTGATAGAGATGCGCGTCCTCGTCAAAGACGCCGGCGGCGGGCGCAGCACCAGCTATTCGCTGGTCGTTGAGGAGAAGCTGCCGTGAACAGGATGGAAGACGAATATCTCGGTCAGTTCACGATCAACGGCCGAAAGCTTCCGGGTGTTGTGCAGCTGAAGGGACCAGACTCGCGCATCGAAGTATTCGCGGACGACTTCATTTTCCTGCCCGAGGAGAAGATGCGCGCCATACGCGGTGTCGCGCGCAGCGGTGAGAAGCTGACAATCTGCTATGCGATTGGTGCGCCGATCAGCGGCACCGCCAGTTATCACGGTACCACCAGACATTCCATGTCGCTGTTTCCGCACTACGTTGCGGTTGGGCCGCGTCATTTTGATCCGGACCGGAAGGTCATAGCCGAATTCTCCTTCACAACGAGCGGGGCGCTCGACCTGTTCTACGATCTCGGGGCCTTCGGCGACGCCCTGGACCGGGTGAAGGACGTGCGGCGGCTCATGCCGCCATGGGCGCGGAAGAACCCGCGCAAGATCCTCCACAGCGACGTGTTCTACTTCGTCAACCGTGGCGCGATCACGTCGGTCGATGTCGACAGTGTCCGCATCGAGACCTTCAACGCCGTATCCTATCGCTTCCCGTCACCGCGTGGCATCAACGTCAGCAATCAGGTTCGGATTAGCCTGAAATTCAAGAAGCCGGTCGATCTTGGCGGCGCGCTTGGGGCCGCCCATGACTTCCGCCATTTCTGCGAGATCGTGTCGCAGACAAAACACGTCATTCAAAGCGTCGCCCTGCGGCACAAGAATGCGAAGATGGACGAGTCACCGATCCGGCTCGGAATATCCCATGCCGATGTGCGATCCGGAGCGAATGTCGACTTCCGCGATCATCTCGTGTCAGGCGGGCTGCACAAGCGCGAGTTCGAGACCGTCCTAACGCGATGGATGGAAACGCAGGCCGAGCACCGCAGCGCCAGGCGCCGCATAGCCGAATGTGTCGAGGGTGAAAACAACTACACGATCGATCGCATGGTGGGTGCGGCGAACGCTTTTGATCTTCTTCCCGATAGCGCGGTCGGAAGGCCGACGCTTCCGGCATCCGTTCTGCGGACGCTGTCTGATCTGGCCGTTGAAGCACGAAAATTGCCGCCGCCCTATCGCGAACACGTAGCCGGCAATCTCAGCCGCGTCAAAGCATCCAATCTCCGTCAAAAGATCACCGCGCGCTTCAGGTTGCTACCGAAAGGATTGCGCGCCCGCTTTCCCGACATCGACTCGGTGATCGACCACGCCGTCAGGACACGCAACTATTTCGTCCACGGTTCGAAGCCGAAGCTGTCCGTGGATGACACCTACAAGTTCATATCGCGCTTCACCGATACGCTGGAGTTCATCTTCGTCGCCGCCGAATTGCATGAGTGCGGTTGGAAATACGCCCGGTGGCTGAAGGAAGCGAACATGGGCCGCAAGCGCATGTTTCTCCTCTCCTACGATGAATTTCTGTCGGAGCTGAAGAAAGCCGAAGCCGGGACAAAGAGCAGCCCGGCCTCCTCCAAAACCAAGACGTGACGCGGGCGGGCGCCCGCCACGTGGCGGGCGCTGCCGGCTGGCATTTATGGGCGAGGGGCCGGACCGGGATATACCTGGCTGAGCGCCCTGCGGATGTTCTGCAGGTTCTTGTGCGCGTTTTGCAGCTCGGTCGAGCCTTCCGGCAGGTCCGGCAGGTTCTGCGCGATCCTGTTCAGCAGCGCTGAAAAGTTCGCCTCCCGTGCAACGGGCCAGTTCGCTTTGCGACAATACTCTCATTTGATCCTCCTTTTCGTTTCCGGCCGCGACTGCCGCGGCCTTGATGGCCACGGATTTG
Source organism: uncultured Alphaproteobacteria bacterium (assembly GCA_963782395.1). Classification (GTDB taxonomy): domain Bacteria; phylum Pseudomonadota; class Alphaproteobacteria; order Rhizobiales; family Kaistiaceae; genus CAVSRC01. The sequence continues at coordinate 326,290 of CAWAJQ010000002.1, forward strand.
CGACTTGACCGGCGGGCTGCACCGCCATCTGTCCCTATTGGCGGCCGTAACCATCAGTGGAGGAGCGCTTCACCGACACCGGTGGCGCGCCGCCCACGTTGGCCGCGGCGGCGACGGCGGCGGATGCCTTCGTCAGACGCAGCGCGTGCCGTTGTTCCCGAACCCGCTCCACGAGGAGAGAGCCGTCGGGACTAGACGCGAACACCAGAAGGAACGTGGCGCCGTCATATTTCTTAAATGTTCCCTCCGCCCGCTTGAAAGCGGTAGCTGCAAATGCCACTCGGCCGTCGTCTGTGACCAGTAGCGGACGGATCGCGACTTCCAGGCGATCCTGATTCGCTGGCGGCTGATCAGCCGGGTACGCCCAGGTATAAAGGCCGTAGAATTGTCCGCTCTTCTCAGCGATCACCATCTTAGCTTGCGAGTTGAATGAGTTGGGAGCGCCGAGCGGATCGGGTGCGTCCAGTTGCTGCCGACTCACGTTGAAATCAAAGCCGGTCCACGTACCGATGAGACTGGACAGCTTCGGTCCCGTCGGCACCTGGGGTGGCCCAGTGCGATGGGCCGATAGCACCGCGCAATGCCAGGGCGGCGCCCGCATTTCGTCGATCGTACCGTTGGCCTGGCCGCCGCCGATCAGGCTAATGGAGATTCCTTTGAGGAAGACGTCCGGCCGCGATAGCAAGACGTCGCGTGTGAGGGGCAGCTTCCCATCCGCGTCCGCCGTGCCCGACATGACCTCACGGCGCTGGCCGTAGGCCGTAGACATCGTGGTGACTGCCGTAACGGTGTCACCGTCTTGCAGCATGTCGATAGTCAGCGGAATGTTTCCGGGCTGGCGGTTGTTCAGCTGTCCGCACGCGATCGAGCCTGTCCAGCGCCCCTCGAACGGCCTACCCGCGGGCGCCACGGACGTGTCGGCAGCAACGACCACCGCGCCGTTTGATGTCACCGCTATTGTTGGCTTGGAAGGTTCCGCCGCCGTTGCACCACTGTCTCCCTGCGCGGCGGCGCTTTGCACCGACGCTGGTGAGGATGCAGTTCGATCCGCCGCAAAAGAATTGCTTCCCGCGCCGCAGCCGCGGAACGTGCCGCTGATACGCCCGCTGCTCTCCTGCGGCGTTCCGACCATTAGAGCGATGGCATACCATCCGGAGGGGTGCTCGATCCAGTCTCCGGGAACAAGGCTGAACTTGCCATCGCTTACCGAATAGCTTCCCCTTACGCGATACCGACCGCTGGCCTCACCGCCGTGTGGGATCGAAAAACGAAATTCTCCTGAGATCTGGCCTCCAGTATTCGCCTGCAGGGTCAAGGCGAAGCTGGTGGCGACCGCACCGCAGCGGTAGGTACCTTGCCAAGTGCCGGAAAGTGGATTGGTTGGAGCGGCCTCGTCCGTCGATGCCGCAAGCCGAACGAAATTCGCTGAGTGGCGTCCTTGGTCGACGATGTCCCGCTGCGCTGGTACCAAAACTGCTGACAAAGCTCGCGGGGCGGGTATCGCCTCGTGCGGGGCCACTTCCGCATGACTAGTCACCGTCAACGAGAGCAGCGCGAACGCTGCGATAGCAGTTACCTTCGTTACAGACGGTTTGCTCACGGCTCTAGTCCTACCTCGGTCTAGCACTTTCAAAGGTACTCTGGATATCTGCCTTTACCTGACCGCCATGGAATAATACCCGACAGGCTCAGTCCGAAAAGTCAGCTGGCACTGCCTTCGGTAGTTCGCCAAACACCTTCGCGGGAAAGGTCATGCCATCTTCCCAAACGCGCATCCAGCCGATGACCCGCTTGTTGAGCTGAGTGTGCGCCCGTGGGTGGGCCTTGGCAAACCAAAGCGTCGCCGCCTCATTGCCACCGGGGCTGCCTTGCAACAAAGTCGGTGACGCGAGCTGGCTCCGTTCCAGAAATGCCGATTTCGGTTTCATCGAGACGCACCTCTCCCGTTGTCTTCGCCGATATGAGAGCGCACAGGTCGTCTCATTCGCCGACATCTACGGCGGCAAGATTGTCGCGCCGCTCGACCGCCAGCATCGCTGCGACCTATTCGATGCCGCCCAGTCGCTCGCGCATGAAGGCGTCAGCGAAGAATTGAGAGCCGCCTTCATCGTCTATGCATGAGGGCGTTTGGTCGAAGACATTCAGATCGATTCAGTGAAACACCTGACCCCAACGATATTAGGTGGCTGAGCGCGGACCCGGCGTACGACGGGTATCTTGACGGCGGCGGCGTGGCCAGCATCGTGGTATCGCAATGGTACCAATTGCGATCTTGGAGACATTTCTTCTCGCGATATCAGGCGTTCGATCTTGCCGTCCGCGCCGCCGCCGCGGTGACGATGCGTGGCACCCGAAAGATCGGGTGCTGAGCTAAAAAGATGGCACAACGCTGAGGGGTGACTCGGTATGGCAAGTTGGTTAGGTTGTTACCGAGGAACGAGATACCGCGGGGATGCCAGTGTCACGAACCGCATTGCTTTTTGCGGCCGTCGCGGCAGTTTCTGTTGTCGCAGTCCCTGTACAGGCGCAGAGCGGGGCTGACATTCTCCGTGGCGTTGCGGGGGCCTTGATTTATGGCGCCAGTCCCTACCGTGGGCCGGCACCGCCACCGAGCCAATCCTACGATCAGCGCCGATCGCGCGCACAGATGGCGGACATACAACGCAAACTTGACGCGCTGGGTTTCGACGCCGGCACGCCCGATGGCATGGCGGGTCCCCAGACTCGGCGGGCGATCGGACAGTTCCAGTCCTCGATCGGTGTGCCGGTAACCGGCTATTTCGCGGACCACGAGCTTTCAGTTCTCGATCAGCGCTATGCAGCGAGTATCAAAAGCACAAGAATATCGCCGCCGGGGGCTCCCTCGACAAAGTGGAGTGCAGCCAGCACGACAGCGTATGCCATCACAGGCGATATCAGCGTTTCGGCGGACAGCGTCATATTTGGCAACGGGGCGACCATCCACATTACGCCAGTCAGCCCCGACAAGCCGCAGGTCTTCACCCTCGTTCCGCCGTCATCGAACCCGACGCTACTAAATGGCAACAAGCTGTGCGGTAGCACAGCTCCGACTTTCATCGCGATAACGCGCGGCGGCAATGCGCTCTATATGAAAGTCTTCGTCGGGCCGAATGTACCACAGGGAAGGGCCGACCCGCTTCCGGAGCCCGGCACTTGCGCGACCTATAACTACGAGCGGCCAGGCAGTTTCGCCGCGGCAATGCCGGCCCCTTCGCCTGCGTCCATGGGGCCGAGCTTCGATTGTCGCAAGGCAGCGAGTGCTGACGAGCGGGCGATCTGCGCCTCGGCCGATCTGGCGGCGATCGACCGGCAACTCGCCGACGCCTATAGCGCCGCGCTCGCCAGTGCAGACGACGCCACTGCAATCAAGGCCGCGCAACGGCAATGGATCGCAGACCGGCAGTCGTGCGGCAGCGACGGCGCCTGCCTGGCGGCTGCGTACGACAGGCGCATCGCCGCGCTGACGGCGCCGCCGCCGAGCGTGGCAGATTCGGAATCGTCGCGGTCCAGATGGACCGCCACCAGCACAACGGCGATTGCGATCACCGGCGATATTGAGCTGTCCGGCGACACGATCATCTTCGCCAACGGTGCGCGCCTCCACCTTTCCCCGGTCGGCCTGGACAGGCCGCTGGTCTTCGCCGTAAGCCCGCCCACGAACCCGACGCTGCCCAATGGCGGCAAGCTGTGCGGTCGCGGCCCGCCGACCTTCGTCGTGCTCGCCCGCGACGGCGACCAGCTCTATATGAAGGTCTTCGACGGACCGCAAATCCCGCTGGGCCACGCCGATCCGGGGCCCGAGCCCGGCACCTGCGCTACCTATAATTTCGAGCGGTCTGGTGGCTCCGCTACGGTGCTCCCGCCAGCGCCTCCCGCGACGCCACAGCCGGTCGCCGCCGTGCCGCCTGTGCCGGCGAGCGCGTCCGGAGCGCCTGTGGTTGCCCGCCGGCCGGCCGGTCTCGCGCCGGCCCCGCTGTCGACGTTCAAAGACTGCGACCATTGCCCAGAGATGGTGGTAATCCCGGCGGGGAGCTTCATGATGGGGGCCGGGCCGGGCGACGCGAAGGTGGCTTATGATCAGTATGACATTCCGAGCGAATTGCCGCGCCACCAAGTGAAGATCGGCTATGAATTCGCGATTGGGAAGTTCGAGGTGACGGTCGACGAGTTTGCCGCGTTCGTCAGCGACACCGGGATAAAAACTGGCGGCAACTGCATGATCCGTGAGACCGATACGGGACCGCAAAAGGGACGATATATTGGCACGCTAAACCCAACGCTTGACACCGGCGGGGGGGTGGATGCCGTGGGCATTTCTGACGGAACCTTTGCGCAGCCCGGCGAGAAGGTGACGGAGCGCGAGCCGGCGACCTGCATCTCGCGGAACGAAGCCGAAGCGTTTCTGGGTTGGCTGAGCGCCAAGACTGGCCGGCACTACAGGCTGCCGACGGAGGCCGAGTGGGAATACGCGACCCGAGCCGGTACCGACACTGCGTTCTTTTGGGGCAACAGCGATAAATTGACATGCCGATATGCCAACTTCGCCGACAGCGGATCGTACTACTTCCAGGGGATGGCAGGTCCTTGCCGCGAGAAGATCAGGCCGTTATGGAGCGCGCCGGCCGGCAGCTATGCCGCCAATCCGTGGGGGATCTACGATACCTCGGGCAACGTCCAGGAGATGCTGGAGGATTGCTGGCACGACACCTATGACGGCGCTCCGGCTGATGGCTCACCCTGGCAAAAGGCCGACTGCCATGTCTACGTGGCGCGTGGGGGCGATTACGAGTTGGTGGCGGAGAACATGCGTTCGGCCGACCGGCTCTTTTACGGAGACGGCAAGGACGATCGCGCGAATTTTATCGGTTTCCGGGTTGCCGTCACGCTGGGAGATGGGGGCTGGGACAAGAAGTGAGGAGGGGTCATCTGGTGGAACGTAATACCCACCGCCCGGGGCCTGCGGACGAGCTGTGCCGGAATTTGGGTGACGGGGCCCATCAGGCGGCGTTGTGAGCTGGCGTTTCGATGACCTCGACGCCGTTGTGGAATTTGATGCCTCGGACGACCTCGGGCAACTGGTTTTGGCACTTCAATCGGCACCATGTTCTGGCGGCGGCGGAGACGAGCTTGGCGAAGAAGCTGCCGCAGCTCCCGGCTTCCGAGAAGAAGCGGCTGCAGCTACCCGGCAAAGGGTCGTGATGGGCAGGACCGCTCCTATGGGCATTACAAGGCGCTGCTGATCTCTGCACGGCGCCGCCGCACGAACGCCGCAGCGGTGTTCTCGCCCATGTGCCCTTCGCGGGACTCCTTTCTCCACCGGAACATCACGTTACTGTCGATGTTCTGACGATAGATCAGAAGTTGACACTGTGTGAATTAGTACCTTAGCTTGGCAATAACGCTCATCGCTGGGGATGCTATGACTAGGATCGTGACGTGGCTGGCAATTGTCTTCTTGGCAAGTGTCACGGGATCGACGGTTACGGTAGCGCAACCGAACTTGAACGACCTGCTCCGCCTCGGTACGCAGATCCTCAATAACCATGCTCCTTTCCCTCCGGTACCACCGGAAACCCAGGTCAGATCGCCAGCTCTACAGTTGGCAGGCCCGAGCTTCGACTGCCGCAAGGTCACCAAAGCCGCCGAAGGCGCCGTGTGCGCATCGCCGGAGCTTGCGGCGCTCGATCGGCAAGTGGCCGACGCCTACGGCAACGCTGTTGCGACCGCCGACACGTCCGTGGCGCCCGCGGGAAGGCCGTTCGACGGCAGGCAAGGCCCGTCAACCGGCAAGTCTATCGGTTCGGGACAGGCACAGGCCGAAGGCCCGGCACTAGTTTCCGACGCACATGCGGAGAGCGAGAAATATTACAAAGACTGCGAAGCAAAGAAGGCCGACGGCAACCCCTATCCGTATTTTCATGATTGCCGGTGCCTAGCGACTTCTTTTGAAAAGGAGCGGCTGAAGCGCGGTCCAGATGTCAGTCCGTACACCATCAATACCGATATCGGGGCCTCGTGTGTGAACAAACCCGGGATAATTCTCTACGGTCATGATGATTGCACACGTAATGCAGTAGTCTACGAGCGGATGTACGGGGTCAAGCCGGATCAGCTTGAGGGTTTCTGCACCTGCGTGGGCTCAACGATGGCCGTGCGCTACGCGGCCAAGCCCGATCCCGATTACCAGTACATCGGCATGGTGCAAGCCCAGGCAGGACTCGATTGCAGCAAGAAAGCCTTCTAGACCCCTTTGGAGGATTCCCTGATTGGCCAAAGCGGAGCACGCTCCCGGCATGAGAGCAGGGATTGCCATCACCATCACGCCTGAAGACCTCCACAGGCTGGAGGGGATCGTCAGGGACCGCAACAGCCCACAGAAGAAGGTCGTGCGGGCGCAGGTGCTCATCGTCACGGCCGAAGGCTGCCGGACCAACGAAGTCATGCGCCGCAGTGGGCTGTCCAAGACCGCCGTGTGGCGCTGGCAGGAGCGGTTCATGCGCGAAAGCGTGGACCGGCTCTTGGGGGAACTACAACAAGACCCGGCTCGTCGCTCGGCACGCCTATCGTACCCCAGCCCAGGCGCGAGCCGATCAAAGCGGGGTCGATCAGACAGCCACGGCCGCCCTCTCAGCCGGCTGTCTCAAAACCGGGCCGCAGTTGCAATCCGGGAGGACAATTCGATGGCAAAGCAGTCTATGGGATCGATCACTGCCGCGACTGCCCTTCTCTTCACTGTATTCGTGGCTATGAGTTTGTATCTGTCCGCAGACGCATGTGCGGAAGTAGGCTTTGCTAGCTCCGGCGGATTTATCGCCAGCCGAGCAGACCCTTTTGTTTGCGCTGACACAGTACGCATTACCGTAGAGGGACAATATCCGGGAGATTTTTCCGATACAAGTAAACGTAACAAATTAGAACACCTGCTGAAACTAGCTGAAAGGACTCTTAAAGCCAGCACAACCTATACCTATTGTCCACAATTAGAAAATTTTCTGATCGAAGGCAAAGTCAGCGGAGAGGGAGAGGTCATTTACCGCGGCGCATTTTCCGAAGCGACAGGCCTCGTTGATCTCAACGGCCCCGCGGCAGCGGCTCCAACGAACACGACCGCTGATCCGAGCCCCGCATCGCCAGGATCTCCATGAAAATCACCCATCTCCCGGGATGACGGCAGCGCCACTAGAACCAGCGAAATCGGCCCTTTTTCCTAACCTAAGCCTGCTGGACACGGCATCTCTCCTACCAAAGGACATTCATTGCGCCAAAAGGCGTCATGAGCACGATGTCGGCACGAAGTGGAAGGTGAAGCAATCATGGCGGCCGAGCCACTGGCGCACCTTGGGATGCTTGTGGGCGGCATAGTTGTCGAGGACAACAAGGATCAGCTTGCCGGCGGGCACTTCCGCCTCGACGGTGTTGAGGAAGCGGATGAACTCCTGATGGCGATGGCGCTGCATGTTGCGGCCAATAACGGTGCCGTCGAGCACGTTGAGGGCGGCGAACAGGGTCGTGCTGCCATTCCTCTTGTAATCGTGGGTTACTGTGCCGGCGCACCCCTTCTTCAACGGCAGCCCCGGCTGAGTGCGGTCCAGGGCCTGGATCTGGCTCTTCTCGTCGACCGACAGCACGTTGGCATGGGCGGGCGGATCGACGTAGAGCCCCACCACGTCCCGCAGCTTGGCGACGAACTGAGGTTCGGTAGAGAGCTTGAACTGCCGCACTCGATGCGGCTGCAGCCCGTGGGCCCGCCAGATGCGCTGCACCGAGGAAACGCTGATGCCAGTCGCCTCGGCCATAATGGCGCCCGTCCAGTGGGTTGCCTCGACGGGCGGATCGGTGAACGTCAGGGCGACCACCCGTTCCGCTATGTCAACGGCGAGGGGCGGAACCCGGGACGGCCGCGTCTTGTCACGCAGGAGGCCGTCGATGCCCTCCTCGGCAAAGCGTTCCTGCCAGCGCCAGACGCAGGTCTTCGACTTGTGCGTTTGGCGCATGATCTCTACCGTGCCCAAGGCATCGGCCGACAAAAGCACGATCGCGACCCGCCAGACGTGCTTCTGCGCAGCGTTGCGGTTGCCGATGATCGCTTTCAGGCGGCGGCGATCGGATGGGGTCAGTGCAATCGAAATCCCAGGGCGCACTCGCATACACCAAATCCCATGGGAATCCCCCGCCGGTCTCACCCGTCAGATTTGATCCAGCAGGAGCGCTCGTCAGAGCACGACGCGTTTCCTTCGAACCGCGCCAATACACCCAGTGGGGCGCCCTTCGGCGCTTGCTTGGTTCCGCCGCCGCCCGCGGCGCTTGATGAACGGCAAACCGCGAGAGTCTTTATCCCGCTGGTTTTTCAACGATTTTCGGATTTTTCTTCCAAATTTCCCTGCAAAACGCTACGTTTGAGGCGACTCTCCCCGTAGCTCAGCAGGATAGAGCGGCGGTTTCCTAAACCGTAGGCCACTGGTTCGAATCCAGTCGGGGAGGCCATCCCTTCTCCGAATCGCGAAATTTCCACACTTTGTTACACACTTTCACATTTTCGAAAAAAATATCGACGTTAAATCAATGGGTTATTCCTGGGGGCACTGTATTCCTAATCTGAGGGTCGCGCGTTCGAATCGCGCCGGGGTCACCACCTGTGACAATGGCTTCATTGCAGGGGCGCGTCACGGCCCGGTCCGGATTGGCATTACCGTCGAGGAACGGCATCGCACCGCAAGGCGACTGGCCGTCGCCGTTGAACCGGTGCCGTCCGACCTGCCGCTGCTCGGCTTGCCCAAGTCACCCTGCTGCCGCACATCGCCAGCACATCGCTGCAGACCGTCGACCGCTCGCCCGCAATAATCGCCGAAGAAGTGGGCCGCAGTGTCAACGGGGGAGCTGCCGCGTAATCCTGTTTGAGAGAGCAGCAGGATTTGATATAGCTCAATTATCATCATACTAATGATGTCAGGCTGTCTTGCCTGGGAGAGAGCGGGGGAATACCTGCAGTTTTTGCGGGGGAGCACCTGCAAAATAGAGGGAGAGAATAATGAAGAAATGGCTGATTTTGGCGGGCGCCTGCGCCTTGATGGCGAGCACCAGCGCGTACGCCGCCGCTGATATGAGCTGCGCGGGCAAGAACTTCGTGTTCTTCCCCGGCGGGCCGGAAGGCGGTTCCTTCGCCTCGATCGTTTATGCCGGCGCCAAGCTGGCGGCCGATCAGACCGGGTGCAAGGTGGACTACGTGTGGTCGGACTGGAACCCGCAGAAGATGGTGCAGCAGTTCAGCGAGGCGATCGCCCGCAAGCCGACGGGCATCTCCATCATGGGTCACCCGGGTGAAGAGGCCCTCGGACCGCTGATCGACCAGGCTGAGAAGGCCGGCATCATCGTCACCGTGTCCAACGTGCCGCTGCCCAACAAGGAAGCCCAGTACAAGGCCGACGGCTTTGGCTATGCCGGTGCCGCCGATCTGCTCCAGGCCGGCAAGACGCTCGGCGATGGCGCGATCAACGTTTGCGGCCTCAAGGCAGGCGATACCGTCTTTGTGTGGGGCCTGCTCGGCCAAGCCGGCCGCGGCCAGCGCACCCAGGGCGTGATCGACGCCATGAAGGCGGCCAACATCAAGGTTGAGTACCAGGAGATTTCCGACGCCATCAACGGCGACGCGACCCAGGGTATCCCGGTGTTCGCAAGCTTCGTGGCGTCGCATCCGGAGATCAAGGCGGTCGTCACGGATCACGGCGGACTGACGGCCACCATTCCTGCCTACATGCAGGGTGCGGGCAAGAAGCCGGGCGAGATTTGCGGCGCTGGCTTTGACCTGTCGGCTCCGATCGTCAAGGGCGTCCAGGATGGCTTCATCTCGGTGGTCGAGGATCAGCAGCCCTTCCTGCAGGGCTTTCTGCCGATCATGCAGCTCTACCTGACGTCCAAGTTCGGCTTTGCCGGCCTGCACGTCGACACCGCTTCGTCGCTGATCACCAAGGCGAACATCGACGCGGTGGCCCCGCTCGCCAAGGAAGGCATCCGCTAGGCTTCTCGGCGACTGATGACAAGAAACCGGGCGGGGCGTCGCAAGACGCTCCGCCTCCTTCTGCTTCCCAACCACATGCGTGCGCCAATCCCATGGAATCCGACGGTCCCCTCCTCGAAATGAAGGGCATCCAGAAGTCCTTCGGCCATGTTCAGGTCCTCAGGGACATCAACATGGAGATCAATCGCGGCGAGATCGTCGCGCTGATCGGCGATAACGGCGCCGGCAAGTCGACGCTGATCAAGATCATCACCGGCGTCCACACGCCCACCGCCGGCGAGGTCTATTTCAAGGGCAAGCGCATCGGCGCCCGCGATGCGCGCGCCTCCCGGTCGCTCGGCATCGAGTGCGTCTATCAGGAACGCGCGCTGGCCGAGCAGCAGGAGCTATGGCGCAACGTCTTCGCCGGGCACGAGCGCACCACCTTCCTCGGCTTCCTCGACCTCGCCGGTCAGCGGCGCGAGACCGAGAAGCTCATGCGCACGCGCATGGGCCTGACCTCATCGGCGATCACCGTCGATAGCGAGGTCGGCGGCTTGTCCGGCGGCGAGCGCCAGGGCGTGGCGATTGCACGTGCCCTCTATTTCGACGCCGATCTCATCATCCTCGACGAACCGACCATGGGCCTGTCGATCACCGAGACCGAGCGCGTCCTCAATTTCACTCGCTCGATCCGCGATCAGGGCAAGTCGGCGATCTTCATCGATCACAACATCTTCCACGTCTATGATGTGGCTGATCGCTTCGTCATCCTCGACCGTGGCCGCATTGCCGAGCGCTTCCTCAAATCCGAGGTCACACGCGACAAGCTGGTCGAAACCATGGTCGCCCTGCACCACGCCGGCAAGGTGAGCTGAACCGTGACCACAACAACCCAAAGTCAACCCGCCCCCCCGTCGTTTTCCGGCCGGAAATTCTTCCACACCTACCGGTTCCAGATCAGCATCATCACACTGCTGGTGGTTCTCTACGCGGCCTTCATCATCAAGGCCCCCGGAACCTACCTCAGCTACAACATCTACCGCTCTTTCATGATCTCGATCCCGTTCTTCGGGCTCATGGCGATGGCGGCGACCTTCATCGTCACCCTTGGCGAGATCGATCTGAGCTTCCCCTCGATTGCCGGCTTTTCCGGCTGGGTGTTCGCCTCCACCTATGTTGCCACCAGCAGCTTCGTCATCGCGCTCGTGGCCTGTCTGGCGACTGGCGCCCTCCTCGGCCTGATCAACGGGCTGCTCGTCACCAAGATCGGCATTCCGTCGATCGTGGCGACCATCGGGACCATGTTTCTGTGGAGCGGTCTGGTCAACGTCGTGACCGAAGGCCACGGCATCCCGATCTCGCAGATCACCGACAACCCGCTGCATGCGATTTTCACCGGCGAGCTGTTCGGCGTCATCCCGGCCCAGTTTCTGTGGTTCGTCGGTGGCTCCATCGTGCTGGGGCTGATCTACAAGCGCCACAGTTTCGGCAGCCACGTTCTGTTCATCGGCGACAATGCCGCCAGCGCCCGCATGATGGGCATTCACGTCGATACGGTGAAGATCCTGTGCTTCGTCATCATGGGCGTGTCGGCGGCCTTGTCGGTCGTGTTCATCCTCAATCAGTTGACCTTCTTCTGGGCGACGACCGGCAGCGGCTATCTGCTGACCACGCTGGCCGCCGTGTTCATTGGCGGCACGTCGGTGTTTGGTGGCAGAGGCACCATGATCGGCACCTTCGTCGGCGTTCTGATCATCGCCTCGCTGGAACCCGGCATCATCGCCGTTGGCCTTACCGGCTTCTGGACGCAGTTCATCTACGGCCTGTTGATCACCATCTCGGTGACCGTCTACGCCCTGATGCTGCGCCAGCGCGGCTAGGGCCGTTTTCGGCCCTGAAGGAGTCGATTCCGTTTTTCGACCGGCGCGGCCAAGCTGCGCCGGTTCTGTTTCTTTCGGTGGCCAAAAGCGCTTGCGTCCGGGTCGTCGGGACTATCGCCCGGTGAGCTTGCCGGCCATTCCGAGGATGTCGTCGAGCGGATTGCCGCCGCCGTTCAGGTCGAGCATCTGGGCCAGTCCGCCAAGACCTCCGGCCGAACCGGCCTGCTGACCGCCGCCGAGCAGTCCACCGAGGAGGCCGCCAAGGCCACCCAGACTGCCCGCCGACTGGCCGGACTGACCAGTCTGGCCGCTTGCCCCCCGCGCCATCTGGCCGGCGACGAGCATCGCCACGATCGGCAGCATCTTCTTCAGAATCGACGCGTCGAGCCCGCTCGTCTGCGAGGCATGCGCGGCAACGGCGCGGCTCACATCCTTCGAGCCGAAAACCTGGCCAAGGATATCGTTGCCCTTGTTGATGTCGGTCGGCTGGCTGCCCACCACATTGTCGAGCAGCCCGCCGCCGCCAAGGCCCTCGATTGCACCCATCAGGCCGCCGAGGCCCTGTTCGTTGCCTTGGGCGTTCTTCTTGAAGCCGCCAAGCACCGCGGGAAGCAGAGCACCGAGGCCATTCGCCGCCTGATCCGTCCCGACACCCATCTGATGTGCTATCGCGTCCAGGCCGCCTGCCTGAGCGATCATCTTCTGCAGGTCCATGGTCAATCGCCTCTCTGGTCCTTGTGGGCCGGCGCAAGGCCTCTGCCGATGCGGGGCTGATGCGCGGACAATGTCCCGAACGCTGTCCAGTAGCGCACCTCAGCTAAACAGGCGACCGTCGGAAAGAAAAGCGCGAAGTCGGCTGCCTGCCTTGTTGCGGGCCCGCCTTTGGTACGAGGCGGCCGCAATCCTCGCCGCCAGCCTACGTTCGATCGCGATAGTGGGTGGCCGGCAGGTCGCGCAGCCGCGCGGCCGCGGCTTCCGGCGTGATGTCGCGCTGCGGCGAGCCGAGCAGCTCGAATCCGACCATGAACTTGCGCACCGTCGCCGAGCGCAGCAGTGGCGGCAGGAAATGGGCGTGGAGCTGCCACTCGGGATGCGTGCCGCCGTCGGTCGGCTGCTGGTGGAAGCCCATCGAAAAGGGGAACGACGTCTCGAACAGATTGTCGTAGCGGATGGTCAGCTCGCGAAGGGCTGCCGCCAGCGCGGTGACCTCCTCTGCCCTCAGTTCGTCGAGCGAAACCACATGCCGCCTGGGCAGCACCATGGTTTCGAACGGCCACACCGCCCAGAACGGCACCAGCACGGTGAAATGCTCGTTCTCGAAGACGATGCGCTCGCCCGCTTCGCGCTCCAAGCGCAGATAGTCGATCAGCAGCGGCGCGCCATGCTCGCGCCAGTACGCCGTCTGCGAGGCCAGCTCCTTGGTCATCTCGTTGGGCAAGGCGCGGGTCGCCCACACCTGGCAATGCGGGTGCGGATTGCTCGCCCCCATCATCTCGCCGCGGTTCTCGAAGATCTGCACGGCTCCGATGCCGTCCATCGCGCCTAGCTCGCGGTACTGGTCCCGCCAGACGCCGATCACCCGTTCGATATCGGCGATCTCCATGCACGCCAGCATCAGGTCGTGACGCGGCGAGAAGCAGATCACCCGGCAGATGCCCGGCTCCTCCTCGGCGACCATCAGCCCGTGATTGTCGAGCTTGCCCTCGCCGCTCTTGAGCAGCGCCGGAAAGTCGTTGTCGAAGACGAAGGTATGTTCATAGGCCGGGTTGACCGCGTCGTGGGCGCGGTGGTTGCCCGGGCACAGGTAGCATTTTGGGTCGTATTCCAGCGCCTGCGGCTGCACGCTCTTCTCGGTCTGGCCTTGCCACGGCCGCTGGGTACGGTGCGGCGAGACCAGCACCCATTCACCGGTTAGCGGGTTGAAGCGGCGGTGGGACGAGGTTTTCAGGAAGGACACGCTGCCCACCTCAGGCCACTTCGCCGACGCCGGCGCCCGCCGACGAGGTGAAGATCTGCGGCTTAATTCCCGTGGCGGCCTGGTAGCCCTTGGCCACACCCTCGCGGAACACCGCGACGGCCCCCGCCTCGACCAGGCTGATCGTGCAGCCGCCAAAACCGCCGCCGGTCATCCGTGCTCCATAGACGCCGTCGACCGCACGGTTGAGTTCCACCATCTGATCAACCTCGCGGCAGCTGATCTCGAAATCGTCGCGCATGCTGACATGGGATTCGTCCATCAGCTGCCCGAACAGGGCGACATCGCCGGCGGCCAGCGCATCAGCGGCGCGCACCGTGCGCTCGTCCTCGCTCACCACATGGCGGCAGCGCCGGTAGATCACCGGTGTCAGCAAATCCTTGTGGCGCTCCAGGTCTTCCAGTGTCACGTCGCGCAGTGCCTTGATGCCGGGCAACGCCGCGGACAACCGGCGGACGCCTTCCTCGCAGTCGTGCCGGCGCAGATTGTATTCGCCGGCGGCATGCTCGTGATGCACCATCGTGTTGGAGATCACCAGCCGCACGCCGGCATCGATCGGCACCAGCCGGCGCTCGAGGCTGCGACAATCGATGAGCAGAGCGTGGCCCTCGGCGCCGTGGCAGGCGATGAACTGGTCCATGATGCCGCAGCGCATGCCGACGAAGTCGTTCTCGGCCTTCTGGGCTGCGAGTGCCAGCCTGGTCAGGTCGACCGTGAGCCCGCTGTTGGAAAGCAGCGCATAGCCGGTCGCCACCTCCAGCGCGGCGGAAGAGGAGAGGCCGGCGCCGAGCGGCACGGTGCTGTCGATCATCAGATCGGCACCCTTCAGGCGATGACCGCCGACGCTCTCCAGCACCCAGGCGACGCCGCGGACATAGTCGCTCCAGTGCTTGCGCGCCTGCGGGTTGGCCTCGTCGAGATCGAAGCTCACCGTCTCGTCCATCATCAGCGAGCGGACGGTGAGCATCCGGTCGCTGCGCGGCGCAATCGCGGCGTAGGTCGCCACGTCGAGCGCCGCCGGCAGCACGAAGCCGTCATTGTAGTCGGTATGCTCGCCGATCAGGTTGACCCGGCCGGGCGCGCGATAGACCCGCGCTTCGCGGCCAGACGCCTTGCGGAATTCCTCGCCGATGCGCCCCTGCCCGGTCATGTCATGCCACTCCGATTTTCCGTGCCTGCCGTCCGAATGGCGGGCCCACCGGCTAGCTGATCGCCTCCGCCGCCGCCTTCTCGATCGCGAGACCCGCCGAGTACTGCTCGAGCCACTTTGCGTAGCCCTCGACATCCGCCGGATCCGGCTTCGCCACACTGAGCGCGGCGTCTGCGAATACGCGGCCGGCCAGGTAGTCGCCAAGGCCCTCGCCCGCCCCTGTGCGCAGGTACTCGGCCAGCACCGCAATGCCCCATGCACCGCCTTCGCTTGCCGTGTCACCCACGGTCACGGGCGCGCCGATGGCCGCCGCCAGCAGACGCTGGGCAACGCCCGCGGTCCTGAACATGCCGCCATGGGCGAACATCGAATCGAGCTTCACGCCCTCGCCCCACAACACGTTCATGCCGAGACTCAGCGTGCCAAAGGCGCCGTAAAGCTGGGTGCGCATGAAATTGGCGAGTGTGAGACGGCTGCCGGGCGTGCGCACGATGAGCGGGCGGCCTTCGGTCAGGCCGGTGATCGGCTCTCCGGCGAGGTAGTTGTAGGCGAGCAGCCCGCCGCCGTCCGCCTCGCCCTTGAGTGCTGCGGCAAACAGGGCGCCGAAGACGGCGTTCGCATCCGCTTTCGCTCCGATGGCTTTGGCGAACTCGGTGAACACACCGGCCCAGGCTCCAAGCTCGCTGGCGCCGTTGTTGCAGTGAACCATCGCCACCAGATCGCCTCCGGGCGTGGTGACGATGTCGAGTTCCTCGTGCACCGACATCAGCGGCTTTTCCAGCACCACCATGGCGAAGATCGACGTGCCGGCGCTGATATTACCGGTGCGCGGCGCGACCGCATTGGTAGCGACCATGCCCGTGCCGGCGTCGCCCTCGGGCGGACAGACCGGTGCGCCCGGCTTGAGCGTGCCGGTCGGGTCGAGCAGTGCGGCGCCCTCGGCAGTGAGCGTTCCGGCGCTTTCGCCTGCGACGAGCACCTCGGGCAGCAACGCCGCGACGTCGAGGCCCGGTCGACGGGCAGCGACCATCTCGCCGAACCGCTTGAGCATCGGCGCGTCATAGTCGTGGGTGACCGGATCGATCGGGAACACGCCCGAGGCGTCGCCCACGCCGAGCACCTTGCGGCCGGTCAGGCGCCAGTGGACGAACCCTGCCAAGGAGGTGATGAAGGCAAGTTCAGCGACATGCGGCTCCTTGTCGAGGATCGCCTGGTAGAGATGCGAGGCCGACCACCGAAGCGGGAAATTGAAGCCGAGCGTCTTGGTCAGTTCGGCTGCGGCGCGTTCGGTGTTGGTGTTGCGCCATGTGCGGAACGGGACGAGCAGCTTGCCGTTCGCGTCGAACGGCAGATACCCGTGCATCATCGCCGAGAACCCGAGCGCGCCGATGCGGGTAAGGCGCACGTCGTGGCGTTTTTCGACATCGGCCCTGAGGCTCGCGACGGCATCCTGGAGACCGGTCCAGACCGCCGCCTCGGAATAGGTCCAGAGGCGGTCGACGAACTGGTTTTCCCAGCCGTGGTTGCCCGTGGCGAGAACCTCGTGGTCCGGCCCGATGAGGCACGCCTTGATATTGGTGGACCCGAATTCAATGCCGAGAGATGTGCGGCCCTCGGCGATCGCCGCGGCCGCTCCGGTGTCCTGCTGCGTCATCGGTCATCTACTCCCTTGCCTGATGTCCGCGCGCGCCGCGGATGCTCATATCGCCCGATCCGGTCGCTGCGCCCGATCCCCGGGTCGGTAGCATATCCTTGAATTTGCCGTCACCTGCCGGACTGCCGAAATCGAAGCGAATGCGGCGGAACAGCGCATGGAGCGTGACGCAGGTTTGGCGCGTCGCGCGGTCCGGCGTGACCCCGGAAATCCCATCGCCTTCACCGCCTCCCGCGGCGCCTCGGCGAGCGCCGGCATCCGGCCGTCATGCGACTGCGTGGGTGTCACGGCAGCCGTCGTACGCGTCTCAGCCTTTCGGCTGTCCGTAATAGGCCCCGGCCCCGTGCTTGCGAAAGAAGTGCTTGTCTAGCAATTCGCGCGATAGCGGGTGCGCCTCCGGATTGACGGCAAATGTGTGCGTCGCCATGCGTGCGACATATTCGAGGGCGGCAGCGTTGTGCACTGCGTCGTCGGCGTCGGTACCCCAGGCGAACGGCCCGTGGCCGGCAACCAGCACCACCGGGAGAGCGTCCGGGTCGAGGCCGAGATCGCGGAACTTGCGCACGATCACCACCCCCGTCTCCTTCTCGTATTCTCCGGCGATTTCCTCCGCCGTCATGTCGTCGGTCACCGGCACCGCACCGTGGAAATAGTCGCCATGGGTCGTCCCCAGGCAGGGGATTGGCCGTCGCGCCTGCGCCCACGAGGTGGCGAATTCCGAGTGGGTGTGGGTGACCCCGCCGATATTGGCAAAGGCCTTGTAAAGCTCGAGGTGGGTCGGCAGATCGGACGAGGGCCTGAGATTGCTGTCGACCACCCGCCCGTCGAGGTCGGTAACGACCATCGTCGCAGGCGTCAGCTCGTCATAAGGCACGCCGCTTGGTTTGATGGCGACCAGACCCTCGGCGCGGTCTATGCCGCTGACATTGCCGAAGGTGAATTTGACGATGCCCTCGCGAACCAGTTGCTGGTTCGCCTTCAGCACATTTTCACGCAGTTTCGCAAGCAGCATGGGGATATCGGTAACTCGCCGATTTTTCTGGCAAAGCCGTTTGGGCTTATTGTACTATGAATAGGCGATCAAGCACGCTTGTCAATGTACCCAAAGAAACGAGCTGATGCCCAAACAAACCAAAAAACCAGCGCTGCCCCGCAAGGCGAAAGCCGCCGGGGCGACCGCCACCGCCGCCATCGATTTCGCGCCGCTTGAGGCGTGGTTCATCACCGGCAGTCAGCACCTCTACGGGCCGGAAATGCTTGCCCAGGTCGAAGCGGACGCGCGCCAAGTCGTGGCGGGTCTGAACGATGCGGGCCTACCGATCCGTCTGGTCTTCAAGCCCGTCGTCAAGACCTCGGACGAAATCAGAGAGACCCTCGTCCAGGCCAGCGCCGCCCCGAATTGCATCGGCGTCGTGGCGTGGATGCACACCTTCAGCCCAGCCAAGATGTGGATCGGCGGGCTGACCCGGCTGACCAAGCCCCTCTGTCATCTGCACACCCAGTTCGGTCGCGACATCCCCTGGTCGTCGATCGACATGGATTTCATGAACCTCAACCAGTCGGCGCACGGCGACCGCGAGTTCGGCCACATGTGCGCACGGCTGCGCATCGCCCGCAAGGTGATCGTCGGCCACTGGAAGGAGAGGGGCGTCACCGCCTCGCTGTCCGTCTGGTTGCGCGCCGCAGCCGGCTGGCACGCGATGCAGCACATGAAGGTTGCCCGCCTGGGCGACAACATGCGCCAGGTGGCCGTCACCGAGGGCGACAAGGTCGAGGCCGAGGTGCGCTTCGGCATATCCGTCAACGGCTATGGCATGGGCGATCTGGTGGCCTTCCAGGACCACGTCACCGACGCCGCCGTCGACCGGCTGTGCGAGCAATATGACGACAGCTACCGCATGATGCCGGTGCTCAAGAAGAATGGTGCGCGCCGGGAATCGCTGCGCGACGCGGCACGCATCGAACTGGCGCTCAGGGCCTTCCTCGCCGATGGCGGCTTCACCGCCTTCACCGACACCTTCGAGAACCTTACCGGCATCAAGCAGCTTCCCGGCATCGGACCGCAGCGGCTGATGGCCGATGGCTACGGCTTCGGTGCCGAAGGCGACTGGAAACACTCGGCCCTGGTTCGTGCGATGAAAGTGATGGCGCACGGCCTCAAGGGCGGCACCAGCTTCATGGAGGACTACACCTATCACTTCGACCCCGCCGGACCGGCGGTGCTCGGCGCCCACATGCTCGAGATTTGTCCGTCGATCGCCAAGGCCAAACCGTCCTGCGAGGTGCATCCTCTTGGCATCGGCGGCAAGGAGGATCCAGTCCGGCTGGTCTTCGATTCGCAGACCGGTGACGCCCTCAACGCCTCGATCGTCGACATGGGCAACCGCTTCCGCATGATCGTCAACACGGTGAAAGCGGTGCCGCCGCAGGAGAAGCTGCCCAAGCTGCCGGTTGCCCGAGTGCTCTGGCGGCCCGAGCCGAGCCTGGCCGTTGGCGCCGCCGCCTGGATCTACGCCGGCGGGGCTCATCACACCGGGTTCTCCCTGGCACTAACCCCGGAATATCTGGAGGATTTCGCGGAAATGGCGGGGATCGAGTACCTGCTGATTGACAGCCAGACCACGCTTCGCGCGTTCCGCAACGAAATCCGGGTCAACGATTCGACCTACCCCTAGGCGTTAATCGAAAACGGGTTATCCGGCTCATTAGTAAGACGATAGGGGTTGTCTGGCCCATTAGTAAGATGATATGAGAATTAAGGTGGCCGGTGCCGGTGGAGACCAAGAACTCCGCCGGCCGGCCGCAAAGGCCGGCCACCGAGAACACGGTCTCCATATCGGAACGGGAGGGTTTAATGCAGACTTCTAAATGGGTTGGCGGCGCCATTGCCGCGACGGCGATGATGCTCATGGGTTCGTCGGCTTTTGCCGTCACCATCGGCTTCTCGCAGGTGGGCGACGAGGGCGACTGGCGCCCTGCGTTCTCCAAGGACATGCAGGAATCGGCGAAGACGATGGGCATCGACCTGAAGTTCGCCGACGCGCAGGGCAAGCAGGAAGATCAGCTGAAGGCCGTTCGTGGCTTCATCGCTCAGCACGTTGACGCCATCCTCATCGCCCCGGTGGTTGTCACCGGCTGGGATCAGGTGCTCAAGGAAGCCAAGGACGCCAAGATTCCGGTATTCCTGGCTGACCGCGACGTCGACGTGCAGGACAAGTCGCTCTACGTCACCCGCATTTCCGCCGACTTCAACCTCGAAGGCAAGATCGCGGGTGCGTGGCTGGCTCAGGCTTCCAAGGGCCAGTGCGACATCGTCGAGGAGCAGGGCACCGTCGGTTCGGCTCCTGCCATCGAGCGCAAGAAGGGCTTCGAGGCGGTGATCTCGCAGTTCCCCGGCATGAAGATCGTCAAGAGCCAGAGCGGCGACTTCACGACTGACGGTGGCAAGAAGGTCATGGAAGCCTTCATCAAGGCGACCGACAACCTGAAGGGCATCTGCGCGTCGTTTGCTCATAACGACAACATGCAGCTCGGCGCCATTCAGGCCATGAAGGAAGCCGGCTTGAACCCGGGCAAGGACGTGCTGATGGTTTCGGTCGACTACGTTCCGGCGATGAAGGAAGAGCTGGCCAAGGGTGAGGCGAATGCCTCTGTCGAGCTCCGCTCGGCGATCGGCAAGTACATCTATCCGGTCATCCTCGACTACCTGAAGGCTCCCAAGGAGCTGCCGAAGTGGATCGTGATCCCCTCGGATCTGCACCACGCGGCAACCCCGCTCGACTAAGGTCGAACCAAACCTAGGTGCGAATTGGGAAGCGGCGCCTGGCCTTGCAATTTCGGCAAGGCGCCGCTTTTTTCGCAAACCGGATTAGTATGGTAAAATTGGCACTGACAGCTGCAGCGGGAACGGGCGGGTGTGACTGAGAATGGGACTGCACGAGTCGAGATGCTCGGCATTTCGAAGACCTTTCCCGGTGTTCGGGCGCTCGAGAAAGTCGACCTGAAACTGAACGCAGGCGAGGTTCACGCCCTGCTCGGCGAAAACGGGGCCGGCAAGTCGACGCTGATCAAGGTCCTGACCGGCGCCCTGCATGCCGACGAAGGCGAGGTTCGTCTCGACGGCAAATCGGTGGTCGTCCACACCACCGCCGACGCCCAGGCGCTCGGCATCAGCACCGTCTATCAGGAAGTCAACCTGATCCCGACCATGACGGTCACCAAGAATCTGACGCTGGAGCGCCAGGTGCGCAGCCGCGGCATTATTTCCTGGCGCCGTTCGCGGGAACTGGCCCGTCAGCGCCTCAAGCGCCTCAATCTCGACATCGACGTCGAGAGGCCGCTCGGCTCCTATTCGGTGGCTATCCAGCAACTGATCGCCATCGCGCGCTCCCTCGAGGAGGACACGCGCGTGCTCGTGTTGGACGAGCCCACCGCCAGCCTGGACGTCGCCGAAACAAAATTGCTTTTCCAGATCGTGCGCGATCTCAAATCCCAGGGAATCGCCATCGTCTTCATCACGCACTTCATCGAGCAGGTTTACGAGATTTCCGACCGCATATCGGTCTTGCGCAACGGCCGCCTGGTGGGCGAGGCGCTGACCGCCGAACTACCCAAGCTGAAGCTTATCTCGATGATGATCGGCCGTGAGCTTGAGCAGGTCGAGGCACGGCGGGAGTTTCGGGCAACCACGGCAGGTGAACCGGTTCTGGTCGCCGAGGGCCTCGGGCGCAAGCGCACCATGGAGCCTTTCGACCTGACCTTGCGTCCCGGCGAGGTCGTCGGATTGGCTGGCCTGCTGGGATCGGGCCGCACGGAGACTACCAAGTTGATGTTCGGGGCAATTCGCGCGGATTCGGGGCATTTGACGCTGCGCGGTGCGCCAGTCGCTCACAGTTCGCCGCACCACTCGCTGCACAACGGCATCGCGTTCTGTCCGGAGGACCGCAAGGCCGAGGGACTGGTCAGCGAGCTGAGCGTGCGCGAGAACATCATGATGAGCTTGCAGATCAAGCGCGGCTGGATGAACCTGTTGTCCCAGGACCAGCAGAAGAAGCTGGCCGACGACATGATCAAGGCGCTCAACATCGCCACGCCCGACGCGGAAAAGCCGGTTGGCCAGCTCTCGGGCGGCAACCAGCAGAAAGTGGTTCTGGCGCGCTCGCTGGCGTCGCAGCCGATGATCTTGTTGCTGGACGAGCCGACGCGTGGCATCGACGTCGGCGCCCATGCCGAGATCGTGGCGCTGATCCGCCGCCTGTGCAACCAGGGTCTCGCGCTGCTGGTCGCGTCTTCCGAATTTGACGAACTGGTTGCCGTCAGCGACCGCGTTGCGGTGCTGCGGGACCGCAAGAAGATCGGGGAAATGGTCGGCGACGACATCACCCGCGAAAACATCATTCACACGATTGCAGCCGGATGATTACGCAACAATCCACTGTTGTGGCCGAGACAAAGACCTTTGGCGATCACCTGCGCGCCGCTCTCGGTCACCGCGCGGTCTGGCCGCTGCTGGCGCTGGCGGTGATCCTGATCATCGACGGCTTCATCTCGCCGAATTTCTTCTCGATCCGCATCGTCCAGGGTCGGCTGTTCGGCAGCGTCATCGACATCGTTTATCGCGGCATGCCGCCGGCGATGATCGCTCTCGGCATGGCGGTCGTGATCGGCACCAAGGGCATTGACCTGTCCGTCGGCTCGATCATCGCCGTGGTCGGTGCCACCATCGCCTGGCGCATGCACGAAGGCGACCCTCACGTCGTCATTCTTCTGATCGCGATCGGCGTCGGCCTGCTGTGCGGCCTGTGGAACGGCTTTCTGGTCGCCATCCTCGACATCCAGCCGATTATCGCCACGCTGATCCTGATGGTCTCCGGTCGCGGTATCGGCCTGATGATCAACCTGATCTATGGCGGCACCAATCCGAGCTTTCAGAGCCCGTTGCTGCAAGGCATGAGCACCGGCAGCATCGGCCTGATCCCGACCCGGTTGTATATCGGCGTCGCGATCTTCGGTGCCTTGTGGCTGCTGCTCCGCCGGACGGCTCTCGGCATGTTCCTCGAATCGGTAGGTGCCAACTCCGCCGCCGCGGACCTCGCCGGCATCAATGCCAAGCTGGTCAAGTTCTCCGCCTATCTGATTTCCGGCTTCTGCGCCGCCTGGGCGGGCGTCATCATGACAGCCGACGTCCACACCTCCGACCCAGTCAGCGTGGCGCTGTTCAGCGAACTCGACGCCATCCTGGCGGTGGTCATCGGCGGCGGCTCGCTGATGGGCGGACGCATCTATCTCGGCATGACACTCATCGGCGTGCTCATCATCCAGGCGCTGGTCACCTCGATCCTGATGAGCGGCCTGCCGCCTGAATACAATCTTCTGGTCAAGGCGGTTGTCGTGCTGTTCGTGCTGCTGCTGCAGTCGAACAACTTCCGCGCCGCCGTGGTCTTGCTGTTCCGCCGGAGGAAATCATGAGGGAGCGCTATCTGCCGCTGACGGCGACGATCGTCGTTTTCGTCGCGTTGTTCGTTACCGGCGGCATCCTCTACAAATACTTCTTCACGACCCTGGTGCTCGGTCATATCCTCGCCGACAACGCCTTCATCATCACCGCGGCGATCGGCACCACCTTCGTCATCATTTCCGGCGGCATCGACCTGTCGATTGGATCGATGATCGGCTTCGTCGGCGTCGTCATGGCGAGCCTCGACGTTGCCGGCTGGCACCCGCTAGCATCTGCGGCTCTGCTGCTCGCCTTCGGCATCATGTTCGGCGCTTTTCAGGGCTTCATCATCGATTTCTGCGAGATCCAGCCCTTCATCGTCACGCTGGCCGGCCTGTTCATGCTGCGCGGCGCCTGTTTCATGGTGACGCTCGATTCGATCCCGATCCGGCATCCCTTCGTTGCGGTCTTCGCGAGCGCCAACCTACCTCTGCCGGGAGGTGGCTTCCTCGCCAGTTCGGCCATCGTGATGCTTGTGGTTTGGTTGGCAGCAATCGTGATCGCCCATTTCACGCGCTTCGGCACCAACGTCTATGCCATCGGCGGCGACCGCACCTCGGCGATCCTGATGGGCGTGCCGATCCGGCGCATGACCGTCATGATTTACGCGCTTGGCGGTTTCTACAGCGCACTCGGCGGCGTCATCTACGCGCTCTACACCTCCGCCGGCTATCCGCTGGCGGGAACCGGTAACGAGCTCAGCGCCATCGCGTCCGTGGTGCTCGGCGGCACCTTGCTTACCGGCGGTATCGGCATGGTCGCCGGCACCTTGTTCGGCGGCATGATTCTCGGCCTGATCGCGACGCTGATCATCTTCAACGGCTCGCTCAACGGTGCCTGGATCATGATCACCGGCGGCGTGTTGCTGTTCCTGTTCATCGTCATGCAGCGTTCGCTCGTCGGCTCATTCAGCCTGCGACGCACCGCGTGATAGATATTGGGGGCGCCATGCCGCAATCCAGCCGTCATGCCCGCCTCATAGCGAAACTGAAGCCCTTGCGCGCCGAGGCGCCGCTCGAGCGCGGCAACGACAGCTGCGCTACCTGGAGCGCAACGTCTACGCCTACATCGCCCACAAAGTCGGCTGCGAGATCGTCGCCGGCGTCTTTCCGCCGGGAACGTTGTTGCCCAACGAGGCCGAAATGCGTTCCCGCTTCGCGGTGTCGCGCACGGCGCTGCGCGAAGCTTATAGCGTGCTGGCGGCCAAGGGGCTCATCCTGCCGCGCCCCAAGATCGGCACCCGCGTTCGCCCCAAGGCCGATTGGAACATGCTCGACCCGAGGTGCTCACCTGGCATCTGGAGGCGGTGCCGAACGAGGAATTCATCTCCGAGCTCTACACGCTTCGCCACATGATCGAGCCGGCGGCGGCGGCGCTCGCGGCCGTCGCTGCGCCTCGTCAGGCAACGATCGAACAGATCGGCGCGGCGCTTCGCCGAGATGGTCCGCTGCAAGGATGGCGAAGGTGACCTGATCAGCGCCGATCTCCGCTTCCACCTCGGCATACTCAACGCCACCGGCAACCATTTCCTCGGCGCGTTCGGCAGTCTGATCTATGCGGCGCTGTTCAGCCACCTTCAAGCTGAGCTGGGAGGGCGCCGCCCGCATCCGCGACGAACGCCTGGAGCAGCACGGCGACGTGTTCGAGGCGATCCGCGAAAAGCAGCCTGAACTGGCCCGCAAGCGCATGGACGCCCTCCTCACCGACTCGCTCGGCGACGTGCGCGAGTTTCTCCGCCAGCGCGACGAGCACGCGCGCCGTGGCAAGGGCAGCGAGCAAGAACGCCAAGTCCAAATAGCACTCGAACGGCGGGCGTTGACAGCCGGCCGCCGCGTTTCACTGCACCTTGCCACGCGCCGCCACCGCATAGGAGGTCTCCACCCTGCCCTTGCGAACGGCGGTGATCCTGTCGGTGAGGTTGGTCACCATGCAGACGTGGTTGGGGATGACGGTGACGCGCTCGCCGACCTTCGGCGCCGCCGCACCGGGCGGCACGTGGACCTGACCGTGTTCCTCGCTCAGGCTCCGGATCTCCCAGTCCGGGTGCTCCGACGATGTGGCCGTAGTGCCGCAGCCCGAGGAGATCGGATGACAGGCTTTTCGACCCGGCATCGATGACGCAGCGATCGGCTGCCGCGTGCGACACGACCGTGGCGTGGACCCGCAGCGCGCAATCGTCCCACGTGCCCAGCTGGTTGATCTCGACCTGAAAGCGATCGCTGTAGATATAGGTTCCCGGCCGGTGTTCGGTGGCGGCGGTCACCTCGTGGGCATGATAGAGGTCGGGCGTGCCGCCATTGCTGACCACGGCAACGTCGAGCCCGGCGCGGCCGGCGCGGTCCATGGCCTCCGCCAGCCAGACCTGAATCGTTGCGGTCGCGTTCCGCTGGCGGGAAGGTCATCAACCCGCGGAATGAGAGCCCCGGGGCGCGGTCGATCGCCTCGGCCAGCGCCAGAGCGGCCGCCGGCGTCGCCACCCCGCAGCGCTCGGCTCCCGTGTCGCACTCGACCAGCACCGGCAGAATCAATCCGGCATGGGACATGGTTGCCGACAACCCCTCCACCACCTCGGCCGAATCCGCCACCACCTTGATATCGGCGCGGCGCGCCAGGGCCACGAGCCGGTCGAGCTTGGCCTGGCCGACGATGTTGTAGGTCACCAGGATGTCGGTGATGCCGGCATCGACCATCACCTCCGCTTCGCCGAGCTTCTGGCAGGTGATGCCCTTGGCTCCGAGTTTGAGCTGGAGATGCGCGAAGTCGGGGATCTTGTGCGTCTTGATGTGCGGGCGGAGCGCCAGGCCGTGGTGCGTCGAGATAGGTCTGGCAGCGCCTGAGATTGGTCTCCATGACGTCGAGATCGACCACCACCGCCGGCGTATCCAGATCCTCGATCAACATCGTGCCTACCCTTCTTTCCCGTACCAATGCCTGCCCGCCGACGAGCGGTGGGCGCATTTCCGTGTTGTTCGCGTATGGTGCGCTACCTCAAGGACGGATCGACCGCAAGCGGAGCCAGCACATGCACATTGCCGTCTTCAGCACCAAGCCCTACGACCGCGTCTTCCTGGGTAGGGCCGCCGCCAAGGCCGGCCATACCCTCGACTTCCTGGAGCCGCGCCTCGACCGCGCGACCGCGCGCCTGGCCGAGGGTTTCCCGGCTGTCTGCGTCTTCGTCAACGACACCCTCGATGCGGAGGTCCTGGAAAGGCTCGCCGCCGGCGGGACGCGCATCGTCGCGCTTCGCGCGGCGGGCTTCAACAATGTCGACCTTGAGGCGGCGGAGCGCCTCGGCCTGACGGTGGTGCGCGTGCCGGCCTATTCGCCGCACGCCGTCGCCGAGTTCACGGTCGGCCTTCTGCTCGCCCTCGACCGGCGCATCCACCGCGCCTGGGTGCAGGGTACGCGACAACAACTTCGCCCTCGAAGGCCTGATCGGCCACGACATCCACGGCAAGACCGTCGGCATCGTCGGCACCGGGCGCATCGGCGCCCTGGTGGCGCGCATCTTCCGCCTTGGCTTCGGCTGCGCGGTGCTCGCCTCCGATCGCTACGAAGACGCGGCGCTGAAGGAGATCGGCGTCATCTACACCAACGTCGACGACCTGATCGCCCGCTCCGACATCATCTCGCTGCACTGCCCATTGACGCCCGAGACGCACCATCTCATCAGCGAGGCGGCGGTCAACAAGCTCAAGCACGGCGTCATCCTGATCAACACCAGCCGCGGCGCGCTGATCGACGCCGAGGCAGTGATCGCCGGTCTCAAGTCCGGCAAGATTGGCGGCGTCGCCCTCGACGTCTACGAGCAGGAGGCGGACCTCTTCTTCGAGGACCTCTCCAACGAGATCATCCAGGACGACGTGTTCCAGCGGCTGCTGACCTTCCCCAACGTGCTCGTCACCGGCCATCAGGCCTTCTTCACCGAGGAGGCGCTGACGGCGATCGCCGAGACCACCATGGAGAATGTCACCGAGGAGGAGGCCGGGCGCCCCTCGCCCAACCGGGTGCTGCGCGAGAAGGTCGCGGCACCGCGCTGATCGGCTATAGCATTGCGGCATATAGAGATTTCTGGATCGACCCATGACATCTTCGCCCACCAATCAGTACCGGATCGCCGCCATCGGCGGCGACGGCATCGGTCCCGAAGTCGTCGCCGCGGCGATGCAAGTGCTCGACCGGCTGGCCGCGGCCACCGGCACCTTCAGCCTCGCCTGGACTGTGCTCGACTGGAACTCGGCGCGTTACCTGAAGGAAGGCAGCTACCTGCCCGACGATGCCATCGGCCGGCTGCGTTCCCACGATGCCATTCTCTTCGGCGCCGTCGGCAGCCGGGAGGTGCCCGATCACGTTTCGCTGTGGGGCCTCAGGCTCGCCATCTGCCAGGGCCTCGACCAGTACGCCAATGTCCGCCCGACCCGCGTCCTGCCCGGCATCGAGAGCCCGCTCCGCAATCCGGAGGGACTCGACTGGGTGATCGTGCGCGAGAACTCCGAAGGCGAATATTCCGGCCAGGGCGGGCGCAGCCATCGTGGGGCACCGCATGAAATCGCCACCGAGGTCTCGATCTTCACCCGGGCCGGGGTCGAGCGCATCCACCGCTTCGCCTTCGCGCTTGCCCGCTCGCGGCCCGACAAGCACCTGACACTGGTCACCAAGTCCAATGCCCAGCGTTTTGGCATGGTGCTGTGGGACGAGGTCTTCTTCGAGGTCGCCCGCGACTATCCGGACGTGGCCACCGACCGCGAGCTGGTCGACGCCATGACCATGCGCATGGTCAACCGGCCGGCGAGCCTCGACACAATCGTCGCCACCAACCTCCACGCCGATATCCTCTCCGATCTCGCCGCCGCACTCGCCGGCAGCGTCGGCATCGCGCCGACCGCCAATCTCAATCCCGAGCGGGCAGCGCCCTCCATGTTCGAGCCGATCCACGGCTCGGCCTTCGACCTCGTCGGCATGGGCGCTGGCCAATCCCATCGCCACCTTCTGGTCGGGCGTGATGATGCTGGAGCACCTCGGCGAGATCCGCCGCCGCCCGCCGCCTGATGGCGGCCATCGAGGCGGTCACCCGCACCGGCCCGCTGACCCCCGATCTCGGCGGCACGGCGACCACGGCCGAGGTCACCGCCGCCGTCTGCCGGGCGATCGAGGAGGAAGAGGCTGATCGCTGCAGGCAGATCGGTGCCCTGCCCGACCGCCTGCCAGGCCCAAATCTGTCAGGAGGAAACGGCCGGAAAGCCCGCATTTTTTGACATTGGACGCCCGATCCCTATGCTGGGCCTCGCCGTCGCTTGTTCGGGACCCGGTGCTTGTCGCTGCTTCGACGGCCGTTCGCACCGGGAGCGAGCCCGAAAAGTTGCTTCCCGCCCGGTCTGGCATGGTTGCCGAGCGCGGGAATCGCCTCTCACGCGCCTTTTTGGCGCGCAGTGGAGGACCAGGAGCAACACCCGACCAAAAACAAGCAACGCCCGATGGAGTCGGCGGACCGGCGCCGGCATGGATATCAACGCGTTTGTGTTTTTGACTTCATCAGGATCGAACCTATTTTCCGCGGTCGCCGGCTTGTCCGGCGGCTCTTGCTTGCCGTCATTTGAGACCGGCGGGTTGCCGCGGAACGAATTTGACGATTGCTGCGGCTCTTGGGGGCTTTCCGCCCGCTTCGGCCGCGCCGCCAACGGAGGGAAGTCCCATGAAATTCGCATTGAAACTCGCCGCCGCCGCGCTTGGCCTCAGCCTCGTCGCCGGCCCGGCACTGGCCGCCGGCGACACCGTCGTGGTTGCCTCGAAGATCGACACCGAGGGCGGGCTCCTCGGCGACATGATCCTGCAGGTTCTCGATCACGCCGGCATCCCGACCGAGAACAAGGTTCAGCTCGGCCCCACCAAGATCGTGCGCACTGCGCTTACCTCCGGTGAGGTCGACATCTATCCGGAATACACCGGCAATGCCGGCTTCTTCTTCAGCGTGCCCGACGACCCCGCGTGGAAGAACCCTCAGAAAGCCTATGAGAAGGCCAAGGAACTGGACAAGGCCAACAATATCGTCTGGCTGCAGCCGGCCCCGGCCAACAACACCTGGGCCATCGCCGTGCGCAAGGATGTGGCCGAGAAGAACAATCTCAAGACCATGGACGATTTCGGCAAGTGGGTTGCCGGCGGCGGCAAGGTGAAGCTCGCCGGCTCCGCCGAATTCGTGGAGAGCCCGGCGGCGCTCCCTGGTTTCCAGGATGCCTATGGCTTCAAGCTGACCGCCGATCAGCTTCTGGTCTTCTCCGGCGGCGATACCGCCGCCACCGAGAAGGCGGCCGCCGAACAGACATCCGGCGTCAACGCCGCCATGGCCTATGGCACCGACGGCCAGCTCGCCGCGCTCGGTCTCGTGGTGATGACCGACACCAAGGGCGTGCAGGCGGTCTATGAGCCGGCCCCGACCGTCCGCCAGGCGACGCTCGACAAGTATCCGCAGATCAAGGATCTGCTTGATCCGGTGTTCGAGACGCTGACGCTGGAGACCCTGCAGACCCTCAACGCCAAGATCGCCGTCGACGGCGAGGACGCCAAGAAGGTCGCCAAGGACTACCTGACCGAGAAGGGGTTCCTCAAATAGCCGCGACCGAAAACGGTCGGGGCCCGCGCCCGGCCAACGGAGCGAATGCAGATGATGCAAGGGAAAAGGTGGCCTTCAGCAAGGTCACCTTTTTCCTTGTCGCGGTGGCGCTGGCCGGTGTCCTGGGCCTCGGCTTCGTTGGCTTCTCGCCGAACCGTATCCTGACGCCAAAGGCGATTGCCCTGTGGGGCGCCGACGCGCCCCTTGGGGCGGCGGCGATGGCGGTAGGCTTTGTGCTGCTTGTTGCCGGCGCGCTGTGGCGGCCGCGCACGGTCGGCGAAACCGTCACATTGGCCGGTGCCGTGCTGCTGCTGCTTGCCGATTTCGCCACTGCCGGCGCCGCCGCGACCAGCCTCATCGCCAGCGCGACAAGCAGCGCGGCGCGTGTATCCCTCGGCGGCGCTTTCTGGATCGTGCTGGTCGCCTCTGCGCTCGCGATCGCCGAAAGCACGCGGCGGCTGCGCGTCACGATTTGGCTGCAGGGCCTCGTCGCCCTTGCGATCGTCGCCATTCTCGCTTCGCTGGCCATGCGCGGCTGGTTCAACGATCTGTCGCTGGTTCACGAATGGTCGATCCGCCGCGAGGAGTACAACGCCGCGTTCGGCCGCCACCTCGTTCTGGTGCTTGCCTCGCTGGCGCTGGCGCTGGTCATCGGCGTGCCGCTGGGCATTCTGGCGAGCACCCGGCCGGAGCGATCGGGCCGCGTCTTTTCCGTGCTCAACCTCATCCAGACGGTCCCCTCCATCGCCCTGTTCGGCCTGCTGATCGGGCCGCTCACCATGCTCTCCGACTGGCTGCCACTCTTGCGTTCGATCGGCGTGCGCGGCATCGGCTTCACGCCCGCGCTCATCGCGCTCACGCTCTATGGGCTGCTGCCGATCGCTCGCAACACGGAAGCCGGGCTGAAGAGCGTGCCGGCTTCGGCCATCGACACCGCCCGCGGCATGGGCATGACGCCGGCGCAGATCGTGTTCTGGGTGCAGATCCCGCTTGGCCTGCCGGTGCTGCTGGCGGGCTTGCGCATCGTCACCGTGCAGCTCATCGGGCTGACCGTGGTTGCCGCCCTCATCGGCGCCGGCGGCTTCGGCAGCTTCGTCTTCATCGGCCTCGGCCAGACCGCGACCGATCTCGTGCTCCTCGGCGCGCTCTCCGCCATCCTCCTGGCGCTCGCCGCCGACATCCTTCTCCGCCTGCTGACGCTCGCCGCGACCAGGGCCATAACCTCATGATATCATTTGAGAAGATCACCAAGACCTTCCACGGCCACGCCGCGCTCGACGAGGCTTCCTTCGCCGTCGCCAGCCACGAATTCTGCATGCTGGTCGGCCCCTCGGGCGCCGGCAAGTCGACGGCGCTCCGCCTCGTCAACCGGCTGATCGCACCGGATTCGGGCGCGATCCGCATCGACGACGACGACATCGCCTCGCTCGATCCCGTCACGTTGCGCCGCCGCCTCGGCTACGTCATCCAGTCGATCGGTCTCTTTCCCCACTGGAGCGTCGGCGACAACATTGCCACCGTTCCCCGCCTGCTCGGCTGGCCGAAGAAGCGCATCGACGATCGTATCGACGAATTGATGACCCTGGTCGAGCTCGACCCGGCGACCTTCCGTGACCGTCGCCCGCATCAGCTCTCCGGTGGTCAGCAACAGCGCATCGGTCTCGCCCGCGCCCTTGCGGCCGATCCCAACATTCTCTTGATGGACGAGCCTTTCGGCGCGCTGGATGCGGTCACCCGCGACACGCTGCAGACCGAGATGATCCGCATCCATGCCGCGACCGGCAAGACCATCCTGATGGTCACCCATGACATCGACGAGGCGGTGCGCCTCGGTCAGCGCATCGTCGTCTTCGACCAGGGCAAGGTGGTGCAGGACGCCACACCCGAGGACGTGCTCGCCAATCCGGCCAACGATTTCGTGCGGGCGCTGGTCGGCGGCGAGGCAGCGAGCCTGCGCCTGCTCAAGGTCCGTCGCGTGCGCGACTGGCTCTCCCGCGACACGAGCGCCGAGGGCCCACCCATCAACAGCGAAGAACACCTCGACATGGCGCTTGCCCGCATGCTTGGCACCGGCCGCAATGCGCTTCCCGTGGTCGACAGGGCCGGCCGGCCGCAGGGCGCCATCGGTTTCGGCGACCTTCTCAGGAAACATCCGTGAACGGGACGGCGACCCTTCCGAGCGTGCGGCAGTCAAGCCGCATCGCGTCTGCTCTCCTGCCGACTGCGCTGCTGGTGGCGCTGGTCTTCGGCATGCCGGCGCTGCAGCCGCTGTTCCACGCGCTGTTCCCGGCGCTGGATCGGCCGATCTACACCCGTGCCAGTTTCTTCACCCTGACACTCTGGCACGTCGGCCTGGTGCTCGCCGCCACCATTCCGGTGGTGATCGCCGGCGTTGCCGCCGGCATCTTTGTCACCCGCGAGAGCGGCCGCGAATTCGCCGGCATCCTCGATACCGTCACCGCCATCGGCCAGACCTTCCCCCCGGCAGCCGTGCTCGCCATTGCCGTGCCGCTGGCCGGCTATGGCGCCGCGCCAACCATCGTGGCGCTCATCGCCTATGGCATCCTGCCCGTGGTCGACAACACCATTGCGGGGCTACGCGGCGTGTCGCCGGCCGCACTCGGCGCCGCCGAGGGCATGGGCTTCACGCCCCGGCAGAAGCTGTTGTGGGTGGAGCTGCCGCTGGCCGCGCCGGTGATCCTGGCTGGCGTTCGCACGTCGGTGATCATCAATATCGGCACCGCGGCGATCGGCTCGACCGTCGGCGCGCTCAGCCTCGGCTCGCCGATCATCGAGGGCCTGTCGGGATCGAACACGGCCTACGTCATCCAGGGCGCGATCGTAGTCGGTCTGCTGGCCATCGCCACCGACCAGCTCTTCGCATTTGTCGACGCGCGGCTCGGCCGCAGGTCGGGGCGCAGCTAGATATCGTCAGCCCGACGCTTGCCGCCTATCCGCGCCGACCATAGAGCCGCAGCACCTCGCGGATGACGCGCCTGTGGAAGGCCGCCTGCTTCTCGATGTTGAGATGGTCGATGGCCTCCCTCAGCCTGTCGATGTTGATGTTCTCCAGCCTGCCGTGGAAGCCTCGGCCTCCCGACAGCTTCTTGCCGACGCCGTCGGTCGGCGAATAGAAGTTGATCAGGTGGCGCACATTGGACGGCACCGGCTGGCGGGCCGTGGCGTCGAAGATGACGACGAGATCGACCGGGATGCGCTTCCTGGCCAGATACGCTGACATGGAGATCGCCGCGTCCGCACCGAAGGAATGACCGATAAGGACGATCGGCCGGGTGCGTGCCGGGTTCCTGGCATAGCGCGCCGCAATGTCAGCCGCAGGTCCCTCCCAGCCGGCATAGTTCATGGCGGTGTTGGGCACGCCCCGCGCCCTCAGCTCATTGGAAAGCGTGTCGAGCCCGGTCGAGAAAACGTTGAGGAGCCCGAGGAACAGATAGACGCTGCCGCGCGGCTGCGTCTTCGCCGCGACCAGCTCGACATTGCCCGCCGCCAGCGATTCGACCGGCCGCGCCACGACGGCCGCAAGGCCAAGCACGACTGCCAACGCCACGGCGCGACCCCAGGCGGGGCCTTTCGCTCCAACTCTCAGCATCAATCCACCTCTTTTGCTGCAATGCGCCCGTTGATCCACGATATCCAGCGAACCGCATCGGGCAAGTACCGTTCCGCCACAGCCCGCCGGCTTCCTCAATAAATCCACGGAATTATCCGCGCCGTACGCCGCATATAGCCGCGATATTCCTCGCCGAAGGTCTCCACCATGACGCGCTCTTCATCCGGCACGCGCACGAAGAACAGGATGCAGAAGCCCACGAGACCGATTGGCCCGGCGATCCAGTTCTGCAGAAGCAGGACCTGCGCCAATGCGAACAACGCGAAGGATGAATACATCGGGTGGCGGACATGGGCATAGAGCCCGTCGGTGACGAGCTTGTGCCCCTCGCGCATTTCCAGCGTGACCGACCACATGCGGCCAAGCTGTTTGTGGGTGACGCGGAAGAGCACCAGCGAAGCGGCGATCGCCAGCACGCCGGCCCAGGACTGCGCCGGATAGAAGCCGTAATCGGCGAGCGCCGGCCAGCCGGTCACCGCATAGACGCCGGGAATGAGAAACTGGGCCAGCGCTGCGATGACCAGCAGCGTGCGGTCGCGCGTGCCTCCCGCCGAGCGGGCAACACCCATCTTCCTCGCCCGCCGCTGGAACGGGTAACGGATAACGTACCAGGCGACGATGCCGAGCAAGAAGACGATTCTGGCGACAAGCGGTGTCATGGGGGAGGCAGTAGCCCAGACGCGGGGCGGAAGGAAGGGGCCGCCTTGGCGCTTGCCCTTGAGGCCCATTCCGTCGCATTACCGCCGCAGTCGCAGTCGAGACGGAAGCCCCATGCGTCGCGCCCTCATTGCCCTTTCGGCCCTGTTGCCGGTCTTTCTCGCCTCCTGCGCCGACGGCATTTCCGGCGCCCTCGGCACCATGCTCGAGCGCCCGCAAGCGGCTCAGCCCGGCACCGTGGATGCCGAAGCAGCGGCGCGCTTGATTTCGCAATATCGGGTTGATCGTGGCCTCAAGCCGCTGAAGCTCGACCCGACCCTGATGAAGCTCGCCGCCGAGCATGCCCAGCGCATGGCCTCCATGGACAAGATGAGCCATTCCTTGCCCGGCGAGGGCAGCTTCTCGCACCGCATCGCCGCCGGCGGCTTCCGCGCCTCCATGGCCGCCGAGAACGTCGCCGCCGGCCAGAAATCGCTGGCCGAGGTGTTCGAAGCCTGGCGCAAGTCGCCTGGCCACAACGCCAACATGCTGCTGCCCGACGTTTCGCTCATGGGGATCGCGCTCGCCATCCAGCCGGGCGGCCGCTACCACACCTTCTGGTCCCTGGAGCTGGGTGAGCGCTACGTTCCGCCGGTCGGCGGGCCGGGGCCGGGGCCAGGCCCCGGAACGGTGATATCGATCGGCGGCGCTCGGATCGGCGGCTGATCAGCCGAGGCGGTCCCGCAACTGGCGGACATTGGCCCGTGCCGCCAGTTCCGCCCGTGCCGCCGCCAACCCGATCGCGAACAGCGTGCCGCCGCCGGGCGGCCCGATCACGAAGGTGGCGATGCCCCTCCGCTCCGGCCACAGCCGGTCGATCATCGGGTGATCGGCGGTCGCGCAGGAATCGACGAGCATCACGTCCTGGTCCGAGAACAGATGCGCCGGCGCCTCCAGCATGAGCTGCACGCCCGGCGAGAACTGCGCAAAGGCCTCATCATAGGTCGTTTTCCAGGTGTAGGCGGCCGACCCGGCGATCAGGCTGACCACGATCGCCGCCGGATGGGCCCCGACCCGCAGCGAGTCGATGCGCGCCTTGCCCGCCTCGGCGAGGTTGAACAGAGCCTCGCGCGAGAACGCGGCGGTGACCGCAGATGAGGCAAGTGCCGTCCCCTGCCGGCCCTTCCAGCCGGCCTGCTCCAGCGCCAGGAACTCTTCGAAGCGGGCGCGCACGCAATCCGGCTCGACATCGCTGACGGAGGTAACCGGCCCGATCTCGCCCAGCCGGCGGAGCTGACGGCCAATCTCTTTGCGCTTGTCGCGTGGCAATCCGGCGCGGAGATCATCGGTTGTCGGGCCCCGCGCCAGCATTGCCCGGCGATGTTCGCCAAGCAGCGCCAGCGGCCGGCCGCTCCCGATGGCGAAAGCGCGCATGGCTTCGGCCACCGGACCGTCTGTATCGATCTCCGGCATGATCAGGCTGAGCCCGGACTCCTCCGGTGCCAGCCCTTCGGCCAGGCGGGCCAGCGTTCCGCCAAGGTCGTTCCCTTCCACCAGCGGTTCGCCGAAAGGCGCGTATTTGTGCGTCCACAGGCGGACGGCAGGCGCGATCCGCCCCAGGCGCGTCCGGGTGAACGGCGCCAGACCCGCCAAGGCGCCGGACACCGAGGCGTGGACCAGCGCCACCGCGACATGGCCGCCGCCGAGGTGGTCGATGGCCGGAATCGCGAATTCCGGGTGGAAGAACGCATTGGTGCTCGCCGCGCTTCCAGCCAGCTTCGTCCATGCTCCGGCGATCGAGGCAACATCGGATGGTGCCACGACCTCGACATGGGCATCGCCGTCGGCGCGCGCCGGCACTTCGGCACGGGCAAGACCGGTCGCGGCCATGGTCAGTGTGCCGCCATCGCGCCCGGCGGCGCCTTGTGCACCGTCAGGATCGAACAATTGATCGACATCCGTCCAAACACCACCACCCAGAGCACCAGTGTCTCGGCGGCGAGCGCAATCGTCGTCGCCACTGCTGCACCATTGATGCCGAGATGGGGGATGAGGAGGAAATTGAGCGAAACGTTGAGGAAGAAGGTCGCCGCATAGACGACCGCCGTGATGCCCTGCTGGCCCGCCATGATGAGCAGCGTCTCGGCAGGCCCGATCGAGGCGCGCAACAGCAGGCCGACCGACAGGATGAAGATGACCGGATATCCCTCGACGAAGCTCGGGCCGAACATCGCCAGCAGCCAACGTCCCGTGATGATCAACACGCCAACCATGACCAGCGACGGCCAGAAGGTCCAACGCAGGGTGTCGCGGACGAAGGCGGACAGCCGGGCATCGTCGCCGGCGGCGTAATATTGCGAGAAGCGCTGGGCACTGCCCGCCCTGACCGAGAAATAGACGAAATGGACCAGCGCCATCGTCTTGACCGCGGCAAAATAGATGGCGACCCGTTCGGGTTGCATCAACCCGCCGACGACGAGGATGTCGACGTTGGTGAGCAGGTTGAAGAAACCTTCGACCACGAAGATCGGCACAGCGACGGTGAGCCACATCCACGGCAGGTACCGCCGCGGACCGTGCCGCACTGCCTTGCCCATCTCGCTGTGCAGCCTGAAGAACTGGCCGATGGCGGTGACATAGGTGGCCGCGACCACGGCCGCCATCGCCGTCACCGCGTTGGTCGGAGCGCCGAACCACAGGCCGCCGCCCATGAAAACGAGGATCAGCAGCGGCCGCACGATATAGGTCGGCCACAGCGCCAGGTTCGCCCAGTTGAACGAGCGCGCCAGCCCTTCCTGGATCTCGCCGAGCGCCAGCATCGGCAGCGTCACTGCGCCGAGATAGAGCGGCACGAGGTAGACGCCAGAAATGTGATCGCCGAAGGCGTAGAGCCCGGCGAAGCCGACGAGCGCGAAAATCGTCGAGGTGGCCAGGCCCTGAATGCGACTGCCGACGATCACGCCCCGCAGCAGGTCATATTCGCCGCGCGCGGAGTACTCCGGCACAAAGCGCAGCACCGCGATCTGCACGCCGAGGCAGGCGAGCCCGCCCATGATGACCGAGCCGACCCAGACGACGACGAAAACGCCGTACTGAAACTCGGCCATCCAGCGGGCCATGATCACCTGGCTGAAATAGGCGATGGCTGCACTGACAATGCGCGTGGCGAATGCAATCAGCGCGATACGCTGCGACACCGAGCGGTCGTCGGTGCCGGTGAGGATGGAATCGAGGATCTCCGCCGGCGGCGCGAGAAGCGCGTGCAGGCGGCCTTCCGGTATCCGCCCGACGACGTCGACGAACGACACGCGCACCTAGCTTCTCCGCATCTTCGACGGCACGCCCTATTCCCAGCCGATCTGCCGCCCCACACCTATCGAATACGACCCAAGTTATGTACCGACAATTGAAGCGAAACTGAGAATTTCATAAAGGTTAACAAGAAGTTAGTGAATGCGGCCGATACCGGCTGGACACGCGCTCGCGAAGCCCCGACCATTGCGCGCTCTTCGACGGTCGCATGCCATGCGACATCCGCCATTGCCGGACGGACGGCCATTGACCCGCACAATCGACACCAGCGGCCTCGCCTGCCCGCTCCCGGTGCTGAAGGCGCGCAAGGCGCTCAACGCCATGGCGCCGGGCGAGCGGCTGGCATTGACGGCAACCGACCCGCTGGCGGCCATCGACATTCCACACTTCTGTGACGAAGCCGGGCACAGCCTGATCGAGAGCGGTGAGCGCGACGGCGTGCTCTCCTTCGTGATCGAACGTGGCGAGGACCGCGCCTAGCGGCCGGACCGGGCGGAGAAACCGGTCACCCGCAGCGGATTGTCGGTGATTGCCGTGCGGTCGGGCGTGTCGATGCGCGCTTCGTTGAGGAAGGCGTCGAGATAGGCCTCGAAGCCTTGCCGGTCGAGCCCGCCGGCCGCCACCGAGAAGCGAGTCGCGTCTGTGCCCGGCGGCGAAGGGATGAGGCGCGGTGGCTGGAAGAAGGCGCCAAGGCCCTCCACCACGGCGCTCTCGCCGCCCTCGATGGCGACAATGCCACGCACACGGATGAGATTGGGCCCCTGCAGGGCCGCCAGGTAGTCGAGGAAGCGGTCGAGCGCCGCCAGCGGGATCGGCCGTTGGCGCGCGACCGTGAAGACGTTGAGCGCATATGCGCCGCCCGCCTCGCCAGCCGGTCCGAGCCATCGTTCGATGTCGGTGGCCGCCGGGTCGAAGGGGCCGTGGCCGGCCAGCGTCGCCGGCTCCACCGCACCCGCATCGATGATTTGCCCGATCGGATTGAGACGTGCGAGGGCCGCGGAAACGTCGGCCAGGCGGCCCCCCGCCTTCGACACGGCGACGACGTCGGCCATCGCCAGTTGCCGCGCCGTCAGCGGGTCGAGCGCCGCCACGTCGTCGGCCGCAACCACCACCACGATACCGTCCGGCGAAAACCGCATAGGCAGATAGGGATGCATCCCGATGCCGGCGAGGATCGCCGACGGATCGGCCTCCGCGTTTGCCTCGATCATCACCCGGCCGAGCGCCGCGATGCGGCCATTATCGAGGTCGCGCAGCAGGTTCTCCAGTCCATCGACCAGTTCGCCGCGCACGGCGCAGCACACGCAGCCACCGCCAAGGGCGATGATGCCGCTCTCGGCGCGCTCGGCGAGCGCATTCTCGAGGTCGACCTCGCCGAACTCGTTGAGGATGACGGCGGTGTTGGCGAAGGCCGGAGCTTCAAGCACCCGGTTGATCAGCGTCGTCTTGCCGGCGCCGAGCGGACCGGCAATCACGGTGAGCGGAATCGGCGGCTTGCGGGCACGCGCGGCCACGACGACCGACCCTCAGTGCATCTTGGTGAGGTCGAGCGGCGGCTTGATGACGAGCGCGGTCGGCGAGGTCGCCGGCTCCTCGGCATAGGCCTGCGGCGTGCTGCCGACATAGCTCGGCCTGAGGCGCGGCAGCGGCACCCTGCTCGCCGGCACCGCCGCCTTGGCCAGGGTGCCGCTGGAGGCCACATCGGCGCGCCCGGTATAGACCCGCACCGGTGCCATCACAGGGAAGCGCGCATCGAGCGCCGAGTCCGACCCAAGGCTGGCCAGCAGCGGGTCCGGGTCGTCGGGGATGCCGCCGCGCTTGCACACCTGATCGTGCAGGTTGGCCACCGGGCCGGTTGATGGCGTGGTCTCGAAGCTCGCCAGTTGCGGGCGCTGAGACCCGCCATAGAAATTGCCGAAGCCTCGGTTGAGCAGGAGGGCAGCGGTCTCCGCGCGATTCTTGGACGAGCCCGCACCGAGCACCACGACCATCAGCTGGCGGCCAGCGCGGCTGGCCGCCCCGACGATGTTGTAACCCGCCGCGCAGACGAAACCGGTCTTCATGCCGTTGGCGCCGTGATAGCGCTCCAGGAGCACGTTCTCGGACCTGAGAATGTGCCGGCCGGCCCGAATCGCCGGAATACCGAACAGATCGCGGTATTGCGGAAAATCGAGCCACAGCGCCCGCGCCAGCACCGCCATGTCGCGCGCTGTGGTGATCTGCCCGTTGTCCGGCAGGCCGTTCGGATTGTCATAATGGGTCGACACCATGCCGAGCTGCCGCGCCTCGGCGTTCATCATGGCGACGAAGCCCGTCTCGCTGCCGCCCACCGTCTCGGCCAGCGCCATGGCGATGTCGTTGGCCGACTTCACCAGCATCATCTTGAGCGCATTGTCGACATTGACGATCGTGCCGACGCTGAAGCCCATCTTCGCCGGCGCCTGCGCCAGCGCGTGGGCGGAAATCGTCACCGGCGAGGTCGGCGTCAGCCGGCCGTCCTGCAGCGCCTTGAAGACAAGATAGGCGGTCATCAGCTTGGTCAGCGATGCCGGCTGCCAGCGATGGTCGGAATCGCGCGAGTTCGAGCACGGCGCCGTTCCGCGCGTCGATGAGGATATAGGCCGACGTTTCGGCCGCACGTACCGGTCCGGCGACCAGCACGACAAGTAGGGCAAGCAAACGGATCGTCAGACGCAACGCCCCTGGCCTCGACTGTCCTCGGCGGCCGGCGGCCGCGCACCGATTGGGATCGTCCCCCTCCCTCCTAGCCGATTTCGGCGTCACTTGGCAAAGCACCGGAAGTGCCTTTTTCGCGGTCGTTTGCCGGGAAAAACGGCAAATGCCTGTCTCCACACGGCAATTCAGCACACCGAAAACTGGCGCCGAGTTTGCACCAAGACGCGGCATGAACGCCCAGACTTGCAACACGCCGCGCCCTCGCAAATGATCCGCCGATGACTGCTGCTCAGTCCGCCATCGATTTGCGCTCATTTCGTGGCCCGGCCGCGGCCCCGCCGCCCCCGGCTGTGGCGCTGGAACGCGCCCGCGGCGTCGCACGGCTGGCGGTTGACGCTGAAGGCGGCCGCACGCGGCTGGTCGAGAACTACCAATCCGGCTCGTCCAAGCTCCGTTTTCCACGCCGCCCGTCCAGCGCCCCCTTTGAGGCCGTTCTGGTCAATACGGCCGGCGGCATTACCGGCGGCGACCGCTTCTCCTGGTCGGTCGCGATCGGAGCACACGCCAGTGCTGCCGTGGCAGGTCAGGCGGCCGAGCGCATCTATCGGCGCAGTGCCGGTGACGCCGCGGTCGAGACCGTGCTCAGCGTCGCCGAAGGTGGTGCGCTCGACTGGCTGCCACAGGAGACGATCCTCTTCGACCGCTCATCTCTGCAGCGCACGCTCACCGCCGAGCTCGCGCCGTCGGCCCGGCTGCTCGCCGTCGAATCGATTGTTCTCGGCCGCGCCGCCATGGGCGAGGTGACCCGCGACGTCACCGTCCGCGATTCCTGGCGCATCCGCCGCGGCGGCGGCCTCGTCTTCGCCGATGGTCTCCGCCTCGACGGCGACACCACGGTGGCGCTGGCCGGCGCCGCCACCGGCAACGGCGCCAGGGCGCTGGCGACAGTTGTCCTGGTCGCGCCAGAGGCAGAAAGCGCCATCGACCAGGCCCGTGCCGCCCTGATAGACAGTGCCGGTGAGGCAGGGGTGAGCGCCTGGAACGGCATGCTCGTTGCCCGTCTGATTGCAACCGACGGGCAGGCATTGCGTGCCGATATCACCCGCCTGATCGAAACGCTGCGCGGCCGCCCAATGCCGCGTGTCTGGACCTGCTGAGGGACGAGGGAGCCCATGAACCTGACGCCGCGCGAGAAGGACAAGCTGCTCATCGCCATGGCCGCCAATGTGGCGCGGCGCCGGCTTGAGCGGGGCGTCAAGCTCAACCACCCCGAAGCGATAGCGCTGATCACCGACTTCGTCGTCGAGGGTGCTCGCGACGGCCGCCCGGTGGCCGACCTGATGGAGGCCGGCGCCCATGTCGTCGGCCGCGCCCAGGTCATGGAAGGCATCGCCGAGATGATCCACGACGTTCAGGTCGAGGCGACCTTTCCCGACGGCACCAAGCTCGTCACCGTCCACAACCCCATTCGCTGAGGTCTTCCAAGATGATCCCG
Organism: uncultured Alphaproteobacteria bacterium; assembly: GCA_963782395.1. Taxonomy (GTDB): domain Bacteria; phylum Pseudomonadota; class Alphaproteobacteria; order Rhizobiales; family Kaistiaceae; genus CAVSRC01. The sequence goes on from CAWAJQ010000002.1 coordinate 367,823, forward strand.
GGTGAAGTCATCCCCGCCCAAGGCGAGATAGAGCTCAACGCCGGCCAGCCGACGGTCACCATCGAGGTCGCCAATTCCGGCGACCGGCCGGTTCAGGTCGGCTCGCACTATCACTTCTACGAAACCAATTCGGCGCTCAGCTTCGACCGCGAGAAGGCACGTGGCTGGCGCCTCGACATTCCCGCCGGCACGGCCGTGCGCTTCGAGCCCGGCCAGACTCGCACCGTCACCCTCGTGCCCTATCGCGGCGAACGGCTGGTCTTCGGCTTCAACCAGAAAGTCATGGGCAAGCTGTGAGCCGCTCGGCGACCCACCATTTGCGGGCTTCAGGTCGGCGGCGGCTCGCCCATGTAGATATAGACGGTGTAGCCTTCGACGCGCGCGGCATAGACCGACTTCAGGTCGAAATTCCACATCGACCGGTCGATCGCCTCGACCAGCGCCGGGTTGCCCGCGATGGCCACCTGCAGTGGCGTCAGCGGCTGCCTGCTGGTGTGCGCGCGCTTGGCCCGGATCCAGCGGTCGCTTCCCTGGGCCACGTCGACGACCACCACCCGGTCGACATAGTGCAGCGTCGCCAGGTCGCGGATCGCCCGGTTATTGCCCGAACCGGCTTGTGCGGGCAGCACCGCCAGCAGGCAGAGGCCCAAGGCGGCCAGGACCGCGGCCAATCTCGTCATGGCGAATCCCTTCGTTCAATTCATCGTTTCACCCATCATAGCCCATTCCGGGCAAACCTGCGTCGCCCTCATTGCCGCCGCGCCGCGCGTTTGCCCGCAAGCCGCAGGAGAGGCTGACCCGTGCCCTACCGGATTTCCCGCGACGCCTATGCAGATATGTTCGGCCCGACCACCGGCGACAAGGTCCGCCTTGCCGATACCGATCTCGTCATCGAGGTGGAGAAGGACTTCACCACCTATGGCGAGGAGGTGAAATTCGGCGGCGGCAAGGTCATCCGCGACGGCATGGGCCAGTCGCAGTTCTCGCGCGGCGAAGGCGCCGTCGACACCGTCATCACCAATGCGCTGATCGTCGACCATTGGGGCATCGTCAAGGCCGACGTCGGCATCAAGGACAGCAAGATCGCCGGCATCGGCAAGGCCGGCAATCCCGACGTTCAGCCCGGCGTCAACATCGTCATCGGACCAGGCACCGAGGCGATCGCCGGCGAGGGCAAGATCCTCACTGCCGGAGCGCTCGACGCGCATATCCATTTCATCGCCCCGCAGCAGATCGACGAGGCGCTCTATTCCGGCGTCACCACCATGCTCGGCGGCGGCACCGGCCCGGCGACCGGCACCAACGCCACCACCTGCACGCCCGGCCCCTGGCACCTTGGCCGCATGATCCAGGCCGCCGACGGCTTCGCCATGAATCTCGGCTTCACCGGCAAGGGCAACGCATCGCTGCCGGCCGGCCTCGAGGAGCAGGTCACTGCCGGCGCCATGGGCCTCAAACTGCACGAGGACTGGGGCACGACGCCGGCGGCAATAGACAACTGCCTCAAGGTCGCCGAGGACTTCGACGTTCAGGTGATGATCCACACCGACACGCTGAACGAATCCGGCTTCGTCGAGAACACCGTCGCTGCCTTCAAGGGCCGCACCATCCACGCCTATCACACCGAGGGCGCCGGCGGCGGCCATGCGCCCGACATCATCAAGGTGTGCGGCCAGCCGAACGTGCTGCCCTCCTCGACCAACCCGACGCGGCCCTTCACGGTCAACACGCTTGACGAGCATCTCGACATGCTCATGGTCTGCCACCACCTCGACCCGTCCATCGCCGAGGACGTCGCCTTCGCCGAAAGCCGCATCCGCAAGGAAACTATCGCCGCCGAGGACATCCTCCACGACATGGGCGCCTTCTCCATGATCGCCTCCGACAGCCAGGCCATGGGCCGCGTTGGCGAGGTGGTCATCCGCACCTTCCAGACCGCCCACAAGATGAAGGTGCAGCGCGGGCGGCTCGCCGAGGAAACCGGCGACAACGACAATTTCCGCGTCAAGCGCTATCTCGCCAAGGTCACCATCAACCCCGCCATCACCCACGGCATCGACGAATGGGTGGGCTCCATCGAGATCGGCAAGCTGGCCGATCTGGTGCTGTGGTCCCCGGCCTTCTTCGGGGTCAAGCCCGACCTCGTCATCAAGCTCGGCACCATCGCCGCAGCCCCCATGGGCGACCCCAACGCCTCCATCCCGACGCCGCAGCCGGTCCACTACCGGCCGATGTTCGGCGGCTTCGGCAAGGCAATGACCGCCTCGGCCGTGACCTTCGTCAGCCGCGCGGCGCTGGCGCTGGACATCGGCAAGACACTCGGCAGCGATCGCACGCTATTGGCGGTCCACAATACGCGCGGCCTCACCAAGCACTCGATGATCCACAACGCCACTCTGCCCGAGATCGAAGTCGATCCGGAGACTTACGAGGTCCGCGCTAACGGCGAATTACTCACCTGCCCGCCGGCCGAGACCTTGCCCATGGCGCAGCGCTACTTTCTGTTCTGATGCAGCCACGCTGGCAGGTCGCAGATCGAGTCGAGGATCGCGTCGGCAAACGGCGCAAGATCCTCCACCGCGCTGTTGCCGGAGAGCACCCCGACCGCGGCCGCGGCCCCGGCCGTCCGCGCCATGATGAGATCATGCGCATTGTCGCCGACCACGACGACGTCAGCCGGGGTCAGCCCGGTCTCTGCCGCGAAGGCCAGCGCCATGTCGGGCGCCGGCTTGGGGTGGGCGACCGCGTCGTAGCCGACCACCAGGGCGAAGAAGCCGCCGAGGCCGATCGCCGTCAACGCCTCCGTGGCCGTGTTCGTGCCGTCGTTGGTGGCGACCCCCATGACGTGGCCGCGGTCGGCCAGTTCGGACAACGTCTCCACGACGCCCGGCAGCAGCACCGAATGGTTGGGCCCACCGGCGGCAAATCCGTTGTCGATGCGCTGCACGATCGCCCCCAGCGCCTCGCCGTCAAGCGTCGGATACCACAGCTTTGCAATGTCGACGGAGGTGCCGGCCGCAATCGTCGAGCCGGCGCGAAAACGGCCGGTTTCGGGGTCGAAACCGCCCCTCACCAGCATCGCCTCGGCCGTGGCTTCGTCGCCATGCGCCAGATCGCGGGCGAAGGCCCGCAAGACAGGCAGCCACGTCGCCTCGAAATCGAGCAGCGTACCGTCCTTATCGAAGAGAATGCCGTGCATGGGCTTTGCCGTTTGCCGCCAGGACCTGCTGGTGGTATCGCGGCTTGACACGATTAGCCAGATGGCCAGCCGATGATCCGCGCGACCCAAATACACGCCGCCGGCCAATGGTCGGGGGAACCCGCCGACCGCATCGTCCTCGATTACGACCAGCGGCACCGCCGGCGCATGGCGATGACGGCAGCCGGCGGGCTGGAATTCCTGCTCGACCTGTCTCAGGCCGTGCCGCTCAGGGGCGGCGACGGGCTGGTGCTGGAGGATGGCCGCATCGTTGCCGTCGATGCCGCGCCCGAACCGCTCTGCGAGATCACGACGACGACGCCTAGCGACCTGCTGCGTGTCGCCTGGCACCTCGGCAACCGCCACCTGCCCACCCAGCTCCTCGGCGACCGGCTGCGCATCCGCCACGACGCCGTCATCGAAGACATGGTCGACCATCTCGGCGCGGTCGTGACGCACATCACCGCCCCCTTCGACCCCGAGGGTGGCGCCTATGCCCACGGCCACCACGGGCACGACCACGATCATGATACGGCGGCCCTTGGGCACGACGACCGGCTGGATGGCTGAGGCATCCTCTGCCTTGCCACCTGAGGCGCTGCGCAAGCTGCTCGCCTGGCTGTCGCCCGCTTTTCCGGTCGGCAGCTACTCCTATAGCCACGGCCTGGAATGGGCGATCGAGGACGGCAGCGTCACCGACGCGGCGACGCTTTCCGTGTGGCTCACGGATAGTCTCCGCCACGGCGCCGGCCGCAACGACGCGATCCTCTTCCTGGAAGCGTGGCGGGCGGCCAAAGCCGGCGATGCCGACCGCCTGCGGGCCGTGGCCGAGATCGGCGCCGCCCTCCAGCCCTCGCGCGAGCGCCATCTGGAGACGACCGCCCAGGGCCGCGCCTTCCTCGCCGCCGTCATGGCCGCGTGGCCGAACGACCGCCTGACCGCAACAGCCGGCCTTATGCCGCAGGACGGCGCCCTGCCCTATCCCGTCGCCGTCGCACTTGCCGCCACCGCCCACGCCATTCCGGCCGAGCCGGCGCTGGCTGCCCTCCTCAACGGCTTCGTCGCCAACGTCGTTTCGGCCGGTGTGCGCGCCATTCCCATCGGCCAGACCGACGGCCTGCGCGTGATCGCCGGGCTTGGCACCGTCATCGATGCGGTCATTGCCACAGCGTCGGCCGCATCGCTCGACGATCTCGGCGGCGCGGCACTGCGCGCCGACATCGCCTCCATGCGACACGAAACCCAGTACACGAGGTTGTTCCGCTCATGACTTCCCCCAACGGACCCCTCAGGGTCGGCGTCGGCGGACCTGTCGGCTCCGGCAAGACGGCGCTTATGGATGCGCTCTGCAAGCGCCTGCGCGACCGCTACGACATCGCCGCGATCACCAACGACATCTACACCAAGGAGGACGCCGAGTTCCTGACCCGCTCGGGGGCACTGACGGCGGACCGCATCCTTGGCGTCGAGACCGGCGGCTGTCCGCACACCGCCATCCGCGAGGATGCCTCGATCAACCTTGCGGCGATAGCCGATCTCAACGCCCGCTTCCCGTCCCTCGACTTGGTGCTGATCGAATCGGGCGGCGACAACCTCGCCGCGACCTTCTCGCCCGAACTCGCCGACATCACCATCTACGTCATCGACGTTGCCGCCGGCGACAAGATCCCGCGCAAGGGCGGCCCGGGCATCACGCGCTCTGATCTGCTGGTCATCAACAAGATCGACCTCGCCCCGATGGTCGGCGCCTCGCTCGAGGTCATGGACCGCGACGCGAACAAGATGCGTGGTAGCCGGCCCTTCGTCTTCACCAACATGCGTGACGGCACCGGACTGGATACGGTTGTCGCCTTTATCGAGAAGGCCGGCGGACTCGCCGCAACGGCACCGGCGGCCTGAACCTCCGGACCCTCGCGCTGCACTGCACAATCGGTCTATAGTCCGCCCCGCCCAAGGAGTCCCGGAATGCCGATTGTCAATCGTTTCGCCGATTTCCACGCCGATATCGTCGCCTGGCGCCATGATCTCCACCAGCACCCGGAGCTGCTCTACGACGTTCATCGCACCGCCGCTTCGGTCGCCGAGAAGCTGCGCACCTTCGGCGTCGACGAGGTGACGACCGGCATCGGCCGCACCGGTGTCGTCGGGGTGATCCGCGGGCGCAAGGCCACCAGCGGCAAGGTGATCGGTTTGAGGGCCGACATGGACGCGCTGCCGATCACCGAGAAGACCGGCAAGCCCTATGCCTCCACCGTGCCCGGGATGATGCACGCCTGCGGCCATGACGGCCACACCGCCATGCTTCTCGGCGCCGCGCGCTACCTCGCCGAAACGCGCAACTTCGACGGCACCGCGATCGTCATCTTCCAGCCGGCCGAGGAAGGCGGTGGCGGCGGCAAGGCGATGATCGAAGACGGCCTCATGGAGCGCTGGGCCATCGAACAGGTCTACGGCATGCACAACCTGCCCGGCCTTCCCGTCGGCAGGTTCGCCACGCGCCCCGGCCCGATCATGGCCTCGACCGACGAGTTCACCATCACCATCACCGGCCGCGACGGCCACGCCGCCGCCCCGCACTTGGCCGTCGATCCGATCGTCGTCGGCGCGGGAATCGTCGGCGCGCTGCAGACCATCGTCTCGCGCAATGTCAATCCGCTCGAAGCGGCCGTCGTGTCGGTGACCAAGTTCCACGCCGGCACCGCCTACAATGTCATCCCCGAGATCGCCGAAATCGCCGGCACCGTCCGTTGTCTCTCGAACGACGTCCGCGACCTGGCAGAAAAGCGCATCCGCGAGATCATCGACGGCGTCGCCGCAGCCCACGGCGCCGGTGTCGACCTGTTCTACGACCGCAACTATCCGATCACGCGCAACGACCCGACCTCCGTCGACTTTGCCGCCGGCGTCGCCGGTCAGGTGGCCGACGCCGCCAACGTCGCCACCGACGCCCCGCCGATGCTCGCCGGCGAAGACTTCTCCTACATGCTCGAACAGCGCCCCGGTGCCTTCGTCTTCATCGGCAACGGCGATAGCGCCGGCTTGCACAACGCCGGCTACGATTTCAACGACGAGATTATCCCGATCGGCTGCTCCTACTGGGCGCGGCTGGTCGAAACGGCGATGCCGGCCTGAGTGGCCGGTTTTTCAGGGTCGCCACAGCCACCCGCTTCAGACTAGAGTGCGCCGCAAATTGCAGAAATCAGGGATTGGATGATGGCCTTTGGCCTGAAACCGCCGAAATTCGCTCGCGACGGCTCGCTCGACCTGATTGGCCGGCTGCTGAGCGAGACCGGACGCGAATTCGCCGGACGCTATGCTTGGGCCATCGGCCTCAGCCTGGTGATCGCCGGCACGACAGCGCTCAATGCCTGGTTGATCAAGGACATCATCAACAAGGTGTTCTTCGACCGCGACTCCATGATGCTGTGGGTGCTGACCGCCGTCATCGTCACCAACGGCTTCGTCCGCGGCTACAGCCTCTACGCCAGCTCGGTCACCCTCGGGCGGATCGGCAACGCGGTCGTGGCGCGCGTCCAGAACCGCCTCTTCAACCACATGCTCAATCTCGGCGTCGATTTCTACAATCGCACGCCGGCCAGCGACCTGGTCACGCGCATGTCGCATAACGCCATGGCGGCCCGTCAGGTTCTCGATACCGTGATCAACTCTGCCGGCCGCGATTTCCTGTCGCTGGTCGGCCTGATCATCGTGATGTTAATCCAGAGCGCCACGATGTCGCTGATCATCCTCGTCGTCGGCCCGATCACCATCTTCGCCATCAACAAGCTGGTCAAGCGCGTGCGCGGCGTCGCCCGCGCCCAGTTCTTCTCGCTGTCGCAAGTCGTCTCCGACATGCAGGAGACCGCCACCGGCATCCGCATCGTCAAGGCCTTCAACCTCGAAGGCGTCATGCGCAAGCGCATGGACGCATCGATCAACGACGTGCGCGCCCGCTCCGACAAGATCGTGCAGATCAGCGCCCGCACCAGCCCGCTGATGGAAGTGCTCGGCGGCTTCGCCATCGCGATGATCGTACTGTGGGCCGGCTACCAGACCATCTATTTCGGCGTGAAACCGGGCGCGCTGATGTCCTTCATCGCCGCCATAGCGCTGGCCTACGAACCTGCCAAACGGCTGGCGCGCATGCAGATTTCCCTCGAAGCGGGGCTCGCCGGCGTGCGCCTGATGTACGAGCTCCTCGACACGCCACCGACCATCGAGACGAACGACGACGGGCCGCAACTCGCCGTCACCAAGGGCGAGGTCGCCTTCGACAAGGTCGACTTCGCCTATCGCGACGCCCCCAGCCTGTTCCGTAGTTTCGATTTCACCGCCGGCGGCGGTCAGACCACGGCACTTGTCGGCCCCTCCGGCGCCGGCAAGAGCACGGTCATTTCTCTCATCGAACGCTTCTTCGATGTCGACGACGGCCGCGTCTTGATCGACGGGCAGAATATTGCCGAAATGGCAATCGCCAGCGTGCGCGACCATCTTGCGCTGGTCAGCCAGGACGTCGTCCTGTTCCACGATACCATCCGCGAGAACATCCGCTTCGGCCGGCCCGCCGCCAGCGATGCCGATGTCGAGCGCGCCGCCCGCGACGCCATGGCGCACGATTTCATCATGGCCACCGTCAACGGCTACGACACGCAGCTCGGCGACAACGCCATGCAGCTCTCCGGCGGCCAGCGTCAGCGCATCGCCATCGCCCGTGCCATGTTGCGGGATGCACGCATTGTTCTGCTCGACGAGGCAACCTCGGCGCTGGACACCGAATCCGAGCATCAGGTGCAGACCGCCTTCGAGCGTCTGCGCCAAGGCCGTACGACCATCGTCATCGCTCACCGCCTGTCGACGGTGCTGGGCGCCGACAAGATCTGCGTCATGGTCGAGGGTCGCATCGTCGAGCAGGGTCGCCACAGCGAGCTTCTGGCGCTGGGCAAACACTACGCCCGCCTCTACCACCTGCAATTCGAGGGGCACAAGCGCGCGGCCGAAGCTACTGCCAGGCAGGCGCCGGCAAACGAGGCCGCCGCCATCCCGGCGGAGGAGCCGGCGGAATAGCGCCGCCGGGTAAGCCAGGCTTCATGATCGAACAGATCATCACTTCTGTTGCGGGTTTCATCGTCGCCGTGATCTCGGCGGGGGGTTATGCCGGGGTCGCCGCGCTGATGGCGATCGAATCGGCCTGCATTCCCCTGCCGTCGGAGATCATCATGCCCTTCGCGGGCTATCTCGCCTCGACCGGCCGCTTCAGCCTGATCGCTGCCGCAACCGCCGGAGCGCTTGGCTGCAATCTCGGCTCGACGATCGCCTATTATGTCGCGGCCTATGGCGGCCGCAGTGTGATCGAGCGCTGGGGGCCCTATCTGCTGATCCGCCCCGCTGACCTCCATCACGCCGAGCGCTTCTTCGCCCGCTATGGCGGCGCTACCGTCTTCGTCGGCCGGCTGCTCCCGGTCGTGCGGACTTTCATCGCCTTTCCAGCCGGGCTCGCACGCATGCCGATGCTGCGCTTCCAGATCTACACCTTCGTCGGTTCCTGGCCGTGGTGCTTGGCTCTGGCCTATGTCGGCTACGTTCTCGGCGACCGCTGGAACAGCAGCCCGACGCTGCGCAGCATCTTCCACAATTCCGACCTCGTGATCATCGTCCTTCTGCTGGCTGCAATCGCCTGGTTCCTGTGGTCCCACTGGCCGACACGCGGCAAGCGGACCGAAGGCAAGAAGAAACACGACGTCGAGTGACGGCCACCGGGAAGTCGGCTTGAGCCATGGCCGCGAAGCGCCCACGCGGTATTTTGGTGCCCCTGACCCGGGTCGAACGGGTACGCCCTTTCGGGCAACAGATTTTGAGTCTGTCGCGTCTGCCAGTTCCGCCACAGGGGCCGGGCACCGGATATACGGAACGACCGGCGGGCGGTCAAACGGCACCTGCGGCGCGGCCTTTATTTCACCGTTTTGATGGTGCCCATGCTTGCCGGTTTCGTCGCCGTCCGCTATCTCACCTGAACAGCCATGATTGCATCGCTCATCCGCCGCCCGGACGTCTCCGCGGCCTTCATTTTCCTGCTTGCGCTCGCCACGATCGTGGGCGCTTGGGGCTTTCAACTCATCGGCGGCTATATCCCCTGCGAGCTCTGCTACCAGGAGCGCATTCCCTATTATGTCGGCATCCCCGTGGCGCTGGTCGCGTTCGCCTCGGCTTGGTTTGGCGGACCGGCCTGGCTGACGCGCGGGGCATTGCTCCTGGCGGCTCTGGTCTTCGCCTGGGGCACCTATCTGGCCGCCTATCACACCGGCGCCGAATATGCCTGGTGGCCCGGCCCGACCGATTGCAGCAGCGGCGGCGGCCCCACCACCGCCACCACCGGCGACCTTCTTGACCAGATCACGAAGATCCGGGTGGTCTCCTGCACGCAGGTGACATGGCGCATGTTCGGCCTGTCATTTGCCGGGTGGAACACGGTCGTCTCGGCCGTGCTGACCGTGGCCGGCCTGTTCGGCGCATTTGTTGCCCGGATGCAGGCCCCGGCGACGCCCGCAACCGCCAGCTGATAGCCTGTCTTGATTACGGACCGGGAGGACCGGACGCGTCGTGGCGCGCCGGATCGCCGCCGTAGCGTTCCGTCTTGATCGATGGAAACGGCACGCCCACGTCGAGCAGCAGCCGCGTGGCGGAATCGACGAAGGCGGTTGAGCCGCAGACATAGCTGTGGCGCGGCACGGAGCCGAAGCCGGCCAGCACCTCAGACACAAGTTCGGCGCCGATACGCCCCATGCGGAAGGGCTTCTCCACAGCGCTCTCGCGCGTCAGCGTGATCGCCAGCGAGAAGTTCGCCTCGTCTTCGGCCCGCCGCAGCAACTCGTCGGCATCGATCAGCTCTTCGCGCGCGCGCGCCGAATAGATCAGCACCGCCGGCACCTCGGGCGCGACCGTCGCCCGGTGGCGCAGCATCGACAGGAGCGGGACCACGCCGGAGCCGCCGCCGACCAGCAGCAGCGGCCCGCCATCCCTGCGCCCCCAGGTGAAATGGCCGCCGATCGGCCCACGCAACTCGATTGTGTCGCCGGGAACCACGACCTCGTGGAAGAACGGCGAGACCTCACCCTTGTCCAGCTCTTCGATGATCAGCTCGACCTCGGGCGATTCCGGTGCCGAGCCGATCGAATAGCTGCGTTCGGTCTGATAGCCGTCCGGCGCCGTCAGGCGCACATCGACATGCTGGCCGGCACGGAAGCTGCGCCAGCCGGGCACCTTCAGGCGGAAACTCTTGACGCGCGGGGTCAGCGGCCGGATTTCCGCGACTGTCGCCTCCTGCCAGGCAAGACGCGCGCCCGGCACAACTGGCTGATCCATCAAACGTCCTGTCAGTCGCCTGTGAAGCGCTGCTCGCGCCACGGATCACCGTATATATGGTAACCGCGCAACTCCCAGAACCCCGGTTCGTCCCTTTCGGTGAACTGCAGCGCGTTCACCCACTTGGCCGATTTCCAGAAATAGAGGTGCGGCACCAGCAGCCTTGCGGGGCCGCCATGGTCCGACGTGATCGGAGCGCCGGCGTAGCTGACAGCCACCATCGCCTTGCCGCCGACGAGATCCTTCACCGGCACGTTGGTCGAATAGCCATCATGGGAGTGGGCAAGGATGTAGTCGGTCGGCGGCGTTTCGAGCCCGGCGGCGGCGAGGATGTCGTCGAAGAACACGCCCCGCCACTCGGTGTCGAATTTGGTCCACTTGGTGACGCAGTGGATGTCGCGTTTGAGATCGTTCATCGGCAGCGACTGGAATTCCTCGAAGCTCCAGCCCTTCACCGGGCGCGGCCCGACCTTCACGGTGAAGGTCCAGTCGGCGGGCCTCACGATCGGCGTCGGACCGGCGGAGAGCACCGGAAAGCCCGCTTCCAGATACTGTCCAGGCGGAATGCGCTTAGCCTCCTCCTCGCTCGGACGGCGCCCGAAAAAGCCTCGCGTGGCCATGCTGTTCGCCCCTTCCCGTCTGTGACTTGCAGTCGCAGCCCCATAACTGGCATTATCGGCAGTCCGGTCAAGCCGCTGACGCGTCCTACGGCCGGTTGCGCATCACGAAGGTTCGGCGCGACCAGCCCCTGAGTTGTTCCTCGCGCAAGAAGGTGAACAGGCCTGAAGCGACCACCAGCACCATGCCCACATAGGCGATGTGATCCGGAAACTCGCCGAAGAAGACGGCGCCAACGGTAATCCCCCAGATGATCTGGCTGTACTGGGTCGGTGTGATGCGGTTGGCCGGCGCCAGCCGGGTGGCTGCCAGCATCGTGATCTGCCCGAAGCCTCCGGCGACGCCGGCGAGCAGGATCAGCGCCACGTCCATCCTGGTCGGCACCCGGAACACGTGGATCATCAGGATGCCGTTGACCAGCAACGCCACCGAATAGAGCACGGCCAGAAGGCTGATACGCTTCTCCGTCGGCCCCAGCTTGCGCAGCGTGATGATCGAGACGGCCGCACAGGCGGCGGACGCCAGGGCCGAGAGATGACCGAGATGGAGCTGGTGGAGGCCCGGCCGCACCACCAGCAGCACGCCGAAAAAGCCGGTGACCACCGCCAGCCAGCGTCGCCCGCCGACCTTCTCGCCGAGAACCGGGATCGACAGCATGGTGGCGAACAGCGGCATCAGGAAGAGCACGGAATAGGCTTCCGCGAACGGAATGGTGGTGAAGGCATAGAACGCGAACAATCCGCCGCCCGTCCCGCAGATGGCACGCAGGAAGACAAGGCCGGGACGGTTCAGATAGAAGACCTCGCGCCAGCGCTCCGATTTCGACCGTGCGAAGCCGAAGGTCGATAGCGAAGCCAGCGTGATGAAGAAGGCGATCTCGAACACCGGCAGCGTGCTGCCCATGCCCTTGACGCTGGCGTCGGCGCAGGAGAACAGCACATAGGTGAGGAAGCCGAAGAGTACGCCCTTGATCATGGAGCCGGGATCCGAAGGCTTTCAGGGCAGGCGAGCGAGACGCTCCGTCAGCAGGTCGTAGAAGCCGTCGGCATCGCCCGAGCGCAGGAACAGCGCATTGGCCGGCCGGTCGGTCACCCGCCACCAGTCCGCCACCGTCATGCCCATGGTCAGCTCGCTCACCGTCTCGATGCTGACATTGATCTCGCGGCCCTCGAACAGCTCCGGCTTGAGCAGCCAGGCGATGACGCAGGGATCGTGCAGGGGCGCGCCGATGCTGCCGTATTTTGCCAGGTCGAAGCGCTCCGAGAACGACAAGAAGCCGGCGATCGCCTTGCCGGTGCTGTTGCCCATGGCGGCAAAAGCCTGCCGCCGCTTCTCGGTGGTCAGCATCTGGTGGGTCAGGTCGAGCGGCGCCACGGTCAACGGAATGCCGCTGCGGAACACAATGTCGGCCGCCTGCGGATCGACATAGATGTTGAACTCGGCCGTCGGTGTGATGTTGCCGCCTTCGAAATAGGCGCCGCCCATCATGACGATCCGCGCCAGGCGCCCGGCAATCGCGGGCTGCTTGACCAGCGCCATGGCGACATTGGTGAGCGGCCCCAGCGTGCACAGCGTGATGTCGCTTTCGGCAGCCGCCATCACCGTATCGACGATGAAGTCGACGCCGTGTTTCTCGGCGAGCGGCACGGTCGGCTCGGGCAGCGCATGGCCGTCGAGCCCGGTGCGCCCGTGCACGTGCTCGGCCGTGCGCAGTTGGCGCACCATCGGCCGCACGCAGCCGGCATGGATGGGAACATCCGTGCGCCCGGCAAGCTCGACGATGCGCCGGGCGTTCTTCTCGGTGAGCGCCAGAGGCACGTTGCCGGCAACGGCAACAATGCCGAGGACGTCGAAATCCTCCGGCGAGGCGAGCGCCAGCAGGATGGCGACAGCGTCGTCCTGCCCGGGATCGGTATCGATGATGATGCGGCGCGTCATGTCTGCTCTCTGCCCCCGACGGTCAGGCGTGGCCGCGGATCGACTGCGGCCGGTAGGGCGCTTCCAGCGCCTTCACCTCGTCTTCCTCGAGCGTGATGTCGAGAGCCTTCACTGCGTCGTCCAGGTGGCTCATCTTGCTGGCACCGACGATCGGCGCGGTCACTCCGGGCCGCGACAGCATCCAGGTAAGCGCGACCTGGGCATTGGGCACACCGCGCTTCTTGGCGATGGCCGTGACCGCATCGATGATGGCGCGGTCGGCCTCGCCGCGATCGTAGAGTTCCCTGCCGAAGGGATCGGTCCTCGAGCGCAGCGTCGCATCCATGTCAGCGTTCGACCGGGTCAACAGCCCGCGCCCGAGCGGGCTCCACGGGATGAGGCCGACGCCCTCCTTGCGGCAGAGCGGGATCATCTCGCGCTCCTCCTCGCGGTAGAGCAGGTTGTAGTGGTTCTGCATGGTGGCGAAACGGCTGAAGCCGAGACGGTCGGAGATCGCCAGCATCTGGGCAAACTGCCACGCATACATGGATGAGGCACCGATATAGAGCGCCTTGCCGGCCTTCACCACGTCGGTGAGCGCCTCCAGCGTCTCCTCCATCGGCGTCAGCGGATCAAAGCGATGGATCTGGTAGAGGTCGACGTAGTCCATGCCGAGGCGCATGAGCGAGGCGTCGATGGCCGCCATGATGTGTTTGCGCGACAGGCCCGCCTGGTTGGGGCTCTCGCCCATGGCGCCATAGACCTTTGTGGCCAGCACGTAGCTGTCGCGCGCCGGCCCAAAATCCTTGAGCGCCCGGCCGGTGATCTCCTCGCTGGTGCCGTTGGAATAGACGTCCGCCGTATCGAAGAAGGTGAAGCCGAGGTCGAAGGCCTTCTTGATGAACGGCCGCGCCTCTTCCTCTTCCAGCGCCCATTCACGACCGGACTTCACGCCATAGGTCATCATACCCAGGCAGAGACGCGAGACGGTAACGCCAGTCGTGCCGAGTCTCGTGTAGTCCATGGCGCAATTCCCGTTGTTGCTGGCAGCCTTATGCGGCAGGCGTCAATCGTTTGGACGCCCGGCGGCGAAATGGCAGGGGAGAAGGATCGGTCGGAAACGCGTCCAGTAGACGACAAGGCGCCGCCCGTGGCAATGGCCGGGCGGCGCCTTTTCGAAGGCTAACGAGGGAGCGCGGCGCGCCGGCCTGCACGTGCAGGCGTCGTGGCCTCAGCCGGCGTGCGCGACCGACTCGCCTGTCGGCTCGATCAGACGCAGTGGCGGCCGCCGCCGCGGCGCTTCCGCAGGCTGCTGCAAGCGCTCGAACAGCATCCGCCGCTCAAACACCGACGACCGGAAGAAGGGATAGCGCCGGTAGACGCGCTCGCGTGCCTCCGGGAAATCCAGCGTCATCAGGCCGAGCGGCTTGTCGAGCATGAGGTAGGGGCGCGGCTCGCACACGACCCGGTGACCGAACGTGCGCCGGTAGAACGCCTGGTGCTCCGCACGCACGGCCGCGAAAATGTTGTCTGCCTGGAAATACTCGCCGGCCATCCAGGCCAGCCTGAGGGTCAGGAAGACCAGTTGCGGATAGCGCCGCATCGCTTCCCGGTCGACGGCATGGCGCGTCGGATCGATGATGATCTTTCCCGCCGCCAGTTCTGGTTCGACCTCCTTCGGGAAGGCGCTGAGAGCCGGCATGTCCGGGAATTCACCGGTGGCGACGCTGATGCGGATCGAGCTGACCAGCCGGTTTTCGAGATAGACGCCGAAAACCCACGTATTGCCAAGCTCGTCATACGCGTCGGTGAAACGCCGTTCGAAATTCGGGCGGATCGCGCCTTCGCCCAGATAGGCATCATAGCGAAGGCGGAAGATGGCCTCGTGTTCCTCTTCCGTATCGGCCCGGTGGTAATCCGCCATTTCCAACAAGTCCAACAGACGCTCCGAAAACGTCTGCTGGGGAACTGCTAACGCAACCGCACTCATAAACGCCTCCTCGTGCAGCACCAGCCGCCGTACCCGCCGCACGAGGAGGATTTTAGTAAAGCATTAATCAAAGTGAAAGGATTAACGTTAAGAAAACCGAAAATTTCGGCGTTCACCTGTCGTTAAGGTTAACGGCCGCCGCGGCTACACGCCGCAGTAGCCGAAATATCGGTAGAATTCTCAGGGATAACTTGGCCCGGCGCGCCTGCGCCCCCCTCAAATGAGGGGGTCGTTAACTGACCCTGTGGATCAGGGCAGATCGGGGCCTGGCTGAAGCCGGCTCGACATTGGTCGCCTGGAGCAAGTCGCGGACCTGCGGCTCAGGGATCGGGACGCTGAACAGGAAACCCTGGACCTCGTCGATGCATTCCTCGGCGGCAACGATCGCAAGCTGTTCCTCGGTCTCGACGCCCTCAATCGTCACCGTCAGGCCGAGCTCGGCAGAGAGCCGCGCCACGCCACGCAGCAGGATCAGGGCCCGGCTGCCTGCATCCAGGCCCTCGAGGAACAGGCGGTCGATCTTCACCTTGTTCAGCGGCAGCCCGTGCAGGTAGCTGAGGCTCGAATAGCCGGTGCCGAAGTCGTCAAGCGAAATGCGCACACCGAGTTCGCGCAGCTGGCGCAGGATCAGGCGCGTGGCGCGCGTATCCTGCAGCAGCACGCCTTCGGTGATCTCGATTTCGAGGCGACCCGGGTCGAGGCCACTGGCGGCAAGGACTTCGCGGATGATGCCGGTCACATTGCCGCGCCGGAACTGGTTGGCCGACAGGTTGACGGCGACGCGCACGTCGCCCGGCCACGTCGCACAAGTCTTGCAGGCCTGGTGCAGCACCCAATTGCCGATCTCGACAATCAGGCCCATCTCCTCCGCCACCGGGATGAATTCGGCCGGCGAGATCATGCCGCGCAGCGGATGCTGCCAGCGCAGCAGCGCCTCGCAGGTGGTGATCTTCATCGTCTTCAGGTCGAAAAGCGGCTGGTAGTAGATCTCGAAGGAGCCGTTGGCGAGCGCGTTGCGCAGGTCGAGTTCGAGGCTGCGTCGCTCCTGGGCGCGCACGTCCATGCCCGGCTCGAAGAACCGCCAGGTGCCGCGCTGTTCCGCCTTGGACCAGTAGAGCGCCATGTCGGCGTTCTTGAGCAGGTGGTCGGCGCCGGTTGCGTCGCGCGGCGCCATTGCGATGCCGATCGTGGCGCCGATGACCACCTGGTGCCCGTCGATCTCGTAGGTCTCGGAGAGCGCCGCGACGATCCGGCGCGCCAGCGTGGCAGCTTCCTCCGGCCCGGCCGTCGGCGTCTGCACGACGACGAACTCGTCGCCGCCGAAACGCGCCACGACGTCGCTTTCGCGCACCAGCCGCTTCAGGCGGTCGGCAACGGCCCTGAGCAGCAGATCGCCACGCGGGTGGCCGAGTGTGTCGTTGACCTGCTTGAACTGGTCGAGGTCGACAAAAAGGACCGCCGACGGCTTCGTGCCCGCCGCAACCAGCGTCGCTTCCATGCGCTCACGCATGTGCATGCGATTGGGCAGGCCGGTGAGCGAATCGTATCGGGCGAGGTGGCGGATCCGCGCTTCGGCTTCCCGGCGTTCGGTGATGTCCTCCACCAGTGCCACCGAGCCTCCATTTTCCATCGGCTGGAAGGTGAGGCTCAGGGTGCGTCCGTCCTGCTTCTGGATCGTGAAGCTCGACTTGTCGGCACCGGTGAGACGCTGCTCGAGGTCGCTGGCGAAGCGATCGCTCTCCGAACGCAGGATCGTTCCGGCGGCAACACAGTCGCGCACGAGGTCGCGCGCGGTCTCGCCCTTGTGATCCATCGACGGGAGGTCAAACAGTTCGATCAACCGGTTATTGATCACGGCGACGCGGTGGTCCTGGCCGAACATGCACAGGCCGGAAGGCATGTTGTTGAGCGCGGTGTCAAAGCGCCCAGCAAGCAAGGCCAGATCACGGCTGGCGATGACCGCGTCCAGCAGCGTCTTGCGCAACCGGTTCGAGATCAGCCTCAGCGAGATGAAGAATGGCAGCAGGCAGAGCGCGAAGACCGCATAGTAGAAGCCGCCAGCGTAGAACAGCGCGGCGCTGAGCGGCAGCCCTTCGCCGATGATCTGCATCGTCACCAGACGATCGTTGGCGAAGTTGCGGCCCGGCGTTCCGACCATGTAGGCAAGCGTCACGCCGAAGGCGAACAGCCGGCTGAACGGATCGTCGGTAACATAGAAGGTAGCGAACGACCAGCCGCCGAGAAGCACGGCGTGGACAGCGGCGCCGACCTCGTAGCGCAGTTCCCACCGCCTGAACGCCTCGGCCGTCGCCAGGCCCGGGCGCCGACGGAAATAGACCGCCATGTCGACGAAACGGAGCACGGCAACGCCAGCGACCGCGATGGCGAAGCCAAGTAGCACCACGTTTGAGTTTTTCCAGGCAGTCAGCAGCGCAGCCAGCGAGACCGCCAGCGCGCCGATCAGCAGCGACTGGCGCAACTCATAGAGCGCGTCGACCAGCGACGCATAGATGTCGAGCGGAACCGCTGTCTCCGACCGCTCGCCAGGGGTTTGATCACGTCCAAGCATAAGGAACGACATGGCTAGAGTGCGCTGCGCCAACAGTGCCAGCATCTCATGAAAATATCGTTCAGCTTTTCCAGAAGATGAATCGGTCCGCGGAAATCTTCGGCTCGGTCTGCTGCGCCGGCTGTCGGCCGCAACTGACGCGCCCTCGTCGACTGTCGCTGGGTCCCGCGACTCAAGCGGCGTGGGTCTTTGCGCTCGATGCCTTCCGCCCGCTCAAAGCCTTTGCGCGGCCTTCGATTTCGTTCATGAAGCGGCCAAGCAGCGCGTTGAACATCTCCGGTGCCTCACGGAATGGCAGATGCCCGACGCCACGCAGCATGAAGCAGTGCTTGTCCCACAAGTTTTCGTAGGGGATGTCGCCTATATACTGCAGGTTAACGATAGGATCATTTGCCCCGTTGATCACGGCGATCGGTACATCCGAGCGGATCACCAGAGGTCGTTCGTCCGTCGCCCGGCCCGCCATCAAGCTCTCCGCCATGCAGCGACGCGAGGCTCCGTCGGCACGTCGGCCGGCTTCCCGCAAATCGGGATCCTGCACCTGACCGAAGACCGTATCGGTATAGGCTTGGAACTCCTCCTCGGTCCATTCTTCCTGCCATGACAGGGCCAACGCCCGACTAGGCTGGAAACCTTCCTGGATCAACTCCATCGTTGGCGCGACCGGCGGTGCGCCACTGATCATCAGACCGGCCATACCGTCGAACCGCGCCAGCATCTCCATGCCGATGTGTCCGCCGACCGACCAGCCATAGACCGACGCTTTCGAAACGCCGAGATTCTCGAGCAATTCGACCACTGCGTCGGCATAGCCGGGTATCGAATAGGTCAGCACCGGATCGATCGGCCGGCTGGAGTCGCCGTGCCCTGGCAGATCCAAGGCAATGATGTGGAACTCGTCGCCAAGCGCGCTTTCGAGCTGCTTCGAGAAGACCTCCTTGCAACTCGAGTTGCCGTGGATCATCACTAGGGGTAGCCGTCTGCCGGCGCTCTCGCTGATCGCGATGTCGCCATGACTAGTCTTGACCATCCTGTTGGCGACCGCCATGGACTGCCCTCCTAACTCAACTCTCTCCGGGGACGCAGACCGCGGCCCACTTTCAAATTGCTGCCGCCAAAATAGCCAGAAGAGCCTTACCAAACCTTAAGAATAGCGGCCAATTCGCGGGGAATACGTTTTGAAATCGGCAAATCGCGTCGTTACAAGCAGTAGTTGCTCAATCAGAAGCCCTCAATCTATTTGGACGCGCGCAGCAGCCAGCCGGTAGGAGCACGGGGTGTTTTCAGTGTAGCCTCTAATCAGTCCACGTGACGGATGCCCATTCATGAACGAGATAACGGATTCACGACCTTATGTTCTCGGCCATTCCGAGGCCGAGCTCGCCAGACTTGAACACCAAGCTCAGATCTTCGGCGCCGAAACCCGTGAAATTCTGCGCCGGGCCGGTATTTCGCCTGGGATGAGCGTGCTCGATGTCGGCTGCGGCGTCGGCGACGTCTCGATGGTCGCCGCCGAACTGGTCGGCCCGACCGGCCGTGTGCTTGGCATCGACAATGCCGGCGCCGCGCTGCCCCCGGCACGCGCCCGGGCGGCCCGCGCCGGCTACGATTGGCTAACGTTCGAACAGTCTGACATCTACGGCTACAGCACCGAGGAGACCTTCGATGCGATCACAGGCCGTTTCATCCTGATGCATGTCCGCGATGCGGTCGCTGCCGTGAAGGCCGCCAAGCGTTTCAGCAAGCCGCACGGAACCATCGCCTTTATCGAAATGGACCTCTCCGAATCGGGTGCCGTGCCCGAACTGCCGCTGCTTGCTCAGTGTGTCGACTGGATCGTGGCGACGTATCGCAAGGTCGGTGTCGAACCGAACATGGGCTCGATGCTGTACGGCGCCTACCGGACGGCCGGTCTCAATCCGCAGCTGCACGGCACCTGCCGGATCGAGCATGGCCCCGATGCGGTCGCCTATGATTTCGCTGCGCAAGCGCTGCGGACGCTCATGCCAGCTATTGAAGCGCACGGCATTGCAACAACGGCGGAAGTTGAACCGGAGACGATCGCGAACCGCCTGCGTGACGCTGCCGTCGCAGGCGACCATTGCATCTTCCTGCCGCGGCTGGTCGGTGCCTGGGCCACCGTGGCCTGAACACCCGGGCGAGACCCTGCAGCAAAAACACCGCGCAAACACCATCACCCCCATGACAGACCTATCACTCGCCGGTTCGTGGGCCTTGCACGACGCCGGCGGCGTTGCCCTGGCGCCCTGCCCGATCCCCGGCGACATCCACTCGGCGCTGATCGCCGCCGGCCGTATCCCCGACCCCATGGTCGGCACCAACGAGGCCGGCGTGCAGTGGGTGCACGAGGCGGAATGGGAGATCCGCCGCTCCTTCGACGTGCCGGCGGACGCGCTTGCGGGCAAATGGCCGATGCTCGACCTCGAATTCGTCGACACCATCGCCGAGGTCACGGTCAACGGAGCGGTGGTCGCCAGCCTCGAGTTCGAGCTTCATCCGCCATCGCATCGACCTCACCGGCGTGGTGCGTTCCGGAGAGAACGAGATCGCCATCCGCTTTCTATCGGCGACGAGAGAGGCGGCGGCGCGGGCGGCGAAGCAGCCCTTCCCGATTCCCTACACCAAGAACAACCGCGTCGACGACCTCAACATGCTGCGCAAGGCGCAGTGCCACGGCGGCTGGGACTGGGGGCCGTGCCTGATGGTGATCGGCATCTATGCCGAGCCGAAGCTTCACCTCTATGACGATGCGCGCATCGAGCACGCGGTGATCCGCCAGGACCATCACGACGACGGATCGGTCACGGTGACCGCGCACGTCGAACTGCTGGCGCTGAAGGACGGGCCGGTGCCGGTGGTCTTCACCTTCGACGACACGGTAGTCGAGGGCGAAGCCATGGTGAGGCGGGCGAACGGCGGCGCCATCGATCTCAGCCTGACCGTCGCGGAGCCACTGCTGTGGTGGCCGGCGGGCTATGGCGAGCAGCCGCTCTACGCGGCCAGCGTCGAAATCCCCGGCGACCGCGTCGAGAAGCGCATCGGCCTGCGCCAGCTCCGCCTCATCAACGAGCCCGACGAAGCCGGCACCTCGATGACCTTCGCGGTTAACGGCGTGTCCATCTTCTGCAAGGGCGCCAACTGGATTCCGGCCGACGCGCTGCCCTCCCGCATCACCCGCGAGCGCATATCGCGCCTGCTCGGCGAGGCGGTCGCCGCCAACATGAACATGATCCGCGTCTGGGGCGGGGGCTTCTACGAGTTCGACGCCTTCTACGAGCTCTGCGACGAACTCGGCCTGCTCGTCTGGCAGGACATGATGTTCGCCTGCTCGCAATACCCCTCGACGCCTGAGTTCCTGGCCGAGGTCGACGCCGAGGTGCGCTATCAGGTGAAGCGCCTCGCCTCGCACGCCTCTATCGCCATCTGGTGCGGCGACAACGAGGTGATCGGCTCGCTCACCTGGTACGAGCTGTCGAAGAAGAACCGCGACCGCTACCTGGTCAATTACGACCGGCTCAACCGCACCATCGAACAGGCGGTCGCGGAGAGCGACACGAGCCGCACCTTCTGGCCGTCGTCGCCCTGCTCCGGCAAGCTCGACTATGGCGACGCCTGGCACGACGACTCGTCGGGCGACATGCATTTCTGGTCGGTCTGGCACGAGAACCGCGACTTCGAGCACTACTACGACGTCCACCCGCGCTTCTGCTCCGAATTCGGCTTCCAGTCCTTTCCCACCATGCACGACATCCGCCGCTTCGCGAGCGAGAGCGACTGGAACGCCATGTCGCCGGTGATGGAGTGGCATCAGCGCGACCCCGCCGGCAACGGCCGCATCGTCGAAACGATGACGCGCTATTTCCGCATGCCGTCCGGCTTCGAGAACTTCCTCTATCTGAGCCAGCTCCAGCAGGCGCTGGCGATCGATACCGCCGTGCGCTTCTGGCGCAGCCTCAAGCCGCACACCATGGGAACGATCTACTGGCAGCTCAACGACGTGTGGCCGTCGGTATCGTGGTCGAGCCTCGACCACGCCATCGGCTGGAAGACGCTGCACTATCACGCCCGCCGCTTCTTCGCGCCGCTGGCGCTGGCCGCCCGCATCGACGGCCGGCAGCTCAGGATCGCGGCGATGAACGACAGCCTGACACCGGCCCCGGTCGAAGTGCGCCTGAGGACGATCGACGGCGACGGCACGGTGCTCGACGAGGCGATGTTTGCGGCCGAGGTGCCGACCGACCGCGCCATCGAAATCGCGGCGGCGGCGATACCCGACGGTGCCTTCGCTCATGTCATCGACACTCGCGCCGCCGGTATTGCCGAATTCGATCCGCTGATGCGCCTCGTCGTGCCTGCCGACAAGCCCAAGCGCCTCGCCCTGCCGGAAGCCAAGGTGACTCTCACGGCGGGCAGCACGGCCGAAACCTTCGTCCTTGCGGCCGATGCGCCGGCCTTGTTCGTCAAGCCGGAGGCATCGGAATTCGCCGGCGCCTTCGACGATGCCAGCATCCTGCTGCTACCCGGCGAGACCCGCACGCTTACCTTCCGCTCCTTCGACGGGCGCATGCCGAAAGTGAGCGACGTCGCGGTCAGCCATCTCGCGGCGACCTATCGGTAGGCAGTCAGCCCGGCGCCGCCTGACGCAGCCCGATGATCGCCACCAGGACTGCAATCAGCGCGATCCAGGTGACGATGTTCACCGTTACCGCGTGCCGCGCGCTCTTCTGCTCGGACCAGGTGCGCGGCTTGATTCCCTTGGCCAGGAAGACGAGTTGCGCCGCCAGGTTCACGCAGGCGATATTGGCGATGAGCAGCATCGCGGCACCCCCGGCGAGACCCATGTGCCCGGCCGCCAGCATGATGCCCAGCGTCGCCGCCGGCGGCAGCAGGGCAACGGCGACCATGACGCCGACCAGCGTCGCCGACAGGCCGGTGGTCACCGAGAGCGCAGCGGCGGCGCCCGAGGCAAGCGCCAGGGCGATGCCGGCATAGTCGACCGTCGTGCGCGCCAGCAGCTCGTGGCTGGCGATGTTGGGCGCGATCAGGAAGGCGAGCCCGCCCGCGATCACGACGGAGAGGACGACGCCGAGCACGCTCGACTTGCTGGCCGAGAGCATCAGCGTGCGGTCGCCGATGGCGGCGGCGAAGGCAAAGGCGACGTTGGGTCCAAGCAGCGGCGCGATGACCATGGCGCCGATCAGGATGGCGACGCTGTCCTGCTCCAGACCGACCGAGGCGACCACCGTCGAGAGAAACACGAGCAGGATGAAGTTGCTGTCGGTGCGCACCCCGCCCTCGACCAGGTGGTAAAGCTCCTCGCGCGAAGCGCGTTCCTGCTCCTCCCTTTTCTTGTCCTCGTCCTCCTCTTCCTGCTCCTGCCCGCCCTCTTCTTCCTCGGCCTTCTTCTCCTCCTCTGGTTCCTCGCGCGGGAGGACCATATCGGCCGGCAGCATGGTGATGCGCCAGTTCTCCGACTCGCCGAGCGCCGCCTGGAGCCGGTCGAGCAGGCCCTGCCGGTCGATCTCGCCGACCACCAGCCTGATCTGCCAGCGGCCGTCATCGAGCGGCGCCTTCTGGACGTCGTCGACGCCAAGCTCCTCGGCGATCGAGAGCACCGCCTGAACGCGGTCCTCCTGCGTCGCCACGTCTATCAGCTTGAAGGCCATGTGCCCTGGGCTCGTCGGAACGCGGATCTGCCGCGCCAGTGTAACAACGGCGGTGAGACGGGCACACCCCGCGAGGGGCTTGTATTCCGTTCGCGCCCGCTTGAGGCGGGTATCGGGAGGGGGGACAAGTTGGACGCCAATCCCCGGTAGGGGACGGCCGCGCGATCGAGACCCCGCACCGCCGCCCCGGATGCGATCGCTAAGTTGCTTTGGCGAGCGACTGAGCCCTGGAATAAAGGAAGGCGACCAGAGCCGTGCCGAGGACGAACAGGATCAGCCCGCCGAAATCGTCGCCGACATCCTCCGGGTCGGCGATCTCGACGATGACGGCGAAGATCTTGAGGAGCAGACCGATGCCGACGAACACGATCGGCATCATCGACCGGGCATAGCGGTTGCCGTTCCTCAAATACCAGACGATGGCGGCGATCCCGGTGATGAGGATCAGCGTATCGTCGATTTTGTCGATGACCTCGGGCTCGATGATCATTTCCGGCCCGAAGGCGAAGCCGGCAAGCGCCGCGACGGTCGCGCCGACAAGATTGACGCTACGGTTGACAGACTGGCTGATATCCATGGGTTTTGGCCTCCCAGGCCCCCTACCGCCGATGGTGAGATCGTCGCCCGCGCCCCCGCCCGCGGTGTCCGGCGGGTGCGACATTTCGCCATCGAATTGATTCGGCCGCAAGCGACCGATGCGCGAGGACCGCCACCACGAAAATGGCCGGGACGAACCCGGCCATGATCGAAAGACGGCGAATGATCGCTCCCGGGAGACCCGAGCCTCAAGGCTCCAGCTCGGTGTCCCAGTAGAGGTAGTCCATCCAGGATTCGTGCAGGTAGTTCGGCGGGAAATGGCGGCCGTTGTTGTGGAGCTGCGCCACGGTGGGCTGGAAGGGCATCTGCGACGGCCACATGCGCGCTTCCCTGGTACTCAGTCCACCCTTCTTCAGATTGCATGGCGAACAGGCGGCGACGACGTTGTCCCACGTCGTCTGGCCGCCGCGCGATCTTGGGATCAGATGATCGAAGGTCAGGTCCTCGCGCGTGCCGCAATACTGGCAGGCGAAGCGGTCGCGCAGGAACACGTTGAACCGCGTGAACGCCGGATGGCGCGCCGGCCTGACGTAGGTCTTCAGCGACACCACCGAGGGCAGCTTCATCGAGAAGGACGGGCTGCGTACCGCCGTCTCGTATTCCGAGACGATGTTCACCCGATCCAGAAACACCGCCTTGATGGCGTCCTGCCACGACCACAGCGACAGCGGATAGTAGCTGAGCGGCCGGTAGTCTGCATTGAGGACCAGCGCCGGATTGGACCCCGGCGAGACAGCGATATTCACTGACGCCTTCCCGATTCTTTCCGTAGTGCCCGAAGGTTAGCCCTCCGGTGCGGCGCATAGTCTATACGGGCTGTGACACGCATGTGAAGGGGGCGGGGATTGCGACAATCCTGCCCCGTTTGCTGGTTCCCCCCCACCCCCTCCACTTCTCCGCCCGGATTGCCTAAATAGATGCCAGAGGGAGGAGGCATCCCGAGGAGAACCGGCCATGGCGGTTTCGTTCGACTGGCGAGTGCCCCCGGAAGTGGCGCCGCACCCCGAGGATTATGGTTTCGACCTCGAAACCGCGTTGAAGGCCGTGGTCGGCATTCGCGCCGTCGTGCCCGCGGACGCCTTCACCGCCGATATCCTCGGCACCGAGCGCAGCGGCAACGGCGTCGTCATCCGCGATGACGGCGTCATCCTCACCATCGGCTATCTGATGACCGAGGCGAGCGAGATCTGGCTGACGCTGGCCGACGGGCGCACCGTCGCCGCCACCCCGATCGGCTTCGACCAGGACACGGGCTTCGGCCTCGTGCAGGCGCTCGGCCGCCTCGGCATGCCGGCGCTGGCGCTGGGCGATTCGGCCGACGCGGTGCCGGGCTCGCCGGTGATCGCCGCCGGTGCCGGCGGCGCCGTGCATTCGCTCGCCGCCAAGGTGGTCGCCCGCCAGGAATTCGCCGGCTATTGGGAATACTTGCTCGACGAAGCGATTTTCACCGCGCCGGCCCACCCCTATTGGGGCGGCACGGGGCTGATCGGCGGCGACGGCCGGCTGATCGGCATCGGCTCGCTGCAGCTCGAACAGGCCACCGACGAGGGCGAGGGCGTGCCGCTCAACATGTATGTGCCCACCGACCTGTTGAAGCCGAACCTCGACGACATGATGATGATGGGCCAGCCCAACCGGCCGCCGCGGCCGTGGCTCGGCCTCTATGCGACCGAGGTCGACGACCGCGTGGTGATCGCCGGCGTCTCCGGCAAGGGCCCCGCCGGGCGCGCCTTGCGCGAGGGCGACATCGTGCTCTCGGTCGGCGGCATGCAGGTGACCGGGCTGGCGGGCCTGTTCCGCAAGATCTGGTCGCTGGGCGACGCCGGGGTCAAGGTGCCGATGACCGTGCATCGCGACGGCCGCCCGCTCGACATCACCGTGCCCTCGGGCGACCGCAACCGCTTCCTCAAGGGACCGAGTTTGCACTGAGCGTGCTGGCCGAAGCGCCGCTCCCATACCCCCCTCTCCCTGGAAGGGAGAGGGCGGTTCGCCTTAGCGAGGCGAAGCCGAGTTTAGGCGAACCGGGTGAGGGGGTCACCGCCGAGGGAAGGCACGATGCCGATGGCGCGGGCCGCGTCCGCGGGAATTCGGCCTTGCAGGCGCCGGCACACCCGGCTCCACAACGGTTTCGCCATCACCGCACCGCTGTCCCCCTCACCCTTCCGGCCTAGACTTCTCGCTCACTACGAAGCCAAGGCCGGAAGCCCTCCCCCACCAAGGGGGAGGGGGAGATTGGGGAAGCGCTTCGTGGAATGCCGATCCGGCTTCGCCTATTCGTGCCGAAGCGCCTCGATCGGATCGAGGTGGGCGGCGCGGCGGGCGGGGAAATAGCCGAAGACAACCCCGACCGCGGCCGAGAACAGGAAGGCGATGGCAACGATCTTGGGGTCGACGACCAGCGGCACATTGAGAAAGCCGGCAGCCACCGCCGACAGGCCGAAGCCGACGAGGATGCCGACGAGGCCGCCGAACAGCGACAGCACCACGGCCTCGACCAGGAACTGCATCAGCACCTGGCCGGCCTCCGCACCGATGGCCAGACGGATGCCGATCTCGCGCGTGCGCTCGGTCACCGACACCAGCATGATGTTCATGATACCGATGCCGCCGACCAGCAGGCTGACGCCGGCAACCGCCGCCAGCAGGCCGGTAAGCACGCCGGTGATGCCGGTGAGCACGCTGGCGATCTGGGCCATGTCGAAGACGCTGAAGTCGTCGCGCTCGCCGACCCCGATATGGCGCCGCTCGCGCAGCAGCTCGTTGATGCCGTCGGTGACGTCGGCGGTCGTGTAGCCGTCAGCGACGGCGACATAGATCAGCGGCACATCGGTATTGCCGATGATGCGGCGCTGGACCGTTTTCAAGGGCATGATGACGATGTCGTCCTGATCGGTGCCGAAGCCGGAGGCACCCTTGGCCTCGAGCACACCGATGACCTTGCAGGAGACCTGCTTCAGCCGGATGGTGGCACCGAGCGGATCGCCCTGCCCGAACAGCGTCGTCTTGGTGGTGTTGCCGAGGATGCAGGAGGCAGCGCCCGCCTGCAGTTCCGCATCGGTGAACTCGCGGCCATCGACCACCGGCCAGTCGCGCGCATCGAAGAAGCGATTGTCGGTGCCGGTGACGCTCATGGCGTGGTTGAGATTGCCGTAGACCGCCGTCATCTGGGTGCTGACGGCCGGCGCCACGACGCGCACGCCCTGCACCTGGGTGGAGATCGCCTCGGCGTCACGCAGGCTGAAGCTCTTCGGCGTCGCCCCGGCAACGTCCGGCCCCGGCCCGCCGCGCGAGGCGCGCACCATCAACAGGTTCGAACCGAGCTTGGCAACGCTGCTGGTGACCTGCGCCGTCGTGCCCTGCCCCAGCGCCACCATGGCGATGACCGCGGCGACGCCGATGATGATGCCGAGCACGGTGAGGAACGAGCGCAGCGCATTGCGCATGATTGTCCTGAGCGACAGCTTGAGCGTTTCGATGAACATGTCAGGCGGCCTCCGCCGAGGGCCCGTCGTGGGAAATTTCGCCGTCGAGGAAATGAATCACGCGATGGGCATAGGCCGCCATGTCGGACTCGTGAGTGACCATGGCGATGGTGATGCCGGCGTCGCGGTTGAGCGCGGTGAGCACGTTCATGATGTCGCGGCTGGTCGTCGTGTCGAGGTTGCCGGTAGGCTCGTCGGCAAGGATCACCTGCGGGCTGGTGACGATGGCCCGCGCAATGGCGACGCGCTGCTGCTGGCCGCCGGAAAGCTCGTTGGGGTCGTGGCCGGCGCGGTCGGCGAGGCCGACCTTGTCGAGCGCGCCAAGCGCCAGACGCCGCCGCTCGGCGGCCGGCACGCCACGATAGATGAGCGGCAATTCGACGTTTTCGATCGCCGAAGTGCGCGGAAGCAAGTTGAAACCCTGGAAGACGAAACCGATGAAATGACGGCGGATGCGTGCCTGATGGCTGGCGTCGAGGTCGCCGACGCTGACGCCGTCGAAGGCGTAGGTACCCGCAGTCGGCCGGTCGAGGCAGCCGAGGATGTTCATCGCGGTCGACTTGCCCGAGCCGCTGGGGCCCATGATGGCGACGAATTCGCCGCGCTGAATGGCGAAGTCGACGCCCTTCAACGCGTCCACCTCGGCGTCGCCGGTGCCGTAGACCTTGGTGACCTGGCGGAACTCGATCAGCGGAGCGCCCAAGGCTCTAGCCCTCACGAAGCGGTCCGCGACCCGACGATGACCTTGTCCTTGACTGTCAGGTCGCCGGTGACTGCGGTGTGCGTGCCGTCAGAGGAGCCGATCGTGACCGGCACGCCGACCGGCGCCCCATCACGAAGGACCCACACCTTGGCGCGGCCATTGGAGGCGCCGTTCTGTTGCTGCTGGCCCCTGCCCGACCCACGCGGCATCAACAGGCCGAGCAGGCCGGCGCCGCGGCCGGAGGTGCGTTCGGCCGTCACCGGCGGCGACCAGCGCAGCGCGGCGTTGGGCACCTGGATAGCGTTCTTGACGGTCTCGACGGTGATGTCGGCGGTCGCCGTCATGCCGGGCCTGAGCAGCAGGTCGGAGTTGTCGACCGAGAGCACCGCCGTATAGGTGACGACGCCCTCCACCGTCTCCGGCGAATAGCGCACCTGCTCGATCGTCGCCGGGAAGCTGTGGCCGGGATAGGCCTCGACGGTGAATGTGGCGCCGTTGCCGCGCTTGACCTTGCCCATGTCGGCCTCGTCGATGCCGACCTCGAGCTGCATCTTGGACAGGTCCTCGGCGAGCGTGAACAGCGTCGGCGCCGAGAGCGAAGAGGCGACGATCTGCCCTGGCTCGACACCGCGCGACAGCACCACACCATCGATCGGCGAGGTGATTTCGGCCTTGGTGAGGTTGGTCTGGGCGATGGAAAGGCTGGCCTCGGAAATCTTCTGGTTGGCCTCAGCGGCGGCCAGCGCCGCCTGGGCGCGCTGGCTGTCGGCCTTGGCCGAATCGAGCGTCTGTTGCGACGACACATTGCGCGCCAGAAGGTCGGCGGCTCGCTTCAGCGCGATGTCGGTCTCCGAGACCGTCGCCTGCGCCTGGGCCACATCCGCCTTGCGCGCGGCAAGCGTCGCCTGGGCGAGCGCCAGATTGGCGCTGAGCGCGTCGGTGTCGAGCCGCGCCAGCACCTCGCCCTTCTTCACCGTGTCGTTATAGTCAACGAGAACGGAGTCGACGGTGCCGGACAGTTCGCTGGAAATGCTGACCTGGTTGGTCGGCTGGACGGTGCCGGTGGCCGTCACCGCGACCGTGAGGTTGCCCTGGGTGACCGGCTGGGTCGTGTAGACAACCGACGCGCCGCCGGAGCCGGACATCAGCCAGGCACCGAGCCCGGCCAGCGCCACGACGACGACCGCGATGATGGCTACCAAACGACGGCGAAGGCCGGATTTCCGGCCGCCGGCAAGCACCGCGGTGACCTCGCTTTCGATCGAGGAACCGGGCGCGGCGGTGGCGGTTTCTGGCGATTTCTGAAGCATGGTGCGTTCTACATGGTGACACGGTCCCGCCATTGACACGGGTCAACCGGCGTTTTCCTCCGCTGGTGGCACATGAAATTTTCGTCATCGGCCGCCAGCCTTGCCGTGGAAACCTGCACGGCAGGGCTGAACCGGGCCTGAACCGCGGCTAATCCAGGTCGAGCCGCATATCGACCTGGTCGGCGACATTGGGCGGATCGCTGCGCGGATCGTCGACGAAACCGAGCGACCGGTAGAGGGCGAGCGAGACAGCGAAGCGGTTGACCGTGCTGAGCAGGATGGCGCGATAGCCGAGCGCCCGGGCGCCATCGATGAGGGTCGTCACCAAGGCACGACCGACGCCGGCCCCGCGCGCCGTCTCGCGCACGAACAGCCGATTCACTTCCGCCTCGCCGGCACTGCGCCGTTGCAGGGTGACGATGCCGACCGGCTCGCCGCCGAGCCGCGCCAGCAGGCACTCGCCGTCGGGCGGATTGCAGGCGATGAGCAACCGCGCGAGGTGCCCCTCGAAGTCGTGTCCATCGAAATAGGCGTCGACGATCTCGGTCTTGTCGGACAGAACCGCGTAGTTCCACGCCTTGAAGGCACGGGCGAGCGCCCGCACCGTCTCGGCGTCGGCCTCGTCGCGGACGCGGATGATCTCGATCCCCGCCGGCATGCGCTATGCCAGCACCCGCCGCAGGAAATCGGCACCAAGCGCCAGCCCCTCCTGGTCGATGCCGTGCTGCAGGCGGGGGCGGACATGCGCTTCGACCGCGAAGCCGGCATCGCCGAGGACGCGGCTGGCCGCCGAGAGCGCCACCACCGGGATGACCGGGTCGGCGTCGCCGTGGACGAGCAGGACCGGCGGCAGGTGGCTGAGCTCCTCGGCCAGATGCTCCGGTCCCGCCAGCAGGCCGGAATAGCCGATGATGCCGGCGACGCGTCCCTTGCGCCGTGGGCCGACATGGAGCGCCATCATCGTGCCCTGGCTGAAGCCGGCGAGCACGAGGCGGTCGTCGGCAAGACCGTTGGCGGCAAGCTCGGCATCGAGGAAGGCATCGAGCGCCGGCGCCGCCGATTGCACCCCCTGCCACAACAGGTGCGGGTCGGCATGGGCGAGCGGAAACCATTGCCGGCCGACCGGCGCCTCGGCACAGGGCTCGGGCGCGTGCGGCGAGACGAAGGCGGTCTCCGGCAGCACCGGCGCCAGCATGCGGCCGATATCGATGAGGTCGTTGCCGTCGGCGCCGTAGCCATGCAGGAAGACCACGAGGCTCTTGGCCGGCCCACCGGAGGCAGGCGGGATGCGCGGCCCATCAAGACGTGTCATGTCGTTTCCGGATGCTTTGTCCATCGCGCCAGTCTGCTGGATCGGCCTGCCGATGCCAACCGGCCACTCGACTGTCTAGAGCGGCAGCTTCTTCTGTCCCTTGCGGGCGCTGTAATAGGCCCAGAAGACGGTCGCCGCGATGCTTCGCCACGGCGACCAGCGCTCGGCCATGGCGGCCAGTTCGCCGGGTTCGACCGGCGACTCCAGCCCGAAGGCATCGCCGACCGCGATCCTGAGCGCAAGGTCGCCGACCGGAAAGATGTCCGGATGGCCGAGGCAGAAGAGCAGGTAGATGTCCGAAGTCCACGGGCCGATGCCCTTGACCGCGGTAAGCGCCGCATGGGCGTCCCCGGCCGGCATGGTGGCCAGCGCATCGAGATCGAGCCCATCGCGGCAGGCGGTGGAAACGGCGCGCAGGGTGCGGATCTTGGGCGCCGACAGGCCGGCCTTGCGGAAGCGCGGCTCGCGGGCGCGGCCGATCGCCTGCGGCGTGATCTCCGGGAAGACGGCAACGAAGCGCGCCCAGATGGCATCGGCACTGGCGACCGACACCTGCTGCCCGACGATGACGCGGGCAAGCCCGGCAAAGCCCGGCGCCCGCCGCCGCGGCACCAGCCTGCCGGCAGCGCCAATCACCGGCTTCAGCCGCGCGTCGGCCTTGGCGAGCCAGGCCAGGCCCTCCGCGAGGTCGTCGGTGGTTTCGATGGTGCGCATGGGAATGGTCCGCCCGGGCTGCTAAACGAGGCGCGTCAAGCGATCAAGTCCGACCGGCCCCATGCAACCCGTTTTCCGCTTCGCCCCCTCGCCCACCGGCGCGCTGCATCTTGGCAGTGCCTTCTCGGCACTGACCGATTTCGACCTCTGCCGGCGGGCGGGCGGCCGCTTCCTGCTGCGCATCGAGGACACCGATTCCACCCGCTGCCGGCCGGAACACGAGACGGCGATCCTCGACGAGTTGCGCTGGCTGGGGCTCCAATGGGAGGAGCCGGTGCGCCGCCAGTCAGAGCACCTTGCCGACTACGCCGCCGCCATTGAGCGCCTCTCGGCATTGGGCCTGGTCTATCCGGCCTTCATGAGCCGCGGCGCGGTCGAGGCCGCCTCGGCCGGCGCCGAATGGCCGCGCGACCCGGACGGGGCACCGCTCTATCCGCCGACCGACCGCGACCGCGATCCGGCCGAGGCAAAGGCGTTGATCGATGCCGGCACACCTCACGCGCTCCGCCTCGACATGGAGAAAGCCGCCGCCATCGCCGGTCCCCTTGTCTGGCACGAAGACGGCTTCGACGCGCCACAGACCGTCGCCGCCGATCCGCGGGCCTTCGGCGACGTGCTGCTCGTCGGCCGCGACCGGCCGGCCTCCTATCACATCGCCGTCGTCGTCGATGACGCGCTGCAGGGCGTGACCCACGTGGTGCGCGGCCGCGACCTCTATGCCGCGACCTCGGTGCATGTCCTGCTGCAGCGGCTGCTCGGCCTCCCCATGCCGCGCTACTTTCATCATCGGCTGATCACCGACTCGTCGGGGCGCAAGCTGTCCAAGTCCAACCGCGACACGGCACTTTCAAGCCTGAGGGCAAGCGGCAAAACGCCGGCCGACATCCGCCAGATGGTCGGGCTATAGCAAAGCCAGCGATCCAGAAACCGCATCAGGGAGGTCATGCAATGGGCCAACGCGCCAATACCTACCGCCACGTCGTGCTGTTCAAGTTCAACGACACCACGCCACCAGAGACGGTGACGGGAATCGAGGATGCCTTTCGGGCATTCTGCGCCTCGCTGCCGTTCGTCACCGATTTCGAGTGGGGCCTGAACTCCTCTCCCGAGGGCCTCGACCAGGGCTTCACCCACTGCTTCATCGTGACCTTTGCCGGCCCCGGGGGGCGCGACCAGTACCTGCCGCATCCCGCCCATCGCGCCTTCATCGGGCGTTGGCTCGACCCCAACCTGGACAAGGTCTGCGTGGTCGACTACGCGGCCCAGGACTGACGGCGCGTCACCCGTAGCCCGCATCGGCTACAGCCACTGCACCACGTGCAGCCACACCGCGACCGTGACCGCCGACGCGGCGGTCGAGAGCGTGATGACGTTGGAGGCGATCCCCTCTCCGGTGCGGAAGCGGGCCGCCACCAGCCAGGCATTGACGCCGGTCGGACAGGCGGAAACGACGACCAGCGCCTTGGCCCACACCGGCGGCAGGGAGATGACCGTCGCCAGCAGGGCAAAGACGATCGCCGGCATGACGACGAGCTTGAGGCCGGCGATGATCAGCGCCGGCCGGAGATTGCCGGAAAGGCCATAGCGGCGCAGCGTCATGCCGACGGTGAACAGCGCCAGCGTGCCGCCGACGCCGGAGAGCCGGTCGAC
Source organism: uncultured Alphaproteobacteria bacterium (assembly GCA_963782395.1). GTDB lineage: Bacteria > Pseudomonadota > Alphaproteobacteria > Rhizobiales > Kaistiaceae > CAVSRC01. The sequence continues at coordinate 400,930 of CAWAJQ010000002.1, forward strand.
CACCGTGCCCACCGGGCCACCCAGCGGCAGCCCGAGGAGGCGCCACAGGATGCCGGCGGCAATTCCGATGATGATCGGGTTCTGGACCAGCGCGATCGCCGCCGAGCGCAGTGCCGACAACGGATCGGCGTGCGAGGCCTCGCCGTCGACGACCAGCGCCCGCTGGTTGAGGATGGCGCTGACCGACATCATCACCGGCAGATTGATGGCGATGAGCACCGCCAGCGCCGCCGCGCCGGCATCGCCATAGGCGACGAAGATCAGCGGAATGCCGAACAGCACCGTATTGGGAAACGCCGCCGAAACGCCGGCGACCACGCCGGTGCGCGCGTCGCGCCCGAACAGGCGCCGCACGGCGAGCGTTCCGGCGATCCACACGACCGCGAAGCCGCCGTAATAGGCCAGCCACAGGTGGATCGGCGAGCCGCCGGAGAAATCGGCCGTCGCCAGGATGCGGAAGATGAGCAGCGGGATGGCGATGACGAAGCAGAAATCGGCCAGCGTCCGGTCGCTGCCCTCGGGCAGCACCTTGAGCCACGCGGCGGCATAGCCGATGCCGATCAGCCCGAAGACCGGCAGGACGATGGTGACGATCTGATCCACAACGATTCCAGTTTAGGCGCTCGTTAAGCAAAGCCCGCGATACTTGCCCGGTCTTGTTGCGTTTGGCGAGGGCGGCATGGCCGACAAAGCCGAGGAAGCGATCGTTCATCTGACGGTCAACGGCCACCGGCCGCGGGTGGCCGTCGTCGGTGGCAGCCCGGCCAGCACCATGATCGCCACCATCCTGGTTGAGCAGTTCGGCTGCGTGCCGCTGACCGCGTCCAGCGGCGAGGCCGCGTTGGCGCTGCTCCGCAACGATCAGGCGATCGACCTCATCCTGCTCGACCTGTCGGTCCCCGACATGGACGGCATCGTCGCCGCCCAGCTGATCCGCGCCCTTGGCGCCCAGCACACGCTGCCGATCGTCGCCGTCACCGACGACCGCAGCCGCCTGGCGACCCAGCACGCCCGGGCCGCCGGGTTCAACGGAGCCGTGATCAAGCCCTACAGCCCGCGCGAACTCTATGCCGCCCTAGAATCGGCGTTCGCCCGCAGCGCCGCCCAGCGCGCGGTGCTCGGCCACGCCTGATCAGTATCAGCCGATTGTGCCGTCGCGCAGGCGAGCGAGCGCCGCGTTGAATTCCGCTCCGAACAGGAGAGCCACCGCCACCATGTAGAGAAAGAAGATGGCGGTGAAGACGCCAGCGAGCCCGGCATAGGTCGCCGCCATGTTGGAGAAGCTGGTGAGGTAGATGCGGAAGATCCAGGCGGCGACGAACCAGCCGGCCAGCGTGAAGGCGATGCCCGGCCACAGGCGCGGCCAGTGTGGCCGCCCGGCGGGCAGCCAGATATGGGCCACGGCCAGCGCCACCACCAGCACGACGCCGGCGATCAGCGCCCGCACCACCACCGAGATCGAAGCGAGCGGTTCCAGCAGCGGCGCCGCGGCGATGAGATCGTTGAGCGCGCTCGTGCCCAGCGCCGCCAGCAGCACCAGTCCCAGGCTCGCCACGGCCCCGGCCAGCACCATGAGGATGCTCTGCCCGCGACGAAAGAAGATCGACCGCCGGTCGACGACCCGGTAGGCCCGGTTGAGGCCGTTACGCACCGCCTCGATGCCATTGGAGGCGAGATAGACGGTGATCACGGCGGAGACGGTGACCAGCCCGCGATGCTCGCTGGCCAGCACGCGCTGGACCTCGCCGGCAATCGGGCCGGCGACATCCTGCGGCCACACCGCGAAGAGGATGTCGGCGACCCTGACCGACAGCCCCTCGGCCCCGACGAAGCCGGCGAGCGATGCCACGAAGATCAGGAACGGGAACAGCGCCATCAGCGCCGACAGGGCGACGTGGCTGGCCATCGCCCAGCCATCGTCCCACAGGAAATGGCCGAAGGCGTCCTTGACGACCACCCATGCGGTGCGAAAAGGACCGCGCTCAGCCTGTGTCATGGCCCTGGCCCATGCTCCTGCTTCTGCCCCCGGAAACACGGCGCCGGACGCCTGTCGCCTGCCCGACCGGACCGCCGTGACGGCCCGGCAGACTGCCATTTGCCGCCTAGGTTAATCGCCTGGACGGGGCCGAGGTGGCCGGATTCATGGCTCACGGTCAAGTGCGGGTGAGACCATTCTGTCGCAGGTAACCACCTTCCTGATCGGCAATACCGATGCCCCTTGCATCCTATCCGACATCTCGGCCATCTTCCTGGGGCGGCGGGTGATTTAGGGGTGACTGAGCATGGTGGACACGAGCCGCCGCGATGCGATCGGCGCCGAGGCGCTGCAACCTGGTGAGATCGCGGGCGCGACCACCGGGCCGAGGATGCAGGCGCCGCAGCGCACGATTCTGATCACCGGCTGTTCATCCGGCATCGGCTATCACTGCGCCCATGCTCTTCAGGAGCACGGCGGCTGGCGCGTCTTTGCATCGTGCCGCCGGCAGGAGGACGCCGACCGCCTCGCCGGCGAGGGACTGGAGACGCTGCACCTCGACCTTTCCGACAACGCCTCCATCGCCGCCGCGGTCGACGAGGTTCTCAGGCGCACCGGTGGCAAGCTCGACGCGCTGTTCAACAACGGCGCCTACAGCCAGCCCGGCGCCTTCGAGGACGTGCCGACCGAGAACGTCCGCAAGCTCTTCGAGACCAACTTCTTCGGCTGGTACGAGCTGACCCGGCTGGTCATGCCGGTCATGCGCAAGCAGGGCCACGGCCGCATCGTCAACTGCTCTTCGGTTCTGGGCTTCGTCTCGGCGCGCTTCATGGGCGCCTATTCCGCCACCAAGCACGCCGTGGAAGGCTGGACCGACACGCTGCGCCTGGAACTCCACGGAACCGGGATCGAGGCGATCATCCTCCAGCCCGGACCGATCCACACCCGCATGCTCGACAATGCCCGCGGCCACTTCATCGAAACCGTCGACGTGCACAATTCGCTCTACCGTGGCGACTACAGCCGCGAGCTGAAGAAATACGCCACCGGCCACCGCACCAACTGGTTCAAGCTTGGACCGGAGGCGGTCGCCAAAAAGCTCTTCCACGCGCTGGAAGACCCGCACCCGCGCCCGCGCTACCGCGTCACCATCCCGACGCTGGTCGGCGCCTGGCTGAAGCGGCTGCTGCCCACCCGCATCATGGACAAGGTGCTGCTGCAGCAGCGGTGATATGTGGTGAGTGGTGAATAGAGCGGCGCCATTCACCATCCACTGTTGACTATTCTCCGCTGGCTACCCCGGCCGGGCGATCATCATGCCGCCATCGATGAACCAGGTCTGCCCGGTGACGTAGGAGGCATCGTCGGAGGCGAGGAAGGCGATCACCCCGGCAATCTCCTCCGGCCGCGCCACCCGCCCCATGGGGATCATGTCCTCCACCCGGCCGAGCGCCTCCGGATCGACCTCGAGGTCGGCGTTCATCGGCGTCATCACCCACCCCGGACCGACGGCGACGACACGGATGCCGTCGCGGGCGTAGCGCAGCGCCAGCGTCGTGGTCATGCCGCCGAGCGCCGCCTTGGACATCTGGTAGGCGATCGCGTCGGTCAGTGGCACGATCTGGTGGATCGACGAGGTGGAGATGATCACCCCTGGCTGGCCGACGTCGAGGAAGTGCTGGATGGCCGCCTGCGAACACAGGAAGGCGCCGCGCATATTGACCGCCATCACCCGGTCGAAATCGGGGATGTGGGTATCGTGCGGATCGCCGCCGAGCTTGATGGCGGCATTATTGACCAGCACGTCGAGACCGCCGAGGAGCTCGACCACCCGGGCGAACAGGGCATCGACCGCGTCCTCGTCAGCGATATCGGCCGGAGCGAGGACGTGCACGCCCTCCGGGTTGATCTCGGCGAGTTCGTCGACCAGCGCCTCCGCCGGCTCGCGGTCGCCGATGAAGTTGACAGCGACGTTGGCGCCCTCCTCGGCGAAGCGAAGCGCCGTAGCGCGTCCGATTCCCGTCGCCGCCCCGGTGATCAGAACCCGCTTGCCGTCGAGTCCGTGCATCGAGTCGCCTCAGCCCCAGGGCCCCACGATGCGACGGACATGCTCTGGTGACAAGAGGCGGCCGGCACGCCCCCCGACGCGCCGGCCGCGGCAGCGCCGCTGCAGATCAGCGCACGACGATATCGCCCGACGCCACCTTCTTCAGCCAGCCCTGGAAGACGGCGCTCTTCACCGTGCCGATGCTGCCGGTCGTGACCATGTCTGTCGCAATGCCGCGGAACGACGTGGTCACGTATTTCATCATGAAGGCGTCGACAGACGTCGCATTCTTCATGTGACAGGCGAGATCCTGCGCCACCCAGGCGTTGCCCTGTTTTTCCAAGGCAAACACAATGCGATACTGGCCGTCACCGTAGCTCACCGGCGCCGGACCGATGCATTTTGCCAGCCCCTGCGGCACCTTCTTGCCGACCGGCGCATTGATGACGATCTGCAGATTGCTGAAGTCCCCGTCGTAACCGAAATCGCCCCTGACGTTGAAGTCGACCTTATCCTGCCCCTTCCTGGCGCCCTTGATGGTGGTCAACAGGTTGCTGTTCACCCAATGCCCGTGAGAGCCGGAATAGTCTTCCGTCGTGCTGGTCAGCGGGATTTTGACGCCGCCATTGGGGATGTTTTCGTAGGTGACGATATCCACACCCTTCGACAGGTACTGCTTGCCGGCCCAATCGCCAAACCCGTGCAAGCCAACCAGGTCGGGCCGGCCCTTGCCCATCACGTCGGCCGGCCACAGGTGGCTGCCCAGGAAAGGAGGCCCCATGCTGGCCGGGTCGAGTGGGGTGAAATGGCCGTGTCCGTCGTTGAGGGCGAGGAAATAGGGAACCGGCTTTTCCTTCAGGATCGGCGAAATGTCCGAGACGATGATGTCGGGGAAGCCATCGTCGTTGATGTCCCTGAGGAACACATGGATCGGCAGGATGTTGGGCTGCTTGTCCCACTGGCCTTGGTTCCACGAGAAGGCGTCCTTCGCTTCCTTGAATTTGCGGTTGCCCTGGTTGAGGAACAGCCGCAGGCGCTGCCCCTCCGACGGGCCAGGAGTCTCCCTGTCGGTCGTCAGGAGGACATCGGGCAGACCGTCGCCATTGACGTCAGCCACCGTGAAATCGTCCGTGTTCGTCTGATTGCCCCAGGGGCCGGCCGGAAATTCGAAGACGTGCTTGTCGTCCCAATGATCGCTGCCGTCATTGAACAGGATGCGCGAATTGCTGAAGCGCCGATATTTCTTGAAGGGGGGGGTATGCGGCGGACGTTCCGAGCAGAATATCGGGGTGCCCGTCTCCGTCGACATCGGCCACCTGCGCCGTGCGGTAGAATGAAAAATCGGCCGTCGGTTCCCACAGGCGCAGGGAATCGGGCGGGAAGCGGTCGGGCAGGCTCGACTTGGTGAAGTGGCCCGTCCCGTCATTGACCAGGAAATACGGGTCGACGTGATGCATCCCCTCCCGGGCGATGATCAGGGCGTCGGCGTGGCCGGAACCGGAGAAGGGACCGGCGGCGATACCGTGCTGCATGGCAACGATCTGTGGCGTGTTGGCCGAGGCGTCAGTGAGCGTGCCGTTTTCCTGGAGCAGCAGACGCACCGTCTCTCCCGGGAAGGGCTTCCTGTCGAGGCCGTTGGAGACGATCATGACGTCGAGCTTGCCGTCGCCGTTGAAGTCGGCGACGGCCGCCGCGCGCGGATGCTTGGCCAGAAGGTAGGGCTTGCCGCCACCGAAATCGGCGCGCACGAAATGGCCGTGGCCGTCGTTCTTCATGAGGATGATCGGCCCCGGCCGATCGAACTCGCGGCCGCGCGGGCTCAACATGGTGCTGGTGAGAAGGATGTCCGGCAGCCCGTCACCGGTGAAATCCGCCACCGCCTGGATCCACACGTCCTCACCGCATTTCGCCGGCTGACAGTTGGGCAGCAGCTTGCTGATATCGACGTGCCCCGCCGTGACGGGGTCCCTGAAAAGCTTCCGATCGTAGAAGGTAGGATGGTTCGCGGCCGCGGCCGAACACGTTCCAAGCAACAAGACGGCCACGAGGCCCAATGCACTCTTGGTCAATTGCCCAACTCCCCGTTGCGCACGCTGTGCCAAGTGCATCGCCCCAAAACAACTTAACATGGCAAACCGCCGGGTGTCTTCCCGTCGCAGGCAGGGGCGGGTTACCGACGCCCGGCGCGGCGCCGTCCCGGTAGCCCCGGGGTGGCGATCGTGGCTATATGAGTTCCAAACCTCGGCGTTCGGCCGAAACCTGGAACCGCAATGTCAACCGTCCTTCCCTATCTCGCCCCGTTCGCCATCATCGTCGTCGCCGCGGTGCTATTCATCGGCCTGTTCAACATGGCCCGCGGCGGCTCGCCAAGAACCTCGCAGCTCATCATGCGCTGGCGGATCATCCTGCAGTTCGCCGCCATCATCATCATGATGGGCGCCCTCTACCTCGCCTCGCGGTGACGCAAAGATGGTGGTCCTCAACCGCATCTACACCAAGACCGGTGACGACGGCACCTCGGCGCTCGCCACCGGCGAGCGGCGGCCGAAATCGGACCTGCGCTTCGAGGCGATCGGCACCGTCGACGAGCTCAATGCCCATGTCGGGCTGGCGCGCCTCGCCGCCCTCCCCGATGACGTCGACGCCATGCTCGGCCGCATCCAGAACGACCTCTTCGACCTCGGCGCCGACCTCGCCTCGCCGGAGAAGCCCGGCCGCGAGCGGCTGCGCATCGTCGCCACCCAGACCGAACGGCTGGAGAGCGAAATCGACACGCTCAATGCCGACCTCGCGCCGCTCACCTCCTTCGTGCTGCCCGGCGGTACGCCCTCTGCCGCGGCGCTGCATCTCTGCCGCACGGTGGCGCGCCGCGCCGAACGGCTGGCCGTGGCGCTTGCCGCCCGCGAGGCGGTCAACCCGGAGGCGACGCGCTATATCAATCGCCTGTCCGATTTCTTCTTCGTCGCCGCGCGTCTGGCTAATGATCGCGGCGCCGGCGACGTGTTGTGGGTGCCCGGCGAGAACCGCTGACGGTCAGAATCGATGGCCTTCATTCCGATCTACGACACCAACCCGCTCAGGAACATCAGGCGGCCGTGGGTGGCGTGGGGTCTGATCGTCGTCAATATCCTGGTCTATTTCATCGTCGAATCGGGCACCGCCGGTGAAGCGAGCGACGCCTCGGTGATCGCCTTCGGGCTGTTTCCGGCCGTGTTCAGCGGCGTCGACGTGTCGCGCTCGACGCTGCCCGACGTGGCGACGCTGATCACCTATTCCTTCCTGCATGCCGACTTCTGGCACCTCGCCGGCAACATGATCTTCCTCTGGGTGCTGGCCGACAATGTCGAGGACGCGCTCGGCCACTGGCGCTTCCTCGCCTTCTACCTGCTGTGCGCGGCCGGCGCCGGCTATGCCTTCGTCCTCTCCAATCCCGGCATGACCGGGCCGGTGATCGGCGCCTCCGGCGCCATCGCCGGCACCATCAGCGCCTATCTGATCCTGCATCCGCGCGCCAAGATGTGGGTGCTCGCCTTCGGCCGCATTCCACTGAGATTGAGCGCGGTCTACGTGCTCGGCTTCTGGATCGTCTTCCAGGTCTTCGCGGTGTTCACGGGCAGCCAGGGCAACACCGCCTGGTGGTCGCATATCGGGGGCCTCGTCTGCGGCGCCGTGCTGGTGCTGGTCATGCGTCGCAAGAACACACCGCTCTTCGACCACCAGCCGGTTGACGGTGCCGCCGGGCGGCCCATAGGGTCGCCGCCAACACAGGAACCGAGAAGGCCGTGGGGATGAAGATCCTGGTTGCGGTGAAACGGGTCGTCGACGCCAACGTCAAGGTGCGCGTCAAGGCGGACGGCAGCGGCATGGAGCTTGCCGGCGTCAAGATGGCCATGAACCCCTTCGATGAGGTGGCGCTCGAGGAGGCCTTGCGGCTGAAGGAAGCCGGCGCGGCCGACGAGGTGGTGGTGGTCTCCGTCGGCCCGGCGGCCGCCGCCGAGACCATCCGCTCGGGGCTCGCCATGGGCGCCGACCGCGGCATCCTGGTGAAGACCGACGAGCGCACCGAGCCGCTCGCCGTCGCCAAGGCCCTGAAGGCGGTTGCCGATCGGGAGGCGCCCGGCCTTGTCATCATGGGCAAGCAGGCGATCGACGACGACGCCAACCAGACCGGCCAGATGCTGGCGGCGCTCACCGGCTGGGCGCAGGGCACCTTCGTCTCCAAGGTGACGCTCGACGGCGACCGCGCCACCGTCACCCGCGAGGTGGATGGCGGGCTGGAGACGCTGTCGTTGTCGCTGCCGGCGGTGGTGACCGTCGACTTGCGCCTGAACGAGCCGCGCTACGCCTCGCTGCCCAACATCATGAAGGCGAAGAAGAAGCCGATCGCCGAGGTCAGCGCCGCCGAACTCGGCGTCGACCTCAAGCCGCGGCTGACCGTGGTGAGCGTCGCCGAGCCGCCGCCCCGCCGCAGCGGCGCCAAGGTCGCCAACGTGGCCGAACTGGTCGACAAGTTGAAGAACGAGGCAAGCGTATTGTGACCACCCTGCTGATCGCCGACCATGACAATGCGGTTCTGGGCGAGGCCACCGCCCACGCGCTTTCCGCCGCTGGCGCGCTTGGAGGCGACATCCATGTGCTGGTCGCCGGTTCCGACTGCGCCGCGGTCGCAGCCGAAGCCGCCAGGCTCGTTGGCGCCTCCAGGGTTCTTCACGCCGAGGCCGAGGGCCTCGCCCATCAGCTCGCCGAGCCGCTCGCCGCGCTGATCGTATCGCTCGCCGGCGACTATGACGCGATTGCTTCGCCGGCCACGGCCGCCGGCAAGAACGTCATGCCGCGGGTCGCCGCCCTGCTCGACGTGATGCAGATCTCCGACATCACCAGGGTCGTCGCGCCCGACACCTTCGAGCGGCCGATCTATGCCGGCAACGCCATCGAGACGGTCAGGACCGCCGACGCGAAACGGGTGATCACGATCAGGGCCACCGCCTTCCCGGCGGCGGCTGCCGGCGGCGGCCCGGCGCCGGTCGAAGCCGTCGCCGTGCCCGACCTGCCGGCGCCGGCCGCCTTCGTCGGCGCCGAACTGACCCGCTCCGGCCGCCCCGAGCTGACCGCCGCCCGCATCGTCGTTGCCGGCGGCCGCGCCTTCCAGTCGGCCGAGAAGTTCCACGACATGCTCGAGCCGCTCGCCGACAAGCTGGGCGCCGCCATCGGCGCCTCGCGCGCCGCCATCGACGCCGGCTTTGCCCCCAACGACCTGCAGGTCGGCCAGACCGGCAAGGTGGTGGCGCCCGAGCTCTACATCGCCTGCGGCATCTCCGGCGCCATCCAGCATCTTGCCGGCATGAAGGATGCCAAGGTCATCGTCGCCATCAACAAGGACCCGGAAGCGCCCATCTTCGCCGTCGCCGACTACGGCCTGGTCGGCGACATCTTCCAGATCCTGCCGGAACTCACCAAGGCACTGTGATAGGCTCCTTGGTTTCCCGCCGAGGCCCGAGGTGTTTCGACCATGACCATCGCGCTCAAGAAGATCGGCATCATCGGCGCCGGACAGATGGGCAGCGGCATTGCCCATGTCTGCGCGCTGGCCGGCTATCCCGTGGTGCTCAACGACGTGTCGGCCGACCGCATCAAGTCCGGTCTTGCCACCATCAACGGCAACATGGCCCGCCAGGTGAGTTCCGAGAAGATCAGCGAGGCCGATCGCCAGGCGGCGCTCAAGCGCATCACCCCGGCCGATGATATCGAGGGGCTGGCCGACAGCGACCTGGTCATCGAGGCGGCGACCGAGAACGAGGTGATCAAGGCCGAGATCTTCGCCCGCCTGAAGGGCACGCTGAAACCGGGCGCGCTGCTTGCCACCAACACCTCGTCGATTTCGATCACGCGCCTGGCTGCCACCACCGACCGGCCCGAGCAGTTCATCGGCGTCCACTTCATGAACCCGGTTCCGGTCATGGAACTGGTCGAGCTCATCCGCGGCATCGCCACCGCCAACGACACCTTCGACGCCACCACGGCCTTCGTGAAGCAGCTCGGCAAGTCGTCCGTGCTGTCGGAGGATTTTCCCGGCTTCATCGTCAATCGTCTTCTGCTGCCGATGATCAACGAGGCGATCTACACGCTGCACGAAGGGGTCGGCACGATCGAGGCGATCGACACCGCCATGCGGCTCGGCGCCCACCATCCGATGGGCCCGCTGCAGCTCGCCGATTTCATCGGCCTCGACACCTGCCTGTCGATCATGCAGGTGCTGCACGAGGGCCTGGCGGATTCGAAATACCGGCCCTGCCCGCTGCTGGTGAAATACGTCGAGGCGGGCTGGCTCGGCCGCAAGACCCGGCGCGGATTCTACGATTACCGCGGCGAGAAGCCGGTTCCGACGCGCTAACGGTGTGACCGAGGGTTAACGGAGCGTATCGATCACCCCTGGTAATTCCGACAGGGCGTTTCGGGGTTCGTAAGGCCTGCCTGCGACACTTGCAGCGGCGCGAGGTGCACGGGAATCTCCGTTCCCTGCGCCCCCGACAACGGACCTCGGCGGCGCATGCAGTTCGATACGATCACTCTGATGATGGCCGGCAGCATCACGACCGCCATCAGCGGCGTGCTGCTCATCGGCGTATGGACGCAGATGCGCGAGGCGACGGCGCTGCTGTGGTGGTTCGCCGCCGACATCATCTATGCCGCCGGCATCGCCCTGCTCGCCATCGGCCTGTCAGGCGACAACGTGCCCCTGATCGTGACCGGCGGGCTGCTCTTGCAGCGCCGCTGATCTGGATCGGCGTGCGCACGTTCAACCGACAGCAGCGGCCGGGAATGTCGATGCTGCTGGTCGTCACCACATGGCTGGCCATCGATTTGGCTGCTTCGGTGATGCCAATCGGACCGTTCGTCAGCTTCCTCGGCTGGGTCGTCTGGCTGTCTGCCGCCGCGGTCGCGCTGTGGCGCGGCCGCAGCGACCACATCCGCGCTCGCTTGCCGCTGATCGCGATCCTGATGATCCACGCACTGGTCTTGGTGGGCGGCATCTTCGACACCCTCGCCGGCGAAATTTCGCTCACCAGCATCGCCCCGATCAACAGCTGGTTCGGGGCGATCTTCTTCGAGGGCATGTTCTACGCCATAGCTTCGGCCATCCTCATGGCGCTCATCTGCAAGGAGCGCGAGACGCTGGAATACAAGCACGCCGCGCGCAACAATTCGCTCACCGGCATCGCCAACCACGGCGCCCTGATGGAGAGCGCCCGGCGGCTCTTCCAGCGCTGCCGCAAGGAAGGCACGCCATTCTCGCTCATTATGTTCGACCTGGATCACTTCAAGGCGATCAACGACCGCCACGGCCATCGTACCGGCGACGACATTCTGCGCGCCTTCACCGATACGGTGCGCAACCTGCTGCGCCCCACCGACCTTTTCGGCCGCTACGGCGGCGAGGAGTTTACCGTCGTGCTTCCCGGCGCCACGCTGGAAACGGCGCGCGTGATTGCCGAACGTGTCCGCCACGCCTTCGCCGAGCGGCATCGCTTCCTCGACGGCCGGCCTCTCAATGCCACCGTCAGTGCCGGCATCGCCGAAACCGGCGCCGATATGCGTTTCGAAGACCTCCTCGATGCCGCCGACCGCGCCATGTACCGGGCGAAGGATCTCGGCCGGAACCGGGTCGAGCAGGCCGACCGACAGCCCCAGGCGGACGGACGCGACACCATCATCCGCATCGCCTGAGGGCGCCGCCGCAAGCCGCTGAACCACGTTAACAATCCGTTTTCGTCGACCTAGCAATTGCACCTGCCGCACTAACCCGACGTCAGCGCGATGCCGCTATGGTTGCCAACGGACGGGGCGTTGCGTGGGGCGCGTGTCTGCTGCCATCGCATCCGCTGCAGCGAGGAATCTGCAATGAGCGTGGACTTGCCGACATTGATGGTTGCGGGGAGTTTCGTATCGGCCGTAAGCGGCCTCTTCCTTATTTTCGCAGCAATGCAGACCAAGGATTCCGAGGGGATGCTGTGGTGGGCCAGCGCCAATCTGACCCTGGCCGCGGCCATCCCGATGTTGGCGACGCCGCACCTCAGCATGCCGTCGATTCTGATGGCGGTCACCCTGCTCAACATCTCGCCGGCACTGGTCTGGGGCTCGGCGCGCGCCTGCAACGGCCAACCGGTCGATATCGGTGTGGTTGGTGCTGGCGCCGGTGTCTGGCTCGCCACCTTCACGATTCCCGCCGTGCGCGAGTCGGTCGATACCTACGTCACCCTCAACCTGTCGATCGTCGCCACGTTCCTCTTCGCCGCCGCCCTCGAATTCTGGCGCGGGCGCAATGACCGACTGACCGCGCGCGGACCGCTGATTGTCCTGCTTGTCTTGCACGGCATCTTTGCCACCGGCGGTGCCATCGCCGCTGCCATCGGCGCCATGACGCCGATCGGCGGCACGGCCCTGCTGACCTGGCTCAGTTTCGTCCACTTCGAGACGCTCGCCTTCGTCGTCGGCACGTCGATCTTCACCGTGGCGATGGCCCGCGAGAAGCAGGAGTTGCTGCACAAGATCGAAGCCAGCACCAACTCCCTCACCGGGCTCGCCAACCGCCGCGCCTTCTATGAGGACGCCCAGCGCATCCTGTCCGCCAGGCGCGAGACCGGCATGTCGGTCAGCGTCATCCTCTTCGACCTCGATTCCTTCAAGGCGATCAACGACACCTTCGGTCATGGCCCCGGCGACGACGTGCTGCGCACCTTCGGCCAGATCTCGCGCAAAATGCTGCGCGCCAGCGACCTGATCGGCCGCATCGGCGGCGAGGAGTTCGCGGTCATGCTGCCCGGTGCCGGCATGGAGGCGGCCTATCTGGTCGCCGAGCGCACCCGCGTCGCCTTCACCTCCGCCTGTGCCGGCATTGGCGACTTCACGGCGACACTCTCCGCGGGCGTCGCCCGGGCGGACGCCGAATCGTCCGTCGATTCCCTGCTCAAATTTGCCGACGAAGCGCTTTACCGGGCCAAGTCCAACGGCCGCAATCGCGTCGAGGTCGCCGGTCGGGAAGCGCGTGTCGGGCCGGTTGCGCCAGCGCCAGCGGCCGCGGCATTCGCCCAGCAGCAGGTCGCCTGAAACCTAGCCGGGCGCCATCGCCGCCTTGATCAGCGCCTTGGCGTCCTGCGAATCCCACTCCGCCGGCCCTTCGATACCGCCAATGCGGCACCCCTTGCCGTCGACCAGAATGGTCGTCGGCAGGCCGAGCGCCAGCCCGCGCTTCTTCAGTTCGTTGAAGATGGCGAAGGAGGGATCGGCATAGAAGGCCAGCCGCGAAACGCCGATTTCCTTGAGGAAGCCGCGCGCGCGCTCCGGGTTGTTCTGGTCGACATTGACCGCGACCACCGAGAAGGTGTCGCTGCCGAGCGCCCCCTCCAGTCGGTCGAGCGCCGGCATCTCGGCCCGGCACGGCACACACCAGGTCGCCCACAGGTTGACCAGCACCGTCTTGCCGGCAAAGGCGGCCAGGCTCGTGGCGCTGCCGTCCGGCGCCTGGAAGGCGAGGTTGCGCACCAGATCCGGCTGGTCGGTCGGGCGGAAGGCCGCCACCTGGCCCTGCGCCAGGGGGGACAGCCTGGCGGCCGTCGCCACCGCGCCGGCACAATCGACGCTGGCTTGCGTCGTTGCGCCGTTGCCATGGGTTGACTCCCTGACATATACCGCGACCGCACCGGCCAGGATGCCGGCGACCGCGGCAACGCCCAGCAGCGCCGCGCCACGTCGCCTTGCCGTCCGTCCGTCCGTCATTGCCTTGGGGTTTCCCGGAGTTCGATCATGAAGAACCGCATGTGGGGTGGCCGTTTCGCCGAAGGCCCCGATGCCATCATGGAAGAGATCAACGCCTCGATCGACTTCGACCGCAAGCTCTTCCGCCAGGACATCCTGGGGTCGGTGGCCCATGCCCGCATGCTTGCCCATCAGGGCATTATCGCGGCGGACGATGCCGAAAAGATTGTAACGGGTCTAGACACGATCCTGCGAGAAATCGAAGCAGGCGAATTCACCTTTTCGCGCGCGCTGGAGGACATCCACCTGAACATCGAGGCGCGGCTGACCGAGCTGATCGGCCCGGCCGCCGGGCGGCTGCACACCGCGCGCTCGCGCAACGACCAGATCGCCACCGACCTCAAGCTGTGGGTGCGCGACACCATCGACCGCACCGACGCCGCGCTTGCCGCGCTGCAGCAGGCGCTGGCCGAGAAGGCGCTTACCCACGCCGCCAGCGTCATGCCGGGCTTCACCCATCTGCAATCGGCCCAGCCGGTGACCTTCGGCCACCACCTGATGGCCTATGTCGAGATGCTCGGGCGCGACCGCGGCCGCTTCGCCGACGCCCGCGGGCGGCTGAACGAATCGCCCCTTGGCGCCGCCGCGCTCGCCGGCACGTCCTTCCCGATCGACCGCACCATGACGGCCGCAGCGCTCGGCTTCGACCGGCCGGCGGCCAATTCGCTCGACGCCGTCTCCGACCGCGACTTCGCCATCGAGGCGCTGGCCGCCGCGAGCCTGACTGCCGTCCACCTGTCGCGCTTCGCCGAGGAGATCGTCATCTGGTCGTCTGCCGGCTTCCGCTTCGTCAAGCTGTCGGACAAGTTCACCACCGGCTCATCGATCATGCCGCAGAAGCGCAACCCGGACGCGGCCGAGCTGGTGCGCGCCAAGTCGGGCCGCATCGTCGGCGCGCTGACCGGCCTCATCGTCGTGCTCAAGGGCCTGCCGCTCGCCTATGCCAAGGACATGCAGGAGGACAAGGAGCCGGTTTTCGACGCCTTCAATTCGCTGGAGTTGGCGATCGCGGCGATGACCGGCATGGTCGCCGACATGGAGCCGGACGTGGCGGCCCTGCGCAAGGCGGCCGGCGCCGGCTTCGCCACCGCCACCGACCTCGCCGACTGGCTGGTGCGCACGCTGGGCCTGCCCTTCCGCGAGGCCCATCACGTCACCGGACGGATCGTCGCAGAGGCCGAGAGCCGCGGCGTGACGCTCGACCGCCTGCCGCTCGACGCCCTTCAGGCGATCGAGCCCCGCATCACCGACGACGTCTATTCGGTGCTTGCGGTGCGCCGGTCGGTCAAGAGCCGGAAGAGCTTCGGCGGCACGGCGCCGGAGAACGTGCGTCGCGAGGCCCGCCGCTGGTTGAAGCGTCTGGCCAAGGAAAAGGGCCGTTTGCGGCAAAGTTGACGGTGGCGCCGGCCGGCAGATTGACTATGATGCACGTGGCTCCGGGCGGCTGAGGCGGCCCGGGGAACCGTGATGCTTGGGGGTGGCCGTGGCGCCTGCCGACCGCAGAGTTCTTTCCCGTGCGCTCGTTGCCGGCATGATCGTGCTGGCCATCGGGCTGGCCGGCTGCGGCCGCAAGGCGGCACTCGACCCGCCTCCGGGCGCGGCGGTGGCGACCAAGACCTGCGCCACCTGCGACCCTGCGCCGGCCCCGGAGAAACCGCACAAGCCGTTCTTCCTCGACTGGCTTCTCTAGTTCTCGGACGGGTCTTTTTCGGTGAACCACTTCGAATACCGTGCCGGCGTGCTCCACGCCGAGGACGTGCCCCTGCCGGCGATCGCGGCCAAGGTGGGGACGCCGTTCTATTGCTACGCGACGGCGACGCTCGCCCGTCACATCCGCGTCTTCCGCGAGGCCTTCGCCAACCTCGACACCCTCATCTGCTACGCCATGAAGGCGAACTCCAACCAGTCGGTGATCCGCACCTTCGTTCAGGAAGGCGCCGGGCTCGACGTGGTTTCGGAGGGCGAGTTGCGCCGGGCGCTGGCGGCCGGCGCCAGGCCCGATACCATCGTCTTCTCCGGCGTCGCCAAGACGGCGCGCGAGATCGCCTTCGCCATCGACACCGGCATCCTCTGCTTCAACGTCGAATCGGAGCCGGAACTGGAGCGCATCTCCGAAATCGCCGCTTCCAGGGGCGCCACCGTCTCCATCGCCATCCGGGTCAACCCGGACGTCGATGCGCACACCCATGCCAAGATCACCACCGGCAGGGCGGAGAACAAGTTCGGCGTGCCGTATGAGCAGGCGCGCGCCGTCTATGCCCGCGCCGCCAAGCTCCCCGGCCTGCGCGTGAGCGGCGTCGACATGCATATCGGCAGCCAGATCATCGACATGGAGCCCTATGACACGGCCTACGAGCGGCTCGCCGAACTGGTCCACGGCTTGCGCGCCGACGGCCATGCCATCGACCATGTCGACGGCGGTGGCGGCCTCGGCATCCCCTACCGGCTCGACGATCCCGCCCCGCCGCCGCCAGCGGCCTATGCCGAGATCATCCGCCGCCGGCTCGGCAATCTCGGCGTCCGCATCCTGCTCGAACCCGGCCGCGTCTTCGTCGGCAATGCCGGCATCCTCGTCGCCAGGGTCGAATACATCAAGCAGGGCACCGCCAAGACCTTCGTCATCCTCGACGCCGGCATGAACGATCTGATCCGCCCGACGCTCTACGACGCCCATCACGACATCAGGCCGGTTGTGCAGCCGATCCTCAACGCCGAGCCGATGGTTGCCGACGTCGTCGGCGGCATCTGCGAGACCGGCGATTATCTGGCGCTCGGCCGCCGCCTGCCGCCGCTGAAGGAAAGCGACCTGGTGGCAATCATGACCGCCGGCGCCTACGGCGCCGTCCAGGGCTCGACCTACAACACCCACCCGCTGGCCGCCGAGGTGATGGTCAACGGCGCCGAATGGGCGGTCGTGCGCCCGCGCCAGACCTTTGACGACCTGATCGGCATGGACCGCATCGCCCCCTGGCTGGGATGAGTACCCGGCATCGGAAGGACCTGCCGATGGACGCCGCCCGCAAGAAGGGACTGGCACGCAGCTACAAGGAGCACAAGGTCCGCGCGGGGTATCTTCGCGGTGCGCTGTGCGGCCACCGGCGCGGTCTGGGTTGCGCAAGCACCCGATATCGACAAGCGACAGAACGGACTGTGGTTTCAACTCCGCATGGGCGGCTTTCCAGGCAAGAGCCTGCAGGAGGCCTGGGCCGCGCACGGCGAGCCGGCCTTCTCCTTCGAAATCCTGGAAGAGATCCGCGACGAAAACGAAAAGATGATCCCGCTGCATCTCAAGGAACGCGAGGCGCACTGGCGCAAGGAACTCGGCGCCGCCGCGCTCGTTTGACGAGCCTCCCCGCCAATCCCGAACTCGTGAAGGCCGGAACCCGCGCCCCGCCTCGCTTTGGGCACAGTTTGTGCTAGGCTTTTTGCCGGCGTGAGGGGCTCTGACGGAGGCGCATGACCAATTCGGCGGCGAACCGGCGGCCCGGCGACGATTTTGAGAAGACGATCGCGGCGCGCATCGCCCGCGCCGTCGGCCGCGCCCGCGCCGCGCTGGTGTGGGAGCAGCTATGGCCGCTGATCGCACCGTTCCTGACGCTGGCCGCGCTCTTTGCCGCGCTTTCCTGGTTCGGCCTGTGGCGCATCGCCTCGACGCCGGTGCGCTTCGCCATCCTGGCCCTGTTCGTCGTCGCCATCGTGTGGTTCGCCGCGCGCGCGCTGCGCTTCGCCGCGCCGACGCGCGCCGCCGCCTTCGCCCGTGTCGAACAGGCGACCGGCGCGCTACACCGGCCGGCCACCGCCTTCACCGACCGCCTCGCCTCGCGCCCCGACGACCCCGTTGGCCGGGCGCTGTGGGAGGCCCATCGCCGGCGCATGCTGGGCTCGCTCGAAGCCTTGCGCGCCGGCCTGCCGGCGCCGCGGCTGGCGGCCCACGACCCCTACGCGCTGCGTTTCCTCGTCGTGCTGCTGTTCGTCGTCGGCTTCGTCATGGCCGGCCCGGAACGCATCGCCCGCCTCGGCGAGGCCTTTCGCGGCGGTGAGAGCACGGCCGCCGCCATCGCCCGCATCGACGCCTGGGTGACGCCGCCGGCCTATACCGGCCGGGCGCCGATCTTCCTCACCGGCGAGGCCGCCAAGCCGCCGGGCATCGAATATTCCGTGCCCGTCGGCAGCGTCGTCACCGTGCGCACCGGCGGCAGCCACGACCTAGCCGTGATCGCCTCGCTCGCCGGCAAGACCGAGCCGGTTGCCCCCACCCTGTCGAAGCAGGTCGCCGCCAGCGATGCCGCCGCACCCCTGGAGCATCAGGTGACGCTGGCCCGCGCCGGCAGCGTCACCATCGAGAAGTCCGGCCATGAGATCACCGGCTGGCAATTCAAGGTCGAGCCCGACAACCCGCCGCAGATTGCCCTCGTCGGCGAGCCCAGCGCCGAAGCCAGCGGCGCGCTCTCGCTCTCCTACTCGCTCAAGGACGATTACGGCGTCGTCGCCGCCCGTGGCGAGATCACGCCGCTCGCCGATCCCGCCACCGGCGACGCACGGCCGCTCTATGACGCGCCGAAGCTGCCCTTGTCGCTGCCCCAATTGGGGGTGCGCGACGGCACCGGCCACACCATCCGCGACCTTACCTCCCATCCCTGGGCGGGCGCCAAGGTGAAGCTGACGCTGGTTGCCACCGACCAGGCCAAACAGGAAGGACGCAGCGCCCCGGTCGAGTTCACGCTGCCCGCCCGCAACTTCACCAATCCGCTGGCCCGCGCCGTGGTCGAGCAGCGCGCCTACCTGGCGCTTGACGCCAACGCCGCGGCCCGTGTCGCCGACGCCATCGATGCGCTCACCGTGGCGCCCGACAACATCGACGGCATGGGCAACTATCTGGCCCTGCGTACCGCCTATTTCCGCCTGATCCACGCCCACGGCGACGACGACTTGCGGGGCGTGGTCGATTATCTGTGGCAGATTGCGCTCGGCATCGAGGACGGCAACCTGTCGCTCGCCGCGCAGAGCCTGCGCGACGCCCAGGAGGCGCTGCGCAAGGCGCTCGAGAACAACGCCTCGGACGCCGAGATCCAGCGCCTGACCGAAAACCTGCGCCAGGCGTTGAACCAGTTCCTGCAAGCGCTCGCCGACCAGGCCCGCCAGAACCCGCAGGCCAACAACCTGCCCCCCAACGCCAACGTCCAGACGCTGCGCGCCCAGGACCTGCAGCACATGCTTGACCAGATCGAGAACCTGGCGCGCACCGGAGCGCGCGACGCCGCCCGCCAGATGCTCTCCGAATTGCAGAACATGCTGGACAACCTGCAGGCCGGCCGGCCGCAACAGGGCAACCAGCAGAACAGCCAGGCGATGCAGAGCCTCAACCAGCTCGGCGACATGATCCGCAAGCAGGAAGAGCTGATGAACAAGACC
Source organism: uncultured Alphaproteobacteria bacterium (assembly GCA_963782395.1). GTDB lineage: Bacteria > Pseudomonadota > Alphaproteobacteria > Rhizobiales > Kaistiaceae > CAVSRC01. Next base: position 420,177 of record CAWAJQ010000002.1, read on the forward strand.
TACCGCGCCGACCAGGGCCAGAACCCGGACGGCAGCGGCAAGCCGATGACCCAGGAGGAGCTGCAGCAGGCCCTGAAAAACCTGCAACGGCAGCAGCAGGCGCTTGAGCAGGGCCTCGGCAAGCTGATGCAGCAGCTCCAGGGCATGGGCCTCAACCCGACCGGCAAGCTCGGTCAGGCGGGCCAGGCCATGGGCCGCGCCCAAGGCCAGCTCGGCCAGGGCCAGCCCGGCGACGCCGTCGGCAGCCAGAGCCAGGCGCTGGAAGCGCTGCGCGAGGGCGCGCAGGGGCTGAGCCAGCAGCTCGCCAACCGCCAGGGACAAGGCCAAGGCCGGGGTCAGGGCCGTGGCTTGCGCGGTGGCGGCAACAATTTCGCCAATCAGGATCCGCTCGGCCGGCCCCAGCGCACGCTCGGGCCCGACCTCGGCACTACGGTCAAGGTTCCTGACGAGATCGATACGCAGCGCGCCCGCGAGATCCTCGACGCGATCCGGAAGCGGCTCGGCAATTCCTACCGGCCGGAGCTTGAGCGCGACTACCTCGAGCGCCTGCTCGAGCAGTTCTAGACTTGCGCTCCTCGACCACGCCGACGAAGGGCAGTTCGCGGAAGGCGTGGGCCGCGTCCATGCCGTAGCCGACGACGAACAGGTCGGGACAGACGAAGCCGACATACTCGGCCTTGAGCGGCTGGGCGAGCTTGCCCGGCTTCTCCAGCAGCACCGCGACGTCGGTGCGCGCCGCGCCGCGCTCCATCATCAGGTTGCGGGCAAAGGCGATGGTGCGCCCGGATTCCAGGATGTCGTCGATGATGAGCACGTCGCGGCCCGCCACGTCGCTTTCGATGTCGCGCACCAGCGACACCGCGCCCGACGAGGTGGTGCCGGTGCCGTAGCTCGACAGCGAGATGAACTCCACCTCCAGCGACAGGCCGGCATCGTGCAGCGCGCGCAGAAGGTCGGCGGCGAAGACGAAGCTGCCCTTGAGGATGGAGATGACCAGCAGGTTGCGGTAACCGGCCGCGGCGATCTCTTCGGCAATCTTGCGATTGCGCGCCGCGATGGTCTCCGCATCGAACAGAACGCGGATCGTTCGCCCCCGAACGCGTGGCATCAGCGCATCCCGATGATCTGGTTCTGGCGGGCGGCGAGCTTCAGCGTGACCTGGCTGGCGTCGGGCGGCGCCGACACGGCGCTGCGGAATCCGACCGAGGCGCCCGGTGCCAGCCCCGCCTTGGCCGGCTCGACCAGCCAGGAATAGACCTCGGCGCCTGCCGGCGAACGCAGCGAAACGCGGATGGCGGGAACGGCAACGTCGGCGGCGGAGGTATTGACCAGTTCGCCCTCGACCACCAGCGTCTTGACGCCGTTCTTGACCAGCGTCTCGCTGTGCACCCGCTGGAAGGCGAGCTGTTCGCTCTCGGCCGCGGCGCCCTTCTGCGGCAGCGCGGCGACCAGCGGCACGCGCAGCGCAAAGAAGGCCGCGACCACGGCCAGCGCAATTGCCCCCCGCTTGAGCCAGCGGCGATCGACCGGGAACGGCGGCGGCGTCACCCGGCGCCGTCCCGAACCGGGGTGATGGGCCTCTCCGGGCGCGGTATGCTCGATGACCACGGCGTCGGAGATATCCTCTGTCTCGGCCGCGAAGGCGACCCGCCGGAACGGATTCTCGACGTAGGGTCGGGCGATCCAGCGGGTGCCGCACCGATCGCAGTGGAGCATGCGGCCGGCGCCGACCGCATCTTCACTGATCGCCTGGCGGGCAGCGCAGGAGGGACACAGAATTGCCATGAAACGACCCAAGGCCGATGATTTGTCGGAGACGAGCCTAGGCCGATTTGGTTAATGCCGCGGAAACCATCGCCAGCGCCGCGCCAGCCTGCCGGCCGTGGCGCCCAAAAGCATTTGTTCGTTAACAGACCCTTAACAGGGACCCTGCAAGAGTGGATAACCCACCGGCCAAACGCGATTGACGGGACAGCGACGTGATCCGTTTCGAGAATGTCGGACTGCGCTACGGCATGGGGCCGGAGGTGCTGCGCGATCTGACCTTCCAGATCGAGCCGAAATCGTTCCAGTTCCTGACCGGGCCGTCCGGCGCCGGCAAGACCACGCTCATCCGCCTGTTCTTCCTGGCGCTGCGGCCGACCCGCGGGATGCTCTCCTTCTTCGGTCGCGAGACATCGTCCATCAGCCGGTCGGAGCTGCCCGCCGTCAGGCGGCGGATCGGCGTCGTCTTTCAGGATTTCCGCCTGCTCGACCACCTGACCACCTTCGAGAACGTGGCGCTGCCCTTGCGCGTTCTCGGCCGCGAGGAATCGGCCTATCGCGGCGACGTGGTCGAACTCTTGCGCTGGGTCGGCCTCGGCGACCGCATGCACGCCCTGCCGCCGATCCTCTCCGGCGGCGAGAAGCAGCGCGCGGCAATCGCCCGGGCGCTCATCACCCGCCCCGAGATCCTGCTCGCCGACGAGCCGACCGGCAACGTCGATCCGCCGCTGGCGGCGCGCCTGATGCGCCTCTTCGTCGAGCTCAATCGTCTCGGCACCTCGGTGGTCATCGCCACCCACGACATTGCCCTCATGAACCAGTTCAATTCGCGCCGGCTCGTGCTCGAGGAAGGGCGGCTGACCATCTATGACTGACGCCGCCACCGACGCCGAACGCATCCAGAGGCTGCACGCCGCCGCCCAGCGCCGCCAGGCGCGGCTGGCCGCCCAGAAGCCCAATCAGCTGATCCCCGAGAACACCGTCTCGGCCAACGCGCTCACCGTCGTCATCGCCATCATGAGCTTCCTCGCCTGCCTGACGCTGGGCGCGGTGACGCTGGTGCGCGACGCCTCGCGCGACTGGCAGGCGGACGTCGAACGCGAGGTCACCATCCAGGTGCTGCCGATCGACGGCGTCGACACCGCCACCGAGACCGCCCGCGCCGCCGCGCTTGCCCGCCAGACGCCCGGCATCGCCTCCGTCCAGACGCTCGGCAACGACGCCACCGCCCGCCTGCTCGAACCCTGGCTCGGCTCCGGGCTCGACTTGACCGCGCTGCCCATTCCGCGCCTCATCGTCATCAAGCTGACGCGGCCCGGGGCCGCCAACCTCACGGCGCTCGCCGCCCGCCTCAAGGCCGAGGTCAAGGGCGCCACCCTCGACAACCACATCGGCTGGGCCCAGCGCGTGCAATCCATGGCCAGCGTCACCGTCTTCGCCGGCCTCACCATTCTCGGCCTGGTGTTCGTGGCGACGGTCCTCTCGGTCGTCTTCGCCACCCGCGGCGCCATGGCGGTGAACAGCGGCGTCGTGTCGGTGCTGCACATCGTCGGCGCCGAGGACGGCTTCATCGCCCGCGAGTTCCAGCGCCATTTCCTGCTGCTCGGGCTCCGCGGCGGCCTCATCGGCGCCGCGGCGGCGGCCTTTCTCTTCGCGACGCTGTCCTTCGTCGTTGTGCCGGCGATTGGCGGCGCCGACGGCCAGCAGGTCTCCGCCCTGTTCGGACGCTTCGCCGTCGGGCCGATCGGCTATTTCGGGGCGCTGGGCATTGCCTTCCTGATCGCGATCATGACCGCCCTCACCTCTCGGTTGACCGTCTATCGCTACCTCGCGGAAGCCGATTGAGCGCGCCCGGGCCTCGCCTTTTTTCGCTGCAACGTTCGGGTAAATGCGCGATGGTCTGCCAAATCACGGGCGGGCCGGCGATCGCGGCCGGATCGTCTGTGTTGAGGCATTTGCAGAAGCGGAGTTGAGAGCCTTTGAGACTGGCACGTGCGGCCATCTTGCTTGCCGGATTGGGCGGCATTGCCCTTGCCGCCGGCTTCGTGGTGTTTGCCTCGTCGGTCGCCGACACGCGCGCACCGGCCGACGTGCATGCCGAGGGGATCGTCGCGCTCACCGGCGGCAGCGCCCGCATCGACGGCGCCCTGAGGCTGCTCGCCGAGGGCCGCGCCAAGCGCCTGTTGATCTCCGGCGTCAACCCGTCGGTCGACCTCAAGGCGCTCGCCGGCACCGTCGACAAGGACCTCGATCTGGCGCTGGCCTGCTGCGTCGACCTCGGCCGCGACGCCCGCGACACCAGCGGCAACGCGGCTGAAGCGCGCGACTGGGCCAAGGCGAAGGGCTACACCTCGCTGATCGTCGTCACCAGCGACTATCACATGCCGCGCTCGATGGCCGAGCTGGCGGAGGCCATGCCAGAGGTCAAGCTGATCCCTTATCCGGTGACCAATCCCGAGCTGCACCTCGACAACTGGTGGACCAGCGCCTCCGCCTTCGGGCTGCTCTTGCGCGAATACGGCAAGTACCTGCTGGCCACCGCGCGCGTGAAGATCGCCGGCGCAGCGGCGAGCGCGGCAAGCGGCTGAGCCCCGATGCTGCGGCTGCGCTCCCTCACCTTCAACGTCGCCTTCTACGCCTGGACCGTGGGCCTCACCCTGGCGACCCTGCCCTTCTACTTCTTCCTGTCCGAGGACAAGGCGATGGGCGTCGTGCGCCTGTGGTCGCGCGGCATGCTCCGGCTGCTGCGCGTCGTCGCCGGCACGACCTACGAGGTGCGCGGCCTCGACAACCTGCCGCCGGGTGGCGCGCTCGTCGCGTGCAAGCACCAGTCGAGCTGGGAGACGCTGGCGCTGGCGCCGATCCTGCCCAACCCGACCTATGTGATGAAGGCGGAACTCGCCCGCATCCCGGTCTTCGGCGCCTATACGAGCAAGGCCGGCATGATCCACGTCGACCGGCAGGGAAAGACTGCGGCGCTGAGGGCACTGGCCGAGCGCGCGCGAGAAGAGATCGCCAAGGGGCGCCAGGTCGTCATGTTCCCGGAAGGCACGCGCCGGCCGCCGGGGGCAGCGCCCGACTACCAGACCGGCATCGCCCTGCTCTACAAGACGCTGGGTGTGCCCGTGGTGCCGGCGGCGCTGAACTCCGGCCTCTACTGGCCGCGGCGCAAGCTCATCCACCATCCCGGCACCATCATCCTCGAATTCCTGCCGGCGATTCCCGCGGGGCTCGATTCGCGCGCCTTCCTCTCCCGCCTTGAATCGACCATCGAAGCCGCCGCCGACCGGCTGATGGCCGAGGCGGCAGGCGCCACGCCCGCCCCGCCTCTGCCCACGGAAGCCGTGGCACGGCTGGCCAAGGGCGCCGGGTGAGGACTCTTTTTTGACGGAATTGGATGAGATGGATTGCGTTCGAAATCAACAACGTTCTATGTTTGTTCTCATGGTCGCCGTCGTTCCGCCTCTCCTCTCGGATCGCCCGCCAGAGATCCCGCAAAGGGCGGGGCTCGGCGACCGCTTCCATTATTTCCGCGGCCGCTCGGGCCGGCGCTACCTGTTCACCGCGGTCGCCGGCGAGGCGCTGGCGGACTTCCGCAACGTGGTGGCGATGCTGGCCGAGCCGGCGCCGGCGGGACGGCTGGCCGCCCGCGCAGTGGTGACGATAGATGGCCGTGGCCGCATCGGCCCGCAGCCGGACCGGGCCTGGCCGCCTGCCCAAGGCCGGCGGGTGCTGTGCCTCGTTCATCTGCTCGCCGCGACCGAGGCGGAGCGGCGGGCCGTGGTCGCCGACCTCGCCGCACTCGCCATGCAGCTCGCCGCCTGAGGCGGATGGTTTCACGTCTTCGGCTTTTGCAGTTCGGCCGCCAGCCAGTCGAGCAGCGGATCGTCCAGCCCAAGGACACGGAGATGCGCGGCCGTGTTGATGACGTAGTCGCGGTTGGCGCCCGAATGGCCCCGCCCGTCCTTCACCATGGCAAGCAGCGTCTCACGCGGCAGGCGGCCGGCGTATTGCACATGGTCGCGCTCGGCGAGATAGGTCAGCGCCTTGACCGGCGTGCGCCGGCCGGCAAAGCGGATCGTCCACCACACTTCGCGATAGACTTCGGTGACGAGCTCGCGCTCGGTGAGGTAGGCGATGACCTGCTCGCGGTTCTTGCCCGCGACGCGATAGGCAACCCCACGGCAGGAGCCGCCGCGATCGAGGCCCAGCACCAGGCCGGGCCGCTCGCGCGTGCCGCGGTGGACCCAGGAATAGACGCACAGCGCCCGGTGCGCCCCGTTGAGCCGCGCCGGCGCCTGCTCGACGTAGTCGAATCCCGGCCGCCACATCAGCGAGCCATAGCCAAACACCCAGAAATCCGACATGAGGGATACGCGCCTGAGCCAGAGAAGCGGGCGCTCTAGCAAGCCGGCCCGGCAGAAGCAAACGCGGGATCTTGGATGAGGAACAGACGACGAGGCAGCGCCTGGCGCGGTTGGCTCATCGGCATTCTGGTGCTGATCCCGGTGCTCTGGGTCGGCTACTGGTACGCCGCCCACGAGATCGCCGGCGCAGCCATTGAGCGCGTCACCACCAAGCCGGTTGCCGGCGGCCGCCTCGCCTGCGCCGGCAAGACCCTCGGCGGCTTCCCGCTGAGGCTCGATTTCGGCTGCACCCGCGCCGCCTATGGCGACGGGCCGGAGGGAACCGGCGAGCGCCTCTCGGCGGCGCTGGGCGGGGTGCGCGCCAGCGCGCCGCTCTATCAGCCGGGCTATGTCGAGGCGACGCTGGTGAGCCCCTTCGTCGTCAACGCGCCGGGCGCCGGCATCGCCGTCACCGCCCAATGGTCGGACGCCAGCACTTCGGCGACCGCCGGTCTCGACGGCCTCAAGAGCGCCGCCGCCACCTTCCACGGCCTCGATTTCTCCAGCGCCGGCGGACGTGCCCTGCCGGTCAAGGCGCTGACCGCCGATCTCGCCGATGCCTCCACCGCCCCGGCGGGCGGCAACGCCTACCGCTTCTCCGCCGCCGCCCAGGACCTGAAAGTGGTGCGCGCCGACGGCCGCGAGATTCCGGCGATCGACGGCGAGGCCGAGATCACCGCCCTCAACTTCGGCGGCTCGCTCGGCACCGACCCGCGCGCGGCGCTGCGCGCCTGGGCCAGGTCCGGCGGCACCGCGCATATCGACCGGCTGCGTCTGGCCGCGGGCGGCGCCGTCGCGAACGCCGACGGCGACCTCACCATCGCCGAGAACGGCCTCATCTCCGGCAAGCTCAATGTGCGCCTCACCAACCCCCAGGCCTTCGTCGCGCTGGCCGAGGCGATCAGGCCCGGCGCCGCCAAGGAGGCCGGCAAAATCCTCGCCGTGGTGACGGCGTTGACCATACCCGTCGACACGCCCGACGGCCCCGCCCGCCAGACGACGGTCGTCATCCACAACGGCGTCGTCTCGGTCGGCATCTTTCCCGTCGGCGCCATCCCGCCGGTGAGGTTCTAGGGGGGGGTCCGTCGCCGGATACGGGCACGGTAACGCATCCCCTCCAGCCGTCATCCTCCGCGAAAGCGGAGGATCGGCCTCAGCGAACACCGACCTTCGTGCTCTGGGAGAGCGATCCTCCGGTCTCCGCTCACGCTTCGCCGGAGGATGACGGAGCGGGATGGGCCACGACCATGACCGGAAGGAATGTCTACTCCGCCTCGTCGCGTTTGCCGTGCGGGCGGCCGAAGTCGGGCGCCGCGGTCTCCTGGCCGGCGGCGATGATGCCGCGGCGGATCGCGCGCGTGCGCGTGAACAGATCGAACAGCTTGTCGCCCTCGCCGTAGCGGATGAGCCGCTGCACGGCGGTGAGGTCCTCCATGAAGCGGCCGAGCATCTCCAGCACCGCCTCGCGATTGTTGAGGAAGACGTCGCGCCACATGGTGGGATCGGAGGCGGCGATACGGGTGAAATCGCGGAAGCCGCCGGCGGAGAACTTCATCACCTCCGACTGCGTCACCGTCTCCAGATCGGCGGCGGTGCCGACGATGTTGTAGGCGATCAGGTGCGGGACATGGCTGGTGATGGCGAGCACCAGATCGTGGTGCTCGGCGTTCATCACTTCGACATTGGCACCCATGCGCTGCCAGAACTCGTGCATGAGTTCCACCGCTTGCCGGTCGGCACCGGGCGGCGGCGTCAGGATGCACCAGCGGTTCTGGAACAGCTCGGCGAAGCCGGCGTCGGGCCCGGAATATTCCGTGCCGGCGACGGGATGCGCCGGCACGAAATGAATGCCTTGCGGCAGACGGGGCTGCACCTCGGCGATGACCGAGGCCTTGACCGAGCCGACGTCGGAGACGATGGCGCCGGGCTTGAGCGCGCCGGCAATGGCCTCGGTGACGGCGGCGTAGGCGCCGACGGGGATGCACAGGATGACGCAATCGGCGTCGCGCACGGCTTCGGCCGGGTCGGCGTGATAGCTGTCGCCGAGGGCGAGTTCCTCGGCGCGCGCGAGCGTGTCGGCGCTGCGCGTCGAAATGGCGATGGTGCGCGCGAGGTTCGCCCGCCGCGCGGCGAGCGCGATCGACGCGCCGATGAGCCCGATGCCGATGAGGGCCAGGCGCTGGAAGGCGGGTTCGCTCATTTGGCCGGTTTCTTCTCGAGGAAATCGCCGAGCGCGGCGATCACCGCGTTGTTCGCCTCTTCCGAGCCGATGGTCATGCGCAGCGCGTTGGGCAGGCCATAGGGCTCCATGCGGCGGAGAACGATGCCGCGTTTCGAGAGATACGCATCGGCTTCAGGCGCGCGCTTTCCCGCCGCGTCGGGAAAATGGATCAGGATGAAATTCCCGACGCTCGGCGTCACCGTCAGGCCGAGACGGCCGAGCGCCTCGCTGACCCGCGGCAGCCACAGCGCATTGTGCTCGGCGGCGCGGGCGAGGTGGACGCTGTCGCCGATGGCCGCCGCGCCCGCCGCAATCGCCGACGACGACACGTTGAACGGCCCGCGGATGCGGTTCAGCGCATCGATCACCGGCGCCGGCCCGTAGCACCAGCCGAGCCGCAGGCCGGCCAGCCCGTAGATCTTCGAGAAGGTGCGGGTCATCACCACGTTGGGCGCGCTGCCGGCCAGCTCGATGCCGCTCTCGTAGTCGTTGCGGCGGACATATTCGGCATAGGCCGCATCGAGCACGAGCAGCACGCTCTGCGGCAAGGCCGCATGCAGCCGGCGCACCTCCCTGAACGGCAGGTAGGTTCCGGTCGGATTGTTGGGGTTGGCGAGGAACACCACCCGCGTCCGCTCGCTCACCAGAGCGAGGATGGCGTCCACGTCGGCCGTCAAATCGGTCTCCGGCGCAACCACCGGCGTGCCCCCCATCGCGCGGATGGCGATCGGGTAGACCAGGAAGCCGTGTTCGGTATGGATCGCCTCGTCGCCGGGGCCGATATAGGCGTTGGCGATGAGGTGTAGGATTTCGTCGGAGCCGGCACCGCAGACGATGCGCTCGGGATTGAGGCCGTGCGCCGCCGCAATCGCGTTGCGCAGCGCCGTCGCGGCTCCGTCGGGGTAGTGTTCGAGCCGCTCGCCGACCGCCTTGTAGGCGGCCATCGCCGCCGGGCTCGCACCCAGCGGCGTCTCGTTCGACGACAGCTTGTGGAGCCTGGTGCCGCCGGTCGCCGTGGATTTGCCGGGGACATAAGGCGCAATCGCCAGGACGCCCGGGTTCGGTGTCGGCGCAATCGGCGCGCTCATTTTGAAAAGGCTCCCGATGACGGTTGGCTGGCCGCCGACCGGGGGCCGGCGCGGGCAGACTCATAGGCAAGGAACCCGCTGAAATCAAAGAAAACATTGACAGTCGTGGGGCTCGCTCCTAGCTAATCGGCCACTTTCCGGCAAAGCACGAACACGGCCCGCGGCAGCCATGGCGACGACCCAGCTCCCCGACACCGGCAAGGCTCGCTCCGAGGGCCGGGCGGAGGCTGCTCGCAACGAGGTCGAGGCCCCGTCCAGCCTCGTCGCCCGCTTCGGCGCCGACCAGCCGCTGGCGCTCGATTCCGGCCATAGCCTCACCGACCTGCAGATCGCCTACCAGACCTACGGCACGCTCAACCAGGAGCGCTCCAACGCCATCCTCGTCTGCCACGCGCTGACCGGCGACCAGCACGCCGCCAGTGAGAACCCGGTGACCGGCAAGCCCGGCTGGTGGAGCCTGATGGTCGGTCCCGGCAAGCCGATCGACACCAACCGCTATTTCGTCATCTGCTCCAACGTCGTCGGCAGCTGCATGGGCACCACCGGCCCGGCCTCGACCAATCCGGCGACCGGCCGCGCCTATGGCCTCGACCTGCCGGTGATCACCGTGGGTGACATGGTGCGCGCCCAGGCCATGCTCGTCGACCGGCTGGGCATCGACACGCTGTTCTCGGTTGCCGGCGGCTCGCTCGGCGGCATGCAGGTGCTGCAATGGGCGGCGAGCTATCCCGAGCGCGTCTTCACCGCCCTGCCGATCGCCACCGGCGCCCGCCATTCCTCGCAGAACATCGCCTTCGACGAAGTCGGCCGCCAGGCGGTGATGGCCGATCCCGACTGGCGCGGCGGCCACTATATCGACGCCGGCGTCAGCCCGCGCAAGGGGCTGGCGGTGGCGCGCATGGCGGCGCACATCACCTATCTGTCGGAGGAGGCGCTGCACCGCAAGTTCGGCCGCAACCTGCAGGACCGCGACAAGCCGACCTTCGGCTTCGACGCCGATTTCCAGATCGAATCCTACCTGCGCTACCAGGGCGCGACCTTCGTCGACCGCTTCGACGCCAATTCCTATCTCTACATGACGCGGGCGATGGACTATTTCGATCTCGCCGCCGAGCACGGCGGCCGGCTGGCCAATGCCTTCCTCGGCACCAGGACGCGCTTCTGCGTGGTCTCCTTCACCTCCGACTGGCTCTTTCCCACGGTCGAGAACAAGGCGGTGGTGCGGGCGTTGAACGCCGCCGGCGCCAGCGTCTCCTTCGTCGAGATCGAGACCGACCGCGGCCACGATTCCTTCCTGCTCGACGAGCCGGAGCTGTTCTCGACCGTGCGCGGCTTCCTCTCGGCGGCGGCAGAGGCGCGGGGCATCGCGCCGTGAACGCACTCGGCGACGGCCTCACCAACGGCAGCCGCGTCGACCTGCTCGCCATCGCCGAGCTGGTGCCGCCGGGCAGCCGCGTCCTCGATATCGGCTGCGGCGACGGGCAGCTCCTCAAGCTGCTGGAAGTGACCCGCAACGTCGACGGCCGCGGCATCGAGATCAGCCAGAAGGGCGTCAACGAAAGCGTCGCCCGCGGCCTGTCGGTGGTGCAGGGCGACGCCGACACCGACCTCGCCGACTATCCCGACGACGGCTTCGATTTCGTCATCCTGTCACAGACACTGCAGGCCACCCATCGGCCGCGCCATGTCATCGAGCAGATGCTGAGGATCGGCGAGAAGGCGATCGTCACCTTTCCCAATTTCGGCCATTGGCGGGTGCGCACCATCCTCGGCTTCAGCGGGCGCATGCCGGTGACCCGCCATCTGCCCGACAGCTGGTACGACACCGCCAACATCCATTTCTGCACGATCCGCGATTTCGTGGCGCTATGCCGCGAGGCCAACGCGCATGTCGAGCAGTCGATCGTGCTCTACCGTACCGGCAAGCGCATCGGCACCAATGCGCCGCTATGGTTCTTGAACCTTTTCGGCCAGCAGGCCCTGTTCCTGCTCAGCCGCCAGGCCTGACAAAGCGGACGGGCCGCCTTGCCGGCGGCCCTTCCGCTAGCGCCCGCACGGCAAATTGCCTCAGCCGGCCTTGCGCAGCGTGATGGCGACGCTCTGAACCTGGGTCTGGGTGTCACGGCCGGGCGTGATCGTCACCGACTGGCGATCACCGACGGTGACAAGATCGAGCGCCGCGGAGAAGGCCGAACCTTTCAGCAAGACGTGCACGCGGCTGCCCCTGGCGCTGCCGGAGACGCTTCCGCGGACGTTGTTCTTCAGTTCTTCCCAGTAGCCCGTCAACGAGCCGGCCTGGTGGTCGACATAGGTGTTGACCTTGAAATCATAGCTGGGGCTGGAGCAGTCCAGGTGCTGCTGCAGGTTGTTGTCGTCTTCCTTGACCAGGTATTGCGCCGTACAGCGCATGCGCTCCTTGGTGCCGCTATCCAGGCTGACCGTGCCGGAGCCCGACCAGGACCCACCGAGGCCGGTGAACGGCCCGCCGGCAAAAGCTGCATCCCCACTGGCCATCCCGAGCATGCCGACGAGCGACAGCGCCACGGCTGCGCTCGTGCGCTTCAGCAAGCCGCTCGCCCGCGGAGCCGTCGTCGCATCGAATGTGTCGATCATCCTGCCATCCTCAGAAATACGACTGATTGGTGAAAATCGCGGCATACCGACACCAGACCCGCGACACACTGCTGTTCCTTACCATCGAGCCGGCGGCTTGACAGCCGCCAAGCGTCTGAATTCCACCATCTGTGGCCCGCAAGACGCAACCCGGCAAACAGGCCGGAAATATGACCGGAAAAGAGCCGGAAATATACCCGTGCCGTCCATTTTTGGGCCAAGACCAACCCTGAGCCGTTGCTATCCGCTGCTTTCGGGCCGGCCACGTTGCTCACCGAACATGTAGGGCATTCTCGCCGGCGCGGCAGTGACCGCCGTCACCGCGCCGGTGCCGAGGCCCCCGGCGGGATCAGCGCCGGGCTCAGCGCGGACCGCAGCCGGCTGCGCCGATTGCGCACCGTGACGCCCTGATAGAGCTGCTTGGTCGCCTCGACGATGATGACGCCGGCAAAGGCCGGCCACAGTGTGCGGCCGACCCGCTCCCACGTCGTGCCGCTGGCCAGCCACGGTCCGCGGATCGGCGGCACCGCCAGGGCTTCCGACCAGCCGAGCGGTGACAGCTGGGCGTCGCGCAACAGGCTGGTCAGCTGGCCGCTGCCATAGGGCTGGCCATGGCCGAAGGGCGTCCTCTCGGTACGCGCCCAGATGCCGCTGCGGTTGGGCACCACGAGGATGACCCGGCCGCCCGGCGACAGCACGCGCCAGATCTCGCGCAGATGGTCGCGTGGGTTGGCCACCATCTCCAGGCAATGGACGATCAGCGCCCGGTCGACCGACCCGTCGGGCAGCGGCAGCGCGTCCTCCTCGACCAGTGCCGCCCGGTTGGGCCCCTCCAGCGGCCATGTCACCACCCCCTGCGCCGCCGGCATCAGCGCCAGCACGCGCTTGGCGTCCTTGGCAAGATCCTCCAGATAGGGCGTGGCATAGCCCATGCCGAGCACGCACTCGCCGGAAAGCGCCGGCCAGCGCTTGGCGAGCCGCCGGCCGATGAGGCGACGCGCCACCACGCCGAGGTGGCTGGCGTAGAAGGCGCGCAGATCGACCACGTCTAGAAACATGGCCGCCATCGTATCAGATGGCGGGTAGCCGTGCGCGGCGACCGATGCTAGTCAAAAAAGACCGCCCGCAACGAAAGCCGACCGCCATGGCTCTCCTGATCGAGCAATTTACCTGCCGTTCCGACAATTTCGGCGTTCTCATCCACGACCCAGCCTCGGGCCTGACCGCTTCCATCGACGCGCCGGAAGAGGCGCCGATCCGCGCCCGCCTGGCCGAGAAAGGCTGGCGCCTCGACGCCATCTTCACCACCCACCATCACGGCGATCACGTCGAGGGCAACGCCGGCCTCAAGGCCGACTTCGGCTGCTCGATCACCGGCCCCGCCGCCGAGGCCGACCGCATCCCCGGCATCGACCGGCAGGTTCGGGGCGGCGACACCGTCACCTTCGGCGGCATCGCGATCCGCGTCATCGATACCCCCGGCCACACGCTCGGCCACGTCTGCTACTGGCTGCCGGGCGAAGCCGTCGCCTTCACCGCCGACACGCTGTTCGCCATGGGCTGTGGCCGCGTCTTCGAGGGCACGCCGGAGATGATGTACGCCTCGCTCGAGAAGCTGCACGCGCTGCCCGACGAGACCGTCGTCTATTGCGGCCACGAATACACCGAGACCAACGCCCGCTTCGCGCTCACCGTCGATACGGAGAATCCCGAACTGCGCTACCGCACCGACGCGGTGAAGGGCCTCATCGCCGCCGGCAAGGCGACGCTGCCGACGACGATCAAGCTGGAAAAGCAGACCAACCCCTATTTCCGCGTCGACGACCCCGCCATCCGCAAGCTGCTCGGCATGGAGCAGGCGACATCGGCGGAGGTCTTCGCCGAGATCCGCAAGCGCAAGGACAATTTCCGGTGAGCCTGGCGGAACTGACCGCCGCCGAGGTCGCCCGCCGGCTCGACCTTGCACCCCACCCGGAGGGCGGCTGGTATCGCGAAACCTTCCGCGACGACGAGCCCGGCGACGGGCGCGGCCATTCGACCGCGATCTACTATCTGCTTGGCCAGGGCGATCGCTCCCATTGGCACCGGGTCGATGCGGTCGAGGTCTGGCACCACTATGCCGGCGCGCCGCTGCAGCTCAGCCTCTCCCCCGACGGCCACGCGGTCACCCATCATCGCCTGTCGGGCAATGTCGCCGACGGCGACCGGCCGCAGGTGGTCGTTCCGCGCCGCTGCTGGCAGAGCGCCGTCAGCCTCGGCGCCTGGACGCTCGCCGGCTGCACGGTGGCGCCGGGCTTCGTCTTCTCCGGCTTCGAGATGGCGCCGCCGGACTTTGCGCCGGGATAGCTCAGCCCTCGGCCAGCTCCTTGGCGTGCGCGGCTGCGAATGCGCCCATGCTGGTGAAGCGGAAATCCGTGTGCGGCATCTCCCCCGGCTGCATGGTGGCGCCGAATCCGCCCTCGGCATGGCGGCGGTGGATCCAGCACGACTTGAGCCCGACGCGGTTGGCCGGCCCGTGGTCGTGGAACAGGCTCTCGGCCGTGTGCAGCACATCGTCCATATCCAGCCCCATGACCCCGAGCCGGGCGATCATGTACTCGAAATTGGCGAGCGACGGTTTGTAGGCGCCGATGTCCTCCGCCGTCATGATCGCATCGAAGGTGACGCCGAGCTTCTCATTGCTGTGCGCGAAGCTCTCGTTGTCGACGTTCGACAGGATGACGAGCTTGTAGTGCTGCTTGAGATAACGGAGCGCCTCGACGGTATCGGCGAAGACCGGCCAATCGCCGATGGAGCGGCCATAGGCGACACATTCCGCCCACGCCGCCGGCACGCCCCACTCCTCGCCGAGGCGTTTGTAGACGACGGCCAACACGTCGCGGTAGAGCTTGGCCGGCGTCTGCACCTGCTGGGCCAATTCATGGCGGGCATGGGCGGCGAGGATTTCGTCCCGGCCGAGCGGTCTCGCCACGCGGTCGGTCAGCGGTTTCAGCGCCGCAACCATGCCGCTCTCCCAGTCGATCAGAGTTCCGTAACAATCAAATGTCAGTATTTTGAAGTCGCTGAGGCGCATGAGCGTAATTCCCGGGTGGCTGCGGCCGGCAAGGGTGTGTGGACCGCGAACGGCCGGGGAGCATAAGCTAATCCGGGCTGGACGAAACCGCTGCTGACGGGTAGCGATGGCGCGCGGCAGAGGAAAGCATGGCTGAGCCGGTGAAGAGCATCTTGCTTGTCGATCTCGATGGCCTGGGGCGCGGCCTCGCTGCGTCCGGCGGAGCCGGGATGGACGAACGCCTCGCCGAGCGCATCGACGACTGGTCGAGCGCCATCGAGAGCGGCGAGCTGGTTGAGCCGGCCGGCACACCGCACACCATTGCCCAGCGACGCTGCTATGCGGGATCGGCCAGCAGCGACGAGGCCCGCGCGGCTTTCGCGCGCGCCGGCTTCGAGATGGTCGAATGCGGCGAGGCCGAGCTGGCGCTGTGCCTTGCCGTCGACGCCATGGACGCGGCGGCCGATGCCGACGACGAGACGATCTTCATCCTGCTCACCGCGGCGCCGGATCTGACCCCGCTGGTCGAGCGCCTCCGCGCCCGCGGCCACCGCGTCGCCATCTATGCCGACGAGGAGACCACGGCCGACTATCAGGCAGCCGCGGACATGGTGATCCCGGCGGGCGCATTGGCCGCCTTCCTCGCCGACGGCGAGGCGCCGCCCGCCGCACCTCCTCCGCCCGCGCCTTCCGCCGACCGCGACAGGATCGAGGCCTTCGCCCGCGAGGTCCACGAGGCGACCAGCATCCCGATGTTCTCGCCCAGGACCTTCGCCGAGTTCTTTCGCACGCTCGCCGACGAGGTCACCCAGCACGGCTACCATTTTCACGACACGGCCAAGAACGTCGCCGATCGCCTGGCCGGCGCCGGCCGCACCGTCACCTCGCGTCAGGTGGTCTTCGTGGTTAAGGGGCTGGCGCTGAAGGGCCACGTCTTCTCGACCAGCGACACGGCCGAACGCCTGGCCGAGGTGTTCTGCGAGCAGGCGCGCTATCTCATCGGCGGCGCCGGCATCACGCTCGACAACGAGCGCGAGGCCCTGCTCAGCGCATGGATCGCCCCTCCTGCGGCGGCGCCGGCAAAGCCGGCGCGCGCGCCGCAGCCGGAGGCGGAGAGCAAGCCGGCCCGTCAGGCGCAGCCACAGGCCGACGACGGCGGCACGCCGGCCAAGAAGCCCGCCCCCGTGCGCCGCCCCGAGAAGCCGACCGCCAAGCCGGCGCCACGGCGCGTGCCGGATCGCCCCAAATCGGCTGCTCTCTCGGCAAGGGCGGCGGCGCCGCCACAGCAACCCAAGTCGGACAAAGTGTCCGCCGATCTCAGGGCGGCGATCGCCGCGCGCATTGCCGCCTCGGCCAAGCTGAAGCCCTCGGCGCGGCCGCCGATGAAGACCGAGAGCCCGGCGCCGGCGCCACCTGAACCGCCCGCCAGTGCGAAAGCCGAGGACACGCTCGAATCGTCGATCCTGGCGGCGATCGCGGAAGCGGTGGACGTTCTGGTGGACGACGGCGGCAGCGGCACAGCGGAGGCGCAGGCGGCGGAACGCGCGCAGCGCCAACCGCCGGCGCGCCGTGCGGCACCGAACCGCCCGGCAGAGCATGAGCCGCCCCCGCCGGCCGAAGAGCCAGCCGAGCCGGAAGAGGAAAGCGACGACATCGGCGACGAAATCCAGCGCATCGTCGCCTCCTACAACCGCAACCGCAACGAAGACCGGCGCGGCTAGACCGCCTTCACCTCAGCCGTTGGCGATGTATTGGCCGCCGTTGGCGGAAAGCACCGCGCCGGTGATGAAGGCGGCCGCATCCGAGGCAAGAAAGGCGACCAGCGCGGCGATCTCCTCCGCCTTGCCCAGCCGGCCGACCGGGATCTGCGCGACGATGCCTTCGAGCACCTTTTCCGGCACGCCGGCGACCATGTCGGTGTCGACATAGCCGGGGCAGACGGCGTTGACGGTGATTCCCTTGCGCGCGTTCTCCAGCGCCAGCGCCTTGGTGAAGCCGATGATGCCCGCCTTGGAGGCGGAATAGTTGGTCTGGCCCATCTGCCCCTTCTGGCCGTTGATCGAGGAGATGGAGACGATCCGCCCGGCATTGCGTTCGCGCATGCCTTCGATGACCGGGCGGGTCATGGCGAACATCGAATCGAGATTGGTGCGGATCACCGCCGACCACTGCTCCCAGCTCATGCGGTGGAACATCGCGTCGCGGGTGATGCCGGCATTGTTGACCAGGACCGCGACCGGGCCGAGGTCGGCTTCGACCTGCCTGACACCCGCCGCCGCGGCGTCGACGTCGCCGACATCCCACTTGTAGACGGCGATGCCGGTCTCGGCCTTGAATTTCGCCGCCGCCTCGTCATGGCCGGCATAGACGGCGGCGACGGTGTGGCCGCTGTCCTTCAGGCTCCTGGCGATCGCCGCACCGATGCCGCGCGTCCCTCCGGTGACGATGGCGACCTTCGCCATGACAGTTCCTCCCAGCTGCTTTTCTTTCGCTACGGCATGGCGCCGTTCAGCGCTCCACGCACATGGCAACGCCCATGCCACCGCCGATGCACAGCGTGGCGAGCCCCTTCTTCGCGTCGCGCTTCTGCATCTCGTGGAGAAGCGTGACCAGAATGCGCCCGCCCGACGCGCCGATCGGATGGCCGATGGCGATGGCGCCGCCGTTGACGTTGACCTTCGCCGTGTCCCAGCCCATGTCCTTGTTGACCGCGCAGGCCTGGGCGGCGAAGGCCTCGTTGGCCTCGATCAGGTCGAGGTCGGCGACGCTCCAGCCCGCCTTCTTGAGCGCCTTGCGCGAGGCCGGGATCGGTCCGGTGCCCATGACGGCGGGATCGACGCCGGCCGTCGCCCACGAGACGATGCGGGCAAGCGGCGTCACCCCGCGCCTGGCGGCGTCCTCGGCGCTCATCAGCACCACCGCGGCGGCCCCGTCGTTGATGCCCGAGGCGTTGCCGGCGGTCACCGTGCCGTCCTTCTGGAAAGCGGGCTTCAGCTTGGCGACGCTTTCCAGCGTCGTGCCGGCGCGGATGAACTCGTCCTGATCGACGACGATGTCGCCCTTGCGGGTCTTGATCATGACCGGCACGATCTCGTCCCTGAAGCGGCCGGATTTCTGCGCCGCCTCGGCCTTGTTCTGCGAAGCGACGGCGAATTCGTCCTGCGTGCCGCGCGCGATCTGGAACTCGCGGGCGACATTCTCCGCCGTCACTCCCATGTGGTAGCCGTTGAAGGCGTCCCACAGGCCGTCCCTGATCATGGTGTCGACCATCTGGAAGTCGCTCATCTTGACGCCGCCACGCAGGTGCGCGCAGTGCGGCGCCATCGACATCGACTCCTGACCGCCGGCGACAATGACGTCGGCATCGCCCGAGGTGATCTGCTGCATGCCGAGCGCCACGGCTCTCAGCCCCGAGCCGCAGAGCTGATTGATGCCCCAGGCGGTTGTCTCCTTGGGCAGGCCGGCGCCGATCGAGGCCTGGCGGGCCGGGTTCTGCCCCTGCCCCGCGGTCAGGATCTGGCCGAGGATGACCTCGTCGACGTCCGCCGGCTGGACCTTGGCGCGTGCCAGCGCCTCGACGATCGCCGTCTGGCCGAGGACGTGGGCGGGGACGGTGGCGAAGGCGCCGTTGAAGGCGCCGACCGCCGTGCGCGCAGCACCGGCGATGACGATGTCTTTGGCTGGCATGAAAGGAACTCCTGGCTGGTTCGCGGTCCCCCGGGCCGCACGCGAAGACGATAGGAAGTGCAAGGCCCCCGGCCGCTGCCTCTTGCGCGACTACAGACCGGCGGCCAAGCGCCTGTCAATCGTCGCGTGCATTAACGTTGCGGTGCAATATATTCTATGAGGCATTGCACAATATGTTGGCGGCACTGCAAAAAAGCCCCTATCGTGACCGGGGCTTGGCATCACAAGGGCCGTCAGTGCGGCCAGCTGAGGGGAGCGGGAGACGGGATCGTCCCGATAGAAGCGCATGGCGAAGGACAAAGCGCCGACGACGATCAAGAAATATGCGAACCGGCGTCTCTACAACACCGGCACCTCGACTTATGTGACGCTGGAAGACCTCGCCGACATGCTGAAGCGCGACGAAGACTTCGTCGTCGTCGACGCCAAGACGGGCGACGACATCACCCGTTCCGTGCTCACCCAGATCATCTTCGAGCAGGAGAACAAGGGCCAGAATCTGCTGCCGATCACCTTCCTGCGCCAGCTCATCCGCTTCTATGGCGATTCGATCCAGAACCTCGTCCCCACCTATCTTGATTTCTCGATCGACTCGCTGGTGCGCGACCAGGAGAAGCTGCGCCAGCAGATGGCCAGCGCCTTCGGCCCGACTACCGCGCTCGACGCCATCGGCGAACAGGTGCGCCGCAATACCGAGATGTTCGAGCAGGCGATGCGCATGTTCCTGCCGTTCGGGGGCGGCGAACGGCCGGCGCCCTCCCGTGCCGGGGAAGACAAGAGCAAGGCGGCCGCCGAAGATACCGGCGACATCGACGCACTGCGCCGGCAACTCGACGAGATGCAGAGGCGTCTCGACAAGCTCTCCAGCAAGTAGCGGACTGGCCGGTCAGCCGGCTTCGCGCATCTCGCCGCCGGGCCGCCGTGGGCCCCACGGCCATTTTGTCGACGCCGCACCGATCAGGTTGCCCTGGATCATGTCGACGCCGAATTCGCCGAGCAGCGCCAGCGTCTCCTCGTCCTCGACCCACTCGGCGACGATCTTCATGTCGAAGTTTCGCGCGATGTCGACCAGCGCCTTGATGAACACCTGATCGTCGCGATTGTTCTGTAGGTCCTTGAGGAACATGCCGGCGATCTTGATGATGTCGGCATTGAGCGTGCGCAGGCCGCGGAACGACGAGAAGCCGGCGCCGAAATCGTCGAGCGCCAGCGGACAGCCGAGATCGTGCAGGGTCGCGACGAAGCTCGCCGCCTCGTCGAGACTGCGGATCACCGCCGTCTCGGTGATCTCGACGATCAGCCGCCCGGACAGGTCCGGCCGGCGGGCGACGGCCGCGGCAATCAGCGACAGCCATCCCGCGTCGCCCACCGTCTCGGCCGAGATGTTGACCGAAATGCGCGCCTCGGGCGCCGCCTCCAGCGTTTCCAGCGTGCGCGCCAGCACGTAGTGGTCGATCAGCCGGATGAGGCCGAGGCTCTCGCACAGCTCGATGAAATCTTCCGCCATGGCGATCGTGCCGTCCGCCCGTTCGAGGCGGAGCAGGCCCTCGTGGAAGACCACCGCGCGCGAGGCGATGTCGACCACCGGCTGGAAGTACAGCTTGAGCCGCTTGTCGGTGAGCGCCGCCACCAGCTCGCTCGACAACGCCGCATTGGTGCGTTGGCGCGCTTCGCGGCTGGGCGAAGGAAGATAGGCGACGAAGTGGCCGTAGCCGCGCTTGCGCGCCTGATGCAGGCCCTCCTGCGCCCGCGCCATGGCTTCGCGCACGCTGCGCCCATGGCGCGGCAGGTTGACCCCGCCGATCGACACCGTCACCGCCACGGCGCTGGTCTCGGTGGTGATGATCTCGCGGCGCACCACGGCATGGAAGCGCTCCGCCGCCGCGTGCATGTCGCTCTCGCTGCAGTTCATCAGCACGATGCCGAGCTTGTTGCCGGAGTAGCGGCCGATGGCGTCGCCTTCGCGGAGCTCCGTCCGGATGCGGCGGCCGACGGCGGCGAACACCTGGTCGGCCGTGTCGAAGTCGTAGGCCTCGTTGATCGCCCGGAAATTGTCGATGGCGACGACCAGGAAGGCGATCGGGGTCCGCAACCGCTTGGCGTCGACGATGGCTTCGCCGAGAACGGCGAGCAGGTGGCTGCGGTTGAAGAAGCCGGTGAGTTCGTCGTAGCGCGTCAGGAAGGCGCGACGCTCCTCGCGCTCGGCCCGCTCGTTGATCACCCGCACGACGCCGCGCGCGCGCGCGGCCTGTCCATTCTCGTCGGCGAACCAGCGGCCGGCATCCTCGACGATCAGGCGCTTCTTGCCCTGCCCGCGATCCGGCAGCAGGGTGTATTGCACCTCGTAGGAAACGCCGGCGCCGTCGTCGCGGCCGCTGGAATTGAGCACCGCATCGTGACGGCTGGTCGTGCTCGCCGGATCGAGCAGGGCGGCGAAATCGCGTCCGGTTGCGATTTTCTCGATTGACGGCACGCCGAGCACGTCCGCCGCGCCCGCGTCCCAGCGGATGCAGTCGTCGGCGATGGTCCATTCGTAGGCGACCCCGCCGGCCGCGGCGAGAATGGCGCCGGCATCGAGCGGCGTATCATCGGGGCGACCGGCTGCCACCTCAGCCGCCGATACGACCACCCTCGCCTTCCCCTTGCTCTGCGGCACGAAACGTCCTCTCGCACACCACGGCAGGCCCGGCCGACAAATTGACCGCGTCGCCGGGCCAGAATGCCAGCCCCGCCTTAAGGAAGCGCCAAGAGGCTAGCCGCTAACTCCCGGTTGTCGTTGGGCTTCTCCGACATCGGTTAGCGCATTGTTAACGTCACATGCCCTCGCCGTGGCCGACGGCAAGGTCGCGGCGTGCCGCCTTGATGGAGATGGTGAGGCCGGCGAGCACGTCGAACAAGGCCAGGATCGTGAGGATGAAGAAGACCGACTGGGCGGCGAAGCCGACCACGAGGAATTCCACCAGATAAACGATGAACACCAGGGTGGAGAGGATGTGATTGACGATCGCCCGCGAGCTGGTGTTGGTCGATTTCAGCACCTCGGCGAACAGGCAGACGACGCCGAACACCACCATCAGGTCGCGCCAGGTGAAATCCCACACCTGGCCGGAGATCATCGGCAGGTCGAAGACGACCCCGTTCCACGGCCCGCCGCCGCTGGTCGCGCCGACAATGTTGAACACGACCCACGGCAGGATGGTGAGCGGGATGATGAAAGCGGTCCAGACCATGAGCGGCCTCCCCCGGTTGCTGCGGCGGCCGGAATCATACACCACGGCCATCACGGTCGTTTGACGAAAAAGGCCGGCGAAAGCCGGCCCTTGTGCTTTGCAGCGACGGAGGCGTGGCGGCCGATCAGGCCTCGCTCTTCGGCTCCATCACCTGGCGGCCGCGATACATGCCCGACTTCAGGTCGATGTGGTGCGGCCGGCGCAGTTCGCCGGAATCCTTGTCTTCGACATAGGCCGGCTTCTTGAGCGCGTCGGCCGAGCGCCGCATGCCGCGCTTCGAGGGCGACGTCTTTCTCTTCGGAACTGCCATGGGAAACCTCGGAAATTCTGGAAATTCGGGAAGTTGGGCCGCCTTATAGCGGGGCTCACGGATAGAGGCAAACGATATAGGGGCCGGCGATGCGGGCCCGCGCGGCGACGGTGCGGGCAAGCGCGGTGAGAAGCGACGAGGGACGGGCCGGATTGCGGGCGGCGGGGTTCGGCAGGCTCGCCGTCAGAAGCGCCGCCTGGCCGAGGGTCAAGGCCTTGGCGGAACGGTGGAAATAGTGCTGCGCGGCCGCCTCCACCCCGAAGATGCCCGGCCCGAACTCGGCGATATTGAGGTAGATCTCCATCAGCCGGCGCTTGCCGAGCACGAAATCGACATAGAGCGCCAGCGGGATCTCCAGCGCCTTGCGGACATAGGAGCGCGACGTCCACAGAAAAAGGTTGCGGGCGGTCTGCATGGCGATGGTCGAGGCGCCGCGCGGCCGGCTCCTCGCCGCCGCCGTGTCGATGACGCTGCCGAGCGCCTGCCAGTCGACCCCGCGATGGGCGCAATAGTGGCTGTCCTCGGAGACGATGACCGAGGTGACCATCCACTTCGCTATTGTGTCGAAGGGCACCCAGTCGCGCTGGATCGGCCCGGCGGTCAGGCGCTCCCAGACCATCAGCGTCGAGACCGGGTTGACCAGCCGGTAGACCGGGGTGAGCGCCACCGGGACGAGCACCAGCACCAGCAGGACGAGCCCGATCGGCCGCCACGGCACGCGGCCGAGAAGGCCGCGCCCGGCCCCCGCTTTCATCGTCCGTTTCTTGCGCTTCGTCGCCACAGGCATCGGAATAGCCCGGCAGCCGAGCCGCGTGCAATTGGTCGCGCCGCCATTTCTCCCGTCAAGCCTTGACCCTCCGCCGCTTCCGGGCCAAGTCGGGGCCACCATGGGCGACGAATTCGCGACAAGGCTGCAGACGGCGCAGGACGCCACCGAGGCGGTGCTGGAGAAGCTCCTCGCCGACGAGGCGCTTGCCGGCGAGATCGCGCGCCCCTCCCGGCTGCTGGCCGCCATGCGCCACGCCGCGCTTGGCGGGGGCAAGCGGCTGCGCCCCTTCGTCCTCATCGAATCGGCCCGCCTCTTCGGCCGCACCACCAACGATGCGCTGGGCGCCGCCGCGGCGCTCGAATGCGTCCACTGCTATTCGCTCGTCCATGACGACCTGCCGGCCATGGATGACGACGACCTCCGGCGCGGCCGGCCGACGGTGCACAAGGCCTACGACGAGGCGACGGCGATTCTGGCCGGCGACGCGCTGCTGACGCTGGCCTTCGCGGTTCTCGCCGACCCCGCCACCGACCCGGACCCGGCGGTGCGCGCCGAACTCACCGCGAGCCTGGCGGCGGCAGCCGGCCTCGGCGGCATGGCGGGCGGCCAGATGCTCGACCTTGCCGGCGGCGCGGTCCACGGCGAGGCCGATATCCGCCTGATGCAGGCGATGAAGACCGGCGCGCTCTTCCGCCACGCTGGCGAGGCCGGCGCCATCCTCGGCCGCGCCGGCGCGACGGAGCGCAAGGGGCTCGCCGATTTCGGCGCCGCGCTCGGCCTCGCCTTCCAGCTCGCCGACGACCTCATCGACGCCACCGCTTCGGCCGAAGCCGCCGGCAAGGCGACGGCCAAGGACGCCCAGCGCGGCAAGGCGACGCTGGTCGCCCTCCACGGCGTCGAGGGCGCCATGAAGCTGCTCGACGAGGCGGTCAACCAGGCGCTGACGATCCTGCGGCCGTTCGGCTCCCGCGCCGACATGCTGCGCGGGGCCGCCCGTTTTGTGGCCGCACGCGAGGGGTAGCTCACCCGCGTGGCGGCGCGTCGTTGATCTCGATCCAGAAGCCGTCCGGGTCCTCAACGAAGCACTGGCGCACGCCGTCCGGCCGCGTGGTGACCTTGCCGGGAGGACGGCCCGGCATCGAACCGAAGGCGACGCCCGCCGCCTCCAGCCGCGCGACCATGCCGTCGAAGTCCGTCGCGGACAGCGCCAGATGGGTGCCGATGCCGCGATCGGCCTTCGCCGCCGCGTTGCCGCCGACCAGATGCAGGTTGACGCCCGGCGACAGCGCGAACCAGCGGATCGGCCTGTTGCCCATCGGGTTCTCCACCTCGGCGAGGCCGAGAACCTCGTTGTAGAAACGCACGCTCGCCGCCATGTCGCGGACGGCGATGGCCTGATGGTCGAGGTGGAACGGGTGGGGCATGGAAGCGACCTTCGCGGGGTGTAACTCCGAAGCGTATTGCACCGCCGTTCCATCGCCAATGGCAGAACAGAACACGATCACAATGGGGCGAAGACGCTGGACGCCTGCCTCCTCTCCCATCGGGAGAGGGCTTCGAGCCTTGGCGAACGCAAGTGAGCTTAGGCGAAAAGGGTGAGGGGATATTGCCTCACGAGGGTCCTTCCACCCCCACCCCACGCACCTAATTCGCTTCGCTCATAAGGCGCGCGGCCCTCTCCCCATGGGAGAGGAGCAAGACAACGCCGGTCAGCAGTGGCGAACGGCGATGGCCTCGTGGTCGAGGTGGAAGGGATGGGGCATGAAGCAACCTTGGATTGATCAATGCGGGTGGGGTATCGTGCAACCGCTGCATCAACAAAGAGCGCTCCCACCATACGAGGCTCACCATGAGATTGCGTGCATTTCGGATAACAAATTTCCGTTCAATCGTTGACACCGGCTGGTGCCCTTTCGCGGAAGATGGCGTAACCGTTCTCGTCGGCCAAAACGAAAGCGGCAAGACCTCCATCCTCGAGGCACTGTCGAAGACCTTTGGTGGAAGCAACATTACAGAAGACGATTGTAGGATCGAGGCACCGTTGCCTGAGATCCGATTATGCGTAGTGACCTCCGCGCAGGAAATTGCACCCGGGCTCGAAGAAGGTCTCGACCAAAATCAACTGGACGCCCTAGCCTCGTTCCTGAATTCAAACGAGAGAGAGCTACATATCCTGTTTCGCTGGGAACGAAAAACAGCAAGCAATAAGGCAACACTCGAACGTAAGATTGACATTGAGAGTGACGACCTTCGATCGCAACTCGCGGCGGCCGCTCCAAGCCTCATCCCTCCAGAAGAAGAGCCAGCCAAAGACCAAACACCGTCAGCCTCCGATGAGGCAGCACGGACAGAAGAGCAGCAACCGCCGGAGGCAAACGCGCCACCCACTAGCATTCCCAAAAAGAAGCCACCTCCGCCTCCCGAGCAGACCACACCACCACAGGCAGACAACGAACCAACTAAAGAAGAAATTTGGGTTCCTCCACCCGTATTAACTTCTGAAAGTGTCGCAACCGCAGTCGTAAGCACCGCCCCCCTCGTTGCGCTCTTTGATCAAGCGTCCGGGCTTCTGCCAGATCGTGTTGATATCACTCAGATAGAAGACCGTTGGACGCTCGCAGGGAATGGTGCTCAAGCTGCAAATAACTTCCTGCACGCTGCAAATATCGACCTCGACGAATTAGTCCGAGGTGATGCGCGCACACGGGAAAATGTGCTGCGACGAGCAAATGCGGAAGTAACGGCGGATTTTTTGAAATTCTGGAAGCAGACTATCGGCAAGACAGAAAGATTACAATTGGAATGCAGTATTGAACATTATGGCCCAGGCCCAAAAGGTGGGCAGCCCCATTTAGTATTTTGGATTTCCGATGGCCATCATAAACTGTATCTAAAACAAAGGAGTCATGGCGTCCGCTGGTTTATTTCTTTCTATGTGCAGCTAAAGGCTTCGGAGAAAATACGTGAGCGCCGCATATTCCTGCTCGACGAGCCCGGCGCGAACCTGCATTCGAGAGCTCAAGAAGATGTTCTGCGCCTTATCAACCAGCTCAGTGAACACATACCGATCGTATATTCGACTCACAGTCCTCATTTGATTGAATACGAGAAGGCATACCGCATCCTCGCTGTTCAGAGGGACGGAGAGGCAGGCGACAGCCCAACCCGAGTGATCCATGCCCATCAACTTGGGGCGGCCTCAAGAGACACTCTATCTCCGTTGCTTGTTGCTATGGGTGCCGATTTTTCGCAGCAGCAGGTCATTCGAAAGGAAAATAATGTTATTCTAGAAGAAATGAGTGGTGCATATTACTTCATGTCCATCTGGAAATTGCTCGGCAAAAAGGAAGAAGTTCATTTCATCGCTGCCACGGGAGCAACAAACGTTGAATCTTCGGCGAATATGTTCCTCGGATGGGGGTTGGGATTCGCAGTCGTTCTGGATGATGACCAGATGGGACGATCAGTCTACAATAGGTTGAAGCGAAATATATTCGGGGATGACGAGGAAGCGGCAAAGAAGAATATACTTAAGTTGCCGAACTGCAGAGGAATAGAAGACATATTCAGCAAGAACGACTTCAAAAAAGTGGTCCTTAATAAAGAAGACGCTGAGATTGGCGAGGCAAATTCTGAATACGTGAAGGGACCGAACGTGTCGAAACCGGTTCTAGCTTACCGGCTTTGGATAAAGATCTCGTGTGGGGAAGTGAAATTGCAGGCATTCGACAACGAAACGCAAAAAAAATTGCGCCAAGTGGCCGATCTCGTTGCCAGCCTGTCGAAGTCAAGTGAATGATCATCGACCGGTGGCCCTTGATCGCCGCAGTAGGATCGCCGGTTCCCCCTAGGAATAAGACGGCGAGCGCTCCTAACAAACGTGAAGAATGCCGCCCCACCCGGCTCGGCCTTTGGCCTCCCCACCCTCCCCGCGCTCCGCAACGGGGGCAAGCGGCACGGCACCGCATTCACCTCCTCCGTCATCCTCTGCGAAAGCGGAGGATCGGCTTCGACACACTTGGCATTTGGCGTGCGTGTGGAGAGCGATCCCCCGGTCTCGGCTGCGCCTCGCCGGGGGATGACGGAGGAGGAAGTGCCACGCGGGGGAATGACGGAGTGCACGGCCAGTCCGGCCTGGGTTCCCGCCTGCGCGGGAACGAACGGAAAGCCGGGTGCGTGGACCTTCCCCCACCCGGCGCGGCTTTTGGCCTCGCCTCCCTCCGCGCTCACGCGGGGGAGGGAGGGGAGCAAGTGGCACGGCCTTGCGTCCCCGTCTTCCGTCATCCTCCGCGAAAGCGGAGGATCGGCCTCGGCAAATTCGGCAGCGGTGGCGTTTGCGGACACCGATCCCCCGGTCTCGGCTTCGCCTCACCGGGGGATGACGGAGTGCACGGCGAGGCCGACCTGGGTCCCCGCCTGCGCGGGCACGAACGGGGTGGGCGCCCTCGGGAGACCGGCCCAATCGTCGTTAGCGGCGGTGAGCTTGTCGACCGGAATGGCCTAGGCCGTCTTCGTCTTCGTCTTCGCCTTGGCCTTGGCCTTGGCGGCGGCCTTCTTCCCCGTCTTCGCCGCCTTGGTGGCCTTGGCGGCATCCTTCGCCGCCTTGGCAGCGACCTTGGCCTCGACCGCGACGGCCTTGGCCTCGGCGGCAACGGCCTTGGCCTCGGCGACAACGGCGGCCTCTTCCGCCAGCTTGGCATCGCGGGCGAGCCTGAGCGCCTTCAGCCGGGCGGTGTTGTTGTCGATCCGCTTGGCTTCCGCCGCAGCGTCGTTCATCGCCCGCGCGGCCTCCTGCGCGCGTGCCTGCACCTTGGCAAAGCGCGCCTCGGCCGCTTCCTTTGAACCCTTGGCCATATCGTCTCCTTCGGGGCTGGCGCCCTATTCCGCCGCTTCCGACGGCGTGCGGGCGCCGAAACGCTTTTCGACGTAGTCGTCGAGCAGTTTGCGGAAATCGTCCGCCAGCGTGGCCCCACGCAGCGTCACCGCCTTCTTGCCGTCTATGAACACCGGCGCCGCCGGCTGCTCGCCGGTGCCGGGCAGCGAGATGCCGATGTCGGCGTGCTTCGATTCGCCGGGGCCGTTGACGATGCAGCCCATGACGGCGACCTTGAGCTGCTCGATGCCGGGATATTTTTCGCGCCACACCGGCATGGCGGCGCGGAGGTCGTCCTCGATGCGCTTGGCAAGCTCCTGGAAGACGGTCGACGTGGTGCGCCCGCAGCCGGGACAGGCCGAGACCACCGGCACGAAATCGCGGAAGCCCATGGTCTGCAAGAGCTCCTGCGCCACCGTGACCTCGCGCGTGCGGTCGCCGCCGGGCTCCGGCGTCAGCGAGACGCGGATGGTGTCGCCGATGCCCTGCTGCAGCAGCAGCCCCATGGCCGCCGACGAGGCGACGATGCCCTTCGAGCCCATGCCTGCCTCGGTCAGGCCGAGATGGAGCGCGTATGTCGAGCGCTGGGCAAGCGCCGTGTAGACGGCGATGAGATCCTGCACCTGGCTGACCTTGGCCGAGAGGATGATTTTTGACGCCGGCAGCCCGATCGCCTCCGCCGCCTCGGCCGAAAGCAGCGCCGAGGCGATGATCGCGCGGCGCGTGACCTCGACCGCCGACAGCGGTTTTTCGGCGGCGGCGTTCTTGTCCATCATGCGGGTCAGCAACGACTGGTCGAGCGAGCCCCAGTTGACGCCGATTCTGACCGGCTTGTCGTTCTTGAGCGCCACCTCGACCATGGTGGCGAACTGGCGGTCGCGCTTTTCGCCGAAGCCGACATTGCCGGGATTGATGCGGTATTTGGCCAGCGCCTCGGCTGCGGCGGGATGGTCGGTCAGCAGCTTGTGGCCGATATAGTGGAAGTCGCCGATGAGCGGGACGTGGATGTTGCGCGCCGCAAGCTTGTCGCGGATGAGCGGCACGGCGGCCGCCGCCTCGTCGCGGTCGACGGTGATGCGCACCAGCTCCGATCCCGCACGCGCCAGCGCCGCCACCTGGGCGACCGTGGCGTCTACGTCCGCTGTGTCCGTATTGGTCATCGACTGCACGACAACCGGCGCGCCGCCGCCAACCTGGACGTCACCGACCATCACTGGCGTCGTCTCGTGCCGCTCAAGCGGCTGCGATAGGTAGGCGGTCATCGGCTACATACTCTGCGCGAACCTCCCCCTTGAGGGGAGGTCGAAATGCCGAAGGCATCTCGAGAGGGGGTAAGGCCCAGACCCCTCCCCAAAACCGCTTTGCGGTTTTGACCCTCCCTCAAGGGGAGGGTTGGGAGCCCGGAGCCGCCGCTTGCCAAATACGACAAGCGCCTGAGCACACGATAGGTCGAAGTCATGACGGTTCAGCCTCAAGCCGCTCATGCCTCGGCAGCAGCGCGGCAGCGGGCGCACAGGCCGCGGACCTCGAGCACGTGCTGGCGCGGCTGGAAGCCGCGGCTCAAGGTCTCGGCGTGGACCAGCCGGCCGAGGGCCTCCGACGGCGCCTCGGCGGCGGCGCCGCATCTGTCGCAGATAAGGAAGAGCGTGGCGCCCGGCGCACAGTCGTCGCCCCGGTCGCAGGCGATATAGGCGTTCTTGGATTCGATGCGGTGGGCGAGATTGTGCTCGACCAGGAAGTCGAGGGCCCGGTAGACCGAAATCGGCGCCGGCCGGTGGTCGATGGTGGCGAGCCGATCAATGACGTCATAGGCGGAGGCCGGCACATGGCTCTCGAGCAGCGCCGTGAGCACATGCCGGCGCTGGGGCGTGAAACGCAGGCCCTGGCGCGCGCAGGTTTCCTCGGCATGAACGAGGGCCTCGGCCGCGCAGCGCGCATGGTCGTGTTCGCGGTGTTCCAGGACTGGGCTGATCGCAGTCATCTCGGCTCGGACTCTAGCACCGGCCGCCGGGGAAGACGAACCGGAGCGGGGCTTTCCGTCTCGGGCTCCATATAGTCCGCCGGACGGCGCAGCGCATCCTTTGCGCTCATGCTGCCATGCAATATATAGGACCAAGGGGACACCGAGGGGAAGGACGCATGCTCAAAGGCAAGACGGCGCTCATTACCGGGTCGACCTCCGGCATCGGTCTCGGCATCGCCAGGGCGCTCGCCCACGAGGGCTGCAACATCGTGCTCAACGGCTTCGGCGAGCCGCAGGAGATCGAGACGCTGCGCAACGAGCTTGCCAACGCCATGGGCGTCGAGGTGCGCTATTCCCCGGCCGACATGCGAGAGCCCGACGAGATCGCCGCCATGGTCGCCGACGCCGAAAAGGAATTCGGCGCCATCGACGTCCTCTGTCCCAATGCCGGCATCCAGCATGTGGCACCGGTGGACGAGTTCCCCATCGACAAGTGGAACGCGATCATCGCCATCAACCTGTCCTCGGCCTTCCACGTGATCCGCGCCGGCCTGCCGAAGATGCGCGCCAAGGGCTGGGGCCGCATCATCATGACGGCGAGCGCCCATGCGCTCAACGCCTCGCCCTACAAGGCGGCCTATGTCGCCGCCAAGCATGGGCTTGGTGGGCTGACCAAGGTGGTGGCGCTGGAGACGGCTGAGCAAGGCATCACGGTCAATGCCATCTGCCCCGGCTATGTGTGGACGCCGCTGGTCGAGAAGCAGATTCCCGACACCATGAAGGCGCGCAACATGACGGCCGACGAGGTAAAGCGCGACGTCATGCTGGCCGCCCAGCCGACAAAACAGTTCGTCACCGTGGAGGAGATTGGCGGGCTCGCCGTGTTCCTCTGCTCCGATGCGGCGCGAAACATGACAGGCTCGCTCGTCACCATGGACGGCGGCTGGCTGGCGGCGTGAGGACGGCTAACCGCGCGGCATGCCCCTGAAGGCCACGCGCCGCAAGGCGCTCACTGTCGTGCGGTGGAAGACACCATAGGCGGCATACCCTTGCCGCTTCTCACACCGCAACCGCCTGACCGGCCCGTGTGCGGCGCACCAGCACCAGCGCTACGACCGCGAGGCCGGCGATGACGCCAACACCGCTTTCGCCGCCGACGTATTCGAGCGTCTCGGGCGCCTCGG
This sequence comes from uncultured Alphaproteobacteria bacterium, assembly GCA_963782395.1. Lineage (GTDB taxonomy): Bacteria > Pseudomonadota > Alphaproteobacteria > Rhizobiales > Kaistiaceae > CAVSRC01. The sequence goes on from CAWAJQ010000002.1 coordinate 451,337, forward strand.
TCGTGGTGAAGCCGCTCAAGGTTTCCCACACCGCATTGAACACCGCGTGGGCGAGCGCCACCGGCCAGACACTGCCGGTCACCAGACGCAGCGTGCCGTAGAAGACCCCGGCCAGCGTCAGGGTAACCAGGAACAACGGCACGACCAACAGCACGCTGCCGTCGTGGTGGTAGTACGGCGTCATCAGGATCAGCGGCAGGTGCCATAGGCCGTGCATGAGCCCGACCAGCAGCATGGCACCGAGGGGGCCAATGACCGCCAGCCGGGGCAGCATGTAGCCGCGCCAGCCGACCTCCTCCACCAGGGCGAGGACGAGGCCAATGACCAGACCGAGCCCGAGATGGACGATCGTTGCCGGCAGGCTGCGCGTGAGTTGAGGCAGAACCAGCGTGCCGAAGCCAAACGCCCAGACGGCCACGTAGCTGGCCAGAAGCACGAGGACCGGGGCGATGATGGCCAAGGGCCAGCCGCCGAACCCCAAGCCCCCGAGGCCGAGCGACCGCCAGGCCGAGCCCGAGCGCGCCTCCCCCGTCGCCAGCATCACGACCAGCACGGCGCTGGCGGGGGTGAACATGGTCACCATGGGCGCGGCTTCGCCGAGCGCGCCCGCGAAGACGGCGATCAGACAGGCGAGGGCGAAGGCGACAAGGAAGACCAGCCCCGCACGGGCGGGGCCGCTGGAAACAGCATGCATAGGATCTTCTCACCACGAGATGAACGGCGCGCGTCCGGTCGATGGCCGGAGCTATCGCGCGGCGGCATAGCGGAATAGGGCGGCGCGGTCTGTGACGGGCATCACGCGAGACCTGCACCTGGGTCCAAATGGCGGCCCGCGAAGCGGTCCCACGCCTCACGGTCGTGCCGTGGGGCGGGGCGTGAACGGGATCAACCCTGCCGGCGGCGCTTGCCGGAGTGCCGCTCTGTATAGCCGTCGACCAGGGCGCGGATCATGCGCTGGTAGGGCACGTTCCGCTTCCCGGCTTCGTGTTTGAAGAAGTCGACGCTGCGCCGCGTCAGGCTGAGAGTGACCTTCACGGTGTCGTCGGCAACGACAAGTTCGTCCGGTGAAGGCAGAAAATCCTCCACCACGCGGACATCGCCGATCTCACCTTTGGTATAGCGGACCGTTCTGTTGCTCATAGATCGCCTTGCCCTTTCGCCAGTAACCGGCGCCGAAGATGCGGAAGCGGCCGCTACGCCCACGATGAATGATTCACCAAGCACTTCTGCGGCATCGGCGCGTGAAACCAATGCTGGACCCGAGGAAGGGGTCTATGTGAGGGACCTACGCACTCGAACGCAAGGAGGATGAGGGACCGATGGCACAGCCGCTTGTCATACCTGACGGCACCGAGGTCATCCGACAAGACATCCCAGCGGTAGTTGACCTAATTGCGCGCACCGCCCGTTGGGTTCATCCCGACACGTTCCACGCGCTGCCTGTTTGGGCGCCACACGCCGCACGTGGGCGTCTGCTCTACAACGCAGCGTGGACCGAGCGATCGACAAACCGAAGTCGTCGCACCGGAATCAAACTCGACAAATATGAGGGAAATGTCGCGGCTCTCAATGCGCTCGTCGCAGCGCTTGGCGTCGGGCGTCCCAAGCCGAAGAATTGGACGGTTTGTCACATCTGGGGATACGACGACCCCAATTTTGCCACGGCAAGTCCGATCGTTCAGGATCCGAAATATTTCTCATGTGTCGGCAACATGATCTGGCTTCCCACACCGTTGAAAGGCTTTACGGATGCCCTACCCGAGATCAAGACGGTGCTACGCACCTGCGCGTATTACCTTTACGACTGGGTCTGCGAGCATCCGTCAGTTGAAGCAGAAGCCCAGCTTGTGAAATCAGCCGGCACGCCACCGTACTATCCGAAATCCTGGCCAACTCCGGAGCACAAACAGCCGCCTCCCGGCACGGCACCTTTCAGCGATCACGTTCAGAGGGCCGTTCAGAAGCGCAAGGCACAGATTAAGGCGAGCCTCGAAAATCCAGCGCTCACACACTATCCGTTCGGCGAAGTTCGTGACGTTCTGGATTTCTGGAAGATCAGCCTCTAGCGCGAAGCTCAAATCCCGCCGCCGTCCGCCTCGTCCGGCGTGGATGACGATGGCGCGGGATCGCCGGCGGCAAGGCGCTGCGAACGCAAGGTCGGGAGTTGGGTCGGCAGTGGCGACCAGCCGGCCAGCTCGCCCTCGCCATAAGCGACGCGAGCGAAGGGATCGGAATCGTTGGCGACCCAGCCTTCCTCGCCGGAGCGCGCCGAGACCGCCCAGCGCACCGCATCGACTTCAGCCGGCCCCTGCTCGCTGGCGCGCACGCGCACCAGGACAAGGCTGCCGTCACGCGGCGCCGTCGCCATGGAAGCCCATTTCGGGGAAGCCATGCGGGTGCCCTCGCCTCGCTGCGTGACGGGAAAAGCGGCGGCGGCCGCTGAAGCCGCCGCACGGATACGTCTGGCGCCTATTTCAGGCCGATCGCCATGCCGCTCAAGTCGGCATTGATCATCAGGCCTTCCTGGCGGCCGTGCAGCTCGAGCAGAGCGCCCTTCTCGTTCTTGAGAATGATGGCGCCCCTGCCCTTCACGCCGGCAGCGCCGGCGCCGACCGCGGCATAGACGCCGCTGACGTCTGACGGGCGCCTGATGTGGCTGACCGTGCCGTAGAAGTCGGCCTTGGCGGCGCCGATCACCAGACCGCCGCTGATGCCGCCGATATCGAGCCGATAGCGCCGGCCGTGGAATGTCAGCGTCCCGCTACCGGCCGATGCGCCGATGAAGAAACCGCCCTTGACGATATGGATGCTCATCGAGCCGCTGTCGGCCCAGGCAGACGACGCAACCAGGCTGGCACCGGCAATGGCGATGAGCGCAACGATAGCCGAACGGAAACGCTTGAAAAACCGCATGGAATCCTCCTTCTGGATACCCCCTCGGTGAAACTTCCGGCACAAGATTTAGAGCCTTTGCGCCAATTCAGAAAGCCCGGAGGTGGCGCTGGTCACAGGCTGGCGCGTTCGCCGCCTGCCTCACGCCTTGCCGCGGGCGCGCTCGCCGAGCGTGGCGGTTAGGCGCAGAAGCGCCGGCGAATGGTCGTCGCGGTCGAGCATCACCTGGATGATCGACACGCCGGCAACGTTGTCGCGCGCCCGTTTCAACGCTTCGTCAAACTCGATCTCGGTCTCGACCTTGACGCCCAGCCCGGCACCCATCACCTCCGGAATCTTCCAGTAGTGCCAGGTGGCCACATCGTTATAGGCGCCATCGAGCATCGGCCGCTCGGTGCCGTAGCCCTGATTGTCGAGCACGACGATGATCGGGTTCGCCCCGTAGCGGGCAAGCGTCGCCACCTCCATGCCGGTCATCTGGAAGGCGCCGTCGCCGACCAGCACCAGCGCCCGGAGGTCGGGCCGTGCCGCCTTGACGCCGAGCGCCGCCGGCACGGCGAAGCCGAGCGAGCAGTAATAGGCCGGCGCCAGGAAATGCGCGCTGTTGTGGATGTAGAGGTCCTCGGCACCGAACAGCGCATCGCCGGTATCGGCGATGACCACCGTGTCGTCCTCGAGAAAGGCGTTGACCTGGCGGAACAGCGCCTCGACGGTCATCGCCTTGACGGACGGGTTGAACATGCCCGGATGCTCCGGGTGCTCGAAGGGCGGCACGGCGCGCCGCTGCCAGGGATGGGCGGCGAGCGCCGAGACGAATTCGGCCATGCCGACGCCGTCGAACGAATGATGGCCGATGGCGATGCGATCGCTGGCGGCATAGATGGCGTAGCGCCGATCGATGCGCGCCGTATAGATGCCGAGATTCATGTCGGTCAGCTGGGCGCCGAGCAGCATCAGGCAATCGCTCTTCTCGACATAGTCGCGCACCGAATCGCGGCCCATGGCGCCCTCATAGATGCCGAGATAGGCGGGGTCGGATTCCGGGAAGACCGACTTGCCGGTAATGGTGGCGGCGACCGGAATGCCGGTCTTGTGGACGATCGCGGCCAGCTCCGCCTGAAGGCCGAAGCGATGCAGCTCCTCACCGGCAAGGATCACCGGGCGCTCGGCGCGACCGAGGTGCTCGGCGGCCTCCGCCACCGCCACCGCAAGGGCTTCCGCGTCGCCGGGCTCCTCGGCCGCCAGATGGCGGGTGAGCGGTCCGATCTCGGCGCTCGCCATGTCGCGCGGGATCTCGATATAGACCGGCCGGCTCTCGCGGCGCACGGCCGCCAGAACGCGCTCGATCTCGAAGGCAGCGGTCGCCGCATCGTCGAGCACCGCCTGGGCGACGGTGAGCTGTTCGAAGACGCGGAGCTGGGTGTCGAAGCCGCGCACGGTGTGATGCAGCAGCGGCCCGCGGTGCTTCTCGTGGGTTCCCGGTGCGCCGCTGATGATCACCACCGGCGAACGCTCGGCGAAGGCCTGGGCGGCGGCATTGGCGATCTTCAGCCCGCCGACGCAATAGGTAATGCAGGCCGCGCCCAGCCCGTTGACGCGCGCATAGGCATCCGCCGCAAAGCCGGCGCCCTGCTCGTCGGAGGTGTTGACGACCTTGATCGGGCCCTCCTCCATCTGCTTGAAGAAGGTGAGCACATAGTCGCCGGGGACGCCGAAGACGTGACCGACGCCGTTCTCGGCAAGCCGCCGGATGAGGTAGTTGCCGATGCTTTCAGCCATGCCTGGTCTCCGCTGCCGGCGCGCCCCAGGGCGGCCACATCGGCGAACTATGCCCGAAAGCGGTGACAAACGGCAGAGCCTGGGAGGGCATACATGACCGCACCGATGCCCGAAGTTTCGCTTCTGGCGATCCGCGCCGACATCACCACGCTCGCCGTGGATGCCATCGTCAACGCCGCCAACACTTCACTGCTTGGCGGCGGCGGCGTCGACGGCGCCATCCACGCCGCGGCGGGGCCACGGCTGCGCGAGGAATGCCGCACGCTGGGTGGTTGCAGCACCGGCGATGCCAAGATCACGGCGGGCTACCGCCTGGCCGCACGGCACGTCATCCACACCGTCGGCCCCGTCTGGCGCGGTGGCCGCGCCAATGAGGATGCGCTGCTCGCCTCCTGCTACCGGCGCTCCCTGGAGATCGCCCGCGACCACGGCCTGACCTCGATCGCCTTCCCGTCGATCTCCACCGGCATCTATGGCTTCCCCGCCGACCGCGCCGCGGTGATCGCGGTCGATACCGTCGCCGACGTGGTGGACGACGAGCCCGGAGTGCTGCAGCGGATCATCTTCTGCTGCTTCGACATCCACGCCCTGGAACTGCATCAGGAAGCGATCGCCACGCGGCGCGCTTGAAAAAGGCCGCATTCTGCTGCTTCGCTCGCGGTCAGCGGCGCCGGAGGGCGCATAAGGGCAGGGCGACCACACGGTGCGACGCGTCACTCCGGTTCTCTTCGGCCTGGCCTGCCTGGCCACCACGGCTGCGGCGCGGGCCGAAGACCCGGTCCAGTTCTTCGAGCGGCTAATGGGACCGCCGGCGGCAACGCTGGAAGACGCGCTGCGCCGGCCGCAGCCGGCCCAGGCAGCACCAACAGCGCCCGCGACGTCCAAAGCACCGGCGACCACCGACCTGCTTTCCGTGCCGATGCCGCGGCTGAGACCGGGCGACGGCGGTGGGCCGGCGCTTGGCTACGCGCCGGCAACCGGCATCGAGACCGCGCCGCTGGTGCCGGAGCCGCAGGCACGGCCGCAAGCCGTCGCCCCGATCGAGGTACCGCCGCCGGCGGCGCGTTCCACCTGCGGCGTGGTCATCGCCAGGCTCGGCGTCGAGGCGACGCCGCTGCCGCCGGTCGAGGACGGGGCCTGCGGCATTCCCGCGCCGGTCTCGGTCGCCGGCCTCGACGGCGGCGCCGTCGCCTTCACCACCAAGGCGCTGGTCAACTGCGACTTCGCCGAGACGCTCGCCGACTGGATCGACAGCACGGTGCAGCCTATCGCCTTGAAGGCGCTGCACGCCAGGGTGACGGGGCTCAGAATTGCCGCCTCCTATGCCTGCCGCAACCGCGACGGCCTGGCCGACGCCAAGCTCAGCGAGCACGCCCGCGGCAACGCCATCGACATTTCGGCCTTCAAGGTGGACGGCATCGGCTGGATCGACGTGGAAAGCGGCTGGAATGGCGACGACGACAAGGCCGCCTTCCTCAAGGCCGTGCGCCGGTCTGCCTGCGGGCCGTTCACGACCGTTCTGGGTCCGGGCACCGACAGCTACCATGCCACTCACTTCCACCTCGACCGCATCAAACGACGCACGGCCGGCCCGAGTCGCGGGCTCTACTGCAAATAGTCCCGGACATGACCTAGGCTTCCGCCATGACACTCCCCGCCACGACCCGGCTCGGCCCGGTCCATATCGCCGTCACCGACGCCGAGCGCGCCCTCCTCATCTGGCGCGACATGGTGGGTCTGACCGAGATCAGCCGCGACGACGGCGGCATCGCGCTCGGCGCCGGCGGCACGGTGCTGATCGTGCTCGAGCCCGGCGCAGAGCGCCCAGTGGTGCAGCACACCAGCGGGCTCTACCACGTCGCCCTGCATGTGCCGACGCGGCGCGACCTTGCCGTCGTCACCGCGCGGCTGATGGCGGCGCGCATCCCCAATTCGCCGACCGACCACCTCGTCTCCGAGGCGGTCTATCTCTGGGACCTCGACGGCAACGGCATCGAGATGACCTTCGAGACGCCGTGGCGCGGCACCTTCAAGACGGACGGCGACACCTTCTACGCGCTGACCACCGACGGACGCCGGCATTCCGGCCGCGACGCCATCGACCTCCACTCGCTGCTCGGCGAACTGAAGCGGGAAGACGAGGTCCGTGAAAAGCTGCCGGCAGGCACGCGCATCGGCCACGTGCACCTGCATGTCGGCGACCTCGACGAGGCGATGGCCTTCTACGCCGAGGACGGCGTCGGGTTCGGCCGCCAGATGCTGGTGAAGCGCGTGCGCATGGGCGACGTGACGCTCGGCTATCAGCCGCACGCGCTCGCCTTCAACACCTGGGCCGGCGTCGGCGCGCCGCAGGCGCCGCCGGATTCGGCCGGGCTGCGCTGGTTTGGCATCACCGTACCGGCGGCGAGCGATCTCGCCGCCATGCGAACGCGCCTCGGCGATGTGCGCGATATCGACAGCGGCTTCGAAACAACCGATCCGGCCGGCAACCGGCTGCGCGTCACCGTCGCAACGGGCACGGACTGACCACGGCTCATTTGCCGGCGAACATCGCCTGCATCGGCTGCCAGTACATCTGCTGCCAGCCGCCTTCCAGCATCTGCTCCGCTTCAGCCGGATGGCCGGACTGGTCGAAGGTGACCTTCGTGCCCTTGCCGTCGGCGGCGAGCGCGAACGACACGATCGAGTAGACGCCGGCCGGCCACGCCTTCGACCGCCACGCTTGCACCACCCGCGTGCCCGGGACCAGTTCGACATTGCGTGCCTCGATATCGCCGCCGAACAGGCTGACCGCGCCGCCGGCTTCCTTCGAGATCACCGCCGCTCGGCCGCCGGTCATCCTGGTGAAATCGACCGAGGTGGTGAGCACGCCGAAGACGGCGGCGGGGCTGGCATTGATGGTCACTTCCTGATGGATGGACATGGCAGTCTCCTGTTTGACCTGTCGGGATCGGCAGCCTAAGGTGTCAACCGATTGGTTGATAGGCTTCTTAGGCGACAGGCGAGAGACTGTCAACCATCTGGTTGAGGATGCAATGGCCACCAACATCGCCGCCGAGGACGACCGGCTCGACGACATCTTCCACGCACTCGCCAACCGCACGCGGCGGGCGCTGCTGCGCACGCTCGCCAAGGGCCCGGCCCGCGTGAGCGAACTGGCCGATCCGTTCGGCGTGTCGCTCAACGCCATTTCCAAGCATCTCTTCGTGCTGGAGCGTGCCGGGCTGATCCGCCGCAAGCGCGACGGCAACATCCAGTCCTGCGTGCTCGATGCCGGGCCGATGGCCAACGCCGACGAGTGGATTCGCGGCTACGCCGAGTTCTGGACCGGCCAGATCGACCGCCTCGCCGCCTTCGTCGAGAGGAAGAAGGACTGACGCCAGTGGAGCCGACCGCACTGACGCTGAGGCGCGTGATCCGCGCGCCGCGCGACAAGGTCTTCGCAGCGTGGACCGAACCGGAAGCGCTGAGAGAGTGGTGGGGTCCGGGCGACGTCTCCTGCCCCGAGGCAGAGGTCGACCTCCGCGAAGGCGGCGCCTACCGCATCGCCAATCTCGAGCGGGACGGCTCGATCACCTGGATCTCCGGCACGTTCGAGCGCGTGCGCCCGCCGGAGGAACTGGTCTACACCTGGAGCGTCAGCATCGTGCCGGGCGGGCCGACGCTCGTGCGCGTGATGTTCCTTGCCCATGCCGAAGGCACCGAGCTGGTGCTCACTCACGAGCGCTTTGCCGTCGAGGCCGTGCGCGACATGCACCTCGCTGGCTGGGACGGCTGCATCGACAAGCTGGAGCGCTATCTCGCGAGCTGACCCGACATCATTGGCCCGCCCTCTGCGGAACTCCGTGCTCGGCGAGGCAGGCCGCCACCCCGTCCGGCGATATGAGGCAGGACTGGACGATCGTCTGACGGTCGATGGTGAGCCTCAGCTCGCAGAAGCGCGCCTTGCCGTCCGGCGGCGGCACAAGCGCAAAGCCGGTCAGCGCCACATAGGGGATGTAGGTCACGCGCGCGGCATAGGTCGGACGGAAATAGCGCCGCATCGGCACCTCGCGGTCGACGATGATGAGTTCGTCGGTGGCGTCAAGGATCAACAGGCCAGTCGCCAGACGGCGGCGGCCGTGCTCGTCGCGGCAGGGCCGGTCGCGCGGCTCGAAATGGATCGGCCTCACCGGCCGCGGCGTGTTGCGGCGCACCGCATTGAGCATGTTCTGGAAGAAAAGGTCGGCGACCGTGATCGATCCGCTCTCCCCCTCCTCGTTGGGCCGCTCGGCACCGGGGATCAGCTTGTCCCGGACGAAATCGGTCACCCCTTCGAGGCGATGGCTCGACACTGTGTTGTGGTCGATGGTGACAACGTCGCCATCCCTGAGGAGCAGCGACCAGCTGGCGCGCAGCAGGTTGGTGGTGCTGCGGATGGCGGCGATATCGGCCCAGGCGATCGTGCGCGTCGCTATCTCGCCTCCGACAAGACGCAGCAGGCTGAGCCGGTCGTCGTGGACGGCGAGCACCAGCCTGTAGAGGCTCATGCCCGGCCGCACCTGGCTGCGCTCGGCGCCGATCGGCACTTTCAGCAGGAAATGGGCGTCGCGTTGGTCGGCATAGGCGGCGCGGAAGCGGGGCGGCATCTCGCTTTCGCTACGCACGGGATCGGTCCACGGACCGAAGGCGTCGTATTCACGGCGCGCCTCCGGGCTCGCCGCCCAATACCAGTCACGCTCTTCGGCCGGTCGCCGTTTCGTCGCCCAGGCGAACATGGCTCTCCTCCACGCTCCTCAGGAATGCGGACAGGAGCCGGAAGAGATTCCTTTCGCTCGGCCGGAGCCCGGGTCAAGCGCCGCAGCGCCGCAGGGGCAGTCCGTCATCCTCCGGTGGAGCGAGAGCGGAAACCGGGGTCAAAGGCCTGCCGGTGACTACACTGCGTACACCAGCAGCAAATCCTTGGCGTCGATCTGGGCGCCGGCCTTGGTGAGCACCTCGGCGATGGTGCCGTCGCGCTCGGCGTGCAGCGCCGTCTCCATCTTCATCGCCTCGATGGACAAGAGCACGTCGCCGGCCTTGACCTCCTGGCCGGACTGGACGGCCAGCGTCGAGACCACGCCCGGCATGGGCGCAGCGACGTGCAGCGGATTGCCCTCCTCGGCCTTGCGCCGGGCGCCGCCCGTGCCTGCGAGCGCACCACGCGAGCGATCCGGCACCTTGACCATGCGCGGCTGGCCGTTGAGCTCGAAGAAGACGCGAACATTGCCTTCGGCATCGGGCTCGCCAACCGCCTGGGTGCGCACGATCAGCGTCTTGCCGCGCTCAAGCTCGACCGGAACTTCCTCGCCGGCCGGCAGGCCGTAGAAGAAGACCGGCGTCGGCAGCACGCTGACCGGGCCGTAAAGCTCGGCCGCATGGGCAAAATCGGTGAAGACCTTGGGGTACATGACATAGGAGGCGAGCGCCCGATCGTCGACTGCCGCGCCGGATTTCTCCTCGACCGCCGCGCGCTCGGCCACCAGGTCGGCCGGCGGCAGCAGCGAGCCCGGACGCACCGTGATCGGCGTCTCGCCCTTCAGCACCTTCTTCTGCAGGGCTTCGGGCCAGCCGCCCGGCGGCTGGCCGAGATCGCCGCGCATCATCTGCACGACCGAGCCGGGGAAGGCGATATCGCGGTCAGGGTCGAGCACGTCTTCAGGCGTAAGGTCGCCGGCAACCATCATCAGCGCCAGATCGCCAACCACCTTGGACGACGGCGTCACCTTGACGATGTCGCCGAACATCATGTTGACGTCGGCATAGGCGCGCGCGACCTCGTGCCAGCGTGCTTCCAGGCCGAGCCCGCGCGCCTGCTCCTTGAGGTTGGTGAACTGGCCGCCCGGCATCTCGTGGAGATAGACCTCCGAGGCGCCGAAGCGCAGGTCCGACTCGAAGGCGAGATACTGGCCGCGCACCTTCTCGAAATAGAACGATATCTTGCGGATGGCGTCGGGGTCGAGGCCGGTATCGTGCTCGGTGCCCTGCAGTGCCTCGACCAGTGAACCGAGACAGGGCTGCGAGGTGAGCCCCGACATGGAATCGATCGCCGCGTCGAAGGCATCGACGCCGGCCTCCACCGCCGCCAGCACCGAGGCCGCCGACACGCCCGAGGTGTCGTGGGTGTGGAGATGGATCGGCAGATCGGTCTCCTGGCGGAGCGCCGTCACCAGTATCTTCGCCGCAGCCGGCTTGAGCAGGCCCGCCATGTCCTTGATGCCGATGATGTGGGCGCCGGCCTTTTCCAGTTCGCGCGCCAGATTGACGTAGTACTTCAGGTCGTATTTGGGGCGCGCGGGATCGAGGATGTCGCCGGTGTAGCACATGGCGCCTTCGACGAGCTTGCCGGCCTCGGCGACCGCGTCCATGGAGACGCGCATGTTCTCCACCCAGTTCAGGCAGTCGAACACGCGGAAGAGATCGACGCCGGCATCGGCCGCCTGGCGCACGAAGAACTTCACGACATTGTCGGGGTAGTTGGCGTAGCCGACGGCGTTGGAGCCGCGCAGCAGCATCTGCAAGAGGATGTTCGGCGTCCTCTCGCGGATATCGGCGAGCCGCTCCCACGGGTCTTCGGCCAGGAACCGCATGGCGACGTCGAAGGTGGCGCCGCCCCAGCATTCCAGCGACAGAAGCTGCGGCAGAGCCGCCGCATAGGCCGGAGCGATCTCGACGAGGTCATGCGAGCGCATGCGGGTGGCGAGCAGCGACTGGTGCGAGTCGCGCATGGAGGTGTCGGTGACCAGCGGCCGCGTCTCGGCGCGCATCCACCTGGCGAATGCTTCCGGGCCATCGGCATCGAGCCGCTGCTTGGTGCCGGGCGCCGGATCGACGCCGAAGGACGGCGCCGGCACCACCAGCGCCTCCTTGTCCGGGCGCGGCCGGTTCTTGGTGTCCGGATGGCCGTTGACGGTGACATCGGCGATGTAGGTGAGGAGCTTGGTGGCGCGGTCGCGCCGGCGCACCGACTCGAAGAGTTCCGGCGTCTCGTCGATGAAGCGCGTCGTGTAGCTGGCGTCGCGGAACTGCGGGTGGCTGATGACGTTTTCCAGGAAGGTCAGGTTGGTGGCCACGCCGCGGATGCGGAATTCGCGCAGCGCCCGGTTCATGCGCGCGATCGCCTCGCTTGGCGACGGCGCCCAGGCGGTGACCTTCTCCAGCAGCGGATCGTAGAAGCGGGTGATCACCGCGCCGGAATAGGCTGTGCCGCCATCGAGACGGATGCCGAAGCCGGTAGCGCCGCGATAGGCGGTAATGCGGCCGTAGTCGGGAATGAAGTTCTGCTCCGGGTCTTCGGTGGTGATGCGGCACTGGAGGGCATGGCCGTTCAGGTGGATATCGCCCTGGCGCGGCACGCAGCCCGGTTCCCTGTCGCCGATCGACGCGCCCTCGGCGAACCGGATCTGCGCCTTGACGATGTCGATGCCGGTCACCTCCTCGGTGACCGTGTGCTCGACCTGGATGCGCGGGTTGACCTCGATGAAAAAGATGGCACCGGTATCGGCATCCATGAGGAACTCGACCGTACCGGCACCCTGATACTTGGCCGCACGGGCGATCTGGATGGCATAGATGCACAGCTCGTTGCGCTTCTCCTCGTCGAGATAGGGCGCCGGCGCGCGCTCCACGACCTTCTGGTGGCGGCGCTGCACGGTGCAGTCGCGCTCGAACAGGTGGACGATGGACCCGTGCGAGTCGGCGAGGATCTGCACCTCGACGTGGCGGGCGCGCTCGACCAGCTTTTCCAGATAGACGTCGTCCTTGCCGAAGGCGGCCTTGGCCTCGCGGCGCGCGGCGATGAGGTCGCGGGCAAGCGCCGCCTCGTCGGCAATGACGCGCATGCCGCGCCCGCCACCGCCCCACGACGCCTTGAGCATCAGCGGATAGCCGATCCTGGCAGCGATCGTCTTCGCTTTCTCGATGTCATCGGGCAGCGGATCGCTCGCCGGCATGACCGGCACGCCGACCGAGACGGCCAGATTGCGCGCCGACACCTTGTCGCCAAGCAGGCGCATGGTTTCCGGCGGCGGACCGATGAAGGTGATGCCGGCATCGGCGCAGGCCTCGGCGAATTCCGGGCTTTCGGACAGCAGGCCGTAGCCGGGATGGATGGCGTCGGCGCCCGATTCCCTGGCCACGCGGATGATCTCGGGGATCGACAGATAGGCGGCGATCGGCCCCAGCGTCTTGCCGTCGGCGAGCTTGCCGATCTGATAGGCCTCGTCCGCCTTGAAGCGATGCAGGGCGACCTTGTCCTCCTCGGCGAACACCGCCACGGTGCGGCGGCCAAGTTCGTTGGCTGCGCGCATGACGCGGATGGCGATTTCCGACCGGTTGGCGACGAGGATTTTCTTGATCGGCACGGAAACGCCCCCTGCAAACTGCTACTCCGGCTTCTTGTTTAGCCGGATTGTGCACCTGCGAAAAGGGCGGGTGCGGATGCGAAGAGGCCGCAGGGCAAGCGGGATTGCCGCCGTCCGGGGCAATGGGGCAAAGTGCGCCCCACCCTCATGCGGAGAACACAAGGAAATGCCTGAAATCATGGTCTATTGCGCCGAGGGGCGCACGCCGGAGCAGAAGAAGAAGCTGATGAAGGGCCTGACCGACGCCATGGTCGAGAACTTCGGCGTTCCGGCCGAGGTGGTGACGGTGCAGATCATCGAGTCCCCCAAGACCGACAAGGCCAAGGGCGGCATCCCCTTCACCGAGCGCTAGGGCCAGAGGACATCAGGCGAAACCTGCCATGATTACAGTCTTCGGCTCGATCAATGTCGACATGGTCACGCGCGTGAAGCGCATTCCCGGGCCGGGCGAGACGGTGCACGGCACCGATTACGCCCTGATCCCCGGCGGCAAGGGCGCCAATCAGGCGCTTGCCGCCTGCCGCGCCGGCGCCGCGGTGCGGCTCGTCGGCGCCATCGGCAATGACGACTTCGCCCAGACGGCTCTGCGCGAGCTGGAAGCCGGCGGCGTCGACCTCACCGCCGTCACCCATCGCACCGGGACGACGGGCGTTGCCATCATCACCGTCGACGAAGGCGGCGAGAACACCATAGCCCTGTCGCCGGGCGCCAACGCCCACGCCGACGCGGCGGCCATTCCGGAGGGCGCCTTCGGCTCCGGCGACACGCTGCTTCTGCAGATGGAAGTGCCCGTCGCCCAGAATTATGCCGCCGCCGCTGACGCGCGCGCCGCCGGCGCCCGCGTGATCCTCTCGCTCGCCCCCTATGAGCCGCTATCGCCCGACGAGCTGGTGGCCTTCGACATGCTGATCGTCAATGAGCACGAGGCGACCGACCTCGCCAAGCATCTCGCCGTTGCCGGCGGCACGCCGGAGGAAACCGTCACCGCACTCGCCGCAACGCTCGGCCGCACGGTCATCGCAACGCTCGGACCGGACGGCGCGATTGCAGCCGACGGCAAGGAGGTAATCCGCGTGCCGGCACTTCAGGTGACGCCGGTCGACACCACCGGAGCCGGCGACACCTTCTGCGGTGTTCTGGCGGCGTGGCTGGACGAAGGCGCCAGCCTGAGGACGGCGATGGCGCGCGCCGCGGTCGCCGGCTCGCTCGCCTGCACCAGGGAAGGCGCCCAGCCGAGCTTCCCGACGCGGGCTGAAATCCAGGACGCGTCGCTCTAGCCCCGCCTAGCCCGCCAACCGGAACATCAGCCTCAGCGCCCGGTCGAACAGACGATCGGGAAGAAACCTCCGCAGCAGCAGGATCGGCCCGGCACCGCCAGCGGCGGGATAGCGCGCGCGTGGCCGCCGCGCCGCGAGCGCCCGCGACACGACCTTCGCCACCGCTTCGGGCGGCGATGATCCCATCGACGAGGTATCCGCGCTGCCGAGCAGCCGTGCATGGGCCTCGGCATGGGGCTTGTACGGACCGGCGCCGGAATACTGAAGAAGGTTGTCGTGGGCGATCCCGCTCCATTCGCTCTTGATGGCGCCCGGCTCGATGACGATGACGCGGATGCCGAACGGCTCAAGCTCCAGCCTGAGGCTGTCGCTCAAACCTTCCACCGCGAACTTGGTGGCGTGGTACCAGCTGCCGAAGGGCTCGTAGATCTTGCCGCCGATCGAGCTGATATTGACGATGGCGCCGCTACGTTTCTCGCGCATGGCCGGCAGCACGAGCTGGGTCAGCCGCGCCAGACCGAAGACGTTGACCTCGAACTGGCGGCGGGCTTCGGAGAGCGGCACTTCCTCCAGCGATCCGTAGGAGCCATAGCCGGCATTGTTGACCAGCACGTCGATACTCCCCGCTTCGCTTATGATCGCCTCGACGGCGGCCACCATCGACGCATCGTCGGTGACGTCGAGCGCCAGAACCGTCGCCCCCGCCGCGGCAAGGTCGCTCATGCGCTCCACCCGCCGCGCGCCGGCATAGACGCGGTAGCCCTCGGCCAGCAGCCTGCGGGCGATAGCCTCGCCGATGCCCGCCGAAGCACCGGTCACCAATGCGGTCTTCATGTCGTTCGCCTCTTCCATGGTTCGATTGGCGCCGGTATAACCCTGGAGTAAACTCCATGGTCAATCCCGAACCGCACGCCAGCCGATGCTGATCTCCGAATTCGCCCGCGCTGCCGATCTTTCACCTGATACGGTGCGCTTCTACGTCAAGCGCGGGCTGTTGCAGCCGGAAGCCAGCCGGCGCGGCGGCTCCAACCCCTATCAGGAGTTCTCGCAAGCCGACGTGGCGACGGCGCGGCTGGTGCGCGTCGCCCAGTCGCTCGGCTTCACGTTGAGCGAGATCGCGGCGATTCTGGAAGAGGTGCGTGCCAGCGGCAACGACGGTTCCCGCCATGTCGCCATTCTCGAGGAGCGGCTGGCCGAACTGGACGAGAAAGCGGCCAAGATCGACGGCATGCGCGCCTATCTCCGCGCCAAGATCGCCTGGATCAAGGGCGGCGAGACCGGGCCGGAGCCGCCCCTCGGAATCCTGACCGACGGGCCGGTGGCCGCCTGCGCCACCGCCGACCTGGCATTCTCCGGACCGCGCCCGGCCCGCCACCGCCGATCGCGCGCCAACTGAGGGCGACGACGGAGCGGTTTCGCCCTATTGTCTGAATAGACACGATCCGGCAGTTCCGCAGCATCCCGAAAGACCGACGCCATGAGCCCCACCGATGCCACCGTCGCGCCCGCCGAGGGCCTCTCCGAACGTGCCAGGACGCCGCGCGTGCTGCGCCTGCACCCGGCGGACAATCTGGTGGTTGCCATCGAGCCGATTCTCCCCGGCGCGCTGGCCGAGGGCATCACGGCAGTGGCGCGGGTGCCCAAGGGCCACAAGATGGCGACAGCGGCTATTCGCGAAGGCGAGCCGATCCGCAAGTTCGGCCAGATCATCGGCTTTGCGACCATGCCAATCCGGCCCGGCGACCATATCCACACCCACAATTGCGGCGTCACCGAATTCTCCCGCGATTACCATTTTGCCGAGGACGCGCGGCCCGAGCAGGTGCTTGCCATTCCGGAGCGCCGCACCTTCCAGGGCTTTCGCCGCAAGAACGGCAAGGTCGGCACCCGCAACTACATCGGCGTGCTGACCAGCGTGAATTGCTCGGCGACCGTCGCGCGCATCATCGCCGACGCCTTCAACCGCACCGACATCCTCGAAGGCTTTCCCAACATCGACGGCGTCGTGCCCTTCGTCATGGGCTGGGGCTGCGGCATGGCCGGGCGCGGCTCGGAGGGCTACCAGACGCTGCAGCGCACCCAATGGGGCTATGCCAACCACCCCAACCTCGCTGGCGCCCTGATGGTCGGCCTCGGCTGCGAGGTGATGCAGATCTCCGATCTGGAAGACGACTACGGCCTGAAGGAGAACGAGATGTTCCGCACCATGACCATCCAGGCCACCGGCGGCACGCGCAAGACCGTCGAGCGTGGCGTGGCGATGATCAAGGAGATGCTCGCCGACGCCAACGCGGCGGCGCGCGAGGCAGCGCCGGTGTCGGAGATCATGCTGGCGCTGCAATGCGGCGGCTCGGACGGCTATTCCGGCATCACCGCCAATCCGGCGCTTGGTTTTGCCGCCGACATGCTGGTCACGCAAGGCGGCACGGCGGTGCTCGCTGAAACGCCGGAAATCTACGGCGCCGAACACCTGCTCACCCGCCGTGCTGGAACCAGGGAGATCGGCGAGAAGCTGGTCGACATCATCCATTGGTGGGAGGACTACGCCGCGCGCAATCACGGCGAAATGAACAACAACCCCTCGCCCGGCAACAAGGCCGGCGGGCTGACCACCATTCTCGAGAAGTCGCTGGGCGCCGCCGCCAAGGGCGGCACCACCACCATGCGCGGCGTCTTCCATTATGCCGAGCCGATCGACACACGCGGCTTCGTCTTCATGGATTCGCCGGGTTACGACCCGGTCGGTGTCACCGGCCAGGTGGCTTCCGGCTGCAACATCATCGCCTTCACCACCGGCCGCGGCTCCGCCTTCGGCTTCAAGCCGACGCCCTCGATCAAGCTTGCCACCAACTCCGACACCTACAATCGCCAGACCGAGGATATGGACATCAACTGCGGCGACATCCTCGACGGCGTCACCATCGAGGAGAAGGGCCGCGAGATCTTCGAGGAGATCGTCGCCGTGGCCTCCGGCAAGAAGTCGAAGTCGGAGGAATTCGGCTACGGCGACAACGAGTTCGTGCCCTGGCAGATCGGCGCAGTGATGTGAGAGGGCCTCACCCCAACATCACCCGCGGCTTGGGCTGGTAGAGCGCCAGGCCGTAGGACGTGACGACGATCGCCGCCACCGCCACCCACAGCCCCGCCCAAATCCACCACAGGCGAAGCTGGTCGTCGCCGGTGAACCAGTCCCACGGGAATGCGACGGTGTTGACCGCGGCGTGGAGCAACGCCGGCAGGAGTAGATTGCCGCGCGTCGCCAGCCACACCCATGCGGTGACGACCGACACGGCGAGCACCGAGGCCAGCCACGGCCACAGATTGGCGAAGTCGTAGTCGACACCGTAGAGCGGCAGATGCCAGAGGGCGTGGAGCAGGCCCAGGATGAGCGCACCGGCAAGCGCTGTCCGTCCCGCGATCAGGCGCGGCAGGGCAAAGCCGCGCCAGGCCGGCTCCTCACCGAGCCCGATCAGCACAAAGATGACGACAAACCGTGCCGCAAGGTCGCCCCAACCCGGCAGCTCAGCGCCCGGCGGCAGTTCGGCACCGAGGAACAGATCGACGCCGACCGCCATCGCCGTGATCGCGGCCGGCAGCAACAGCGCCAGCGCGTACCACAGGAAGCCGACCCGCCATTCGGCGATCTTCATGAGCCAGGCACGGACCGCCGGCCAGCCGCCGATGAGCGCCAGCATGATGGCCGCCGCCAGCAACGGCCCGAATGGCAGGATGGGCCCGTCGATCGCCGTGGGATCGAACCGGAGCCAAAGCCACGGCCACCACGACAGGGCATAGGCGAGAACAAAGAAACCGAGAAGCGGGTGGCGTCTTGCCAACCCGGTGAGCGTCGCCGTCATCTGTCGCCCCCTGCCCCTCGCGGACAGCCTACGGCGATAATGATGTTTCCGACACTGAAAATTCGCTCAACGGCAGACGAAACGGCGGCCGCGCGTGAGGCGGCCGCCGTTCACCGGCTCACATGCCTGCGGCTACTGCGCCATCGTCACCGCGGACGCCGCCATGTTTCCGTCGGCGTCCTTGGTGTATTCGACCGTGACCTGGTCGCCTTCCTGCAAGGACGCCGGATCGACGTCGGCCGGCAACACATAGGTGTTGCCGTCGTCGAGCGTGATGGTCATGGCCGAATCGTCGACGTTCGTGATCGACCCCGACGCTTCATCGGCCAACGCCGCGAGCGACGACACAGCCAGAAGCACCGCCGCGCCCGCGGCGATCACCAACTTCTTCATTCTTTTCTCTCCTGAGAAGAAACACGACGTATCCGACGTCGCGCGTTGCCCGATCGGGCGTCGCAATATCCGCTCTCGATTCAGGGCGTTTGCTCGACCGAATCGTGGCGCGACGATGGCCGATCGGCGGCGGCCCTGGGGCAACGGCAGGATCCAACGGCGGGAAAACCCGCGCTGCCCGAAAAGCAGGCGGCCGCGCCCGGGAGACGCGGCCGCCATTTGGGTTTCGAGAAGCCTGCGATCAGGAGGCCGGCGTCACCGCGGTTGCGGTCATCTTGCCGTCGGCGTCCTTGCTGTACTCGATCTGCACCTTCTCGCCGACCTGCAGCGAGGCCGCGTCGAGGCTGGCAGGCAGGGCGTAGGTGTTGCCATCGTCGAGGGTGACGGTCATCGCCGTCGGATCGACGGAGGTGATCGAGCCCTGCGCCTGATCGGCCAGAGCCCCGAGCGAAGACAGTGCGAGCAAGCTAGCTGCGCCGGCAGCAATCATCAGCTTCTTCATGATTTCCCTCTTTCGGTTGGACGCAGCATCAAGAGGCTGCGTTCGCCCCCAACGCGAGGGAGTTCGACATCGGAAACCGGCAATCGGTTGGCCGACTTGCGGCCTTTCCGTGGAGAATTCCAGACTGCCAACCACAATCGGCAAAAGCCGCAAGGGTCCCGCAGCAAGGGCCGGATTCCGCAAGGCGCATCGCAGCCGACGCGCCGATCTGCTTGTCGGGCCTAGTGTTCCGCCGGCAGGCTGCCTTCGACCACGAAGGCATTCGCCCAATGTCCGGAAATATTCACCGCCGCGCTGAACACCTGGGCATTGTCGTCGGCCGCCGAGGCGTAGAGCGACTTGTGCAGGACGACCCTGAGCCGCGAGAACTGGCCGCAGGATTTCGACGCCTTGAGGTCGGTATAGGCGGCCAGCGCTTCCTCGACCCCGGCCGCGCGGGCTTTGACAAGCGATTCGGCGACGGTCCGTGAGATGCACAACACCCAGTCGCGCACGACCATCTCGGTGCCGAGTTGATATTCGAGCGGCGAAATCAATGCCGGCGCCGCCTTGGGTGCAAGCGCCGCATCGCCGAGATTATCCGGCGCCGCCGCATAAGCCGCCCAAGGCACCATGATCGCGCCCGCCACAATGGCGGCACCAAGCCTGGTCAAATGCTGCATAGATTCAGCCCCTTCTCACCAGAAAAGCCGATACCCCATCGGCCGTGCCAATTCTTCAGAGGACGCGGTAAAAGGCGTCCTGGCGATCCAGCCGCGCCCGTCGATTCTAGCAGGATCGACAGGCGATTCTGCCTGATCGACCGCAAGGCCGGGAATTTCCGGGCGCCTGTGTGCAAATCGCAACAAAAGGACAGAGGAACCTCATGGATCTCAACACCAACGCCACCTTTGCGCTGCCCGACGATGCCGGACAGGCAACCCTGGTCGGCCGGGTCTGGCGGCCCGAACTCGGCGGTCCCTCGGTGGTGGCGGTGCGCGGTGTCGAGGTCGTCGACATCTCGGCCGCGGCGGCGACCATGCGCGACCTGTGCGAGGCGCCGGAGCCGGCCGGGCTCGCCCACGACGCGGTCGGCGAGCCCATTGGTTCGCTCGACGACCTTCTGGCCAACACGCCGCGCGGAAAGCGCGATCCGGCAAAACCCTGGCTGCTGTCACCCGTCGACCTGCAGGCGATCAAGGCGGCCGGCGTCACCTTCGCCGTATCGATGCTGGAGCGCGTGATCGAGGAGCGCACCCACGGCGCGCCGGAGCGTGCGGCTGAAGTGCGCGCCGAGATCGGCGGCCTCATCGGCCACGACCTCGCCAAGCTGAAGCCGGGCTCGCCCGAGGCGATGGCGCTCAAGGACCTGCTCATCGACAAGGGGCTGTGGTCGCAATATCTCGAAGTCGGCATCGGCCCGGACGCCGAGATCTTCACCAAGGCGCCGCCCATGGCCGCCGTCGGCCACCTCGCCGAGGTCGGCATCCACCCGATGTCGTCATGGAACAACCCGGAGCCGGAGGTGGTGCTGGTCGCCTCGTCGACCGGCTCGATCGTCGGCGCGGCGCTCGGCAACGACGTCAACCTGCGCGACGTCGAGGGCCGCTCCGCTTTGCTTCTCGGCAAGGCCAAGGACAACAACGCCAGCGGCTCGATCGGGCCGTTCATCCGCCTCTTCGGCCACGGCTTCTCGCTCGACGACATCCGCCGCGCCGAGGTGACCCTGACGGTGACCGGCGAAGACGGCTTCCGCCTGGAGGGGGCGAGCGCCATGAGCAGGATCAGCCGCGACCCGGCCGATCTGATGGCCGCGACCATTGGCAGGCACCATCAGTATCCCGATGGCGTCGCGCTCTATCTCGGCACCATGTTCGCGCCGGTGGACGACCGCGACGAGGCGGGCCAGGGCTTCACCCACAAAATCGGCGACGTCGTCACCATCGCCACGCCGACGCTCGGGCAGCTGTCGAACCGCGTCGTGCACACCGACGCGGCGGAGCCGTGGACGTTCGGCACGGCCGCGCTGATGCGCAATCTGGCAAAGCGCGGACTGATCTGAGGCAACGAGGGGACGGCCTCAGCAAGCCCCCCTCCGACCGGGCTTCGCCCGGCGGCCTTCCGGACGCTCACGCCGCGTCGACGCGGCGGAAACCGTTGAGCAGCGCTGTCGCGGTTCCCGACAGCAGCACCTCGAGGAAGCGCAGCTGCTGGAACTCGCCGTTCACCGAGAGCCGCGGCAACGCCGTCAGGTGCTCGACGTGGTCAGCGAAGATGACGCCGGCGCGCGTAGTCGTCCCGGTCTTGTAGCCGAGCTCGGCGGCGAGCGCGAACTCGCGCGGTCCGGCGGCATCGGGCGCGCCGACCGGGTAGGCGAAATGCTCCGGCCTGACGCCAAGCCTCTCTTCGATCATGCGGCGCGACTCGGCCATCTCGGCGCGCGCGGCCTCGGCATCGCACTTGGCCAGGAATGGATGGTGCACCGTGTGCGCGCCGATGGTGACCAGCGGGTCGGCGGCGAGTTCGGCCAGCTCATCCCAGCCCATGCACAGCTCGCGGCATTGGGCGGCGGTATCGACGGCGTTGCGCGCCGCGATCACCGCGGTCGCAGCGTCCAGCTCGGCCTCGCGCGGCACACCGCGCAGCCAGTCGTAGAGCGTATCGTAGGTCTCGTCCTTGGCCTCGGGCGTGCCGCAATCGAACCGGCGGAGCTCGCCATCGATCTCGGCCTCGATCGTGCTGTTCTCCGCCACGGCACGGCCCAGCACCTCCCACCACAACACACCGGGTCCCTCGGCGAAGGCCGAGGCGACGTAGAGCGTCACCGGCACCTCGTGCCGCTTGAGGATCGGCCAGGCATATTCGAGCGTATCGCGGTAGCCGTCGTCGAAGGTGACGGCGACGAAGCGCCGGTCGCCCGGATCGCCGGTCGTCAATCGCCGCCAGGCCTCGTCCATGGAGACCATGTCGACATCGGCCTGGCGCAGCGAGCTGAGCACCGCATCGAGAAAATCCGGCGTGATTTCGAGACCGCGGTGCGGCTGGAACGGCTCGTCATGGGCCGGCAGCACCCGGTGGAAGGTGAGGATGGCGCCCATGCCGGCAAAGAACGACCGCACCAACCGGTGCGTGCCGGTGAAATAAAGGGTCTCGAGACCGGCTCGGATGGCCCTCTTTCTCATGTCAGGCAAGGCATGCACTCCTCATGCTGACCGCCCGGCCGGCGGCCTTTATCACCTCTGGAAGACGGGCGCACCGCCCGCCATCGCCGTTTCGAACAACTGTGAAATGCCGAACGGTGATTCAACCGCCTGCCGCTTTCCAGCGCGGCGGTCGTCGTCGCGCGCGAACAGCCCGCGGGCGACCACGGTCCGGCCGGCGGCAAGCGCGGCCAACAGTCGGCTGAGGCCGGCGCGTTCGGCAAGCGGCGGCAGCATGACGTCGCCGTCCGCGAGCAGAGCCCCGGCCGCATCCTCGACGAGCACACGATGGGTCAGCGGCGCCTCGCCGGCAATGAGCACGGCAGCGTCGCCGTCGCCACCGGCCGGCGCCAGAGAAGCCACGTGGCCGATGCCTCCGACCGCTTCCTCGAATGAGACGCAGGTACCGCCGGCGCGCGAGCGGTCACCGCCTGCCAGCACGATCAGCCTGACCGACCACACCGGCGCGATTGCCGCGGCAACCATCGCCGCCAACCGCGACTGGGTGACGACGGCCACCGGACGGCTGCTCTGCAATCTCTCGCCAAGTGCCGCTGCCGTCGCCCCCGTGCCGACCGGCATCACGACGCCACCGGCCTTGAGCACGGCGAAGATCGACACCACCGCTTCCCAGCCGTCGTCCATGAACAGCACCACGCGCTGACCGCGCGTGACGCCACCGGCTTGCAAGGCAGCCGCCAGGCGTTCCGATTTCAGGTCGAGTTCCGCGTAGCTGTGCGAGGCGCGTCCGGCCACGATCGCCGGAAGGGCGCCATACCGGGCCACGCTCTCCTTCAGCCGCTCTTCAATGCGCATCTAATCCTCGCCCCAGAGTTCGCCCTTGAGACAGTGTGCCCCGCGGGACATTCACCCCGGACCAGTCCTCCCCGCGCGCCAGCGGCACCATAAGGCGCTTGGCACGACCGCCGAAAGTTGAAAACAAATCGTAGGTAAACGCACCCACAGAAATCGTCCAAGTTAAGGTTAACTCATTGGAAACGTAGGTCAGAACGCCAACAATTAAGGTTAAGCCAAACTAAATGCCCTCGGAATGTTTCATAACGAGTTCACCTACCACAAGATGCCTTTATGCGTGGTTATCGAATTCGCGCCGAGCGACGTGCCCGGACGGGAGGCACAGTCGTGCGCTACACGGACATCGCCATCGTCGGGGGCGGGCTGGCGGGGTCGACGGCCGCCGCCATGATCGGCCGGGCAGGGATCGACGCCGTACTGGTCGATCCGCACACGGTCTACCCGCCGGATTTCCGCTGCGAGAAACTCGATGACGTGCAGCTGGCCATCTTCCGCAAGACCGGCCTTGCCGAAGGCGTGCTTCCCGCAAAAGCGTTCGGCCTAGAGGACTGGGTGGCGCGATACGGACATCTGATCGAGAAGCGTCCGTCCGCTCAGTACGGCATCCGCTACGAAGACCTGGTTAACAGCGTCCGTGCCCAGATCCCGCCGAGCGTCGATCGCGTTGTCGGCAAGGTCGCGGCGATCTCCACCACACCCGACCGCCAGGAACTGACGCTCGCCGACGGCGCGCGGATCTCCGCCCGGCTGATCGTGCTCGCCAACGGCCTCAACAGCGCGCTGCGGCGCAATTTCGGCATGGAGCGAGAGGATATCAGCCCCTGTCATTCGATTGCCGTGGGCTTCGACATGGCGCCGATCGGCCGGCCGGCCTTCCCCTTCGGCACCCTCACCTACTTCCCGGAAAAGGCCGCGCACATGGCCCATCTGACCGTCTTCCCGGTGCCGGGCGCAACCCGCGCCAACCTCATGACTTATCGCGACATGAAGGACCCGTGGCTGCGCCGCATGCGCGACACGCCGATGGCGGCGCTGCGCGAACAGATGCCGCGGCTCGAACGCCTGATCGGCCCCTTCAGCGTCGTCGGCCCGGTGAAGATTCGCCCCGCCGACCTCTACGCCACCACCGGTCATCTGCAGCCGGGTATCATTCTGGTCGGGGACGCTTTCGGCACCTCCTGTCCGGCCGCCGGCAGCGGCACGACCAAGGTGTTCACCGACGTCGAGCGCCTGTGCAACGTCCATATTCCGCGCTGGTTCGAGACCGACGGCATGGGCGTCGACAAGATCACTGCCTTCTACGACGACCCGGTCAAGCGCGCCGCCGATGAGGAGTCCCTCGCCACGGCCTTCGGCCTGCGCTCGTACTCCACCAGCCGGAACTTGCGTTGGACCGCCAAGCGCGTATCGCGCTTTGCCGCCCGGATGGCGCTCGCCAGGCTGCGGCGGATGTTGGGCGCCAAGCCCCACCCGGCAATGACCGCGACGCCCGCCGGCCGTTTGCCCGACCGTCCGGAAAATCCGGGGGTCGTATAACAGACGAACGATCCGGGGCTGTCCATGTCGAAACTTCACGTCGAAATCCGCGCGCCGGATGTGGACCTCGTTCCCCACTGGCGCGACCTCGTCGGTCGCGCCTCGGCCAACGTGTTCGTCGATCCCGTCGGTCTGAAAGCCGTGCGTGAGGCGGCCTTCGCCCAACCCTTCGTGATGCTCGCCTGGGACACGGCCGAGGAACCGGCGAAGCTCGTCGGTCTTCTGGCGCTGCGGGCACACAAGATGCCGGGTCTCCGTTCGCAGTACCTTCGCGGCCTGCCGCATGACTACGCCTTCATTTCAAGTCCCGTCGTCGATCGCGATCACGCCGACGAAGTGCTCCCGGCCTTCTTTGCCGAAATTGCACGCCGCCCTGACCTGCCCAATATCATCCGCCTCGAACACCTCGACGGCGGCGACCACACCTACGACGCGATCGTCGACGCACTGGCCGGCCACGCGGCCCAAAGCCTGGTGCTGAAAGCGCGTGAACGCCCCTTCGTGACCCACACGTCGGGGATCAAGCAGTCCGGCTCGACCCGCAAGAAGCTGCGTCAGGATTGGAACCGGTTGTCGGCGGCCGGTGCGGTCGATGTCGTCAACGAGCGCAGCGAAGCGGCGGCCTGCGAGACGCTGGAAATCTTCCTCGCCCTGGAGGCCGCAAGCTGGAAAGGCGACCGCGGCACGGCATTCCTGTCGAGCGAGCGCGACACGGCTTTCGTCCGCCCCTTCGTCGCCGCCATGGCGGCGGCCGGCAATGCGTCCGTCGCCCTGCTCAGGCTCGACGGCCAGCCGATCGCTGCCCAGGTGCTCTTCTATGCCGGCAGCAAGGCCTATACTTGGAAGACGGCCTATGACGCCGCCTATGGCAAGTTCTCGCCGGGCGCCCTGCTTGTCGACAAGGTGACCGAGACCCTCTTCGACGGCGGGGAGATCACGGCCATCGAATCCTGTTCGCCCGACGGCGGCTTCATGACCCGGATGTGGGCGGGGCGGCGTCCGACCATCGACCTGCTGGTCGAGTTCGGTCCGCGCAAGTCGCTCGCCTTCCTCGCCATTGCCGCGCACGCCCGGGCTGACGCATGGCTGAGTGCCATGCGCCGTCGGCTGCGCGCCCGGTATACGGCGTGGAAGCGCGCCAGGACCTCACCAGACCGCGCGTCCGTGGATCGCTCCGACGAGCCGCGATAGACTTTGCAGACCATGTCCGGGATCGGCTTCGATGAGAGCGGCCTGAGACTAGATCTGAAAAGGACACGCTACGGTAAGGTTAATGGAACGATAATACCACAAGATCCGCCATGGTTAAGGTTAAGTCGGGATAATTGTTTTCAAAGAACTCATAAAAAGCGCAATTGTCATCGACGCCTTTACGCGCCGTTATCGACTCCAAGGCCAGATCGATACGCCGGGCGATGAGGTTGAGAGATGCGGAAAACGGACATTGCCATCATCGGAGGCGGACTCGCCGGTTCGACCGCGGCCGCCATGCTCGGCCGGGCCGGGATCGGCACTGTGCTGGTCGACCCGCACGACGCCTATCCCCCCGATTTCCGCTGCGAAAAGCTCGACGAGGAACAGATCGGCCTGGTTGCCAAGACCGGGCTCGGCGACCTCGTGGCCGCGGCAGCCAGTCCCTACCGGGAAAACTGGATCGTGCGCGCCGGCCGGCTGACCGACCGCAAGCCGACCGGCCAGTACGGCATCCTCTACGACACGTTGGTCAACACCATGCGCGGCGCGATTCCGCCGGCCGTGACGGTCATCAACGGCAAGGCCGCGTCGATCGCGGTGAGCGACGGCCGCCAGACGGTGACGCTGGCCGACGGCGAGGAGATCTCGGCGCGGCTGATCATACTCGCCAACGGTCTCAACGCGGCGCTGCGCAAGAATTTCGGCATGGACCGGCGCGACATCTCGCCGAACCACTCGATCTCGATCGGTTTCGACGTCAGCCCGCTCGGCCGCCCGGCCTTCGATTTCCCGGCGCTCACCTACGTGCCGGAGGACGCCCGCACCCGCGCCGCCTATCTCACGCTCTTTCCCGTCACGACCGGGACCCGGGCCAACCTCTTCGTCTATCGCGACATGGCCGACCCGTGGCTCTCCGCCATGCGCAAGGCGCCGGTCGAGACCCTGTTCGTCACCCTTCCGGGGCTGAAAGCCTTCACCGGCGAGATCGAGATCGCCGGCCCGGTGAAGATCCGCCCGGCCGACCTCTATGTCACCACCGGCATCGACAAGCCCGGCGTCGTTCTGGTCGGCGACGCCTATTCGACCTCGTGCCCCTCGGCCGGCACCGGCACCGGCAAGGTGTTCACCGACGTCGAGCGCCTGTGCCATCGCTACATTCCCGAATGGCTGGCGAGCCCCGGCATGGCCGCCGACAAGATCGCCGCCTTTTACGCCGACGAGATCAAGACGGCCTACGAGATCCAGTGCCGCCAGCGCGCTTTCCGCGTGCGCGACCTTGCCATCAACACCGGGCTCACCTGGGAAGCACGCCGCCGCCTGCGCTTTGCCGCCCATGTCGGGCGCGGCATCGCCCGCCGCGCTCAAAACTTCATCGCCGGCAGGCCCGCCCCCTCGGCGCCGGCGACCGCCGGTAGTTCGCGAGCCTAGAACAGATGTCGCAGATCAGCGTCACGCCCGAGAATTCCCTGCTCGATCTGGGAACCCGGTTCACCTCGCTCGCCGACACACTGTCTCCGCCGGCCGACGCCGAGGCTTGCTCGGTCGGCACCGGCCACGCGCCGCACGCGGCCGGATGGCCGCCGGTGATCGCGGTTCACGACGATCTCGCCGCCGCCGAAGCCACATGGCGGACGCTCGAGGCCGATTCCGACTGCACCGCCTTCCAGACCTATGATTGGGCCACTGCCTGGCAGACCCATGTCGGCGCACAGGCGGGCACGGTGCCGGCCATCGTCACCGGCGAAACAAGTGACGGACGGCCGCTCTTTCTCTTCGCCTTTGCGATCGAACCGGCGCGCGGCCTCAGGCGGCTGACCTGGCTCGCCTCGGACGTGTGCGACTACAACGCGCCGATGCTCGCCCGCGATTTCGCCGCCGCGCTCGATGGCGAGCGCTTCCGGACGCTTTGGCGCGCCACCCTCGACCGCCTTGCCGGCAATCCGCGTTTCCGCTTCGACTACATCGACCTGTCCCGGATGCCGGAGACGATCGGCGCGGTGCGCGACCCGTTTCTGGCGCTGAAGCCCGACCTGCACCCGAGCGGCGCCCACGCCACAGCCCTCACCGGCGACTGGGAAACCTTCTACGCCGCCAAGCGCTCGGCTTCGACCCGCAAGACCGCGCGCAAGAAGGTGCGGGCCATCGAAAAGCACGGTGCGATCACGTTCGACGACGTCACCGACATCGCCGAGCGCCGGCGCACGCTCGATGTTCTCATCGCCCAGAAGACGCAATCGCTGGCGCGCATGGGCGCCGAGAACTTCCTAGACCGGCCGGGCTACCGCGCATTCCTGTGCGCCGTCATCAGCGACCCGGCGATGCGCGACCTGGTGCACATCGCCCGGCTGAACGTCGGCAGCGATATCACGGCGACCAGTGTCGGCCTGAGCTTCGCCGGCTCCTTCTATCTCATCCTTGCCAGCTACGACGGCGGTCCGATCTCCGCCCACGGCCCCGGCACGGTTCACCTTCACCATCTGCTCCGCGACACCATCGAAAAGGGCCACGACCGCTTCGATTTCACCGTCGGCGACGAAGGCTACAAGCTCGACTGGGGCGACGAGGTGATCCGCCTCTACGACTATCTAGGCGGGCGGACGCTGAGAGGCTGGGGGCTGGTACTGGCGACCCGTGCCTTCCGCCGTTTCAAGCGGCTGATCAAGCAGACTCCGGTTCTCTGGCACCTGTTCCAGACGATGCGTTCGCGCATCGGCGGGCGCGACACCGTCGCCGGCCACCGCGACGATTGCGGCTAGACCGTCTTCAGCATTCCGCCATCGACGAAATAGGTCGAGCCGACGCTGTAGCTCGCCTTGTCGGAACACAGGAAGACGAAGAAGCTGGCGAGCTCCTCGGCCGAGGCGAAGCGCCGGATCGCCGCATGCTCGTCGGCAACGCCCTGCAGATAGCCCTGCCAGTCGCCGCCGCTGTCGGCGGTGAGCTGCTTGGCGGTCTTCACCCAGTCGGGCGTCTGGATGAGGCCGGGATTGATGCAGTTGACGCGGATGTTGTCCTTGATCACCTCGGTGGCGAGCGTCTTTGAGAACATCATCAGCGCCGCCTTGGTGGTGTTGTAGATCGGCTCGTACCACAGCGGCTGCACCGCGCAGATCGAGGCGTTGTTGAGCACCACGCCGCCGCCGCGCGCCTTCATCAGCGGACAGAGGCCGCGCGAGAGCCTGACCGCAGCCATCACATGCAGCTCCCAGTAGGACTGCCACTTGTCGTCGGGCGCCTCCATGATGGTTTCGTTGGAGCCGGTGCCGGCATTGTTGATAAGGATGTCGGCGCCCTTGAACTTCCGGCGCGTGGCAGCGACCAGCGCCGCGGCGCCCTCGGCGGTGGCCACGTCGCAGGCGACCGCCAGCGTCTTGACGCCGTATTCCCTGGCGATGCGCCGCGCCTCCTTCTTGAGCCGCGTCTCCTCGCGCGCCGCCATTACAACGTGCGCGCCCTCCGCCGCCAAACCCTCCGCCACCGCCAGGCCGATTCCGATGCTGGCGCCGGTGATGACCGCCACCTTGCCGTTGAGACCAAGATCCACTGGACTCTCCTGCCGCGATGATTACGCGGCCCATTCTTCCGACGACGGCGGCACCATGGCGCCGGTCATGATCGCGACCGCATCCGACATCGAGTACTTCTTCGGGTCGATGACCGCGATGCGCCGCCCGAGACGATGGATATGGACGCGATCGGCCACCTCGAAGACATGCGGCATATTGTGGCTGATCAGGATGATCGGCAGGCCGCGCCGCTTGATCTCGAGCATCAGCTCGAGCACCTTGCGCGACTCCCTGACGCCGAGCGCCGCCGTCGGCTCGTCCATGATGATGACCCGGCTGCCGAAGGCGGCGGCGCGTACCACGGCCACGCCCTGACGCTGACCGCCGGACAGCGTTTCCACCGGCTGCTTGATGTTCTGGATGGTGAGCAGGCCCAGCGCATTGAGGTGCTTGCGCGCCTCGTCGCGCATGCTCGACCGGTCGAGCAGGCGGAAGAACGCGCCGAGCGGGCCGCCCTTGCGCCGTTCGCGGCCGAGGAACAGGTTGTCGGCGATTGACAGCGCCGGCGACAGAGCGAGGTCCTGATAGACGGTCTCGATGCCGGCGGCACGGGCATCCAGCGGCGAGCGGAAGCGGACAATCTGGCCGTCGAGGCGGATCTCGCCCTGGTCGGGCAAGAGCGCCCCGGCGAGCATCTTGATCAGCGTCGACTTGCCGGCGCCGTTATCGCCGATTACGCCGAGAATCTCGTTGGGCTTGAGGTCGAAGTCGGCATGGTCGAGCGCCACGACCCGGCCGAAGTGCTTGACGATGTCGCGCGCCCGCAGGATGGGCTCGCCGGATTGCACGCTCATGACGCGATCCTCCGCACCCACTGGTCGATGGTCACCGCCACGATGATCAGCACGCCGACGGTGAATTCCTGCCACAGATTATCGAGGCCGTAGAGCGACAGGCCGTCGCGGAAGACGCCGACGATCAGCGCCCCGATCAGGGTGCCGATGATCGAGCCGCGGCCGCCGAACAGGCTGGTGCCACCGATCACCACGGCGGTGATCGAATCGAGGTTGGCGTTTGCGCCGGCGAGCGGGCTGACGGCGCCGATGCGCCCGATCATGATCCACCCGGCGATCCCGCAGATAAACCCGGCCATCGAGTAGACGGCGAGCAGCGTCCTGGTCGTACTGATGCCGGCCAGGCGGGCCGAGTTGGGATCGTCGCCGGTGGCGTAGACGTGGCGACCGAACGCCGTGCGATTGAGGATGTACCAGACGATCGCCGCGATGAGCAGCATGAGCAGCGAGCCGAAGGTGACCGGCGCGCCACCAAGCTTGAACGAGTTGCCGGTGACCTGCAGGAACGGTGCCGCTCCGGCGATCTCCTGCTGACGGATGGTGGCGCTCTGCGAATAGAACAGGATCAGCGCGCCGAAGATGCTCCAGGTGCCCAGCGTGACGATGAACGGCGGCAGCTTGAGATAGGTGACCAGTGCGCCGTTGACGTAGCCGCACAGCACCCCGATGAGCAGCCCGGCCGGAAAGGCGATGAACACCGGCACGCCGGTGTAGACCGCCAGGCGCCCCATCACGATCGAGGCAAGGATCATGATGACGCCGACCGACAGGTCGATGCCGGCGGTCAGGATGATCAGCGTCTGCGCGATGCCCAGCGTTCCGATGATCGTCACCTGCTGGAGGATCAACGACAGGTTGAACGGAGCGAAAAAGCGCCCACCGACCAGAGCACTGAACACCGCCAGCCCGATGACCAGGACGATGAACGGAATGGCGGTCGGATAGGCGTGCAGGAATTCCTGGAGCCGCCTGAGGGCGCCGCGGTGCTCGATCTCGAAGGCGGCGGCGCTGGCATCGGCCTCGGCCAGAACCTTTTCATATTCGGCGACCGACACCGGGTCGCTGCGGTTGCTGTCGCTCATAGTCCTCCCCTGCCGCTGTATTGCCCCACGGCTGGGGGAGCAGCCTTTGCGGTTGCTCCCCCGTTTTGCTCACAGTCTAGGTGGGTTTAGTGCAGTTGAGAACTATCAGCCCCAGCAGAGCTTCAGACCGTCGTCGACGCTGATCGACGGAACGCCATCGACCGGCTTGTCGGTGATGAGCTGGGCGCCGGTATCGAAGAAGCCGCCCTTGGCAACGCCGTCCGGCAGCTTGCCGCTGGCAATCGCTTCGAGCGCCATCGCCGCCATCTTGAGCGGATACTGCTGCGAGGTGGCACCGATGATGCCGGCCTGCACGTTCTTGACGCCCGGGCAGCCGCCGTCGATCGACACGACCAGCACCTGGCCTTCCTTGCCCGCCGCCTTGATGGCCTCATAGCCGCCAGCCGCCGCCGGCTCGTTGATCGTGTACATCACGTTCACGTCCGGGCACTTCTGGAGAAGCTTCTCCATCGCGGTACGGCCACCGTCCTCGGCACCGCCGGTCATCTCATGGCCGCAGATACGCGGGTCGGTCTCGTCGCCGTAGTGGTTGGCGTCCTTCACGTCGATGCCGAAGCCCTGCATGAAGCCCTGGTCGCGCAGGTAGTCGACCGTCGGCTGGTTGGTAGCCAGGTCGAGGAAGGCGATCTTGGCGCTGGCAGCCTTGTCGCCGAGCGTGCCCTTGGCCCATTCGCCAATCAGCATACCGGCCTTGCGGTTGTCGGTGGCGAAGGTTGCGTCGGCCGCGTCCATCGGGTCGAGCGGCGTGTCGAGGTCGATGACCATGAGGCCCGCGTCGCGCGCCTTCTTGATCGTCGGCACGATCGCCGAAGAGTCGCTCGGAACGATGGCAAAGCCCTTGGCGCCGGCCGCGATCAGCGACTCGATGGCAGCGACCTGGGTGTCGTTGTCGCCGTCATACTTGCCGGCATAGGTCTGCAGGGTGAGGCCGAGTTCCTTGGCCTTGGCCTGCGCGCCTTCACGCATCTTGACGAAGAAGGGGTTGCCCTCGGTCTTGGTGATCAGACCGACCAGATCGGCCGCGTGCGCCGATACCGCGCCAAGTCCAAAGACCATGGCGCCGGCGACGCAGGCACTCATCAGTTTCAGGTGTTTCTGCACGTGGTTTTCCTCCCAGATGAATCTGCTGGCCGCCGCTGTGGCGGCCACTCAAGGACTGTCTCCTCGCCTTGGCCGGTCCATTTTCTCCCGTCGGGCTCACGCCCGGACCGGCCACGGACTTTGACGCCTAACGACACAACGGCTGGGCCTTTTTGTCAATTATAAATCCAGCGGATTTAGTTATTGACAGTCAACATCCGTGGCCCCCATCGTCCTGGCCGGCACGCGATGCGTGCCGGTGGAAATCGGCAACAAGACCGAACAAGGACGCGCCAACGTGTCGTCGGCAGACCAAACGGACAGTGCGACCGGTCGCGCGTCAGTGCCAGGCCGCGACAGTGCCGCCGCGGAAGCCGCCCGTCCGCGCGCCTCGAATTTTGCCCGCGGCACCAACCAGAGCGGCGTGCGCCTCTACAACGAAAGGCTGGTCCTTTCGCTGATCCGCCGCTACGGCAATGTGCCGCGGGCCGAGATTGCCCGCCAGACCGGCCTCTCGGCCCAGACGATCACCGTCATCATGCGCCAGCTCGAAGCCGACGGGCTGGTCACCAAGCGGGATCCGCAACGCGGCCGCGTCGGCCAGCCGTCGGTCCCCTTTGCCCTCAATCCGGAAGGCGCTTTCTCGCTCGGTCTCAAGATCGGCCGTCGCGTCAACGATCTCGTCCTCATCGACTTTCTCGGCGCGGTGCGCCGCACCATTCACCTCGGCGGCAGCTATCCAACGCCGGATGGGGTGCTCGCCTTCGTCACGAACGGCATCGCCGAGCTGACCGCGACCCTTACGCCCGAGCAGGCCCACCGCATCGCGGGGCTGGGCATCGCCGCGCCGTTCGAATTGTGGAACTGGGAGGCGCAGATCGGCGCGCCGCACACGGTGCTCGACCAGTGGCGCACGTTCGATCTCAAGGAGACCATCGAGCGCGTCTATCCCTGGTCGATCTACTTCTACAACGACGCCACGGCGGCCTGTGCCGCCGAGCTGACATTTGGCAATCCCGAGCAGCACCCGGACTTCCTCTACCTGTTCATCGGCTCGTTCATCGGCGGCGGTATCGTCCTCAACGGCCACCTGTTTGCGGGCCGAACCGGCAATGCCGGGGCGCTGGGTTCCATGCCCGTGGCCACGCACGGAAACGACGGTCCGTCGGCCACCCAACAGCTGATTCGTTCCGCTTCGCTCTATCTGCTCGCCAACCGCCTGAATCGAGTCCGGCCGTGATGCTGCAATGCTATGGCGCTCGCCCGACGACTGGGGTGATCTCGGCCCGGTGCTCGACGTCTGGATCGACGAGGCGGCAGCCGGCATCGCCTTTGCCATCGTCGCCGCCATTTCGGTGGTGGACTTCCCGGCGGTCATCATCGATGGCGCTTTCCCCACCGATATCCGCCGACGTATGGTGGAACGCGTAAACGCCCGGCTGGGGGAATTCGACCGGCAGGGACTGTCGCCGGCAACCGCGATCGAAGGCGCGATCGGCAGCGGCGCGCGCGCCATTGGCGCAGCGAGCCTGCCACTGCTCGCCAACTTCGCCCGCGACCGCGAGGTCCTGTTCAAGGAAGCCTTGCCAGCCGGCTGAGAAAGTCGGATTTGAGATCAATGATCATTTCATGCGGTGAAGCCCTGATTGATTTCCTGCCGCGCACCGGCGCCGACGGCAGCCCCGTCTTCCAGCCGGCGACCGGCGGTTCCCCGATGAACGTGGCGGTCGCCATCGCCCGGCTCGGCGCCAAGGCCGGCTTCTTCGGCGGCCTGTCCGCCGATTTCTTCGGCGACATGTTGCGCCAGGCGCTGACCGACAGCGGCGTCGACCTGTCCTTCGTCGCGACCGTCAAGCGGCCGACCACGCTTGCCTTCGTCAACCTCAGCCAAGGTAACGCCCGCTACGCCTTTTTCGACGAAGGCTCGGCCGGCCGCATGTTGACCGAGGCCGACTTGCCGGCCTTCCCCAAGACCGTCGCGGCGCTGCATTTCGGCTCCTTCAGCCTCGCCGCGGAGCCGTGCGGCTCGGCGTTCGAGGCGCTGATGCAGCGCGAGCAAAACAACCGGGTGATCTCGCTCGATCCCAACATCCGCCCGACGCTGGTGCATAACCGCGACGGCTTCCTCGCCCGGCTCGACCGGCTGGTGGCCATGGCCGACATCGCCCGCCTGAGCGACGAGGACCTCACCTGGATCGCCCCCGGCGAAAGCTTCGAGGCGCTCGGCCGCCGCTGGCTCGACCGCGGCGCCGGGGTGGTGATCCTCACCCGCGGCGCCGAAGGGGCGACGGCGATCACCGCCAAGCACGCCGTGTCGGTGCCGGGCATCGCGGCAAAGGTGGTCGACACGGTCGGCGCCGGCGACACCTTCACCGCCGGTTTCCTCGCCCGGCTCGACGCGCGCGACCTGCTGACCAAGCGGGCCATCGCGAAACTCGACCGCGATCAGCTGACCGACGTGCTGACCTTCGCGACCAAGGCCGCCGCCGTGACCGTGTCGCGCGCCGGTGCCAATCCGCCGTGGCTGAATGAGATCGCCTGACCGGCACTCACCAAGCGTCAACGACCTTCGCGCGGTGCTGGTAGGCTGACCCCACGCGCGACCACCTGTCGTTTGTGAAAGCCCGCCAGACCCGATATCGGTGGATCTTGGCCCATGCATGGGCGATTCGAGCCTCCGCGGGTCTTGCCGTGGGTGCCGAGCCCTGAGGAAGCGCGGGCCGACAAGACGATGGCGAATGCCACTATGCCCATTCGACGTGCCCTTGCCGCCCTCTTCCTGGCCCTGGCGGTTGGCCTGGTCGCGATACCCTTCGACGCTGTCAACGCCAGACCCACCGTGGGACCGGCCGTCTACGTCCTGCGCGGTGCACTCGGCATCTTCTCGAGCGGAATGGACGGCCTTGCCGACGAACTGAACGCCGCCGACGTATCCGCCGTTTCCGTCGCCTTCGACGACTGGCGCGACTATACGGCCACGATCGTCAAGGCCTACCGGGCACGTCCGTTCCCGGTCGTGCTCGTCGGTCATTCGTGGGGTGCCAACACGATCCTGCTGATGGCCTACGAGTTGGGGAAGCGGCACATTCCGGTGGCGCTGCTGGTCTTCTACGACATCACCACCTCGGCCCGGATCCCGCGCAACGTGCAGTGGGTCATCAACTACCGCTCGACCTCCGCCATCGGCGGCGAGGTGACGGTCGTCGGGGGAGGCGGCTTTTCCGGCGTCATCGACAACGTCACCCGACCGGACCTCAATCACGTGCAGATCGACAAGGCGGAAGATCTGCACAGACAGACGATCGCCGCGATCCGCAAGGTGATCGGCGGGCGCCCCTGAATTCCGATCCTAGTCCGGCACGCGGCCGATCACGGCGAACTGGGTGACCGAGAAGAAGAAGCGGCCGGCTGCGAAGGCTTCCACGAGGCGCTCCGTCCAACTCCGCCCTTCCTGCTCGGTGATCACCTTGTCGGCGACGGCGATTTCGGCGCGCTCGACGAGATAGTCCAGCCAGGTACGATCGCCCCTGCCCTCGTCGACATCGACGAGCGGCTCTACGGTGATGTCGCGCAAGCCGGCCTCACGAAAGAGCGGCGACAGCCGCCGGCCGCTCCAGCCATCGACCTGGCGGCTCTGCGAATGCTGAAGAATGCGGCGGGTATGCACCACCGGCGCCGGATGGACGGTGAGCGTCTCCCAGTCCATCTCGACGCACATCACGCGCCCGCCGCGCCGCGTCACCCGCTTCATTTCGGCGATCACGGCGCCGGGCTCGTCGACATGGAGCAGCACCCAATGCGAAAAGGCGGCGTCGAAGGCGGCCTGGCCGAACGGCAGCTGGCGCCCGTCGGCAACACGGCAGTCGACCATGGCGCCGAACCCGGCGGCGCGTGCCGCGGCGCGCGCATGGGCAAGCAGCGCCTCGGAAGGGTCGACGGCAAAGACCCGGCCGCCCGGCGCCACCCGCGCCGCGAGTTCGAGGCTGATGACGCCGCTGCCGGCGCCGACGTCGATGACGATCTCGCCCGGGCGCGGGTCGAGCAGGTCCAGCGCCCGCCG
This sequence comes from uncultured Alphaproteobacteria bacterium, assembly GCA_963782395.1. Lineage (GTDB taxonomy): Bacteria > Pseudomonadota > Alphaproteobacteria > Rhizobiales > Kaistiaceae > CAVSRC01. The sequence continues at coordinate 487,746 of CAWAJQ010000002.1, forward strand.
ACGCGCCTCGACCTCCGACGGCGCACTCGCCCTCAGCGCCAGCCGCTCCGCGGCATCGGCAGCGATCTCCGGGTCGGACATGTCCGACCAGCGGTCGCTCACGCGTTTCTTTGGCGGGTCGCTATCCATGGCCATGCCCCTAGCCGACACTCTGCCGCAAAGCCGCGCTCGAGGCGAGGTGCCGACAGACCGTCGCACCCGACACCTTTGCCTTGCCCGCCCGAAAGAGGTAAGCCGGACCAACCCCGCAATATCGGCGAGAAAGGGATGCTGGCGATGATCATCGTCACCGGAGGAAGCGGCAAGCTTGGGCGCGTCGTCGTGCACTACCTGATGGACCGCGGTTACGACGTGACCTCGGTCGACATGGTGCCGCCGCCCGACCGCCACAACCCGCCATTGCCCACCGACGTCCGCTTCGCGCGCGCCGACATCACCGATTTCGGCGATGCGATGGCGGCGCTGTCGGCAATCGACGAGCGCGTCGAGAAGGTGACCGGCCTCGTCCATCTCGCCGCCATTCCGGCGCCGGGACTGGCGACCAACCATGTCACCTTCGCCACCAACATGCTTTCCACCTACAACATGTTCGAGGCGGCGCGGCAGCTCGGCATCCGCAACGTCGTGTGGGCGTCGAGCGAGACGGTGTTCGGCATTCCTTACGCCAACGGCCCTGCCTATGCGCCCGTCGACGAGGAGGTCGAGCGGCCGGAGACGGCCTATTCGCTCTCCAAGCTGCTCTCCGAGAAGATGGCCGAGCAGTTTTGCCGTTGGGATCCCGAACTGAAGATGATCGGCCTCAGGTTCTCCAACGTCATGGAGCCGGAGGACTATGCGCGTTTTCCCGATTTCGACGCGGACCCGCACGGCCGCAAGTTCAACCTGTGGACCTACATCGACGCCCGCGACGGCGCCCAGGCGGTCGAGCTCGCGCTGAAGTCCACGCTCACCGGCGCCCATGTCTTCGGCATCGCCAATGCCGAACTCGGTGATGAGCCGGTCGAACGACGCGCTGCTTGACGAGGTCTTCCCGGGCACCGAGCGCAAGCGCCCGATCACTGCCACCGCGTCGCTGATCTCGATCGACAAGGCGCGCGAGGTTCTTGGCTACGAGCCGAAATATCCCTGGCGCGAGCAGGTCGAGAAGGCCAAGGCGCTGAACGCGAATGGATAAGCACCTGCCAAACGCTTCCGTTCGTCCCCGCGAAGGCGGGGACCCAGGACGGAATTGCCAGTGGCACGTCTCGCCTGGATGCCCGCCTGCTCGGGCATGAACGGAATGTGTTGTGAGGCCGCAGCCTACGGCCGTTCAGCCTGGCACGATGCCGCCGTGGGCCTTCGACCACTCCGCCGGGCCGTGGAGGAATTTCTCTACCTCGTCGAGCGTGGCCTCGTCGAAGGTCTTCTCGGCGCGGGCTATTCTGAGAACATCCCACCAGGTGGCGAGTGCGTGCAGCGTGATGCCGGCCTCGCCGAGCACGGCGCGTGTATTCGGAAAGATGTCGTAGAAGAATACGACAAAGGCGTGCTCGACCACCATCCCCGCCTCGCGCATGCCCTCGACGAATTTCAGCTTGCTGCCGCCGTCGGTGGCGAGATCCTCGACCAGCAGCGTGCGCGCGCCTTCCTTGAAGTCGCCTTCGATGAGCGCGTTGCGCCCGAACCCCTTGGGCTTCTTGCGGACATATTGCATCGGCAGCGCCATGCGCTCGGCGATCCAGGCGGCAAAGGGGATGCCCGCCGTCTCGCCGCCGGCGACCGCGTCGATCGCCGCGAAGCCGATCTCGCGTAGGATCGTCGCCACGGCGAAATCCATCAGCGTCGAACGCACATGCGGGAAGGAGATGAGCTTGCGGCAATCGGTATAGACCGGGCTCGCCAGGCCGGAGGTGAACTTGTAGGGCTCGTCGGCACGAAAGTGCACCGCCTTCACCTCGAGCAGCATGCGCGCGGTCAGCTCCGCGATCGTCGTCTTGTCAGCAAAGCTCGTCATCTTGTCTCCCGCAGCCCGTTCGCCACAGCCCAGCCGATGGGCGTCAACGGCCGGAACACCCGTATCTCTTCCTGGCTCCCCTCGACCGCGACGAAGCCGGCATCGACCGGCTTCACCCGTTCGAGCGTGACGCGGTCGCCATTCGGCGGCAGACGATAGAAGGCCGCGCCATTGAGCGACGCAAAGGCTTCCAGCCGGTCGAGCGCGCCTTCCTCTTCGAAGACCTGGGCAAGCGCCGGCAGCGCCACCGGCGCGGAGAAAATGCCGGCAGCGCCGCAGGCGCACTCCTTGGCCGAGACCGCGTGGGGCGCGGAATCGGTGCCGAGGAAGAAGCGCCGGTCGCCGGACGTCGCCGCCTGGCGCAGCGCCGCTTTGTCACCGGCCCGCTTGGCAACCGGCAGGCAATAGAAATGCGGCTTGATGCCGCCGACCAGGATCGCGTTGCGGTCGATCATCAGGTGGTGCGGCGTGATCGTCGCGCCGAGATGGGTGTCGGCGGCAAGCACGGTGTCCACTGCCTCTTTCGTCGTCGCGTGCTCCAGAACGATGCGCAGACCCGGCATGCGCGCGCGCAGCGGCACGAGCACCCGCTCGATGAACACCTTCTCGCGGTCGAAGATGTCGGTCGCCGGATCGGCCACCTCGCCATGAACGAGCAGCGGCACGTCGGCATCCTGCATCGCCTTGAGCACGCGCGTGACCCTGGCGATGTCGGTGACGCCGCTGTCGGAATTGGTGGTGGCGCCGGCCGGATAGAGCTTGACCGCGGTGAGTTCGCCCGACGCCGCCCCCTCGGCGATCACCGCCGGGTCGGTGTCGTCGGTGAGGTAGAGGGTCATCAGCGGCCGGAAGGGGTGGCCGGCGGGCAGCGCCGCCACGATGCGGGCACGATAGGCACGGAGGTCGGCCAGGGTCCGCACCGGCGGCACCAGGTTGGGCATGATGATGGCGCGGCCGAAGACGGCGGCGCTGGCGGGCAGCGTCGCCTTCAGCATCGCCCCGTCGCGGACATGCAGATGCCAGTCGTCCGGCCGCGTGATCTCGATTCGCTCCATCGCGGCAGAGATACACACCAGCCGGCCGCCCGCCGCAACCGCAATTGATCCGGAGTGGGCGATGTGCAACATGCGCTCAAGAGGGAATCGGCCATGGACGCACCCGAACCCACCGCTGGCGGCGGAGCACCAGGTCAGGCGCCCGGCTTCCATTTTGCCGACGCGGTGATCACCCGCAGCCGCTCGCTCGGCCACTGCTTCTGCCTCGGCCTTGACCCGCACCTCGCCATGATCCCGGCGGCCTTCCGCCGCGGCGACATGGATGCGCGCGATCCCGAGACGGTAGCGGCCATCGAAGATTTTCTCATGGCCGTCGTCGACATCGCGGCGCCTGACGTCGCCGCGTTCAAGCCGCAGAGCGCCATGTATGAGCGCCTGGGCTCGGCCGGCATCGCCATGCTCGAGCGCGTCGTCGCCCATGCCCATGAGCTGGGCGCCATTGTCCTCCTCGACGGCAAGCGCAACGACATCGGCTCGACGGCCGAAGCCTATGCCGAGGCCTATCTTTCGCCCGACAGCCCCAACCCGGTCGAGTGCATGACGGTCAACGCCTATATGGGCGCCGACACGCTGGAGCCGTATCTCAAGCTCTGCCGCACCCATGGCCGCGGCATCATGGTGCTGGTCAAGACCAGCAATCCCGGCTCCGGCGATTTCCAGAACCTCAAGACCGGCAACAGCACGGTCTACGGTAGCGTCGCGCTGGCGCTCAATCCAATCGCGCGGACGCTCACCGGCGAGAGCGGCTGGTCGTCGCTCGGTGTCGTGGTCGGCGCCACCTATCCGCAGGAGGCGGCCGACATCCGCACGCTGCTGCCCAACGCGCTCTTCCTCATCCCCGGCTTCGGCTATCAGGGCGGCAATCTGCATGAGTTCGCCGCCGCGCTGGTTCCGGGTCCCGCCGGCCGCGAAGGCGGGCTCATCAGCTCGTCGCGCGCCACGCTGTTTCCGCCGGAAGCCGCCGACGGCAATTTCGACACCTGGAAGGCGGCTTTCGCCGAGACTCTTCGCCGCCACATCGCCACCGTCGCCGACAGCCTGAAGGAATGAGGCCGTGGGGGCGCTCGCCATCCGCCCGATGCGCCGCGCCGATCTCGACGCGGCGCTCGACTGGGCGGCGGCGGAGGGCTGGAACCCTGGCCTCGACGATGGCGATGCCTTCTTCGCCGCCGACCCGCAAGGCTTCCTGATGGGCTTCATCGGCGAGGAACCGGTCGCCTGCATCTCGGTGGTCGCTTATGGCGAGGCTTACGGCTTCCTCGGCTTCTACATCTGCCGGCCGGAGTTCCGCGGCCAGGGCCACGGCCGCGCCGTATGGGAGGCGGGGATCGCACGCCTCGGTACACGCACAATCGGCCTCGACGGCGTCGTCGAACAGCAGGCGAACTACGCCCGGTCCGGCTTCGCGCTCGCTCATCGCAACGTCCGCTACGGCGGCACCGCCTCGGCCAACGAGATCGCCGACATGCGCCTGGTCGAGCTCGTCCCGAGCCGCCCGACCGGTCTCGCCGGCTCGATCGTCGCCTATGACCGTGGCTCCCAGCCGGGCCCGCGCGAAGCGTTCCTGCGCGCCTGGCTCACGCCGCCCGGCCGGCGCACGCTGGCTTTCATCGAAGCCAACTCGATCTGCGGCTATGGCTGCGTGAGGCAATGCCGCGAGGGTTACAAGATCGGCCCGCTCTTCGCCGACTCGGCCGACATCGCCGAGCGCATCTTCTCCGGCCTCACCGGACGGCTCACCGGCGCCCCCGTCTATCTCGACGTGCCCGAGCCCAATGCCGAGGCGGTGGCGCTGGCGAAGCGCCACGGACTGGAGCCGGTCTTCGAGACGGCGCGCATGTATCGCGGCCCCGCCCCGGCGCTTCCCCTCGAGCGCACCTTCGGCATCACGACCTTCGAGCTGGGATAGCGCGTGTCGCCCATCCTTCGAGGGCTGCCTTCGGCAGCCACCTCAGGATGAGGTCGGTCGAGAGGCAACCCTCATCCTCAGGTGCAACCCCGGACTCGGTCCGGGGGAGCCTCGAAGGATCAGGGCGCCGCGCCAAACGCCAGATGGTGCAGCACGATGCCGCTGGCCGTGGCGACGTTGAGCGAATCCATGCCGCCCGCCATGGCGATGCGCACACTGGTCGTGCGGTCGATCACCGCCTGCGGCAGGCCCGGCCCTTCCGCTCCGAAGATGGCGGCGACCCGCGCGGCCCGCTTCACCTCACCAAGCGCAATGGTGCCCGCCGGCGACAGCGCCAGCACGTCGAAACCGTGTCCGGACAGCAGGTCGAGCGCGCTTTCCGCGCTTGCCACCCGGGCGAAGGGCAAGGTCAGCGCCGCGCCGACCGAGACGCGGATTGCCTTGCGATAGAAGGGATCGCAACAATCGCCGTCGAGGATGACGGCGTCGGCGCCGAAGGCGGCGGCGTTGCGGCAGACGCCGCCCATATTGTCGTGATTGGCGATGGCCGACAGCACCACCACCAGTGCGCGGGGACCAAGGCCACCGATGAGCGTTTCGGCGGACACCATCGGCGCCCGCTCGCCGATCGCAAGCAAGCCGCGGTGGATGTGGAAGCCTGTGATGGCGTCGATGACCGGCTGCCCCGCCGCATAGACCGGCGTACCCTCCGGCACTTGGGCGAGCAGGTCGTCGAGGCGGGGAAGACGCTTCTCGGCGACAAGCAGCGACAGCGGCCGGTGGCGCGCGCGTTCGCCGAGGAGCACGTTGAGCACCACCGCGCCCTCGGCGACGAACCGGCCCTTGCGGCCGACGAGGTCGCGCTCGCGCACGTCGCGATAGGCCGCGACGCGCGGATCGTCCGGGTCGTCAATAGCGATGATGTCGGCCATGGCCGCCGCCCTCCGCCCGTTCATCGGGAGCGGGCGGCCCAGCCTAGCAGAGGGGGAAAGCCTTAGCGCGCGAAGCGCGGCAGGCGGCGCTTCCAGTGTTCGCTGCGCGCGAGCCCGTCCTCGTCCTTGGTACGACGGCGGACGCGGATCGCTGGCACGGGAGCCGCCGCGATGTCCTGGCGCGCCACCGGCTCGATCACCGTGACCGGCAGCGGCTTCGGCTTGGGGATGCGCGGCGCCTTCGACTTGGCGATGCGCGGCCGCCGTTGGCGCGCCTCTTCCTCCTCCGGCGCGACCACCGGCTTCGCCGTCAGGTCGGGCAGGATGCGGTTTACCGGGCGTTCGGCCACAGCCGTGCCGAAGACACGGGCGATATCGGCTTGCGTATCGCCATGGCCGTTGGCGCCATTGTGGCCGCCACCATTGCCGTTGGCAGCGTTGCCCGACGGCCGTTCGAACAGCCGCGCCACCGGTGCTTCCGATTCACGCACCGCCTCCTCGAGAAAGCCGAAGAGCGGCTGATGTTCACTGGCGGATTTACGGCTTTTCTTGATTTCTACTGTAAAAGGCTTCGCCTGCTGGCGCATTGCGAACTCTCGATGACAAATCGCGGAAGAACGGCCGAATCAGTGCCCCTGAGGCCGACCCCTCCGATTTAGGGACAGAATCCGGTATTGTCGAGGCAAAGCGGCATTTGCGCGCATCCGCACAATGTCGCAACCTCCTCTAGAACCGCTCGAACAGGATGTCCTGGGCACCTTCCCACAGGCATAGCTTGCCCAGCGCCACAAGGTTCTCGCGACCTTTGGTGATGGTGAGAAAATGGTTACCGGCAAGCTGGCCGACCTTGCTGGCGAAATGCACGCCACCATAGGCGAGCAGGATCTCGGTTTCGCTGATGCCGCCGGGATAGAGGATGATCTCGCCCGGCGCCGGGTAGCTGGTGTGGTTCTCGAAATCGAGGCCGAGATCGAGGTCGCCAAGCGGAATCCAACAGCCCTCACCGCTCCAGCGCACATGGATGATGCGCTCCTTGTATGGCAGCAGGCTCTGGAACCTGGCGCAGGTCTTCGGCGCCGCCTCCTCCTCGAAGCGCGCCTCGAAGCTGAAGGGGCCGGCCACGATGCGGATGGTCGACACTGTTGCGGTTACTCCCGGTGGCGGTGACGCCGTCAGCCTTAGCACATCTCCCGGATGACGAAAGAGATGGGCACGGCCGAAGGGAGACGACCGTGCCCATCTGCCCCATCTTCGCCCCGGAAGAGTGCATCCCCGGCGGAGGGGTCTGCGATCGCGCGCAAGCGCTAGGCCGCGCTCTTCGTCTGTTTCGCTGCGACAAACGTGTCGAAGGCCCGCAGCGCCTCGCCGCCATAGACCATCGACGGACCGCCGCCCATCTGGACGCAGACGCCGAGGGTCTCAACAAATTCCTCGCGGGTCACCCCCAGGTCGACGGCCTTCCTGGCATGGTAGGCGACACAGCCATCGCAGCGTGACGCCACGCTCAGTGCCACAGCGAGAAGCTCCTTGAACTTGCGGCTCAGCACCCTGTCGGCATAGGCACCCTTGCCGAGGGCGGCAAAGCCGGCCATCGCCTCGGGGGCGCCCTGGGTCAGCGCCACCGAGGACTGCACGACCTCGTCAGCAGCCAGCGCAAAATCCATACTCATGTCTATCTTCTCCATTCCCATTCAATCGGCCGCATATATCGCGCCACGCACCGATCCGTCCTTGACCCCGGTCAACCCTGGTTCGTCTCGTCGGGCCGCGGCTCGATCTTGACGCCATCCTTCACCTGGTCGCTGGGGTGGAGGACGACCGTGTCGCTCGCCGACAACCCTTTCAGCACCTCGGCGTAGTGCGTGTTGCGGTGGTTGAGGAGGAGGCTGGTGAGCACGGCCTTGCCATCGACGACGCGGTAGACGTTCCAGTCGGCGCCGCGGCGGAAGAGCGCCCCGACGGGCACCTTGACCACGTCGCCGCCTTTCCATGTGCGGATATGCGCCATCACCCGGTATTCGTGGCCGAGCCCTTGCCATTTCTCGTAGGGGTCGGAGATATCAAGGGTCGCGTCGACGCGCTGCTCCTCGACGCCGAGCGCCGAGACCTTGGTATAGGCGGCCGGATCGATGCGGCGCACATGGGCGTTGAGCGCGCCCTCCCCGCCCCAGTCGGTCAGCGTCGCCGGCGCCCCAGGCTTGATTTCGACCGCATCGGACGACAGCAGGTGGACCACTACCTCCATGTCTTGTGGGTTGCCGATCTCGATCAGCGGTGTGCCCGCGGTGACGACCTGCTCGCTCTCGACCAGGAGCTTGAGCACCACGCCCTTGATCGGCGACATCACCGGCACGCAGCAATGGGCGTTGCCGCTGTCGCTGCCGGCGGCGCCCGGCTGGATCAACTGCGCCTCGGCGCTGGCCAGTTCGCTCTGGCGCAGCGCCAGGTTGGCCTTGGCCTGCTGCACGGCGGCGTGGGCGGTGTCGAGGTCGGTGGCCGCCTTCTCCAGCGCCCGCGCCGAAACGGCGCCGCTGTCGGCCAGCTTCCTGGCGCGGTCGAGGTCGGAAGACGCCAGCCGCTCGCTGGCCTCGGCACTGCTCACCTGCGCCTCCGCCAGCCCCACCGCCGCCCGTGCCGCACCCGCCGCCGCCTGCAACTCGCGCTGGGTGCGCACATCGAGAAGCGCCGGCTCCGCCGGCTGGATCGCGGCGACCGCCTCCCCGTCGGGGCTCACCGGATCGCCGACATGGACGGGGATGCGGTTGAGCTTGCCGGCGATCGGCGCCGAGACGCGGAAGACGTCGCGGATCTCGGCCACGCCCTCCTCGTCCACCGTCACTTCGAGGGGACCGCGGCCGATGACGGCGACGTCGACGCCGACCGGCGCAGGTATAAGCGCATAGGCGATGATCCCCACCACCGCGACGATGGCAAAGATGCCCAGGATGCGCTTGATCCAGGTGGCAAGCATGTCTCTCTACTCCCGCGTCTTGAGGACCCGGATAAGGTCGAGCCGGTCGATGCGGCGGCGCACGATCGCCGCTGAGAACAGGGCAGCCGCGGCGACCACCAGGGTGCCCACGGCATAGGTTCTGAGTTCGATGACGAACGGCACCCGAAAGATGTCGGTCGCCAGGCTCTGGGTGATCAGCCAGCCGAAGCCGGTGCCGACGAGCCAACCGATCGGCTGCGCCAGCGCGACGACGACCCCGACCTCGATGAACAGGATGTTGGAAACCTCGGCCCGGCGGAAACCGAGCACGCGCAGCGCGGCGATCTCGCGGGCGCGCTCGGAGAGCTGGATGCGGGCGCTGTTGTAGACGACGCCGAAAGCGATGATCACGGCCAGAGCAAAATAGACGAACAGCGAGATGTTCATGTTCTGCTGCATGGTCTCCTGCATACGCTGGCGCGATACGGTCTGCAGCGCCACGGCGCTCACCTGCGGCGTCTTCTTCACCGCGGTGTAGAGGTCGTCGAGGTGCGCGGAATCCAGGGCAATGTATACGCCGGAGACGCGCGGACCGGTGCCGGCCAGCCGCGCCAGCGCGTTGATGTCCATGTAGGCCATCAGCCCGATGTAGCTCTGGATGATCTGCGTCACCGGCGCCTCGACGGTGCGGCGGTCGCCGTCGAGCAACGTCACGCGCACCATGTCGCCGACGCTGAGGTGGAGGATCTGGGCAACGCGGTCGCCGAGCGCCAGGCCCGTGGGCGGCAGAATCACGGGCTTCAGGTTGAGGTCGAGCACGCGGCTGAGATCGGTGCGCGGCGGCTTGCCGGTGATGACGAGCTGGCGCGAATATTGGCCGTTGGACATGCGCACCGGGTGATCGAGAAAGGGCTCCGCCGTCATCACGCCGGGCAGGTGCAGGGCCGCGCTGACCACGGATGGCGGCCGCGGCGTGTTGAAGGCCAGCGTCGCGTCCTGCCGATCGGTGCGATAGTAGACCGCGTCAAGCATGGCATTGACCGAATCGAGCGTGCCGAGCGCCACCTCGACCAGCGCCACCGAGAAGGCGATGCCGATGGCGGTGAGCCCCGAGCGCACCGGATGGCGCACCACATGGCGGAGCGCCATGGTGGTAAGCTGCGAGAACAGCCGCCGGCCGCCAAACAGCCCGCCGAGTGCCCGCCGATAGACCTGCGGCGCCGGCGGGCGCATGGCGACCGCCGCCGGAAGCGCGAATGCGGTCGACACGGCGCGCAGCGCGCCGAGGATCGCCGCGGCGAAACTGATGCCGACGGCGACCAGGTAGATGCCCGGCGTTTCGCGGAAGATGAGGAACGGGAAGCTGTAGAACTCGGCATAGAGGCGGGTCAGCGCCCGGCCGAGCCAGTTGCCGCCGGCGATGCCGATGAGCGTGCCGATCGCGGCGATCGCCAGCACCAGCTTGAGATAGTGCCAGACCACGGCGAAGCGGCCGTAGCCCAGCGCCTTCAACAGGCCGATCTGCTCGCGTTCCAGCGAGATCAGCCGCGACAGGATCATGTTGATGAGGAAGGCCGACACCGCCAGGAAGATCGGCGGGATGATCTCGGCCATGCCCTTGAGCTGGACCAGTTCGCTGTCGAGGAAGGCATTGGAGAGCTGGTCCTTGCGCCCATAGGCGCCGGTGCCGCCATAGGGCACGAGCAGGCGGTCGAGCCCTTCGATGACGGTGCTCTCGCTGGCGCCGGGCAAGAGGCGCAGGCTGACCGAATTGAACGCGCCGTCGAGGTTGAACAGCGGCGCCAAGACCTTCTCCGGCATCCACAGCACGCCGAAGCGGCGGTTGTCCGGCATCATGTCGCCGGGGCCGAGGGCGTAGATATATTCCGGTGACAGAACGATGCCGACGATGGTGAGGCTGATCTTCGAGCCGTTGACCACCGCCTCGAAGGTCGAGCCGACGGTGAAGTGATGCGCCTGGGCGAAGTTCCAGTTGACCGCGACCTCGTTGCCGCGCCCGCCGCCGGGCAGCCGTCCCTGACGCAGGAACAGGGCATTGACCGCGATGTCGCCGCTCTCCGGAATCGAGATCGCCAGGCCCGTGGCCGGCTCGCGCAAGCCGGGGATATCGAGGATCACCGGGCTGGCGATGCGTGTCTCGACCGCCGCCACGCCGTCGATCGCCGCAATCGTGCTCTTCAGCGAACTGGGGGCGCGGGTCGCCGAGGCGAAGACGTCGCCGAAGCGGTAGCGCTGGTAATAGGCCGCGCGCGTCTCATCGAGCGACTGGTAGGTGCCGATGGCGAGAATCAGCGTCGCGACGCCACAGGCCATGACCATGGCGATGGCCAGTGACTGCGCCCACAGGCGGCGCAAGTCGCGGAAGAGCTTGCGGTCGAGCGCGCGCATGCCCCCTCACCAAGCGACTTGGCTGGCGTCGAGCCGGCGTTCATTGGCTTCAACGCCAGCGATCCGGCCATCGCTGAAACGGAATATGCGATCGCCGATGCCGCCGATCGAGACATTGTGGGTGATGATGGCGGTGGTGGTGCCGAGCTCACGGTTGGTCGCCGCCAGCGCTTCCAGCACCAGGATGCCGGTCTTCGAATCGAGCGCGCCAGTGGGTTCGTCGCACAGCATGATCTCGGGCCGCTTGGCGACGGCACGGGCGATGGCGACGCGCTGCTGCTCGCCGCCGGAAAGCTGCGCCGGGAAGTGGTCCAGCCGGCTGCCGAGACCGACCAGTTCGAGCGCCTCCTCGGGCTTCATCGGACGGGGCGCGATTTCGCTCACCAGCGCCACGTTCTCGCGCGCCGTGAGGCTCGGAATCAGGTTGTAGAACTGGAAGATGAAGCCGACGTGATTGCGCCGGTAGAGGGTGAGATCTCGGTCGGAAAAGTGCGTCAGTTCGCGCCCGCGGAAGCGAACCGAACCGGCAGTCGCCGTGTCGAGGCCGCCGAGGATGTTGAGCAGTGTCGACTTGCCGCTGCCCGAGGGGCCGAGCATGACGGCAAGCTCGCCGGCAAACAGGCAGAGGTCGATACCGCGCAGCGCCTGCACCTCGACATCGCCAGTGCTGTAGACCTTCGTCAGACCGGCCACCTCGAAGACCAGTTCCTCCGACCGCGCGGTGGCCACCTGTCCGTTCATGGCGATCGTTCCCCGATCGTGGGCCTGGCTGTCAGCCCCTCAGCCGCTTCTCGATCTCGGCGACCGGCATGCCGGTATAGTCCTTGTCGATCGTACCGCGCACATACTTGGCGACCGCGGCGGAGAGCTGCGGGCGGATCATACCGAGCGCCCGCGGCGACGCGATAAGCACGATGCCACGGATCGACCCCGCCTGGACGGCCCTGTCAAGGTGCTGGGCAAGCGCGGTGAGGAAATCGTGCTCGGCCTGGTCGTGCCAGTCGGTCTGGCCGAAGGCGCTGCGGCCGTCGCCGGCCGGCCATCGCGCCCGCCCCGGGCGATCGCTGCCCTGGTCGCGCGTCGGCGGATTTTCCGTCGTCCGCTCCTCGCGCTTGACGAGATTGACGTGCTCGGCGTCGCCCTTGTTCTCAAGGATCAGCCACTTGCGACCGTCGCAAACGACGACCCAGTCATCTGGAGCAACGGAAATCCTGGTCATGGTCACCTCGGCCTCGCGGGCACCCGACCTTATCGGCCGTCGCCAGCCCTACCGGCCGGCTGAAGCCGCTTCCTCGGCGAGTCGCGCGGAGCCGCCTCAGGCGTTGAGCCGGCGCAGCGCCGCCGGATCACGCAGCAGGATGCGGCGCGACGTCGGCAGTTCAATGGCCGCCTCGTTCTCGAGCAGCGTCAGCGTGCGCGACACCGTCTCGATCGTGAGGCCGAGGTAATCGGCAATGTCCTGGCGCGACATCGGCAGCTCGACGCTTTCGGGGCCCGTGCCGCGCTCGGCCATCTCGAGCAGGAAGCTGGCGACGCGCTCATGGGCGTTCTTCCGCCCGAGGAGCAGCATGTGGTCCTGCGCCCGCAGCAGATCGCCGGTCGCCTGCGTCCACAGGCAGCTGGCGATCTCGCTGTCGCGGTTGGCCAGCGCCATCAGGGTGGAGCGCTTGATGACCAGAACGGTCGAATCAGCGATGGCGTCGGCGGTGAAGCGGTGCTCCTGGCCGGCCTCGAGGCCGAAGATGTCGCCGGTCAGATGGAAGGCGCTGATCTGGCGGCGGCCATCGTTGAGCAGCTTGTAGGTCCTGACCGCGCCCTTGATGACCTTGTAGAAGTATTCCGCCGGCTCGCCTTCGCCGAAAATCTCGGAATTGTGCTCGAATCGCATCGCGGCGCCCATGACGGCGAACGTGTCGGCGAGCACGTTGACCTCCGGCAATCCCGCGGGAATCGGCAGGACCGGCTTGGTGGTGGCAATGTCGCCCGACTTGTGCATGAGCATGACCCGCTCCATGGTTCGATTTTGTCGCTGGGTTTTGCTAACAGTCCGCCGGGAACAACAAAATTCGGGTAATCCCCCTACGGGGTATTACGTAGGCATTCCGTAGTTATTTCAGAACGAGCTGTGCGCATGGCAGAGACCGCTGAAAACCGGGAGAAACTCCGGTCCGACAGCGCCGTGAGAGTGCTTCGCCCGGGGCCCTTGCGCGACTATGCCATCGCCGCCGTGGCGGTTGCCCTGACGGTCGTCGTTCGTCTGGTGCTGTATGCGCCGCTGGAGGGCAACCTGCAGTTGGTTCTGTTCGTTCCCTCGGTTCTGGTCGCAGGCGGCCTCGGCGGTTTCGGCCCGGGCATTGCCGCCACGGTCGTGAGCCTTGTTTTGGCGATTGTCCTGTCGGGCGGCGCCCCGCTTGCTGCCGCCGCCAGCGGCATCGAACTCGTCGCCTTCGGCGTCGTCGGCATCGCCATGTCCTGGTTCGGCATGCGCCTGAAACGCAGCCGGGCGCAATCGGCCAACCGCCAGCGCGAACTGGAAATCCGCGAGGCGCATCTTCAGTCGATTCTCGACACGGTTCCCGACGCCATGATCGTCATCGACGAGAGCGGCATCATGCAGTCGTTCTCGAATGCCGCCGAGCAGCTCTTCGGCTATCGCGCGCAGGAAGCCATCGGCGAGAACGTGAACATACTGATGCCCTCGCCCTATCGCGAGGCGCATGACAGCTACCTCTCCCGCTACCGCAGGACCGGCGAGCGCCACATCATCGGCATCGGCCGCGTCGTCGTCGGCGAGCGCAAGGACGGCTCGACCTTCCCGATGGAGCTTGCCGTCGGCGAAATGCGCCCCGGCGACGGGCGCTACTTCACCGGGTTCGTGCGCGACCTTTCCCAGCGCCAAGAGACCGAGGCGCGGTTGCAGGAACTGCAGTCGGAACTGATCCACATCTCGCGCCTGACCGCCATGGGCGAGATGGCTTCGACACTGGCCCACGAACTCAACCAGCCGCTGTCGGCCATTGCCAACTACATCAAGGGCTCGCGCCGGCTGATCGACAAGGAGGCCGACGAGCGCTGGGGCCGCCTGCGCGACGCGCTCGACAAAGCGGGAGAACAGGCGCTACGCGCCGGCGACATCATCCGCCGTTTGCGCGATTTCGTCAGCCGCGGCGAGAGCGAGCGGCGGGTGGAGAGCATCGCCAAGCTGATCGAGGAGGCCAGCGCCCTGGCCCTGGTCGGCGCCAAGGAGCACGGCGTGCGCGTCCGCTTCAAGTTCGACCGCGCCCACGACCTGGTGCTCGCCGACAAGGTGCAGGTCCAACAGGTGTTGCTCAACCTCGTGCGCAACGCTATCGAAGCGATGATCGACGTCGAGAACCGCGAACTGGTTCTGTCGACCGCACCGGCGAGGGATGATATGGTCGAAGTCAGCGTTGCCGACACCGGTCCCGGATTGGCCGAGGAGGTGGCGCGGCAGCTATTCCAGCCGTTCATCACCACCAAGCGCCACGGCATGGGCGTCGGGCTCTCGATTTCACGAACCATCATCCAGTCCCACGGCGGTGAGATCTGGGCGGAACCCAACCCCTTGGGCGGTACGGTGTTCCGCTTCACCCTGGCCAGCGGCAAGCTCGCGGAGATTGGCGATGGCGAGTGAAGACGTCGTTCACATCATCGACGACGATGACGACGCCCGCGATTCCCTGGCTTTTCTGCTGAGCACCGCGGACGTCGAGGTCCGTGTCTATGAATCGGCGACCGCTTTCCTGAAGGCGCTGCCCCAGATCAACGGCGGCTGCATCATCACCGACGTGCGCATGCCCGAGATCGACGGCATGGAGCTGCTGCGCCGCCTGCATGAGAGCGGCGCGACGCTGCCGGTGATCGTGATGACCGGACACGGCGACGTGCCGCTCGCCGTCGAGGCGATGAAGCTCGGGGCGGTCGATTTCCTCGAGAAGCCGTTCGACGACGATACGCTGCTGGCCTCGGTGCGCATGGCGCTCAGCAAGAACCGCGAGGACAGCGAGCAGGACCTGCGCAAGGCCGAGGTCAAGGAGCGGCTGGCCTCGCTGTCGCCGCGCGAGCAGCAGGTGCTCGACGGCCTGATTGCCGGTCATCCCAACAAGACGATCGCTTTCGACCTCGACATCAGCGCCCGCACCGTCGAGGTCTATCGGGCCAACCTGATGACCAAAATGCAGGCACGCAGCCTGTCGGAACTGGTCCGTATGGCACTCCTTGCCGCCAGCTGACGGCAGCGCCCGGGCCGTTGACCTGCGTCAAGGTAAAACCGCCGTTTCTGTGGCTTTCATTGACGATGACCACGGATCAGCATTTCGATTCCGCATCCCTTGCCGAGCCGGTGCAGGCCATCGAACGTCCGGTCTTCGTGATCGACGACGACCCGGCGATTCTCGCCTCGCTGAAATTCTCCCTCGAGATCGAAGGCTACACGGTCCGCACCTATTCCTCGGCCAAGGCATTGATCGCCGATGCGACGCGCAAGAATTGGGGCTGCCTGGTCATCGACTACAATCTGGACGATCGCAACGGGCTGCAGCTGCTCGACGAACTGCGCCAGCGCGGCGTCGCCATGCCCGCCATCCTGATCACCACCAATCCCGGCCCGCACCTGCGCGTGCGCGCTGCCGCCGCCTCGGTGACGATCGTCGAGAAGCCGCTGATCGGCGATACCCTGGTCGATGCGATCCACATGGCGTTTCCGGCCTGATCGGCCAGCATCCCGTCAATTCACCTCGATCTCAGCCAGGACGCGCTTGACGACCGCCTCGACGCTGCCTTCGGTGGGAATGACGGTCCAGGTGACCGGACCGCGGAACTCGGCAAGCTGATGGCGGATCGTGTCGGCGTTGGCGTCGGAGGTGTCGACGCCGCGCGCCTCAACCCGCTCGATCAGCTTCTCCGGCGCCAGATCGAGCCAGATGCCGGTGAAGGGCACGTCAACGGCAGCCACCATCTCCTCGATTCGGGTCCGCTCGTCGGGCCGCCGGAAGGTTGCGTCGAGGACGACACCGTGGCCGAGCGCCAGCAGGTATTCCGCCTCGCGCCCCAGCGTTTCGTAGACCGCCCGCGACACCTCCCGGCGATAGGCCGGGGCCGGCAGCCGCGTCGTCGGCGCGACGCCGCCCATGCGTTTGCGGATGCGGTCGCTGGACAGCACCCGGGCGCCCGGCGGCGCGCCGACGGCCTGGGCGACCGCCGCCGAAACGGTTGTCTTTCCCGCACCGCTGAGGCCGCCGATCGCCACCAGTCGCGGCGGCTCAGGCTTGAGCAGGGCCTGCGCCAGATGGAAATAGGAGACCGCCTCCCGGCGCAACGTCCCGGCATTGCCTGCCTCGATCGGCTCCGCCGTCTTGGTGGCGCTGACATGGGCGCGGACGGCTGCGCGGATCGCCATCAAGAACGGCACCAGCATCAGGCCGTCGCTCTCGTCGAGGACGTCGAGATAGCGGTTGAGCACCAGGTTGGCGCCAGGCTTCAGGTCGCGATGCCACAGGTCCATCAGCAGAAAGGCGAGGTCGTAAAGCACATCGACCGTCGCCATGGCGTCGTTGAATTCCAGACAGTCGAAGGGCGCCGGGTGACCTTCGAACATGCAGATGTTCCTGAGATGCAGGTCACCGTGGCAGTGGCGCACCTTGCCGAGGCGCTGGCGCCGGTCGAGCAGCGGCGCGGCTGACGCCAGGGCATCGCGGAAGGCCTGGTTGAAACGGGTGACGCCATCAGGCGGAAACAGCACGACCTCGGCCAGCGCCTGCTCGTTGATGGCGAGCACGCTGGCGATATTGTCCACCCCGCCGCCAGCGAGTTCGACGGGCGCCGTCTCGTGCAGACGGGCAACCGCACCGGCAAGCTCGGAGAGCAGCGCCGGTGTCAGCGCGCCGCGCGCGGCCATGCGGTCGAACAGGCCGCCCTGGTCGAAGCGCAGCATCTCGACCACCGCATCGACCAGCGGACCGTCGCCATCGAAGGTGAGGCATCCGTCCCTCGTCCGCGTGATGCGCCTGACCCCGAGATAGAGGTCGGGCACGGCGCGCCGGTTGAGCTCCACCTCGCGCTCACACAGCGCCAGCCGCAGTTCGACCGTCGAGAAATCGACGTAGTTGAGCTTGACCGCGCGCTTGAGCTTGTAGGCACGCGCGCCCGCCAGCACCACCACCGAAATGTGGGTCTCGATCACCTCCACCGCGTCCGCGCTGAGCCCGTGGGTGGCGGGATCGGTCAGAAAGGCGATGGTCTCGCTCTGGTGGTCGACCTGCATCCTGTCATTCCGGTCGGGACGCCGGCCGGAGGCCGTCACGACGCCCCTGGCAAGAGGAACGGGCATCGTAATGTGATGACAGGTGCCGGCCTATCGGACGTTGCGCTGAATCAAGCCGGTCCCGCGACCCGCGCGGCGCCTGGATTTTGCGGCCGCCGGCCAGCCCTAGAGCCGGCCGATTTCATATTCCGCGCAGCTGCGGCCGAGGAGGGCGAGGCCTTCCTCGAGATAATCGCCGAGCTGCGGCATGCCGAGCAGATAGCGCGCCGTGCGGCTGTTGTGGGCCTCTTCGGCCGCCGCGCGCAGCAACGCCCAGTCGTCGACGGTGGAATCGCCCCGCCCCAGCCAGGCGATCGCTACCAGGTCGACCTGCTCGTCCTCGCCGAGATCGTGGATGGCAGAGACAAGCTCTTGCACAACCGGATCGTCCTCGTGGTCCTCCAGCACCGCAGCATTCATGTCGTCGGACGGGTTGGAGCCGGGATCCGGCTCGCTCGCCGCATCCTTGACGTCGAACTCGCGCGCCTTGAGGACCAGGAAGCAGACCTTTTCCGGCGAGATCGCAAGGTCGACCGCGGGGGCATCGTCATCGGTGATGCGGCGGCGTTTCTTCATCGTTCGGCCTCTTCAGCCGCGACGCATGCGGCGGACCTGGTCCTGCAGGCGCCGCCGGGCCCGCTTGAAGGCATCGTTGACGGCGAAGGCCGGGTCGGCGAAGCGCTCGTCTTCCTTGGCCGTGTGGTCGATATTGACCTCGCGGCCGTCAGGCAGTGCCAGATGAATAGCGACCGTGTATTGGCCACCGGTGTGATGATGCGCCGAGGGGCCGGCGACTGCGATGCGGCAGGCGGTGATCCGCCCGAACCGCTTCTCAAGCGCTGCAATGTGCGCCGCCACCGACTGCTGGACATGCTGGTTCAGGTTTGCGCCCTGAAAGTCGATCCTTGCCGGGGTTTCCATTCCATTCACCCATTGGTTTCCCGGCAAATGCGCCGGGCATCGCCTTGTCGTCGCGGGCAGGCCCGGACGACCGAACGCCCTCGATAGAGGGGCCGCCGGACGGCGCGCCCAAGCCCACGTGGCTCTTTTCAACATGGTAACGGAATTGAAGGGAGACAATGGATATCGAGACGGTCCGCCACCCGGCCGACGGACCCCGCGCGGCGCGGCCTTTCCACCGATCTGCTATAAGGAAGCGACCGCTGCCGGACGACGCCGCCCCATTGCTGCCGGAATCGCAGCGACCAGTCGCATCATCCAACGGCCACAAGGATTCTCATCGCATGCGCAAGCTCTCGCCCGGCGACATCCTCATCCCCGTTGCCATCATCATCGCCGGTGCGATGATTTCCGGCTCGATCGTCTGGACCGCCCGCCAAGCGGCGCTGCAGACCGCGGCCATGGCCCCGGTCGATTCGACCGCGCCCGCCCAGCCGCCGGCGCCGCCGGCCGACATTGCCGACGTCAATCTCGACGGCGCCGCCTATATCGGTCAGGACAACGCGCCGGTCGTCATGGCCTACTGGTTCGACTACCAGTGCCCCTACTGCAAGCAGGAGGAAGAGACCGCCTTTCCCCAGCTCATCAAGGACTACGTCGACACCGGCAAGCTGAAGATCGTGTTCAAGGACTTCGCCTTCCTCGGGCCCGATTCGGAAGCCGCCGGTCGCATCGCGCGCGCCGTCTGGCAGCTGGCGCCGGACAGGTTCCGCGACTGGCACAAGGCCATGTTCGACCATCAGGATCAGGAGAACGCGGGCTGGGGCAGTCAGGACGACATTCTGGCGCTCACCGGCACGATTGCCGGCATCGACGTCGACAAGGTGAAGGCGCTGATCACCGACAAGGCGGGCGACCTCAACCAGGCCATGCAGGCCGACGCCAACGAGGGCTATTCGATGGGCGTCGGCGGCACACCGTCATTCCTCGTCGGCAAGCAGCTGATGGTCGGCGCCCAGCCCTACGAAAAGCTGAAGGCGGCGATCGACGGCGAGCTCAAGGCGGCCAACGGATAGGCGCACACCATTCGCCAACGCATCGATTATCCCCTCGCCCTTGTGGGGGAGGGCTCTCCCTTTTGGCGAGCCTTCAAATTGCGCTGCGCTCCATCCGGGCTACGACAGGTCAGGACACCTGCGCCCTGAGATCGCCGGCGAAGGCGTTCAGCGTTTCGCTCGGCGCCTTGCCGATCAGCATGTAGCCCATGCCGTTGCGGTTCCAGAAGACGATGTTGAAGCCTTCGCGCTGTTCGGAGGCGACCGGCGCATCCGGCTTGCCGTTGGCGATGATGCAGAAGGCGAAGGCCCCGTCGCCCGGCGACAGATAGGCGATCTGGGCCAGCGGCTTGCCATGGAAGTCGTAGAGCGAGGCGCGCTTGAGCGCCGAGTCCGGCAGAGCAAGCCGGTCCGGCGCGAGGTTGACGGCGATCTTCTCGCCGACCGCCGACAGTTCGTCGGCCAGCGCCGTCGGATTGTCGGGAATGACCGCCAGCGTGTCCGGCGTCATCAGGCCCATATATTCGGCCACCGCCTGCCGCCAGTTGGGCGTCTCGGCGACCTCAACCGGCCGCACCAGTCCGGCCGCCAGCGGCACCAGATAGCCGGCGCCGGCGCCGATCACGAAGAGCGCGATGGCCGCGGCGACCGCTGCCGGGCGCCAGCTCCGCGGCGGAGGTGCCGGACGGGCCTTTTCGGCCGCCTCGGCGAGGATCGTGGCGAGGCGCGCATGCGGCGCCCCGGCAAGAAGCAGGTCAAAGGCTCCGGCAAAATCGCGCCCGCCGCGCTTGATCTCCTCCAGCCGCGCCGACAGCGCCGCCTCGCCGGCAAGCCGTACCTCCAGCGCCGCGCGTTCCCCGGCGGTGAGCGCGCCGTCGAGATAGGCGGTCAGCAGAGCGTCGTCGCTCAAGTGGCCATCCGTCGGATCAGCCATGCTCTTCACCACTTCCCTGCGCGTCGGTCGAAAGGCTCGCGAGCTTGGCCCGCGCCGCCGCCAGACGCGACATGACGGTCCCGATCGGGACACCCAGCGCCTCCGCCGCTTCGCGATAGGTCAGCCCTTCGACATAGACGAGAAAGACGGTTTCGCGCTGCACTTCCGGCAAATCCTGAACCTCCCTTAACACCTGGGCGGCCAGAATATTCGTCTCGATCTCCCGGATTCCGTCGAAGACGAGGGCCGAATCGGCATCCACCAGGCCCTGGCCCTGACGCACCTTGCGGGCGCGGACCTCGTTCAGCCAGATCGAATGCAGGATGGCGATAAGCCAGCGGTCGAGCCGCGTGCCGGGGGTGAACTGGGAACTGCGCTCCAGCGCCCTGACGCAGGTCGCCTGAACCAGCTCCTCGGCCGTGTCGCGGTTTCCCGACAGCACCAGCCCATAGCGCCACAGCCGCGGCAGCAGCGCGGCGAGACCTTCCATCACGGCTTGATGTGCGTCGCTCGCCATGGTTCCCGTCGGGGGACGGTCAGCCCCGGTTCAAGTGCCGCGACCGTAGCCGAGTTGCCTCGCGAACTGAACAGGGAGGATTTCCTTTGCCACCCGGAGCCGGTCACGGGCTTGTGAGCACCGCCACCGGCGTTCTTTCGAATAGCAACGCCCGTTGCCCTGTTCACGGCCTTGTCGAAAACGCATTGGGGCATGCACGCCCCGACAATTGGAGCAAGGCGATGACCAGGACTTCTTTCGTGACCACCCTACTTCTCGCCGGCGCGATGTCGCTTGCAGGCAGCGCAGCCTTTGCCGCCAGCGGCGGCGGAAGCAGCAGCAGCGGCACCACGACGCCCCAGTGCAAGACCGGCTACATCTGGAACGCCAGCAAGAGCAAGTGCGAGAAGAAGACGTCCAGCACCATGGACGACAAGACCCTCTACACGCAGGGTCGCGACCTGGCGCTCGCTGGCCGGTACGAGGAAGCCTTGGCCGCCCTCGGCACCGTCAGGAACCAGGATTCGATGGTGCTGACGATGATCGGCTATTCGCAGCGCAAGCTCGGCAACTATGACGACGGGCTGGCCTACTACGCCAAGGCACTTGCCCTCGACCCGAACAACGTCAACACCCACGAATATCTCGGCGAGGCCTATGCCGAGAAGGGCAAGCTCGACCTCGCCAAGGGTGAGCTGTTGAAGGTCGAGGCCGTCTGCGGCACGACCTGCGAGCAATACCAGGACCTCGCCAAGGCGATCGCCGGCAAGCCTGACGAAAGCTGAGCCGGAAGAACCCTGGGGTGTGGCCTCGGTGAAAGGCCCGCCCCGGGATCCGCTCGACGCCTTTTGTCGTCGGGAACTTGCCACGGCGAGGTCGCCATGCACGCCACAACGCCACTATCTGTTTTCTCTGGCAGACGGATCGATGACCAACTCGACCGGCTTCGCGGTCCGCTGCTTCTGATCGGGCGCGTCCTGATCGCCGTCCTCTTTATCTACGACGCGACGCTGATGGTTCGCTTTGCCGATGCGAACGCGGCCTACATGGAGCAATTCGGCCTGCCCGGCCAGCTGCTCTATCCGACGGCGATGCTTCAATTCGCGGGCGGAGTGCTGGTCCTCATCGGAGCCTGGGCGCGGCTGGCTGCGCTCGCCCTGGCGGTCTTCTGCCTGGCGACCGCGCTGGTCTTCCACCACCAGCTTGCCGACACCAACGAGCTCATCCAGTTCGGCAAGGACATCGGTTTGGCGGGCGGTTACCTGTTCCTCGCCGCTGAGGGAGCCGGCACCGTGTCTGTCGATCACGGTCTGCGCCGGCGCGCCTGACCATGCGTTGCGAAAAAAGTGAGCCCGGAGCGGCCGCCGTGCTGCTCCGGGCCATGGTTCGGCCGACACACTGTCGGAAGGAGACCGGGACGGGAGGGGGCTTGCCGGGGGTCGACGGCTCCCGCCCTCCCCCGCCCAGTCTGTTCGCTGACTACGCACAACCAGAAATCAGCGTACCGCCTGACTGGCAAAGGGCTTGCCAACGGCGTCCCGACCAGAGCTTGTGGCCGGCGCCGATTTAAATCGCAATTGATTGATTATATTAGGGTTTTGTTAACCGGCCGCGCCTCGCGAATTGCGACAGGATTCGCAGATTGCGAAAGTCACTCCGCCGCTTCGCGGGTCTCGACCGGCCGGCGCCGATCGCGCTTCAGCCACAGATCGAGGAAGGCGTCGAGAAAGGCTTGCGTCTTCCAGTCGTGCAGCGCCCGGCCCTGGAAGTGCTTGTCGGCGGCCTGGCCACCGGGCAGCTTGGCACGCTCGCCGATATGTCCGGTCCAGCGGCCGACCATCGCCGTGGTCAGTTCGATGTGGAACTGGATGCCGAAGGCGGCCTCGCCATAGGAGAAGGCCTGATTGGGGAAGGTGTCGGCGGCCCCTTCCGCCAGCAGCGTCGCGCCGGCCGGCAGGGCGAAGCCCTCCTTGTGGAACTGGTGGACGCAATCCGGCCAGGCGCCGATCAGTCGTTTGCCCGCCTCGGTCGGCTTGAGGCCGAACCAGCCAACCTCGATGTGGCCGTCGGCATGGGCAGCGACCGCCGCACCGAGATGGATGGCGAGCATCTGCGCCCCCAGGCACAGGCCCAGGAACGGCGCCCCCTCGCCGAGCGGCACTTTGAGCCAGTCGATCTCCGACCTGACGAAGTCGTCGGGATCGTTGGCGCTCATCGGCCCGCCGAAGACGATCGCGCCGGCATGGCCGGCAAGCGTCTCCGGCAGCTTGTCGCCGAAGCGCGGCCGGCGGACATCGAGCGTGTAGCCGCGTTCGCTCAGCCGATGGCCGACCCGACCGGGGGTGGAGTGTTCCTGGTGGAGCACGACGAGGATCGGCCGCATGGCGTCACTCGGCTCCGTCGCGCACGGCCTGCTTGAGGCGGATGCGCACCTGCGAGGGCACCGCCAGCAGCTCGGCGACGCGCCACACGACATTCTCCTCGAACTCGTGCACGTCGCCATCGGCAAAGACCAGGCGCCACATCATCTCGATGATGCGCTCGCGGTCGGCGACATCGAGGCGCTGCTTGAGCAGGCTGGTGAAGTGATAGAGGTCGACCGCCTCGTCGTCGGCGGTTTCGGCTGCGGCGACCAGCGACCGGGTGCTCTCGGCATCGAGACCGAAGCGGCGCTCGAGCAGGTCGGTGAGCATCGCCTGCTCGGCCGACGTGACCACGCCGTCAACGGCAATGACGTGATAGAGCAGCGCGGCCACCGCCAGCCGCACCTCCTCCTCGCCCATGTCGAGGGGGCCGCTATCATCGGCGAGGCGGTCGAAGAACTGTCTGATTGCTGCGAGCATGCTCAAAATGCCTTGGCGCCGCCACCAAGTCTAAACATAGGACGCGGCCGATGAAACCACAGCCGCCGCAAAAGCCGCGGTCTCAAAACGACCAAAGCCGCCGGCGCGACCCGGCGGCTTTGTCAAGAACCCAAACCCCTTTGCATCAAACGGACTCGCACGGCAAAAACGCCAATGCAAAAAACCTGACCAAAAAACTCTATCAGATCACTACGTCATCAAACCAAGGCAGGCAAAACAATATCAAACGGCATAATACAGCAGTTCTTTCAGCGGCGAGCCCGAACCGGCAAAAACGCCTGACATTCCAAATCACCACGGGGTAATCGTAGCAAGCCGCCTTCATATTTCAACCCGCCACAATTGCCGTTGTGCATAGCCGGGAACGGCGGATTCCCGCAGAATTTTCAGTAGCATTGGAAGAGCATTGGAAGAATGCGCCACGATTTCGCCATATCCGGCGGCGGCGCCGCGCACCCGCCCGCCACCGGCCGGCGTTGAGCCGGCCTCAGCACGCCTGCGTCAGTCGGTTGCGGGCCGCTACCCATCAGTAAGTCTGGTGCTTCGTCGGCGGCGGCGTCGGGCGTGTGGGCCGCGGCGTGTTGCTGGAGTGCGGATTCGGCCCCGGATCGAAATTATGGATCTCGCAGCCGCGCGAGGACACGCGGAAGGCGCTGTTGAGCGGCCCTTGCCGGAAGGCGAAGGGGATGGAGCGATCGACGAGGTCCGTGCGCGCGTAGACGTCGTTCACCCGCTTGAACTGATCCTGGGGATCGAGCTGGATGACGCTGCAGGCGCCGGTGACCTCGGTGCAGCGGCGCGGCGTCGCTTTGTCGCAGATGCGCACCGTGCCGTCCCACATGGCGATGGTCGTGGTGCCGTCCTCGGCGACATGACCATCGAACTCGGTGCCGCGCACGCCGATGGTCGCGGTCGGCGTATTGATCGAATAGGCGTTCTTGGCGCTGATGCCGGTGATGAAGCGGAACGAGCCGCGCAGCGCGCCGATTGAGAACGCGCTGGCCTTGGACGTCCCCTGGTAGACGAACCTGTCGATCGTCACCTGCGAGTCGGGACCGACCACCATCTTGGTGTTGTCGGCGAACAGAATCTGGGCGGTACCGCGCGGGTCCGTCTTGATGACGTCGCCGCTGAACACCGGGCCTTGCGCCGCCAGGGCGCGATCGCCGCCCGGCCCGCTCGCCGCCGTATTCTGCAACACAGCAACCGCGTGACCGCTGGCCTCGACGGCCGCCGCCGGGCCCGCAATGGCCACAACAACGACCCCGAGGGCCGACACCACCACCGACCGCATCAGCATGAACCGCATCTCCTAAACGCAAGCCAGCGTGCCTCTCGCCAGCTGCGCCCCCAAGGCTAAGCCAAGCACGCCCAGACGGCCCTTGCAACCGGCCTTTCTGGTGAATGAATCGCTACGAAAAAGCCGTCAAATCACGCCGGCGAGCAAAGCCGCGATCACGACATAGGTGAGCTGATGGGCGAGCTGATCGATTCCGTAGATCCGCCAGTACCAGGCATCGGTCGTGGTCACTTTCATCCGCCGGAGCGACTGCTCCTTCGACCAGTCCACATGATAGTGAACGACGAATTCGCCTATGATGATGATCACACCCATCAGCCAGCCGGGCGGCAGGATGAAGAGGGCCGGGATCGTGCCCAGCGCCTGCATGCCGGAATGCAGGATACCGCCGGGATGACCGTAGGTGCCCTTGTTGCGAAACTGGTAGGGCGTCTGCACCACGTAGTCGAAGATGAAATGCTTGATTTCCAGCCACAGGAAGACTGCGATAATCGCGCCAGCCCCTACATTCGGGTCCATGAAATCCCTTGTCCCGTTTCCAGCCCTCTGCCCAACAATAGGGCAGAGCCCTGCAGCAAGACTGTGATCGGCGTCACAAGGGTTATTTCGAGGTCGCGGTGAAGGTTCCGTCCCAATCGGGCGGCGGCGGCGTTTCGCGCCATTCGGCGATGCGGCCGCGATAGACCGCATAGAGCGCCGCCAGCCGATGGACGCCGACGGACTCGCAGCGCGCGATCGCCGCTTCGGCGCCGTCCCAATCACGGCCGCGATAGGCCTCAAGCATGGCCAGGTGGCGCGGCGCCAGCCGCTCGAAGCCGTCTTCGGGACCGTCAAGCACCTGGTAGGGCGTGTAGATGCGCGCCGGATGCACCTTGCCCTTCACCCGCATCATGTCGAGCTCGATCGCCTTCAGCTCCGGGATGCTCTTGTAGGACGATTCGCCGATGACGATCGGCACGCCATAGACCTTCGACTGGCCCTCCAGCCGCGAGGCGACGTTGACGTCGTCGCCGATGGCCGAATAGTCGAAGCGCTGCACCGAGCCGAGATTGCCGACGCAGCAATCGCCCGAATTGATGCCGATGCCGATGGCAACGTCCTTGTGCGAGCGGCCGGCGGCCTCCGCCGCCTTGCGCCATTCATCGTTGAGCGCCGTCATGCGCTGCACCATGGCGATCGCCGACTGGCAGGCGTGTTGGGCATGGTCGTCGTCGTCGAGCGGCGCGTTCCAGAACGCCATGATGGCGTCGCCCATGTATTTGTCGATGGTGCCCCGATTGGTGAGGATGATCTCCGACAGCGGCGTCAGCAGATTGTTGATGAAGGTGGTCAGCTCGTGCGCCGTCATCGTCTCGGAGATCGAGGTGAAATTGCGCACGTCGCAGAACAGCAGGGTCAGCTCGCGCACCGCGCCGCCGAGTTCGAGCTTGTCGGGATGGGCGATGATCTCGCTGACCACCATCGGCGACACGTAGTAGCTGAAGGCGCGGCGCACCTCGCCGCGCTGTTTCTCGGTCTGGCGGAACACATAGGTGGACGCCGCAGCGACCAGAAGGAACACCGAAGCCGCCGGATAGGTCGGATCGAACAGTAAGCCCAGCCTGTCGAAGGCCAGCCAGCCACCGACCAGCAGCGAGGCCATGATCACCACGCCGAGCACGCCCGACGTCACCGGCTTGACCCTGGGGATGACGAAGCCGAAAGCTAGGCCCAACACCAGCGTCAGCACGATCTCGACGGCGACGGCATAGTCCGGCCGGCTGAGCGAGGCGCCGGTCTGCGCGCCCTGCAGAATCTGCTCGATCGCCTGGGCATGGATCTCGACGCCGGGAATGGCGGCATCGAGCGGCGTCGCGCGCAGGTCGATCAGCCCCGGGGCGCTGGTGCCGACCAGCATGATGCGACCGGCGATCTCGTTCGGATCGACCTGGCCGGCGAGCACCTTCCAGGCCGGGATATAGGCGCGCGCCTCGTGCGGCCGGAAATGCAGCCAGATGCCGCCGTCGGCGTCGGTCGGAATCTCGATGTCGCCGACGCGGATGTGGTTGAGGCCGGTCTGCTGGCCGAAGGCGGTCTCGCCGCTGGCGTTCGACCCCTTGAGCACATAGGAGCCCGCCTGAAAGGCGACGCGCAGCGCCTCGGTGGTCAATGTCGGCACATACTGGTTGCCGACGCGGTAGATCAGCGGAATCCGCCGCACCACCTGGTCGCGGTCGGGAAGCCAGTTGATCGAGCCGATGCCGGCGGCCGCCTGATCGAGGATGGGCAGGTTGACATTGGCGCCGGCAAAGGCCGGAACGAAGTTCTTC
The DNA here is from genome assembly GCA_963782395.1 of uncultured Alphaproteobacteria bacterium. Taxonomy (GTDB): domain Bacteria; phylum Pseudomonadota; class Alphaproteobacteria; order Rhizobiales; family Kaistiaceae; genus CAVSRC01. The sequence continues at coordinate 515,156 of CAWAJQ010000002.1, forward strand.
GGGTCGTCGCCGACGGTGGCGAAGCCGGCCTTGAGCGGCGGCGGCGGCGATGCGTTGGCGGTGAGCGCCGTGGCAAGGATGGTCGGATTGTGGGCGATGGCGTCGGCGAACGCCTGGTCGTGGCTCTGCTTGCCGGCGATCAGCGGCGCCAGCGCCGCCGCCTCTTCCGGCGTCATGTGCTTGACCGCCTCCTCCGGCGACGTGCGGTCGGGCTCGGAGAACAGGATGTCGAAGGCGACCACCGCGGCGCCGTCGCCGCTCAACGTATCGAGCAGCTTGGCCATGACCGTGCGCGGCCACGGCCACTGGCCGATCTTGGCCAGCAACTCCTGGTCCACGTCGATGATCCTGACCGGCAGGTCCGGGTCGTAGGTGGCCGGGCTGAGCTTCTGGTAGGAATCGAAGGCGATCAGGCGCAGCGCCTGGACGAAGAAGGGGTCAGCAAGGCGGACCAGCGCGGCGCCGACGAGAATCGCCAGCACCAGCACCACGTAGACGTGCCTCGCCCGTACAAACGACAACATCGCCTTCCCCACCCGCTGCGGCCGGCAGTATCGCGGGGGTGAGCTTGCTTGTGCAAGCGAATAGCGAATGGCGGGAAGTAGCAATCGGCAATCGGCCGTCGACGGTCGACCGAATGCCGATTGCCCAGTGCCGACTGCCTATCAGGCGAAGCCGGGGAAGAAATCCATCTTGATGCGCGAGCGGTGCACGCCCAGGCCGGTGAGTGTATGGCGCATCGCCTTCACCATCGCCTGCGGGCCGGAGACATAGAAGGTGCGCTCGAGATAGTCGGGGATCGCCGCCTTGACCAGGCGGGCGTCGATATAGCCCGGATACTGGCCGCGCCGCGTGCCGCGCGCCACCGCATAGACGGTGCGGATACCGAGCTGCCGCTCGGCCGCGTCGAGTACGTCGCCATAGGCGATGTCCTCCTGGCTCTCGGCGCCGTAGAGCACGACGATCGGCCGCGCCTCGCCCTTGTCGATCAGGTATTGCAGCATGCTGCGGAACGGCGTGATGCCGATGCCGCCGGCGAGGAAGGCAAGCTTCTTGTCCGGATCGGACGGCAGGGTGAAATTGCCGGCGATCTGGGTGGCATGGATGGTGTCGCCGGGCGCCAAGTCGCCCAGCTGCCGCTTGAAGGCGCTTGGCTTGCGGTAGAACTTGACGCCGAGCCGCACCTCGTTCTCGGTCGGCGCCGAGGCGACGGTGAAGTAGCGGCGGTTACCGCGATTGTCGGCCTGGTCGAGCCCGAGCGTCCATTCGAGATACTGACCCGCCTGGAAGGCCAGGCGGTGCGGCGTCGAGAAGACGAAGTCGTAGGTGTCGGCGGCCGCCCGCTCGATACGCTCCAGCGTCAGCACGAAACGGCCCTTGGGGCTGACTGCCCAGGCGAAGACGTTGCCGATGACCAACGCCATCTCGGGCGTGAAATAGAACGAGCCGATGTGGACGTTGGGGGCAAAGAGGAAGCCGACCAGCGCGGCGAAGGCCAGTCGCGGCAGGCGCGTGGTCGGCTGGGTCAGCGGCTCGGTCAGCATGACGAAGGCGAAGAAGAATATCGGCGACGACTTCAGCGTCTCCGAGATCGCCATGGCGTAGTGCGACGGGGCCGTGGTCGCCAGGATGGTCGCCAGCACCACGCCCAGGAAGATCACGATCAGGTCGAGGCGCTGCAGCTTGCGCACGATGAGCACGCCGCCGACGAACACCACCGGCAGCAGCGGCAGGTTGCCGCCGACCCACCAGGTGGCCGGCTGGTTGAGCAGCAGCGCCGGCAGCAGGACGCCGAAGGCGGCCGGATTGAAGACGTGCTTGCGGCCGACGGCGAAGATGTATTTCGATGCCATCGCCCACACCGCGGCGAAGGTGATCGCGCCGATGCCGCGCATGTCCGTGAGGCCCACCGGGCTCATGATGAGCGCCACGATGAGCGCCGTGATGTAGATCAACTCCTGGTTCGGCGGCACCCGGAAGACGCGCGCGAAGACGAGATTGGTGACCCAGCACACCGCCAGGACCAACGCGGTCGAGAAGACGATCGATACCGGCGCATAGGGTACCAGACCGAAGAAGCTCAGGCCCAGCGCCGCTGCCAGCAGCGCGATCAGGTGCCACAGCACCAGCCGGTACATAGTGGTGTGGTCGAGAAAACGGTCGATGATCTTGATCATGATGCGCAATAGCCTTCGAAGCCGCTGGTGAACGTTGCGCGGCCGTTGCGGTCGACGAGATAGCCTTCCAGGCCCGGCGTCTGCTCGACGAAGCCGATGCCGCTCCTGCCCATGGCGAAGGCGGCGGTGGCGAAGCGATCGGCCTCGAGCACGTCGGCGCCGATCACGGTGAGCGACACGACCTCCTCGATGGCGACGCCGCGGGCGTGCGGATCGTAGATGTGCTGGCCGCGCACATAGGTGCCTGAGGTGGCGATGCCCTTGCCGCGCGGCTCGACCACCTTGATGATCTGCGCCTGATCGAAGGGGTTGCGGATGCCGACCCGCCACGCCTTGCCCTCCGCATTGCAGCCGGACGACTGGATGTCGCCGCCGGCATCGACGTAGAAATCGCGAGCGCCGGAGCGGGCGACCAGCGCCGCTGCGTTGCGGATCGCCCAGCCCTTGACGATGCCGGACGGATCGAGCGTGCCGGCCGAGATGCGAATGTCGAAATAGCCACCGGTCTCACGCCGGGTCTGCTCGGCCAGCGCCAGCACCTCGCGCATCTCGGCGCTGTAGTCCTTTTCGCCGATGCGGCCCTGGTTGATCGCCGAGATCTCGCTGTCGTCCTTGTAGGTGCTGAAGCGCCGGTCGACCTCATCGAAATAGGCGAATGTCGCCTCGATGGTGGCGGCATCGTTGCCGCTGCCGGCGACATCGACTGTGATCGGCATGCCCATCATGAGCCGTGTGACGCGCATGGGCGGGGTCACGCGTGCGCCTTGCTGAGCGCCGCACCCAGCGACTGGATGAAGGCATGGCTCGACAGCGTTGCGCCGGAGACGATGTCGACATGGGCGCTCTGGGCGCTGATCACCTCGTCGCGCAGCATCGGCAGCGCCTGCCGGTTGATGAAGATCGAGGTGCGCCGGTCGTTCGGGTAGCGCAGCACGTGGACGATGGCGAGCCGCCCGTTGCGGACCACCGCTTCGATCTGCATGAGGCCGTAGTAGGCATTGACCACCGGGCCCCGATAGGTGCCGTCGTTGAGGCCCGAGGTGGCGGCGGTGATGCGGTCCAATGCCGATGCGGCGGCCGGGTCCGGCGTGGAGGAAGGCGCCGACGCGGGGGCATGCGTCGGCGCCACTGCCGCAACCTGAGTATAGGGCGGGCGCAGGCGCGGCAAGGGAACGTTGATGGCGGCGGTATCGGCCGGTGCGGGCGCAGGGTCGGCCGGCGCCGCCGGCGGCTGGGCCTCGGCGACCATCACCGGGCCCGTCGGTGCGGGAGTGGCCGGCGCGAAGCCGGACGGCTCGCTCGGAGCCGGCAGCGGCGGCAGCGCCCCAGCGTCGGACGGCGTCACTGTCGACGGCGCCTCGGCCGCAAAGGTCGGCGCGGGCGCGGCCGGCGCCCGCGTGACGAAGGGCACCTCGCGCGGCGCCATCGTCGTGTCGCCGCTGGCCGAGGCGAGCGTCTGCGGTTGAATGCTGCCGGTCTGCATATCGGCACCGGCCAGAAGCGGGTCGGTGGCGGTGCCGGCCTGGCTCCAGACATAGGCGCCGGAGGCGGCAATCACGAGGGCCGAAAGGGCGAACTTCTTCATGGATGCAACTCTTGCAAAACGGGGACGAAACGGTCTTTTGCCCCAACCGTGGATCGCATCCTCGCAGCAACCAGCTTTCAGCCGGCTGTCAGCCCCGGTTACAAATCATTCATTTTTATGGACAACCAGCTAGGCGCGGGCCTTCTTGAGCGCCACATCCAGCGACCGGATGAAGGCATTGCTCAGCAGCGTCGCACCCGAAATGATGTCGACTTCGGCACTCTGCGCGCTGATCGCCTCTTGGCGCAGCCTGGGCAGGGCGTGCTCGTTGATGGTAACCGAGGTGTCCCGGTCTGCCGGCCAGCGCAGCACGTCGACCATGTCCAGCCGTCCGTGCTTGATGGTGGCCTGCACCTGCACCACGCCGTAGTAAGCGTCGACCACCGGGCCGAGATAGGTGCCGTCGCTGAAGCCCATGCCAAGCATACTCATACTCCCATGGGACGACGCCCAGGCCGCATGGTACGGATCGCCCCCGGTTGCCGGCGCCGTCGCGCTTGCCTCGACAAGCTCGGCCGGTGCGGCGGACGCCGCTGGCGCAGACGCGACCACGGCGGTGCCGGACGGCGCACTTTGGGGCGAATTCGGCGGCAGGGGCTGCTCTTCGGCGGGCGCCTGAGAGGTGACCGTGGGTGCCGGAGCAGGGGCCGGTGCCGCCGGGCCGGCGGTTTCCGGCGTCGCCACGGGCGCCTCTTGCGGCGCCACATGCGTGTCGCCGGCGGCCAGACGCGGGTTGGTGGTGCCAGCCTGGCTCCAGACGTAGGCGCCGGAAGCAGCAATGACGAGGGCCGAAAGGGCGATCTTCCTCATGGGCTCGACTCATGCGATTTCAGGCCCGAACCGGCCATTTTCATTGCCGTCGATATTTTCTCACCAGCAAGCTTTCAGCCGGCTGTCAGCCCTTATGGCGATTCTTGCATGTTTTCTCAGCCACGGCGTCCGGTCAGCGCCAATCGGATCTGCTTCTCCATCTCCACGACGGTGAGCAGGACGGCGCCGATTGCGATCACCACGGCCCCCTCGAACAGAGACAGCGGCCGCGAGCCGAACAGGATCTGGAAGACCGGCAGGTAAGTGAAGGCGAGCTGGGCGATGGCGACGGCGCCCACCCCGATCAGCACCGCCGGCGTGCCGACCACGCCGGCCCAGGTGAGCGAGGTGCCGTGCACATAGCGCACGGAGAACAGATAGGCGATCTCCATCACCACCAGAGTGTTGACCACCATGGTGCGCGCCAGCTCCAGCGAGCTGCCCATCGACTGCGCCCAGAAGAAGACGCCGAAGGTCGCCGTAACGAAGAGGAGCGAGACGAAGAGGATGCGCCACAAGAGGTCGAGCGTCAGGATCGGCTGATAGGCGGCGCGCGGCGGCCGCTGCATGGCGCCCGGTTCCATCGGCTCGAATGCGAATGTCAGGCCGAGCGCCACGGCGGTGATGGTGTTGATCCACAGGATCTGGACCGGGGTCAGCGGCAGCGCGAAACCGGCGGCGAGCGCGGCGATGATGGTCAGGCCTTCGCCGCCATTGGTCGGCAACGTCCAGGCGATGACCTTCATGACGTTGTCGTAGACGGTGCGGCCCTCGCGCACCGCCGCCACGATCGAGGCGAAATTGTCGTCGGCGAGCACCACCTCGGCCGCCTCCTTGGCGACCTCGGTGCCCTTCTCGCCCATGGCGATGCCGACATCCGCCCGCTTCAGCGCCGGCGCATCGTTGACGCCGTCGCCGGTCATCGCCACCGTCAGGCCGTCGGCCTGCAGGGCTTCCACGAGACGGAGCTTGTGCTCCGGCGTGGTACGCGCGAACACGGCGGTCTCCCGCGCCGCCCGGCGCAGCTGCTCCTCGTCGAGCTGATCGAGCTCCTGGCCGGTGAGCACCTTGGGGTCTTCGGCGATGCCGAGCTGGCGGGCGATCTCGCGCGCCGTGGTGGCATGGTCGCCGGTGATCATCACCACGCGGATGCCGGCGGTGCGGCAATCCTCGATCGCGGCGATGGCCTCCTCCCGCGGCGGGTCGAGGAGGCCGACAAAGCCGATAAGCACAGCGTCACTGTCGACATCTGCAAAGGCGAGGTCGTGCTTGTCGGCCGCTACCGGCTTGACGGCGAAGCCAAGCACGCGCTCGCCGCGCGCCGCCAGCGCCATCGCCGCCTGGTGCCAATGGTCATGCCTCAGCGGCGCGTCGCCGGCGGCGGTGCGCTCGGCCGCACACATGGCCAAGATCCGTTCCGGCGCTCCCTTGATGAGGATGAAGGCCCTGCCGTCATGGCTGTGGTGCAGCGTGGCCATGAAGCGGTGCAGCGCGTCGAACGGGATCTCGTCGGAGCGCGGCAATTGTTTCCTGAGGAGAGCCGGGTCGAGCCCTGCCTTCATGGCGAGCGCCACCAGCGTCGCCTCCATCGGATCGCCGTCGGAGCGCCATTCGCCGTCAACCTGGCGCAGCTCGGCGTCGTTGCACAACAGACCGGCCCTGAGCAGCTCCATCAGCACGCGGTCGCCGGCCGGATCGCTGTCGGCGCCGGCGAAGCGGAAGCCGCCGTCGGGCACGCGGCCGGCGCCGGTCACCTCGTATTCGCCGGCCTCGGTGACGATGCTTCGCGCGGTCATCTCGTTGCGGGTGAGCGTACCGGTCTTGTCGGAGCAGATGACCGTCACCGAACCCAGCGTCTCTGCCGCCGGCAGGCGGCGGATGATGGCGTGGCGCGCCGCCATGCGCTGCACGCCGATGGCGAGCGTGATCGTCATGATCGCCGGCAGGCCCTCGGGAATTGCCGAGACCGCGATGCCGACCACGACCATGAAGGCGTCGGCCAGCGAATAACCCCGGAAGAAGCGGGCAAAAAGGAAGATCACGACCGAGGCGACCAGAATGCCGGTGGTGAGCTGGGTGGCGAAACGGTCCATCTGGCGGATGAGCGGCGTCTGCAGCGATTCGACCGCCCCGAGCAGCGTGCTGATGCGGCCAAGCTCGGTCTTCCGCCCGGTGGCAACGGCGATGCCGATGCCCTGGCCGGCGGTAACGAAGGTGCCGGAGAAAGCCATCGACCTGCGGTCGCCAATGCTGGCGCTCGCCTCGACCGGGATCGCCGCCTTGTCGGACGGCACCGATTCGCCGGTAAGGATCGCCTCGTCGATCCTGAGCCCACGCGCCCGCATCAGGCGGACATCGGCGGGCACCCGCGCACCGGCTTCGACGAGCACGATATCGCCGGGCACGATCGCATCGGCGCTGACGGTAATGCGGTGCCCGTCGCGCAGCACGCTGGCCTTGGGGTCGATCATGCCGCGGATCGCCTCCAGCGCCTCAGCCGCCTTGCCCTCCTGGATGAAGCCGATGACCGCATTGGCGAGCGTGACGGCCAGCACCACGCCGGCATCGACCCAGTGGGCGAGCGCCGCCGAGAGGACCGCCGCCACCAGCAGCGTGTAGATGAGGACGTTGTGGAACTGGAGCAGGAAGCGCGTCAGGGCACTCCGCCGTGGCGGCTGCGGCAGCCGGTTCGGCCCGAAGGCCGTCAGCCGCGCCGCTGCTTCGGCGGCGTCGAGTCCCTGCTCGCTGGAGGCGAAAGCCTGCAGAGCTGCTTCGGCATCGAGCGCGTGCCACGGCCGCTCGGCGACGTCCGTAACCGCCGGAACGGCCGGCGCCGGCAGGCTGGCAATCGACTTGTCCATCGCCCACGACTGTCGCGGGCACGAGCCCGCAAACACCCAATGCACTTCATGTAAGCAGCGAAGCACGGCTTTGCATCGGCGCTGCGCGCCCGCGCCGCACCTTCTAGTCCGCCCGGCAGAGCTAGGCGACCTTGCGCCGGGAAAGTTCCCGGTAGAGCGCTTCCGGGCTGACACCGATCTCATGTGCCAGGGACTTCCACGCGCCTTTCGCAGGCATGCGCTCCCCATGCGACAGCAGCCACGCGTCGAGGCGCTCGGCGACGGTCTTGAGCGACAGGATCTCGCTCCGCAGGCGGGCCTCCTGCACCTCGCCCGCCAGATACGCGGCCCACGCCTCGGCAAATCCAGACGACCGGGCGAGCCGTTCGCGCACAGCGGCCATCGGCACGGCAAGCACGACCGACTGGGCGGCGGCGAACGCATCGCAGTGGTAGCGCTCCGAGAAGACCGAAGCCTCCGCCACGACGGCGTTCTGCGATGCCCTTTGCAGAACGACCACGCCGCCGTCCGCCCGATGGCGCGTCAACTCGATCGCCCCGCCCAGGACGACGTGGAGATGAGTGACCGGATCGCCCCGATGGAACAGGAGACTGCCCGCCGGCAGCGCGCGCTCGGTGGCGTGCAGGGCCTTCAATAGCGCGATTATTTCACCCGGCATGATAGCGATCATGTCATGACGATCGCCGAAATGCCAACGTGCCAAGAGGGGAGCCCGCCGGAAGGAGCACAGGAATGAAGCGTCTCGCCATCGCCGCGGCAGCGATCTTGATCGCCCTGCCCGCATTCGCCGCCGGGATGGGCGACGGGCCCATGCCGGAGATGCAGCATCAGATGGCGACGAGCCAGGATCAGGCTGCTTTGCCGCACGAGGGCGGCCAGGCGGCCTTCGCAGCGATCCAGGAGATCGTCACGATGCTTCAGGCCGACCCGCACACCGACTGGTCGAAGGTGAATATCGAGGCGCTGCGCCAGCACCTGATCGACATGGACAACGTCACGCTGCACGCCAATGCGACCAGCGAGGACATCTCCGACGGCATGCGTTTCCTGGTGACCGGAGAAGGTCCGGTGGTCGGTTCCATCCGCCGCATGCTCGCCGCCCATGCCAAGACCATGAACGGCGTCGGCGGATGGACCTACGCGGCCACCGACATCCCCAACGGTGCTTCGCTGGCGGTCACGGTCGCGGACCCGGCTGACATCGTGAAGATCAAGGCGCTCGGCCTCATCGGCGTCCTGGCCAACGGCAGCCACCATCAGGCGCACCATCTGATGATTGCGTCCGGCCGCGATCCGCATGCATGAGCAGGAAGGCGGGAGTGCCTGCCCTCACTCGCCAGCACGCGGCGGAGCGTAGGCGGCCGGATCGACGGCCGGAGGGCGGCCGTCGAGGCTGAGCGTGGCGACCCCGGCCGGTGTCTCGGCGATCACTTTGCCGCGGCGGACGACCGTGAGCCGCCGCGCCTTCAGGCGGACAGCCTCGATCGGGTCGGCGGCCTGGAGCGCAACCATGTCGGCATTGCAGCCGACGTCGAGCCCGTAGCCGTCGAGATTCATCACCTTCGCGGCGTTCACCGTCACCGTGTCGAAGCAGAAGCGCATCGCCTCGCGGCTGGAGAGCTGGCCGACATGCAGGCCCATGTGGGCGACCTCGAGCATGTCGCCCGAACCCAGCGAGTACCACGGGTCCATGCAGCAATCCTGGCCGAAGGCGACGTTGATGCCGTAGCTCCGCATCTCCGCCACGCGCGTCTGGCCGCGCCGCTTCGGATAGGTGTCGTGGCGGCCCTGCAGCATGATGTTGATGAGCGGATTGGCGATGGCATGAACGCCGGCTTCCGCCATCAGCGGCAGCAGCTTGGAGACGTAGTAATTGTCCATGGAATGCATGGAGGTGAGGTGCGAGCCGGCGACGCGGCCGGAAAGACCGAGCCGTTTGGTCTCCGCGGTCAACACCTCGATGTGGCGCGACAGCGGGTCGTCGCTCTCGTCGCAATGCATGTCGACCAGGAGGCCGCGCTTTTCGGCGATCTCGCACAGCGCCCTAACGCTGGCCGCGCCGTCGGCCATGGTGCGCTCGAAATGCGGGATACCACCGACCACGTCGACGCCCTTGTCGAGAGCCCGCTCGAGGTTCTTCGCCGCGTTGGGCGAGCGGTAGTAGCCGTCCTGCGGGAAGGCGACGAGCTGAAGATCGATATAGGGGGCGATCTCTTTTTTGACTTCGAGCAGCGCATCGACCGCGAGCAGCCGGTCGTCGCAGACATCGACATGGGTGCGGATGGCGAGCAGCCCCTGCGCGACGGCAAGGTCGCAGTAGCGGAGCGCCCGCTCCTTCACCGCCTCCACCGTCAGAATCGGTTTCAACTCGCCCCACAGCGCAATGCCTTCCAGAAGCGTGCCCGACTGGTTGAGCCGCGGCAGACCGAGCGACAGCGTCGCATCCATGTGGAAGTGGCAATCGATGAAGGGCGGCGACACCAGCCGGCCGGCGGCATCGATGGTGCGACCCGCCTCGCCGGTGATGCCGGCCTCGACGGCGACGATCTTGCCGTCGACGCAGGCTATGTCCATACCCGTACGTCCATCCGGCAGATTAGCGCCCTTGACGAGAAGATCGAAGCCACCGGCCATCAGCGCTCCTCCTTGCGGAACGGGATCAGCAGGCTGGCAGGCGCCAGCGCGCTGCGTGAGACGAATGCCATCGCCACGATGGTGAAGACGAAGGGCAGCATCAGGAACACCTGATAGGGCAGGTGCAGGATGTTGGTCGCCTGCAGGCGGAGCTGCAAGGCCTCGAGCGCGGCGAAGAGCAGCGCGCCGCCAGCGCAGCGCCAGGGATTCCACAGGCCGAAGACGACCAGCGCGATCGACACCCAGCCGCGCCCGGAGATCACCCCGAAGGTGAAGGAGTTGAACTGCGCCATGGTGAGATAGGCGCCGGCCAACCCCATCATGCCGCCACCCATCATGAGCGCCTGGGTGCGTACGCTCCACACGCTGATGCCGGCGGCGTCCGCCGCGCGCGGATTCTCGCCGACCGTCCTGAGGTCGAGCCCCCACGACGTGCGATAGAGCAGGAAGGCCACGACCGGTACGGCAAGGAAGGCGATATAGGTGAGGATGGTCTGGCTGAAGAGCACCGGCCCGACGAAGGGGATCGCCGAAAGACCGGGAATCTCGATCGGCTGAAAGGCGACGATATTGGGCGGCACCGCCGGCTGGCCGAAGATCAGGCGATAGAAATAGAAGGCGAGCCCCGTTGCCAGCATGGTCATACCGATGCCCGACACGTGCTGGCTGACGCCGAAGATGACCACGAGCAGCGCCATCACCAGACCGGCGAGCGCCCCGACCGCGATGGCCGCCGCGAGCCCGAGCCACAGGCTGCCGGTGAAATAGGCGGTGGAGAAGCCGACCATGGCGCCGAGCAGCATGATGCCCTCGATGCCAAGGTTGAGCACGCCGGCACGCTCGTTGATAAGTTCGCCAAGCGTGGCGAGCAGCAGCGGCGTCGAGATGCGGATGATCGCGGCGAAGAACGAGACCTGAAGGACCTGTGCGACGGTCTCAAGCATGGCGCACCACCCTCAACCGGTAGGAGGCAAACAGGCGCATGGCGACCATGGTCATCAGCGCCGTGCCCTGGATGACGTCGGCGAGATAGATCGGCACGCCGAGGCTGCGCGACATGGTGCCGGCGCCATTGAATACCATGGCGAAGAACAGCGCCGCAGGCACCGCGCCGAGCGGATTGAGCTCGGCCAGCGTGGCGATGACGATGCCAGCATAGCCATAGCCGGAGGTGAGGTCGGCGGTGACCTGATAGCGCACGCCGCCCACCTCGCCGGCACCGGCGAGGCCTGCAAGCGCGCCGGAGATGAGCGCCGCGACGATGATGACGCGGCCGACCGGGATGCCGGCATAGTTGGCGGCGGCGGCATTGTGGCCGACGGCACGGATGTGGAAGCCAAGCGTCGTGCGCGTCAGCATCCACCAGATGACGATGGCCGCGATGGCCGCGAGCAGGATGCCGAGATGGACCGTGTCGCCGTAGATGATCGGAAATTCCGCCGCGGCGCGGATGCTCGGCGCATTGGGATAGCCGCTCTTCGGATCGCGCCACGGTCCTTCCAGCAGCGCCGTCGTGCCGTAGAGCATGATGAAGTTGAGGAGGAGCGTCGAGACGACGTCGTCGACTTTGAGCTTGACCTTGAGCAGCGCCGGCAGCAGCGCCCACAACGCGCCGAAGACCGCCGCACCGACGACCATCAGCGGCACCAGGCTGAAGGCGGGCAGCCAAGCGCGCTCGCCGACCCAGCAGGCGGCAATGGCGCCGGCCATCAACTGGCCCTCGGCGCCGATGTTCCAGAACTTGGCCTGGAAGGCGACGGCAACCGCCAGTCCCGTGAAGAGCAGCGGCGAGGCCTTCACCAGCATGTCTTGGATGTCGTAGGTCGATCCGAAATTGGACAAGAGAAGCTGTGCGTAGGCTTCCGGAATGCTGGCGCCCGCCAGCCACACCAGAACGCTGCACAAAGCGAGCGCCACGACGACGGCGGCAAGCGGCAGGAGAATCTGGACGGTGATCGGCGTCTCGTGCCGGCGTTCGAGCCTGAAGCGCATCACGCCGCGTGCTCCACGCCGGCCATGTAGAGGCCGATGCGTTCCACGGTCGCCTCCTCGACGGCCAAGTCGGCGACGATGCGCCCGCCATACATCACGACGATGCGGTCGGAGAGCTGGAACAGCTCCTCGAGGTCCTCGCTGATCAGCAGCACGCCGCCACCGCGCGCGCGCAGATCGAGGAACTGGCCGTGGATGAACTCGGTGGCGCCGACATCGATGCCGCGCGTCGGCTGGGCGGCAAGCAGGATTTTCGGCCCGCGGGCGATCTCGCGCGCCAGCAGCGCCTTCTGCAGGTTGCCACCCGACAGCGTGCCGGTGCGCGCGTCGGGGCCGGAGGTGCGGATGTCGAAGCGGTCGATCTGATCGCTGGCGAACTTGCGGATCGCCTTGCGGTCAAGAATGCCGCGCTTGGAGAAGGGCGGCCCGCCGACCCAAGGCAGCGCCATGCTCTCCGACAGCGGCAGGGCGCCGATCATGCCGATGGCCATGCGGTCCTCGGGTACGCGGCCGATGCCCTTCGCCTGCACAGTGCGCGGCGTCAGCCCGGTCACCACCTCGCCATGGAGTTCGATCGACCCGCCAGTCGGGGCAAGGACGCCAGCGACCACGTCGGCGAGCGCCCGCTGGCCGTTGCCGGAGACGCCGGCAATGCCGACGATCTCACCGGCCGACAGCGTTAACGACACGTCCCTGAGGCCGCGTGCCGAGACGTTGGCGAGTCGCAGGAGCGGCGCCCCCGCTTCCTGCGGCGGGCGCTCGGGCGGGCTCAGTTCGCGGCCGCACATCAGCCGCGCCAGCTCACCCTTCGACAGGCCCTCCGCGTTGTCGCGCTCAGCCACCACCCGCCCCTGGCGCATCACGGTGATGCGATTGGTAATCTCGATCACCTCGGCGAGCTTGTGCGAGATGAAGATGACGCCCATGCCGCGCGCCGTCATTGCCCTGAGTGCGGCGAACAGACCCTCAGTCTCCTGCGGCGTCAGCGTCGCCGTCGGCTCGTCAAGCACTAGGATGCGGGCGCCGCGCACCAGCGACTTGGCGATCTCGACGCGCTGCTGCTCGCCGATGGAGAGCGCGCTCACCAGCCGGTCGGGATCGAGACGGATGTGATAGTCACGGCCGATGGCGGCCAGCCGCTCGACCACCACGCGCCGCGTCAGCCGTCCGTCCGGTCCGGCGCGGCCGACCAGCAGGTTTTCCAGCACCGTGTGGCGCGGCACCAGATGGAAGTGCTGATGCACCATGCCGATGCCGAGGTTCAGCGCATCGTGGGAGCTGCGGATCGAAACCAGCTTGCCCGCGACCGCGATGGTGCCCTCGTCTGCGGCGTAGGAGCCGAAGAGGATGTTCATCAGCGTGGTCTTGCCGGCGCCGTTCTCGCCGAGAAGACCGAGGATGTCGCCGGCATGCACCGTGAGATCGACCACCGCGCAGGCCTGCACAGGACCGAAGCTCTTCGAGATGCCGCGCATGCTGACCAGCGGCGGCGGGCTCATTCCTCGTCTCCGATTGCGTCGCGGGACATCATGAGGAAGGCGGCTTGAGCCGCCTTCCCTTTTTCGACCGGACTATTCGGAGACCGGCGTCCCCTCGTTGACGGGGACGCGGAAGTCGCCGGCAAGGATTGCCTGCTGCTTGTCCATGACCAGCTTCATGACGTCGGCCGGCAGCTTGTCCTTCCACGCATGGAAGGGCGCCAGCGATGCGCCCCCCTTGGCCATATAGGAGAAGGTGCCGTAGTCCTGCGCCGTGTAGACGCCGGCCTCGACCTGCTTGATCGCCGCCTGGATGGTCGGCCACATGTCCCACACCGGCCCGGTGACCACCGTATCGGGGGCCAGCGACGACTGATCGGACATGTTGGAGAAGGCGATGATGCCCTTCTCCTTGGCCGCGTCGATCACGCCGAAGCGCTCGGCGAAGATGGCATCGACGCCCGCGGCGATCTGCGCCAGCGCCGCTTCCTTGGCCTTGGGCGGATCGAAGAACGAACCGATGAAGGTGACCTTGCACTTCACCGCCGGATTGACGTCCTTGGCGCCCTGGCAATAGGCGTTGACCAGGCGGTCGACCTCGGGAATGTCCATCGCCGCGACCGAGCCGATGATGTTCGACTTGGTCATCTTGCCGGCAATCATGCCCGACAGATAGGCCGGTTCGTGAATCCAGTTGTCGTAGACCGAGAAGTTGGGATCGGCCGGGCCCTGCCCCGAACCGAACACGAAGGCGACCTTGGGAAACTCCTTGGCCACACGGCGGGCGACGTCTTCGGCGGCGAAGGCATCGCCGGTGATCAGGCCGTAGCCGCCGCGCGCGAATTCGCGCAGCACGCGCTGATAGTCGGCCGACTGAACGCTCTCCGCCCACTTGTACTGGATGCCCATTTCCTTCTGCGCCTTGAGCAGGGCGACATGGATCTGGTTGACCCAAGGCTCTTCGATCGGCGTTGAGAAGATCGCCGCAACCTTCATTTTCTCGGCCGCCAGGGCAGCATGAGACCCCAGCCCGGCTGCCACCATGACGCCTGCGGCGACCAGCCCCAGGACCCCTCGCCGGGCAATCCCGCGGTGATCGCGAATTTCAGTCGTTGCTTGAAGTTTGCGCATTTATCCCTCCTGAAAGGCGTGGGTAGCCGTTTTTCTGCACATCGGCGAAGCCCGCTTCTCACCGCCAAAAGGCAGAGCCAGAAAACCTAGCAAAACTGGCGCCAGTTGCGCCCGGAGGAAGCTTGTCTGCCCCCGCAAAGCGACGTTGCGCGCTGGGAGGCGGCGGGTCAACGCGTCAAAGCCCGTGATGCACCGGGATTTGCACGCCCGTCGTGACGCGCAAAGGCCGCCCGCCTGGCGGTCTTCAGAACACGGCGGCCAGCGCCGCTATTCGGCCGGCATGCCGTTGACGCGCAGGCTGCGCAGGTCGCCGGCAACGATGCGGTCCACGTCCACTTCGGAGAGGTCGAGATCGCCGCGTGCTGCCATGAACATGCGCCCGGCGAGCTTGTCGAAGCGGCCGCGCGCGATCTCGACGCTGAGATTGGCGGCCATGGTCGGCGGCACGTTGATGCCCTTCTCGAACAGGGACTCGATGTTGGGCAGGTACTTCTGGCCCGCCGCGCTCTCCAGCTGATATCGAGTCATGCTGGTGCGCACGAGGCCGGGGTCCACGGCGAACATGAGGACGCCGCTGCTGGCCAGCGTTTCGTTGACGCTTTCGGTGAAGCGCAGGATGCCCGCCTTACTGGTGGCGTAGCCGGAGCCATGCGGGAAGGACGAGAACGTGCCGCCACCGGTGAGATTGATGATGCGGCCGCCTCTGCGCTCTCGCATCCCCGTCAGCGCCGCCCGGCAGCAATTGAACGTGCCGCGGACATTGGTCTCGACATCGCGCCACCAGGTGGCCGGATCGACGTCCCAGATCGGCCCGATCGCACCGAAGGATCCGGCATTGTTGACCAGCACCGTGGCCGGGCCGAGGTCCTTCTCGATGGCGGCGAAGATCTTCTCCACCGCGTCAAGGGCGGTGATGTCGACCGCATAGGCATGCGCCACACCGCCGATGGCAGCGATCTCGGCCGTCGCCGTCTCGATTTCGGTCGCCGTGCGCGCCAGCAGCGCCACCTTGGCGCCTTCTCTGGCATGGGTGAGCGCGATCTCGCGGCCGATGCCACGGCCCGCTCCGGTGACAACGCTGACGTCGTTTGCAAGCTTCATCTCTCTCGTCCTTCTTCAGTCGGGCGGAGGGCGGCACCGGAGCGCGGGCCGCCAAGCGGCGATGCGCGGGCCTCGCAACCTGCAAGGCACGCTCTGGTGGACGCAGCCATCAAGCGGATATCACACACAAACGGACCCCGCCGCACATTGCGTGTCAGGCGGGGCCGCTCCTCATGTGAGGCTTTGCCGGTTTACAACCGATCAATCGGACGCTTTGCGTCCGCATGTCAGCGATGTGATTGTCGGATTTTGGCCCCGTGCTAACGGGGCCGGTGGCAGCCCGGCGGAGACATGCTGTTGCACCCTCCTCTTTGACCAACGCATCGGCGAGCCGCAATGCTCGCCTCTTCCTAATCTGGCGAAGCTTTCGCGGCAGTCAAGTGGCAATTGGATGCCGGCCCAGGTTGATGCCGGCCTGCGCCGGGCCTGTAGTTGACTTGTCGTCTGGGTCGTGTCGTTTTCAGCAGCCTGCACTGGCGACGAGTCTGAGCGGGGCGGTGAAAGGAACAGAGCAGCGGTCTACGGCCCAACCGAGGGCCAGAAAGAAGGGATCAACCGGCACGCGCAACCCGGCGCGAACCAAGGCCG
This sequence comes from uncultured Alphaproteobacteria bacterium, assembly GCA_963782395.1. GTDB lineage: Bacteria > Pseudomonadota > Alphaproteobacteria > Rhizobiales > Kaistiaceae > CAVSRC01. The sequence continues at coordinate 531,513 of CAWAJQ010000002.1, forward strand.
CGATCCTTTCAGCCGCAACCGACATTTTCGCTGAAAAGGGGTTCGGCGGCGCTCGCGTCGACGACATCGCGGCCCGCGCCTCTATCAACAAACGCATGCTCTACCATTATTTCGGGGACAAGGAAGCTCTCTACAAAGCCGTCCTCGAAAGCACCTATTCCGGCATCCGTTCGGCCGAAGCGGATCTCAGGCTGGCCGACCGCGACCCCGAAGAGGCCATGCGCCAGCTGACCTCGTTCACCTGGAACTACTTCCTCAAGCACCCGGAATTCCTCAGCCTGCTCAACACCGAGAATCTGATGCAGGGCAAGTACATCCGGGCGTCCAAGCGAATCATCGCCATGCACTCGCCGATGATCGCGCTTATCCGCGACACGCTGCGAGAGGGCGTCAAGGCTGGCAAGTTTCGCCCGGGCATCGACCCGGTCGAACTCTACATCAGCATCGCAGCGCTTGGCTTTTTCTATCTCTCCAACCGGTGGACGCTGTCGGCGATCTTCGGCCGCGACCTTGCCAAGCCGACTGAGCTGACGCGGCGTGGCGAGCATATCGTCGGCGTCATCATGGCCTATCTCCGCCGCACCGACTGATGGCGGCGATCAACACGCGCTGCGATAGCGCTCGATCGCGATCGCCATGACCTCGTCCATCGGCCGCTGTCCCCATGCCGTGGACAACACCTCAACCTCGCAAGGGACGTCGGGCTTGAGCGCTTCGACGCTCTCGCGCAGCTTGGCGATCTCGATGACGCCGTCGCCCATCATGCCGCGGCCCTGCAGCCGGTCGACCGTCGGGACCAGCCAGTCGCAGACGTGGAAAGCGAGCAGACGGTCGCGCCCGATGCGCCGAATCTGCTCGTGCACCTCGACATCCCACCACACGTGATAGACGTCGACCGCCACACCCAGGCCACGCGAGCGGCCGGGATCGAGCTCGTCGCAGAGGTCGAGCGCCTGCCGCAGCGTGTTCACAGCGCAACGCTCCGCCGCCATCATCGGATGCAGCGGCTCCAGCGCCAGCGGCATGCCGCCGGTCTCCGCATAGTCGAGCGATTCGGCCAGGCCGTCGCGAATCTCGGCCCGCGACGCGGCGATGTCCTTCGACGGTGTCGAGCCCTCCCGCGTATATTGCGGCAGGCCGCCGGCGACGATCACCAGACACGGTGCGCCCAGCGCCAGCGCCTCATCGACGGCGCGGCGATTGTCGTCGCGCACCGCCTGTCTGTGCGCCGCGTCCGCCGGGAAGAGGCCGCCGCGGCAATAGCCTGACAGCCTGAAGCCGCCATCGCGGAGCGCTTTGACGGCCCGCTCCAAGCCGACGCCGGCGACCTGCTCGCGCCAGGGCGAGACCTGCGAAATGCCATGGCGCCTCGCCGCTTCCAGAATGGCGAGGAAATCGCCCTGGTCACGTACTGTCCCCAGGTTGAGCGAGAAGTGCTTGAGATCGCGGTCGGCGGAAAGGTCGCGCATGCCACGCTACTCCCTGGATAAGTCGATCCAGCGCCGCTCGCGCGCGCTTCGTTGCGCCGCCTCGACCAGTTCCAGGCCCTTGGCACCTTCACTGAGCGTGTAGGGGAACGGCGCATCTTCGACCACGTGACGAATGAACATCTCCCACTGGCTGCGGAAGCCGTTCGGATAAGGCTCGGTTTCCGGAACCTCCTGCCACTCAGCGCGAAAATCGTGGATGCGCCTCTCGTCCGGGTTCCACACCGGCCGCGGTGTCGCCACCCGCGGCTGGACCTTGCAGCTGTGCAAGCCGGCCATGGCCGACCCGTGCGTGCCGTCGACCTGGAAGACCACCAGGTCGTCGCGGTAAACGCGCGTCACCCAGGACGAATTGATGGTGGCGATGACGCCGCCGTCCAGAACGAAGGTGGCGAATGCGGCATCATCGGCCGTCGCCTTGTAGGGCCTGCCCGCCTCGTCCCAGCGCTCCGGGATATGCGTGGTGGAGAGGCACGAAACGCTCCGCACCGGAGCGAACACATGGTCGAGCACGTAGCGCCAGTGGCACATCATGTCGAGGACGATGCCGCCGCCGTCCTCGGCCCGATAGTTCCACGACGGCCGCTGGATGGGCTGCAGGTCGCCTTCGAAGACCCAGTAGCCGAATTCGCTTCGCACCGCGAGCATGCGCCCGAAGAAGCCGGCTTGTCTCAGCATGGCGAGCTTCTTGAGGCCGGGCAGGAACAGCTTGTCCATGACGACGCCGTTCTTGACGCCGCTCTTTGCGGCAAGGTCGGCGACCCTGGCCGCCTCGGCAAGGCTGGTCGCCGTCGGCTTCTCGCAATAGACGTGCTTGCCGGCGCTAATCGCACGCTCCAGCAGGCCCGGGCGCATCTGCGTCGTTCCGGCGTCGAAGAAGACGGCGTCGTCCTCACCGGCGAGCGCAACCTCGAGATCGGTGGTCCAGCGCTCGACGCCGTGGGCGCCGGCAAGCGCCGCAAGCTTGTCCGCATTGCGGCCGACCAGGATCGGATCCGGCATGACCCGGTCGCCATTGGCCAGCGCCACGCCGCCGTCGGCGCGGATCGCCAGGATCGAGCGGATCAGATGCTGATTGGTCCCCATGCGCCCGGTGACGCCATTCATGATGACACCGAGCCGTCGGCCAGCCATGCGCACCTCCCCTGCCGCCGGGACAAACCAGCAAGGCATCTAAGTAACAGAATAGTTACTATGGCCGCACTGTCGTCCTGTCAATTGCATCAGATGCCGGGCGCCTTGCGCCTGCCGCCATTCGCGTGTCCAGTCGACGCGACGGGCAGATTTCGCAACGCAAAACGCTCAGCGCCTTGCGGCGAGGCTGCCGCAGCTGACCGCTTTCCGCGCTCAGGTGCGAACGATGCGATTTGTGGCCTTGCCGACAAATAACCAGCGGGTTACTTTCGCTCACGGCCGCTTGTGGGAGGGCGGACTAGCGACCTGACGCAACAGGATCATGGGAGGGAAAGACATGACCAACCGCATCACGCGGCGTACTTTCGGCGGGCTGATGGCCTCCGGCGCGTCGCTCGCCGTTCTCGCTTCGACCGGTACGCTCGCGCTTGCCGATACGCGCCTGCGCTACATCTGGTGGGGCAATCCCGACCGCGACAAGCGCACCCGCGCCGTCGTCGACCTTTACATGAAGAAGAATCCGGGTGTGACGATCAACCCGGAGACATACGGCTGGAACGACTACTGGACAAAGCTCGCCACTCAGGCGGCCGGCGGCAACCTGCCCGACGTCATCCAGATGGACTATCGCTACATCTTCGAATGGGCGCGCCGCGGCCAGCTTGAAGACCTGACGCCGTTCTTGGGCAGCGACCTGCACATGGAAACCTTCGACAAGAACGTGCTCGATGCCGGCAAGGTCGACGGCAAGCTTTACGGCATCTCGATGGGGGCCAACTCGATCACGGTCATCTACAGCCTGGACAAGTTGAAGGCCGCCGGCATCGACGCGCTTCCCGACACCAGCAAGTGGACGTGGGACGATTTCCGCAAGATGGGCATGGACGCGAAGGGCAAGCTGCCCGACGGCGTCTGGTTCACCTCCAACATGGGCATGCAGGAGCCGATCCTGCAATGCTTCCTGCGCCAGCGCGACAAGGACCTCTACACCGAGGACGGTCAACTGGGCTTCGACGCCACCGATCTCGGCGACTACTGGAACTACTGGATGGAGATGCAGAAGGACGGGCTGACGCCGCCGCCCGATGTCCAGGCACAGGACAAGAACGGCCCGCTCGAGACCACCATGATCGCCACCGGCCGTGCGGTGTTCGACTTCACCAACTCCAACCAGCTTGTCGCTCACCAGAAGCTGAGCAAGGACGAGGAAGACCTGGCCATGGTCCCCAACCAACCGGGTCTCAAGGCCGGCCAGTACCTGAAGCCGTCCATGTTCATGTCGCAGCGCGCCAACAGCGGCGTTCCGCACGAGGCGGCGAAATTCATCAACTTCGTCATCACCGACCTCGATGCGGCCGATATCCTGCAGATCGAGCGCGGCGTGCCGAGCGATTCCAAGGTGATCGAGCACATCGCCCCCAACCTGTCGGCGACGGAGCAGCAGATTCTGAAATATCTGAAGCTGACCGCAACGCATGTCAGCCCGTTGCCCCCGGCTCCGCCGAAGGGCGCCGGCGAGGTGGACGTGAAGATCATCCCGGCCTGGCAGGCCGTGTCGTTCGGCAAGATCGGCGTCGCCGATGCCTCCAAGGACTTCGTCAACAAGGCGGTCGATATCCTGAAGCGCAGCTAGCGGCGGCTTGATACGATCGTCCGGCGCGCGCAGGCAGAGGCGCGCGCCGGACGGCTGAGGTGGGACATGGTGGCATCGACCGTCGCAGATCGCGCTGGCGCCGGCCATCCGGCGTCACCGGGTTTCGGGGCACGTGTTGCACGTGCCCTGAAGCGCAACGGACCCGGATACCTGTTCCTGACGCCGTGGCTGATCGGCTTTTTCGGACTGACCCTCGGTCCGACCATCGCCTCGCTGGTCCTGTCCTTCACCGACTACTCCCTGCTCGAGCCGCCCGTCTGGTCCGGCTTCGAGAACTATCACTATGCTTTTTTCGAGGACGACCAGCTGCGTGACGCAGTCGGAGTGACGTTCTCCTACGTGCTGTGGTCCGTGCCCGGTCGGCTCGTGCTGGCGCTGGCGCTCGCCATGCTGCTCGACCGCGGCATCCGCGGCGTCGCGTTCTTCCGCGCCGTCTTCTATCTGCCGTCGCTTCTCGGCGCCTCGGTCGCCATCGCCGTCCTCTGGCGGCAAATCTTCGGCGACCGGGGTCTGATCAACCACGGTCTCGCCCTCTTCGGCATCACCGGACCGTCGTGGATCACCCATCCGAGCTACGCTCTGTGGACGCTGGTGGCCCTGGCGCTCTGGCAATTCGGCTCGCCGATGATCATCTTCCTCGCCGGCCTTCGCCAGATCCCCGTCGATCTCTACGAAGCGGCCGCGATGGACGGCGCCGGCCCGTTCCGCCAGTTCTTCAAGATCACCCTGCCGCTGCTCACGCCGGTGATCTTCTTCAACCTGATCCTGCAGTCGATCGACGCCTTCAAGGCCTTCACGCCGGCCTTCATCATCTCCAGCGGCACCGGCGGTCCGATCGATTTCGACCTTGTTCTACACGCTCTACCTTTACCAGCAGGCCTTCGCCTATTTCCGCATGGGCTATGCCTCCGCCCTTGCCTGGCTGCTGCTCGTCATCATCGCCGTGTTCACGGCGGTCGCCTTCCTGACCTCGCGCCGCTGGGTCTATTACCAGGACGAGGGACGCTGATGCCCGGCAACGCATGGTACAAGATCGCGGGCAGCCTCTTGCGCTATGTGCTCATGGCGTTCGCCGTCGTCGTCATGCTCTATCCGCTGGCGTGGATGCTCTCCAGTTCGTTCAAGCCCGAAGACGAAATCTTCAGCAACGTCAGCCTGCTCCCGACGCACTGGATCTTCACCAATTTCGTCGGCGGCTGGACCGCGCTCGGCGTCAGCTTCACCACCTTCTTCGAGAACTCGCTGATCATCGCCGGCTTCAGCGTGCTCGGCAACGTGCTTGCCTGTTCGGTCACCGCCTATGCCTTTGCCAGGCTGGAATTCCGGCTAAAGCGCTTCTGGTTCGCTCTGATGCTTGGCACGCTGATGCTGCCCTATCACGTCACGCTGGTGCCGCAATACATCCTCTTCCTGCACCTCGGCTGGGTGAATACGTTCCTGCCCCTGATCGTACCGAAGTTCCTCGCGGTCGACGCCTTCTTCATCTTCCTGATGGTGCAGTTCTTCCGCGGCCTGCCGCGCGAGATCGACGAGGCAGCAATCATGGACGGCTGCGGACCCTGGCGCATCTACTGGCGGATCATTTTGCCGCTGTCGACGCCAGTGCTGGCCACCGCCGCCATCTTTTCGTTCATCTTCACCTACGACGATTTCCTCGGGCCGCTCATCTATCTGAACGACATTCGCGACTACACCGTGCCGCTGGCGCTGCGCTCCTTCGTCGATGCCACCGGCGAATTGCGCTTCGGCCAGCTCTTCGCCATGTCGACGCTGTCGCTCGTCCCGGTCTTTTTCGTCTTCCTCTCCTTCCAGCGCCTGATCATTCGCGGCATCACGCTCGGTGCGCTGAAAACCTGATTCCCACCTCGTTCAAGGTCACCACAGAATGGCATCTCCCGGTTTCGCGTTCTCCGTCATCGGCATCAATCACGGTCACATCTACGGTCAGGTCCAGGTGATGCAGGCGGCGGGTTGCCGTCTGAAGGCATTCTTCGCGCCCGAGGACAATCTCGCCGCTGAATTCTCCAAGGCTTTTCCGGGCGCGGAGCGCGTATCCGACGAGCGCGCCATCCTCGACGACACGGAGATCAAGCTCGTCGTCGGTGCCGGCATTCTCACCGACCGCGCCCCCATGGCCGTGCGCGCCATGCGCGCCGGCAAGGACGTGATGCTCGACAAGCCGGGGGCCACGTCACTCGACCAGCTCGCCGAGCTGCGCCGCGCCCAGGCCGAAACCGGCCGCATCTTCTCGATCTGCTATTCCGAGCACTACACCCAGCCGGCGACGGTCGCCGCCGCCGACCTGGTCAAGGCCGGCGCCATCGGCCGCGTGATCTCGACCGTCGGCCTCGGCCCGCACCGCATCGGCAACTACAGGCGGCCCGACTGGTTCTACCAGAAGGCGCGCTACGGCGGCATTCTGTGCGATATCGGCTCGCATCAGGTCGAGCAGTTCCTGTTCTTCACCGGCAGCACCAAGGCCGAGGTGCTGTCCAGCCAGATCGCCAATTTCGATCATCCCGATACGCCCGAGCTGGAAGATTTCGGCCAGATGGTGCTGACCTCCGATCACGCCGCCGGCTACATCCGCGTCGACTGGTTCACGCCCGACAAGCTGCCCACCTGGGGCGACGGCCGCCTGTTCCTGGTCGGCACGGAAGGCACCATCGAACTGCGCAAATATGTCGATGTCGCCGGGCGGCCCGGCGAGGACCACCTGTTCCTCGTCAATGGCGACGGAGCGCAGCACATCGATTGCTCAAAGACCAAGATCACCTATGGCGAGCAGCTGCGCGACGACGTCAACAACCGCACCGAGACCGCCATGCCGCAGGAACATTGTTTCTACGCCACCGAGCTGGCCTTGATCGCCCAGGCAAACGCCAAGCGGCTTGCCGGCAGCCGTCCGGAGGCAGGTCGATGAGCAAGCGTTTCAAGGTCGGCGTCGTCGGCGGCGGCGTCGGCGTCGGCCACATCACCGCCTACAAGGAGCTGCCCGACCTCTATGAGGTCGTCGCCTTCTGCGACGTCGACGCCGACAAGGCGAACCAGGTTGCCGCCGAGCACGGCATTGCCGACACGATGACCGCATACGAGGCCCTGCTCGACCGCGACCTCGACATCGTCGACATCACCACGCCGTCGAATCTTCATTTCCAGCAGGCGATACAGGCGCTGGCGGCTGGCCACCATGTTGTGGTCGAGAAACCCTTCGTCAGTTCGCTGGCCGAAGCCGATGCGCTCGCCGCCGCGGCAAGGAAGGCCGGCAAGCGCGTCTCGCCGATCTTCCAGTACCGCTTTGCCAACGGCATCCGCCGGTTCCTGCATCTGCGCGACAAGGGGTTCGTCGGCAAGACCTACGTGGCAACGGTCGAAACCCATTGGCGGCGCGGCGCCGCCTACTACGACAATCCCTGGCGTGGGCGCTGGGCCAGCGAACTCGGCGGCACGCTCGCCACGCACGCCATCCACAATCACGACATGCTGACCTACCTGCTTGGCCCGGTGAAATCGGTCTTTGCCCGCGTGACAACGCGGGTGAACCCGATCGAGACGGAGGATTGCGCCGCGCTCTCGATCGAGATGGCCGACGGCGCGCTCGCCACCTTGTCGGTGACGGTGGGCGGCGGGGCCGAAATATCGCGGCTGCGGTTCTGTTTCGATGGTCTAACGGTCGAGAGCAATCACGCCCCCTACAATGCCGGCACGGCACCGTGGACCTTCATCTCGGCAGATGCCGACCGTCAAAGGGCGATCGATGAGGCGGTCAAGGAAGTCGTCTTCCTGCCCGAGCGCAATGCCGGCCAGTTCCTGGCTCTCCACAAGGCCCTTATCGAGGGCACGCCGCTGCCGGTGTCGATCGCCGACGCGCGGGGGTCCATCGAGCTTCTGACTGCCGCCTACTATTCCGCCCACTTCGGCAGCGCGGTTACGCTGCCGATCGGCCGCGAGCACCCATTCTACAACGGTTGGGTGGAGACAATGGCGGGGAGAAAAGGCTGATGGCCGGCCTCGAATTGCAGAACGTCGTCAAGCGCTTCGGCGCCGTCGAGGTGATCCACGGCGTCGATCTCAAGATCGATTCCGGCGAGTTCATCGTCTTCGTCGGCCCCTCCGGCTGCGGTAAATCCACGCTTCTGCGCATGATTGCCGGCCTCGAAGCGGTCACCGACGGCGACGTGATCATCGACGGCGAGGTAGTCAACGAGATTCCGGCGGTCAGGCGCGGTCTGGCCATGGTCTTCCAGTCCTATGCCCTCTACCCGCACATGTCGGTGCGCAAGAACCTTTCCTTCGGCCTCGAGACCATGCGCGCACCCAAGGCGGAGATCGTGCAGCGTGTCGCCGAAGCCGCCGAAATCCTCCAGATCGGCGAGCTGCTCGACCGCAAGCCCGGCCAGCTTTCCGGTGGCCAGCGCCAGCGCGTCGCCATCGGCCGCGCCATCGTCCGCGAACCGAAGATCTTCCTGTTCGACGAGCCGCTGTCGAACCTCGACGCCGAGCTGCGCATGCAGATGCGGGTCGAGATCAACAAGCTGCACCGCCGCCTCGGCACCACCATGATCTTCGTCACCCACGACCAGGTCGAGGCGATGACGCTGGCCGACCGCATCGTCGTTCTGCGCGCCGGCGTCGTCGAGCAGATCGGCACGCCGCTCGAACTCTACAACGACCCGCAGAACCTGTTCGTCGCCGGCTTCATCGGCAGCCCGCGCATGAACTTTCTCTCCGGCGCCGTGACCGGCAGCGGCGACGGCAGAATGGACGTGCGGCTCGACACCGGCCTGACCCTGTCGACGATGCTCGCCAACGGTGCGCCCGCCGGCGACAAGATCACGCTCGGCACCAGGCCCGAAAACGTCACCGTTGCGGCTCCCGACGGCTCCATGCTGACCGGCGAGGTGCAGATCGCGGAGCATCTTGGCGGCGAGACCTTCGTCTATGTCAACCTGACCGGCGGGCAGTCGATCACCGTCGAGATCCAGGGCCAGTCGGACATCAGGTCCGGTGAGCGCATCGGCCTGAATTTCGCCGACACGGCCTATCACCTGTTCGACGCCAATGAGCAGGTCATCCGCCGCCGCAAGCCGGCACCGACCGCCGGCGCCGTCCAATCCTGACCCGGACCGGAGCCTCTCCCCGTGAAATACGCCATCGTTGGAACCGGCTCGCGCCACCTGATGTTTCGCGATGCCGTCATCTCGACCTTCGCCGAGGCGAACGAACTGGTCGGCCTGTGCGATTCCAATCCGCATCGCCTGGAGCTTTCCGCCGGCCAGACGCGGCAGATCACCGGCAGGCCGATCGCCGCCTATGGTGCGGACGATTTCGACCGGATGCTAGCGGAGCAGAAGCCGGACGTTGTGGTGATCACCGTGCCGGACTACCTGCACGACCGCTACATCGCCCGTGCGATGGAGCTCGGCGCCGACGTCATCACCGAAAAGCCGATGACCATCGATATCGGCCGCCTGCGCAATGTGCTGGAAGCCAAGAGGAAGACCGGCAGGTCGATCACCGTCAGCTTCAACTACCGCTATGCGCCGCATCGCACGCAGGTGAAGGACATCCTGATGTCCGGCGCCATCGGCGAGATCACCGCCGTCGATTTCCGCTGGTATCTCGACCGCGTCCACGGTGCCGACTATTTCCGCCGCTGGCACCGCTACAAGGACAAGTCCGGCGGGCTGCTGGTCCACAAGGCGACCCACCATTTCGACCTCGTCAACTGGTGGATCGCGTCGACCCCGAAGTTGATCCATGCCTTCAGCAAGCGCGCCTTCTATCGCCCGAAGATGGCTGACAGCCTGGGCCTGACCGACCGCGGCGTGCGCTGCCACACCTGCCCGGCGGCAGCGCGCTGCGACTACAGGCTTGTCATGGAGGAACACGAGGGGCTGAAGCAGCTCTACCTCGACGGCGAGAGCTTCGACGGCTATTTCCGCGATCGCTGCGTCTTCGCCGAGGACATCACCATCGAGGACACCATGCAGGTGCAGGTGGCCTACGCCAGCGGCGCCACCATGAACTACACGCTGGTCGCCTATTGCCCGTGGGAGGGGCTGGAGATCAAGTTCCACGGCACCAAGGGCGAACTCACCCACCGCCATGTCGAAGTGCATGGCATCTTCGGCGGCAGGCGCACGCCGGGCGGCGGGGAATCCATCGAAACCGAACTGCATCTCGCCGGCAGCGTCCCGCAACCGATCGAGGTGTGGCACGGCGAAGGGGCGCATGGCGGCGGCGACCGCGTCATGCTCGGCCACCTCTTCGACAAGGCCAACATGGCGCCCGATGCATACGGCCGCGCGGCCAGCGAAGTCATGGGCGCCTGGTCGATCCTCACCGGCATCGCCGCCAACGCCTCCATCGCCAGCGGCACGGTCATCGATGTCGACCGGCTTCTCGAGGAGAATGGCGTCGACCTCGCGCGGCCGCCCTAGACGGCGCCTGGCCGCCCGCCGGCCATCCCCGCCCGAACCGCGGGCCTGCGCCGTCAAGCCGCGCGCTGCGACCTTGTGGCGCCTCGCTTTTGATGTAGCGCATGGTTTTGATCGGTTTTGATCGCCATTGATTGAAACAGTCGAAGGATTCTCGGCGACACGCGATGACACTGCCAAACACCGCATCATCCTGGTTTCCGACATGGTGACGATCACCTGGGACGCGCGGCTCAAGGGCTGGGACGGGCCCAACGGCGCCAGTGTTTCATTCCGTTTGCTCGACGGGGACGTCGCGCCATGTCAGGCGGACGGCCGTATCCTGATCGACACGCCTAATCGCATATTCGGGGAGGGCTTGGCTTAATGGACAGCATCAGAGACGACACCGAGTTTGCAGCGCTTCTTGGCCTCTCGGCGGAGATCGGCCGCGATCCGTTACTTACTCAGGCGGCCGGCGGCAACACCTCGCTGAAGCGCGACGGGATCCTGTGGATCAAAGCATCCGGGACGTGGCTTGCCGACGCGGCAGCCAAGGACATCATGGTTCCGGTTCGCCTCGATCCGCTGCTCGCAGCGGTTGCTTCACGCGACGAACGGGCGGAAAAGGCCATCGACTTCGTCGTCCCCGGCAAGGATCGCGGTGGGCTGCGCCCATCGGTGGAAACGTCGGTCCATGCAGTGATACCTCAGCCCGTGGTCATCCACGTCCATGGCGTGGCAGCGATTGCAGTGGCGATCCGCAAGGACGCCGAACGCGAGCTTTCCCGGCGGCTGCAAAAAGCGTCCGCCGCGAAATGGGCCTTCCTCCCTTATGTTCATCCCGGTGTGCCGCTGTCCCGCGCCATCGCCGCCCTGCCCCGCGGCGCCAATACGATCATCCTCGGCAACCACGGCCTTGTGATCGCCGCCGACACGGTGGCGGCGGCGGCGCGGTTGCTTGACGAGGTTTGCGCCGCGCTCGAAGTCCCCGGTCGCCGCTCAGCCCCTGCGGACACAGCCGCGCTCGCGCGCCTTGCCGAAGAATCGCCCTATCGCCTGCCGCACGATCCGCTGGCGCATGATGTCGCTACGGACGAAGCAAGCCTCGCCGTCGCTGCTCGCGGAACGTTTTATCCCGATCACGTCGTGTTCCTCGGTCCGGGTATCGTGGTCTTGCCCGAGGAGATGACACCCGCGGACTTCGTCCATCGCCTCGTTGGCGGCGGACACGCACCACCGCCGATGCTGGTTGTGCCCGGCCGCGGCGTTCTCATCCACAAGGAAGCCCAGCACGGTGCCGACGAATTGGCGCGCGCACTCGCGGACGTGACACGCCGCGTCGACCCGGATGTCGAGACCACCTGCATCGCTCCGCAGGAGGTGGAGAAGCTCGTCAACTGGGAGGCGGAGAAGTACCGCCTCGCTCTCGCCCGAAGCCAATAGCCGCCTGCGGTGGATTGAACCGACTTGCCAGACGCTGACCGGGCCGGGTGTTGGCAGGTCCAACATCCGGCACGGCGGATCGAAGGCCGCGTTTTTGCTTCGGCCGGTCCTCCGGTCGAGCCGGAGGACGACGGGGAGCGGTGGCGGGGGTCGTGACCCCGCTCACACGATACCGCCGCCGCCGCTACTGACGGCGGCACGGCGGGCGAGTTGGGCACCCAGCGTCGCGTAGTCGGCGGCGAGCCCAGCCGCGAGTTTCTTGTTCTGTCTTGCGATCAGATCCTGATCGATCGGCCCCTTGGTCAATTGTTTCCTCTTGTGTCAGCGCGTGAAGCTCACCGCATTGCCGGCGTCCACGTTGATGATATTGCCTGTCGACTTCGCCGACAGGTCCGAGGCGAGGAAGTATATCGCTTCCGCGACGTCCTCGGGCAAAACGCTGCGCTTCAGCATGCTGCGCTGGCGATAGTGCTCCTCAAGTTCGTCCGACCCGATCTGATAGGCGGCGGCGCGCTGTTCACGCCACTCGCCCGTCCAGATCGTCGAGCCGCGCAGCACCGCATCCGGGTTGACCACATTGGCGCGGACGCCGAGCGGTGCTCCCTCCAGCGCCAGACCGCGGGCAAGGTGGATCTCGGCCGCCTTGGCGGTCGAATAAGCGGAGGCGTTGACCGACGCGGACAGGCCGTTCTTGGAGGCGACGAAGACGATCGAGCCGCCGAGGCCCTGACGCTTCATCAGGCGGAAAGCTTCGCGTGACACCAGGAAATAGCCCTTCGCCAGGATATCCATGTTGCGGTTCCACATGGCCAGCGTCGTGTCCTCGATCGGCGCCGCGGACGAGATGCCGGCATTCGAGACCAGGATGTCGAGGCCGCCATATTCGGTCACCGCGTCGGCAAAGGCATGTTCCACCGCCTGTTCGTCGGTGACGTCCATGACGACACCGCGGACGCTGTCCTTGCCGTAGACCTTGGCAAAGGCCGCCTTGGTCTCGCCGAGGGCCGCCACGTCGATATCCGCCAGCACCACGGCCGCCCCCTCCGCCAACAGCCTGGCCGCGGTCGCGCGCCCGATGCCATTGGCGCCGCCGGTCACCAACGCAATGCGGCCGGCAAGGCTCTTGGGCCTCGGCATGCGCTTGAGCTTGGCCTCCTCAAGCAGCCAGTACTCGATATCGAACGCCTCCTGTTCGGGCAGCCCGACATAGGTGTCGACCAGGGAAGCACCACGCATGACATTGATGGCGTTGCGGTAGAATTCGCCAGCGATGCGGGCCGTCGCCTTGTCGCGGGCAAAGGTGATCATACCGACGCCGGGCACCAGGTAGACCACCGGATTGGGATCGCGCATGGCCGGGCTGTCGGCGTGCTTGCAGCGCTCGTAATAGCCGGCATAGTCCTCGCGGAAGTCGGCGATCGCAGGCCCGAGCCCGGCAAGCGTCGCCTCGACATCGCCGGAGTAGTCGACGACGAGCGGCCTGATCTTGGTCCGCAGGAAATGATCAGGGCACGAGGTTCCGAGCGCCGCCAGCTCGCCAAGGCGCTTTGAATTGACGAATTCGAGGACGGCGGGATCGTCGTCGAAATGACCCACCTTGCTGCCGGACTTGCCGATCTCGCCGCGGATGGCGACCATCAGCCGGTTGGCGGTCGCCCGGCGCGCCGCCGGCTCTTCGGCCTTCACTCCGGCGCCGCCGAAAGCGGGCCTCGCCAGCGCAGCTTCCTTGTCGGCGAGCCAGGCGATCGCCTTGTTGATGGTGGCGATCGTGGTCTCGTAGCAGGCCCGGCCGTCATTTCCCCAGGTGAACAGACCGTGGCTTTCGAGAACCACGCCGATCGCCTCCGGATGGGCGCGCGCAAACTTTTCCAGCATCAGCCCGAGCTCGAATCCCGGCCGCTGCCAGGGCAGCCAGCCGACGGTATCGCCGTAGATCTCCTTGGTGAGCGCGCGGGAATTCTTCGACGCGGCAATGGCGATCACCGCATCAGGATGCATGTGATCGACATGGGCATAGGGCAGGAAACCGTGTAGCGGCGTGTCGATCGACGCGGCGCGCGGGTTCAGGTTGAACGCGCAATAGGGCAGATAGCCGGCCATCTCGTCTTCTTCGGCCGGCCCGCGATAGAGCGCCTTCAGCCCCTCCAGCTTCGCCTGATAGAGCGTGGCAAAGCCGTCGAGCTTCATCGAGCCGAGGTCGCCGCCGGACCCCTTGACCCACAGAACCGTGGCGGCTTCGCCGGTGAGGGGATCGCGTCCCTCAAGTTTGGCCGAGGTGTTGCCCCCGCCGAAATTGGTGATGCGCAGGTCCGCGCCCAGCAGATTCGAGCGGTAGAGGAGGAGCTCTGGCGGCGTCAGGCTGGCGGCGAGGGGCTCGTCCCAACGGCTGACGAGAAGCGGGGTGTCAATTGGTGCGGTCATTCTGCTTGCTGACATTGCTGGGTTGAGCGCCCGTGGCGGCGGGGGGCGGCGCATGGTTTCGCAGAACGTTCCTTAAAGTCAATCAAAACTACTCACAAGCGAGCATATTGCAGCGCAAAATCGGGATATATGCGGCGCAATATTATTGAAAATGATGGTTTATGATTGACACTAAGGGAAATCCTTGGTCATGTCGGCAGAGGAAGGGCAATGCACGAAATCGAGCGCCATCGCATCATCCTTAGCGAAGTTACCGAGAAGCCGGTCGTGACGGTGGCCGAACTCGTCGAGCTGACCGGCGCTTCCGAGGCGACGATCCGTCGCGATATCGGCTCGCTGCATGTTGCCGGGCAGCTTCTGCGCGTGCGCGGCGGTGCCGAGGCGCTCCACCCACCGGCGGTGCGCGGCATCGCCGGGCGTCCCTTCTCGGTCAACGAGGTGGTCAACGTCGATAAGAAGCGCGCCGTAGCGCGTGCCGCGGTCGAGCTGTGCGAGGACGGCGAGTCGATCATCATCAACGGCGGCACCACTACCTTCCAGATGGTCCATCACCTCGCCCGCCGGCGGATGCAGATCCTCACCAACTCCTTCCCGATCGCCGAGCACCTGCTGCGCAATTCGAAGAACACGATCACGGTGCCTGGCGGCGCCATCTATCGCGAGCAGAACATCATCCTCAGCCCGTTTGAGAACGACGTGACGCGCAATTTCTATGCGCTCCGCATGTTCACAAGCGCCCGCGGCATCAACGCGCTCGGTGTCATGGAAGGCGACCCTCTGCTCATCCAGGCCGAACAGAAGCTCCTCAACCAGGCCGAGGAGCTGGTTCTGCTGGTCGATTCGTCGAAGTTCGCCAACCGTTCGAGCCTGATTCTGTGCCCGCTCGAACGCGTGCATACTGTGATCACCGACGACGGCGTTGCCACCCGCGACGCCAAGCTCGTCGAGCAGGCAGGAATACGTCTCATCGTCGCCGCGCGGGAGTCCGGCGAGGGCGAGACGTCATCGTCGGCGGCTTGAACAGCGCCGACCCATTTGAAGCGAGTGCAAGTAAACCAGTGGGAGGAATGGAAATGAAACTTCTGAAGACTTTGGCGATCGGCACCGCGATGGCGCTCGCCTTCGCCGTCAATCCGGCTTCGGCCGCTAACGTGAAGATCGCCCTACTCGTCAAGAACCTCGGCAACGGGTTCTTCGACGCCGCCAACAAGGGCGCCCAGGAAGCCGCCAAGGAACTGGGCGACGTCGAAGTGATCTACACCGGCCCGACCCAGGCGACCCCGGAAGGCCAGATCGACATCGTCAACTCGCTGATCGCCCAGGGCGTCAACGCCATCGCCATCTCTGCCAATGACGCCGACGCCCTGGTGCCGGTGCTCAAGAAGGCGATGGACCGCGGCATCACGGTCGTCTCGTTCGATTCCGGCGTCTCCAAGGGCGGCCGCCAGATGAACCTGCTGGCTTCCGCCACCGACCTCATCGGTGACCAGTGCCTGAAGATGGCCGACGACCTGCTCGCCGGCCAGAAGGGCAACGTCGCCGTCCTGTCGGCGACTTCGACCGCGACCAACCAGAACGCCTGGATCGAGGTGATGAAGAAGGACGCGGCCAAGTTCCCGAATATCAACCTGACCAAGGTCGTCTACGGCGACGACAAGCAGGACAAGAGCTATACCGAGGCCAAGGGCCTGATCGACAGCGATCCCAACCTCAAGGTGATCATCGCGCCGACCACGGTCGGCATCGCCGCCGCGGCACAGTATGTCGAGGACAACAAGCTGGTCGGCAAGGTGCTGGTCACCGGTCTTGGCCTGCCATCCGAGATGATCAACCATGTCAAGTCGGGGGCCGCGCCTGAGTTCGCCCTGTGGAACCCGATCGACCTCGGCTATGCCGCGACGACCATCGCCTACAACCTTGCCACCGGCAAGGAGAAGGCAGTGGCCGGCGGCGAGCTGTCGATGGGCAAGCTCGGCAAGGTCAAGCTCGACGACGATCTCTCCGGCCCGATGGCGCCGCCCTTTGTCTTCGACGCCAAGAACATCGACGAGTTCTCCAAGGTCTACTGAGGAGTCCTCCCGAATGGCGGGAGGCGATTGCCTCCCGCCATTGCGCACACGGGGCCGGCGGCACTGTCCGTCGGCCCCCCGGTCGACAAGCCATCGGCGTCGGTGCATTCTGCGCCGGTTCGGAAATTCTTCCGCATGATAGAGACGTCCCCCAATCCTGTCCTCGAAACACTGGCCATTTCCAAGGCTTTCCCGGGCGTGCAGGCGCTAGCGGGCATCAACCTCAAGCTCTTTGCTGGCGAAGTGACGGCGCTCATCGGCGAGAACGGCGCCGGCAAGTCGACGCTGGTGAAGATCCTCACCGGCGTCTATGCGCCAGACGACGGCCGTATCCTGCTCGACGGCGCCAATGTCGACATTCCCAATGCCGAGGCCGCCTTCCATCGCGGCATCACCGCCACCCATCAGGAGACGGTGCTGTTCGACGAACTGAGCGTCACCGAGAACGTCTATCTCGGTCACCCGATCACCGGACGCTTCGGCTTCCTCGACTGGAAGGCCATGCGCGCACGGACGCGCGCCATCCTCGAGGAGCTCGAGGTCGATCTCGATCCCGATGCGCCGCTGCGCGAGCTGGCGATCGCCCGCAAGCACCTGGTCGCCATCGCCCGGGCGCTCTCGGTCGACGCCAAGATCGTCATCATGGACGAGCCGACCGCCTCGCTCTCCCACAAGGAGGTCGAGGAACTCTACCAGATCATCGGCAAGCTCAAGCGCGAAGGCAAGGCGGTCCTCTTCATCAGCCACAAGTTCGAGGAGATCTTCCAGATCGCCGACCGCTACACGGTGCTGCGCGACGGCCGCTCGGTGGGCGAAGGGCTGGTCGCCGAGGCGACCCCCGCCAATCTCATTGCGCTGATGGTCGGGCGCACCGTCGACACGATCTTCCCCAAGCGCGCAAGCGCGATCGGCGACACCGTGCTGACCGTCGCCGGCTACTGTCATCCGACCGAGTTCGCCGATATCGAATTCCAGCTTCGCCGCGGCGAGATCCTCGGCTTCTATGGCCTCGTCGGCGCCGGCCGCAGCGAAGTGATGCAGGCGTTGTTCGGCATCACTCAGCCGTCGAAGGGAGCGCTGCGCATCGACGACGAGATCGCCGTCATCCGGTCGCCGGCCGAGGCGATCGCCCGAGGCATCGTCTACGTGCCGGAAGAACGCCAGCGCCAGGGCGTTGTGCTTGCGCTGCCGGTTTTCGAGAACGTCACCCTGCCTTCGCTCGCCCGGCTGACGCGCAACGGTTTTCTCGACCTCGCGCGCGAGTTCGATCTGGCGCGCGAATACGCCACGCGCCTCGATCTCAGGGCCGCCAGCCTCAGCCAGGAAGTCGGCACACTCTCCGGCGGCAATCAGCAGAAGGTGGTCATCGGCAAGTGGCTCGCCACCCAGCCGCGCGTCATCATCCTCGACGAGCCGACCAAGGGCATCGACGTCGGCTCCAAGGCCGCCGTCCACGCCTTTATGCGCGAACTAACCGCGCAGGGCGCCGCCATCATCATGGTATCCTCGGAGCTGCCCGAGATCCTCGGCATGAGCGATCGCGTCGCCGTCATGCGCCAAGGGCGCATCGTCGCCCGTTTCGATCAGCCCGACCTGACGGCGGAACAGCTGGTCGCGGCCGCGACCGGCAATATCGCAGCGGAGGCCGCCTGACATGCGCGCCGGTCGCGACATCCTGCTCGCCATCATCGTCGCCGCGATGATCGTCGGCATCGGCTTCATCACGCCGGCCTTCGTGAGGTTGCAGAGCCTTGTCAGCCTGTTCAACGACACCTCCATCCTCATCATGGTGGTGCTCGGTCAGATGACCGTGATCCTCACCAAGTGCATCGACCTGTCGGTCGGCGCCAACATCGCGCTGACCGGCGTGCTCGTCGCGCTGGTCAACGCGGCGCACCCTGACTTTCCGATCCCGCTGCTCATGCTGCTCGCCGCGACAATCGGCCTCGGGCTCGGCGCCTTCAACGGCGTCATGGTGTGGCTGGTTGGCATTCCGCCGATCGTCGTCACGCTCGGCACGCTGTCGATTTACCGCGGCCTCGCCTTCGTCGCCTCCGGCGGCACGTCGATCGTCGGGCGGCAGATGAGCAGCGCCTTCATCGCCATGCCGCGAACCGAGGTTTTCGGCCTGCAATTGATGTCGTGGTTCGCCATCATCCTGGTGATCGTATTTCTCTTCGGCATGCGCATCACGCGCATCGGCCGCGCCTTCTACGCCACCGGCGGCAACCCGGTCGCCGCCGTCTATACCGGCATCAATGTCGGCCTGACGCAGTTCATCGCCTTCTGCATCTCCGGCACAATCGCAGGCTTCTGCGGCTACCTGTGGGCCTCCCGCTTCACCATCGCCTATGTCGATATCGCCGGCGGCTTCGAGCTTCAGGTCATCGCCTCCTGCGTCATCGGCGGCGTATCGATCGCGGGCGGCATCGGCACCGTGCCCGGCGCCATCCTCGGGGCGCTGTTCTTCGGCGTAGTCAGCGAGGCGCTGCCGGTGATCCACGTCTCGCCCTTCTGGCAACTGGCGATCTCCGGCGCCGCCATCCTCGGCGCCGTCATCATCAACTCCGGCCGCGAGCGCCAGACCGGCCGTCTGATCCTCAAGGAAGCGGTGGCGAGATGAGCGAACAGACCATCGCCCCGCACGTCATCCCGGACCGCCCCGACGGCGGTTTCCGCTGGTGGAAGCAGTGGGAGTTGATTCTTTTCGCCGTCGCCGCGGCGATCTTCGTCTTCAACGCCAACGCCTCGCCCTATTTCCTCAACCCGTACAACCTCTCCGACGCCACCTTCAATTTCACCGAGAAGGCGATCATCGGCTTCGCCATGGCGTTGCTGATCATCGCCGGCGAGATCGACCTGTCGGTTGCCTCGATCATCGCGCTGTCCTCGACCGCCATGGGTGCGGCGGCGGCAGCGGGCGCCGGGTCCCCCGTCCTGATCGTCATCGGCATTGCCGTCGGCATCGTCGCCGGCGCCTTCAACGGCTTCATCGTCACCTGGTTCCGCATCCCGTCGATCGTCGTCACCATCGGCACGATGAGCCTCTTCCGCGGCATCGCCTTCGTCGTCCTCGGCGATCAGGCCTATCGCCACTATCCGGCCGGCTTCTCATATTTCGGTCAGGGCTATGTCTGGTGGGTCGTCTCCTTCGAATTCGTGCTCTTTGTCGTGCTCGCCGTCGTCTTCGGTGTCGTCCTCCATTTCACCACCTTCGGCCGACGCATCTATGCCATCGGCAACAATCCGGTGGCGGCGCTGTTCTCCGGCGTGCGCGTCGACCGCATCCGCTTGCTGCTTTTCGTGCTCACCGGCATGATGAGCGGCATCGCAGCGATCCTGCTGACCTCGCGCATCGGCTCGACGCGGCCGACGATCGCCACCGGCTGGGAGCTCGAGATCATCACCATGGTCGTCCTCGGCGGCGTCAACATCCTCGGCGGGTCCGGCACCATCCCCGGCGTCGTCATCGCCGCCTTCGTCATGGGGCTGGTTACCTTCGGCTTCGGCCTGCTCAACGTCCCAGGCATCGTCCAGTCGATCTTCATCGGCTCACTGCTCATCGGTGCGATCGCGCTGCCGATCGTCGCTGGCAAGATCGCCCGGCGCTGGAAGAAGGCCTGATGGAGAAATACGCTTTCAAGATGAAGCTCAATTCCGGCATGGAGGCCGAATACCAGCGCCGCCATGACGAGATCTGGCCCGAACTGGTCCAGCTGCTGAAGCAGGCCGGCGTCTCCGACTACTCGATCCATCTCGACCGCGAGACCGGCACCCTGTTCGGCGTGCTGTGGCGCACCGGCGATCACGGCATGGACGAGATGCCCAACCACCCGATCATGAAACGCTGGTGGGCCCACATGGCCGACGTCATGGACGTGAAGCCGGACAACGAGCCGATCTCGGTGCCGTTGGTCACCGTCTTCCATATGGAATGAGCAAGCCTGGCGCCATCGTCGTCATCGACATCGGCAAATCGAACGCCAAGCTGGCGCTGGTCGATCCCGACAGCCGCGCCGTGGCCGCCGTCCGCACAATGGCAAACACGGTGCGCACCGACGGGCCCTACCCGCATTTCGACGTCGATGCGCTGTGGCATTGGATCGTCGACGGCCTTGCCGATATCGCCCGCGAGGCCGAAGTCGCGACGATCTCGGTGACCGCGCACGGCGCCTGCGCGGCGCTGACCACCGCCGACGGGCTGTCGCTGCCGATCATCGACTACGAATTCGACGGCCCGGACGAGGTGCACGACGCCTATCGGCGGGCATGCGGCGACTTCCGCGAGACGCTGTCGCCGGACCTTCCCAACGGGCTCAATGTCGGCCGCCAGCTCTTCTGGCTCAGCCGCAAATTCCCCAAGGAATTCGGTGAGATAGAGGCAATCCTGCCCTATGCGCAATACTGGGTATGGCGGCTGACCGGGCGCAAGGTCGCCGAGGTCACCTCGCTCGGTTGCCATACGGATCTCTGGGTTCCGGAGGCCGGGACCTATTCCCAACTCGCCGTCAACGAGGGCTGGGACCGCCTGTTCCCGCCGCTGGCGAAGGCGTGGGACACGGTCGGCACACTGGCCCGGGACGTCGCCGAACGCACCGGCATCGGTGCGAACTGCCGCGTCGTCGCCGGCATCCACGACAGCAACGCCAGTCTCCTGCCGCACCTGCTCACGCGGCAGGCGCCCTTCGCGGTGCTCTCGACCGGCACCTGGACGATCGTGCTCGCCCCCGGCGGCAGCATCGAGCAACTCGACCCGGCGCGCGACTGCCTCGCCAACGTCGACGCCTTCGGCCACCCCGTACCGTCGACACGGTTCATGGCCGGGCGCGAATTCGGCATCCTCGCCGACGGCGACGTCGAACCCAACGAGGCGGACGTGGCGCGCGTCGTCGGCGAGCAAATCATGGCGCTGCCGACCTTCGCGCCCGGCACCGGTCCGTTCGGCAAGGCGCAAGGCCGCTGGACGGTCGACCCGCAAAACCTCTCGCCGGGCGAACGCGCCGCCGCCGCCAGCCTTTATTGCGCGCTGGTCACGGAGACGTGCCTGTCGCTCGCCGGCGCCGCCGGGCCGGTCATCGTCGAGGGGCGGTTCGCGCGCAACCGGCTGTTCCTCGCCGCATTGGCTAAGCGCGTCCCGCGACCGGTCGTGGCCGAGCCCGACGCCACCGGCACCGTCGACGGTGCCACGCTGCTCGCCTTCGGGCCGGACGCCAAGCTGCCGCCGAGGGAGGCGCCTGCGGTTGCCCCGCTCGCCTGCGACCTCACCCCCTATGCCGAAGCCTGGCGCCATCTGGCGTCGTGACGGCCGCCGCCGTCACCGCAAGCGTTTCCACAGTGAGCTCGAGGCGACCGCCGCCAGGATGATGACGCCGACGAGGATATCGCGCACATAGCTGTCGACGCTCATCTGCGTCAGGCCGTTGTCGAGGGCGCCGAGGATGAGAACGCCGACAACGGTAGCATGCACGCGCGGTTCGCCCTCCTCGCTCATGGTCATGCCGAGAAAGACCGCGGCGATGGCGTTGAGCATAAGGCCGCTCCCCTGGGTGGGGTTGGCCGAGGCGACACGGCTGGCATACATGAGGCCGGCGACCGAAGCGCCGAGACCGGTCAGCGCGAAGGCGACGAGACGCAGCCGCTTCACCATCACACCGGAG
This sequence comes from uncultured Alphaproteobacteria bacterium, assembly GCA_963782395.1. Classification (GTDB taxonomy): domain Bacteria; phylum Pseudomonadota; class Alphaproteobacteria; order Rhizobiales; family Kaistiaceae; genus CAVSRC01. The sequence goes on from CAWAJQ010000002.1 coordinate 553,800, forward strand.
AGCCGGGCCGCCTCGGAATTGCCGCCGATGGCATAGAGCCGGCGCCCGAAGGTCGTCTGCTCCAGCAGCACCCAGACGATGGCGATGACTACCAGGGCGACGACCGTGAGGTTGGGCAGAGTCAGGTGCTGCCCGCCGACGGTGCCGAGCGGCAGGCCGCCGCGGGCGAAGCCCGAGAAGGCCGCCGGAATATCCCGCCCGAAGATCGTGCGGCCGCCGCTGATGAGGAAGGCGGCGCCGGAAAAGATCGTCAGCGTCGCCAGCGTCGCGATGAAAGGCAGGATGCCGACGAGGCTGACCAGCACACCGTTCAGCGCCCCGCCGGCAAGCCCGACCAGCAGCGCCGCGCCGACCGCGGCCCAGACCGGAAAGCCGAAGGTGAACAGGATCGCCGCCACGACGCCGGCGAGGCTCGCCATCGAGCCGACACTGAGATCGAAATCGCCCATGACCATGACGATCGTCATGGTCACCGCCACCACGATCAGCATGCTCATCTGCTGGCTGATGTTGAGCCAGTTGCGCCCGGTGAGGAAGGTGTCGGGCAGCATCGCCGAGAAGAAGACGAGGATCGCGGCGAAGCCGATCAGCGTGCCGTAGCGGCGCAGCAGCGCGATCATCACGCTACCTCCTGGGCCTCGGCGCCGTGACCCCAGCAATGGGCGATCAGGCCCTCCTCGGTCAACCCCGCGGTGTCGAGCACGGCGGCAAGGGCCCGCTCGCGCATGACCATGATGCGGTCGCACATGCCCAGAAGCTCGGGAAAATCGGACGAGGCGATGATGACCGCCATCCCCCTGGCGGTCCACTCCCGGACCAGCGAATAGATATCGAACTTCGCCCCGACATCGACGCCGCGCGTCGGTTCGTCAAGCAGCAGCACGGCCGGCTCGCCGGCGAGCGCCTTGGCGAAGACGACCTTCTGCTGGTTGCCGCCGGAGAGCTGATAGCAGAGCTGTCGCGGACCGACCGCCTTCAGCCGCACGTCCTCCCCGCGGCTCCTGGCGAGCGCGCGTTCGCGGCGCCGGTTGAGAATCACGCCGCGCCGGCTCACGGAGTCGAGATGGGGCAGCGAGATGTTCTCGTAGATCGGCCGGGTGAGCACCAGACCTTCCGAGCGCCGCTCGCGGGGAACATAGGCAAGGCGCGACGCCCATGTCGCCGTGAGGCCGTGGCGCCCGAGCACCCGCCCGCTCACGCTGATCCGGCCGGCGCGCGCCCGGTCGGCGCCGATCAGCAGGCGCAGCAACGCGCTCTGCCCGGCCCCCGACAGTCCGGCAACGCCAAGCACCTCGCCGCCATGGAGATCGAAGCTCACCGGCTTCAACCCGCTTCCCTGAAGATCGCGCACCGAGAGCGCGATGGTGGCGGTATCGACCGGCGCCAGTGGGGAAGGATAGGCGCCATCGACCTGACGGCCGATCATCATGCGGACGATGTCGTCGTGCGTGGTTTCGGCGATCGGCCGCGTGGCGATCACCGCGCCGTCGCGGAGCACGGTGACGCGGTCGCAGAGCGTCACCACCTCGTCCAGGCGGTGCGACACATAGAGCACCGCCCGGCCCGACCGGCGGATTTCCCGGAGAACCTTGAACAGGCGCTCCGCCTCTTCTCCAGTCAAGGCGGCGGTCGGCTCGTCCATCACATAGATGCGCGCTTCGGCACCGGCCGTCTCCAGAAGGGCGGCGGAGATGCACACCAGCATCCGGTCGCCGACGCCAAGGCGCGCCATCTTGTGGCGTGGATCGATATGATCGATGCCGAGACGGGCGAGCGCGGTCCGCGCGGCGGCGGCAAGGCGCTTCCAGTCGATCAGGCCACCGAGCATTTTCGGGTAGGCGCGGCCGAGAAAGATGTTCTCGGCGACCGACAGGGTCGGCACCACGTTCAGTTCCTGGTGGATGAAGCGCAGGCCGTGGGCGAAGGCCGCATGGGGGCTGTCGATGACGACACGGCGGCCGTCGATGGCTATCTCCGCCTCGTCGGCATTCGTGACCCCGGCCAGGATGCGGATCAGCGTCGACTTGCCGGCGCCGTTCTCACCGACAAGAGCGTGGATCTCGCCGGACGAGAGCTCGAGCGACACGGCGCGCAAGGCCGGCACGCCGGCATAGGCCTTGGAGACATTGCTGAGAGAGAGAAGACTCATCGCCCCACGCAAAGACCATGCCCCGCCGGGCGACGGGGCATGGTCTCAATGCACTGCAATCCATCGCGTGGCAACGGCGCTAATTTGCCTCTCCGACGTTGGCCGCGGTGATCAGCTTGGTCGGCACATAGATGACGTTCTGCTTGACCGTCTCGCCAGCCAGAATCCGCGCCACGGCGTCGGCCGTGGTGGAGCCGATGCCCTTGAAATCCTGGGCCACGGAGGCTTCGAAATTGCCGCCCTTGGCGATGGCCGCGCGCGCCTGCGGGTTGGCGTCCATGCCGGTGATGACGATGCCCTCGTCGCTGCGGCCGGCGGCCTCAATCGCCTGCAGGGCACCCAGCGCCGGCTGGTCCCAGGCGCACCACACCGCCTTGATACTGCCGGCCTTCGGATGTGCCGCCAGGATCGCTTCCATCTTGGCGCGCGAATCGGCAATGCCGCCGTCGGAGACATCCGGCGTTACCCGCTCGATGACCTTGATGTCGGGGAAGTTGGAAAACACCGCATCGGCAATATGGCCGCGGACCTGGACCGGCGGAAAGGCGTCATAGACGAACATGACGACGTCGCCGGCGCCGCCAATGCGGTTGGCGACGTAGACCGCGGTCTCGGCGCCCATGGCGTAACCGTTGCTGGTCACGTTGGTCACCAGCAGCGGATCGGTGCCGGAATCCATGCCGAACACCGGGATGCCGGCATCCTTGGCGGTTTGCAGGCCTGCCTGAATCTGCGCCGGATCGACATTGATGACGATGGCATCGACCTTCTGATTGACCACGTCCTCGATGCGGCTGATCACCGCGGCGACATCGCCCTTGGTGTCGATGACGTTGACGTCCCAACCCTTGTCCTTGGCGGCGGACTGGAAGCCTTCGACATAGAACTGGGTGCCGGGCTGGGCGAGGTAGGGCGTGATAACTGCAACTTTCGGCTGCGCAAACGCCGCGCCGGCCAGGGAGGCGGCGGCAATCGCCACGGCTCCGACGACCAGATTGCGGCACAATCCAAGCAGTGAACGACCGTGCATTTACCCCTCCGTTGCGGACTTGTGCTGCGTTGTTGCTCGCGGCGCCGCGTGTCCGCAATATCGCAGCGCTCCCGCTTCCTTCCGGAACCGAAAACTATAGGGGATGCGGGAGCCAAAAAGCCATAGGAACCGTTGGGAAACGACCATGACCGAGCTCAGCCTGATCGGCATCGACGTGGGGACCGGAGCCGTCAAGGCGATCCTGATGGACCTCAACGGCCGCGTGCTCGCGACCTTCGCGCGACCCTATGCTACGGCGCGCCCGCGCACCGGCGAGGTCGAGCAGAACCCGCGCGACTGGACCGACGGCGTCTTCGCCGCACTGGAGACCTTTGCCGCGGCGGACGACCCGGGCCGTGTCGTCGGCATCGGCCTCTGCTCCCAGGTCAGCACCCACGTCTTCGTCGACGGCGACGGCGAGCCGCTGCTGCCGGCGATGGTCTGGCAGGACGTGCGCTGCGGCGGCGAAGCGGCTGCGCTCGACGCGCGGATCACGCCGGAGCAGAAGACGGCGTGGTTCGGCGGACCGATGCCGATCGACGCCAGCCACGCGCTGAGCCGGATGGCCCATGTCGCCCGCCTGCACCCCGAGATCTACGCCCTGAGCCGCTACCAGCTGCTGCCCAAGGACTATTGCGCCCTGAAGCTGACCGGCGAGGTCGCCACCGACCCGATCGCGGCCGTCGGCCTTGTCGACGCCGGTCTGGCTTATGTCGAGGAGCTGATCGCGCTGGTGCCGGGCGCGCGCCAGCGCCTGGCGCCGCTGGCCGGCTTCACCTATCAGGTCGGTACGGTGCTGAACGGCCTGCCCTTCGCCGGCGTCCCCGTGTTCGTCGGCACGATGGATGCGTGGGCCGGCATGTTCGGCGTCGGCGCCGTCAAGGACAACGACGCCATGTATCTCAGCGGCACCAGCGACGTGCTGGGTGTCATCTCCGCCCGCCGTGTGCCGACGCCCGGTGTCATCGTCTTCCCGTCCTATGACGGCATCACGCTGCATGTCGCGCCGACGCAAAGCGGCGGCGCGTCGCTGCTGTGGCTGTCCACGCTGCTCGACCGCAGTCCCCAGCAGCTCTCGACGCTCGTTGCGGCGACACCGCCTTCCGCACCGGTGCCGCTGTTCCTGCCCCACCTCCAGGGCGAGCGGGCGCCGGTCTGGGACGTCAAATCCCGCGCCGTCTTTGCGCGTGTCGAAACCGCGACCGGCCCCGGCGCACTGGCGCGCGCAGTCTTCGAAGGCGTGGCGTTCTCGGCACGGCTTGCTTTCGAGGCCGCCGAACGCTCGGCGGGCCTCACCGTCGATCGACTCAACATCGGCGGCGGTGGCGCCCGCTCCGACACCTGGTGCCAGATCCGCGCCGACGTGTTCGGCAGAGCCATGCGGCGCGTCAAGGTGCAGGACGCCGGCACGCTCGGCGCCGCCATGATCGCCGGCGTCGGATCGGGCTCGATGCCGTCGCTGAACGCCGCCGCGCGCCAGCTCGTCGCCTTCGACCGCACCTTCGAGCCGAATGCCGGCGTCGCCGACGCCTACGCGGTGAAATTCGCCAAGTACCAGGAGCTCTATGCCGACCTGAAACCCTTCAATGAAGGGTATGCCTGAGATCCCTGGAGCGATTTCCGGATGCCGTGAGTCAGACCGACATCGAGCGAACCCGGGCATCGGCTCCCGGCACGACGCCCAGCGGCACGCGCGCCGCAGTCGGCTCGACCAGATAGTCCTGCTGCCATGAGCGCTGCGATTCCAGGACGAGCCCGTCGCTGTCGAAGACATGCACGAAGCGCTCGTCGAAGCCGAGCCGGACGACCGAACCGCTGCGCAGCGCCGCAATTCCGCGCAGCGACACCAGCAGCAGCACATCCGAGGCGAGGCGCAGATGCACGATCGTCTCGGCGCCAAGCACCTCCGCCACCTCAACGGTCGCGGACAGCGGGCCATCCGGGTCGAGCAAAAGGTATTCCGGGCGGATGCCCAACGTCACCTCCTGGCCCGGAGCCAGGGCGCGCGCCCGGCCGGCGACCTGCACCCGGACGCGATTGCCGTCGAGCGAGAATTCCATCTCGTCCGCCTTGCCCTCGGTGGTGACGGCCGGCAGGAAGTTCATCTGCGGCGCGCCGAGGAAGCCGGCGACAAACCGGTTCCCCGGCCGCGCGTAGAGCTCGATCGGCGTCCCGCTCTGCTCGATGCGGCCGTCCCGCATGACCACGATCTTGTCCGCCATGGTCATGGCCTCGACCTGATCGTGCGTCACATAGACCATGGTCGCGCCGAGGCGCTGATGCAGCGCCACCAGCTCGCCGCGCATCTTGACGCGCAATTCCGCGTCAAGGTTCGACAGTGGCTCGTCGAGCAGGAACGCCTTCGGCTCCTTGACGATGGCGCGGCCGATCGCGACCCGCTGGCTCTGCCCGCCGGAAAGCTGGTTGGGCCGCCGCTTCATCAGATGCGCGATCTGCAGAATCTCGGCCGCCTCGGCGACACGACGCTCGATCTCGGGCTTGGGCGTCCGGCGATTCTCCAGGCCGAATCTGAGATTCTGCTCGACCGTCATATGCGGATAGAGGGCATAGGACTGAAACACCATCGCCATGCCGCGGGCCGCCGGCATCAGGTGATCGCAACGCACCCCGTCGATGTCGATCTCGCCGGCCGAAATCTCCTCAAGGCCAGCCATCATCCTGAGGAGAGTCGACTTGCCGCAGCCGGACGGCCCGACGAACACGGTGAAGCGGCCGTCATCGATCGCCAGATCGACGCCGTGAACGACCTCCAGGCTCTGGAAGCTTTTGCGGACGCGCTTGAGTTCGATCGCCGCCATCAGCGGAGCTCCATGGTTTGGCCCGCGGCGAGCGGCTGCGCGGCGTATTCGGTTTCGCCGACGATGATGCGGGAGAAGTCGGCCTTGCCGCCGTGGAGCATGAGCGAAAGCCTCCCATCGGTGCGCACAAGCTCGCCCCACCCGGCCCCGGCCGACCAGAACAGCCGAAAATCACCGGTCTCGACAGGCGAGAAGCGAAGCGTGCCCTCGACCCGGTCGGCGTGCAACCCCGACCAGGCGTTGACCAGCTGCCACGCCGACATCGATCGGGCGTAATAGGACCCGCACTCGATCTCGTTGAACGGGTTGCGGCGCGCCCCGTCGTAGCGCCTGCGCACGCTCTCCACGATCTCCAGGCCTTCGTCGACAAGGCCGTGCATGATCATGTGCGAGGCGGAGGCGTATTCGACGCCGGTCCACACTTCCTCCGCATAGGGCGCGGCAACCATCGGCTGCCGTGTGCCCTCCGGATAGGTGGCGACCAGCAAGCCGCCCTCGTCTTCATAGGCGTAGTTGCGGCAGGGGTTGAAGTGGTCCGCCATGCCCGAGCGGTAGTTTTCGGCATGGACGGCCGAGAGCGCCGACCTGATCTTCTCCTCGTCGAGAAACAGCCCCAGGCCCGCGACCTCGGCATGCCATTGGCCAAGGATCTGGTCGGCGATGCAGCCCTCCCCGAACTGATATTTGACTTCCCTGTGCTCCTCGGACCAGTAGGCCGCCAGCAGGCCATCGGCGAGCACGCCCGCCCGCCGCCCGTCGTCGAAGCGCGCAATCTGGCTCTTGTCGCCAAGGTCGATCGCCTGAAAGAAATAGCGGCCGTTGTAGAGCCGGCTGCTGATGGCGGCCGCCCCCGCCGCGCCGAGGCGGGCGCACTTCTCGGAGAACTCGGCCTCGCCCATCGCCGCGGCCATCCGCGCCGTCGCCAGCAGGGCGGCGACATACATCGAGCCGAGCCAAGAATTCGGCCCGAAAAGCTCCATATCCAGTGTCTGGTGCTGGCGCCCCGACAGCATCCCCGTCTCGTCGGGGTCCCACTGATCGGGATTGTCCTTCGACCACGCATATTCCATGGCGCGCCTGATGCTGGGCCATTGCTGGCGCAGCCAGTCGGTGTCGCCCGACTGGCGCCACTCGCGATAGGTCTTGATGAAGGCGCCGAAATGGCCGTCGGCACACGGGCCGATCACGTCGAAGCCGCAGCCGAGCGGCAGCTTCTGACGGAAGGTCAGGCCGCCGCTGGGCAACTGGTTATAGCGCCACTCGGTCTCGCGCAGCGTCCGCTCCAGCGCCGGAAAGAGGTGCGACAGCGCCTGCTGATAGTTCCACACATGGGTGCAGCTGCCCTCGCACGAGCCGGCGCGGGTGTGCTCCCCCTCCCAGGCCCACAGCTCGCCGCCTTCCAGGCGGATGACTGTGGCGGTGCGCAGCAGCGCCAGCGTCGCCGAGGCAGCATCCGTGATCGCTACCGGCATCGACGATCCGAACAGCGCATCGCGAAAGGCCGTGGTCCGCGTCTGCAGATCGTCCCAGCGGGCCATCGCCTCGCGGGCACTGGCGTCCGAATCGGCCCACTGGGTGGCGTAATAGTTCTTCCACAGCGGCGTTTCCTGCTCCCCCGCCGGACTGTCGGGCTTGTCGCGATAGGCCCAATAGATGTCGCCGTGCGGGAAGCTCCAGGAGAGGACGAAACGCACGCTCCGGCGCTCGCCGGCCGGCACCGTGACCTTCGCGGCCAGAGTGCCATGCTCGGGCTGCTGGCTCATGTGCCGCCCGACACGCGGCGTGTCGTAATGCCGCTCGGGCAGCGGACCGAGGCGCGCAAAATCCTTCCAGTAGACCGTCAGGTCGTCGAACCATTGCCCGCGATAATGATGGTCCTGGTGCTGCACATCCGCAGCATCGGTGGCGATGGTGAGATCGCCCTGGTCGGCCAGCGGCAGGTCGCTGTCTGAAGCGGCTAGATGCAGGGACGAGATGCCGTCGCGCTGCGCAAAGCTGTGGGCGCCGGAGTTGCGCCCGTAATTGCCGAGCGTGGCAGCGACCGTGTAGTCGATCGCCGCATCCGTGGTGTTGGCGAGTTCAATCGACACCATCGCCACCGGCATGGAGCTGTCGCGATCGTCGTGCGGAATGAACGGCGAGGAGGCGCTCAGGCGCACGCCGCCGGGAAAGCGCTTGTCCTGAAAGACCAGATCGGCGGTTGGAAAGCGGCCGTAGAAGGCGACGTCGGTAAAATGCGGGACGCCGACCAGCGATTGCCGGTTGGCGCCGTGCCCGAACCCGTCGAAGACCGGGCGCACACCCGGCGAGCCGCTCGGATCGCCATCATAGGGCCCGTTCAGCACGCGCGCATCGATGAGCTTGCCGTTCTGCTCCGCCTTCACCGCGAAATGCGAATAGCCGTTGGTGCCCTGCAGCGCCGGCCGGTTGCGCACCGACCAATCGACAAGGCGGCCGGAGCCCGAGATCGAAAAGCCCCCAGCGCCGATGCCGCCGAGAGGAAAGCGGACGTAGTTCGATCTTGGACCGAGATAGGCGAATTGCAGATCGATGGCAGCCAGGTCGTCCCACATGATCTTGTTTTCCAATGAATATCAGCTTCGGATGCCCGACATCGTCACACCCTCGATGACGAACTTCTGAGCGAAGAGGAAAAGCAGGATGACCGGCAGCACGGCCATGCTCATGGCAGCCATCACGACGGAGAGGTTGCCCGACTGCAGGTATCCGCGCAGCACGTCCATCGCCAGCGGCAGGGTCATGGCGTCCTGCGGGCCGAGCAGCACCTTGGCCTGGAAATAGTAGTTCCACGTCTGGGTGAAGGTGATGATGCCAAGCGCGGAGAGAGCGGGGCGGAGCTGCGGCAGAGAGATGCGCCAGAATATCTTGAGATAGCCGGCGCCGTCCATCAGCGCCGCTTCCTCCAGTGCCTTCGGCTGGCTGAGCATGAACTGGCGCATCAGGAACACGCCGAAGCTCGACGTCAGATACATGAGTGCCAGCCCGATCGGCTTGTCGAGCAGGCCAAGCTTCGCATAACCGAGGTAGATGGGCAGGATGGTCACCTGTGCCGGGAACATCAGCCCAACCAGCAGGATGAAGAACAGCGCGTCGCGCCCGCGGAACCTGAGCCGGGCAAAGGCAAAGGCGGCAAGCGTGCAGGTCACCAGCTGCGAGACGGTGACGATGATGGCGATCTCGACCGAGTTGAAGTAGATCTGCACGAATGGAACGCTCGAATGCAGCACCGCGACATAGTTGCTGAAGTCGAAGCTCGGCGGGATGAAGCTCGGCGGCATCTTGTAGGCGTCGGCGACCGAGCGGAACGACATCGAGAACAGCCACGCGAAGGGCAGCAGCATGAAGAAGCCGAGCACCGCCATCACTGCGATAATCGCCCGGTCGATCCATTTTGCGGCGGCTTTGGTTTGCATGGCGGCCGCGCTCAGTAGTGGACCAGCCGCCGCGAAGCGAGCATCTGCACGACGGTGATGATGAGGATGACGACGGTCATGACCACCGCGACCGAGGCGCCGTAGCCGATCTGGAAGCTGCCGAAAGCCTCCTCGACGATGTTGATCGACATCGACCGCGTGGCGTCGCCCGGCCCGCCCTTGGTCAGGATGTAGATCGATTCATACACCTGCAGCGCGCCGATGGAGGCGTAGACGATGCAGAAGAAGACGATCGGCGATATCCACGGCAGTGTGATCCGCCAAAAGCGCCGCCACGGCGAAGTGCCATCCATGATTGCCGCTTCGATGATCGGACGCGGCACGCCCTGCAGCGCCGCGATGAGAATCACCATGAAGAAGCCGGTGTTCTTCCACACATCCATGAAGACGATCGACCCCATGGCGGTGTGCGCCGAGGTCAGCCAGCGCGCCGCCGGCAGGCCAGCGTGGGTCAGGTAGTAATTGAAGATGCCGCTGTCCTGGTAGAAGTAGCCCCAGACGATCGCCACGAAGGCCGCCGCGATGATCACCGGCAGGAAGAAGGCCAGCCGGAAGAAGTAGAGCAGCCAGCGCGGCATGACGCGGTTGAGCGCCAGCGCAAGCAACAGCCCGACGCTGACATTGCCGGTGACGGCGAACAGCGTGAAGGCGAGCGTGTTCCAGAAGATGCGGATCGAGCGCGGATCGGTGAAGAAGCGATGGTAGTTCGCCAGCCCGACCCAGTGCGAGCCAAGCTGCGGATCGTAATAGGCGAAGCTCAGCACGACGGTCAGGATCACCGGCGCCAGCACGAACGCCACATAAAGCACCACCGCCGGCACGACGAAGAGGTAGCCGGCGCGCGCCTGCATGGCGCTGAGTTCTGACCTGCGGGCTGAGACAGCAGACATGATGTTCAAACAGGAATGCGGAGCGCGGGAGGGTGCCGCGCTCCGCAGGTTTCCTGATCAGCCGCCGTTCTGCTGGCGCAGCCGATCGAAGGAAGCGTTGAGTTCGGCGTCCGCCTGCTTGCAGCCGTCGGCGATCGACATGTCGTCCGCCATCATCGCGGTATAGTAGCGGATGAAGATCTTCTCGACTTCCTGGAAGTTCGCCGGCGACGGCACCGGCTTGGTGTTGGGCAGGGACGCGTAATAGAGGTTCGCGCTCGGCGGATAGGCGAGGAACGCGGGCGTCGAGGCCGCCGACTTGCGGCCGGGCACACCGCCGCCGCCGACACCTTCCTCGGTCTGCGTCTCCACCGAGGTCAGCTCGGTGACCAGCGCCTTGGCCAGTTCCGGGTTCTTGGTGCCCTTGTTGACGGCATAGCCGCCAAAGCCGATCACCGTGATCGGAGCAACCTTTGCCGGCACGTCGGCGATGTCCATGTTGAGCTTGGCGCGCTTGCAGATCTCGATGATCCAGTGGCCGCGCGAGATCATCGCCACCTGGCCGGCCAGGAACTGGTTGTCCATGGTGTCGTTGCCGGGAATCGGCGACACGCCGTCGACGTGGATGAGATCATGCAGGAACTGCAGGCTCTCGGCGACCTTCGGATCGGTCATGTTCGACCCAGTCCAGTCGTCGTTCAGGATCGAGGTGCCGTTGGAGAAGAACCACGGCTGGACGAAGAAGTTCTGGTTCGGAACCTCGTAGCCCCACTGGGTGACGTTGCCGGCCGAATCCTTCACGGTCAGCTTCTTGGCCACATCGCGGAACTCGTCCCATGACCAGTCCACCGGGTACTTCACGCCTGCCTTGTCAAACAGGTCCCGGTTGTAGTTGATCATGATGTTGTTCCAGCCGATGGGGATGTAATACATGTGCCCCTTGTACGAGCCCTGCTGGAACAGGCTCGGAGCAAAATCCGAGAAGCCGCTGTTGGACTTCACATAGTCATCGAGCGGCATCCACAGATTGCGCGAGGCGAATGCCTGGAACGTCTCGATCGCCGTGCCATAGACATCGGCCGTGTTGCCGGCGGTGAACTGGCTCAGCACCTTGGTGACATAATCGCCCCAGCCGTTGGTGATCGGGTCCATCGCCAGCTCAACGCTGACGTTGGGATACTTCGCATTGAACCGCTGGATGGCGTGCTTGATGGCGGTCGTCTGTGCCTCGCCGCCGAAGCTTGCCACCTTCATCGTGGCCTTGACGTCGGACTGGGCGAACGAGAGCCGCGTAGTGGCCGCGGACGCTGCCAACGCTGCGCCTGACGTGAGCAGGCCGCGCCGTGTGATCTTCATCATTATCTCCTCCCCGCGCTCTGGCGAGCGCCAGCTTCTTTGTTTGCCCTTGCCGCAACGAGTTCGAAACGTTTCGACTAAGGGAGTAACAAACCGCCATGGTCCTGACAGGAACCTGAACGGCGGATTTGCCTACACGAAACGTTTCGAGTAAAACAAATTCATCTACTGTTGGCAAGGGACAATCGTGGCAACCATCAAGGACGTTGCACGGCGGGCAGGCGTCGCCATCTCCACCGCATCGGCGGTGATCAACGGCTCCGCACCGGTGAGCGGGGACGTGATCGCCAGGGTCGAGGAGGCGATCCGGGCGATCGGCTATGTGCCGAACGCGGCGGCGCGCAGTCTGCGCAGCGGCCGCTCACGGTTGATCGGGCTGGTTCTGCCGAACATCGCCAACCCCTGGTGCGGCGCCGTGGCGCGCGAGGTCGAGAACGTCTGCCTCAATGCTGGTTACACGACAGTCGTCTACTCGACCGGGCAGGACGCCCAGCGCGAAAGCCAGGTGCTGACGATGATGCGCATGCAGCGCGTCGCCGGGCTGATCATCATCCCCACGCGCTCCGATGCGGCGCACGGCGCCAATCTCGTCAACCAGATCCACGTCCCCACGATCCTCCTCGACATGTATGTCGAGGGCCTGCCCTATGAAGTGATCAAGACGGACAATGTCGAGGCCGGCCGGCTCGCCACCGACCACCTGCTGTCGCTTGGCCATCGGCGCATCGGCATGATCGTCGGCATCCCCGGTCTGGCGACCAGCGACGACCGCTACGCGGGCTATGTGAAGGCGCATGTCGATCGCGGCATGACGATCGATGACAACCTTGTGCTCGCCGGCGATTTCGACCAGGAGAAATCGCGCGCCGCGACCATCAGCCTGATGACGCGGCCAGACCCGCCGACCGCAATCGTCACGATCTCCAACATGACCACCGTCGGGCTTCTCTTCGCCATCCGCGAGCTGGGGCTCGCGGTGCCGAAGCAGTTGTCCATCGTCGGCGTCGACGACCTTGAATTCTCCGGACTGCTGGAGCCCCTGCCGACGGTGGTGGCAACCCCCATTCTGCAAATGGCGCAAGAGGCGATCCACAATCTGCTCGAACAGATCTCGGGAAAGCGGGCGCCGAACGAACGCTGGACCACCCACACCCCGCAGCTTCTCGTCCGCTCCTCGACCGCGCCGTTGCGCGATCAGAGCGTCGTCCCTGGTCGGACTCAGCCTGTCGAGGTCTGAGCCAGACGGCGTTGCCAGGTCCGGGCCGGCACGACGTATCCTTGCCAAAGGCCGGATGCGACTTTTCGTCGGTTTTCGGGCATGCTCCGCGGCCTGAAGCAAGGCGACCGGACAGAGATGGCATCACCGACCAAGGCGCGACAGATCCAGCAGGCGATCGCCGACGATATCGTCCACGGCCGGCTGGCGCCCGGCATGCCGCTCGACGAGACGCAGATCGCGACGCTCTTCGGCGTGTCGCGGACCCCGATCCGCGAGGCGATCCGCCAGCTGGAAGTGATCGGGCTGGTGAAGGCGTGGGAGCGGCGCGGCGCCGTGGTCGCCGATTTCTCGGACCGCCAGCTCGACGAGATGTTCGCGGTGATGGCCGAGCTCGAGGCGCTGTGCGCGCGCTGGTCGGCGATTGCCATGACGGCTGCCGAGCGGCGCCATCTGCTGGCATTGCAGGACGACGGCGCCCGGCTGGTCTCGGCGGGAAACCGCGAGGTCTATGTGGAGTTCAACAATCGCTTCCACGAGGCGATCTATCAGGGCGCCCACAACGATTTCCTGGCCGAGCTGGCGATGAGCGTGCGCACCCGCTGCGCGCCCTTCCGCCGGGCGCAGTTCGAGACGCTGGGGCGGCTGGCCAAATCGCATGCCGAACACGATGCGGTGGCGACGGCGATCGAGCGCGGCGATGCCGATGCGGCGGCGACCGAGATGCGCGCCCATATCATCGTCGTCAGGACGGCCGTCGGCGAGGTGGCCGGCGAGGCGGTGCGCCGCCGCAGCGAGTCGGCCTCATCCGCTGAACCGGACGCCGTGGCCGAGGCGCGCGCGCCACTGGATGGGGCAACGCCCCATACCGCCTAATTCTTAATCATGAATTTCACTGTTGCATACAATACTGCCAGCCGCTGATGGCCCGCAGGCCCGCCGTCGTGGTCGCCTGCTGCCCCGCCGGAGCCGTGTCCGCGGCTGAGGTCAAAGCCTAACGCCCCGGTGCCATTT
>CAWAJQ010000003.1:0-150048 GCA_963782395.1 uncultured Alphaproteobacteria bacterium
CCCACTACGGACACCCGTCCGGTCGGCCCGTCTGGATATCCTTGACTGGTATGGTAGTATGGCACATAGAAAAGCGCAAGAATGTTGTTCCGCCCAACGAACACTGACGGGGCGAAAGGGATGAAACGAGGAGACGGCGCAGCAAAGGGCGCCGCGTTCGACCGCCGGTCGGTCTATGCGGACGCGCCGGGCGAGCCAGCGGCGCGGCGCGTCCTGCACGCGCTGAAGAGCGCCATCGTCACAATGGCGCTGACCCCCGGTCAGGCGCTCTCCGAAAACGAGATCGCCACGCGGCTTGGCGTCAGCCGCCAGCCGGTGCGGGAAGCTTTCATCAAGCTGAGCGAAGCCGGGTTCGTCCGCATTCGCCCGCAGCGCGGCACCTTCGTCGTGAAGATCTCGACCAAACAGGTGGCCGACGCGCGCTTCGTGCGCGAGGCGGTCGAGGTTGCGGTGGCGCGCAAGGCCTGTCAGGTGATGACGACGTCGACGATCGCCGCGCTGCGCAGCAACCTCGAAGCGCAGCGTGTCACCGCCGCCGAGACCGCCCCTGCCCGCTTCCTCGCCCTCGACGAGGCCTTCCATCGCGGCCTCGCGCTCGGCGTTGACTGCGACTATGCGTGGCGTGTCGTCGAAGACGTGAAGGCGCAGATGGACCGCGTTCGCTATCTCAGCTTGCCGCAGGCGACACCGATCTCACGCCTCATCGACCAGCACGCCGAAATCCTCGACGCGGTCGAGGCCCGCGACGAAGCGCGCGCCGAGGCCGCGGTGCGCACGCACCTTTCGGAAATCCTGACCTCGCTGCCGGTGCTGGAAGAGCAGTTCCCGCATCTTTTCGACAGCGGGGAGGAAGGTGAATCGGCGCCGGTGCTGTCGCAGGCCGCCGGCGCCGGGAAAGCGGCAGGGACATGAAGATCACCGACGCGAAAGTCATCATCACCTGCCCCGGCCGCAATTTCGTCACGCTCAAGATCGTGACCAACGAGGGCCTGCACGGGCTCGGTGATGCGACGCTGAACGGCCGCGAGCTTGCGGTCGCCGCCTACCTCAAGGATCACATCGCACCGCTCCTGATCGGCCGCGATCCGCACCAGATCGAGGACATTTGGCAGTTTCTTTCCAAGGGCGCCTACTGGCGCCGCGGGCCGGTGACGATGGCGGCGATTGCCGCCGTCGATACCGCGCTCTGGGACATCAAGGCCAAGGCCGCCGGGCTGCCGCTCTACCAGCTCCTCGGCGGCAAGAGCCGCTCCAGCGTCATGGCCTACGCACATGCCAACGGGCGCGACATCGCCGAGACGCTCGATGCCGTCGGTAAGTACCTCGACCGCGGCTACAAGGCGGTGCGCGCGCAGTCGGGCGTTCCCGGGCTCGACCACGTCTACGGCGTCGCCGACGGCAAGCTTGATTACGAGCCGGCGGTGAAAGGTACGGTCGAGGAATCGGTCTGGTCGACCGAGAAATATCTCGATTTCGCGCCCAAGCTCTTCGACGCGGTGCGCGACAAGTTCGGCTTCGACTTCCACCTGCTGCATGACGTGCACCACCGGCTGACGCCGATCGAGGCGGCGCGGCTCGGCAAGAGCCTGGAGCCCCACCGGCTGTTCTGGATGGAGGACCCGACGCCGGCGGAGAACCAGGAATCGCTGAGGCTGATCAGGGAGCACACCGTCACGCCGATCGCCATCGGCGAGGTGTTCAACTCCATCCACGACTGCCGCGACCTCATCGAGAACCAGCTGATCGACTATATCCGCACGTCCGTGGTACATGCCGGCGGCATCACGCAATTGCGCAAGATCGCGATGCTCGCCGAGCTCTACCAGGTGAGGACCGGCTGCCACGGCGCCACGGACCTCTCGCCGGTGTGCATGGGGGCGACGCTCCACTTCGATCTCTGGGTGCCGAATTTTGGCGTCCAGGAGCACATGCCCCACACGCAAGAGACCGATGCGGTCTTCCCGCACGCCTATTCGTTCGAGTGCGGTCGTCTCCACCCTGGCGATGCGCCGGGCCACGGCGTCGACATCGACGAGGCGCTGGCGGCGAAATATCCCTACGAGCCGGCCTACCTGCCCGTCACCCGGCTCGAAGACGGGACGCTGTGGGACTGGTAGGGCGGCGCTTCGCCTGCCGCTAAACGAACGAAACTTTGGGGTGCTGCCGCGTATCTCCCCCTCCCTTTGTGGAGGGGGAGATGGATGCCCACGCCTAGATCTTCACCCAGCCGCCGCCCTTGGCATTCGATTTCACCGCCGCCTCGATGAACTGCATGCCGGCAAGGCCGTCATCGACCGTCGGGAAGAGCACACCGGCCGGCGGGTCCTCGTCCACGCGCGCGGCACGGATGGCGCGGGCGACTTCGGCATAGATGTTGGCGAAGCCTTCCAGATAGCCTTCCGGGTGGCCGGACGGCGTGCGCGTGACGCGCGCTGCCTCGGGGCTGGCGCCGACGCCGGCCCGGGTGATCAGCCTGGTCGGCTGGCCGAAGGGAGTGAACCACAGATAGTTCGGGTCCTCCTGCCGCCACGCCAGCCCGCCCTTGGAACCATAGACGCGCAGCGACAGGTTGTTCTCGTTGCCCGGCGCCACCTGGCTCGCCCACAACATGCCTTTGGCGCCGCCCTTCCAGCGCAGCAGGATGTTGTCGTTGTCGTCGAGCTTGCGCCCCTTGACGAAGGTGGTGAGGTCGGCCAACAGCGAGTCCAGCGATAGGCCGGTGACAAAGCAGGCGAGATTGTAGGCGTGGGTGGCGATATCGCCGAGCGAACCGGCGCCCGCACGTTTCGGGTCGGTGCGCCAGTCGGCCTGCTTCTGGCCGGTGGCTTCCAGGCGCTCGGTCAGCCAGTCCTGCGCGTATTCCGCCTGGACCTGGCGGAGTTCGCCCAGCTCGCCGGCGGCGACGATCGCCCGCGCCTGGCGGATCATCGGATAGCCGGTGTAGTTGTGGGTGAGCGCGAAGATCTTGCCGCTGCGCTTCACCGCCCGCTGGATGTCCTTGGCCTCGGTCACCGACATGGCCAGCGGCTTGTCGCAGATGACGTGGACGCCGGCCTTGAGGAAGGCCTTGATCGGCCCGGCATGCATGAAGTTGGGGGTGACGATCGACACCGCCTCGATGCCGTCCTTGCGCCTGGCTTCGGCCTTGGCCATCTCCTCGAAATCGCCATAGGCGCGATCGCGCGCAATGCCCAGTTCGAGCGCCGAGTCGATGGCGCGCCGGTGCTGCGAGGACAGCGCGCCGGCAACCAGCTCGTAGTTGTCGTCGATGCGCGAGGCGATGCGGTGGACACCGCCGATGAAGGCCCCCTGCCCACCGCCGACCATGCCCAGCCGAATGCGGCCGCCGGATTTTGTGTCGCTGCGTCCTTCGACCATGTGAGTGCTTCCTTCTCCTAGATGCCGAGCATCTTGCGGTTGGCCTTCTGGTCGACGCCGCTGGCGGCGAAGTCGTCGAAGGCCTTCTCGGTCACACGGATGATGTGCGCGGCGATGAAGGGCGCACCCTCGGCCGCCCCCTGCTCCGGATGCTTCAGGCAGCATTCCCATTCGAGCACGGCCCAGCGGTCGTAGTCGTATTCGGCGAGCTTGGAGAAGATGCCGCCGAAATCGACATGGCCGTCGCCGAGCGAGCGGAAACGGCCGGCGCGCTTGACCCAGGGCTGGAAGCCGCCATAGGCGCCCTGCTTGCCGTTGGGATTAAACTCCGCGTCCTTGACGTGATAGGCGTAGATGCGCTCGTGGTAGAAGTCGATGAACTCGAGATAATCGAGCTGCTGCAGCACGAAGTGCGAGGGATCGTAGTTGATGCCGCAGCGGGGATGGTTGTCGACGCGCTCGAGCAGCATCTCGAAAGAGACGCCATCGTGCAGGTCCTCGCCGGGATGGAGCTCGAAGGCGACGTCGACGCCGAGGTTGTCGGCATAGTCGAAGATCGGCCGCCAGCGCTTGGCGAGCTCGTCGAAGGCGGTCTCGACCAGGCCCGCCGGGCGCTGCGGCCACGGATACATGAACGGCCAGACGAAGGCGCCCGAGAAGGTCGGCATCGACGGCAGGCCGAGATTGGCGCAGGCCTTGATCGTCGCCTTGACCTGGTCGACCGCCCATTTCTGCCGCTTCTTGGGGTCGCCGCGCACGTCCGGCGCGGCGAAGCCGTCGAAGGCGGCGTCGTAGATCGGGTTCACCGCGACGAGCTGGCCCTGCAGATGCGAGGCAAGCTCGGTGATCTCGACGCCGGCATCGGCGCAGATACCCTTCAGCTCGCTGCAGTAGGTCTTGCTGGTGGCGGCCTTCTTGACGTCGATCAGGCGGCCGTCCCAGCTCGGGATCTGGATACCCTTGTAGCCGAGGCTGGCGGCCCACTTGGCCATGCCTTCCAGCGTGTTGAACGGCGCGTCATCGCCGGCAAACTGCGCCAGGAAGATCGCCGGCCCCTTCATCGTCTTCATTGTTCTTCTCCTCTTGCTTCGGCGCTCCGCATGCGCGGCGCCGCTAGAGAAATTTGTTGATCAGGGATTCGAGATATTCCTGCTTGCCGCTGACCGGCTGCGGCTCGAGGTCCTTCTTGTGGACATAGTCCGCCAGATCGTCGAGCGAGCGCTTGCCGGCAAGGATGGCCTTGCCTTCCTTGCTCTTCCAACCGGCATAGCGGTCGGCGACCAAGGCATCGAACTCGCCGTCCTTGATGATCTGCTCGGCGATCAGCAGACCGCGGGCGCAGGCGTCCATCGAGCCGACATGGGCGATCAGCAGGTCGTCGGGATCGAGCGACTGGCGGCGGATCTTGGCGTCGAAGTTGAAGCCGCCGGTGCCCAGTCCGCCCGCCTTGAGGATGTAGTAGGTGGCCAGCGCCATCTCCGGCACGTTCATGGCGAACTGGTCGGTGTCCCAGCCGAGCTGATAGTCGCCGCGGTTGATGTCGATGGAACCCAGGATGCCGAGCGCGCCGGCGAGCGCCAGTTCGTGCTCGAAGGTGTGGCCGGCAAGGACGGCGTGGTTCTGCTCGATGTTGATCTTGACCTCCTTCTCGAGGCCGAACTGCTGCAGCATCCCCCAGATCGAGGCGACGTCGAAATCGTACTGGTGCTTGGTCGGCTCCTTCGGCTTGGGCTCGATGAGGATGTTGCCCTTGAAGCCGATCTTGCGCTTGTGCTCGACGACCATGGTCAGGAAGCGGCCGAGTTGCTCCAGTTCCTGCTTGATGTTGGTGTTGAGCAGCGTCTCATAGCCCTCGCGACCGCCCCA
Source organism: uncultured Alphaproteobacteria bacterium (assembly GCA_963782395.1). Taxonomy (GTDB): domain Bacteria; phylum Pseudomonadota; class Alphaproteobacteria; order Rhizobiales; family Kaistiaceae; genus CAVSRC01. The sequence continues at coordinate 5,245 of CAWAJQ010000003.1, forward strand.
CAGCACGTAGTTGGCGCCGCCGAGGTCGTGGGTCACCTCGAGAGCGTTCTTCACCTGCGCCCCGGCATAGGCAAAAAGGTCCGGGTCGGGATTGGTGGCAGCGCCCGCCATGTAGCGGCGGTTGGAGAACAGGTTGGCCGTGCCCCACAGGAGCTTGACCTTGGTCTTCTCCATCTTCTTGGCGAGGACCTCGCCCATTTCGCGGACGTTCTTGTTGGATTCGGCCAGCGTCTTGCCTTCCGGCGCAATGTCGCGGTCGTGGAAGGTGAAGAACGGCACGCCGAGCAGGCGGAACATCTCGAAGGCGACATCGGCCTTGACGCGCGCCGCCGCCATCTCGTCGTCCATGTGCATCCATGAACGGTTGAAGGTCTCGCCGCCGAACATGTCGCGGCCGTCCCAGGTAAAGGAGTGCCAGTAGCAGACGGCGAAGCGCAGATGGTCCTCCATGCGCTTGCCGAGGACCTTCTTGTTGGGGTCGTACCAGCGGTAGGCAAGGCCGTCGTCCGCCTTGCCGCGGGCAAGTTTGATCGGCTTTTCCTGATTGAAGAAACGGGCACTCATCGGGGCGTGGCCTCCTTGATAGCGGGGTAAAGCTTCCGGTACGTCGCGTAGGCCGCAGCGTAGGCCGGAACCAACTGGGGATCGGGTTCGATCGTTTCGCGAATGGCCGGCTGGGCGCAGACGGCGAAAGGATCGGCGTTCTCGGCCGCGATCAGGCCGAGGCGAGCTGCACCGAGGCCGGCGCCAAAATCGCCCTCCTCCGGAACGTCAATGGTGATGTTGAGCGCGTTGGCGATGATACGCAGCCACTTCCTGGAGCGCGAGCCGCCACCGACGGCGAGCGCCCGCTCGACGCTGGCACCGGCCTGGGTGAGCGCTTTCAGGCAGTCGGCGAAGGCGAAGGCAACGCCTTCCAGCACGGCGCGAGTGAGCGCCGTCTTGTCGGTGGCATAGCTGAGCCCTGCGAAATTGCCGCGGATGGCGGCGTCGTTGTGGGGCGTCCGCTCGCCACCGAGATAGGGCAGGAAGATCGCGTCGCCGGGGCCGCCCATGTCGGCCTCCAGTGGCTTGGTCAGGTCGGCGGCGCTGGTCGAGAACACGTCGGCCAGCCACTCCAGCGCGCCGGCCGCCGACAGGATGACGCCCATCTGGTGCCAGGTGTCGGGCACTGCGTGGCAGAAGGCGTGGACCGCGGTCGCGGGATCAGGCGAGAAGCGGGCATTGGAGACGAAGAGCACGCCGGAGGTGCCGAGCGAGACGAAGGCGGTTCCGGGCCTGACAACACCGACGCCGCAGGCGGACGCCGCGTTGTCGCCGCCGCCGCCGGCTACCACCACGTTCGACGCCATGCCCCAGCGGCTCGCCAGTTCGGCACGCAGCGTGCCGGCCGCAGCCGACCCCTCGTAGAGCTTCGGCATCTTGGCGCGCGACAGCTTGGTCGCGGCCAGCAGCTCGTCGCTCCAGTCGCGTTTTTGCACGTCGAGCCACGCCGTGCCGGCGGAATCCGACATGTCCGAGGCGTAGTCGCCGGTGAGTTTTAGCCGCACATAGTCCTTGGGCAGCAGAACCTTGGCCACCTTGGCGAAGACCTCCGGTTCGTGCCGCGCCACCCAGACCAGCTTGGGCGCGGTGAAGCCGGGGAAGACGATATTGCCGGTGACGGCGCGAAAACTCGGGTTCGCGTCGAGTTCCGCCGCCTCCTTGGCCGAGCGCACGTCGTTCCACAGGATGCAGGGGCGCACCGGCCTATCGGCAGCGTCGATCAGCGTGGCGCCGTGCATGTGGCCGGAAAGGCCGATGCCGCGGACGCCGGAAAGCGCCGTCTTGTTCTTGGCGGCGAGCTTGTCCAGCACCGCCTCGCAGGCCGTCCACCAGCTGTCTGGATCCTGCTCCGACCATCCCGAATGGGGCCGGGAAACTTCAAGTTCCGCGGTTTCGCTGGCCACAACCCGCTGATTTTCGTCGATGAGAATGGACTTCACCGACGAGGTCCCGATGTCGAGTCCGAGATACATGAACAGGCGCCCTCCTGGCCGCGCGAGGCGCTACCCCCCGGAGGCGCTCGCCGCTTTTCTTTCGTCTTTTCCGTTGATTATCCTGACTAATAGGTGATTGCAATTCGGCGGGTTGTCGCCGAGGTCAATTTTCTCCGGAAGCCGTATTATTCGCCCCGCAGAATCGCTTTCCGGGCCGTGCGTGCTATCTATCCGCCCCTGCAAGTCCGCCCTTTTGAAAGCCTGAAACCCCATGAAGACTGAGACGGCCCCCGTTCGCCTCGCGGACTACCGCGCTCCCGATTTTGCCATTGATACGGTCGACCTCGACTTCCGGCTCGATCCGCACGCCACCCGCGTCACCGCGCGGCTCGCCATGCGCCCGGTCAATCCCGGAGCGCCGCTCGCCCTCGACGGCGGCGAATTGAATCTCGTCTCGGTGGCAATCGACGGCGCGGGGCTTGCTGCCGACCGCTATACGGCAACGCCGGACCGCCTCACCATCGCCGAGGTCCCGCCGGTGCCGTTCACGCTGGAAATCGTCACCGAGATCGACCCCACCGCCAATACCAAGCTGATGGGGCTCTACCGGACCTCAGGCACCTGGTGCACCCAGTGCGAGGCGGAGGGCTTCCGCCGCATCACCTACTTTCTCGACCGGCCGGACGTTCTCGCCGTCTACACGACGCGCATCGAGGCGCCGAAGGACGCGGCGCCGGTGCTGCTCGCCAACGGCAACCTGGTGGAAACCGGCGACGTCGCCGGCAGCGACCGGCACTTCGCCGTCTGGCACGACCCCTTCCCCAAACCGTCCTATCTGTTCGCGCTGGTTGCCGGCGATCTCGGCAAGCTGTCGGACTCGTTCACCACCATGTCGGGGCGGCAGGTGGCGCTCGCCATCTATTGCGAACACGGCAAGGAAGCGCGCTGCGCCTGGGCGATGGATTCGCTCAAGCGCTCCATGCGCTGGGACGAGACCGCCTTCGGCCGCGAATACGATCTCGACGTGTTCAACATCGTCGCCGTGTCGGACTTCAACATGGGGGCGATGGAGAACAAGGGCCTCAACGTCTTCAACGACAAATACGTTCTGGCCGACGCGGATACCGCCACCGATTCCGACTACGGCTATATCGAGGGCGTCATCGCCCACGAATATTTCCACAATTGGACTGGTGACAGAATCACTTGCCGCGACTGGTTCCAGCTCTGCCTGAAGGAGGGGCTGACCGTCTTCCGCGACCAGGAGTTCTCGTCCGACATGCGTTCGCGGCCGGTGAAGCGCATCGCCGACGTGCGCACGCTGCAGGCGCGCCAGTTCCCCGAGGACGCGGGGCCGCTGGCCCATCCGGTGCGGCCGGAAACCTATCACGAGATCAACAACTTCTACACGCCGACCGTCTACGAGAAGGGCGCCGAGGTCGTGCGCATGCTGAAGACGGTGCTGGGACCTGAAGGCTTCCGCGCCGGCATGGACCTCTATTTCGAGCGCCATGATGGCCAGGCGGTCACCATCGAGGACTTTCTCGCCGCCTTCACTGAGGCCACCGACACCGACCTCACCCAGTTCAAGCTCTGGTACTCCCAGGCCGGCACGCCGGAAGTCGTCGCCAAGGGCAGCTACGACCCGCGCCAGAAGACCTATGCGCTGACGCTCGCGCAGTCTTGCCCGCCGACCCCCGGCCAGTCCAACAAGCAGCCGCAGCACATACCGGTGCGCTTCGGCCTGGTTGGCGCCAACGGCGACGACCTCGCCTTCGAACGTGCCACCGGCGGGCGGGTCGACGGCGACGTGATCCAACTCACCGAGGAGAGCCAGACGATCGTCTTCCACGGCGTCTCGGCACGGCCGGTGCCCTCGCTTCTGCGTGGCTTCTCGGCGCCGGTGCGGCTCAATATCGACCTTGCCGAGGCCGATCTGCTCTTTCTGCTCCGGACCGACGCCGATCCGTTCAATCGCTGGCAGGCGGCCCAGACGCTGGCCATGCGGTCGCTGACGCGGGGCACCGCAGACGCCGCACGCGGCGAGATCGTCGATTTCGACGTCGCCCTCATCGATGCACTCGCCGATGTCGCGGAGAACGAGGATCTCGAACCCGCCTTCCGCGCCCAGGTGCTCCAGCTTCCAAGCGAAGCCGACATCGCCCGCGAGATCGGCCGCGATGTCGATCCCGACGCCATCGCCGCCGCCCGCAATCAGGTCAGGGCGCGCATCGCCGGCCGGGTCGGCGACCGTCTCGCCGGCCTTATCGAGCGGCTCGCCAGCGCGGCGCCCTACTCGCCTGATGCCGCCGCAGCCGGCCGCCGGTCGCTCGCCAACGCCGCCCTCGACCTCGCGGTCGCCGACGGCAACCCGGAGGCTGTCGAGCGCCTGACGGCGCGCTTCGCCGAAGCCGACAACATGACCGACCGCTCGGCGGCTCTCGCCATCCTCGCCGCCGCGGCGCTGCCCGAACGCTTCCAAGCGCTCGAAGCCTTCCACGACCGCTACCGCAACGATCCGCTGGTCCTCGACAAGTGGCTGGCGCTCGAGGCGTTGGTGCCGGCAGCGGAAACCCTCGACCGGGTGTGCGCTCTCCTCGTCCACCCGTCCTTCTCGATGTCCAACCCCAACCGCATCCGTTCGCTGGTCGGCACCTTTGCCGGCGCCAACCAGACGCAGTTCAACCGCGCCGACGGCGCCGGCTACGACTTTCTCGGGGATTTTGTGGTCGATCTCGATCGGCGCAATCCGCAGACGGCGGCGCGGCTCCTGGTCAGCTTCCGCTCATGGCGGGCACTCGAACCGCATCGCCGGGCGCTGGCCGAGAAGGCGCTCACCCGCGTCGCGGCGACCGACACGCTCTCCTCCGACGTGCGCGACATCGTCACACGCACGCTGGCGTGACCCCGGCGTCTCCCGGGCGCAGCGCGGTGCGTAGTGCCGCGCTGTAGAACCGGAACCTACGAGCCGCATGGGCCACGGATCTGCGAAGCAGCGTTTCATGCTTGCATCGCATCCGGGGAACGGTCACCCCCGCCTAGTGCACGAAGGTGTTCCGCACGCGCGCCGAGTAAAGGAAATACGGGATCCAGATAGCGCAGGCGGCCAGCAGCATGCCGATGGCAAATCCGGCGTCGACGTCGAACAGGGGGGCGTCGAACAAGATCGCCGCCGCCCAATATGCCGCCACAACGAACAGAAGCTGGCCCACGAGAAGGGCCCGATACAGCTTCGGCGCGTTCTTTCTGCGGGTGAAGAACTGAACCGCCGTGGTCGTCGCCAGAATAGCGAAGCCGATCCAGGCAAGAATCTCGACCATCGTCATGGTGTGCAGCAGGGTTCCCGGCTGCAGCAATTCGAACCTGGGAAAATAATCCATGATGTTCATGGCGAACTGGACCGGCGCGACGACGATGCCGATGGCAGGCAGGATCAGCCATCCGCCAATGCCTGACGGCCCGCTCGCGCTGATTGCGGCTTGCGTCATAGTCCGGTGTTTCTCAAGTCGCCCGGCCAACCATACCAAGCCTCGCCCGATAGGTCGAATGTTACGGTTTGCCGCCAGTCCGCGCCGGTCCGGTGGCTGGTAAATAAATCGTATACGCCTCTGGACAAGCCGAATCGCCTCGATTTAAATGGACCTGATTCGGGCGTGGCGTCTCCTGGATTTATGCGGCGGAAATCAAGGGAGCCTGCCATGGCGCGGGCAGAGGCGGCACTGTCGCCTGCGGGAAAGCATTATCAAAAAACGGTCGGTGGAGGATCGCGGCGCCCAGGGATTTCGGGCCATGCGCGGCTGCTCGCCGGTCCTGCTTATCGCAAGCTGCTCGCCGCCGAGCCGTTCCTGCGCCGCCTGATCCCCATCCTCATCGCCATCTTCCTGCTGATCGTCGGTCTCGCCCGCTTCGTCGAGCTGTACGAGCTGCGCGTCGACCACGAGACCGATGCGAAGAAGTCGATCAGCATGATCGTGCGCATCCTGTCGGATGCGTTCACCGGCGCCAAAGGCGACATGACGCGAAGCGACGCGCTGAACGTACTGGCCGATGCACTTCCCGCAGGTGCCGTCAGGGACGGCCGGCAGGTCTATATCACCGACGCCGACGGCACGATCGTCGCGACGGCACCGCGCGATTTGTCGCAAGAGAACAAGCCGCTGGCCGACGTCATCGGCGACGCCCAGCTTCTCACCACCTTCGGTGAACGCGCCGGGGTGCTCGAAATTTCCCTGCCCGACGGCGAGAAGGCCTATGCCACCCTCCGCAATCTCTCCGCCCCGCTCGGCGCCGTCACCGTGGTCGAGCCACTCGCCGGCATCTACGGGCCGTGGCGCTCCGACGTCTCCCTCAACGTCGCCATCTTCGTGGGCACCAGCGCTATCCTGCTGGTCATCCTCTACGGCTATTTCTCACAGACGGCGCGCGCGGCCGAAGCGGACCGCATCTACGGCGAGACGCAGTCGCGCTTCGAGATGGCGCTTGCCCGCGGCCGTTGCGGCTTGTGGGACTGGGACCTCGCCAGTGCACGCATCTTCTGGTCGCGCTCGATGTTCGAGATCATCGGCCTCGACGCGCGCGACAGCCTGCTCGGCTTCGGCGAGGTGGCCCGCCTGATCCATCCCGACGACGGCGACCTGCTGTCCCTGGTCGAATCCCTGTTCGAGGCCGGCGAGACGACCGTCGACCGCATGTTCCGCATGCACCACGTCGACGGCCGCTGGATATGGCTGAGGGTGCGTGCCGAGCTCGTCGACCGCGAAAGCCCGCAGCCGCACCTGATCGGCATTGCCGTCGACGTCACCGAGCAGATGCGCCTGGTCGAGCGGTCGAAGACCGCCGACATCCGCCTGCGCGACGCCATCGAGACGATCTCCGAGGCCTTCGTTCTGTGGGACGCGGAAAATCGCCTGGTGATGTGCAATTCCAAGTACCAGCAGCTGCACGGCATCCCCGACGTGGTGCTGGCGCCGGGTACGCCCTATGCCGACGTGATCGCCGCCGGGCGCAAGCCGCTGGTGCGCTCGCAGGTGGTTACCGACGATATCCCCGAGGCAGGTGCGCGCACATTCGAATTGCAGCTGGAGGACGGCCGCTGGCTGCAGATCAACGAGCGGCGCACCAAGGACGGCGGCTTCGTGTCGGTGGGCACCGACATCACCCAGTTGAAGCGTCACGAAGGCAAGCTGATCGAGGGCGAGCGCCGGCTGATGGCGACCATCGCCGACCTCCGCCAGTCGCGCCAGAAGCTCGAGCAGCAGGCGCAGCAGATGGTCGAGCTGGCCGAGAAATATGCCGAGGAGAAGGACCGCGCCGAGGAGGCCAACCGTACCAAGTCCGAATTCCTCGCCAATGTCAGCCACGAGCTGCGCACGCCGCTCAACGCCATCATTGGCTTCTCGGAGATCATGCAGTCGGGCATGTTCGGCGAACTGGGCTCGCCGAAATACATGGAATATTGCCAGGACATCCACGCCAGCGGCACCTACCTGCTCGGTGTCATCAACGACGTGCTCGACATGTCGCGCATCGAGGCCGGCCGCATGGCGTTGCATTCGGAGGAACTCGTCCTCGACGATCTGGTCGAGGAATTGGTGCGCGTGGTCAGTACCCAGGCGGCGGCCCAGAACATCGAGGTCACGGCAGACACCAGGCACGGCCTGCGCATGCATGGCGACCGCCGCGCGCTCAAGCAGGTGATGCTCAACCTGTTGTCCAACGCGGTGAAGTTCACGCCCCAAGGTGGCCGCATCCGCCTGCGCGCCCGCGCCACCCGCAACGCCATCGTCTTCACGGTCGCCGATTCCGGCATTGGCATCCCGCGCGAGGCGCTGAAGAAGCTCGGCCGGCCGTTCGAGCAGGTGAGCAACCAGTTCACCAAGAGCCATCGCGGCTCCGGCCTGGGTCTGGCTATCACCTCGTCGCTCGCCACGCTTCACGGTGGGCGCATGCGCATCCGTTCGCGCGTCGGTCAGGGCACGGTGGTCTCGGTTCGCTTGCCGATCGTGCCTCCGGCGCCGGCGCCGGAGGCGGAGCGTCAGTCGGCGGCCTGACAGCGCTTTTGCCGGGAAGGTCCGACTCATCCTGAGGTGCCCGCCGAAGGGCGGGCCTCGAAGGATGGCCTCATAGTTCGAGGCTCGCCGACGCTCGCAGCGCACCATGTGGCGTCTGGCTGTGGCCGGTACCCGGCTCAGTTGCCGCTGCCGCCGCCCGTGTCCCCACCGCCGCTATCGCCGCCCGTGTCGCCGCCCTGGTCGGTGCCGTCGCTACCTGCGTCGCTGGAGAGCAGCCCGTCGCAGGCGTCCTTCAGTTGCTGCAGCGACTCGGTCAGCTTCTCCCGCGGTAGCTGAAGGTCGACACCGACACCCTTGACCCTGACCTCCTTGGCCGTCAGCAGAAGGTCGTAGTCGGCGCCGGCAATGAGGTATTGCCACGAGCCCGACATCTCGTCGAAGCGGATGTCGGCAACCTCGCCGCCGCTGTTGTCCTGCTCCTGGCCGTCGAGCAGGTAGGAGATCGACGGCACCTGGCCGGCGGCTATGGCCGCGCCGAGCGCCTTGGGATCGACGTTGGAGATCACCGTCGTCTCGTCGCCGGTGGCGGCGCAGCTCATGTAGAACGGATAGTTCTGATTGTCCTCCTTGGCGGCGGCATCGGTGACGCCGACGAAGGCGGATTCATCGTCCTGGCTGAACTGCCAGACCAGATTAGCTGCATGGGCGGGGGCGAACCCGCCGAGTACCAACGCGGCGACGGTTGCCTGGCAACCACGCAAGACACGCTTCATAGCGCACCTCCCGAAAGGCCGCCGGACAAGCCCGGTCGGACCGCGCACTATACTATGCGGAGGGCTTTTCCAGCACTGGTCCGATAAGCCGCTCGAAGACGCCGCGGACCGCCTCTTCCGTGGCGCGCACATGGGCGTCGAGGGTCGTGAAATCGGGGAGCTCGCCGGCCTGCGCCAGCCGGTCGAGAAGCGCGCGCGGCGCGGTTTCGGGGTCGAACGGCGTGTCGAGGCAAAGGCGGATGATCTGGACGAGTGCCTGGTAGAGGCCGAGTGCCGGCAACAGGATATCGCCGTCGGCCGGCGACAGCAGCCCCGCCTTGGCCGCCGCGGTGAGCACCACCTCGGTCCCGGTCGAGATCAGGCCGGGGTGGCGGTGGGCGTTCACCAAGAGCAGCGACTGGGCGATGAACTCGATATCGACCAGCCCGCCCGGTGCCTGTTTCAGGTCCCAGGCGCCCTCGCCGCCCTTCGCCTCCTCGACCATCGCCCGCATCTCGCTGATGTCGGCGATGATCTTCCTGGCCTCGCGGCGCGTGGTCAGCACGGTGTGGATGCACTCGCCGGCGCGCCGGGCCAGCTTCCTGTCGCCGGCGATGATGCGGGCGCGGGACAGCGCCATGCGTTCCCAGGTCCAGGCGTCCTTGGCCTGATAGGCAGCGAAAGCCTCGATGTGGGTGGCGAGCGGCCCGGATTTGCCCGAGGGGCGCAGGCGGAAGTCGACCGCATAGAGCGTGCCTTCGGCGGTTGGCGCCGAGAGCGCCGCCACCAGCCGCTGGGTCAGTCGCGTGTAGTATTGCGATCCATGCAGGGAGCGCTCGCCGTTCGACGACGGCGCCGCCTCATCGAAATCGTAGAGCAGGATCAGGTCGACGTCGGAGGTCGCGGTCATCTCGCGGCCCCCCAGCTTGCCCATGGCGACCAGCGCCACGGCGCCGCGCTTCATCCTGCCGTGCGCCCGCTCGAACTCCTTCAGCGTTGCAGCGAGGACCGCCGCGACCAGCGCGTCGGCGAGGTCGCTATAGGCGTAGCCGGCCTGGCGCACGCCGATGGTGCCGGCGAGCACCCGCACGCCGATGAGAAACTGCTGCTCCTGGCCGAAGATGCGGGCGCGGTCGAGCACATCCTCGAAGTCGCGCGCCTCCGCCAGGGTTTTCGCCAATCGCTGGTGCAGCAGCGTGGCGTCCGGCACCGAGCCGAAGAAGGCCGGGTCGAGCAGCGCGTCCATCACATGGGCGCGGCGCACGATGGTTTCGGCCAGGCGCGGGGCCGCGGCCAGCACCGTCACCAGCAGATTGAGCAGGCCGGCGTTGGTCTGCAGCAGCGAGAAGAGCTGAACGCCGGCCGGCATGCGGGCGAGGAAGCGGTCGAAGGCGGCAAAGGCGGCATCGGCGCCCTCGCCGCCCAGCGCCTCCAAAAGAACGGGCACGAACTCGGTCAGCCGTTCGCGGGCGCTCGCCGAGCGCGTCGCCGGGTAGCGGCCGAAGTGCCAGCCGCGCACCGCGCGGCTGACTTCCGCCGGGTTGCGGTAGCCGAGCGCCGTGAGCGTGGCCAGCGTCTCCGGATCGTCGGTGTCGCCGGTGAACGACAGGCTACCGACGGCCGAGGTGAGCGAGGGCGCCGTCTCGAACAGGGCGGCATAGCGGTCGCGCACCATGGTCAGCGTCCTGGCCACGGCCTTTTCGAAGGCACCGGCGTTGCGATAGCCCACCATGTGCGCAACCACCGTCAGACCCTCCGCGTCGTCCGGAAGCGTGTGGGTCTGCGCGTCGTTGATCATCTGCAGGCAGTGCTCGGTCTCCCTCAGCGCGCCATAGGCCGCGCTCAGCTCGTCGCGTGTGGCACCGTCGATCCAGCCGAATTGCGCCAGCGCCTTCAGCATGTCGAGCGTGCGCCGCCCGCGCAGTTCCGGCTGGCGCCCGCCGGCGATCAGCTGCTGGGTCTGGACGAAGAACTCGATCTCGCGAATGCCGCCGCGGCCGAGCTTGATGTTGTGGCCGGCGACCGCCACCACGGCATGGCCGCGGTGATCGTGGATCTGGCGCTTGATCGAATGGATGTCGGCGATGGCGGCGAAGTCGAGATACTTGCGCCAGATATAGGGGGTGAGGTTGGCGAGGAAGGCATCGCCGGCGGCCCGGTCGCCCGCCACCGGCCGCGCCTTGATGAGCGCCGCGCGCTCCCAGTTCTGGCCGAGGCTCTCGTAATATTGCAGCGCCGCCTCGGTGGAGATGGCGATATTGGTCGAGCCGGGGTCGGGGCGCAGGCGCAAATCGGTGCGGAAGACATAACCGTCGGCCGTGTGCTCCTGCAGCAGCGCCACCAGCCGCCGGGTCATGCGCACGAACAGCATCGTCGGCTCGACACCTTCGCTCAGGCAAACGACCTCCTCGTCGAAGAGCACGATCAGGTCGATGTCGCTGGAATAGTTGAGCTCGCCGGCGCCAAACTTGCCCATGCCGAGGACGATCCAGCCGCTCCCCCCTTCCGGCGCGTCGGGGTTGGCGAGCGTGATGCGGCCGGCCGCGGCCGTCTCGCGCAGGATGAAGCGTACCGCCGCGCCGACGGCCGCTTCGGCGAAGGCGGTGAGCGCCGCCGTCACCTGGACAACGTCCCAGACCCCGCCGAGGTCGGCGAGCGCGGTGATGAGCGCTGTCTCCTCGCGGCCGCGCCTCAGCGTCGCCATCAGGCCGGCCGCATCGTCGGTCTTCCAGGCACGGGCGATGGCGCCGGTCAGGCGTCGCATGCGCGCCGAAGGATCAGAGGCGAGCAGTTTCGCCAGGCGCGCGGGATCGTCGAGAATCAAGCTGCGCAGGAAGGGCGCGCAGTCCATCACTGCGGCCATGAAGGAAGCGATTCCCGGCCGCGAAAGGGCCTCGGCGAGCGCCTCGCCGCTGCCTGCCGGTGCGGCGGCGGTCAGTTCGGCGATTCGCGCCTTCGTCCGCGCGACGGGCGCAGGCCGCAATCGCGGCGCGATGCGCTCAACCAGCGTCCTGCCGGAAGTTTTAGGCGTCCCCTTGGGCGTCCCTTGGGGCTTCCTCTGGCGTTTGCCTTTTGCATTGGCCATGCGCGGTCATTTCAACGGCAACCGGATGGTGACGACGAGACCCGGCTTGCCGTCGCCGAGTTCGAGCGTCCCATGGTGAAGCCGCGCGACCGCCGCGACAAGGCTCAAGCCGAGGCCGCTGCCGGGCTGTGAACGACTTTCCTCGAGGCGCACGAAGCGCTGCAACACCCGCTCGCGGTCGCCCTCGGGGATGCCTGGCCCGTTGTCGGCCACCTTGAAGACCGCGTTGTCGCCGTCGCGGGCGGTCGACACCGTAATCTTCGGCGTGCGTTCCGGCCCGCCATCCGCATGGCAGCCTTCGCCATACTTGATGGCGTTGTCGATCAGGTTGGCGAGCGCCTGACCGAGCAGTTCGCGACTGCCTTTGAAGGTGACCGAATCCGGCGTCTCCACCGTGAGTTCGACGCCGCTCTCCTCGGCCACCGGCTCGTAGAGGTCGGCCACGTCCTGAACGATCTCGCGCGAATCGAGCTCGGTCATGGCGCCGTCGGGCGAGCCCGCCTCGATACGCGCGATCATCAGGAGCGCATTGAAGGTCTGGATGAGATTGTCGGACTCCTCGATGGTCGCCTCCAGCGCCGAACGGTACTTGTCCGAATCGGTCGGGCCGGCCAGCGCCCCTTCGACGCGGTTACGCAGCCTGGTCAGCGGCGTCTTGAGGTCATGGGCAATGTTGTCGGAAACGTCCTTGAGCCCGTAGAGCAGATGCTCGATGCGCTCGAGCATGGCGTTGAGGCTGTCGGCGAGGCGGTCGAACTCGTCGCCGCTGCCGGTCACCTCGAGCCGCCCGGAGAGGTCGCCGCTCATGATCTTGAGGCTCGATGCCGACAGCAAATCGATACGTTTCAATACGCGCCGGCTGACGAACACCCACGACAGCGCCGCCAGGCCGATCATCAGCGCCAGTGCCCAGGCCAGCGCCTGCGCGACGATATGGCGGAACTGCTCGCGCTCGCCGAGGTCGCGGCCGACCAGCATGTGGTAGCCGCCGGGCAGGTTGACGAGCTGGACGAGAGCGAAATGGCCCTCGCGCTCGCCGGGAAAACGCTTGTAGCTGACGATGATGGGGTTGCTGCTCGCCTGGTCGAGGAGGCTTTGCGGCACGTCGGAGACGTTGCCGGCGAGCGGGTGCTTGGAGGCGTCGGTGATGAGATAGAGGCTGGCGCCGGGTTGGCGGCTGCGCGCCTCGATGGCATCGACCAGACCAGCCAGCCCACCGGAGCGCGCCTGATCGGCGAGAGCGGCCAGGTCGGTGGCGATGGTCGCGCGCAATTGCTCGGTGAGCACTTCGTCGGTGGTGTAGGAAATGTAGACGACGAAGGCGACGGCGAAGATGGTGAAGACTGCGATATAGATCGCCGACAGCTTGAAGGCGGTGGTGCGGACGACCTTACCGAGTGGCGTCACGGATCATGTATCCGGCGCCGCGCACGGTGTGCAGCAGCGGCTCGCCGAAGCCCTTGTCGATCTTGGCGCGCAGACGCGAGACATGCACGTCGATGACGTTGGTCTGCGGATCGAAATGATAATCCCAGACGTTCTCGAGCAGCATGGTGCGGGTAACCACCTGCCCGGCATGCTTCATCAGATATTCGAGCAGGCGGAACTCGCGCGGCTGCAGCGGGATCACCTGGTTCGAGCGGGTGACGGTGTGCCCGAGCCGGTCGAGCTCGAGGTCGCCGACTTTGTACATGGTCTCCGCCGTGCCCGGCTTCTGCCGGCGGCCGAGCGCCTCGACCCGTGCCAGCAGTTCGGAAAAGGCATAGGGCTTGGCGAGATAGTCATCGCCCCCGGCGCGCAGGCCCGCGACCCGGTCGTCCACCTGGCCGAGGGCGGAGAGGAACAGCGCCGGCGTCTGGTCGCCGCGCTTGCGCAGCTCTTCCACGATCGACAGGCCGTCGCGCTTGGGCAGCATGCGATCGACGACCAGCACCTCGTAGCCGCCGTCGGAGGCCATGACGGCGCCAGTGTCGCCGTCGGCGGCATGGTCGGCGACGTGGCCCGCCTCGCGCAACGCCTTGGAGAGGTAGGCGGCAGCCTCGCGGTCGTCTTCGATCAAGAGAATACGCATGGCGCCAAGATAGTCATCGCGAACGGTTTATGCAGCCCCCAAAGAAGAACGGCAGGCCGGGGGGCCGGCCTGCCGTCCGCGCACAAGCGGAAGTCTCGGGGCGACGATAGAGCGCTTCCGCCTCTCGCGTTGGTCAAGTCCGAGCGAAGGTCAGGGCGACGAACTGCGTCTGGTCGCCGGACTTGATTCTGAGCAGCACCGCCTTGTGGCCACCGGCCTTGGCGTCTGCCACCATCTTCTCAACCTCGGCCGGCGAATTAACCGACTTGGCGCCGACCGAAAGGATGACATCACCGGGCTGCAAGCCGTGCTCGGCCGCCTGGCCCGTCGGATCGACGTTGGCGATCACGACGCCGCCGTCCTGGTTGTTGTTGTTGTTGTTGTCGGGGCTCAGCGTCAGGCCAAAGTCCTCGAGCGAGGCCGGCTTGGCCGCCTGGTCCTTGCCGCTCTGGTCGGCTGCGGCCAACTGCTGGGTGTCGGGCAGCGTGCCGAGAGTCACGTCAGCGGTATGGCTGCCGTCGACGCGCCAATAGGTCACGGTCACCTTGGTGCCGGGATCCATCTGCGAGATGCGCAGAGCCAGATCGCGCGAGTCCTTGACCGGCTGGCCGTTGACCGCCGTGATGGCGTCACCGACCTGGAAGCCGGCTTTCTGCGCCGGGCTGCCGTCCGTCACTTCGCCGACGATGGCGCCTTCCGCCTGCTTGAGGCCGATGCTGTCGGCGATATTCTGATCGACGCTCTGGATCTGGACACCGAGCCAGCCGCGCACCACCGAGCCGTGCTTCATCAGGTCGTTGACGACGCTGGAGACAGTAGAGGCGGGGATGTCGAAAGCGATGCCAACGCTGCCACCCGAGGGAGAGTAGATGGCAGTGTTGACGCCGATGACGTTGCCGTTGACGTCAAACGTGGGACCACCGGAATTGCCGCGATTCACCGGTGCGTCGATCTGAATGTAGTTGTCATAGGGTCCGCCGATCTGGCGGCCTTCGGCCGAAACGATGCCCGCCGTCACGGTACCACCGAGGCCGAACGGATTACCGACCGCGACCACCCAGTCGCCGACGCGCGGCTTGCCGTCGGCAAACTTCACATAGGTGAACTTGCGGCTGGGATCGTTGACCTTGAGCAGCGCGAGATCGGTCTTGTCGTCGGTGCCGATGACCTTGGCCGGCAACTCGGTGCCGTCGTCCAGCACGACGGTGAAGGACGAGCCGTTGTCGACAACGTGGTTGTTGGTGACGATGTAGCCGTCATCGGAGATGAAGAAGCCCGAGCCGAGGCTCATCGAGAAGCCACGTGGCTGCTGCTGCTGATTGTTGTCGTTGTTCGGGTTCATCTGACGGAACTGCCGGAAGAAGCGCTCCATCGGAGAACCGGGCTGAAACTGGAAGGGGAAGTCCTGCTGATCCGCCGTAAGCTTGGGCTGCTTGTCCTTGACGCGCACGCTCACCACGGCCGGGTTCACCTTGGCGACCAGGTCGGCGAAGCTCGGAATCTGCACGCTCTGAACCTGTACCGGATCGGCAAGAGCGGGGGTCGGTCGCACCAGATTCAGCGACCCGCCAAGAACGCCGCCAGCCAGCACAAGCGCCAAGGCGGAGCCGCCCAGCGCCAGCGCGCGCAGGTTCTTCTTGTTGGGGGAAATCGGGTTGATCATTCGGAGTCTCCGTCCTTTGGTTCCTTCGACCGGCACCGTCCCCACTCGCCAGCGCCGCATTGCTTGGGTGACAATATGGGGATCACGACCTTACGGGCCGCTGTCGGCCGCGTTACATTTCGGTAATGTCGCGCGGATTGCGGCGGTTTTTCAGCCGCGGTCGGACATCAGGCGGGCGAGGTCCGCCTGTTCGGCCTCATCGAGCGGCGCCGGCGCGGCCGGGCGCTTGCGCGGCCGCCAGAAACCGGCGGCCACAACCAGCCCGCCGATCACCAGAACGCCAGGCGGCATTAGCCACAAAAGCCAGGTATGGCCGTTGAAGCGGGGCTTGAGCAGGATGAACTCGCCATAGCGGGCGACAAGGTAGTTGATCGCCTGCTGGTCGCTGTCGCCCGCCTTCAGCCGCTCGCGCAGCAGGACGCGGATGTCGTGGGCGAGCGCGGCATTCGAATCGTCGATCGATTCGTTCTGGCAGACGAGGCAACGGAGCTGTTCGGAGAGCGCCCGGGCGCGGGCCTCGAGCGCCGGATCCTTCAGCATCTCGTCCGGATTGACGGCAAAGGCGCTGCCCGCCGCCAACAGCCCGATTGCCAGGATCGCTAGGGCTGCGAGCCGCCGCATCATCGGCCTACTCCGCCGGCGCCGGCTGGATCCGCTTGGCCGGCTTCGGGGCACCGACACGCAAGCGCCGGTCGCTCAGCGACAACAGGCCGCCCAGCGCCATGACCAGCGCCCCCAGCCAGATCAGCGTCACCAGCGGCTTCCAGTAGAGCCGCGCGGTCACCGTGCCGTCGGCGGTGATGTCGCCGATCGACAGGTAGAGCTGGGAGAACCAGACGGTGCGGATCGCCGATTCGGTGGTGTCCGTGCCGCTGGCGGCGAAGCGCCGCTTGGACGGCTCCAGCGTCGCCACCGTGTTGCCGCCCTGGCGCACGGTGAATTTCACCGCCGTCTCCTGATAGTTCGAGCCGTCGCGCTTGACGAAGCCGTCGAGCGTGAGTTCGTAACCGGCCAGCGTCTGCGTATCGCCGGGCTTCATCGAGCGGATGATCTCGCCCTGCCAGGTGGTCGCCGCGACGATGCCGAGCACCGTCAGGCCGAGGCCGGCATGGGCGAGCATGGTGCCGAAGGCCGAGCGCGGCAGGCCGATCGCCCGGCGCAGGCTGTCGCCCAGGCTCAGGCTGCCGAGCTTGATGCGGAAAGCCAGCTCCGACAGCGCGCCGGCGATCAGCCAGGCCCCCAGCCCGATGCCGGCGAGCGCCAGCGCATCATGGAAGCCGGCGAAGGCGCCGGCGACGATCGCTGCGGCGATGGCGATGCCGAGGGCCAGCATCAGCCGCTGGGCGGCGGCATAGATGTCGCCGCGCTTCCAGGCGAGCAGCGGACCGAAGGGCACGATGGCCAGCAGCGGCACCACCAGCGGAATGAAGGTCAGGTTGAAGAACGGTGCGCCGACGGAGATGCGCATGCCGGTCAGCGCTTCCAATGCCAGCGGGTAGAGTGTTCCGACGACCACCGTCGCGGCGGCGGCGGTCAGGAACACGTTGTTGACGATGAGCGCCCCTTCCCGGCTGATCGGCGCGAAGACGCCGCCCGGTGCCAGCGCCCCGGCGCGCATGGCGAACAGCGTCAGTGCGCCGCCGATGAACAGCACGAGAATGAGGAGGATGAAAACGCCGCGCGTCGGATCGGAGGCGAAGGCGTGGACCGAGGTCAGCACGCCGGAGCGCACCAGGAAGGTGCCGATCAGGCTCAGCGAGAAGGCGAGGATGGCGAGCAGGATCGTCCAGATCTTCAGCGCGTCGCGCTTCTCCATGACGATCGCCGAGTGGAGCAGCGCGGTTGCCACCAGCCAGGGCATCAGCGAGGCGTTCTCGACCGGGTCCCAGAACCAGAAGCCGCCCCAGCCGAGCTCGTAATAGGCCCAGTAGGAGCCCATCGCGATGCCGACGGTGAGGAACATCCAGGCGGCGAGCGTCCATGGCCGCGCCCAGCGCGCCCAGGCGGCGTCGATATGGCCTTCGATCAGCGCCGCGACGGCGAAGGAGAAGGAAATCGAGCAGCCGACATAGCCCAGATAGAGAAGCGGCGGATGGATGGCGAGGCCGATGTCCTGCAGAACCGGATTGAGGTCGCGGCCCTCGATTGGCGCCGGCGACAGGCGCAGGAAGGGATTGGAGGTGGTGAGGACGAAGAGCAGGAAGGCGAAGGCGATCCAGCCCTGCACCGAGAGGACCAGCGCCTTCAGCCGGTCCGGCAGGTTGGCGCCGAAGGCCGCCACCAGCGCGCCGAAGAGCGCCAGGATCAGCACCCAGAGGAGCATGGAGCCCTCGTGGTTCCCCCACACGCCGGTGATCTTGTAGAGCAGCGCCAGCTTCGAGTTCGAGTTCTCGGCGACGTTGAGGACCGAGAAGTCGGAAACGACATGGGCCTCGACCAGCGCGGCGAAGGAAAGCCCCACGAGCAGGAACAGGGTCAGCGAGGCCGGGGCCGCCACCGCCGTCAGGCGCTGATCGCGCTTCACCGCTCCGTAGAAGGGAACGGTCGACTGGACGAGCGCCAGAAACAACGCCAGCACCAGAGCGAAGTGGCCGAGTTCAGGGATCATTTCGCCGCCGCCTTGGCTGCGACGCTTTCCTTGGTCTCGCCCCAGCGGCCTTGCGCCTTCAGCGCGTCGACCACCTCCTTCGGCATGTAGCGTTCGTCGTGCTTGGCAAGCACGGTGTCGGCGTCGAGCGAGTGTTTGGCGGTGAGAATGCCCTCGGTCACCACGCCCTGCCCCTCGCGGAAGAGGTCAGGCAGGATGCCGGTATAGGTGACCGGCACTTCGGCGCTGCCGTCGGTGACGACGAAACTCACCTTGCCGTCGGTGCCTTTCTTGAGGCTGCCGTCTTCGACCATGCCGCCGAGGCGGATGCGGGTTCCGGGCGGCAGTTTCTCGGCGACGACGTCGCTGGGCGAATTGAAGAAGACGATTCTGTCGGACAGCGCATAGAGGATGAGTCCGACGGCAACCACCAGAACGACACCAGCAAGGCCGATCAGCGTCAGCCGCCGCTGCTTGCGCGACATACCAGGGCGGCGTGGCACAGCTATGGTCATTCCGGCACTCCTGCGGCCTTGGCCACCTGGTTGACGCTGTCGAGCGCCGTGGCATCGCTTGCCAGCGCGTCACGCGCCTTGGCCAGCGCCGCCTTTGCATCGTCAGCCCTGCCGAGCACCATATACGAGCGGATCAGCCGTGCCCAACCGGGGCCATCGGCCGGGTTGGCGGCGAGCTTGTCGGCCAGTTGCTGAACCATCCCCTCGATCATCGCAGTGCGGTCGGAGGCCGACATCTGGCCTGCGGCCTTGACGTCGGCAGCGCTCGGTCCGGGCGGCGGTGCCGAACCGTCGGTCGCGGCGGTCGCCGTCCCGCCTTCAAGTTTGGCGAGTTCCGATTTTGCCACCGCGACCCAGGGTGCGCCGTCCGGCGCGCCATTGAGCAGCGCCGTCCAGGCGGTGATCGCCTCGTCCGTCTTGCCCTCCTGGCCGAGCGCCAGGGCCAGGTAGAAGCGCGGCCTGACCGCCGTCGCATCAAGTTTCGCCGCCCGTTCGAAGGCGGCACGGGCCTCGGTGGTCACGACGCCACCGTTGGCGCTCACCATCGCTTCGCCTAGGTCCGATTCGGTCTCGGCCGTCGAACCGGTGAGGCGGACGATATTGCGGTAGGCCTTGAGCGCATCGTCGAAGCGGCCGAGGCGCAGATAGACCGGCGCCAGGATTTGCCAGCCCTTGGCATCGTCGGGGTTGGCGGCCAGATGCGCTTCGACGCGGGCGACGAGCGTCGCAATGTCCTGCTGGCCGGTCGGTGCGGCGAGCCGCGCCGCCAGCGGCTCGGCCGGCATCTCCGGATTGCCGACGAAGAGATAGAAGCCGAGCGCCGCCAGCGGCATGGCGATCACGGCGATGGCGGCAACGCGACGGCCGTGCGGGCTGCCCGCCGTCTTCTCCCCGGCATCTTCCTGCCCGGTGCGCAGCAGGCGGCGGGAAATCTCGGTGCGCGCGGCTTCGGCCTCCGTCTCGCCGATGACGCCGCGGTCGACGTCGCGCTCCACCTCGCCCAGCTGGTCGCGATAGATCGCCAGTGCCTGGTCGCGCTCGGAGCGGGCCGCGCGCGAGGCCCGATGGAGCGGTGCAAGCACCGACAGAGACGTGGCGGCCGCGAGAACGGCCATGGCGATCCAGAGACCAATCATGATTGTGAGACGGTCAATACCCTCGGCGCCCGTGGCTTACCGCGGACAAAGTGTCGCGAGAAGCCCTCAGCCAACCGTCTGCCAGTTTCCGTTGGCGGCGCGGCAGGCGGTGCCGCGACCGGTCTCGGAGCGGCCGTCGGTGACAATGACATGAACATATTCCCGGCACGTCGTGTCGTTCACCTTGTAGGGTTCACCCGGCACGACCTCGCCGTAGCGCCCGGTCAGGCTGTCGCTCCATGGGGTGGTGGCGCCGGCGCGGCCATATTCCAGCGCCCGGTATTCGGCGGCGAGCGCCCGGCCGCGATCGCCGGCGCTGAGGCCCTTGCCGACCTGGGTGCCGGCCAGGCCGCCGACAAGCCGTGGCGAACCGCTGAAGGCCGAACCGACGATCGACCCGGAGCCGGCCTGACAGCCGGCCAGCGCCAGGATCGTGCCGGCGAGCACGGCGCCCATCACGCGATTCATCGACTTGGCTCCAGTCCCCTTGCCCAACGCGTAGCCACCATTCCATCTGCCAATGGCGGAAATGAGACGTTTTGGCATATCTTCCCTCATGCTGCAGGCAGCTCGACGCGGGCGCAGAGGCCGCCCATGCGGGCGCGGTCGAGGCTGAGCGTACCGCGATACATGGCGACGAGGTCGGTGACGATGGACAGCCCCAGCCCCGAGCCCGGCTTGGTCTCGTCCAGCCGGTGGCCGCGGGTGGTCACTTCGTCGATCTCCCCGGTCGTCAGGCCGGGGCCGTCGTCGTCGATGCGCAGTTCCAGCAGGCCCAGGTCGTCGAGCCCGTCCGGGGCGCGATAGCGCGCCGTCACCGCGACCTTGGTCTTCGCCCATTTGCAGGCGTTGTCGACCAGATTGCCGACGATCTCCTCGAAATCCTGCTGCTCGCCGCGGAAGCGGGCGCTGTCGGGCACATTGCTGATCACCTTGATGCCACGCTCGTCGTAGAGACGCGTCATCACGCGCACCAGCCGGTCGATCACCGGCTCGACCTCGGTCACCACGCCGATGACGCCGGCCTGGGCGGCGATGCGGGCGCGGTCGAGGTAGTGGTTGACCTGCCGGCGCATCAGCTCGCTCTGCTCGACGATCTTGAGCGAGGCGGGATCGCGGCTCGCCCGCGCCTCGTTGATGACGACGCTGAGCGGCGTCTTGAGGGCATGGGCGAGGTTGCCGACCTGGGTGCGGGCGCGGTCGACAACCTCCTGATTGAATTCGAGAACCACGTTCAACTCGTTGACGAGGGGGGAGATTTCCGCCGGGAAGCTACCTTCGACGCGGGTTCGCGTGCCCGCCCTCAGCTCGCTCAGCGCGTGGCGTACACGGTCGAGCGGCCGCAGCCCCCAGCGGATCTGGATGAGGGTGGCGGCGATCAGGCCGATGCCGAAGACGGCGAGCGTGATGGCGACGCTCGCCCCGAAGGACAAGATCTGCTGCTCCAGCTCGCCGGCATCGCCGGCGACGGTGAAGTCGAAGGTGCGGTCGCCTTCCAGCGTGATGCGGCGCGTGAGGAAGCGCAGCGGCTTGCCGGTCGGGCCGGCCAGGCCGCCGCGGGTGACGCCGTCGCTGCCGGTCGTCGCCCTGGCCTTGCTCATGTCGAGGCTGTCGGAGAGCAGCGAGTGCGAGCCGAGCGCCACCAGTCCGGTGGCGGCGTCGCGCACCTGCCAGTACCAGCCGGAATAGATCAGCTCGAAGCGCTGTTCGCCGAGATTGCCGGGGTCGGCAAGCGGCTGCGTCGGGTCTTCGGCGCCGAGCGCGCCGACCAGCGTCTGCAGATAGACGGTGAGGCGCTCGTCGAAGCCCTTCTCGACGGACTGGCGATAGAGGTGGGTGAGGATCAGGCCGGCGATGACCAACGCCACCACGCTCCACAGCGTGGCTGCGGCGATCAGGCGGGCGGCGAGGGAATTAAGCTTCATTCCCCGGCTCGACGATGCGGTAGCCGAGCCCGCGCACGGTTTCGATGATATCGGGGGGGATCTTCTTGCGCAGCCGGCCGACGAAGACCTCGATGGTGTTGGAATCGCGGTCGAAGTCCTGATCGTACAGGTGCTCGATCAGCTCGCTGCGCGACACCACCCGGTCGCGGTGGTGCATCAGATATTCCAGCACGCGGTATTCGTGGGAGGTGAGCTTGACCGGGTTGCCGTCGACGGTGACACGGCCGGCGCGGCTGTCGAGGCGGACGGAGCCGCACTCGATCTCGTTGGAGGCGTGGCCGGCGGCGCGGCGCACCAGGGCGCGGACGCGGGCGAGCACCTCCTCGATGTGGAAGGGTTTTGCGACATAGTCGTCGGCGCCGGCGTCGATGCCTTGCACCTTGTCGCTCCAGCGGTCGCGGGCAGTGAGGATCAGCACCGGCATGGTGCGGCCGTCGCGGCGCCATTTCTCCAGAACGGAAATGCCGTCGAGCACCGGCAGGCCGATGTCGAGCACGACCAGGTCATAGGGTTCGGTGTCGCCGAGAAAGTGCCCCTCCTCGCCGTCCATGGCGCTGTCGACGACGTAGCCCGCCTCCTTCAGCGCCTCCGAAAGTTGCCGGTTGAGATCGGCATCGTCCTCGACCACCAGCACCCGCATGGCCTGTCGCAGCCTCCCTCAGCGAATGGCGCCGCTGACGGCGTCGATGGTGATTGTTCTCTGGCCGCCGCCGCTCAGCCACACGACCCGCCAGACCAGACGGCCGCCGACCTGGCAAAGCTGGGCGCCCGCCGCGTTGCCGCCGCCCACGGCCGCAATAATGGCGGCAATGAAGCCGGCCAGGGGCCGCGCCTGGCCGCTGGCGAAGGCCTGGCGCATCTGGGCATCGCTCAGGCACGCCGCAGCGGCGGGGCTGCCGGCAGCCACCAGCGCGGCTGCCACGACCAGCCCTGCAACGATCCGCTTCAACATGCCCTCAGATAGCCATCTTAAGATGAATGCGCCCTGAATGCAGGCTGCCCCCGCTTATCCGCCCCGCCGGCCGACGATGGTGCGGGTGATCCGCTCGCCGCTTTCGGACAGGAAGATCGCAGAAATGATCCAGCCCGACCAGTCGCCGATGGGGGCCGGCAGGGCGGCCACGTTCCAGGTGAAATGGAACAGCGAGTCGGCGATCACCGCAGCGTAGTAGACCGCCAGCGGATAAGCGAAGGCAGGGCGCATGAGCGCGGTCACCGCCCTGCCCTGCTCGGCGACCAGCACGTCGCGCTGCGCTTGCCGGCGGCCGAGCTCGGCCTTGATACGCTCGATCGCGACTTGCGCCGTGATGCGGTCCTTCTCGACCGCGCTGTCGGCCTCGGTCTTCAGAGCCGCCATCACCTTGTCGACGAGGCCGGACGAGGCAAGCTTCAGCGAGACGCCGACGAGCCAGGCGAGCATCAGCCCTTGTTCCCGACCGGCCCGGTGGTGATCAGGCGCAGCGCCACGTTGAGGGCGCCCAGCGCAATCGGCACCCAGGCGTATTTCGGCGGCAGAACGGCCGTGAGCCCGGCGGTCTGCAGATAGGCCAGGACGCCAGCCAGGATCACCAGCCCGTTTGCGGCCAGCGTGCGCCAGCCCTTGAACATGGTCATGGGAAGACTCCCCTTCAGGAAGTGATGCGTCGGCGCAGGATCACGCCGCGGTAGCGCCACAGCAGAAAGCCGCCGAGGACGAGCGCAGCGACGATCAGCGCCACTAAGCCAACGGTCAGAATCAGGTGCCCGTCGAGCGTCGAAGAGTCATGGGCGAGTTCGCTTCCACCACTGGCCGCGCCGGCGGTGGCGGCGCTGCCACCGGCCGCCTGGCCGGCCCGCCTTGCGTCCACGGCGCGCGTGAGCGCCGCCCGTGTCGCCGGGCCGACGACGCCGTCGACGATGAGGCCGTTGGTGCGCTGGAAGTTGCGCACAGCGCCGTCGGTCAGCGGACCGCCGATGCCGTCAATGACGCCGGCATAGAGGCCGAGCGTCGCGAGTTGGCCCTGATACGCCTGGACCTCTTCCACCGCCTGCCGGTTGGTCTCCGGACTTGATCCGGGGATTGCCGACTGCCCCTCGCCGCCATAGTCGCCGCTTGCCAAGAGTGTCGCCTCGGCCGCACGCCGCCGCTCCAGCCCCTTCAGCTTACGGCCGCCGGCGGTGACGGCAGTGACGCGCAACCGGGCGGCAGCGGCGCCGACGGCACGCGCGGCAAGCTGCGTGGCCCAGCTCCATTTCAGCGAGCCGGGCCCGCAGTTGAAGCTGACGTCGGTCGCCGCGTCGAATTCGTTCTGCTCAATTCCGCTGCCGGCGAAGCGCTTGGCCACCGGCGGCGCGTATTCCTCGTCAAGCAGCCTGCCGAGCAACAGGTCGCATTCGGCATCGGTGATCGTGTCGCCCATGCGCAGCCTGTGCCCATGCTGCGCCGCCCACCATTCAGCGAAGACCTTGGACAGATTGGTGAAGCCGATGCCGATGGTGATGACCCCGCCGGCATCGCGATAGGCGCGATGCACCGTGCCCTCGAAGCGCGCAGTAAACGGCACCAGCGCCGGCGAAGCCGTCGTTACGGGCATGGCAGGGTCCTGTTGCTTGTTCGGTCAGTTCACTTGCGCCCGCGCATATTTGAACGCGGTGCCGGTCGAGGTGACCGAGAAGGTGTTGGTGCCCGCGACGTTGTAGCTCGATGACGTCGTCCTCACCTTGAAGCCGTTGGCGAGCTTGTCGGCGTGCGTTCCCCAGGTGACGGCGTTGCCGTTGATGGTGAGCGTTTCGGGGACGCCATCCAACCAGACGAAGGGACCGTCAGCGTCGGCGTTCCCCTCGAAGCTGCCGGAGGTGATGATCGTCGTGTCGGGAAGGTTCGCCGTACACAGGGTCTTGAAGCCCGCCGGCGCCGCATGGGCGAACGGACGCTGGCCGAAGTTGACCTCGGCAGTCAGGGTGTAGGTGCCGCGACCGTCCCAGATGACCGGGAACTCCCCGGCGCTGTTGGCATAGGAGACCGTTCCCTGGCTGGTGCCGTTCTTGAAGCAGGTGACCGCACCGTCATCGACGTTGATGGCAAAGCCGATGACGTCGCCGATGGCCCAGGTGGCGCCATAGGCGGTGTTGGCGCCGTCCACGTCCTTGGTGCCGTCGCTGCGATAGACGAAGGAGTAGGTGCCGGAGAGCCCGCTATACGGGTCACTCACCATCCCGAAATAGCGCCGGTCGCTGTTGCTGTCGCCATTGTCGTCGGTCTGCTTGAACTCGAAGTACCACTTCCCCGAGCTTGGGATTTTCGCCGTCGCGGCGGTGTTCGGCCTGCCGCCATAGCTCAGCGACGTCGTCAGCTTCAGGTTGGCGTCGGCGAAGACGTCGTCATTCCCATAGAGCCGGTTCATGACCGGGTAGTTGCCGCGCATCTCCCCGCCGGCGCCGGTGTCCGTGCCATAGCTGGTCGGGCTGTCGGTCAGGCTGTCGTTGCCGCTGCCGGCCGCCACCGAGACATTGTACGGCGTCCACTGATTGCCGTTGCCCGAGCTGTCGGCGCCGAGGTGCGTTGCATCGGCCGCTGAGTTATCAGCCAGCGGCAGCCAGAAGCCGTTGGTGCCCCAGGTCGCGCTCGGCAGCACCGGGAGGCGGACGCCGGTCGCCCCGTCCACCGCCGAATAGGTGATCGCCGTGCTGCCGTCGGCGCCGCACGGCTCGCCCACATAGCCGTCGAAATAGTTCCCCGAATTGTCGCGGCCGAGATAATGGGCGACGCTGTTGTTCCAGTTGGTGTTGGTGTCGGCGATGCTGGATCGGCCATTGGTGCTGTAGGCCAAAACCTCGCTCTCGAAGACCAGGATCTTCGCCCGCGACGCCGCAGTGGCATTGCCGACGTCCAGTTCGAAGCCGACGTCCATCCAGGCGGTCGGGTCGCGGAAACGGGCCGTCGTCACCAGCCGCGCCGTGCCCAGCACGTCGAGGCAAAGCCGGTCGCTGGAGTCGAAATAGAAGCGGTCGATGCTCGACGTACCCGCCGACGCGATGACCTGGAGGGCGCCGAGCTTCGCCCGCTTGATGCGGAAGCGCATGGCGAGCGTCTTGCGGTTGCCGGCGCTCCCCGGCGTGCGGCTGAGGTAGGGGCTGTCGGCAGAGCTGAAGCGCAGCGAGCGGGCGACCTGGTGGGCGGCCGGCGCTGCCGGTGCCTCGCCGAGCCAGGGAATGAACACGATCATGCGCGGCGTCCGATCAGGGCGACCTTCAGGCCCTTGCCGGTGCCGTCGCCGATCTGGTCGATATCGATGGTGATCTCGGCATCGTCGGCGAGTTCGGCATCGGAGATCGCCGCCGCTGTCGCCGCGGTCACCGAGGTCTTCTCGCCGTTGTCCACGGTGAGCCTGGTCGAGAGGATCGAGGTGCCGCTCTCGTTGATGTCGACGGTCAAGATGGAGCCGCTCGACTGCGCGGTGGTCAGCGAGGCGCGCACGTCCGTCAGGATGAAGCCATAGGGCATGCGAAAGCTGCGCTGGCCCGTCCCGGCGGCAAGCGCCGTGGTCTCGTCCGAACAGGCGATGACGATCGCCTCGGTCGGTCTCGCGAGGTCGACGATGGACGCCACATCCGCCTTGCGCACGGCACCGCTGGCCGATGTGTCGGCGACGAGCAGTTCGTCGTCGCGGGCTGGTGACGCAAGGTCGGTCGCCCCGGCGATGTCGGCGGCGATCGCCGGATTGCCCGACACGCCGTCGCCGTTCGAGACGGCCACGCCATTGGCGGCGGTGAGCGTGCGCGCCGCCGCCGTGCCCGCGCCGGTGCGGGCGATGAGCCCGGAAGTGGAAATGCCGGCCAGCGCCGTCAGGTCGGCGTCGGAATCCTGTTTGCCCGACACGCCGCTCGCCAGCGCGTCGAGGGCATCCTTGACCGTCGTGCCGCCGACGCCGCTGTCATTGTCGACCTGGCTGGCGTCATAGTCGCCGGCCGCGGCGGCGACCGCGCCGGTGCGGCCGAAGACGCTGACCACCGTGCTGCCGCCGCCCCCGCCACCGGCCGCCACCTCGTCGATGGCGTCCTGCACGGTGGTCGCGGTCAGTCCCGACGTGCCGTTGTCGTAGAGTAGCGTCGGAAGGCCGGTTTCCTTGTCGATGCGGATCGCCTCGACCCAGCTTGAGCCGTCCGGGGAAACCTTGAAGACGAAGTCGGTGTCGCCGGCGAGCCCGACTTCCGCCCGCCCCGACCAGCCGCTCTGGAAGAGCAGCGAGGCGGTGTCGCCGTCCGTCTCCTTGTTGACGATGAAGCGGATGTCGCCGCTGCCGCCGTCGGCCGCGTCGATGCCCGAGAACAGCACCACCTCGCTCTCGACCGCCAGCCGGTTGGTGTCGTCGGCGGTAGCGTTGATGCCGAACTGGTCGACCATCGACGGCACGCCGCTGACTGCCGCCCAACCCGATGTCTGGTGCGCCAGCAGCACACCGGCGGCGACATCGAAAGCGAGCCAGCCGTCTTCCGGCGTGTCGAAGTCCCAGGCGCCGTCGACATAGCTTGCCAGGTCGCCGTCGTGATCGGCCCAGTCGCCGGTCGCGCTGGCGGCGACGATGTAGCGGTCGCCCTCGTCCGGCGCCTCCGGCGGGTCGGTCAGCGCGGAGTCGATGACGGCGAGTTGGACGAGGCTGTCCAGCCGGCGCAACGCATCGTTATGGGTGACGTGCTTCTGCGCCTGCGCCGCCGCGAGATAAGGCAGCTTCAGGTGAAGGGATTCGAGCGGATCGGACATGGAGTTCCCTTTTGGATGCGGGCACTGCCTCTTCGTTCGTTCCCGCGAGAGCGGGAACCCAGGGAGGATTTACCGAGTGGCACGTCTCATCTGAGTGCCCGCCGGCGCGGGCATGAACGGAGATCTCAGCCGAAATGAAATTCCGCGCTTGCGGCAAGGCCCGGCCCCTCGGTCGGGCTCACCTGGCTGACGGCAACAGGAATGTCGGAGGGCAGGTCGCCAAAGTCGGCCGTCTGGTCGGCGGCGGAGTAGGTCGCAGACGGCGCGGTCACTGAAATAATCCTCACAAGCGTCGCGCCGTCGAAGACGGAAACCGCATAGGCTTCGCCGGTCTCGCCGAGCGGCACCTCCACCTGGTCCCAGCCGTCGCCGCCGATGCGGGTCTGGCGGATCCAGCCGAAGCTCAGGTCGCCACTGGCTTCATCGCGTGATGCCGTGACATGCACCGGCGGCAGGCAGGCAAGCCCGCGCCGGCAGGAGCCGAGCGCTACGTCGACGAAGACGTCCGGGTCATAGACGGCGCCGGCCGGTCCGCAGCGTACCGTCAGGTCGAGCCCCGACTCGGCCTCTGAAAGTGCCAGCAGCGGCGCCGCGCCATCGAGCAACACGAAGCGTTCGCCGGCCGCGTGGCCGGCTGCGGCGATATCGTCCGTCCCCGCCTGTCCGCGCAGCAGGCCCTCCAGCCGCCAGGTATTTTCGCCGGTCAGCGTCGCCGTCTGGAACTGGATCACCTCCCAGCCGGTTTCGGCGCTGCCGATCGCGGCGGCATTGGCGCCGTTCAGCACGCCGAGGCGCGGCTCGCTCGCCAGCGACCCGCCATAGAGCGCCAGCGAGAGGACGTTGCCCCGGTCCCAGCGCGCGATCGGCCCCTCCGCCAGCGGCGCCGTCAACTCGCCCATGGTGGCGCGGCGGTCGAGCGTCTGCCGCGGCAAAGCCGCTCTCCGCCGTGCCCAGCGAAACGCCCACCGCGCCCGGCCAGGGTTCGGCAAAGGCGGCAATACGCGGCGCATTGCCGGGCTCGCTGCCCGAGATCAGCGGCAGGTCGAGCAGCAGTATCTCCGGCGGGTTGTCGAGCCCCACCGATTGCGGCGTGAGTGACCGTGCGGCGGCCGGCACCAGCGCCAGAATGTCCGGGTCGATGGTGCGTGCCTCGATGCGCCGCAGCCCCGCATCCTCGACCCTGGTGACGAGCAGCGTGCGCGTGTCATCGTCGCCCAAATCGAGTGTGCAGATATCGGCCGGTTCCAGCGCCAGCGCGCTTGGCGGCAGAGCCAGCGCCGCCGTCTCGCGGCCGGCCCACAGATCCTGCAGGATCGTGTCGGCGAGGCCGCCCGCGACCGCCGAGGTCAGCACGGCGCCACTGTCGCTGCTCGCCAACCGCCGGCTGCCGACGACCAACCGGCGCGAATTGACCGAGCTCGCACGATAGTCTGCGAGCGCATCGGAAAAGCCGACGGCAATCTCGGCCGGCAGCTCCGTCTCCTGCGCCCGCTTGATCGAGACCAGCGGCTGCTTCCCCTCCTCCACCAGGTCGTCCGATGTGAAGGTCTGGTGCGGTCGTCGCCCGCGGCGCACGAAGCGGAAGACATCGCCGGACTCGGCCGCCTCGAAGGCGAGCAGATGCGACAGCGGCTCCAGCGCGTCGCGAGCCGACATCACCTGGTCGACCAGATAACCGTCGACGGTGCCGTCGAGGTCGCCGACCGTGCCGATGTCGGCGTCGTAGTCGGCGAGGATCTGTTCGACCAGCCCCTCGGCGGTCGCCGCGCCGAGGCGGCCGTTGAGCCAATGGCCGGTCTCCCAGTTGGCGCCGTCGGACCAGACGTCGGTCAGCAGCGGAAAGGCTGGATAGGGCCGCGCGTCCCAGGTCCACAGATGGATCGCGGTCGCGTCGACCATGCGCCCGCCATAGACCGAAGAGACCGGATTGGCGTCTTCCACGAAGTTGGGATCGTCCGGGTTCCAAAACCCAAGCACCGCGGTGATGAAACGCCGCTGGATAAGGTCGTCGCGGACACCAGTCGAATAGTGAGGCAGGCGGCTCACCGACGACTTGGGATCGGGAAAGACGTTGGGCTCGTTCGGCCCCTTGTCCACCGCCGGACAGCCGGTCTCGGCGAACCAGATCGGCTTGCCCTCCGGCACCCAGTCGGTTGGCGTCACATCCTCGATGCCGCCCGGCCGGCTAAAATGCTGGTTCGCCCACCAGCCGGCGAAATCCTTGGGGCGAAAGACCCAGGGCTTGCCATAGGTGCCATCGCTGATGGCGGCACGCGCCTGCGCATCGCGGTCGGCATCGCTGGCGTAGTACCAGTCGAAATATTCGCCGCCGGCGATGTTGGCGCGGAGATAGGCCGTGTCGCTGCCGGAATCCCAGGTCGCCGCGTCAAGATGGTCGTCGCCATCGCGCCAGTCCGACAGCGGCATGTAGTTGTCGATGGCGACCATATCGATCGCATCGTCGGCCCACAGCGGGTCGAGATGGAAGAAGACGTCGTTTGAGCCGTCGGTCGGGTGATGGCCGAAATACTCGCTCCAGTCGGCGGCGTAGGAGACCTTGGTCGCCGCGCCGAGTGCGCTCTTCACGTCGGCCGCCAGATCACGCAGCGCCGCCATGAACGGATAGGTGCTGGCGCTAGATGTGGAGCCTCAACAGGTTGTTGCTGGTTAGGGCGAGTCTGCTGATGGGCGGTTTTGAGTTTAGGCTGCCATGTGGGCGATGCCAGTTGTATCGGTGGAGCCAGCGCGGCAGCTCGTCGCCTCGGTCGTCGGAAGTGGGGTAAGCCCGGGCATAGGCCCATTCCCTCAATGCCGTCTGGATGAAGCGCTCGGCCTTGCCGTTGGTCTTGGGCGTGTAGGGCCTGGTCCTGATGTGCCTGAGGCCGAGATCGCGGCAGGCATCGCGGAAGGCGTGGGCTTTGTAGCAGGCACCGTTGTCGGTCATGACCCGGGCGACGGTGACGCCGAGGCTTGCGTAGTAGGCGACGGCGGCGCGCAGGAAGGCGACGGCACTCTGCTTCTTTTCGTCGGGCAGGATCTGAGAGAAGGCCAGGCGCGAGGCATCGTCGATGGCGACATGGACGAACTCCCAGCCGACGCCGCGTGAGTTGCTCTGTCCCCGACGGTTACCGGTGATGCGGTGGCCGACCCGGTCGAAACGGCCGAGCTTCTTGATGTCGATGTGGATGAGTTCACCGGGATGATCGCGCTCGTAGCGGCGCACCGGCTCGGCCGGCTCCAGCGCGCTGATGCGGTTCAACCCGAGGCGCCGGAGGATGCGGCTGACGGTGGCCGGCGAGATACCGAGTTCGGCCGCGATCTGCTTGCCGGTCCAGCGCTGCCGGCGCAGCCGCTCCACTTCGGTCACGACCGTCTCTGGCGTCGGCTTATGCAGGCGATGCGGCCGTGATGAGCGGTCCTTCAGCCCCTCCGGCCCCTCGCGGCGGAAGCGCTCGACCCATTTGCGCACCGTGCGCACCGACACGCCAAAGGCCGCGGCAACCGCTGCCATAGGCTGCCCGGCCTCTATGCGCCGCACCACATCGGCTCGACTATGCGGCGTCAGACGGGCATTCTTGTGCACGTTCATCCGGTCCTCCTCCGAGGCCTTGCTGAAGCTTCGCAACTCCAGCTTCCTCGCTCGGGACCGGATGGACAACCTGTTGAAAGCTCACACCTAGAGCGGATGGTGGTGAGCCCGCGCAGCTCGGAGCCGATGAGGAAGGCGTCGACGCCGCCAGCCGCCCTGGCGAGCCACGCGTAGTGCAGGACCATCCGGCGCAGCGACCATTCATTCGGGCCGGAGTAGACCACC
Organism: uncultured Alphaproteobacteria bacterium; assembly: GCA_963782395.1. Lineage (GTDB taxonomy): Bacteria > Pseudomonadota > Alphaproteobacteria > Rhizobiales > Kaistiaceae > CAVSRC01. The sequence goes on from CAWAJQ010000003.1 coordinate 36,544, forward strand.
GTGTCGCCACTGAGCGCGAAGTCTTCCGGCGCCGCCGTGCCGACGAAGGCGGCGACCTCGTCGGCCGCGGCGCTTGTCTTGTCGGGCGATCCTTCCTCGCCCGGCGCAATCGAGCACGTGATCGAGCCGCGCCAGGGATAGGCCGCCTGGGCCTTGCCGCCATAGGGGTCAGGCAGTTCGTTGTCGGCCGGCACGTCCATCATGATGAAGGGATGGAAGGTGACCTTGATGTCGCGCTCGGTCAGGTCGCGGATAGCGCGCACAATGGAAGCGTCCGAGGGCGTGCCGCCGAAGGCCGCCTTGCCGCCATAGGTCGAGTTGAGCCGCGCCGTCGCCCGCGTCAGCCCGGCGGCGCTCCACGCTGCCGGCGTCGTCACCGTCGTGCGGTCGGCCACCGCCGGCTTCAGCGTGCATTCACCGGCGCGGAGGTCGTCGCCGAACCAGGTTACCGCCAGCGCCACGCGGTCGAGGTTCGGGCAGACCGCCTGCAACTCGTCGAGCGATGCCTGCCAGTCGCTTGCCGCACCGTCGACGTGGCGGTTGAGCGCGGCGCGGTTGCCCGGCGAGACGACCTTCAGCACGGCTTGCGGATCGTAGCCGAACTCGGTCGAACCCGGGATAAGCGTCACCGCGCGGATGTCGGTCTCGATACCGGCGACCGGCCGCATCACCTCGAATGAGAGCTGAGGAATGCGGTTGCCGAAGTCCTCCAGCGGCAGGTGCTCGAAAACGATCATCGCGGTGCCGCGATAGGCAGGCGCGGCGCCCTGCTTCGCCCCGATCAGGCTGTCGACCGATTGCGTCTCGTCGCCGGTGAGAATCCGGCAGGTGCAGCTCGCCAGATCGAACGGCTTGCCGTCGGCCCAGACGCGGCCCATGCGCGCGATCGGCCCTTCGCAAAGCCCGACGGCGAAATTGGCGTAGTAGGAATAGGTGCGCGTCGTCGTGCCGCCGCCGCCGCCCTTGCCGCCGCCCTCGCGGCTGTCGCTCACCACCTCTTCGAAGCGCGTCGCCCAGATCACCTCACCGGCAATGCGCACGCGGCCATAGACACGCGGGATCGCCGCGCCTTCGCGCGATGTCTGCGGGTCGAGGTCGCTCAGCCGCGATCCTTCGCGAGTGCTGTGCGTGCCGAAGAGCGCGCTGTCGACGGCATAGCCGGCAAGCGCGCCCAGCGCGCGCCCGGCGATGGCGCCGACCGGCCCGAACAGCGAGCCGACCGCCGCTCCCGCCGCCTGAAGGACGAGTGTGGCCATTGGGGATCTTCAGTTGTGAATCAGGTGGGACTGGACGTGCCGAAAACACTTTCGTCATTCCGGCCCCCGATCAAGTCGGGGGTAAACTCCAGCCGGAATCCAGCGACGCTGCCACTTTGTTGGTTATCCTCCGGCTTGACCGGAGGATCGCATCCCGCAGGGTCGCAGCGCATCGTGTGCCGAAGCCGATCCTCCGCTTTCGCGGAGGATGACGGACCGCCGGTGCGCTACGGCGCTCCATCCACCCCCGGATACCGAAACGCATAGGCGATGCGGCGGCGCCACCAGGGCGACAGCGCGGCAAGTGCCACGGCGGCGCCCTGCTGCGCATGAATGAAGCGATCAGACGCAACCAAAATGGCGGCATGTTTCGCCGGCAGATTGGCGCGCCAGCGGACGAGCAGCACGTCCCCTGCCCCGGCCTCTTTCACATCGATCGCAACGAGATGCCGCCCGGCCGCCTCAGCCAGCGTCTCGGCGCCCTTCGCCTCGGCCCAGTCGGGCGTATAGGCCGGCATCGCCTCCGGCTCGTCGCCGTGGAAGGCGCGCCAAACGCCGCGCAGCAGCCCGAGGCAGTCGCAACCGACGCCTTTCAGCGAGGCCTGATGGCGGTAGGGCGTGCCCAGCCAGCTCGTCGCCTCGGCGACGATGGCGGTGCGAGTGATCGGAGTGGTCATTCGACGATCGCGCTCCCGTCATTGCCCCCACCAGCCAGCGCATAGGAGAGGACGAAGTCGTTTCCCGGCATGTGAGGGAAGCCGCGGAAGTTCTCTTGATTGGCGAACTTCGCCTGGCAGGTGGAGAAAAGCTTGTCGCAGCCGGCGGTCACCGCGAAGGTGTCGCCCGCCGCGATCTCCCCGGCCATCGCCTGCCACAGCTCGAAGCTGGCGACACCGTCGGCGATCCGGTGGGCGCGCACCTCGATGGCGCGGCCGGCATTGGCACCGCCGGCCCAGGCAAGCCGCCCGCGGGTGAACCAGCCGGCAGCGAAGTCGCCGAGACCGCTGGCGGCGAAGCGCCGCCGACTGCTCGCGGCAAGCACGGTGCCGGTGCCGCGAAAGGCCGCATCGCCGAGATCGATGCCGCAGCGCGCGTCGCCGAGGTCGGCATCGCAACTGTGGCGGAAGACGCGGCCGTTGGGCTGGTCGAGCTCGGCAGCGAGCCCGCGCACCTCGGCGCGAAATGTGCCGTCTTCGCGCGTCACCTCGCCGAGATGGCCGAGGCGCAGCAGATGGCGCTCGGCCGGCGTCGTCCAATTGACCAGCCACACCGCCACCTCGGCGTTGTCGTAGAGGCCGGCGGCGAGATCGGCGATCGTCAGCCGCTCCGACGACAGCGCCCCCACCGCCTCCAGCCCGCCGATGGCGAAGCCGGTCTCGCTCGTGTCTTCGCTGGCATCGAGCCCGCTCTCCGGCTCGTAGTCGATGCCCTCGAAGGAGAGCGCGCGATCGTGGTCGGTGAAGCCGAGCACGCTGCCGTCGCTCCGCGTCACCTTCCAGCAGCGGCAGAGCGTGGTCACCCCGCCGGCAAGATGCGCGGCGAGGCCGGGATCGATGGTGCGCATGGAAATGCTCCTGGCGAGCAGCATATTTCGTCGACACCCCGGCGAAAGCCGGGGTCCAGACACCCTTCAACTCGGGACTGGGAAATGCCCTCTGGATTCCGGCTTTCGCCGGAATGACGTGCGGGTCGGTTGTTCCGCAGGCCCGTTGTCTACAACCTGATCTCCACCAGCGGGATCGCAGGAATGTCGCCGGCGGCAAAGTGCGAGAGGTTGATCTCCAGCGTGTCGCTGTCGAAGCGCACGGGGACGTCGAATTCGTAGCCGGCGGTGATCGCCGCGCCTTCCTCCGGCGGCGCCGCGAAGGTCACCACACCGGTGGTGTCGTCCGCACTCCAGCCTTCCGTCAGTGGCGTGCCGTCCACCGCCACCAGGATGGAGCCGGCCACCGGCTTGGCGATGGTGCGCGACCACGGCGCATGGGTCGCGCCATACATCTTCACGAGCTGGAACGCTGTGGTCGCTCCGTCGCCGGTGCCGATCGCCTGGTCGATGGCGCTCAGTGCCGCGCTCGGTACGCAGCTCTTCCAATCCGCCCGGTCGCGCCACCGAAATCCATAGAGCCGTCCGCGGCGCTCCTCGAAGAAGGCAATCACGGCATGCAGGTCGTCGAGCGACTTGACGCCATAGCCGGCGTTGTAGCGCCGGCGCGAATCCGCCCAGCGGCTGTTGCGTTCCTCGTGGCCGGAGCCGAGCGCGACGATGTCGGTCTTGCGCTCCGGCCCGCCGCTGGCGCCGAAGGCGATGGCGGTCGGGAACCGGACTTCATGGAAGGGGATCAAAGCGGGCATGTCACAATCCTCTGCGTCCCCTTGCCACCGCCCGCGCCAGCATGGCGGTCACCTGCGTCTCCGATTTGCGGAAGCTGTCGGCATCGGCGGTCGTCACGTTGAAGGTGACGGCAACGGACGCGGCGGCGCCGCCCTTGACGCCGAGCGTCCCGTCTGCCCCGCGCGCCAGCGGCAGCACGGCCTCGGCGCCAGCCTCGCCCATCAGGCCGAGGCCGCGGGCAAGCGGAAACAGCGTCGGCTGCGACACGACCCCGCCCTCGGCAAATGGCCGCACGGCACCGTTGGCGACGATCCCGCCCTTGGCCAGACCGAACGCCTTGAACAGCGCGTCGATCCCGCTGCCGATGGCGCTCGTCACCGGCTGCAGGGCGCTGTCGAGCGCCAGGCCGGCGAGTTTCAGCGCCAGGCTCGACAGCACGCTCTCGAAGCCCTTGCCGCCGACGACCGCTTGCTGAAAGGCGCGCGAGATCGCCCTCGAAAAGCCGTTCGCCTGACCGGTCAGCGTCCGCATCGACGTCTCGAAGGCGCGCGTGTCGGCGGTCACGCCGACGGTCAGTGTGTCGATTTCGGTGGTCATGTCCTGTCCTTGTCGGGATAGCGCGCGATCAGCACATCAAGCGCGGTACGGTCGAGCGGCGCGGGCAGCGGCCCGACGATGCCTTCCACCGCCGCCGCCAGCTCGCGCGGGGTCATCGCCCAGAAGTCGCGCGGCGAAAGCCGCAGCCGCCCGAAACCGAAGGCCATCGCCCGCCGCCAGGGGAAGGTCTCAGCCATCGGCCTCGCCGAAGGTCGCCGCCAGCAGCGCGCCGACGACGGCGACGTAGCCCGCCGCCCCGCCCTCGGCGCGCATCTCGGCGACCTCGACATCGCTGACAAGATTGCCGGCGCCGCGCAGGCCGGCACCGATCACACGGATTGCGTCGTTCGCGGCCAGCCTGCCCTCGCCGAAGCGCTGCGCCAACTCCATCAGGTCGTGGGCGCCGAGCGCGGCTTCCAGCTCGGCCAGTGCGCCGAGCGTCAGGCACAGCGTCCATGTCCGCCCGTCGAGCACCGCCTCGACCTCGCCCCGTTGCCGGTTGACCATGTCACGCCGCCGCGAACGAAATCGCGCCAGCCAATTCCAGCGCCATCTGGTAGGCGAGTTCGCCATTGTGCTCGCCGGAATATTCCAGCGCCGTCACCTGGAAGGCGCCGGAGAGCGTGCCAAAATCGGGCACGATCACCTGCCAGTCGCGGATCAGCCCGTCGAAGAAGACGCCGCGCACGGTCTCGTCGCTGGTGGCATCGCGGAAGATGCCGGAGCCGCTGACGCTAGCGTGCTTCACGCCGGCGCCTTCGAGCAGCTCGCGCCAGCGGCCGGCGGAATCGGCGTCGGTCACGTCAACGCTTTCGGCGTTGAAGCTGATGCGGCGCGCGCGCAGCCCGGCGACGGTCTGGAACGTCCCCGCCCCGTCGCTGTCGATTTTTAAGAGAAGGTCCTTGCCCTTCTGTGCGGTCATGGTGATGTCCTCTTGGCTTAGGTCGGTTCGGTCACCGCCCGAAAACGCAATCGCCCGTGAAAGGTGATGCCGTCCGGGTCGCGCGCGATGTCGGCGGTCTCGAAGCGCAGGTTGACGAGCGCGTGGCCATCGAGAGCCAGCGCCGCGTCGTGCAGCGCCACGCGGATGGTGTCGGCGATGGCGTGGCATTCGCTCTTGCCGCCCTGGCGCGACCACACGTCGAGGGTGAGCCGGTGCTCGGTGCCGTCCTCGGTGCCGGTGCTCCAGTCGGTCTGCGTCGTCTGGCCGATGGTCAGGTAGGGGAAGACAGCGTTGCGCGGCGCGCCGTCATAGATGCGGTCGCCGATCAGCGCGCCGACGCCGTCGTCGGCCGCAAGCGCGGCATAGACCGCCTTCTGCAAAGCAAGCGCTGCCGAGGTCATGGCTTCAGCCCCGCAATCGCTCGTGCGACGACAGGATCGGCCGGCTTGTCCACCGACCCGAACTCGCGTGCAAACAGTCCCGGCCCCTCGACGCTGACGACATAGTCGCCGCTGCCGCGGCGGGTGACGCGGGCCGCGACACCCGCCTCCTCGCGCATGACGCGCGCCACCTCCTCGGCCTGCCGTCGCGCCGCCTGGTCGATGGTCGGCGACATGCCGCTTAGTGCCCGCACCAGGTCGCTGCCGGTCAGCCGCAACGCGTCGCTCATGGCGCTTCCTCCATGCACTTGGCGACCAGATAGCGGCGGCTTTCGTCGGGATCGTGGACGGCGAGCACGCGGAAATATCGCCCACGGAACGCGACCCGCATGCCGCCGGCCAGGTCGTCGCGAAAGCGGAAGGTCACCAGATGCGTGACCACGCCCGAAAGGTGTCCGGCGACGATCTTCTCGCCGGCGCTCGTGGGCTCGATGTTCGCCCACAGTGTCGCCAGCGTGTCCCACAATACCGTCTCGCCACCGGCGCCGTCCGGCGCGCTGGCGCCGGATTCCACCGTTACCCGGTGGCGCAGCCAGCCGGGGTCGTAGTCGGGCGCGCTCATAGCGAGAGGACCCGGTAGGGCGCGATCAGCGCGTCGAAGCCCAGCGGCGGCACGGTGCCGGCCATGTCGTGGCCGACGGCGCCGCGGTGCTCGTACCAGTGGGCGGTGAGCATCATGATCGCCTGGCGCAGCGGCGCCGGCACGTCGACACTCGACGGGCCGTAGCCGGCAGTGACGTCGATCTCGATGCCGTTCACCGCCTTGCCGATCACCACCGCCGCATCGCCCGAGAGCACCAGCCGACCGGGCACGGCGACCGTGTCGACCTCGTAATCGTCCGCACTCACCGTCGCCGGGTCGCCGTTGGCGTCATAGACGGTAACGGTATCGACCGAGATCAGCGGTGCCGGCGATAGCGTCACGATGCGCCTGCGCGGCCACTGGTCGAGATAGACGCGCCAGCCCTGCTCGATCAGGCAGCGCCGCGTCAGCGCCTCGACATGCACACGCCCCGAAACGATCGCCGCGCTGATGAGCTGGTCGTCGTCGTCGCTGTCGAGACGCAGATGCGCCTTGGCGTCCGCAAGGTTCACCGGCTCCAGCGCCGGCGCCGTGATGAGTGCTGCTGTCATGAAATGTCCCTGACGTGATGCAACGGCGCCTGTGCCAAATCACCCGTCATCCTCCGGCTTGACCGGAGGATCGACCGCGGCAAGCACGGCACCCATTGTTCGATGGTAGAGCGATCCCCCGGTCTCGCCGGGCTCGCCGGGGGATGACGGTTGTTCGTGAATATGTCGGACGGCCCCGCAGGCTCATCGCCCGCAGGGCCGCCCGTCGGCACAGGCCCGGGGAGGGACGGGGCGGCTCAGGCCGTGCCGAATTTCAGCAGCTTGATCGCGTCGTAGTCCTGCACGCCGCCGCCCACCCGCTTGGTGGTGTAGAAGAGCACGTAGGGCTTGGCGGAATAGGGATCGCGCAGGACGCGCACGCCGACGCGGTCGACGATCAGATAGCCGCGGCGGAAATCGCCGAAGGCGACGGCGAAGGTGTCCGAGCCGATGTCGGGCATGTCCTCGGACTCGGCGATGGGGAAGTTCATCAGGCTCGCCGGCTGGCCGGCCACTGCCGCCGGCTGCCAGATGTAGTTGTCGCTGTCGTCCTTCATCTTGCGGATCGCCACCTGGCTGGCGCGGTTCATCACCCAGGTGCCGTTCTGGCGATAGCCGGCCTTTAGCGCATAAACGAGATCGACCAGGATGTCGGAGGGGGTCGCCGCCGGCCAGGCGCCGTCGACGCCGGTCGCCACATAGCCGATCTTCTCCCAGGCCCAGCTCGCCTCAGCGATGGTCGTGTAGGAGAGGAAGCCGGTCGGCTTCTTGTCACCGTCGCCGGCAACGAAGGCCGTGCCTTCCTGCTCGGCGAAGACAGTCTCGACCTCGCCGGCCAGCCACTCGTCCATGTTGACGGCCGAGTCGTCGAGCAGCGTCGCGGTCGCCGCCGGCATGCCGTAGAGCTCCATGGTGGGGAACTCGAGCTCGGCCAGAGTTCGGCGCGGTGGTCTGTGGCCGGCTATCGGTCTCGCCCACCCAGCCGGTGGCGGCGCCTGCGGTGACGAAGGGCTTCTTGTAGGTGCTGCCCGAAACCTGGCGCACGCCGGCAATCGCACGGATGGGCGAAGCAGCGGAAAGCCTGCGGCCGATCTCGCGCTCGGTCTCGTCGGGCACCAGATAGCCGCCGTCGGAGGCGACCGAGAGCGCCTTCTTCTCCATGCTGCGCAGCGCCTCCTCGGCACCGCCGCGCACATAGGCCTCGAAGGCGGCTTTGTGCTCGATTGCATCGGCCGAGAGCGGCTGGCCGTCGCGGCCGAGCAGCGGCCGGCGCGTCTTCAGCACCAGCGAATCCATCAGCCGCTTCTGCTCGTCGAGGGCGCGGTTGATGCGGTCGACCTTGTCATTGGTCAGCACGTCGGCGACGCGCTTGTGCTCGATCTCGGCGAGGCGCAAGTCGTTCTCCGCCTTGAACGCCTCGAACGTCCTCATGAAGTCGTCGAACGCCCCGGCGACGTCGCCGGTCGTCTCCGCGGCCTTGGTTTCGGGCGCGCGCACGGGTTCAGCCTGCATGCTTCTCTTCCTTCTCTCGGAGATGGTTGTCTTGCGCCCCTCTCCTGTGGGGAGAGGGCTTGGCGCCTTGGGAGCGGAGCGAACCAGGCGCAAAGGGTGAGGGGGTATGGACCATCGACTGGCCACGATCCCTCACCCTGCTGGCCTAAGGCTCGCTCCGCTTGCCAAGGCCGGCGGCCCTCTCCCACCGGGAGAGGGAAATTCCGGTCAGCCCATTGCGCCCCGCACCAGCGCCGCCGCCCGCCGGATCGTCCGCGCCAGCTGCGCGTTCATGTCCTTGACGCTCACGACGCGCGCCTCGGGCAGCATGGGAAAGGTCACCACCGAGATCTCCCACAGGTCGACCTCGTGGAGCGCACGCACGCCAGTCTTGGCGTCGGTGCGTCCGCGCACGGTGCGGTAGCCGATCGACAGCCCGTCGAGCGCCCCGGCGCGCATCAGCGACAGCACCTCGCGCGCCCGCTCGACGTCGGTCGTCAGCCGCCCTTTCACGAACAGCCCCTCGCCGTCCTCGCGGATATCGAGCCAGACACCGATCGGTGTGTTGGGGTCGTGCTGGAACAGCATCTTGACCCCTGCCGCCCCGCGCTTCTTGAGCGAAGCGCGGAAGGCGCCGGGCATCACCATGTCGCGGCCAAGATCGGCGCGGCCGAAGAGCGAGGCATAGCCGGCGAACGTTCCGTCGGCCTCGACGGCCGAGAGCGTCGCAGGCGAGAATTTCCGTTCGGTGAGGATCATATGGGCTCCATCAAGAACGTTTCGCCCCGGCGGAGGTCGGGACCCAGAAATCACGGACGTAGCGTTTCGATGCGGTGACGCTTCTTACCCAACGGTCATCCTCCGGCTTGACCGGAGGTCGCTTCCCGCGAGTTGAAACGCCGCGTCTGTCGAACCTGATCCTCCGCTTTCGCGGAGGACGACGGATGGAGGATGTGGCCCGTCTTCCCTACAGTTCCACCGCCCGCACGCGCGTGGTCCATCCTCGGCGGTGGATCACGCGCGCCAACCCCTCGGCAAACTCGTGGAACACGGCATGATGCGCGCCCGAGCGCGCGCTGCCGATCAGCATCAGCATGTGTTTCATGGCTCGCATCCTTCGCGATTCGCGCAGGCGCTTCGTGGGACTTCCACCTCCCGTGGGGAGAGGGCCGCGCACCTTGTGACCCCCGACTTGATCGGGGGGAACTAGGTGCGTGGGGTGAGGGCGTACTGCCCCTCGTGAGGCAACATCCCCTCACCCGCTCGCTGTCGCTCGCGACCTCTCCCCATAGGAGAGGTGACAAGCCCTCAATCCCGATCGAAGAACCGGTTCAGCCGCGCGATCTCGTTGACGAAATCGTTGAAGCGCCGGTTGGAGGCGGCAAGCTCTCTCAGCGTCCAGACGAGCAGCGCGCTGGCGCCGCTCGCCCACAGGAACAGCGCAAGATGCGCGAGGTCACCGCGCTCCATGAAAGTGTGCGTGAGGCAGTCCACGTCACCGGCGCTCCATCTCGCGTCATTTTCCGGGCGGTCAATGGAGCGGCCCCTGTGCTAGGCTTGGGCCGCGTACCTCTCTCGCCGCCTGAACCCCGCCCATGCACTTCTCCACCTGGCTCACCTTCCTCGCCGCCACCATCGTGGTGATGATCGCGCCCGGCCCGTCGGTGACGCTGATGGTCGCCAACAGCCTGCGCCACGGCCGCCGCGCGGGCCTGGCCAATGTCGCCGGTTTTCAGGCGGGCTTCGCCGTCATGGTGGTGCTGACGCTGGCCGGTCTCGCCTCGCTGATCGCGGCGATGGGCGCGTGGTTCGTCTGGGTGCGGCTTCTCGGCGCCGCCTATCTCGTCTTCCTCGGCGTCAGGCTCATCCTCGGGCGCGACGACGCCCACGGCGCCGTCCCCAAGCAGCCGCCGCGCGGCGGCTTCTTTACCCAGGCGATGATGGTCGAGGTCAGCAACCCGAAGGCGCTGCTCTTCTTCGGCGCCTTCTTTCCGCAGTTCATCGATCCCGCCGGCAGCGCGCCCCTTCAGATCCTCATCATGGGGCTGACCGCCATGGCGGTCGCCGCGATCACCGATACGATCGTGGTGCTGCTTGCCGCCCGCGTCGCCACGGGCCTCAGCTCAGGCCGCGCCCGCTTCATCCGCTGGACCAGCGGCAGCCTGTTGGTCGCCGGCGGCCTGTGGCTGGCGCTCAGGGGGGAGTGAAAGCCGCCGCCGCGATTACTGCGGCGGCTCCCCGTCTGATGCCGCCGTTGCCCCGGGGAGGCCAACGAGCGTCTTCACATGCACATCGCGCTGCGGATAGGGGATTTCGATGTTGTTCTCCTTCAGCACATCCCACAGCGCCAGGAGGATGTCGCTCTTGACGTTGACCACGCCGCCCGCCGGGTCGGTGATCCAGAAGCGCAGCACGAAGTCGATCGACGAGTTGCCGAAAGCGGTCAGGTGGCAGAGCGGCGCCGGCACGCTCATCACCCGTGACACGCGCTTGGCGGCGTCCACGGCGATCCTCCGCACCAGATGCGGATCGGAGCCGTAGCTGACGCCGAATGGCACCTCCAGCCGAATGTTCTTGTCCGAGTAGGACCAGTTGATGACCTGGCTGGTGACGAGGTCCTCGTTGGGGATCAGGTACTCGCGGCCGTCGCGTGTGATCACCGACACGTAGCGGGCATTGAGCTGCTTGATCCAGCCGAACGTCTCGCCCAGCGAGATGACATCCCCCGGTTTGATGGACCGGTCGATGAGAAGAATGATGCCCGACACCAGGTTGGACACCACCTTCTGCAGTCCGAAGCCGAGGCCGAGGCCAACGGCACCGGAAAAGACGGTGAGGCCGGTCAGATCGAGGCCGATGGATTGCAGACCGACGAAGACGGCGAGCGTGAACAGGCCGATCCGCAAGAGCTTCCCGGCCAGCACGCGCATGGAGGGCGACATGTCCTCCAGCAACTCGAGACGCCGCTCGCTGGCGACGCTGATGGCGGATGCCAGCCAGAAGAGGATGGTCAGGACGAGCGCCGCCTTGAGAACCAGAAGCAGAGAAACGCGGACATCGCCGACGTTGACGGCCGCGGCATCGAGCACGGCCGTCGCCGTTTGCGCGAGGTTCAGGATGTTCAGGGCGGCGATGAGCCAGGCGCCGACGGCCACGACGCGCGCCACGAGGCGATTGCGGATGAAGCGCGATGTGATGGATACGACGACCCACACCGCGACGAGGTTGGCCGCAATGAGAACCAGATGCGAGCGGTCCTGCGGTATCGTCTGGCGCAGGGTCGCCACGGCGAGAAGCGCCAACACGACGAACAGAATGGGGCGGATGCGGCGGAGAACGAGGGCATAGAGCCGCATGCGGCGAAGCGTGGTGTCGCGTTGGCGCACCCATTGCTCGATCGGCGGCTCCAGCCGGCTCCCCGCGAACCAGGCGATCGCCGCCAGAATCGCGATCAACAGAAGTTGCAGCAGCCCCCAGGGCTCCAGCAGCAACTGAAGCCAGCCGGCTATGTGCGCGAGCAGATTGTCGAGCTGCCGGACCAGGTCGGTCCAACTGGTCAACGGATCGTCTCTGTTCAAAGGCGCCCCCCGAACTTACTGCTTGCCGCAAAAACGGGAGATCGCCTGCCCTGGAGTGCTGCGCTGTAGCCTGTCCATTGGCCGTTCGGGTCACATCTCGACACGGGCACAGTGCCGGAAATGACGCGCCGCGTCGAGACGCCCCCATCGAGAGCGCCGCGATCGGCCTGTCCGACGCGGATGTCCATGAGGGGACGTCAGCAGGGCTTCAGGCGCAAGCCCTGCCCTGCCGACGTCGCACTACCGGCTGCGAGCGACGCGTCGCTAGTGGCGCGGAGCCAAGGCCTCGCGTGCTGCGCTCCCCATTGATTCACTCAGCGTCGGATGCGCGTGGATTGCCGTGGCGAGAGCCTCCACGGGCACGTGCGCACCGACCGCCAATGTGCCCTCGCCGAGAAGCGGTGCGGCGTCCTCGACAAGGATATGGACGCCGAGCACGGCGCGGGTCTTGTCGTCATAGACGATCTTGAGCATGCCCTCGGGATGGTCCGAGACCTGCGCCCGGGCGTCAGCCCGATAGTCGTAGTGGGCTACGCCGACCTTGTGGCCGGCCGCGCGGGCTTCGCTCTCGGTGAGACCGGCAATGCCGACCTCGGGCGTGCTGAAGATGACCGCAGAATTGTTCTCCGGTGTCGGAAAGCGGACCGGCCGACCGAGGAGATGGCCTGCCAGCGCCAGCCCCTGGGCGGTCGCCCAATGGGCGAACATCGGCTGCCCGATGACGTCGCCGACGGCATGGATGCCGGGTTCGTCGGTCTCGAGCGTGTCGTCGACCTTGATGCCGTGATGGTCGAAGCGCACTGCCGTGTGCTCCAGTCCGAGACCGTCGACATTCGGGCTGCGTCCGGTCGCGTCGAGAATGGAATCGGCGTCGGCCGCATGCTCAGCGCCGTTGGCATCACGGTATTCCACGCGGACGCCGTTGCCGTGGCTGGAGATCGCTTGAACCTGCACACCGAGTTCCAATGTGATGCCCTGACGCTGGATGTGCGTCTGCAACGCGATGGCAACCTCCTCCTCGACCGGCGCAAGGATGCGCGGGCCGGCCTCGATCAGCGTCACCTGGCTGCCAAAGGCGGCAAAGATCTGCGCCATCTCGACGCCGATGGGACCGGCGCCGATGACGACGAGGCGTTCCGGCGGACGCTGGACCTCGAGCAGTTGTTCACTCGTGATCACCTGCGGCAGATCGATACCCTCGATCGGCAGCAACTGGGGCACCGATCCGGTGGCGATGATCGCGTTGGTGAACGCGATGTCCTCGGGCTCACCGTCATTCGGAATGACCCGGGCGTGGCGCGGGCCGACCATCACGGCGCTGCCGAACTGAACCGACAGGGTCGGAAACTGATGCGTGTGCTGCAAGGCTCCGTCGGAGCGCCGCTTCAGGATCGTGGCCTTGCGCCCCATGATCGCGTGCCAATCGATTTCGATCGGGCCTTCCGGCACGCGCAGACCGAACTCTTGCGAATGCTTGATGGCGCTCAGGCGGTGAGCGCTCTCGCGCAGGATCTTGGAAGGGATACAGCCTTCGAACAGGCAGGTTCCGCCCAGGCCCCTGCCTTTCTCGACCAGAAGAACGTGACGGCCCGCGCTTGCAAGAGCCATCGCCGCCGGTGTGCCACCGGGTCCTCCACCAATCACCAATACGTCGACGTTTTTCATTTCCGCGTCCTCAGCCAGATGTGGCGAGGCGCGGCCTACGCTGTCGCAAGAGATCGTGATGTCTGAAGTTGTTCCAACGAAAGACCCTGCAGCGAAGGTCGTGCCTGGTGCCTATTGTCGGTCTGTATATGAGTGCGACGCTCGTAGAACTGACATGGACGAATCGCCGCATTCACCGAAGTTGCCCTTGGGTCAAATACAGACATCTGGCCGCCGAAACCGCGATGTCTGCTCTTGCCTCGCGAGCGAAGCTCGGCACTGCGTCGAGGCTGGTGATTGGCACGGTTGTTTCATGAATCCGCCCCCATCCCCTCGCCCTCCTCCACCGGCTGATAGCCGACCGCCGCGCGCTTCTCGTTGATGGTGAGGAAGTCGGCCTTGGCGACGCGCTCCCACAGCGCCGCGCGGTCGGCGGAAAGCGCATCGACCTGGTCGGCGTCGAACCAGAGACGCAGTCTCGTCGCCGCGCCTGATCCGGCCAGTGTGCGATCCTCGAAGGCCGGCGCCAGCCAGGCGCCGAGCGCCCCGGCGATCTTGGCGGTCAGCGGCAGCACGGTCGAACGCCAGAAGGCGGCGTTGGCCTCCTTGAAGTTGGCATAGGTGTTGTCGCCGGGGATGCCGAGCAGCATCGGCGGCACGCCGAAGGCGAGCGCGATCTCGCGCGCAGCACCATTCTTGGCCTCGAGGAAATCCATGTCCTTGGGGCTCAGGCTCATCGCCTTCCAGTCGAGCCCACCTTCGAGCAGCAGCGGCCGCCCGGCCCGCTTCGCGCCAGTGAAGCCGGCTTCGAGCTCGGCCTTCAGCCGCTCGTATTGCTCGCTTGTCAGGTTGCCGCCGTCCTTGGCCTGATAGACCAGCGCGCCGGAAGGCCGCGCCGAATTGTCGAGCAGCGCCTTGTTCCAGGCGCCGGCCGCATTGTGGATGTCGAGCGCCACCGCCGCCGCCTCGATGGGCGCGAAGCCGTAATGGTCGTCGAGCGGATGGAAGAGTTTCAGATGCAGGATCGGCGACGGTCCGTCCGCCGGCACGGAGAAGCGCAGCGAGCGCCCGTCGACCGAATATTCATAGGCCTCCGGCCAGCCGTCGCTGCCCGGCACCACCTTCATGCGGTCGGGGCGCAGCGTGTGCAGCTCGCGCACGATGCCCCCGGCGGCGGAGCCGCCAAAATCAGGAGAGACCGACACGGCTTCCACATAGGCGTTGCCCGCCGTCAGCAGATAGCCGGCCAACGCCTCGCGGAAGTCGGCCCCCGCCTGTCCCTTGTTCGGCCGCGCCAGCAGCGCCAGCAGCGGGTGCTCGTCGATCTCCGCTGCGCCGTCATAGAGCAACCACGGCACGCTCGCCGAGGCTTCCGCGATCAGCCTGATGCAGCGATAGGCGATGGCGTTGCCGGCATAGCCCTCGCGCGCCAGCGCCGCATAGTTGCGCGGCGTCCAGGCCGGCCTGCCATGGCTCTGGAAGGCGATCAGCGGCCCTGCGGCGGAAGCCTTGGCTTCATGCTGCCCGGGGGCGCGCACGGGTTCGGCCGCCGGCGGCGTCCGCCGCGGCGCAAGAAATGGAATGCGCATGGAAAAGTCTCCGTTCAAATGCGCTCGAGCGCGCTTCGCCTCAGGCGCAGCAATCTCCGCACCGCCTCGCACGCGATCCGCATCGGCCAAGGGCGCGGCCTCTCGTCCCCTGTTCGATGGGCGTGCCGGCGACTAGGGTCTTTCGTTGTTGCCCGAAACGATCCGGAGCTTAGCGATGACATCCGAAGCCGCCTGGTTCTCCCGCCTTACCATCGTCGCAGCTGGGATTCTCGGCGCGGTCGGCGTTGCCGCGGCAGCCGGTGCCACCCATCTCGGCGACACGCGCATCCTCGGCGCGCTGGCGCTGATCGCGCTCACCCAGGCGCCGGCGGTGCTGGTGCTGGCGCTGCTGGCCGGCCGCCACTGGTCGACGCGCATCGCGACGCTCCTCATCGGCGGCGGCGCGCTGGTCTTCTCGGCCGATCTCGTGGCGCTTCACTTCCTCGGCGCAAGCCCGCTGCCGTTCCTGGCGCCCGTCGGTGGCAGCGCCATGATCCTCGGCTGGCTGGCGCTCATCCCGGCGGCCTTCGTCGGCCGCGGGCAGTAGGATGGGTTAGCGCCGAAGGCGCAACCCATCGCGTGTGATGAGAGTCCACGGTGGGTTGCGACGCTTATGCCTAACCCACCCTACCGCGTCAGCCCCTACCAGAGCTGATCGACATATTTGGCGATGCGGTCGTCATAGACCTTCTTCGCCGCCGCCATCACATCGGCCGACAACGCCGGCAGGTCGGCCGCCGCGGAATTGCCCTCCGCCTGCGCCATGTTCTTGGCGCCGGGGATGACCACGGTCACCGCCTCGTTCATCAGAATCCAGCGCAGCGCGAAACCCGCCATCGCGGCGCCGGCCGGCACCAGCTTACGCAGCTCCTCGACCGCCGCCAGGCCGACGTCATAGGGCACGCCGGAGAAGGTTTCGCCCTTGTCGAAGGCGGCGCCCTCGCGGTTGAAGGTGCGGTGGTCGTCGGCGGCGAATTTGGTGTCGGCCTTCATCTTGCCGGTCAACAGGCCGCTGGCCAGCGGCACGCGCACGATCGTCGCGACACCCTTCTTCGCCGCCTCGGGCAAGAACAGCCGTTCGGGGCGCTGGCGGAAGATGTTGTAGATGATCTGCACCGAAGCGACGCGAGGGAAGTCGATCGCCTTCAGCCCCTCCTCCACCTTCTCGACGCTGACGCCGTACTTCTTCAGCTTGCCGTCCTTCACCAGTCCGTCGAGGACGTCGAAGACCTCGGGCATGTAATAGACCGCCAGATGCGGGCAGTGCAGCTGGACGAGGTCGAGCGCATCCATCTGCAGCCGCTTGAGGCTCGCCTCGACGGACTTGGTGATGTTCGCCTTGTTGTAGCTCTCCGGCTTGTTGTCGCCCTCGCGGCCGGTCTTGGTGGCCACGAACGGTCGCGTGCCGCCGCGCGCCTTCAACACGCGGCCGATGATCGTCTCCGAGCGGCCGTCGCCATAGACGTTGGCGGTGTCGATGAAGGTGACGCCGGTGTCGAGCGCGGCGTTGAGCGCCGCTTGCGCGTCCGCCTCACTGACCTCGCCCCAGGTGCCGCCGATCGCCCAGGCGCCGAAGCCGATTTCCGACACGGCGGTGCCGAGCCGTGATGCACGTCTCTGTTTCATGGGTTCTGTCCGTCTGAATGAGCGTGAGGGATACCCCGTATTCGGGGTTGTTCCCGTGATAGCCGCCGCGGCGGGTTCACGCAATGTGACGGATTCGGCGTAGCGAGCGCGGAGCGCAGCGGAATTCGGGGGCAATGGAGCCAGCCTCATGGTGAGGTGCGATCCCGGAATGCCCTCGCCGGCCATCCACGGCCGGTTGAAACGGTCCCGCCCGTCGCCTTGAGTGGCCTCACAGAAGCGACGGGCGGGTGACTTGTGCTCCTTCCACAGAAGCGACAGGCCACGGTCACACCATCCCGCCTCGCTCCAATTCGCAAATTACGCTTGCCGTTAGCCTTGCCGGATTCTTTACCGGCACACGCCGGGCGACCTGCTTTGCGTTCTCGGTCAGAGGCTTCCGTTGGTTCGCGCCTGTGGATATTGGAGTCGTGCGCGCGCTCGGCTTGCGTGTTCAGCAAAGCGGCCGACCACCCAAGCGATATGGGTTTGTCGATTCGAGGTCGCCGTTCTCATTCGCCGAACCGTCCGCCGCCGGATCAGGTCATCGCGCCCGGCACGTGTTGCATCACCTCCGCGCGATTGACGAGCACGATCTGCTGGACGTTCGGCGGCCGCGATTCCGGGTCGTGATCGAGTCCGAGGCGCTTGAGGGCGTAGTAGAGCAGCGCCCGCCGCACCTTCAGCCGCACGTTGCCCCGCGTCATGCCGTAGTCGAGCGCCACCGCCTTCGCCTGCGCCGGCGTCAGGCCCGGATGCGGGGCGACGACCAGTTCGACGAAATCGTTCCAGTCGGCATCGGCGGCCGTGGTGCTGTCCGCCGGTCCGGCGAGCTTCGGCCGCGACAGGCGCCCGAGGACGAAGTCGCGGAATTCTCCCGTCTCACGATCGAAGGCGCGCGTGTGCCAGCGGAAGCCGTCAAAGGCGACGGCGTGCGGCTCGATCGTCCGCGGCGTCCGCTCCGGCCGGCTCATCGACTGGTAGAAGCAGTCGAGCGCCCGCGCTTCGCGGATCGCGCACAGCACCTCGCGCAGCACGGTGGCGTCGATCGCGCGGTCGGGAACCGGCGTCGCGTCGAAGGGCGGCACGCCGCCGAGCATGGTCTGGTCCGCCGGCAGCAGCCCCTCCTCCACCAGGCGCAGTTCGCCGAGTAGGCCGCGCGCACTGGGCGGCGCGAAGACCGGCCGGAACCGGTCGCCGGTGACGTAGCGCTTGGCCGAGCGGTCGTATTCGACGCCCGCGGGGTTCAGCGCGACATAGCGGGCGATGTCGGCGGAGGCCTGGCTGAGCGAGACGTCGAAGCGCCCGACGATGTCGGCGCGGCTGACCTGGCCGAGCCAGAACAGGCGGGCCTCGATGAAAGCCAGCCGCCGCTGCACGCTCCAGGTCAGGTCGCCATTGGAGGTCACGCTTGACTCCGGGGTCCGTTTGGTTTTTGTTACCATCCAGAAATTAAGACCATCTTAAAACGCGAAGCATCAGCGTAGCCGATTCGCCGTCCCTGTGCGACGGCATTCCCGACCGGGGCGGTCCGCGCCCGGCGTCCGGCGCGCTTTGCCAGAAGAGGTGAAAGAGAATGCCCGACCGTGTCGATGCCCTGCGTGACGTGACACTCGCCATTGCGGAGGCCGCCGCCGAGCGCGATCCCGGATTTGCCGCGGCGCTGGGCACGTCCCTGCGGCGCACGCTGCAGGCCAATACGCGCTATCCCGAGAGTTTCACCGAGACCCTAGATTGGCTCGGGCGCTTCGAGGAGGCGCACAGGCCGGACTAGGCGCCGGCGGGCGTCACACCCCTCTCACCTTCGGCTCGCCAGCCTCGCCCAGCATCAGCGCGGTGAGCGCCCAGACCAGCGCATCGAGCCGGTCCGGCGAGCGGCCGGCGGAAAGCCCGTCAACGCCGAAGTCGCACATCTCGTCTTCCAGTTCCGGCAGCACACCGACATGGCGCACGCGCCCCTGCGCGTAGAGCGCGGCGACCGGCTCGGCGCGCAGCCATTTTCCCCGCGTCGCGCGCACCGGCCTCACCGGCACGCCCGCATCGACTTCGCGCATCACGGCGGCGACCATGTCGCCGCCCTGGTTGACCTCGGCGATCAGCGCGTCGGCGCCAAAGCGCCGGTAGAGCGCGATCGCGACAGCCGCCCATTCGGCTGGGCGCACCTGGCCGACGCTGCCGTCGGCAAGCACATAGCCGACGCCGTCCTGCCCGAGCCCCGCGGCGACGATGCCGCACCGCCCGCTGCGCTTCGAGGCCGGCGGATCGACCGCCACCACGATGCGCGCGAGATCGGGCGCCTTGGCGACGCGCGCCATCTCGATCATGTCGCGCTGCCAGAGCGCGTCGGCGCGTTGCTCGATCATCTCGCCCAGCAGCTCCTGCCGGCCGAGGCGCGTGCCGTGATAGCGCGCAACCACGCGGCTGAGGAATCCCGGCGCGAGGTTCAGCGCGTTGTCCGCCGTGGTGGCGCGGCTGACCACGGTCGTGCCGTCCGCTTGCCCCCCGATCAGCCGCTTCAGAAGCGGGATCGGCCGCGGCGTCGTGGTCACCACCTGGCGCGGATGCGCGCCCAGGCGCAGTCCAAATTGCAGCATGTCCCAACAGGCGTCGGGATAGCGCCATTTGGCGAGTTCGTCCGACCATGCGGCGGAAAATTGCGGGCCGCGCAAGCTCTCCGGGTCTTCCGCCGAGAAGGCCTGCGCTATCGTGCCGTTCGGCCAGACGAGCCTTCGGCGCGTGCGTTGCCATTCCGGCCGCTGCGACGAGGGATGAACAGCGAGCAAGCCCGAGACGCCCTCGATCATCACCTCGCGGGTGTCGGCGAAGGTTTCTCCCACCAGCGCGATCGGGCCGGCCGGTTTCGGCTCGGCGGTCGCGATCGCGCGCACCCATTCGGCACCGGCGCGCGTCTTTCCCGCGCCGCGCCCGCCGAGGATGAGCCACACCAGCCAATCGCCGTCGGGCGGTAACTGGTCAGGCCGCGCACGACGTCGCCAGTCCTTGGCGAAGCCTTCGGCCAGCCATTCGGGAAGCGTCTCAAGAAATCTTGCCGGGCTCTTCCCCTTCTTCAGCCCAGCGCGAAAGAGTGCGCGCAAGTTCGGCTCTGTAGTCTCCACGGTTCACGGGCTCCGGCTTGGTCGCTTTGCCGCCGTCGTCCCGGTCGAGCGCAATCAGTGTTTCAAGTGTCTTGGCGAGCACGCTGAGCGCGCGCGCGTCCTTCTCGTCGGTGGTGGCGCCGGGCTGCACGGCGCGCGCTTCAAGGTCCGCCGTCTGCCGCTCGAAGACACGATAGAGCCGCCCGATCATGCGCAGATGCCGCGCCTCGGCTTTCTCACCCTTGGGCAGCGTCGGCGCCAGCAGCGGTGGCAGCGGCGCGCCGGCTGGCCGCGTCCAGCCTTCGCGCTGTTTCCAGTAAGAGAGTGTCGTCGGCTTGATGTCGAGGCGTCGGGTGATTTCGTATTGCGAGAGAACCGTGCCCTCGACCATCCGCCGCGCTTCGGCGCGCAGCACCACATAGGCGTCGGGATCGAGCACCCGACGGCTCACCTTGTCGAAGCCGATGACCAGGTGCCGCTCCGGCTCCGCCCGTGGCGCCATCGCTGGCGGGCCGGCGCCGCCATTGGGCCGCGCCGCTGTTTCTGCGTCCACAAGGCTCATGGGCAATTCCCGGAAAGAAAAACCCCCGCGGCGGGGCAGCAGCGGGGGTCCAGGTCTGGTCGCAGATGCCCGGAGGTCTGTTGGGCTTGGGGGGCGCGGCGGGGGGAGGAGAACCGATCGCCCACTTCTGCGACGTTAGCTGGACCATACGGAAACAGCGTCACGGTGTCAAGAAAAAATTCCTAGGAATTTTAGCCTCGAATTTCATACTCTGTTCACCTCGCTTGGGCTTCCGTGCGGGCGGGACCGCAGGAGATCGCTGCCGCGCGCCGCCAGAAAACGGAAGGGCGGCCTCGCGGCCGCCCTTCGTCATGTCGTGCTGTTCAGCCGGATTAGCGGAGGGTCGGCTGGGTCGGCGGGACCAGCAGCTTCAGATTCGGGTTGATCTGAAGCGTCGGCCCCGTCGTCGGCCGCTTCACGCACCGCGGATAGGTGCCGTAGGTTCCCTTCGGGCAGACGTTCTTCACGCACCGCGGATAGGTGCCGTGCGTGCCCGCCGGGCACACCTTGCGGATCGGCGGCTGCTTCACGCAGTTCGGATACCGGCCATAGGTCCCCTGCGGGCACACGTTGCGCACGCAGTTCGGATACTGGCCATGTGTCCCTGCCGGACACACTTTCCGCACCGGAGGCTGCTTCACGCAGTTCGGGTAGCGACCATAGGTTCCCTGCGGGCAGACATTGCGGATGCAGTCCGGGTACCGGCCATGCGTCCCTGTCGGACACACTTTCCGCACCGGAGGCTGCTTCACACAATTCGGGTACCGGCCGTAGGTCCCTTGTGGGCACACGTTCTGCACACAGTTCGGGTAGGTCCCGTGGGTGCCTGCCCGGCACTCGGGCGCAACGCGCGGCGGCGGAGGTTGCTGCCCGTTCGAGCAGGCCCGACCGTTCCAGGTGCCGCCGTCCGGGCAGCACCCGCCGTCAGGCATCCGGCTCTGCACCGGACACACCTGGATTTCCTGCGCCTGGGCGCACTTGATCGACGGGATGTGCAGGCTTGCCTGCGCCGTGTCGTTGCCCGGGTTGGTGTTCTGCGACGAACCGCCAGCCGGCGCGGTGATCTCCGCCTGGTTGGTGATGTCGCAGGTCTGGCCGTCGTCAGGCACCAGCACACCGACCACCAGAGGTCCGGCGGTATTGCCGCTGGCGATGGTCCCCGCCGCCGAGCAATCGTAGCCACCGCCGCCGTCAGAGGCGCAGATCGGTGGTGCGAATGCCGGCGAAGGCGCCACCGGCGTGAACCCGACGAAGGTGTCCTTGATCGTCAGGGCGCCGGTGAAATCGTCGGGGCCGTTGTTGTGGACGGTAATGGCGAAGTAGCACGCCCACATTCCACCCGCGCCGGGGACGACCGCGGCGACGGTCTGGCCGCCCTGCCCGCCGTAGCGCACGCAGGTGAGACCACGCTTCTCGATCGACAGGTCGGATTGCTTGCCGACAGGCTCGCAGTTCCGTCCCGGCGTCGCCGACTCGACCACGGCAGAGGTATCGTCGGCGGGATTGACGTTCATCGGAGACCCGCCAGGCGCCTTGGTGATTTCTGCCTGGTTGCTCACCGTGCAGGCTTGTGCCTGTTCCTGCGCGGCCTTGGGCACCAGCACGCCGATCAGCAACCCGATGCTGTGGGTCGCGGCAAGATGACCGCCACCACCATCCGGCAAACTCGCTTCCGGGAAGGTGCAGATGTGGTCCGGTCCGGGATTCGTGCAGGTCCACTGCGGCGGCAGCCATGCGATCGGATTGGCGACCGACAGCTTGTCGTGAACCACGATGTCGCCGGTGTAGTCACCAGGACCGGTGTTGGTCACCGTGATCAGGTACAGACATGCCCAGTTGGCTCCCTTGTCGAGGCAGACCGGCAGGCCACGCTTCTCGATCTTGAGGTTGGTGTGGTCGCCGGGCGGCGGATTGCACTTGCTGTTGGGTATCAGCGCGTTGGCAAAGGCCGCGTCGTCGGACGGATCGGCGTCGCCCCACCCCGGCGCCCAGGCAAGCTCGGCGACATTGGTGAGGTTGCACAGATCGGTGGCCGCCGGCAGGTCGACGCTGACATGCAGGTCGACGCTGTCGCCGGGCCACAGGGGCACGTCCGGATAATCGCATTCATATTGCGACGGTCCGGTATTGCCACAGACCCACGGCGGCGACGGATCGAAGTTCACCACCGCGCCGGGCGGGTTCTGCGGGAACCAGTCGATGACCTGCAGCGGTCCCCAATAGAAGCCGGGGCCGGTGTTGGTGACGCGGATCGTGTACTGGCAGTTGAAGCCCGTCGCCGTGACGGCGCACGTCTCCGGGTCCGCCTGCTTGTCGAGCCTCAGGTTGAAGCCGTCGGCCGGCGGGGGCGTGTAGCCCGGTGGCGGGAAGTACGGCGGAATGTAGCCATAGCCACCCTGGCAAGGTTGCGCGACCTCGACGTCGCCCATGTGGCCCTGGTTCTGAGGGTTGTCGAACTGGCCGTCATAGTCGGTGAAGTAGGACTGGAACGGCGGATCGTTCGCCGGACGCACCAGCGAGATGTGGTTGCCCTGCAGTCCGTCCACCGTGGCCGGTCCGCCGGCGGCAAGTTCGCCGGCGAGTGCCGGGTTGTCGCGCAGCGATTCGCCAGTCGTCCACAGATACTCGCCAC
The DNA here is from genome assembly GCA_963782395.1 of uncultured Alphaproteobacteria bacterium. Lineage (GTDB taxonomy): Bacteria > Pseudomonadota > Alphaproteobacteria > Rhizobiales > Kaistiaceae > CAVSRC01. The sequence continues at coordinate 59,439 of CAWAJQ010000003.1, forward strand.
ACACGTCCTGCCGTGGCAGGCCCTGGCTGTCGAAGTCGTACCCAAGCGCCACGCCGCCGTCGGTGTTGTGGCCGTCGGGGCGGAAGCCGATGGCGTATTCGTCAGGCACCTCCACCCAGGTGCTGGGCGTCGAAGGATCGTCGGGCACCTCGCGCGTGTAGCGCACCACCGACGATTTCAGCGGGTCGGCGAAGACCGTGTAGTCGTAGCTGCCGCGCTGTTCGCCGCGCTGGGCGAGGATCATCCTGCCCTGCCCGTCGAAGATCATGTCGGTGATGGGATTGTCGCTGGCCAGCCCCGTGACATCGAGCTCCCAGCGCGCGTCATTGGCGAAGCTGCCGTCGAGATTGATGCCGACGGACCAGACCTGCAGCGGCTTGGCGACGGCGTAGTAAAGCCGCCCGCCGTGGAGGGCCATGCCGCCCACGCGCCGTTCCGGCTGGGTGAAGCCCCAGCTCGCCGGGTTCTCCGAATCGAACGCCGGGCTGGTGATGTCCATGGTGCTGTTGTCGTCGGCGACCGGCGCCAGCCCTGCGGCGGGCCGGCCGTCCAGGCCGTGATCGAAGGTGTCGATGATGAGCCCGGTCGAAATCGAGGCGATAGATCAGTCCGGTATCGAGGTCGGAGACGAAGAACTGCTGGCTCGTCCGGTCATAGACGATATCGCCCAGGCCGGGGCCGGCATTGGCGCCGATGGTGGTGAACAGCGTGATGTCGCCGGTTGTGCCGTCGACGCGATAGATGCTGCCCGGCGAACCGCCCTGGCCCCACTGCCCGTCCATGAAGGTGGCGTCGGGCTGGCCGTGCGTGATGCGCTCGGGCCGGCCGTCGCCGTCATTGTCGGGCGCGACGATCTGGATACCGAAGGCGGAGGTCGCGCCGAGATAGATGTCCGGCGCCGGTTGATCGTCGAGGGTGATCGGGAAGACTTCGCCGACGGCACCCGCCGGCGCCGAGAATATGGTCGGCGACGCAATCAGTTGTCCGGCCGGCGGCCCGTCGGGCTGCGGCCGCTGGATCTGCATCGACGGCCCGTTGATGTCGATGAACGTCTCGTCGATCGCATTGCCGGACGGGAACGGTGGCGTCGGTGTGGTGACGCCGGGGAAGCCGGTGACGATCGTGTCGCCGGGTGACATGATCGCATCGGTCTGCGCGGCGGCCCGTTCGGCCAGGCCGCCCAGCATGAGCGCCGCGAGCACAAGCGTCGCGACGGCTCTCAGGTTTGATCGGGTTCTGGAGTGCGGCAGCATCGATACCTCCGTCGATGTCTGCGCGATCGTGCGTACTTCCGCGCCATCGCGCTTCAGCCCCTGCCTCACAGCTCAGGTAACATCGATCGACAGAGACTCCTGTAATGCGCGTCACACCCGGCGCGCGAATCGACCCTAGCCGCGACGAATCCGCTCGTGCGATCACGACGGTGGATGTCCTTTCCAATTCGAGAACATCGCCGCGCACATTGTCGGCAGCGTGCGCCTGCCCGCGTGCGATGCCGCCGAGGCCGGCACAATCGGCTGTCCATGATCTCGATCAAAGCGCGCCGGGCGCGTTTGTGGCCGACTCCGTTCCTCAAGGCGGCCCCTAAGACCGTCGGCATTGCCAGGCGGGAGAATTCACCTGCCGGCCATCGGCGCCGCGCCATATGCTGATGCGCAGCGCTGCCGCGCGAGGGCGGCGACAGGGTTAACGATTTCTCGTGCCCGGTCGCCCCCGCGCGTTAACGTTATATTCAGCTTGACCGCACGTCACCGCGCCCGCGCGCTATATCTGAAAAAGGCATAGCGGCAAGGCGTTACATGACCGTCGTTCTCACATTCGCGACAGCGATCGCGGCCGGTTGGGTCATCGACCGGCTCGCCTTCCATGGCGAGTTGACCGGGATGATCCGGGATGAGATCGCGGCGGTCGGATCGCGCCACAAGCAACCGTCCAAGGCATCGCGCGGCTCCCGCCGCGATCCCCGCACGCGCTAGGCCGCTCTTTCAATAAAACCCGATCTTCTTGCGCCGCGGCGGCTTGCGCTCGGAAACCTCGATGCCGTCGGCTGGATCCTCGGCCGGCCATTCGACCACGTGGTCCTCGAAATCGTCGATCGACTTGCCGACCTCGCTTGTCGTGCGCCCACGCACCGAGATGCCGGCCTGGTGCACCGTCTCCGGGTCGCCGGAGACCAGAGGATGCCACCAGTAGAGATCGCGCCCCTCGGCGACCAGCCGGTAGCCGCACGTGGGCGGCAGCCAGTTGAGCTGGCGAACGCTTTCCGGCGTCAGCGCGATGCAACCCGGCACTCGGCTGTGGCGGTGGGTGTAGTCCGTGCAGCGGCACGTCTCGCCGTCGAGCAATTCGCAGGCGAGGTCCGTCCATTCGATCTCGCCGGTGTCCTCATATTCGAGCTTGTTGAGGCAGCAGCGACCGCAGCCGTCGCAGAGCCGTTCCCACTCCGTCTTGGTCAGCTCCTCCAGCGTCTTTGTCCGCCAGAAGGGCTCCGCCGGCTCGCTTGGCTTTCGTCCGTGACTCACGTGTTCCCCACCTTCTTTTGCCGAACCTCATGCCACGCCTCGCGCGTAAAACGGCGCCGCGTCAAGGGGTTTGCGCCGCAGTCCGCCCTCTCTTCCCGGCAGAACTAGAATGGTGTCTTGAGGCTATAAGTCTCTATCGATTTTTTTCTTATGGCAAAATTTCGTCACTTTCCAGATATCTTTTTCCTTTTGCATAATACATGCTTCGTTATTTACCCTGTTGATTTATCTCCGTTATTTTTCTGTAACCGTTGCATCTCCGCGCCATATCGGCGATCTTGCCTCGCATCCCATGGACACATTCAGTTACATCATTGCCAACTGGCACCTGATCCTTACGCGAACTGGTGAGCACCTCTCCATCGTCGGCGTGGCGGTGGGGCTGGCCATCCTTACCGGCGTGCCCATCGGCATCGCCATCACCCAGAACCGGCGCGCGGCCGACGCGGTGCTCTACATCGCCTCCATCGTGATCACGATTCCCTCGATCGCGCTGTTCGGCATGATGATCCCGGTGCTGTCGCTGATCGGCCACGGTATTGGCTACCTGCCGGCGGTGATCGCGGTGATGCTCTATTCGCAGCTGCCCATCATCCGCAACACCTACACCGCCATCCACAACGTCGATCCGGCGCTGCGCGAGGCAGCGCGCGGCATGGGTCTCACCCGCTTTCAGCGCCTGCGCGAGGTCGAAATCCCGATCGCCGTGCCGGTCATCATGTCGGGCGTGCGGGTGGCCGTCGTCATGAATATCGGGGTCACCGCCATCGCCGCCTATATCGGCGCCGGGGGGCTCGGCGCCTTCATCTCGCGCGGCATCAGCCAGACCGATCCGCGGCAACTGATCACCGGGGCGCTGGCGGTCAGCATTCTGGCAGTCGTCGCAGATTTCGCACTGCTCGGCCTGCAGCGGCTGCTCACCTCACCGGGGCTGAGACGATCATGATCCGCTTGCAGCGCGTCACCAAGGTCTTCCCCAACGGCTCGGTGCCGGCGGTCGATCAGGTCACCATGGAGGTGCCGGCCGGCGAGATCTGCGTCCTGCTGGGGCCCTCCGGCTGCGGCAAGACCACGACCATGAAGATGGTCAACCGGCTGATCGAACCGACCTCGGGCGAGATCTTCATCGACGGCAAGAATACCGCCGACCAGAACCCGGTCGAGCTGCGTCGCACGCTGGGCTACGTCATCCAGCAGATCGGCCTGTTCCCCAACAAGACCATCGTGGACAACATCTGCGTCGTCCCCGACATCCTCGGCATGGACAAGGCGAAATCGCGCCAGCGCGCCGCCGAACTGCTCGACCTGGTGGGGCTCGACCCGTCGATCTTTCTCAAGCGCTACCCCAAGGAACTCTCCGGCGGCCAGCAGCAGCGCATCGGCGTGCTGCGTGCCATCGCCCACGACCCGCCGGTGCTGCTCATGGACGAGCCCTTCGGCGCCATCGACCCAATCAACCGGGCGGTCATTCAGGACGAGTTCCTGAAGATGCAGGCGAGCCTGAAGAAGACGATCATGTTCGTCAGCCACGACATCGACGAGGCGGTGAAGATGGCCGACCGCATCGCCATCTTCCGCGAGGGGCGGCTGGTCCAGTACGACACGCCGGACAGCCTGCTGGCTCACCCCAAGAACAACTTCGTCTCGGACTTCGTCGGCGGCGACCGCACGCTCAAGCGCCTGCAGCTGCTCAAGGTGCCGGACGCGATGATGCACGACCCGCCTCGCGTGCAGGCCGAGGACACGCTGGCGCACGCGACCGAGTTGATGGAGGAGCACGGGCATACGGCGATCGTCATGGTGGGGCCGCGCGGCCGCGCCCGCGGCTTCGTCGATCTGCCGACGGCGAGGAGCACAAGGGGCCGGGTCGGCGAGCATGTCGAGGGCCTGCCGACGACGATCGATCTTGGCGAGAACCTGCGCACCGCCGTCTCGACCATGTTCCGCCACGACGTCGGCTGGCTCGCCTGCGTCGATGAGGACGGCCTGTTCAAAGGCTACGTGACGCTGCGTGGTATCACCCACCTGCTGGCACAGGCCTATCGCGATGGCTGATGCGCTCGAGGCCATGGGCGTGCAGCAGCTCTGGCGGAACGGGCTTTACGTCCTCGTCTTCGCCCTTGGCGCCTGGGCCTGGGCGGGCGGCATGCTGCCGGCCATTTTCGACCAGTGGGACGACATCACCTATCTTGGTCGGCAGCATATCGAGCTGGTCGTCATCTCCGGCGGCCTGGCGATCGCCGTCGGCGTACCGCTCGGCGTCCTGCTGACCCGCCCGCGGTTTCGCCGCTATGGCGATCTTGCTCTGCAGACCCTGAATATCGGCGCAACCATCCCGACGCTGGCGCTGCTGGCCTTGTCGATGAGCGTGCTTGGCATCGGCGATGTGCCGGCGGTGTTCGGCCTGTTCGTCGCGACCATCCTGCCGATCGTTGCCAACACGCTTGCCGGCATCCGCGCGGTGCCGCCCCATCTGATCGAGGCGGCGCACGGTATGGGCATGAGCCAGGGTCAGATCCTGTGGCAGGTGGAACTGCCCAACGCTCTCTTCGTCATTTACGCCGGCATCCGCTCGGCACTCGCCATCAATGTCGGAACGGTGCCGCTCGCCTTTCTCATCGGCGGTGGCGGGCTCGGCGAGCTGATCTTCACCGGCATCGCCCTCGACGACTTTCCCACCATGCTGGCGGGCGCCATTCCAACGGCGCTGCTCGCCATCCTGGTCGATTTCCTGATCGGCCAACTTCAGCTCTGGACGATCCCACGTGGCGTCAACCCGCTGCGTTGATCACCGGAGTCACCTTCGCATACAGCAGAAACCAGAGAGGAGACGACCTCATGAAGCGATTGACGAAAGTTCTGGCGGTGTCGCTTGCCGCCGTGTTCCTTGGCTCCACCGCACAGGCGGCAACCATCGTCGTCGGCGGCAAGGACTTCACGGAGCAGCTTCTGCTGACCGAGATGACCGCCCAGCTCCTCAAGGCCAAGGGCTTCGACGTCGACAAGCGCGACGGCATGGGCTCGACCGTGGTGCGCAATGCCCAGGTCAACGGACAGATCGATGTCTATTGGGAATACACCGGCACATCACTGGTCACCTACAACAAGCAGGACAGCGCCGGGCTGAATGCCAAGCAGACCTACGACAAGGTCAAGGAACTCGACGCCAAGGTCGGCCTCACCTGGCTCGATCCGTCGGCGGCCAACGACACTTACGGGCTTGCCGTGCGCGCCGACAACCCAAAGACCGACTCGCTCAAGTCCCTGTCGGACATGGCGGCGGCGTACAATGCCGGCAAGCACCCAGTGATGGCGCTCGGGGCTGAATTCTCCAAGCGGCCCGACGGTCTGCCGGGGATCGAAAAGGCCTATGGCTTCAAGACCTCCCGCGACGACATCGCCGCGATGCAGGATGCCCTAACCTATGCGGCGCTGAAGGACGGCAAGGTCGATATCGCCGAGGTGTTCACCACCGACGGGCGCATCAAGGCGTTCAATTTCCGCGTGCTCAAGGACGACAAGGAGTTCTTCCCGAACTACGCCATTGCTCCGGTCGTGCGTACCGAGACGCTCAAGGCCAATCCCGGCCTGGCCGAGCCGCTCAACGCCTTGTCAGCAAAGCTGACCGATGCAGCCATGCAGACGATGAACGCAGCGGTCGATGTCGACAAGAAGTCGATCGAAGATGTCGCCGCCGGCTTCCTCAAGGATAGCGGCTTGATGATGTAGCCGCCCTGTTGCCCGTCGCCGGCGCTGCTCCGCGCCGGCGGCACATTACTCTAACATTAACGTCTATCAGCAAGCCTTTACGATATTTCGCAATTCCTGATGACGCTGGCGGCGTTCCAATCTACCTTGCCGGCCATGCGTACAGCGTTCAGCCGGTTGGCCGGCATCGTCCCGGCCGCGATCCTCGCTCTCTTCCTGCTTGCCCCAACAGCTCCGGCCCAGGCCGCCATGTCGGTCGTCGCGTTCGACCCCGGCTATGCGCCGGGCACCATCGTGGTCAAGACGTCCGAGCGGCGGCTCTATTTCGTGCTCGGCGGCGGACGGGCGGAGCGTTTTCCGGTCGGCGTCGGCAAGGCGGGCAAGCGCTGGACCGGCTTCAAGCGCATCGAGCGGCATATGTGGAAACCCGACTGGGCCCCGCCGGCCGAGGTGAAGCACGACATTCCGAGCCTCCCGAACCTCATCAAGGGCGGCACGCCCGGTAACCCCATGGGGGTCGCGGCGCTGGTACTGACCGGCGGCGATTACGCCATTCACGGCACCAACCGGCCCGGATCGGTCGGCGGCTTCGTCTCCTATGGCTGCATCCGCATGTACAACGCCGACATCACACGGCTCTTCCAGCAGGTCAGCGTCGGGACTCCGGTTTTCGTTGTCCCATAAGGCGCTGGGAATCATCATCTTTTCGCCAATTCCGGAAGCCGGTGCTTATGGCTTCCCCAACGCGTGCCTCTCCCCTATCCTGCCTGTACGCCGCCATCATCCAACGGTATAGGCTGCCGCTGTCACAGGATTCTGCAAGGTGCGCGACCCGTTCCAGAGCAACCGCAAGCGGCGCCGTGGCCTTCGGCTGATCGAAGTCGACGCCTGGATCAACTCTGCCCTGTTCCGCGCCGGCCGTGTGATCGCCGGCCGGTTTGAGGCGATCTCGCGCTTCATGCGGCGGTTCCGGGTCACCGGCTTCACCCGTGCCATCGTCGAGATCCTGGGAGAGGGCCTGACGCTCGGTGCCGGCGGCGCGGTGGTGATGCTCGCCTTCGCCATCCCCGCCTTTCACGCAACCAGCAGCGACTGGCGATCGAAGGGCGATCTCGCCGTCACCTTCCTCGACCGCTACGGCAACGAGATCGGCAAGCGCGGCATCAATCAGAGCGACGCGGTGCCGCTGGACGAAATGCCCGACTATCTGATCAAGGCGGTGCTGGCGACGGAGGATCGGCGCTTCTACGACCATTTCGGCATCGACGTTCCCGGCACGATGCGTGCGCTGATCGAGAACCTGCGCGCCAACGCCGTCGTCCAGGGCGGCTCGTCGCTGTCGCAGCAGCTCGCCAAGAACTTGTTCCTGTCCAATCAGCGCACCATCGAGCGCAAGATCAAGGAAGCCTTCCTCGCCCTGTGGCTCGAGTCGCACTACACCAAGAACCAGATCCTCAAGCTCTACCTCGACAACGCCTATATGGGCGGCGGCACCTTCGGCGTCGAAGCCGCCTCCGAGTACTACTTCGGCAAGTCGGTGAAGGATATCAGCCTGGCCGAGGCGGCGATGCTGGCCGGCCTGTTCAAGGCGCCCAGCCGCTTCGCACCGAGCGTCAACCTGCCGGCGGCGCGTGCCCGCGCCAACGAGGTGTTGAACAACATGGTGCAGGCCAGCTTCATGACCGAAGGTCAGATCATCGGCGCCCGCCGCCACCCTGCCGACGTGATCGAGCACGCCAACGACACCAATTCGCCGGACTATTTCCTCGACTGGGCATTCCAGCAGGTGAAGGATTTCCGGGACTATCAGGACCGCGTGCTGGTGGTGCGCACCACGGTCGACATGGGCATCCAGAAGGCCACCGAGGACGCACTCACCAACACGCTGCAGCAATACGGCAAATCCTATCGCGTCAGCCAGGGCGCCGCCGTTGTCGCCAGCCCCGATGGCGCCGTGCGCGCCATGGTCGGCGGGCGCGACTACGGCGAGAGCCAGTTCAATCGTGCCACCGATGCGCTGCGTCAGCCGGGTTCGTCGTTCAAGCCGTTCGTCTATGCAACCGCGATGATGAACGGCTTCACGCCCGAGAGCATCGTGCAGGATGCGCCGATCTGCATCGGCAACTGGTGCCCGCACAATTATGGTGGCGGCTTCTCCGGTCCGGTGACGCTGACCAGAGGACTGGTGAAGTCGATCAATATCATCCCGGTCCGCCTCGCCCAGGCCTTCGGCCGCGGCAAGATCGTCGAGACGGCCAAGAAGATGGGCATCACCAGCGAATTGCGCATCACGCGCTCGCTGCCGCTCGGCGCCTCCGAGGTCAAGGTGGTCGACATGGCCGGCGCCTACGCTGTCTTCGCCAATGGCGGCTACAAGGCGACGCCCTATGCCTTCACCCAGATTCTCACCAGCAGCGGCAAGGTCCTCTACGACCGTCGTCAGGACAAGAAGCCGCCGGTGCGCGTCCTGCCGGAAAAGGTCGTCGCCGAGATGAACGGCATGCTGGTGCAGGTGCCGGAATGGGGCACCGGCCGTGCCGCCAAGCTTGATGGCATCCGCACCGCCGGCAAGACCGGCACCACGTCGGACTATCGTGACGCCTGGTTCTGCGGCTTCACCGGCAACTATGCCGCCGCGATCTGGCTCGGCAATGACAACTACACACCGACGCGCCGGTTGACCGGCGGCAGCCTGCCGGCGCGGACCTGGCACGAGTTCATGACCTACGCCCACAACGGCGTCGATCTCAAACCGATCCCCGGCATCGACAAGCCGTTCGAGACGCCGAAAGCGGGCGCCGCGGTGGCGACGGCGACGCCGGACAATGCCGGCGCGGCCGCCGATGCCGGCAAGCCGTCCACCCTTTCGGCGGCGACCACCGAACGCCTGCTCACCATCGAGCAACTGCTGCGCAAGGCCTCGCGCCTGAAACCGCTGGCCGCGCTTGCCCCACCCCTGCCGACATCGGCCGCGCTGGCCGACACGGCCGCCGTGGCGGCGTCAACGCCGGTGGCCCGCTAGTGTGCCGGGCCCGAGTCCCCCTGCGTACAGCGCCGCCACTCAGATGACGCTCCGCTCTCCATAGGCAAATTCCGGTGCGCCTTCTCATCGACATCGCTATAGCACTGGTGCTGGCGCTCACGATCGGCATATCCACGGCGTGGTATGCGATCGAGCACGGCTTCATCTTCGGCGCCGTCACCGCGGGCGCGTGGACGGCATGGCCGACGGCGGGCAGCGCCGATGCCGACCCCTACTCGCTGGCCACCCTGGCGCGCACCGGCGAAGTTCCACTTGGCGCCGGCGAAGGCATCGCCTTCACCGCCGAAGATGATTCCGCCGGCGGACCCCTGTCGGGAACGTGCACCTATGAGATGGTCGGCCAGACCCCGGCCGCCCGGCTGTGGACGCTCACCGCCTATGACAGCGAGGGCCGGCTGATGGTCAACGCCGCCCGGCGCTCCGGCTTCCATTCACGCGAGATCGTGCGCCGGCCGGATGGCAGTTTCATCATCGCGGTTTCGCCGGAGGTGGCGCCGGGCAACTGGCTGCCGGTCGCCAGGGTCGATCATTTTCGTCTGGTGTTGAGGCTCTACGATACGCCGCTCACCACAGGCAGCCGCATCGCCGATCTCACCATGCCGGAAATTCGCAAGGTTGGCTGTCGATGAAGCGCACGATCTTCTTCATCATCGGCGGCATCCTGCTCGGCGGCATCATCCATATCGCCATCGTGTTCATGGTGCCCTACTACGCCAACCACGACGCCTGGGCGGAGATGCACCGTTTCGGCCGCGATGGGCAGTTCCACGTCCTGCCGGTGCCCGAGGCCGGCGCCGAGCCGCTCGCCTCGCTCGATCCGCGCATGTTGCAGGCGGTGTGCCGCTTCAGCCTCGCTCGCGCGCCGGTACGCGTCACGGCTTCGTTCGCCGACGAGTTCTGGTCGGTCGCCGTGTTCGATCGTCGCGGCCGCAACATCTACAGCCTGAACGACCGATCGGTGGACCGCTCGCAAATCGATCTGGTGATTCTCACGCCGGTGCAGATGGCGCAGTTGCGTCAGAACCCGCCGGCCTCGCTTGAGACGGCGATCGTGCAGGAACTGCCCATCGACGTCGGCTTCGTGCTGCTGAGGGCGTTCGTGCCCGACGATTCGCTGATGGCCAGCGTCACCGCGTCGCTCAAGGCGGCGGACTGCGGCGGGGCCCTGTAAGCTCAGGACGGGCGGAGCCCCATAGGCTCAGGACGATTTGCGCGGACGGCTGCCGCCGTCGGCGGCGCCTTGGGTTTTGCGACCGGAGGCGTCGGCTGTGGCCGGGGTTACGTTCCGCTCGATCCTGACGCCGGGGAAGATAACGATCTCACACAGCGGCAGCGTCTCGCCAGCGGCCACAGGCGCGGCAGCCCTTTGCGGCGGATTGAAGTGAATGATGGTGCTCATGCGAAAGGCCTATCGGCTTCGGCCGGCTGGCCCGTTAGCTAAGCGAATCCCCGCCGGCCCGGACCTAGTTAGCGGCAATCAAGGTTAACAGTCCGCTAACGACTTGAGCCGAGAATGGCGGCCGGGAAAACCCTTGCTCGTGGGTCCAGGTATGCATTCACGGAAGCTCTCCGACGACCTCGCCGATGTCGCACGCGCGAACCAGCAGACGCGCGACTCCGCGCTGCTCAGCGCCACAACCGAGTTGTTCGTTCAGGATCTCACGCACGACGAGGACGAAATCCATCGCTACGAGGAACTGGCGATCCACTTCCTGCCGAAGGTGCCGGTCGACGTGCGGGCCATGGTCTCCGAACGTCTTGCGGTGTGCGCGGACGCGCCGCCCGCGGTCATCCGGGCGCTGGCGCGGGACATCTTCCAGGTCGCGGCGCCGGTCATTCGCCGGTCGCCGGTGCTCGATTCGTTCGACCTGCTCTCCGTCATCGCGGCAACCGACGTCGAGCATCATCGCCTGATCGCCCGCCGGTCCGACCTTGGCGAGGACGTCAAGCGGGCATTGCGGCTGACGGGCGACGCGGAAGTCACCGGCTATCTCGACGACGGCCCGTCCATGCGTGCCGCGCCGGCGGCGCAAAGCCCGGCAACGCCGGCGGAGGAAACCGCGGCCGCGCCTGGCGTCATCCACACGGCGGAGACTTCATCGGTGCCGCGGCAGCGCAGCCGTTTCGACATCTGGCAGTTCCTCGCGCTCGACCGTCGCACCCGCCTGCGCGTGATCGCCGACATTGCCATGGGGCCGCCCATCCCGCTCCCGGATACCGCCGCAGGGCAGCCCGAGCGCGCCTTTCAATCGATCCTCAGCGCGGCGCAGATCGTCGGCTTCGCCCGCAACGGCCAGATTGCCGAATTGACTGCGGCGATCGCGGACGGGCTGCAGCTCAAGCCCGATGCGGTGGCGGCCTGCGTGCAGGACCATAGCGGCGAGGCGCTCGCCGTCCTGCTCAAGGCGTTGCGCCTCGACGAACTTCAGGCGCAACAGGTCTTCCTGATGGCAAGCCCGGTCGGCCGCGACGTTCAGGCCTTCTTCCCGCTCACCGACCTCTATGCCGGCATGGACCATGCGACGGCGGAAATACTGTGCGAGGCCTGGCGCATCATTGCTGCGGACCGCAAGGCCGGCCACGAGCCCTATCTCGCCGAGAATGCCGATCGCCGCCGCGGCACCGTGGGGACCCCGGCGCGGGTCGAGCAGGCCGATCGCAAGGACCAGGCCAAACGCGCCTGAGGAGAGCCTTTCTATCTGTCAATCGATGCTGAGCATTTCGGTATTCCCCACCTCCCCCTTGTGGGGGAGGGGCAAAGGATGGGCATGTCACTGAACGTCGTTTGGGCCTTGCCTTTCACACCGTGTCGAGAAAGGCGCGGCCGTGGCGATCCTCGACCGCGACCACCCAGAGGTCGGAATCGAACCGCGCTTCGCGCTCGATGCGGGCGTTGACCTCGGCGATCGGCTCTCCTGCCGCCACCAGTTGGAACATGCGCTCGCTCGGCCGCGATTCGGCGAAGCTCGCCTGCGGTGCCGGGGCGTAGAGGTCGGCGGTGCCGCTCAGCCTGTCGACGATGACGAAGATCGCGCCGGCCTCCTCGGCGCCGTGCCGCGACACCGCGGCGAAAGCGCCTTCGGCGAAGCAGCGCCGCACATAGGCCCCGACCCATAGGGACGAGGTGACGCGCATGGGCTGGCGGCCTTTCCGGTTCCCGGCCTATTCCGCCTTCATGGCACCGATGCTGACCAGCCGCGCGACCACCTTTTCACTCAGCTCGCCGGTCACCGGCAGGCCGTTGTCGAGCTGGAAGCGGCGCAAGGCGTCGCCGGTCGACTGGCTCACCTTGCCATCGACGGCCAATGGACCGTAGCCGATCATGTTGAGCGCCTCCTGCACCTTGCGCAGCTGCTTGCCGAGCGTGATGGCAGCCTGCTCGCGCTCCAGTTCCTGAGCGCGGGCAACCGCGGCGGCGACCTGGTCGGCGCTGGCGGCCTCCTTGACCACCGTGGGCACGGACGGCGCCGCCGGCGGGGCCGCTGTCACCGGCTTGCGCAGGGCGGCAAGAAGCTCGGGCGTCGCCTCGCCGGTGACCTTGATGCCGGCGGCCGTCTGCCAGGTGGAGATCGCCGCTTTGGTGTGTGGTCCGGTGAAGCCGTCGATGGCATCGGTATAGATGCCGAGGCGGGCAAGCTCGCGCTGCACGGCGGCAACGAGTTCCCTGGCCGGATCGATCGGGGCTGGAACGGCCTGCGGGGCCGCGGCGACCTTCGGCGGCGGCGCGGGAATGGCGGCGGGCATCTCCTCGCGCGTGCGCGGCAGGGGCACGGCCGCAACGGACCGCGCCGGAGCCTGCGGGGCCGCGGCCGGACGGGTGGCGAAGAGCGGCTCCGGGTGGCGCCCGGCCTGCAGGAACAGGGCATTCGACATGATTGCCATGGCAGTGATGGCCATGACCATCAGGCCGCCGGACATCGCCGGATTCTCGAATGCCGTGTCGACGATGCGGGCAATCGCACTGTCGGCAGCGGCTTCGACTTCGGAGCGGCGGGGTCCGGCCGCGCGGCGACGGGCGGGTTTGCCGGGCACGTGTCTTCCTTTCGATGACTGGTCAGCCACAGGTCCAGAGACCAGTCTCGCAGGGCCGGCTTAAAGAACGCTAAACCATGATGCCGTCGCCAAGGCACCGGATTCCGGGCCGGATTCGCTAAAGTTTTAAGCGATTTGCCGTGGCCGATTGAACGCCACCTTCAACCGGGCGCGCTAGGGTGCAGCCTGAGGACGCCCGCAGACGACAAAGCGGATCGGATGGCATGATCAGGTTTCTTTTTCGCACGGCATTCTGGCTGGGAGTCGTTGTTCTGCTGCTCCCCGGCGACCCCAATTCGGGCACCGACGCACCGCGTGTTTCGGCGATGCAGGCGCTGGTGGCGACCCGCTCGGCCATCGCCGATTTCTCGACATTCTGCGATCGTAACCCCGACACCTGCGCCACCGGCAGCACCGCCGTTCAGGTATTCGCCTCCAAGGTGCGCTACGGCGCGGAGCTCCTCTCCGGCTATCTCAATCACAACCAGGACGCAGGCGACCACGGCACGCTGAAGGCCGAGGACCTTCGGCCGACCTGGCGCGGCCAGCCGGACAAGAGCGGCGCGGCCTAGCCCTTTCAACCACGGCACCCTCGACGGTGCCGAAGCCTCCTCCACCTGCCCCGCGAGTGGTTCACTTCCTCTGACCACTCGCGGTTTCCTTTTGTGGCGGGCGCGGCCCGGCGTTTGCCCTCGGCGCGCCCGGCGCCTATATCGCTCACCCATGACCATCGACCAGATCATCGACGACTTCGCGCTTCTCGACGATTGGGAAGATCGCTACCGCTACATCATCGAGCTCGGCAAGGCGCTCGACCCGCTGCCGGAGGCGGATCGCACCGAGGCCAACAGGGTGCGCGGCTGCGCCAGCCAGGTCTGGCTGGTCACCACCCGCGGCGAGGGCTCGGCGGCGAGCGGGGGCAAACCGGTGTTGCATTTCGCAGGCGACAGCGACGCGCTCATCGTGCGTGGGCTGGTTGCCATCGCCATCACCCTTTTCGACGGCAAGCCGCCGGCGGAGGTCGTTGCGACCGACGCCGACGGCCTGTTCGACAGGCTCGGCCTCAAGGCGCATCTGACCGCGCAGCGCTCGAACGGGCTGCGCGCCCTTATCGACCGCATCAAGAAGGACGCACGGGCGCTGGCCCCGGCCTAGCCTCATTCAATCGATCTCGGGCCGGTAGCCCTCGGCGCCCCAATGGCGCAGCGGCGCGGCGCCCGGTCCGCGTGCTCTTGTCGACAGTCCATAGTGGCGGGCAAGCGCGGCAAGGGTCAGTCGCACAACCACCTTGGCAGAGCGCGCCGGCCATTGACGCTCGGCCTCGACCTGCTCCAGTCCTTTCAGGAAGCAGCAGAAGTCCACGGCAAGGTTGGCCATTTCCGGCTCCAGCGACGCGAGTGCGGCTTCGACCCGCTTGCGTGCGGCGAGCGCCAATTCGGTGAGGTCGGCGATGCCGTTCTCGCCCGACCGGCGCTTGCTCGCGACGGCCGCCATCCAGTTCGCGGTGACGCGCGGCATCAGTTGCGCCCGCTCATAGTCGGAGCGCAGTCTTTCGCCGGCGGCGAACTCGCTGGCGTCGATCAACGGCCGACCGTTGGCGTCCTTGCGGCGGCGAAGCCAGGCAAGCGGACTTTCGTCGTGATTGACGGTGAGCCGTCGCCGGCCGAAGGCCGGGTCGTCGAGCATGATCGGCCCGCGGTCCTGGTGCTGTTCGGCATAGCCGTCGCTTCCTACCGCCAGACGGCGGCGCACCGCCGCTGTCCCGGCCGGGGAAATGCCCATCTCGCCGTCGTTGCCGACAATGATGAGGCCGCGCCCGATCAGCACGGAGACCAGCCCGGCATCGACCGCCTCTTCGCGCACCGCCGATCCGTCCCGCCTGACGATGAGTGCGAAACGACGCTCTGCCTGGCGGACCAGCCAGCCGTCGCGCCTGGTCAGGCGGCCAAGCAGGCGCAAAGCCTTTTCATCGCTTTCGGCGGTCATGCGCGGTCACCGCATGTGCAATCGGCCTGCCGCCGTACGTCGATCGCCCGTTCCAGGCAGTCGAGCAGCAAATCGAGCGAGGACTCCTCGCGGCGCTCCTCGATCACCCGGCAGGCGTGGGCGGCCGTCGTGCGGTCGCGGCCGAAGAAGCGGCCGGCGGCCGAGTAGCTGAGCCCCAACCTGACGCGGGACAGGTAAATCGCAACCTGGCGCGCAAAGGCGACTTGCGCCTCGCCGCGGCCCGGCGCGTGCAGAGCCGAGTGCGCCACGCCGAAGGCCGATTCGACCAACGCCTCGACGAATCCGGTCATCGATACGGCGTCCTGCCGCCCGATCGCCGATTGGTTTTCGTTCCCGTCGGATCCCACCTGCAAAGTCATCGAATGCTCCACCTGCAACCTGTCATAGGAATAAATTCATAATAATGTCCTTGACACCACAAGCCGCAACCCCTAGATTAAGGCCAAGAAACGAGGGGATTGCGCCATGGCCGATGTTCTTTCAGCCCGCCACTTTCACGACGACATCGCCGCCTGTGAGTTCTTCGAGGAAATCCGTTGGGCGAACGGTCGCTCCTGCCCCCACTGCGGCACGATCGATCATTCCTACGTCACCGGCCGCCGCCAGCGTTGCGGCGCCATGGTCTATCGCTGCGGCTCACCTGAGTGCCGCAAGGATTTCACCGTCACGACTGAAAGCGTGATGGGGTCCAGCCATATCCCGCTGCACAAATGGGCGCAGGGCTTCTACCAGATGTGCGCTTCCAAGAAGGGCGTTAGCGCGCACCAGCTCCACCGCTCGCTCGGTATTGGCTACAAGGCCGCGTGGTTCATGGAGCATCGCATTCGCGAGGCGATGCGGGCCGGCGAGCTTGACCTTGCCACCCCGATGGGCGGCTCTGGCATGGTCGTGGAGGCCGATGAGACCTATTACGGTCAGATTGACCGGGACAAGCGCCGCACCACGCGCACGACCGGCGAGCCCTTCCTAAAGCCCGAGAGCAAGCGCAAGCGCCGTGGCGGCCCTGCCAACAAGCGCCCTATCGTCGCCCTGGTGGAGCGCGGCGGCTCGGTGCGGTCGTTCCATGTGCCGGTTGCCGACAAGGAGAATGTGACCAAGATCGTGGCCGACAACATCGCCCGCGAGGCGATCCTGTACACCGACAAGTCACGCCTCTATGGCGACACCGACCAGCTTTTCGCGGATCACGCCACGGTCAAGCATTCTGCTGGTGAGTACGTCCGCTATGAGCCGGGCCGCACCGTCCACACGAATACGGTGGAAAACGTGTTCTCAGTGTTCAAGCGCGGGATGCGCGGCGTCTACCAGCACTGCGGCGAGAAGCATCTGCATCGCTACCTCGCCGAGTTCGATTTCCGCTACAACCGCCGCACCGCTCTCGGCATTGGCGACATCGAGCGCACCCACGACGCGATCAAAGGCGGCGCTGGCAAGCGCCTCACCTACCGGCAACCTGACTAAGCCAACATTCAAATTCAAGGCCGCGCGGTTCGTCCGCTGGCGCAAGAAGCACAAGAAGGGTCGGGCATGACGCCCGGCCCTTCCGCGTCTATCCTAGGTGGTGCCAACCAGTCCTAGGAGAAACCAATGGCCGATCAACCGATGACAGCCGACCACGCCTATATGATTGTCGCTTCAAATCTCGCGGCAGGCGTCGCCGCGAATGATCGGGAGCAGAGCTGGACTGCGCGGACGATCTACAACGAGTACGTCCGAATCTACATGCGGGTCACGCGCGAAGGTGTGAACCCGAATCCTGTAGAGGACGGTGACCCATTTTAGAGAAATACGCGGCGTTATCCGCCTCGCGTCGTGCGGCCTTCCGATTTCCGCGCCAACGCTCATATGAAAGTTGGCCGACGATCAAGACGACTCCAGCCGCGAGAACGCCGAAGAAAACAACGAAAAAATCGCTCATGGTCATGGCTTCCGATCAAGATCGATCGCTATGCGGCAACCGTCGGATGCGCAAAAGCGGACCTGTCCTGTGAGGCGATCCACGACGTATACGAAGCCACCTGCCGTTACCGTCGTGTACCTGCCAGCAACTACGAGAGCTGCGATTAGCAGAAACAGACCGGCGAACAAGATCGCAATGGGCGTGAATCGCTTCATCTCTTCACGTCGAAGCTATCGACGGTCATTGCCCTTCTCTTGTTGTTTTTTCGATTGTGACGGCAAACCCTTCCGCATAGCCTTTGCTGGCTTGTGAGGGGCTTTGAAGGCGCCCTTCAGGGCTTTGTGGAAGCGCTCTTGCGCTTCGTTGTCGCCGTATTTTTCCGATTCGGACCGTTTCATCGGGGATCTCCTATGGCAAGACCACAGCGATTTTGCATCTTCTGTGGCGGCTCAAGGCTTTCTCGCGAGCATATATGGCCTGATTGGCTGCGAAACTATGTACCGCGCGATATGACGAGTCATACACAAGGCCACGCGGTTATCGGCAAGCTAGGCACGACAACTAAGGCCAAGACCCTTTCAGGCGACCCTCGCAGCAGAAGGCTTCGCGTCGTTTGCGAAAGTTGCAACAACGGCTGGATGAGCCAACTTCAGGAACGGATCAAACCGATTTTGGTTCCTCTCCTAAAGGGCGAGTCTGTCCGCTTGCGACGCAGCGCTCAAATCGCATTGGCAACGTGGTCCACAATGTTTGCGATGGTGGCCGAATACGTCTTCCCCGACTCGGTCGTTAGCCCGCCGCGTGAACTTCGATTGTTCAAGGACAACCAACATCCGTTGGATAACTGGCAATTCTGGATCGGAAGATATGTCCGCGGAAGATGGGTACCCCATGCAGTACGAAATTTATTGGCTTTCATCCCCGCCAAACAGTTCACTCAGCGAGAACGAGAAGGACTTATACCGTTCAACACGCAAGAGCTGACCTTCACCGTCGGCCAACTCTACATCAGGGCCTTCAGTAGCAGCCTTCCACGAATCAAGAAGCCATGGGTAATCCCGAAGGAGTGCGGGGATGCCATGGTCCGCATTTGGCCCCTTGACGCCGACAAGGTTCGCTGGCCGCCGTCGCGGACGCTTGACGACCGGGAGGCCGAGATCGTCGCCAATTGGACGCTCAATCTTTCGCGCCACATTACTGGCCTTTGAGATCGTATCCATAGGTCCAACGAACGTGCGCACAACCGATCTGTCAAATCACGCCTAAAACGGACGAGATTTCAATATGTTGTATCATGTGGTGCGAAAGACATAATTAGGAATAAATTCCTGGCACAGTCTATGCGCGTTTGCGTCGGCGGGGATAGAGGTGGGTCCGCTTTTTGAGACAGCTTGGCGGCTTGGCTAAGGTGGATTCTGGGTGTGACTACGCCGCCAGTTTCTCCTGCTTGCTGTCGATAGCATAGACCTCGTCGGGGGTCCTGCCGCCGAACGAAGAGTGTGGGCGCGAGGTGTTGTAATAGCCGATCCAGCGACCGATCCCGCTCGTGGCCTCGCTGCCGGTCTCGAAGGCATTGAGGAAGACGCACTCGTATTTGAGGGATCGCCACAGCCGCTCGATGAAGACGTTGTCCATCCAGCGCCCGCGCCCGTCCATGGAGATGCGGATACCAGCGTCCTTGAGCGTGTTGGTGAAGGCGAAGCTGGTGAACTGCGAGCCCTGATCGCTGTTGAAGATGTCAGGTCTGCCGTAGCGGGCAATCGCTTCCTCGAGCGCTGCGACGCAGAAGTCAGCCTCCATCGTGTTCGACAGCCGCCAGGCCAGGACCTTGCGGCTCGCCCAGTCCATGATGGCAACGAGGTAGAGAAAGCCGCGCTGCATCGGGATGTAAGTCACGTCGGCGCACCAGACCTGATCAGGCCGCTCGATCGTCATGTGCCGCAGCAGGTACGGGTAGATCTTGTGCCGCGGGTGCGGCGCGCTGGTCTTCGGTGCCTGATAGATCGGCGAGAGCCCGATCTTGCGCATCAGACGCCGTACCCGCTTGCGGCCGACGCACCAGCCGAGCCGCCGCAGGTGGCGGGCCATCTGGCGGGCGCCGTAGAACGGGCACTCCAGGAACGCCTCGTCGATGAGCCGCATGAGTTCGAGGTTCTCCGGGCTCTCGCCGGCCGGCTGACGATAGAACGAGGCCCGCGAGATCGACACCAGTTCGCACTGGCGGACAATGGAGAGCCGTGGGTGATCGGGGTCGATCATCATCTTCCTCCGATCCAGGCTCAGCGATCGAAGGCTTTGGCCAAAAAATCGCGCTCCACAACAAGCTGGCCGATCTTGGCATGGAGCTTTGTCATCTCGGCGTCGCGGTGCGCCTGAACCTCAAAGCCCTTGTCGTCGAAGACCTTTGCCAGCTTCTCGATGGCCTGTCGCTTCCACTGCGTAATCAGGTTCGGGTGAAGCTCGTGCCGTGTTGCCAGCTCGGCGATCGTCCGCTGGCCCTGGATCGCCTCAAGCGCGACCTTCGCCTTGAACTCGGCCGTGAACCGTCTGCGTGTCTTCATGGTGGATCGTCCTTCTCGTCATCGAATCCTCCTTAACCACCTGTCTCACAAACCGGGACCAGCTCTGATAACTTTCGCTGCCTTTTCGGGGGCGGGGATTGGCGGCCGACTTATCCCCGCTTCCGCCGGCAGGGAGACACTTGCCTCAACGCAAAAGCGGAGGCACGTCGATGAAGGCAAGCGAACGGGAAGAGCTGGCGGGACTGCTGCCCCGCGCGGCGGCCTCAATCGAGGCGGTGACCGCGGCCGGCGTCGAGGCCTATGTGCGTCAGCGCCATCTGCCGCGCGTCTTGCCGGTCGGCGCGGACGAGGTCGCTGACGAGAGCAGCGCCGGGCGACGGGGAATCGTTGCCCGCCTGGCGCGAGCGCTGCGTGCCGAGCGCAGCCGCGGCCGCGCTGGCCACTGGACCTATGATCTCAACCGGCACATTGCATTGCGCCAGGCCTATCTGGCGGAACGTCGATGGCTCGACGACCGTGTGCCTCGTCTCATCAAACGCAAAGCCGCCGGGAGTGGCGCTCCCGACGGCTGATCTCACCCAACCGGATTGCGGTCAGGATTTGCGACGGCGCTGCTGTCCCAGGCCCATCTTCTTGGCGAGCGCCGAGCGGGCCGCGGCGTAGTTCGGGGCAACCATCGGATAGTCGGCGGCCAGGCCCCACTTCTCGCGGTACTCCTCCGGCGACAGGTCGTAATGAGTGCGCAGGTGGCGCTTCAACGACTTGAACTTCTTGCCGTCCTCAAGACAGACGATGTAGTCCGGGAACACCGACTTCTTGGGGTTCACCGCCGGCTTGAGGGGCTCGGGCTCGGGCTGCTGCACCCCCATCTGGGTATTGTTCAGCGCGCGGTGGACATCCGCAATCAGCGCCGGAAGGTCGGCGGTAGGCACCGTGTTGTTGCTCACATAAGCAGAGACGATGTCGGCGGCGAGGTCGATGAGGTCGGCATTACCATTCTGGTCGTTCATTTGCTTCACCTGATTCCTTGTTTTCTTGTGCCCCAAGTGCGCAACTCGTTCTGCATTTGACAGGACGTTGCCCTCACGTTGCGCTACGCCGGCAATCGATTGCCCTATACTTGCGGCCCTCTATAGGCGCGCTTTTGAGCGAAGACAAGAGGTTTACGCCGCTTATTGGCAGGTATTAAGAACAACTGGTCGCGTCAAACAGCCACGATAGTTCGAAAAAACTCTATGCCTGCACTCGGCCTAACCTGTTCAAGTAAAAGGGGCAAATTGTCGCAAGCCTGATTCTCACCGCCATAGGCGATTGTGGCAAACAATACACGTATGGGATGTATCAAAGTACATAGTAGAGAAAGAGATATGCGCCGAGCAGCAGGGTGGCCCAAAACGCCATGCTGCCCGTTGGCCAGGCCCGGGCCAGCACGCCGGCCGGCCCGTGGTGGCGATAGACGGTGGCCAGAAAGCGCGAGACGGCGCGTTCGGCCCGCCCCATGAACCGCCGCCGCGCCTCCCCTCCCACGCGATAGCAGGCATCGGCCAGCCGCGGGCCGAGGCGACGCCAGAACCAGTCCCAGTCGAGGGTGATGACCGGCTTGCGCTTGAGCAGCGGCAGAACCACGACGAAGGCCAGTCCGCCGAACATCAGCAGTTGGAGCATCGTCGTGATGTGGCCGACGGTGTAGGGCCGGTAATCGACCGGGAACGGCAGCAGGCTGTAGAGCGTGCCCGGGAATATGCCGATGCCGAGGCAGAGCGCCGCGAACAGCACCATCGCCGCCCGCATGGGCAGCGGCGGATCCTTCGGGCGCAATCCCGAATCCTTGTCGAAGAAGATGTACCAGGGCCATTTGAGGCCGATGTCGATGAACACGCCGACTGCAGCGGCCGTCACCAGCAGCCAGACGACCGGCATATGCGCTTCGGCGGCGCCTTCGGCGATCATCGCCTTCGATATGAACCCCGAGGTGAGCGGTACAGCGGAGATCGACAATCCGCCGATGATGCCGGTGATCATGGTGAGGGGCATGTATCGGTAGAGACCGCCGAGCTCGGAGCTTTTCGTCCTGCCGGTCATGGTCATCACCGAGCCGGCCGCCATGAGCAGCAGCGCCTTGTAGATGATATGGGTAAAGGCGTGGGCGGCGGCGCCGTTCAATGCCATGGGCGTGCCGACGCCGATGGCGGTCACCATGAAGCCGACCTGGTTGACCAGCGAATAGGACAGGATGCGGCGGATGTCGTTTTCCAGGATGCCGTAGATGATGCCGTAGAACACCATCCACAGCCCGACGAAGATCAGGACCTCGGCGCCGGGGAAGCCGCGCAGCAGCACGTAGACCGCGGTCTTGGTGGTGAAGGCGGAGAGGAAGACGGTGCCGCTGTAGGAGCTCGCCGGATAGGACTCCGGCAGCCAGGCGGAGACCGGCGGGGCGGCGGCATTGACCAGGAACCCGGCGATGATGAGCCAATTGGCCAAGCTGTCGGTGTGCATGGCGGCGAAGACCGTCGAGCCGGTCTCGGCAATATGGCCGGCAATGCCGGCCATCAGCAGCACGCCGCCGAGCAGATGCACCGCGGCGTAGCGGAGCCCTGCGGCCCGCGCGCCCTTGCCGCCCGACCAGACGACGATGGTCGAGCCGATCGCCATCATCTCCCAGAAAATGAAGACGGTGATCAGGTCGCCGGCAAAGGTCACGCCGATCGCCGAACCGGCATAACAGAAGGCCGCCACCAGCTCGGTGACGTTCTCCCGGTTGAGGGCATAGAGCGCGCCGCCGAAGGCCATGATCGAGAAGACGATGCCGAAGAGGCGGCTCAGGCGGCCGCCCTCGACGAGGATCAGGTCATGGCCGAGAAACGGCAGGGTCAGGCCCTGCCCGTCCGGCACGAACCAGACCAGGACCAGCACGAGCGCCGGCGCGGCAAGCATGACGGCCTTGCGGGCGGTGAGCGGCAGCACCGGCAACAACATGCCGGCGATGATGAGGACGACGCCAGGGGGCAGCATCATTCGTCCGCCTCCGGCTTGTCGCCGCCGTAATAGGTGTCGGGCCGGCTCAGCGGCACGCCAAGCCCCTTGGCGATGCCGATGATGATGAAGCCGCTCACCAATCCGATGACGGCATAGGCGCCGACGATGCCGTCGATGCCGAAATGGCTGACATGCCCATGCACCGCGTCGATAACGAGAGCGAGCGCCATCACGGCGAGCGCGGCAGCGGCGAGCGCACGCACCACCCCTGGCCGCACCAGCGGCCCGCTCTTCTTCCTGGGATCAGCCTTCCTTGCCATCTAGCCGCCAAGCGTCATCTGGGCGAGCCGCCACGGCACGCCGGGAAACAGAAACAGGAGGATCGTCAGCGCTGCCGTCACCGTGAGCGCGACGACCATCGGCCACGGCGCCTCCTTGACCGCCCCCTTGCCTTTGCCGTCGCGGCGCCGGAACGCACGATAGACCACCGGCAGGAAATAGCCGGCATTCAACAACGTCGAGACCACGATGACGCCCACCGCGAACCACTGGGCGTTGCCGGCGGCGCCGATCAGCATGAACCATTTGCCGAGGAAGCCGGCGGTCAGCGGCATGCCGATCATCGATAGCGCTCCGACCGCGAAGGCCCCCATCGTCCACGGCATACGGTAGCCGATGCCGTCCATCTCACTGACATGATCGATATGGGCGGCGGTGTGCAGCGAGCCCGCCGCAAAGAACAGGGTGATCTTGGAGACGGCGTGGGTGGCGATGTGGAGGATGGCGCCGACGAGCGCCAGCGGATTGAGGAGCGAAGCGCCGAGGATGACGTAGGAGAGCTGACTGATGGTCGAATAGGCAAGCCTTCGCTTGAGATGGTCCTGGCGCAGCGCGATCAGCGAAGCGACGATCACCGTAAAGCCGGCGACATAGGTGAGCCAGGCCCCTGCCCCGCTCTGTCTCAGCGTGTTGACGCCAAAGACGAAGACGACGACCTTCACGATCAGAAACACGCCGGCCTTGACCACCGCCACGGCATGGAGAAGCGCGGAGACCGGCGTCGGCGCAACCATGGCGGCGGGCAGCCAGAAATGCACCGGCATGACGGCGGCCTTGGCGATGCCGAAGATGAAGAGCGCGAGCAGCAGCCCCATGGCGGCCGGCGCCATCTTGCCGGCGAGGATGCCGCCGACGTGGAAATCGAGCGTGCCAGCGGCAATGCCGGTCCAGGCGATCGCCGGCAGCAGCAACAGGGTCGAGGTGCCAAGCAGCATCAGCAGATAGAGGCGTCCGGCGGCCTTGGCCTCCTCGTCGCCGCGATGGGTGACCAGCGGATAGGTGACCAGCGTCAGCATTTCGTAGAAGAGGAAGGCGGTAAACAGGTTGGCGGAAAGCGCCAGGCCCGTGGTGGCGGCGATGGCGAGCGCGAAACAGATGTAGAAGATCGTCTGCCGCGGTTCGCCGTTCGCCCGCATATAGCCGATCGAGTACAGCGAATTGACGATCCACAGGCCCGAGGCAACGGTCGCGAAGAGCGCACCCAGCGGCTCGACATCGAAGGCGATCGTGAGGCCGGGCAACACCTCGATCAGGTGCAGCGCCGGTTGCGCGCCGGAAAGCACCTGGGTGGTGAGCGCCAGCACGGCCGCGAACAGGATCAGGGCGCCCAGCATCGTGGCGCCTTCGCGCGCGTTCGGACGCTTGTAGAACAGGGCGATCAGGACCGCGGTCGCCACCGGCACGATCAACGCCAGGGCAATCAGCTCGGCGCCGCTCATGACGCGCCCCCGAGAAGCAGCGCCGCGGCCTTGCCGGCAATGCCGGCGGTCAGGCTGGTGTCGAGGCCGAAATAGATGGCGGCACCGGCGAGCAGCCAGATCGGCACCAGCATGGTGAGCGGCGCTTCGCTCGCCCCGGCCGCGGCCTCCGACGGCGCGCGGAACCAGGCCGCCTCGATCACCCGGCCGACATAGACGACAGTCAGAAGCGAGCTGGCGACGACGAGGAAGCTCAGCCACCACCAGCCCTGCTCGAAAGCGGCGACGACCAGATACCATTTGGAGACGAAGCCGACCGTGCCCGGCACGCCGATCAGGCTCAGGCCGGCGATGACGAGCGCGGCGAGCGTCAGCGGCATCTTGCGGCCGATGCCGGCGAGATCGTCGATGGCGCAGCTCTTGGTGCGCAGTACCACGGCGCCGAGCGTCATGAACAGCCCGCCCTTGATGAGCCCGTGATTGACGATGTGCACGATGCCGCCGGTGAGGCCCAGCTGAGTGGCGATGGCGATGCCGAGCGTGATGTAGCCGATCTGCGCAACGGAAGAATAGGCGAACATACGCTTCACGTCGGACTGGAAGACGGCCACCGTTCCGGCGCCGAAGATGGCTGCGATCGACAGCACCATGAGGATCGGGGTGAGCGGCATTTCGGCGAAGACGAAATGGGCGCCGAAGACGGAGAACAGGTAGCGGATGAAGAGGTAGATCGCGACCTTGGTGGCGGTCGCGGCGAGAAAGACCGTCGCCGTCGACGGCGCGTAGGCATAGGCGTTGGGCAGCCAGACGTGGAGCGGGAAGAGCGCCAGCTTCAGGCTGATGCCAACGGTGATGAAGGCGAGCGCGGTGAGCACCACGCGGGAGGATTCGACATCGACGATGCGCTCGGCCATGAGGCCGAGGTTGAGCGTGCCGGTGGCGAGATAGAGGAAGCCGACGCCGATGATGTAGAAGGTGGCGCCGATGGTGCCGAGGATCAGGTACTGGTAGGCCGCGACCAGCGCCCGGCGGTCGCGCCCGAGCGCGATCAGCGTGTAGCTCGACAGCGACGAGATCTCGAGGAAGACGAAGGCGTTGAAGGCGTCGCCGGTGATGGTGATGCCGAGCAGGCCGGTCAGCGACAACAGATACATGGTGTAGAACCAGGCGACCCGGCCCGGTTCGATCTCCGAGGCGACGCTGCGCCAGGCGAACGGCGCGATCACCGCCGCGATGCCGGCCACCAGCACCAGGATCAGCGCATTGAAGATGTCGATGCGGTATTCGATGCCGAGCGACGGGTCCCAGCCGCCCATGTGGTAGGAGATCACCCCGGTGGTCAGCACCTGATGCAGGAGCGCAATCGAGATGGCGAAGGCGGTCCACGACGCCACCGCGGCGATCACCCAGGCCGGCGTCGGCCTGCGGGAGAGCGCGGCAATCAGCGCCGCCAGCAGCGGCACCAAGACCTGCAACGCTGGCAGATTGTCGTGGATCAACGCTTCTGATCCCGCTCGAAGATCTCGTCTTCTTCGATGGTGCCGTAGGCCTCGTTGATGCGCACGACCAGCGCCAGTCCCAGCGCCAGCGTGGCGACGCCGACGATGATGGCGGTGAGGATGAGCACGTGGGGAAGCGGATTCGAATAGACGGCGAAATGCTTGTCGATGATCGGAGCGGTGCCGCCGATGATCTTACCGGGCGAGATGTAGAGCAGGTACACCGAGGTCTGGAACAACGACAGGCCGACCAGCTTCTTCACCATGTTGCCGCGGGCAATCACGATGTAGAGGCCGGCCACCATGAGGAAGACGGTGATCCACTGGTTGTAGTGGGCGCCGATCTGGGAGAGGAGCGCGTTCATCCGCGCCCCCTGCCGGCGAAGGCATAGAAGATGGCAAGCATGGTCGAAGAGACCGTGATGAAGACCCCCACCTCGACCAGGAACACGCCC
Organism: uncultured Alphaproteobacteria bacterium; assembly: GCA_963782395.1. GTDB lineage: Bacteria > Pseudomonadota > Alphaproteobacteria > Rhizobiales > Kaistiaceae > CAVSRC01. Next base: position 85,863 of record CAWAJQ010000003.1, read on the forward strand.
CATTCCTGTCCGTGGGTGTGTTCGTGGGCGAGGTGGTTGTAGTCGAGGAAGTTGCCGCCGTTCAGCATCGAATAGACACCGACGCCGGCATAGATGAGGACGCCGAGCGGGATCAGCGTCTCGACGATGGCGACCGGCACCAGCCGCATCGCCGCACCGAGCCCGTAGATCAGCGCATAGAGGATGATGCTGGCGGCGGCGATGACGCCCGCCTGGAAGCCGCCGCCCGGACCGTAGTCGCCGTGAAACTGCACATAGGCCGCGAAAAGCAGCATGAACGGCAGGATGACCTTGGTGGTGACGCGGAGGATGACGTCGAGGCGCATGACCCGTCGCCCTACTTCTTGTCGCCGCTTGCGAGGCGGCTGGCGGTTCGCTTGAGGAGCAGGAACACGGCGATGCCGGCGGTGAAGATCACCGTGGTCTCGCCGAGCGTGTCATAGCCGCGGTAGCTGGCGAGCACCGAGGTGACGACATTGGGGATGCCGGTCTCGCTCAGCGAACGGGCCAGGTAGTCCGGTCCCGCCACCTGGATGGTCGAGTCGGCAACGCCGAAGGACGGCAGCGCGGTCACGCCCCAGATCAGCGCGGCGGCGGTCACCGCCGCCACGAACAGGGGCAACACCACCGAATGCAGCGGCCGCGCCTCCTCCGTCTTGGTGAGATAGAGAGTGCTCAGCATCAGCACGGTGGAGATGCCGGCGCCGACCGAAGCTTCGGTCATGGCGACGTCGACAGCGTCGAGCTCGATCAGGACGCTGGCCATCAGGAAGCTGTAGATGCCGGAGAGCACCGCGACGGCGAACAGGTTGCGCAGGCGCACGATGCCGATGCTTGTGACGGCTAGCAGGGTCAGCAGGACCGCGGGGATCAGGGTTTCGATGGCGCGGCGTCCTTCGGCTTGGCCTCCGGCTCGGCATCGTCGGCCAGAAACGGCTTGACACCGGCGTGCAGGGCGGCGCGGGCGATGGCGTGGGTCGAGACCGGGCTCATCAACCCGAAGAAGAGAATGAGAAAGGCCAGCTTGACGGCAATCAGCGAGAAGCCGGCAATGACGATCAGGCCGATCAGGATCAGCCCGCCGCCGAGCGTATCGGAGACCGAGGAGCCGTGCATCCGGGTGAACACGTCCGGCAGGCGGATGAGGCCGACGGCTCCGACGATCATGAAGAGGCTGCCGACGAGCACGAGGCCGCCGCCCAGCCATTGGCGGAGAAGCTCAAGCGTCATGACTCTTCCTCGCCGGCATCGCCGAGCGCGCCGAAGCGCAGGAACTTCAGCACGGCGAAGGTGCCGATGATGTTGAGCATCGCATAGGTGAGGCCGATATCGAGGAACTCCGCCCGCTCGGTGAGAAAGCCGTAGATCGCCAGAATGAGAATGGCGGCGTTGCCGATCGAATTGGCGGCGACCAGCCGGTCGAACACGGTCGGGCCCATGAGCGCGCGCACCACCATCAGGGCCGCCGCGACAAGCACCGCAATCATGGCTGCCGCCAGCATCAGCGCCTGCCCTCCATGACCGTGACGCGGCGATCCATCTCGCCCTCGGCGAGGCCGTCGGCGCCCGCCTTGGTCAGCGCGTGGACCAGCAGTTCGTTGTCGTGGCGGTTCACCTCGACGGTGATCGTGCCCGGCGTCAGCGTGATCGAGTTGGCATAGATGGTCGTACCGACCGCCGTCTTTTGTGAGGTCTTCACCCGGATCAGCCGCGGTGAGATCGGCAGGGCCGGATTGACCACGATGATGGCCACATCGAACGCGGCCTTCGCCGCCTCCTTGACCAGCCAGGGCCAGTAGAGAAGGCCGCGCGGCACCAGTTCGATGGGGATGCCCTCCTCATCGGCATAGCCGAGCACCACGCCGAGCCAGGCGATCAGCAACGCGCAGACGGCACCGGAAATGACCAGGAAGGGCGTGAAATGGCCGGAAAGCAGCAGCCAGAACACAAAGAGCACCGCTGCAAGGCTGAAAACGCGGATCACGACCCTTTGTCACCCCTCAGGCGCGGATTCGCCGGGCGCCCCATTGTCCCGATCCCACGCCGCCGATCAATCCCGCCAGGCGGCCATTCCTGCCTGTCGCCTGCCCCGGCTGCGAATTGCCATTGAGATAGGCCGCCGAATGCCCCATTTTTAGGGTCACACGGGCGGCAAAATCGCCGACCGGCCCTTCAATTGCCCCAGCTTTTCGCGGAACGCAGCGCGGAAGATCCGCCGTGCGGACACGTCAAGATTGGCGGCCCCCCGCCCTTAGCAGGGGTGGGCGCGCACTGAACATGGACTACGATGACGCATCCCGGACCTGACAGCGAGGCGACCGGCGCCGGTGTCGGCCGCATGAAGAGCCTGAGGCCGCCGGTGGCGGAAAAGCGGCCGTCTACGTACACGCACCACGGTATTGTACGTACGGACGACTATGCCTGGCTACGCGCCGACAACTGGCGCGAGGTGATGCACGACCCGTCGGTGCTGGCGGCGGACATCCGCGCCTATCTGGAAGCCGAAAACGACTACGCCGCGGCCGCGACGGCCGATGTCGAGGACCTGCGGCAGACGCTCTTCGGCGAGATGCGCGGGCGGATCAAGGAGGACGACTCCTCCGTACCGATGCCGGACGGCGACTATGCTTATGCCACCCGTTTCGAGGAAGGCGGCGAGCATCCGCTGGTGGTGCGCACGCGGCGCGACGGCAGCGACGAGAAAGTGCTGCTCGACGCCCATGCCATGTCCGAGGGCCTCGCCTATTTCCGTCTCGGCCACTTCGCCCACAGCAACGACCACCGGCGGCTGGCTTATTCGGTGGACGACAAGGGCGCGGAGTATTTCACCATCCACGTCCGCGATACGGAGACAGGCGCGGACCTCGCCGACCGCATCGAGGGCACCACCGGCGATGCGGTGTGGGCGAGCGACGGCAATACCTTCTTCTATGTCTGGGTGGACGAGAACCACCGGCCGGCGCGGGTCTTCCGCCACGCCGTCGGCACCGAGCAGTCGGCCGATGTCGTCGTCTATGAGGACCGGCATCCGGGCTATTTCATCGGCATCGGCGAGACCCAGTCGCGCCGCTTCGTCACCATCGCGACCCACGACCACGAAACCTCGGAACTGCGCGTGCTCGACGCCGGCCGGCCGGACGATACGCCGCGCCTCATCGCCCGGCGCAGAAAAGCCGAGGAGTATCACCTCGACCATGGAGACGACCGCTTCTTCCTGCTCACCAATGCCGACGGGGCGGAGGACTTCAAGATCGTCACCGCGCCGCTCACCAAACCCGGCCGCCGCGCCTGGCGCGACCTGATCCCGCATGTTCCGGGCCGGCTGATCCTCAATTTCACGGTCTACAAGGATTTTCTCGTGCGGCTGGAGCGCGAGGGCAGCCTGCCGCGCGTCGTCATCCGCCACCTCGCCACCGGCGAGGAGCACGCCATCGCCTTCGACGAGGAAGCCTATTCGCTCGGCGTGCTGGACGGCTTCGAATTCGACACGACGGTGCTGCGCTTCACCTATTCGTCGATGACCACGCCGACCCGCGTCTACGACTACGACATGGCGACGCGCGAGCGCGTGCTGCGCAAGGAGGACGAGATCCCCTCCGGCCATAACCCGGCCGACTATGTGACGCGGCGCGTCTTCGCGCCGACGCAAGACGGCGAGACGGTGCCGGTCTCCCTGCTCTACCGCAAGGGCACCAGGCTCGACGGCAGCGCGCCCGCCCTGCTCTACGGCTACGGCTCCTACGGCATGACCATCCCGGCCGCGTTCAGCGTCAGCCGCCTGTCGCTGGTCGACCGCGGCTTCGTCTATGCCATCGCCCATATCCGCGGCGGCAAGGCCAGGGGCTACCGCTGGTACGCGGACGGGCGCCGCGAGAAGAAGGTCAACACCTTCAATGATTTCATCGCGGCGGCTGGCTATCTGATTCAGGAGAAGTTCACCGCCGAAGAGCGCATCGTCGGCTGGGGCGGCTCGGCCGGCGGCCTGCTGATCGGCGCCGTCACCAACATGGCGCCCGAGCTTTTCGGCGGCATGATCGCCGAGGTGCCTTTCGTCGATACGCTCAACACCATGCTCGACGACACGCTGCCGCTGACGCCACCGGAATGGCCGGAATGGGGCAACCCGATCGAGAGCGAAGAAGACTATCGCGTCATCGCCGCCTATTCGCCCTATGACAACGTCACGGCGCGCGCCTATCCGGCGATCCTGGCGCTGGGCGGCATCTCCGATCCGCGGGTGACCTATTGGGAGCCGGCCAAGTGGATCGCGAAGCTGAGGGCGCTCCGAACCAACGACAAGCTGACGATCCTCCGCACCAACATGGATGCCGGCCATGGCGGCGCCTCGGGCCGCTTCGACCGGCTGCACGAAACTGCCTTCGCCATGGCCTTCGCGCTCAAGGTGGTCGGGCTGATGGCATAAGGCGCGCCCATGAACAACGATCATTGACGACCGCTTTTGGAACACTTGCGGACGTACCTAACCTTCAACGACCTAATTTTAAGCATGCCGTTTGCAACCGAAATAGGTTAGCCTCTGGCGGACACTTGGAGGCGTCTGCGCATGGAGCTGGACGTATCTTTGCTTCCGCTGATTGGCGAGATCTACGATGCTGCCATAAATCCTGATTTCTGGAGCGCCGTTCTGCCCAAGATCGGGGCTTTTGTTGGCGGATCGGCGGGCGGCATCTTCGCGCATGATTCTTCGCGAAGGAGCATGAGCATAGCCTATTCGTTCAACACCGATCCCGATTACCGTCGGCTCTATGTTGGCAAATATCTGACGCTCGACCCTATAGCCGGCACCTATTTCGTGCTCGACGTCGGCGAAGTCTTCAGCACGTCGACGGTCATGGCGCATGCCGAGTTTCTGCAATCGCGCTTCTATAAGGAGCTAATCCGACCCCGCGGCTGGATCGACAACATCTGCGTCTATCTCGACAAAGTGCCGGAAGGTCACACAGGGTTCGCTTTGTTTCGCAATGAACGTGAAGGTCTCGCCGACGAGCCGGCGCGCGACCGGCTGCGGCTCCTGGTTCCGCACCTTCGCCGTGCCGTGCTGATCGGCAAGCTCATCGAGTTCAAAACGGCGCAAGCCGCCACGCTTGCCGACGCCCTCGACGGGCTGAGCGCAGCCACGTTGTTCGTTGATTCGAGCGGTCGCATCACCCACGCCAACGCCGTGGCGCGTGCCATGATTGCCGACGGCGATATCTTGCGTGCGTCGCTCGGCCGGCTCGTCGCGAGCGATCCGGAAGTCGACCGCGCATTGCGGGACATCTTTCTGGCTGCCGCCACCGGCGACGCGGCGGTTGGCGCCAGGGGCGTTGCCGTGCCGCTGGTCGGGCGTGACGGCGAACGCCATGTCGCTCATGTCCTGCCGCTCTCGTCGGGCGCACGCCGCGGCGCCGGCGTGAGTTATGCGGCAGCGGCTGCCCTGTTCGTGCAGAAGGCCGCTTTGACCACGCATTCCCCGCCCGAGGTGATCGCCAAGACATACCGGCTGACGCCGATGGAGCTGCGCGTCCTGCTGGCCATCGTGGAGGTCGGCGGGGCGCCCCAGGTCGCCGAGACGCTGGGCATCGGCGAGGGCACGGTCAAAACCCATCTGAAGCGTCTTTATGAGAAGACCGGCGCACGCCGGCAGGCGGACCTGGTCAAGCTCTTTGCCGGCTACACCAGCCCGCTGCTGGGCTGATTCCTGCGAACCGGCGAGCGCCGGAATGCATTCCCGTCATACGGAATTGGGGGGCTCCCGATCGGGAGACGCGGCGCGCGCAGTCGTGGCGGTAAGCTTAAGGGACTTCGCCATTTCCCACCGAAATCTGAGCCGGAAACGGGACACGCTCCCCGGACAACAACCAACGGTGTCGTTTGATAGGTAATGTCGCCGGGAGCCAAACGCTGCATCGGTCGCGGCACTGCAGAGTTCAACAACGGCGTTCAGAATCCGCACATCGTCATCTGCCTCGCCAATGGCACGCGCGCGTGCTGCCAGAAACAGTCAGACGGCGGCTACTCCTGCGGCTATTTCACCGACATCGGCCTCAACCCGGCCACCGGCCCCGGCGGCCAGGCTGGCGTCGGCGGCGCGCTTAGTCCGGGCCAGAGCTACACTCCGCCGGCTTCTTCGCTCTTTCATCTGAACCCTGGCCAAAAGGGTCAGTAGCCGCCGCTTGTTGATTCCCGTTCGTGGTTTTTGTCGCGGCTGAAGCCGGCCGCGTGGCCGTGCTTCGCCGCGGCCCGACCAAGCCACGCGGCAGGTGCCAGGAAAATCCGTTTCATCGCGCATTCATCAGAAGGCGCCGATAGTACCAGGCGGTGCACGATGCCGACGGCTGGGTGCCCAATTGCAGGGAGGCGCCTGGCGGAAGCAGGGGACCGCCGAACGTCTTGCCGTAGTGTTTCCCGTCTCCGCTGCGAATGGCGTCGTAGCCCATCTGCGTGCCGGCGGCGATCGCTCCGGCGGTCGAATTGGTAATGACGACAATCTTTGCGTTGGCGATGTGACAGCTCAGGGCAACCTTGAGGGGCGAGGCGCTCGCCACTGGCGCAGCCGTCGCGTCGACCGTCCATGTCGTAACGGCGACGGCGGCCAGGAACAACGCGCTTGCTTTCATTTCTGCACAATCCCGCTACACGAAGGGCCGCCACCGCAATTGACGCCGCTCATTCTCCGAATTGCGTCAATGGCCAGGCGAAACCTTCAGCCCGCTTGTGGGAACACGACTGATGCCACTGGAACTGGCCGCTTTCGCCAGGCACTGGTCCTCCAGCGTGTTGCAGACAGCGTAGCCATCAGCTTCGCAATACGACCCCCTTTCAGGGTGCGCCTTACAGGTGTCGTCTGTCGCATACTGGCAGTCGATCAACTGATTGGCGCAATACTGCTTGCGCTGGTCCGACCCGCGAGAGCCCGAGCCGTCGTTCGGTGCTGCGACGGCGATCTGCCCGACCACGATGAAGAGGCTCCATGCAAGTACCAGGCTTCGGATCATGGGAGCGTTCCCTTGCAGTTGCCGGATCGCGCGCAAGACGCGAACCGCCTCCAGCCAAGATATACCGTGTCCATTCGTAGAAGCAGCCCGAAGCCTAGCGCGGCGCTGCGCCCAAGAAATAGCTGCTTTTCTTCGCGACCACTATCAGAAAGTCCGAGCCAGGATCTCGCGTGGAACTTCACGACCCGCAAATGTACGGCCGTTCAGCGAAGATCAAAATTGCCAGTGGCCCCGGCGGCCCGGCCGGCGTCGGCGGCGCGCTCAGTCCGGGCCAGAGCTACGCTCCGCCGGCTTCTTCGCTCTTTCATCTGAACCCTGGCCAAAAGGGTCAGTAGCCGCCGCTTAATGATTCCCGTTCGTGGTTTTTGTCGCGGCTGGGGGTCTCCCGATCGGGAGACGCGGCCCACCTCGCCGCGCGGTAAGCTTGGCGGATGCCAACCGTGCAGCGCGAGGCTCGCGTCGGTTTGGCAACGGCCCCAGGAGGCCTCTCCATGCAAGGGCTAAGGACGTCTGTCTTCGCCATTTTCATTCTTGCCGTTGCAGTCTCGGCGCTGCCAGCGCGAGGTGCCGACAACTCGGGCGGCGCGAGTCCACCTGAACAATCGAAAGTTTGCCTTGCTCTTTATGACTCTTGCACGGCTGCGTGCACTGCTGCGGCGTTGCGTTCGATGGAAGGCGCTGTCAACGAGGATGACTGTGACCGAAAGTGCCAAAACGCGAACCACACATGCATGAATACCGGTGCTGCATTACCGGCAGGGTCAACGTCGGATAAAAAGCAGCTTGCGGCGCCTAATACACCGCCAAACAGGTTGCCCGGACAGGTGGCGAACCCTCCATCGAGCATAAGGTGAGACATCATGTTCCGCATGCACCTTCTCGTTGCGGCCATCGCCGCCATGGCAATTGTCACGGCCACGGGAGCCCAAGCAGGCTTCTGCAGGATCTTTCCCAAATGCTCTACTGAATATCTTTCCCATCATCACGGTTATTGCCCCCCGTTATGTCCCCCCGCCTCGAAGTCTCCACAACGTGGTCACCCGGTTCCCGGGCACGTGACGAATCCTCCAACGAGCACCGGCGCCTCGCAAACATCGCAGCCGCAGTTGGGAACCAACAAAACCAAATAGCGCCGAACACCGGCCAAGTGGATCGCGAACGAGCGCGCAGTCTTTTCCATCTGAACACCGAATTAACAACCGGCTCGGAATGCGTTCAGGATGGCTGCTTCAGTTTGACTACGGTCGATCGAATGGCGGTCGACATGAACAGGTGGAGGAGACTTCATGCACAAGTTGATGGGCTGGGTGGTGGTACTGGTGGGGTTGGTCGGCATATCGAGCGGCGCCAGTGCAGCGACGCTGGCGCAACAGGGTTACGTCAACCTCGGCGGCGTCAATCTCACTGCCTGGTGCCAGCACCAGTACGGCGCCGACTTCAAGGCGGTGGCTCATGGTAGTGGCGCCGGCGACTGGTCGTGCCAGCGCAACGACAACGACCGCCGGGAAATTTCCGTCACCAACGCGTGCAAGCTTCAGTACCGTGACAACAACGCCAAGGCGGAAGCGCTGGGCGGGGTGGGCTCGTGGCAGTGCTGGAAGCCGGGTCCGGTCCAGAAGGGCGTCAACCTCGACGCATGGTGCAAGCATCAGTACGGCGGCACCTTCAAGGCAGTCGTGCGCGGCAATACGGCCCTCAGCTGGGTCTGTGAAGACAGCCGCCCGGTATCGGTGAAGGATGCCTGCATCCTGCAGTACGGCAACTCGGTCACCGGGGCCAAGGCCCTGAACCCGAGAGATCCGGGCTCGTGGGTCTGCACGTTCTGAAGCTGACGCGTCGGTGCCGTTCGCGGGTGACCGCGAATGGCCTGCCGCTCTTCGGCGAACGTCCCGGGACGGGCCAGGAGGCCGAGCAGCGGCATGCCGGACCGCCAGCAAAGTCGACTATCGCGTCAAGCCGCCTATTCGCCCTACGACAATGTGACGGCGCGCGCCTATCCGGCGATCCTGGCGTGACGATCCTCCGCACCAACATGGATGCCGGCCATGGCGGCGCCTCGGGCCGCTTCGACCGGCTGCACGAGACCGCCTTCGCCATGGCCTTCGCGCTGAAGGTGGTGGGGCTGAGCCACTAAGCTGTATACTCGCCGACGACGGTCGGTGACGCGGAGGCCCCCTTTGAAAGCGATCGATGCCCTCGAGATCAGCATCCTGGTGGACAACCTCACCGACAGCCTGTCGTCCAACCCGTCCTTCGTGGAGACGGAGTGGGCCAGCCTGGGGCACCGGGGGGCGAAGCTGCTTTCCGGAAAGTGCCTGTGCTGCGCCGCGCATGGCCTCTCCTACCTGATCACGGCCCGCACCGGGTCCGGTGGCCGCGCGCTTCTCTTCGATACCGGGCCGGACGAATGGGTGTTCGAGCGCAACGCGCTCAGGCTCGGCGTCGATCTCGGCACGGTCGAGGCCATGGTGCTGTCGCATGGCCACTGGGACCACAGCGGCGCCATGCCGCGCGCGCTGCAGATGATCACCCTGGCCAATGGCGGCCGCGCTGTTCCGACCTACATGCATCCCGACATGTTCGCGCTACGCGCCACCCGGTCCCGCAGCGGCAAGCTTCACCCGATGGAGCCGGTGCCGAGCATCGACGTGCTTGGCGCCAACGGCGGCGAGGTTGTCGTCACGCGCGACGAGCAATCGGTGGCCGACGACCTCTTCTACGTCAGCGGCGAGATTCCCCGCGTCAGCGCTTTCGAGATCGGATTTCGCGGCCAGGTCCGGCAGACACCGTCGGGCGACTGGGAGCCGGACGAGATCCTGCAGGACGAGCGCTTCGTGGCCGTGAACGTCGCCGGCAAGGGGCAGGTCGTCTTCACGGCCTGCTCGCACGCCGGCCTGATCAACGTGCTCACCCAGGCGCGGTCGCGTTTTCCCGACATCCCGCTCTACGGCGTGTTCGGCGGCTTCCATCTCTCCGGTGCAACTAAATCGATCATCCCGCAAACGGTCGACGCCCTGGCGCAATTCGGCCTCACGCTGATCGCGCCGGGACACTGCACCGGCTGGCGGGCGCTGAACGCGCTCGCCGAAGCATACGGCGACGCCGTGGTTCCCACCGCGGTCGGAAAGACGTTCAGACTTTAGCGCCTGGCCGTATTCCTGCGCCGCATTGGTTCGCTGCCGGCTCGTGCTAGGCTGACGCCGAGTGCCAAGCGGAGGAGCCCTTGCAGGAGCACATCGCCGACCTCACCGGCATCGCCTTCATCACGACGGTCGCCGTTTTGCTCGGCTTCTTGCTCGTCCGTCTGCGCCAGCCGCCGATCGTCGGCTACATCCTCACCGGCGTCGTGTTGGGGCCGACCGGCTTCGGCCTCGTCAGCCATACCGACACGATCACGCTGCTCGCCGAACTCGGCGTGATCATGCTCCTGTTCCTGGTCGGCATGGAGCTGTCGGTGCGCGCCTTCGCGCGCGTGGCCGGACTGGCGGCAACGATCACCGTCGGTCAGGTGGTCGTGGCGCTGGCGTTCACCGGCGCCTTCGGCTGGCTCTCCGGCTGGCCGGTGAGCCAGATCGTCGTCCTCGGCTTCATCGTGGCGATCTCCTCGACCGCGGTCGCGGTTCAGATGCTGGAGGAGGTCGGCGAGCTGCGCACGCCCACCGGGCAGATCACCGTCGGCGTGCTGATCGCCCAGGACATCGCCGTGGTGCCGATGCTGATCATCATCGGCTCGCTCAGCACCACCGGTGGCAACGGCGCCTGGCTGGCGGCAAAGCTCGGCCTCGCGGTGGTGCTGCTGATTGCGCTGCTCGGTTATCTCGGCACGCGCCCCGGCAAGTACCGCCTGCCGTTCACCGAGGCGATGCGCGGCCGCGTGGACATGGTGGCGCTGGCCTCCATCGCCTTCTGCTTCGGCGCCGCGTCGCTGACCGGCATCCTCGGCCTGTCGGCGGCCTTTGGCGCCTTCCTGGCGGGGCTGGTCATCGCCGGCTCGACGCTGCGCACCGAGGCGATCGCCGCCACCCATCCGATCCAGAGCATTCTGGTGGTCGTCTTCTTCCTGTCGATCGGCCTCCTCATCGACCTCCACTTCATCATCGCCAATCTCGGCACGGTGATCTTCTTCGTCGTCGCCGTGCTGGCGGTGAAGACGGCGATCAACGTGCTGCTGATGCGCCTGGTGCGGCAGCCGTGGGAGATGGCCTTTCCGGCGGGACTGATGATCGCGCAGATCGGCGAGTTCTCCTTCGTGCTGGCGGCCACGGGGCTGGCCAACGGCTCGTTCAGCGGCGACGCCTATCGCCTCGCCATCGCGGTCATTGCGGTCTCGCTGCTGGTCAGCCCCCTGTGGATGGTCTCGGTACGCCGCTTCCACCTGGTGGCGCGCAACGGCATCTCGGATTTCCGCGCCGCCATTGCCGAGGTCTATGCCGGCGAGATCGAGGAATTCGAGCGCGGCCGGATGGCACTCGGCCGCCTCGTCCGTTTCATCGGCCGGCGGTCGAAGGCTGCCTGGATTGTGATGCGGCGGAGCGCCGCTGTCCGGCAAAAGGCCGCCGCTGAACAGGCCAGCGAACCCGCCACGGAAGAGACGCGGCCCGCCGATCTTCCGGATGCTTCCGAATTCTTCCCGCTAGGCCCTGCCCGCGCTACAATATTGGCTGAGGGCCGGGCAACCTCTGTTCGAGGAGACTAACGATGCGGATATTGGCCGGACTTTTCGGGTTGGCAGCACTGCTGATGCTGGCTGCGCCGCATGCGGCAAGCGCGGCGCCGCCGCGCGTATCGGCCTATAGCTGCGGCTATCTGGCCTCGACCATCGGGCCGAGCCATGTCTGGCGGACCTGGTTCCGCGGTTCGCGCAGGCAGCTTTTCGGGCGGCCCGACTGGTACGTGGCGTCGCCCTGCTTCAAGACGCAGGCCGCGTGCAAGGCTTGGCTCTATTGGGCGCAGACCGACTGGCCAATGAGAAGCACCTTCACGCCGTGCCGCAGGGGCATCGGCTACTGACGGCCGGCCGCGGTCAAAAAAGGCGCGGCATCCGAAGCTGCCGCGCCCTTCTTCAAGTCGTGAAGGCCGCCGTCAGGCGTGCGCCATCGCGCGCTCATACATCTCGAGGACGTAGTCCCAGTTGATCAGGTGATCGACGAAGGCCTCGAGGTATTTCGGCCGCGCATTGCGATAGTCGATGTAATAGGAGTGCTCCCATACATCGACGCCGAGGATCGGCGTGCCACCGTGAACCAGCGGATTCTCGCCGTTCGGCGTCTTCATGATGGTGAGCTTGCCGTTCTGGACCGCGAGCCAGGCCCAGCCCGATCCGAACTGGGTGGCGCCGGCTGCCGTGAAGTCGGCCTTGAACTTGTCGTAGCCGCCGAGGTCGGCGTCGACCGCCTTGGCCAGGGCACCGGGCAGCTTGGTGCCGCCGCCGTCCTTCTTCATCCATTTCCAGAAATGAATGTGGTTGTAGTGCTGGCCGGCATTGTTGAAGAGGCCGGCGTTCTTCGAATAGCTGCCCTTGACCACGTCCTCGAGGCTCTTGTCCTCAAGGCCAGAGCCCTCCAGCAGCTTGTTGCCGTTGGTGACATAGGCCTGATGGTGCTTGTCGTGGTGATATTCGAGCGTTTCCTTCGACATGTAGGGCTGCAACGCCTCATAGTCGTAAGGCAGGGCGGGAAGTTCGAAAGCCATGGGGACACTCCTCTGAAGCGTTGAACAGACGATGGCGCCGGGCGCCGGGCGGCGCGCGGCAAAGGCTACGGGGCAGAAGGATTCGCCGGGGAAGATAGGTCGCCGCGAGCGGTCCGGCAACCGGAGACGGATTGGTCTGGCTCCTCTCAGCTGCGCAGGATGCTGCCCAGCACGCCGCGCACGATGGCCCGCCCGATGGAACCGCCCATCGAACCGGCGACCTGCTTGCCGATGTCGGCCGCCAGGCCGCCGACGACACGGGTGGTGACGGTGCGCGTCACCGAGCGGGCGACCCGCTGCGTCGTGTTCAGCCTGGTGCCGCGCGAACGGTTGGTGCCGAACACGCCGCCCAGCATGCCGCCGATGCCGCCAAGGATGTCGCCGCCTCCCCCGCCGGACTGGGGGGGCTGGGCCTCGCCCTCGCTCTGCGGAGCAGTCGAGGTCGTCACCTTGGTCTCGACCCGGACGGAGAGGATCTCGAAGGCCAACTCGCGGTCGATCGCCTTGTCGTAGATGCCACCGACCGGGCTGGCGGCGATCACCGCCTTGCGCTCCTCGTCGCTGATCGCACCGATGCGCGAGGACGGCGGGCGCACCAGCGTGCGCTCGACGATCGATGGCACGCCCTTGTCCATCAGCGTGGAAACCAGAGCCTCGCCGACGCCGAGCTGGCTGATGACCTCTGCCGCAGAGAAGTCCGGATTGGGCCGGAATGTCTCGGCCGCGGCCTTGACGGCCTTCTGGTCGCGCGGAGTGAAGGCGCGCAACGCATGCTGCACGCGGTTGCCCATCTGGCCGAGCACGATGTCCGGAACGTCGAGCGGGTTCTGGGTGACGAAATAGATGCCCACGCCCTTGGAGCGGATCAGACGCACGACCTGCTCGATCTTCTCCAGCAGCGCCTTCGGCGCATCGTTGAAGAGCAGGTGGGCCTCGTCGAAGAAGAACACAATGCGCGGCTTTTCCGGGTCGCCCACCTCGGGCAGTTCCTCGAACAGCTCCGACATCAGCCAGAGCAGGAAGGTGGCGTAGAGCCTGGGCGAGGCCATCAGCTTGTCGGCGGCGAGAATGTTGATGACGCCGCGCCCGGTCGTGGGCTCGGTGCGGATCATCTGCTTGATGTCGAGCGCCGGCTCGCCGAAGAATGTGGCGCCGCCCTGCTGTTCGAGCACCAGCAGCTTGCGCTGGACGGTGCCGATCGTCGCCTTGGAGACGTTGCCGTAGCGCGTGGTCAGCTCCGAGGCTTCTTCGGCGAGGTGGGTGAGCATCGCCTGCAGGTCCTTGAGGTCGAGAAGCAGCAGGCCCTCGTCGTCGGCGACGCGGAAGGCGATATTGATCACGCCCTCCTGGGTGTCGTTGAGGTCGAGAAGACGGGCGAGCAACAGAGGCCCGATCTCGGAGACGGTGCTGCGGATCGGGTGGCCCTCTTCGCCGAACAGGTCCCAGAAGACGACCGGAAACGCCTCCAACTTGTATTCGTCGGTGAAGCCGATCTGCTCCGCCCGCTTGGCAAGAAAATCCTTCGGCGTGCCGGCCTCGGCCAGCCCCGCCACGTCGCCCTTCACATCGGCGCAGAAGACCGGCACGCCGGCGGCCGAGAAGCCCTCCGAGAGCACCTGGAGGCTGACCGTCTTGCCCGTCCCGGTGGCGCCGGTGATGAGGCCGTGCCGGTTGCCGTAGCGTAGTTCGATGTATTCCGGCTTCGTGCTCGTGCCGATAAAAACCTTGCCCTGCTCAAGAAGCGCCATGGTCAATCCCAAATTCCCGCGTTGCGACCCAGACTGGAGCCTATCCCAAAATCCCTGGCATGAGGCAATTTGCAGCATATGTATCTGCAGAGCGGCGTATGGAAAGAGCCGACAGGAGAAGACATGACGCTTCAAGACCAGCCGGGCTACATCATCAAGATGCGCGCCAGGCCCGGAGCCGGTGACAAGCTGTTCGAACTGGCCACCATCGGTATGGAGAAGTCCGGCGCCTCTGACCGGTTCATCATCCTGCGCGAGGATGAAGACCCCGATGTGCTGTGGAACATCGAGGTGTTCAGGTCTGATGCGGCGAAGGACGGTTACGAAAAGAGCCCGCTGGCCGACGAGCTCCGGGACGAGATCCTGGACCTCCTTGCCGAACCGCCGATGCGAATCCCGGTTCACCCCTACTCTGCCGCCCCTTGAGGGAATTTCGTGCCGGGTCGCCGATAACGCCGCCATGAAAGATGCGTGATGCGGCAATTCAAGCTGTTGCCTGAGGTGTTCACTCACGCAACCATGCGGGAATTGCGTTCAACAGGAGACAAGCATGCGCGTGAGAATGGCACTGGTGGCCCTGGCCTTCGGCGTGGGTCTTGCGGGGATGGCGTTTGCCGCGGACGACCCTATCCAGGCGCGTCGGGACATCATGAAGAACAATGCCGAGGCGGCGAAGACCGTCTTTACCATGATCCAGGGCAAGGCGCCCTATGACGCGGCACAAGCAGCCGCGGCAATGAAGACGCTGCAGGACGACATGGTCGTCTTCCCCACCCTGTTCCCGGAAGGCAGCGACAAGGGCAAGACGCAAGCCTCTCCGGCGATCTGGCAGAACATGGAGGATTTCAAGGCGCACGCCGCGAAACTCGCCGCCGACGCCAAGATCGCGGAGGCCGCGGCGCCTGACGGCCTCGACGCCTTCAGCGCAGCGGCGGGTGCGGTCGGCCAGGATTGCGGAAGCTGCCACGAGCTCTACCGGCTGAGGCGCAACTAGTTTCAATCGACTTTCAGCGGCGGTGCCAAACCATCCCCCCTCTCCCTGCAGGGAGAGGGGGGATCCCATGGCCCGGCGCGGCCGATTTTCACTCGGCCAGCGCCGCCAGCACCCGCGCCCATGAGCGGATGCCGCCGCGGAAGCTGGCCAGATCGTATTTCTCGTTGGGCGAATGAATGCAGTCGTCTTCGAGGCTGAAGCCAATCATCAGCGAATTCATGCCGAGGATCGACTGGAAGTCGCCGATGACCGGGATCGAGCCGCCGCTGCCGACCAAGGCGGGATCCTTGCCCCATTCTTGCGCCAGGGCTTGACGCGCCCGCGGCAGCCACGGCCCGTCGAAGGGCAGGCGCAGGCCGGGGCTGCGGCCGTGGGCGGCGAATTCCACCGAGCAGTCGGCCGGGATGCGGGCGCGGACATAGGCGCGGAACGATTCGGCGATCTTTGCCGGATCCTGATCGCCGACCAGGCGGAACGACACCTTGGCCACGGCTTTCGACGGAATCACGGTCTTGAAGCCGGCGCCGGCATAGCCGCCGGCGATGCCGTTCACCTCGCAGGTTGGCCGCGACCAGATCTGCTCCAGCACCGAGCGGCCGGCCTCGCCGGCGGGAATCGACAGCCCGACCTCGCCCAGAAATTCATCGGCGTCGAAATCGAGCCCGTCCCACTGGCGCTTGATGTCGGCCGGCAATTCGGCGACGCCGTCATAGAATCCCGGCAGCGTGACGCGACCATCGGCGTCGTGCAGACCGGCCAGCACCTCGGCCAAAACATGCAAGGGATTGCGCGCAGCGCCGCCATACATGCCGGAATGCAGGTCGCGGCTGGCGCAGGTGACGGTGATTTCCTCACCGACCAGACCGCGCAGCGAAATGGTGATTGCTGGATGGCCGCGGCGCCACATGTCGGTATCGCAGACTAGCGCCAGATCGGCCGTCATTTCGGCCGCGTTGGCCTTGAGGAAGGGCGCCAGATTGGTACTGCCCGATTCCTCCTCGCCTTCGAGCAGCATGGAAACGCGCGCCGGCAGCTTGCCGGTGACCGCCTTCCAGGCGCGTACCGCCTCGACGAAGGTCATCAGCTGGCCCTTGTCGTCGGCGGCGCCGCGCGCCGCAATCACCTCGATGCCGCCGGCACGCTTGACGATGCGCGGTTCGAAGGGCGGCGCGTCCCAGAGATCGATAGGATCGACCGGTTGCACGTCGTAATGGCCGTAAAACAGGAGATGCGGCCCGTCGCCGGGGTGGTGGCCGACGACGATCGGATGGCCCGGCGTTGTTCGGGGGCTGGCCTCGAAGCCAAGACCGATCAGGTTGGCGGCGAGCCAGTCGGCCGCCTTGCGACACGATTCGGCATAGGCCGGGTCGGTGGAAATGCTTTCGATGCGCAGCAGGTCGAACAGCCGGTCGCGGCTTGCAGGCAGGTTGTTGTCGATCCAGTCGAGGACGTCGGAGAGCATGGGCTTTCAACTTTCGGGGTGCCGGCATCAAATGATAGCGGGCCGACGGCAACGCGCAAAGGTGGCCCGTGGTTTCTAGCGCCGACGACGCAGCTGCGGAGAGCGGCGATCCGTCACATCGAAATCTGGCCGTAGCGCAGGGCTTCGACGACCGTATGCGTCTTGTTGAGGGCGCGCAGCTTCTCGCTGGCGTTCTGCAGGTGCGCGTGGACGGTGCGTTGCGAGATGGTGAGGATCGCCGCGATCTCGCCAGCCGTCTTGCCGGTTGCCGACAGCTCGACGACCATGCGTTCCCGCCCGGAAAGCTCGCCGGGCCGCTCGGGTCGCAGATGGTGCAGCGCGAACAGCCGGCGGAAGGCGGCAACACAAAAAAGGTCAACGGCCAGAACTGCCGCGGTATCGAGGTCGAAATTCGAACCGCCGCCCACCACAACGCCCTGGTATGGCAGGAAAGCGCAGATCGGTACCAGGATCAGCGTGCGCCGGCCGGCATCGCCGAGATGGGCGAGAAGTGCCGATTCGTTGTCCAGC
This sequence comes from uncultured Alphaproteobacteria bacterium, assembly GCA_963782395.1. Taxonomy (GTDB): domain Bacteria; phylum Pseudomonadota; class Alphaproteobacteria; order Rhizobiales; family Kaistiaceae; genus CAVSRC01. The sequence continues at coordinate 103,287 of CAWAJQ010000003.1, forward strand.
GGGTGGTCGTTGCGCTCGTCCCACAGAAAGGCCCGGCGAGCGCGGAAGGCAAGCTGCAGGACAGGATCGCTGGCGGTGATCGCCGCGCGGCGGTCATCGTGGAGATCGTTCCAGTCGAGGCGCAGGAGGAGCGGGTCGATCGGTCGGCCGGGAAGCGGCATGCCCGATACAAGGAGGCGGTCCGCGCCGAATGCCCTGAACGTGGCTTGCAGCGCGTCCAAAACCTGCACACCCGTCGCCACAGCCGCAAAGCGCTCGCTTTGCGCGATCAGGTCACTTTCGCTTGTCATTTTGCCCCATCCCTGCCCCGCTTCAGCTAGCGGCAGGTGCACACGGCGTTCAATTGTGGAAAGTGACAGCGTCCCCACGCAGCCAGCTTCCGCCACCCCGTGGGCATCATACGATCGGCGATTGACGTGGTACAAGCGCAAATGCTCGCAACGCACTGGCAAGCGCCATAGATTTCCGGTCGCTTGCCGCGGTTTGCCGGCAGCCACGGCAAGCGCGTATAAGGCAGCGGGTTTCTACGTTCTTCAACGGAGGCGGCGTGGTTCTCCGATTGCGCTCATGACGGCACCCGTGCCCCTCGCTGGCGGATTTGCCGCCGTCACCGAGGCCGACTGGCGCACGGCCGTTGCCCGCTCCAACAAAGGTTCCGATGCCGATCTCGCCGGCTTGAGCGACGACGGGATTGCCATCGGCCCGATCTACCAGCGCGCCATTGGAGCCGGGCCGGTCGCCGGGCGATCGCCGGGTCAGAGGTGGCGGATTCTCCAGCGCGTCAGCGCGGCAACGGCAGCGGCAGCCCTTTCGACCTGCCGCGAAGAATTGGCCGGCGGGGCGGACGGTGTGATGCTCGTCTTCGCCGACAGCATTCATCCGCTGTCCGGCAACCTGCCGGCGGACGCGGCGCATGCGCTTGCGGCCGGGCTCGTCGACATGGCGGCGGACGGTGCTGTCCTCGCGGTGGATGCGGGGCCGCGCACGCCCGAGGTCGCGACGGCATTCGTGCGCGGCGGCGGCATCTGCAATCTCGCCTTCGATCCCGTTGCCGCGGTGGCGACCGGGCGTCTGGCGGACGCGAAAGCATCGGCCGCAAAGCTGGCCGACCTTGCGGCAGGCTTCGAGGGCACGCTGGCGCTGGCCGACGGCCGCATCTGGCACGCGGCCGGTGCATCCGAGGCGCAGGAGCTGGCCGTGGTGCTGGCGACGGTGATCGAACATCTGCGCCTGTTCGAGGCGCAAGGCATCGCACCCGGCGACGCGGCGGTGCGAATCGGTGCGGCGCTGGCCGCAGACACCGACCAGTTCCTCACCATCGCCAAGCTGCGCGCCCTGCGCCTGTTGATCGCCCGCGCGCTGGAAGCGGCGGACATCACCGCCAGGATCCCCATTCATGCCGAGACCGCGTGGCGCATGATGAGCCGGCGCGAGCAGCGCACGAACGTTCTGCGCACCACCGGGGCGGCCTTCGCCGCCGCCGTCGGCGGTGCCGATTCGATCACGGTGCTGCCCTTCGATGCGCTCGAGGGGCGCCCAAGCGCGGCGGCACGGCGGCTGGCACGGAACACGCAGATGGTCATCGCCGAGGAATCGCAGCTCCCCCGTTTCGGCGACCCCGCCGCCGGCTCGGGCGCCGTCGAGGCGCTGACCGACGCGCTGGCGGAGCGGGCGTGGGGGCGGTTCCGCCATATCGAAGCCGGCGGCGGAATCCTCGCGGCGCTCGCAGCCGGTACGCTGCAGAGCGAGATCGCGGCGGCCCGCGAGGCGCGGCTGGCGCGCGTTGCCGATGGCGCCATCGAGATGATCGGCGTCAACGCCTTCGCCGCCGAGGCCGACCCGCCGCTGCCTGACGGCAGCGATCCGCCGGCGACCGCCGACGGGGCGCTGGTCTTCGCCCGGCTGGCGCAAGCGATCGAGGCCGCGTGGTGACCCGGCTGCCCGACTACACCGAGCTCACCTGGCGGCGGCCAAAGATGACCGCGCCCTCGCCCGCGGCCGACTGGCAGACGCCGGAAGGCATCGCCATCCCGCCGCTGGCACAGGAAGCGCATCTCGCCGATCTCGACTTCCTCGACACCTGGCCGGGCCTGCCGCCCTATCTGCGCGGCCCCTACCCGACCATGTATGTCGAGCGGCCCTGGACCATCCGCCAATATGCCGGCTTCTCGACGGCGGAGGATTCCAACGCCTTCTACCGGCGCAACCTCGCCGGCGGGCAGAAGGGCCTATCGGTCGCCTTCGACCTGCCGACCCACCGCGGCTACGATTCCGACAACCCGCGCATTGCCGGCGACGTCGGCATGGCGGGGGTGGCGATCGATTCCATCTACGACATGCGCACGCTGTTCGACGGCATCCCGCTCGGCGAGATCAGCGTGTCGATGACCATGAACGGCGCCGTCCTGCCGGTGCTGGCGCTCTACGTGGTGGCGGCGGAGGAACAGGGCGTTGCCCAGACGGCGCTGTCGGGGACCATCCAGAACGACGTCCTCAAGGAGTTCATGGTCCGCAACACCTACATCTACCCGCCGACCGCCTCGATGCGGATCGTCTCCGACATCATCGCGCATACCTCGGCGAACATGCCCAAATTCAACCCGATCTCGGTCAGCGGCTATCACATCCAGGAGGCCGGGGCGACGGCCGACCTGGAGCTCGGCTACACGCTCGCCGACGGGCTGGAATATGTGCGCGCCGCGTGCGACGCGGGCCTGTCGGTGGATGCCTTCGCGCCGCGCATCTCGTTCTTCTTCGACATCGGCATGAACTTCTTCATGGAGGTGGCGAAGCTGCGCGCCGCGCGCCTCTTGTGGGCGAAGCTGATGAAGGAACGCTTCGCGCCCAAGGACGACCGATCATTGATGCTGCGCACCCATTGCCAGACGTCGGGCTGGTCGCTGGCGGCGCAGGACCCGTTCAACAACATCGTGCGCACGCTCGTCGAGGCGATGGCGGCCACCCAAGGCCATACCCAGTCGCTGCACACCAACGCGCTCGACGAGGCGCTGGCGCTGCCCACCGACTTCTCGGCGCGCATCGCCCGCAACACCCAGCTCTACCTGCAGAAGGAATCCGGCACGACGCGGATCATCGACCCGTGGGGCGGCTCCTATCACGTCGAGCGGCTGACCGCCGAGCTGGCGCGGAAGGCCCTTGAGCACATCGCGGAGACCGATGCGCTGGGCGGCATGGCCAAGGCGATCGAGGCCGGCGTGCCGCAGACGCGCATCGAGGAGGCAGCGGCGCGGACGCAGGCGCGGCTCGACAGCGGCCATCAGACGGTGGTCGGCGTCAACCGCTACCGCCCGGACGAGGAAGAGCCGATCGATGTGCGCAAGGTCGACAATTCGTCGGTGCTGGCGGCGCAGGTCGCCAAGCTGAGCGCGTTGCGCGCCGAGCGCGACGGCGCCGTGACGCAAGAGGCGCTGGCCGCGTTGACCGACGCAGCGCGCACAGGCGGCGCCAACCTGCTCAAGCTCTCCATCGATGCGGCGCGCGCCAAGGCGACGGTAGGCGAGATCAGCCTGGCGCTGGAGCGCGCCTTCGGCCGCTACGAGACGGAGGCACACGCGATCAGCGGCACCTATGCGCGCGACATCGACGAGGAAACGATGACGCGGGTTGGCGCGCTGATCCGCACCTTCCATGAGAATGACGGACGGCCGCCGCGCATCCTGGTCGCCAAGGTCGGCCAGGACGGCCACGACCGCGGGCAGAAGGTGATCGCCTCGGCCTTCGCCGATCTCGGCTTCGACGTGCGCATCGGCCCCCTCTTCCAGACGCCGGACGAGGCGGCGGCGCGCGCAATCGAATGCGACGTGCATATCGTCGGCGTGTCGTCGCTGGCCGCCGGCCATCTCACGCTGGTGCCGGCGCTGAAGCGCGCGCTGGAGGCGCAGGGCCGGCCGGACATCATGGTCGTGGTCGGCGGCATCGTGCCCGAGCAGGACTATGGCGCCCTCTACGATGCCGGAGTCAGCGCCATCTTCGTGCCCGGCACGGTGATCTCGGATGCGGCCGAGCGGCTGATCCGCGACCTCAACCGCCGCCTCGGCTACGAGCAGCCCGATCGCGCCAACCTGGCGGTGTGACCACGGCTTGCGTCCGCGGGGCGTCGGTCATCCAGTGCTACTTTTTCTTTAGAATACATATAAACTATTGATAACTATTTGCTTTTTGGAGTACGTCCAATTATACGAGGCGCCCTGTCCGCGGGCACGCGACGTGTCGGCCTTGAACCGGCATCAGTTGTGAGAGCTTCGGACAGCGCCTGTGAAGAAGTCCGTCTTCGCGTCAGCATATTTCGCGGGCTGCCTTAACGACTACCTCGTGCGCCACGCCGCCGCCGTCATCGGTGCCGGCCTGTCCGCGCCGTCGCCGAGAAGGAAACCGAAACGGTGTTTGCCGCCTTTCTGATCATGCTGCGCGAGGGGCTGGAAGCGGCCCTGATCACCGGAATCGTCGCGACCTATCTGAGCCAGACCGGCCGCTCGGCCTGGCTGCCGGCAGTCTGGGTGGGCGTGTTCCTCGCCCTCGCTCTGTCACTGTTCGTCGGCGCCGGCCTGCAGCTCGCCAGCGCCTCCTTCCCGCAGAAGGCCCAGGAGCTGTTCGAGGCCGCGGTCAGGGCCGTCGCCGTCGGCGTCCTGGTGTGGATGGTGTTCTGGATGCGCCGCGCCGCACGGTCCATCAAGGCGGAGCTGCACAGCTCGATCGACGCCGCCCTCTCTTCCTCCTCCAGTCAGGGCTGGGCGCTGATTGGCATGGTCTTTTTCGCAGTGGCGCGCGAGGGACTGGAATCGGTGTTCTTCCTGCTGGCGATCTTCCAGCAGACCTCCGGCCCCGGCGCACCGGCGGCAGCACTTGCCGGCATCCTGGTCGCGGCCGCCGCCGGCTACGCCATCTATGTCGGCGGGGCGCGACTGAACTTGCGCCTCTTCTTCCGCTGGACGGGCGTGTTCATCCTTTTTGTCGCCGCCGGTCTGGCGGCCGGCGTTCTCGGCAACCTGCACGAGGCCGGCCTGTGGAACGTCTTGCAGGAGCACGCCTACGATTTCAGCGCCGTCCTGCCGGAGTCGAGCCTTATCGGCGTGATCCTCGGCGGCATCTTCAACTATCAGGAGGCGCCGACCGTCGGCCAGGCGATCGTCTATGTCGCCTTCCTGGCCGTCACCTTCTTCTTCTTCCTGCGTCCCGCGCCCGCTCCCCGGCCTCACCTGCAGGCCGCCGACCTTCGCGGAGACGCCAATGCCGGCTCCTGACGCGGCGACGGGCGGCGCGCCCCGCGCCCTGCGCTTCGCAGTCCCTCTGACGGCCGCGCTGGCGGTCGCCGGCGGCGTCGCCTTCTACGCCGCCAGCCAGATGCGCGGCCCGGCGACGGTTGCCGGCGCCCACCAGATCGTGGTGACGGCCAATGCGTGCCAGCCGAACGAACTGACCGTGCCGGCCGGGCGGCGGACGTTCGAGATCGTCAACCGCTCCAACCGGGCACTCGAATGGGAAATCCTCGACGGCGTGCTGGTGTTGGCCGAGCGCGAGAACATCACGCCGGGCCTGAAGTCGACCGTCGAAGTGCGCCTGCGGCCGGGCGACTACGCCATCACCTGCGGCCTGCTCTCCAATCCGCGAGGGCGCCTGCATGTGACGGCGGCCGGCGCCACGGACGAGACCGGCAAGACGCCCGACACCCGCGCCTTCATCGGCGCGCTATCGGAATACAAGGTCTATCTGATCCTCGAAAGCAGCGCGATGGTGAGCGCTGCCCAGGGACTCGCCGCGGCGATCCAAGAAGGCGACCTCGCCCAGGCGCGGAACCTCTACGAGGCGGCGCGCCTGCCCTACAAGCGCATCGAGCCCACCGCCTATCGCTTTGCCGACCTCGCCAACGCCATCAATCCGGTCGCCGACTATCTGGCTGAGCGCGAAGCGGACCCCGCCTTCATCGGCTATCACCGCGTCGAATATGCGCTCTTCGGCGGCGGCGACGTCAAGGATCTGCCCGCGGCGGCGGACAGGCTGGTGACCGACCTCGGAATCCTGAAGACGCGCCTCGGCGGCTTGAAGCTGACGCCGCCCGACCTCGCCGACAGCGCGGCGCGGATGGCCGAGCAGCTCGCCGACGGGCGAGTCACCCATGGCGAGGATCGCTATGCCGGCACCGATCTCGCCGATATCGCGGCCAACCTGGAGGGCATCGCCAAGCTTGTCGGGCTTCTCGATCCGATCGTGAAGGTCGCCGCGCCCGATGCCATGGCGACGGTCGATGCCGGGCTCGCCGCCACGACCAGGACACTGGCGGCGCTGAAGCGGGGCGACGCCTGGCCGGCCTACGACACGGTTTCGGCGAGTCAACGCAAGGCGTTGGCCTATTCCTTCAAGGCGCTGGCTGAAGCCCTCGACGCCGTCAACGGCGCCATCGGCCTCTCCTGATCCCAACGATCGTCGACCCTGGGATGACAACCATGTCCGAATCCACCACCAACCGCCGCAAGCTGCTTCTCGGCATGGGCGCCGCCGCCGGCGGGGCGCTGGCCGGTGGCCTGTCGCCGGCCCATGCGGAAGCCCACGCCACCGACGGCGCGCGCGCCGCCGATGCGCCGCCGCGCTTCGTTGCGGCGAGCGAGCGCCAAACCGTCTACGGCGTGCATCAGGCCGGCATCGTCACGCCGCGGCCGGCGAACGGTATGGTGGCGTCGTTCGACGCGGTGGTGCGCGAGCCCGCCGACCTCGAAGCGCTGCTTCGCCGTCTGACCGAACGTATCGTGTTCCTGACCCAGGGCGGCCAGCCGCCGGTGCTCGACCCCAAGCTGCCGCCCGCCGATTCCGGCATTCTCGGGCCGGTGGTGGCGCCGGACGACCTCACCATCACCGTGTCGCTCGGCGCCTCGCTGTTCGAGGGGCGGCCGTGGCTTGCCGCCCACGCGCCGCGGCAGCTCAGGCCCATGACGCAGTTTCCCAACGACGCGCTCGACCCGGCGCTCTGCCACGGCGACATCGCGCTGCAGCTCTGCGCCAACACGCAGGACACCACCATCTACGCGCTGCGCGACATTGTGAAGAACCTGTCCGAGTTCCTGGTGCTGCGCTGGCGGCAGGAGGGCAGCGTGCCGGCGGTGCCGGCCAACCCCAACGGCACGCGGCAGAGCGCGCGCAACTTCCTCGGCTTCCGCGACGGCACCGCCAATCCCGATTCAACGGACGCGGCGGTGATGGACGATATCGTCTGGGTGAGCGTCGGCAGCGGCGAGCCGGACTGGGCGGTCGGCGGCAGCTATCAGGCGGTGCGCATCATCCGCAATTTCGTTGAGCGCTGGGACCGCACGCCGCTGGAGGAGCAGCAACACATCTTCGGGCGCAAGAAGGTGAGTGGCGCGCCGCTCGACGGCCGCCAAGAGCACGACGTGCCGAACTATGCCGCCGATCCGCACGGCAAGGTGACGCCGCTCACCGCCCACATCCGCCGCGCCAATCCGCGCATTCCGTCGACGCAGGAGAACCTGATCCTGCGGCGGCCGTTCAACTATTCGAACGGCGTCGCCGCCTCCGGCCAGATCGATCAGGGGCTGCTCTTCATCGTCTATCAGGCCGACCTCGAGAAGGGCTTCATCACGGTGCAGAGCCGGCTCAACGGCGAGCCGCTCGAGGAATACATCAAGCCGGTCGGTGGCGGCTATTTCTTCGTTCTTCCCGGCGTTCGCGAGGCCGGCGGCTATCTCGGCCAGGACCTCGTCGCGGCCGTCACCGCTTCCGACGCAACCCACCCCTAGGCACAACAGGAGACTTCCTGAGATGAAGCTTGCACCTCTGCTCGCGGCAGCAACGCTCGCGGTGCTCATCGCACCGGTGGCCGCCTCCGCGTCCACCGATGCAACGCTCGATCTGGTCGAGCCGATCGCCAACTACAAGCTCTACGTGGCCGAACACACGGCGAAACTCGTCCAGGACACCGGCAAATTCGTCGACGCGATCCATGCCGGCGATCTCGACAGGGCGAAGGCGCTCTACGCGCCGACGCGCATGAGCTACGAGACGATCGAGCCGATCGCGGAACTCTTCAGCGACCTCGATGTGTCGATCGACGCGCGCGCCGATGACTACGAGAAGGGCGAGAAGGATCCGACCTTCACCGGCTTCCACCGCCTCGAATACGGCCTGTGGGAGACGGGCAGCACCGACGGGCTCGGCGACTATGCCGACAAGCTGCTCGCCGACGTGAAGGATCTCAACCAGCGCATCGCCGATCTCACCTTTCCACCAGAGACGGTAGTGGGCGGCGCCGCGGCGCTGATGGAAGAGGTCGCGGCCACCAAGATTTCGGGCGAGGAGGACCGCTACAGCCACACCGACCTCTGGGACTTCAAGGCCAATTTCGACGGCTCACAGAAGATCTTCGAGCTGGTCAAGCCGCTGCTCTCCAAGGACGGCGATTTCGTCGCCAAGGTCTCGGACAACTTCCAGACGGTCGATGAGACGCTCGCCAAGTACAGGCAAGGCGCCGGCTACGAGACCTACGACAAGCTGACCGACGCCGACCGAACCGTGCTGGCAGCCTCCGTCAATACGCTGGCCGAGGACCTCTCGACGCTGCGCGGCAAGCTCGGGCTGGACTGACTGGAACCTATCCGGACAAATTGGCTCCCCCCTCCTCCGGCACTGCGCGCCGACCTCTCCCCGATGGGGAGAGGTGACCCGTCCCATTCCGGCACGGTTTTGCCGGCACGGGTCTTGAACCGACTCCCGAACGATTTCGGATTCGGGAGTTTCGGCATGAATCGACGCAGTTTCCTCGCCGGTGCCCTGGGCGCAGCCGTCGCGACACCAGCGGCCGCGGCCACCAACCCCACCGGCCCCGTGCTTCGCGGGACGCTCGCCGCAACGGAACTCGGCCTCGACACCGCCAAGGCCGAAGACCAGAGCCGCATCCTGCAGAGGCTGCTCGAATCGGCGTCGGACCAGGACCGCGAGGTCTTCCTGCCCGCCGGCACCTACATGATCTCGAATCTCAGGCTGCCGGCGCGCGTGCGCCTGTCCGGCGTCGTCGGCGCGACCAAGCTGGTGTTCGCCGGCGGCGACAGCATGATCACAGCGTCGCGCTCGGAACTGGTGGCGCTCTCCGGTCTCACCATCGACGGTGCCGGCCAGCCCTTCGCCGACTATGTGGCGGGGCTCGTGCATCTCGCCGAGTGCAACGGCGTCGCCATCGAGGACTGCGTCATCACCGGCAGCTCCGGCAACGGGCTGGCGCTCGACCGCTCGGCCGGGCGCGTCACGCGCACGACGGTCACCAACGCGGCCAAGGCCGGCATCCGGGCGATCGAATCGACCGGTCTCGCGATCACCGACAACACCGTCAGCGATTGCGGCAATGGCGGCATCCTCGTCTGGCGCTGGTCGGCGGGCGAAGACGGCACGCTGGTCACCGGCAACCGGGTCGAGCGGATCGCCGCCAAGGATGGCGGCACCGGCGAGAACGGCAACGGCATCAACGTCTTTCGCGCCCACGGCGTCATCGTCGCCAGCAACCGGGTCGCCGACTGCGCCTTCACGTCGGTTCGCGCGAACTCCGCCGACAACGTCCAGATCACCGGCAACAGCTGCCTGCGCTCCGGCGAGGTCGCCATCTATTCGGAATTCGGCTTCTCGGGCGCGCTCATCGCCAACAACGTCATCGACGGAGCGGCGAGCGGCATCAGCGTGACCAACTTCGACAGCGGCGGCCATCTTGCCGCGGTGTCGGGCAATATCCTGCGCAATATCACCGGCAAGGGCCCCTACCCTTCCGGCGGCCCGAGCTTCGGCGTCGGCATCGCGGTGGAAGCGGACGTGGCGGCGACCGGCAACGTCATCGACGGTGCGGCCCGCTACGGCATGCAGCTCGGCTGGGGTCCGTATCTCCGCGACGTGGCGGCGACCGGCAACGTCGTCCGCGGCGTGCCGATCGGCATCGCGGTCAGCGTCGTCGAGGGCGCCGGGTCAGCCGTCATCAGTGACAACCTGATCTCCGGCGCCGACGAGGGCGCGGTGGTCGGCATGCGCTGGGACAAGACGGCGACCGGCGACCTCGCCCAGAACGGCGCGAAGGATTACCCGCACCTGCTGGTGGAACGGAATCGCATCAGCTAGTTAGCGGCTTCCCCTTGCGAAGCGATTCAACCAGCCCGGCGACCGGCCGGACGGCACCGACCATCGCGCCGCGGCGGGAGAGGATGGGCGGCGACAGGCGCGGCGCCATCCGCCCGCGTTCCTCGGCACTCATGGGGACAAGAGCGTCGATCACCGCGGCCATCACGGTCTCCGCGGCGCGCGTTCCCCCGTCGTCGCACTTCAGCGCGACGCCCAATCCCAGTTCCGGCAAGGCGGCGCAGAAGACGCCCTCGGCGCCGGTCTTGACGAAAACGCGGCCGGGCAAGGCCATCATGACATCGGTGCAGAACCGGTCGGTGCCAGCGACCATGAAGGGCTCGGCCATGCACGCGGCGCTGAGACGGCGGGCAGCGGCTGCGCGCTCGGGCGACAGGCCCTCGCCGGTGATGAAGCGGGCAAAGGCGAGCGCCAGCGCCGCGATGGGGATCGCGTAGGTCGGGATCGAGCAGCCGTCGACGCCGCGCACCTCCGCACCGAGGCTGACGCCGGTCATCGCCGCCAATGTCGCCGTGATCTCGCGCATCGCCGGATGGTCGGGTGTCACATAACCCTTGGGATCGAGGCCGCGATGGCAGGCGAGGCAGATGAAGCCGGCATGCTTGCCGGAGCAATTGTTGTGCAGCTGGTTGGGCTCGAGGCCGGCGCGGACGAGGGCCTGTGCGGCGGCTTGAGACGACGGTATCTGGCAACCGCATTCGAGATCGGCCTCGCCCCTGCCCGCCTTGGCCAGCATCGCGGCCGCCGTCTCCACGTGGCGCGGCTCGGCGTTGTGGGAGGAACAGGCCAATGCCAGTTCGGCATTGCCGAAGCCGTAGCGGTCCGCCGCGCCGCTTTCGACCAGCGGCAGGGCCTGCAACGCCTTCACCGCCGAGCGCGGGAAGACGCACTGCCCGGTGTCGCCGATCGCCGCCCGTGTCCTGCCGTTGGCATCGACAATGGCGACGGCGCCGCGATGCACGCTCTCGACCAGCGCGCCGCGGGTGACCTCGACCAGAACGGGATTGCTCATGCGCCGCTTGTACGCCCGCCCAGCCACGCGGCAAGACGCGCCAACGCCGCATCCAGAACCTCGTCGCGCTTGGAGAAACAGAAGCGGACGAAATGGCGCGGGCCATCGGCATCGTAGAAGGCGGACATGGGCACGGCGGCAACGCCTGCTTCCAGCGTCATGCGCTTGCACAGTTCGGCGTCGGCCTCGTTGAGGCGCAGCGGCGAGACATCGGCGGTGATGAAATAGGTGCCGGCGCAGGGGGCGACATCAAAGCCCAGCGCGGCGATGCCGTCGGCGAAGCGATCGCGCTTCTTCTCCAGGTCGCCGGAGAGGCCGGCATAGTAGTCGTCGCCCTTGGCCAGCCCGAAGGCGACCGCCTTCTGCAGGTTGGGCGGCGTGGTGAAGGTGGTGAACTGGTGCGCCTTGGTGATCGGGTCGAGCAGATGCGGCGGCGCCGTGACGTAGCCGACCTTCCAGCCGGTGAGCGAAAAGGTCTTGCCCGCCGAGCCGATGCGTACCGAGCGCTCGCCCATGCCGGGAAGCGTCATCAGTGGAAACGTGGCGGCGGCCGTCGAACAGGATGTGCTCGTAGACCTCGTCGCAGATGGCGACGGCGTCGTGGGCGATGCAGAGTTCGGCGATCAGCAACAGCTCGTCGCGGCTGAAGACCTTGGCCGCCGGGTTCATCGGATTGTTGATGAGGATCGCCTTGGTTTTGGGGCCGAAGGCTGCGGCGAGCGCGGCTCGGTCGAGCGTCCAGTCGGGCGGGGTGAGGCGCACCAGCCGCGGAACGCCCCCGGCGCGCCGGACCAGCGGCAGATAGCAGTCGTAGAGCGGCTCGATCAGCACCACCTCGTCGCCGGGGACGATCAGGCCGGCCATGCAGTCGGACAGCGCCTCGGTGGCGCCGGAGGTGACCAGCACTTGCGTCTGCCAGTCCACGTCGAGGCCGTAGAAGCGCTGGTTGGCATCCGCCACCGCCTGGCGCAGCTCGACGAGGCCCATCATCGGCGGATACTGGTTGAGGCCGGAGACAAGCTCCTCCGCCGCGAGCCTCTTCACATCGGCGGGGCCGTCGACGTCCGGGAAGCCCTGGCCGAGATTGATAGCGCCCTCGGCGATGGCAAGCCGCGACATGACCTCGAAGATGGTCATGGGCAGGCCGGAATAGACCGGATTGGTGGACTTCAAACGCCCCTCCCGACGATTGCGGCGGAGCTTAGGCAGGTGCCCAGGCGGGTGCAATGCTCACGGAGCCGTGATCTCGCCGCCTGACGCCGGTGAAACTTCTCGCCCGTGCGGCCCGTAGCTGTCGATGTCCCCGGCATTCGGGAGACGCCGATACACCCCGTTCGAGGAGAATGCTCCCATGACATCGATCATTCGTACCGTTGCCGTCGTTGCCCTGCTGGGCGTCGCCGGCTCCTATGCCGTTCCTGCCTTTGCGACCGAAATGACCGTCGAGGTCGGCGGCGCGGCCATGTATCCGTCCAAGAACATCGTCGAGAACGCCGTCAACTCGAAGGATCACACGACCCTGGTCGCTGCAGTGAAGGCCGCTGGCTTGGTGAAGACACTGGAGGGGCCCGGCCCCTTCACGGTCTTTGCTCCGACCAACGAAGCTTTCGCCAAGCTTCCCAAGGGCACGGTCGAGTCCTTGTTGAAGCCGGAGAACAAGGCCAAGCTGACGAAGATCCTCACCTACCACGTGCTGCCCGGCGCGTTCTCGACGGCAAAGATCGAAGCCGACATCAAGAAGATGGACGGCAAGGCCTCCTACAAGACAGTCGAGGGCGAGACGCTCACCTTCGCCATGAAAGGCGGCAAACTGTGGGTGATGGATGATTCCGGCGACACCGCACAGGTGACCATTCCTGACGTCAATCAGTCGAACGGCGTGATCCAGGTGATCGACACGGTGCTGCTGCCCAAGATGGGCTGAGCCCGGGGGCTGCTCCCGTGGATCACGGTCTGCACAACGCGAAACGACCCGCCACGGCGGGTCGTTTTATGTCGCCCCTAGTTACCGCGCGGGGAGCAGCGTTCCCTTAAACACTAGGGGGCCCTGGGGGGCGCCCGTCGGCGAGCCGCCCTTCTGCTCCAGCGTGATGGCAAGTGTTTCGTCAGTCGCAGGCGCCGTGTTGATGACGCGACGAAAGTTCGCCTTCTCGATCACGCCCAGGGAATGCGGGGGCCGAACGTGTCGCCAATTCATCGCGGCTCCAACCGTGACAATAGGCAAGCAGCACCAAGCTTCGGCGCTCATCGTCGAGCCCCTGAAGGCAGGTGGCCAATTGGGAAGCGGCCAGCAGGCGATCGCCGCTCGTCATAGGGTCGGCCAATCGTTCGTTCAATTCCGCGTCGAGCGTCGTCGAGGCCGCTGAGACCCGCTGCGCCCCCCGCCGGGCCGCATCGATCGCCGCATGACGCGCGATCGTTGCCATCCACGCGATCGGCGAAGCGATGGCGGCGTCAAAATCTCCAGAGCGCGACCAGATGCGCAAATAAGCCTCCTGCACCGCATCCTCTGCGGCCTTCTCGTCACTCAAGATACGGCGCGCGGTCGCTAGCAGTTTCGCGGACGTGGACGTGTACAGAAGATGGAAGGCCCGTCGGTCGCCGGCTGCCACACGCCCCATCAGGTTAGCGAGATTGTCTGCGCCCAAACTGCAACCCTGTTTCGCGACGGACTGTCGCTTCCAGTTTAACCTGGCCTCTTGTGCCACAGACCCTAGGGAGATTGCCAATGTGCCGCTGCAGACGGCATCCATGTCGAGGCGACCAGAGCGCACGGCACCTCCGATCAGAGCAATTCCATTCTGCAACCAAGACGAGCAATATTGACCTGCATCAAGGCCATCGCGAATTTCTCTGGCAGTGATGCCGGCCGCCAAGACATAGGAGGGAACCGATCGCCCGCCGATGTTGTCGCCGTCGCTCGGTCATTGATCGTCTTCGCGTCGGTCCTCGCCTGGAGCGCTGACCTCGCCCATTAGCACGGGCGCGGTTGGCTCATAGGGTGACCAAGCTTCGTTTTGCCGACGCTATCGCGCGCGTTCCTGCGAGTGCGCGGGATCTACCGCGGTAAGTGCCGGTTGCGTTCCGTCTTCGTGTCATACAACGAGGCCAAAATGGCCATGCATGGTTATGCGCCAGCGGCGAAGACGTCCGCCGGCTTCGATCGCGGCGACCACGGACTGCCGCGAGCGCACGGGCGATATCACGTAAGATATATCTTGACGCCATCCAGCGGCGCGTTTATGTGTATCGCACGATATATTCGGAGGCTCTTGGTGATCGATCCCCAGGCGCCGGCGACGGTCCCCTACCCCCTTACAATCGGCGACGCGGTTGTTATATGGGCTGGGCCGTTGCGGCAACGCGGCGGCAGAGAGCTTTTCCCTCGGCATTAGGTGGGTGACGCTGATGGCCACAGGACTGCTCAAGCCGAGCCGTATCGTTGCGGTCGGCGTTGTCATCGCGGCCGTTCTCTGGATCGGATCCGGAGTCTTCACCAACGATTCGCGCGCCGGCGAAGGCGGCAACAAAGAGCCGCCGACCGTTCCGGTGCAGAAGGTGGCGGTCACACCGGCCGCCCCGGAACTGCACAGGCGCTCGGTGACGCTCTCCTGCGTGACCCAGGCCGACCACAAGGCATCGGCAACCGCGCGCGGCGGCGGCGTGTTGCTCGGCCTCGTGGTCAGTCGCGGCGACGTGGTCAAGGCGGGCACCGTCATCGGCCGGATTTCCGACGAAGGACGTCAGGCGGCGGTCGATCAGGCGCAGGCGCTGCTCCAGCAGCGCCAGGCCGAGTACGACGCCAACAAGAAGCTCATCGACCAGGGCAACCAGCCGCGCAACAACCTGGCGGCGCTGGAAGCGGCGGTTGCGGCAGCCAAGGCGGGTCTGTCCGCTGCTCAGGCCGAACTGGACAAGGTCGCGATCCGCGCACCGATCGACGGCAAGGTCGATCGCGTGCCGGTGCAGGTCGGCCAGGCCGTGCAGGTCGGCACCGAGATCGCCGAGATCGTCGATCCCAACCCGATGCTCGCCGTCGGCGCCGTCAGTGAATCCCGGCGCAGCAGCATGAAGGCCGGCCAGGAAGCAACCGTCCGCTTCATCGACAACACGACGGTCAGGGGCAAGGTCAGCTTCGTCAGCCTCAGCGCCGATGCGGCCACGCGCACCTATCGCGTCGAGACGCGCATGGACAATGCCGACGCGGCGATCCCCGACGGTGTGACCTGCGAAATGGCCGTCGAATTCGGCGCCGTCAGCGCGGTCGCTGTGCCGCGCTCGGCGATCGTCTTCTCCGACGACGGACGCTTGGGCGTGCGCATTGCCGATGCCGAGAGCCGGGCAAAATTCGTTCCCGTCGAGGTCGTCGACGACGGCACCGACCTCATCTGGCTGACCGGCATCGAAAAGGCATCGCGGGTGATCGTGGTGGGGCAGGATTTCGTCAAGGACGGCGACCTGGTTCAGGCGGTTGCGGCTGCGAAGGCGGACGTGAAGGCTGACGCCAAGACGGAACCGCCTGCATGAGGCGTATCGTAGGACTGGCCATCGATCACGCCCGGCTGACGCTGGCGATCCTTGCCTTCCTGCTCATCGCCGGGGCGCTCGCCTATCAGGCGATCCCGAAGGAAGCGAATCCGGACGTCACGATTCCGTACGTCTACGTCCAGCTCTCGCAGCGCGGCATCTCACCGGAAGATTCGGAACGGCTGCTGGTCAAGCCGATCGAGACCGCGCTCAAGGCGGTCACCAACGTCAAGGAGATGCGTGCCGCGGCCTTCGAGGGTGGCGGCTACGTGCTGCTCGAATTCGAGGCGGGCTTCAACGAGGATACAGCGCTTCAGGACGTGCGCGCCAAGGTCGACGACGCCAAGCACGACCTGCCGGCCGATGCCGACGAGCCAAGCGTCCATCAGGTCAGCCTCAGCCTGTTCCCGGTGGTCGTTGTCACCCTTTCGGGCGATCTTTCCGAGCGCACGCTGACCACCATCGCCCAGCAGGCGCAGGACACCATCGAACAGGTACCGGGCGTGCTTTCCGCCACGCTTCAGGGTACGCGTGACGAGGTCGTCGAGATCATCGCCGAGCCGATGCTGTTGAAGAGCTACGGCGTGTCGCTCGACCAGTTCGTCGGCGCCGCGGCGGCCGGCAACAGCCTGGTGGCGGCCGGCGCGCTCGAGGGGCCGCAGGGGCGCTTCGCGGTCAAGGTCCCGGCCCTGATCGAGAAACCGGAAGACGTGCTCAACATTCCGGTTGCCGCCTCCAATGCCGCAACGGTGACGCTCGGCGACGTCGCCACGATCAAGCCGACCTTCCGCGACGCCACATCGGTGACCCGCGTCAACGGGCATCCGGCAATCGCCATCGAAGTGGCCAAGCGCGCCGGCGCCAATCTTATCGACACGGTCGCCGGGGTGAAGAAGGCGCTCGCCGCGGCGCAGAAGCAATGGCCGGATACGCTCAAGGTCGAGTTCCTGCAGGATCAGTCGACATTCATCAAGGACATGCTCGACGAACTGCAGAACAGTGTCATCACCGCCGTCCTCCTGGTGGCGGTCATCATTCTCTTCTTCCTCGGCGGTCGCGCCTCGATCTTCATCGGCATCGCGGTGCCCTTCTCCTTCCTGGTCGGCATTCTCGGCCTCAGCCTGGCCGGGCTGACGGTCAATATCGTCGTCCTGTTCAGCCTGATCCTCGCCGTCGGCATGCTGGTGGACGATTCCATCATCGTGTCGGAGTTCGCCGAGCGAAGGATGAGCGAGGGCATGCCGCCGCGCGAGGCCTATGCCTTTGCGGCGCAGCGCATGTCCGGCCCGGTGATCGCGGCGACGCTGACGCGCATCGCGGCGTTCTCCCCCCTGCTCTTGTGGCCGGGCATCGTCGGCCAGTTCATGGGCTATCTGCCGCTGACCCTGATCGCGACGCTGTCGTGTTCGCTGGTGGCGGCGCTGATCTTCACGCCAACGCTGGGCGCGTTGATCGGCAAGAGGCAGATCGAGCACCACGACGCGGCCAGGGGCGAAGGCCCCTACATCAAGACCGTGCGTCTGGCCGTGCGCCATCCGGGCATCACGATCCTGTTCGCCTTCGCCATGCTGATCGGCGTGCCGATCCTCTACGGCATGCTCGGCAAGGGTGTCGAATTTTTCCCCAATGTCGAGCCCGACCAGGGCGTGGTGCTGATCCATGCGCGCGGCAACCTGTCGCTGGCCGAGAAGGACCGGCTGGTGCGCGAGGTCGAGGCGCGCATCCTGCCGATGAAGGAGCTGTCGAGCGTCTATGCGCGCTCCGGCGACATGGGACAGGGTTCGCAGGACATTACCGAGGACGTGATCGGCCAGATCCAGTTCGAGTTCATAGACTGGCAGGAGCGGCGGCCGGCTTCGGTCATCATGAACGACATCCGCAAGAGGACGGCCGATATTGCCGGGATCAAGGTCGAAGTGACGGCACCCCAGGGTGGTCCGCCGACCGGCAAGCCAATCCAGGTGCAGTTGTCGAGTGACTATCCGGATGCATTGCGTGCGGCCGCACTGCAGGTTTCCGGCGAGCTTGCCAAGAGTCCGGAGGTTCGCGACCTCGACAACGGGCTGCCGATCCCCGGCATCGACTGGCGCCTGGAAGTCAACAAGGCGGAGGCAGCCAAATACGGGATCGGGGTCGGTTCGATCGGCAATGTCGTCCAGCTCGTCACCAACGGCCTCAAGATCACCAGCTACCGGCCGCAGACCAGCGACAAGCCGGTCGACATCATCCTGCGCGTGCCGGACGACCGCCGCACGCTGACCCAGCTCGACGAGCTGCGCGTGCAGACGGCGGCGGGCTCCGTGCCGATCGGCAACTTCATCAAGCGCGTGCCGGCGCTGTCGACGGGAATCATCCACCGCGTCGACGGCAAGCGCGTCATCACGGTCACCGCCAACGTCGCCGACGAGACGCAGACCGCGGCCGTGCAGGAGGCGATCAAGAAGGAGCTCTCCGCGGCCGATTTCAAGGGCCTGGTGACCTGGAAGCTGAAAGGTTCCGACGAGGAGCGGCAGAATGCCAGCGCCTTCCTCGGCAAGGCCTTCGGCGCCGCGATCTTCCTGATCTTTGCCGTGCTGCTGGCGCAGTTCAACAAGCTGACCAGCGTGGCGCTGGTGCTGTTCTCCATCATCCTGTCAACGATCGGCGTGTTCGTCGGCGTGATGGTGATGGGCCAGGCCTTTGGCGTGGTGATGACCGGCATCGGCATCATCGCGCTCGCCGGCATCGTGACCAACAACAATATCGTTCTGATCGACACCTATGACCGGCTGCGCTTCGAAGGAATCCCGGTCGAGGAAGCGATCCTGAGGACCTGTCGCGAGCGCGCCCGCCCGGTGCTGCTGACGGCAGGTGCGGCGGTGCTCGGCGTGCTGCCGATCGCATTTGGCATCAATGTCAACTTCGTGCACCGCGCGATCACCGTCGGCGCGCCCTCGACCCAGTGGTGGGTGCAGCTTTCCACGGCCATCGTCTTCGGTCTCAGCTTTGCGACCATCCTGACGCTGGTGGTGACGCCGGCGCAGTTGGCGCTGGTCGCCAAGATGGCGACGTGGCGCCAGCGCCTCGTCCGGCGGTGGCGCGCGCGGGCCCGCAAGGCGTCGCGCAGCGGCGGCGGTCTGGTGGCGTCCGCCCGCCGTGCCGGCAACGGAAACGGCAAGCAGGGCTAGGCTGAAAGGCGCGGCGCCCGGCACATGTGCATGGTGCCGGTGCGTTTCGTGGTGGGCGGCGCTGTGCGTTTGCGGGTGCCGTACTTTCGGCGGCGGGTTGAAGCAACGATACGCTGTGTAGTCTTCTTGTTGAGGGAGCATAATTGCTTGCCGCTTTGGCAAGGTCGGTTGAGCGATGAGAACATAGGGGGAATGTTCCGATGCTGGTCCGCCGTCTTCAGTATATTGTCGTAACCCTGTCCCTTGCTGCGACAGTCTTCGCTTTAGGCATGCGCGCCTCTCACGCCGATGTCGTTGCGGAGTGGCTTTATTGGGATTCCATCGGGAACTCGGTCAACAAGGGAGTGTCGAGTTTCAACGAATATCAGGCAGAACGCCAATCGTGGCTCGACCATATCAAGGCGGCCAAGGCCGAACTCGCGCGCTGCGGCGGGTGCGCGGCCGCGCAGGCCGACTTGAATAAGTGGCAGGGTATCGAGGATCAGTTCCAGGCCGTGGCGGGGAGCCTGGCAAACTACGTCAAAATGCCTCCGATCGTGGCCAGATGGCTCGGTATCGACATGCCGATGGCCTCCGGCGACCCGGAAACGGAAAAGTATACGAAGTGCGCTATCCAGCGCCCGCCGTGGGTCGATGACCTCCCCCAATACTGCCAGGCGGCGGTCGACGACCATCTCAGCTGCCTCAGAGCCTATCAGCAGGCGCACAACGGTTCGTGCCTGAGCGACTACGAGATGTTTCCCGGCGGGACGTGCTGGGACAGTTTCAAGCTCGATAATCTCTGCGCCGCTCGCGACTTCGAGGGCTACAAGCAGGAAATGGCCGTGCGCGCGCGGCGCAAGGGCGGCGAGATCATCCCCGAATATTCGAATAAGGCCCGTACCTCTTTCATCGACTACAAGCATGTGCCCGATGATTTCATGCCGAAACTGCCCCCACAGGACGTCGTCGAAAAGGCCCATGACGACTCCCAGGTCATCACCCTCCAGATGCAAAAAGACGGCAGTGACGCACTTACGGAGGTCGATCTGGACTGGCTTAGACCAGGGATGGTCATGGCGAATTGGGAACGCTGCCCGCAACAGGAAGCCGATCTCGATCCAAAAGAGAAAAGAATTTGCGAGACGATCGTTCACAGGGGCCTGATCATCGGGCCACAAGATCGAGATGATGTCATCGTGTGCCGCTACGGGGGCGACGGATACCAGGAGCCCGAACCCTATGTGTTCTGGTACAGTCCGCGTCCGCGAGGCGCCGATCCGAAATCCCTTTTGCGGCAGGCCGACTGGCATCCGTATTTGCGTGTTGGCCCCCAGCGCAGCGATTGCCCGGCGAAACGGCAGGAGGCGCAGGCGATCCTGGACAAGGACTGGGCACAGAAACGCGAGCTCGCGCTGCACGTGGACCGAATCCCGTATGACCAGCCGGTGCCGCGCCCGCAATGGTATCTCGACAGACTCAAGAAGCAGGAGGAGAGGGACCGCGATAAGGCCGCGTTGGCAAAGCGCCGGCAAGAGGCAATGTCCGGCTTTCAGTTGCCAGGCACCTACGATTTGAAGTTGGAGGGGTCCGCCTTCGTCCGCAACGCAACCTGCGAGGTTGGGCCGGACGAGGACACGGTTTGCAAGTATGTTGACGGAACCTACGATTCTCCGCATTTCTCCCAAAGCTTTGCTTACGGACTGCCAGTCCTCTCAATGTTGTTCGGCAAATACGACACGCGTACCATCAACTTCGATTTCGCCATCGACCTTGAGAGCAAGAAAAAGTCCGGTGAGTATCGCTTCTCAAGCAAACCAGATAAAGACAGCGGAGGAGTTCTCGGCAACGCTGTTAAAGACCGGCGACATGCCAGTGCTTACGGACGTACCGGAGGGTACCTATTCATTTTATCTCCAAGACAGAGACGACTCGACGCAGGCTTCCGGCACCTGCCAGATCAATGAGATAACGGCCAAGAACGATTCCGAACGCAAATACAACCTGGGCTGTCAGTCAAAGGGCGGCGTCAAATTCGACGGGGACGGAACAATTCGGGACGGTATTTTTGACGTGGATTTGACCGAGACCCGTAAGAATAATGAACGGTGGGCGCTTAATAGGTATTTCTTTCTTGACTCCAATTCGCGGTCCGGCGCGCCCGATATCCGACTGATCGGTGGGCGCGACCGCATGGGTAGCGGCCCCGGAATCGGAGGAGAGCTCATCCGGATAGGGAGGCTCGCCAAGTGACATCCTTGAGCCCTTCATAGCTAGATAGAACCAATTCGACGGAGCGATATACCGTCAGGATCAAGCCGGCCGGCGAAGGTCATACCAGGGATACGGCCGAGTCCGACGGCTCCGATAATCGCGCAAAGCGCGCCTTCCTTCGGGTCTCTCGACCGCCGGGCGCATGGGCGCCGATCCCGGCTCGCCGGATGCACCTTGGTCGTTCTTCGCCAGTCTCGAAGCCGAATCGCTGCGCCGGTCGTAAAGCGGAATTGACTCTATCTGGTCGAAAAGGGCTCTACTTGCCGGCGAGTTTCTTGCGGGTCTCTGGCGGCAAGGTCAGCAGCGAGTTGATGGTGGCGGCCTGGGCGCCGCCCAGCATCGCATCCAGCTCGACACGGATCGCGGCCAGCTTGGCGTCGATGGCGGCGCGATCCGGCTGGTCGGCGGCCAACAGCGACCCGAGATCGGTGCGCAAGGCATGCAGCCGCTCGATATGGCGCTGCGCATCGGGCCGGCCGGCGGCCACCGCCGCCTCGACCTTGGCCATGGCATCGGCCGGCAGGCGCGCGCCGAGCCAGCGCAACTCATAGCGCAGCACCCCGTGCCGGTGACGGTCCTTGTCCGCGTCGAAGCGGAGCATGTCGGTGGCGGCGGCGCCGATGAAAAAGGCGTTCAGCGCCAGCGACAAGAAAAGGCCGACGCCGAGCCAGCGTCTTCCGGTCATCTCTGATCCACCACTGCCGTGCCGAAGATCAGCGGGTCCATCACCACGACCTCCTGCCCCGGCGGCGTGCGCGGCCCGACCAGCACGAGATCGGTGAGGCTGCCGAGCCCGGCGGCGATGATCAGGGCCGCGGCAACGGCAAACCAGATGGCGCGACGCGCCCGGCGGCGCTCGGCGATACGCGCCACGACGCGATCGGCGATGCGTTCAACCGCGCCGGAAGCCGCGATCTCATGGTCGAGCGCCTGGGCGGCACGGGCGAGCCCGGCGTCGAGCGCACGGACCTCGTCAAGGATGATCGGGGTGTCACCGGTCATGGCTTTTCACCTCCGTCGGCGAAGCCGGCGCGCAAGCGGCGGCGCCCACGCGCCAGCAGGGATTCGTATGCCTCTTCGTTGAGCCCCATGACGGCAGCGGCTTCGGCCTGGCCGAGGCCCTGGAAATGGCAGAGCACGATCGCGGCCCGCTGACGCTCGGGCAGCGCCGCGATGGCCGCCTGCACGGCGCGGACATCCTCGAGGTGCATCAGGCGGGTGCCGGGCAGCGGTGCCGGGTCGGTCAGGTCGTCCTCGACGAGGTCGATGGCGATGGACGGGCGCAGCCGGCGCAGCCGGTCGATGCACAGCCGGTAGGCGACGCGGTGCGCCCAGGTCGAGATGCGGCCATCGGGCTGCCAGTTCGCGGCCTGCTGCCAGATGCGGATGAGCACCTCCTGCACCACCTCCTCGGCCTCGGCGGGGCTGGCGGCAAGCGTTGCACGGGCAAAGCGCAACAGCGTCGGAGCGAGGCCGCGCACCAGCCGGGCGAAAGCGGCCTCGTCGCCCTCGGCGACGGCGGCCATGATCGCCTGGTCGGCGTGAATGCGTGCCCAATCCAGCGAATCGCGCGACCGATCCAAGCCGCACTCCCAAGCCGTGAGACTGCCCCGCCGGCGACGATAGCCGATGATCGCGGCCCTGGCACGGCGCGTGTAGGCGTGACGCAGCGGCCGTGGCGGCACGGCACCAGCCGGCGATGCTATGGGCAATGAGACGGCGGGCACGCTGCCCTCCCTCTACTCCGCCGCGGCCGAATAGGTGGTCACACGCCCCTGTTCTTCCGCAGTGGGTGTGAGACCGCCGCTGATCGCGTGGGCTTCCTCCAGCTCGCGTTCGAGCCGCTGCTCCTCGGCGACGCGCGGCTTGGCGAACCTGGCGAGCAGCATGTAGACCGTCGGCGTCAGGAACAACGTGGCCAGCGTGGCGATGCCGAGGCCGCCGACGATGACCCAGCCGAGCGCATGGCGGGCCTCGGAACCGGCACCGCCGCGCAACACCAGCGGCAGGCCGCCGAGCACGGTGGCGATCATGGTCATCACCACCGGGCGCAAGCGGATCAGCGCGGCGTTGCGCACCGCGTCGTGGACCGACTGTCCAGCATCGCGGAGCTGGTTGGCGAACTCGACGATGAGAATGCCGTTTTTCGACATCAGCCCGACCAGCATGACCAAACCGATCTCGCTGTAGATATTGATCGAGCCGTGGGTGATGAGAATGGCGAAGACCGCCGCGGCAAGGCCGAAGGGCACCGTGGCAATCAAGATGAAGGCGCTCGAGAAGCTCTCGAACTGGCCGGCGAGAACGAGCAGGACGATGAGCAGAGCAAAGATGAAGGTCTGCACGACGCCGCTGGTGGCGCTGTTCAGCTCCTTAGCCTCGCCGGTGAAGACCAGGCCGTTATTGGCCGGCAGGATCTTGGCGGCGAGCGACTGCAGCTCGTTCATCGCCTGGCGCAGGTCGACGCCGTCGGCCAGCGTGGAGCCGATGGGGATGGCGCGCATCTGGTTCTGGCGCGGCAGGCTAGGCGCCACCGCCGACTCCTTGAAGGTGACCAGCGAGGAGAGCGGCACCATCTTGCCGTCCTTGGTACGCAGCTGCATGTTGTCGAGCGCGCTGGTGTCCTGAACCATGCCGTCGGGCACCTTGGCGAGGATCTCGATCGGATTGTCGCCGACGTAGTAGTTGCCGAGGTCCTTGCCGCTGAGGATCGTCTGCACGGCCGCCGAAATGGTGTCGACCGAGATGCCGACATCGGCAGCGCGCTGGCGGTTGATCTGGATCGCCATCTGCGGCTGGGTGGTGTTGTAGTTGAGCTGGACGCGGCCGTAGACGGGATCCTTCTCCATCGCCTGGACCAGCTTGTCGGCGACGCCGGCGAGCTGGTCGTAATCGGAGCCGGTGATGGCGAATTGCAGGCCCTGGCCGCCGCCGCGGATGCCGAGGCTGTTGGCCGTGCGGGCAAAGACCTCAACGCCCGGAATCTGTTGCAGCTCACGGTTCAGTTGCGAGGTGATCTCGGCCTGCGTGCGCGAGCGCTCTCCCCACGGCGCCAGTGTCATGAACATGAAGCCGCCATTGCCGTTGTTGCGGGCGATCGAGAAGATGTTGGTGGCTTCGCCGCTCTTGAGCAGCGGCGTGGCGATCTGCTCGACCAGCTTCATCTGGGCTTCGGTGTAGTCGACGGTCGAGCCCTGCGGCACCGAGACCGAGATCGGAATGAAGCCGCGATCCTCGTTCGGCGTGAGCTCCGAGGGGAGCAGGTTGAAGGCAGCCACGGCCGCGCCGGCAAACAGCAGAGCGATGACGATGACAACCATCGGCGCCTTCAAGGCGGCGTCGAGCAACCCCGTATAGACATGGATGATACGCTCGCCGAAGGCGGCGACGCGGCGGCCGATGGCATTGTGCTGGTGATGGGCCTGCTTGTCGCTGATCAGCCGCGAGGCCAGCATCGGCGACAGTGTGAGCGCGACAAAGCAGGACAGCGTCACCGCGAAGGCGAGCACGAAACCGAATTCGGAGAACAGCGAGCCGGTGAGCCCGGGGAAGAACGAAATCGGGATGAACACCGCGGCCAGCGTCGCGGTGGTGGCGAGAACGGCGAAGAACACCTGACGGGTACCGAGCACCGCCGCGGCGCGGGGCCCGAGGCCGAGGCTGCGCTGGCGCGAAATGTTCTCGATGACGACAATGGCGTCGTCGACCACAAGGCCGGTCGCCAGCACCAGGGCGAGTAGCGTCAGCACGTTGATCGAGAAGCCGACCACCCACATGGCGGCAAGCGTGCCGATCAGCGCGATCGGCACGGTGACCGCCGGAATGAACGTCACCCGCAGCGACTGCAGGAACAGGTAGATGACGGCGATGACGATGGTGGTGGCGATGATGAGGGTGATCAGCACCTCGCGGATGGCGCCGCTGATGAACTCGGCATCGTCCGAGGTGATGGTCAGGTTGACGCCGGGCGGCAGCGAGCTCTTCATCTCGGCGATCGCCTTGCGCACGCCAGCCGAGATATCGAGCGTATTGGCGCGGGCCTGACGCACGATGCCGAGGCCGACGCCGGTCTGGCCGTTGATGCGCAGCGAGGTGGTTTTGTCCGCCGGGCCGAAGACGACGTCGGCGACGTCCGAGACCTTGGTCTGCGGGTCGATCTGAATATTGGCGATCTCGTCGGCCGATTTGGCGCTGGCGTCGGCGCGCACGAGCAGCGTGCGGTTGGCGTCCGAGATCGTGCCGGCTGGCGCATCGAGGGTAACGTTGCCGAGCGCCGTATTGAGGTCGGCGATGGTGAGGCCGTGGGCGGCGAGCTCGTCGGGATTGATGATGATCTGAACGATCGGGCTGCGGTCGCCGAAGACCTGCACATCGGCGACGCCGTCGACGGCGGCCAGCCGCGTGACGATCACGTCGTTGACGACCTGGGTGAGGTCCTGGATCGACATCGTCGACGAGGTCGCCGCCAGGCGCATGATGGCGTCGGCGTTGGCGTCCGCCTTGACGATGGTCGGCGGCTGGAAGTTGTCGTCGGTGGGCAGGCTGCGCAGATTGCCGATGGCGTCGCGCAGGTCGTTGGCGGCGACGTTGATGTCGGTCTTCTGGTCGAACTCGACGGTCACCTGGCTCTGGCCGGCGCTCGACGACGAGGAGATGGAGACAACGCCGGGGACGCGCGCCACGGCGCCCTCGATGACGCTGGTGACTTCCTTGTCGATCGTGTCGGGCGTGGCACCGGTGTAGTTGGTGCGCACGGTGATCACCGGACGGTCGATATTGGGCAGTTCGCGGACCTCGATGCTGCGCCAGGCCGCGAGACCGGCGATGACGATCAGCAGATTGAGGACGACGGCGAGAACCGGCCGGCGAACGAACAGCGCGGCAATCCCGCCGTCACGGGTAGCATGCGGATTGGCGTCGATCTTGGCCATCGCGTCGCTCGCTCAACCGCTGGTCGGGCGGCGCTGACCGGCACCGTTGCCGGTGCCATTGCCGCCGCCCTTGCCGCTACCACCCTGGCCACCCCCACCGGCCGCCGCCTCAGGCGCAGTGCTTTCGGGCTTTGCTGAACCATTGCCGGCGGCCGCGTCAGCCTCGGTCACCTTGCTGCCTTCACGGATGCGTTGCAGGCCCTCGACGACCACCAGATCGTTCTCCGCCACATCACCGCTGACCATGACGGCACCGCTGCGCCGGCCGAGGATCTGCACGTCGACGCGATGGGCGCTGCCGTCGGTGATCTTCCACACATAGGACCCGGCGCGATCCCACTGCACGGCCAGCGACGGCACGGAAGGATGCGGCGTGCCGGGGAAGCTCATGGCGACGGTGAGCGCCATGCCCGGCTTGAGAACGTTGGCGTCGTTGGGCAGCGTCGCCTCGACCCTGAGCGTGCGGGCCACCGGGTCGACACGGTTGTCGACCGCAGAGATGGCGCCCTTGAAGTTCTGACCGGCAAGCGCCTCGGTGGAGGCGGTGACCGGCTGGCCGACGCCAACCAGTCCGGATGCGCGCTCCGGCACATCGAAGGCGACCGTCACCTTCGACATGTCGTCGAGCGTGGCGATCGCCTTGGAGGAGCTGATGAGGTCGCCGATGGCGATATCGGTGAGGCCGATGATGCCGGCGAAGGGCGCCGTGATGGTACGCTTGGCGAGGTCGTTCTGCGCCGCCTTCAATACGATTTGCGCGGTCTGCTGGGCCGTGCGGGCATCGGTCAACGCGACGGTGGTGATGTTGTTCGACTTGGCGAGCTGCTCGGCGCGGTCAAGGGCCGACTGGGCGGTTTGCAACGCGATCTTCGCCTTTTCGAGCGCCACCTGCTGGTCGGAATCATCGAGCTGGATGAGCGTCTGGCCCTTGGCGACCTTGGTGCCCGGGGTGAAGGCGACGTCAGTGACGATGCCGCTGTCCTGCGGATAGAGGGTCACCTCCTGCTCCGCCGCGACCGTGCCGATGGCGCGCACGTCGATTCCTGTATCGTCGGTGGCGACCGGCGCGGTGACCACGAGGACCGGCCCGCCGCGGCCAAAGCCCTGTCCGCCGCGCCCGCCGCCGCCACCACCGCCACCGGCTTCCCTGGCTCCAGGCGGTCCACCAGCGCCCTGCTGCGTGGAGAAATAGCCCTGGTCGTAGGCGTACCAGCCCGCCGCAGCGATCAGGATGACAATGAGGGAAAGGACGATCTGTCTGTTGGCGGACATGCGGACCGACGGTTTGGTTGCGGTGTAGCGCATTGAACGCGTGCGACGGCGTTTTCCGTCGCGGGCGCAGCGATGCTACCAGATTGGAACAGGTCTGACTTTGCAAGACTTTGTTTTAACGTGAGTTTCGCAAACGTCCCGGCGCCTTGGGCCGGCGGCTCGCGGCAGTCTTGCCCCCTGCCCTCAGCCTCGATATGACCGGACATCTCTGCGGGGGAGCCTAGGCCACATGGACGCCAACGTCGTCGGACGCCTTGCCGAAGCCCATCTTGTGGTGGTCGGCGACGTGATGCTCGACCGCTTCGTCGAAGGCCAGATGACGCGGGTGTCGCGCGAGGCGCCGGTGCCGGTGCTGAAATTCGGCGCATCGCACGCCTATCCCGGTGGCGCCGCCAATGTCGCGGCCAACGTCCTGGCCTATGGCAGCGCGGTGACGCTGGTGGGGCTCACCGGCGCCGATGCCGAGGCCGATGAACTCAAGGCGCTGTGCCGGAGCTTCCCGCGCCTCAGCGAACGGCTGATTGCCGATACCGGGCGCCCGACGACCGTCAAGACGCGCTACCTCAGCGGCTGGCACCAACTGCTTTGCATCGATGCGGAGGACACGCGGCCGGCCGAACCGGCGGTGCGCGACCGACTGGTCGCGGCAGGCCGCGACGCGCTCGACACCTGCGGCGCGCTGGTGATTTCCGATTATGGACGCGGGGCGCTCGACGAGACGTCGATCGCCGCGCTGATCGGCGCAGCACGCGCCGCCGGCAGGCAAGTGGTGGTCGACCCGCGCCGGGCCAACGCCTCGGCCTTTGCCGGCGCCACGGTGCTGACGCCCAATATCGAGGAGATGACCGCCTTCTCCGGCATCCGCGCCGACAGCGACGAGAGTGCCGTGGCCGCCTGCCGCAAGGTGCTCGACACGGCGGCGATCGACGCGGTGCTGCTCACCCGCGGCTCGGCCGGCATGACGCTGGTCCGGCACGGCGCAGAGCCGCTGCATGTGCGCGCCGAAACCCACCGCGTGTTCGACGTCACCGGCGCCGGCGACACGGTGGTGGCGACACTGGCGACGGCACTCGCGGTCGGCGCATCGCTCGATGATGCCGTGCGGCTGGCCAATGTCGCGGCGGGCATCGTGGTCGCCAAGCCAGGCACGGCGACGGTGCGGCCGCAGGAGCTGAGCCACGCGCTGGGGGCCGGGCTCGGCGACGGCGTGGTGGCTCGCGACGACGCGGCGGCACGCGTCGCGGAATGGCAGGCCAAGGGCCTGAAAATCGGCTTCACCAATGGCGTCTTCGACCTTCTTCATCGCGGCCACCTGCATTCGCTGGAACAGGCGGCGCGGCGGGTCGACCGGCTGGTGGTCGGCGTCAACTCCGACGCATCGACGCGGCGCCTGAAAGGGCCGGAGCGGCCGGTGCAGGGCGAGGAGACGCGGGCGGCGGTGCTGGCCGCGCTGCGCTCGGTCGATCTGGTGACGATCTTCGGCGAGGACACGCCGGAGGAACTGATCCAGGCGGTGAAGCCCGACTTGCTGTTCAAGGGCGCCGACTATGAAGGCCAGCAGATCCCCGGCCAGGCCTTCGTCGAGGCGCAAGGCGGCAGCGTGACGCTGCTGCCGCTGCTCGAAGGCTACAGCACGACCAGCACGGTCAAGAAGGTGCGCGAGGGGAAGGCGTAGGGCAGCGCCGAGGTCAGCGTTCGGTGACGAACGGATTGAGGATTTGCACGCCGAACGACTCGAAATCGCGCACGTTGCGGGTGACAATCGTCAGGCCGTGCCTCAGTGCGGTCGCGGCGATCATGGCGTCTTCGCTCAAATCGTCGGAACGGTGGTGCATCAGCTTCGCCCAGACGCGAAACGTCCGGCCGTCGAGCGGCAGGACGGTCGATGTCTGCTCCACCTGGTCGACCCATGCCTCTATCGCGGCGGCTTTTTCAGGATCCTGATCGCGCGCCAGTTCGATTCCGGCCTGCATCTCCCCTAGGGTCACGGCGCTGAGATATATCGGCTCCGTCGGTATGCTTTCGAGCCACGCCAGCACCGCGCCGTGTGGTCGCGTGCGGCGCAGCTCCGACACCACATTGGTGTCCAGCAGGTACATGCCTCAATCGCCGAGATCAGGGATCGGTCGCCGCCGCCATCGTCCGCGTTTCGGCAGATCGATGTCGAACCGGTTTTCATCGGAGAGAAGCAGATCCTTCAGCGTCGGCTTGTTTGCCTTCTCCATCCTCGCCCACGTTTCCGCGGGCACCACGACCGCCGCCGGCACACCGCGGCGCGTGACCATCTGCGGTCCTTCCTTGAGGCTCGCTTCAAGCAGTTCGCTGAAGCGCGCCTTCGCATCCTGTACTTGCCAAGCCCGCATAGCCTACCTCTGTTCTGACCAGTCATATGACTAGTCAGAACACTCAGTCAAGCTCCCCTCAGCAGAAGTCGAAGTCGCAGCCCTCGTCCGCCTGGAGGACGTGGTCGTGATAAAGGCGGTCGTAGCCGCGGCGGACCAGCGGCGTCGGCCGGTTCGCCTCGAATTCGGCGCGGCGGCGGGCAAGTTCAGCCTCGGTCACCAGCAGGTCGAGACGGCGCTCCCTGACGCTGAGCTCGATGCGGTCGCCGGTCCTGACCAGCGCCAGCGGCCCGCCGGTGGCCGCGTCCGGCGTCACATGCAGCACGACGGCGCCATAGGCGGTGCCCGACATGCGCGCGTCGGAAATGCGCACCATGTCCTTGACGCCGGCACGGGCGAGCTTCTTGGGGATCGGCAGGTAGCCGGCCTCCGGCATGGCGGCGGCGCTCTTCGGGCCGGCATTCTGAAGTACCAGGATATCGTCGGGTGCAACGTCGAGGTCGTCGGCGTCGATGCGGTTGGCGAGGTCCTCGAGCGAGGTGAACACCACCGCCTTCCCGGTGTGCTCGAGCAGCCTCTGGTCGGCGGCGGAGCGCTTGAGGATGGCGCCGCCCGGCGCCAGCGACCCGAACAATGCGACCAGACCACCTAACGGCTCGATCGGCGCGTCGCGCGCCTTGACGATGGCGCGGTCGACCGGGTCGAGGGGCGGACGGGCGAGCCGCTCGCCCAGCGTCTCGCCGGTCACCGTCATGCAGGTGAGGTCGAGCAGCGGGGCCAATTCGCGCATCACCGCCTCGACGCCGCCGGCGGCGAACAGGTCCTCCATGTAGCCGGTGCCAACCGGCTTGAGATTGACCAGAACCGGAGTCTCTTCAGACAGTTCGTTGAAGCGCTTGAGATCGAGGGCGAAGCCGCGGCGGCGGGCGATGGCCGCAAGGTGGATGACGGCGTTGGTCGAGCCGCCGATGGCCAGCAGCACGCGGATGGCGTTCTCGATGGATGCCGGCGTGACGATGCGCGAGGGCGTCAGGTCGGAGCCGATCAGCGCCGCGGCACGAGCGCCGCTTTCCTCGGCGATGCGCAGACGGTCGGCATGCACGGCGGGTGCGGCGGCGGAGCCGGGCAGGCCCATGCCGAGCGCCTCGGTGAGGCAGGCCATGGTGCTTGCCGTGCCCATGACGGCGCAGGTGCCGGCGGTGGTGGCAAGCCGCCCCTCGACCTGTTCGATCTCGTCGTCGCCGATGTCGCCGGCGCGGTAGCGGGCCCAGAAGCGGCGGCAGTCGGTGCAGGCGCCGAGACGTTCGCCCCGGTGGTAGGAGGTCGACATGGGACCGCCGACCAGAGCCACGGCCGGCAGGTCGACGGAGGCCGCCGCCATCAGCTGCGCTGGCATGGTCTTGTCGCAGCCGCCCATCAGCACGACGGAATCCATCGGCTGGGCGCGAATCATCTCCTCGGTGTCGAGCGCCATCAGGTTGCGGAACTTGAGGCTGGTGGGCGACAGGAAGACCTCGCCGAGCGAAATGGTCGGGAACGGGATCGGCAGTGCGCCCGCGGTGAGCACGCCGCGCTTGACCGCCTCGAGCAGCTCCGGGAAGTGGCGATGGCAGTTGTTGAAGCCCGAGGCCGTATAGGCAATGCCGACCACCGGCCGGTCGAGCACCGCCTCGCTGTAACCCATCGAGCGGGCGAAGGACCGGCGCAAATAGCGGGCAAAGTCCTTGTCGCCATAGTTGGTGAGACCGCGGTCGATGCCGCGAGGATCGTCAGACCGGTTGTTCATGGCGGGCGTGCCCGAATTTTCTTGTCATGCCGCGCCAGTTAGGCGGCTTCGCCGGCCCGGCGCAAGGGGCCGGCCGGTCGCACGCCGGCGGGTCAATGACGATGGTCGGCGTTGCGGGTGCGCATGATCCGCATGATGGCCTCGTGAGCCGAGGACACGATCTCTTCCATCGTGTCGCGGGCGGCCTTCGGGTCGCCGCGGGCGATCGCGTCGTAGACTGCGGTGTGTTGTTCGACAGCTATCTTCAATCGCCCGCGTTCTTCAGCCTGCAACTTGAAACTCATGCCGAGAACCGGGCCGATGATCGTGCCCAGCCGCTCGAACAGCGAGTTGCCGCTTGCGGTCAGCAATGCCGCATGAAACTCGGCGTCGGCCTGCAGGAACAACGACTCGTTGTCCATGTTCGACCGCATTCCGTCGAGGGCCACCTTGATCCTGGCAAGGCGTTCGACGTCGACGCGGCGCGCCGCCAGCGCCGCGGCCTCCGGTTCGATCGTCCGGCGCAGTTCGATCAGGTCTTCGAGGAACTCCTGGCGGATGTTCTCCGGCGAATGCCAGGCGATCACGTCCGGGTCGAGCAGATTCCACGACGAGCGCGGCAGCACCGAGGTGCCGGTGCGGCGACGCGAGGCAACCAGGCCCTTGGCGGCGAGCACCTTGAGGGCCTCGCGCACGACCTGGCGGCCGACGCCGAACTGCTCGGCCAACTCCGACTCGCCCGCCAGGCTCGAGGCTTCGGCGTAGGCGCCGGCGATGATGCGACGGCCCATCTCATGGGCCAGCCGGGCGTGCAACGCGCGCGAGGGGTAGAGGCGTCTTTGGGGCAAGATCAAACGGTGGTTGGATGCAGGAAGTCTGGACCGCAACCTATCAGCGATCCCGACGCCGGTCCACGCGAGACATGGTCCGCATCGGGCGATACGGGACGCATGCCCGTCCCGGATCGCGCGATGCGCCGTCGGCCACGCATGACAAGGGCGCGCCCCCGCCTCACCAGACCTCGTGCGCGATCTCGACGGTCTCGCGGAGCTTTGCCCACTCGGCCTCTTCGGTGAGTACGTTGCCCTCCTCGGTCGAGGCGAAGCCGCATTGCGGCGACAAAGCGAGCTGATCGAGGGCGGCGTATTTGGTCGCCTCGTCGATGCGCCGCTTGACGTCGTCCTTGTTCTCCAGCGTGCCGCTCTTCGACGTGATCAGGCCGAGGACGACGGTCTTGTTGCCCTTGGGCAGGAAGCGCAGCGGCTCAAAGCCACCGGCACGGTCGGTATCGTACTCCATGAAGTAGCCGTCGATGTTGAGCTTGCCGAGCAGCGTTTCGGCAACCGGCTCGTAGCCGCCTGAGGAGATCCAGGTGGAGCGGAAATTGCCGCGGCAGACATGCATGGTGATGGTCATGTCGGCGGGCTTCAACTCCAGCGCCTTGTTGATGGTGCGGGCGTAGCGCTCCTGCAGACGGTCGACGTCGTCGCCGCGCTCGCGCGAAGCCTCAAGCTGCTTGGGATCGCAGAGATAGGCCCACACGACGTCGTCAAGCTGCAGGTAGCGGCAGCCGGCATCGTAGAAGGCGCGGATCGCCTGGCCGTAGGTCGTCGCCGCGTCGTCAAAGAACTGGTCGATGTCCGGATAGATCGCCTTGATGGCGTTGAAGCCCGAGCGGAAGTGCAGAACGCTGGGGCTGGGAATTGTCATCTTGGGCACCAGCCGCGTGTGGTCCTTCAGGAACTTGAAATGGTCGATCATCGGATGGTGCGCGGGCCAGCCGATCTTGCCGACGACGTTGACGGTTTCCGCCTTGGTCTGGACGCCATGGAAGGCGATGCCGTGGTCGAGCTGCACCAGCTTGCAGCCATCGAGCCCGGCGAGGAAATCGAAATGCCACCACGAACGCCGGAACTCGCCATCGGTTGCCGACTGCAGGCCGACTTCCTCCTGTTTGGCGATGATCTTCCTGATCTCGCTGTCCTCGACGGCGGTGAGCGCCTCGGCGGTGATTTCGCCGGCGGCGCGTTTGGCGCGCGCCACCTTCAACGGCTCGGGGCGCAGCAGGCTGCCAACCATATCGGCGCGAAACGGCGGTTTCGTTCGTTGCATATTGTTTCCTCCCAAACTAATTCGCCCGATTATGGCGAGCCCGGCCCGCCGCGCAACTGCAATTCGAAGCAATGCCACCAACGCCGATGCCGCGGCGGGGGCCGCCGCGGCATCCGACATGCGCCAGGTCGGCCCGCGCGGCGAGCCTATTCGTCTTGCAGATACTTGCCGATCAGCGACAGGTCCGCGGCGCCGAGGCGTTCCCCGGCAAACCAGCCCTGATGCCAATAGGGATAGGCGAGGTTCGGCCGCGACACCACGTCGAGCCGCTTGAGGTCGTCGTCGGTCAGCTTGAGGTCGGCCGCGGCGAGATTGTCGGTGAATTGCTGCTGGGTGCGCCCGCCGATGATGACCGAGGTGACGGCCGGCTGGTGGATCAGCCAGGCGAGCGCCACGCGCGCGGCCGAGCAATCGTGCGCCTTGGCAACATCGACAAGCACATCGACGATGTCGAACAGCTTGCCCTCGTCGTAGATCGGCGGCTCGCGCCACTTGCGACCGAAGTGGCGGGTGCCTTCGGGGCCGGTCTTGTTGTCGCGGCGGAACTTGCCGGAGAGCAGGCCGCCGGCAATCGGGCTCCAGACGAGGATGCCGAGGCCCTGATCGAGGGAGATCGGTACCAGCTCGTATTCCGCCTCGCGCGCCTGCAGCGTGTAGTGGATCTGCTGGCCGACGAAGGGCTGGCGCCCATCCATCCGCGCGATGCCGAGCGCCTTCATGATGTGCCAGCCGGCATAGTTCGAGCAGCCGATGTAGCGCACCTTGCCCTGCTGGATGACGCGATCGAGCGCCTCCATCGTCTCTTCGAGCGGCGTCTGGCCGTCCCAGTTGTGGACCTGATAGAGGTCGATCCAGTCGGTGCCGAGGCGCTTCAGGCTGCGCTCGCATTCGGCAATGATGTAGTGCCGCGACAGGCCCTGATCGTTGACGCCCAAGCCCATGGGAAAACGAACCTTGGTGGCGACCAGGACATCGGGGCGCTTCTTGCCAAGCGCCTCGCCGACGATCTCCTCCGAGGCGCCGTGCGCATAGACGTCCGCGGTGTCGATGAGGTTGACGCCGGCATCGATGCACTGGTCGATCTGACGCCTGGCCTCGGCGGTATCCACCGCGCCCAGCACGCCGTCCTTGGCGCGCCCGAACGTCATCGTTCCCATGGTGATGACGGACACTTTCAGGCCGGAGCGGCCCAAAGAGCGGTATTCCATGTCGGTTTCCTTCTTGCCTTCTCAGGCTGCCGTCACGCCTTGCTTTCCGGCAGCCACACCGACATGGCGCCAGCGCCGCGATTGCTCCACAGAAAATAGGGTATCGCCGTCACGGTCACCGGCACCTCGCGCGGGCGTTGCGTGCCATAGAGCCCCGAACCCCAATCCTCGAGGCGGGCGACGGTGCCGGCGGTGGTGAGCGTGACCACGCCGTCGAACAGGTCTTGCCGCTCGACCGCGTTGATTTCGCGATCGCGGATGAGCCTGGTTGAGCCGACCGGGCCATCAGGGTTGTCCACTGCTTCCGCGCAATAGACGAAGGGGCCGCGTTTCAGCGCCACCCGCCCGACGTCCTGCCGGACGTTGGGATTGGCAAAGGTGCGCTCCACCGGCATGGGCAGGTCGAGCACGACCACGTCTCCCTGCGACCAGGTGCGGCGGATCGCGACATAGCCGTTCTCGATAGTGCCGGCGATGGCGACGGATTTGCCGTTGACGGCGAGTTTCGCCTCCCCTCCCCGCACCCAGCCCGGGATGCGCAGCTTGAGCGTGAACTCGGCCGGCGCCTCGGGATCGATGGCGATCAGAATCGCCCCCGACCAGGGGTAATTGCTCTCTTCGCGGACATGGATCTTGCTGCCGGCCACGTCGACGGTCGTGCTGGTACCGCCGTAGAGATGCACGGCCAGCTCGTCGGCGCCGGTCGAATAGAAGTAGCCGCCAACCGAGGCCACCAGCCGCGCCACGTTCATGGTGCAGCACGGGCAGACGTGCCAGGTCCAGCGCTGGTGGGTGCCGTCGCTTTCCAGTGGGTTCTGGTAGTAATAATGTTCGCCGTCGCGCGACAGGCCGGAGAGCGCGCCGTTGTAGAGCGCCAGCTCCAGCGTGTCGGCATACTTGCCGTCGAGGTCGAGGTTGAGCATGCGCTGCGCCCAGAAGATGAGGGCGACGGCAGCGCAGGTCTCGGCATAGGCGGTGTCGTTGGGCAGATCGTAGTCCTTGGTGAAGCCCTCATTGGTGGCCGCCGGTCCAAGCCCGCCGGTGACGTACATGCGCCGGGTGGTGACGTCGTTCCACAACACCTCGCAGGCGTGCTTGAGTGCGTCGTCGCCGAGATCGGCGGCGAGGTCCGCCATGGCGGTGTACATGTACATGGCCCGCACCGCGTGGCCGACCGCCTTGTCCTGCTCGCGCACCGGCTTGTGCGACTGGTTGTATTCGAAGGTGCCCTGCCAGAAATCAGCCGGGGTCTCGCCGCGCGCCCTTGCTTCGGCCTCGAAGTAATGCGGCTCTCTGCCGCGCTCGTCGATGAAATAGGCGGCGAGATCCAGGCGTCTGCGGTCTTTGGTCAGGTGATAGAGCTTGATCAGCGCCAGTTCGAGTTCCTGGTGCCCCGGATAGCCATGCTTCTGATTGGGGCCCGGGCCGAAGACCGTTGCGATGTGGTCGACATATTTCTCCATGATGTCGAGCAGGCGGCGGTTGCCGGTCGCCATGAAATAGGCGATGGCGCCCTCCAGCATGTGCCCGGCGCAATAGAGCTCGTGGTTGTCGCGCAGGTTGGTCCAGCGATTTTCGACCTCGCGCCCGATGTACCAGAGATTGAGATAGCCGTCGGCAAGCTGCGCCTTGGCGAGCTTGTCGGTGATCTCGTCGATCTCGGCCTCGATCTCCGCGTCGCGGCCGTGGAAGAGCGCGTAGCTCGCTGCCTCGATCCACTTGCCGATGTCCGAATCCCAGAAGATCTGGGTGGTGAAGCGCTGCCGGTTGCGCGGGATGGTGAGCGGCGGCGGTGGCTGCTTCACCTCCAGCGATTCGATCATGTTGTGGATTTTGAGCTGGCGGTATTGGCTCGGGATCGTGCGCTTGAGCACCGTATCGAGACGTTCGCGCCAGAAGGTGCCCTCGACCCGGACCTCGTTAAACCGTACCGGTGAATACTGGCGCATCGTCCTTCCCTTCGTCCGTTCTATTTTTGTTGGCACGCAAGCCGTTGCTGGCACCGCAGGAGTCGCGCACGACCAGCGTGCATGGCAGTCGTTCAACGCCGCGCGACGCTACGCCGGCGATTTTGTCGAGGAGCCTCTGGCCGGCGCGGCGGCCAAGATCCTTCAGGTTCATGTCGACGCTGGTGAGCGACGGGCGCGTGGCCTCCGCGATGATTTCCCAGTTGTCGAAGCCGACGATCGAAACCGCATCGGGGACCACGATGCCGCGCTCGCGCAGCGCGTCGGCGGCGCCGCGGGCGATCTGGTCGTTGCCGCAGAAGATCGCGTCGGGTTGCGGCCCCTTGCCGCGCAGGAGCTGGGCGACGGCTTCGCGACCCCAGCCTTCGGACCAGATGCCAGGGAGATAGAAGGCGTCAGGTGCCTCCAGGCCCACGGCGGCAAGCGTCTTGCGATAACCGTTGGCCCTGAGGCGCACCGCCTCGAAACGCTCAGGTCCGGTGATGTGGGCGATCCGCCGGCGGCCAAGATCGATCAGGTGCTGGGTGGCCAGCACCGCACCGCCTTCGTCGTCGGGCAGCAGGCAACAGGCATCCAGATCGTCGACCCGCGTGAAGACGTAGATGACCGGCACATCGGCTACCGGCATGTGCAATTTCGGACGCCGGTCGGCGCGCCGCGCGGTGACGACGATGCCGTCGACCCGCTTGCCAAGAAGCGACTCGACATGCAGCGCCTCGCGCTCGGGATCGTCGGTGGCGTTGCACATGAAGACCGCCATGCTCTGGTCGGTCAGACATTCCTCCAGCCCTTCCATGATCGGCATGGTGAAACGGCCGAAGCTGTCGGTCGAAATCATCCCGACGGTCAGGCTCTGACCACGATGCAGGCTTTGCGCCAGCACGTTGGGGCGGAAGCCGAGCTCGCGGGCGGCGGCGATGACCCGATCGCGGGTCTCCTGGCGCAGGCTGCCGCTGTTGTTGAGCGCCTTCGACGCAGTGCCGATGCTGACGCCGGCGAGCCGCGCCACGTCACGGATGGTCAGGCTGAACCGCCGCGTGAGTCGCTCTGGCTGCTTTTCGGCAGGAGCGTGCAAATCCGCGCCGGTACGCCGCCGCTTGCTCATGCGCTATCCCTTCACAGCGCCGGACATGAAGCCGCGCACATAGTGTCGCTGCAACAGCAGGAACAACACGACGCAAGGCAACGCCAGAACCACCACACCGGCTTGGGTGGCGCCGAAATCGACCTGTCCGAGCAGCAACTGCGTGCGCAGCGCCGCAACCGCCAGCGGCAGCGTTTCCTTGGTGGCGTCGGTGAGCAGGATCAGGGGTGCGAAATAGTCGTTCCAGGCGGCCAGGAAGGCGAAGAGCCCGACCGTGACCAGTCCGGGACGCACGGCCGGCAGCATGACGCGCCACAGAATGTCGAACGAACTGCAGCCATCGACCAGCGCCGATTCCTCGAGATCGCGCGGCACCGCTTCGAACGAGATTCTCATCATGTAGGTCGCAAACGGCAACTGAAACATGGACAGGATCAATGCGACCCCGATCAGCGAATTGGCGAGGCCGAACTTGTTGAGCAGCACGTACAAAGGAATGAGCAGCGACGCATAGGGCACCATGAGGATCGACAGTGTCGCCAGGAAGATCAGGTCGCGCCCCCAGAATCGGAAGCGTGCGAAGGCGTAGCCGCCCAAGGTCGAGACTGCGAGAGTGAGAATCACCGTTGCGATCGAGACGACGCCGCTGTTTAAAAGGAACGCGGGCAGGCCGGCGCCGAACTTGAACAGCGTGATGTAGTTGCCAAGACCGTAGCCGCTGGTCTGACCGGTGAAGGCCCGTGGGCTCACCG
The DNA here is from genome assembly GCA_963782395.1 of uncultured Alphaproteobacteria bacterium. Taxonomy (GTDB): domain Bacteria; phylum Pseudomonadota; class Alphaproteobacteria; order Rhizobiales; family Kaistiaceae; genus CAVSRC01. The sequence continues at coordinate 141,819 of CAWAJQ010000003.1, forward strand.
ATGCAACCATGGCCCACAACAGCGGGGACAGGAACAGAATGGCCAGCCCGCCGGTGAGCACGTAATAGGGCGTGCGTCCGAATGGCGATGTCTGGGTTACCGCCGCCATCCTAATTCTCCGATCCGCGCAGCAGACGCATCTGCGCGAGATTGATCACCACCAGAACGATCAAGAGCCCAACCGAGAGTGCAGCGGCGGTTCCCAGGTTCTGCCTCTGGAACGCCTCGCGATAAATGAGTTGAACGACCGTGACAGTGCTGTTTTCCGGCCCACCCTTGGTGAGGATGAAGAACTGGTCGAAGGCCAGCAGCGACCCGGTCACGCAGAGGATCAGTGCCAGCCCCAGCGAGGGTCGGAGCAGCGGCACGGTGATGAAGCGAAACGTCTGCCAGCGACTGGCGCGGTCGATCTGAACGGCTTCATAGACATCGTCGGGAATGCCCTGCAGCCCGACGAGCAGGATGAGCATGTAGAAGCCGGCAAACTTCCAGACGATCAGGAACGTCGTTGAGAGCAAAGCGCTCAGCGGGGTGCTCAGGAACGAGAAGTTGTCGCCGACCAGGCCGAGATCCTGGAGCGTGGAGCCAATGGGACCGATCTCGCGCGAGAAGAAGCCGTAAGCCAGCAGCGAGGCCGCCGCCAGGCCGAGCGAAACCGGCAGCAGAAAAACGGTACGAAGCGTGTTGATCCAGCGGCTCTGCGTTTGGACGAGGACCGCCAGACCAAGGCCGAGACCGATCAACAGGATGGTCGCGAGAACGGTGTACTCGATGGTGAAGGTCACCGCCGGCCAGAACAGGCGGTTGTGCACGATCGAAATATAGTTCTTGGGAAAGGTGATCGCACCGGGTCCGCGCAGCAGCGGCCAGCTTGTCGCCGACATCCGCAAGACCAGCAGCAGCGGCGTCACAAACAGGACACCGATGAACGCCAGGGTCGGGATCGTGTAGGCGAACCCGACCACCGCCCGTCTCGCGCGCCAGTTCCAGCGTCTTGTAATCAAGCCCGCATCTTGTAGCACGTGTGGCACCGCGGCAGTAGTCACCGGCTCTCGTCCAAAAACGGGAAACGTTGGCGCGGCAGCTACCTCCGGGGGAAGGTGCCGGCCGCCGCGCCACCGCGGGAGGTTACGGACTCAGCGACTGATTGATCGCATCGTTGTCGGCGTCGATCTTGCTGGCGTCGCCGAATATCGCGTCGTGCAGCAGCGTGACCCACGGGCCCTGCGGATCGTTGTAGGTCGCACCAAAATTCACGGCGAGCGGCGTCTGCCCCTTGGCGGCGATCTTGTTGAAAATCACCAGGCGCGGATCCTGCGAGCTGTACTTGTTGTCGGCGAGATCGGAACGCGACAGCACGTTTCCGCCCTTGGCAACGACCTCGACCTGTGCGGCGTCGCTCTGCAGCCAGGAAATGAAGTTCCACGCGGCGTCAAGCTTCTTGCTGTCGCGCGACACGCCTATGGCGTCGCCGCCGACGAAGGTCGACTGCTTGCCGCCGAAGCCCGCGATCGGGGTCACGCCGATGTCCTCGTCCTTGAGGTTATCATTGGCAAGGCCGGTGAGGCTGGCCGGCATTGGCTGGATGCCAATCTTGCCGGCGGCGAAGTACGACAGCCAGGTCGGCCCATATTCGGTCGATGATTCGGGCATCAGCGTTACGCCATCGTCGACCCAGCTGCGGTAGAGCGCGTAGATCTTCTTCATCTCGTCGCTGTTGTTGAGCGACTTGGTCCCGTCGGCATTCATGACCGCCTGGCCATCGGCCCAGGATATCGGCCACGTCGTGAATACTTGGCAGCCGCCGCAGGCAGCCGCGAAGAAGGTACCATGCACGTCGCCGCCGAGCTTGGCGACAGCGCGCGCGTCAGCGTTGAATTCGTCGAGTGAGGCCGGCCCCTTGTCGGGATCGAGGCCCGCGTCCTTGAACAGCTTCTTGTTCCACATCCACACCGACAGGTCGACGACGAACGGCATGCCGTACTTCTTGCCGTCCCAGGTGGCGGCGTCGATTGCGGCCTGAGCGACGTTTTCGATGTTGGGCATGTTCTTGATCCTGTCGGTCAGATCCTGGAACAGGCCCGCCGAGGTCCAGTTCGGCATGAACACCACGTCGGCCGAGAACAGGTCGGGTAGCGCGTTGGCGGCGGCGGCCGCGCCAATCTTGGTCTGGTACTCGTCGGTGGGGATGTAGGTGACTTCGATCTGGTTCTTGTGCGAGGCGTTGTACGCCTGGATCAACTGGTCGGCACGACCTTGCGTGATCACCCGGCTCCACAACGTGAGGTGCGTGCCGTCGTCGACCCCCATCGGGTCGGCCGCATTGGCCAAATTCGGCAGCGCCGTGAACGCCACCACGGCGCCCAAGGCCAGCCCCATCATATACTTGGATAAACTCATCGGTTCTCCTCCCAAAAAACTTGTCCCGGGGCGTCAAAGCTCGGCGTGCGTCCTCCGGCTCACCGCTTCGGCGCAGAAGAGCCTTTCCACCGGCACCCTCTCCCGCCCAGCGGGTTCGACCGAATTAGGAAAAGCTTTTCCGAAATGTATTACGTCACAAATCATCGTACGATTCAAGAGGGCAAAAATAGCGGCAGAATGGTGAAATCCGGCGATTTCGGCGACTGGTCCAATGAATTCGGTCCAACCGATTGATTTCGGCGGAAATCGATTGCCGCTGCGCCCGTGCGAAACGTCGGCAACAGCTCCGCCCTTTTGCCCCGCCCGGCAGTTCCCGGCTCGGGTCAGCGGCGCAGGTGCAGCCGCATGACGATGTCCTGATCGTAGTTGCCGAAGCCCTTGCCGAAGATGTTGACGCCGCCCGGATGACTGGCCTTGGCGTCGATGCCGAGGCGCATGCGAATGGAATGGTGTTGCGGCAGTTCGAGGTCGTCGACCTTGACATCGGAAATGCGGATGCCGTCCACGAACGAGCCGGCCTTGCTCACCCGCCAGGTCTTCAGCTTGCCGTATTGGGAGCCCTCCAGCTTCCACCAGTTCGGCGTATAGACGCCGCGCTTGTCGCCGTAATCGCCGGGCGAGGTCCAGGTGCCGATGGCGACGTTGTTGACCCATAGCGTGATGTCGGACGGCCAATTGACGTTGGTGCCGGGGACTTCCGAGGACAGCTCCATGGAGAATTCGACCGACTCGACGGCGGAGTTGAGCAGCTTGGCGTTGTTGGGGAACTTGTATTCGACATATCCGCGGCCGAACCAGATCAGCGCCGCGCGCACCCTGTCGGGATCAAGAAACAGGTCGGGCACGTCGAGCAGGCCGATGACGCCTTCGGTCGAGCATAGGCCGCAGGGCGCGCTGACATCGCAGCTGGTCATCAGGCCGAGCGGCATCTGGACCTCGACCAGGTTCTTGTCGCGAACCGGCTCTTCGGCTTCGAAGCGCACGATGATTTCGTCGTAGCGCGCCGAGCACAGCTTCTGATGGCCCTTCTTGGCCTTGATCGTGTGGGTGTCGATCAGGCCGGCGTTCTCAAGCACCTGAATATTGATGGCGACCGTCGATTGCGGCAGGCCGAGTTCGCGGCTGATCTCGTTGACGTTGAGCGGCCCCTTCTGGCGCAGCAGCTTGAGGATGCGCACGCGGACAAGCGATGCCAGTCCTTTCAGGACATCGATGCCTTCATCGGGACTGATGGTCAAAAAGCTGGGTTTCATTGGCGAGGACAAACCAAAGGAGGGAGACAGAACATATCAGCATTCCTGATACCTTGCACCTTGACTATTGGCGAGACAGGGCAACCAGCGAAACGGCATGGCGGGGGAGCGCGAACGCCAGATCGGCGATCCCTTCCTGCGGCTGCAGCCATCGCGGTTCCTCCCACAAGGCGAGCGCGCCGGAGGCTTCCAGCGCCGCATACTGGGCCGATGTCGGCGCCGCCGGCGCGCCCTCGGCCCGATAGACTGCCGCGGCATTGGCGTGGTCGCCATCGACACGGAAGTGGCGGCAGAGGTACGGACCGTCGTCCAGGCCGCGAATCGCCAGGGACACGCTGGCAGTGCCGGCGTCCGGCACATCGTCGTCGTGATAGTTCCAGACGAGAGCGTTGACGCCCCCTTCCGTGGCGGTGGCCGCAAGATCGATGTCCGCTGCGCCGACAACACCTTCGGCGAGGATGGTGTCGAGCGGCAGGGCGGCATCGCTGTGGGTGGCGAGGCGCGCGCCATCCAGCATCGCCATCAGGCGCAAGGCGTTGAGGGCGGGTTTGGCGATGCCGTTGGTGGCGAGCTCGCGATAGCCGGCGAAGAACGGCGCACCTTCGAACTCGAAGGCCCAGGTCACCGCCCCTTCGATTGCCGTCCCTGCCCTTGCGGCGATCTCAAGCGTGCGCATGGTCGCCTCGACGATCGAGGCGCCGTAGAGCGGACCGTCGCGATAGGCGTTCTCGGGATGGGTCGCGGCCGGACAGGCGGCGCAGCCTTCGGGATCGGATTCGCCGAGCACCACGGGCAGGCCGGCAAACTCGGGAAACGGGGCGAGGATGTCGAGGCCCGCCGCAACCGAACGAAGCTGGTGGGCAAGGCCCATGCGCACATGGCCGTCGACCAGGCGCGGGCGGCCCTTGGCATGGAAGGCGATGAAATCGAGGCGCGTGCCGACCGCGCCGGTGACATGGTTTCGACCACGGGCGCAATGCTCCAGAAAGGCACGCAGGAACGCCGCCGCCTTGGGGTCGGCGGGCCCGCAGCTATGCGGCCCGCCGACCCGGGCACCCGGGATCGCCCGGCGGATCGCGGCGTCGGCGACGTCGTGCAACCGGCAAAATTCGTCGAGGCTGCCGCGCCAGTAGAGCCCGTCCGGCTCGTTCCAGATTTCCCACGGCCAGGCGGCGACGCGCGCCATGCCGTAGCGCTCGACCAGATGCGCCGCCCAGGCTTCGACCAGATCGCCCCAGCGGCCGTAGTCCTTCGGCGGATACGCCCAGCCGGTCGTGATCCCGCTGCGCGGGAAGTCGTGCCGATATGGCGCCGGGCCGGTGGTGAGGGCCTCCGGCATGAAGCCGGCCTGGATGAAGGGCGTGAGCCCAGCTTCGGTGAGCGCATCGAAGATGCGGTCGATGATTGTCCAGGAGTAGACCGGCGCCCCGCCCGCGTCTTCGCTGTAGACGCCGGCCGAGCCCCATTTCAGCGCCGGCATGCCGTCGCCGGAGGTGAGCAGGTTGTGCATGCGCACATGGACCGGCGACCGGCTCATGGCCGCCAGATCGGCAAGCAGGCGCCGGCCATAGTGCAGATAGGTGTAATTCGGCTCGTCGTAGCCGACCCAGTTCCAGATCGGAGCGATCGGCGGGCCGCGGCGCGCGGCATCGACGGCGAGCCTTGCTTGCAGCGCTTCAGCCAATGACCTCGTCCGCGGGCAGGCGCGCCGCGGCCATCAGGCGCCCGGTGCCGGCGTCATCCGGCGAGAGCACCGAATCGCGCAGCAGCTTGGTGTAGGCGTGTTGCGGGTTGGCCAACACCTCCTGCGCCGGTCCGGCCTCGACGACCTTGCCCTTCTGCATGATCATCACCCGGTCGCTGATGTAGTAGGCAGTCGCCAGGTCGTGGGTGATGTAGACGATGGAAACCCTGAGATCGTCGCGCAGCGTCCTGAACAGATTGACGATCGACATACGCAGCGACGCATCGACCATCGACACCGGCTCGTCGGCGATGAGAAGGTTCGGCCCGGAAATGAGCGCGCGAGCGATGGCCGCGCGCTGCAGCTGGCCGCCCGACAATTCGTGCGGGAAACGGCCTTTCACCTCGGCGATCGACAGTCCGACCTTTGCCAGCGCCGTGTCGGCCACCGCGTCGCGCGCGTCCGCGCCGCGGGCACCGGCGAAACGCGACGCCGAAGAATAGAGATAACGGTCGACCTTCTTCAGCGGATTGAAGGCCTCGAACGGATTCTGAAAGATCGGCTGGACATGGCGCATAAACTCGAGACGCTGCTTCCTGCCGTGAATCTCGCTGAGGTTCTGGCCGCGGAAGCGGATCGCGCCCCCGCTGATCGGCAGGATATCGAGGATCATGCGCGCCAGCGTCGTCTTGCCGCTGCCCGACTCGCCGATGATGGCGAAGATCTCGGGCGTGTCCGTATCGAGCGTGAAACTGACGTCATCGACGGCGCGGAACACATTGTGGCCGAAGAGACCGCCCTTGGTGAACGTGCGGGTGACGTGATCGACCGACAGAAGTTCGCTCACGGCGCCGACCTCTCTGCGGACTCCGTCTCGGCGACGATCTCGCCGATCGACAGGTCGCCCTCGGATGCGGACGCCGGATTGACCGCGAAGCAGGCGACGCGCCGGCCGGGCGCGACCTCGGTCATGGCCGGATGCGCCTGGCGGCAGACGTCCATGGCCAGCGGGCAGCGCGGATGGAAGCGGCAACCCGAGGGCGGATCGGCGAGGCTTGGCGGCGTACCGGGCAGCGACGCCTTCTGCGTGTGGTCGCCAATCCGCGGCAGGCTGGCGATCAGATGCTTGGTATAGGGGTGCAGCGGCTCGCGGAACATCTCCGCCGTGGGCCCCTCCTCCACCAGACGGCCCGCATACATGATGCCCAGCCGATTGGCGATGTTGGCGTGCACCGTAAGGTCGTGGGTGACGAAGACCATGGAGGAGTTGAACTGGCGCTGGGCCTCCAGGATCATGGCAAGCACGTCGCGCTGAACGACGACGTCGAGCGCCGTTGTCGGTTCGTCGGCAATGATGAATTCGGGATGGCAGACGGTGGCCAGCGCAATGGTGACGCGCTGGCGCATGCCGCCCGACAATTCGTGCGGAAAGGCCGTGAGCACGTCGGGTGACAGGCGCAGCCGTTCCAGGTGCTCGTTGACCGCCGCGAAAAAGTCCTGCCGCGACAGGCCCATATGCGGATAGGCGAAATCGAGGAAGGACTTGCTGATCCGGCGCACCGGATTGAGGACGTTCATCGAGCCTTGCAGGACGCAGGAAAGATGGCTCCAGCGGATGTCCGCCAGCGTCGCTTCGTCGACTTCGTAGAGATTGCGGTCGAGGAAGCTGTACTTGATCGTGCCGCCGAGCACTTCAAGCGGCGGCCGGATGGCGCCGGCGATGGTCTTGATGAAGGTCGACTTGCCGCAACTCGACTCGCCTGCGAGGCCGTAGATCTCGTCCTTCTTGACGGTCAGCGTGATGTCGTCGACCGCGCGCACCTCGCGCTCGATGCCGAAATAGGCCATCAGGTAGTAGGCGCGCAGGTTCTCGACCCTGAGAGCGGGCTCCGCTGCCCCGTTCGTCCTGTCGGCCGGCTTGCCGTTGCCGTTGGCCGCTGCCGCCATCAACGCGACCCTTCCATGCGGGCCAAACGGCTGCGCGGGTCGATATATTCGTTCATCGACACCGACAACAGGTAGAGGCCGATGAAGGTCATGATGACGATGGCCACGGGGGCGGCGATCCACCACCAGACGCCGGCAACCAGCGCGGTGTGCTGGTTGGCCCAGTAGATCATGGTGCCGATGGTCGGCGTGTCGATGTTGGTGAAGCCGATGACCGACAGCGTCACCTCCAGGCCGATCGACCAGTTGATGTTGTTCATCGTCGTGGCGAAGACGATCGGCAACACGTAGGGCAGATGCTCCTGGGCGAGGATTCGTCCGGTGCTCATGCCGGAGAAGACGCTCTGGATGGTGAACTCGCGCGTCCTCAGGCTCATTGCGACGGAGCGGATGAGACGCGCGTCATAGGGCCAGCCGAGCGAGGCCATGGCCAGCGCCAGCAGCTGCCATGACATGTGATCCTTGAAGATGAAATAGACGAGAACCAGGATCGGAAACGGCGGGAAGATGACGAAGGTGTCGTTGATCGACATGAGCACGCGATCGGCGGTGCCGCCGAGATAGCCGGCGGTCAACCCGACGACCAGCGAGATGATGCGGCTGATCAGGGCGACCGTGATGCCGAAGAACAGGCTGTTGCGGATGGCAAACGTTAACTGCCAGAAGACGTCCTGACCGCGGGAATTGGTGCCGAGGAAATGCTGCCATGAGGGCGGCGTATCGAACGGGACGATATATTGCAGGCCGGAGGGATAGGGCGAGAAGTACGAAGCGGTCGCCGTGCCCAAGAAGATGATGATGAGGATTGCGCCGAGCGCGAACTCGCGATTGTAGCGGAACAGATCCTGATGATGGCAAAGAAGGACATCTAGTGCCTACCCTCACGCGCGGATCGATCAGTGGATACAGCAGGTCGATGACGAAC
>CAWAJQ010000004.1:0-1113748 GCA_963782395.1 uncultured Alphaproteobacteria bacterium
AGAGAAGGGGGCCGAGTGATGGATCTCAAGGTCACGACCCTCGACGGCAAGTCGGCCGGCAAGATCGCGCTCGCCGACGAGATTTTCGGTCTCGAGCCGCGCAGCGACATCCTGCAGCGCATGGTCCGCTACCAGTTGTCCAAGCGCCAGGCGGGCACGCACAAGTCCAAGATGCGCGGCGAGATCGCTGCGACGACCCAGAAGATGTACAAGCAGAAGGGCACCGGCCGCGCCCGCCACGGCGCCAAGACCGCGCCGCAGTTCCGTGGCGGCGGCAAGGCCTTCGGCCCGGTGGTGCGCAGCCATGCGCACGACCTGCCGAAGAAGGTCCGGGCGCTGGCGCTCAAGCACGCGCTGTCCGACAAGGCGCGCGGCGAGAAGCTGATCGTGCTCGCCGAAGCCAAGGCCACGGAGCCCAAGACCAAGGCGCTGGCTGCCCAGTTCAAGGGCCTGGGACTTGCCAACGCGCTGATCATCGACGGTGCCGAGCTTGAGGCCAATTTCGCTCTCGCCGCCCGCAACATCGCTTCCATCGACGTGCTGCCGGTGCAGGGCATCAACGTCTACGACATCCTTCGCCGCGACACGCTGGTGCTGACCAAGGCCGCCGTCGATGCGCTGACGGAGCGGTTCAAATGAGCGCACCCAGCCACTACGACATCATCCGCCGGCCGGTAATCACCGAGCGATCGACGGCGGTTTCCGAGCACAACAAGGTGATCTTCGTGGTCGCCAACAGCGCCACCAAGCCGGAGATCAAGGCTGCCGTCGAGGCGCTGTTCAAGGTCAAGGTGACCGCGGTCAATACGCTCAACCGCAAGGGCAAGGTGAAGCGCTTCCGCAACATGCTTGGCCGCCAGTCGGATACCAAGCGCGCCATCGTCACCCTGGCCGAAGGCCAGATGATCGACGTGACGACCGGGCTTTAAGGGAGAGTTGGTCGAGCCATGGCACTGAAGAAATACAAGCCGACCACGCCCGGCCAGCGCCAGCTGGTCATCGTCGACCGGTCGGAACTCTACAAGGGCAAGCCGGTCAAGGGGCTGGTGGAAGGCAAGAACTCGTCCGGCGGGCGTAACAGCTATGGCCGTGTCACCGTGCGCTGGCGCGGCGGCGGGCACAAGCGCGCCTATCGGATGGTCGACTTCAAGCGGCGCAAGCTCGACATGGAGGCGACGGTCGAGCGGCTGGAATACGATCCCAACCGCACCGCTTTCATCGCGCTCGTCAAATATGCCGACGGCGAGCTCAGCTACATCCTGGCGCCGCAGCGTTTGGCGGTGGGCGACACCGTGGTGTCGGCCATGCGCGCCGACGTGAAGCCCGGCAATGCCATGCCGTTGCAGGCCATGCCGGTCGGCACTATCGTCCATAATGTCGAGATGAAGCCCGGCGCCGGCGGCCAGATCGCCCGTTCCGCTGGCACCTACGCCCAGTATGTCGGGCGCGAGCAGGGCTACGCCATCCTGCGCCTCAATTCCGGCGAGCAGCGCCTGGTCCACCAGAACTGCTTTGCCACCGTCGGCGCGGTGTCGAATCCCGACCACGGCAACATCAACATCGGCAAGGCCGGCCGCAATCGCTGGCTCGGCCGCAAGCCCAGCGTGCGCGGCGTCGCCATGAACCCGGTCGACCATCCGCTCGGCGGCGGCGAGGGCCGCTCGTCCGGCGGCCGTCATCCGGTGACCCCGTGGGGCAAGCCGACCAAGGGCAAGAGAACGCGCTCCAACAAGCGCACCGACAAATTCATCGCGCGCAGCCGCCATGCGCGCAAAGGCAAGTAGACGGAGAGGCTGACAGTGGCTCGTTCGGTCTGGAAAGGTCCCTTTGTGGACGGCTACCTGTTGCGCAAGGCTGAGAAGACGCGCGGCAGCGGCCGTGCCGAGGTCATCAAGATTTGGAGCCGGCGGTCGACAATCCTGCCGCAGTTCGTCGGGCTGACCTTCGGCGTCTACAACGGCACCAAGCACATCCCGGTGCTGGTCAGCGAGGACATGGTCGGACACAAGTTCGGCGAGTTTGCGCCGACGCGTACGTTCCGCGGCCATACCGCCGGCGACAAACGGGCAAAGAGGGCCTGAGCATGGGCAAGCCGAAACGCGACCGACCGTTGTCGACCAACGAGGCGAAGGCGCGCACCAGCACCATTCGCATCTCGCCGCAGAAGCTCAACCTGGTGGCAGCGACGATCCGTGGCAAGAAGGTGTCGACGGCGCTCGCCGACCTCACCTTCAGCCGCAAGCGCATCGCCCGCGACGTCAAGAAGACGCTGCAGTCGGCGGTCGCCAATGCCGAGAACAACCACCAGCTCGACGTCGATTCGCTCATCGTCGCCGAGGCCCATGTCGGCAAGGCGTTGGTGCTGAAGCGCTGGACGCCCAGGGCGCGTGGCCGGGTCGGCTCGATCCACAAGAGTTTTTCGCACCTGACCATCGTCGTTCGTGAAGTCGAGGAGCCCGCCTAATGGGCCAGAAAGTCAATCCGATCGGGCTCAGGCTCGGCGTCAACCGCACTTGGGACTCGCGCTGGTTCGCCAACAAGGGCGAATACGGCCGGCTGCTGCACGAGGACATGAAGATCCGCAGCACGCTGATGGAGGATCTGCGCCAGGCGGCCGTCTCCAAGATCGTCATCGAGCGCCCGCACAAGAAGTGCCGGGTGACCGTGCATTCGGCGCGGCCGGGCATCGTCATCGGCAAGAAGGGCGCCGACATCGAGAAGCTGCGCCGCAAGGTGTCGAAGCTCACCGAGTCGGAAGTCCACATCAACATCGTCGAGGTGCGCAAGCCGGAGATCGACGCCTCGCTGGTGGCGACCTCGATCGCCCAGCAGCTCGAGCGCCGCGTCGCCTTCCGCCGCGCCATGAAGCGCGCCGTGCAGTCGGCCATGCGGCTGGGTGCTGAAGGCATCCGCATCTCCTGCGGCGGCCGTCTCGGCGGCGCCGAGATTGCCCGCACCGAGTGGTACCGCGAAGGCCGCGTGCCGCTGCACACGCTGCGGGCCGACATCGATTATGGCCAGGCCACCGCCAACACCGCCTACGGCTCGTGCGGCGTCAAGGTCTGGGTGTTCCGCGGCGAGATCCTCGAACACGACCCGATGGCCTCGGAGCGTCGCCAGATCGAGGCTGCCGAGCAGGGCGGCGGCGGCCAGCGCCGTCGCGACTCCGCGGCTTGAGAGAACTGAACGAGTAGAACCATGCTGCAACCTAAGCGCACCACGTACCGCAAACAGTTCAAGGGCCGCATCCACGGCACGGCGACCTCTGGCGCCGAGCTGACCTTCGGCTCCTACGGGCTGAAGGCGCTGGAGCCCGAGCGGGTGACCGCGCGCCAGATCGAGGCGGCGCGCCGCGCCATCACGCGGGAGATGAAACGCGCCGGCCGCGTCTGGATCCGCATCTTCCCGGACGTGCCGGTGTCGAAGAAGCCGACCGAAGTGCGCATGGGCAAGGGCAAGGGGACGCCGGAGCTGTGGGTGGCCCGGGTGAAGCCCGGTCGTATCATGTTCGAGATCGATGGCGTGCCGGTGGATCTGGCTCGCGAGGCGTTGCGCCTGGGCGCCGCCAAGCTGCCGATCCGCACGCGCTTCGTGCAGCGTATTGCCGACTAGGCCCGCGAAGAAGGAACGACGACCATGAAGGCGGCGGATATTCGGCAGATGACCGACGACCAGATGAGGGACGAGATCGAGCGGCTGAAGAAGGAGCAGTTCAACCTGCGCTTCCAGCGTGCCACCGGTCAGCTGGAGAACACCGCACGCGTGCGCCAGGTGCGCCGCGACATCGCGCGGCTGACCACGGTCACCGCCGAAAATCGTGCGAAAGCAAAGGGTTAAGACAAATGCCGAAGCGCATCCTGCAGGGCACGATCGTTAGCGACAAGAGCGACAAGACGGTTGTCGTGCGCGTCGATCGCCGCTTCACGCATCCACTGTTCAAGAAGACCGTGCGCCGCTCCAAGAAGTATCACGCTCACGATGCCGAGAATAAGCACAAGGTCGGCGAGATCGTGCTCATCCAGGAGAGTGCGCCGATATCGAAGACTAAACGCTGGGTGGTCGTAGAGACCGCCGCTGAAGGCAACTGAAGGCGGGCTCACCGCCCCCAGGGGACAAAGAGTACGCAGTCATGATCCAGATGCAGACCAACCTCGACGTGGCCGACAATTCCGGCGCCCGCCGCGTCATGTGCATCAAGGTGCTCGGCGGATCGAAGCGCAAATACGCCTCGGTCGGCGATATCATTGTCGTTTCCGTCAAGGAGGCGATCCCGCGCGGCCGCGTCAAGAAGGGCGATGTGATGAAGGCCGTGGTGGTGCGCACCGCCAAGGACATCCGCCGGGCGGACGGTTCGGTCATCCGTTTCGATCGCAACGCGGCGGTGCTGATCAACAATCAGTCGGAGCCGGTCGGCACCCGCATCTTCGGGCCGGTGCCGCGTGAACTGAGAGCCAAGAACCACATGAAGATCATCTCGCTCGCGCCGGAGGTGCTCTGATGGCTCAGCGCATCCGCAAGGGCGACAACGTCGTCGTCATCGCCGGCCGCGACCGTGGCAAGACCGGTGAGGTGCTGCGCGTGCTGCCGGCCGAGAGCCGGGCCGTCGTGCGCGGCGTCAACCTGGTCAGGCGCCACCAGAAGCAGACGCCGAGCGTCCAGGGCGGCATCATCACCAAGGAAATGCCGATCCACCTTTCCAACATCTCGCTGGCCGAACCCAGTGACGGCAAGCCGACCCGCATAGGCTTCCGCTTCGTCGAGGGACGCAAGGTTCGCTACGCCAAGCGGACGGGAGACCAGATCGATGGCTGAGACCGAATACCAGCCGCGCATGAAGACGCTCTACCGCGAGACCATCCGGCAACAGATGATCGAGCAGTTCGGCTACAAGAACCCGATGGAAGTGCCGGCGCTCGACAAGATCGTCGTCAACATGGGCGTCGGCGAGGCCGTCAACGACACCAAGAAGGTGACCGTGGCGCTGGCCGACCTTGCCAAGATCGCCGGGCAGAAGCCGGCGATGACACGGGCGCGCAAGTCGATCGCCACCTTCAAGGTGCGCGAGGGCATGCCGATCGGCGGCAAGGTGACGCTCAGGCGCGACCGCATGTACGAGTTCCTTGACCGCCTGATCAACGTGGCGCTGCCGCGCGTGCGCGATTTCCGCGGTCTCAACGGCAAGAGCTTCGACGGCCGCGGCAACTACGCCATGGGCATCAAGGAGCACATCATCTTTCCGGAGATCAACTACGACGAGGTCGAGGACGTGTTGGGCATGGACGTGATCGTGTGCACCACCGCCAAGACTGACGACGAGGCCCGCGCCTTGCTCAAGGCATTCAACTTTCCGTTCCGGCAGTAGGACAGGCCGATGGCTAAGACCAGTTCGATCGAGAAGAACAAGCGCCGGCGCAAGATGGTGGCGCGCTACGCCAACAAGCGCAACGCGCTGAAGGCGGTGGCGAACGACGAGAGCCTGACGCTGGAAGAGCGCTTCCAGGCGCGGCTCAAGCTCGCCGCGCTGCCGCGCAATTCCAGCGCCGTGCGCATCCGCAATCGCTGCGAGATCAGCGGGCGGCCGCGCGGCTACTATCGCAAACTCAAGATGTCGCGTATCGCGCTGCGCGATTTGGCGTCCATCGGGTTGGTTCCCGGCATGGTCAAGTCGAGCTGGTAAGGAGACGTTCGAGATGACGATGAGCGATCCGCTCGGCGATATGCTGACTCGCATCCGCAACGCGCAGATGCGCAAGAGTTCCAAGGTGTCGACGCCGGGCTCGCGCCTGCGCCAGGACGTACTCGATGTCCTCCAGTCGGAGGGCTACATCCGCGGCTATTCGACGGTCGCCTTCGACAATGGACGCTCGGAGTTCGAGATCGAGCTGAAGTATTACGACGGCGAGCCGGTCATTCGCGAAATCCATCGGGTGTCGAAGCCGGGCCGCCGGGTCTACGCCTCGGTGCGCACCATTCCGCGCGTCGCCAATGGGCTGGGCGTCTCGATCCTGTCGACGCCGAAGGGCGTCATGTCGGATGCCGAGGCGCGTGACCAGAACGTCGGCGGTGAAGTGCTCTGCCAAGTGTTCTGAGCCGAAAAACGAACTGAAGCAAACGGGTTGATGTGATGTCCAGGATCGGCAAGAAGCCAGTGACGCTGCCCAAGGGGGTGACCGCGACCGTCGATGGTCAGCAGGTCTCCGTCAAGGGGCCGAAGGGAACGCTCGGCTTCCTCATCACCGACGATGTCGAGGTGAAGATGGAAGACGGCCACATCGTGGTGGCGCCGCGCGACGAGACGAAGAAGGCGCGCGCGGCCTGGGGCATGTCGCGCACCATGGTGTCGAACCTGATCACCGGGGTGACCAACGGCTTCGAGCGGCGGCTGGAGATCAACGGCGTCGGCTACCGGGCGGTGGTGCAGGGCAAGGATCTGCAGCTCAACCTGGGCTACAGCCACGACGTCAAGTATCCGATCCCGTCGGACATCAAGATCGAGTGCCCGAAGCCAACCGAGATCGTGATCTCCGGCATCGACAAGCAGAAGGTCGGGCAGGTGGCCGCCGAGATCCGTGAGTTCCGCCCGCCGGAGCCCTACAAGGGCAAGGGCGTCAAGTATTCCGACGAGCACGTCTTCCGCAAGGAAGGCAAGAAGAAGTAACGGGACGAGAGTCATGCTGACCAAAACCAGAGCCCGCCGTATTACCCGCGTCCGCCGGGCCGTTCGCAAGGCCGGCGCCGGCCGTGCGCGGCTGAGCGTCTTCCGCTCGTCGAAGCACATCTATGCGCAGGTCATCGACGACGGCGCCGGGCGCACGCTTGCCGCGGCCTCGTCGATCGAAAAGGATCTTCGCGAGAAGTTGAAGACCGGTGCGGATGTGGCGGCTGCCGCCGAGGTGGGCAAGCTGCTGGCCGAGCGCGCGGTCAAGGCAGGCGTTAAGGACGTGGTCTTCGACCGCGGCGGTTATCTCTATCACGGCCGGGTGAAGGCCTTGGCCGACGGGGCACGCGAGGGCGGCCTCAGCTTCTGACACCTCTTGCGGCCAGGGGCCGCGACAACAATATCGGACCGACGGACGGATAAATGGCCAGAGAACCGAGAGAACGCGCCCGCGAACGCGACAGGGAGGACAGCGAGTTTGTCGACAAGCTGGTCCACATCAATCGCGTCGCCAAGGTGGTGAAGGGCGGCCGTCGCTTCGGCTTCGCCGCGCTTGTCGTCGTCGGCGACCAGAAGGGTCGCGTCGGCTTCGGCCACGGCAAGGCGCGCGAGGTGCCGGAAGCGATCCGCAAGGCGACCGATGCCGCGAAGCGCTCCGTGATGCGCGTGCCGCTGCGCGAAGGGCGCACGCTGCACCACGATGTCGCCGGCCGTCACGGCGCCGGCAAGGTCATCTGCCGCGCGGCACCGCCCGGCACCGGCATCATCGCCGGCGGCCCGATGCGCGCGGTGTTCGAGACGCTGGGCGTGCAGGACGTGGTCGCCAAGTCGTTCGGGTCGTCGAACCCGTACAACATGGTGCGCGCCACCTTCAACGCGCTGAAGAGCGAGGACAGCCCGCGTGGGGTGGCTGCCCGCCGCGGCATCAAGGTGTCGACGTTGCAGGCCCGCCGGCGCGAGGTCGACGTCGAGCCGGTGGAAGCCTGAGCAGGCGTCGGGGAGTAGGGCACATGGCAAAGAAGAGCGCGGACAAGACCTTGGTGGTCGAGCAGGTGGCGAGCCCCAGCCGGCGGCCGGCCGTCCAGCGCCAGACCCTGATCGGGCTCGGCCTCAACCGTATCCGTCGGCGCAAGACGCTGCCTGACAATCCGTCCGTGCGCGGCATGATCGCCAGCGTGCGCCACCTCGTGCGCATCGTCGACGAGGCGTGATAGGGAAGATTTGCCATGAAACTCAATGAATTAGCCGACAAGGCCGGCGCCACCAAGGACCGCATGCGCGTCGGGCGTGGCATTGGCTCGGGCAAGGGCAAGACCGCCGGACGCGGCGTCAAGGGCCAGAAATCGCGCACCGGCGTCGCCATCAAGGGCTTCGAAGGCGGTCAGATGCCGCTTTACCGGCGCTTGCCGAAGCGCGGCTTCACGAACATCTTCGCCAAGGACTACAACGAGGTCGGCATCGACCGCGTGCAGAAGGCGATCGACGCCGGCAAGCTCGACGGCAAGGTGCCGGTCACAGCGGCGGCGCTGGCGGCGGCGGGGGTCATCCGCCGCGAGCGCGACGGCGTGCGGCTGCTGGCCAATGGCGAGATCACGGCCAAGGTCGATTTCGAGGTGGCTGGTGCGTCGAAGGCCGCCGTCGCGGCGATCGAGAAGGCCGGCGGGTCGGTGAAGATCGCGGGGGCGACGGCAGGCACGGCCGAATAGGCCGCAACGGAGCGAACCCATGGCATCGGCGGCAGAACAACTCGCAGCCAACCTGAATTTCGGCGCGTTCGCCAAGGCTGAGGCGCTTAAGAAGCGCATCTGGTTCACGCTCGGCGCCTTGCTGGTCTATCGGCTCGGCACCTACGTTCCCGTTCCCGGCATCAACCCCGAGGCGCTGGCCCAGGCGTTCAACAACGCCCAGACCGGCATCATCGGCATGTTCAACATGTTCTCCGGTGGCGCCGTCGGCCGCATGGCGATCTTCGCCCTCGGCGTCATGCCCTACATCTCGTCCTCGATCATCATGCAGCTGATGACGTCGGTGATTCCGACGCTCGACCAGCTCAAGAAGGAAGGTGAGCAGGGCCGCAAGGTCATCAACCAGTACACGCGCTATGGCACGGTCATCCTGTCGGCGCTGCAGGCCTACGGCATCTCGCTGGGCCTCCAGGGCGGCACCAATATCGTCATCAATCCCGGCGCGTTCTTCATCCTGACGACGGTGGTGACGCTGACCGGCGGCACCATGTTCCTGATGTGGCTGGGCGAGCAGATCACCCAGCGCGGCATCGGTAACGGCCTGTCGCTGATCATCTTTTCCGGCATCGTCGCCAACCTGCCGCATGCCCTGGTTGGTACTCTCGAACTCGGCCGCGAGGGCGCGCTGTCGCCGGTGGTCATCATCGGTGTGGGCGCCATGGCGATCGGCGTCATTGCCTTCATCGTTTTCATCGAGCGCGCCCAGCGTCGCCTGCTGATCCAGTATCCCAAGCGCCAGGTCGGCAATCGCATGTTCCAGGGCGATTCCTCGCACCTGCCGCTCAAGCTCAACACGTCCGGCGTCATCCCGCCAATCTTCGCCTCCTCGCTGCTGCTCCTGCCGGTGACGGTCGCCAACTTCACCGCCGGCCAGGGGCCCGGCTGGTTGACGACGATCACCGCGCTGCTCGGCCGCGGCCAGCCGCTCTACATGCTGCTCTATGCCGGGATGATCATCTTCTTCGCCTTCTTCTATACGGCGATCGTGTTCAATCCGACGGATACGGCCGACAATCTGAAGAAGCACGGCGGCTTCATTCCCGGCATCCGGCCGGGCAAGAACACCGCCGATTACATCGACCATGTGCTGACGCGTATCACGGTTCTCGGCGCGATCTACCTGGTTCTGGTCTGTCTGCTACCGCAGATCCTCATCGACTATACCGGCGTACCGTTCTACTTCGGCGGCACCTCGTTGCTCATCGTGGTCAGCGTCACCATGGATACCGTCGCTCAGGTCCAGGGGCATCTGCTTGCCCATCAGTATGAGGGCCTGATCAAGAAGTCGCGACTGAAGGGGCGCACGCGATGAGAATGATTCTTCTTGGGCCGCCGGGAGCCGGCAAGGGAACGCAGGCACAGCGGCTGGTCAGCAAATACGGCATCGTCCAGCTTTCGACCGGCGACATGCTACGCGCGGCGGTGGCCGCCGGCACGCCGGTTGGCAAGCGCGCGCAGGAGATCATGGAGCGCGGCGACCTGGTGCCGGACGATGTGATGGTCGAGATCATTGCCGGCCGTCTCGGCCAGGCGGATGTCGCCAACGGCTTCATTCTGGACGGTTTCCCGCGCACCGTCGCGCAGGCGCAGGCGCTTGATAAATTGCTTGAAAAACTTGGCCTAGCGCTCGATGCCGTCGTGGAAATGACGGTCGACGAAGAGGAACTGATTGCCCGCATCGTCAACCGCGCCAAGGAGACCGGCGGGGCACGGGCGGACGATAACGCCGAAACGGCGCGCCGCCGCTTTGCCGTCTACACGGAGCAGACGGCGCCAGTTTCGGACTATTACGAAGGCAAGGGCATGCTGTCCAAGGTGGACGGCATGGGCACCATGGACGAGGTTGCAGCAGCGATCGAAGGCGCGCTGAGCGCGGCGACGGCAGCTTAGAAGAATAAAGGGTCAGGCCGGTTGACGGAAAGCGGCCGGATCGCTATTTACCGCCCGTAATTCTGCGTTTTCTGCAGATTTGCGGTGCCGGTAGCCGGAAGGGGTACCGGGGCCGCGTTTTGCGTTACCGGCAAACCCCGCAGGAATACCAGGAAATACCGGCCGCCCGGGGGTGGCCGGACGAGAGGAGTGACGACATTGGCCCGCATCGCAGGCGTCAACATCCCGACTAACAAGCGCGTCGTCATCGCGCTGCAGTACATTCACGGCATCGGGCTGACAAAGGCGAAGGACATCTGCGCCAAGGTCAACATCCCGGCGGAGCGTCGCACCGCCCAGTTGACCGACGCAGAAGTTGCCCAGATTCGCGACATCATCGACCACGATCATCTCGTCGAGGGCGACCTTCGGCGCGAGGTGGCGATGAACATCAAGCGGCTGATGGACCTTGGCTGCTACCGGGGCCTCCGGCATCGCCGCGGTCTGCCGGTCCGCGGCCAGCGCACGCATACCAATGCGCGCACGCGCAAGGGCCCGGCGAGGGCGATCGCGGGCAAGAAGAAGTGAGCGAATAGCGAAGGCGAATGGCGAATAGTACTACTCGCTATTCGCTGCTCCCTATTGGCTTTTTTAGGTGGAGCCGCTGGCGTTACGGCGGTGTCGAGATCGAAGGCTAAGGACGACATATGGCGAAGGATGCAACGCGCGTGCGGCGCCGGGAGCGCAAGAACATCAGCTCCGGCGTGGCACATGTGAATTCCAGCTTCAACAACACGATGATCACCATCACCGACGCGCAGGGGAACACCATCTCCTGGTCGTCGTCGGGCCTGATGGGGTTCAAGGGCTCGCGCAAGTCGACGCCCTACGCCGCCCAGATGGCGGCGGAAGATGCCGGCAAGAAGGCCAGCGAGCACGGCGTCAAGATGCTCGAGGTCGAGGTGTCCGGTCCCGGCTCCGGGCGCGAGTCGGCGCTGCGCGCGTTGCAGTCCGCCGGCTTCATCATCACGTCGATCCGCGACGTGACGCCGATCGCCCACAACGGCTGCCGTCCGCGCAAGCGCCGGCGCGTCTGACGCCGCCGGCGGGACCGTTCTAGATCAACGCGGCCGGATGCGGCCGTCTTGGCCGTCTCCTCCCAGGCGGCCGGACAGATGAAAGGAAGTGGCTCGTGACAATTCAGAAGAACTGGCAAGAGCTGATCAAGCCGAACAAGCTCGAGATCGCGCCCGGCTCCGACGCCAAGCGCTTCGCCACGGTGGTGGCGGAACCGCTGGAGCGCGGCTTCGGCCTGACGCTCGGCAATGCGCTGCGCCGCGTGCTGCTGTCGTCGCTGCAGGGTGCGGCGGTCAAGGCCGTCCAGATCGACGGCGTGCTGCACGAGTTCTCGTCGATCGCCGGCGTGCGCGAGGACGTCACCGACATCATCCTCAACATCAAGGAAATCGCCATCCGCATGCAGGGCGAGGGGCCCAAGCGCATGGTCGTGCGCAAGCAGGGCCCGGGCGTGGTCACCGCCGGTGACATCCAGACGGTCGGCGACATCGAGATCCTCAATCCCGACCTGGTGCTGTGCACGCTCGACGAAGGCGCCGAGATCCGCATGGAGTTCACCGTCGATACCGGCAAGGGCTATGTCACCGCCGACCGCAACCGGCCGGAGGATGCGCCGATCGGCCTGATCCCGGTCGACAGCCTCTATTCGCCGGTCAAGAAGGTCTCCTACCGGGTCGAGAATACCCGCGAGGGCCAGGTGCTCGACTACGACAAGCTGACGATGTCGGTGGAGACCAACGGCTCGATCCGGGCCGAGGACGCCGTCGCCTATGCGGCGCGCATCCTGCAGGACCAGCTGTCGATCTTCGTCAATTTCGAGGAGCCGCAGAAGCCGGTCGCCGAGGCCGCCATCCCCGAGCTCGCCTTCAATCCGGCGCTGCTCAAGAAGGTGGACGAGCTGGAGCTGTCGGTGCGCTCCGCCAACTGCCTGAAGAACGACAACATCGTCTATATCGGCGACCTCATCCAGAAGACGGAAGCCGAGATGCTGCGCACGCCGAACTTCGGCCGCAAGTCGCTGAACGAGATCAAGGAAGTGCTTGCCCAGATGGGCCTGCACCTCGGCATGGAAGTGCCCAACTGGCCGCCTGAGAACATCGACGAGCTGGCCAAGCGCTACGAAGACCACTATTGATGCCGCGCCCGACCTAGGTCGAGGCAGGGAGAGTAAAATGCGCCACGGAAAATCGGGTCGACGCCTCAACCGCTCGCAGAGCCATCGTAAGGCCCTGTTCGCTAACCTGGCTGTGTCGCTGATCACCCATGAGCAGATCGTCACTACGCTGCCCAAGGCGAAGGACCTCAGGCCCATCGTCGAGAAGCTGGTGACGCTGGCCAAGCGTGGCGATCTCCACGCCCGCCGCCAGGCGGTCGCCCAGCTGCGTGACCACGGCTCGGTCAAGAAGCTCTTCGAGACCATCGGGCCGCGCTACAAGGCCCGGGCGGGCGGCTACACCCGCGTGATGAAGGCGGGCTTCCGCCTGGGTGACAGCGCGCCGGTGGCGGTGATCGAGTTCGTCGATCGCGACCGCGCGGCCAAGGGGGCCGAGGACAAGGCGCGCCATGCCGAACGGGTGGCGGCCGAGGGCGGTGTCTCGGCCGAGGCTACGGCCTGAGCACCGAACGGCTCGATCGCGAAGATCCGAAAAGGCGGCCATGGGCCGCCTTTTTTGTGCGCGCTCGCAGCGCGGCACTGCCGCAGGTGGAAATGTCACGCCGACGCCGCATTTGGTATAGCATTTCTGCCTCACACGGGCGACAGCGCGAGGAGAAGGCAGGAACGATGCTGCGGTGGATTATGGTTGGGGTGACTTCGCTGACGTTGGTCTCCGGTGCGGGCGCGCTCGCTGCCGAGCGGCAGGTTCCTCCCGACGCGGCCGCCATACACCTGTCCTTCGCCCCGGTGGTGAAGCGGGTGGCTCCGGCGGTGGTCAACGTCTATGCCTCGCGCGTGGTCGAGCAGCAGGCCTCGCCCTTCTTCTCCGATCCGTTTTTCCGCCGGTTCTTCGGCGATCTCGGCGGCGGCCAGCCGAGCCAGCGCGTCCAGCGCTCGCTGGGCTCGGGCGTCATCATCGATCCGTCCGGCCTGATCGTCACCAACTACCACGTCATTGAGCATGCCGATCAGGTCAAGGTAGCGCTGTCGGACAAGCGTGAGTTCCCGGCCGATATTGTGCTCAAGGATCAGCGCTCGGATCTTGCGGTGCTCAAGATTTCGGGGGCAGGGCCACACCTGCCGACCATCGGCTTCGCCGATTCCGACAAGGTCGAGGTCGGCGATCTGGTGCTGGCCATCGGCGATCCCTTCGGCGTCGGCCAGACGGTCACCAGCGGCATCGTCTCCGCCTTCGCCCACGTGCCCGGCGACCAGTCGCAGGACCAGTATTTCATCCAGACCGATGCCGCCATCAATCCGGGCAACTCCGGCGGCGCCCTGGTCGACATGGATGGCCAACTGGTCGGCATCAACCGCATGATCGTCACCCCGTCCGGTGGCTCCACCGGTATCGGTTTCGCGATTCCCTCGAACCTCGTGCGTGCCGTGGTCGGCGCCGCGGCTACCGGCCATGCGCCGAAGCGGCCGTGGCTAGGCGCGACGCTGCAGAGCGTGACGCCCGAGATCGCCGATGCCATGGGGCTCAAGACGCCCGGCGGCGTTCTGGTTGCCGATGTCAGCCGCGATGGACCGGCGGCGGAGGCGCACCTGAAGAGCAAGGACCTGATCACCACCATCGACGGTGAACCGGTGGGCGACGTCGGTACGCTCAACTACCGGCTTGCCACGCTGGGCGTTGGCGGCACCGCCACCCTCGGCATCCTGCGCGACGGCACGCAGTACCAGACGACCATTAAGCTGGAGCCGGCGCCGGAGACGGTGCCGCGCGCCGAGACCACCATATCGGGCCCTTCGCCGGTGTCCGGTGCCACCGTGCTCAACCTGTCGCCGGCGGTTGCCGACGAGATGCTCTATACCGGCGACCCGAAAGGGGTCATCGTCGCCGGCGTGTCCGACAATTCGCCCGCCACGGTCGCCGGCCTTCAGCGCGGCGATATTGTCGTCAAGCTCAATGGCGTTGCGATCGATTCGACCCGGCAGCTTGCCCGCGTTGCCGGCCAGGACACGAATTTCTGGGATCTGGTCATCGATCGCGACGGACGGAAGCTTCGCCTCCAGTTCCGCAGCTAGACAGGAGAGCGCGTGGCGTCGCTGTTTGAGGCAGCAGGGCTCGACAAGGCGGCGCCGCGGCCGCTGGCGGACCGTCTCCGGCCGGAGACGCTGGCGGATGTCGTCGGCCAGGACCACCTGCTGGGGCCGGAGGGTGCGCTCACCCGGATGCTCCATTCGGGCTCGCTGGGTTCGCTCGTCTTCTGGGGCCCGCCGGGCACCGGCAAGACGACGGTGGCCCGCCTGCTGGCGCGCGAGACCGACCTCCGCTTCGAGCAGATCTCCGCCGTCTTCTCCGGCGTCGCCGACCTCAAGAAGGTGTTCGACCAGGCGCGGCTACGGCGCCAGACGGGGCAAGGCACGCTGCTCTTCGTCGACGAGATCCATCGCTTCAACCGGGCGCAGCAGGATTCCTTCCTGCCGGTCATGGAGGACGGCACGGCCACGCTGGTCGGCGCCACCACCGAGAACCCGTCCTTCGAGCTCAACGCGGCGCTGCTCTCGCGCGCCCGCGTGCTGGTGTTCAAGCCGCTCGATGAGGCGGCCCTGAGCCATCTGTTGGAACGGGCCGAGGCGGTCGAGGGGCGCAGGCTACCGCTCGATGACGAGGCGCGGGCGATGTTGATCGCCATGGCCGATGCCGATGGCCGCGCGGCGCTGACGCTGGCCGAAGAGGTGTGGCGCGCCGCCCGGCCCGACGAGATCTTCGATGCGGCCGCCCTGCAAAGGGTCGTCCAGCGCCGGGCGCCGCTCTACGACAAGAGCCAGGACGGGCACTACAACCTCATCTCGGCGCTGCACAAATCGGTGCGCGGCTCGGACCCGGACGCGGCCCTCTATTACCTTGCCCGCATGCTCGATGCCGGGGAATTGCCGCTCTATATCGGCCGCCGGCTGGTGCGTATGGCGATGGAGGATGTCGGCATGGCCGACCCGCAGGCGCTCGTGGTCGCGCTCGCCGCCAAGGACGCTTACGACTATCTCGGCTCGCCGGAGGGCGAGCTGGCGCTGGCCGAGGCGGCCGTCTATCTCGCCACGGCGCCCAAGTCCAACGCCGTCTACACCGCCTTCTCGGCCGCCACCCAGGCCGCCAAGCAGGGCGGGTCGCTGGTGCCGCCCAAGATCATCCTCAACGCGCCGACCGGACTGATGAAGCAGGAAGGCTACGGCGACGGCTATCGCTACGACCACGACCAGCCGGACGCCTTCTCCGGCCAGGACTATTTTCCCGAAGCGCTCGGCCGGCAGAGCTTCTACGACCCGCCCGACCGCGGCTTCGAGCGCGAAATCCGCAAGCGACTGGACTATTGGGCGCGGCTGAGGCGCGAGCGGGCCGGGCAAAAATAGCACGCCGGAAAGAACCCTGATCGCGGTCCATGCAATTCCGCCGAGCCATCCCCATATAGGGGGAAATGGAACCCGGTCGTTGCCAGCAACGATGGAGGGGAGCAATGCGTATACTTGTCGTCTATGGGACGGCGACTGGCCAAACCCGAAAAATCGTCGAATTTCTCGCCGGCCACTGGCGCGCTCTGGCGCACACGGTCGAACTTTGCGATGCCGCCCACCTGCCGCGGCGGTTCACCCCCGCCGGCTTCGACCGCATCGTGGTCGCCTCCTGCGTGCGCCAGGGTGAATATCGCCGTTCAGTGATGCGTTTCGTGCAGCGCTATCGCGAGGTCCTGGTCAAGGCGCCCTCGGTCTTCCTGTCGGTATCGATGGCGGCGGCCAATGTGCTCAATCGGGAGGATGCGCGCCGCTGGCTGGAGAACTGGGACGAGGACTTCTTCGAGCAGACGGGCTGGAAGCCCGCCCGCGTCGAGCATGTCGCCGGGGCCCAGAAATTCAGGCACTACGACCCCATCACCAAATGGTTCATGCGGCGGATTGCCATGGAGCAGGGCTACGAGACCGACACCACGCGCGACCACGAATACACCGACTGGGCGGCGCTCGGCACATTCGCCGATACGTTGGTGAGCCCGGCGGACGCGATGGCGACGGCTGCCTAGAAGACGTGCTTCTATCGGGGCGCCGCGCCGGTTAGTCTCTGCGGCACAGGCCTGCCGTCGGGGCGGCCAGGCAGTGCGTCGCATGATCTATTTTGCCTATGGTTCCAACCTGAACCCGACCCAGATGGCCGAGCGGTGCCCGGGCTATCGTAGCCTTGGCGTGGCGCGCCTTCCCGACCACAAGCTTTGCTTTCCGCGCTATTCTCGGAGCTGGCGCTGCGCCTCGGCCGGTTTCGAGGCCAATGCCGGCGATGTGCTGTGGGGCGCCCTCTACAACGTGCCGGAGGACGACCTGCCGGTCCTGCACTATCATGAGGGCTACGACGCCTATGGTCCGCCGGAGCTCAATCGCCACGATTTCCGCGAAATGACGGTTCTGCGCCTCGGCGGGTCCGAGCCGGTGCGCGCCATGACCTATGTGGCGATTCCCGACGGTACTGAGGCCTTGCCATCGCGCGCATATGTCGACACGATCATCGACGGGGCCCGCTACCACAGGCTGCCGCGGACCTGGCTGGTGGTTCTGGAGGCAATCCACACAGCCTGAACGGGCGCTCGCGCCGACGAATAGATGCGGAGTTCGTGTCGTCATGCTCTATTTCGCACACGGATCGTATATTGACGGTCCCCAGATGCGCGTCTGCTGCCCGGGTGCGGAGTTGGTCGGCAGGGCGCGGCTGCGTGAGTATCGGCTCTGCTTTCCGCGCTGGTCCAAGGTCCGCGCCAGCGCCGTCGCCGGCATCGAACCGGCGAAAGGCGATTTCGTCTGGGGCGCTCTTTACGAAATCAGCCCGGAGGGCCTGGCGCGCCTCGACCTGGTCGAGGGCTATGCCGCTGCCGGCGATGCGGCGCTGAATACCTCGGTGCGCGTCGGCGTCCAGGTCGAGCAACCCAAGGGCGTCACCGTCGACGCCGAAACGCACGTGCCGGTGCCGATGCCCGAGCCCGGCCGCCCGTCGGCGGGCTATCTCATGGTTCTCGTCCGCGCGGGGCAGGAACTGGGTTTCCCCGAGGAATACATCGACAAGTTCAGGGCGGCCGAGGCGGAGCCGCTGGCCGCCTGAGGCGACCGCGGCCCTCATGGTGAGGTGCGACCCCGGACTTGGTCCGGAGAGCCTCGAACCATGAGGCCCATCCTGCGAGGCCCGCCTGCGGCGGCCACCTCAGGATGAGGCGGAAATCTAGCGCCGCTTGTTCTCGCGCGTGCCGTATTGCACCACCTGCACCTTCTCCATGGTCACCAGGACGCTGCCCAGCATGCCCTCGATCTGGGGCAGGAACGCCTCGATCTTGTCGCGCGCGTCGACGATCTCGATGATGATGGGCAGGTCCTGCGACAAGCGCAGGATTTTCGCCGTGTGCAGGTGGCTGGAGTGGCCGAAGCCGGTCATGCCGCGCAGCATGGTGGCGCCAGCCAGCCCCTCCTCACGCGCCTTGAGCATGATCGCCTCGTAGAGTGGCGTATGGCCGTGGCGGTCGTCCTCGCCGCAGAAAATGCGCAGGAGGACGGACTCCGGAGGAATGGTCATCATGGTCAGATCCACCTGAGCGCGTTGATGCTGGCGGCCACCGCGCTGCCTGCCCAGACGGCAGCAAGGCACAGAATGACCGAAAGGCCGATATTGGCGCCAGCCTGAAGATATTCCCCGTCGTTCAACAGGCTGAGGGTCTGCAGGCTGAACGAGGAGAAGGTGGTGAAGCCGCCGCAGAAGCCGGCCAAGATCGCCAGCCGCGCGGTCGAGCCGATGAAGACGCGGCCGTCGGGGGCGGTGAGGGTGGCGACGAAGCCGATGATGAAGGAGCCGACCACGTTGACCAGCATGGTGCCCCAGGGAAAGGTTTCACCGATCAGCCGGGCGGTAACGCCGGAGGCCCAGAACCGGGCGATGCCGCCCGCCGCGCTGCCGACTGCAATCCACAAATAGACGACCACTGCCTTTCGTGCTCCTACGTCGCTTGGATTGGTTCCCTCTCAACCGGCGGTGCCGGTCCATCCTGCCAAGCCTGTCTTGTCCGGCGCGTTTGCGGGGTCTTTCCCGCCGGACAACAAAAAACCCACCTCACGGTGGGTTTCGCGCGCCTCCCACCGCGATTCAATCGCGTGCAGGAGTCATTAGCCGAAAATGGCGGTTACGGGGGACTCCATCCCGAATTCGGCGGAAATCGATACCCGCCGAAGTGGGACGGGTCAAGCGGGCCGCCGTTTTCCCCGCCTCGTCAGCCGCCCCGTCGGGTGCTATGAAGGCGGCTCCTCAACCCCCATTTTGATCATGGCAAGCGTCGAAACCCGAACCGTCGCCCCTGACGAGGCCGGCATGCGCCTGGACCGCTGGTTCAAGTCGCATTTTCCCGACCTCGCCTTCGGCCACCTGCAGAAGCTCCTGCGCTCCGGCCAGGTGCGTGTCGACGGCGGCCGGGTGAAGACCAGCACGCGGCTGGAGCCGGGCCAAGCGGTCCGCGTTCCGCCGCTTCCCGGCGCCAATCCCTCCCCCGCAGGGGGGGAGACGACCACGCGAAGCGCAGTGGGCGCTCCGCGATCGCCGCTGAAGCAGGCGAGCGACGCCGACGCGCTGCGGGCGATGATCCTGCACGAGGACGACCAGGTCTTCGTCTTCAACAAGCCGGCGGGCCTGGCGGTGCAGGGTGGCTCGGGGCTCACCCGCCATGTCGACGCCATGCTGGAAGCCTTCCGCGACCGCAAGGGCCAGAAGCCGCGCCTCGTCCACCGGCTCGACCGCGACACCTCCGGCGTGCTGGTGGTGGCGCGCACGCGGCTGGCCGCCCAGAAGCTGGCCGAGGCCTTCCGCGCCCGCGCCACCCGCAAAATCTACTGGGCGCTGGTCAAGGGCGTGCCCAAGCCGAAACAGGGGCGCATCTCGACGTGGCTGGCCAAGGAGGGCACGCCGGAGGGCGACCGCATGCGCGTCGCCCGTCACGGCAGCGATGACGCCAGCCACGCGGTCAGTCTCTATTCGCTGGTCGAGCAGGCCGGCCACCAGCTTGCCTGGCTGTCCATGCGGCCGGTCACCGGGCGCACCCACCAGCTCCGCGCCCACGCCGCCCATATCGGCCATCCGATCGTTGGCGATCCGAAATACTTCAACGACGCGGACTGGCAATTGCCCGGCGGCATCCAGAACAGGCTGCACCTCCACGCCCGCCGCATCGTCATTCCCCATCCGGCGGGCGGCACGCTGGATGTCACCGCGCCCTTGCCGCCGCATATGCAGCAAAGCTGGAACCTGCTCGGTTTCGACATGGAAGCGGGCATCAATGAAACCGACGAGGAGATTGACTGATGGCGCAGCCCGGACCCGTACCGCGTGTCAAGATTCACGCAGAAGGCCCTGATTTCTCACGCGTTATCTGGGGCGCCATGCGCTCCGAGCAGCAGTTCTCTTCCGCTTCCGAGCTGGCCGCCTTCCTCGATTTCCTGCTCGAGCGCGGCATCACCACGCTCGATACGGCCAATGTCTATGGCGCTCCCTATACGGTGGAGCGTTTCCTCGGTCAGGCGCTGAAAGAGCAGGGCGGCCGCGACCGCTTCGAGATTGTCACCAAGGTCGGCATCTGCCGGCCCGGCCCGGTGATCCCCGAGTTCCGGACCCGCTTCTTCGACCTCAGCCCCGAGCACATCCGCTGGTCGGTCGACCGCTCGCTGAGCGAGATGGGCATCGACGTCATCGACGTCCTGATCCTTCACCGCGCCGACCACCTGATGGAGCCGGAAGCAACCGCGGCCGCGCTCGACGATATCGTTGCGCAGGGCAAGGTGCGCTACATCGGCGTCTCCAACTTTCTCCCCAGCCGCTTCGATCTGCTGCAATCGCGCCTGAAGGCGCCGATCGTCACCAACCAGGTGCAGTTCTCGCCGCTCTATCTGAGGCCGGTGAGTGACGGTACGTTCGATCTGGCATTGAAGCTCGGCCACAAGCCCATGATCTGGTCGCCGGTCGGCGGCGGACGGCTGCTTACTGCCGAGGATGAGGACATCCTCGCGCTGCATGGCCTGCTCGCCGATATCGCCAGGCGCATGGGCCTTCCCGGCCCGGCCGAGGCGGCGATGGCCTTTGTCGCACGTCATCCGGTCGGCGGCATGCCCATCGTCGGCTCGGGCAAGCGCGAGCGCGTCGACGGCGCCATCCAGGCGGTCAACGCGTCGTTCGCCCGCGACGACTGGTACGAGGTGGTGAGCAAGATGAGCCCGTGGCTGGAAGTCAGGGAGTGGATCGCTTCGTGAGCGACCAGCCTGCCAACCCGATGGCCGCCGCGCAGCGGCTGGCGCGGCAGGAATTGCCGCGCCGCTTCTACAAGGCCGCCAGTGTCGCGCCGCAGACGCAAGGCTTCGCCCTGACGCTCGACGGCAAGCAGGCAAAGACGCCGGGGCGCAACCCGCTTGTCCTCTCCGATCGCGCCGTCGCCGAGGCGCTGGCCGCCGAATGGCAGGCGCAGGGCGAGCGCATCGACCCGGCGACCATGCCACTCACCCGCATCGTCCATTCGGCGATCGACCGGGTCGCCCGGGAGATGGGGCCGGTCCGCGCCGAGATCGTCAAATATGCCGGCAGCGACCTCGTCTGCTATCGCGGCGAGGGGCCGGAGTCTCTGGTGGCGGCGCAGGAGGCCGCGTGGGGGCCGGTGCTTGCCTGGGCGCGCGAGGCGCTCGGCGCCCGCTTCGTGCTGGCCGAGGGCATCATCGCCGTCGAGCAGTCGGCGGCGAGCCTCGCAGCGATCGCGGCGGCGCTCGCCGACCTCGACCCGCTGAAGCTCGCCGCCGTCCATGTGGTCACCACGCTCACCGGCTCGGCGCTGATCGCGCTCGCCGTCCTCCGCGGTGCGTTCACGCCTGAGGGGGCGTGGGCGGCGGCACATGTCGACGAGGACTGGCAGATGGAGCAGTGGGGCAGGGACGAGATGGCGCTTTCCCGCCGCGCCGGCCGCTGGCGGGAGATGCAGGCGGCGGCGCTGATTCTCAGGTCGGGGTAGGGCTGGGAATTTCTTCATTCGCCGGCTTCGTCGGCGGCCACCCAAGTTTTTCGCGTACGTGAGTTCGGATTTGGTCTTGGGTATCTGCCAAGCCGACCTCCATGAACTGCACACCGGCTTTGCGCAGAGCTTCCTTCTTGACGGCATCCCGGGCCGCTGCGTTGCCTCGGTAGTGTCCGGCGCCCTGACATTCGACAGCCAACACAGGCCAACCGCCTCTGTCGACGACGAGGATGTCGACGCGCTTGCTGTTGATAGAGCGGTATCCCGTGTCATCCGATGACCTCAGGATTTCGCCAAGGTTCACCTGGGCGAAGATGCGGTATCCTCGGTGGAATGCGACCAATTCCGCTTCGATTACCCTGAACGCCCTAAATTCCGACCAGTTGAGCAGTTTCTGCTTCTCAAACGGTGCTGCCATTACCGCGTGAAGCTGCACGCCGATGTCGGTCACATCCGACACGGATCGCCATCGTCGGGTCGAGCCCCGGTGGCGACCGAGCCGGCGCTCGAACACGACCGCCCCCAGGAGAAGACCCGCGCAGAATACCAATACCAATGCGGTCATCAGTCTAGTCGCTTACAAACTTCCCATGCCCTTGAGCCTCATCAAACGCGGGCGTTCGACAGCTTCTGCGCCTTCAACTGCAGCTTGCAAGAAACCATTCGTGAAATTGTTAAGAAATGGTTGGATGGGGCCCGCTACCGCGCGCCTGTGCTATCTCTGGGGGGCGGAGGATAGCCCCATGGATCACATCATCGAAGAACTGGCGCGGCGGCCGACCGAGGTGCGTCTCGGCGGCGGCCTCAGTCGCTCGCGTCTGCCCGGTGGCACACGGCCTCGATGTTGTAGCCGTCCGGGTCGAGGATGAAGGCGGCGTAGTAATGCGCGTGGTAGCGCGGGCGGTAGCCCGGCTGACCGTTGTCGCGCCCGCCCGCGGCGAGCGCGGCGGCGTGGAAGTCGCGCACCTGGCTGTGGGTCTTGGCGGTGAAGGCCAGATGGACGCGCGGCTCCTGCGGTGGACCTTCGGCAATCCAGAACGCACCGGCGGGATCGCCGCCAAGCGCCACCACCTCGTCGCTGCTGTAGCCCACGGCGAAGCCGAGATCGTGGCGGATGCTGTGGCCGAGCGGCGCCAGGGCGGCGTTGTAGAACGCCTTGCTTCGCGCCAGGTTGCTGACGTTGTAGCCCATGTGGTCGATCATCCGCGTCGCTCCCTTCCCGACATGGCATTCGCAGCATGGTAGCGGATCGCGCCGTCCGGCCCTGTCAGGAGCCTCCGGCAGCCTGATCCGGCGTCCCGCCTGTGCTATCTCTGGGATACCGGAGGTGGCGCCCATGAACCATATCATCGAAGAACTGGAGAGGCGGCGGGCCGAGGCCCAGCTCGGCGGCGGCGAGAAACGCATCGCCGCCCAGCACAAGCGCGGCAAGCTGACCGCCCGCGAGCGCATCGAGGCGCTGCTCGACGAGGGCTCGTTCGAGGAATACGGCGTCTTCGTCGAGCACCGCTCGGTCGATTTCGGCATGGCCAGGCAGAGGATCCCCGGCGACGGCGTGGTCACAGGCTGGGGAACGGTCAACGGCCGCCTGGTCTTCGTCTTCGCCAAGGATTTCACCGTCTTCGGCGGCTCGCTGTCGGAAACGCACGCCGAGAAGATCCAGACGCTGCAGGAAATGGCGCTCAAGAACGGGGCGCCGATCATCGGCATCTACGATGCCGGCGGTGCCCGCATCCAGGAAGGCGTGGCGGCGCTCGGCGGCTATGCCGGTGTGTTCCAGAACAACGTGCTGGCCTCCGGCGTCATCCCGCAGATTTCGGTCATCATGGGGCCATGTGCCGGCGGCGACGTCTATTCGCCGGCGATCACCGACTTCATCTTCATGGTGCGCGACACCTCCTACATGTTCGTCACCGGGCCGGACGTGGTGAAGACGGTGACCAACGAAACCGTCACGCCGGAGGAGCTCGGCGGCGCCTCGGTCCACACCACCCGCACCTCGATCGCCGACGGCGCCTATGAGAACGACATCGTGGCGTTGGCCGAGATGCGCCGGCTGATCGATTTCCTGCCGCTGTCCAACCGCGGTCCGGTACCGAATGTGACCACCGACGACCCGATCGAGCGCGAGGAATCCGCGCTCGACCGCCTGGTGCCGGAGGCCGCCAACAAGCCCTATGACATCAAGGAACTGATCCTCAAGGTCGCCGACGAGGGCGAGTTCTTCGAGCTGCAGGAGAGCTTTGCCAAGAACATCGTCATCGGCTTCGGCCGCATCGAGGGGGCGACGGTCGGCTTCGTCGCCAACCAGCCGATGGTGCTTGCCGGCGTGCTCGATTCCGACGCCAGCCGCAAGGCGGCGCGCTTCGTGCGCTTCTGCGACTGCTTCAACATCCCGCTGGTCACCTTCGTCGACGTGCCCGGTTTCCTGCCCGGGACGGCGCAGGAATATGGCGGCCTCATCAAGCACGGCGCCAAGCTGCTCTTCGCCTATGCCGAGGCAACGGTGCCCAAGGTCACGGTCATCACGCGCAAGGCCTATGGCGGCGCTTATTGCGTCATGGCCTCGAAGCACCTGCGCGGCGACGTCAACTTCGCCTGGCCGGCGGCCGAGATCGCCGTCATGGGCGCCAAGGGCGCCGTCGAGATCATCTACCGCAAGGAGGCCGGCGACCCGGAGAAGATCGCCCAGCGCACCAAGGAATACGAGGACCGCTTCATGTCGCCTTTCGTTGCCGCCGAGCGCGGCTATATCGACGACGTGATCGCGCCGCACACCACGCGTCCGCGCGTCGCCAAGGCGCTCCGCATGCTGCGCGCCAAGCAACTCGGCAACCCCTGGAAGAAGCACGACAACATTCCGCTATGAAACCGTCCGAGCGACAGGGATTGGCAAATGCAGTTGCTGCTTGGTTAGCCTACAAAGAGCTGACCGGTGGGCGAAAAGTTCTGAGTGAAGCAATGTTGGCGCTTCCGATTTCGGAGTTCTTCTCGTCGGAGACCGGCTGGCAGCTTGTGCCGGAGCATCCCTACAGGAAGCTGGATGGGGCTAGTACATTTCCCGATTTTTGGTGTGATTTTGCGGCGAGCCGAAAATATGGGGAGGGCATGCGCTTCATCTTGGAAGCGAAATATCTGAAGTCGCAGGCAAGCAATCTTGCCAGCCGGGTCGTCGCTGACATCGTCCGTCTTTCGATGCCGACTTCCGTTGGCCTCAAGCGGTACTTCCTGTTAGCCGGCGCGAGCGAGTATTTCCCCGACGCAAGCGAAGAATTCCTATTCGGCAAACGAATGTTCGGCGCCAAGGGTTTCTACGCCTCACCCAAACACGAAGTTGGCAAACTAGAGCAGAATTCGACTTACTCGGGGTCATATCCTGCGGCTTGGAAGTAGTTTTTGCACTCTGCGGACGAGAACTGGTTGAGGCAGTCAGCGATGACGGCCCACAGGTCATCAATGGTTCGGGCAGCGGCCTTGCGCAGGAGCGCCTTGAGCTTGGCGAAGGCCATCTCGATGGGGTTGAAGTCGGGCGAATAGGGCGGCAGCAGGAGAAGGCGGGCGCCGACCTTCTCGATCGCCTTACGGACGCCGGCGACCTTATGGGCGGGCAGGTTATCCATGACGACGATGTCGCCGGGTGCGAGTTCCGGCACGAGAACCTGCTCGACGTAAGCGAAGAAGGCGGGTCCGTTCATGGCACCGTCGAGCACCATTGGCGCCGTCATACCGGCCAGGCGCAGCCCGGCAGTGAAGGTGGTAGTCTTCCAATGACCGTGCGGGATTGGGGCGCGGCAGCGCTCGCCCCGCTTTGCCCGGCCGCGCAAGCGCGCCATCTTGGTCGAGGCCGAGGTCTCGTCGATGAAGATCAGCTTCTCGGGGTCGAGGTCGAGTTGGCCGTCGAACCAGGCCTCCCGGCGGGCCTTCACATCCGGCCGCTGTTGCTCGCTGGCATGCGCCGTCTTTTTTTTGTACGTGATGCCGCGCTTGGCGAGGAACATCCACACCGTCGACGGCACCGCTCGCACGCCGCATTCCGCCGCCAGCCGTTCGGCGATCTCGGCCAGCGTGATGTCGGGGGTTGTTGCGATGAGATCGAGGATAACTCCTTCGTGCGCATCGAGCTTCGAGCGCGACGGCTGGCCCTGCTTGCGCGCAACCGTCTCGCCGGTCTCCCGATAGCGCCGGTACCAAGCCCCTGCCGTCGAGATTCCGATCCGGAACCGCCGCGCCGCCTCGCGCGTCGAAATCCCCTCCGAGACGGCCTCAATCACCCGACCGCGAAGGTCCTCGCTCAAGCTGCGTGTCATCATCCCCTCTCCGCAAATCACCTGCAGACAGTGAAATCAGACAACGTCGCGCGCCGGAATCCCTTTCCAACTCCGCGTTCAGTGAAAGTGCGCTAGGATTTCGCAGGGCGTTTCCGGTGTTCGAAATAGATAGCGTGCTTGCGCTCGTGCCAAACGAAGCGTGGATTGAATCTTGCGCCAATGCATTGGTCGCGGTCGATCGGGATCGGAGCTACAGAGCCGTGATCTGGTCGGTGGGGCGCACCAAACGATCTTGAGGTGCCCGAACGCGAAAGCGCTCGTAAGCCACGTACCGGCCGGCGCCTAGTCTGATCCTTCGTCCCTGGAAGAAGCACGACAACATTCCGCTATGACCTCGGTCACTTGCGGCGGCAGGCTGCTTGTGTCACTGCCTCGACGCGCCCCCTCCCGGGTGCGGTCAGCGTTGAGGACCTGTGGAAGTCACACCACGCCACACCATTGTGACGCGAGAGCCTCCCTATGGTTGTCTTGTTCGCCTTCCTTGTCTTTCTCGGGCTGCTGCTCATCGTCCCATTCATGCTGGAAGCCAAATGGAGCCGGGAACTGGTGAGGCTCGACAGGCCCGACGAAATCGAGCGCGCGGTCGTCGACCGCAAGTTGTTCGAAGGCATGTCGGACCGACAGCTCCAGCAGGCCTGGGGGCAGCCGGAAGAGATCGCCACCCACGGCGGGCGCCGTAAGCGCTTGGAGGTCTGGCTCTATGGCGGCGACGGCAAGGGCCGCTTCCGCGATCACGTGCACGTCAGGGGCGGCGTGGTTGTTGCGTGGGAGCATTGGCGCGGCCACGGCGCCCGCTAGGCCGACGAAATAGAACTCACCCGCCGTCCGGCAAAAAGAGGTGGGCGCGGGTCGGCGGCATGCCCGAGGCGCCCTTGGCCGCGTGCTTGCTGGCGAGCGTCTGGTAGATGCGCAGCGAGCCGTCGGCGAAGGCGAATGACACCCCGGCGAGATAGGCGATCCAGATGCGGTATTTCTCGGCTCCGACGAGCGCTTTCGCAGCATCCGCGTTCGCGGCCAGCCGGCCGTGCCATAGCCGCAAGGTCCGCGCGTAGTGCTCGCGCCAGCCCTCGACGTCGTGGACCTCGAAACCTGTGGCCTCCATCGCCGCCACCGAATGGCCGATGTTGTCGAGCTCGAAGCCCGGAAAGACATACTTCTGCATCAGCCGCCGCTCCGGCGTTACGCGGTTGAAGCGGCGCCGGGTCATCCTCGCCCGCCGCGTGATGCCGTGGTTGAGCAGCAGCCCGCGGTCGCGGAGCAGCCGGTTGAGCGTGCCGAAATAGAGCGGATAGTTGGCGATGCCGACATGCTCATACATGCCGATCGAGGCGATCTTGTCGTATTGCCCGGTGACGTCCGCATAGTTGCCGAGCTCGACCGTGACCTGCCCGTCGAGTCCCAGCCGCTTCACCTTGGCGCGCGTGTAGTCGTATTGCTCCTGCGACAGCGTCACCCCGTGGGCGCTGACGCCGTAGCGCGCGGCGGCGTGGCAGAGCAGGCCGCCCCAGCCGCAGCCGACGTCGAGGAAGCGATCGCCGGGCTGAAGACGCAGCTTGCGGCAGATCATGTCGAGCTTGTCGTGCTGCGCCGTCTCCAGCGAATTGTCCCAGTGCGTGAAGTAGGCGCAGGAATACTGCATCTCCGGGTCGAGAAAGAGCTGGTAGAAATCGTTGCCGAGATCGTAGTGAAAGCGGATGAAGTCGGCGTTCGACGTCCCCTTGAAGGATTGCGACTGAGCCGCCGGAGCGTGGGCGAAGACAAAGGGCAGCGCCCGCCACAGAAGATAGGGAAGCGAGAAATCGCGAGGCTTGATGCGGATCTTCCTCGCCCGCGCCCTGTCCATGAAGGTCTGCATGTCGGCGCCGGCGATGTCGATACCGCCGGTGGCGTATTGGCGAATGATGGTTTCAAGAGTTCGGCCGCCGGACGATCGCGCCGATGACGCCGGGACCGGCCAGCTTGATCAGCAGGTCCGGGTCGGCATGGGCCCCGAGCGGGATGACGGACCCGTCCCACAGCCCGATCGAAAACGGCGTATCGAGGCGCTCGGCGGCGTGCCCGAAGATGTCGCGGGCGGCGGCCAGGAGCGTGCCCTCGGAGGCCATGTCAGCCGGTCGTTCCGCGCCGGATCGGATGCGTCTCGGTCATCAGGCCGCTTCCCGTCTGACGCGTCGTTGCCCCATGCCGGAATCGGGGCTGGAGCGCTTGTTGTTGAGGGATGCACAGGTCACGCCGGGATTTTACACAAGCCTGCGATCTTGGGTAGCGCTGCGGCCGGAAACGGTCGCGGGCGCCGGTCGTGCGGCCTTGCGTACGGTCAACCTTCCGCCATGGTGGTAGTATGCTCGCCGGAGAGGGGGATTTATGGGAGCGAATGCCATGGCATCTCTGCGAATCCCTACCGGTCTCGCCGCCGCTCTGGTGGCGCTCGTGATGCTGGCGCCAGCCCCGGCGTCGGCGGCTTGCTTCGAATCCGGTGTCGGCTGCACCAACACGCACGTCATTTCCTATTCGGCCCTGCGCCGGCTTTCGTGCGACGCGCTGTGGACGGTGCGCAATACCATCTTCTACGAGAACGGCTATTGCTTCCAGACCGCCCGGGGCCGAGCGGTCTTCGACAATAGCGGCTGTGCCTACTACGATTCCGGCAACGTCCCGATGAGCCGTGTCGAGCGCGAAAACGTCAACCGCATCCTCAGGATCGAGAGGCAGAGGGGCTGTCGTTAGTCCGTTTGCAGGCGGCTCGCGTCACCGCCACGGATGCAAAAGCGCCGGCGGTTTCCCGCCGGCGCTGCCTGTTGGTGGGAACGGGGAGGTTCGGTACGCTTACCGGATGCCCGCGTCGATCAGCGGAACCAGCGCGTCGATCGTCTTCGGCGTGTCGACGCCGGCGCCGGTGTTCACATCGATGCCGGGCATCTTGTACTTGGCCGTCATGACGCACTGCAGAACCGGCAGGAAGCCCTGCAGGTAGAGCAGCTGGTCGAGGGTCGCCGAGATGTAGCCTGACTTCAGGCCGTCGACCGTCGCCGGAGCGAGGTCGATGCCGCCGACGATGATGTCGCCGGGCTTCTTGCCGGCCTTCTTCAGCACTTCGGCGAGTTCGCCGGTGACGGTGCCGTGCTGGCTGCCGATCGCCTTGAGGTCCGGATGGGCCTGAACGTAGGCGGTCAGGATCGGCACTGCCAGCGTCGGGTCGCTGTTCACCTCTTGCGTGATCTCAAGGCGGTCAACCTTGAGGCCGGCCTTTTCCAGCGTGTCGGCAAGGCCCTTCTCGGACTGGCCGCGCTCGGCCTGGCTGAACACGCCATAGACCATTGCCTGGTCGCCCGCCTTGAGGCCCTGGGCGAGCATCGCCTTGGCGGTCAGTGCACCACCGGCATAGAGGTCGACGCCGGCATAACCGGTGCCCTTGGGCCCGAACTCTTCCTGGATCGGCGTCAGCGGGGCGTTGCCGACGGTGACGACGATACCCTGATCGACCGCGCCCTTGACCAGGTCATGGAACGCGGCGCTGCCCGGATGCCCCATGATCTCGATGCAGTCCGGCTTGGCGGCGACCGCGTCCTTGAACTGGTTGATCATGGTTTCCGGCGCCCAAGCCGAATACTGTGCCTTCAGTTCGACACCGAAGGCCGCCGCTGCCTGCTTGGCACCGGTCTCGCGGGCCAACGTAGCGCCGTCACCGGACTGGCCGCCCATCTGCATGTACATGACCAGCCCTTTGCCGATCGGATCGGCGGCCGATGCCACACCGACGCTTGCCAGCAAAGCCGCTGTCGCCGCTCCGGCAAGCAGAATTTTAGTTACTCGCATGGCGTTCTCTCCCTCCATATTTGCAGCGCGCCTGTGTGCGCGTGCCACTACTCGGCCGCACTGACGCGGCCGATACCCTTGAAGAAACCGAAGCGGGTAAAAAACGCTCGCCGCCGCTGCGGTTCGTCAACATAGAGATAGAAGATGATGGCGATCAGGAAGATCAGTCCGCGCACCGTGTTCACCCACGCGCCGGTGAGGCCGGTGGCGACCAGGCCGGGCTCGATAATGGCGATGATGAAGCAGCCGAAGACGGTGCCGACGATGGTGGCGCGACCGCCGAAGATCGAGGTGCCACCGATGAGCACCGAGGCAATGGCGATCAGCAGATAACCCTGACCCTGATTGCCGTAGTAGTTCTTGTTCTCCATCGTCAGGAACACTGCGGCGATTGCCGCGAGCAGCCCCATCAGGGTGAACAGCTTGATCTTCTCTCGATCGACGTTGATGCCGACGACCCGCGAAACATCGTTGGAATCGCCGATGAACAGCGTGTGCTCGCCGAAGCGGTGACGGTTCAAGATGAACCACATGGCGATCACGATGATGGCGGTCCACAGCGCCTGTATCGGAACCTGCTGCAGCCAGTCGGTGCTCGATGAAGCAAACGGCCGGCCGACGAGCACTTGCCAGGTCGACGTCGCGTCGGCACCGCGGAGCGCATAGGATTTACCGCCGGAGAGGACCGTCGCTATGCCGTACCAGAAGAACTGGGTACCGAGGGTGGCGATGAATGACGGGATGCCGATTTTGGCAACCAGAACGCCGTTGAAGAACCCGACCAACAGCCCGGAAAGCAGTGCAAGAACGAATCCCGCCCACTGAATGAGTTGCGCTGCCAACGGCGAGGCGATCCACGACGTGTCCCCGGCTCCGAACCAAGCGACGAGATCCTGCTGCCCCTCCTTGAAGATGACAGCGAAGACGAAGCCGGAGAAGCCGATGATCGCCGGAAAGCACAAGTCGATCTCGCCGGCACCGATGACGAAGGTCAGGCCGATGGCAAGCAGTATCACCGGGGGCAGGGTGGAGAGGAACGTCGTGTACTGGAATGGCCGCAGGAACACCTCGGGCGAGGTGTACATAAACAGCAGGAGCACGATCGCGAAGACGAGAATGATGGGCAGCGCCTCGACGCGTTGCAGAATGGATTGTTTCTGCGAAATGGCCATTTTGAGTCCGCGTCCTAATGTTTGTGCTGCAGTTCGATGAGAAAATCGGTCAGTTCGGCGACCGACATGTCCTTGGGCACGATCTCGGCGACGATGGAGCCGCGGTCGAGCACCACCAGCCGATCGGCGACCTCGTGGACGTGGGCGAGGTTGTGCTCGATATAGACGCAGGCGCGCCCCGACTGCTTGATCCTCTGCACGAAGTCGATGACCTTGCGCACCTCGGCGACGCCAAGCGCGGCGGTCGGTTCGTCGAGCACGATGAGGTCGGCGTTGTAGTGCATGGCGCGGCCGATCGCGATGCCCTGGCGTTCGCCGCCGGACAGGTTGCTGATCGTCGAATCGACGGTGATGCCGACGCCGCGGAAGCCGATCACGTCGATCAGTATCTGCTGCGCGATCTCCTTCTCCTTCTTGATGTCGATGAAACCAAAGCGGTTGGTGATCTGGCGGCCGACGAAGAAGTTGCGCCAAAGCGGCTGCTTCTCGGCCAGCGACTTGTCCTGGTAGACCGTCTCGATCGACAGGCTGTGGGCACCGCGCACCGAGAAACCGTTGAGATCAATTTCCTTGTCGCGGACGAACAGCCGCCCGGAGGTCGGCGTGAACACGCCGGTCATCACCTTGATCAGCGTCGACTTGCCGGCGCCATTGTCGCCGATCAGGCCGACGATCTCGTTGCGCCCGACGCTGAGATTGATGTCCTTCAGCGCCTGCACCGCGCCGAAGAACTTCTGCACGTTCTGCAGGCGTACGATCGAGGTGAAATCCTGTGGCTGCTCTTCCTGGGAAGCTTCATTCATTGCAACATTCATTGAGACGTGCTCCCTGAGGGCGCCAGCAGGCTGATGCCCTCCATGGCGTCCTTCTCGGCGCTTTCCAGCAGAGCCGCTGCGGCCCGGCGCGCCGCGTCGGCGTCGCCGCGCTTGATGGCGTCGAGGATGGCCTTGTGGTCGGGCACGAAATCGTCCAGGTCCGGACAGAATTCGCGCTGGATACGGAAGACGACGCGCAGCAGAGTTTCGATCAGCGGCGCGAAGCCGGCGATGAATTCGTTGCCGGTGCCGGTCAGCAGGTGCTTGTGGAAGGACAGGTCGGCACCGATCGATTCCGGCGTCTGCGGGTCGGCCGTGGCCATGGCGGCAAGCGCCTGCTCCATGGCGGCGATGGCTTCACCATCGCTGCGTCTGGCGACGATCGCCGCCGCGTCCGGCTCGACGATCCGGCGCACCTCGAACAGGTTGCGGACGAACTCGGCGTCGGGATTGCCGGCGATCTGCCAGGCGAGCACGTCGGTGTCGAGCCGGCTCCATTCACTACGGGGCTGGACGACCGTGCCGCGATGTGGCTTCGACGAGACCAGGCCCTTGTCGGCGAGCACCTGCATGGCCTCACGCACGGACAGACGCGAGATCGAAAGCTCGGTGGCAAGTTCATCGAAATCGGGCAGCGTGGTGCCGGGACGCAGGCCGCCTGAAACGATGCGCCGGCCGATGATTTCTGCGGCCCGCATGGGCGGCCGCGCGCCTCTCGTGGTGGCGAGCAAATCCTGCACGAGTATCCTCCCGACCCGGGAAATGCCCCGGGCATCCCCGTGTTTCCGGGGTGCGATCAATTAATCATATTTATTCCGGGCGTTCAATTCACATGTGCTTTTTGTGGGTAATAATCCCTCGCCGATCGTTGATCAGCTAGAATGGCGGCGAGGGATGGTCATGAGCGAGCAGGAGCTGCTGACACGGCTGGGGCTGGCATTGGCGGTCGGCCTGCTGGTCGGCGTTGAGCGCGGCTGGCGCGAACGCGATCAGGCCGAAGGCGAGCGCACCGCGGGCCTGCGCACCTTCGCCCTCACGGGGCTCCTCGGCGGCGTGTCGGCCGCGCTGTTCCCGGTCGTCGGCTCGCTACCCTTTGCCGCGATCTTTTTCGCCTTCGCCGGCGGCTTCACCCTGTTCAAGTGGCGCGAATCGGAACGCGAAGGCGATTTCGGTGCGACCACGCTGGTGGCTGCGCTGCTCACCTTCGCTCTCGGCGCCCTGGCGGTGCTCGGCAACATGACCGTTGCCGCCGCTGCCGCCGTCGTCGTGGTGGCTTTGCTGGCGGCCAAGCGCTGGCTGCACCGCTGGATCGAGACGCTGACCTGGGAGGAACTGCGCGCCACGCTCATCCTCCTGGTGATGAGCTTCGTTGCCCTGCCGGTGCTGCCCGATCGCGGCTTCGGGCCGTATGAGGCGATCAACCCGCACGGCCTGTGGCTGATGACGATCGCCATCGCCGGCGTGTCCTTCATCGGCTATGTCGCCGTCAGGGTCGCGGGCACCCGCTATGGCACGCTGGTTGCCGGGGTTGCCGGCGGGCTGGTGTCATCGACCGCGGCAACCATCGACTTTTCCCGCAAGGCCAAGGCAGAGCCGGCAACGGCGCGTATGCAGCTCGCCGGGGCGCTCGCCGCCTCGTCGATCATGTTCCTGCGCATCCTGGTGATCGTGGCCCTGTTCGGCGCGAGCCACCTGGCGCTGCTTGCCGCGCCTCTGCTGGCGGCCGCGCTGGTGCTTCTCGCTGCCTCACTCACTTTCGGGGCACGATGGACGGGGGAGGGCGGTGATGACGCCGGCGAAAAACCCTTCAGCAATCCCTTCGAGTTGTTTTCCGTGCTGCGCTTTGCGGCCCTGCTGGCGGTCATCCTGGTGGCTGCGAAATGGCTGGTCGCCCTGTTCGGCGGGCGTGGCGCGGTCGGCGTCGCGGCGATTGCCGGTCTTGCCGACGTCGACGCGATCACGCTGTCGATCACCCAGGTCCACGGCGCGTCGATCACGGCGGTCGAGGCAGCGACCGCCATCCTGGTGGCGGCGGTGTCCAATTCGGTTACCAAGAAGGGCATCGCCTTCATCGCCGGCACGCCGGGTTTCGGCTTCCGCTATGGCGCCGTGACCCTTGCCGCGGTCCTGGTGGCGGCTGCGGTGCTGCTGGCACAGGTCGGCCTCGCGGTTTGACCGCACGGGCAATATTGCCGCGGCGCCGGCTGCGGCCTACAAAGCAGTTCCGGGTCAGAGGCGTCACCGAGTTCAGTGTTCAGCAAGATCCTCATTGCCAATCGCGGCGAAATCGCCTGCCGTATCATCCGCACCGCGAAGCGCATGGGGCTCGCGACGGTCGCCGTCTATTGCGATGCCGACCACGAGGCGTTACACGTGGCGATGGCCGACGAGGCGGTCAACATCGGGCCACCGCCGGCCGCGACCTCCTATCTGATGATTGACCGGATCATCGAGGCGGCCCACAGGACGGGCGCCGACGCGGTTCATCCCGGCTACGGCTTCCTGTCGGAGCGCGCCGGCTTCGCGATGGCGCTGGATGCGGCCGGCATCGCCTTCATCGGGCCCAACGCCAGCGCCATTTCGGTGCTCGGCGACAAGATCGAATTCGAAGAAGCTGGCGGCCAAGGCGGGCGTCTCCACCGTCCCCGGCCATCTCGGCGAAATCGATAGCGACGCCGAGGCGATCGCCGTTGCCCGCGATATCGGCCTGCCGGTGATGATCAAGGCGTCGGCGGGTGGTGGCGGCAAGGGCATGCGCATCGCCTGGAAAGAGAGCGCCGTCGCCGAAGGCGTGCGTGCCGCCCGCTCCGAGGCGCGCTCCTCCTTCGGCGACGACCGCGTCTTCATCGAGCGCTTCATCGAGAATCCGCGCCATGTCGAAATCCAGGTGCTGGGCGACCGGCACGGCAACATCATCCATCTCGGCGAGCGCGAATGCTCCATCCAGCGGCGCAACCAGAAGATCATCGAGGAGGCGCCGTCGACGGCGGTCGATGCCGACCTGCGCGCCGAGATGGGCGCGCAGGCGGTCGCGCTGGCCAAGGCCGTCCGCTACGATTCCGCCGGCACCGTCGAGTTCATCCTGGGAGCGGACCGGCACTTCTACTTCCTCGAGATGAACACCCGCCTGCAGGTGGAGCATCCGGTCACCGAGTTCGTCACCGGTCTCGACCTGGTCGAACAGATGATCCGGATCGCGGCCGGCGAGCACCTGAGGATCACCCAGGACACAGTGCGCTTTGATGGCTGGGCGGTGGAGGCCCGCCTCTATGCCGAGGATCCCACCCGCAACTTCATCCCCTCGATCGGCCAGATCAGCCGCTATCAGCCGCCGCATGAAGGCCGCCGTGCGGACGGCACCGTCGTGCGCGTCGACGACGGCGTGCGCGAAGACATCACCATCCCCGTCTACTTCGACCCGCTGATGGCCAAGCTCATCACCCACGGTCCCGACCGCGCGTCGGCGATAGAGGCGATGGCCGACGCGCTGGATTGCTTCGTCGTCGACGGCATCGCCCACAATCTCCCCTTCCTCTCGGCGATCATGGAGAACCCGCGCTGGCAGAAGGGCGATCTCTCGACCGCTTTCGTCGATGAGGAATATCCGCACGGCTTCGCCGCGGCGGCGCTCGCCCCCACGACGCTTGCCCGCATGGCGATGGTGGCGCTCGCCATCGACCTCACGCGGCGGCACAAGTTCCGCGCCTTCAAGGGGCGGCTGAACGGGGAGGGGAGCACCTGGCGCAGCGACTGGTCGGTCGCGATCGGCGGCGCCCATTTCGCGCTTGCGGTCGAGCCGACGGCGGAGCGCGATACGCTGCGCATGATGCACGATGGTGGCGCGCCGGTTCTGGTCGCCTCCGACTGGCGGCCGGGCGAGGTGCTGTGGTCGGGCGAGATCGACGGCCATGCGGTGAACGTGCAGGTGCGGCCC
The DNA here is from genome assembly GCA_963782395.1 of uncultured Alphaproteobacteria bacterium. Classification (GTDB taxonomy): domain Bacteria; phylum Pseudomonadota; class Alphaproteobacteria; order Rhizobiales; family Kaistiaceae; genus CAVSRC01. The sequence goes on from CAWAJQ010000004.1 coordinate 35,582, forward strand.
ACCCATGGCGGCATCCACCTGACCAGTCGTGGCATCGCGGCGACGGCGCGGGTGATGACGCCGCGCGTCGCCGAGCTCGATCGGATGATGCCCGAGAAGAAACGCAAGCATTCGGCCAACCAGCTGCGCTGCCCGATGCCCGGCCTGGTCGTTGCCATCGACGCGGCCGAAGGTCAGGAGGTGCGCGCCGGCGACATCCTGGCGGTGGTCGAGGCGATGAAGATGGAAAACGTGTTGCGCGCCGAGCGCGACGGCACCGTCAAGCGCATCGTAGCCAAGCCGGGCGATACGCTGGCCTTCGACGCGGTGATCATGGAATTCAGCTGAGCGGCCCAGCCGCCGGCGAGCGCTTTGGCTTCGACGTCTTTGGCGCTGGAATGGCTGGGAAAGATCTGCGCCAACGAAAGATCTCCTCCGACGCATGGCGGTATTGACGTCAGGAAATCCCATTATGCTAATGGTATCAATCCGTATTCGGTGAAAAGGGGGAGTGATGCGGCTGGTGGAGATCAACGTGACGCGCTCGCGTCATCTGCCGGATTGCCCAGGGGGTGCCGAATACCGCGCCCCTGCCGAACGCGCCCGCGGCTGATGATTGGGCAGGCGATCCGGGTCGTCATCAAGGGCCGCGTGCAGGGCGTCGGCTTCCGCGCCTTCGTGGCGCACGAGGCGTTCCGTCACCATCTCTCCGGCTGGGTGCGCAACCGCCGCGACGGGACCGTCGAGGCTGTGTTCATCGGCGAAAGCGAGGCCATATCGGCGATGATTGCCGAGTGCCGGCAGGGTCCGGCGCTCGCAGACGTGCGCGACGTGCGGGTCACCGACTATGTCGGGCCCGAGCTTTCCCGCTTCACGACGCTGCCGACGAGCGAGTAGGACCGTTCGCCGCGCTCGCCATGATGGCCGTGGCCATCTCCCGCGCATTTCGAGGCGGGATTAATTGGTCACGTTGTCATAGATCACCCGTTCGAATGCCTTGTAGGCGGCGAGCACAGCCGGATCGCCGAACGGCAGCATCTGCGTCATGATAACGCCGGCGACGCGGGCGGTCGGATCGATCCAGAAATAGCTGTTGGCAAGGCCGGCCCAGCTGAGGCTCCCCGGGTTCCGGCCCTCGGGCGAGCGCTCCAGATTGATGAGGAAGCTTAGGCCCCAGCCCTGTCGCTGTCCCGGGAAGAAGTTGGTGTCGCGGGCCAGATTGGGCATCACCGTCTTCAGGTCGCCTGCCGGGATGTCGCCGATGCTGTTCCGCCCCATCAGCGCGACCGTCTCCGGCCGTAACACCTGCTGGCCGTCCTTCGATTTGCCGTTGGCAAGCATCATCTGCATGAAAGCGGCGTATTCAAGCGCGGTGCCGCACAGGCCGCCACCGGCCATGAAGAATTCCGGCTCCTGCGCCACCTCGTGTGCGATTGGCTTGATCGTACCGTCGGGCAGCTTCTGGTGCACGGTGGCGCGGCGGCGGCGCTGATCGTCAGTCTGGATGAAGTCGGTGTCGACCATCCCGAGCGGGCCCAGGACGTTCTCGCGCATGTAGTCGCGAAGCGTCTGTCCGGTGACTGCCTCGATGAGCTGGCCGACCCAATCGATACTGATGCCGTATTCCCATCTTTCGCCCGGATCGGCGAGCAACGGCTGATGGAGCGACCGCTTCAGGCAGAAGATGAGGTCCGGCAGGTCGTATTTCTCAAGATAGCGCAGGATCTCCCCGTTCGCCCAATTGTAGCCGAGGCCGGACGTGTGGGTGAGCAGATGCCGCGCCGTGATCGGCCTGGTCGCCGGCCGCAGCTTTGCCGTGCCGTCGTCATTGAAGCCGACCAGCACCTGCGGGGCGGCAAGATCGGGCAGCAGCGGGCCGACGGGCTCGTCGAGCTTGATGCGGCCTTGTTCGACAAGCTGCATCGCGCCGACCGACACCAGCGCCTTGGACATCGAAGCGTACCAGAACAGAGTATCGAGGGTCATCGGCTCGGGACGACCCATCCCTTGCGTCCCGGCTACGCCCTGATAGATCGGTCCCGTCTCGTTGATAGCGATCGCCACCGCGCCGGGTGGTGCCTCACCGGAATTGACCAGATCATCGAGGATCCGATCGATACGCTCCTCCATGGTCATGGCTTCCCCCCGCAAGGTCATCCCGTTGTCGCAGCGTTGGCCGCCGTCTGCCCCGCCGCCCCCTGGTCCATTTGCTTGAGATGCGAGAATTCGCCGGTGACGTCGTCGAGCGCTTCGCCGCCGGCCATCAGTTCCAGCACCTCGGAGCTCGTTCTTTCGCCGCGCCTGAAGTTGGCTTCGACCTTGCCTTGGATCAGCACGACAAAGTCGTCGCCGACTGCCATCGCCTGATGCGCGTTGTGAGTGATGAAGACGATACCCACGCCATGGCTCTTCGCGAGCAGGATGAAGCGAAGGACGGTCGACACCTCTTTCACCCCGAGCGCTGATGTCGGTTCATCGAGAATGAGCACTTTCGCACCGAAATACATCGCCCGGCCGATCGCGAGAACCTGGCGCTCGCCGCCAGACAGGGTTCCGACCAGCTGGTCGCCGTCGCGCACTCGCGTGATGCCGAACTTGCTCATCTGCTCCACCGCGATGCTATTGCAGCGCTGCGTGTCGAGAAACTTGATCGGCCAGCCCCTGGTCAACTCGGCGCCGAGGAAGAAGTTCCGCCCGACGCTCATCAACGGAATGGTTCCCACCTCCTGATGAACGGTCGCGATGCCGCGCGCCCTCGCATCGCGCGGATCGACGAATTGCGTTTCCTGCCCGTTGAGGTGGATCGAGCCGCTCGACGGCAGATGGAACCCCGACAGAATCTTGATCAAGGTCGACTTGCCGGCGCCGTTATCGCCCAAAAGGCACAGCACCTGTCCCGGATAAACGGCGATCGAAACATCAGAGAGTGCTTGCACGCTGCCAAAATTCTTGGAGACGTTGCGCAACTCAATGAGAGGCTCGGACATGGCGAAGACTCCTGGTCTGCGAGTGTCGAGAAATGGACTTCACCAGAGACGCGAGTGTTGCGGAATCGGCGCGAGTTCTTGCTTTCAAGTCCGTCGTCGTCCGGTCGCGCGGTGGCGCGGCCATGCCATGTCGTCGCGCTAGCGCGACGACATGGCGAAGCGGTGGAAGAAGCTGTTGGCGAGAACTGCGAGCAGCAGCATGACGCCAAGAAACAGCTGAATCCAGTCCGTGCTCCAGCCGGTGTAGAAGATGCCGATGTTGATGATCCCGTAGATCGTCGTGCCGAGGAACACACCAAAGGCTGAGCCGTGCCCTCCGGTCAGGAGGACGCCGCCGACCACCGAGACGATGATCGACTGGAACACGTAGCCAAGGCCGGCGGTAGCATTGCCGGAATGATACTCGATCCCCTGGATGACCCCGACCAGCGCGGCGGCCACGCCAGTGCAGATGAACAGCACCATCTTGACGTACCTCGTCGGCACACCGGCGCCGCGCGCGGCAACGGGGTCGCCCCCCGTGGCGTAGATCCAATTGCCGAAAGTGGTGCGCGACAGCGCCAGGCCCCCTGCCAGCGTGACGCCAATCCACCACAGGATCGAAACGTCGGCCTGTCCCCACTCCGAGCCAAACACCAGATGTGTGGTGGGCGTCGGTTCGATCGAGACATTCGTCGTGTTGGCAAGCAGGCGCGCAAAGCCGGTCGCGGCACCGGCAACGCTGAAGCTCGCCGCCAATGACACGATGAATGAGGGCAGGCCGGTGCGGACCGTCAGCAAGCCGTTCAGAAGGCCGACGCAGGCGCCGCCGAAGAGCACGATCGCAATCATCAACCAGAGCGGAACATGCAAGATCGTCGAGCCGATTGCGAGAAAGACCGACGCGGCGCCAACAACCGAGCCAACCGACAGGTCGAACTCGCCGGCGACCATGAGCATGCCGATGGGTATGGCGATGATGCCGAGTTCGGAGGCGCTATTGAGCCAGCCCGCGGTCCCATCCACCGAGACGAAACCCGCGCCGTTTGTTGCTATGGCGAAAAACCCGTAGATGAGCACGGTCGCAACGAAGGCGCCGAATTCGGGGCGCCGAGCCATGCGCTTCAACGATCGTCCGACGCCGGTCGGAGCGGCGTTGACTTCGTCTTTCACGGTCGATTCCTTCGCAGTCGATTCCACTACGGTCATTGTGTTTCACCAGATCGCGAGCACGAAGCGCAAGTCGCATTCGCCGTTCGAAGATTTGGACAGGGGCAGACGGCAAGCCCGTCCCACCCCTGTTTGTTACGGGTTCGATCCAACGGCGGGCGCGTTTCCGCCGATCTGCGGAAGACCCTGGACCCGGCCCGTACCGAGCCGCGTCCAGGGTGGTTCCGTTGTATCAGGAAGCGCCGCGGACTCCCGGGTACTCCTTGTTGATCTGCAAGATCTTGTCGGCGTTGTCCTTGGTGAGGATCTGCGCCCCGGTATGGATCTCCCCGACCGGCAGCATGCCGTATTTGGCATACTGGTAGGCCTCGAGGATTGCATAGTAGCCGTCGAGATAGGGCTGCAGATCGGCGATGAATAGAGTCTTGCCGTCGCGCAGCGCCTGCAGCGCAGGCACGGACAGGCCGAGTGACCCGTTGACGATCTTGCCGGTCTTTCCGAGTTGGTCGATTGCATCGGCCGCGTCCAGGCCCAGCGGAGCGTCTTCGGTGTACACACCATCGATGGTCTGATCGGCTTGCAACTGACCCTTGATTGCCTGGGTCACGAACGTCGGATTGTAGGCATCGGAGAACTGGATGATGAGCAGTTTCGACTTCAGGCCCTGGGCCTTGAACTCATCCTGGTAGCCCTGACACTCGTGTTCGAGCGTCACGTTGCCGGGGACGTGCATGACGCACAGGCCGTTCTTGGCTCCGGCTTTGATTTCGAGATCGGCAACCTGATGGCCGAGAGCCGTGGAATCGAAGCCGACGTACCCGATCGCACCGTCCTCCTTCCACGAATATTCACCGTCGTGGAAAATGAACACCGGAGTGCCAGACGCGGTGATGTCCTTGATGATTGGATCAAGCGCGTGCGGAAAGTAATTGCCGATGATCAGCGCCGATGGCTTGCGGGTGGCCGACTGCTTTACCAGTTTGGCGTAGTCGGTGGCGAAGTTAGCCGTTTCGGTGCTCGTGACCCACTGATAGTCAATGCCAAGATCCTTGGCTGCGTGATCGGCGCCCAGCTTCATGGCACCGAAGAACGGATCGTAGAGCGGGCCGCCGTCCATGATAAACGAAATCTTGTCTTGGGCGGCGGCCGGACCCGTTCCGACACCCAGCACCATCATACTCGCGCAGGCGACAGCAGCCGCTGCGGATAGCAGTTCTGTTTTCATCAGTTCTTCCTCCTACGTTTCCTTTATTGCCGGCTTACTCTTCCCAATCACCGACAAACGCGTATTTCGAAATTAGTTGCGTGAAATGCTGTGCGAACTCTCCATTCGAGAACGCCCACGCAACGGCCGCGCACGCCTTCTTTTGTATCTATGATGAGGACGTATAACGTGCCGGCGAGTCCGCCGAAGTCGTCATTCGGAACTGGCCCATCGCGAATCACGACGACGCGGTAAACCTGCGTCACCGCTTCGCAATTGTTGTACAGGGACAGCGCAATTTCGGCTCGGAGGAATGATGTCTTCTCCGATCTTCGGGCCCGCTATACGGGAAATTGCGTCTCTTACTGGCGCCAATTCAATACCGGACTGTTTCAACTTTGCGACCACCTTTGCCTGGCCTGCCGTCCGCAGAACTGGTGGCGGGCCAAAGGACCGCATTCAGGTGTTCGGGTCCGACAAACGGGAAGGAGCCGGCGCAATTCTCGCCGAAATGGTGTCCTCGGGATCGGTGCGCGACGTGCTGGTCACCGGCTATGTCGGGCCGGAGCTTTCTCGCTTCACGACGCTGCCGACGAGCGAGTAGGACCGAACAGCGCCTCGAATTCGCGCCGCAGGATTCCGTCGACCTCTTCCATGCTGGCAATGATGCCGAGGTCGGCGAGGCCGGTGACGCCCTGGCCGCTGATGCCGCAGGGCACGATGCCGGAGAAATGCTCCAGCTGCGGATCGACGTTGAGGGCGATGCCGTGAAAAGTCACCCAGCGGCGAACGCGGATGCCGATGGCGGCGATCTTGTCTTCGCGGCCGAGCCCCTTGTCGGGGCGCTTCACCCAGATGCCGACGGCGCCCTCGCGCCGCCCGGCGGTGACATTGAAGGCGGCGAGTGTGTTGATGATCCACTGCTCCAGCGTGTGGACAAAGAGCCGCACGTCAGGCTGGCGGCGGTTGAGGTCGAGCATCAGATAGGCCACGCGCTGGCCGGGGCCGTGATAGGTGTATTGGCCGCCGCGCCCGGTCCGGTAGACGGGAAAGCGATCGGGCGCCAGCAGGTCGGCTTCCCTGGCACTGGTGCCGGCGGTGTAGAGCGGCGGGTGCTCGACCAGCCATATACGCTCCGCTGCCGTGCCCTCCCTGATGGCGGCGACCTGCGCCTCCATGGCGGCGACCGCCGCGTTGTAGTCGGTGCGGCCCTCGGCGATGGCCCATTCGACAGGCGGCGCGCTCGCGGCCAGGCGCATGGAGCGCCCGGCAGTGGCACCGGGCGCCGTCATTTCGGCTGTTGCATCGCGCATGAAACTGGTCCGTTCGGCCGGCATCTGGCATTGAATGTAGGGGGCCGGAGGCGGCGAGGGTAGGGTTTCCGCCCTCTTGCGGAAGCCTTCGGTCCGCCTTGTGCGGCAAACGGCGATTTGTTACATGGAGCCGCTTTTCCGGCGGTCGTGGCGGAATTGGTAGACGCGCAGCGTTGAGGTCGCTGTGGGGCAACCCGTGGAAGTTCGAGTCTTCTCGACCGCACCAAGTCATTGGCAGAGCCCCGTCCACCGGCGGGGCTCTTTGCGTTTTCAGCCCTATTGCTGCGGTCCGAACGAGGCGAGATCGCGCTCGGCGCGGAACACGTTCGAATAGAGATTGGCCACCCACTGGCGCCCGTTCGACGTCACCTGCAGATAGCGGATGGCGGTCTGGATGAAGGGCGAGATCATGTTCCAGTAGAACTGCGGGTATCGGTCGACCAGGTCGGCAGGGTTGCCGTAGTTGAGCTGCCGGTTGAGGCCGGCCTCCTCGAACTCGTAATAGAGCGCGTTGGCCTTGCGGATGTAGTGGGGGTCGCCGAGTTGGCCGATCAGGTCGGCGGCGCGCAGCAGGGCGACCTCCTCGTCCACCGCGTCGAGGTCGGCGGGCATGTTGCCGGGGAAGCGCGTGCCCTCGATGGCGCGGCAGATACGATCGGCGTCGAGCAGGTCGATGCCGTCGAAGCGGTGCTTGACGAACAGCTTGGAGCGGTCGACGTGATAGGGCGTCAGCGCCGCGTCCGAAGAGCCGCGCGGGACGTTCACCTTGTGGCCTTCGTCGTCGATGACGTAGCCGTCGTCGCCGTCGCCCGGCAGCAGGCCGCGCACATAGCCGATGTCGTGGAACAGGCACGCCACCATCATGTGGGCGTAGTCGGTGGCCGGCATGTCGGAGCGCAGCGCCCGTCCGCGCAGGATGTCGTGGCCGGCGAGCGTCACCAGCATGGTGTGCTCGACGTTGTGGTAGAGCGCGTCGCTGTTGCCGATGCATTCGATAGCGATGCGGGCAACCGAGGGTACCAGCTCGACGAGCCGGCTTTCGGAAGAGCCGTAGCGGCGCTTCATGTAGTCGGAGATGAAGTGGCCAAGGGCATCGGCAGTGAGTTCGGGGACGGTGATCAACGGAGTCGCTCCGAGACATGGCGGTTGGCCGCCAGCGCTTTCCCGAGTTGTATAGGTGGTCCGGGATTTTCGCAATTGGATGATACGGCTTCCTAGTTGGGCTGCGACAGGCGATTCGGCGCTGTTTTCCGGGATTCCGGCCCTGTCGCGCCGTATTTCAGGTGATTGCAATTCTTTATGGGCATGGCCGGGTACGGCCGTCTATCTTGCGCCCGAGATTCATCGGGCCGAGCGGCGTCGGGGTTTGAGTGCAGCGTGACTAGCGGGCAGGGCATCAGGGTCGGCGTCATCGGTGTCGGCGCCTTCGGGCGCCATCACGCCCGCCATTATGCCGGCCATCCGGATGCCCGGCTCGTCGGCGTGGCGGATGCCGATCGCGCCCGCGCCGAGGCGCTCGCCGCCGATACCGGGGCCGAGGCCTTCACCGACCACCGCGTGCTGATCGGCAAGGTCGATGCCGTGTCGATCGCCGTGCCGGCGACCTTGCACCATGCGGTGGCCACCGATTTCCTCGATGCCGGCGTCCATGTCTTCACGGAAAAGCCGCTCTCCGTCGACAGTGCCACGGCGGAAGACCTGGTCGGCCGTGCCGAACGGGCGGGGCTCGTCCTCCAGGTTGGTCATATCGAGCGCTTCTCGCCGGCCGTTGGCGAACTTGCGCGGCGCCTCGTCGATCCGCGCCGCATCGCCACGGTGCGCCGGACGGGCTGGAGCGGGCGCTCGGACGATGTCGATGTCATCCTCGACCTGATGATCCACGATATCGACCTGGTGCTGGCGCTGGCCGGTTCCGCGGTGGTTTCGGTGGCCGCCGACGGTGCGGCGACCGTGAGCGGGCTGATCGATGAAGCGGAAGCTTGGCTCACCTTCGCCAACGGCATCGTCGCGACATTGTCGGTGAGTCGTTCGGCGACGGAAAACCAGCGCCTGCTGACGGTGAGTGAGCCGGGCACGGTCTATGTCGCGGACCTCGCCGGTCCGACGCTGGTCGTCAGGCCGCGCATCGGGCACGGCGCCGCCGAGACGGTGTCGCTCGCGCCCCACGATAATCTCGGCGCCGAAATCGCCGCCTTCCTCGACAGCGTCGCCAATGGAACGCCGCCTCTGGTCGATGGACGGGCGGGGGCTCAGGCGGTAGCCATTGCCGAGCGCATCCAGGCGGCGATTGCCGGTGGCGCGGCGCCGGCCAGAAGGAGCATGTGAGAGAATGAGTCCGTCACGCCCGGCGCTTGTCGTCGCCGAGGATACCCGCATCAACCTGTTCGACCTGCAGCGCCAGCGTGCCCGCGTGGAAGGCGACATTCGCCGGCGCATGGACGCCGTGCTTGCCCATGGCCAGTTCATCCTCGGCCCGGAGGTGACGCAGCTAGAGCAGCGGCTTGCCGCATTCGCCGGCACCGGCCATGCGATCGGCGTCTCCAGCGGCCGCGACGCGCTGATGATCGCCATGATGGCGATGGGCGTGAAGCCGGGCGACGCCGTCTTCGTGCCGGCCTTCACCTTTGCCGCCACCGCCGGTTCGGTCGTCTCGGTTGGTGCCACGCCGGTCTTCGTCGATGTCGATCCGGCGACCTTCAACATGGACCCGGCCGATCTCGAGCGCGCCATCGCCGAGACGGTCGATGCCGATCACCTGCAACCGCGCGCCGTGATGCCGGTCGACCTCTACGGCCTGCCGGCCGACTATGCCGCGATCGCCAAGGTCGCCGGCCGTCGTGGCATGACGGTGCTGGCGGATGCGGCGCAGAGCTTCGGCGGCGCTTCCGGCAACAAGCGCGTCGGCGCGCTGGCGCCGATCAGCGCCACCAGCTTCTATCCGACCAAGCCGCTCGGCTGCTACGGCGACGGCGGTGCGATCCTGGCCGAGGACGGCGATCTTGCCGAGAAGGTGCGCATGATCCGCTCGCACGGCCGCGCCGGCGACGGCGACGAGGCCCATGTGCTTGGCCTCACCGGCCGGCTCGAACTCGCTGCAGGCGGCGATCCTGCTCGCCAAGATCGAGATCTTCGACGAAGAGCTGGCGCGTCGGCGGGCGATCGCCGAACGCTACACCGCGGGGCTTGCCGATGCGGTCGCGGTGCCGCGTATTCCCGCCGGCTACGACAGCGCCTTCGCGCTCTACACCGTCCGTGTGCCCGAGCGCGACGCGGTACGCGAGAAGCTCACCGCCATGGGCATCGGCACCGGCCTGTTCTACCGGCTGGCGCTCCACCAGCACCCGGCCTTCCGGGACTACAATGGGCGCCGTCTGCCGGTTTCGGAGACCCTCGCCAACGAGGTCCTCAGCCTGCCGATCCATCCGGACCTCACCGATGGCGAGGTGGATCGCGTCATCGCTGCGGTGCGCACGGTGGTTGGCTGAATCAGGCTCCGTTCAGGTTCGTTTCCGGGGCACGCCCGCGCGAGATCAGCAGTTGACCCGTCGGGGCCGGCCGTTCCATCCTGCCGCTCCCACCACCTTTCGCGCACAGATTTTCGAGGAGGACCTGCCGGTGCAGATGGTCACGGCACACGGGGCGCATATGCCCGTCATTGGCTACGGGACGTTCCGCTCCGCCGGCGAGGACTGCGCCCGCGGGGTCGCAGAGGCGCTTCATGTCGGCTACCGCGCCGTCGATACGGCGGCCGGCTATCGCAACGAGGACAAGGTGGCGGAGGGCATCCGCGCCTCCGGCGTCAGGCGTGAGGACATCTTCCTCACCACCAAGGTGGCGCCGGAGGATGCCGAGGAAGGCGTCTTCAAAGCCTCGGTCGAGCGCAGCCTGAAACTGCTCGATGTCGACCAGGTCGACCTGCTGCTCATCCACTGGCCGAGCAAGATAGTGCCGATCGCCAAGACCATTGCCACGCTCAATGCCTGCAAGGAGGCCGGCTGGACCCGCCACATCGGCGTATCGAACTTCACCGTCGCGCTGCTTGCCGAGGCCTGGGCGGTAACGCGGGCGCCGCTGGTCACCAATCAGTGCGAGTACCACCCCTATCTCAATCAGGACACGCTGATGGCGGCAGCCCGAGAGCACGGCATGATCTTCACCGCCTATTCGCCGATCGCCCGCGGCGCCGTCCTCACCGATCCGGTGATCGAGCGCATCGCCAAAACGAAAGGCGTGACGTCGGCTCAGGTGGTGCTGCGCTGGGACATCCAGCAGGAGAACGTGGTTACCATCCCGAAGAGCGTCACGCCGGAGCGCATCCGCCAGAACTTTGACATCTTCACCTTCACGCTCAGCGGCTCGGAGATGGAGGAGATCACGGCGCTGTCGCGGTCGCACACGCTGCGTGTGGCAAACCCGGCCTCGGTGGCGCCGGACTGGGACGACTAGCGGCCGAACAGGTCGAAGAACAGCGAACGCTTCTGCGGGCGACCCTGGCGCCCCTTGGGCGCGCTGGTCAGCGGCGCCAGTTCGAATAAGGGTGCCGGGCCGTTGCGGGCGACGACCGGCCCGCGCCCCCAGGGAGCCGAGCCGCTGATCTGCACGACGGTGCTGTACATCGTCTCCCGCTTCACCAGGTTCCAGAGGGTGGCGGCGTGCTGGACCGACAGCCGCACGCAGCCGTGCGAGACGGGGCGGCCGAGGCCGCGCTCATAGGTGCCGTGCACGGCGTCGCCGGTCGTGGTGAAGAAGATCGAATAGGGCATCGGCGCGTTGTCGTATTCGTCGCTGCGATGGCTGATGTCCATACGGAACGCCCGGAAGGTTCCGTTCGGCGTGTCGTAGCCGGCTCTGCCGGTCGATACCGGCCAGTTGTAGCGGGGCTGGCCGTCGACCGTCACCGTCATGCGTTGTGTCGACTTGTTGACGCTGATCAGGATGTCGGCGTGCGCCGTTTGGCCAAGCGCCAGCGTCGCCAGACAGGCTCCGATCAATGACGCGATGAAGCGGTTCGTGCGCACGAGGCTTGCCCTCCGATCTGAGCCCGGCGCGGATGCCAAGCAGCGGAGACGTGATTTGGTCGCATCATAGACGGCTTCAAGGCCCGGCTGCGTGACGATCTGCCGAAGCGGGCGCTATTCCGAGAACATGGTTTATCGGCCGAAGGCCTGGTTCCACAGGTCCTTGGCGCGCTGGACCTGGTCGTTCGCCACCCGGCCGAGCACGTCCCAGTTGACGATCTGCTGCTTCTGGAAGAGCGGCGCGGCCGGATCTTGCGGCACGACGCTGTCGTGGAAGAACGCCGCTCCGACCGTGATGGCTATCCCGATGATGATGCCTTGGATGAAGCGCATGAGGGATCCTCGCCGCTGGGATCTATTGCTGCTGACTGGCGGCGGAGTGTGCGCCAGAATGGCGATTCCGTGAAGAGGCGGCGGGCGGTCAGCCGGTGATCGCGGCCACCCCGCGCCAGACGACATAGACGCCGACCACGCCGACGATGACGGCGAAGGCGGTCGCCAGCATCCGCCGCTGGCCGGCGAGATGGCGTGCGGCCGCGGTGCCGGCGAAGCCGCCGACGGTGCCGCCCAGGAGCAGCAACAGCGCGATCCACCAGTCGACCAGGCCGGAAAGCGCATAGTTGGCCGCCGTGGTGGCGCCGAAACTGGTCACCGAGACCAGCGACGAGGCGATGGCGTTGATGAGCGGCATGCCCGTCGCCACCACCAGGCCGGGGACGATCAGGAAGCCGCCGCCGATGCCGAAGAAGCCGGAGAGGAAGCCGGTGGCGAGCGCGGCGATGGCGAGGCGCGGAATCAGGTGGCCCGCCGTGCCGCGGTTGAGCTGGACCTCAGGGTGACCGGCGCTCGGCGGCCGCCGGACCATCGACACCGCGATCACGATCATGACCACGCCGAACAGCGCCAGCAGGTGGTTGCCGTTGACCGCCTTGCCGACGGTCGAGCCGATGGCGGCGCCGGCGATGCCGAAGACGGCATAGGTGATGGCGCAGGCGGCCTTGACGTGGCCCGTGCGCCAGTGGCTGTAGAGGTTGAAGGCGGCGTTGGCGGCCACGGCAAGCGCGCTGGTGCCGATGGCGATGTGCGGGCTTTTCACGCCGACCACGTAGACCAGCAGCGGCACGGCGAGTACCGAGCCGCCGCCGCCGATGAGGCCCAGCGAAAAGCCGACGAGGGTGCCGGACAAGACTGCCAGCACGTCCTGAAACAGGGTCATTTGGAGAGAAGGCGCGCCGCTTGGCCGTTCAGGCCCCGGCGCGCCGCCTTCTTGTTGCGGGTGCGTAGATTAGGTCAGCCGCGGGTGGTGCGGAAGCCGGCACGCCGCCAGGCGCCGATGCCGCCGACCAGATTGTAGGCGTTGCCGTTGGTCAGCGAGGCCAGCGCCATGCCGTTCGACTTGGTGCGGGCGCCCGAGGCGCAATGGAAGACGACGGCCCTGTCCTGGGGCAGGTTGGCGGGGCGGCCGCGTGCCAGCTGCGACAGGGGGAGTTCGACCGAGCCTGGGATGCGTTCGGCCGTGATCTCGTAAGGCTCGCGGACGTCGACAAGGACGGCGTTCTTCTCGATCAGGTCGTGCGCCTCAATGGCGTTGATGTCTTTCAGCATACGGATTTCCTATGTCCGGGGGAGGCCGGCGGGTTGCAGAACACGGTTTTCAGCATGGACAGGAAGAGCGCCACCTTGGGGTGGTCGATCTTGTAATGCAGCGTTTGGCCGTCGCGCCGGAAGGCGATCAGGCCGTCCTCGCGCATCAGTGCGAGGTGTTGGGAGGCCGCCGACTGGCTCAGGCCAACGCTCGCCGCCAGTGCCCCGACGCTCATCTCGCCGGCGTCGGCGAGATGGCATAGCAGCAACAGGCGCCGCTCGTTGGAGAGCAGCTTCATCATGTGGGAGGCTTCCTCGGCCTTGCCGGCGAGGTCGCCGAAATCGGCGGTCAGCGAGGTTTGCATCGGGTTCCCGTCCATTAGCGTTGACTAATTTAGTATGCGCTAATATATAAGTCAAGACTTGGACCAATTCGAATATGGAGATTCCCATGACCACCAAGGCGAAACCGCAGGTTCGCGCCTTTTTCGACCAGGCGACCAACACGGTGAGCTATCTGGTCGTCGATCCTGAGACACGGCGCGGCGCCATCATCGACCCGGTGCTCGACTACGATCAGCGCACCGGCAAGGCTGACACCCATTCGGCCGACACCATCCTCAAGGCGGTTGAGGAGGAGGGCATCGCCATCGATTGGGTGCTGGAGACCCACGCCCACGCCGACCATCTGTCGGGGGCCCCCTACGTCAAGCTCAAGACCGGCGCCAAGGTCGGCATCGGCGAGCACATCCGCGAGGTGCAGAAGATCTTCCGCCCGGTGTTCAACGCCACCGACGTCTCCGGCGACGGCAGCGAATTCGACCACCTGTTCGCCGAGGGCGAGCACTTCGCCATCGGCAATCTCGACGCCACCATCCTGCACACGCCGGGCCACACGCCAGCCTGCGTCTCCTATGTGGTCGGCGACGCTGTCTTCGTCGGCGACACGCTGTTCATGCCGGATTACGGCACCGCGCGGGCCGACTTTCCCGGCGGCGACGCCCGCACCCTCTATCGCTCGATCCAGAAGCTGCTGGCACTGCCGGACGAGACGCACATCTTCGTCTGCCACGACTATCTGCCCGACGGCGGCCGCAAGGACTACGCCTGGGAGACCACGATCGGCCAGGAGCGCAAGAACGTTCAGCTCGACGGCGTCAGCGAGGATGCGTTCGTCGCCTGGCGCGAAGGCCGCGATGCCAAGCTGGCGGCGCCGCTCCTGCTGCTGCCCTCGATTCAGACCAACATCCGCGCCGGCAAGTTGCCGCCGCCGGACGCCAATGGCGTCTCCTACATCAAGATCCCGGTGAAGCTGGCGAGCTGATCCGGCCGGACGTGTCCCGGGGAAGGGAGACCTTGGTCAGTCTTCTCCGTTCGTCCCCACCAATGCGGGGACCCAGGTTGGACTCTCCGTGTGGCGAGTCTTGCCTGGATGCCCGGTCGGGGCCGCGCATGAGCGGAGCTTGTTGCTGGGTGGTGCCGCTCACTCTGTGAACCCTCCCCTTGCGGGAGGGTCAAAACCGCGAAGCGGTTTTGGGGAGGGGTTTTGGCACGGCGCCGTCCGGCGTGACTCGTCCCGGCTATGGTGCTAGAAGGCCGGCCTTCTGCCGCTTGCTGCGGTGCAATAACGGCTTGCGAACTTGGGCACTGCCACGTCAGGCACGGCGACGGCCGACGGCGCCGATCCGTCAATCCCCACCGCCGGTTTCTGGGCGCTCACCGTCGGGTCCATCGGGATCGTCTACGGCGACATCGGCACCAGCCCGATCTACGCGTTTCGCGAGGCGATGCTGGCGGCGGCGGAGGGCACCGGAGTGAGCCAGGCCGCCGTGCTCGGCGTCCTGTCGCTGATCTTCTGGTCGCTGATCGTCGTCGTCACGCTCAAATACGTGCTCATTCTCACCCGCGCCGACAACCGCGGCGAGGGCGGCACCTTCGCGCTCATGGCGCTGGCTCAGGAATCGTTCAAGCGGGCGGCGCCGCTCATCGTCGTGCTCGGGGTGGTGGCGGCGGCGCTGTTCTACGGCAACGCCATCATCACGCCGGCGCTGTCGGTGCTTTCGGCGGTCGAGGGCCTGGAGGTGGTCGAGCCGGTGCTGCGCTCCTCGGTGCTGCCGCTGACCTTCGTCATCCTCATCGTCCTGTTCGCCGTCCAGTCACGCGGGACGCACCGCGTGGCGGCCCTTTTCGGACCGGTCAGCGCCGTCTGGTTCGTGGTGCTGGCCGTTGCCGGCGTGGTGCCGATCGTTCGCGATCCGGTCGTGCTCCTGGCACTCAACCCGTTCTATGCCGTGGAATTTCTGTTCGCGCATGGGATCATCAGCCTGGTCACGCTGGGCGCTGTCTTCCTCGCCGTCACCGGCGCCGAGGCGCTCTATGCCGACCTCGGCCATTTCGGGCGGCGGCCGATCCAGGTCGCCTGGCTGGGCCTGGTGCTGCCGGCACTGGTCATCAACTATTTCGGCCAGGGCGCACTGGTGCTCGCCGCGCCGAAGGCGGCCATCAACCCGTTCTTCCTGCTCTACCCGGATTGGGCGCGGCTGCCGGTGGTGGTGCTTGCCACCGCCGCCACCGTGATCGCCAGCCAGGCGGTGATCACCGGCACCTTTTCGATGAGCCGTCAGGCCGTCCAGCTCGGCCTGCTGCCGCGTCTCGAAATCCGCCACACCTCCGAAGCCCATCCCGGCCAGATCTTCGTGCCGCGGGTCAACACCTTCCTGCTCATCGGCGTCCTGTTGCTGGTCGGTCTGTTCCGTTCGTCCGGGGCGCTGGCCGGCGCCTACGGCATTGCGGTGACCGGCACCATGGTGGTGACCGCGCTGCTCGCCTTCATCGTCATCTGGCGCTTCTGGCACTGGCACCCGCTAGCTGCTGCCGCCCTCGTCCTGCCGTTCCTGGTCATCGATGTAACTTTCCTGATCGCCAACCTCCTCAAGATCATGTCCGGCGGCTGGGTGCCGCTGCTGCTCGGCGCGTTCCTGATGCTGGTCATGCTCACCTGGCGGCGCGGCAACCGTCTGCTGTTCGACAAGACCCGTCGTACTGAAGTTCCTCTGGTCGAGCTGGTCGACAAGCTCGAGGCCAACCCGCCGCCGCGCATCGCCGGCACGGCGATCTTTCTCACCAGCGACCCTGACAGCACACCGACCGCGCTGCTCCACAGCCTCAAGCACTTCCACGTGTTGCACGAGCTCAACGCCATCGTGACGGTGGTCATGGACGACCGGCCGCGTGTGCCATCGAAGGAGCGCACGGTCGTCGAGCAGATCTCGGCGTCCTTCCTGCGCATCACCATACGCTTCGGTTTCACCGAGGCGCCCAACCTGCCGCGCGTGCTGTCGCGCATCAAGGACGAGGTCTTCGCCTACGACGTCATGAAGACCACCTTCTTCCTGTCGCGGCGTTCGCTGAAGGCATCGAAGAAGTCGGGCATGCCCATCTGGCAGGACAGGATCTTCATCCCGCTGGCGCGTAACGCCGACGACGCCTCCAGCTATTTCGGCATCCCCACCGACCGGGTGGTCGAGATCGGCACCCAGGTGACCATCTGAGGCGCGCGCCTCACACGTAGAAGCTCGGCAGCACCAGGATCAGCACACCCTGGATCTCCAGGCGGCCGACGATCATCGCGACGGTCAGCAGGATCTTGGAAATGTCCGACAGGCTGGCGAAGTTGCCCGCCGGGCCGACGATCGGCCCAATGCCCGGGCCGACATTGGCCATGCATTCGGCCACCGACGACATGGCGGTTTCCATGTCCAGCCCGGTCAGTGCAACGGCGAGCGACAGCACGACGAACGTCGCGAGATAGATGAAGACGAAGGTGCCGACCGAGCCGACCGCTTCTTCGTCGAGTACCCTGCCGCCGTAGTGGATGGGGTGGATCTGGTGCGGGTGGAGCATGCGCCTCACGTGTTGCGTGACAAGCCGGTAGAGCACCATCAGCCGGAAGGTCTTGAGGCCACCGGCCGTCGATCCCGTGCAGCCGCCGGGGAAGTTGAACAGGAAAAAGGCCACCGCAACGAACGGACCCCATTTGAGGTAGTCGGTCGAGGCGAATCCCGTGGTGCTGATGACGGAGGTGATGTTGAACGCCGCTTCGGTCAAAGCCGAGAAGAAGGGAAGCTGCCGCGTCAACCACACGTAGAGGGTGACGACCAGCACGAAGACGGCAAGCATCCCGATGAAGACCGGGATCTGCGGGTCGACCCAATCGCGCCATCGGCCGGGCCGCAGCACTCTCAGATAGGCGATCATGGGCAGGGCGCCGGAGATCATGAAGACCACGCCCGCCCATTCCAGCGCCGGGCTGTGGAAGTAGCCGAACGAGGCGTCGTGGGTGGAGAAGCCGGCGGTGGGCAGCGTCGTCAGGGCGTGGTTGAGCGCATCGAAGGGCGACATGCCGAGCGCCCAGTAGGTGAGTGTGCAGGCGATGGTGAGGAACACGTAGACCCGGCCGACCAGCCCGGCGACATGCCCGGCCTTCGGCATCACGTCTTCCGAGCGGTCGGAGGATTCCAGGCGAAAGAGCTGCATTCCGCCGATCCTGAGAAACGGCAGGATGATGATCGCCAGGCCGATGATGCCGAGTCCGCCGAGCCACTGAACGGTTGAGCGCCACAGCAGGATCGAGGCGGGCATGGCGTCGAGGCCGGTCATCACCGTCGAGCCGGTGGTGGTGAAGCCCGACACCATCTCGAAATAGGCGTCGACGAACGACAGCCCGATCGGGTGCCACATCAGCGGCAGCGCCGCGAAGGCTGGAACCACGAACCACGAGACCGCCGTCAGAAAGGCGGCATCGCGAAAGCGCAGCTCGAACGGGCGGCCTTTGGTCGTGAGGATGCAGGCACCGGCGACGGCCGCCGTGATTGTGGCGCTCAGGGCGAACACGCTCGTCCCGCCGTCGCTGTCGGCCAGTCCCACCAGCGCCATCAGCGCTTCGCCGGCGGCGGTCACCAGCAGGATCCAACCGAGGGCGAGGACGGCCGGCCAGATTTTAGGCAACATGCTCACACCTGCCGGCGCGTCGCGGGGGATCGAGGGGCGCGTAATTAGACGGGGGTCGGGCAGGGGACCATTGACAGTTTGTCGCAGGCGAGCATGGCCCATACGGGCCAGCCGCGCCTGTGGAAAGCTCGGCAGCCGGATTTGACGTAGCCTGCCGGGGCGGCGACTGTCGGGCGATGACCCTCCATCTCATCAAGCTCTGCGTTGGCTGCGATTCCATCGACGACCTCGTCGAGTGGATCGGTATGCGGATGGCGGAGAAGCGCCGGGCCGGCGAGGCGCTGGAGCACCACCATGTCACCCGCATGGTGCCCCGGCAGATCGCCGATCTCCTCGACGGCGGCTCGCTCTACTGGGTCATCAAGGGCAACGTCCAGGCGCGCCAGCGCTTTGTCGACATCCGCCCCTTTGTCGACGGCGAGGGCATCGGCCGCTGCCGGCTGGTGCTGGAGCCCAAGGTGGTGGCGACGGAATGGCAGCCGAAGCGGCCCTTCCAGGGCTGGCGCTATTTTCCGGCCAAGGATGCGCCGGCGGACCTCAGAAGCGTGCGCAACGGCGGGCTTCCGCCGGAACTTTCCGCCGAACTGGCGGCGCTGGGCCTGCGCTGACCAGCCTCCGGCAAGGTTCGCCGCGGTAAGCTTAACCTGCAAAATCCCGCCATTTCCGGCCGCCGTTGACGAATTCTTGGCTCTTTTCATGCATCTTCAGCCAATACTTCAGGTTCGGTTCGATCCACAACGGCGCACGACAATGGCCTCAGCCCTGCCGGCAGCGAACACCGCTCACGTCATCGTTCTCGGCAACGAGAAGGGCGGCTCGGGCAAGTCGACCCTCGCCGTCCACATCATCGTCGCCTTGCTCAAGGCCGGCTACCAGGTCGCCTCCATCGACACCGACAGCCGCCAGCTGTCGCTCACCCGCTACCTCGAAAATCGCGACCGCTGGGCCCGGCGCACCGGCATGGCGCTGGAGCTGCCCAGCCATTTCTCGGTCAAGCTGGGTGAGGGCGAGCGCATCCGCGACGTCGAGGCGAGCGAGTTTGCCCACTTCACCGAGATCGTCGACCGGCTGGGCACGACCGTGGATTTCGTCGTCATCGACACGCCGGCCAACGATTCCTATCGCATGCGGCTGAGCCACGCTTTGGCCGACACCTTGATCACCCCGGTCAACGACAGCTTCGTCGATCTCGACGTGCTCGGCCGCGTCGAGGGCTCGCCTTCTGCGGTCACCGCCGTCAGCCAGTATGCCGGCCTGGTGGAGGAGGTGCGCGGCAAGCGGCTGGAGAGCGTGGCCCACGCGACCGACTGGGTCGTCGTCCGCAACCGCCTGTCGACGCTGTCGAGTCGCAACCAGCTCAAGGTGATCGAAGGGCTGGAGCTGCTCGCCGAGCGCCTCGGCTTCCGCGTCGCCCACGGCATTTCCGAGCGCGTCGTCTTTCGCGAGTTCTTTCCGATGGGCCTGACCGCCTTCGATCCGTTCGAGCGCGCCATCCTCGGCACCAGGCCGACCATGTCGCATGTCGCCGCCCGGACTGAAATCCGCGAACTGGTCGAGGGCCTGCGCCTGCCGGTGCGTGCCCCGGCACTTGCCACCGACGAGGCTGGTCCCGTGATGGCGCTGCCGGTGACCGGCGCCGAGCAGCCGGTTCTTTAGGACTTTCGCCGGTTCTCCGTGTCCTCGGCGGAGCGCGGTGCGAAGCGGCGCGCTGCTGCCCCGGGATCCAGGTGCTGCGTGGCCCCCGGACCCGCGGTGCAGCGTCTATTTGCCTCCCGGCCGCCTGGCTCCGCGCCTGTTGCTACGTTGCACCGCGTCGGCGGAATGAAGCTTCCCCACAAAAAGGCGGATTTGCGTGCGTTCCAGAATCGGATAAGGATTTGGGGATGCGCGATGTGCGAAGGTTCCAGCCTGCCCATGTCATCGTTCTCGGCAACGAGAAGGGCGGCTCGGGTAAGTCGACTACGGCCATGCATGTCATCGTCGCCCTGCTGAAGAGCGGGGCGCGGGTGGCCTCGATCGACACCGACGGCCGCCAGCGGTCGCTCACCCGCTATGTCGAGAACCGCGCCGCCTGGGCGAGGAAGACCGGGCTGCCGCTCGAGGTGCCGATCCATTTCACCGTGCCGCCGGCCGAGGGCGAACTGGTCTCCGAGATGCAGGACCGCGAGTTCCGCGCCTTCGCGGAGGCCGTCAGCCGCACCGAATACGGCTACGACTACGTCGTCATCGATACGCCCGGCCACAACACCTACCTGATGCGCGTCAGCCACGCGATGGCCGACACGCTGATCACGCCGATCAACGACAGCTTCGTCGATTTCGACGTGCTCGGCCGCGTCGATCCCGACACGCTGGAGGTGCTGGGGCCCAGCCACTATTCCGATCTGGTGAAGGAGTCGCTGCGCCAGCGGCAGCTGGTCGATGACCGCACCACCGACTGGATCGTGGTGCGCAACCGCCAGACGACGCTTGCCAGCCGCAACCGGCGCAACATCGAGCGCGGCCTCAAGCAGTTGTCGGCCATGGCCGGCTTCCGCCTCGCCGACGGCATTTCCGAGCGGGTCATCTTCCGCGAATTGTTTCCAAGCGGCCTCACCGCGCTCGACGCCTTCGGTGCCGATGCCGGCGAGGCCGAGCCGACGCTGTCCCACATCTCGGCGCGCAACGAGGTCCGCAACCTGCTCGATACGCTCAATCTTCCGGCCCTGCGGGCGGCGCCGACGAAGACAGCTCCCTCCGGCCCTGCGACGCGCAACGGCGGGCGTCCGCCGGATGACGACGACGGACGGTTGCGCAGCGCCCTGTGAGCGCCACATGATAGGCTCTGGGAAGCGCTCTGGAGCCATCGCCGATGGCGAAAAACGACAAGAACACCCAAGCGCCGGCGCGCCGCGACAGCTCCGACGCGCCGGAACCGCGGTCGCGGCCGCAGGAAATCGATGCCTTCCTGTCGGCGGCGCGGACCATGGCGCCAGCAGAGACCGCCGGCGGCCACGGGCGGATGATCTTTGCCCTCGACGCCACCATGAGCCGCCAGCCGACCTGGGACACGGCGCTCAAGCTTCAGGCGGAGATGTTTGAGGAGGCCGCCAAGGTCGGCGGCCTTGAGGTGCAGCTTGCCTACTATCGCGGCTTCAAAGAGTGCCGTGCCAGCCGCTGGGTGCGTGACGCCCGCGCGCTGCGCGACCTGATGACCACGATCGATTGCCGCGGCGGCCACACCCAGATCGCTCGTATCCTCGCCCATGCGCGCAAGGAGACGGGCAGGAAGAAGGTCAACGTCCTGGTCTTCGTCGGCGACGCGATGGAGGAGAAGATCGACGACTTGGCCGCCACCGCCGGCGAGCTCGGCATGCTGGGCGTGCGCGTGTTCGTCTTTCAGGAGGGACGCGAGGGGGCGGTCGAGCGCGCCTTCCGCGAGATCGCACGCCTGTCGGGCGGCGCCTATGCGCGCTTCGACGTCAACGCCGCCGGGCAGCTTGCCGAGCTGCTCAGGGCCGCTGCGGTCTATGCCGCCGGCGGCATGAAGGCGCTGGCCAAGGGCGGCGCCGGCGCCCAGCTTCTCCTCAAGCAGATGCACTAAGGGCGGCTATGGCCTATTTCGGCGTCGGGCTCATCGTGCTCGCCATCGTGGTGGTTCTGGCGCGAGCCTTCGTCGCGGCGGATGTGCGCGCGCTGGTGCGGGCTATCCGCTATCTCGTCGGCGGCGTGCTGGTGGTGCTTGGCATCGCGCTGGCCTTCATGGAGCGTGTGGGCGTTGGCGCGCTGCTGCTTGCCGCCGGTCTTTCGGTGGTTGCGACCGGCCGCCTTGGACCGCTCGATCTCGGCGGCCACGGGCGCCGTTCGCCGGGCTCGACCTCGACGGTGCGCTCGCGCTTCTTTGAGATGAGCCTTGACCACGACAGTGGCGCCATGCGTGGCACGGTGCGCATCGGCCAATTCGCCGGGCGGGAGCTCGACGAACTGGATGACGGCGACTTGCTGAATCTCGCCAGGGAAGTCGGCGGCGACCCGGAAAGCGTGGCGCTATTCGAAGCTTATCTCGACCGCCGGTTGCCCGGCTGGCGTGACAACGTCGAGGCTGATCAGGCAGCGGGGACGGGCGGCGCGGCGAATACGGGCGCCATGACTGATGAGGAGGCCTATCAGGTCCTTGGCCTTGCGCCCGGTGCCAGTGATCGGGAAATCAGGGCGGCCCACCGCCGGCTCATGATGCGTGTGCATCCCGACCAGGGCGGGTCGACGTTCCTCGCGGCGAAAATCAACCAGGCTAAGGACAGACTTCTCGGCAAACATCGCTAAGTCCCGCTACTCCGAACACCAAAGGACCCCTTGCGAACGCCACTATCCTGTCAGTCACTTATTGCCAGGCACTTAAAATCCCGCCTGGTGAGGTAGGCGCATGCGGCGCGCGCCTTGTTCTTGCTGGCAAAGCCCGCGAAACGCGCGCGGTAAAGCGTGTTACCGCTGACGGTCACCGGCTCGGTATAGGGCGAGGCCTGGGCGAGCACGGCAGACCCCTTCGACAGCGCCCGGTCGAGGATATCCTCGGCGGCGGACTGCGTCGGGGTGGCGGCAATCTGGATCTTCCAGCCGCTGATGACGGCATTCGGCGAGGCGGCGTCGCTGGAATCGTCTTCGCTGGAAGCGTCGCCCTGATCGACCGGCTGGCCGTTGGTCTGATCGACGGCATCGAGGGCGAAGATCGAATTGGCGCCGACCAGTGAGGCTATGTCGGTGGGGGCGGGGCCGGCAGGCTGATCGGCAGCGGTTGCCGGCGCAGGAAAGGCTGACGGCGGCGCCGCGTTGGCGACAGAAGCCGTGCTGCCGTCGTCGAAGGTCGGGCGCGGCTGCGGCACGGGCAGATCCTTGGGGTCGATCCTGGCGACCGTCCTCGTGGCGCCCGGAATGACGGCGACACGCGATCCGGTCGACGCCTTGGGCAGATAGGTCGTGATCAGGCTCGCCATGTGGCTGTCGCGCCAGCGGCTGGTCTCGCCACCCAGCACCACGCCGACGATCTGGCGTTTGCCGCGGCTGACCGAACTGACCAGGTTGAAGCCGGATGCCCGCGTATAGCCCGTCTTGATGCCGTTGACCCCGGCGACCCTGCCGAGGAGGTGGTCATGATTGCGGATGCGCCGGCCGTGCCAGACGAAGCTCGGGGTCGAGAAATAGGAGAAGTATTCCGGATGGTGCTCCTGCAGCGCCCGGCCGAGCGTGGCCATGTCGCGGGCCGTGGTCATCTGGCCGGAATTGGGCAGGCCGGAGGCGTTGCGGAAGGTCGTGCGCGACATGCCAAGCTGGTGCGCCTTCTCGGTCATCTTGCGGGCGAAGCCCGATTCGGTGCCGCCGAGGTACTCGCCGATGGCGCAGGCAACGTCATTGGCCGACTTGGTCACGATCGCCAGGATGGCGTCGCGCGCGCCGATGGTCTCGCCGGGCTTGAGGCCGAGCTTGGACGGGGCCTGGCCGGCACAATGGGCCGAGACCGAGATCCGTGTGCCGAGCGACGTCTTGTGCGCCTCAAGCGAGTCGAAGAGCAGGTAGAGCGTCATCATCTTGGTGAGCGAGGCGGGATAACGCTTGCCGTCGGGGTCCTGCGAGTAGAGCGTCTGGCCGGTCTTGGCGTCGACGATGATGGCCGAATTGGGCGCAGCCGCAGCGGTCCGCGGGATGGCGCCGACGGCCACCGCGACCAGACATGCCGCTGCGATCAGTCTCGGATTCATTGCCCCGTGCGCAAACGCACCGATTCGCGTCGCCATAAAACTACCCATCCTGTGCCGGCATGAAAATGCGCCGGCAAGCATCTCTTGAAGCCGCCCTTTGGCCGGTCGGTTGTATCCGGGAGCAAACGCATCGCCCGCGTGTCATGCGGACGGTCTGGCGTCTATGAACCCGGTTTTCCGCCGGTGGCCTCGTCCCGCGCCCGCAGTTCGCGGGCGTCACCGCTTCGACAGTATGAAAGGGGCGTTACCTTTCGGTAAAGTCCTAATCGTCCGCGGCGCGGGATCGCCCCGAAATTTCCATTGTGCGGCGCACAATTTTTCCTTGACATTTATGTTGCAGTGCACACATAGTGGCCTCATCGATGGATGGGGCCGCTGCCCGTGTGGCGCGGCAAAGCTTGGGAAAAACGACCAATGAGCGCGTTCGACATTCAGGGATTGGGCAAGGAGAACATCGACGTTGCGCTGAAAAGCGTCGACGCGATGACCAAGGGCATGCAGGCCATGGCGGTTGAGGCCGTGGATTATTCCAAGCGGAGCTTCGATGCCGGCGGCGCGGCATTCGAGAAACTGGCCGCCGCCAAGAGCCTCGACAAGGCGGTTGCGGTGCAATCGGAGATCGTGCGCGCGGCCTATGAGGACTACGTCGGCGAGATGGCGCGGATGAGCGAGATCGTCACCGACATGGCCAAGAGCGCCTACCAGCCCTACGAGGCCTTCTTCGGCAAGCTCGCAAAATAGGTCGCAGCGGGCGCCAGCCCCGAAAAAGTGCGACGAAATCAGGCCCGGCAACGATGTCCGGGCCTTTTTTGTAGGCAGCGCCGGATGATCGTGCGGCGGCGGCTTCACAAGGCCGGAATAAGACCTACATATCGTCCCCCGTCCGGTGGCCGGATCAAACGAGGCAGCGCGCGACCACACGGCAATTTGATCGTTGACGGCGTGCGCGGTTTCCCGGCAGGATTCGGTCGAGAAATACCCACGGTCGGACGCGATATGAGCAACGAGAATCGTCGCACCGATGACGGTGGCGATGCCGGCACGAGCATTGCTACCAAGACGCGGCCAAAGACCAAGCGGCCGAGTCTGTATCGGGTGCTGATCCTCAATGATGACTACACGCCGATGGAGTTCGTCGTGCATGTGTTGGAGAGGTTCTTTCAGAAGGGGCGGGAGGAGGCGACCCAGATCATGCTGCACGTGCATCAGCATGGGGTCGGAGAGTGCGGCACCTACACCTACGAGGTCGCCGAGACCAAAGTGACACAGGTGATGGATTTCGCGCGCAAGCATCAGCATCCGCTACAATGCGTGATGGAAAAGAAGTGAGGTCGTCAGGTGCCGTCATTCTCCCGCAGTCTTGAGAAGGCCCTTCATCAGGCGCTGGCGCTGGCTGGCGAGCGCCATCAGGAATACGCAACGCTGGAGCATCTGCTGCTGGCGCTGATCGACGATCAGGATGCCGCCGCGGTGATGCGGGCCTGCAACGTCGATCTCGACGTCCTGCGCCGCAGCCTGGTCGATTACATCGACACCGAGCTTGCCAACCTGGCGACCGGCTCAAGCGAGGATTCCAAGCCCACGGCCGGCTTCCAGCGCGTCATCCAGCGCGCCGTCATCCATGTGCAGTCGTCGGGCCGCGAGGAGGTCACCGGTGCCAACGTGCTGGTCGCCATCTTCGCCGAGCGCGAGAGCCACGCCGCCTATTTCCTGCAGGAGCAGGAGATGACCCGCTACGACGCGGTCAACTACATCAGCCATGGCATCGCCAAGCGCGCCGGCATGGCCGAATTGCGGCCCGTGCGCGGCGTCGACGACGACGCGGCGACGGTTGAGGGGCGCGACGAGAACAAGAAGAAGGCGGATGCGCTCGATGCCTATTGCGTCAACCTCAACGACAAGGCGCGCAAGGGCCGCATCGACCCGCTGATCGGTCGCGAGGCGGAGATCAGCCGCACCATCCAGATCCTCTGCCGCCGGCAGAAGAACAACCCGCTCTTCGTCGGCGATCCCGGCGTCGGCAAGACGGCGATCGCAGAAGGTCTCGCCAAGCGCATCGTCGAAGGTGACGTGCCGGAGGTGCTGAACAAGTCGACGGTCTTCGCCCTCGACATGGGCACGCTTCTCGCCGGCACGCGCTATCGCGGCGATTTCGAGGAGCGCCTCAAGCAGGTCATCAAGGAGATCGAGGAGTTCCCCGGCGCGATCATGTTCATCGACGAGATCCATACCGTCATCGGTGCTGGCGCCACTTCTGGCGGCGCCATGGATGCGTCGAACCTGCTCAAGCCGGCGCTGGCTTCGGGCACCATCCGCTGCATCGGCTCGACCACCTATAAGGAATATCGCCAGTTCTTCGAGAAGGACCGGGCGCTGGTCCGCCGTTTCCAGAAGATCGACATCGCCGAGCCGTCGATTCCGGACGCCATCCAGATCCTCAAGGGACTCAAGCCCTATTTCGAGGAATATCACCGGGTCCGCTACACGGGCGATGCGATCAAGAGCGCCGTCGAGCTGTCGTCGCGCTACATCAACGACCGCAAGCTGCCCGACAAGGCGATCGACGTCATCGACGAGACCGGCGCCTCGCAGATGCTTCTGCCCGAATCCAAGCGGCGCAAGACGATCGGCGTCAAGGAGATCGAGGATACCATCGCCACCATGGCGCGGATTCCGCCGAAGACCGTGTCGAAGGACGACGCAGTGGTGCTCCAGCATCTCGACGAGACGCTGAGGACCGTCGTCTACGGCCAGGACAAGGCGATCGAGAAGATCTCTTCGGCGATCAAGCTCGCGCGCGCCGGCCTGCGCGAGCCCGAGAAGCCGATCGGCTGCTACCTGTTCTCAGGCCCCACCGGCGTCGGCAAGACTGAGGTCGCCCGCCAGCTTGCGTCGGCGATGGGCGTCGAGCTGATCCGCTTCGACATGTCGGAATACATGGAGCGCCACACCGTCAGCCGCCTGATCGGCGCGCCGCCCGGCTATGTCGGCTTCGACCAGGGCGGGCTGTTGACCGACGGCGTCGACCAGCATCCGCACTGCGTGCTGCTGCTCGACGAGATCGAGAAGGCCCATCCCGACCTGTTCAATATCCTTCTGCAGGTCATGGACCACGGCAAGCTGACTGACCATAACGGCAAGCAGGTCGATTTCCGCAACGTCATCCTGATCATGACCACCAATGCCGGCGCCAGCGAACTGGCCAAGGCGGCCATCGGCTTTGGCCATTCGGTCAAGGAAGGCGACGACATGGAGGCGATCAACCGGCTGTTCGCGCCGGAGTTCCGCAACCGCCTCGACGCCATCGTGCCCTTCGGCAACCTACCGCCGGAGATCGTCTATCAGGTGGTGCAGAAGTTCGTCCTGCAGCTCGAGGCTCAGCTCGCCGACCGCGGCGTCACCTTCGACCTCTCCGAGGACGCGATCAAATGGCTCGCCGACAAGGGCTATGACAGCCGCATGGGTGCGCGACCGCTCGGCCGCGTCATCCAGGAGCACATCAAGCAGCCACTGGCCGAGGAAGTGCTCTTCGGCAAGCTGAAGAAGGGTGGCACGGTCAAGGTGTCCGTCACGGAGGACGGCAGCGGGCTGGCGCTGGAGGCCATCGAGGATGGTCCGGTGACGCCGAAGCCGGAGCCGACGCCGCGCAAGCGCGCGGCGCCGCGGCGCCGCAAGCCGGCGCAGGCCAAGAAGGCCCCGCCGTCCGACACGCCGCCTGGTGATGGGGGCGGCGAGGGCGGCGGCAAACGCGGCCTGGTGCCCAAGGTGCCGCTGAAGACGAACTGAGGCGGGGCATTTCGGGATGGAAAAGGGCGGCCGCGGAGCCGCCCTTTTTCGTGCTTTCGGCCGGTGCCGGGCGTTACCGTCCTTCGCGCTCCAGCAGGCAACGGCCGAGGCCGAAGGCGCTGACCGCCACCCAGACGATGGCGAGAAGGCTGGTGGCGGTGTTCCATTCGGCGGGCAGCGAGGCGATGACCATTCCCGCGCCGGCGAGATTGGCCACCAGAGAGGCGGGCTGGTCGGCCGCCAGCCAGCGCTGCTGGTTGGCGAACTGGAGCACGCCGAGCACGACGGCACCGAGCGTGCCGACGCTCATCAGCAAAAGGCTGTCCAAATCAGGGTTCCCATAGAATTGGTGAAGACGGCCCCAGCCATTTTTTGACCTTTTGATCTAAAAAACGCCTGCGACCAAGAGCGCCGATGCAATTCTGCATTGCATCTGGCGGGGGGCTCGCCACGGCGTCTTCTCCCCGCCTGCCTTTACGCCTGATATGACTCGCCGGGCACCGCCATGTGCATAGCGGACCCGTCATGACTCCTAATCCTCGACAGATGCGCTTGACTGCGGAACTCGTGGCCCGGACCGCACGTCACATTGACGATCCAGGCGACGCGGCCTTTGCGGGCGTGGTGTGGGCGACCGATGCGGATCGCCAGGAGGTGGTGGCGTCGCTCCGCGCCGCGGGACCTGCGAGCGGCGAGATCTGGGTCTTTGCCTATGGCTCGCTCATCTGGAATCTGCCGTTCGAATGCGACGCGCGGCGCCTCGGCGTCGTGCGCGGCTGGCACCGATCGTTCTGTTTCGGCTGGATCACGCGCTGGCGCGGCACGAAAGAGCAGCCGGGACTGATGCTGGTGCTCGACGAGAGCGGCGAATGCGAGGGTATCGTCTACCGGCTGCCGCGGGAGGTGAGCGAGGCCGGTCTCATGGAGCTGATGCGCCGCGAAATGCGGGCGAAACCGGACGGCATGGGCCCGGTCTGGGTGGACGTTGAGACGCCGGACGGTCCGCTCCGTGCGATCACGTTCGTCGTCGACCGCCAGGGCCCGATGTACGTCGGCGGTCTGTCAGAGGCGCGTGTCGCCGACGTGCTGGCGGTGGCCGGTGGTCATGCCGGCTCGATGGCGGATTACCTCTACCAGACCGTCAAAGGGCTGGAGGAATTGGGCATCCACGACGCGCATCTGTGGCGGCTGCAGGAGCTGGTCGCCGAGCGCATCGAGGCGGCGTATCCCGGCGACTTTGCGTCCGGGGAAGCCGGCTAGGGAACCAGCAGGACCTTTTCGCCCGCA
Organism: uncultured Alphaproteobacteria bacterium; assembly: GCA_963782395.1. Taxonomy (GTDB): domain Bacteria; phylum Pseudomonadota; class Alphaproteobacteria; order Rhizobiales; family Kaistiaceae; genus CAVSRC01. The sequence continues at coordinate 64,631 of CAWAJQ010000004.1, forward strand.
TGTGAGGCCATCCTCGCGTGGGCCTGTGCGGCCTCGACCAAAGGAAACGTCACGACCTCGGGCAGCTGCAACAGGCCGGAAAGCGTGGCGGTGAATACGGCGTCGGCGCGCGCCCGCAGCGCCGGCGGCGTTGCGACGTGGTCGCCCAGCGACGTCTAGGAAACCCTCAGGGAACCGTTGAGGTCGCTGTCGTAGAAGCCCGACAGCCTCGCGACGTCGAATGGAGGGATGGTGCCATCGGACATGCCGTAGACCACGAGATCGCCGCGCGCCGCTAGGCACCTCAGGTTCTCTTCGAAATACCGGCCGCCGACGGAATCGAACACGACCGCACAACCTCCGCCGCTGATTTCTCGTGCACGCAGCGCCAGACCGGGCTCGCGTATGTCCACTGCTTCATCAGCGCCGTTGGACCTGATCGTGTTGAGCTTGTGCGACTGCGTCGTCCCGCCCATGACCCGCGCTCCCATCGTTCTTGCGTATGTCGCGACGAGCCTGCCGACTCCGCCGGCTGCCGCATGCACGAACGCCCATTCGCCCGCCCGCATCCGGTGGGCGTCATGGGTGAGATAGTGGGCTGTCAGCCCCTGCATCAGGATCGCCGCCGCGTCGTTGGCGCCCATCGCGTCGGGCACGGGCACGACCAGGCCGGCGTCGAGCGCCGCGTACTCCGCATAGGTGCCCGGCATCGGCCCGGCAAACGCGACGCGGTCGCCGACCTTGAATTCGCTCACGCCGTCGCCGACCGAGTCGACCTCGCCTGACGCTTCGATCCCGGGGATGAAAGGCGTCGGAATGGTCGGAAACGGGGGCGCCTGCGCGGTGTTGCAGATCGACGAAGTTCACGCCGATTGCCTTGATCGCGATGACGACCTGGCCGGGGCCCGCGATCGGCCTGGCGCGTTCCACGGCGCGCAGGACCTCCGGCCCGCCGATGGCCGTCACTTCCATTGCCAGCATGGCTAAGCGCTCCCCGCCGCGATGCGTTTGCGATTGCCGGTGCATATCTAGGGCGCTCGCGGCCTGCGAGAACGTCGCCGCGTCGGCTTCTTCGCGCCGGCGTATGCCTATCCCGCCGCGACCAGCGCCGCGAGTTTCGCCAGCGCCATCCGCGTGCCCACCTCGTTGTCGGCGGGTGACACCGCCGCCGGCATGCCGGCGAACGTCATGGTGACGAGGGTACCACCGTCCGCGTCGGCAAGCGTCGTCGTCACTGTCAGCTCGCCTTGCAGCGCCGGATTGTCCGTCTCGAATTCGATCGCCTCGACGACCCGCTCGTCCGGCACGAGCGCGATGAACCGGCCATGGTAGGTGTCGGTGTTGGCCTGCGTCTTCCCGGTCGCATCCGGCGCATCATAGGTGAGCGACACGCGGAACATCCCGCCCTCGTGCGGCTCGAACCTAAGTATGTCGCTGCGCATATTGTCTGGCACCCGCCATCGCGCGACCGCGTCCGCGTCGAGCAGCGCGCGATAGATCGCGGCGCGCGGCGCCCGGATGTGCCTGCTGATCGACTGTGGTGCCATCGTTACCTCCGCTCGTGCCGCCGCGCTACCTTCCGCGGCGCCGCGTTGGCGGAAATCGTCTCGTGTCACCGGCCGCTTCCCGAGGATGACCTCACGCGGCCGCCAGCGCGCGGCGAACCTTTTCGGCGTTGGTCGCCAGAACCTGCGGGTCTTCCATCTTGCCGGTGTGGGGTTTCAGCGGCACGCCGGCGAAGCGCGGGATGACGTGGACATGCAGGTGGAAAATGGTCTGGCCGGCCGGTGCCTCGTTGTATTGGACGACCATCACGCCATCGGCCTCGAACGCCTCCTTCACCGCCCGGGCGATCTTCTGCACCGTCTCCATCAGGTGGGCGAGGGTGGCCGGATCGGCGTCGAGCAGGTTGCGTGAGGCGGCCTTGGTCAGAACCAGCGTGTGGCCGGTGCCCTGGGGCATCACGTCCATGAAGGCGACGGTGTGGTCGTCCTCATAGACCCGGTGCGAGGGAATCTCGCCGCGCAGGACCTTCGCGAAGATGTTGTCGGGATCGTAAGCCTCGGTCATCGGACCTTCCTCGGCAATCGGCATTCGCCAGCAGCATAATCCGACCGACTGCCGGCTGCCTACTGCCGACTGCTTTCTTCCTCCCGGAACGGCAGGTATTCGGCCAGAGCTTCCTGGTCGCGGGCGACCTGATGACGCTCGTGGGCGAGGTAGTCGGCAACGGCCTCGCGGAAACCCGGATCGGCGATCCAGTGGGCGGAATAGGTGGTCATCGGCCGGTAGCCGCGCGCCAGCTTGTGTTCCCCCTGGGCGCCGGCCTCGACCAGCTGCAGGCCGTGGCCGATGCCCCATTCGATCGCCTGATAGTAGCAGAGCTCGAAATGCAGGAAGGGCTGGTCGGCGGTGGTGCCCCAGTAGCGGCCGTAGAGCGTGTCGGAGCCGATGAAATTGAGCGCGCCGGCGATCGGCTGCCCATGGCGGAGCGCGAAGATGAGCAGGATGCGGTCGGCCATGCGCTCGCCGATTAGCGAGAAGAAGCGCCGGTTGAGGTAGGGCCGGCCCCATTTGCGCGAGCCGGTGTCCATGTAGAAGTGGAAGAAGGAGTTCCACGCCGCCTCGCTGATGTCGCTTCCGGTCAGATGGACGATCTCCAGCCCGCCGTTGAGCGCGTCGCGGCGCTCGCGGCGGATCGCCTTGCGCTTGCGCGAGGCGAGCGCGTCGAGAAAATCATCGAAGTCGCGATAGCCCTCGTTGACGAAGTGGAACTGGCGGTCGGTGCGCGGCAGGTAGCCGACTTCGGCGAGCAGCTGCTGCTCGGCCTCAGTGGCGAAGGTTACGTGCAGGGAGGAGGCGCCGATCTTGGCGGTCAGGGTGGCGCCGGCGGCGGCGAGCAAGGCGCGGTTTCGGTCGGCGTCCGCGCCGGGTCTTGCCAGCAGGCGCCGGCCGGCCACCGGTGTGAAGGGCACCGCCGCCTGGAGCTTCGGGTAATAGCGCCCGCCGGCGCGCTCATAGGCGTCGGCCCAGCCATGGTCGAAGACGTATTCGCCCATGGAGTGGCTTTTCAGGTAGCAGGGCATGACCGCGGCCGGCCGGCCGTCGTCGCCGTCGAGCAGCAGGTGCTGGCCGAGCCAGCCGGTCTTGCGGGTGGCCGAGCCGGATTCCTCCAGCGACCACAGAAAGTCGTGTGCCAGGAACGGGTTATAGGACTCGCCCGGCGGGTTGGCGCAGGCGTCCCAGTCGTCGCGGGCGATGTCGCCGAGCGAGGTGAGCACGCGGAAGGTGGCTTGCGGCGGAATGGGTGCGGCCACGGAGCAGGGGCTCTCCGAAAAAGGGGACTGCCGTCAACTTAGAGCCGCTTGAATTCCGCGCAAGACGCGGGGCGCCATCCGGGCGCATCCGCTGGCGCCTCAAGCCCCTGGCGCATCCGGGTCGAAGCCCTCGAAGGTGATCTGGTCGGTGTAGTCCCGCGCCTTCTGCCGGTCGGCCGGGGTGCGGATCGTCCAGCAGATCAGCGGGATGCCGACGTGGCGCAGCATCAGCGGTGCGCTGGCCGGCAGCGCATCGATGCCGAAGGAGACGAAATGCGGCCAGACAATCGCGGCGGCGAGCAGGTGGCGGAGCGCGAAGCGGACCGGCCAGGATTCGTGGCCCTCGCCGGAACTGGAGCGGAATTCGTCCGCCGTCATGCCGCGCGGCAGGGTCGGCGCCAGCCGGCGCATGGCGACCATCGACATGGGGTCGAAGGACATGACGGCGGCCGGGCCGGAATAGTCCGCCAGGATGGGCGCCACCGCCTGTTCCAGCCGCCGGTCGCCGTTCCATCGGCTCTTGAGCTCGATGATGAGCGGCACCCGCCCGTCGACCAGGTCGAGCAACTCCTCCAGCGTCGGAATGCCGGCATCGGTGTCGTGCAGGCGGACCATGCGCAGTTCGGCCAGGGTGCGCGTGCCCACTGGCCCGGTTGCCTCGCTCAGCCGGTGGAGCGCGTCGTCGTGGAAGACGACGACGCGGCCGTCGGCGGTTGGCTGCAGGTCGCATTCGATCGCGAAGTTGCGGGCGATCGCCGCTTCGGCCGCCGGCAGCGTGTTCTCGATCCGGCGCGCGCTGCGGTCGTGGTAGCCCCGGTGCGCGATCGGCCGCGCCGTCAGCCAGCCGAGATCGGACATGATTTGCCCCGTCAGGTGACCTCGACGATGGCTTCGACCTCGACGGCGGCGTCGAGCGGCAGGCTCGCCATGCCGACCGCCGAGCGCGCATGCTTGCCGCGCTCGCCAAGCGCCGCGATGAGGAAATCGGAGCAGCCGTTGATGACCCGGTGCGGGTCGGTGAAATCCGGCGTGCAGTTGACGAAGCCGGTGAGCTTGACGATGCGCTTGACTTTGTCGAGGTCGCCCAGCGCTGCCTTGAGCTGGGCGAGGATGTTGATGGCGCATAGGCGCGCTGCCTTCTGGCCGTCCTCGACGCCGTGCTCGCGGCCAAGCTTGCCGACATATTTCTCGTCGCCGAGGATTGATACCTGGCCGGAAACGAAGACGAGCCCACCGGTTGCCACGGTCGGAACGTAGCTGGCGGCGGGGGCGGGCGGCACCGGCAATTCCACGCCCAGCGCTTGAAGGCGGTCCTCGGCAGTCTCGGCCATTGCTTTTCCTCGTCCGTTGCCCTGATGTGGCCGATCTAGTCGCGCAGAATCCCCGGCGACGCAAGAACCTTGGAAAACGTCGCATGCAGTTCAGGTCGCTCGTCGGGCTTGCCGGTTTTGCCGGCCTCCTGCTGTCGGGTCCGGCGGTGCGGGCCGCTCCGGCGGAGTTGGCGTCGTATCAGGCCGTCTATGACCTGACCATCGACGACAGCGGCGATGTCGCCTCGGCTGCGTCGGTCAACGGGCGCATGGCGATGGAGTTCGTCGGCGCGGCTTGCAGCGGCTACAAGAGCAAGACGCGCATCGTCACCGAGGGCGAGGACGCCGACGGCAATTCCCAGACCACCGACGCGCGCACCGACACGGTGGAAACCAACGCCGGGCGCTTCGAGTTCAACAGCCAGACCTATGTCAACGATGCGCTCAGCGAGCAGTCGGCGGGGGTGGCGAGGCACGCCGCCGGCGGCATCACGGTCAAGCTGACCAAGCCCGGCACCAAGAGTCTCGTGCTCGGGCAGGAGGTGGTGTTTCCCACCGAGCAGATGAAGAAGGTGATCGCTGCGGCCGCCGCAGGCCAGCACTTCGTCGCCATGAACGTTTTCGACGGCTCCGAGACCGGCGAGATCGTCTATGCCACCGCCGCGGTCATCGGCAAGCAATCGACGGCGGCGGACGACTTTGGCGACGAAACGCTGATCGGCCAGGCCGGCTTTGCCGGTCTGCCCCATTGGCCGGTGACGGTCAGCTATTTCGAGAAGGGCAGCGGCACCGACGATGCGCCGACCTACGTCACCTCGTTCGTGCTCTATGCCAACGGCATCGGGCGCAAGCTCAGGATCGACTACGGCAAGTTCGCGCTCAACGGCCACCTGACCCATCTGGAGATGCTGCCGGCACCGAAGTGCTGAGGGCAGGTGCAGTTCGAACCTCTTGGGCTTCTGTTCCGTGGAAGGGCTTGGTTTGAGGGGCCTCTCCCGCCTTGCGGGGAAAAGATAGAGAGCTCTCAAGAGGCGAAGCCCTCTCCGACAAGGGGAGAGGGGCGCCAACCAGCGACGTGCTTATGCGGCCTTCGCCGGCCGCCACCGCTTCCCCGCCTACCCCCGCGGGTGCGATGCGGCGCTGGCGACCTTGCCGCCGATGGATTGGGGAATCGAGCCGCCGATCTGCACGACCGTGCTGTAGAGCGCTTCCTTGCTCACCAGGTCCCAAAGGGTGGCGGCGTTCTTCACCGACAGGCGCACGCAGCCGTGCGAGACTGGCCGGCCGAGCCCACTGTCGCGCGTGCCGTGCACGGCATTGCCCATCGTCGTGAAAAAGATCGAATAGGGCATCGGCGCGTTGTCATATTCCTTGCTGCGATGGTCCTTGTCCCTGGCCAAGGCCCAGAACGTGCCGTTGGGCGTGTCGTAGCCCGGCCGTCCGGTCGACACCGGCCATGTGTAGAGCAGCCGGCCGTCGACGCTGACGGTCATGCGCTGGGCGGTCTTGTCGACGCTGATCAGGATATCGGCGCGGGCCGGCTGGCCGAGCACCAGCGCCGTCAGACAGGCCCCGATCAATGACAGGACGATGCGACTGGTATGCACGGCTTCCCCTCCGTTGTGCGCCGACGACACGCAGCATCATGGGGCAGAATCACGAAATCTTCAATGAACGACGCCACAATACCGGCCAAACTGGCCGAAATGCAGCAGCTTGGCCGGATGCGGGCGCCGACACCTGATACGGAACGCGCCGGTTTCTCGGGCGGTGATCCGTCAGGCCGCGTGAGCGTGGACGTCCTTGGCCGTGTCGACGATCGCGCGCAGTTTCGGCGGCAGAGCGGACACCTCGTCGCCGAGCCACTCCAGCAGGCGCGTTTCGGCCGAGGTGAGGGGGCCTTGTCGGGTGAGGTGGGCCATCACCCAATCGGCTTCCGCGTCGGTGATCTGCTCGCTTTCGGCGCGGGCTGCATTGTCCTGGTGATCCTGCGCGGCGACCTCCGCTTCCTCCTGTTCCAGCGGCGATTGGAGCAACTGGCGGAAAGTTTCGCCCTGCCCGGGCGCGGGCCTGTCCGAAAGAAACCGGACCAGAGACTCGCGGGTATCGAGCCAGCGTTGGCGATGAAGCGCCTGTTCGCTGCTGGGCGCGTGCCAGCAGATTGCCATCAGGTAGTTGCCGATGGCGCGCGCGAACAGTTCGTCGAAGGCGGGATCGCAGGTTCCATCTGCGGTGGCATGGGCGATGTCGAAAAGGGCCTCGGCCTCCTCACGCGTAACGTGGCCCGCCGAGCCGGTGGTCGCCGCGTAAAGCGCGGAGCGCAAGGCTTCGACGTCGGCTTTGGTTATCGTGCCCGCGGCGTGGTCGCCGCCGCCGATGGCGTTGCGTCGGCCGCTCACGATTGCCGCTTCGATCTCACCAAGCACGAAGGCCGACAGCGACGGCGGGACGCCGAGCGCGCTGTTCATCAGATCGATCAGCATGGCGAATTCCGACGAGGTGGTGATGCCGCCCGATTGCTTCAGCTTCGCCACCAGCCAATCGGCTTTCTCCTGCGGAATGTAGTCGGCCGGATCGTTCTGGTGGACGACGTAGTCGGTCACCGCTTCCGAGAAGAGGTTGGTCCATTCGACCGAATCGTGGTCCGTGGACTTCTGTGCGGTCTGGAACAGGAGGTCCATGTCCGCGGGGGTCAATGCGTCGTGACCATAGATCTCACGGCGAACGGAAAGGGCCTCGCCGGCATCGATCGTGCCAGCTGCGGGCAAGTCGGAAACGGCCATGGTACGTCCTCGCCAGAATTGGGATGCGCCAGACTCTGCATTGATGCAATTAAGTCCGCGTAAACGGCTGAATTCCGGTTTTGTTGGCCGAATAGCGCCTTCGTCCCGTGCTCGAATACCGACCGCAGTACTTCACGGTGCGCTGCGGAAATTTGGATGCAGGTCAGCAGGTCAAATTTAACCAACCGAGCGGTGCGTGGCCGGTCCGCTACTCCTGCGGCGGCTTCTTTCCCGTATCGAACACCAGCCCCAGCTCCACCGCCTTGGTGCCGAAACGGTCGCGGATCGTGTCGACGGCGTGTTCCGCCTTGGCGCGCTTGGCGGCGGCCGGGTCGATCAGATCGTCCGGGTCGGCGAGCGCCGGGTCGGCGAATTCCGACACGCCGATGCCGATCAGGCGGAACTTGGTCGCCCCATCCGCCTCGCGGGCGAGCAGCTCGCTGCCGGACAGGAAGATGCGGTCGGCGAGTTGCGTCGGGTCGGCGAGATGGCGGCTGCGCGTACGCAGGCGGAAGTCGGCGGTCTTCAGCTTCAGCGTCACCACGACGCCGGCAAGCTCCGCCTTCTTCAGGCGCCGCGACACCTTCTCCGACAAGGCCCGCAGGATCGCCTTCAGCTCGTGCGGGTCGGCGAGGTCGGTCTCGAAGGTCGTCTCGGCACTGACGCTCTTGGCTTCGCCGTGCGGCTCGACGCTGCGGCTGTCGTCGCCGCGCGAAAGCCGCGCCAGCCTGAGGCCCATGCTGCCGTAGCGGCGGCCGAGTTCGGCCTCGTCCATGCGCTGGAGCGCAGCGATAGTGCGGATGCCGTCCGCGGCCAGTCGCTCCTGCATCGCCTTGCCGACGCCCCAAATCAAGCCGACCGGCTGCGCCGCCAGGAAAGTCAGCGCCTCGGCCTCGCCGATCACCGAGAAGCCGCGCGGCTTCTCGAAATCTGATGCGATTTTGGCCAGAAACTTGTTGAAGGAGAGGCCGATCGACACCGTGATACCGATTTCCTTCTCGATGCGCCGCTGCAGGCGCGCGAGCGCTAGGGCCGGGGGCCCGTGGTGCAGCCGCTCGGTGCCGGCCATGTCCATGAAGGCTTCGTCAATCGACAGCGGCTCGACCAGGGGGGTCAGCGACTGCATCAGCTCGCGCACCTCGCGCCCGACGCGGCTATATTTCTCGAAGTCCGGGCGGACGACCACCGCGTCGGGGCAGGCTTCCAGCGCCTTGAACATGGGCATGGCCGAGCGCACGCCGCTGATGCGGGCGATATAGCAGGCGGTTGCCACCACGCCGCGCTTCCCCCCGCCGACAATCACCGGCTTGTCGGCAAGTTCCGGGTGGTCGCGCTTTTCGATTGCCGCATAGAATGCGTCGCAGTCGAGGTGGGCGATGGTCAGCTTGAAGAGTTCCGGGTGGCGCCGTAGGCGGGGAGAGCCGCAGGCAGCGCAACGAGTTCGCGCCCGCCGGCGCCAGGGTCAGGCAATCGCGGCAGAAACCGGGCGTTTCGGCGACTTTCTCGGGGGCCGGCATCGCTGGGTCCGATCGGCTCGATTCTTGCGAAGCTAGCTGTGAGCTTTCAACAGGTTGTCCATCCGGTCCCGAGCGAGGAAGCTGGAGTTGCGAAGCTTCAGCAAGGCCTCGGAGGAGGACCGGATGAACGTGCACAAGAATGCCCGTCTGACGCCGCATAGTCGAGCCGATGTGGTGCGGCGCATAGAGGCCGGGCAGCCTATGGCAGCGGTTGCCGCGGCCTTTGGCGTGTCGGTGCGCACGGTGCGCAAATGGGTCGAGCGCTTCCGCCGCGAGGGGCCGGAGGGGCTGAAGGACCGCTCATCACGGCCGCATCGCCTGCATAAGCCGACGCCAGAGACGGTCGTGACCGAAGTGGAGCGGCTGCGCCGGCAGCGCTGGACCGGCAAGCAGATCGCGGCCGAACTCGGTATCTCGCCGGCCACCGTCAGCCGCATCCTCCGGCGCCTCGGGTTGAACCGCATCAGCGCGCTGGAGCCGGCCGAGCCGGTGCGCCGCTACGAGCGCGATCATCCCGGTGAACTCATCCACATCGACATCAAGAAGCTCGGCCGTTTCGACCGGGTCGGCCACCGCATCACCGGTAACCGTCGGGGACAGAGCAACTCACGCGGCGTCGGCTGGGAGTTCGTCCATGTCGCCATCGACGATGCCTCGCGCCTGGCCTTCTCTCAGATCCTGCCCGACGAAAAGAAGCAGAGTGCCGTCGCCTTCCTGCGCGCCGCCGTCGCCTACTACGCAAGCCTCGGCGTCACCGTCGCCCGGGTCATGACCGACAACGGTGCCTGCTACAAAGCCCACGCCTTCCGCGATGCCTGCCGCGATCTCGGCCTCAGGCACATCAGGACCAGGCCCTACACGCCCAAGACCAACGGCAAGGCCGAGCGCTTCATCCAGACGGCATTGAGGGAATGGGCCTATGCCCGGGCTTACCCCACTTCCGACGACCGAGGCGACGAGCTGCCGCGCTGGCTCCACCGATACAACTGGCATCGCCCACATGGCAGCCTAAACTCAAAACCGCCCATCAGCAGACTCGCCCTAACCAGCAACAACCTGTTGAGGCTCCACAGCTAGCCGGGCCTCCGGCGCCATTCAATCGGTGCAGGGGCGGCTCCTGTCATTGGCCTTGCCGGCGGAAAAGGCCCTCTGCTAAGACGGCGGAACTTCAACGGATTTTACCCAGATGTCGGTCGACAAGGACACGGTCAAGCGCGTGGCGCATCTCGCCCGCATCGCGGTCAGCGATGCCGAGGCCGAGAAGCTCAGGGAAGACCTCAATACCATCCTCGGCTTCGTCGAGCAGCTCAACGAGGTCGACGTCACCGGCGTCGAGCCGATGACGGCGGTGCTGCCCATGACCATGAAGCTGCGCGACGATGCGGTCACCGACGGTGCCAAGGCTGACGCCGTCACCGCCAACGCGCCCGTGCGCGAGGAGCACTTCTACGTCGTGCCCAAGGTGGTCGAATGACCGCGCTCGCGACCGCCGCGCCTTCCATGGCCATCGCGATCGAGACGCCGCTGCAGGACGACGTGCGCACCATGGTCGCCGCGCTCAACGATTACCTGATCCCGCTGACGCCGCGCGAGTTCCAGTTCCAGCTCACGGCGGAGCAGATGGCCGAGCCGAGCGTGACCGTCTTGGTCGCCCGCGACGAGGATGGCCGGCCCATCGGCATGGGCTCGCTCAAGGACCACGGCGCGGGCCTCGGCGAGGTCAAGCGCATGTTCACGCTGCCGGAAGTTCGCGGAAAACGCCTCGGCTCGCTGCTGCTGAAGCACATCGAAGATCGGGCGTGGGCGCGCGGCATCACCCGCCTGGTCCTGGAGACTGGCGAAGCGCCGGGCTTCGAGCCGGCCTGGCGCGTCTACGAGCGCGGCGGGTTCAGCCGGTGCGGCGCTGTGCTCGACTATCCCGATTCCGGCTATTCACGCTTCTACGAAAAGCACCTGTCCGCATGACCGACCTGACTGCCCTCACCATTGCCGAGATTCGCGACGGCCTGTCGGCGCGCCATTTCTCCGCCGTCGAGCTGACCGAGGCCTATCTCAAGGCGATTGCCTCGGCGCGTTCGCTCAACGCCTATATCGTCGAGACGCCGGAGAAGGCGCTGTCCATGGCGGCCGAATCCGACCTGCGCATCGCCCGCGGGGACGTGCGGCCGCTGGAAGGCGTGCCGCTCGGCATCAAGGACCTGTTCTGCACCGAGGGCGTCCACAGCCAGGCCGGCAGCCACGTGCTCGACGGCTTCAAGCCGACCTACGAGTCGACGGTGACCGCCAATCTGTGGGCCGACGGTGCGGTGATGCTCGGCAAGCTCAACATGGACGAGTTCGCGATGGGCTCGTCCAACGAGACCTCCTATTACGGCCCGGTGGTCAACCCGTGGCGGGCGAGCAACTCCAACGCGCCGCTGGTGCCGGGCGGCTCGTCCGGCGGCTCGGCGACCGCGGTTTCCGCGCGCCTCTGCGCCGGCGCGACAGCCACCGACACCGGCGGCTCCATCCGCCAGCCGGCGGCCTTCACCGGCACCGTCGGCATCAAGCCGACCTATGGCCGCTGCTCGCGCTGGGGCATCGTCGCCTTCGCCTCGTCGCTGGACCAGGCAGGGCCGATCGCGCGCGACGTGCGCGACGCCGCGATCATGTTGAAGTCGATGGCGAGCATCGACCCCAGGGACGCCACCTCGGCCGACGTGCCGGTGCCGGACTACGAGGCGGCGCTGGGGCAGGGGGTGAAGGGCCTGAAGATCGGCATCCCCAAGGAATACCGCGTCGACGGCATGCCGGCCGAGATCGAGGCGCTGTGGGAGCAGGGCAAGGCGTGGCTGAAGGCGGCCGGCGCCGAGCTTGTCGACATTTCCTTGCCGCACACCAAATACGCTTTGCCGGCTTACTACATCGTCGCCCCGGCCGAGGCCTCGTCCAACCTCGCCCGCTACGATGGCGTCCGCTATGGCCTGCGCGTGCCCGGCGACGACATCATCTCCATGTACGAGGCGACCCGCTCGGCCGGCTTCGGCAAGGAAGTCAAGCGGCGCGTCCTGATCGGCACCTATGTACTCTCGGCCGGCTATTACGACGCCTATTACCTCCGCGCCCAGCGCGTGCGCACGCTGATCAAGCGCGACTTCGAGCAGACCTTCGCCGACGGCATCGACGCCATCCTGACTCCGGCGACGCCGACCGCCGCCTTCGGCCTGGAGGCCATGGCGCTGGCCTCGCCCATCGAGATGTACCTCAACGACGTCTTCACGGTGACGGTCAACATGGCCGGCCTGCCGGGTATCTCCGTTCCCGCCGGGCGGACGGAGGAGGGCCTGCCGCTCGGCCTCCAGCTTATCGGCCGCCCCTTCGACGAGGCGACCCTATTCCGTGCGAGCGAAGTGATTGAGGATGCCGCCGGCCACTTCAGCCCTGAGCAATGGTGGGCGACATGAGCCGGCAAAACGTCTCCTCCGCCAGCCCCTATGAGTTCGTCATCGGCTTCTCGCGCGCGGTGCGCATCGGCAACACCATCGCCGTCAGCGGCACCGCGCCGATCGGGGCGGACGGCAAGACTGCGGGCGCCGGCAACGTTGCCGCGCAAGTGCGCCGCTGCTGCACCATCGCCGGCGAGGTGCTGGCCAAGGCCGGCGCCAGCCTTTCCGACGTCATCCGCACGCGCATGTATCTGGTCAACGCCGAGGACTGGGAGAAAGCCGGCCGCGCCCATGGCGAGACCTTCGGCGCCATCCGCCCGGCGGCGACCATGGTCGTGGTGAAAACGCTGCTCGACCCCGACTGGCTGGTCGAGATGGAATTCGACGCCGTGGTCGCAGAAGGAGGCCCCCGATGACGCCATCCGAGCTTCGCGACAGCGCCGCGCCGCCGGCTGGATCCAGCGCCCCGCTGGTGGCGCTCTGGCATCTCGCCAAGGGCGACTGGGACAAGGCGCACAAGGTCGTGCAGGACGACGAGGGCGCCGCGGCCGCCTGGGTCCACGCCCATCTCCACCGGGTCGAGGGCGACGAGGGCAACGCCGGCTACTGGTACGCCCGCGCCGGCAAGCCCCATGCAAAGCAGCCGCTCGGCGAAGAGTGGGACAGGATCGCCGAGGCGCTGATGACGGAGGGTGGGCTATGAGCACGCCCGAGCGCGCGCCGGGCTCCGGCAAGCTGATCAAGGGCGCTACCGGCGAGTGGGAGGTGATCGTCGGCATGGAGGTCCATGCCCAGGTGATCTCGCACTCCAAGCTGTTCTCGGGCGCCTCCACCGCCTTCGGCGGCGCGCCCAATTCCCATGTCAGCCTGGTCGATGCGGCGATGCCCGGCATGCTGCCGGTGCTCAACCGCGAATGCGTGGCGCAAGCGGTGCGCACCGGCCTGGGCTTGAAGGCGGAGATCAACCTCAAGAGCCGCTTCGAGCGGAAGAACTATTTCTATCCGGACCTGCCGCAGGGCTATCAGATATCGCAGTACCAGCAGCCGATCGTCGGCGAGGGCGTGGTCACCGTCGATGTCGAGGGTGGCGACAGCTTCACGGTGGGCATCGAGCGGCTGCATCTGGAACAGGACGCGGGCAAGTCGATCCACGACCAGTCGCCCACGGCGAGCTTCGTCGATCTCAACCGCTCCGGCGTGGCGCTGATGGAGATCGTGTCGAAGCCGGATATCCGTTCGTCCGACGAGGCCAAGGCGTATCTGGCCAAGCTGCGCTCGATCCTGCGCTATCTCGGCACCTGCGACGGCAACATGGACGAGGGCTCGCTCAAGGCCGACGTCAACGTTTCCGTGCGCAAGCCCGGCGCGCTGCTCGGCACCCGCTGCGAAATCAAGAACATGAATTCGATCCGCTTCATCGGCGAGGCGATCGACTACGAGGCGCGCCGCCAGATCGCCGTCCTCGAGGACGGCGGTTCGATCGACCAGGAAACCCGCCGCTTCGATCCGGACCGCGGCGAGACGCGCTCCATGCGCTCCAAGGAAGAGGCGCACGACTATCGCTATTTCCCCGACCCCGACCTGCTGCCGGTGGAGTTCGAGCAGGCCTGGGTGGATGAGTTGAAGAAGGGCCTGCCGGAGCTTCCCGATGCGCGCAAGGCGCGCTTCATCTCCGCGCTCGGCCTCAGCCCCTACGATGCCGGCGTGCTCACCGCCGAGCGCGAGGTCGCCGACTATTTCGAGGCGGCGGCCAAGGGCCGCGACGCCAAGGCGGCGGCCAACTGGGTCATCAACGAGCTCACCGGCCGGCTGAACAAGGAAGGGCTCTCGATTGCCGACAGCCCGGTCTCGGCCGAGCAGCTCGGCGCCATCATCGGGCTGATCGGCGCCGGGACCATCTCCGGCAAGATCGCCAAGGATCTGTTCGAGATCGTCTGGGCGGAAGGCGGCGACCCGGCAAAAATCGTCGAAGACCGCGGCATGAAGCAGGTGACCGATACCCGCGCGATCGAGAAGATCGTCGACGAGATCGTCGCCGCTAATCCCGACAAGGTCGCCGACGCCAAGGCCAAGCCGCAGGCGATCGGCTGGTTCGTCGGTCAGGTGATGAAGGCCAGCGCCGGCAAGGCCAACCCGCAGGCCGTCAACGCCCTGCTCAAGCAGAAGCTGGGGCTGTAAGCCGGGCAGGGCGCTGCGTCCTCGATGCTGACACGCTGGCGTGACCGGGATGAATGCCCGGCCCAATCGCGCCTGTGGTGAACCGGTCGTTGCCGGCCTGCTAACGGGGCGTAAACGGGCGCTGGTCGCGAAGCCGAAAAGGCAAGCGTTTCAAAGGCGCCGGCCGGTCATCGTTAGCGAATTGCCAACCGGCCAGTGAAAATTTGTTAAGCGCGCTCCTTAACCGGCTTTTGATCGCCGGTGGTGACACTTGCCCTATGGCCGAGCAGCGGGGACATGGCTGCCGGCGACAGGGACAGAAGGGGAAGTGTCATGGCACGTTGGGACATGGGTGGCGCGGAACTCGCGTCGATGGCGGAGGCGAAGCCGAACGCTCAGAACTTCTTCGATCTTGGCATGCTCTATTCAAGCGGTGGCGAGGTCGAGCCGGACCTGGTGGCGGCGCACAAGTGGTTCAATCTGGCGGCGGCGAGGGGCGTCCCTGAGGCGGCTAACTATCGCCAGGAGGTCGCCCGCGAGATGACCGAGGGAGCAATCGCCGCAGCGCAGCGCGCCGCGCGCGAGTGGATGCGCACACACTGACCTGAGGGATGCCGGCCGGGAACGCCCGGCATCCGGCCGTTCAGCGATATGCCCCCCCGTCAGCACTACGCGGCGGGCGGCTCAGGAATCGCGATCCCGCGCCGCTCGAACTCCTCCTTCAGCTTGCCGGTGATTGCTCGGCAGCCGCAGTTCTTGGCGTGCTCCAGATGCCAGGCGAGGCGCTGATCAAGCGTCGGCTTCCTGGGCATCGGATTGGCCCGATGCCACTCGGCGTTGATCTTGCCCATCGCCAGGCTCGCGCTGCCTCAGTGGTTGTCGCGCGGGACGCCCATCACCTTGGCGACGTGCTGATATTTGATCGCCGGCTTCAGCACCATGCCTTCCGAGAACTGGTCGACGATACCGCGCTGGATCTCCTGCCACGGGGTCTGGCTGCGCGGGAAGGGGAAGCCGCCGTGCGATGACAGGTCGGCGCGGCGCTTGGCCAGTTCCGTGTCCGAAATCAGGATGTTGGCTTCGCCGGTGTTGAGGTCGATGCGCACCCGGTCGCCGGTCTGCACCAGCGCCAGGCCGCCGCCTGCTGCGGCCTCGGGCGAGGCGTTGAGGATGGAGGGCGAGCCCGAGGTGCCCGACTGGCGCCCGTCGCCGATGCAGGGCAGCGAGTGGATGCCGCGTTTGATGAGTTCCGCCGGCGGTTGCATGTTCACCACCTCGGCTCCGCCGGGATAGCCGATCGGGCCGGTGCCGCGGATGAACAGCAAGCAGTTCTCGTCGATCTGCAGCTCCGGTTCGTCGATGCGGTGGTGGTAGTCCTCGGGCCCTTCGAAAACGACGGCGCGGCCCTCGAAGGCATTGGGGCTCTTCGGGTCGGAGAGATAACGGTCGCGGAATTCCTCGGAGATCACGCTGGTCTTCATGACCGCCGAATCGAACAGATTGCCCTTGAGCACGATGAAGCCGGCATCCTCGACCAGCGGATCGTCGATCGGGCGGATGACGTCGTGGTCGCTGCTCTCGCGGCCGCGGCAGTTGTCGCCCATGGACTGGCCGTTGGCGGTGATTGCGGTCTCGTGGATGAGGCCCTGCTTCATCAGCTCGTTGACGACGGCGGGGACGCCGCCGGCGCGATGGAACTCCTCGCCGAGATACTTGCCGGCGGGCTGAAGGTTGACCAGCAGCGGCACCTTGTGGCCGACTGGCGGCGGCGAGGGGCGTCCCTGAGGCGGCTAACTATCGCCAGGAGGTCGCCCGCGAGATGACCGAGGGAGCAATCGCCGCAGCGCAGCGCGCCGCGCGCGAGTGGATGCGCACACACTGACCTGAGGGATGCCGGCCGGGAACGCCCGGCATCCGGCCGTTCAGCGATATGCCCCCCCGTCAGCACTACGCGGCGGGCGGCTCAGGAATCGCGATCCCGCGCCGCTCGAACTCCTCCTTCAGCTTGCCGGTGATTGCTCGGCAGCCGCAGTTCTTGGCGTGCTCCAGATGCCAGGCGAGGCGCTGATCAAGCGTCGGCTTCCTGGGCATCGGATTGGCCCGATGCCACTCGGCGTTGATCTTGCCCATCGCCAGGCTCGCGCTGCCTCAGTGGTTGTCGCGCGGGACGCCCATCACCTTGGCGACGTGCTGATATTTGATCGCCGGCTTCAGCACCATGCCTTCCGAGAACTGGTCGACGATACCGCGCTGGATCTCCTGCCACGGGGTCTGGCTGCGCGGGAAGGGGAAGCCGCCGTGCGATGACAGGTCGGCGCGGCGCTTGGCCAGTTCCGTGTCCGAAATCAGGATGTTGGCTTCGCCGGTGTTGAGGTCGATGCGCACCCGGTCGCCGGTCTGCACCAGCGCCAGGCCGCCGCCTGCTGCGGCCTCGGGCGAGGCGTTGAGGATGGAGGGCGAGCCCGAGGTGCCCGACTGGCGCCCGTCGCCGATGCAGGGCAGCGAGTGGATGCCGCGTTTGATGAGTTCCGCCGGCGGTTGCATGTTCACCACCTCGGCTCCGCCGGGATAGCCGATCGGGCCGGTGCCGCGGATGAACAGCAAGCAGTTCTCGTCGATCTGCAGCTCCGGTTCGTCGATGCGGTGGTGGTAGTCCTCGGGCCCTTCGAAAACGACGGCGCGGCCCTCGAAGGCATTGGGGCTCTTCGGGTCGGAGAGATAACGGTCGCGGAATTCCTCGGAGATCACGCTGGTCTTCATGACCGCCGAATCGAACAGATTGCCCTTGAGCACGATGAAGCCGGCATCCTCGACCAGCGGATCGTCGATCGGGCGGATGACGTCGTGGTCGCTGCTCTCGCGGCCGCGGCAGTTGTCGCCCATGGACTGGCCGTTGGCGGTGATTGCGGTCTCGTGGATGAGGCCCTGCTTCATCAGCTCGTTGACGACGGCGGGGACGCCGCCGGCGCGATGGAACTCCTCGCCGAGATACTTGCCGGCGGGCTGAAGGTTGACCAGCAGCGGCACCTTGTGGCCGACCGTCTCCCAATCCTCGACGGTCAGCTTGACGCCGACGTGACGGGCGATGGCGTTGATGTGGATGGGCGCATTGGTCGAGCCGCCGATGGCCGAGTTGACCCGGATGGTGTTCTCGAAGGCTTCGCGGGTGAGGATGTCGGACGGCTTGAGGTCCTCCCACACCATATCGACGGCGCGTTTCCCGGTCTCGTAGGCGATCTGCCCGCGCTCGCGATGGGGAGCGGGGATGGCGGCGCAGCCGGGCAGGCTCATGCCCAGCGCCTCGGCCAGCGAATTCATGGTCGTCGCCGTGCCCATGGTGTTGCAGTGGCCGATCGATGGCGCCGACGACGCCACAATGTCGATGAATTCCTCGTAGTTGATCTTGCCGGCCGCCAGGTCCTGGCGCGAATCCCATACGGCGGTGCCGGAGCCGGAGCGCTCACCCTTCCACCAGCCGTTCAGCATCGGGCCGCCGGAAAGAACGATGGCCGGGATATCGACGGTGGCGGCCGCCATGATGCAGGCGGGCGTGGTCTTGTCGCAGCCGGTGGTCAGCACGACGCCGTCGAGCGGGTAGCCGTAGAGCAGCTCGACCAGGCCGAGATAGGCCAGATTGCGGTCAAGTGCCGCAGTCGGCCGCTTGCCGGTCTCCTGAATGGGGTGGACCGGGAATTCCAGGGCGAGGCCGCCGGCGGCGTGGATGCCGTCGCGCACCCGCTTGGCAAGCTCCAGGTGGTGCCGGTTGCAGGGAGACAGGTCCGAGCCGGTCTGGGCGATGCCGATGATCGGCTTGCCGGACTGCAATTCCCCGCGGGTGAGCCCGAAATTGAGGTACCGCTCCAGGTAGAGGGCGGTCATGCCGGGGTTTTCAGGGTTGTCGAACCAGGCTTTCGAGCGCAGTTGCGATTTGTCTATTCTTGCCATCGATTGTCTTCCGTCATGAGTTTGTGCGCACCAGGCTGGGGGTCGACTCGACCCTCCTGTCGCTAGTTATGGCGCGGGTGGGGAAACGTTCCAGCACTTTGGTCGCCCGCGCCGGGAGTTCGTCCGGCGCCATTTGATATGATGAATGCCTTTCGGTGCCGACACGGAAAACGCTAGAATGCCGGCTGTCGACCGCCCATCCTGCCTATCCCGGTTAACGTCCGAAAGATACTATGATACAGGCTTTCATGTCCAAGGGAATGCTGGATGCCTGACGAGTCCACCCTGCGCACCCCAATTCCCAGGCGGCCGGCCGTGCAGCGCCAGCAACGCCTGTCGGAAATGGTCGCCGGAACCATCGGCAAGCGGATCGTCACCGGTCAGTACAAACCCGGCGACACGTTGCCGACCGAGCCGGAGGTGCAGGTCGAGTTCGGCGTTTCGCGCACGGCGGTGCGCGAGGCCATCCGGCTGCTCTCGGCCAAGGGGCTGACGACGTCGCGGCCGAAGATCGGCACGCGGGTGCGCCCGGCCGGCGACTGGAACATGTTCGACGCCGATATTCTGCGCTGGCAGGTCGAGTACGGGCCCAGCGACGAGTTCGTCAACGCCCTCTTCGAGATGCGCGAGATCATCGAGCCTTCGGCGGCCTCCCTGGCCGCCGAGCGAGCCACCGCCGAGGATATCGCCGCCTTGGGCGTGGCGATGGACGGCATCCAGAACCATCCACGCGGCGGTCCCGAGCAGATCGCCTCCGACATCGACTTCCACATGACGATCCTGTCGACGTCGCGCAATCCGATCCTCATCTCGGTCGGCGCCATGATCAATTCGGCGCTGGAGCTCTCTTTCACCATCGGCTGGCGGACGGTGATGGCTGCCGATTCCGTGTTGCAGCACCGGGCGGTGTACGAAATGATCGCTTCACGGGACGCTGAGGGCGCCTTCTACGGGATGCGCAGGCTTCTCAGGAACTCCAAGGGCAACGTCCTGGACGCCCTCAGGGCGTCGCGCGCCGAGGTCCACTCCGATGGCGAGCCGGCGTAAGGTGCAACGGGACACTCGAGGATAGCCAATGCGCTTGATGCAGGTCCGCGACGGCGGCAGCCGTCGTGTAGTCGCGACCGATCGCGGCAAATCGTGGATCGTCGGCGGCCGTTATCACACGGTTCTCGACCTGGCCCAGGCGGCGATCAGCAAGCGGACCACCGTCGCCAGGCTGGTGAAGGCGGCTCCCAGGCGCGGCGTCGCCGATCCGGCGGCGCTGCTCGCCAAGGGCCGTGTCCTGCCGCCGGTCGATCATCCCGATCCGGCGCATCTGCTTGTCACCGGAACGGGGCTGACCCATCTCGGCTCGGCGGCCACGCGCGATTCCATGCATGCCAAGGCGGCGGCCGACGACGAGGCGTCGCTGACCGATTCCATGAAGATGTTCCGCATGGGGCTGGCGGCCGGCAAGCCGGCCAAGGGCGAGACCGGCGTGCAGCCGGAATGGTTCTACAAGGGCGACGGCAGCTTCGTCACGCCGCCGGGCAAGCCGCTGACCTCGCCGGCTTTCGCCGAAGACGGCGGCGAGGAACCCGAGGTTGCCGGCATCTACCTGGTCGGCCGCGACGGTCAGCCGTGGCGGATCGGCTTCGCGCTGCTCAACGAATTCTCCGACCATGTCATGGAACGGCAGAACTACCTGTTTCTCGCCCATTCCAAATTGCGGCCGTGCTCCTTCGGGCCCGAACTGCTGCTCGGCGACCTGCCGGACGACATCCACGGCGTTTCGCGCATCCGCCGCGGCAACACGGTGATCTTCGAGCAGTCGTTCCTCACCGGCGAGGCGAACATGTCGCATTCCATCGCCAATCTCGAAGCCCATCATTTCAAATATCCGTATTTCCGGCGGCCGGGCGACGTCCACGTCCACTGTTTCGGGACGGCGACCCTGTCGTTTGCTGCCGGCATTCGCACGCAGGCGAAGGATGTGTTCGAGATATCGGCGCCGGAATTCGGCCTGCCGCTTGCCAATCCGTTTGCCGTCAGCAAAGAGGAACGGGTGAGAATCCGCCGCCTCTGAACGGCCCGAGCGCCGGGCGAGACTGCCCACCAGAACAGGGAACCACTGCCGTCATGGACGATCTGCACCGCAACTACATCGACGGGGACTGGGTGGACGGAGAGGCCATTGCCGACATCAATCCGTCCGACACCGACGAGATCGTCGGCCACTACGCCAGGGGCAGCGCGGACGACGCCAGGCGGGCCATCGCAGCCGCCAAGGAGGCCTTTCCAGCGTGGTCGCATTCTGGCATCCAGCAGCGCCACGACATCCTCAAGGCGGCCGGCGACGAGATTCTGAGAAGGCGCGCGGAGATCGGCAGCCTGCTTGCCCGCGAGGAGGGCAAGACGCTGGCCGAGGGCATCGGTGAGACTGTGCGGGCAGGGCAGATATTCGATTTCTTTGCCGGCGAAGCATTGCGCCTGTCGGGCGAGGTGGTGCCGAGCGTGCGGCCCGGCCTGGAAGTCACCATGACCCGCGAGCCGGTCGGCGTGGTGGGCATCATCACGCCGTGGAACTTCCCGATCGCCATCCCCGCCTGGAAGATCGCCCCGGCGCTCTGCCACGGCAACACGGTGGTGTTCAAGCCGGCCGACCTGGTGCCGGGCTCGGCCTGGGCGATCATCGATATCCTGGCCCGCGCCGGCCTGCCCAAGGGCGTGCTCAACCTGGTGATGGGCAAGGGCTCGGTGGTTGGTGACGCCATCATCAATTCGCCCGACGTCAACGCCATGACCTTCACCGGCTCGGTCAATACCGGCCGCAAGGTCGCCGACGCCTCGGTCAAGCTGATGCGCAAGTTCCAGCTCGAGATGGGCGGCAAGAACCCGCTGGTGGTGCTCGACGACGCCGATCTCGCCGTCGCCGTCGAGGCGGCGACCAACGGCTCCTACTTCTCGACCGGGCAGCGCTGCACGGCCTCGTCGCGGCTGGTGGTGACCGCGGGCATCTACGACAAGTTCGTTGCGGCGCTGACCGAGCGCCTCAAGGGCCTCACGGTGGACAATGCCTGCAAGCCGGGCACCCATATCGGCCCGGTGGTGGATCCGAGCCAGCTCAAGCAGGACGAGGACTACATCACCATCGGCCGCAAGGAAGGCGGCAAGCTCGCCTGGGGCGGCGAACGGCTGAACCGTGAGACGCCCGGCTACTATCTGCAGCCGGCGCTGTTCGTCGACACCGACCAAAAGATGACGATCAACCGCGAGGAAATCTTCGGCCCGGTGGCGAGCGTCATCCGGGTCAAGGACTATGACGAGGCCCTGGCGGTCGCCAACGACACGCCCTACGGGCTGACCTCGGGCATCTGCACCACCAGCCTGAAATACGCCACGCACTTCAAGCGCAATTCAGAGGCCGGCATGGTGATGGTCAACCTGCCGACGGCGGGCGTCGACTACCATGTGCCCTTCGGCGGCCGCAAAGCCTCGAGCTACGGCCCGCGCGAGCAGGGGCGCTACGCGGCCGAGTTCTTCACCACCGTGAAGACCGCCTACATGATGCCCTGACCGGCACAGAGAAAATCTGCGAACGCAGGACCAAGGGCGCGACTGGCCCTGGCCGGCCAGGTCGCCCCATCGGGCGGAACGAAGCGGCGCGCTGATGGGCGCGCTTGCCTATTTGCACAACACCCGCTTGTTCGACCCGTAGGGCAGGATCGTGCCGTCCTTCTCGTTGAAGGAATGGGGAAAATACTTCCGGCACGCGGCCAGCCATTCCGGCGACCAGGGCTTCTTGCCGCCGGTGTAGGAATGCGTCGATGGCGTGCTGTCGGCGGTCCTGGTGGCGGGCTTCGGCTGCGGCGCGGCAGCGGTATCGGCAGCCGGCGGCGCTGATGCGCCGGCGGCCGCTGTGTCCGCATTGGCGCTGACGGCTGGCGCAGCGGCACTGGCGGTGACCGGCACCGGTTGGTTGGTGTCTGGCGCCGCAGAACCGGTGACCGGCTCCTGCTGTCCGTCCTGGCCAGCCGTATCGACCGAGGTGCCGAAATAGGCAGACGTCGTCGGCATTTCCGGTGCCTGGTCCAGGTTGAGGCAGCGGTAATAGGCTTCGTCCTGGATCTTCGGCTCCGAATCCGGCTTCTCGCCGGCGGCGAGCGCGAACTGATTGGCGTATTCGCGCGCATAGAGCGCGCAGTAGGCGGGTGGGGCGGCCAGTGCTGCCCCGGTAGCCGCCGCCAGAATGCCCAGCCCGGCGAGCGGCGCGATCATCGATTTCATGGCTTCCGGTTCCCTCCCGGTCGCGGGTGTTCTGCTCCGGTGTTTGTCTTGGCGCAACGGCTGAAAGCTGAAGATTGTGGCGGTCTGTGCGCGCGCCCCACACCACGATGCGACTGTCGCCTTGATCTTTGGTCACAAGACGGTCGCGCGATGGCGGGAAATGGGCATTTGGCGATTGCTCGCGGATTCTTTTTGCGCGATGACGCTGGGCGGGCCGGATGGCGCTGCAAGACGGAGCGCGAGGAGGGGAATTTGCCAGATTTTCCGCTGGTGGACGCGCATGTCCATCTCTACGACCCGGAGGCGCTCGATTATCCCTGGATGAGGGGCGAGCCAACGCTCAATTCGCCGCATGGTTCGGCCGAATATACGGCTGCGCTCGGCGGCGTGGCGGTGGACAAGCTTGTTTTCGTCGAAGTCGATGTTGCCGGCGGCCGGCACCTCGACGAGGCGGTCTGGGTGGAGGCGGCTGCGCGCAACGATAGCCGCGTGGGGGCAATCGTCGCCTCGATGCCGCTGGAGATGGGGGCTGCGGCCGAGCCGGACGTTGCGGCCTTCGCCACCATGCCGCTGGCTCGCGCCGTGCGCCGGCTGATCCAGGGCCATGTCGACGAGCCCGGCTGGTGTCTGAGGCCGGACTTCGTCGATGGCGTACGGCTGCTCGCCAAATACGACCTGGGCTTCGAGATCTGCATCGTTCACCCGCAGTTGGCGGACGCGATCGAGCTGGTGCGCCGCTGCCCGGAGGTGAGCTTCATCCTCGATCACATCGGCAAGCCTGGCATCAAGGACGGTTTGCGCGAGCCGTGGTGGAGCCGGATGCGCGAGCTGGCGAGCCTGCCGAACGTCGTCTGCAAGGTTTCCGGCGTCGTCACCGAGGCGGACCACAAGGCGTGGACCTACGATCAGGTGGCGCCCTATGTGGCTCACGCCATTGACGCTTTCGGCTTCGACCGGGTGGCCTTCGGCGGCGACTGGCCGGTGATGGAACTGGCGACCCGCTATCCCGACTGGGTGGCGATCGTCGACCGGCTGACGGCGGGGGCGTCGGAGGCGGACCTGCGCAAGCTCTATCGCGACACCGCCATCGGTTTTTACAGGCTCCAAGTGCAGTAAAACGGGGCGGATGAGACCCGGCCGGCGGCTGCCGTCCCAACCGCCGTCCCATTGGCCTTGGACGGGTTCGCCGGGGATTGCAGGTATCGGCAAGGTCGCATGGAGTGATGAGTGGCAGAGCTAGACGTCATCGATAGTGCGAATCCTGAAGCAAGCGTCGGGCTGCTGTCGCGTTTGCCGCGCGGCCATGGCGAATTGCCGGCCTACTATCGCAAGCTCCTCGACAGTGAAGACGAAGTTCTCCGTGTCGGGGCGATGTGCGCCCTGATCGACGGCAACGCGCTGCCGGCCGACGTGCTGAAGACGACCGCCATCCCCCTCTGCCGCTATGGTGCTGTTCGCACGCGTGTTTTCGGCCTGCTGATGGAGCAGGGCCAGACACTCCTCGCGCGCGACGTTCTCGCCGTTCCCTTCGACGAGGCCGACACCTTCGCCGAGGAACGGCTGAGGTTGCGTCTCGCCGGAGACGACACCGCCCTGGCGGCGCTCGAGGGCAGGCAGTTCCTGCGCGACGGAAGCCTCGAGCACCTGCGCAACGCGATGTCGCATGCCGAGGCGGCCGGCGGCTGGCGGGCCGCTCTGCCGTGGACCGTGCGCGCGATGCTGGTGATGCCGGTCGACGGTGGCCTGGCCTTCACTCTCCTGCAGCTGCTCAGCGACGCCAATCAGCTCGGGCTCCTCAAGACGGCCTTTCAGATCTTCGAGCAGGCAAACGTGTTTCCCACCACCCGCGTGATCTTCGACGCCACCCTGCAATTGCGTGCCGGCCAGGCCGAAAGAGCGCTCCGCATCCTCAACGATCTGCGTCAGCCGGCGCCGATCGCCAACGTACAGGCGTTCATCGAGCAACAGCGCGCCAGGGCGTGGGAGGCCCTTGGCGACTACCGGCAGGCCTATGGCTTCTACGCGAAGATGAACGAGGCGCGGCAGAAGCGGCCGCCGGACCCGGACGTCTATTGCCGCCACATTCGCGGTAGCGCGGCGTTTCGGTTCGGATCTCTGAAGAAGGATCCGCGGACGAACCACTTCATCATGCTCGGCTTTGCCCGGTCCGGCACCACGCTTCTCGAGAACGTGCTCGGCAGCCACCCGGAGGTTGAGGCCCTTGAGGAAAAGAACTCCCTCACGCTCGCGGTCCGCTTCCTGGAGTCGCAGTCCGACGGGGTATCAGACCACGCGCCCGGACTGGCCGCGCGCCGCATGTATTACGACCATCTGGATCGCTTTCGCCTGCGACCGGAAGCAAGGATTCTCGTCGACAAGAACCCGATGTACTCGGCTTACGCCGGCCTGCTGCAAAACCTTTTTCCAGACAAGCGCCATATCTTCGTGATCCGCGATCCGCGCGACGTGATCATGAGCTGCTTCAAGCAGATCTTCACCACCAACCTCGCGACGGAAAACTTCCTGAGTTTTGCGACCACCTGCCGGATCTATGATTTTGTGATGTCGCACTGGTTTAAGCACTTCACGCTCGAAGACGAGCGGGTTTGTTACACGCGGTACGACGATATCGTCGTCGATTTCGACAGGGAGATTCGGCGAATCCTCGAATTTCTGGGGACGGATTGGGACCCGGCGGTCCAATCTTTCGCCAAGGTGGCTGACGAGCGCGAGGCGCGCACGCCGAGCTATCAGAAGGTCCGCCAGGGGCTTCAGATCGGCGTTCAGTCCCAGTGGCGCAACTACCGCTTCCTGTTCGAGGGGGCCAAGCGCATCGACAAATGGGTCGATTTCTTCGGCTACGAGGCCACCTGAACAGCGGCGCTGAGTGGAAAGGGCGGTGTCGGATCGCTTGCCGGCGCGTTGGTGGTGCTTTGAGTGGCCCGCCGCGTGGTCAGCGCGCCCTCGCGGAGCCGTCGAACGACGTGAGACTGGCGTGAGCTGAATAGTGGCGGAGAGGATGGGATTCGAACCCACGATACGGTTTTTGACCGTATACCCGCTTAGCAGGCGGGCGCCTTCGACCACTCGGCCACCTCTCCGTGGCCTTCGCAATAGCCGAGCCGGCGCGGTGCGGGCAAGAGGATATCCGCTTTTGGCGGCCTTGGGAGTGCCGTTGAGGTCCCGAATTGATCTCGCCAGCAAGCTGGCCGATTGCGGACATTTCGGTTGCCCCGCCGGTTTCGATTGCGCTAACGCCAATGCAAGCGACAACCGGGGCGAAACCGCATGAATGGCGCCGACACCGCCGATACCAAAGTCCGCAAGGGGATCGTCTGGATCGCGTCCTATCCCAAATCCGGGAATACCTGGATGCGGGTGTTCCTCTACCATCTCGTCCGCATCGTCGGCGGCCACGAGGGCGATGTCGAGAGCCTGGACGACTTGCAGCGGATCGGGCGGGCCGAGGCGGGGCGCGTCGACCTCTTCGAGCACTTCATGGGAGGGCCGGTCTTCGGGGCGCCTTTCGAGCAGATAGCTGCCGCTCGCCCGAAGGTTCAGGCGGCCATTGCGGCGGAATCCAATGGCATTGTCTTCGTCAAGACCCATGCCGCCCTCGGCGTGGTTGCGGGCTTTCCGACAATCGATTTCGCGTCGACCGCAGGCGCCGTCTACATCGTGCGCAATCCGCTCGATATCGTGGCTTCGTTGAGCGCCCATCTCGAAATCTCCCTGGATGACGCCATCGACCGGATGGGCATCGAAAACTGCATTGTCACGCCCAAAGCGCTGCTGGCGCCGGAGTTTTGGGGCTCGTGGAGCCAGCATGTCGGAAGCTGGACCGGCCAGCCGAACCCGGGGATTCTGCCCGTGCGCTACGAGGACATGCTGTCGATGCCGAAGGCGGTCTTCCGCACGGTCGCCAATTTTGTGGGCCAGCCGGCAACTGACCAGCAATTGTCAACGGCGATTCGGCTGTCCTCGTTCAAGCGTCTCAAGGATATTGAGCGGGAACGCGGATTCGCTGAGACCGTCAGCAAAGAGCAGCCCTTCTTTCGTGAAGGGCGCGCCGGCGGATGGCGCGGGGTGCTGTCGAAAGAGCAGGTTCGCCGGGTTGCCGCCACTCACCAGGACCAGATGCGCAGGGTGGGCTATTTGACCGACGAACTGGCAGGCCTGATCGCCTGAGTCGCAGTTGATCCTGATTGCCAGAGGGCATTTTGCGACTTTTGTGCGATAGGCGCACATCTATACAACGTTAACGAGTGTTGCGTTCCTGATAGCTTGGCGCTGCCGCGTCGGCGGGAGCAGCCTCCAATCCGCGGAATTGCAGCGATCCGGCGTGCTCGCGCGGCCGGCTGCGATGCCCTCCTGCTCGGGCGTGATCATTTTGCCACGGCGCCGACAAAATGGACACGAACGCCCCGTTTTCCGGTGTTTTCGCATTGCGACCGCATGCCATTCCGATAAGGTGCGACTCGCGAAACGCGGAGACCCCGCGTGACGTGTTGGTTAGTCGGATCACCCTGGGGTGGTGGAAAAGTCCGGACCAACTCGCGGGGAACGGGACAGACTAGCAGGCGCTCACAAGGCCGGAGACATCCGGGAGCAACGGCGAGAAAGAACCTGCCCCTTGGAACATGGTTTGGAGGTCAGGATATGAAACTTAAGACCTTACTTCTCAGCTCCGCCGCCGCTTTTGCGGTTGTTGGCGGCGCTCAGGCGGCCGATCTGTCGGTCGCCGAGCCGGTCGATTACGTCAAGGTTTGCGACGCATTCGGCGCTGGCTACTGGTACATCCCGGGCACCGACACCTGCCTGAAAATTGGTGGCTATGTCCGCATGGACATCAGCTTCCACGCCACGAAGAACGTCTCTGCCGGCGCCCCGGTTAGCTATCACTCGGCGGCGTGGGACTTCGTTACGAAGGGCGACATCACAGTCACCGCCAAGTCGATGACTGAGTACGGCCCGCTGACCGGCTTCGTCGAGCTGGCTTCCGTTTCGGACAACAACTACAACACCAACACGGTGTCGTCCGAGCGTCTCGCCTACTCCGGCGATATGTACCTCGAACTCGGCATGCTCCTCGTTGGCCGCACTGGGTCGATCTACGACTATTCCGGCGGCTATAACTGGGATTGGATGGACTACAACTCCGACTCCGGCGCCGACCAGGTTCGTTTGACCTGGGCGATGAGCGGCTTCGGCATCCAGCTGGCCATTGAAGATCCGCGCGATCGTTGGGGCTCAAGCCTGTCGACGAGCTACAGCATGCCGAACATCGTCGGCAACATCTCGATGGCGCAGGGCAACTGGTCCGGCAAGCTGTCGGGTGGCTTTGCGGAGACGAAGGCTGGCAGTGGCTTCGGCGTCCAGTTGGCGACGGAGATCAAGCTCGACGCGATCGCACCTGGCGATACGCTGCTCTTGAAGGGCGCGTGGGCCGCGAACGAAGTGGCGGGCTTCGCGGTTAGCGGCCAGACTGTTGGCACCGGTGGCAGCATCTGGAGCGCGGCTGCGTCGTTCAAGCACTTCTGGTCCCCGATGCTGTCGTCGGCAGTCACCTGGCAGTACTACAACCAGGGTGCTTCGACTGGTGCTGTGACCGTCGGCGCGTCGAGCGCTTACTCGATCGCCGGCAACTTGGTGTGGACGCCTGTCACCAACTTCTCGGCTGGTGTCGAGGGTGGCTACAGCAAGGTCAGCACCGCATCGAGCGGCACCTGGGGTGTCAAGGTCCGCTTGGAGCGCGACTGGTAATCCAGCGAGCCGAAAGCTCTGCTGAATATCGGACCCGGCGGAAAAATCCGCCGGGTTCTTTCGTTTGTGAGACAGGCTTCTCCGGCCCCGGATGCCGATTGCGGGGGAGGTGGTTCTGCTGCACCATTGCTTGACGGCATGTGGATGATGGTGGCATCCGGGTAAGAGGATGTGCGGCCGGCCAAGCGTGAAACCAGGGGCGGGTTTGCCGCGGTCTGCCGGCAGGTGCTGAACGCGGGAAACGTGCGGCATGAACTGGCAGAGGTGGAATTCGTCCCGGGCTGGTGACGACAATCTTGGTCGCCCTGATTGCCGTCGTCATCAGAAGCGGGTCGATCGGGCGCGACCTGGCAGGCGAGGTTAACGCCAGCCTTGCGTCCAAGGGGCAGGCGTGGGCGAGGGCCGAGGCGTCGGCCCGCGATATCACGGTCAAGGGCACGGCGCCGACGCCGGAATCGCAGCAGGCGGCCATTCGTCTGGCGCAGGCCGTTCCCGGCGTGCACTCCGTGACCGATCACACCGCCCTTCTGCCGATTGCCTCGCCCTATGTCTGGAGCGCCCGCCGTTCGGGCCGGAAGGTGACACTGCTCGGCTCGGTGCCTTCGGAAGGGTTCCGCGCGTCGCTGTTGGCGACTGCCCGGCGCGCACTGCCCCAGGCGGAGATCGTGGACCAGATGGTGCCGGCGCGCGGTGCGCCGGGCGCGTTCAGCCCGGCCGTCACCTTCGCGTTGCAGCGCCTCGCAAATCTGAGCGAGGGCAACATCACGCTGACCGATTCGACAGTCGTCGTTCAGGGGGTGGCGCGCGACGCGCAAGCCTATGCCGCTGTGCGGAAGGCAATCCAGACGCAGGTTCCGCCGACGATCCAGATGGGCCCGGTCGATATCCAGCCGGCGCGTGCCGACCCGTTTGTCTGGTCGGCGAATTTTGACGGGTCATCGATCGTCATCGCCGGTTTCGTCCCCAACGACGTCGTGCGCGAATCGCTGGTTGCGACGGTGAAGGCGACGCTGCCCGGCGTACCTGTCGATGATCGGGCGGCCATTGCCTCGGGGGATCCGCCGGGTTTCGCCGAGGCCGCGACATTTGCCGTCACGGCGCTGGACCGGCTCAGGCACGGCGGCGTGACGCTCGACGGGCTTAAGCTCGACGTCGCCGGCGAGGCAAAGTCGGTCGACGACTATGAGGCTGTTCTGGCCTCCTTGGGCGGCTCGCTGCCCGAGGGGATGCGGGTTGTCGATACCGAGATCACGCCGGCGGCGGTTTCACCCTATTTCTGGAAGGCCGAGCGCGCCGAGGGCCGCGTTGTGCTCACCGGCTACGTGCCTAGCCCGGGGAACCGGCAGGAGGTCACGGCTCTGGCGCAGTCGCTGTTTGCCGGCGATGCGATCGACCAGCGCATGCGGGTTGCGGCGGGCGAACCACGGATGGACTGGCTGGGCGGAATCAAATTCGCCATGGGCCAGCTCGCAAGGCTGAGCCACGGCTCGGTCGAGCTCGATGACGCGGCCTATTCCGTCGCCGGCGAGGCCGCGAGTTCCGATGCCTTTGTGGCACTTTCCGACGTGAACGGGCGGACGTTGCCGGCGAGCCTCGCCCTCAAGCAGGCCGAGATCGTGCCGCCGCATGTCGCGCCCTATCGCTTCGTGGCCGAACGGCAGGGCACCGGCATCGTGATCGTAGGCGAGGTCGCCAGCCAGGCGCAACATCAGCAGATCCTGGATGCGGTGCATCGCAAGTTTGGAGCGGTTGCGCTCGACGACCGCCTGGCCTTTGCCAGCGGTGCGCCGGACGGCTTTGCCGCCGCCGCCGAAGCGGTCTTGCAGGCCCTCAGCCGCCTGGCGGGAGGACAGGCGACGATCGTCAACAACAAAGTGACGGCATCCGGCTTCACCTATTATCCTGGGGCAATGGACAAGATCGCCGAGGAGCTCGATTCGGATCTGCCGGACGGTTTCACCGTCGCTTCCGAGACCATCGCGTCGCGGCAAGACGATCAGCCGGTCGCCGCCGACCAGTGCCGCGACCTGATGCAGACCGTGCTCAAGGCGGGCGGGATCGGGTTCGATGGCGGCAAGGCCGGTTTGACGGAGGACAGTGAGGGGATCCTCGACCGGGCCTCGGCGGTCATCGCCCGGTGCCCGGAAGCCGGGGTCGAGGTGGGCGCGCACAGCAATTCCGACGGCTCGGCGGCGCGCAACCGCGACCTGACGCAGGCGCGCGCCGAAACGATCGTTGAGTATCTCGTGGCGGCCGGCGTCAAGCGTGAACGGCTGACGGCGGTGGGATATGGCGAAACCAAGCCGATCGCGGACAACACGACCGCGGCGGGCAAGGCCGCCAACCGACGCATCGAGTTCACCTTCACCGAGCCGGCGGGCTGACGGCGATGCTGTACGTGATCGTAGCCTATTGGCCATTCCTGCTGATCATGGCGCTGGTCGGCGCTGCGGTCGGCTGGTGGTACGAGGATCCACGCGCCGTCGATGATCTGACGGCGTGGCTGGAACGGGAGCCCGACGAGCCGTGATCTGGCACTTCTTCGAAGTGTGGGCGCTGATGCTCGTGGCCTTCGTGGTCGGCTGCCCGATTGGGGCGGTCGCCTACAAGCTGATCGCCCAGAGCCCGATGGCCGATCTGCAAGGCGATTTCGCCGATGTCGTCGGCGACTTCGTCGACGGCATCAAGAGCCGGCTCGGCATCGGGCCGGTCTGGCGTCCGGAATACCGCCGTCTGGTCGAACGTCACGGCCTCGACGACATGGAAGGCCACGGCGGCGTCCGCGCCGAAGAAAGCGACCGGCGGGATCGCGTGCTCGCCGGCGGCGGTGTGCCGATGATTGCCGACCAGTCGGACCGCTCCGACGAAGCCGAAGGCGAGGGGCTCGTTGTGGTCGCTGTCCCGGTGATGGACGGCCCGGGCGAGGCGAGCGAAACCGCCGACGAGGAAGACGTCGGCGTGGCGCGACCGGTGGGGCTGGTGGCGCCGCGCAACGGTGTGCCCGACGACCTGCAGCGCATCCGCGGCGTGGGCCGGCGGATCGAGCAGCGCCTCAACGACTTCGGGATCTATCATTTCGGCCAGATCGCGGCGTGGACACCGGCCGAGATGCGCTGGGTGGCACAGCAACTCGCCTTTCCGGATCGGGTCGAGTGGGACGACTGGATCGGTCAGGCGATCATCCTGGCCAGCGGCGGCGATACCGGCTTCGTCAAATCGGCCGATCGGCGCCGCGCGAAACGGCGGCAGCAGGCACTGGAAACGATGGCGGCGCAGCAGGCCGACGACGATGCGGTCGACTGTGAGGTCGAGGAAGACATCGTTGAGATCGAGGACGGCAACGACAACTTCGATACGGAACGGGAAACTCCTTAGCCGGCTTTCTCGGGCTCCGGCGCCTCGCTGTCGGCGGCCGCGTCGAGATCGAATCCCGCCTCGTCGCGCGGGATGGTCGCGTCCACCGGCGGGCCGTTTCCTTCCAGCGCCGTGATGAAGGCGGAAATCCTGGCCAGCAGCTGCCCGTAGCGCAGGAGCGGCGCATGCCCCTCGCCGGAGACGGTAACGGTCTCGACGTGCGGGTGCTCCTCGCTCATGCAGGTCACGGTGTCGGCCGACAGCATGTCGGAATGTTCGCCGCGGATGACGACGATCGGGATCGTCCTGAGGGCGCGGAACTCGTCCCACATGGACGGCAGCGGCTGATCCAGTTCGAGGCCGTCGAAGGTCTGTGCCAGTTGCGGGTCGTAGGCGCTGACTGGGCCGGCGCCGTCGTCGTTGAAGGTAAGGTGGGCGAAATAGTCCCAGTCCACGTCGCGCCAGGTGGAAAAGCTGGCGCCGTGGGTGCGGCGCAGGAGATGCGCGGCATCGGCCCAGTCGTCCGGCTGCGGCATGCGGCCGACATAGGTCTTGATGCGGGCGAGGCCGTGCGCCTCGATGACCGGACCAACGTCGTTCAGCACCAGGCCGGCAACGGTCGCCGGCCGGGCGACGCCCATCAGCATGCCGATGATGCCGCCGCGCGAGGTGCCGACGACCACGGCGCGTGGAATGTTGAGCGCCACCATGCCGTCGAGGACGTCGTTCATCTCGGTCAAGACGTTGTAGCTCTCCACGGTCTTGGCCCATTGCGAGCGGCCGCGACCGCGATAGTCGAAGGCCACCACCCGGCGCGGCCGGTGGCGGTGGGTAGAGAGGTGGACGGCGAGTTCGTGGAAGTCGCGGCTGTCGCGGGTGAGACCGGCCAGACAGACCACCGGCAGCCAGGGGGAGAGCGGATTGCCGTAGTCGCGCACCGACAGTTTCAAGCCGTCCGAACTCCGGTAGATCGCCTCGCGGAAGGTCGGTTGGGTCGGCGCCTGGCTCTCTTCGGCGGCGTCGGCGGGGGCGTCTGGGCGGGGCTTGCGGGGCATGGGGCGATATCAGCCGGCAGCCCCGGCTGCGTCAACCGGCAAGGGCGTCAACCGGCGGACTTGCCCCGCTTCAGGTCGGCCTCGATGACCAGCGCCGGCTGGCCGAGGCGGGCCCGGTAGACCTGCAGGTTCTCCATGATGCGCTGGACGTAGTTGCGCGTCTCGGTGAACGGAATCAGCTCGATCCAGTCGACGACGTCGACCTTGGGGTCGCGCGGATCGCCGTGCTGCTTGACCCATTGGGCAACGCGGCTGGCGCCGGCGTTGTAGGCGGCGAAGGTCATGACATAGGAGCCGCCGAAATTGTCGACAAGGTCACCGAGA
The DNA here is from genome assembly GCA_963782395.1 of uncultured Alphaproteobacteria bacterium. Lineage (GTDB taxonomy): Bacteria > Pseudomonadota > Alphaproteobacteria > Rhizobiales > Kaistiaceae > CAVSRC01. The sequence continues at coordinate 97,829 of CAWAJQ010000004.1, forward strand.
TGGGCGGCGCCGAGCGTGGCGTTGTAAGCGGGATCGGAGGTCAGGCGGGCCTTGGAGTAGGGCAGACCGATCGACTTGGCGACGTGGCGCGCGGTGTCCGGCATCAATTGCAGCAGGCCGCGGGCGCCGGCGCGGCTGATGGCCTCGGGATTGAAGGCGCTTTCCTGCCGGGCGACCGCATAGACGATCGATTTCTCCACATTCGGCATCTTGGTCGAGGCCGGGATCGCGTCCGTCGGGAAGGCCAGGGTTTCCACCGGCATGCCGCGGACGGCGGCCGTCTTCCCGATCTGCAGGGCAATCTGGTATTCGCCGTTCTTGTCGGCCATGGCGGCCAGGAGGGCGATTTCCGCCGGGTCGTTCAGCGTGTCGGCGAGGTGGCGATAGAACAGCCCGACGGTGTTCGTCCGTCCGGCGGCGGTCAGGTGCTGGATGACCTTGACCAGCTCGCGATTGGCAAAGCGGTCGCGGTCGGCGGCATCGGGGGTGGGGGGCTGCGACAGCTGCAACCGCGTATTGCCCAGCCGGGCCAGCGCCAACTGGCCATAGAAGGTCGTCGGATAGGCGCCGGCGCGCGTGAAGTGGCCTTCCGCTCCGGTCTTGTCGCCGGCGGCCGCGGCCGCGCGACCCATCCAGTATTCGGCGCGCGACAGGCTGAGAGGCATGCTCGAGATCGCCGCAATCTCGGCGAAGTGCCTGAGCGCCGTCTTGGGGTCGTGGAGGAATTCGAGCGCGTACCAGCCGGCGTGGAACTCGGCTTCGGCGCGGTAGACGGCCGACTCGGTGGAATGGCCCGCCGCGATGCGATAGGCGAGCCTGGCCTTGCCGTCCTCGATCAGGGCGCGGGAGATCAGGCGTCGCTCGATCCACCAGGCATTGGGGTCGACCAGCTTGCTGGCGTCATGGGGCGCCGACAGCAGCAGGGCGGCAGCCTGGTCGATCTTGTCGGCGCGGCGGAGCGCCTGAATGCGCGAATAGAGGGCGAGCGGATCGTTCCTGACCGCACGGGGCAGAGCGGTCAGCTCGCGATAGGCGTTCTTGCGATGCTTGATCGTCGAGATCACCGCCTTGGCGAGCGCCAGCTGATCCTTGTCGATGCGGGCAGCGACGCGCAGCGCGTCGTCCGAACTCTCGTCATAGAGCAGCCTGTCCATGCGCGCCTTGTCGTCGGCGGCCGTCAGCATGTCGCTGAACTCGGAGAGGATGGTCTTTTCGTTCGAGCGAGAGAAATCCTGGTTGCGCCAGAAGGCGCGGATGAGGGTCGCGGCGTCCTTCTGCCGGCCGCTGGCGACATAGGCTTCGGCGAGCTGGATCGTTGCTGCGTCCGTGATCGGCTTCGACGAACCGAGTGCCTTGACGACATCCGCCGACGACGGTTTCTCGCGCGCGATCGCCTGTTCGTAGCGGATGCGCAGGAGGGTCTGGCCGGGCCAGCTGCCGAGCTTCTTCCACACGGCCAGGATGCGTGAGGAGGGCACCGCGTCGTTGCCGCTGGTGGCAACCAGCCAATCGACGATCTTGATGTCGACAGGGTCGGGCAGGGCATAGGCGGCGACCGTTGCCGCCGCCGGGTCGCCATTGTCGAGCAGCTTCAAAGCCAGCTTGAGCCCGGCCGAGTTGAACGCCGCCGGCGCTGCCGGAGCGGGGGCAGGGATCGGAGGCGCGTCCGCGGTTGCCGAATCACCCGCCTGCGGCGCGTCGCTGTCCTCGGTGGCGCTGTTCTCGCCGGGGGCATCGGCGATGAGGGCGCCGATGGGATCGTTGGCGGTTGCGGCGGCCGGATCGGAAGCCGGCTGTGGCCTGAGCGTCGGCAGGGGCACCTGAACGGCGGCGGCCAATGCCTTGTTGCCGGCGGCCAGCGCCTCCGGCGATGCGGCGATGAGAACAAGCGCCAGCGCGGCGAACGAGCGCGCCCAGCTTGAACTCAACCGGTGACCGGCTCCGCCGGTTTCGGCAGTGTTCATCGTCTCGTCGTCCCCGGGGTTACCTTCGGTGCCGCGCCAGACCCCGAGGTTTCGCCACCGCAAAGGCCCATTGCCTTGCCGTAAGACCCTATTGTGCCATAGTGAACGATTACTTGACGACCGCTACATTCTTGCCCGTCCACAGGGCAGGGACTATGGTCGCGACCAGAGTCAAACCGCCGAATTTGTTCAGAATTCGGCCGCCGGAAGTGAGATTCCCATGTTCGTAGGATCGATCACTGCCCTGGTGACGCCGATGCGCGGCGGCCGCTTCGACGAGGAGGCGTTCCGCGCCTTCGTCGATTGGCAGATCAGCGAGGGGACGCACGGGCTGGTGCCGGTGGGCACGACCGGCGAAAGCCCGACGCTCAGCCACGACGAGCACAAGCGCGTGGTCCAGGTCTGCATCGAGGTCACCAACGGCCGCGTGCCGGTGATTGCCGGCGCCGGCTCCAACAATACGACCGAGGCGATCGAACTGGCCCGCTTCGCCGAGAAGGCGGGGGCGGACGGGTTGCTGGTGGTGACGCCGTATTACAACAAGCCCAGCCAGGAAGGACTCTACCAGCACTACAAGGCGATCAACGACGCCGTCGGCATCCCGATCATCATCTACAACATCCCGCCGCGCTCGGTGATCGACATGAGCGTCGAGACGATGGCCCGGTTGTTCGAATTGAAGAACATCGCCGGCGTCAAGGACGCCACCGCCAAGATCGACCGCATCAGCCTGCAGCGCCAGGCGATGGGGCCGGAATTCAACCAGCTCTCCGGCGAGGACGCCACGGCGCTCGCCGTCATGGCGCATGGCGGCCACGGCTGCATCTCGGTCACCTCGAACGTGGCGCCCAAGGCCCAGTCCGAGTTCCAGGAAGCCTGCATGGCGGGGGATTTCGCCAAGGCCCTGCAATACCAGGACCGGATGCTGCCCCTGCACAAGGCGCTGTTCCTGGAGCCGAGCCCGGCCGGCTCCAAGTATGCGCTATCGCTGCTCGGGCGCATGAGCGAGGAGTTGCGCCTGCCGCTGGTGACGGTGACGGAGAAGGCCCGTACCGAGATTCGTGCGGCGATGGTGCATGCCGGCCTGACCAACTGATCCCATGTCCACCAAGAAGGAACAGGCGCCGAACCGGAACGCGGCGGTCAATCGGCGTGCGCGCTTCAACTACGAGATCGGCCAGGTCTTCGAGGCCGGCATCGCGCTCGCCGGCACCGAGGTGAAATCGCTGCGCGAGGGGCGTTCCAGCATCGCCGACGCCTATGCCGGCGAGCGCAACGGCGAGATGTGGCTCTACAACGCCTATATCCCCGAATACCTGCAGGCCAACCGTTTCAACCACGAGACACGGCGGCCGCGGAAGCTGTTGCTGCACAAGCGCGAGATCGGCCGGCTGATGGGCGCCGTCGACCGCGAGGGCATGACCGTCGTGCCGCTCAGAATCTATTTCAACGATCGCGGGCGGGCGAAAGTGGAGCTGGCGGTGGCGCGCGGCAAGAAGCTGCACGACAAGCGGGAGACCAGCAAGAAGCGCGACTGGGGCCGCGAAAAGGCGCGGCTCATGCGCGAGAAGGGCTAGCCGAGGCTCGCCCGGATCTCTTCGAACACCGCCCGGAACATGGCTTCGGTGAGGACGCCGGTGTTCGTGTTGTAGCGGGAGCAGTGATAGCTGTCGAAAAAGGTAAGGCCCGGCCGAACGGCATGAGAGGCGCCGTGGCCGAAGGGGACGGCGCTGCGCTTCAGCCCCAGCGCGGTGGCGACGCTGTCATGGGCGATGCGCCCCAGCGCCAGGATGGCGGAAAGCCGCGGCATGGCGTCGATGGTCGCCGCAAGGTACGGCCGGCAGGTCCGTATTTCGGCAGTGTCCGGCTTGTTCTGTGGCGGCACGCAGCGCACTGCATTGGTGATTGCAGCGCCGGCAAGCGCCACGCCGTCATCCGGCCGCGCATCGTAAGTGCCTGATGCGAAACCGAAATCGATCATCGTCTGGTAGAGCAGCACGCCGGCATAGTCGCCCGTGAACGGCCGGCCCGTCCGGTTCGCGCCACGCAGGCCGGGCGCCAGGCCGACGACCAGCAGCCGCGCGTCGGTGGTGCCGAAGGTCGGGACGGGGGCGTTGTGCCAGTCAGGCTCCCTGGCCCGCCATTCCTCGCGGAAGGCGACCAGCCGTGGGCAGAGCGGGCAGTCGCGGCCCGGTGTCGTCAGGTCCATGCCTGAACGGCCGCCTCAGATGGCGTCGTCGCTCTCGAACTCATCGTCGGCGAAAGCAGCCACCTGGCTGCGTTCCGACTGGCGCTGGGCCCGCTCGGACGGGTCGCGGCCGATCTTCGCCTGCATGGACTGCAAGTCGACAAAATGGTCGGCCTGCCGCCGCAACTCATCGGCGACCATCGGCGGCTGGCTGGAGAGCGTGGAGATCACGCTGACCTTGCGGCCCTTGCGCTGCACCGCCTCGACCAGCGAGCGGAAGTCGCCGTCGCCAGAGAACAGGACGAAATGGTCGACCGAATCCACCATCTCCATGACATGGACGGCGAGCTCGATGTCCATGTTGCCCTTGATCTTGCGCCGGCCGGTTGCGTCGACAAATTCCTTGGTTGGCTTGGTGACGACAGTATAGCCATTGTAGTCTAGCCAGTCGATCAGGGGGCGAATCGACGAATATTCCTGCTCTTCGGCCAAAGCCGTGTAGTAGTAGGCACGAAGCAGGTAGCCCTTCGACTGAAATTCCAGCAAAAGCTTCCTGTAGTCTATATCGAATCCGAGCGCCTTCGCCGTCGCATACAGGTTGGCTCCGTCTATGAAGAGCGCGATTTTCTCGCGAGGGTCAAACATCTTTTTGTCTATTGCCTTCGTTGCGGTGACAACTCAAACATCGCGTAATCTGCAGTTGAAATGCTGTACCGAGACAAGCCAGACACATCGAAAACAAGAGGCTGGTCCGACAACCGGAATCCCGACAATACAGCCACAACCTAACACATGTGGTGCAGGTTCCGCGCCAGTCCAGAGGTGCCGAGGCCGAGCCGCCGCTGTCTGCGTACGCTCCCGCGGGGTGGTCGTGGCCAAATTCCTTGCTTTTGACCGGCGGGAAGCATATATGCCCGCCACACCCCAATAGGAGAAAGCCCATGGCGCGCGTCACCGTCGAGGATTGCGTCGACAAGGTCGAGAATCGATTTGAGCTGGTGCTTCTGGCCGCCCACCGCGGGCGTATGATTTCCAGCGGCTCGCCACTCACGGTCGATCGCGACAACGACAAGAATCCCGTGGTTGCGCTGAGGGAAATCGCCGACCAGACGGTCGCGCCGGAGGACCTCAAGGAGGACCTCATCCATTCGCTGCAGAAATACGTCGAGGTGGACGAGCCCGAGCCGGAGCCGGTGCCGATGATCGCCTCAACCACGGCAACCCCGGCCGGCGACGACACCGACGTCGCCTTCGATCGGATGTCCGAGGAAGAGCTGCTGCGCGGCCTGGAAAGCATGGTTCCGCCGGACAAAACCGACGAATTCTGAGCCGGCCCAGGGGTGCCGACGTTTCTGGCCCGTAAAGCTTTCCCTATACTATATACGGTACTGAAACACCGAAGCCCGCCGGTGAGCGGCGGGTGGTGTCTGTGCCGGACCGCCGCGCCATGATGCGCCAGTATGAGTTGGTTGAACGGGTTACACGCTACAACCCCAACGCCGACGAGAACCTGCTGAACAAGGCCTACGTCTATGCCATGCAGAAACATGGCACGCAGACGCGGGCCAATGGCGACCCCTATTTCTCGCATCCGCTTGAAGTCGCCGGCATCCTGACCGACCTCAAGCTCGACGACGCCACCATCGCCGTCGCCTTGCTGCACGACACCATCGAGGACACCGACGCCACCCGCGCCGAGATCGATCAGATGTTCGGCGAGGACATCGGGCGGCTGGTCGAGGGGCTCACCAAGATCAGCAAACTCGACCTGGTGTCGAAGCGGGCGGAACAGGCGGAGAACCTGCGTAAGCTGCTGCTGGCCATCTCCTCCGACATCCGCGTGCTGCTGGTGAAGCTCGCCGACCGTTTGCACAACATGCGCACGCTGCAATTCATGCCGGTGGAGGCGCGCGCACGCATCGCCCAGGAGACACTAGACATCTATGCGCCGCTGGCCGGCCGCATGGGCATGCACGACATGCGCGAGGAGATGGAAGACCTGGCCTTCCGCACCCTCAACCCGGAAGCCTATGCGACGATCCAGCGGCGCATGGAGGATTTCCGCACCCGCAACCGCACCCTGACCGAGAACATCGAGCACGAACTGGCCGACCGGCTGGCGCACGCCGGCATCACGGCCGAGGTTAAGGGGCGGGAGAAGCGCCCCTATTCGATCTTCCGCAAGATGGAGCGCAAGGCGATCAGCTTCGAACAGCTGTCGGACATTCTCGGCTTCCGCGTCATCGTCGGCACAATTGGCGAGTGCTATGCGGCGCTGGGCGTCGTGCATATCACCTGGCCGACGGTGCCCGGGCGCTTCAAGGACTACATCTCGACGCCGAAGCAGAACGACTACCGCTCGATCCACACGACGGTCATCGGACCCGGCAGCCAGCGTGTCGAACTGCAGGTGCGGACCGCCGAGATGCACCGCATCGCCGAATACGGCATCGCTGCCCACGCGCTCTACAAGGACGGTGTGGCGCCGGCCAGGAAGAAGGCCAATGGCAACGGCAGCGGCAATGGCGCGTCGCAGCTCAATGGCAAGGAAAGCAACGGCGGCAGCGGGGGTTCGGCGCTGCCCGGCTTCAACGAGGAAATCCACGCCTACGAATGGTTGCGGCGAACGATCGAGATCCTCGCCGAGGGCGACACGCCGGAGGAGTTTCTCGAGCATACCAAGCTCGAGCTGTTTCAGGATCAGGTGTTCTGTTTCACGCCGAAGGGGCGGCTGATCGCGCTGCCGCGCGGCGCCACGCCGATCGACTTCGCCTATGCCGTTCACACCGATATTGGCGACACCACCGTCGGCGCCAAGATCAACGGCCGCACCATGCCGCTGATGACCGAGCTCAGAAACGGCGACGAAGTGGAGATCCTGCGCTCCAAGGCCCAGGTGCCGCCGCCGGCGTGGGAATCGATGGTGGTCACCGGGAAGGCGCGCTCGGCGATCCGGCGGGCGACGCGCGCCGCGGTGCGCAAGCAGTATGCCGGTCTCGGCCGGCAGATCGTCGAGCGGGCCTTTGCCCGCGCCACGCGCCCCTATGCCGACAAGCTTATCGAGGCGGCCTTGCCGCGGCTGGCGCAGAGTAATGTGGAAGACATGCTGGCGGCGGTTGGCCGCGGCGAGATTCCCTCCGACAACGTGCTGAAGGCGGTCTATCCGGACCACAAGGTGGAGCGTCCGGTGCGCAAGAAGGCGGGAACCGAGGAAGGTGGCTGGTTCGGCCTCAAGCGCGGATCGGGCATGAAGTTCCGTGTGCCGGGCCTGTCGCGCAAGCACCCGGTGGCCGATACGCGCCGGGGCCAGGCCATCCCCATCCGCGGCATCCACGGCGAGATGCCGGTGCGTTTCGCCGACGGCGGCGCCATTCCAGGCGAACGCATCGTCGGCATCATGACACCGGGCGAAGGGATCACCATCTATCCTATCCAGTCTCCGGCGCTAAAGGAGTTCGACGACGAGCCGGAGAGGTGGCTGGACGTGCGCTGGGACGTGGACGAGGAGCATCTCGCCCGTTTCCCGGTGCGGATCGAGGTGACGGCCATCAACGAACCCGGCACTTTGGCCCAGGTCGCCCAGGTCATGGCCGATAACGAGGCCAATATCACTAATGTCAGGATGGCCCATTCCGCGCCCGATTTCACCGTGATGATGTTCGACATGGACGTGTTCGACGTGAAGCATCTCAACCGGTTGATCGGGCAGTTGCGTGAACGGCCGATCGTCAGCAGCGTTGCGCGGGTCAATGGCTAGCCCGTCCACGCCCCACTTGCGCCGCGCCTGCGGCAGCGAGAGCTGAGAGGCAAGGCTACCAATGCTATTTCGCCGCCGCGAGACCCAGGGCCTGATGACGCGACTGCGTACTGCGGTGTGGCCGCGGCACAGTTGGTCGCGCTCGGCGCGCTATTTCGGCAAGCGCGTGCTCAGGCTCTCCGGCTCGCCTCATGCCGTGGCAGCCGGCGTCGCGGCCGGCGTGTTCGCCTCGTTCACGCCCTTCGTCGGCCTGCATTTCATTCTCAGCTTCATCTTCGCCTTCTTCGTCGGGGGCAACATGCTTGCCGCCGCCATGGGCACCTTCGTCGGCAATCCGCTGACCTTCCCGTTCATCTGGGCCTCGACCTACAGCCTCGGCAGCCACATCCTCGGCCAGAGCAATGCGCTCGCCCTGCACGAGATCCATTACGCGCTGGTCCACAGGTCGTTCGAGGTGCTGGTGCCGATCATCGCGCCGATGCTGGTGGGCGCGGTGCCCATCGGCCTGCCGATCGCGGTCACCTTCTATGTCATTTCCTTCCTCGCCGTACGGGCCTTTCGCGACCTGCGCCGCGAGCGGCTGGATGCCCGCCGGCGTAAATCGACGAACGCGATGTCGCCAGCCAAGGAGGTGGACGACGCATGACCAGGGACCTGCGGCTTGGGGTCAATATCGACCATGTGGCGACCATCCGGAACGCCCGCGGCGGCGATCACCCGGACCCGTTGCGCGCGGCAGCGATCGCGGCTGAAGCCGGCGCCGATGGCATCACGGCCCATCTGCGCGAGGATCGCCGGCACATCGGCGACCGCGATATCGAGCGCCTGCGCCACACGATCTCGTTGCCGCTCAACCTGGAGATGGCGGCGACCGACGAGATGCTGGCGATTGCTCTGCGCTACAAGCCGCATGCGGCCTGCATCGTGCCGGAGCGGCGCGAGGAGCGCACGACGGAAGGCGGCATCGACGCGGCCGGGCAGCACAACCGGCTGAAGCATATCGTCGAGGCTCTGGGCGAGGGCGGCGTGCGGGTGTCGCTGTTTATCGAAGCCTCGCCGCGCCAGATCGATGCGGCGGTGGCGCTTGGCGCACCGGTGGTCGAGTTGCACACCGGGGCCTATTATGAGGCCTGGTTCTCCGGCCCGGACGCCTTCGAGATGGAGCGGGCGCGCATCGCGGAAGCCGCGGCCTATGCCGCCGGCCTCGGCCTCGAGGTCCATGCCGGGCACGGCCTGACGCATGACAACGTCAAGCCGATCGCTGCGATCCCGGAAATCCGTGAGCTGAATATCGGGCACTTCCTCGTCGGCGAGGCAATTTTCATCGGGCTGCACGAGAGCATCCGGATCATGCGCCGGCTGATGGACGAGGCGCGCTCCGCCGCCGAGGAGGGCGAGGGGGCGCTCAACGGATGATTATCGGCATCGGCAACGATACGATCGACATCCGACGGGTCGAGAAGGTGATCGAGCGTCACGGCGAGCGCTTCACGACCCGTGTCTTCACCGAGATCGAACAGCGCAAGTCGGATCGGCGGCGCCTGCGGGCGGCCTCCTATGCGAAACGGTTCGCCGCCAAGGAGGCGTGCTCCAAGGCGCTCGGCACCGGCATTCGTGGCGGTGTCTTCTGGCGCGACATGGGGGTGGTCAATCTGCCCTCTGGCAAGCCGACGATGGTGCTCACCGGCGGCGCGGCCGCCCGGCTGGCGAGCCTGATTCCGGCCGGGCACCGGGGAGAAATCCACCTGACCATCACGGACGATTTTCCGCTCGCCCAGGCGCTGGTCATCATCGAGGCGGTGCCCGACGGGGGGCCGTAACCCCCTCAAGGTTGGCGTTGCGCCGTTCCCGGCGAGCCGGTATTACCCACCGGCCGGGGCCGGACAAACGGAACAGGACAATGAGCGTGGCATCGGAGAAGAAGGCCGACGGCGGCTTGGGCGAGACCGTCAAGATCATCATTCAGGCGCTGGTTCTGGCGCTTGTGGTGCGGACGTTCCTGTTTCAGCCGTTCAACATCCCCTCCGGGTCGATGGAGGACACGCTGCTGATCGGCGATTACCTGTTCGTCTCCAAGTATTCCTACGGTTATTCGCGCTTCTCACTGCCCTTCGGGCCGCACCTGTTCGACGGGCGCATCTGGTCGTCGCCGCCGAAGCGCGGCGACATCGTCGTGTTCAAGCTGCCGCGCGACAACTCCACCGACTACATCAAGCGCGTCATCGGCCTGCCCGGCGACAAGATCCAGGTGCAGCACTCGATCCTCTACATCAATGGCAAGGCGATACCGCGCCAGGAGATCGGTCCGGTCACCCTCGACGGGGTCAAGTACACGCAGTACCAGGAGACCATGCCGAACGGCGTCAAGTACAAGGTGCTCGACCGCGAGACCGACGGCCTGCTCGACAACACCCAGGTCTACGAGGTGCCGCCCGACCACTACTTCATGATGGGTGACAACCGCGACAACTCCACCGACAGCCGCGTACCGCCGACGGCTGGCGGCGTCGGCTACGTGCCGTTCGAAAATCTGGTCGGCCGCGCCGAGATCATCTTCTTCTCGGTCAAGGAGGGTGAGCCGGTTCTGGCCTTCTGGCAGTGGCCGTGGACGGTGCGCTGGGATCGTCTGTTCAAGCTCCTATGACCGCAGAGGGTGCTCTCCTCGACGCGCTGGAACGCCGGACGGACTACAGCTTCAAGGACCGTAGCCTGCTGGCGACCGCGCTGACCCACGCCAGTGCGGTCGGTGATGCCCGCGTTGCCGTCGTCGATACCTATCAGAGGCTGGAATTCCTCGGCGACCGCGTCCTCGGCCTGGTGGTGGCCGCAATGCTGCTCGAAACCTTTCCCGAGGCAACAGAGGGCGAACTGTCGTCGCGCCTTGCCGATCTCGTGCGCAAGGAGAGCTGCGCCGATGTCGCCACGGCCCTCGATATGGGCGCGGCGGTGGTCTTCGGCGGCAGCCGGGCGCAGCAGCGCGCCCTGTTGACGGTCAACGTTCTCGGCGACGTCTGCGAGGCGATGATCGCGGCGATCTATCTCGACGGCGGGTTCGAGGCGGCCAAGCGCTTCGTCGAGGTCAACTGGCGCGAGCGCATGCTGGAGGCGCCGGTCGGCGGCCGCAATGCCAAGTCGGCGCTGCAGGAATGGGCCCAGGCGCAAGGCCACGGCACGCCGACCTACGAGATTTCCGAGCGCACCGGGCCCGACCACGCGCCGACCTTCATCATCACCGTGCGCATGGGCACACTGGATTCCGGGCGCGGCGAGGGGCGCAACCGGCGCGAGGCGGAACAGGCTGCGGCCACCGCCGTGCTGGTCCGCGAGGGCGTATGGTCGACGACGCGGTGAGCGGACCCATGGAAGCGCCGGCGACGCGCTGCGGCTTCGTCGCGCTGATCGGCGCGCCCAACGCCGGCAAGTCGACGCTGGTCAACCGGCTGGTCGGCACCAAGGTTTCCATCGTCAGCCACAAGGTTCAGACAACGCGCTCGATGGTGCGCGGCATTGCCATACTGGGCCGCTCGCAGATCGTCTTCGTCGATACGCCCGGCATCTTCAAACCGAAGCGCCGGCTCGACCGGGCGATGGTCGATACCGCCTGGGGCGGGGCGCGCGACGCCGATATCGTGGCGCTCTTGATCGACGCCGCCAAGGGCATCGACGACGAGGCGGAGGCGCTGCTTTCCCGGCTCGGCGAGGTCCACCATCCGAAGGTGCTGCTCCTCAACAAGATCGACACGGTGAAGCGCGACAGCCTGCTGGCGCTGGCCGATGCCGCCAACAAGGCCGCCGATTTCGCAGAGACTTTCATGGTCTCGGCGCTGACCGGCGACGGCTGCGACGCCTTCATGGGCCATCTCGCCGCGGCTGTCCCGCCGGGGCCGTTCCTCTACCCGGAGGACGAGGTCAGCGACGTTCCGCTGCGCCAACTCGCCGCCGAGATCACCCGTGAAAAGCTGTTCGAGCGGCTGCATCAGGAATTGCCCTATCAGGCGACCGTCGAGACCGAGGCCTGGACCGACCAGAAGGACGGCTCGGCGCGCGTCGAGCAGACGATCTATGTGACCCGCGACAGCCAGAAGAAGATCGTCATCGGCAAGGCTGGCGCCACCATCAAGGCGATCTCCATGGCGGCGCGGAGGGAGCTCGCCGAGATCGCCGAGAAACCCGTCCACCTCTTCCTCTTCGTCAAGGTGCGCGAGAACTGGGCCGACGACCCCGAACGCTACCGCGCCATGGGGATCGAGTTCCCGAAGGGTTAGGCGACCGCCTTGCCGCTATGCGTCGGTTTCGGCCGGCGCCGCGGGGCTTCCGACGGTCAGATAGAGATAGGAGACGGCGAGCCAGGTGGTCGCGAGCACGGTCAGGCCGACGGAAAAGACGCCGCTGACCAGATGGGCCAGGATGGGGGAGACGTGTGCGATGGCGCCTGTTATCCAGCCTGAGAGCCAGGACAGGATACCGCTCGCCAGGAAGATCATCACCAGGAGCCGCAGGGTGTTGCCCTGACCGAGCGTCCAGACCTGACGCCAGGTCAAAGGCTCGTCGACGGCGCAGGCCGGCAGCTTCAGCGCAAGACGTGCAGCGAAAAGTCCTGAGACGAGAAACAACGCCGCCAGCGACGAAAAGAACAGATACTGCTCGGCGAGCCAGGATGGTCTCGCGATGAGGATGATGATCACCGCAAGCAGAACCGGACCGATCAAAACGCTGCCGACCGCTAGCGAGTCGACGAAGAACCATCCCAGCCGGCCGATGGCGGGGCGCGAGATCACGCTGCGGAAGGACGTCGGTCCGACGAGAATTTCGCGATGGGTGAGGATGGCGATGATCAGCGAGGCGATGATGCCGAGGGCGCTCTGGATCACCGAGACCATCCGGGATGGCCCGTCGACGTTTGCAGGGTCGGGATCGAACTGGATTACGGCAAAGAAGACCGCGAAGCCCGCCAGGATGCCCAGGTGCCGGCGCCCGATCCTCGCCGCCATCACTACGCCGTTCTGAATTGTTCTGAAGACTGGTAGTCGCATCGCCGCCCCGGCAATATTGTCGGTCATCTACCGTGCGATGAGCGATTCGTCCATGGCGGCGCATGCAATGGTGTGACCGGGGGACTTCAAATCTCATGCGGTCGGGCCGCCGGCCTGCTATTGAATCTTTTATGCAGTGGTCGGACGAAGGCATCATCATCGGCACGCGCCGGCACGGCGAGACGAGCCTGATCGTCGAGCTGATGACGCCGGCGCACGGCCGCCATCTCGGGCTGGTGCGCGGCGGGCGTTCGCGCCGCCAGCAGCCGATCCTGCAGCCCGGCAATTCGGTGAGCGCTACCTGGCGGGCGCGGCTCGACGAGCATCTCGGCACCTATACGGTGGAGCCAACGCAACAGCGCGCCGCGCAACTGATCGAGGGTGCGGCCGGGCTTTACGGCATTCAGACGCTGGGCGGGCTGTTGCGCCTGCTGCCCGAACGCGACCCCCATCCGCGCCTCTATGAGGGGCTTCTCGCCATCCTCGACTGGTTCGACGAGCCGCTGGTGGCGGGCGCGCTGATCGCGCGTTTCGAACTGGGGCTGCTCGACGATCTCGGTTTCGGTCTCGACCTCGAGCGTTGCGCGGCGACGGGCAGCAACGACGATCTCGCTTATGTCTCGCCGAAATCGGGGAGGGCGGTGAGCCGTTCGGCCGGCGAGCCCTATGGCAGCCGGCTGCTCAAGCTGCCGCGCTTCCTGCTGGAGCCGGCCTCGGCCGCACCGGCCGACCGAGAAGAGCTGGCACAGGCCTTCGCGCTCACCGGCTACTTTCTCGCCCGCCACGTCTTCGAGCCGCGCGGGATCGAGCCGCCGGAGGCGCGCGAACGCTTCATCGCGTTCGTCGCGCGGCCGGCCGAAAAGCTTGAATCCCAAGGGTTTGCCGGCTAGGCCCAAGGGATGGCCAAACATCTGATTCCGCCCGGCGGCGGCGATATCGAGCCCGTCAACCTGCGCCAGGCTCTGGAACAGCGCTACCTCGCTTATGCGCTCTCCACCATCACCAACCGGGCGCTGCCCGACCTCCGCGACGGGCTGAAGCCGGTGCACCGGCGCATCCTCTACGGCATGCGCCAGTTGCGGCTCGATCCCGGCGGCGGCTTCAAAAAATCGGCCAAGATCGTCGGCGACGTGATGGGCGGATTCCACCCCCATGGCGACCAGGCGATCTACGACGCGCTGGTGCGGCTGGCGCAGGATTTCGCCTCGCGCTACCCGCTGGTCGACGGGCAGGGCAATTTCGGCAATATCGACGGCGATAGCGCCGCGGCCATGCGCTACACCGAGGCGCGCATGACCGAGGTGGCGCGGCTGCTGCTCGACGGCATCGACGAGGATGCGGTCGACTTCCGGCCGACCTATGACGGGTCGGACACGGAACCGGTGGTGCTGCCGGGCGCCTTCCCGAACCTGCTGGCAAACGGCGCCTCGGGCATCGCAGTCGGCATGGCGACCAACATCCCGCCGCACAATGCCGCCGAGCTCTGCGACGCGGCGCTGCATCTCATCAAGACTCCGAAGGCGCGGGTCGACACGCTGGTCGATCTGGTCAAGGGGCCCGACTTCCCGACCGGCGGCATCATCGTCGAGCCGAAGGAGAACATCGTTGAGGCCTATCGCACCGGCCGCGGCTCCTTCCGCGTGCGCGCCCGCTGGGAACGGGAAGACCAGAAACATGGCACCTGGGTCTTGGTGGTCACCGAGATCCCCTATCAGGTGCAGAAGGCGCGGCTGATCGAGAAGATCGCCGAACTGCTGGAAGCCAAGAAGCTGCCGCTGGTCGCCGATATCCGCGACGAGTCGGCAGAGGACGTCCGTATCGTCATCGAGCCGAAGAGCCGCACGGTCGATCCGGCGCTGATGATGGAATCGCTCTTCCGCCTGACCGACCTCGAAAGCCGCGTGCCCCTCAATCTCAATGTGCTCTCCAAGGGCGTGGTGCCCAGGGTGATGGGCCTCGGCGAGGTGCTCACCGAATGGCTGGCGCACCGGCGCGAGGTGCTGGTGCGGCGCACCAATCATCGGCTTGGTGAGATCGCCCACCGGCTGGAGGTGCTCGAAGGGTATCTGATCGCCTATCTGAACCTCGACAGGGTGATCAAGATCATCCGCACGGAGGACGAACCAAAGCCCGTGCTGATGAAGACCTTCAAGCTCACCGACGTTCAGGTGGAAGCCATCCTCAACATGCGGCTGCGCGCCCTGCGCAAGCTCGAGGAGATGGAGATCAAGGGCGAGCACGCGGCGCTCACCAAAGAACAGAAGGCGCTGACGGCGCTGGTCAAATCGGAAGACCAGCAATGGGCGCAGATCGCCGACCAGATCCGCGAGGTGCGCAAGACCTTCGGTCCCAATACGCCGCTTGGAAAACGCCGCACGACCTTTGGCGAGGCGCCGGAGCACGACGTCGAGGACATGCAGACGGCGATGATCGAGCGCGAGCCGATCACGGTCGTGGTGTCGGACAAAGGCTGGATCCGGGCGCTGAAGGGGCACGAGATCGATACCAAGACGCTCTCCTTCAAGACGGACGACAGCCTCAAGGTCGCCTTCCCGGCGGAAACCACGGACAAGATCATCGTCGCCTCGACCGGCGGGCGCTTCTATACGCTGGCCGCCGACAAGCTGCCGGGGGGACGCGGGCACGGCGAGCCGATCAAGCTGATGGTGGACATGGACGCCGCCGACGACGTGGTCACGGTGTTCGTCCACGATCCCGAGCGGAAGCTCCTGGTGATCTCCACCGAGGGCCGCGGCTTCGTCGTGCCGGAGGCGGAGACGCTGGCCAATACCCGCAAGGGCAAGGCCATCATGACGGTGACGGCGCCGGAGGAGATGTGCATCTGCGTCGCGGCGGCGGGGGACACCGTCGCCATCCTCGGCGAGAACCGCAAGATGCTGCTGTTCCCGCTCAACCAGGTGCCGGAGATGGCGCGGGGCAAGGGCGTGCGCCTGCAGAAATACAAGGACGGCGGGGTGGCGGACGCGCGGGTCTTCGCCAAGGTCGACGGCATGAGCTGGCAGGACTCCTCGGGCCGCACCTTCAACCGGCCGATCAAGGAGCTGAAGGAGTGGGTGGGGGAACGGGCGCAGGCGGGGCGCATCCGCCCGGACGGCTTCCCGCGCTCCAACCGCTTCGGAACGGGGGGCGTCACCTAGCCGATGCGCGCCAAGGCCGAGGCCAAATGGGGCGTGCTCAAGGCGGTCGACGCGCTTCTGGACGCCATCGCCAACGGGCAGCATCGGGATTCGGTGGCGGCGTTCACCGGCGACGAGGATGCCATGCTGATCGGCTCCGAGCCGGGCGAGATCGCCATCGGGCCGGAGGCGCTGAGAACCTTCTTCGCCGAGCTCTATGCCAAGCCCTACCGGGTGATCTTCACGCTGCCGGAGCGGCGGGTTTCGGCCATGGGCAATGTCGCCTGGCTGACCGGGGAGGGCACCTACCGCATGTCGACCGGCGGCGAGGAGAAGCCCTACCGCCTGACGGCGGTGCTGGAGCGGCGGCAGGACCGCTGGCTGTGGCAGCTCTTCAGCGGCTCGGAGCCCAAGGCCTAGGTCTGCCGCCAGAAATCCCGGTGGGTGGCGATCAACTCGTCCTCGATCTCGGGGAAGGGGCCGTGGACCGCGATCGTCTTCTGGCCGGAGCCGAGCACCATGCGCGAGGAGAGCGCCATGGTCGGGTTCTCCTGGCTTGTGCCGGTGAGCGCGGCCAGCTTCACCTCGTCGGCGCCATAGACGAGCGTGCCGATATTGGCCCAGTAGAGCGTGCCGGTGCACATGGCGCAGGGCTCGAAGGTGGTGGCCAGCGTGCAGCGCCAGAGGAAATCCGGGGCGTAGGCGGCGGCGGCGCGGCGGGCAAGCTCGGTCTCGGCGTGGCGGACAGCGTCGAGATTGCCCTGGCGCATGAGGATTTCGCCCTGCGGGCCGACGAGCACCGCGCCGAAGGGGTGGTGCCCGTGGGCGGCGGCCTCGCGCGCCACCTCATTGGCGGCGCGGAGATGGGCGATCATCTGGTCGCGGGTCATGGGGGTCCCGTCTGCTGCCTCGGCCTTGCTCCGGTGTAATCGGTCGGGCGAAGGTGCGCCAGCGGCAGGGCTTTGACATCACGGTTGTGCCCAGCCATGACCCCTCACCCTTCGCGCCTAACTCGCTGCGCGCCCAAGGCGCGAAGCCCTCTCCCACAAGGGGCGAGGGGGCGCGGAGGCAAGTGCTCTGCCATATTGCACAGCTTGAGTTTTGAGGCGGGTATCCTCGCCTGCGCGGGGACGAACGGTATCGGGCATGACTCCTCGTTCCCGCAAGCGGATCGCTCCGGGTTAGCAGTCCGTCCCTCGTTCGGGCCCCTCATACCGAGGGGATGGCGGGCGCTCGATGAGTGCCATGCCAGGTATGCTATGGGGCGCTCAGCCGAGCGCCCGCCGCGGGATTTATGCTCCGGGCCGCCTGGGCTGGCAGAGGCAGGGCTGGCACATGGGCCGCCCTCGACCGCCACGGTGCCGGTGACCCGTTTCCAGGACCGGTCCCACCAGTGGCTGACCCCTGCCGCCTTTAGCGCTGCACCATTTCAGGGCGTTGGCGCGCGGAGGCACAAGTGTCAGGCTCCTCCGCAAGCGGTCTTCCGGGCTCCCGACCTTGCCGCTTGCGAGCCGGCAAGGACAGACACCGCACCCCCGCCCCACGCTGCAAGACGCCTCGTGAGCGCGCCCCTTCGCGGGCAGGGATGCGAACCAATATGAGGGCGGTTAGGGCGCCGGGGACAAGTTTCTTTTTGCGGGCACGTGAGAGGCGCCGCTCTGCCCATACCCCCCTCCCTTCGCGGCTAGTTCGCTGCGCGCCCACGGCGCGAAGCCCTCCCCCACGAGGGTGGAGGGGGAGATGGCCGAACCGTCGTGGCAATCGCAGCGCCTCCGCAAGACGCTGTGCCGAGGTGCCGTCGTGGCGGCACCGCAAACGCTCCCTCCCCCGGAAAGGGCGAGGACAGGAGGGCGTCGCACCGCACTGCGCCCGGGACGCGGGGCTGATAGGCTGAGGCTCAAGCGCAAAGAGGAGACGGGCGATGGTGGACTATATCCGGTCGGAGGCGACCAAGCGGGCGGGGCTGCCCTTCAGCGACGCGGTGCGCGTCGGCGACGTGCTTTATCTGTCGGGGCAGATGGGCGTGAAGCCCGGCACCAAGGAGCTGATGCCCGGCGGCGTGACGGCTCAAGCGCGCCAGGCGATGGACAATATCGGCGCGGCGCTCTCCGCCAACGGGCTCGGCTACGACGCCATCTTCAAGGTGACGGTGATGCTCGCCGACATGAGCGACTGGCCGGCCTTCAACGAGATCTATGTCGGCTATTTCAAGCCCGAACGGCTGCCGGCGCGCTCCGCCTTCGGCGCCGCCGGCCTGGCGCTCTCGGGGCGCGTGGAGATCGAGGCGTGGGCGTGGGTGGGGAAGTGAAAGTGTTCACCTCTCCACCGAACACGGGCTTGCCCGTGTTCGGATTCAATAGTGCCAAAGTCGGAAATATCCGACTTTGGTGGGAGAGGTCGGCGCGCAGCGCCGGGTGAGGGGAGGTTGCCTCACGAGGGTCCGTAAGCCCTCACCCCGCGCACCTAAGTCGCTACGCTCCATAAGGTGCGCGGCCGTCTCCCCACGGGAGAGGGGAAGGGCCTCAGGCTCCTTCGTCGCGTCCACCCCGTCGCGCTGGGGAAATCCATCCAATCCGCACCGTGGTCGGATCAAGTTGAATTGAATTGGCGGCACCGGTGCCGGGTGAAGATGGTCACTTGCACCAGCCGCGACGAGCAACCACAATCCCACAACCAGGCGACGATAATCTCGTTCTGTCTTTCTTGCAGCGGCTTGCCCGGTAGACCGGGCCGGCACGGAGTTCCGCCAATGCTCGAAGCAGAAATTCTCTCCCTGCTCATCGGCGACATCTACGATGCTGCGCTGGACTCGTCCTTCTGGCCGAGTGTCATGGAAAAGCTCGCCGGTTTCATCGGCGGTGCAGCGGCGACGCTTCACATTCGCGACAGCGCACTGAAATCGGCCGCGCCGACCTACGACTTCGGCATCGATGCCGAATACGGACAGCTCTACTTCGGCAAGTACGCCAAGCTCGACCCGATGAACGCGGCATATTTCTGTCTCGATGTCGGGGACATCGTCAGCAACTCCGAGGTCATGCCACAGTCCGAATTCCTCGAGACGCCCTTCTACAAGGAATGGGTGCGGCCCCAAGGGTTCATCGACAACATCGTGGCGCTTGTCGAGCGGTCGGCTACGAGCCACGCCATTCTCGCCATCCTTCGTCACGAGCGGCAGGGCCTCACGGACGAGGGCGCGCGCCAGCGCATGCGACTGGTCATTCCACACTTGCGCCGTGCGGTGCTCATCGGCAACGTCATCGAGCTCAAGTCGATGGAGGCGGCGACGCTGGCCGACACGCTGGATGGGATCGCAGCCGGCATGTTCCTCGTCGACGAGGACGGGCGGGTCGTGCAGAGCAACGTCGCCGGTCACTCGATGGTGGCCGCCGGCGAGACCCTGCGCGTGGCCGGCGGCCGGCTCGTCACCGGCGACGTGCAGACGGACCAGACGCTGCTCGACATCTTCGCGACCTCCGCCGAAGGCGATGCGGCGGTCGGCACGAAAGGAATCGCCGTGCCGCTGGCCACGGAAGACGGCGAGCCCTTCGTCGCCCACGTGCTGCCGCTGACCTCAGGCGCGCGGCGGCGGGCCGGCGCGGCCTATGCCGCGGTCGCGGCCGTCTTCGTCCATAAGGCAGCGCTGGCGCCGCCGTCACAACCGGAGATGGTGGCCAGGACCTACAAGCTCACGCCGAGCGAACTGCGCGTCCTGCTGGCGGTCGTCAATGTCGGCGGCGTGCCCGAAACGGCTGCGACGCTCGGCATCGCCGAAACCACGGTCAAGTTCCACCTGCGCAGCCTGTTCGAAAAGACCGGCACCAAGCGTCAGGCCGATCTGGTCAAGCTCGTGGCCGGCTTCGCCAATCCGTTCATAGACTGATCCCGGTCCCGCATTTGGATTTCCCGTCCGATCGGACGGGGCGCGGGCCGTCGGTTCTTGTCCATACTGCTGGCAGGGGGAGCGTCGGCCTTCGGGCCACTGCAAGGAGCAGATGCATGTCCGCAGCCCAGCGCATGCGCAATCCCCCTTTGTCATCGCGACTGTTCTCACCGTCGGCCTTGTTGCCAGCACGGCCCACGCCGCGACCGGAGAGGGCGCCTGCCTCGATGCGTATCCCGTTTACCCCCTTCCTGCTTGCCGCCTGCCTCGTGGTCGGCGCCGGCTGGTCCGATCCTTCGCTTGCCAAGCCAAAGAGGACGTCCTTCGGCTGCACCATGAGCCAGATACAATCGCCGGAGGGAACTTCGTGCGTTCGGCAGTTGGAGCAGGATATCCTTCACAATCGTTCGACGACCCACGTTCTGGTATGCAACGTCACTGGCAAATTCTGCTGCAAGATGAGTGGCGGGAGCGTCGTGGGTTGCGTCAGGGCGTCGAGTTTCGGCACGACCAACCGCCAGCCGAACGGTACGTTGAGCACCGCCCCCGGCACGACCAAGCCCGGTGGCAACCTCGGCATTGCGCCGCCGCGGCGGCACTGACCGGCGCGCGGACGCGCAACGTCCACTCAGGCGTTGGCCCTCCGATCGGACGGAGCGGAAGGGCCGTCGCGACAAGACCACGCGAGCAATCGAGCAGGAGCATTCCCGATGCACAAGTTCATCGTCACCGCAGCGGCCTGCCTGGCCGCACTCGCCTTGTCCGTCGAAACGGCGGCGTCGGCGTCCGTCAACCTGCGGCGGATCAGCAAGGAGGACCTCGGTTCGGTCTGCATGAAGACGGGGGCCAGCCTCAGGCGGCACGGCGTCGTGGATGTCTGCGTCAAGATGAACTGCGATCATAAGGGCGGCTCGTGCGGCGTCACTTGCCCGCTGCTCGGCGACTGCACGGGCAGCACGCCCGGCCTGGAGGCGGGGGAAAGGCAGCACTTCGATACGGGTCCGGCGGGCGCCTTGGAGGTGCTCATGAATGCGCCGCTCAAGCCGATCGTGCGGGATCACCGCAAGAAGCCGATCGTGCGCGACCACCGTACAAAGCCCGAGGTGCGCGACCACAGAAAGATCGATTGTCTGGGCAACCTGTGCTGATGCCTGACCGGGCGGGGGCGCAGGCAAAATTCCTAGGTAACCGGTGAGGGATTTCCCCTTCGATCGGACGGGGCGGAAGCGTCAAATTTCGGACAGGCTACCGGCAGGGGGAGCGTCGGCCGTGTCAAGGCCACTGCAAGGAGCAGAAGCATGTCGTTCTTTCATCCCCTGCGCACTCTCTCGTTCGTTATCGTGACGGTCTTTGCCGTCGGTTTCGTTGCCACTGCGGCCCATGCCAGCAAGGTGTGGCCGCTTGCCGATCACGGGGCGGCGGACGTTGCCAAGGCTTGTGCGGCGTCCAGTGGAACGTACTGGTCGCACGCGAACGGCACCTATGGCTGCTACAAGGAAAATTGCGACGGCAAAGGCGGAACCTGCAGTGTCGACTGCAAGAACGGTAAATGCACCGGGTACACACCGGTCGTTGCCGGCGGGGCAGGCCGCAGGCTCAACCCGAATCTGACGGACATCCTGAAGGGCGGGCCGAAATTTCAAACGCAACAAACCGTCCGAAGGCCCAAGGCGCGGTAGGAAAGGACAGGCCACCATACGGATATCCCTCGTTGCAACCGCAGCGACGCGGATGAGCGACGTTCACGGGCGCGTTACCCCCTTCGATCGAACGGGGCGGGACGGCCGGTTTGTGTTCAAGCTACCGGCAGGGGGAGCGTCGGCCTCAGGGCCGCTGCAAGGAGCAGAAGCATGTCGTTCTTCCATCCCATGCGCACTCTCTCGTTTGTCATCGTGACGGCCTTTGCCGTCGGTTTCGTAGCCAGCGCGGCCTATGCCAACAAGGTAACCGCGCTGGCTGGCAATCACGGGCGGGCGGACATCGCCAACGCTTGTTCGTCGTCCGGTGGATCGTACTGGTCGCTGCCGAACGGCAGCTATGGCTGCAACAGGGAAAACTGCGACGGCGAAGGCGGGAAATGCAGCGTCTCATGCAAGTCAGGCACGTGCTACGGGTCGACGCCGATCGTCGCCGGCAGAAGGCTGAACCCGAATCTGATGGACATCCTGAACGGAGGGCTCAGGCTCCATACGCCCCAGGCCATCCAGAAACCCAAGACCCGATAGCGAGGGGAAATCCGCCATGCGAACACTCGTCGTTGCGGGCGCGATCGCCGTCCTGTGCCTGAATGCGGCAATCCCGGCGCACGCACTCTACGTGCCGCGCGGACAAATGGTATCCGATTGCAAGAACTGGGACTGTGAGGGCGGCATCATCTGCTCGTGCTGCTTCGCCGGCAAAGGCTGCTGGATATGTGACGCAGGGGGGGTAAGCAAGCCGTATCCCAAGCTCGACCGTTGTCACTGGGACCCCAAATCCAGCGGGCTGGTGGTCCAGCCGACCCAGCCGAGCGGCGGCTTCACCCCGGCCAACCCCGCAACGCGGGCGCCGGCGACGCGGCGCTGACCGGCGCGCCGCCAACGGCGGCCTGCCCGTGTCCGGGGTGCCCCGGACCGGTGACCGCGGCTGCATACCAACTGGAGGACATCATGCTGAAACTTTTCGTTGTCGTTGCTGCTCTGGCGGCTGGTATCGTCCGTGCAGACGCCAAAGGCGTAGAATCCATAGCAAGAATGGACGCGCTGGTGATCTGCGGTATGAAGACAAATTGCGCCTGGTGTGACGACAAAAAAGACTGCAAGCACGGGGGGGGGTATAGTTTGCCCGAAGAAGGGTAACTGCAAAAAGATCATCTGGATAGGGATCCCGCCGAAACATGTGAAGCTTCTGTCGAAAGTCCCGAGTATCGACCTCAACAGAGCTCCCACCCCTCAACCCAAAATGTGAAGCGGCGGCGGATTCATGCCGTCCAGTCCTTCCAGACGCGCGCCGGCGACGCGGCGCTCTCCGGCCGCGTCGAGATTGAGGTGTGGGCGTGGGCGGGGGGATGAGGGCGCCGAGGCGCGGCAGGAATACCTCTCCCATGGGGAGAGGTCGCGAGCGAAGCGAGCGGGTGAGGGGATTTTACCTTGCGAGCGTTCGTACGCCCTCACCGTGCGCACCTGACTCCCCCCGATCAGGTCGGGGGTCCTAAGGTGCGCGGCCCTCTCCCCGCGGGAGAGGAAAGTCCCCCACCCGGCCGGCTCTCGCCGGCCACCCTCCCCGCGCTCGCGCGGGGGAGGGAGGGCATATGCCGCAAGCACGGCGCTCAACCTCCACCTTGCGGGGAGGTCGAAAGCTGCGGAGCGATGCGACAGCAGCTTTCGGGTGGGGGGATGTTGCTTCACGAGAGGCCGTACGCCCTCACCCCACGCACCTAAGTCGCTCCGCTCCGTAAGGTGCGTGGCCCTCTCCCCACGGGAGAGGAAATCAGCAACAGGCGCTGTTCGGTGGAGCCGGCCTCATTCGCCCACCCGCGCCAACGCGGCAAGCAGGTCGGCGCGCGAGTGGTAGAGCGCGTCGAGCGCGCCGGAGATCATCGGGTTCAAGGGGTCGCCGAGGAAGGTGCCGCGCCGGTCGGTCATGAGGCCGATGAGCGCGCGGCGGCGGCCGGTCGCTTCGCGGTCAGCATAGGCGAGGCCAAGCTCGATGCAGGCGCCCTCGTCAGGCACGCGGCCATCGAGCACGACGAGCAGGACGTCGCAGGCCAGCACCGCGTCGCGGTCGCCCGCGAAAATCGCCCGGTGCAGGTCCGCGCGCGGCATCGACGCCCACGGCTCCTTGGTCGCGTCCACCCCGTCGCGCTGGGGCAGGAAGACCGCGTAGCCCAGCCGCTCGATCTCGGCCGTCAGCGCGGCGTTGAAGGCGAGCTCGGATTCGGAGAAGAGCGGGGCGGCGAAATAGAGGGTGGGCATTGTGGTGAGCTGCTCCCCGATCCTTGGACAGTTTTCGGGGGGATTTAAGCTACTTTCTGCCTCTGCTGGTCGGTTTCGATCTGGTTGAAGTAGACCACGGCGGGCGGTTGTCCGCCATGGGCGGCATGAGGCCGCTGGTGATTGTAGAAGGCGATCCACTGAGCGACGCCAGCCTTGGCTTGCGAGCCGGTCTCCCAAGCGTGCAGATAGACGCACTCGTACTTCAGGGATCGCCACAGGCGCTCGATGAAGATGTTGTCGATGCAGCGCCCCTTGCCATCCATCGAGATCCGGGTGCCAACCCGTCTCAGCCGGTCAGTCCAGGCGAAGCCGGTGAACTGACTGCCCTGATCCGTGTTCATGATCTCGGGCGGGCCGAAGCGGTGGATCGCCTCATTCAGCGCCTCGATGCAGAAGTCCGCCTCCAGCGTGTTGGAGATGCGCCAGGCCAGCACCTTGCGGGTGAACCAGTCCATGATGGCGACCAGATACAAGAAGCCCCGCCGCATCGGCAGATAGGTGATGTCAGCGCACCAGACCTGGTTGGGCCGTTCCACCCGCAGGCCGCCCAGCAGATAGGGATAGGTCTTGTGCCCCTTGGCCGGCTTGCTGGTGTTGGGCTTCTGATAGATCGGCATCAGGCGCATGAGCCGCATCAGTCGCCGGATGCGCTTGGGGTTCACCGCGCGGCCCTCGTTCTGCAGGTGCCAGGTCATCTGTCGGACGCCGTAAAACGGGGTTTCCAGGAACTGCCGGTCGATGAGCTGCATCAGGGCGAGGTTCATTTCGGTCTCGCCACGCGGCTGGTAATAGAACGACGACCGAGAGATCGACAGCAGGCGGCACTGCGCCCCGATCGACAAGGCCGGATGGTCGGGTTCGATCATCTGCCGCCTCACTTGCCGGTCCAGGGCTTGAGCTTTCGTGACAAAAAATCGTTGGCGACCGCCAGCTCCCCGATCTTGGCGTGCAGCTCCCGAACCGTCTCCTCGCCGACCTCGGCGGCCTTCTTCTTCCCGCCGCGCTCGAAGATGTCCGCTGCCCCTTCGAGCAGCGCCTTCTTCCATTGATGGATCATCGTCGGATGCACGCCGTAGTCGGCTGCCAGCTCCGACACCGTGCGCTCGCCCTTCACGGCTTCCAGCGCCACGCGAGCCTTGAAGCCCGCCTCATGGTTCCTGCGTTTCGGCATGTCCTGGTCTCCTCTCCTTGAAGACCAGCAGACGTCAGATCGTAGCTTCCGTCACTGTCCGAAATTCGGGGAGGCGCTCAATGTCATATTTCTGTTCAATCAGCTTGAGTTCCTCGGTGACGAGGAAGCCGGACATCCCAAACGATCGAAGGTAATCGTCAATCCTTGTCATCGGGGGCTTTGAGAAGTGTTTCTTTGAGGCTCTTGAAAATCGCGTTGAATACGGCGATGTCCGAAGTGGCCGGAAGATTGAGGTTAATTGTGTAGGACAAGTTCAGCCCGACTGACGCTGGGTTCGCCATCGGGGCGGGTAACAAGGGCGACGGCGGCTCAGGTTTAGTTACCGGTTTCTCGGGAGAATGGGCAGCTGTGGTCGACCAAGTGGCAAACTTCTTGATCGCTTTAATGCAGCTCAAAATCATGCTAACTATATTCGAATCGTCACCTTGCCCCGTTTCTTCAATAATTAATCCGCGGAGTTCTTCATCGGAGAGCTTGTACATATATTCGTTGCGGGCAAATAGTGGCTGGTACCCGTATTTCAGCGCATCTGCTGCGGCGGCACCTTCCGTTGTTGAATTGCGGAAGCGGTTGTAAATCGCGGATGGTGTTCCATCAGCGTTGGCAAAACCTATCTTCTTGAGATAGGAAGTCATCTGATTTCCGGAGCCGCCTTTGATTTGCAGAATTGTCTTGACAAAATCTTGGCTTACAGTGGCTGGCGTGGCAGCAGACTTTATGCCTTTCAATGCCTTTTCAATGCCACCAGGTGCAGTCACGTATGGAAGTGTGGCCATAGCTCACTCATCGGGTTGAGCAAAGTTGAAACACACTAACGCGTTGAGCCCTGTGGCGCTACTCCGCCGCCTCCACATCCTCCTCGGCGCCGTCGCGGGCAGCGCGTGAGGCGCGGACGCGGGCAAGCACCGGCTTGAGGAAGGCGCCGGTGTAGCTCCGCTTGTCGCGGGCGATACTCTCGGGCGTGCCGGCAGCGACGATCTCGCCACCGCCATCGCTACGCATCAGCCGACCGGGGTCAATTCGAAGACACGGCCGTGCCGTGCTGCCTCGGTAAGGTTGCCATGGCGGAGCGCAAGCGTGACGGCTTCGAGTTTGCGGGCGTCGTCCGCCGACATGGTCGGCGACCAACTATCGTCGCTGTAGTGCAGCTCGATCTCAACCTCGGCAGCGTATTTGCCTTCGTGAACCAGCTTGATCGATTTTCTTGTCATCGGACGCTCCGTCGTTTGAAGTCGCTGTCCCACAATTCCGGGTCGGGTCGATAGGCAGTGACGATAACCGCAGGGCGGCGCTGATTTGCCGGAAGAGCCCATACGACATGGATGGGCCGTCCGTGGACGTCGTATTGCAGAGTCAGAACACTGGGGCCGCGGCGGCGGGCTGGATAATCTTCGATTGCAACGGCCGTCGCAATCCCGATCACCGCATCCTCGATCAAAATATCATCCTGGCGGAGTTCAGAAAAGCCGTGCTCGGAAACATGCACGTCGCCCGCCAGCACCAATGTCTGCACCCGGCGCAGGGTCTCGCTCATCCCAACCTACTCCGCCGCCTCGACATCCGCGGCGCCGTCGCGTGCGGCGCGTGAGGCGCGGGCGCGGGAAAGCACCGGCTTGAGGAAGGCGCCGGTGTAGCTCCGCTTGTCGCGGACGATACTCTCGGGCGTGCCGGCAGCGACGATCTCGCCGCCCCCGTCGCCGCCCTCGGGGCCGAGATCGATGATCCAGTCGGCGGTCTTGATGACCTCGAGATTGTGCTCGATGACGACCACCGTGTTGCCCTGGTCGACCAGCTCGTGGAGGACATCGAGAAGCTTCTCGACATCGGCGAAATGCAGGCCGGTGGTCGGCTCGTCGAGGATGTAGAGCGTGCGGCCGGTGGAGCGGCGCGACAGCTCCTTGGACAGCTTGACGCGCTGGGCCTCGCCGCCCGACAGCGTCGTCGCCTGCTGGCCGACGTGGATGTAGGAGAGGCCGACGCGATCCAGCGTCTCCATCTTGTCGCGGACGGAGGGGACGGCGGCGAAGAAATCGCGCGCCTCCTCGACCGTCATGTCGAGGACATCGGCGATCGACTTGTTCTTGAAGCGGACCTCGAGCGTCTCGCGATTGTAGCGCTTGCCCTGGCAGACGTCGCAGGTGACGTAGACGTCGGGCAGGAAGTGCATCTCGATCTTGATGACGCCATCGCCCTGGCACTTCTCGCAGCGGCCGCCCTTGACGTTGAAGGAGAAGCGGCCCGGGCCGTAGCCGCGCGCCTTGGCCTCGGGCAGGCCCGCGAACCACTCGCGAATGGGGGTGAAGGCGCCGGTATAGGTGGCCGGGTTGGAGCGCGGGGTGCGGCCGATCGGCGACTGGTCGATGTCGATTACCTTGTCGAGATATTCCAGCCCCTCGAGCCGCAAGTGCTCGGCGGGCACGTCGCGCGAACCGTTCAGGCGGCGGGCGACGGCGCGGTAGAGCGTGTCGATGGTGAGCGTCGACTTGCCGGAGCCGGAGACGCCGGTGATGCAGGTGAACAGGCCGATGGGGATCTCGGCGGTGAGATTCTTCAGGTTGTTGCCGGTGGCGCCGACGATCTTCAGCGCCTTGCCCTTCTTCGGCGGGCGGCGGGTGGCCGGTACGTCGATGAAGCGGGTGCCGGAGAGGAACTGGCCGGTGAGCGAATCCGGGTTGGCCATGATTTCCGCCGGCGTGCCCTTGGCGATGACGTGGCCGCCGTGGATGCCGGCGGCGGGGCCGATGTCGACGACGTAATCGGCGTGGCGGATGGCGTCCTCGTCGTGCTCGACGACGATGACGGTGTTGCCGATGTCACGCAGGTGCTTGAGCGTGCCGAGCAGGCGCTCGTTGTCGCGCTGGTGGAGGCCGATGGAGGGCTCGTCGAGCACGTAGAGCACGCCGGTGAGGCCGGAGCCGATCTGCGAGGCGAGGCGGATGCGCTGGCTCTCGCCGCCGGAGAGCGTGGCGGAGGCGCGGGCGAGGGTCAGGTAATCGAGGCCGACATCGACGAGGAAGTTCAGCCGCTCGCGGATCTCCTTCAGGATGCGGACGGCGATCTCGTTCTGCTGCTTCGTCAGCGTCTCGGGCAGGTGGGCGAACCAGGCGAGCGCGCGGCGGATGGAGAAGTCGGTGACCTCGGAAATGTCGAGGGTGTCGAGCTTGACGGCGAGCGCCTCCGGCTTCAGCCGCTTGCCGCCGCAGGCCTCGCAGGGCTTGGCCGAATGGTAGCGCTCGACCTCCTCGCGTACCCAGGCGGAGTCGGTCTCGCGGTAGCGGCGCTCGAGATTGGGGATGACGCCTTCGAAGGTCTTGGTGGTGCGGTAGGCCCTGAGGCCGTCGTTGTAGTTGAAGGTGACCTGGTCCTCGCCGGTGCCGTAGAGGATGACGTCGCGGGCCTTCTGGGGCAGCTTGTGCCAGGCGGTGTCGGTGGAGAACTTGTAGGCGCGGGCGAGCGCCTCCAGCGTCTGCTGGTAATAGGGCGAGGAGGTCTTCGACCACGGCGCGATAGCCGCGTCGCGGAGCGACAGCGTGTCGTCGGGGACGACCAGCGCCGGGTCGACGACGCGCTCGGTGCCGAGCCCGTCGCAGACGGGACAAGCGCCATAGGGATTGTTGAACGAGAACAGCCGCGGCTCGATCTCGGGAATGGTGAAGCCGGAGACGGGGCAGGCGAATTTCTCGGAGAAAAGGATGCGTTCGTTTTCGCTCACGGCAGGTGCGCTGCGCGCACCGCCTCCGCGGGGGCGGCCTGACCGGCCGGCGGCCGCTTGGCCTTGCCTCGCTTCGCTCGGATCTTCTTTTCCCTTGCTGGCGTTGGCCGCGCGGGCGTCCGCGAACTCGGCGATGGCGAGGCCCTCGGCGAGCTCGAGCGCGGTTTGGAAGGAATCGGCGAGGCGCGTGGCGATGCCGTCACCGACGACAATGCGGTCGACCACCACCTCGATGTCATGCTTGAGCTTCTTGTCCAGCGCCGGGGTTTCGGCGATCTCGTAGAAGGTGCCGTCGATCTTGACGCGCTGGAAGCCGCGCTTCATCAGCTCGGCCAGCTCCTTGCGGTACTCGCCCTTGCGGCCGCGCACAATCGGCGCGAGCAGGTAGAGGCGGGTGCCTTCGGGCAGCGCCAGAACGCGGTCGACCATCTGCGACACCGTCTGGCTCTCGATGGGCAGGCCGGTGGCGGGCGAATAGGGCACGCCGACGCGGGCGAACAGCAGCCGCATGTAGTCGTAAATCTCGGTGACGGTGCCGACGGTGGAGCGCGGATTGCGGCTGGTCGTCTTCTGCTCGATGGAGATGGCCGGCGACAGACCGTCGATCTGGTCGAGGTCCGGCTTCTGCATCATCTCCAGGAACTGGCGGGCATAGGCGGACAGGCTCTCGACGTAGCGGCGCTGGCCCTCGGCATAGATGGTGTCGAAGGCGAGCGACGACTTGCCGGAGCCGGACAGGCCGGTGAGCACGACCAGCCGGTCGCGCGGCAGGTCGAGGTCGATATTCTTGAGGTTGTGTTCCCGCGCCCCGCGGATCGAAATGAACTTGCCCGGGGCAGGGCTGTTGTCGGCCATGGCACGCTGTTCCGAAGGGGATTTGCGGCGTCGGCCGCCCCCCGAACTTATGCTCTTGTTGGCGCGAGACAAGCGGCGGCTCCTCCTCGTCGAGAGGGAAATGCGGTCAGGCGATTCAGTCTGCTGCCAGTCTTGTCAGGAGCGGCGGACTATGGCAAGAACAAAAGCGGAACATGGAGTCGGGCTTGGACCGGGCTACTGAGAGATATTGCCTGTTCGACACGGAATTCGGGCTTTGTGGCGTGGCCTGGAACGAGGCCGGGCTGACGCGCGTGCAGTTGCCCGAGGCGGACATCGCGGCGACGCGGGCGCGGCTGGAGAAGCGGGGCGCGGTGGAGGGCGAGCCGCCTCCGGCGGTGGCCGACGCGATCGCGGCGCTCCGCGCCTATTTCGAGGGGGCCGAGACCGAGTTCTCGGGCCTCGTGGTGGACCTGCCGGCCGAGACCAGCGAGGAGCGGCGGCGCATCTATGCCGCGGCGCGGTCGCTCAACTGGGGCGAGACGGCGAGCTATGGCGAGGTCGCCCGGCGGGCGGGAATCCCCCGTGGCGCACAGGCGATCGGGCAGGCGATGGCGGCCAATCCGCTGCCCATCGTCATCCCCTGCCACCGGGTGCTGGCGGCTGGCGACCGGCTCGGCGGCTTCTCCGCCTATGGTGGGGTGCTGACCAAGGAACGGCTGCTGGTCCTGGAGAAGTCGCGGCTGCTGTAGGGCGGCCCCGGATTTCGCTGACGCTCCATCCGGGCAGCGGACCGTCCTCCTGACACGTCCTGTCATATTGGTGTGACAGAGTGCATTGCGGTCATCGGGGGAAGGATGCGATGGCCGCATTGCTGCGATGAACGGCGTTCTCTTGGCTGTCGGCCAGCGTCGCCCTAGTTCATCCGGCTCGATTTTCTGACTGCCGGTGTCGATTCCACGTCTTTGCGTTCGTCATGAGAGGGAGCGCGGCGACGCAGGACAGCGTGGCGCGACACCAATACCGGCGGCGGCACATTTCCGCCATGGAGACCAGCAGACCGGCTGCCTCACGGCGGCCGCAACCGGAGCTTTCGTTCCATGACCTCGCGCTTCCTCCGCAATGCTGTGGTGCTGGGCCTGATCTCGGCCATCGGGCCGTTTGCCATCGACATGTATCTGCCGGCGCTGCCGACGATATCCGAAAACTTGCATGCCTCGACGGCGGCGACGCAGATGACGCTGATGGCCTTCTTCATCGCCTTCGGCGTCTGCCAGATCGTCTACGGGCCGGTGTCCGACATGGTGGGGCGCAAGGCGCCGCTCTATTTCGGGCTGGCGATCTATGCGTTCGGTTCGGCCGGCTGTGCGTTCGCGCCGTCGATCGGCTGGCTGATCGCCTTCCGCGCGCTCCAGGGCGTCGGTGCCGCCTCGGTGATGGTCATCCCGCGGGCGATTATCCGCGACCTGCATACCGGCATCGAAGGCGCCCGGCTGATGGCGCTGGTGATGCTGGTGATCTCGGTGTCGCCGATCCTGGCGCCGGTGACCGGCAGCGCGCTGATCGTGCCCTTCGGCTGGCGGGCGGTGTTCGTGGCGGTGACGATTGCCGCGGCGGTGAGCTTTGGGCTGATCGCGACGGTGCTGCCGGAAACGCTCGCCCCGCAGAACCGCGTGCGCCTGGAGCGGGCAAGCCTTGTCTCCGGTTTCGCGACGCTGATGCGCGATCCGCGCTTCCTGGGGCTGACCTTCATCGGCGCACTCGGCATGGCGAGCTTCTTCACCTTTCTCGCCAGCGCCTCGTTCATCTACATCGACCACTACGGCCTGGGGCCGACGGCGTTCTCGATCGCCTTCTCGCTCAATGCCGTCGGCTTCATCGGCTCCTCGCAGCTTGCCGCCTGGCTTGGCGGCCGCTTCGGCCTCGTCCGGCTGGTGACGGTGGCCGTCGCCGGCTATGCGGCGGTGCTCGCCGTGTTGCTGGGGCTGACGCTCGCCGGCGTCGACAGCCTGCCGGTGCTGATGGCCTTCCTGCTGGTTGGCTTCTCCTTCATGGGGCTGGTTATCCCGACGACCATGGTGATGGCGCTCGACGACCACGGGCCGATCGCCGGCATGGCGGCGGCGCTCGGCGGCACGCTGCAGATGCTGACCGGCGCGGTGATGATCGTGGTCGCCAGCGCCATCTTCAACGGCACCGTGCTGCCCATGATCGGCCTGATGACGGCCTGCGCCTGGGGCGCACTGGCGCTTGCCGCGCTGACGCTGCGGCGCCAGGCGGACGCCGGGGAGCCGGAGGGCGGCATGGAGCCCGCGGCCGTCGAGGTGGAAGTCGAAGCGGCGGAGTAGGCAGCAGGGTCACCGGCCTTGCCCTGCGCGGCCGGTGACCAATTTTTCTTCTCAGCCCGTGTCGAATCCGGAGTTCCCGGTTCGTCATGAAGGTGAGAGCGCGGGATTGGGCCCGCGTTCACCAGAGGAACGAGAGGACCGACACCCATGCGTTTCATGATGCTGGTGATCCCCAAGGGATACGAGTCCGCCGAGCCGGGTACGATGCCTGATCCGGCGGCCATCGAGGCCATGACGAAATACAATGAGAGCCTGCAGAAGGCCGGCGTTCTGCTGGCACTCGACGGGCTGCATCCGCCGTCGATGGGGGCGCGGGTGACCTTTACCGGCGGCAAGCCGGCGGTGCAGGACGGCCCCTTCGCCGAGGTCAAGGAGGTGCTCGGCGGCTACTGGATGATCCAGGCGAAATCGCTGGAGGAGGCCGTCGAATGGGCCAGGCGGGCACCGATGGGCGACAACGAGATCATCGAGATCCGCCAGGTGCAGGAGATCGAGGAGTTCGAGCCGAGCGAGGCGATTGAGCGCGAGGCGGCGCTGCTGGACCTGCTCAACGCCGACAAGTGACGGCGGCGACAGCGGAGGGGACACCATGCTTGCCGACAAGAACGCCATGGCGACCGTCGCCGTGAAGGACCTGGAGGTCGGGCGTGCGTTCTACGGCGCTACGCTGGGGCTCACCCCGAGCGGGCCGGAGAGCAGCGAGGTCGCGCTCTTCAAGAGCGGCAGTTCGACCATTGTCGTCTACCGCTCGGAGCTTGCCGGAACCAACAAGGCGACGACGGCCACCTGGGGCGTCGGCCCCGAGCTCGACAGCATCGTCGCGGCACTCAAGCGGGCCGGCGTCACCTTCGAGCATTACGACTTTCCGGGCAGCCAGCGGGACGGCGACGTCCACGTCTTCGGCGACTTCCGTGCCGTCTGGTTCAAGGACCCCGACGGCAACATCCTTCACGTCAACAATGGCTGAGGCGCCGACGCGCCGCACGAGGATCACATCCATGCAAATCAATCCCTATCTGAATTTCGCCGGCAATTGTGCCGAAGCCTTCGCCGTCTATGCGAAGCTGTTCGGCGGCACGATCGAGATGCAGATGACCCATGGCCAGTCACCGTTGGCCGCGTCTGTCGGGCCCGACTGGCAGGACAAGATCATGCATATCCAGATGAAGACGGCCGACGGCTTCATCTTGATGGGCTCGGACGCGCCGCCGGCCTATTACAACAAGCCGCAGGGCTTCTTCGTATCGCTGCAGATGATGGACCCGGGGGAAGCCGAGCGCATCTATGCGGCGCTGATGGAGGGGGGCGTGGCGAGCATGGAACTGCAGAAAACATCCTGGGCGGAGCGCTTCGCCATGCTGACAGACCGCTTCGGCATCCCGTGGATCGTCAATTGCACCGAGGCAGACTGATCGCCGCACTCTTTACGTGGCCGCCCGCCGGCGATAGGAGGCGCGACTTCGGCGCGTCCGCCGGCGGGAGGGAAGTCCCATGAGCTATATGCTGCTGATCGTCGAGGGGCCGGAGGACCGGCGCATCGCCGGGCGTGACGAAGGCGAGCGGCGCTACGCCCGCATGCTGAAATACGCCGAGGGACTGAAGGCGCGCGGGCAACTCGTCCGCACGGAATCCCTGCTGGCGCACAGCGACGCCGTGCGCATCACCAAGCGCAACGGCGAGGCGACCTCGCTCGACGGTCCTTTCGCCGAAGCCAAGGAAATGATCGGCGGCTTCTTCCTGCTTACCGTCGACACGCGCGAGGAGGCGGTGGCTATCGCCAACGACTGCCCGGCGGCGGAATGGGCGACCGTCGAGGTGCGCGAACTCGGCCCCTGCTTCATCGGCAGCGAATAGTTCCTTGTCGGTTTGTCGATTTCGACCCGGCCTGCTCGTCGTCTGAACGAGCCGGAGTGACCGGCGGCAACCCGAACCGCAGGAGATAGACCCATGAAATTCATGACCATCGTGAAATGCGCCGAGATCAGCGAACCGCCGCCGAAGGCGCTGATCGACGGGATCATGGCGCTCGGCGAAGAGGCGAAAAAAGCCGGCGTCTTCGTGGACTGGGGCGGGCTGCAATCGACGGCGTCCGGTGCCAGGGCGCGGATCGCCAAGGGCAAGCTCACCATCACCGACGGGCCGTTCACCGAAGCCAAGGAGGTGATCGGCGGCTTCACCACCTATGACGTCGCTTCCAAGGAAGAAGCGATGGTCTGGGTGCGCCGCTTCATGGAGTTGCACCTGAAGCACTGGCCGGAATGGGAGGGCGAGCTGGAAGTGCGCCCGATGTACGAAGAGCCGCCGACGGAATAGGAGCGCCGGGCAATGGGCAAGCTGATCATGTGGAATCTGGTCACCATCGACGGATATTTCGAGGGGCCGGGCCACGACCTCTCCTGGCACCAGAGCGTCTGGGGCGAGGAGCTGGAGACGTTCGCGATCGAACAGCTCGAGGGAGCCGGTGCGCTTCTCTTCGGACGCGTGACCTACGACCTGATGGCGGCGTACTGGCCGATGGAGGAGCCCGGTGTGGTGGCCGACTACATGAACGCCCTGCCGAAGGTGGTCTTCTCGCGTTCGCAGCGCGAAGGCGGGTGGACCAATACGCGCTTTCCGGCCGGCGATGCGGTCGCCGAGGTGGCGAAGCTCAAGCACGACACACCGAAGACCATCCTGCTCTTCGGCAGCGCCGATCTCGCCGCAAGCCTCATGCCGGCCGGGCTGTTCGACGAGATCCGCCTGTGCATCACGCCGCACCTGCTGGGCAGCGGGACGCCGCTGTTCAAGGAGGCGCCGGAGAGGAAGAAGCTGGAGCTGGTCGAGGCGCGCAGGCTGACCAACGGCTGCGCGATCCTGCGCCATGCGGCGGGGCCGCAAGGCTGAAGGCGGCGCTCTTGGCCGCACTTGCATCGCTAAGGCGGCGGTGGTCTATCGACGGCCGCTATGGCCGCCGACCTCAACAAGACCATCGACGCTTTGTGGCGCATCGAATCGCCCCGGCTGATTGCCGGCCTGGCGCGCATGGTGCGCGACGTGGGGCTGGCGGAGGAACTGGCCCAGGACGCGCTGGTGGTGGCGCTGGAGCGCTGGGCGGAAACCGGCGTGCCCGACAATCCCGGCGCCTGGCTGATGGCGACCGCCAAGAATCGCGCCATCGACCGGCTGCGCCGCAAGAAGATGGCCGAGCGCAAGCATGCCGAGATCGGCCGCGAGATGGAGGAAGGGCTGGACCCGACGCCCCATATCGAAGCGGCGCTGGATGACGACATCGGCGACGACCTGCTGCGCCTGGTCTTCACCGCCTGCCATCCGGTGCTGACCACCGAAGCGCGGGTGGCGCTGACGCTGCGCCTCATCGGCGGACTGACCACCGACGAGATCGCCCGCGCCTTTCTGGTGCCGGAGCCGACGATGGCGCAGCGCATCGTGCGCGCCAAGCGGACCCTGTCGGAGGCCAAGGTCGGCTTCGAGGCGCCGCGCGGCGCGGAACTGGCGCCGCGGCTGGCCTCGGTGCTGGAAGTGATCTACCTGATCTTCAACGAAGGCTACACGGCGACGGCGGGCGAGCACTGGACGCGGCCGCAGCTCTGCGAGGAGGCGCTGCGCCTCGGCCGTGTACTCGCCGGGCTGGCGCCGAACGAGCCGGAGGTGCACGGGCTCGTGGCGCTGATGGAGATTCAGGCCTCGCGGCTGGGCGCCCGCCTGAAACCCGACGGCGAGCCGATCCTGCTCATGGACCAGAACCGCAGCCGCTGGGACCACGCCGCCATTCGCCGCGGGCTGACGGCACTCGACAAGGCGGAAGCGCTGGGGCCGCCTGGACCCTATGTGCTGCAGGCGGCGATCGCCGCCTGCCACGGCCGCGCCGCATCGCCCGAGGACACCGACTGGACGCGTATCGCCGCGTTCTATCAGGCGCTCGCCGCGATCCAGCCCTCGCCGGTGGTGGAGCTCAACCGGGCGGTGGCGGTGGGCATGGCCGAGGGGCCGGAGGCCGGGCTCGCCATCCTCGACGCCATCGCAGGCGAGCCGGCGATGAAGGCCTATCACCTGCTGCCGGCGGCGCAGGGCGACATGCTGGAGAAGCTCGGGCGCGGGCGGGAAGCGCGCGCCGCGTTCGAGCGCGCCGCGGCGATGACCCGCAACGAACGCGAGCGCGCGGTGATGCTCAAGCGGGCAGCGGATTGCGGAGCGTGAGGATGGAAGTGACGAGCGAGCAGCCGGAGACGGGCGGGGTGTTGAGCGGACGCGAAGCCACCATCCGCCGCGTCTTCCGCATCAGCCTGATCCTCAAGGCGATCGACAGCGTGATCGAGATGGCCGGCGGGGCGGTGCTCTATCTCATTCCGAGCGGGCTGATCGTTGCGCTGGCGAACTGGCTGACGCACAGCGAGCTATTGGAAGACCCGCGCGACTTCCTCGCCAACATGATCATGCACTCGGCGCAGGCGCTGTCGGTGCCGCAAAAGGCGGCGGCGGCGATCTATCTGATCTCCCACGGCGCCATCAAGCTGTTCCTGGTGATCATGGTACTGCGCGACAAGGCCGCCTGGGCCTATCCGGCCTTCATGATCGCGCTGGTGCTGCTGATCGCCTATCAGAGCTATCAGATCTCGCTCGCCTTCTCGCTGTGGCTCGCCGTGCTCACCGTCTTCGATGCGGCGGTGCTGGTGCTCACCTGGCACGAATACAAGCTGCACCGAAAGGTGAAGGCGGGGGCGGCGGACGGCGCGTCGCCGGGCTGAGGCATTGACGCCAGGGACGGCGGCTTGTTGCTTCGCCTGACAGTGGTAGATTCGAAACTCACGGCGACCGACGGCGGCGACGGTATCCATGGCCCGCAGAGCGCGGCGACTGACCGAGCCGCTGGCAAACGCCGTCCGATCGGGGGCGACCCATGGAACAAGACCGCCGCGCATCAGTCCGCCACCGGACGCTCAAGGAAGCCAAGGTCGTCCTGCACAACTCCTCGACCATCGACTGCATCATCCGCAACATCGCCGAAGGTGGGGCGCACCTCGATTTCAGCGATCCGGTGGCCCTGCCGGACCATTTTGAGGTGCTGATCGTCGCCAACAATGTGCTGGTGCCGGCCGACCGCGTCTGGGAACGCGGGAGGGCGGCCGGCATCATGTTCACGGGCCCCGAGAAGCCCGCGCCGCCGAGCCGGTTCTGAGCGGGCCCAAATCGTTTCGGCAGGCAGCTCAGGCTGTCGGATACTTCATGGTCAGAAGGATGGATCAGAACGCGGCGTAGAATTCCGCAGGAGTGGTGTCAAACGCGTCCTTGAATGCCCGCTGCCACGTACGTCCATTGTCGATCTCACGCCAATATTTCACGAGACTGGTTATTTCCGCCTTGTTGGCGAGCTTTTCCACGGCGAGGGCCGAAATATCGTAGGCGTTCGGCTCCGCGTCCATCCCCTTTCGCGTTTCAAACGACTGAAGCGTCGCCGTTGATGCTTGCTTCTGCTTCTGCGCCCAATTTCGCCAGCCAGAGAGAGTTTGTGGCCCCTCGTTGAAATATTGGAGGTACTGGGCAGACCCCTCCATCAGCCAGGTTGGCCCAACCACAGGAACCTTATCGAAAGCGCAGCATTTCTTGGCCTTTGGGCCGACCAGATCATATTGAAGCACGTGGAAGAGTTCGTGCACGAAGATCCTGGTTCTCTGCCCCTGCAGACTGTTTCCGTTGCTCATGTTGAACGACTTGGAGTTGGTCCGCACGAAGATGGCGCCATAAGTGGCTGCATTCTCGCGAAGAGATGTCCAGTCCTTCACGATCTGGGCGGTTAGTTTGGCCCCTGTGTGCTTCGCGTAGCTGCGTGCAAGAAACTTGGCGTCTCCGGACACAAACGCCTGTGTCTGGTCAGGAAGGGACGCCCCAAGGCTTTCTGCATAGAATTTCGCAGCGGTGTTTGCCGCCTCGCGCACCGAGGCCTGCACGTCGGCTGTCACGTCGTCACCGAAGTGGAAGTCGAACCTGTCCGCAGCCGAGGCAGCGTGAGCAGGAATTGGCGCGGCCAGGATTGCCTGCGCCAGGATCGCAACCGCGAGGAACAGCGTTCTCATTGGCGTCGCCTCCCAAATGGCGCCAGCCGATGGCACCGTGCCTTTCCCGATTCATCGCTTGCGGCAGCCCCGGCGTATTTGCGGTTGACTGCGCAACAAGTCAGGACGCGCGTATTCGACATCGCCCATCCCTCATTTGCTATGATGACGAGAAGGACAGGACTTGACGGCTAAAGCAAGGGGGGCGCGTGGTCGTCCGCCCGCGGGTCGTGCCCTATGGTTTGCCCATGGCCGGCAAGCGGCCACAGACACCGGAGCGGCGAAACCCATGACGAAGAGCGGCACGGAGGGCGGAGTGGAGTCCGCCTCGAAACTGATCGATGCGAAGATCAAAGCGCTCGGCGACTGGCGCGGCGCGATGCTGGCGCGGCTGCGCGCCCTCATCAGGGAGGCCGACGCGCAGGTGGTCGAGGCGGTCAAGTGGCGCAAGCCGTCGAACCCTCATGGGGTTCCGGTGTGGGAGCACGGCGGGATCCTGTGCACCGGCGAGACCTACAAGGACAAGGTGAAGCTGACCTTCGCGCGCGGCGCGGCGCTCGCTGACCCGGCGGGACTGTTCAACGCCAGCCTCGACGCCGGCACGCGCCGCGCCATCGACTTCCACGAGGGCGACACGATCGACGAGGCGGCGTTCAAGGCGCTGGTGCGGGAAGCGGCGAGGGCGAATGGGGGGTAGGCTCGCGATATCGGGCAGGGCGCAGACACGGGGGCACGGGGGTGATTGGAGCCGGGGCGCGGCGTGGCCGAAAGGGCATTGAAATGAGCAAGCCGGTACTGGGCGTACTCTACCTCGTGGTGATGGTGGTCGTCGTGGTGGGCGTCGATTTCGCGTTCCTGAGGAACCACTTCTGGGAACGGCTCATCGGCAACATCGCCATCGTAGTGGCGTTCGCTGCCGTCTATTTCCTGTTTCTCAGGCGTCGGTGATCAAGCGCAACGGGCGACCACATGCATGCGCCGTCGTTCCATTTCGTCCGGTACAACTTCTGCCGCACGCACAAGGCGCACAAGCTGTCGCCAGCTATGGCCGCTGGTGTCAGCGACCACCTGTGGTCGATGGAAGATATTGCCGTGCTAGTCGAGGCGAGGGCGCCGAAGCCGGGCCGGCGTGGACCGTACAAGAAGAAATATGATCGCTAGGAAACGCATCCAACTCCCTGCGCCCGTCGAAAAGATATACGAGGCAGTGGAGGACCTCGACGCCCTGTATGAAGGCAGAGGCCGACGGTTCACGCCTGATGGACACCTAGTGGGGTCGATTGGCGAGGTCGTGATTGCGGATGAATACGGTCTTAAGCTCTACCCCTCTGGCAACAAGCACCACGACGCGTGCGGCCCCATGGGCGACGTACAAATAAAGATCATGGGGCCGACCGGGAAGAGGATCGCGTTAAATGGCGACTGCAACTTTCTCATAGTCGGCAAGATCATCAATCCGCAATGGTTGGAGATACTCTACTGCGGTCCTGGAGCTCCCGTCTGCGCCCTCGCAGGCCGCCGCCAAGGCAACGGACAGAGCATCGTGCGCCTCAGCAAAATCCTAGCATTGGCCTCCTGACCTGAGCCCCTGAACCTCCTCCAAAAATGGGTAGAGTCCGGCACCCTGGAGGGACCGGACGATGAAGCGTTCGAGGTTTACGGAAGAGCAGATCATTGGGATCCTGCGCGAGCACGAGGCAGGGATGAAGACGGCGGACCTGTGCCGCAAGCACGGCATCAGCAGCGCAACCTTCTTCAAGTGGAAGTCACGGTTTGGCGGGATGGAGGTGTCGGATGCCCGCAAGCTGAAGGCTCTCGAGGACGAGAACCGGAAGCTCAAGAAGCTGCTGGCCGAGGCGATGCTCGACGTCGCCATGTTGAAGGACCTGAACGCAAAAAAATGGTGACGCCCGCTGTGGAGCGGCAGGCTGTGGCTCATCTTTGTGCGTCCTACGAAGTGAGCCAGCGGCGGGCGTGCCGGACGATCGGGGCCGACCGGACCTCGATGCGCTATCGCAGCATCCGTCCTGACGATGCAGTGCTGCGCGGCCGGCTGCGTGAGCTGGCGAGCCAGCGCCGCCGGTTCGGCTACCGCCGCCTTCTGATCATGCTTCGCCGCGAGGGCACCCACGTGAACCACAAGAAGCTGAGACGGCTCTACCGGGAGGAACGGCTCCAGGTCCGCCGGCGTGGAGGCCGCAAGAGAGCGCTGGGAACAAGGGCTCCGATGGCGATCCCGCAGGGTCCCAACCAGCGCTGGTCGCTCGACTTCGTGAGCGATCAGCTCAGCGATAGCCGCAGGTTCCGCATCCTGGCCGTGGTCGACGACTTCACCCGTGAGTGCCTGGCCTTGGTCGCTGATACTTCGCTCTCCGGCCTGCGTGTTACCCGTGAACTCGACCGGATCATCGCCGGGCGAGGCCGACCGACAATGTGCGTTTCCGACAACGGCACCGAGCTGACCAGCATGGCGATCCTGCGCTGGACCCAGGAGACGCGCATCGAGTGGCACTACATCGCACCAGGCAAACCGACCCAGAACGCCTTCATCGAGAGCTTCAACGGCCGGCTGCGCGACGAACTGCTCAACGAGACGATCTTCGCATCGCTTGCCGATGCTCGCCTGGCATTGGCGGACTGGATGGACGATTACAACACCGTGAGGCCACACAGTGCCATCGGCAACGTGCCGCCGGCGGTCTACGCAAAACTCAGCGGTCCCGGCATACAACGGGACGGGTCGCTTGAGCCGCCTGGGGGCCCCGCGCCCCATCCCGTTGCACCACCGAGCCTGAATGGCTCAAATGAAGAACGGGCTCTGCCTCCGACTGGATGAAAGACGGGGCTCAGGTCACTCCGACGAAAATTCAAACTGAGGCACTACCGATACATGCCCATCCTTGCGCATGTATCCCTTTGGCGTATGTGCCTATTTGCGGTATCATGGGGACAGACCGCAACTAGGACGAGTCGGGCACTCTTTTGGGCAAGATCACGAAAGCGAAGGCGGGACAGTTCGCCTCCATCTACGGCACTGAACTCTCGCAGCGCATATTGGTGCAGGTGCCCCGTTTTTTGGCGGCTGCTTTCGTCTCGATCAGCACCGTTTTCATTCTCGAATTCTTCGGGTTGATCACGATGGCATCCGAAGAGATCACCGTTCGGTTTGCCGTTTTGTTGGCATGGCTGCCAGTCTTTGGCGTCTGGCTATTGGCGACAGCCATCTATTGTTTTTTTGCCGCCCGGCGGAAGATTGACGAATCCGGGCAATGGCACGGTGGGCAATTCATCTATCATGTTCCGCGTCGTCTTGTGACGCTTGTCGTCTCTGAGGCTGACAACGAACGACCTTTACCGTTCGCCGTTCGAGAGGCTCCGGTGAACTCGCTAGTCAAATTGCGGGCCGAGAGTGCCAGCCGCGCCATCAAGGCCATACCTGGAGGATCGTCTTCCGCTGGTCCCCTTTTTGGATGGGATCATATCAGCGTCCATACAGTTATCGGAATGCGTCTACCGAAAAACAAAACTCTGCATCTACACGTTCACGCAGTCGATAACGCAGACCCGGCACCTGTAAGTGTCTACTTGCTGTCTTGGGAGTTGTGAATGTCACGCGGGAAGCATCTCAGCCTAGAAGAAGCCCGGCGCAGTGGTCAACTGGACCGCTACGCCAAGGAGCATCCGGCGACCGGCGATCAAGACCGCTTCAACGCGGTGCTGAAAGCGATGGCCTCTGGAAAGAAGCCAGAAGCAGCGGGAAAAGAAGGTGAGGATGCTTCCGAAGATTGAAGCGGAACTCAAACTCCCCGAGGTACTGATGGAGCCACTTGGCCGACACATGGACGTGCGTGCTGACGACGGCGCGCTGGAACCACGACCAGAAGCCGTCGAGCGTGTTGGCGTATTCGCCGTGAACGTGGTCAACGGTGCCGTGCCGGTAGCCATAGCGGGGCATGTCGCGATAGGCGCGGGCGTTGTCCGTGGCGATGGTCGAACCCGGCCGCACGAACTCCTGTACGACGCCCATGACTGCGCTTTCGCCACGGTGCGGGATGACGCGAGTGACGATTTCGCCGCCGCGCTCGACCACGCCCATGACAAGCGTCTTGTTGTCGGTGCCGCGCGGGGCATGTCCGCCGATCATCACTTCGTCGGCCTCGACAACGCCGCCGCCGGGACCACCGAGCGGCGCGTCGCCGTCAACCCATCCCATGTATTTTCGGATCAGGTTCGTCATGCGCCAAGCCGTCTTGTAGGTGACGCCCATCTGGCGCTGGATTTCCTTGGCCGCGACGCCGTTCCGTGTCGTGGTGAAAAGGAACATGGCGAAGAACCACTTTTGCAGCGGGGTCCGGCTCCGATGGAACGGGGTATCGACCATCGGGTGAACGTGATGGCCGCAATTGCAAGTGTAAGCGGGCATCTTCGCCAGCCGGTGAAACTTGCCGATTTGGCCGCACTTTGGGCAAACCGGCTCTACGCCGTAGCGCACCTTAAAAAGATGGTCCAAGCAGGCGTCATCATTCGGGAATTGCTCGAAAAACTCCTGAACTGTCATCGGCTTGGTCATGGCCATCTCCTTCACCAAGGAATATAGGAAATGGCCCAACATACGTCAAGGGGGTACATGCCCATCCTTGATAGGAGAACAAAACAAGAACATACTCTCCTCCCAAGGTGAGAGCTGGAGATCCAAATGTCTGATTTCATTCGCGATATGGCGGCACTGGCGGCGGTGGGTGCCTTTGTCGGCATGATCGCACTCTGGTCGGTGTCGCTGAGCGCTGTGGTGTAGGCGGAAGATGCCGCGTGTGCCGGTGCACAGGCACCCCAATGTTCGGTCATCCCTCGACGAGGCGAAAGCCGAGACCGGGGGATAGCCCACCGCGATACGGAAGGCCGGTGCTTGCCGATGCCGATCCTCCGGTCAAGCCGGAGGATGACGGTCAAGCAGGAGGATGACGGGGGGAGGAGCGCGCGGGCGGTGTGGTCGGGCGCCTTTCGGGGACGGTTCCGCATGACGCTGCCAGGTGACGCGGTCACGCGGGCGCGCGCAGCGGGGATAAGCGGCGCGATGGACGCGGGCGTGCATGGACAGGGCGGGAAGCCTCGTGGACACTTGAGCCCCGAGGA
This sequence comes from uncultured Alphaproteobacteria bacterium, assembly GCA_963782395.1. Taxonomy (GTDB): domain Bacteria; phylum Pseudomonadota; class Alphaproteobacteria; order Rhizobiales; family Kaistiaceae; genus CAVSRC01. The sequence goes on from CAWAJQ010000004.1 coordinate 141,013, forward strand.
GAACCGCATCGTGAGTCGTATCGTCGAGGAGGTGGGCTTCGTCCACCTCCGGGTCCATTCCGCCTATTCGCTGCTGGAAGGCGCGCTGCCGCTGAAGCGGCTGATCGAGCTGGCCAGCGCCGATCGCATGCCGGCGCTGGGCATCGCCGACACCGGCAATTTGTTCGGCGCGCTCGAGTTTTCCGAAAAGATGGTCGAGAAGGGCATCCAGCCCATTGTCGGCTGCCAGGTGGCGGTCGATTTTGCCGACATGGCCGAAGACAACCGGGCGGGCGCTTCCGCGCGCAGGCCGGTCTCCGATCTCGTGCTGATCGCGGCGACCGAGGCCGGCTACTGGAATCTGGTGCGGCTCAACTCCGATTCCTACACGCAGGGCGAGGCCGAAGCCCGGGCGCATGTCGCCTTCGATGCGCTCAGCGATCGCAGCGAGGGGCTGATCGTGCTCACCGGCGGCCCCGGCGGGCCGGTCAACCGGGCGCTGGTGGATGGGCAGGGGGAATTGGCGGCGAGCCGCCTCGACCGTCTGGCGAAGGTGTTCGGCGACCGGCTCTATGTCGAGCTGCAGCGCCACGGCACGTCGGCCGAGCAGGCCGCGGAGCCGGCGCTGATCGACATGGCCTATGCCCGCGGGCTGGCGCTGGTGGCGACCAACGAGGCGTTCTTTCCCAAGCGCGACGACTATGACGCGCATGACGCGTTGATCGCCATTGCCGAAGGCGCGGTGATCGCCGACGGCAGCCGGCGGCGGCTGACGCCGGAGCATTATTTCAAGACCCGCGCCGAGATGGTGGCGCTGTTCGCCGACTTGCCGGAGGCGACCGAGAACACGGTCGAGATCGCGCTGCGCTGTTCGTGGTGGCCGCGCACGCAGAAGCCGATCCTGCCGCGCTTCGCCGGCGTCGGCGCCGACCCGGAGGAGGCCGACCGCGCCGAGGCGCTGGCGCTGCGCGAAGCGGCAACGGCGGGGCTCGCCAATCGGCTCAAGGCGCACGGCCTGGCGCCGGGCTTCAGCGAGGAGGACTATCGCCAGCGGCTCGACTACGAGCTCGGCGTCATCGAGAAGATGAAGTACCCCGGCTACTTCCTGATCGTCGCCGACTTCATCCAGTGGGCCAAGGGGCAGGGCATCCCGGTCGGTCCCGGGCGCGGCTCGGGCGCGGGGTCCGTGGTCGCCTGGTCGCTCACCATCACCGACCTCGATCCGCTGCGCTTCAACCTGATCTTCGAGCGCTTCCTCAATCCCGACCGCGTCTCGATGCCGGACTTCGACGTCGACTTCTGCCAGAACCGGCGCGACGAGGTGATCCAGTACGTCCAGCATAAATACGGCGCCGACCAGGTGGCGCAGATCATCACCTTCGGCACGCTGCAGGCGCGTGCCGTGCTGCGCGACGTTGGCCGCGTGCTGCAGATGCCCTACGGCCAGGTCGACCGGCTGGCCAAGATGGTGCCGGCCAACCCTGCCAACCCGGTGACGCTGGCCAAGGCGTTGGCGAGCGAGCCGCAGCTTCAGGCGGCCCGCGACGGCGACGAGATGGTTGCCCGCCTGCTCGAAATCGCCATGAAGCTCGAAGGGCTTTACCGTCACGCCTCGACCCACGCCGCCGGCATCGTCATCGGCGACCGGCCGCTGTCGCAACTGGTGCCGCTCTACCGCGATCCGCGCTCGGGCATGACGGTCAGCCAGTTCAACATGAAGTGGGTGGAGCAGGCGGGGCTGGTGAAGTTCGACTTCCTCGGCCTGAAGACGCTGACCGTGCTCGACGTGGCGGTGAAGCTCATCCGCCGGCGCGGCATAGACCTCGACCTGTCGCGCATTCCGCTTGATGACCCAGCCACCTTCGAGATGCTGCAGCGGGGCGACACGGTTGGCGTGTTCCAGGTTGAAAGTGCGGGCATGAGGCGGGCGCTGGTCGACATGCGGCCGGACCGCTTCGAGGACCTGGTGGCGCTGGTGGCGCTCTACCGGCCGGGACCGATGGCCAATATCCCGACCTATTGCGCCCGCAAGCTCGGCAAGGAGCCGGTGGAGTACCTGCATCCGGTGCTCAAGCCGATCCTCGAGCCGACCTATGGCATCATCACCTATCAGGAGCAGGTGCAGCAGATCGCCCGCGACATGGCCGGCTATACGCTGGCGGAAGCCGACCTCCTGCGCCGCGCCATGGGCAAGAAGATCAAGGCCGAGATGGACGCCCAGCGCGGCCGCTTCATGCAGGGCGTGGCGGAGCGCGGCTACAACGAGGCGCTGGCGACCGAGATCTTCGACGCCTGTGCCAAGTTCGCCGAATACGGCTTCAACAAATCGCACTCGGCGCCCTATGCGCTGATCACCTATCAGACGGCCTATCTCAAGGCGAACTACCCGGCCGAGCTGATGGCGGCGTCGCTGACGCTGGATAGCGGCAACACCGACAAGATCGCCGAGTTCCGGCGCGAGGCGATCCGCCTCGGCGTGCCGGTGGAGGCGCCGTCGGTGAACCACTCGGGCGTAGCGTTCGACGTGCTCGATGCGGAGGGCAGGGGCCGCATCCTCTATTCTCTTGCGGCGCTCAAGGGGGTGGGCGCTTCCGCCGTGGAGAGCCTGGTCGAAGCGCGCGGGGCGGAACTCTTCAGCGACCTCGCCGATTTCGGCCGGCGCATCAATCCCAAGGTCATCAACAAGCGCGTGCTGGAGAGCCTGATCGCGGCCGGTGCGCTGGATGAACTCGAGCCCGACCGGGCGCGGCTGACGGCCGGCGTCGACCGCATTCTCGGCATGGCCAGCCGCCTGCAGGAGAGTGCCGCGGTCGGCCAGGCCGACATGTTCGGTGCCGCGGAAGATCGCCAGCCGCTGCTCCTGCCGGTGGTCGACCCGTGGCTGGCGGCGGAGAAGCTGAAGCGCGAGCACGACGCGGTCGGCTTCTACCTCTCGGCCCATCCGCTCGACGAATATGCCGGGGTGCTGGCCAAGATGAGGGTGCAGACCTGGGCGGAGTTCGCCCAGTCGGTGCACGGCGGGGCGACCGCCGGGCGGCTGGCGGCGACCGTCACCTCGAAGCAGGAACGGCGCACGCGCACCGGCAACAAGATGGGCGTGGTGCAGCTTTCCGATTCCACCGGCGCCTTCGAGGCGGTCGCCTTCTCGGAGGAACTGAACCGCTATCGCGATCTGCTCGAACCCGGCCAGTCGGTGGTGGCGCTGGTCAATGCCGAGGACCGGCCGGAGGGCATCAACATGCGCATCCAGTCGGTGGAGTCGCTCGACCGGGTGATGGCGGGGCTGAAGCAGATCCGCGTCTTCGTGCGCGACGCGGCGCCGCTCAACAGCGTCCAGCGCCAGCTCGGGACAAAAGGCGAGGGCGAGGCGAGCCTCGTGCTGCTGCTCGAAGAGGGCAAGCAGGAGGTGGAGATGCGGCTTCCCGGCCGCTATGCGGTGACGCCGCAGATCGCCAGCGCGCTGCGCGCCGTGCGCGGCGTGGTGCAGGTGGAGTTGGTTTAGGGGCGCGCTCGAGTCCGTCCCGGGTTCCCGCCTGCGCGGGAACGAACGGAAGGCAAATCACGCTGAAGACACGGCGACTTCCGTTTGTGGCGGCGCTACCTGCGCCCGCCGCGCAGGCGTGCATCACGCCGGTGTCGGCGGTGTCCGACAGGGCGGCGTAGCGCCCTTCAATCCTTGGCGGGGAACTGGCCTCGGCGACCGGTTCGCCGCTATGGTGGCGCGCATGATCCGCGCCGCCTTCGCCATTGCCGCCGCCGCCCTCGTCGCCACGGTCAGCATTGCCGCCGCCGCGGCGCCCTATCGGCTGGAGCCGTTCAAGGACGACCTGTTCAAGTATCCGGGCATCCTGCAGGTGCAGGACGACGGCAACTACGTCATGGTCGACTACTCCAAGAAGCGCGACCTTTACGGTCGCGACGCCATCGTGGAGAAGCGGGCCAAGGCCGAATATGTCAGTCCCATCGGCGCCTGGACGTTCAACTATGTCGGCGCCGGCGACCGCTCGCTGAAGGTAATGGGCACCGGCAAGGTCGGGGGCGGCGCCAAGGCGGTCGTCATCTACATCCACGGCATGGGCGGCAGCCGCACGCAAGGCGTGGATGAGTGGATGTTCGGCGGCAACTTCAATCGCATCATGAACCTGATGAAGCAGAACGACGGGGCCTATCTGTCGCCGGACTTCTCGGATTTCGGACCGCAGGGGGCGGCCGATATCCGCAACCTCGTCCTCGACCAGGCGGCCAAGTCGCCACAGGCGGCGATCTTCATCGCCTGCGGCTCATGGGGCGGGGCGATCTGCTGGCAACTCGCCGCCGACGCCAACGCAGCGCCGCACATCGCCGGCCTGCTGCTGCTCGGCTCCAACCACGACGACCGCTTCATCACCTCGCCGGCGGTCACCGGCAAGGGCCACCGCTTCCCGGTCTATCTCGGCCACGGCACCGCCGATCCGATCTATGGCTGGAAGGACGAGGTGGCGTTCTACAACAAGGTGCGCGCCGCCGACCCCAGCTATCCGATCAAGGTGGCGATCTTCAACACCGGCGTCCACGGCACGCCCATCCGCATGACCGACTGGCGGCTGATCCTGAACTGGATGCTGCAGGTGGACGGGCGCTGACGGGCCCCCAAACGCTCGCCTATTCAATCGCCTTGACCGCTGCGTGCACGGCCATGCAATATCGCTCCAAGTTGAAATAGAAAGACGTTCTTGCGCGCGGGTGACGGGGTCGAATCGCGCGACCCTGAGGCCGGTGACCTGGGTTGCGGGGGTGCGTCATGGAACGAGCCCGGTGGATCGCCGTCGCCCTGGCGTTTGCGACGACGGTCTGTGCGTCGCCGGCTCCCGCGAAATCCAGCATCATTGTCGTTCCTTCGGACTACCACGCCAAGACGCAGCCGCCGGTGGCCGTGCAATCCTTCCTGCTGACGCTGATGCAGCAGGGCGGCAACTGGGACGACAAGTACCATCACGTCGTCGACGTGCTCGCCACCGACAAGCACCTGATGGCCAACCTCAAGCGGGCGGCGAAGATCTACCAGATCGATCCGGTCGATATCGTCGGGGCGATCGTCGGCGAGCATACCTTCAACATGAACGTGTTCGATTCGTTGCAGAGCTACTATGTGAAGGCGCTGCAATACATGAACAACAAGACCCTGACCTTCGAGTACCAGGGAGAGCTCGCCAAGGATTTCTTCACGCGCCCGCAATTCGCGCGCTGCGAGGCGATGAAGGTCAACTATGACAAGTGGGACTGCCGCGAGACCGTGTGGAACCGCGAGTTCCAAGGCAGGGCGGCGGGCGGCAAGGCGTGGCCACCGACGCGGCTGAACCGCGTGTTCTTCGCCCCGGCGCATGCCGGCCAGACCTTCGGCGTCGGCCAGCTCGGCCCCATCGTCGCGCTCAGCGTCACCGATCTCGTCCACGGCAAGAGCGGGCTGCCGCTGCTTTCCATCGACAACGCGCCGCAGGTGTTCTCGCAGATCATGAGCCCGGACGCCTCGATGCACTACATCGCCGCCTCGATCCGCATCTCGATCGACAACTACAAGCACATCGCCGGCTTCGACATCTCACAGAACGCCGGGGTCGTCGCCACGCTCTACAATCTCGGCGATTCCGCCACCCGCGCTTACGACCTCAAGGCGGAGAACGACGCACGCGCCCGGAATGGCCTGCCGCCGCAATGGCCGCAGGAGAACTTCTATGGCTGGTTCATCAACGAGAAGGTCGGCGAGCTGCGCAAGCTGGTCGAAGGCGACGCGGTCTCGCAGCGCTGATCAGCGGCAGGGCGGACGGGTATCTGCCTGCCGCAGGCAGGGTTCCCCGGGGCGCATGGTCACTTGCCGCGCGCATTAGTGTGAATTGCCTCGTTGCGGTCGCGCCGCCCATAAACGGGCGAGACATCACGCCCAAGCTGGGAGGCAACGATCATGGCGGATCTGTCGCAGAAGCAGGAAGAGCTTTGTGCCAGCAATCCCTTCGACTTTTCGGGACTGAAGGCGGCTTTCGTCAATTGCACGCTGAAACCGTCGCCGGAGGTCTCGAATACCGCCGGGCTGATGGCGATGTCAGCGGCGATCATGCGCAAGGCGGGCGTTCAGGCGACCGATATCCGCCTGGTCGATCATGACGTCGCCTTCGGCGTCTATCCCGACATGACCGAGCATGGCTTCAAGACGGACGACTGGCCGAAGACCATCTGGCCGATCATCCACGAGGCCGACATCCTGGTGGTCGGCTCGCCGATCTGGCTCGGCCAGATGTCGGCCGTCGCCAAGCTCCTGATCGAGCGGCTCTACGCCATGTCGGCGATGCTCAACGCCAAGGGCCAGTGGATCTATTACGGCAAGGCCGGCGGCTGCGTGATCACCGGCAACGAGGACGGCGTCAAGCATTGCGCCATGGAGATCCTCTATGCGCTGCAGCACGTCGGCTACGTCATCCCGCCGCAGGCGGACTGCGGCTGGATCGGCGACATCGGGCCGGGGCCGTCCTATCTCGACGAGGGGTCGGGGGGCCCTCAGAACGAGTTCACCCAGCGCAACACGACCTTCATGACCTGGAACCTGATGCACACCGCCCGATTGCTGCGCGAGGCCGGCGGCTTCCCTGTCCACGGCAACCAGCGCGAATTATGGGACGCCGGCTGCCGCTTCGACTATCCGAACCCGGAATACCGGTAGGGCGCGCGGCGGAGGCTGCTGGTCGGGCCGCGCGGGCAGGGGCCCGCGCCATCCCTTGCTTTCGGCCAATCATCCCCATATAAGGCGCTCCATCTCACACGCGGGGTTCGGGTCAATCGGCCGTCCTAGAGCGGGCGAACGACCCTTCCGGTGTCCTTGTCAGGACTCAACCCCCGCGGCGGCATAACCGGTAAAGGAGCAAGGTAGTCATGGCACTGCCCGATTATTCCATGCGTCAGCTGCTCGAGGCTGGCGTTCACTTCGGCCACCAGAAGCACCGCTGGAACCCCAAGATGGCTCAGTACATCTTCGGGGTGCGCAACAACATCCACATCATCGACCTCGCCCAGACGGTGCCCATGCTGCACCGGGCGCTGGAGACGGTGAGCGACGTTGTGGCGGGCGGCGGGCGCGTGCTCTTCGTCGGCACCAAGCGCCAGGCGGCGGAGCCGCTGACGGCCGCGGCCAAGCGCTCGGCCCAGTATTACGTCAACGCCCGCTGGCTCGGCGGCATGCTGACCAACTGGAAGACCATCTCGCGCTCCATCCAGCGCCTGCGTGAACTGGAGACGCTGTTCGCCGGCGAGGCCCAGGGCCTCACCAAGAAAGAGCGGCTGATGCTGACGCGCGAGAAGGACAAGCTGGAGAAGGCGCTCGGCGGCATCAAGGACATGGGCGGCGTTCCCGACCTCTTGTTCGTCATCGACACCAACAAGGAAAAGATCGCCATCGACGAGGCCAACCGCCTCAACATTCCGGTGGTGGCGGTGATCGATTCCAACTGCGACCCGGACAACATCGCCTTTCCGATCCCCGGCAACGACGACGCCGGCCGCGCCATCACGCTCTATTGCGACCTCATCGCCAGGGCGGCGATCGACGGCATCGGCCGCGCCCAGGGCGAAGCGGGCATCGACATCGGCGCCCAGGAAGAAGTGCCGCCGGAGCCGGTGGTGCTGGAGCCGGTGGGCGAGGCGGTGGTCCTCGAGCCGGTGGGCGATGTCGACATGAGCGCGGCCGAGGCAGTGGAGCCGCAGGCGCGCGATACGGGCAAGTCCGCCAAGGCGGAACCAGCGCCGGCGGCGCCGGTCGAACCGCTGTTCGAGACGCCGGCGGGCGATCCCGACGATCTCAAGAAGATCACGGGTGTCGGCCCGGTGCTTGAGCGGAAGCTCAACGCGCTCGGCGTTACCCGCTTCGATCAGGTGGCGAACTTCTCCGACGAGGACATCGCCAAGGTGGATGACGCCCTGAACTTCAAGGGCCGGATTATGCGCGACGATTGGATCGGGCAGGCAAAGACCCTGGCCGGCGGCTAGGGGTTCCGGCCGCCCGGCCGCAAGGTAAGGATTGACGACATGAACATCACCGCAGGAATGGTGAAGGAGCTGCGCGACCAGACGGGCGCGGGCATGATGGACTGCAAGGCGGCGCTGACCGAGACCAAAGGCGAGATCGAGGCCGCCATCGACTGGCTGCGGACCAAGGGCCTCGCCAAGGCCGCCAAGAAGGCCGGCCGCGTGGCCGCCGAGGGCCTGGTGGCGGTTGCCAGCGAGGGTACGCGGGCGGTCATGATCGAGCTCAACTCGGAGACCGATTTCGTCGCCCGCAACGCCGAATTCCAGGCGCTGGCCACTGCCATCGCCCGGACGGCGCTGTCGACCGATGGCTCGCTGGCCGCGGTTGCCGCCGCCAAGATGCCGTCCGGCAAGACGGTCGAGGAAGAGATCAACTCGGCGATCGCGACGATCGGCGAGAACATGACGCTGCGCCGCAGCGCCGAGGTGTCGGTGAAGGAGGGCGCGGTGGCGAGCTACGTCCACGGCGCCGTCGCCCCCGGCCTCGGCAAGATCGGCGTCATCGTCGGGCTTGAATCGTCCGGCAAGGCCGACAAGCTGGGCGAGGTCGGCCGGCAGATCGCCATGCATGTCGCTGCGGCTGCGCCGCTGGCGGTGCGCACCGACGAACTCGACTCGGCGGTGGTTGAGCGCGAGAAGGCGATCTTCGCCGAGCAGGCGCGCGAATCCGGCAAGCCGGAGGCGATCATCGAGAAGATGGTCGAGGGCCGCCTGCGCAAGTACTACGAGGAGGTCGTGCTCTTGTCGCAGACCTTCGTCGTCGACACTGAGAAGACCGTGGAGCAGGCGGTGAAGACGGCCGAGACGGATATCGGCGGCCCGGTGACGGTGACCGAGTTCGTCTGCTTCCGGCTGGGCGAAGGCGTCGAGAAGGCGGAGAGCGACTTTGCCGCCGAGGTCGCCGCCGCGGCCGGCACCAAATAGCCGACCGCCGGCTGGCGGAAACGATCAAGGCCCGGACGGGACGACCGTCCGGGCCTTTTCGTTGGGCGCGGAGCCGCGCCGAGCGAGCACGACAGCAGCGGCCTGCGGCCGTGACAGGGCAACGGCCATCGTGTATCCCGATGGCGGTTTTCCAACGTTTCCCGAGTCGTGACCATGACAGCGCCGCTCCGCTACAAACGGGTTCTCCTCAAGGTCTCGGGCGAGGCGCTGCTCGGCGATCAGACCTTCGGCATCGACGATGCGGTGACCGGGCGGATCGCCGACGATGTGGTGACCGCCGTCAAGCTCGGCGTCAAGGTCTGTCTGGTGATCGGCGGCGGCAACATCTTCCGCGGCGTGACGCTTGCCAAGGCAGGCGGCAACCGCATCGCCGGCGACCAGATGGGCATGCTGGCCACGGTGATGAATGCCATCGCCTTCCAGCAGAAGCTGGACGAGCGCAAGGTGGCGAGCCGGCTGTTCTCGGCGGTGGCCATGCCCTCGATCTGCGAAGTCTTCAACCAGCGGGTGGCCGAAACCGCCTTCGAGAAGGGCGAAGTGCTGCTGTTCGCCGGCGGCATCGGGCACCCCTTCGTGACAACCGATACCGGCGCAGCGCTGCGCGCGGCCGAGATGGGCTGCGACGCGCTGTTCAAGGGCACGCAGGTCGACGGCGTCTATTCGGCCGACCCGAAAACGGACACGACGGCGACGCGCTATGACCGGCTGAGCTACGCTGAGGTGCTGCAACAGGGGTTGGGCGTGATGGACCTCGCGGCGATCACACTTGCCCGCGACAGCCGGATTCCGGTAATCGTCTTTTCCATCAAGCAACCCGGCGCCTTCGTTGATATTCTCCAGGGGAAGGGCCGGGCGACGGTGGTCGCCGAAGGCTGAACCTGGCCCGTCCCCGAGGTGGACGGCCGCGGGAGCGCCTGACGCAGGGCGGCCGCGTTTGGCCGATAATGATCAGGGGAAGAGATGGACAGCGAAGACATCAACCGCAGGATGCAAGGCGCCGTCGGGGCGTTGCGGGGGGAACTGACCGGCCTACGCACCGGGCGCGCTTCAACGAGCCTGCTCGAGCCGATTCACGTGGAGGCCTATGGCGCGTCGATGCCGCTCAATCAGATGGCCTCGGTGAGCGTGCCGGAACCGCGCATGCTGTCGGTGCAGGTATGGGACAAATCCAACGTGCATGCGGTGGACAGAGCGATCCGGGAGGCCAACCTTGGGTTGAACCCGATTGTCGAGGGAACGCTGCTGCGCATACCGATCCCGGAACTCAATGCCGAGCGCCGGCAGGAGCTGGTCAAGGTGGCCCACAAATATGCCGAAGCCGCGCGGGTGGCGGTGCGGCATGTGCGCCGCGACGCTCTCGATGCCATCAAGAAGCAGGAAAAGGACAGCGAGATCGGGCAGGATCAGGCCCATGTCGACAGCGACAAGGTGCAATCCATGACCGACAGCACCATTTCTGAGATCGATGAGATCCTGGCCACCAAAGAGGCCGAGATCACGCAGATCTAGGGGCGCCAGGGAGCCAGAACGGCATGAGCCTGCTCGCCGACCAGAACCAAGCTGCATCGGCCGCGCCGGAAACGGCCACGTTGCCGCGTCATGTCGCCATCATCATGGACGGCAACGGGCGCTGGGCGACGGCGCGCGGCCTGCCGCGCGGCGAGGGCCACCGGCGCGGCGTCGAGGCCGTCCGGCAGACGGTGCGCGCGGCGATCGATCTCAAGATCCGCTATCTGACGCTCTACAGCTTCTCCTCGGAGAACTGGACGCGGCCGCGCGACGAGATCGACTTCCTCTTCGGCCTTTTCCGGCTCTATATCCGCCGCGATGTCTCCGAGCTTCATTCCCGGGGTGTGCGCATCAGCATCATCGGAAACCGCGAGGGTGTTCCCGGCGACATTCTGGCGTTGATCGACGAGGCGGAGGCGCTGACCGCCGGCAACCGCAAGCTTCACCTGATTTTCGCCTTCAACTATGGCGCGCGCAACGAGCTTGCACGCGCGGTGCGCAGCATTGCCGGCGAGGTCAAGGCCGGCAGGCTCGATCCGGATGCGGTCGACGAGGAGACGATCGCCGGCCACCTCGACACGGCCAAATTCCCCGACCCGGATCTCGTCATTCGCACGGGGCGGGAAATCCGGCTCAGTAATTTCCTGCTTTGGCAATCGGCCTATGCCGAACTGGTCTTCCTCGAGGTCAACTGGCCCGATTTCGGCCGCGACGCGCTCGGCGCGGCGCTGGAGACGTTTGCGACCCGTAGCCGGCGTTACGGCGGTCGCGGCGGACGGGAGAACGCGTGAGCGTGGCGCGCGTCAGCGGTGGAGGCGGTTTCACGCCGCTCACGCGGAACGAGATGATCGTCCGCTTTGCCTCGGCCGCGATTCTGGCCGGGCTGACGCTGGCGGCCACCTGGTTCGGCGGCTGGGCCGCGGCGGTCGCCGTAGCGGCGGCGGTGATTATCGTCCACCTCGAATGGATCGGTCTGACCGGCGACCGGCTGGTGCCGGCCTTGGCGTTCACGGCCGCGGTGGTGGCGAGCTTCGCGCTGCTGGCGGCGGGATATGCGCTGCCGGCCGTCGGCCTGACGGCCCTGGCGGTGGTCGCCGCGGCGGCAACGAGCCGCGAGCTGTGGCGGCCAGCGGGTGTCGCCTACAGCGCCGTGCTCGGCCTCGGCCTGCTGCTGCTGCGATATGCGCCGGACCACGGCCTGGCGGCGGTGGTGGTCGTCTTTGCAGTCGTCTGGGGCACCGACAGCGGCGCCTTTTTCGTCGGCCGTGCCTTTGGCGGTCCGAAGCTGTGGCCGGCGATCTCGCCGAAGAAGACCTGGGCCGGTGCCGTCGGCGGCCTGGTCGCCGGGGTGGTCATCGGCTTGGTAGTCGCCGCGCTGGCGCGGGTTCCGCTGGCGCCCGAGCTGGCGCTGGTGTGCGCATTTCTGTCGCTCACCGGCCAGGCAGGCGACCTCTTCGAATCCTCCATCAAGCGCCGTTTCGGGGCCAAGGACTCCGGCATCATCGTTCCCGGCCACGGCGGCCTGATGGATCGCGTCGATGGCCTGGTGTTCGCGGTCGCTGCGGCGGTGATGGTCGGCCTCCTGCACGGCGGACCATGGCACATCGCTGCCGGGCTGCTGAGATGGTGACGGTCAGCGCTGCAATTGTCCCCAAACCGCGGCCGGAGGCGGCGCCGCGGCGGGTGACGATTCTGGGCGCCACCGGCTCGATCGGCACCAGCACGCTGTCGGTGATCAACGAACGCGCCGGTTCCTTTGCCGTCGAAGCAGTCACCGCCAACACCAACGCCGACAAGCTCGCGCGCATCGCGCGGTCGGCCGGAGCGCGGTTGGCGGTCGTCGCCGATCCGGCGGCCTATGGCGACCTCAAGAAGGCGCTGGCGGGAACCGGCATCGCCGCCGCGGCCGGCGAGGCGGCCGTGCGCGAGGCGGCCGAGCGGCCGGTCGATCTGGTCGTCGGCGCCATCGTCGGCGCCGCCGGTCTGGCGCCGACCCATGCCGCCATCCGCGCCGGCGCCATCGTGGCGATCGCCAACAAGGAATGCCTCGTCTCGGCGGGCCGCGTCTTCATGCGCTCGGCGGCCGAGGAGGGCGTCACCATTCTGCCGATGGATTCGGAGCACAACGCCATCTATCAGGCGCTCGGGCAACGCCCGATCGAGGAGGTCGAGCGCATCGTCATCACCGCATCCGGCGGTCCGTTCCGCAGCTGGAGCGCGGAGCGCATGGCTACCGCCACCCCGGCGGACGCGCTCAAGCACCCGAACTGGTCGATGGGGCGCAAGATCACCATCGATTCGGCAACGCTGATGAACAAGGGGCTCGAAGTGATCGAGGCCCACCATCTGTTCGACGCGCCGACGGAGAAGCTCGACGTTCTGGTGCATCCGCAGTCTGTGGTGCACGGGCTGGTGGCCTTCCACGACGGTGCGGTGGTGGCCGGGATGGGCTTGCCCGACATGCGCATGCCGATCGCCCATTGCCTGTCCTGGCCCGAGGCCGGCCCGCTTGGCGGCCGCCGGCTGGACCTTGCCGAAATCGGCAGCCTGACCTTCGAACGGCCCGACCACGACCGATTTCCGGCTATCAGGCTGGCGCGCGCGGCCCTTGATGCCGGGGACTGGGCGACCAACATCCTCAATGCCGCCAATGAGGTGGCGGTGGCGGCATTCCTGGAGGGCCGTATCGGCTTTCTTGAAATTGCCGGATTGGTTGAGCAAACGATCGACCATGTCTCGGCACGGAGCGTGCCGGCGGTACCGGAATCGATCGAGGCGGCCATCGCGCTGGACCGCGAAGGTCGTGAGATCGCAAGCGAATTGGTGCGCTCGCACCGGGCGCACTGAACGGCGGAAGGACGGCTGGCATGGGACTGGTTGCGTGGATCGGGAATCTCGGCTGGTCGGCCGTCGGCTACATCGTGCCGTTCCTGTTCGTCCTCACCCTGGTGGTGTTCTTTCACGAACTTGGCCACTTCCTGGTGGCGCGCTGGACCGGCGTCGCGGTCAAGATGTTCTCCATCGGCTTCGGGCCGGAACTCATCGGCTTCAACGACCGCAAGGGGACGCGCTGGAAGATCTCGGCGATCCCGCTTGGCGGCTATGTCCGCTTCTTCGGCGACGAGAACGAATCGAGCGTGCCGGACCGCGACGCTTTGAAGCAGATGGATGCGGCCGACCGGGCGCGCTCCTTCGCCGGCAAAGGCGTTGCCGCGCGGGCGGCCATCGTCGCCGCCGGCCCGATCGCCAATTTCGTGCTGGCGATCGTCATCTTCACCGCGATCTTCAGCATCTACGGCCGCGAGGTGATGAGCCCGCGAGTCGATTCGGTGCTGCCCAACTCGCCGGCGGCGGAAGCCGGCTTCAAGCCCGGCGACGTGGTCGAATCAATCGACGGGAGCAAGATCTCAAGCTTCTCGGACCTGCAGCGAATCGTCAGCCTGAGCAGCGGGGAGACGCTGAGCGTCGTGGTGCGCCGCGGCGACCAGGACGTTGCCCTGTCGGTGCGCCCCAAGCTGACCGAAACCGAGGTTTTCGGGCGCAAACAGCGCATGGCCATGCTCGGCGTGAGTCGCAACCCGAGCGGCGCCGGGGTGGTGACCGAGCACTATTCGGTGCCGGTGGCGGCGTGGGTCGCCACCCAGGAAACGGCGTCCATCACCGGGCACACGCTGTCCTACCTGTTCTCGGTGATCGTGGGGCGTGAGCCAGCCGACCAGATCGGCGGTCCGATTCAGGTCGCCACGGTCTCGGCTGAGGTCGCCACGCTCGGCATTGCCGCGCTCATCAACCTGGCGGCGATTCTGTCGATCAGCATCGGCCTCATCAACCTCTTCCCGATTCCGATGCTGGATGGCGGACATCTGCTGTTTTTCGCGGTCGAGGCGGTGCGCGGAAAACCACTCTCCGAACGGGTCCAGGAGATCGGCTTCCGGGTTGGATTCGCGTTGGTGTTAGTGTTAATGATCTTCGCAACCTGGAACGATATTATTCATTTGAGTTCCTTGTGAAATATGGCTTCCATGCGTGGCCGCCGGGCAACGCGGGTGCAGATTCGGAAACGCGGACGGGGATGTGCCTTGCGGGGAGGCAAAAAGGCTGTAATTCTGCCGCTGCTGGGTCATGACGGGGCGCTTTCTGTCCGCTCGGCGGCGCGGACGAGGCAGGCAGACGAGCAAGGCATTCGAACCAAATGAATTCGTTTATGTTTTTCGCCCGTAGACTGGCGTTGGGATTGATGCTGGCGCTGGCTTTGCCGGCGTTCGGCGGTGCCGCCGCCGTGGTCAGCGCGGGAATCGCCCACGCTGCGGTTGCCTCCAGCATTCAGGTCAAGGGCAACCAGCGCATCGAAGCTGCCACCATCAAGACCTATCTGACCATCAAGGCCGGCAAGCCCTACGGCGCCGCCGATATCGACGCGTCGGTCAAGGCGCTCTACGCCACAAGCCTGTTCTCCGACGTGGGCGTTGCCCAGCACGGCAGCGTGCTCGTGGTCACGGTGGTCGAGAACCCGATCATCAATTCGGTGATTTTCGAGGGCAACAAGAAGATCGATTCGAAGACCCTGTCGGCGATCGTCGAACTGAAGGCGCGCGGTGTGCTGACCGACGCCAAGCTCAAGGCGGACGTCTTCCACATCAAGGAATACTACCGCATCCGGGGCCGCAGCAGCGCCGAGGTCGAAGGGCGGGTCAGCGAACTGCCCGACAACCGCGTCAATATCGTCTTTGCCATCAATGAGGGCGAACGCACGGGCGTGGCGGCGATCAATTTCGTCGGCAACAAGGCATTCTCGGCGTATCGCCTGTCGGGCATCATCGCGACCAAGAAGACCAACTGGCTGAGCTGGATGACGCAGAACGACATCTACAGCCAGGACAAGCTGAACGCCGACGCTGACCTGTTGCGCAGCTTCTACCTGCAGCACGGCTATGCCGATTTCCAGGTGCTGTCGCAGGACGCCACCTTCGATGCCGCTTCGGGCAAGTACACGATCACCTTCACCCTCGACGAGGGGCCGAAATACACCTTCGGCGAGGTCAAGATCGACTCGTCGATCCAGGGCGTCGATACGAATGCGCTGGCGAACGTCATCAGGACGAAGAGCGGCCATACGTTCGAACTCGACCAAGATCGAGAAGTCGACCGAGGACCTGACCATCGAGCTGTCGCGGCTCGGCTACGTGTTTGCGCAGGTGCGTCCGCGCGGCGATCGCGACTACAGCAACAACACCATCAATCTGACCTACGTCGTCGACGAGGGGCAGCGCGTCTACATCGAGCGCATCGACGTCCGCGGCAACACCAAGACCCGCGACTACGTCATCCGGCGCGAGTTCGAAGTGTCGGAGGGCGATGCCTATAACCGCGTGCTGATCAACAAGGCCGAGCGGCGACTGCGCGACCTCGGCTACTTCCAGACCGTTGCGATCACCACCGAACCTGGCTCGGCGCCTGACAAGATCGTGGTGGTCGTCAATGTCGTGGACAAGTCGACCGGTTCGTTCGGGATTGCCGGCGGCGTCGAGACGACGGGCGATTCGACGGGGCTTGTCGCCCAGGTGTCGATGGACGAGAAGAACTTCCTCGGCCGCGGCCAGAAGGTGCATATCGCCGTCGGCGGTGGCATCGACAAGCAGCAGATCGACGCGTCATTCACCGATCCGTATTTCCTCGGCAACCATATGTCGTTCAGCTTGAGCGGCAATCGGAGCTATACGAGCGCGACTTCGGCGCGGCCGTTCAAGACGGTTGCGACGGGCGGCGCGGTGGCCTTCGGCCTGCCGATCACCGACGAACTGACGTTTGACATCAGCTACAAGGCCAATCAGACCGACACGAGCAACTATACCAGCGGCGGCGCATGCCCCTCCGACATCTCGGCGTGCTTCTTCCCGGCGGGATCCCGGCTGACCTCGATGGCCGGCTGGGGCGTGACCTATTCGACGCTCGACAGCAGACTTGATCCACACGAAGGCGTCTATTTCCGCTTCGCCCAGGATTTCGCCGGCATTGGTGGCGATGCCCGCTTCGTCCGCTCCAGCGCCGATGCACGGCTGTACACGCCGCTGTTCGAGAACAACGACCTCGTCGGCCTGGTGAAGGTGGGTGCCGGCAACATCATGGGTATCGGCCAGCCGGTTTCCACCACCGACGATTTCTTCAGGGGCGGCGAGACGATTCGCGGCTTTGCCTCGCTTGGTTATGGTCCGCGCTACTTCGATCCGGGCGTCGCCAACGTCGCGCTCGGCGGCAAGAACTACGTCAACGGCACTGCCGAAGTTCAGTTCCCGTTGCCGGCCGTGCCGCCCGATTTCGGTCTGCGCGGTGCCGTGTTCGCCGATGCGGGCATATTGTGGGGCGCGGATGTGCCGTCGAGCTGCACGTCCGGCGCTACCTGCGACAGCACCAAGATCGTGGACGACACGGCGATCCGCTCCTCGGTTGGTGCGTCGCTGATCTGGCAGTCGCCCTTCGGCCCGATCCGCGCCGATTTCGCCAAGGCGCTCACCAAGAAGAGCTACGACAGCTTGCAGTTCTTCCGTATCGGCACCAGCGCGCAGTTCTGATCGGATTTGCCGCAAATATGCGACGGGCAGGGGGCTTCATGCCCCCTGTTGCGTCTGGGGTGAGGGCGTAGCCGCCGTCGCCGTCGCCTGGGCATTGCCCATATCGTCGCCAGGCCATCGACAATTTCCGGAGGATGGGCCAAAACGTCGTCGCCGGGCGCCTAAAGTGCGCCATGGCAGCGGGAGACAGACGGATGGATGAGGAGCCGACGGTGCTGGAATCGTTCGACATCGAACGCATCCTGGAGCTTCTGCCGCACCGCTACCCGTTCCTGATGGTCGACCGGATCGTCGATATCGACGGCGATAACGGCGCCGTTGGTATCAAGAACGTCACTTTCAATGAGCCGCATTTCGCCGGCCATTTTCCCGGACGGCCGGTGATGCCCGGCGTGCTGATCATCGAGGGGATCGCGCAGACGGCCGGCGCCATCTGCGTGGCGTCGATGAAGAGCGCCCGGCCGCAGCTGGTCTACTTCATGACCGTCGACGAGGCCAAGTTCCGCAAGCCGGTGGTGCCCGGCGACGTGCTCGAATACCACGTCAAGAAACTGAAGCAGCGGCGAAACATCTGGCGCTTCGCCGGCGAAGCAAAGGTCGGCGACACCCTCGTCGCCGAGGCGATCGTCAGCGCCATGATGGGCGAACCGCAAACCTCCGCATGACCGGTATCCACCCGACTGCCATCATCGAGGACGGCGCCAAGATCGGCGCCGACGTCACCGTCGGCCCGTATTCGCTGATCGGCGGCGAGGTGTCGCTCGCCGACGGCGTCGCCGTCGAAGCCCGCGTGATCATCGTCGGCCACACGTCGATCGGGGCGCGCACGCGGATCTCGCCGCTGGCCTATATCGGCGGCGAGCCGCAGGACCTCAGCTATCGCGGCGAGGACACGGCAATCGAGATCGGCGCCGACTGCATCATCCGGGAGAACGCCACCATCCATCGCGGCACCGGCCGTGGTCGCGGAACGACGACCATCGGCGATCATTGCTTCCTGATGGTTGGCTCGCATATCGCGCATGACTGCGTCGTCGGCGACAACGTGATCCTGACCAACAACGCGATGCTCGGAGGTCATGCCGAGATCGGCGACTATGCCATCCTCGGCGGCGGCGCGGCGGTGCAGCAATATACGCGCATCGGCGCGCACTGCTTCATTGGCGGGATCTCCGGCGTGGAGCGCGACGTGGTGCCTTATGCCATGGCCGTCGGCCAGCATGCATCGATTGCCGGCGTCAACGTGCGCGGATTGAAGCGCCGCGGTTTCGACCGTGCCGCCATCCATGCGTTGCGTGGGGCCTTTCGCCTGTTTTTCGACGCTCACGGGCCGCGGGCAGACCGCATCGCGGCGGTGGAGGAGGAATTTGGCGATGTTGCGGCGATCGGACCGCTGGTCGATTTTCTGCGCGCCGCGGGCGGTCGGCCACTGACGCTGCCACGCAAGGCGGGCTGGGCGCACGATGATGACCTCGACCCGTGAGGCCCAGGGCGAGCCGCTGGCGATCCTGGCGGCCGGCGGCAGCGTGCCCCTCCAGGTGGCCAACGCGGCGGTCGCGGCCGGGCGCAAGGTGCTGGTCATCGGCCTCCAGGGCGAGGCGGACGACAGGCTGAAGGCCTTCCCGTTCCAGGGCATCAAGTGGGGTCAATTAGGCCGCATCGAGGGGTTGGTGTCGGCCCACGGGGCGCGCGACGTCGTGCTCATTGGCTCGGTCAGCCGGCGGCCAGATTTCCGCAGCCTGGGGGTTGAACTCAGCACGCTGCGCCTGCTGCCGCGCATCCTCAAGGCCATGGTCGGCGGCGACGACACCGTGCTCGGCAACCTCATCGGCTATCTGGAGGAACGGGGCTTCCGCGTGATCGGTGCGCATGAGGTGGCGCCGGAGCTGGTGGCCAAGGCGGGGCAACTGGCCGGCCCGCGCGCCGGGCAGGAGATGCTTGATGATGCCCGCGTTGCCATGAACGCGGCGCGGGTGATCGGCGAACACGATATCGGCCAGGGCGCCGTTGTGGTGAACGGGCTGGTGGTGGCCGTCGAAGCGGCCGAAGGCACCGACGCCATGCTAGAACGGGTCGGCGACCTGCACGCCGCAGGCCGCGTGAAGTGGCCGGGCCGCGCTGGAGTGCTGGCCAAATGTTCCAAGCCGCAGCAGGACCTGCGCGTCGACATGCCGACCATCGGCCCGCGCACGGTCACGGCCGTGGTCAAGGCGGGGCTCGCGGGCATCGTCATCGAGGCTGGCCGGGTGATGATCGCCGAGCGCGCCGAAACGCTTGAAGCGGCCGAGGACAGCGGAACCTTCATCCTTGGCGCCGACGGTGAGGTGCGGCCGACGCCATGACCAGCGGCCTTACTGCGGGTGATGCCCTGAAGGTCTTCCTCATCGCGGGCGAGGAGTCGGGCGATGCGCTCGGCGCCGGGCTGATGCGGGCTTTGGAGCAGGCGGCCGGCCGGCCGGTGACCTTCTCAGGCGTCGGCGGCGCGCGCATGGGCGGCTGCGGCCTGACCTCGCTTTTCCCGATGGAGGAGATCGCGCTGCACGGCGTGACAGCGGTGCTGGCGCGCCTGCCGCAACTCGCGCGGAGGATCAGCGAGACGGTGGCCGCGGTTCTGGCGGCCGAGCCGGATGTGCTGATTGCCATCGACTGCCCGGCCTTCAGCCTGCGCGTCGCCAGGCGCGTGCGGCGGCGCAACCCGCGCATCACGATCGTCGATTACGTCTCGCCGACGGTCTGGGCCTATTGGCCTGGCCGGGCGCGGCGCATGGCGCGTTTCGTCGATCGGGTACTGGCCATCCTGCCCTTCGAGCCGGAGGTCCACACGCGGCTCGGCGGGCCGCCCTGCACCTATGTCGGCCACCCGCTGATCACGCGGCTCGGCGAGCTCAGGCCCGGGGAGGGTGAGCGTCCGCCGCTATCGAGCGGCCGCCCGCCGGTTCTCCTGGTGCTGCCCGGCAGCCGGCAAAGCGAGATCGCGCGCCTGACAGCGCCCTTCGGCGAGGCGGTTCGCCGGGTTGCGCAGCAATGCGGACCGCTGGAGGTGCTGCTGCCGGCGGTGCCGCGCCTTATCGACGAGATCCGGGCGCGCATTGCCGACTGGCCGGTGAAGCCGACGATCGTGGAGGGCGAGGCGGAGAAGCTGAAATCCTTCCGGCGGGCACACGCGGCGCTCGCTGCGTCCGGGACGGTGTCGCTGGAGCTTGCCCTGTCGGCGGTGCCGACCGTGGTGGCCTATCGCACCGACCCGCTGGTGCGGCCGTTCAAGGCGATGCTGACGGCGAAGTCGATCGTCCTGCCAAACCTGATCCTCGACGAATTGGCGATCCCGGAATTCATCGACGGCGACAGCGACCCGGCCCGGCTCGTGGCGGCGCTGGCGCCGCTTCTCAGCGACAGCCCGGAGCGGGCGGCGCAACTTGCCGCCTTCGGCCGGATCACAGGGCTGATGAACCCCGACGGACCGGCACCCAGCGCGCGGGCGGCCGAGGCCGTGCTGGAGACGCTGAAGGACCGGCAGGTGCCGGCGGCGTCGTAGCCCGCAAGGGGCGAAGCGGATTGCGGGAGGGCCGATCCTGGATACGCTCCGGCCAGTTGCACACTCCGTTCATGCCCCGCACCGAACGGGCATCCAGGCGAGACTCTCCCTGCGGCGAATCCGATCCGGGGCCTCGCCTGCGCGGGGACGAATGGAAGTTGGGAAGGTCCGGAAACAAAAAGCCCTCTCCCGCATGGGGAGAGGGCCATTCGATTGTATGGCCGGAGAGTTGGCCCGCTTACCGCCGCTTGGAGATCGGCACGTATTCGCGCTTCTCGGCGCCGACGTAAAGCTGGCGCGGGCGGCCGATGCGCTGGTTCGGGTCCTCGATCATCTCCTTCCACTGGGCGATCCAGCCGACCGTGCGCGCCACCGCGAAGAGCACTGTGAACATGGTGGTCGGGAAGCCCAGCGCCTTCAGCGTGATGCCGGAATAGAAGTCGATGTTGGGGTAGAGCTTCTTCTCGATGAAATAATCGTCGGTGAGCGCGATGCGCTCCAGCTCCATGGCGACTTCGAGCAGCGGGTCGTCCTGGATGCCGAGCTCCTGCAGCACCTCGTGGGTGGTCTTCTGCATGATCTTGGCGCGCGGATCGTAGTTCTTGTAGACCCGGTGGCCGAAGCCCATCAGCCGGAAGGGATCGTTCTTGTCCTTGGCGCGATTGATGAACTCGGGGATGCGGTCGACCGTGCCGATCTCCTGCAGCATGTTGAGCGCCGCCTCGTTGGCGCCGCCGTGCGCCGGCCCCCACAGGCAGGCGATGCCGGCGGCGATGCAGGCGAAGGGATTGGCGCCCGACGAGCCGGCAAGCCGCACGGTCGAGGTCGAGGCGTTCTGTTCGTGGTCGGCGTGCAGGATGAAGATGCGATCCATGGCGCGGGCGAGCACCGGATTGACCTTGTACTCCTCGCAAGGCACCGAGAAGCACATGCGCAGGAAATTCGACGAGAAGTCGAGCGCATTCAGCGGATAAACGAAGGGCTGGCCGGTGTGATACTTGTAGGCCATCGCCGCGATGGTCGGCATCTTGGCGATCATGCGCAGCGAAGCGATCATGCGCTGGTGCGGATCGGTGATGTCGGTGGAGTCGTGATAGAAGGCCGACATGGCGCCGACGACGCCGCACATCACCGCCATCGGGTGCGCGTCACGGCGGAAGCCTCTGAAGAAGCTGGTCATCTGCTCATGGACCATCGTGTGGTAGGTCACGCGATGATCGAAGTCGGCCTTCTGCGCCGGCGTCGGCAGTTCGCCATAGAGCAGCAGGTAGCAGGTCTCGAGGAAGTCGCCGTGTTCGGCGAGCTGCTCGATCGGGTAGCCGCGGTAGAGGAGCACGCCCTGGTCGCCATCGATATAGGTGATGGCGGACTCGCAGGATGCCGTCGAGGTGTAGCCGGGGTCGTAGGTGAAGCGGCCGGTATCGCGATAGAGGGTGCCGATATCGACGACGTCGGGGCCGATGGTGCCCGTGCGCATCTTGAGGTCCCAGCGTTCATCACCAATGCACAGCTGAGCTGTTCCGCCCGGGGTTTTCGATTTATCCGCAGTGGCCATAAACCAAGCGCCTTGTCGTTGAGATTGCAGAAATGGGATGGGTGCGAGTGTATTTGTTGCGACGCAACAAGTCCATCGCGCGGAGGTGGGCAGGGCGTCATAAATAGCGCGCAATTGCGCGCCGTCCAGCCGCGTCAAATGCGTCAGTCTGCCGCTTGATCGGCGATGCGGGCGAGACTTTCGGCGCGGCCGAGAATGGTGAGGACCTCGAAGATGCCGGGCGAGGCGGCGCGGCCGGTGAGCGCCGCGCGGAGCGGCTGGGCGACCTTGCCGAGCTTCAGATCGCGCTCCGCTGCGAATGCCTTCACCGCGGCTTCGGTTGTCTCGGCCGACCAGTCGGTGAGCCCCCCGAGCACGGGCAGCAGGGCGGCGAGCAGCTGGCGGGCCTCCACGTCGAGCAGGACTTCGGCTGCCTTGTCGAGGACGAGCGGCCGCTCGGCGACGATGAAGGCGGCCCCCGTGATGAGGTCGTTGAGGGTTTTCGCGCGCTCCTTCAAGAGCGGCAATGCGGCCTTCACGGCGGCGCCGTGGTCGGCGAGCTTGGCCTGGAAAGCGGCGCCCTCGGCAAGATGGGGCAGGGCGGCCACGAGCGTGTCGTAGAGCGCGTCGTCGGACTGCTTGCGCAGGTAGTGGGCGTTGACGCTCTCGAGCTTGGCGAAATCGAAACGCGCCGCGCCGCGGCCGATGCCGTCGAAATCGAACCAGGCGATCATGTCGTCGAGGGACATGATTTCGTCGTCGCCGTGGCTCCAGCCGAGACGGACGAGATAGTTCACCAGCGCTTCGGGTAGATAGCCCATGGCGCGGTAGGCATCGACGCCAAGGGCGCCGTGACGCTTGGAGAGCTTGGCACCGTCCGGCCCGTGGATGAGCGGGATATGGGCCGTGACCGGCAGGGCCCAGCCGAGCGCGTCGTAGAGGATCTTCTGGCGGCCGCCATTGGTCAGGTGGTCGTCGCCGCGAATGATATGGGTGACGCCCATGTCGTGGTCGTCGACGACGACGGCGAGCATGTAGGTGGGCGTGCCGTCCGAGCGCAGGATGATGAAATCGTCGAGGTCGCTGTTGGGGAAGGCGACGCGGCCCTGAACCTTGTCCTCGATGACGGTCTCGCCGTCGATGGGGGCCTTGATGCGCACCACCGGGGAAACGCCGGCCGGGGCGTCGGCGGGCGAGCGGTCGCGCCAGCGCCCGTCATAGCGGGCGAAGCGGCCCTCGGCGCGGGCCACGGCGCGCATCTCGTTCAGCTCGTCGGCCGTGTCATAGGCGTAGTAGGCCTTGCCGGAAGCGACCAGCGCCTCGGCCGCCGCGCGGTGGCGATCGGCGCGGGCGAACTGGTGGACTGCCTCGCCGTCCCAGTCGAGCCCCAGCCAGGAGAGCCCGTCGAGGATGGCGGCGATCGCAGCGTCGGTGGAGCGCTCGCGGTCGGTATCCTCGATTCTCAGCAGCATCCTGCCGCCGGTGTGGCGGGCATAGAGCCAGTTGAACAGCGCCGTGCGCGCCCCGCCGATATGGAGGAAACCGGTGGGCGAGGGGGCAAAGCGGGTGACGACGGGTGCGGACATGAGCTTGGGCAACATTGCGCGGGCGGGCGTCCTGTACCATAGGTGCGGCGCGTGATGGCAGCCCTTCGAGCCTGAGAAATAGCAATGGAATTCCCGGATTTCGTCATTCGCCGTCTGGAGCCGGGGCCGGATACCGAGATTTTCCGTGAGATCCGGCTGGAAGCGCTGAAGAAGAGCCCGGATTCCTTCGGCAGCGATTTCGCCAGCGAGAACGGGAACCCGCCGGAATGGTTCGCCGATCACCTGTCGACGAGCGACGTGTTCGGCGCCTTCCACGGCGAGGAATTGCTGGGAATTGCGGGATTCCAGGCCGGCCAGACGGCGAAGCGGGCGCACAAGGGGGCGATCTGGGGCGTCTACGTGCGCCCCAAGGCACGCAGCGCCGGGGTGGCGCGGCGGCTGGTCGAGGCGGTCCTCGACCATGCCAAGGGCCGGGTGGAGCAGGTGAACCTTGCCGTGGACCGGGGCAACATGCACGCTAGGCGGCTCTATACGAGCCTGGGCTTCGTCGAATACGGACTGGAAAAGAATGCGCTCAAGATCGGCGACCGCTATCTCGACGACGTTCTGATGGCCAAGGCGCTGGTATGAAGATCGGGCTCTTGGCCTCACCCCCGGGATTTGGCAGATAGACGGCGCAAGGCCGGGGAAAGATCCCGGCCACGAGGAATCCCGAATGACCACCGAAACAACGACGCGCGAGCCCGGGCAGGACTTCATCCGTGACATCGTGCGCGACGATCTCGCCGCCGGCCGCAATGCCGGCATCGTCACCCGCTTTCCGCCGGAGCCGAACGGCTACCTGCATATCGGCCACGCCAAGTCGATCTGCCTGAATTTCGGCATCGCCCAGGAATTCGGCGGGCACTGCAACCTGCGCTTCGATGACACCAATCCGGCGAAGGAGGAGCAGGAATATATCGACGCCATCAAGAGCGACGTGCACTGGCTGGGCTTCGACTGGGGCGAGCACCTCTATCACGCCTCGGACTATTTCGAGCAGCTCTACGCATGGGCCGAGGACCTGATCCGCGCCGGCAAGGCTTACATCGACGACCAGAGCCCGGAGGCGATGCGCAAGAACCGCGGCACGCTGACCGAGGCCGGCGTGAACAGCCCGTTCCGGGAGCGCTCGATCGCGGAGAATCTCGACCTCTTCCGCCGCATGCGCGCCGGCGAATTCCCCAACGGCGCCCGCGTGCTGCGCGCCAAGATCGACATGGCGGCGGGCAACATCAACCTGCGCGACCCGGTGCTCTACCGCATCCTGCACTCAGCCCATCCGCGCACCGGGACGAAATGGTGCATCTATCCGAGCTACGACTTCGCCCACGGCCAGTCGGACGCCATCGAGGGCGTGACCCATTCGCTGTGCACGCTGGAATTCGCCGATCACCGGCCGCTCTATGACTGGCTGCTCGACAACCTGCCGGTGCCCTCGCGGCCGCACCAGACCGAGTTCGCCCGGCTCAACCTCGACTACACGGTGCTTTCCAAGCGGGTGCTGACGACGCTGGTCCGCGACGGCCACGTCTCGGGCTGGGATGACCCACGCATGCCGACCATCGCGGGTCTGCGCCGGCGCGGCGTGCCGCCACAGGCGATCCGCACCTTTGCCACCGCCATCGGCGTGGCGCGGGCCGACAGCCGCGTCGATGTCGCCATGTTCGACAATGCGGTGCGCGAGGCACTGAACAAGACGTCGGCACGGCGCATGGCGGTGCTGCGGCCGCTGAAGGTGACGATCGCGAACTATCCGGAAGGCAAGACCGAGCAGCTGGAGGCGGTGAACAATCCCGAAGACCCGTCCGCCGGCACGCGGCCGGTGACCTTCAGCCGCACGATCTACATCGAGCGCGAGGACTTCATGGAGGCCCCGCCGAAGAAGTTCTTCCGCCTGGCGCCCGGCGCCGAGGTGCGTCTGCGCTACGCCTATTTCGTCCGCTGCACCGACGTGGTGAAGGATGCCAACGGCGAGGTGGTGGAACTTGTCTGCACCTATGACCCGGAGACGCGCGGCGGCAACACGCCGCCCGACGGGCGCAAGGTGAAGGGCACGCTGCACTGGGTGTCGGCCGAGGATTCGGTTCGGGCCGAGGTGCGGCTGATCGGTCCGTTGTTCACGCGGCCCGATCCGGACATCGGCAACTTCGCCGAGGAGCTCAACCCGGGCTCGCTGGTGGTGCTGCCGGATGCACGGCTGGAGCCGGCCATTGTCGCCGGCAACGACGACGCGCCGGTGCAGTTCGAGCGGCAGGGCTACTTCCGCCGCGACCAGGATTCGACGCCCGACAGACCGGTGTTCCTGCGCACCATCGGTCTTCGCGACACCTACGCCAAGGTGGTGGCGGGGGGCTGAGACAGCCGCCGCCCGTCGCGCTAGCATGGCCGCAGACGGGTGGGGCGGCGCATGGCAAGCGACGGCCGGGAGACGACGGCAACACGGAACGGCGCGAAAACGGCGCGCCGGTCGCCGTTGCCGTTCGGGTCGCCGGGACGGCTGCGCGCGCTTGCCGGCTGGCCTGGCGCAGCATGGCTTAGCCTTGGCGCGACTTTCGAGCGCGAGATCGACGCCGGGCGCGGCTTCCTGTGGCTGCCGGTCGCCTTCGGCAGCGGCATTCTCATGTATTTCGCGCTGCCCGCCGAACCGTGGGCACCGGCGCTCGGTGCGGCGGCTGCCATCCTGATCGTAGCGGCGTGGCGGGCCCGCTTCCGCGTCGTCGCCTTCCGGGTGCTGGTGGTGGCCGCCTGCGTCGCCTGTGGGCTCTTCGCGGCGAAGCTGAGGACCGACTGGGTGGCGGCGCCGGTGATGGCGCGCGAGGCGACGGTGACGGTCTCAGGCTGGATCGCGGCGCGCGAGGAAGCCTCGGCGCACGGCGCC
The DNA here is from genome assembly GCA_963782395.1 of uncultured Alphaproteobacteria bacterium. Taxonomy (GTDB): domain Bacteria; phylum Pseudomonadota; class Alphaproteobacteria; order Rhizobiales; family Kaistiaceae; genus CAVSRC01. The sequence goes on from CAWAJQ010000004.1 coordinate 167,600, forward strand.
CGCCTCTATCTCAGGGTGCACGACATGACCGGTGGCGGCACGGCGCCGCGGCTGGTGCGGCTCACCGTGCGGAGCAAGGCCGACGCCCTTGCCGTCGGCGAGGCGGTGACGCTGAGGGCGCGTATCGAGCCACCGGGCGGCGCCGTGATGCCCGGCGGCTACGATTTCGCCCGCGTCGCCTATTACGCCGGGATCGGTGCCGTCGGCTTCGCCTATGGAGCGGCCAAGCCGGCACCCGACCTCGGGCCGGCACCACTGGCGATCCGCCTCTCCGAACCGCTGGCGCACCTCCGCGACGCCATCAGGCGGCGGATCGAGGCGGCGCTGCCGGGCGACACCGGCCATCTCGCCGCGGCGCTGGTGACCGGCGATCGCCGCGGCATTTCCGAAGACACGCAGGATGCGATGCGCGCCTCCGGGCTGGCGCACATGCTGGCGATCTCCGGCCTGCACATGGCGCTGATCGCCGGCGCTGCCTTCTGGCTGATCCGGGCACTGCTGGCGCTGTCGGCGGGGTTGGCGCTCAACCGGCCGATCAAGAAATGGGCCGCGGCCGGCGCGCTCGCCGTCGCCGCCATCTATCTCGGCATTTCCGGCGCCGGCATCGCCACCCAGCGCGCCTTCGTCATGCTCGCCATCATGCTCATGGCGGTGATGCTCGACCGGCCGGCGATCACGCTGCGCAACGTGGCGCTGGCCGCCTTCGTCATCCTCGTGCTGGCGCCGGAGAGCATCACCACGGCGAGCTTCCAGATGTCGTTTGCCGCGACGGTGGCTCTGGTCGCCGGCTACGAGGCGATCACCATCTGGCGCGAGCGGCGGCTCAACCTCGACACGCGCGCCGCCGCCGGCGTTGTCGGCCGGCTCAGGCGTTCCGCGACCAGCCTGGTGCTGACCTCGCTCATTGCCGGGCTGGCGACGGCGCCGCTGGCGGCCTTCCACTTCCAGAGGGTGGCGCCGCTGACGCTGGTCGCCAACCTCGCCGCCATGCCGGTGGTCGGAACCATCGTCATGCCCATGGCGCTTGCGGCCCTGGTGCTCATGCCCTTCGGACTGGAGGCGGCGCCGCTGACGGTGATGGGCTGGGGCTTGAGCTGGGTGACGGCGGTGGCCGGGCAGGTGGCGGCATGGTCGGCCGGCCACGGGGTCGTGGCGGCGATGCCGCTGCTGTCGCTCGGGCTGATTGCCGCTGGCTTCCTGTGGCTGGCGCTATGGCGCGAGCGCTGGCGGCTCATCGGGCTGGTGCCCATGGCACTGGCCGTGCCGGTGGCGCTGATGGCGTCCCATCCGGACATTCTCATCGACGATCGCGGGATCACGGTGGCCGTGCGCGGGGCCGATCACCGCTATGCCATCGTCAACGGCAAGGCCGAAAACTTCGTCGTCGACAATTGGCTCCGGGCCGATGGCGACGGGCGCGACGCGAGGGCGCCCGAGTTGACGGCCAATGTCGCCTGCGACCCGCTCGGTTGTGTGGCGCCGCTCGGGCGCGACGGTGCGAAGGTTGCCGTGGCAACCAGCACGCGGGCGCTGGAGGAGGATTGCCGCATGGCGGCGGTGGTGGTGTCGCGCTTCGCGGTGCCGGCGGGCTGCCGCAACCGCGCCTTCGTCATCGACGGCGGGGACGTCGCACGCCACGGCGCCCATGCGCTCTATCGGACAGGACCATCGGCCTCAGGCGGGCCGATATTCCGAGTGACGACCGCCTATCCCGAGGTGCGGCGGCCCTTCATGCCGCCGGGCGCAGGGGAGTAGGCTGGCCGACATTCAACGACGATGCTGCAGCAATCTCTCCCTCTCCCTGGAGGGGAGAGGGTTTCGCGCCTCGGGAGCCCAGCGCGTTAGGCGCGAAGGGTAAGGGTGATGACGGTGAGGGAGGGCAGGGCGCCAACGGCGCGGGCCGCGTTCGCGGGAACTCGGTTTTGCACGCGCCGGCGCGGCCGGCTCCATCGCCGCCGTGCCATCACACCCCTCACCCGGATTTCCAAGGCCGGTTTGCAATCCGACCTCCCCCGCAAGGGGGAAGGCGGGGAACTCTCGGCCTGTGGAGCGATGGGCCGTCGCCGCGCCTAATACCGGCGGATAAGCCCGACGAGGCGGCCCTGGATGCGCACGCGGTCGGGGCCGAAGATGCGCGTCTCATAGGCCGGGTTGGCGGCCTCCAGCGCAACCGAGGCGCCCTTGCGGCGCAAGCGCTTGAGCGTTGCCTCCTCCTCATCGACCAGCGCCACGACGATGTCGCCGGTATCGGCGCTGTCGCTGCGGCGGATGAGCACCGTATCGCCGTCGAGGATGCCGGCCTCGATCATCGAGTCGCCGCGTACCTCCAGCGCGAAGTGCTCGCCGGGCGTCAGCATGTCGGGCGGGATGCCGATGGTGTGGCTCTGGTGCTGGATGGCCTCGATCGGCACGCCGGCGGCGATGCGGCCCATGACCGGCACGAGCACAGGCTCGTTGCTGTTGGCGCTCTCCGGCGTGTCGCGCATGCGGCCGAGATTGCCCTCGATGACGCTCGGCGAAAAACCGCGGGAGCGGGTCGCCGCCAGGCCCGTCTGCATGTTTTCCGGCAGGCGGATGACCTCCAGCGCCCGCGCCCGGTTGGGCAGGCGCTTGATGAAGCCGCGCTCCTCGAGCGCCTTGATCAGGCGGTGGATGCCGGACTTGGAGCGCAGGTCGAGGGCATCCTTCATCTCGTCGAAGGACGGCGGAACGCCGCTTTCCTTCAGGCGCTCATGCACAAACATGAGCAGTTCGAGTTGCTTGCGTGTCAGCATTGGAAAGGTCCCGCCCTCGGCAGAATCGGTACAAATCAGGAACAAACTACATGTTCCTTATGTGTTCCACAACCCCCTTGAGATTGGTAAAGGCGGGAGGTAGCGGCGCTTTCTTTCTTTGGCCGCGGATGGTTTGCCAATGCAGACTTTATTTGGCCACGGATGACCGCGAAGTGGCGGGGCTCTGCGGTGTTCCGGCTTGCTCGTGGACAAATAACGGCAGCACGGGAGCTAGGACATTGATCGCACGGGAGCAATCGGCGTGAGAGGGCTTACCAATCGTCGGATTAGTCACCTGATTGGTAACCTCAACACTTTGGCGGCGCGACACGCAGCTGTCGGAAGACGATCTCGCGGGCGTCGCTGCGAGCGACGTTGGCGGAGCCCACGGAAATACGGCTTAGCTCAGACGCAGCCTGATCGAAAAGCTATGCCGACGACGGAAGATTGGATCGGGACCGATGCGCTCTCAGCGCTGGCTTCGATCTCACGCCAGACGGCTCACAAGGCTCTAGCAGGAGCTTTCCGAACCGGTCGCAAGTGGCATGGCGCAAAACTCCTTGTTCGAGTCGTCAACGGACGGACGTGGTGGTCAATCCGGCCGTCAATTTGAGGTTCACGTCCCCACCCTGTCAGCCGCTCTCCAGCTATGTTGGCGAGAACAGCGTGCCACCGCACTTGGCGCCATTGCCCTTCGCGGCGATGCCGACGCCAACGCGGTGCGCAACTTCAAATGGCAGCTGATCGAAGGGGCTTCGAAGGCCCCTAAAAGCTCCAAGGAACGGGGCACGGCGATACGCGAGACAAGCGGCCGGCTCTTGTTGGCGTCAGACGCCACACTGGCGCGGCCGGCGCCGAGCAGCCGGACCCTGCGACGCCGGCTGAAAGCTCATGCCCGCGACGGCCTCGCTGGGCTTCAGCCGCGTGCCCGCAAGGATCGTGGCAGGAAGCACGTCAGTGTGTCCCTGAAATGGGACAAGGCGATGGGCGATCTTGGCGAGCTGGTCCAAGTGGACATCGCCGAGCAGCTGAAGCTCTACGTCCGCGGCCTGATCAAGGCGTGCGAGAAGACGGCCGGTGTGCCGCTACAGAAGCTCGCCGAGCAGAAGCTGTGGGAACTCACGTCGCAGGCCGGCTATCGTGGTGGTGATCTTCGATCCGTTTGCAGGTTGCCGCGCACCTTCTTTGAGCCGGAGCGGGCCTATGCCCGCGTCCACGAATTCCGCACCGACCGCAAGAGCTACATGGACCACGCCGCGCCGCGCGTCCTGCGTAGCCGCGCCGGGCTGGCGCCGATGGACATCATCGTCGGCGACATTCACCCGGTCGACATCCTGGTGAAGCGCGATGATGGCTCGACCGCGACATCGCCAACGGAGGCAAGTGATGCCGTTCCAGCTTCAGGTCCGCGCTCTCGCTCCGGCGCCGGTCGATCGTTTCGTGCGGACATCGACCGTCCAGCTGATCGAAGAAGCGTTCGCAACGGCCATAGCGGCGCGGCTTGTGGAGCCGGTCGCCATTGTCGGCGAGCCGGGCGTGGGCAAGACGACGGCGCTGGCCGAGATCGCGCGGACGCGTGGCAGCGTCGCCTTCATCACGGTCACACCGACGGACCGGCGGCTCAAGGCGACGCTGGCCATGGTGGTCGATGCCCTGCGCATTCCGACCGATGCCTTTTATGCCGCCGACCTCGCCAGCGCACTTGAATACAACCTCGCCAGCTATGTAGACTCGGGCTGGAGCCTGATCGTTGATGAGGTCCAACTGCTCGACGCGGAAGCAGTGTTCCAGCTTTGCAAATACTCGGAGCTGTTCCGCCTGCCGCTGATCCTCGCCGGCAACAGCCATTCGCTGAAGCGCACACGGGCGAACGCATCGGCCATCGAACAGGTGCGCAGCCGTATCGGCCGTTGGCTGGTCATCGATGGCGTGAGCACCGATGATCTTCGCGAGTTCGCGATCGACGCCAATGTCGAGGGCAAGGACGCGCACGAGCTGGTGATCCGCTATGGCCGGAAGCAGTCGCTTCGCGAGGTCGTGCGGCTGCTGGACGCAGCGCGCGGTTTTGCTGGCGAGGCCGGGTCTATCCGTTTGCCGGCGCTGCAAGAGGCGCTGGCGTCCATCCTCGGGCCGAAGCGTGCCCAGGAGGTCTATTTGCCCCGACATCAATTATCGTCAGCCAATCGTTAAATCGCGCGCTGGCCGGCAAAGAACCACCGGGTCAAGATCGATGCGGTTACGCGGAAGGGTAAGGCGACGATTGCCACGCCGCTCGCCGAGTACAACCGCCCACTGGCTACCTTCGGATCGCTTGCAAGGACGGAACTAGGTGCTCCGTACATCGTTGTCCGCAAGCTGCCGCCGCGTGTGTTCGCGAAACGGCCACATTGTCGCCCGGTGTCATGAACTGTGAGACGTTGCCCAATTCGTTTTGCCGCTGACGGGCAGACAACGCTTGCTGTCGGTTCTTCTACATCAAGTGATCTTCCCGCTTCTGACCTGGCCCGATGTGTTCCGCTGAGCGTTCAGACGTTGCGGGAAGGTTCGTCATCGTCGACTAAAAGCAGCGACATATCCAACTGCCCCGAGGTGTCGCTTCCGTATTGCAGATGCGTTTGAGCCTTCCGGACACCCCTATCGTTCAAGAACGATCTCGATGGAGTGCCGTCATGCGCCTGGGACAGAAAGTAGTTCTGCGGAGGAAGCGCATCCTCGAGTATGCCGAGGCCAGCGGCAGGGGTGGGCACCACGGTGCCATGACTCGACGCTTCCTGTCCGCGATATTTGTCGGCATCGCGGTGGTCTCGTGCGGGGAAACGTACGGTGCCACGGAACCGACAGTGACGCAGCCCGCGTCGGAAGTCCTATTCTTCGTCCAGGTGGTCGTGTTGATAGTCGCTGGACGGATCGGCGGCGAGCTGATGCAGCGTGTCGGCCAGCCGGCGGTGATGGGGCAGCTGGTAGCCGGCGTCATCCTCGGGCCCACAGTGTTCGGCTCTCTATTGCCGGGGCTGCAGCACACGGTGTTCCCACCAGATCAAATCCAGCACGGCATGATCGACGCGGTCGGCCAACTAGGCGTACTGATGCTTCTGCTTCTCACCGGCATGGAGACCGACCTGCGTCTCGTGCGCCGAATCGGCACGCCGGCACTGCTTATCTCGACCGCCGGCATCGCCGTGCCGTTCTTTTTAGGGTTTCTCGTCGGCGAGATGGCGCCTGGGTGGATCGTGCCCGATCCCTCTAGGCGCGTCTTGACCTCACTGTTCTTGGGGACGGCACTCTCCGTCGCCTCAGTCAAGATCGTCGCATTGGTGGTACGCGACCTCGGCTTCCTCCGTCGCAATGTTGGACAGATCATCCTCGCAGCTGCGGTCCTTGACGACACTTTCGGGTGGGTCATCATCGGCGTCATATCCGGACTCGCCGCGTACGGCTCGCTGCAATGGTCGGTCGCCGGCCTCACGATCGCGGGCGTCGCGGTCTTCATGCTAGCGAGCCTGACCCTCGGCCGCCGGGTGGTCTCGTTGTTGATCCGCTGGTCGAACGACAACCTCGTCAGCGAGATGCCGGTGATCAGCGTCATCCTCGCCGTCACCATCCTGATGGCGCTCCTCACTGAGTGGATCGGCGTGCATACGGTGCTCGGCGCATTCGTCGCCGGCGTTCTCATCGGCGAGTCGCCAATCCTGACCCGGCATATCGAGGAGGAACTGCGCGGCCTAATTACCGCGCTATTTATGCCCGTCTTCTTCTGCCTCGCGGGGCTCAACGCCGACCTGACGGTGCTCGCCGATCAGACGCTGCTGGCGCTGACAGTCGGCCTTATCCTCATCGCCAGTGTTGGCAAGTTCGGCGGCGCGTTCCTCGGCGCCTGGATCAGTGGGCTGTCGCATCGCGAGGGGCTGGTTCTAGCCTGCGGCATGAATGCTCGCGGCTCGACCGAGGTGATCGTTGCGACGATCGGCCTCGCCATCGGCGCCCTCGATGAAACCCTCTATTCGATGATCGTCACCATGGCGGTGGTGACGACGCTTGCAATGCCGCCGATGCTTCGCTGGGCATTGAAGCGCCTCCCCATCGATGACGAGGAGAAGAAGCGCCTGGAGCGCGAGGAGTCCGAGGAGAAGGGTTTCGTCACAAACATCGAGCGACTGCTTCTGGCGGTGGATGGCAGCGCCAATGGCAAGCTCGCCTCGCGTCTTGCCGGCCTGATTGCCGGGTCGCGGGGACTGCCGACGACAGTGTTGCGCTGGTCTCCAACTGGACCGCCGACGGCGGACGAAGCGACCAATCTGCGATCGGACCACGGGGCAGCCGTTTCGCATGCCGCAGAAACGGCACGCTTTGCCGAGACCGAGGCCGGCGAAGGGCCGTCAAAGGCCGACGTCAGCACGCGTCTTGCCGGGGCCGCGCTAGAGGAGGAGATCGCGATCGAGGCCAAGAAAGGCTACGACATGCTCTTCGTTGGCTTCGAAGGTGTCGGACCGGGTGATAGCCCGCTGTCGGAAGAAGTCGCGCGCGCAGCCGCGGCTTTCGACGGACCAACGGCGTTCGCCCACGCCCGCGATGCATCGAGCGAGGCCGGTGCATTGCGGATCCTCGTGCCGGTGGCCGGTACCAACGTCGCCCGGCGAGCGGCGGAGGTTGCCTTCGCCCTGGCGCGGTTGACCGGCGGACGAGTCACGGCGCTCTACGTATCGCCGGCCCGCCGACGGGCCGGGTTAGCCAATTCCCTGTCGGGACTTCTGCGTAGTGAGGAAGCAATCCTGCGCGAAGTCGCGGTACTCGGCGAGCGCAGCGGCGCTTCGGTACGCACCTCGGTCAGGTCGGGCATGGCCGCCGACGAGGCGATTCTTCGCTATGCCCACAACGGTCGCCATAACCTCATCGTCATGGGTGTAAACTGGCGGCCGGGCGCTGCGCTCTCGTTCGGGTCAGTTCCGGACGCGGTGGTCGGCAGGTCGAAGCGGTCCGTCCTGTTCGTGGCGAGCTAGCCTACGCGACAGCAAAAGTCGACCAAATCCGTGGTAACAATGCGCCCACCACCGGCCGGCGAACCTGGACCGCCGGTTCACACTGTAGATGACCGGTACTTTCAACTGCGCGGGCGCGTTCCTCGCCCCTGGCGCCTGAATTGGGTCTCTCGCGAGCGCCTGCGCCTGGCATTGGGGTGGAATTCCTCCGCAAGGGCGGACTGATCACGTCAACTTTCCTTGATGCGGTGGAACTTTCGTCGCCGGCAAGAATTTTCAGTCCAGGAGAGTTCTCGCGACGCCATTGGCGTCGCGAAACCACCGGTCGGGCCAGAAGCCGACCGTCCCAATTCTTTAGGAGGAGGGAAAATGGCCAAGTTCAATCCCAACCCCAAATCTAGTCGTGTTGCCGCCCACCGCCGATTTCGCATAGCGCCGGGTCGCGAACGCCGGCGGGTGCAGAAGGCCGCCGACCTAATGGCCCCGACGAATCGTGTTGTCGAGCCCATCGGGCAAATTCAAAGCGTACACCCGGCGGTAATCGCGCTTGCCGCCGGCTTGGTCGTTGTGTTTCTGCTGGCGATCACGTTCTTTTTGACAAGTGATCCTGCGAGCGACCTCAACCTTTTCGGCGTTGTCGGATTTGCCGTGATCTTTTTCACTCTGACCCTCGGGCTAGCATCGCGGGCAGCGCGCGACCGGCGCTGGGGTGGCACGGGCGAACGCCCGACCCGACAGAGTCTCGCGGATTTCGTTGAAGACGATATCGAGATCGCCACCGGCGCGATCTCCGGGCGCGAAGTGCTCGTCCAAATTCTCGTCCTCCCGATGACCCTCGCCGCCGGCATGGTGGTCATCGGACTGATCTTCGCCGCCGGACTGTGACGGCACCAAGCGAGGAAATGGCCACCTATTCCAAGGGCTCGATGGGCAGTCAATCAATCACATGCCCCAAAGTGACCCGCGACGCTGTCCGACGGTCACTCGGCCATCGCCGCGGCACCCGATGCATGCAACGGCCGCCCACGCCGAGGTTCCAGGAGGAATGCCATGAAGTTCTTCGTCGATACCGCCGATGTTGGCGAAATCCGCGAACTCGCCGCCACCGGCCTGCTCGACGGCGTCACCACCAATCCCACGCTGATCGGCAAGGCAGGGCGGCCGATCAAGCAGGTGATCGCCGAGATCTGCGAGGCCGTGCCCGGCCCGGTTTCGGCCGAGGTCGCCGCCACCGATTTCGACGGCATGATGGCCGAGGCCGCCGTTCTCTCGGCCATCGCCAAGAACGTCACCATCAAGGTGCCGCTCACCTGGGATGGCCTCAGGGCGTGCAAGGCGCTCTCCGCGCAGGGCACCATGGTCAACGTCACCCTGTGCTTTTCCGCCAATCAGGCGCTGCTTGCCGCCAAGGCGGGCGCCACCTTCATCTCGCCCTTTGCCGGCCGTCTCGACGACATCGGCTTCGACGGCATGGAGGTGATCCGCGAGATCCGTGCGATTTACGACAATTACGCCTTACGCACCGAGATCCTGGCCGCCTCCATCCGCACGCCGCTGCACGTCAAGCAGGCGGCGCTGGCCGGCGCCGACGTCGCCACCATCCCGCCGGCGGTGATCAAGAACCTCGCCAAGCATCCGCTGACCGACAAGGGCCTGGAGAGCTTCCTGGCCGACTGGAAGAAGACCGGCCAGACCATCGTATGAGGCGGACGCAGGCGTTTGGCATAGAGGTCGTTGAGCAGGTGGATACGGTCATGGCCGGGGCCGACGCCGTGCGCAATATCGTCAACCACCCAAAGCGGGAATTGTGGCTCGGTTGGTCGGCGGTCAAGGCGATCGGCGGCCAGCGGGTCGCCCCCTGGCTGCTCGATCGCATCCTGGCGCATCAGGCCTATATGGGCCAGCAGTCCGACGAACCGGCAGAAGCGCAGCAAGACAATCTCTATCGCCCGGTCCCTGGCGACCCTGGCGCGCACGGCCGGTTCGACGAGACGGCCAGTGCCAAGAGCTCCGAGCTGTGGATCGTCAAGAACACCCCGATGCTCGCGGTCGCGGCTTCGGTTGCGGTAGTGCTGTGCCTTGGCATCGGGTTTGCCGTCGCCGGCGTGCTTTGAACGGCTCGCCACCTGTTGCCCAAAGGATGAAAGGAACCCGATATGACACCCACTCCCCCGGAACGCCCCAGCGACGAGGCCGACACCAACCAGATCAAGATGGCTCGCAAGGAGGGCGATGCCTATCAGGGCTCGCTGGACTACATGGCAAACGAGGTCGCCAACAGCGGGTCGCGTCAGATAGCTGGCGACTATGTGGTCGCCTATGCGCAGGAGCGCGCCGAGGGCATGTATCAGTTGCGCGGCGAGGGCGAACTCGAATGGACCGAGCCGACCGACGAGAACTGCCATCTGGAGATCTCGGTCAGCGACGCCGGCGACGGGCGTTTCATCCCGTATCTCGACGTCGAGGCGACGCTGACGGCGCCGGACGGCGAAACCGTCGGGCCGTTCACGGTCCCCTTCTTGTGGCATCCGGGGCTTTACCATTACGGCCGCAACATCAGGGTGCCTGGCGATGGCCGCTACACGCTGGCCGTCCACATCGCGCCTGCCGACTTCATGCGACACGACAAGGCCAACGGGAAGCGTTACGCCCACCCGGTGGATGTGAAATTCACTGATGTGCCGGTCCACACGGGCCGCGAGTGACGTTGGCGCAAAGACTGTTTGACCTCACGGCCGTAGTGTGGACGATTGTGGCAACGCGGCAGGGACGTGTCTTGGCCGCGCGGTGTCGGGCGCGGCATGGCTGCTAGCAGATCGACGCATAAGGTCATCTATGCCGCGCTTGCCGGTAACCTGCTGGTGGCGCTGACCAAGTTCGGTGCGGCGATCGTCACCGGCAGTTCGGCTATGTTGAGCGAGGGCATCCACTCGCTCGTCGACACCGGCAACCAAATCCTCCTCATCTATGGCATCCGCCGCTCGTCTCGCCCCGCCGACGGCAGCCATCCGCTGGGCTACGGACGTGAGCTCTATTTCTGGAGCTTCATCGTTGCCTTGCTGGTGTTTGCTCTGGGTGCCGGGGTTTCGTTCTACGAAGGCGTCGTTCACATTCTCGAACCGGTAGAGATCGTCAACCCGATCGTCAATTACGTCGTACTCGGGCTCTCGGCGCTGTTCGAGGGGACAACCTGGGTCATTGCCGTGCGGGAATTCGACCGCACCCGTGGCTCGCTCAGCCATCTCGAAGCGGCCACGCGTAGCAAGGACCCGACCTCGTTCATGGTGCTGTTCGAGGACTCGGCAGCTCTGACCGGGATCGCCATCGCTTTTCTGGGTACGGCCGGCGCTGAAGTCTTCGACCTGCCGGTGCTGGACGGCGTTGCATCAATCGGCATCGGCTGCGTCCTGACAACCACCGCCGTGTTCTTGGCACGGGAGAGCAAGAGCCTGCTCATCGGCAAGTCGGCCGGCTCCGCCATTCGCGCCTCGATCATGAATATGGCGCGGCGCGAGCCGGGCATTGCCGGCGCCGCCAATCTGCTGACGGTGCATCAGGCGCCCAACCAGATCGTCGCCGCACTCGACCTTGATTTCGAGGACCGCCTCACCGCTGCCGATGTCGAGAGAACGGTGGCGAAACTGGAAACGGCAATTCGGCAGCGCCATCCCGAAGTCGTCGCACTCTTCGTGAAACCGGTCAGCGGCGTCGCCGGTCGCCTCGACGGGATTTGACGGCATGGACGTGATCCGCGAGATTCGCGTGATCTAGCTGTGAGCTTTCAACAGGTTGTCCATCCGGTCCCGAGCGAGGAAGCTGGAGTTGCGAAGCTTCAGCAAGGCCTCGGAGGAGGACCGGATGAACGTGCACAAGAATGCCCGTCTGACGCCGCATAGTCGAGCCGATGTGGTGCGGCGCATAGAGGCCGGGCAGCCTATGGCAGCGGTTGCCGCGGCCTTTGGCGTGTCGGTGCGCACGGTGCGCAAATGGGTCGAGCGCTTCCACCGCGAGGGGCCGGAGGGGCTGAAGGACCGCTCATCACGGCCGCATCGCCTGCATAAGCCGACGCCAGAGACGGTCGTGACCGAAGTGGAGCGGCTGCGCCGGCAGCGCTGGACCGGCAAGCAGATCGCGGCCGAACTCGGTATCTCGCCGGCCACCGTCAGCCGCATCCTCCGGCGCCTCGGGTTGAACCGCATCAGCGCGCTGGAGCCGGCCGAGCCGGTGCGCCGCTACGAGCGCGATCATCCCGGTGAACTCATCCACATCGACATCAAGAAGCTCGGCCGTTTCGACCGGGTCGGCCACCGCATCACCGGTAACCGTCGGGGACAGAGCAACTCACGCGGCGTCGGCTGGGAGTTCGTCCATGTCGCCATCGACGATGCCTCGCGCCTGGCCTTCTCTCAGATCCTGCCCGACGAAAAGAAGCAGAGTGCCGTCGCCTTCCTGCGCGCCGCCGTCGCCTACTACGCAAGCCTCGGCGTCACCGTCGCCCGGGTCATGACCGACAACGGTGCCTGCTACAAAGCCCACGCCTTCCGCGATGCCTGCCGCGATCTCGGCCTCAGGCACATCAGGACCAGGCCCTACACGCCCAAGACCAACGGCAAGGCCGAGCGCTTCATCCAGACGGCATTGAGGGAATGGGCCTATGCCCGGGCTTACCCCACTTCCGACGACCGAGGCGACGAGCTGCCGCGCTGGCTCCACCGATACAACTGGCATCGCCCACATGGCAGCCTAAACTCAAAACCGCCCATCAGCAGACTCGCCCTAACCAGCAACAACCTGTTGAGGCTCCACAGCTAGAGCACTTTCACTGAACGCGGAGTCGGAAAGGGATTCCGGCGCGCGACGTTGTCTGATTCACTGTCTGCAGGTGATTTGCGGAGAGGGGATGATGACACGCAGCTTGAGCGAGGACCTTCGCGGTCGGGTGATTGAGGCCGTCTCGGAGGGGATTTCGACGCGCGAGGCGGCGCGGCGGTTCCGGATCGGAATCTCGACGGCAGGGGCTTGGTACCGGCGCTATCGGGAGACCGGCGAGACGGTTGCGCGCAAGCAGGGCCAGCCGTCGCGCTCGAAGCTCGATGCGCACGAAGGAGTCATCCTCGATCTCATCGCAACAACCCCCGACATCACGCTGGCCGAGATCGCCGAACGGCTGGCGGCGGAATGCGGCGTGCGAGCGGTGCCGTCGACGGTGTGGATGTTCCTCGCCAAGGGCGGCATCACGTACAAAAAAAGACGGCGCATGCCAGCGAGCAACAGCGGCCGGATGTGAAGGCCCGCCGGGAGGCCTGGTTCGACGGCCAACTCGACCTCGACCCCGAGAAGCTGATCTTCATCGACGAGACCTCGGCCTCGACCAAGATGGCGCGCTTGCGCGGCCGGGCAAAGCGGGGCGAGCGCTGCCGCGCCCCAATCCCGCACGGTCATTGGAAGACTACCACCTTCACTGCCGGGCTGCGCCTGGCCGGTATGACGGCGCCAATGGTGCTCGACGGTGCCATGAACGGACCCGCCTTCTTCGCTTACGTCGAGCAGGTTCTCGTGCCGGAACTCGCACCCGGCGACATCGTCGTCATGGATAACCTGCCCGCCCATAAGGTCGCCGGCGTCCGTAAGGCAATCGAGAAGGTCGGCGCCCGCCTTCTCCTGCTGCCGCCCTATTCGCCCGACTTCAACCCCATCGAGATGGCCTTCGCCAAGCTCAAGGCGCTCCTGCGCAAGGCCGCTGCCCGAACCATTGATGACCTGTGGGCCGTCATCGCTGACTGCCTCAACCAGTTCTCGTCCGCAGAGTGCAAAAACTACTTCCAAGCCGCAGGATATGACCCCGAGTAAGTCGAATCTGCTCTAGACAACGACGAAAACCTTCACACCGAGATCCTCGCCGCCTCGATCCGCACTCCTTTGCACGTACGTCAGGCGGGCGGCGCTGTCGCTGCCTTCTTCTCCACCGAGGGCGGCGGCACCGGTTCGACACCCTTCAGGTAGCGGAGGAAGGTCGGCCGCGCGTCGTTGTGCAGTGTCTGCGGGTAGGTCTGCACGGCCCACAGCATCTGCTGCTTCTTTTTCTCCGGCACCCTCTTGATGCCGACCTTAAGGCCCGTCCAGTCAACAAGCGTGAAGGTCTTGGTGATGGCATCGACCCTTTTCCGGTCGTGCGCGATCACCGCCTCGACCAGTTGGTGGTACTTGGCTATCTGCTTTGCGGTGAGCTTTTGCGGATCGCCGAACAGCCCCGTCCGGATCAGACCGGATCTTGCGTTCTCGTCCCCGATTTCCCGGTTGAACATGAGCTGGTCGCGCGTGAACTGGTCCCAGACGGTGAATACGATCTTCGGGCTCAGGGTTGGGTTGAGGCCGGGGCCAGCATAGAAGCCAAAGCCAGCTGCCTCTGCGGCAGCGGAAGCGGCGAAAGAACCGGCCGTGGCCAACATCGCCGCAATGATCAGAGGTTTTTTCGCGTTCGTGGCTCTCACCTGAGTCTCCGCCGTCTCGTCTGAGGAGCCAACTCATCAGCGCACCAACTAGTTCCACCGGATTGGTCCCTCGGACCATCTGCGCCGGACACCGAGATGCGGTTCGTGTCAGTTGGTTCGGCTCATGCTCAATCTGGTGCAGCGTCGCGGAACTGTGCCGGAACCCGGAGCCACCTCGAATTGTTTCCAGCAGGAGGGAGGCTCTGAGACGGAGCGGAGCGATGCTCGATTTCTGCAGAAATACCGCGATCGTTGGCGGAATGCTGGCGTTTTCCCTGCTGGCGCTGACGCAGGCCCCGGCACAGGCCGGCGATGCGATCGATCACCTCACAGACGTTCATGGCCGGGCTGTTTACGTTCTGTCCGGTGCCGCCTGCGATGGGTACTGTGCCATGCTGTGGCCATCGGTTCCTGCCGGTGCAGTGCGTGCCCCTTCGTCGGCGAAGGTCCGCCTGGTTGGCGCCAAGGCGCTGCCCGGCGGCACGTCTGGTGCGACTTATGCCGGCAAGCCCTTGCACTACTTCGCCGAGGACGTCCTGCCCGGCGACATGAACGGCCATCGCACCGAGGAATTCGGCACCATCGGCTATCTGGTCGGCCCGTCGGGTCGGGAGATCGGTGGGCGCGTGGCGGCAATTTCCGACGCGGCCGACGAAGCCTGTGGCTGCACCGACGTTCCGGTCTCGATTGCGGCGCGTTTCGCCACGGCGTTTGCGGAGCCCGTTGCGCCGCTGGTGCGCAGCGCGCCCGTGCACCTCGCAGGCACCACGCATAGGAGGGCACTATGAAAATGGACCGTCCCGTCGTCGCAATCGCTGGAGCCACTTTCGCCGGCATGGTGCTTTGCCAGACAGCTCGCGCCGACCTTCTCATCAACGTCGATAAGACGGCCCAGAGGATGCAGGTCGCGGTCGACGGGCGTCCTGTCTATGACTGGCCGGTGTCGACCGGAAGGAGCGGCTACAACACGCCGAGCGGAACCTTCAGACCGTTTCGCATGGACATAGACCACCGCAGCCAGGAGTGGGACGACGCCCCTATGCCGTACTCCATCTTCTTCAAGGGGGGCACGGCAGTGCACGGGACCTACGAACAGAACCACCTCGGCCACGCGGTTTCGCACGGCTGCGTTCGGCTATCGGTGGCAAACGCGGCGACGCTATGGAACCTGGTCAGACAAGAAGACATGGCCAACTCGACCTCGTCATCGAAGGCTTGATCCCATCCGCCAACCGGCCGGTCATCGCCGACGCGAGACCAACGGTGTTGGCCCCGGCGCGGCCGGCTCCATCGCGCCCGCGGCCACCAACGCGCGGTCGGCGCTCTTGGCCCCGGTTCCGCCGACCTTCTCTCCGCCCCCGGCCGCCGACTCTGCGCCGATGGTCCTGACCCCGGCACCGCAGGCCTCCTCGCCACCGCCGACTGCCGATTCCCACAGCGTCGCGATTACTCCGGCTCCCCCGGTTTCCGGTCCGCCTCCTGTCGCCGATTTGGGGCCCATGGTGTTGGTCCCGCCGGTCAACATTGGGGAGGCTCCGGCGCCCCAAATGCAGCCTCTTGACGGCCCGCGCAGACGACGTGGAGGACTGTTCTCGCTCTTTGGAGGCTAGCTGTTTAGTCCGAGGCTTTGATGGACGTTCGTTCGCAGCAATTGCTTGGGACGGGTGCATGGAGGAGCCGATGGCGAGAGAAGTCAAATTCGACATCGAGACGACGCTGACTCCGGCGCAGGTCAAGACGGCTTTGCTGGACTTCACCGACAACCGACCGAACCTTTGGCCAGCGCATCCCGAAGTCGTCGCGCTCTTCGTGAAGCCGCCGAGCGGGGTGGCTGACGGGCCTGGGATCGATCGCGCGGCCACTGGCCTTGCATGACTGGCGACGAAGGGGCTCTCGCCACCAACTTTGGTGGACTGCCCTCCACACCCCGAGACAGAGCGTACCTAACGCCGCCAGCGGCATGAGCCACCAGGCGGGGATGCCGGGATGCGCGAGCCACCAGGTGACCAGCAATCCGTCCGCCACCAATGCGGCGATCGTCCAGTCGTCGCCGATGATGAAGTCGTACCAGAATTGGAAGAATGCTCTCACATAGCGCATGAGCCTAGCGCGCCTCCGCTGTCTGTTGGACCCCGCGGCGCAGCAGCGCCAACAGGGCAAACGACACTCCGACGAAGGTGGCAAGCAGCGCCGCATCCTCGCCCGGCCAGTGGACGCCCGACCCTTCGCTCGCCCAGAAAGTGCCGAATGTGGTCAGCAAATTCGCAACCCCGAAACGGAGCCATTCGCGCGGGATCCTGGTGAGCCACGGGTGCACCCTGAGGCCAATTCCCGCGACGACGACGAAGGCCGCCGCGGCACCGATGCTGGCAAGCCAGATCTGGTGCGCCGCTGCCCCGAAGGTCACCACGATGAAGGCGATCTCGAGCCCCTCGAGGACGACGCCCTTGAACGCCAGGACGAAGGCATACCAGTCCATTTCCCCATGCTGCGGCAGGGGGATCGAGTCATCTTCACCGCTGCCTCGCTGTTCTTCAGAGGGTCGGGGATGGGCAATGCGGACCAGCGCTTTCTTCAGCCATTGCAGTCCGAAGATGAGCAGCAGGACGCCGACCGCTAGCCGCAGCCACTGAATCGGGATCTGGCGGAGCGCGGCACCCATCACGACGACGATCGCGGCGAGGACCGCGAATCCGGCGGCCGTACCGAACCAGGTGGATTGCCACCCGCGCACTTGGCCGACGCCGACAACGATGGCCACCATTTCAATGCTTTCGACGGCAGAGGCGAAGAAGGCCGCGATGACGAGGAATATTCCGTTCATGTCGTCGTTTCTGGCACATCGACGTGGGCACCTGCCTGTGCCGATCGGGATGTGCGTGCCCCTTGCGTGCGGTTCTGTGGATGAACGCTGTCGCCAAACGTCAGGCCAGAACGATGATTGGATACGTTCTAAAGACGGAGTCGGCTCGATTGTTCCGGCCTGTCCGGCTGCGTCCAGCGGTGCGTCTCGCCCCTATCGTCGCGAATTCCACCCCCAGGAGCCAAACGAAAGGGACCTGCCTCCACTGGCGGGGAGGAATTGGGGTGGAGGCAGGTCCGGCATTGCCTGGGCCGCAACTTGCCGGATGGGCCAGGCAGCATCGCAACGCCGACCGGAGGAAACGGTTCCAGCATCAATGCCGGTCGCGTTTCCTGAGACCGATGAGGCGGGTCACCTACCCGACGATCGCGACGACAACGCGGGTGTTGGTGTCGACCACGACGCGCTGGCCGTTGACGATGGCGTAAGCGTAGACGTGACCATGAGTCGGTGCGTAGACATGGCTCGGAATCGGATAGAGATCGACATCCGGCGGCAGTGTGGCGCCGACAACAAGGTTGCCGCGCAAAACGACCAGCGGTGGCGCTTTGGCCGATTCCACGTAGGTAACGACGTCCGCGGGAGGCGGATCGATGGCCGTGCCGATGACGGCTCCGATGACGCCGCCCACGGCAGCACCAACGGGCCCACCGACGATGGCGCCGGTTACGGCACCACCTGCCGCACCCGTGACGGTGCCAGCAGCAGAGGCGGCCACCGGGGTCAACGCCACCACAGAGGCGGACACGATGCTCAACAGAATTTTGCGCATGACTGACTCCTTTGCGCGATGCCCCTCGCCCTCGAAATGCATGGCCGCAGTTTTGGTTCCTCGTTTGCGCGCACGATGCGGTCGCGTGTTGCGCGAGCGCCGCCGGTGCTGCGACATCGTGTCACCAATTTAGGTGAAACCAGACGCGACGGAACGGCGTTGCCGCGCTGTTCCGGATGTCGCTTTGGTCCGGTTCCAGTCGCCCCACAAAGCGGAGGAAACCCAAACCATGCATAAGTCAGTAGTCGCTCTGAGCGCCGCCGCTCTGCTCGCAGCCGTCTCCGTGGCCAGCGCCGCCACCATGAACGGCACGATCAAGTCGATCGACGTGACCGCGAAGACCGTCACGCTGGACAACGGCGAGACCCTCACGCTCGGCGCGCAGGTCGATGCGTCGGCCCTGAAGCCCGGCGAAAAGGTGAAGATCACCTACAGCGGATCGGGCTCGAGCATGAAGGCGACCGCGATTGTCGCAGCGTCTTCCTGATCCTGCCTGCCGCGATTCGGCGCCGTGTCGGGCTGTCCCCGGCACGGCGTCGTTGGTGTGAAGCACCTACTCAAATCTCTTTCATCACCTGTGCGTATGAGAGCAGGGCGAACAACGCCGTGCCGCCGATAACGTTGCCGAGCAGCGCTGGAAGCGTGAAGTGCAAGATCATCGCCGGCAGGCCGAGATCCCCGTTCGCCACCAGCAGGAATGCCTCGACGCTGCCGGCGATGACGTGCGTGAAGCCGCCGAGCGCAATCAAGTAGGTCATCAGCGTGACGACGTGGAGCTGCGTTGCGGTGGCGCTGGGCAGCAGCCAAACCATCGCCGCGACCAGGAATCCTGCGCCGATGGCGCGGAAGAACATGGCCGACCAGCCGAGCTGCAACATGTTGTGGCCGATATCGCGCATGGCGGCCAGGACATCCGGCGACAACACGGGGGTGAAGGTGCAGAACAGCGCGGCAATAAGCGTGCCCATCATATTGGCGAGGAAGACGATGCTCCACGTGCGCACCATCTTGACAAGGCGGGCGCGTGTCGGCTGGGCGACAATGGGCAGCACGACAGTGATGGTGTTTTCGGTGAAGAGCTGCTGGCGCGACAACACCACCATGAGGAAGCCGACGGCATAGCCGAAGCTGGCGATCAACGGCCGCCACGGTGCGTCCGGCAGGTGCATCTGGAGCAGCGCCTCGGCCAGCGCCGAAAAGCTGATCGAAATCCCCGCGGCGATTCCCGACCACCACAGCGAAACCGCCGGCCGCGCCATCTCCTCCTCGCCGAGCCGGCGAACGATCTCGTAGATGATGGGCGTGCGCGGGCTCGATCGGTCCTCGAGCTCCTCGACCTCGTGCGCGCTGATGCGCTGCGTGCCGATCTTGGTGGAGCGCGTCCGGCCGGTCTTGTTGCGCGTCGTGGTGGTGTTTTCGAGCAAGGGCTTGCGATACTCCGTGATCGATCCACGTCGCGGCCGAGGCCCGCCGAACCGGCTGGCGTGCCGCCTGATCTCTTTCAATCAGCGGGGGGCCATCCGGTTCCATCGGCTTTGGAACGGGTCCCCGTGCCGTGCATTGCCGTAGAGACCTGCCAGCGCCCCGCCATCCGCAAGAAAGGATCTGACCGTGCCGCTATGGCTCGACATCATCTCGATCGCCTCCCTGCTGGTCGGCTTCGCCTGCGCGGCCGTCGTCGCTGCCGATGTCGTCAAGCGACCGCAGCCGATGTGGATCATGAACATCGTGTGGCCGGTCACCACGCTGTTCGGCACGGTGCTGGTCACCGCCTGCTATTTCCGCACCTATCGCGCCCGGCAGAACGGCGACCGCCGTTCGCACCAGGGCCATGGCGATAGGCCGTTTGCGGTGGCGGTCGTGGCCGGCACGACCCACTGCGGCGCAGGCTGCACCTTGGGCGACATCGTCGCGGAGTGGCTTGCCTTCTTCGAGCCGGCCATCGCCGTCTGGTTCGGCTGGCACGGAATGTTTGCAGAGAAGATGTTCGCTGTGTGGATCATCGACTTTGTCTTCGCCTTCGTCTTCGGCATCGTCTTTCAGTATTTCGCCATCGTGCCCATGCGCAGCCTGTCGTTCGGCGCAGGGCTGGTTGCCGCGCTCAAGGCCGATACGCTGTCGCTGACGGCCTGGCAGGTGGGCATGTACGGCTTCATGGCCTTTGCCCAGTTCTTTGTCTTCCGGCATCTGCTCGGCGTGTCGCTGACGGTGAACACGCCCGAGTTCTGGTTCGCCATGCAGGTCGCGATGCTAGCCGGCTTCTGCACGAGCTATCCGGTCAACTGGTGGCTCATCCGCTCCGGCATAAAGGAACGCATGTAGCCGGCCAGGGGCGGCTTCCGCCGGAACCAAAGACGGCTCCGCAGCGTTGTCTTTTGTGTGTTCAACAACAGAAGGAGCGACCCATGAATTGGGATCAGGTGAAGGGAAACTGGAAGCAGGTGCAGGGTGAGGCCCAGAAGCAGTGGGGCAAGCTCACCGACGACGATCTCGACGTGATCGAGGGCGAGCGCACCAAGCTCGCCGGGCGGCTTCAGGAGCGTTACGGCTACGCCAAGGATAAGGCCAATGCCGAGATCGACAACTGGCTCAGCAAGCACTGAGCAGCCCTCGCGACCGCCTGCCTTTGCGAGCGCCGCCGAAAGCGGCGCTCGTTTTCTTTTGGAAGCTCCGGAGGAGGTCATGATCCGCAAGCTCAAGTCCGGCGAATACCGAATCTACTCGCGCAAGAAGGACCCGAAAACTGGCCATCGCCGCAATCTCGGGACGTTCAAGAGCCGCGCCGCGGCTGAGAAGCACGAACGCGAGGTCCAGTATTTCAAGCACAATCACGGCGACAGGGCATGACCGACCGGTCAAAGACCGATCAGGCGAGTGGGCGCGCGCCGCGAGAGCCCCGGGGCGGCCCATCTGCGGCTGTTGCTGGCAGGTGACTTTGAATCGCCGCAGCAGGTTCTGGCGGCGACCGGTCTCAGCCCGGCGAAGAAGCGCGAGGTCTTGGCGGTTTGGCTCCGCGACCTTCTCGGCGCACCGGCGAACGGGGAAGCCCGTCGCCTGGTGGCGGAAATCCATGAAGCCATCGCCATGCTCGACCGTACGGACAAATTGAAACCAGGGCGCTGAGCGCGCCCGGTTCCACTGGCCGGCGGATGGGCGAGATCGGCTCAGTCGTCCTTGTGACGGGCGGTCTGGGCCTTCTTGATGTTCTGGCGCCGCGCCCTGGTCTGTGCCGGCGTCGGCTTGTCGTTTTCCGGCACGTTGTGGCGGGGCTTGGCCTCGAAGCGGTCGGCGTCGATGTGGTGCAGCGCGGAGCCGAGTTGTTCGATCACCTGGCGCGCGTCGTCGGTATCGGCAATCAGCCGGCCATGCTCGATATGGGCGTGACGCTTGCCGATCAGCCACTTCTGCGTATCCCAGGAACCGCTCTCGCGTCGACCGGCGACGCGCTCGATGCCGCCTTTCTCGCCGACGTCCTGGGTGCGGAACGTCTTGAATGCGCTCCGCGGCCGGACCTCGATGTGGAAGAAATCTCCCTCGCCGGACGAGCCGGGCTTGGCGCGCGAAGAGTGGGTGGTGGGAGCCATGTCTTCAATCTCCTTGGCTCGGGTTGCTCATGTTCCCGCATCGGACAGGGCGAAGGCGACGATCTGATCGCTCACCCGCGGCGTCAGGATGGCATTACCCCCAACCGCGAACAGCACGTATTCCTTACCCTTGTAGGTGTAGATGGCGGGCATCGATACGGCCGGGGCATCGACCAGCTGCCTCCACAAAACCTTGCCTGACTTGAGGTCAATGGCACGCACCCGGGAGTCCATCGAGCCACCGATGAAGATCAGCCCGGACTTGGTGACCACGGGCGCGCCGATTGTCACCGAGCCCCATGAGTTGGGCATGTAGAAGCCCCACTTCTGCACCTCGCCGAAGGGCTCTTTCCAGAGCAACTTGCCGGTCTTCAGGTCATAGGACGCCAGCGTGCCATAGGGTGGGTTCCAGCACGGCATGCCAATCGGGTTAAGAAAGTTGGAGATGTGGAAGCCGTAGGGAACACCCTCCTGGGCGAAGTAGCCCGGCTTCTTGCCGTTGTCGCTTTCCTTGGCGTAGTCGGCGCGCTTCACCAACCGGTAGATCTGCACCACGCTTGATGAGTTGACGACATAGGTGTCGGTCGCCGGATCAACGGCGCCGCCGCCCCACTCGGTTCCGCCGACGGTCGCCGGATAGGTGAGCGACCCCTTGAGGCTCGGCGGCGTAAACTTGCCGTCGTAGCGCAGGCTTGCCGCCTTGCGGCTGCAATAGCCCAGGCTGGCGGCATCGGCGAGCGTCGACACGCCCGGCCACTTGTCAGCGACCACCGGCTGAGGCGTCGCCACATAGGGCTGCGTCGGCGAACTCTTCTCGCCTGGAATGGTCGATTGTGGCACGGCTTTCTCATCGATCGGGTAGATCGGCTCGCCGGTCAGCCGGTTGAGCACGTAGAGGAAGCCCTGCTTGGATGACTGCACCAGAGCAGGAATGGTCTGCCCGTCCTTCTGGATGTCGACCAGGACCGGCGCCGAGTTGGTGTCGTAGTCCCAGATGTCATGGTGGACGAGCTGCCGGCTCCAGATGACCTTGCCGGTATCGGCATCGAGCGCCGTCACCGAGGTCGCCAGCGGCAGCTTCTCGGTACGGTTGCCGCCGTAGTAGTTCGGACTCGGCGAACTGACCGGCAGGTAGAGGATGCCGCGCTCGCGGTCGACCGACATGCTGGTCCAGACGTCGGCGGTGCCGGTGGTCTTGGCCTGCTGGGCGGGAATCGCGTCGAAGGTCCATTTGAGCTTGCCGGTCTCGGCGTCGACGGCGAACACGCGGCCGGGAGGCGCCTCGGCATCGACCCAGTCCTTTCCCGCCCAGCCGATGAACAGTGTGTTCTTGTAGACGGTCGGCGGCTGCAGGATCGACATCGGCCACTTGTCGTTGACCGTGTTCCACTGGTCGATGTTGAGGATGCCGTTGTCGGCGAAACCCGTGCATAGCTTGCCGGTATCGGCATCCACGGCGTGCAGCTTGGCATCCATTGTTCCGATATAGACGATCTTTTGGCAGGGCTGACCGGCGGCCGGATCGGCGGACTGCCAATAGGCGACGCCGCGGGTCTTGAGGTCCGGCTGGGTCAGCGCCTTCAGCGTCGACTTGGTGTCGTAGATCCACTTGACTTTGCCGGTATCCGGCGTGAGCGCAAAGATGCGGTAGAACGGGGTCGACAGATAAACGGTGTTGTTGACGAAGAGCGGCGTCGCCGACCAGTCGGAGGCGGGCTTGCTGCCGCTGCCGTCCGAGACGTCGCCAGTGTGGACTTCCCAGGCCTTGGTCAGCTTGCCGACATTGGCCGCGGTGATCTGGGTGGCGGTGGAATATTTCTGCGCAGCCAGATTGCCGTTGAAGGTGGACCAGTCCTGAGCGTGCGCGATGGCTGCGCCGCTGACGGCGATGCCCGACGCGATGGCAAGCGGGAGGAACAAGGGGCGGGTCATCGAGCTGACTCCTGCATGTGAGATGAACGTTCGCGCACGGCCGTCATTGTCTGCGCATCGAAGAAGACGTTGATGATCCAGCCCGCCGCGGCGAGGACCATCAGGCCGAGAAGCCAATGCGCTTCCAGCAGCCACGCGGCGAAAGCGGTACCGAGGACGTCGAGACAGGTCGCAACGGCCAGGAATTCGGTAGTAGCCCGGTGCCGCCACACACCCATCGCCATGACCAGCGACGAGGCCAGCAACAGGGCTGTGGAGACGATCACGAGCAGCGTGCCGGGCGTGTAGGCGATGCCGTCGCCGCGCCAGAAATAGTAGATCAGCGACGCGATCAGCCCGCCGACAGCACTGGCTGCCATGAGCCAGGCGCCCGGCCGGGCGAAGCGGGTTTGAGGGTGCGATTGGCTGCGATCGGTCATTGAGCCTGCTTTCCTTCCTGCCTGTCTTGCCTTGGCCGCACACGTGATCCGAAGTTGACGCCTGAACGCCGGCACCGCGTGACGGCCGTTGGTCAACGGCTGTCGTCAGTCTTGGTTCCAAGGTCGATCCGTTGCGGGCAGTCGGCTAGGGTTGCTTGCCTCGGTCGCGAATAGCCGCGTGCAACTTCTCGAGGTACTCCTCCGACCCTTCTTCAGCGATTGCGACTTCGTTTTCTGCTCCTTTGGCGACGATGATCAGTTCGGCGAGCTTGATCTGGATGGCGAGGCTGTCGCGGTTTTGTGTGTGCTGGATGAGGAACACCATCAGGAAGGTGATGATTGTCGTCGTGGTGTTGACGACCAGTTGCCAGGTGTCGCTGAAGTGAAACAGGGGACCGCACGCAGCCCAGACGACGATGAGAGCGACAGCCACAGAGAACGTCAACGGGCGCCCCGCCCGGCGCGCGACAAGGGCCGCGAAGCGTTCGAAAGGGGCCGGTCGCGACCCTTCCGGACCGACGGTTAATCTGTGCGCCGCGCGCGAACGCGGGGGCGTCCGGCTCGGCGATCTCCGCGTTCGGCCCAGCGATTTTGTTGTACCGGTTGCACTCGCCATCGCTTCGAACTCCACGGGCCATGCGAACGCGCAGAGCAAGCGCATCGTTCCCTCAGCGCGTTTCGGGAACCAAACCGCCGTTTTGTACGTTGCGAAACGGTACGGCGCCGCATGCGCCACGGGCTTGCATTACCGCAGGAGGAACGAAGATGAGGAATCTGATCCTGATTGGTGTGGTTTGTAGCGCGCTCGGCGTTGCCAGCTGCACGACAGCCGAACAAGGCGCGGCCGTTGGCGGCGCTATTATCGGCGCAGGTGTCGGCGCTCTCGCCGGCGCGGTCCTTGTCGAATCCAAGCGCGGCTGGTGCACCTACCGCTATCACGGACGGCTTTATCGGGAACGCTGCCGGTAAGGCGTATGACGGCGTCCGGTCTCATTGCGGCACGCCCAGACGGGGCGTGTCGCTCTCTTTCATCAAGTGCCGGTCAGGATGCCGCGCATGGTGTCGTCGGGCCCAAAATCTGCGGCTCCGTCGATCTCCATCAACTCGGCGAGGCGATTGCGGCCGCGGTTGACCCGGCTCTTGATCGTACCCACCGCGCAGCCGCAGATATTGGCGGCTTCCTCGTAGGAAAAGCCCGAGGCGCCGACCAGGATCAGCGCCTCGCGTTGGTCCGCCGGCAGCTGCGCCAGGGCGCGCCTGAGCTCGGCGAATTCGACGCTGCCGATCTGGCCCGGCTCGGTCTTCAGCCCGTCCGTGTGCTTGCCGTCGGTGTCCTCGACCTCGCGCCGTCTCTTGCGAAACTCAGATCGAAAATGATTGCGCAGGATGGTGAACAGCCAGGCCGACAGATTGGTTCCCGGCTGGAAGCGGTCGATATTGGCGATGGCGCGGGCCAGCGTCTCCTGCACCAGATCGTCGGCCCGGTCGATGCTGCCCGACAGCGAGACAGCGAATGCCCGCAAGCTGGGAATCGCAGCCAGAATGGCGTCATACATTTCCTGGGAGAGGGCCATAGGTGCGGCTACTTTTTACCTTGCTCGTCGTCGAATTGCTTCAGCAGTGCCGCGAAACGATCTGGGACCCCTTGGTTGATGATGTCGTCGTACATGGCGCGCAGCTTGCCTCCGATACGATCCTGGATATCTCTGTCCAGGCGCGGCGCGTTGGCGTCGCTTGCGACGCGCGGGGTCGATTTGGGTTTGAGTGGCTTTCGGTCGGTCATCAATCTGGTCCGATTGTCACCACGCCTTGACGGTAAGCGGCCTTGGGCATGACATATCTAACGTCCAATCTCTGCCAAAGTTGCATGCGCGGCGGCGGATCATGCCGCATATGTGGACCAAACTTCACGTTTTCGTCCGAAAGTCGAGGAGATTCCTGTGACCAAATCCGACATTGTTGCGCAAGAACTGCCGAGATTGCGCCGCTTCGCACGTGCGCTCACCGGCAGTCAGGCATCCGGTGACGCCTATGTTGCCTCGGCGTTGGAGGCCGTTCTGGCAGACGACGAAATGCTCGAACGGGCAGGTTCCCCGCGCGTCGCACTTTACCGGATGTTCGCCACGATCTGGAACTCGATCGACATCAACCGTCTGCCAAATTTCGACGAGACGGCCGCCGGCCCCGAGCGGCACCTGACCCGTATCACGCCGCTACCCCGTCAGGCCTTCCTCCTGCTTACGCTCGAAGACTTCTCCGAAGAGGGGGCCGCCGAGATCCTCGACGTTGACGTGCCGGAACTGCGCCGCCTGGCCGACGAGGCGGGGCGGGAGATGGCGGCCGAGATAGCAACCGACATCCTGATCATCGAAGACGAGCCGATGATTTCGATGGAACTGGAGAGCCTGGTCGAGTCCCTTGGCCACACCGTCGCCGGCGTGGCGCGCACGCATCGCGATTCGGTCGCTCTGGCCAAGGCCAGACGCCCCGGCATGATCCTTGCGGATATACGGTTGGCCGACGCCAGCTCGGGCCTGGAAGCGGTCAACGAGCTGCTCGGGCTATTCGAAGTGCCGGTCATCTTCATAACCGCCTATCCCGAGCAGTTTCTCACCGGGAGCCGGCCGGAGCCGACGTTCCTCATCCCCAAGCCGTTCCAGCCGGCGACCGTTTCGGCCGTCATCAGCCAGGCGCTGTTCTTCGAGCAGAGGGCCAAGGCGCATGCGGGAACGTCTTCTCGTCCGGCGCTCGAGCAGGCCGGTGGCCGCAAAGGGCTAAATGAAAGGACGTGACCCCGGGGGGATCACGTCCGGATCATGCCAGCTGCCTTCAGGCTGGGGGCGGGGGAAGAAGGGCGGCCGGCTCATCTATAACGCTGCCACCAGCGATCGGTTCCGGGAAAACCGACCTATGCCCCCGCTTCGGATCTTCGCCCGGTTTCCCGGGCTTTCAGGAGCGCCTCGACGACTTCCCCGTCGTTGTAGGGTTTGTGCACGACCACCAGGTCGGCAAGACCGAATCTGCCATCGAAGCCGGTGGCCACGACGAACGGGATTTCGCGGCTGCGGAACTCCTGCGCCAGGGGAAGCCCATCTTCGCTGCCGAGCTTCAGGTCGAGAATGGCGATGTCGATCGGCAGGCCGTCGGCGAGAAACCGGCGCGCGGTTGCCAGCGAGCTCGCAAGCAGTACCTGGCTTGCGCCCGCCTCCTCGACGATGCGCTGGACATCGGCGGCTATGAGGAACTCGTCCTCGATGATCAGCACGGTCAGACCGGACAGCACCGTGTCGTTGTTGGCCATTGAAGTCGGAATCCCGGAACCTTTCCGCTCATCCAGCCTGGCATGCGCGACAAAGCGAAACCGCAACAAAAGACACTATGAGGAGGCAGGAGATGCACCATAGCGCCGGCGATATCGTCTCCGACAGATCACCGGTCAGGCGAGGAATTCGATGAACGGAGCGCCGGCGAGCTGGCGCTATCCTTGCGCCAAATGCCCGCTGGCCGCAATGGCGACCTTCCGCGGCTTCAGCACACAGGAGCTGGATTTCGTGACCGGGTTCAAGGCCGGTGAGCTCGCGGTAGATCCCGGGACGACGCTCCTGGCGGAGGGCGCCCGCAGCGCCCACGTCTATACCGTGCTGGCGGGCTGGGGGTTTCGCTATAAGCTTCTCGAAGACGGGCGGCGGCAGGTGCTCAACTTCCTGCTGCCCGGCGATTTCGTCGGTCTCCAGGCTTCATTGCTTTCCGAGATGCACCATTCGGTCGAGGCCCTGACCGGAATGCTGCTTTGCGTGTTCGAGCGCGCCCGCCTGTGGGAGCTTTACCAGAACCAGCCGAGCCTAGCCTTCGACCTGACGTGGATTGCGGCGCGCGAAGAGCGCATGCTCGACGAGCATCTGCTAAGTGTCGGGCAGCGGACCGGGGAGGAGAGGGCGGCCCACCTGCTGCTTTTCCTGCTCGATCGCGCCAGGGCGCGCGGCCTGGCTGACGGCGACACGGTGACATTTCCGTTCTCGCAGCCGCTGGTTGCCGATGCCCTAGGCCTGTCGCTGGTTCACACTAATCGCATCCTCAACCGCTTCATGCGGCGCGGGCTGATCGCGCTCAACAAGCGGCAGATCGCCCTGAAGGATGCCGATGGCCTGAGAGCGATCGCCGGATGGGACGCGGCGGCGATTCCACCGCGGCCGTTCATCTAGGCGGCATCTGGCGACACCAGAGTGGCGATGGTTTGCAGGAGCCGCTCCGGGTCGACGGGCTTCTGGATCGTCACGACGTCGCCGAATAGCCCCTTCAGATCGCCGATGCGGTAGCCGGTGCATACGCAGAACGGAATGCCGAGTTCGCGCAGGCTGATGGCGAGGGGCGCACTGGTCTCACCGCGCAGATTGGCATCGATCACAGCAACGTCTGGTCGGGGCGCGTCGACCAGTATCGCATTCGCCGCGCGAACCGATCCGATCGGGCCAAGCACAACGTGACCGGCGTCCTTAAGCACCGCAGCCATCTCCTCGGCGATGAGGAACTCGTCCTCGACAACCAGAACGGTCAGGCTATCACGGGCTGTGGACGTCATATCACCCCGCCGAGTTGCGCGGCTGGCCGTCCAGGAACGGACGCAGCATGCGGAGCGGTACGGAGATGGTGCAGACCAGGCCGTCATGACGGTAGTCAAGATGTGCCTGCCCCTCCATCTCGTAAGCGATGCTGCTTTCGATCAGCATCGAGCCAAATCCCTTGGTGGTCGGCGGCGATACGGGCGGTCCTCCCGACTCCTGCCAATTTATGGTGATCGTCGGCTCGCTGCCGGACCGGTCTACCTGCCACGTCACCAGGACCCTTCCCTCGGGCGAAGATAGGGCACCGTATTTCGATGCATTGGTGCCGAGCTCGTGGATGACTAGCGCGATCGATAAAGCCGCACGCGGATTCAATCGCAGCCGGGGGCCGGCGGCACTGATGGCACCGCCGGCGTCGAAACTGGCGACTTCCTGCGCGATGACCTCATTCAGTTCCGCGCCCAGCCAGCGCTCCGCGGCGAGCAGGTCATGAGCACGCGACATGGCGCCGACCCGTCCGAGCAGGGAACGTTCGAAGACCTCGACCGATCGTTGCGACCGCGCGGTGCGGCGGATAACCGCCTGGATCACCTGCAACGTGTTCTTCATGCGGTGGTCGAGTTCGCGCATCAGCAGGCGCTGGGTCTGTTCGCCTTCGTAGCGACCGGTAATGTCAACGGCCGATGCCACAAGGTTGGCCGGCGGCTCTGTCGAGCTGCCGAGCGGTCTGACCCACAGGTCAAAGACGCGCTGGGCATCGTCGTCGTCAGAGAGCATCAGATCGAAGCGGGCGTCCTCGCCGCGGGCTGCCTGGGCGATGGCTATGCGAATACGCTGGAGTTCGGCGTCACGATCGCCGCTGAGAGGCAGGTCCCAGAACGGCTGACCTAAGATCTGGCTTTCTGGCCGGCGCAGCTCGGCGCCGGCGGTGCGGTTGGCGTGGACGACTGTGCCGTCGGGCGTCAGCAGCCAGGCGAGCGGGCCGAGCCCGTCCAGCATCCTCAGCAATTGAGCGCGTGCTTCGGTGATCTCGGCCGTCTTGCCCCGGCCGAGCAGATAGGCGGCGACGGCCGCGGTGGTCGCAAGGCCGGCGCCGACGACCAGAACAACCAGCCAAGCTCCCAGCGGATCGCCGCCGGCACTGATCGGAACCGTGACGGTCCAGGCCTGCCCCCCGAAACTGAAAGCCCGCTCATTTGGCACTGTCGTGCCGGTTCCTCCGTTCGATCTGCCGGCGGAGGGCGGCACCGCGGGCCTGTCTACGACCTCAACGCCGTAGGCGCCGCTCGCCAGCGCTACGACCGTGGCCAATTCGTTGAAGGCGATCGTCCCGGTCGCGACGCCGACAACCGAGCCGGCGCGGTCGATGACAGGGACGATTAAGGCGACGCCCTCGTCAGTGCCGGTGTCAAAGGTCAGCGGGCGACTGACCACCAGGTCGAACGTCGACATGGAATCCTTGATCAGCGCCGCGCGCGACGCGATCGAGGCAACATCAAAGCCGGTCGGTGGCACTGTGCCGATCTGGACGTTGGCGGCTTCGCGCACGAAATAGAAGGGCCGGTCGGGTGCTCGTTCCGGCTTCCCGTCCGGCCCATATTGCCAAATTCCGAGAGATCTGCCCTCGCCGCCGGTCAAGGTCCGTTCGTACTGGGCGCGGTCGCCAAGTGCGACTTTGCGATCAAATTCGAGGGACCGGATGCCCTCGGTGCCCATCAGCGTCTTGGCAAAGCGCACGAACTGGTTGGGTGTCACCCAGTCGGCGGCATACATCGCCCGCGCCGCGCGCACCGACAGCGCCACCCGATCAAGCGCAAGCTTGGCCGCCGAAGCGGCGTTGTCCGCCTTGGAAGCCGTCTGCTGAATTTCGGCATAGCGATAGGAGCGGTAGCTGACAAATCCAGCGACCGCAGTGACTGCTATGCCAAGGACCACGACAGCAGTCGTGGCCACATCCCGCCTATGCACAAGGTTGCCTTACGGCTGAGCGTCCTTTGACGCAACCACTTCAGTTCATTCCACCGTCGCCAAGTGCCGGCTCACGCCATGGGCAACAAGTAGGCCGCAAACGAGACCACGAGGAGTATGAGGAAGATGAAAAACAGAACGCGCGCGATGCCGGCGCTGGCACTGGCGATCCCACCAAAGCCGAGGGCGCCCGCGACCAGCGCAACCACGAGGAAGATGAGGGCCCAATAGAGCATCGTTGACCTCCGCTAGATTTGCCCGGCGAACAGCAGGACGATCACCACGACGAGGACGATCCCGAGGATACCGGAGGGGTAGTAGCCCCAGCCGCGCGAGTACGGCCAGCTCGGGATCGCGCCGAGCACCAGAAGTATCAAGACGATCAGAAGAATTGTGCCGATCATGGCGATGTTCCTTGCGTTTCGCCCCGCAATTCGTGGAACGGAAACGCGCCCAGGCGCTGCTGGTTCCCACATGCCGATCAATTGAGGAATTTTAGGACGGGGGGAACATATCGCGCGTCACGGTATTGGTGCGACGGGCGCTGGCCACCCCGGGCGCATCGCGTCGTAGGCTGGCCAACCGCGATCTCCGACCAAGCAAGAAGGGGTAACTATGCTCAGACAACTTGCGACCACAGCAATGGCCGTAATCGCCATGTCGACCTTTGTGGCCAATCCAGCGAAAAGCGGTAATACCGCAACGAGGCCAGCGACCGTCGACTATGTGTCGAAGATCGATTCAAGTGATCTGCTCGCCACCAGGCTCATTGGCCTGCCGGTTTATAGCGGCGCCCCGAACGGTACGCCGACGACGGGCGCAAAAGCAGACGGTACGAAGGCAAACCCGAGCGACTTGATGACACCGAGCGCCGACACCCACATCGGAGATATCAACAATCTCATCGTGACTAGGGACGGCGCGATCGATGGCGTGGTCATCGGCGTCGGCGACTTTCTCCGCATTGGCGAGAAGAACGTGGCGGTCGCGTTCGACGACCTGCATTGGTCGGCCGACGGCACCGGCAAGCCGGTCGCCTACCTGTCCGTCACCAAGGAACAACTGCAGAATGCTCCAAGCTTCGACGTCTCGATGTTGCAGATGAAAGCCAATGGCCAGAATCCGCAAGCCACCGGTTCAGCCGGCCAAGACGTTGCGGTCGACGGTCCGGCCGACAGCCCCGTGGTCGACGCGACAAAGATCAGTGCCAGCGATTTGATGCGCACCGCTGTCTACGACGCCGCGAACCAGAACGTCGGCAGCGTCGCGGACGTCATCGTCACGAAGAGCGGCAAGATCGATGCGATCGTGGTCGACGTTGGCGGCTTCCTCGGCATCGGCCAGAAACCGGTGGCGATCGCCTTTGACGACCTCAACATCCGCAAGGACCGGAACGGCACGCTGACGGCCTATACGGCCTTCACCAAGCAGCAGCTCGATAACGCGCCGCAATACGACAAGGACAAATACCAAAACCAGCGCGACACGATGCGCCTGCACACGCGGGGTTGATCATCCCGTTCGCTTCCGTTTACCCGCCCCGCTCACCCCTGGAACGATGGAGCAGTGTCGGCGTTGACACGGAGTGGGGCAGAGAGAATGGAGCATGTGCTGATGTCAATTCGAAATGCGATCGTCGCCGGAACATTCGTCGCGGCTCTTGCCGCACCGGCGGCTACCCTCGCAGCAACTGCGTTCACCACCGGCGCGGTTAACATGCGCACCGGGCCGGGGGTCAGCCACCACCGCATCCTCACCATACCCGGCGGAGCGCGCGTCGACGTGCACGGCTGCGCAAGCTGGTGTTCAGTGAGCTATCGCGGTTACAACGGCTACGTCGCGGCAACGTACGTCTCGCGCGGCTACATGCCGGTACCGCGGCATCACTACCGTCGCCCGCCACCGCCCCTTTGGGGTTGGCGACGTCGCCCGCGGTGGGATGAACGCCACCATGCTTGGTACGATGGTTATCGCTGGTATTTCGACGGCCGTTGGCACGACAGGCCAAACGGGTTGTCGTTCGGTTTCCGCTTTGGCGGATGATGACGTCTGCCAGCTGGGACGCGAACCCCGCGAGGCCCGCGTCCCGGTCAGCCCTCTTGCCGCTTTGCCTCGTGCGGCATGGGGAAGGTCATGCGGCAGCGGAGGCCATCGTGGGCGAACTCCATGACGATTTTGCCACCTAGCCGTCCCGTGACGCTGCCTTCGATGAGCCGTGAGCCAAAACCCCTGCGCCGCGGCGTCCGCACCGGCGGCCCGCCGCTTTCGATCCAGTCGATGCGGATCATGTCTGAATCTCCGTCGCCGGTCCGTTCCCAGCGAACCAGCAGACGACCGGTCTCGGCGGACAGCGCACCGTACTTGGTGGCATTGGTCGCTAACTCGTGGAACACAAGCCCCAACGACAGGGCGGCCGTCGAGTCGAGCACGATCACCTGACCGTCCAATACAATCCGTTGCGGGTCGAGAGCGGTATGTGGTTCAAGCTCTCCCTGCAGCAGGTGTCCGAGCGACACGCCCCCCCAGTCCGACATGTTGAGGAAATCGTGGGTGCGCGAGATCGCCATCAGCCGTGCCTGGATGCGCTCGAATGCCTCCGCCGGCTTGGGCGACATGCGCATCGTCTGCGAGACGATGGCCTGCACGACGGCCAGGTTGTTCTTCACCCGATGATTGAGCTCCCTGAGGATGAGCCGCTGATGGTCCTCGGCCTCGCGGCGGTCGGTGGTGTCGAGCATGACACCGACCGAGCGCACCGGGCGACGGCGCGCATCGTCGAAGAAGATGCGGCCGCTGAACATCACCCAGCGTCGCGCGCCGTCGTCGGCGCGACGGATTTGATATTCGAGGTTGATCCGGCCGTCGCCGCTGGGGTCGCAGGCCGCTCGCCAGCGGCTGCGGATCGTCGCCCAGTCGGCGTCATCGACAAGTGGATACATCAGCTCGGGATCCGCTTGTCCCTCCGGCGCCAGGCCCCACAGCTTCCTGAACTGCACCGACCAGAGGTGCTTGCCCGCCACCATGTCGAAGTCCCAGGTGCCGACGTCGTTGGCCTCCACCGCCAGCCGCTGACGCTCCTCGCTGACCCGCAGCGCCGCTTCGGTGTCCTTCTGCGCGGTCATGTCCCGGTTGACACCGATCATCTCGAGCGGCTTTCCGTCCGGTCCGCCACGGGCAATCGAATGGGCGCTGATCCAGCGGATCTCGCCGTCCAGGCGGACGATGCGGAATTCCGT
The DNA here is from genome assembly GCA_963782395.1 of uncultured Alphaproteobacteria bacterium. Lineage (GTDB taxonomy): Bacteria > Pseudomonadota > Alphaproteobacteria > Rhizobiales > Kaistiaceae > CAVSRC01. The sequence continues at coordinate 201,177 of CAWAJQ010000004.1, forward strand.
GTCGAGGTAGGTGTCGAGCGGCAAGGTCCCCGGGTCGAAAGCGACCCGCTGCAGGTCGTCCGGGTGGACGAGCGAGAGAAACAGGTTGCGGCTGGCGGTAAGCGACCGATCGAGCCCGAACAGGCGGTATTGCGACTCGTCCCAGCGCTGGGCGCCGGTCGTGAGGTCGTAGCTCCATGCGCCCATGCGCCCGGCGACCAGCGCAACGCGCAAGCGGCGCTCGCTTTCGCGCACCGCCTCCTCGTTCTTGCGGCGCCGGTCGATGTCGCGCATGGTGCCGACGCCGCGCAACGCCCGGCCGTCCGCGCCGAAGGTGATGCGACCGGTGGTCAGCACCCAGCGCACCTCGCCGGTATCGACCCGCCGGATCCTGAATTCGGCGCTGTAGATGCCGTCCGAGCCGGGCGCGTAGGCGCCCAGATAGAGCGCCAGGACGCGCTCGCGATCGTCCGGATGGATCAACGATGCGAAGACGTCCTCGTCGCCCTCGAAGTCGACGGGCAATCCGAGAATGGCATTGAATTCAGGCGACCATCGGCGGGTGCCCCGCGGCACGTCGACGTCCCAGATGCCAATGCTCGTCGCCTCGACCGCCAGGCGTAGGCGCTGCTCACTTTCTCTCAGGGCGCGACTCGTGCCGGTCTCGCCACTGAGGTCGAGCAGCTCCAGAACCGCGCCGTCCGCCAGCGCCTCGCCGAGCGGCGCGATCCGGAATGCGAAATTCCGCTCGACGCCGTCATGGCCGGTCAACGCCTGCTGACCCTCATGCGGACCGCCCTCACGCAGCGCCTGGCCGATAACGCTCTGGTCGAACTGGCGGTTTCCCATCGGCCACAGCAACTCGCCGATATGTCGACCCATCGCTTGTGCGTTGGTCACACCGACCCAGAACTCCGCGACGTTGTTGATGAAGCCGCAACGTAGACCACCATTGAGTACGAATACGGCAACCATTGCTGTGCACGACGCCTCTCTCAGTCAATGGGACGCGTTTCGTGGGTCATGGGAACGGGTCTTGATCTGGCCCCAGCTTAGGGGAACCAACGGCGTTGCATAGGCGTTTTCTTGAAAAGCCGATCAGCGCCCGGAAGTTCCATCGCAAGAAAATCCTGTCTCGGCGCATCAAGAACAAGGGGAGTTGCCGGACATGGCATCGGAGACGAAGAACCTCGAACAGGACATCCAGGCTTTGCGTGCCGACGTTGCGGCCCTTGCCGATAGCATCGGCAGAATTGTATCAGGCGCGGCCGACGCCAAGACGGCAGCGCAAAACGGCCTTGGCGAAGGACTGGACGGGGCGGCCCGCGCCGGACGCGATTTCCTCTCGGACGCAGCGCGACTCAAATCGCACTCGGCCGACGTCGCTGGAGAAACCGCCGGCGATGCTGCATCGGCCCTGGCCGGCGAGATCAAGCGCAATCCGTTCATGGCAGTGGCGGCCGCGCTGTTCGTCGGCTTCATCGTTGGCACTGCGCGGCGTCGGTAGTGGCGATGCCGGGCGGGCTGTTGACGGCTTTGGGCGTCGCTCGCTTCAAGGCCCATCTGGAGGCTTGGGGCCGCTATGCCGGTGTCCAGGCGCTTCTTATTTCGGCACTGGTGGTGCTGGTGGTCGTGGCGGCCGGGTTCGCCGTCGCCGCCCTGACGATCTGGCTCTCCGCGCAGCTTGGGGCCGCCGCGGCTTTTGCGGTCGTCGCGGCCGGATTGCTGGCGCTGGCGTTGCTGTTGCAGATCGTCATCCTCGTCCGCAAACGAAAGAAGGCGAGGGTCGCACCGCTGTTCGGCGACGGGGACCGCTCCGACCAGGTGGCTTTCGGATCGCTCGCCGCGATTGCCGTCATCGGCTATCTTCTCGGCCGCCGGACCGAGCGACACTAGGCCGGCAGGCATGAGAGCAACCGCACCGGGAGACAAACCGGGTCCTGTCGTCATCGTCAGGCACCTCGTTCCGACGTCGGTGCGCGTCGGCATCGTCGGCACCTTCCTGATCCTGTTTCTTGGCGCGCTCTACTACGCGCGTGGATTCGTTCTGCCACTCGTGCTCGCCTGCCTGCTGACCCTGACGCTGTCGCCACTGGTCCGCCGGCTGTCACGCTTTGGCGTGCCTGCGGCGCTCTCGGCGATCCTTTTGGTGGGCGCCGTCGGCGGCGCCGTGGGGACCGCCTCGGTGTTGTTTTCCGGGCCGCTTTCCGAGATGGCGGCGCAGATGCCGGAGACCATCACCACGGTGCGCCATCGCCTGGGATTCCTGAAGCGCCCGATCTCGACGCTCAACAACATCGGCAAGGATATCGAAGGCACGATCACGGGTGCCGACGGCCAGGCGGCGCCGACGCCCGTCGTCCTGTCGGACGGCGGCCTGGTGCGCTGGCTGGTCGGAACGTTGGCGGATTTCGGCACCACGCTGGCCGTGACGCTGCTCCTCAGCGTGTTTCTGCTCGCCGCGACGGGCGAGCTGCGGCGCAAGCTGGTGTCGGTGCTGCCGGCACTCAGCGGCAAGAAGCGGTCGCTGCGTATGCTGCACGAGATCGAGAGCGATGTGTCGCGCTACCTGATCACGGTGACGGCGATCAATGCGGTGCTGGGCTGCCTGGTCGGCGCCGCCATGGGTGTGGTCGGCCTCGGCAACGGGATGTTCTGGGCGATCGTCGTGGCGCTGCTCAATTTCATTCCGTATGCGGGTGCGACGGTCGGGATCGGCCTGGTGGCGGCGAGCTCGCTGGCGACCTTTGGCGGGCTTGCCGCGGCGGCAACGCCACCGCTCATCTATCTCGGTCTCCAGGTCGTCGAGGGCAGCTTCGTCACGCCGATGATCCTCGGCCGGCGGCTGTCACTGTCGCCGATCGCGATCCTCACCGTGCTGTCGTTGACCACTTGGATGTGGGGGATCGTCGGGACGATCATCGGCGTTCCGCTGCTGGTCGTCTTCAAGGTGTTCTGCGACCAGTTTCCAAGCCTGGCTACCGTGGGCGTCTTCCTGTCCGGCGAAGCTGGCGCCATCGACGACGGTGACTAGGAAGAGCGGTCCCCATCGGTAAGCGGCAATCGGGGAACCTGCCCGCGCATCGCGGCGTTGAACCGGGCGAAGGAGGCGGGCAGCGCTCGAAGCGCGCCACGCCTCCTTCTACCCCCACTGCAACGTGAAGGAGTCTGTGATGGCACCAACCACCGACATCGGATCCTTGGAAGGCCTATTCGCCCATATGCTTCGCGACATCTATTATGCGGAGAACAAGATCGTGAAATCGCTGCCGGCGATGATCGACAAGAGCCACGATGCCAACCTGAAGAAGGGGCTCACGGAACATCTCGAGCAGACCCGCAATCATGTCAGCCGCCTGGAACAGGTTTTTGAGCAGGTTGGCGCGAGCGCTGAGGCGGTCGATTGCCCCGCCATCGACGGCATTATCAAGGAGGCCGACGAGCTGTTCGGGGAAACCGACGATTCGGCCACGCTCGATGCGGCCATCATCGCCGCCGCCCAGGCGGTGGAGCACTACGAGATGACCCGCTACGGCACGCTGATCGCCTGGGCTAGGCAGCTCGGCCACGACGACAGCGCCTCGCTTCTGGCCGAGACGCTGGAAGAAGAGAAGGCCGCCGACGAGACGCTGACCTCGGTGGCGGAATTGCGGGTCAACGAAGCCGCCGCAGCGGCCTAGCCGCGCGCATCACTGCAGCGCGGCCGTGTCCTTTGCCCTGCTGACGACGCCGGAACGCGCCGCCATCAGCATTGGGCTCGGCCCGTAAAGGAATGTCGCTCCGGCGATATCGCCGAGCTGTGGAACGCGAAAGGCCTCCTGGTAGCGGAAGTCCATCAGCTCGCCGGTCCGTCCGGGATGGTCAAGGCCGATGGCATGGCCGATCTCGTGCGTCAGCGCATTGCGGATGTCGTAGACGTCGAGATTGCCGTCAAACCCGACCTTCCACGGTTGGTCGGGGTTGAGACAGATGACGGAGCGCGTGAGGCTTGCGCGCTCCGTCGATTGTCCTGGGTCGCTGTATTCGACGTTGGTGAAAGCCCGTCCGGCAGGCGTCGCCTCGGCGCCGATCAGGATGTCGGCGTCGGGCGTGTTGACTTTCTGGAAGCGGATGCCGGCAACGCCTGACCAGGCGGCGAAGGCGGCGTCGAGCTCATGATCGAAGGTAACGCGGGAGATGTTGTTTGCCGCCAGCAGTCGGTCGAGCGGTTCGATGCCGGGACAATTGCGTGCGCCGGGGAAGGTCCGTTCGCCACCGACGACGGCGTAGGTGACCGTTGCAGCGTCACCGGCAACCGGCGTGCCCCATTTCATCGTGTGCCCGTCGAGGACGATTTGCAGGTAGTCCGCGGCGTTTGCCGGGACTGCCGTGCAGCATGCCGCCACCAGCATGGCGGCCGCGAGGGCGACGCACGCCCTGCCTGTCATAATGTGGTCCCGCAAGAAATAGCCCGCCCTTGGAGTCGTCTCGATTGTCTAGCAAACGGCTAGCACGTTCCGTGCCGCGTGCGAAAGGCCGCGGGAGTTCTGCTGCATGCTGTGGCAGGAATATGGCAGCCGATGCCAAAAACCGTGCCGATTCAGGCGGATGGGCGCATGGAACCGACATTGGGGGTCGCGGGTTGCAGTGACCAGAGGGGCACGATTGAGAAAGGAGCGTGTCATGTCGAAGATTCTCGTGACCGCGTCGGCCCTGGTTGCCCTGCTTGCGGCTATGCCAGCAGTCGCGCAGGATGCTGCCAAACCGGCAGCGACCGACCAGGCTCAGCCGACGACTGCGCCGAAGCTCGTAAAGCCAGGCGCCGGCACCACGGCCGCCCCGGCGGCGACTGGTGGCCAAGCCGCCGCCCCGGCCGACACCAGCAAGCAGGTCGCCACGACCGACAAGTTCCTGAGCCAGCAGCAAGACGGGCAGATTCTCGTCTCGGATATCATGGGCCAGACTATCTACGACGGCTCTGGCAACAATCTTGGCTCGGTGAACGATGTTGTTCTCGACAAGGACGGCAAGATCGTCGCCGTGGTCATCGGCGTCGGCGGTTTCCTCGGCATCGGCCAGAAGAACGTCGCGGTGTCGATGGCCGCCATCAACGAGAGCACGGACGAGAACGGCAAGCTGAAGCTTGTGCTCAACGCCAGCAAGGACGAGATCGACCACGCGCCGGCATTCGTGAGCCTGGCCGACCTGAAGGCGCAAGAGCAGCAGCAGATGCAGCCGCAAACTCCGGCGGGTGGTGGCCTGGCGCCGGCCCCGTCGCCGGCTCCCGCGAGCCCAGGCTCCAGCTAACGGAGCGATCGCCTTATTATAGGGCGTAGTGCGGTGCCCGCCGGAGTGCCCTTCCTCCGGCGGGCACCTTGGCTGGACCGATACGGAACTTCAAGTGACGGGCAAGCTGATCTGCAAGATCGCTTTGGCGTGCAAGTGCCGCAAGCGCGGAACGCCAACACTCGTTTGCTCTATTCGTGCAGGCACTTAGCGCCGCATCCGCAATCGTCCTGTCGAAGGTATTCAAAAACCGTTGTGCTTGACCGTGGCGGATCGCGCTTGGATCAACCTGTCAATCAGCCCGTTCACCCCCGACGCATCAAACGGTTTCGCGATGCGCGGCATGTCCTTCCATCGCGGGGCGTGAGACAGATCATCTCGGCCGCTCGCAAACCCGAAAGGGATGCCCATGGATTCCAGCCATTCGCAGAGCGGCTCCACCGTATCCAGGCCGAGCCCGAAATCGAGGATGGCGAGATCGCACGGTTCGCGGTGAAGAAGAACCAGCGCGCCGGCAACGGTGGCGGCAGGACCGACACACACGTGCCCGGCTGCAATCACCACGTCTTCGAGTGACATTGCCACGAGGAACTCGTCCTCCACGACCATAATATGCACGGCCATGCTCCGTTTGGATGCTGTGCCCGGGTCATCTGCAACGGGATCAGCCCTATTCGTGCGCACGTTCCCAATCGGTAACTTTGCAAATCGTCGAAAGTTTCCGGCCGCAGAGATCTGCGGGCCAAAATTCGTCGGCAGCGGACTGGAAGTGAACAAACGGGGGGACGTGATTTCCCCAGAAATCACGTCCCCGCTATGCCGGCTCCCTTGGGGGGGGCGGGAACCAGGATGCCGGCCCCTGGCAAACGCCGCCAGGCGCAATTGGTTCCGGTTTCACAATTCAAGGCCTAATCGAAGCCGCGGATGGGTGCATGGAACCGGCGCCGGGGCTCGCGGGTTGCCGAGGCAGGACGGGGTGCGATCGACAAAGGAGGGTGCCGTGCTGAAGATCCTCGTCACCACGTCGGCCCTGATTGCCCTGCTCACGACGGTGCCCGAGACGCGGCCGTATGGGACGCAGCCGGGCAGCCCGACAGAGATTGGCCAATCTCAGCCGACTACTGCGCCGAAGCTCAAACGGCCCGGTGCTGGCGCTCCGGCCGTTCCAGGCCGGGCCGCCGGTGATCAGGCCGCTGCCCTCGTCGCCCCCCGCACGCACCTCGCCGCGACCGACAAGTTCCTCGGCCGGCAGCAAGCCCGCCAGATGCTTGCTTCGTCTATCATTGGCCAGACGGTCTATGATTTGGTTGGGAACGATGTCGGCTCAGTGAAGGACATCGTCGTCGGCAAGGACGGCAGCATGGCGGCTATTGTGGTCGCCGTTGGTGGTTTCCTCGGCATCGGCAAACAGAGCGTCGCGGTCTCAACTCCCGCTGTCAGTCGGACAACCGACAAAGACGGCAAGCTGAGGCTTGTGCTCAACGCGAGTAAGGATGAGATCGACGGTGCGCCGGCATTCGCGAGTTTGGCCGACGTCGATGCGAAAGCTCGCAAACCGATACAATTGCTGCTCCCGGCCGGCGATACCCTGTCGCCGGCTCCGTCCGCCGCCCTCGCGAGTCCCAGCTCCGGTTGATACCGCGATGCCGTAGTGGAGCGGCGCAATGTATCGCGCATGGCGATGGGGCGAAGCCTGAGCGGCGATTCCGCGACGCGGCGCGGACGCGCTACATCCGGCTCGCCAGATTGCCCAGGATCCAGATCGTTCCGCCGACCATGATCGCCAGGATCAGCGCAGAGAAGAGGATGAGCTGCAAATCTTCCCGCTTCTGCTGCGAAAAATCGATGTGCAGGAAGAAGCGAAAATGGACGACGATCTGGATCACGGCGAATGCGCCGATAATGACCATGAGCCAGACATGCGGCAGCACCGGCCAAGAAATCATCGCAAAGGCCGCGGCCGTCAACGCCAGGGCGGAGACGAATCCCACCATATAGGACCCCAGCTCATGCTGAAATTCGCCGCGATCTTCGTCTTCCGGCGGTCTCGATGGTCCCGTCCCGGCAGGACCGCCGCTGAACCACGCCCTGCCGAGCAGCAGTGCCCCGCCGAGCCGGAGGAGGACGCCGGATGGTCTGTCGGAGCCTTGCCGGTCGCTCATGACAGACCTCCGAGATAGACCACGGTGAAAATCGCCACCCAGATGATGTCAAGGAAGTGCCAGAACAGGCCGAGCCGCAACACGCCGGACTTCACGTCCCTGTCGATGCCGTAAATGGCTAGCTGGGCGACGAGGGCGCACATCCAGATGATGCCGGCGGTCACGTGAAGACCATGCAGGGGACCAGGGCGAAGAAGGCCGAGGTGAAGCCGCTGCGGGTCGGGCCTCCGCCCTTGGCGACCATCGAGACAAAATCATGCAGCTCGATGCCGAGGAACGAAAGCCCGAGGATCATGGTTATGCCGATCCACAAGACCAGCGGAAGACGTGAGCGGCTGTGCTTGAGCGACAGCGAGGCGAAGCCGAACGTGAAGCTGCTCGTGAGCAGCAACACCGTCTCGGTGAATGCGCTGCCCATGTCATAGAGCTGGTGCGGGCCGGGACCGCCCGCTTCGGCATGGAGCATGGTGGCGTAAACGCCGAACAGCAGTCCGAAGACGACCGCGTCGCTCATCATGAAGACCCAGAACCCGAAGAGGAGCTCTTCGCAGCGCTCGTCTTCCTCCGGATGGGAGGCGCCGAGGTTCAAGCCGGGGTAGCGGATGACTTTTGTCGGCGTGGCGATGTCGTGGGCGCTCATTCGGCAGCCTCCTGCAGCGGCGGCGCCGCGACGCCGCGGTTGGTCGCTTCGGTCTCGTCCAGCCTCGAGACCGGGCGCGTATCCGCCACCAGGCGCAGCCAGCCGGTGTGTTGGCGCTCGACTTCCTCCGCCGGAATCACCTTCTCGTAGTCGCGAACGAAGCCGCGCGCGATCAACGCGGCGATGTTGACGAGCGCGCCCAGACAGGCCATCCACCAGATGTGCCAAACCAGAGCGAAAGCGAGGACCCCGCCGGCGACGCACAGCACCATGCCCATGGCGCTGTTCTTCGGCATGGCAATGTCGGTGTATCTCTGCGGTGGCTGATAGGCGACGCCGTTGCTCTTGGCGACCGTGAAGGCGTCGCGGGACGTCACCTCCGGGATCACCGGGAAATTGTATTCGGAGGGCGGTGCCGACGTCGCCCATTCGAGGCTGCGGCCATCCCACGGATCACCCGCTGGAACCTGCAACTCTTCGCGCCGACGGATTGACACGACAAGCTGGACGACGAGGCTCGCCAGGGCGCCGATCACGCACACGGCTCCGACGAAGGCTACCGCCATGTAGGGGACGTAGACCGGGTTGAAGTAATCCAGCGTCCGGCGCGGAAAACCGAGCAGGCCGACGGCGTAGAGCGGGAAGAAGGCGAGGATAAAGCCAGCGATCCACAGTACGGCAGCGATCACGCCCCAGCGCTCGTCGAGACGGAAGCCGAAAGCCTTGGGAAACCAAAGGTGATAGGCCGCCAGCATGCCGAACAGCAGGCCGGGCACCAGCATGTTGTGGAAGTGCGCCACCAGGAACAGGCTGTTATGCACCTGATAGTCGAGCATCGGGTTGGCCAGCACGATGCCGGACATGCCGCCGATGACGAACAGCATCAGGAAGGCCAGCGCATAGATCAGCGGTGTCTTGAAGCGTACCCGCCCGCGGTACATGGTCAGCATCCAGTCATAGATCTTCACGCCGGTGGGAATGCCGATCAGCATCGTGGCGATGCCGAACGCGGCATTGACCCCGGCGCTCTGCCCCATCGTGAAGTAGTGGTGGACCCAAACCGTGAAGGAGAGCACCGCGATCGCCATGGTAGCGGCTACCAGCGAATGGTAGCCGTACAGGGTCTTGCCGGAATACGTCGAGAACACCTCGGAATAGACCCCGAAAGCCGGCAGGATGAGGATGTAGACCTCGGGGTGGCCGAACAGCCAGAATAGGTTGACGAAGTTCATCATGTTGCCGCCGAGCGCGTTGGTGAACGAGTGGAAGCCGAGATAGCGGTCAAGCGCCAGCAGGATGGTGGCGATGGTCAACGGCGGCATCGCGAAGATCATCAGGATGCTCGTGCACAGCGCCGTCCAGGTGAACAGCGGCATGCGGAAGAAGTGCATGCCGGGCGCCCGTCTCTTGTAGATGGTGACGGCGAAATTGATGCCGGTCATCGTCGAACCGAGCGACGATAGGGTCACCGCCCATATCCAGTAGTCGGGGCCGACTCCGGGGTTGAATGCGGTCTCCGTATAGGGCGGATAGCCGCTCCAGCCGCCGGTCGAGAACTTGCCGAAGACCAGCAAAATCATGACGAGCGCAGCGCCTGCCGCGGTCAGGCCGAGGCTGATCGAGTTCATCACCGGAAACGACACGTCGCGCGCCCCGATTTGCAGCGGCATGACGTAGTTGATGATGCCGGTGAGAAACGGCATCGCCATAAAGAAGATCATGATCGAGCCGTGGGTGGTGAAAAACTGGCCGAAGTGGTCGGCGGAGAGGAAACCGCCGCCGAGCCCGAAGGCCTGCTGGCCGCGCATGAAGAACGCTTCGACCAGCGCCCGTGCCAGCATCACGAAGGCCAGCGCGATGTACATGATGCCGATGCGCTTGTGATCGACGCTAGTCAGCCACTCCGCCCACAGCACCTTCCATTTTCCGTGCCGGGTGATGAGCAGGACCGTGATGGCGGCACCGATGAGCACCAGCGATGCAGCGAATGTGGCGATGCCGGCGTTGACGATGTTGCTCGCCGTCGGGTGCTCGACCGCGTCCCAGAAGGGCAGGGCTTGAAGGCTGAGCCGGCCGAAGATGATGTGGGTCAGCGACATGGCGGTCAGTCCGGCCGGGCAGCGCTGGCCGAGGCGGCTAGGGGAAGGCCGGGTGCGGTCCTGCCGACGACGAGATGGGCGGCGTCCTGCGGACCGCCGTGGAACGAGGCGACGATGTTGTCGAACAGAGCGGGATTCACCTGGCGGAAATAAATGGCGCGTCGGGCATGCCGTCGGCGTGCAGGGCCCGGCGCATTGCGGCGAACTCGCTGCGCCTGCTGATGATGCCGTAGACCGCCGGCGTCATCGGGATGCCGATCGCCCGCACCCGCTGGACCCACGCGCTGAATTCGTCGGGAGACATGGCGACGGCCGTGAAGCGCTGCTGCTGGAAGCCCTCGCCGTTGTACTGCGTGTTTTCGCCCATGAAGCTGCCGGTGGCCTGCGCCTTCAGGTTCAGGCGCGTCACCATGCCGGCCATGGCATAGATCTGGCCGCCGAGCGACGGGATGAAGAAGGACTGCATGACCGTGTCGGTGGTCAGCTTCATCGCCATCGGCTGGTCAGCTGGGAAGGGGAGCTGGCCTATGCTGGCGACACCGAGCGTTGGATAGACGAATAGCCACTTCCAATCGTAACCAACCACCGATACCGGCAGGGGCTTTCCCGTTAGCGGCGCGTAGGGATCGAGTTCGTGCGTGCCGCGCCATAGCCAGATCGCCATGATGATCACGACTACTACCGGCACACCCCAGGCAAGGATCTCCAATGGCCAGGAGAACGACCAGTTGGGCCGGTACGAGGCCGAAAGGTTGCGATACCGGTAACGCCACGCCAGCAGCGGGGTCAGCAGGATAACCGGAAGCACGACGATGAGCAGGATCAGCAGGATGTCGATGAAGTAGCTGCGCTGCTGCGTGGCCGCGAAACCCTGCGGGATAAGAAAGGTGATGCCGCCATAGGAACAGCCGCCGAGCGGCAGCAGCAGCGCCACGGCCGAAAGACGCAGCAAACGCCTTACCGGCCGTGATGTGATAGGTGCAACCGGATCGTCGGCCGCAAGAGGTGCTTCGGCTCCTTCGATCATCGATCCTTTTCGCATCCGGCCCCGGAGGAAATCCGCAACGCCGCTTGCCCCGATAACGTCGCTAGGCGTTGATTGTTCAATTCAATGTGAATTTGTCGCATCTGAGCGGCCGAACCGGCTTTGTTTCGGAGTTGTCGGGAATATCCCGACAACAGCGTTTGCTTGCTGTCCTTCGCGCCAATTCCCGCTTATTCCCACCTAATCCCGGGTTTCGCGGCCATTGAAACCCAGCAACGGCCAGATATCTCCTGCACGCGCAGCGGTGCTCCATCGACGCCGTCCCACAGACGCCGCTCGACCCGGTCAGCAGCACATCTCGGTCGGTTCCATGGTGCCTGTGGTCCTGCTCGATCAAGGCATACCGGTGGTCGTTGCCGCTTTCGGTGAAGCCGATGACCCGCGCCTTGGCGTCATCGACCCCCATGCAGCGCCGCCGAGTTCGATGTCGCCGACGCCGCGTTCGGCGCACCAGCGAAAACGCTGCTTCCGATCGAGCTTCGGAAGCTGATCGGAACAGACGCCGATCTTCATTTCGCTGCTGCTTTTCGGAACGCTGAAGTGAGAAGCTCGACGTCGCGACGAGCCTCTGCGATCGTCGATTGCACGGGCGCTTGCCCGGTGGCGGCGGCGTGGAAGGCGCGCAGTTCGTTGCGGAACGCTTCCTCGTAGCTGACGCGGTATTCGCTCGTCTCGAGTTCGTGGGGAGCGACGCTGCCTTTGCGGCGCACCGTCAGACGGGTCGGGAAGTGGCGCAGATAGGGCGAGGGGAAGGTCAGCTCGACGATCCGATCCGTGCAATAGACGGTCACCCTCTCCGTGTAGTCCGGGACGCCCGCCAGATTGAGGTGCGTCATGCTCACGCGCCCGCCGCCAGGGAGCGGGAAGGCAAGTTGAACCCCGCGGCCATCGTCGAAGATGGCCCCGGACGCTGCCTCGGCGGGAAGCTCCGTGCCGATGTGGGCGAGCATGCCGTGGACGACGGCAGTGTCGTGGACGAGCGAGGAAAGGAAACCGCCCGACAGCGCCCGCGCCTCCATCTCGTTCAGCTCGCGCCGTCCGGACTCACGCAGTTGCTCGGCGTTCTTGCGCCGGAACTCCTGGCGCAACGCATCCGGGACATCGTCCGCCACCGACAGCGGCAGATGGGCCACGAACGGTGCCTGGTCGGGGTCGTTGACCTCGACCGAGATCAGCTTCACGTCCTCGATCTTCGCAGGCAGGAAGTCCAGCGCGCGTCTGTACGCCGGATCGAAGCGCTTCATGTAGGCGACTTCGAGCACGCGACCCGAGCGCTGTTGCGCCGCGGCAATCCGATCGCATTCGGCGACGGTAAGCGCGAGCGGCTTTTCGCACATCACGTGCAGCCCCGCCTCCAGCGCGGCGACCGCGAGATCGCCATGGAACGGATCGGGGGCGGCGATGACGACCGCATCGAGACCGCAGGAAAGGATTCCTGCGAGATCCGGAGCAACCGTCTCGAGCCCGTAGCGGCGGCCGACGGCTTTGCGGACAGCCGGTGAAGCATCGGCCAGTGCCACGAAGGAAAACCGGTCCTGTTCTTCCCAAAGGTAGAAGGCGTGTTCGGCCTGGCCGACCAGACCGGCTCCCACCAACCCGGTGCGCAGTTGCACTGTCGTTTCTCCTTCCTGGAACGTTCCGTTCTCAACGGGCATTTCTGCTTCCGGTCCTGCAGCCGCCCGCGCGATCCATCGGTGCCGCTTGGGCTGACGCGGGACATGATCCCCGCGGAGCGGCTTATGCGTTGCGCCCCGCGGCTGTCGTTGCAATCCAGAGGCTGGACATTAACAGCCTGTGGGGCCTCACAAAGGTCCACCACGGTCCAACTCGAAGGAACCACCGAGCGGCATGGCCTTGCGGCGATGCAGCCCCGGCGGATCGGGACAGGCCGAGTTCACGAATGGTCAGCGTCTCGCCGCCACGGCCCCGGGCTCGCGCGTGGCGAGGCCAGCGTCGGAGACCGCGTGTCGGGTGATGCGGGCCAGTTTCTTGATGTCGCCGAACATGCGGGTTACAACCCCGGCCTCAGGGCAGGGGAATGATGCGGCAGGGCTCGCCGGCCTTCGCCGCCGGGGCATGCGGGGGGCGCACGATGAGGCAGTCGGCGATGGCAAGCACGCCGAGCATGGAGGAATCCTGGACGGGCAAGGGGATTGCCGCCGGGAGCTCGCCGTGGCGTGCGGCCAGGCGGGCGCGGATGTGGTCCTGACGATTGTCGTTCTCGGCAAGGTCTCCGCCGAGGGTGGCGGACTCGGTCGGGTCGCGCTGCTTCTGGCCGAGCAGGGCGGCGATCAACGGCCTCAGGAAGAGGATGGCGCAGACGAGGCTCGACACCGGATTGCCGGGCAGGCCCAGCACGCGGGTGCCTTCGATGCGGCCGAACATCAGCGGCTTGCCGGGACGCATGGCAACGCGCCAGAAGTCGAGGGTCAGCCCCGCCTGGGTCAGCGCCGCCTGAACCAGGTCGTGGTCGCCGACGGATGCGCCGCCGATGGTGAGCACCACATCGGCCGGCAGCGCCAGGGCGTGCTCGATGGTCCTGGTGATGGCGGTGCGGTCGTCGCGCACGATGCCGAGGTCGCGCGCCTCGCCGCCAAGGGCGTTCACATAGGCGGCAAGACCGGACGAACTGGCGGCGTAGATCTGATCCGGCGTCGGCGCCTCTCCCGGCGGCACCAGTTCGTCACCGGTGGCGATGATGGCAACTGTGGGCCGGCGCCGGACGGGGAACTGGGCATGTCCCGCGGCGGCAGCCAGCGCCAGCTCGCGCATGCCGAGCCGGCGCCCGGCCTCGAGCAGCAGGGCGTTCTGCTGAAAATCGAGGCCGGCGCGACGGATATGGCGGCCGGCGGCGACCGGCTCCTTCGCGGTCACCGTGCCGTCGTCGTGGATGGAAGCGTTCTCCTGGATGAGGATGGCGTCGGCGCCGGGCGGGACGGGCGCGCCGGTGAAGATGCGCACCGCCTCGCCTTCGCCGACCGTGCCTTCGAAGTGACGGCCGGCGGCGGCCATGCCGACGAGCTTCAGCGTGGCGGGCACCGCGGCGACGTCGGCGGCGCGCACCGCATAGCCGTCCATGGATGAGGCGTCGAAGGGCGGCTGGCTGCGGCGTGCCTTGAGGGGCTCGGCGAGCGTGCGCCCGGCGGCTTCGGCGAGGGCGATAAATTCGGAAGATGTCGGCACCGCGCCGACGATGATGCGGGCGACAGCCTCGTCGACCGGGACGAGCGGCGTCATGATCGTTTTCCCTTCGCCTTCCAGGTGCCGGACTTGCCGCCACGCTTCTCGATCAGGCGAACATCGGTGATGGCCATACCGCGATCGACCGCCTTGGCCATGTCGTAGACGGTGAGGCAGGCGACGGAGACGGCGGTGAGCGCCTCCATCTCGACGCCGGTCTTGCCGGCGAGCTTGGCGGTGGCGCGGATGCGGAGGCCGGGCAGGGCCTCGTCCGGCGCGATATCGACGGTGATCGCGGTCAGCGCCAGCGGGTGGGCGAGCGGGATCAGCTCGTGGGTGCGCTTGGCCGCCATGATGCCGGCGATGCGGGCGGCGCCGATGACGTCGCCCTTCTTGGCGTTGCCGGAAAGGATGAGGTCGAGCGTGGCCGGCTGCATGGTGATCGCGCCTTCGGCGATTGCCACGCGTTCGGTGACCGCCTTGGCACCGACATCGACCATGCTGGCGGCGCCGGACTTATCGAGATGGGTGAGGCGGCGGGCGGCCATGGCTCAGGCCGCAACGCTGGTGCCGAGGAGGCGCGCCGTGGCGGCGGCGACGTCGGCCTCGCGCATCAGGCTCTCGCCGACCAGATAGGCGCCGATGCCGACGGCCTGGAGGCGGGCGATATCCGCGGGCGTGAAGATGCCGCTCTCGCCGACTAGAACGCGATCCTTGGGCACGCGCGGCGCCAGCGCCTCGCTGACCTCGAGCCTGGTCTCGAAGGTGCGGAGGTCACGATTGTTGATGCCGACGAGGCGCGATTTCATCGTGAGCGCGCGGTCGAGCTCTTCCGCATTGTGGACCTCGATCAGCACGTCCATGCCGAGGTCGAGCGCCGTCGCCTCGATCTTCCGGGCGTCAGCGTCGCTCAGTGCCGCCATGATGATGAGGATGCAGTCGGCGCCGAGCGCGCGGGATTCGAACACCTGATAGGGTTCGAACATGAAATCCTTGCGGATCGCCGGGAGGTCGACGGCGCGGCGCGCCGAGACCAAGTCACTGGCGCCACCCTGGAAGAAGCGGCTGTCGGTGAGCACCGAGAGACAGGTGGCGCCGCCAGCCTTGTAGGCTTGGGCGAGGCTCGGCGGATCGAAGTCCTCGCGGATCAAGCCTTTGGACGGACTGGCTTTTTTGATCTCGGCGATGAGCGCCGCGCGGCCGGCCGCAATGGTGCGATCGAGCGCTGCGAGGAAGCCACGGGCGGGCGGCTGGGCCTTGGCGTGGGCTTCCATCTCAGCCTGCGGCGTCGCCTGCTTCGCCGCGGCGATCTCGGAGCGCTTGGCTTCCTCGATGGTCTTCAGGATGTCGCTCATGGCTACCCTTGGCATGATCCGGCGCGGCCGGACAAGTAATCTCATCCTGAGGAGCCCGCCGAAGGTGGGCTTCGTGGATCGAGGCGCGCTGCGCTGGCACCTCACCATGAGGCCGATTGTTCCGCCGCTCAGGCGTTCGAAACCTTGACCAGCAGGTCGAGCCGCTCGGCCGCCTTGCCCTGGTCGATGCTCACGGCCGCCATCGCGGCGCCTTGCTTGAGATCATCAGCCTTGCCGGCAACCACCAGAGCCGCGCCGGAATTGAGCAGGACTGTATCGCGATAGGCGTTCTTTTCGCCGGCAAGCACGGCCTTCAACGCTGCGGCATTGTGGGCGGCATCGCCGCCCTTGATCGCCTCGAAGGGCCAGGTCTTCAGTCCGGCGTCGGCGGGCGTCACGGTGAAGGCGGTGACCTTGCCGTCCTTGAGCCGGGCGACCTTGGTCTCGCCGGCCGGCGACATCTCGTCGAGCCCGCCGGCGCCATGGACCACCCAGGCGGATTCGGCGCCGAGGCTGAGAAGCACATTGGCAAGAGGCTCGACCCAGTCGGGCGCGAAGACGCCGAGCAGGTAGCGTTTGACGCTTGCCGGATTGGAGAGCGGGCCGATGAGGTTGAAGACGGTGCGGAAGCCGAGCTCGGCGCGGGCCGGTCCGACATGGCGCATGGCCGAGTGATGGGCCGGCGCGAACATGAAGCCGATGCCGGCCTCGCTGATGCAGGTGCCGATCTGCTCGGGCGTCAGGTCGATCTTGACGCCGAGGGCGCCCAGTGTGTCGGCGGCACCCGACTTCGACGACAGCGCGCGGTTGCCGTGCTTGGCGACCGGCACGCCGGCGCCGGCCACGACGAAGGCCGAGGCGGTGGAGATGTTGTAGCTGCCCGAGGCGTCGCCGCCGGTGCCGACCACGTCGATGGCGTCGGCGGGCGCCACGACCGGGGTCATCTTGGCGCGCATGGTGGCGACCGCTCCGGCGATCTCGTCCACCGTCTCGCCGCGAAGCCTGAGGCCGGTGAGGAAGGCGCCGATCTGGACCGGCGTGGCATCGCCCGACATGATGATGTCGAAGGCGTCTTCAGCCTCTGCGCGGGAAAGCTTCTCGCCCGCGGCGACCTTGCTGATGGTGGCCTTCAGGTCAGCCATGTCTGCCCCCCTTACGCGACGGATCGTTCGGTGCGGTGTTTTGCGTTCCAGCCGGCGGCGATGTCGAGAAAGTTCTTGAGGATCGTGTGGCCGTGCTCGGAGGCAATCGATTTGGGGTGAAACTGCACGCCGTGGACGGGATAGTGCTTGTGCATGGCGCCCATGATGACGCCGTCCTCGGCGGTGGCGGTCACCTCCAGCACGTCCGGCATGGTCTCCGGCGCAATCGTCAGCGAGTGATAGCGGGTCGCCTGGAATGAGTGGTTGATGCCGCGGAAGACGCCGCGGCCGTTGTGGCTGATGGTCGAGACCTTGCCGTGCATGAGGCTCGGCGCACGCACGATGCTGCCGCCATAGACCTGGCCGATCGACTGATGGCCGAGGCAGACGCCGAAGATGGGGATCGTCGGCCCGGCGCGCTCGATCAGCGCCAGGCAGATGCCGGCGTCGTTGGGCGTGCAGGGGCCGGGCGAGAGCACGATGGCCCCGGGATCCATCGCCATCACCTCGTCGACGGTGATCTTGTCGTTGCGGCGGACGGCCAGCTTCGCCCCCAGCTCGCCGATGTAATGGACGAGGTTGTAGGTGAACGAGTCGTAGTTATCGATGACGAGAACGGTCATGGGCTCTGTCCTATCTCACTGAGGGATAGGCCAGATCGGCCCGCGGGCGCAAGGCGGGCGGCTGCCGCCCTACTGCCCGCGTCCGACGCTTGAGGCGAAGCGGACTGCTTCTTCCGCCGCGCGGAAGAGGGCGCGGGCCTTGGCCTCGCATTCCGCGTGCTCTTTCTCGGGCACGGAATCGGCGACGATGCCGGCACCGGCCTGGACGTACATCTTGCCGTCCTTGACCACCGAGGTCCTCAGAATGATGCAGGAATCCATGGCGCCGTCGGCGGAGAAATAGCCGACGCAGCCGGCATAGATGCCGCGCTTCTCAAGCTCCAGTTCGTCGATGATCTCCATGGCGCGCACCTTGGGGGCGCCGGAGACGGTGCCGGCCGGGAAGCCGCCGGCGAGCGCATCGAGCATGTCGTGCTCAGGGGCCAGCTTGCCGATGACGTTCGAAACGATGTGGATGACCTGGCTGTAATATTCGAGGAAGAACTGGTCGGTGACCTTGACCGAGCCGATCTCGGCGACGCGGCCGACGTCGTTGCGGCCGAGGTCGAGCAGCATCAGGTGCTCGGCGCGCTCCTTGGGGTCGGCGAGGAGTTCCTCGGCGAGCGCCTTGTCCTCCTCCGGCGTCTTGCCGCGGGGACGGGTGCCGGCGATCGGGCGGATGGTCACCTCACCGTCGCGCACGCGCACCAAGATTTCCGGGCTGGAGCCGGCGATCGCGAAGCCGCCGAAGTCGAGATAATAGAGGAAGGGCGAGGGGTTGGTGCGGCGGAGCGCCCGATAGAGGGCGAAGGGCGGCAGGTCGAAGGGCGCCTCGAAGCGCTGCGACAGAACCACCTGGAAGATGTCGCCGGCCGCGATGTACTCCTTGGCGCGCTTGACCATGTCGAGATAGGTCTCGCGTGGCGTGTTGGAGACGACCGGGATATCCGGGTCGAACTCGGCGCCGTCGGCTGACTTGTCGAGTGGTGCATCGAGGGCGTCGACGACGGCGGTCAGCCGGTCGACGGCGCGGGCGTGGGCCTGTTCCGCGGTTACGCCCTTGTCGGCGCGGACCGGCGTGACGATGGTGATCTCGTCCCTGACGGTATCGAAGACGACGATTACGGTCGGCCGGATCATGACGGCGTCGGGGAAGCCGAGCGGGTCTGGATTGACGTTGGGCAGCACCTCCATCTGGCGGACCATGTCATAGCCAAGATAGCCGAAGATTCCGGCCGACATGGGCGGCAGGCTGTGTGGCAGATGGATGTGCGATTCCGCGATGATGTTGCGGAGCGCCTCCAGTGCCGGCTCGGCCATCGCCTCGTAGCGGTCGGCAGCGGGATCGCGGCTGATCTCGGCCTTGCCGCCGATGGCGCGGAAGATCAGGTCCGGTTCGATGCCGATGATCGAATAGCGGCCACGGACGGCGCCGCCTTCGACCGATTCCAGCAGGAAACAGTTGGCGCGGCCCGCCGACAGCTTGAGCATGGCCGAGACCGGCGTCTCCAGATCGGCGACCAGCCGCGTCCACACCACCTGCGACGTGCCGGCCTCGTAGGCGCGTGCGAAGTCGTCGAGGGCAGGTTCGACCAGCATGGCAGGGTCTCGTATGCCGTCACTGGGTCTGGCTGAGGCCCAGCACCGCGGAAAGCGCCGCGTTGTTGATCTGCACGTTGATCTTCGACTGGCGCTCGGTGACGTAGGCGGCGAGCAGGTCGTTGACGAACTGGCTGTCGAGCTGCTGCTTGATCTGCGCCAGCTGCGGGTCGTCCGGGTTGAAGGTCGGCACCGTGGCGTCATCGACCGCGAGCAGAACCTTGTTCATGTCGGTGGTTCCGTCGGTGACTGCGACATAGCCCTTGGGGCCGTCGAAGGTAGCCGAGATTGCCGCCGCCGACAGGTCTTCGGTCGGCTTCGAGGCGCGCGTCAGCTTGTCCGCCTTCTTCACCTCGAGACCGGCGTCGGCCGCCACCGTGGCGATGTCGGCACCGGGGCCTATCTTGGCCTTGAGCGCGTCGGCCTGATCGGCGAGCTTCTTCTGGCGCTGCTCATCCTTCCAGGCGGCAACCACCTGGTCGCGCACCTCGGCCAGCGGGCGATCGTGCGCCGGCATCACCTGGGTGACTTCGTACCAGAGGAAGCTGTTGCGGGTCGGCTCGATGGGATTGTTCTCCATGCCGACATCGGTGTTGTACGCCGCCTGCACGAGCAAGCTGGGCAGGTCGGGAATGGCCTTGCCGTCCGGACCCTTGCCCGACTGATCGGCCTCGGCCACGTTGATCATCTTCAACCCGTATTTCTGGGCAACCTCTTCGAGCTTGGCGCCGCCGGCACGCGCATCCTCGATCTCGTTGCGTATGGTGACGACGTCCTTGGTTGCAAGCTCGGCGGCGATCTCCTGCTTGAGCTGGTCCTTGACCTCGGCGAAGGTCTTGGTCTGGTCGGCCACGATATTGCTGACGCGCACGATCACCGGGCCGAAGCTGCCGTCGATGATTCCGCTGACGCCGGCATCGGCCATGCCGAAGGCGGCCTTGGCAACCGCCTGGTCGACGATCTTGTCCTGGGTGACCTGACCGAGGTCGACGTCGGCGGTCTTGAGATTGCGCTCGGCGACGAGGTCGTCGAAGGTCTTGCCGCCGGCGAGTTCCTTGGCCGCCGCCTCGGCGTCCGCCTTGTCCTTGAAGACGATCTGCTCGACGTGGCGGGTGCCGGCGGTAACGAAGCGGCTCTTTTCCTGGTCGTAGCGCTTCTGCGCATCGGCGTCGCTCACCTCAGCCGGCTTGGCGATCGCGGCCGGCGAGAGCGTGAAATAGGACAGCGCCCGGTATTCGGGCGCCTTGTAGTCGGCCTTGTGGGCGTCGAAATAGGCGGTGAGGTCGGGATCGGAGGGATCGGCGATGTCGCTCGCCGCCGGCGCGGTGAGCACCATATAGCTGATGGCGCGCGTATCGTCGCGATACTCGGCGATGGCCTTGATGATCGCCTCGGGCACGGTGACGTCGCCGGCCAGGCCCTGATCGAGCTCGTTGCGGATGTAGTCGGCCTTGAGCAGCAGCACGAAGTCGTCTTCGGTCAGCCCTTGCGACTGGGCGACCTGGGCAAAGAAATTGCGGTCGAACTTGCCCGTCGGGCCGAGCAGATTGCGATCCTCCCGGATCAGGCGACCGACCGTCTCGGGCGAGAGGCTGAGGCCCATCTGGTGCGCCGTGTCGTCGAGGGTGGCCTCGGCGAGCATCTGGCTGAGGACGCGCTGGGGCAGGCCGAGCTGCGCGGCCTCCTGCGCCGTCACGTTGCGGCCGATCTGCTGGCCGAGCTGCCGCGAGGCCGCGTCGAAGCGGCGGCGGAACTCGGCGCCGGTGAGATGGATGCTGCCGACCTTGGCGATGTCATTGGCGCCATAGCCGCGGAAGACGTCGGCCACGCCCCAGACGCCGAAGCTGATCACGAGGAGCAGCATCATGATCTGGACGACCCATCCGGACGTCAGTTTGCGTAGTGTGTCGAGCATCTTATTCCTCGGCGGCGGCCGCTGTCTGGGGGCAGGTTTCGGGCGCGGATAATAGGTTCACCACCCCCGCCGCCGCAAGGCATAGTCGCTTGTCCGGCGATGGGCAAAAAAGCGCAGAATTGCAGGCAGTTGCGGGGCGGCCGTCAGGCGCCCGCCGTCATCCATCTTTCGACGAAGGGCGCCGATCGCGCATATTGCGGCACCACGTGCAGAGGGTGTCCGAGGGCCACTGCGGCCCGCCACGGCCAGCGCGGATCGGCGAGCACGGCGCGCGCCACCGCCACCAGATCGGCCTTGCCCTCGGCGATGATCGCCTCGGCGAGATGCGGATCGTCGATGAGGCCGACGGCACGGGTGATGATGCCGGCTTCCTTGCGGATGCGCTCGGCGAACGGCACCTGATAGCCGGGGCCAAGCGGGATCTTGGCGTCGTGGACGCCGCCGCCGGTCGATGCGCAGATATAGGCGGCGCCGGTGTCCTTCAGCGCTCGCGACACCTCGACGGCCTCGTCGATGGTGAAGCCGCCCTCTGCCCAGTCGGTCGCGGACAGCCGCGCCCCGACCATCACCGAGGCCGGGACGGTGGCCCGAATGGCCTTGGTGACCGCCACGATGAAGCGCATGCGGTTTTCCAGCGAGCCGCCCCAGTGATCGCTGCGCTGGTTGGAGAGCGGCGACAGGAACTCATGCAGCAGGTAGCCGTGGGCGCCGTGGACCTCGATGAAGTCGAAGCCGGCGCGCACCGCGCGCTCCGCAGCGTTGGCCCAGGCGCTGATCAGGCGCTGGATGCCATTCTCGTCGAGTTCCTGGGGCACGTGCCAATCGGGCGCGAAGGGGATGGCCGAGGGGGCCACGGTCTGCCAGGCGTCTTCCTCGGAGCGCAGCGGACCGCCACCCTGCCAGGGACGATGGACGGAGGCCTTGCGGCCGGCATGGCCGAGCTGGATGCCGAAGCGTGTGCCGGCCGGTGCGACCCGACGGGCCGCGGCCAGCGTGCGCTGGGCCGCCGCTTCGTTGTGATCGGAATAGAGGCCGAGGCAGCCGTGGGTGATGCGGCCGTGGCGCTCGACCCCGGTCGCCTCGATGGTGATCATGCCGGCGCCCGACATGGCGAGCTGCATCCAGTGCTGGAGGTGCCAGTCGTTGGCCGAGCCGTCGTCGGCGGAAAACTGGCACATGGGCGCCACGGCAATACGGTTCGGGACGCTCATTCCACCAATGGTGAGCGGCGAGAAAAGCAGCGATGTCATGATGTTATTTAATTTCTCTAAGGTCGGCAGGGGAGCAGGATAGAACCTCGCAGCCGGCGAGCCAAGCGCGCCGGCTACTGCATGACGTCGAGCCGGCGCGCTTCTTCTGCGCCCTATTCGCCCCAGACAAGGAAGAGGCCGATGTCGCCCGGCATGCCATCGGGAAAATCAACCACGCGCGCCGACAGATGGAAGCCGCGCGGGCGCAGTTCGCGCTCCCAGCGCAGATACATCTCGGCGGCCTCGCCGCGCAGCGTCCGCGGCCATTCCGGATCGGGCGCATTCACCGCCCGGCCGCCGTCGCTGCACAGCTGATGGGGGAAGCGCAACAGCAGATATTCGGTCGAGCCGTGCTCGGCCGCTTCGCGGGCGTTATGGACGAGCCGGTTCCACTCCTTGTCGGAGATGTGGGTGTCGATCAGGCGGTGGACGTCGCGTTTGTGCAACTCGGCCGCCAGTTGGCGTTCGCGGCTGCGCTGGACGTCCAGCTCCTCCTTGAAGTGGCCGACGAGGTGACGGAAATCGTTGACCGACAATTCGCCGTCGGGGCGGGTGTCGTGGTCAACCTGCTCGCCTGGCGCATGGGCGCCGTTCAGCTTGCCGTTGCCTTTGGCTTCCTTGCCGTTCTGCCGGGACGCCGAGAACTTTTGCTTGGGCTCCGGCGGCAGGGGCACCGGCTCGAACTCGCCGCCGCCGAGCGAGCGCAGCAGATCAGCGCGGCGGACGATGCCGACGATCCGGCCGTCGCGCACTACCGGCAACCGCTTGACTCGATGTTCGGCCATGATGGCGGCGATCTCGTCGGCGCGGGTTTCCTCGCCGACGGTCAGCACCGGACCGGTCATCACTTCGCGGGCGACGGCGAGCGGGTCCTGCAAATGCTGGACGAACTCGGTGTTGAGCGTCTCGCCCTCGGCGAGGCGCATCAGCCACCACTCACTTTTGGTTTCGCGTTCCGTCCGTTTGCGGCCGACGAGGTCCCCTTCGCTGACGATGCCGACCAGCGTGCCGGTGTCATCGACGACTGGCACGGCGCTGATGCGGTGCTTAAGAAGCGTTTTGGCCACGTCGCGGATGGGCGTATTTGGCGTCACGGTGACGACGTCGCTGTTCATCAGGTCACGAGCAATCATGATGTTCTGGTCCTGGGACTTGCGACTTCTAACCCGGCGTTCGGGTACCCTGAGTACCGGTTGGCTTCCTTGATCTTGCGCAAAAAACGAGCGTGCAAAATCGAGGGGCAGAGTGCTTTTGTCGATGATTTCGGTTAGGGCTGACATGGTTTCAAGAGGAGATTGAGTGGAATGTCAGCACGTATGAAACTCGCCGCGGGTAACTGGAAGATGAACGGCACCCGAGCGAGCCTGCCTGAATTGCGGTCAATTGCTGCCGGCGCCGGATCCGCCTGCGAGGTGGCGATCTGCCCCCCGGCAACGGTGATTGCGGCGGCTGTCGAGGCGGTGGCGGGAACCGCCGTGGCGATCGGCGGCCAGGACTGCCACGCGGCCGCAAAAGGCGCCCATACCGGTGATATTGCTGCGGAAATGATCGCCGACGTAGGGGGAAAGCTGGTCATCGTCGGCCATTCGGAACGGCGCACCGACCACGGCGAGACCGACGCCGAAGTGCGCGCCAAGGCGGAGGCCGCCTGGCGCGCCGGGCTGACCGCAATCCTGTGTATCGGCGAGACTGAGGCAGAACGCCGCGGCGGCCAGACCGAGGCCGTTCTGAGCCGCCAGATCGCCGGTTCGGTGCCCGATGGGGCCAGCGCCGACAAGCTGGTCATCGCCTACGAGCCGGTCTGGGCGATTGGCACGGGGCTGACGCCATCAAATGACGACATTGTCGCGGCGCATGCCCATATAAGGGCGGAACTGGCGAGGCGCTTGGGACAAGAGCAGGCCGATGCGATGCGTATCCTCTATGGCGGCTCGGTCAAGCCGGACAACGCCGCAACCATCATGGCGCTTCCCGGCGTCGATGGCGGCCTGGTCGGCGGCGCCAGCCTCAAAGCCTCGGATTTCCTTACGATTGTCGCCGCGTGTGGGTGATTCAGCACGCCCGACGGCGGCTCTGGTGCAGCCCGGCCTGATCGTGTAAAAGGCGCGCAACCCCGAATTCGGATAGCCTGATGCAAACAGTTGTCATCGTCATTCACCTGATGGTGATCGTGGCGCTTGTGGCGGTCGTGCTGCTGCAGCGCTCGGAAGGCGGCGCCCTCGGCGTCGGTGGTTCTGACCAGTTCATGACCACGCGCGGCCAGGGCAACGTGCTCACCCGCGCCACCACCATTCTGGCGGCGATCTTCTTCGTCACGTCGTTGGCGATGTCGGTCCTGAACCGCCTGAACGCTCCGCCGACCGCGGTCCTCGACACCACGCCGGCCGCCCAGACGGCGCCGACCATACCGACCACCCCGACCCCGGCCACCAGCGACAGCGGAACGCCGGCTACGGGAAGCGGCAACGGCATCCTGGACCAGCTTAACAAGTACACCAGCGGTCAGCCGCCGGCCGTGACGCCGAAGAGCGTCGTGCCCGACACGACCACTGCGCCAACGGCGCCGGTTGGCACCACGCCGTCGGCTCCCGCGGGCTCGCAGACGCCGAGCTCGCAGTAAACGCATGACCACCAAACGGCGGCCCCCGGCGCGAACATCCACCCGCCGGGGCCGCCATCTTTTTATTTGTCGCAGCGCCGATTTCGACTCCGCGAAATCAGGCGGGCAGGGAATAGGATCGGGGCCCATGGCGCGGTACGTTTTCATCACCGGCGGCGTGGTTTCCTCCCTCGGAAAAGGCATCGCTTCAGCGGCACTCGGCGCACTTCTGCAGGCGCGCGGATACAAGGTCCGCCTGCGCAAGCTCGACCCCTATCTCAACGTCGATCCGGGCACGATGAGCCCGTATCAGCACGGCGAGGTGTACGTCACCGACGACGGCGCCGAGACCGACCTCGACCTCGGCCACTACGAGCGTTTCACCGGGCGGCCGGCGACCAAGATGGATAACGTCACCACTGGCCGCATCTACCAGGACATCATCGCCAAGGAACGGCGTGGCGACTATCTCGGCGGCACGGTGCAGGTGATCCCGCACGTCACCGACGCCATCAAGTCGTTCATCCTGGCGGGCAATGAGGACGTGGATTTCGTGCTGTGCGAAATCGGCGGCACGGTGGGCGACATCGAGGGCCTGCCGTTCTTCGAGGCGATACGCCAACTTGGCAACGACCTGCCGCGCAACCACGCGGTCTTCATCCACCTGACGCTGATGCCCTGGATCGCCACGGCCGGCGAATTGAAGACCAAGCCGACCCAGCACTCGGTTTCGGCACTCAGGCAGATCGGCATACAGCCGCATATCCTGCTGGTGCGTGCCGACCGGCCGATCCCCAAGGAAGAGCGGCGCAAGCTGTCGCTGTTCTGCAACGTGCGCGAATCCGCGGTCATTCAGGCGCTCGACCTGCCGCACATCTACGACGCGCCGGTCGCCTATCACGCCGAGCATTTCGACGACGAGGTGCTGGCCGCCTTCGGCATCGACGCCCCGCCGGGCCCCGACCTGTCGCGCTGGCACACGCTGATGGAGACCATCCGCAACCCGGAGGGCAAGGTCTCGATCGCCGTGGTCGGCAAGTACACCGGCCTCAAGGACGCCTACAAATCGCTGACCGAGGCGCTGCACCACGGCGGCATCGCCAACAAGGTTAAGGTCGATCTCCAATGGATCGAGTCCGAGATCTTCGAGAAGGAGGACCCGGCGCCGTGGCTGGAGGGCGTCAACGGCATCCTGGTACCTGGCGGCTTCGGCGAGCGTGGCTCCGAGGGCAAGATTGCCGCTGCCAATTTCGCCCGCACCCGCGGCGTGCCCTATTTCGGCATCTGCTTCGGCATGCAGATGGCCGTGGTCGAGGCGGCGCGTAACCTGCTCGGTATCGAGAGGGCGTCGTCAACCGAGTTCGGCCCGACGCCGGATCCGGTGGTCGGCCTGATGACCGAATGGCTGCGCGGCAACCAGCTCGAGAAGCGCGCCGCGGACGGCGACCTCGGTGGGACCATGCGCCTCGGCGCCTATCCGGCGGTTCTCACGCGTGGCAGCCTGATCAGCCGCGTCTATGGCGGCGCGACCGAGATTTCAGAGCGCCACCGCCACCGCTATGAGATCAACATCAACTATCGCGACCGGCTGGAGAGCCAGGGGGTGCGCTTCGCCGGCATGTCGCCCGACGGGGTGTTGCCGGAGACGGTGGAACTGGAAGGCCACCCCTGGTTCATCGGCGTGCAGTATCATCCGGAGCTAAAGTCGCAGCCACTCGAGCCGCACCCGCTCTTCGCCTCGTTCATCGCCGCGGCGGTGGAGCAGAGCCGGCTCGTCTAGAGGCGGGCGCATCGACACTCATGCGGCGGAAGCAACCAACATGATCTACGAACTGCGCGTCTATCGCTGTCTGCCCGGCCGCCTGCCGGCCCTGCTCAAACGCTTCGAGACGGCGACGCTCAAGATCTGGGCGAAGCATGATATCCGCCAGGCCGGCTTCTGGACGACCGTGATCGGCGCATCGAGCAACGACCTGACCTATCTGCTCGCCTGGGAGTCGATGGCCGAGCGCGAGACGAAATGGAGCGCCTTCGTCAGCGATCCGGAGTGGGTGGCGGCGAAGGGCGCCAGCGAGGCGGACGGCCAGATCGTGGAGACCGTCTCCAACCAGTTCCTGGCGCCGACGGCCTTTTCGAGCGTAAAATAGGCTGGTTTCAGGGCAGCGAGCCGCCGTCAATTCGCCACTAGTCTTGCCGCGGCTGTCTTGAAAAGACAACGATCCGGTGAACAAATGACCCGGTTTCCGCCATCATGCGGCCGTACGGTCATGGTGTTGCTTGCGCCAACGTAAAGAAATCATGCGGAGCGACAATGTGGTATACCTTGATCGTGCTGACAAGCCTTGCGGGACTGGCGATGACCGGCGCACCGACACTGGCTAGCGACTGCGCGAGCATGCGCGCAAACCTCAGCGCCGCGGTCAGCGAGGTTCTGAGTGCTGCCAGTGCCGACCCGATCGAAATCGCCGACCTGAGCGCGAAGGTCAATGGTGCCGACGCGGCGTTGAAGGCGCTGACCGACGCCTGCGGCGATCACGCAACGACGGCCACCATGCCGCCGGCAACCGCGATCACCGCCACCGGCGGCGGGGACAAGAGCGGCACGGTGCAGCCACCGTCGCCGGCCGAGATGATGGAGCGCACCGGGCGCACCCATGTCACGGTCGGGAGCGCGCCCACGGTCGGGAACACGCCGGTGCCCAATGCCGCCAACGCCGCCGTGGTCTCGCAGAAGGCCGCGGCGCTGGTCGCGGATTTGCGCGCGGCGATTGCCGCCAACGACCTCGCGGGTATCCACAAGATCGCCGCCAATTCCGACAACTGAGGCTGGTGCGGCGCGAAGGCCGCCCCAGTTCTAGTTCGCGGCGAAGCTGCCGAGGGTGACCGCGACCTTCGGCTGTTCCTTGCCGCCATGGTCGATTTCGGAATGTGCCGCGACGTACCAGCTGTCGGGTTTGTCGGGATCGGCGCGCACGCTCATATAGTCACCCCACTTGCCGCAGGAGTCGTCGATGCCGTCCTTGGTCGGGCAGCGCGGCGTGGTCGTGCCTTGCGTCAGCAGGGTGAGTGTCACCCCCCACTTGCCATTCGCGTCCGGCTTGAGCACGCCGACGGCGGCGCTCGGATAGTTCTTCGGACCACCGAAGAACATGCTGAGACCGACATCGCCCTTCTTGTCGGGCGCAGCCGAGGGATAGGCGAAGGCGATGCCTGAGTTCCAGATGTGCGGCTCGGCGATCGGCTTCAACGTATCGGTGCCGCCGGCTTCAGCCGCGGCGCGGTCGACGATCGCCATGCGGATGTGCGGGAAGGCGTATTTGCCGCCATTGCCTTCGGCATTGTCGATCTTGCCCGAGGTCCAGGCAAAACCGATGGTCTTGTCGGTCGTCCAGCCGGCGGTCAGGCGTGAATTGGCGCGATTAAGCCAGGGCTCGCCGTTGGGCCCTTCGGACCCGGCGACCGCGTCGTCCTTGGGATCCGTATAGGGCTCGACACCGATCTGGCGCACCGGGCCGGGCTGGGCCGCGGTGTCCAGCCACTCGCGGAGCAGAAGCGTGTCGTAGGATGGTGCGGTCGCCCAGAACATCCTGTCGCCGGCGCCTTGCGTGAAGCGCACCGAGAACTCGCCGTTCTGCGGATCGCTGTTGAAATACTGATACTGGAAGCCCTCGTAGGTGCTCAGCTTGTCGAGCGGCATACGGAAGACCGACGAGCCCAGCCACTTCTCCTTGTCGCCGAAGTCAAAGCGGTTGAAGGCCATGAACAGGTTGCCGTCGCTGTAAGCGAGATCGGGGAAGTCGAACCATTCTCCGGTGCCGTGGCCGACGGTCTTCGGCGTGAAGTCGTAGAAGTGGAAGTTGCGCTGGGCGATGTCGTCGCCGTGGGCGACCATGATGCGGATGGTGCTGCCCTCTTTCGCCTCCCTGTCCGGTTCGCCCTGCATCAGCCAGACCATCAGGTCGTGACTGGGCACGTAGAGAGCGAGCTGGTCGCAGCAGAAGCCGACGCCCCCTTCGGGCTTGCCGAACAGGGCGTAAGGATCCAGCCGCGTGAAGCTCTGGCCGCCGTCTGACGACCATGTCGCACCCCAGTTGAAGGTGACGAGGATGTTCTTGCCTGCCTTGGCGGCCGAGGCCTCGGCGATCGGCGAGACGTAGTTGTAGTCCATCTGCGCCTTGGCGGTGACGTCGATCTTGCTGGTGACGGTGACGCCGCCGGCGGCCCTGTTGACCGCCTGCGGCCGCGGCTGGATGGCCAGGCTGCGCTGTCCCGGCGGGATCACTGCCGGTTTGACCGCGACGCCGATGTGGTGCTCCTCGGTGTTGCTCATGGCGGCAAGGAAGTTGGCCTTCTGCCGCTCCTCGCTGGCGCGATCGCGCTGGGCGGGGGCGAGGCGTACCGCCTGGGGCGCGCCGATGGTCAGTTCGCCCGTGCTGTCCTGGGCGTTGGCGCCGCCAACGGCCGCCATGCACAGAATGATGGAAGCGCAGGAAATCGCTGCTGTCGCAACACCTTTGCGAAGCCAGTTCATCGCTAACATCGGCCACTTCCCCCCAAAATGCGACAATGGCCGAAGTCTTTCGCAAACGGGCAGGTGCCGTCAATCTCGATTCGAAATACTTCCGAAGTTTATTCGGCCTGCCGGCGGCGGGCGCCGCAGGCTACCAGCGCAATCATCAGTTCTTCGACAGGCGGTCGAGCCAGTCCAGCAATGGCACCAGGGCGGCGCCGGGCGTGCCCATATGGCCGGCGTTGACGGTGAGGAAGCGGTTGAGATCGTTCGGCGGCGCCCTCTTGAAAAGGGCGGCGGCCTCGCGCTGGCTGGAATCCTTGCTGCCAGCCGCCCAGAAGAGCGGCGCCTGGAGACGCGGAAGCAGACGGGTGGGGCGTAGGTAACTCCCGGGGCCGAGGAAGGAGAGGAAGGCGCGCGGCGTTGCTTTGACGGTGAAGTCATGCCCGAGAACGCGGTCGGTGAATTCCGTCGTATCGTCGCCTTTGCCTGCCTGCATGAGCTTGACCGCCTCAAGGACGCTTGCCTTCACCTTGGCGTGGCCGTTGAAATCGCCGGGCTCGCCGTCTGGCGCCAGGGCGACGACGCCGGCAAGCCCCTGATGGGTGGCGCCATAGACCAGCGCCACCAGTCCACCGAGACTGTGGCCGCCGACAACGATCGCTTCGAAGCCGTCGGCGTGGAGTTTCTCGACCGCGGCGTCGATGTCGGCGAGGCATCCTTGTAGCGGCTTGTCGTAGATGCGCCGCGCCGACCAGCACATCTCCGGAGTTCTCGACGCCATAGCCGGTTTCACTGAGCATGTTGGCCATGCCGGCGAACTGGGTGGGCGAGCCGGTTTTGCCGTGGAGGAGGACGAGGCCGACGCGCTGAAAGGCGGCGACCGGTTGGGTGGCGACCGCGAGCAAGACCAGAACGGCTATAGCCTGCGCGATCCTGCCCCACAGACGCCAGGAAAAGGGCGCGGCTGCGTCATCGTCCGGCCGGAAACGCAATGCATGGTCCGCGGCGGGTGGGCGCAATAGGGGAGACGCGGCCATGGCGAGCCGGCGCTTTTCGCCTGTCAGTCCGATCTGCATCCTGTCCCTTCTTCTCGCTTCCAGTGCGCTGACCGCGGTGCCGGCACAGGCTGGCGTCGATACGGCCGTGCATGACGGCAGGCCGACACCGGCTGCCTGCGCCAATCTCGGCTTTCCGGCAGAGCGGGCCGAGATGGACGGCATGGGCAAGCTGCGCTCCGGCGGCGGGTTCACCGGCAACTATCGCCTCGCTTTGCCGCCGATGCCAGCGCCGATGGGCGTGCCGCTGGCGAACAGCCTGGCCGGCACGACGCCAACCGGGGGCCTGGTGGCGCCCACTGTCGACACCGAGAAATATCCGCACGCGACCTCCAATCCGGTGAAGCGCGTCGGCGAGGACCCGGTCTCGACCTTCTCCATCGACGTCGACACCGCCTCCTACGCCAATGTGCGCAGCTTCCTGCGTGACGGCACCCTGCCGCCGCGCGACGCGGTCCGGGTCGAGGAGCTGCTCAACTATTTCGATTACGGCTATCAGGGTCCGGCCTCGCCGGAGGAGCCGTTCAAGGCGAACGTCACGGTGACGCCATCGCCCTGGGCGCCGGGCAAGGAAATCATCCATATCGGGCTTCAGGGCTACGACATCGCGGCTGACAAGGAGCCGCCGGTGAACCTCGTCTTCCTGATCGACGTATCCGGCTCGATGGACGATCCCGACAAGCTGCCGTTGGTGCAGAAGGCACTGAACGTGCTGATCGACCAACTCAGGCCCGAGGACCGCGTGTCGATGGTGGTCTATGCCGGCGCCGCCGGCGCGGTGCTGCCGCCGACGGCCGGAAACCAGAAGCTCACCATGCGCTGCGCCGTTGAGGCACTGCATGCCGGCGGCTCGACCGCGGGTGGTGCCGGGCTGGCGCTGGCCTACGACCTCGCGGAGCAGAATTTCGACAAGGCCGCGGTCAACCGCGTCGTGCTGATGACCGACGGCGACTTCAATATCGGCGTTGCCGACCCGGCGAAGCTGGAAGACTTCATCGCCGAGAAGCGCAAGACCGGCGTCTATCTCTCCGCCTTCGGCGTCGGCCACGGCAACTACAACGACCTGATGATGCAGACGCTCTCCCAGGCCGGCAACGGCACCGCCGGCTACATCGATACGCTGGACGAGGCGCGCAAGCTCTTCCGCGACGACTTCTCGTCGTCGCTGTTCCCGATCGCCGACGACGTCAAGATCCAGGTCGAGTTCAATCCGGCGACCGTCTCCGAATATCGCCTGATCGGATATGAGACGCGGCTTCTCGACCGCTCGGACTTCAACAACGACCGGGTGGATGCCGGCGAGGTCGGCTCCGGTGCGTCGGTGACAGCGCTTTACGAGATCACGCCGGTGGGCGGGCCTCTGGCGAGCGATCCGTTGCGCTATCAAAAGGTGGACGAGACGGTGGTGCCGGGGAAGGGCGACGAACTCGCTTTCATTAAGGTGCGCTACAAGCTGCCGGGTGCCGCCGCCTCCAGGCTGATGGAGCGGCCGGTTACCAAGGCCGATGCGGTTACAAGCGTCGATGCCGCGCCGGAAGCCACGCGCTGGGCGCTTGCCGTGACGGCCTTCGGCCAGGAGCTGCGCGGCGATCCGTGGATCGAGACAGGCTACGACTGGCAGTCGATCCGGGCTCTGGCCGATGGCGCACGCGGCAAGGACCCGTTCGGCCTCAGGGCCGAGTTCGTGCGGCTGATCCGCGACGCCGAGGATGCCAGGCCGGTGAACGGCTGAGGGGAAAAGGCTGCCACGCGCCATGGCGTGGCAGCCCTCGTCGCGTTCTCCAGCAAGCTCTTAGGCGTCGCTATACCTCATCGGGGGCGCAAAAGAACTGGCTGTCCTTGTTGCTGTGCCACACGTATGGCTTCGGGCAAGTACAGGCAGACTCGCTGTCATAGTAGTGCGTGTCAGGTCCTGAAGTGCTGATCTGGCACGTCCCGGAGCCCGAAACCGGGAACACCGGCGTGTAGTTCTGTGGATCGGCGGTGCGGTTGCGGGCAATAAGCGAGGCTGCCGGATCGGCGCCGAAATGCACCCGCACGCCGGCGGTGATCGACTGATAGTCGCTCGCGCCGAAACGTCCCTGCGCAAACAGCGAGATCGGCGTCGCACCATGGTGCATCAGGTATTCGACGCCGGCGGTGCCCATGCCCGTCTCGTTGACATAGTCGAAGCCGGCCGAGAGCTTGAGGTCGTCCATCGGGTAGTAGGAGACGTCGAACAGGCCGAAGAAGTGGCTGTTGTCGGTGGCAGTGCCGTTGATGCCCTCGACGCCGGCCAGGCCGTTGAGGGAGAAGCGCTCGTAATAAAGCTCGGCTTCACCGGCGGCCCGCCAAATGTCGATGTCGTTCCAGCTGTGGAAGCTGCCATAAACACCGAGCAGGTATTTCGACGGATCGCGGGTGAAGAGGTGGACACCGCCGCCGCCGAGAAAGTGGCTGTTGATGCTGCCGAGAGCACCGTCGAATTGCAGCCCGTAGTTCTCGCTGAGCGGGACCGTATAGCTGCCGAGGCCAAGGAAGGCGCCGTCGTCGCTGATCGATCCGCCCTCGATGCTGATCTTGCCGTTGGGTGCGGATACCGCCGGCTCGGCCAGAACGGTGGCTGGCAGCATGATCGCGCATGCAAGGATGGTGACAGCCCACGCCGCCGCCGCCGCGCGCATGTTGCGTTCAGATTGCTTTGTCACAGAATCGCCCCTGAGCCGATCTGCAGCTCTTCGCCCGTCCGCCTCGGCCCTGCACAGAGGGCGGGCCATGCTATTCGATGAATAACTTCGGCAAAGTGGGTAAATTGTCACGGAGAGGTCAGCGAAGCTGCCAAGTCTGTGGCAAGATCGGCGGCCTTTGAATCACCTGCCGATAGATCAATGTCCCGTCCGATCGATCATCTCGTTCTCGCCGTCCGCGACCTCGACGCGGCGCGGGCGACGTTTCAGCGTCTGGGCTTCACCCTGACGCCGGTTGCTCGCCACCCCTTCGGTACCGCCAATTCGCTGGCCCAGTTCGGCGGCTCGTTTCTGGAGCTGCTGGCGGTGGCCGAACCGGGCGCGATTCCTGCAGGCGACGGCACGCATTTCTCCTTCGGCGCCTTCAACCGCGATTTCCTCGAAGGCGGCGAGGGCGTGTCCATGCTGGTGCTCAAGAGCGACGACGCTGCGGCCGACCGCGCCGATTTCGACGCACACGATCTCCGCGTCTACGAGCCCTTCGGCTTCGAGCGCATTGCCACCGGCCCGGACGGGGCGGAGCGCAAGGTCGCGTTTTCGCTGACCTTCACCAGCGACTCACGCCTGAAGCGCGCCGGCTTCTTCACCTGCCAGCACCACTACCCGGAGAACTTCTGGAAGGCGGAGTATCAGCGCCACGCCAACGGCGCGCTCGCCATCGCCTCGGCCGTGATGGTGACGCGCGACCCGGCCGACTTCCATGAGTTCCTCACCCATTTCACCGGCATGCACGAGATCACGGCGACCAGCTTCGGCATTTCCTTCGACCTCGGCGGCGGTGGCCGGGTGGAGGTGATGTCGCCGGAGGGATTTCGGGCGTTCTTCGGTGAGACGGCGGCGGCGGACCCGCGGTGCTTCCTCGGCTGGCGGGTCAGGGTGGCGGACCTCGGTGCCGTGGCGGCGCTGCTCAACGAGAACCGTGTGCCGTTCAAGGCGCTGGCCGGCGCGCTGGTAGTGCCCTCCGAAGCAGCCCACGGTGCGGCGCTTGCATTTGAGGCGGGGTGACGGAAACGATGCGTTTTCCGCCGACCTCGCTATAGTCCGGCCTCATGAAAGCGAACCCGCATGTCACCATCGGTGCTGCGACCTTCGGCAACGACCTGCCGCTGGCGCTGATCGCCGGCCCCTGCCAGCTCGAAAGCCGCGACCACGCCTTCGCGATGGCCGGGCGGCTGAAGGAGATGGCGGCCGAACTCAGGATCGGCCTCGTCTACAAGACGTCGTTCGACAAGGCCAACCGCACCAGCCTCTCCGGCACGCGTGGCCTTGGCCTCGACAAGGCGCTCGCCATTTTCGCCGACCTCAAGCGCGATCTCGGGGTGGCGATCCTCACCGACGTGCATGAGCGCGAGCAGTGCACCGAGATCGCGAGCGTCGTGGACGTATTGCAGATCCCGGCCTTCCTTAGCCGGCAAACCGACCTGCTGATCGCGGCGGCGAAGACGGGCAAACCGGTCAACATCAAGAAGGGCCAGTTCCTGGCGCCGTGGGACATGAAGAACGTTGCGGCCAAGGTGACCGACAGCGGAAATCCGAACGTGCTCTTGACCGAGCGTGGCGCGAGCTTCGGCTACAACACGCTGGTCTCCGACATGCGCGCTCTGCCGATCATGGCCGAGATGGGGGCGCCGGTGATCTTCGATGCCACCCATTCGGTGCAGCAGCCGGGCGGGCAGGGAACGTCGACCGGTGGCGACCGGCGCTTCGTGCCGGTGCTGGCGCGGGCGGCGGTCGCGGTCGGTGTGGCCGGCGTCTTCATCGAGACCCACGAGGACCCGGATAACGCGCCCTCTGACGGCCCCAATATGGTGCCGATCGGTGAGTTGCCGGCGCTGCTGGAAGAGCTGATGGCGCTCGACGCCATCGCCAAGAAGAGAAGCTAGGCGCCGCCCTTCGGGCCGAAGGCGCCGCGCACCATCTCGCGGTCGAAGTCGATCGGCGGCTCGCCGGTGACGGCGTAGTAATAGACCGTCGCCGAATAGACCGCCGACAGCGCCGCGCCGAAGACAAGAAGCGCAATGAAGGCGAGCGCGAAGGCCGTCATCAGGGCCAGAGCAACTGCCTGGTGAACAGGCAGCAATGGAATGCAGGCCATGAAGGCGAGTATGGCGACAGTGGTGGCGAAGCCCATGACCAGCGAGATGCCGGCGCTGCCAGCGATGTTCTCGCCCCACGTCTTCTTCAACAGGCCGGTCGAGCGCTCGATGGCATCGACCGGGCCGATGCCTTCGGCCGCCAGGACCGGCACGACGAGGAAGGTCATCACGGTCCATGCGAGCGCGGCACCGACCAGGGCGGTGTTGAAGAAGATGATGATGAAGTACTGAACGAGATAGAAGCCGAACAGCCAGACATAGAACGAGACGGGGGCGGGCTGACCCTCGTTCAGGCTGTCGAAGGTGCCGGCCGCCATCGACTGCCAGAGGAGCGCGCCGCCGACGGCGAGCGTGGCCATACCGGAGAGGACAGGGAGCAGCAGCAATTCGCCGTCATCCTGCAGGACGGCGGCGCTAGCCTTGATCAGGCGCCAGCTGCGCGCGGCGCGCGAGATGAAATCGGCCATGACGAATCCTCCGCCAGCGCTCGGCAAGTCCGGGCTGCGGCAGGATCGCCGGCTGCCTTGAAGGAACGGTTAAATCGGCCGCGAAGATTGGCGGGGAGTGCTGGTCTCAGGCGCAGACCTCGGACAAAGCGGTCGCGAACCGCGCCGGGTCGACCATAAGGTCGGCCGTGTGGGCCGAGCGCAGGGGATTGGCCGGCGGCGCCAGCAGGTAGAAATAGTCGAGGCCCATGGCGGAGGCTTCGCTGAAGAAGGTGTTGCTGTGATCGTCGGCCTGCTTGCGGATCTCCATCACCTTGCCGCCCGGCGCCATGAACATCATGTTGGTGAGTCCGGCGCCGTGATTGGATACCAGGATGGCGGCTTCGCTGCATACCGCGATCTGCTCGGCCATACCGAGCTTTTCCATCACCACGGTCTCGAAACCGAAGCGGGAGAGGATCGGCAGAAGCTGATCCTCGTTGCGGATGCGGCGGCGCGTGGCAAGCCGGCGGCTGATGTAGATGCGCCGCGACGGACACTTGCCGGCGGCGAAATGGGCCTTCAGGCGCTGACCGACATCGCGGAAAAGCGCGTCCGAGAAACTGCCACTGGGCGCAGTCGTGGTCGCCAGGTTGAGGCGGCCGACCACGGTCACCTTGTCGGGCGGCAGATAGATGGGCTTTTCGACGCCGAAGGCGGTGAGCGTCTCGGTGACGAAGGGCAGGCGAGCGTAGTGGGCCGGCAGCAGCAGCCTGCCCTCGACGCCGTGGCGCTGGGCGACATGGAGGCGGGGAAGCGCCTCGGTCATCCAGTGGAAATAGGCGCGCGCCCGGTGGTCGGTCACCCACAGCCCCGCGTCGCGGTGTTCGTGGCCCTGGAAGATGCCGAGGAGGCGGTCGGCCATAGCCCGGGCATGCACCTTGCGCCGCGGTATGGTGCGGTTGACGCAGCCCTCCGGGTCGATGCGCCAGCCATCGAAGAACCAGCCGAAGGGCAGGATGGTGACGTCGTTCAGCTTGAGCAGGACGCTCGCCGGAATGTCCATCTCGTATTCGTGGCGGAAGAGGGGCTCGTCTTCAGGGCGCAGGTTGCGCGGCAGCGCGCGCGTGGAAACCATCGCGCCGTTCAAAATGGCGGGGGAGACGGCCATCTCCATCGGTCTTGGACTCCGGCTCCCGGCAACGGGGCGGTTGCCGGTCCTTGCGGCTGGCAAGTATTCGCAGAGAAGTCCACACGTACAAGCAAGGTCGCGGATCATGCTTAAGACGTGAGGGCGAGATCAGCGCCGCAGATCGAGCCGCTATTCTTCGTGAACGACGCGCTCCATGCGCCGATCGGGCACCAGCCAGATGACGGCGACGACGGCGTAGAGGATGAGTGCGGCCCATGCGGTGAAGAACGCCGCGACGATGGCGGCGACGTAGATCACCATCGATATCTTGCCTTTGAAATCGTTGCCAAGCGCGACGGCGATGGGCGAATCTTTGCCGTTCACCGCAACCAGCGTGCGGGCAAGGATGTAGTAAGCGATCGCAGCGGCGAGCAGATCGACCCCGTAAAGCACCACCGGGATCGGGGCGAAGTGGTTCTCGCCCATCCACGAGGTAACGAACGGCACCAGCGACAGCCAGAACAGCAGGTGCAGGTTGGCCCACAACACGCTGCCATCCACCCGGTGGGTGGCGTGCAGCATGTGGTGATGGTTGTTCCAGTAGATGCCGAGATAGATGAAGCTCAGCACGTAGCTGATGAAGACCGGGATGACCGGCAGCAGCGCCGACCATTCCTCGCCATGCGGCACCTTCATTTCCAGCACCATGACGGTGATGATGATGGCGATGACGCCGTCGCTGAATGCTTCCAGCCGCCCGCGCTGCATAGGCTATCCGCGTCCTCTGTAAAGCGGCACGTCCTGATCGGGCAGCCAGACACCGGCCGGCGCCTTGCCGGTCTGCCAGAGGACGTCGATGGGCATGCCGCCGCGCGGGTTGAAATAGCCGCCGATCCTCAGCCAGTGGGGCTTGAGCAAGTCCGCGAGCTTGCGGCCGATGGTGACGGTCACGTCCTCGTGGAAGGCGCCGTGGTTGCGGAAGGACTGCAGGTAGAGCTTCAGCGACTTCGATTCGACCAGCCAGTCTCGCGGCACGTAGTCGATGACCAGAAGGCCGAAATCGGGCTGGGCGGTGACCGGGCAGATCGAGGTGAATTCGGGAAAAGTGAACCGCGCCAGGTATTTGGCTCCCGGCTGCGGGTTCGGCACACGGTCGAGCACCGCCTTGTCGGGGCTGGCGGGCATCGGGGTCGGGCGGCCGAGCTGAAGCGGCTTCTTTGTCATGGGGTCTCTATTCGCCGGAAATGTCGGGCGATACAAGCCGGGCGGCATCGCGGTCGAAGCGCCAGACCGCGCGGCCGCGGAGGCGGGTTCCGGCCCACCAGCGATCGAGGCCGTTCAGGGCGACGTGGTCGTCCTCACCGGCAAGCACATCTTCGCCGGCCATGGTGAGCGACAGTTCGGCGTGGCGGAAGCGCTCGCCGTCGAATTCGGTCTCCGGCGGGGCGAGGCCGGCGATCAGCGGCACCGCGCAGAAGGCGAGGTCGTCGAGCAGTCGGAAGACGCTCCAGTCGCCCATGAAGGCGGCCTCCTCCTCGGCGATCACCTGACGGAAGAGATCTCCGGGCCGGGTAGCGCCATGGGCAATGGCGGCAAGCAGCGTCTGCTCGGTGCGTCCAAGGCCGTTGTCCGGCGCCGGCAGCTCTTCAAGGAAACGGAGAAGGGCCGGCTTGAGGAACGGCAGCGGCTCCTCCGGCCGGGCGAGGCGGGCGGCGATGGGTTCCGGCGTCGATGCAGCGAGGTCGGCCCAGACCTCGGCGGCACATTCGAGGTCGGCAGTCGTCACCGCGCGGGCCCGCTCGGCGAAGCCGAGGATGGTGTCGGCGGTCTGGCTGCCGAGAAAGTCGTCGGCCTGGACCAGAACGAGGCCGTCACGTGGTGCTTCGCCGGCAAAGAATGCCAGAACCTGGACAAGCTGGAGCTGGTCGTAGAGGTCGTGCTCGAACCACAGCTCGACCGCCTCGAAATCGCGATGGGCGCGGATGAGGGCGTCACGCTCGGCGAATTCGGCCGCGACCTCGGCCGGATCGACCCGGAAACGGGCGGCCAGATAGGCGACCCGCTCGGCGCTCGCGGCGGCCAGGGGGACGTGGGTGATCGGCCCCTCGTGCAGCACGTCGCGCCACGGCAGGACAGTCGCCTCGCGTCCGGCGAGCCTCAGAAGGTCCGCGGCGGTGTCGCCGTTGGTGACGATGAGGTTGGTCATGGGGCCGCAGGATGGCAACGGACCGGGGCGCTGTCACCTGGGATTGCGCCGGGTCGCCAATGAAAGCTAAAGGAGTTCGCAGGCCTGTGGAGGGGGGAGCTTGACCGACGACCTTGTGCTCATTGCCGGCGGCGGCATCGCCGGGCTGGCGACCGCGCTGACGCTCAATCAGATCGGCGTGCGCTGCATCGTCTTCGAGGCGGTGCGCGAGATGCGCCCGCTCGGCGTCGGCATCAACCTGCAGCCGAATGCGGTGCGCGAGCTCTACGACCTGGGCATCGGCGAGGCCGATCTCGATCGGGTTGGCCTGCCGGCGCAGGAATGGGCGCTGGTCGGCCTCAACGGCAACGACATCTATTCCGAGCCGCGCGGGCTCAACGCCGGCTACCGCTGGCCGCAATTCGCGGTCCACCGCGGACTGCTCCACGTGCTGCTCCACGACAGGGTCGTAGAGCAGATCGGTGAACGGGCGGTCAGGCTCGGCAGCCGGGTGACCGGTTACCGGAAGAATGCCGAGGGCGGCGTTACCGCGCTGGTCGAACATGCCGACGGGGCGAATTCGGAGGCCCACGGCGCGCTGCTCATCGGTGCCGACGGCATCCACTCGGCGGTGCGCGCCCAGATGCACCCCGAGCAGCCGCCGATCCACTGGGGCGGGGCGGTGATGTGGCGCGGCACGACGATCGCAAAGCCCATCCGCACCGGCGCCTCCTTCGTCGGGCTCGGCACCGACCGCCAGCGCATCGTCTTCTATCCGATCTCCCCGCCCGATCCGCACACCGGCCTGGCGACGATCAACTGGATCGCCGAGGTGACGATGGACAACGCGGAAGGCTGGAAGCGGCGCGGCTGGTTCCGGCAGGTCGGCGTCGACGACTTCGTCCACTATTTCGACGGCTGGGTATGGGACTGGCTGGACGTTCCGGCCCTGCTCAAGGGGGCGGACGGCGCTTTCGAGAACCCGATGATCGACCGCGATCCCGTGTCCACCTGGCAGGACGGGCCGGTGGCGCTGCTCGGCGATGCCGCCCACGCCATGTACCCGACCGGATCCAATGGCGCCAGCCAGGCGATCGTCGATGCCCGCGTGCTCGGGCAGGCGATGGTCGAGCACGGCGTGACGCCCGCGGCGCTTGCCGCCTATGACGCGAGACTGTGCGGCCCCATCTCCGAGGTCATCCTGCGCAATCGCGGCGCCGGGCCGTTCGGGCTGCTCAAGATCGTCGACGAGCGCTGTGGCGGCACCTTCGACGACATCGACAATGTCATCTCGCCGGCGGAGCGCGAGGAATTCATGACCGGCTACAAGCGGGCGGCCGGCTACGCCATGGAAAGCCTCAACAAGGCCGGGCGCACGATTCCCGAAGGCGCCAAGGTGGGGTAAACGACGCCGCTGCCGTCCTAGGCCGCATGCCCGCCGGTGGCGGGGCGAGGCGATCTCGGCGCGGTGGTTCATGGCTAAGCGTCTTGTGCTATGCCATCGGGGGCGCGGCCTGTTGGGCTCGCTCCGCAACAGCGGTGAGGGGGTGATGGTCGCCGCGATGCTACCGCCGGTCAGGCGCAACGAGGTGTTTGGCGTACTGTCGCTGGCCACCGATTTTGCCTGCGGACAGCCTCTGGGCTACGGCCTCAGGTCGGCCGTCGCCAGCGTTGCGCTGGCGCGCAGCATGGGTCTCGGCAGGGACCAGGCCAGCGAGGCCTACTATCACGGCTTGTTGCGCTATTGCGGGTGCACGGCCGAGACCGATCGCCTCAACGCGCTCTTCGGCGACGAGATCGCCATCCGCAAGGATTTCGCCGCCATCGATCCTGCCGACGGGCCGGAACTGATCCGCATCCTGATGAAATATGTGGGTCCGGCGCGCGCGGACCATCCGCCGCTCGAGCACGGCGACGACAATTTCCATGGCGTGATGGGTGCAACGGTCAGTGTTTTCTCGAGCCACTGCGAGGTCGCCGCGCGCATCGCCGAGCGGCTCGGCCTGCCGGCGAACGTCCAGAACAACCTGCGCCAGCTCTATGAGCGCTGGGACGGGCACGGCTTTCCCGCCGGTCTCTCGGGCGAGGCAATCTCCTTGCCTGTGCGTCTGGTACTGGTGGTGCAGGACGCCATGTCGCTCCTTGACATCATGCCGGTCGAGCGGGTGCCGGGAATTATCGCGGGGCGGAGTGGTGGGCCATACGACCCGGCCGTGGTCGACGCCTTCGTGCCACAACTGGAAAAGCTGCTAGCGCCGCTCTCCGATGAGGAAGCCTGGGCGACGGCCATGGCTTTCGATGCGACACATGACACACCGCTTTCGGACGAGGAATTGGACGGCGCCAGCGAGGTGATCGCCGATTTCATCGATCTTAAGTCTCCGGTCATTGCCGGGCACTCGCGGGCGGTCGGCGCGCTGACCGATGCGGCCGCCGCAGCGGCCCGCATGGCCGGGTCTGATCGTGCGGCGTTGCGCCGGGCGGCGCTGTGGCACGACATCGGCTACATCGCCATTCCCGGAACGTCGCGCTTCGGGGCGACGCCGCCGGCTGAAGGGTCGGAGCGGAGCCGGTTACACCCCTATTTCGCCGAGCGGCTGATGCAACGGGTGCCCGGGCTTGCCTCTATCGGCGAAACGATCGCAGAGCATCACGAGCGGCTCGATGGCAGCGGCTTCCACCGTGGCCTGCGGGCAACCGATCTGTCGCCGGCGGGCCGTCTGTTGGCGGTGGTTGAGGCCTATCAGAGTCTGATCGAGAACCGGCCGTTCCGCGTGACCATCAACCCGAAGCAGGCAGCGCTAAAGCTCCGCCAGTCCGTGACCGAGGGAGCACTCGACGGCGAAGCGGTGGCCTGTGTGCTGGAGGCCGCCGGCCAGGGCAGCCGGGGCAAGAAAGTGTCGCGCGTGGCCGGCCTCACCGGGCGCGAGGTCGACGTGCTGGTGCACGTGGCGCGCGGCGGCACGACGAAGGAGATCGGACGCGAACTCGGCCTCTCGCCCAAGACGATCGACAACCATATCCAGTCGATCTACGGCAAGCTCGGCGTCAACACGCGCGGTGGCGCCACACTGTTCGCCCTGGAGCACGGCCTGTTGAGGCCAGGGCAAACATAGGGAATCCTCCTCAGGCGGCGCCGGGGCGTCACGGCTAGCCTCTCCCTCATCGCCAACCAAGGGAGAAGCGACATGACCGTGCAAGACATTCAAACCAACAACCTCGCCCTGACCAAGGCCGTGTACGACGCGTTCGGCCGTGGCGACGTCCAGGCGATCCTCGACGGGTGCGCACCCAACATCCGGTGGCATTCCGGCGGCCTCCATGAAGACTTCCCGGTGTTCGGGGTGCGAACCGGCCTCGACGGCGTCAAGAGCTTCTTCAAGGACGTCGCCGAGAACAACCAGTTCTCCAGTTTCGAGCCGCGCGAGTTCATCGCCTCCGGCGACAAGGTGGTGGTCATCGGTCACTACGACATGACCCAGAAGAAAACCGGCAAGGCGCTTTCGAGCGATTGGGTGCACATCTTCACCTTCGCCGGCGGCAAGTGCGTCGCGTGGCGCGAACTCAACGACAGCGCGGCCTTCTACAAGGCCTATCGGTAGAGATCGGCTGGTGTGGGCCTGCAATGCGGGGCCCACATGCGATTTCCGCCGGCGGTCTGCCGAAAGGCGGCCGCCGGCACTTCGACGTCGATAGCGATTTTCACGGCAATCGACGCGAAATGGCGGTTGCCCTATGCTCGGTCGTCCAACCGCACCCCACCACAATGGCAAACCGCGACACCTCCCCCGATGCGATCGACTGGCGCGCGAGGCTGAAAAGCCTCGCTGTGGCGTTGTTTCTAGGCCTTGTGGCGCTTGCCGGTGCATCCGCGGCCGGCGATCCGCCGAAAGGTGATGCCGGGCACAGCGACGAGTCGCTGATCAAGGATACCGGGTTCGCGGCGAACGACGTCGGCTATCTGGTCGTCGACCTCAAGGACAAGCGGGTCTTGGCCGAGCGCGATGCGGACCAGTCCTTCATTCCGGCTTCGGTGGCAAAGATCGCAACGATTGCCGCGGCTCTCGAAATCCTCGGCGGCGACCACCGCTTCACGACCACCCTTCAGGCCGCAGGCAATGTCACCGACGGCGTGCTGACCGGCTCGCTGATCCTGCGCGGTGGCGGCGATCCGTCCCTTACCGGCGACGATCTCCAGGACATGGCGAAGCAGCTGGCGGCCGCCGGGATCAAGCGGGTCGAGGGCACGTTCCTGTACGACGCCAGCGCCACGATCGCGTTGCCGCAGATCGACGCCCTGCAGCCGGAGGCGGCTGACTACAATTGCGGTGTCAGCGCGCTCTCGCTTGATTTCAACCGCGTGCGCCTCGGCTGGCAGACAAACGGCGGCGATCGTTCGGCTACGGCGACCGCGGTCAGCAGGAATGTGAAGCTTCCGCTCGATGGTATCGGCCTGGCATTCGCCGGCGGGGATTTGCCCGGGCCCTATGTGCGCACGGGGCCGCCCTCCGAGGACCACTGGCTGCTCTCGCCCAAGCTGCCGGCAAAAGGAGAGGAATGGCTGCCGGTCGCCAACCCGTCGCGCATGACAGCGGACGCGTTCCGGGCAATCGCAGCGATGGAAGGGGTTACCCTGCCGCAACCGTCGCCGGGAGCGACGCCGGAAGACGCGCGCGAGGTGGCGCGCCACGACAGCGTCCCGTTGGGCGATATCGCCCGCCGGGTGCTTCGCTACTCCAACAACCTGTCGGCGGAGTTGATCGGCCTTGCCGCCAGCCGGGACCTGACCGGCCGCAAGCTGTCCCTCGCGGAGTCGGCGTCGACACTGGTGGATTGGTGGCGCAAGCGCCTGCCGGAGGCGGATTGGGCGGGCCTCTTTCTCGCCAACCATTCCGGCCTGTCGACGCAGTCACGCACGACACCGCGCCA
Source organism: uncultured Alphaproteobacteria bacterium (assembly GCA_963782395.1). GTDB lineage: Bacteria > Pseudomonadota > Alphaproteobacteria > Rhizobiales > Kaistiaceae > CAVSRC01. The sequence goes on from CAWAJQ010000004.1 coordinate 245,070, forward strand.
GATCGTCATGATGCTCGAAGAGGCTGCCGGATCGTCGGGCGGCGCCGATTTCCACGACCTGCTGCGACGGGTCGGCTGGAAGGGATTGAAGGGCTCGGCATATGTGAAGACCGGCACCATGTCGTATGTGCGCGGCTTAGCCGGCTACATCGACACGATCGCCGGCCATCAGCTCGCTTTCGCTATCTTCTTCAACGATGCTGCGAAACGCGCGGCGCTGGATGCGGCCTTCGACCCACATGTGGTGGCCATCGATGCCTATTCGCGGCGATGGCGCAACCGCGCGATCGGGCTGGAACGGAAGCTGACGAGCGGCTGGGCCAAGCGCTTCTAGGAGCTTGTGGGTCGGAGCGGGCCGATGGTAGGAGAAGGCCGCCCCATTTCCACAGCAATGGGCGAATTGTCAGCGATTTGACAGCTACGACGGCTCTAGAATCGCGTGAAATCAACTGAAGGGGGATGCGGAGATGCCGCAAGTTCACCGCATGTTCTTTCATTACAGCGAGTTCCCCTTCAGCCTGCGCACGCTGTTCACCGCGGCCCTCATCACACTCGGCTTCGGCTACGTCTTCGCAATGATCCAGGTCTACACAACCCACGCCGGGCTGGACGGCAAGCCGGGCATCAATGCCAACGACATCGCCATCGCCTATAGCGGCAATCAAGCCAGCAACCGACTTCAAGTGGCACTGACCGGGCCGATGATGGGGATGGCCCCGTCCCGCGAGCGCCGCGCCATCATGGACTGGGCCTCCGACGGGGCCGACAAGGCGCAATTCGAGAAGGACATCAAGCCGATCCTCGATAACCGCTGTCTGCGCTGCCACGACGGTACCGAACCGGGCGCTCCCCTGTTCACGACCTTTGAGAAATTCGCCGAATACGCCAAGCCCGACACCGGCATGAGCCTCGCCACGCTGGTGCGCGTCTCGCACATCCATCTGTTCGGCATGACGTTCATCTTCTTCATCATGGGGCTGATCTTCAGCCACGCCTATATTCGTCCGGTGTGGTTCAAGTCGGCGGTCATCGTCGTGCCGTTCCTGACCATGATCACCGACATCGGCTCCTGGTACCTGACGAAACTCAATCCCAACTTCGCCTGGATCATCATCGTCAGCGGCGTGTTGATGGGCTTGAGTTTCGCCTTCCAGTGGTTCGTTTCGATGTACCAGATCTGGTTCTACAAATATTCAGAAGGGCATCCGGACCATCCCCCGCAGGCGATGTCTGTGTAGCCGCTAAGGCTTTCGCGCTCGGCCGGCACCTGCGCGCGTTGCTCGGGAGACGGCGTGCAGCCGCAAATGCCCCCGAACCGTGCACGGATTTCGGGGGCAGTGCCTTCTATCGCACGATGAGAATTGGTGTCGTCGGCGGCGCACGGAACGACCAAGCGACCGCAAGCGCCGGCGGTCAGGCGCCTCAGTCAGGCTGCAAAGACTGCCGTTGCAGCGTTGCCTCGCAGATCGGCAACCGGCAAGCGCGCAACGGCAGTCATGTCGCGTATGCGATCGTGACGAGCCCTACTCCTGCGGACCGAAGGTCTGCATGTAGGCCTGGATGTTATGGAGATCGTCGTCCGTCATCATCTTGCCGGGGGGCTCATAGAGACCGACCTTTCCGAACACGGGCATGACCCTCATCGGCCGATCATGGTCGTCCTTGCCCTCCATCACGGCTTTCTTGAAGACAGCGAAGTCCCAATAGGCCGAATCGCCCGCCAATTTCTTAATGCGCACCGCACCGTCGGGTACCACCGATGCCGGATACCCTTCCCCCTTGGCACCGTGGCAAATCGCGCAGTTGTCGTTGAAGAGATCGGCGCCTGCCGCTGCATCTGCAGCGAACGAGGGGGCGATGGACGCAAGGAACGCAACCGCAGCAACCGAAACAAGTAGCCTTTGCATGGATGTCTCCCCGTTTGTGGACGGCTTCCCGGTTAGTGGACGTCGCCGTTCAGTTTAGGATCATCCTAGCTGTCAATTGGCTGACAGTCTGCCCCTAATACGACCGAGCCGCTGTCTCCGGCGCCGGGAGGCACATCAGCTGTCTGGTTGCCACAGCCCGCGCCCACCGGCTTGATCCTGCGCAAAACCGCCGGCGCCGAATGGTTCTATCAAGCCGGCGAAAGCTTTGGACGGCGGGCGGCCGTCCTGCGCCGGCGATGCGAAAGAGGGGAGAATTCGCACCTTCCGCCGGTACTGCCGCTCCTGTAGAACCTGCCACCAATCAGGATCACCGGATCACCTCGGAGAAGACCTTATGACCGCGATCATCGATATCATCGGCCGCGAAATCCTCGACAGCCGCGGCAACCCCACCGTCGAGGTGGACGTTATCCTGGAGGACGGCTCGTTCGGCCGCGCGGCGGTGCCTTCCGGCGCATCGACTGGCGTCCACGAGGCCGTGGAACTGCGCGACGGCGACAAGGCGCGCTACGGCGGCAAGGGCGTGAAGAAGGCGGTCGACGCGGTCAACGGCGAGATCTTCGAGGCGATCGGCGGGCTGGAGGCCGAGAACCAGATCCACATCGACAAGACCATGATCGCGCTCGACGGCACGGCCAACAAAAGCCGCCTCGGCGCCAACGCCATCCTCGGCGTATCGCTGGCGGTGGCCAAGGCCGCGGCCGAGGCCAACACGCTGCCACTCTACCGGTACGTCGGCGGGACAAACGCCCGCACGCTGCCGGTACCGATGATGAACGTGCTGAACGGCGGCGTTCATGCCGATAACCCCATCGATTTCCAGGAATTCATGATCGTGCCCTTCGGCGCGTCGACACTGGCCGACTCCGTGCGCATGGGCGCCGAGACCTTCCACGCGCTGAAGAAGGCGCTCTCCGACGCCGGCCTCAACACCAATGTCGGCGACGAGGGCGGCTTCGCCCCCAACCTGCAGACGGCGACCGAGGCGCTCGACTTCATCGTCCGCGCCATCGAGGCGGCCGGCTACAAGCCCGGCGACGACGTTGCGATTGCCCTCGATCCGGCCTCCAGCGAGTTCTTCAAGGACGGCACTTACGTCTATGCCGGCGAAGGCGGCAAGAAGCGCGGCCCGGCCGAGCAGGTCGCCTATCTCAAGGAGCTGATCGGCAAGTACCCGATCGTCTCCATTGAGGACGGCAATGCCGAGGACGACTGGGAAGGCTGGAAGATCGCCACCGACGAGCTCGGCGGCAAGATCCAGCTCGTCGGCGACGACATCTTCGTCACCAATACCGAACGGCTGGGCCGGGGCATCAAGGAGGGCGTCGCCAACTCGATCCTCATCAAGGTCAACCAGATCGGCTCGCTCTCCGAGACGCTGGATGCCGTCGAGATGGCCCACAAGGCCAGCTATACGGCGGTCATGTCGCACCGCTCGGGCGAGACCGAGGATTCGACCATCGCCGACCTGGCGGTGGCCACCAACTGCGGTCAGATCAAGACCGGCTCGATGTCGCGCTCCGACCGTATCGCCAAGTACAACCAGCTCATCCGCATCGAAGAAGAGCTGGGCACAGAGGCGGTGTTCGCCGGCAAGAGCGTTTTTGGCCGCAGGGGCTGAGGATTACGCAGCGGTGCGTCGCGCTGCCGGCTTGCGAACGTTGAGCAGCGCGGGCACCTCGGCCGCCGGCACCGGCCCGGAATAGAGAAAGCCCTGGCCGGCGGTGCAGCCTTGCGCCTTGAGCCAGTCGGCATCGGCGCTGTCCTCGATGCCCTCGGCGACCGTCGTCAGACCCATGGCGTCGCCGAGATTGATGACCGCCGCGACGATCTTGGCACTCTGCGGGTTGGAGCGGTGCGCGCCGACGAAGCTCTGGTCGATCTTGACGACGTCGAAAGGTAGTTCGCGCAGGTAGTAGAGGCTGGAATAGCCCTTGCCGAAATCGTCGATGGCGACGCGCACGCCGGCGCTCTTCAGCGTCTCGATGGCTTCCCTGGCCGCCTCCAGATCTGACACCAGCGCCGTCTCCGTCAGCTCGACCTCCAGGCGCGAAGCCGGGAAGCCCGCCGCCAGAAGAACGTCGAAGATCTTTTCGGCGAGCTGCCTGTCCTGGAACTGAACCGGCGCGAGGTTGAACGAGAGAACAAGGCTCGGGTCCCAGTCGGCAGCGTCCCTGACCGCCCGATCGAGGAGAGCGAGCGACAGGTCGCCGATCAGGCGCAGGTCCTCGGCAAGGGGAATGAAGGCATCCGGCTCCAGCACGCCGCGGGTCGGATGGTTCCAGCGCGCCAGCACCTCGAAGCCGAACGTACCGCCGTGAGCGAGGTCGACCAGCGGCTGATAGTAGGGGACGATGGCATCGGTACCGACCGCCCGGCGCAGGTCGGCCTCGAGCGCGGCGCGCTGGCGCAGGGCCGCGTCTATGCTTGGGTCGAAGAAGGCGTAACCGGTCGCCGTGTTCGCCTTGGCCCGGTACATGGCCATGTCAGCCTGCCGCATGAGCGTTTCCGCTACGGTCGCATCATCGGGGAAAAGGGCGATACCGATGCTGGCGCCGATCTCCACGGTGACGACGTCAAGGTCGAACGGCTCGCTGAGCGCCGCAGTCATACGGTCGGCGACGCGCAGGGCGTGGTCCTTTCCGGCGCCGCAGATGGCAACGCCGAATTCGTCGCCGCCGAGCCGGGCGAGAATGTCCTCGCGGCGCATCAGGCGTTTGAGACGTTCGGAAACGGCGATGAGCAGCTTGTCACCGGTCTTGTGGCCGTGAATGTCGTTCACCGGCTTGAAGCGGTTGAGATCGACCAGCAGGATCGCGAAGGCCTGATGCGTTCGGGTCGCCTTGCCGAGGCAGCGGTCGAGTTCCTCGTCGAACAGGCGGCGGTTGGCGATGCCGGTCAGCGGATCGTGGCGGGCGAGCGCGGCTGCTTCGATCTCGGCCTGGATGCGGCGCTGGACCTCAAGGGCGAGCCGCCGCGCCCGCGCATGGAGGATGAAGGAGAGGCCGATCGTGGCGATGAAGAAGGCGTTGGCGATTTCGTCGATCTGCCAGTTTTCGTGAGAACGGGTGAGCCTGTAGAACCAATCGAACGAATTGAGGGCGCCGGCCACGACGAACCAGATCATGCCGATCACCACGACCACGATCTCAAGCGGACCGAAGTTGCGCCGCAACGAGGCGCGGAACCGGGGCAGCAGCGGGGAACTTGCCATGGCGAGGTGCGTTAACCGATCATCTGGTGACGTCTTTGTCCGACAATAGGCCGGCCGCGGCCCTGCAACCTTTAACAGGGGTGCAAACTCCCCGGCACGGTGAACCGGGGTTGAACGGTCCCGTGGAAATTGTCGGCATCGCAACCGTCCATTAAGCCCTGCCGGGGCATGGTCGGTGAATCGCCCTGCGGGCCGGTCAGGAATACGCGTCAGTCAATGATCACGCGTCAGTACAAGAAGAGTCCCCTTCGGCGTCTGTGGATGCCGCTCATCGCCGCCGGCTTCCTCGCCTATTTCGGCTTCCATGCCTTCAGCGGCTCATTCGGCATCTGGGCGATGGATCGCCTCAATGCCGACGCCACCCGGCTGTCGGCCGAGTTCGACGACCTCAAGGCGGAACACGATCGGCTCGAAAAGCGGGTCGCCACCGTCAGGCCGTCGAGCCTCGATGCCGACGTGGTCGACCGAGAGGCGCGCCTGGCGCTCAATGTCATGCGGCCGGACGAGGTCGTCATCCAGCTGGATTCAGCGCAGCACTGATGGCCCGCGGCGGGCAGCACGGCGGCCACTGCCGTTGCCGCAGTGCAAAATAAGCATGTCCTGTCAGCATAGTAGCCTTGCGCTTCAGGCGTGACCGCGACCTTGGATTGGCGGTCGCCATCGGCTAGTTTCGCCCCAAATAAAGTAACAAGCTCACGTCGAGGGAGTCGCAGATGCCCAAGGCCCAACGTAAGGCAAGTGAACCGTCGGTAGCGGCCAGCGACGCCACAATGGCGAAGCCGCCCGTCGGTTTGGGCGCGGACATCACCACCAAACCTGCCAATCTCAGCCGCGAAGAGGACCTCCACGCCTTCACGCAGATGCTCCTCATCCGCCGCTTCGAGGAGCGCGCCGGCCAGATGTACGGCATGGGGCTGATCGGCGGCTTCTGCCACCTCTATATCGGCCAGGAGGCCGTGGTCGTCGGCATGGAGATGTCGATCAAGGACGGCGACCAGGTGATCACCGGCTATCGCGACCATGGCCACATGCTGGCCAGCGGCATGGATGCGCGCGGCGTCATGGCCGAACTGACCGGCCGCGGCAACGGCTATTCGCACGGCAAGGGCGGCTCGATGCACATGTTCAGCCGCGAGAAGGAGTTCTTCGGCGGCCATGGCATCGTCGGCGCCTCGGTGCCGCTCGGCACCGGCATCGCCTTCGCCAACAGATATCGCGAGAACGGCCACGTCTGCCTGACCTATTTCGGCGACGGGGCCGCCAATCAGGGCCAGGTCTACGAGAGCTTCAACATGGCCGCGCTGTGGAAGCTGCCGGTCGTCTATGTCATCGAGAACAATCGCTACGCCATGGGCACGTCGGTCTCGCGCTCCTCGGCGCAGACAAATCTTTCCAAGCGCGGCGTCTCGTTCAACATTCCCGGCGAGCAGGTGGACGGCATGGACGTGCGCGCGGTCAAGGCCGCCGGCGAGAAGGCGGTCGAGTGGGTGCGCGCCGGCAACGGCCCCTACATCCTGGAAATGCTCACCTATCGCTATCGCGGCCATTCCATGTCCGACCCGGCCAAGTACCGCTCGCGCGAGGAAGTGAATGACGTGCGCCAGCACCACGATCCGATCGAGATGTCGCGGGAGCGCATCCTGGAGCGCAAGTTCGCGACCGAGGACGAATTGAAGGCGATCGAGAAGCAGGCGCGCGACCAGATTTCGCAGGCTGCCGATTTTGCACAGCACGCCTCGGAGCCGGACCCGGCCGAGTTGTGGACGGACATTTATCGCTAGGGGAAAGGTACCGCTTGCTGTCGGTCCCGGCGTAGTGCTCGCTCCTGCCGAGACCATAAAAAGCCAAGAATGTCCGGACCGCCCCGGTGCGACGCCGGCCCCAAATGAGGAAAGCCCATGCCGATTGACATTCTGATGCCGGCGCTTTCGCCCACGATGGAAGAGGGCAAGCTCGCCAAATGGCTGAAGAAGGAAGGTGACGCGGTCAAATCCGGCGACGTGATCGCCGAGATCGAGACCGACAAGGCGACGATGGAATTCGAGGCGGTGGACGAGGGGACGCTGGGCAGGATCCTGGTTCCGGAGGGCACCGAGAACGTCAAGGTCAACACGCCGATCGCAAGTCTGCTCGGCGAGGGCGAGAGCGCCGGCGACGTCGCCGCCGCCAAGCCCGCCGCGCCGGCGAAGCCCGCCGCTGCTGCTCCGGTTGCCGCGGCGCCGGCCGCGCCGCGCGAGGCACTGGCCGCCGACCCCGATATTCCGGCCGGCACCGAGATGGCCACCATGTCGGTGCGAGAGGCGCTGCGCGACGCCATGGCCGAGGAGATGCGGCGCGACCCCGATGTCTTCATCATGGGCGAGGAGGTCGCCGAATATCAGGGCGCCTACAAGGTCAGCCAGGGCCTGCTCGAGGAATTCGGCGCCCGGCGCGTGGTCGATACGCCGATCACCGAATACGGCTTCGCCGGCCTCGGCGTCGGTGCGGCGCTGGCCGGCCTCAAACCGATCGTAGAGTTCATGACGTGGAACTTCGCCATGCAGGCGATCGACCACGTCGTCAACTCCGCAGCCAAGACGCTTTACATGTCGGGCGGCCAGATGGGCTGCCCGATTGTTTTCAGGGGACCGAACGGCGCCGCCGCCCGTGTCGCCGCCCAGCACAGCCAGGACTACGCCGCCTGGTATTCCTCGGTACCGGGCCTGAAGGTCGTGCAGCCTTATTCGGCTGCCGACGCCAAGGGCCTGCTCAAGGCGGCGATCCGCGACCCCAACCCGGTCGTCTTCCTGGAAAATGAAATTCTTTACGGCCACACCTTCGAGGTGCCGAAGCTCGACGACTATGTGATCCCGCTCGGCAAGGCGCGCATTGCCCGGGCGGGCAACGACGTGACCATCGTCTCGTGGGGCGTCGGCATGGGCTATGCGCTCAAGGCCGCCGACGAGCTCGCCGGCATGGGGATCGAAGCGGAGGTGATCGACCTCCGCACGCTGCGCCCGATGGACCTCGCCACGGTGGTCGCGTCGGTCAAGAAGACCAACCGCTGCGTCACGGTCGAGGAAGCCTGGCCGGTGGCCTCGATCTCGTCCTACGTCGCCTCCGAGATCACGGTGCAGGCCTTCGATTATCTCGACGCGCCGGCGCTGAAGGTGACCGGCAAGGACGTGCCGATGCCGTATGCCGCCAATCTGGAGAAGCTCGCGCTGCCCAACGTCGCCGAGGTTATCTCGGCGGTGAAGGCGGTCACCTACACGGCCTGATCGGGGACAAGCCGATGCCCATCAATATCCTGATGCCCGCCCTCTCGCCGACGATGGAGAAGGGCAACCTCGCCAAGTGGCTCAAGAAGGAGGGCGACACGGTCAAGGCCGGCGACATCATCGCCGAGATCGAGACCGACAAGGCGACGATGGAGTTCGAGGCGGTGGACGAGGGGACGCTGGGCAAGATCCTGGTACCCGAGGGCACGCAGGACGTCGCCATCAACGCGCCCATCGCCGTGCTGCTGGAAGAGGGCGAAGACAAGAGCGCCATCAAGGACGCGCCGGCGGCAGTGGCTCCCGCCGCGAAGCCGGCCGAGGCACCCGCACCCGCGGCAAAGCCGGCAGCGCCAGCTGCTCCTGCGCCGCAGGCGGCACCGGCTCCTGCCGCGGTTCCCGCCACCAACGGTGCGGCCGGCCGCGTGCTTGCCTCGCCGCTCGCCCGCCGCCTTGCCAAGGAGGCGGGCATCGATCTCTCCGCGGTGACGGGCAGCGGGCCGCATGGCCGCGTGATCAAGTCCGACATCGATGCGGCCACGTCCGGCGGTGTCGTTGCGCGTGCTTCTGCCGTCCCGGCCGGCACGCCTGCCGCTGCGCCGGCAGCAAAGGCTCCGGCGGTCGCACCGTCCATGAGCGATGCGCAGATCATGAAGCTGTTCGAGAACGGCGAGTACGACGTCGTCCCCCACGACAACGTGCGCAAGATCATCGCCAGGCGGCTGGTCGAGGCGAAGACCACCATCCCGCATTTCTACCTGACCGCCGACACCGAGATCGACGCGCTGCTGTCGCTGCGCCAGCAGATCAATGCCTCAGCGCCGCGCGACAAGGACGGCAAGCCCGCCTACAAGGTGTCGGTCAACGACCTCATCATCAAGGCGCTGGCGATGGCGCTGATGCGCGTGCCGGACGCCAACGTCACCTGGACCGAGGGCGGCATGCTGCACCACAAGCGCGCCGACATCGGCGTGGCGGTGGCCATCCCCGGCGGCCTGATCACGCCGGTGGTGCGCCATGCGGACAGCAAGCGCATCTCAGAAATCTCCAACGAAATGAAGGATTTGGCCGCGCGGGCCAAGACGCGCCGGCTGGCGCCGGAGGAGTATCAGGGCGGCACGTCGGCGGTCTCCAATCTCGGCATGTTCGGGATCAAGGACTTCGCCGCGGTGATCAACCCGCCGCACGCGACGATCCTGGCGGTCGGCGCCGGCGTCGAGACGCCGGTTGTGCGCGACCACAAGGTCGAGATCCGCACCATCATGACGGTGACGCTGTCCACCGACCACCGCGCGGTCGACGGCGCGCTCGGTGCGCAGCTCATGAGTGCCTTCCGCGACTACATCGAGAAGCCGGCGGCGATGTTGGCTTGAGGTTTGTCTTGGCCGGCGTCTCCATCTGGTGAACGCCACCAGCCGAGGACTTGAGACGATGCAACCACTGACTTCAACGATGCTCGCAGCGCTGGCGGCAATCGTGCTGTTGGTGCCGGTGGCCGCCCAGGCGGCGCTGCCGCCGTTCTGGCAGAGCGCCAAGGAAATCACGGCGATCGTCAACGATGAGCGGGTTCACGACGCGCTGAGATATGAGGAGCCGATCCTCTCGGTCGCTGCGAGGGCGGCGGACACCTACGAGATCAAGACCGAGCGCTGTACGGTTCAGGTGAAGATCGTCGACAAGCCAGTGCAGCCCGGCATCATGGGACCGCGCCAGTTCGACCTCGACGTTGGCGAAGCGACCTGCCAATAGCACGCAAAATAGGTATGGAAACGAGACCATGGCAGACCAGTACGATGTGATCTTGATCGGCTCGGGCCCGGGCGGTTATGTCGCCGCCATCCGCGCCGCCCAGCTGGGCCTGAAGACAGCCGTGGTCGAGAAGTCTTATCTCGGCGGCATCTGCCTCAACTGGGGCTGCATCCCGACCAAGGCGCTGCTGCGCTCGGCGGAAGTCTTCCATTACATGGAGAACGCCAAGGATTACGGGCTGTCGGCGAAGGATGTGACGTTCGATCCCGCCGCCGTGGTCAAGCGCTCGCGCGCTGTGGCCGCGCAGCTCTCCACCGGCGTCGGCTTCCTGATGAAGAAGAACAAGATCGACGTGATCTGGGGTGCCGCCACCATCACCGCGCCCGGCAAGGTCAGCGTCGAGGCGGCCGATCACCCGCCCAAGGGCGCGCTCGGGGCAGGGGACTATGCCGCCAAGCACATCATCGTCGCCACCGGGGCGCGGCCGCGGGCGCTGCCCGGGCTCGAGCCCGACCAGAAACAGATATGGACCTATTTCGAGGCGATGGTGCCCGACAAGATGCCGAAGTCGCTGCTGGTCGTCGGCTCCGGCGCCATCGGCATCGAGTTCGCCTCGTTCTACCGGACGATGGGCGCCGAGGTGACGGTGGTGGAAATCCTGCCGCAAATCCTTCCCGTCGAGGACGAGGAGATCGCCGCCCATGCCCGCAAGCGTTTCGAGAAGGCGGGCATCACCATCCACACCGACACCAAGGTCGACAAGCTGGTGAAGGGCAAGGACGGGGTCACCGCGAAGATCGTGCTCAAGGACGGCAAGAGCCAGGAGCTCAAGGTCGACAAGGTCATCTCGGCGGTCGGCGTCGTCGGCAACATCGAGAAATCTCGGCCTGGAGAAGCTCGGCGTGAAGACGGACCGCGGCTGCATCGTCATCGACGATTTTGGCCGCACCAACGTGCCGGGCATCTATGCCATCGGCGACGTTGCCGGCCCGCCCATGCTCGCCCACAAGGCCGAGCACGAGGGCGTCATCTGCGTCGAGGCGATTGCCGGCCAGACGCCGCACGCCATGGACAAGCTGAAAATCCCCGGCTGCACCTACTGCAATCCGCAAATCGCTTCGGTCGGCCTGACCGAGGCCAAGGCCAAGGCCGCGGGCTACGACATCCGCGTGGGAAAATTCCCCTTCATCGGCAACGGCAAGGCGATCGCGCTCGGCGAGGCCGACGGCATGGTCAAGACCATCTTCGACAAGAAGACCGGCCAGCTTCTCGGCGCCCATATGGTGGGCGCGGAAGTCACCGAACTTATTCAGGGCTTCGTCGTCGCCATGAACCTGGAGACGACCGAGCAAGAGTTGATCGAGACGGTGTTCCCGCACCCGACGCTTTCCGAGATGATGCACGAGAGCGTGCTGGCCGCATACGGCCGTGTCCTCAACATCTAGAGAGCATCATGGCCAAGATTGTTCAGGTTGGCCTCGGCCGCTGGGGCACCAACTGGGCGACCAAGATCGTCCCCTCGGTCGCTACCGCCGAGCCGGTGGCCTATGTCGACAGCGCGCCGGCGGCGCTGGCCATGGCGCAGGAGAAGGCCGGGGCGGCGCCCGCGCAATGCTTCACCAACCTCGCCGACGCACTTGCCGCGGTCGAGTGCGACATCGTTCTGGCGACGCTGAGGACCGAGGCGCATTATGCCATGGTCGGCCAGGCGCTGGAGGCCGGCTGCCACGTCGTCGTCGAGAAGCCCTTTGCCAGCACCATTGCCCAGGCGAAGGAACTGGTGGCGCTGGCGGCCGCGAGGGACCGGCTGCTGATGGTCAGCCAGAACTACCGCTATTACCCGGCGCCGATTCTTGCCGCCGAGCTGATCGCGCAACAGGCGCTGGGGGCACTGAGCACGGTCGGCATCGACTTCTGCTATCACGCGCCGACCCACGGTCATGCCTATCCGGAGATGCCGGACCCGCTGCTCGCCGACATGGCGATCCACCATTTCGACCTGATGCGGCTGGTGCTCGGCGACGAGCCGAAGCGGGTGAGCGCCATCACCTGGAACCCGGCCGGCAGCCCCTTCACGCACGACTGCGCCGGCATCGTCACGGTTGAATTCGGCCGGGGCACGCCGGTGAGTTACCGCGGCTCGTGGGTGAGCGGCAGCCCGCGCACGCCCTGGGCCGGGGAGTGGACCATGGACTGCGCCCACGGCGAGATCCGCTGGTCGTCGCGCGACGATCTCGCCCCGCGTGGCAAGTCGGACGTGCTGACCATGCGCCAATACGGCCAGAAGGCGGTGGCGCCGAAGCTGCCGCGGCTGCCTTATCTCGACCGCGCCGGATCGCTGGCTGCGGCCATCGAGGCAATCGAGACCGGCACGCTATCGCCGCGCTTCCCCACCGGCGCCGACAACGTCAACAGCCTGGCCTTGGTGGCGGCGTCGATCCTGTCGGCGTCGCGCACGGGCGACTGGGTCGAGATCGACGAGGTTCTCGCCTAGGTGCTTGAAAGGCACTAGTGTCCCGTCGAATCGAAGCCCGGAGGCTGCGCGGCTCTCAGCCGCCGTGCCGGCTCTCCGAGGGCGCAATGACTGGGGTTTGGGCGATGTACAAGCGACTGGGAGTGTTGGCGCTGGCCGCCGCCGCACTGGTGGCGGCGGTGGCCGTGCCGGCGACGCGGGGGCTGGCGCAGGACGGCATCAGCGCGGCGGGTGCGATGGTGACGGTCAACGCCACGGGGGGCGACGTTCGTGCTGCCGGCGCCTCGGTGATCGTCAGCGGCGCGGCCGCGAATATCAAGGCGGCGGGCGCCTCGGTCGCTCTCTCGGCCGACGCGGCGGGCAGCGTCTGGGCCTTCGGCGGCAAGGTGGTCGTCGGCGGCACCATCGGCGCCGATCTCGCGGCAGCCGGGGCTTCCGTCAACCTCACCGGCAAGGTGACGGGCGACGCCGGGCTTTGCGGCGCGGTGGTCGAGATCAACGCGCCGATCGGCGGCAACCTGCGCACCGGCGGCGCCAATGTCACCATCGGACCATTGACCGACATCGCCGGCAGGCTCGACGCGGGCGGCGCCAATGTATCGATGAGCGGCCACGTGCACGGCGCGGCGCGGCTTGCCGGCGCCACCGTCATCTTCAACGGCCGCACCGACGGGCCGCTGACGCTGGCCGGCGAGCACGTCGTGGTCGGTTCGTTTGCCCGGATCGGCGGCGACCTGACCGTCTATTCGCGGCAGGATCCGGAGATCGCCCCCGAAGCCGTCGTCAACGGCGCCGTCCATCGGTTCGGGCCACCGGCCGAGTGGCGCAATATCCCCAGCTGGGCATTCGGCTTCGTTCTGGCGGGGGCCATGGTGCTCGGCACCATCCTCGCCGGCATCGTGCTGATGCTGTTCGGCGGGCGGCTGTTCCTCACCGCGCTCGATCATGCGCGGCTGAGGCCGGTTTCAACCATCCTCATCGGGGTCATCACGCTCGTCCTGGTGCCGGCGGTTGCCGCCATCCTGGGGGCCACCGTGGTCGGCCTGCCGGTGGGGATCGCGCTGATGCTGGCGTTGCCGCTGCTCTTCGTGTTCGGCCATCCGATCGCCGCGGCCGGCATTGCGGCGGGCATCTTCGTGCGCAATCCGGGGCCGATCGGCATCGCGCGGGCGCTTCTCTTCGTCGTCCTCGGCGCCATCGTCATCGCCCTCATCAGCCTCATTCCGTGGGTGGGACCGCTGGCCGTCGCCATCGTGATCGTGCTTGGCGTCGGCGCCCTGGTGCGCACCGCCGGCGGCCGGCTGCGCACGCCGGGGCAACGCGGGCGCATGCCGGTGGCCGAGCCGCCGCAGCCGGCGCCCCCACCACGTCCCGCCGAGCCGCCACCACCACCTCCGTCACCGCCGCCTCCACCGGAGCCGGCACCGGAGGTGCGACCGGAACAGGCGGGCTCCTGAGCGGCGCCGGCGGCCGGGCAACGTTGGGTCCGGGGGCAAATGGCGCTACACTGAAGAGGCGGAAAAAATGGAATCGGGCGCCCGCCCGAGGACGAATCACGTGGGGATGGGTCCATGAACGCACAAACGAAATCGATCGTCGCCTGGATCATCATCGGCCTCATCGCCGGCTTCGTCGCCAGCCTCATTGTCGGCGGCGGGGGCGGATTGATTGGTTGGCTGATTGCCGGCCTGATCGGCTCGCTGGTCGGCGGCTTCCTAGCCCAGCAGCTCAACATCAAGCTGAATTTCGGCAATCCCTTCCTTGAGCAGGTGGTGATTTCCATCGTCGGCGCGATCATCGTGCTGATCATCGCCCGGATCATCATCTGACCGGATTGCTGGAATCCGGCGCATTCCTGCCGAAGGCGCATGGCCGCAATGCGGCGCTGCGGTTGACGGGATGGTCGCCGGGGTCCAGCTATAGCCCTAGGTTCCAACAACCGGCGGAGCTTCTTCCATGAAGCCGCGAATCGCGTTCGGCATGGACGGCATCAACTGGCTGCTCGCCATCATCCTCGGCGGGTTGGCAGGCTGGATTGCCGAGCGCGTGACGGCGGCCAAGATGGGCCTGGTCGCCAATATCGTCGTCGGGATCATCGGCGCGGTCATCGGCGGCTGGATCGCCCGCCGGCTCGACATCAACTATGCCGGGATCCTCGGCAACCTGGTGGTCGCCACCATCGGCGCCATTATCCTGATCTGGCTCTTCCGCCTCGTGCGCGGGCGGGCCTGAGCGAAGTCAGTCCCATGGTCGTTGTCCTCGATACCGTTTCCAACCCGCGCCCCCGGCATCCGGAGAAGGCGCACCGGCCGGATACGCCGGTTGCCCGCAAGCCGGACTGGATCCGGGTGCGCTCGCCCAATTCGCCGGTCTATCGCGAGACCAACGACATCGTGCGCGCCCACAGCCTGGTCACCGTCTGCGAGGAGGCCGGCTGTCCCAATATCGGCGAGTGCTGGTCGAAGAAGCACGCCAGCTTCATGATCATGGGCGACACCTGCACGCGCGCCTGCGCCTTCTGCAATGTGCGCACCGGCATGCCGGGGCCGCTCGACAGCCAAGAGCCTGAGCACGTCGCCGACGCCGTCGCCAAGCTCGGTCTCGCCCATGTGGTCATCACCTCGGTCGACCGCGACGATCTCGCCGACGGCGGCGCGGAGCATTTCGCCCGCACCATCGCGGCCATTCGCGCGCTGAGCCCCGGCACCACGATCGAAGTGCTGACGCCCGACTTCCTGCGCAAGGACGGCGCGGTGGAGGCCGTGGTGGCGGCCAAGCCCGACGTCTTCAACCACAATCTCGAGACGGTGCCATCGAACTATCTGAAGGTGAGGCCGGGCGCGCGCTATTTCGCCTCGCTCCGCTTGCTGCAGAAGGTCAAGGAGCTCGACCCGACCATGTTCACCAAGTCCGGCATCATGGTCGGCCTCGGCGAGGAGCGGAACGAGATCCTGCAGCTGATGGACGATCTCCGCAGCGCCAATGTCGACTTCCTGACCATCGGCCAGTACCTGCAGCCGACGCGCAAGCACCATCCGGTGATGCGCTTCGTGCCGCCGGAGGAGTTCAAGGCGCTGGAGACCGTCGCCTATGCCAAGGGCTTCCTGATGGTCTCGGCGAGCCCGTTGACGCGTTCCTCGCATCACGCCGGCGAGGACTTCGCCAAGCTCAGGGCCGCGCGCGAGGCACGGCACGGCCGCGGCTAGTCCGGTGCCGAAGTTCTCGACCGATCACCGCATCGGCCATTCGGCGGACGAGATGTTCGCGCTGGTCGCCGATATCGAGACCTATCCGCAATTCGTGCCGCTGTGTGAAATGCTGACGGTCCACGGTCGCAGCCAGGACGGCGGGCGCGAGATGCTCATCGCCGACATGACGGTGGGCTACAAGGCGATCCGCGAGACCTTCACCACGCGGGTGACGCTCGACAGGGCGGCCGGCACGATCCTCGCCGACTACATCGACGGTCCTTTCCGTCACCTCCACAACAGATGGACCTTTCGCGCCGACGGCGACCACGCCTGCATGGTCGGCTTCGCCATCGACTACGAGTTCAAGTCGCGGGTGCTCTCGGCGCTGATGGGCGGCGTCTTCGACCGCGCTTTCCGCAAGTTCACGACCGCCTTCGAGGAGCGCGCCGACCGGATCTACGGCGCCTCGCCTGCCTGAACCGCGTGGTTGAGCATGGCCAGCGCCTCGCCGACCGCGGCGAGGCGGACGGCCGAGCGCCCGAGATTGCCGAAGCGGCGAAAGCGGTGATGGGTCGGGCCGTCGCGAACGGCAACAGCGAGATGCACCAGCCCGACCGGCTTCTCCGGCGTGCCGCCGTCGGGCCCGGCGATGCCGGTGATGGCGACGGCAAGATCGGCGGCCGAGCGTTCGATGGCGCCTTCCGCCATGGCGCGCGCCACCGGTTCGCTGACCGCGCCCGGACCGCCCGGGGCCAACAGGTCCGGCGAGACGCCGAGCAGGTCGATCTTGGCAGGGTTGGAATAGGTGACGAAGCCGCGGTCGAAGACCTCCGACGAGCCGGGGATCTCGGTCAGCATGCCGGAAAGAAGCCCGCCGGTGCAGGATTCGGCCGTGGCGATGCGCATGCCCTGCTTGCGGCAGAGCGCGATCAGCGCCTCGGCAGCGGTAGTGAGCGGGGCGAGATCGGTCATGAGCGGCTCTAGCCTCCGAAGGGCAGCCGCACGGTGGCCACGGCATGGGCGGAGATGCCTTCGCTGCGGCCGATGAAGCCGAGGCCTTCGCTGGTCGTCGCCTTGACGCCGACGCGGTCGACCGAGATGCCGCAGATCTCGGCAATACGGGCGCGCATCGCCTCGCGATGCGGTGCGAGTTTGGGGCGTTCGGCCACGATCGATACGTCGAGATGGGCGATCATGCCGCCGCGCGCCGCGACGCGGGCGACAGCATCGGCGAGGAAGCGGTCCGACGAGGCGCCCGCCCATTGCGGGTCCGATGGTGGGAAGTGCTCGCCGATGTCGCCGTCGCCGAGGGCGCCGAGAACCGCATCGGTCAAGGCATGCAGAACCACGTCGGCGTCGGAATGGCCGATGAGGCCGCGCCGGTAGGGTACGGGGACGCCGCCGAGCATGATCTGGAACCCGGAACCGAAGCCGTGAATGTCGTAGCCGATGCCGACACGCACGTCGCCGAAAGCGGCGGCCGATTCCGCCGTCAGGCGGCGGTTCGCCTCTTCGATGTCGTGCGACGTGGTGAGCTTGACGTTACCGGGATCGCCGGGAACGGCGACGACCGGGAGGCCGGCCCATTCGGCCACCGCCGCATCGTCGGTGAAGAGCTCACGCGCCTCGCGCGCCCTGTTATGAGCGGCGAGGATGGCATCGAAGGCGAAGCCCTGTGGCGTCTCCGCCGCCTGCAAACCGTCGCGCGGCACGGTCGCGGTCACGCGGCCGGAGCCGTCCACCTGCTTGAGCGTGCTTGCGACCGGCACGGTGGGCACCACGGCATCGGCGCCCTCCAGTGCATCGACGACACGGCCGATGAGGGCGGGAGTGGCGAAGGGACGGGCGGCATCGTGGATGAGAACCCGTTTGGGGGCCGCGCCGACGAGCGCAGCCAGCCCGTTGCGGACCGAATCCTGGCGGGTCTCGCCACCGGTCACCGGCGCCATCAGATTGTCGTGCCGCGGCGCGACCGACCGGTAGATCTCCTCGTCGCCGTCGCCGATGACGACCAGGACGCGGTCGACGGCGGGATGGCCAAGGAACGTGGCCAGGGTGCGCGCCAGAATGGGTGTGCCGGCAAGCGGCTGGTATTGCTTGGGCACATTGCCCGCCCCGGCGCGGACACCGCGCCCGGCGGCAACGATCAGGGCGGCGGTGCGTGATGCGTTATCCATGGTACAAATCCCGAAAATACTCCTGCCGGAATGTAGCACGCCGGCCGACAAAACCGCCTATTTCGCACTTGCTCACGGGCGCGAACTGACTAAGATGTGGGCAAACAGGCAGTCTG
The DNA here is from genome assembly GCA_963782395.1 of uncultured Alphaproteobacteria bacterium. Lineage (GTDB taxonomy): Bacteria > Pseudomonadota > Alphaproteobacteria > Rhizobiales > Kaistiaceae > CAVSRC01. Next base: position 263,175 of record CAWAJQ010000004.1, read on the forward strand.
CCTAATCAATAGGCGCGACAATGCAAATTCTAGCGGAACCGCTGGTTTTGGGATCGGTAGCGATTCCCAACCGCGTCTTTTTGGCGCCGATGTCGGGTGTGTCAGATCGTCCGTTCCGGGCGCTGGCGGCCGAATTCGGCGCAGGGCTCGTGGTCTCCGAGATGGTGGCCAGCGAACAGCTTGCCACAGGTGAACCGGATGCGTCCATGCGGGCCGAACGGGCCGGCAACGGGCCGCATGTGATCCAGCTTGCCGGACGCGAGGCGCGCTGGATGGCGGAGGGGGCGCGCGCCGCCGCCGATGCCGGCGCCGACATCATCGACATCAACATGGGGTGCCCGGCGCGCAAGGTGACTTCGGGCTATTCCGGCTCGGCGCTGATGCGCGACCTCGACCATGCGCTCATCCTGATCGAGGCGACGGTCGGCGCAACGTCTGTGCCGGTGACGCTGAAGATGCGGCTCGGCTGGGACCACAACGCGATCAACGCACCCGAACTGGCACGGCGCGCTGAAGCGGTTGGCGTGCAGATGATCACGGTCCACGGGCGCACGCGCTGCCAGTTCTACAAGGGCAGGGCGGACTGGGCGGCGATCCGCGCGGTCAAGCAGGCTGTCGCCATTCCGGTCATCGCCAATGGCGATGCGACGTCGCTGGACGACATCGCGCCGATGCTGGAGCAGTCCGGCGCCGACGGCGTCATGATCGGCCGCGGCGCCTACGGCCGGCCGTGGCTGCCGGGCCAGATCGCGCACTATGCCGCGACCGGCGTGCTTCTCGAGGAGCCGCCGCTTGCCGACGTCGCCATGCGCCACCACGCGGCGCTCATCGATCACTATGGCGCGTTCCTGGGAGCGCGCGTCGCCCGCAAGCATCTCGGCTGGTACATGGACCAGGCGGGAGCCGGCGATCCGGCGCTGCGCCGCGCGGTGCTCACCGCCACGCGGCCGGCCGAGGTTTTGCGCCATCTTGCTGCCTGGTTCGCGACCGGCGCGGAACGGAGGGCGGCATGAACGTGGAAGCCCTTGCCGCGCGCGGACGCCTGGCCACGGCGCTGCTCGACGCGCTGCCGCATCCTGTGCTCCTGGTCGACGCCGAAGGCCATATCGCCGAAGCCAATGTCGCGGCGGAGACCTTCTTCCAGGCCTCGACCAACGTGCTGCGCCGCCACGAGCTGGCCTATTTCGTGCCGTTCGGCAGCCCGCTGCTGGCGCTTGTCGTGCAGGTGCGCGAGCGCAATGCGCCGGTCAACGAATACCGCGTCGACATCGGCACACCGCGCAACGGTGGCGAGCGCGTCGTCGACATCTATGCCGCGCCCAGCCTCGAACACCCGAACGGCGTCGTCGTCGTGCTGCAAGAACGCTCGATGGCGGACAAGATGGACCGCCAGCTCAACCATCGCAGCGCCGCGCGTACCGTCACCGGGCTGGCATCCATGCTCGCCCATGAGATCAAGAACCCGCTGTCCGGCATCCGCGGCGCGGCACAGCTGCTGGAATCCAGCGTCGGCAGCGAGGATCGCGCGCTCACCCGCCTGATCTGCGACGAAGCCGATCGCATCGTGAAGCTGGTCGATCGCATGGAGGTTTTCTCCGACGAGCGGCCGATCGACTTCGAGCCGGTCAACATCCACGCGGTCCTCGATCACGTGCGCCGGCTGGCGCGCTCCGGCTTCGGCCGCTCCGTCAAGATCAGCGACGAGTTCGATCCGTCGCTGCCGCCGGTGCCGGCCAACCGCGACCAACTCATCCAGGTGTTCCTCAACCTGGTAAAAAATGCCGTTGAATTGGTGGACGGCGCGCCGGACGGCGAGGTCGTGCTGACGACGGCCTTCAAGCCCGGTTACCGCCTGTCGGTGCCAGGCAATCCGAGCAAGGTGACGCTGCCGCTCGAATTCTGCGTGCGCGACAACGGCCCCGGCGTGCCCGAGGAGATGATCCCGCATCTCTTCGATCCGTTTGTCACCACCAAGGCCAACGGCTCGGGGCTGGGCCTTGCCCTGGTCGCCAAGATCATCCGTGACCATGGCGGCGTCATCGAATGCGAGTCGCAGCCGCGTCGCACTGTGTTTCGAGTGCTCATGCCGGCATGGCCGGGCCCGACAGGCGACAATTTCAGGAACGAATGACGATGCCCCTCGGCAATATCCTCGTGGCCGACGACGACTCGGCGATCCGTACAGTGCTCAACCAGGCGCTATCGCGCGCCGGCTATCAGGTGCGGCTGACCTCGAATGCGGCGACGCTGTGGCGCTGGGTGAGCGAGGGCGACGGCGACCTGGTCATCACCGATGTCGTGATGCCAGACGAGAACATCTTCGACCTGCTGCCGCGCATAAAGCGGTCGCGGCCGGAACTGCCGATCATCGTGATGAGCGCGCAGAACACGTTCATGACCGCCATCCGCGCCTCGGAGCGCGGCGCCTATGAGTATCTGCCCAAGCCCTTCGACCTCAAGGAGCTGATCGCCATCGTCGGCCGCGCGATGTCAGAGCCGCGCAGCCGCCATGCCGAGGCGGCGAGCGAGGATCCCGCCGACAACATTCCGCTGGTCGGCCGCTCGCCGGCCATGCAGGACATCTATCGGGTGCTCGCCCGGCTGATGCAGACCGACCTGACCGTGATGATCGCCGGCGAATCCGGCACCGGCAAGGAGCTGGTTGCCCGCGCGCTTCACGACTACGGCAAGCGGCACAACGGCCCCTTCGTGCCGATCAACATGGCGGCGATCCCGCGCGACCTGATCGAGGCCGAGCTGTTCGGCCACGAGAAGGGGGCTTTCACCGGCGCCCAGGCGCGCAGCGCCGGCCGCTTCGAGCAGGCCGACGGCGGCACGCTGTTCCTCGACGAGATCGGCGACATGCCGATGGAGGCGCAGACCCGCCTGCTGCGCGTGCTCCAGCAAGGCGAATACACCACGGTGGGTGGGCGCACGCCGATCAAGACCGACGTGCGCATCATCGCCGCCACCAACAAGGACCTGCGCATCCTGATCAATCAGGGCCTGTTCCGCGAAGACCTGTTCTTCCGCATCAATGTGGTGCCGATCCGCCTGCCGCCTTTGCGCGAACGCAGCGAGGACATTCCGGACCTGGTGCGCCACTTCTTCGCGGTGGTCGAGAAGGAGGGCCTGCCGGCCAAGCGCATCGAGTTCGCCGCCGTGGAGCGGATGAAGCGCTACCGCTGGCCCGGCAACGTGCGCGAACTGGAGAACCTGATCCGGCGTCTGGCCGCCCTCTACCCGCAGGAGACGATCACCGAGAACATCATCGAGACCGAGCTGAACCAGCCGGCGATCGCAGCACCGGCCGGCGAGGACAGCGCCGAGGAGACCCTCTCGGGCTCGGTCGAGCGCCACCTCAACACCTATTTCCAGAGCTTCGGCGAGGGCCTGCCGCCGCCCGGCCTCTATCACCGCATCCTGCGGGAGGTGGAGAACCCGCTGATCGCGGCGGCTCTGGCCTCAACCCGCGGCAACCAGATCAAGGCGGCCGAGCTCCTCGGCGTGAACCGTAACACGCTGCGCAAGAAGATCCGCGAGCTGGATATCCAGATCATCCGCAGCGCCCGCTAATACCCTGCAAAGACTGGGTAAAGGGCCCGGTGTGGCTTGAACCGCCGGGACGGCTGTGGTTTTTTGATCACAATATTGTTGCAATTCAGCCCCAGTCTGCCCTAGGTCCAACGCTAGGAAACGGGCTTTCGGCGGGTAGAGGCACAGCACCGGAAAATGACGGCGGACTCGCCAACTTTGACAGGGCCGGTCACCGACGAGAGGCGGGGCGAACGCGGCTTCCGGTTCTCCCGGCTGGTACGGGCCTCCGGCTATGTTGTCGTGCTGCTGGCGCTGGCTTCCGCCGCCGGCACCTTCCTCGTCCTGATCGGCCTGACGCCGATCGCGCCCACCCCGGACGTCGTCTTCACCGCCATGGTGGTGAACGGCGCCCTGGTCGCGTTCCTTGTCCTGGTCATCGCCTGGGTGGTCGGCAGCCTCGTGGTCGCGCGATCGCGCGGACAGGCCGGCGCCAGCCTGCATATCCGCATCGTCGGCCTGTTCAGCCTGGTTGCCGTGCTGCCGGCGGCGCTGCTGGCGGTCACCGCCTCGATCACGCTCGATCGCGGCCTCGACAACTGGTTCTCGACGCGGACGCGCTCCATTGTCGACAACTCGCTGTCGCTGGCCCAGGCCTTTGCCCAGCAACAGGCGGTCCTGCTGCGTGCCGATATCCTTGGCGCCAAGATCGAACTGGAGCGGGCAAGTTTGCTGCACAAGGACGACCCGGCGCGTTTCGCCGTCTTCCTCGATTCAGTTGCCGCCGACCACAACCTGCCCGGCGTCTTCCTCGTCGACAGCAAAGCGGCGCTCATCACCCGGGCGCAGCGCTCTCACCTCGAGGAGTATCCGGCGCCGGTGGCGCAGGCGCTGCAGCAGGCGAAGAACAATCCCGATCAGGTCGTGATCGTCGCACCCGGGCCGACCAACATCATTGGCGGCATCACCGCCTTGCAGGGTTATGACGACACGCTGCTTTATGCCGCCCGGCCGCTCGACCCCAAGGTCGTGCGCTACCTGGCCATGACCAATGAAAACGTTGCCGAATACCGCACGCTGGAGGCGACGCGTTTCGGCACGCAGATCGCCTTCGCCATCCTCTTCCTCGGCGTCACGGTCGTCGTGCTGTTGTCGGCGATCTGGCTGGGCATCGGCTTCGCCAACCGGCTGGTGGCGCCGATCCGGCGGCTGATCGACGCCGCCAAGGAAGTCTCGCGCGGCAATCTCAGCGTATCGGTCAATCCGCGCCATTCCGACGGCGACGTCGGCGCGCTGGGCTCGACCTTCAACACCATGACAGCGCAATTGCGCAGCCAGCGCGAGGAGCTGATCGCCGCCAGCGACCAGATCGACACCCGCCGCCGCTTCACCGAGGCGGTGCTGGCCGGCATATCGGCGGGCGTGGTCGGCATCGACGCGCAGGGGCGCGTGACGATCGTCAACCGCACCGCGCTGCTGCTGCTCGGCACCACCGAAAGCGCGGTGATCGGAACGCCGGTCATCGAGCTCATGCCCCGCCTCGATGCGGTCGTCTCGTCGGCGCTGCGCGATGTGCGCTCCGAGCATCGCGACCAGATCACCGTCGACCGCGACGGCCGCGAGCGGACGATCAACGTGCGCGTGACCACCGAGCGCGGCGATGCCGAGCAGCATGGCTACGTCATCACCCTCGACGACATCAGCGATCTGGTGGCGGCGCAACGCAGCACCGCCTGGGCCGACATCGCCCGCCGTATCGCCCATGAGATCAAGAACCCGCTGACGCCGATCCAGCTTTCGGCCGAGCGGCTGAAGCGCAAGTTCGGCCGCACCATCGACGAGGACCGCGAGGTCTTCGATCAATGCACCGACACCATCATCCGCCAGGTGGGCGATATCGGCCGCATGGTGGATGAGTTCTCGTCGTTCGCGCGCATGCCGAAGCCGGCGTTCGTCACCGGCAACCTGGCGGAGTCGATCCGCGAGTCGGTGTTCCTGATCAGCGTTTCGCAGCCGGAGATCGACTTCAAGGTCGAACTGCCGGCCACTCCGCTCATCGGCCGCTTCGATGCCCGCCTGATGGGGCAGGCGCTGACCAACGTGGTCAAGAACGCCACGGAGGCGGTGCTGGCGGTGCCGGCGGAAACCCGCGGCCAGGGTGAGATCACGGTCACAGCACGACTTGAAGATGCGCTTATCATCGTCGACATCGTCGACAACGGAATCGGGCTGCCGCACGAGAACCGCCAGCGGTTGCTCGAGCCCTACATGACGACGCGGGAGAAAGGCACCGGCCTCGGCCTCGCCATCGTCGCCAAGATCATCGAGGAACATGGGGGAAGTATTGAACTGCTCGACGCGCCGATGGAGACCGACGGTCGCTGCGGCGCCAACATTCGCATCATCCTGCCGCGTGTGGACGGACCGACCGGGAGCGCCGATGCCGAGCCGGCACCGGAGGCCGTCCCTCAGCCCGTGACATGAAAGACGAAAGACGGCTGATATGGCGTCCGACATTCTGATCGTTGACGACGAGACCGATATCAGGGAGCTGGTCTCCGGCATCCTCTCCGACGAAGGGCACGGGACACGTACCGCTTTCGACGCCGACGCTGCCCTTGCCGAAATCGAGAAACGGCGGCCGTCGCTGGTCTTCCTCGACATCTGGCTGCAGGGGAGCCGCCTGGACGGGCTGGCGCTGCTCGACGAGATCAAGCGCGACCATGCTGACCTGCCGGTGGTGATGATCTCCGGCCACGGCAACATTGAAACGGCAGTATCGGCCATCAAGCGCGGGGCCTACGACTATATCGAGAAGCCGTTCAAGTCCGACCGGCTGGTGCTGGTCACCGAGCGTGCCCTGGAGGCATCGAAGCTCCGCCGCGAGGTGAAGGCCCTGCGCGAGAAGAGCGGCGATGCCAACCATCTGCTCGGCACGTCGCCGGCGATGAACCACCTGCGCGTCACGATCGAGAAGGTGGCGCCGACCAACAGCCGCATCATGATCTCCGGCGCCTCGGGCTCCGGCAAGGAGCTGGTCGCCCGCACCATCCATGAGTTCTCCGGGCGCGCGACGGGGCCGTTCGTGGTGCTCAATGCGGCGACCATCGTGGCCGACCGCATGGAGGCCGAGCTGTTCGGCACCGAGCCGTCAAACGGCGCCGCGCGCCGCGTCGGCGCGCTTGAGGAGGCGCATAGCGGGACGCTGTACCTGGACGAGGTCGGCGACATGCCGCGCGAGACACAGAGCAAGATCCTGCGCGTGCTGGTCGATCAGACCTTCACCCGCGTCGGCGGAACCACGAGGGTCAATGTCGACGTGCGCATCATCTCGTCCACCGGCCGCGATCTCGAAGGCGAGGTCAGCGAGGGCACGTTCCGCGAGGACCTGTTCCACCGGCTGGCGGTGGTGCCGTTGCGGGTGCCGGCGCTGGCCGAGCGGCGCGAGGACATCCCGGTTCTGGTGCGCCACTTCGCCGAGCAGATTTCGCGCACCACCGGCCTGCCGCCACGCATCATCGGCGAGGACGCCATGGCCGTTCTCCAGGCGCACGACTGGCCGGGCAACATCCGCCAGCTGCGCAACAATGTCGAACGGTTGATGATCCTCACCCGCGGCGACGCCAGCGAGGTGATCACCGCCGACATGCTGCCGGCGGAGATCGGCGAAATGCTGCCGACGACGCCGGGAAGGGCAGGGGGCGAGCACCTGATGTCGCTGCCGCTGCGCGACGCCCGCGAGATATTCGAACGTGAGTATCTGACCGCCCAGGTCAACCGGTTCGGCGGCAACATCTCGCGCACAGCCGAATTCGTCGGCATGGAGCGCTCGGCGCTGCATCGCAAGTTGAAGTCGCTCGGCGTAGGCTAGGGCGGGCCGAGGGATTCGGGGGTACCATGCGCGTCATCATCTGCGGAGCCGGCCAGGTCGGCTACGGCATCGCTGAACGTCTTGCCGTCGAGGACAACGACGTTTCGGTGATCGACACCTCGCCGCAACTGGTCCAGGCGATCCGCGACACCCTCGACGTGCGCGGCTTCATCGGCCACGGCGCCTATCCGGAGGTGCTTGCCCAGGCCGGCGCCGAGCAGGCGGACATGATCATCGCCGTGACGCTCTACGACGAGGTCAACATGGTCGCCTGCCAGGTGGCCCACTCGCTGTTCAACGTGCCCACCAAGATCGCCCGCATCCGCGCGCGGAGCTATCTGGAATCGCACTGGGCCGACCTGTTTTCCTCGGAGCACCTGCCGATCGACGTCATCATCTCGCCGGAGATCGAAGTCGGCCAGATGGTGCTGCGCCGGCTGCAACTGCCGGGCGCCTTCGACACGGTCGAGTTCGCGAACGGCGAGGTGGTCGTGGTCGGCATCACCTGCGGCGAGAATTGCCCGGTGGTCGATACGCCGCTGGCGCAGCTCACCGAGCTGTTTCCCGACCTGCAGGCGATCGTCGTCGGCATCGTGCGCGGCGGCAAGCTGTTCGTGCCGCGCTCGGCCAATTCCATGCTGGTCGGCGACCAGGTCTATGTCGTTTGCCAGCGCGAGCAGGTGGTCCGCACGCTCAACATCTTCGGCCACGAGGAGCCGGTGGCCAAGCGCGTGGTCATCGCCGGCGGCGGCAATATCGGCGAGTTCGTCGCGCGCACCCTGGAAACGCGGCGCGCCGCCGCCAAGGTCAAGATCATCGAGTCGACCCGCGAGCGTGCCATCGCCATCGCCGATGTGCTCAAGCGGACGGTGGTGCTGCACGGCAACGCGCTCGATCAGGAGATCCAGCGCGAAGCCGACGTGCAGGACGCCGACACCCTGATCGCGCTGACCAACGACGACGAGGTCAACATCATTGCTTGCGTGATGGCCAAGCGGCTGGGCTGCCGCAGCACCATGGCGCTGATCAACAACCGCTCATACCACGCCTTCACCGATACGCTGGGCATCGACGCGACGGTGAATCCGCGGTCGCTGACCGTCTCGCGCATTCTCCAGCACGTGCGGCGCGGCCGTATCCGCGGCGTCCACACAATCGAGGACGGTGCGGCGGAAGTGATCGAGGCGGAGGCGCTGGAGACCTCGCCGCTGGTCGGCAAGCCGCTGCGCGACCTGGACCTGCCCGACGGCATCCGCATCGGCGCCATCTATCGTGGCGGGGAGGTGGTGGTTCCGAACGGCAGCACCCAGATCATCTCCAAGGACCGCGTGGTGATGTTCGCCACCGCCGAGCGCGTGCGCCAGCTCGAGCAGATGTTCCGCGTCAGCCTCGAGTTCTTCTAAGGGCACCCGGGGCGGACGCGCGGCCGATGATTGGTGTGCTTCATTTCCTATCGCGCGCATTTGGCGGCCTTGCCCTGGCGATGCTCCTGCCGGCCGCCATCTCGGTGGTGTCACACGATGGAGCCGCGGCCGACTTCCTGCTGGTCTCCGGCCTCACCGGCTTCCTCTCCGGCGCCATCTTCTTCGCCCTGCAGGGGCACCGGCCGCGCTTCGACCGCTCGGCCGGTTTCGTGCTGGCGGCGGCGCTATGGGTGGTGATCCCGCTGATCGCGGCCATTCCCTTCGCGCTGCGCGCCCATCTGGGCTACGTCGCGGCGCTGTTCGAGGCGGTTTCCGGTTTCACCACCACCGGCGCCACGATCTTCCGTTCGCTTGCCGGCACCGGGCCGTCGATCATCATGTGGCGGGCAGAGCTGCAATGGCTCGGTGGCCTGGCGACCCTGGTCACCGTCGTCACGATCCTGGCGCCGGCCGGCGTCGGCGGCCTCTCCAGCCGCGGACTGGCGGTGCTCGGTGGCTTCAGTGAAGCCGGCCCGGAGCGCGTCGCCCAGGGGCTGCGGCGGTTGGTGACCCTCTATGCACTGTTCACCGGGCTGTGCATCATCCTGTTGTTCTTGGCCGGCATCCCGACCTTCGACGCGATCTGCCTGGCCATGTCGACGGTCTCGACCGGCGGCTTCATGCCCGTCGATGGCAACCTGTCGATCTACGGCAGCCCCTTCGGCGAGGCCGTGGTCGCCCTGTTCATGGTTGTCGGGGCAACCAGCATCATCTTTCACCGCAGCGTGCTGGAAGGCCGCTGGTCGACGCTTCTCGGCCATCGCGAGACCTGGTGGGTCGTCGGCGTCATGGCGGTGGTTGGCGTTCTCTATGGCTGGGTCTTCCACACCGGCGAGAATCTGGCCGCAGCGCTGGGGGAGGGGCTGTTCAGCAGCATCTCGCTGATCAGCACGACCGGTTTCGAGACGCGCCCCGGCGGCCTGTCGGCGATTCCGGACACGCTGGTGCTGTTCCTGGCGATCGGCGGTGCCGGGGCATTGTCGACGGCAGGCGGGCTCAAATATTACCGCATCGGCGCCATGATCGTTCAGTCCATGCACGAGCTGAAGCGATTGGTCTTTCCGCACAGCGTGCGCTCGACGCGCTTCGGCAGCCAGCCTTACGACCTCAACCTGATGAAGGCGATCTGGGCCAATCTGGTGGTCGCGTTCACGATCATCATCGTCGCGGCGCTGGCGCTCTCGCTCAGCCTGCCGGCCTTCGACGCATCCATGGTGGCGGCAGTGTCGGCCTTTTCCAACATCGGCCCGCTCTATTCCCACGAATGGCTCATCGGACCGAGCTGGCCGGCCTACGCGGATTTCGGCGTTTTCGCCCAGCTCACCATGATTGTCACCATGATCCTCGGCCGGATCGAGGTGATCGTCCTGTTCGCGTCGCTTTACGCGGCCTATTGGCGCTCCTAGAAGGCTCCCATGTCGCACACTGCCTATGTCAACGGCCGCTACGTTCGCCACGCGGAGGCCGCAGTTCATATCGAGGACCGGGGCTATCAGTTCGCCGACGCGGTCTATGAGGTGTGCGAGGTGCGCGGCGGCCGGCTGGTCGACGAACGGCGGCACATGGCGCGGCTCAAGCGATCGCTGGCGGAACTCGGCATCGGCTGGCCGCTGAGGCCGGCGGCGCTGGCGGTGGTGATGCGCGAGGTGGTGCGCCGCAATCGGGTGGGCGACGGCCTGATCTATCTGCAGGTGAGCCGCGGCGTTGCCCGGCGCAACCACGCCTTTCCGGCGGGGGACGTGGCGCCGGCCATCGTGGTGACGGCGCATTCGTCCGATACGGCGGCGCTGGACAGGCGGGCCGAGGAGGGGGTCTCGGTCATCACCGTGGCGGAGAACCGCTGGGCGCGGGTCGACATCAAATCGACAAGCCTGCTGCCCAATGTGCTGGCCAAGCAGAAGGCAAGGGAATCCGGGGCTTTCGAGGCATGGTTCGTGGACGCGGCGGGCTTCGTCACCGAGGGATCGTCGACCAATGCGTGGATCGTGACGGCTGGCGGGACCATCGTGACGCGCTCGGCGGAGGCCGGAATTCTGCGCGGGATCACCCGCACCGGCGTCCTCGAAGTGGCCACCGGCGAAGCCTATCCCATTGAAGAAAGGCCGTTTTCTGTCGCGGAGGCGCAGGTTGCCAGCGAGGCCTTCCTGACCTCGGCCTCGTCGAAAGTGACAGCGGTCATAAGTATCGATGGCGTGGTAATCGGTAGTGGCCGGCCGGGGCCGGTGGCGAATCGTCTGAGGCGTCTGTTTCTGGAACAGGCCGAAATCTCGCCCCTGTGGGCGCGGGGAGGCTGATGCCGGAGGTTGCGCCTGGGGCAATTTCGCACGTGACGCCGGTCGCAACACCCGGCAGACTGTAAGGATCACGCCCGGTCAAGGACCCAAAAACGCGACTAATCCCGAAAGCCGCAAGAACGCGAGAGCGAAAGACATGGCTGAACGCGCACAAAACCTGCAAGACACGTTTCTCAACTACGTTCGGAAGAACAAGACGCCACTGACGATCTTCCTGGTCAACGGGGTGAAGCTCCAGGGAATCGTCACATGGTTCGACAATTTCTGCGTTTTGTTGCGTCGCGACGGGCATTCCCAGCTTGTTTACAAGCACGCCATCTCGACAGTGATGCCGGGCGCGCCGCTGCAACTCTTCGAGCCGGGTGAAGAGGGCAGCACTGGCCGGGAGACCGATTGAGCGAGCTTCCGCACAATCCGACCGCAGCCGAGCGCGCTGAGGGCGAAGCCGCGTCCGCGGGGGCCCAGGCGCGTGCCCTGGTGCTGGTGCCCATCCTCAAGGCGCGCCGCGCAGTGGCGGACCGCGGCCGCGAGGCCCGCATCGAGGAAGCTGTGGGACTGGCGAGGGCGATCGACCTCGATGTCACGGCCGGCATTGCGGTGCCATTGGCCAGCCCGCGTCCGGCGACGCTCTTCGGCTCCGGCAAGGTGGACGAGATCGCTGGGCAAGTGGCCGCCGAGCGCATCGACCTCGTCATCGTCGACGGCGTGTTGTCGCCGGTGCAGCAGCGCAATCTCGAACGCGCCTGGAAGACCAAGGTCATCGACCGGACAGGGCTGATCCTGGAGATTTTCGGCGAGAGGGCGCAGACCCGCGAGGGCACGCTGCAGGTGGAACTTGCCCACCTGAACTACCAGAAGAGCCGGCTGGTGCGTTCCTGGACCCACCTGGAGCGCCAGCGCGGCGGCTTCGGCTTCCTCGGCGGGCCCGGCGAGACGCAGATCGAGGCCGACCGGCGCATGATCGAGGAACGCGTCGCGCGCATCGAGCGTGACCTCGAGGATGTGGTGACGCGCCGCCGCCAGCAACGCAAGACGCGCAAGAAGGGGAGCCAGGCGACGGTCGCGCTGGTCGGCTACACCAATGCCGGCAAATCGACCCTGTTCAACGCGCTGACCGCCGATCATGTGTTTGCCGATTTACGGCTGTTTGCGACGCTCGACCCGACTCTCAGGCGGGTGACACTGCCGCACGGCGCCGTGGCGGTCCTCTCCGACACGGTCGGCTTCGTCGCCGACCTGCCGACGACGCTGGTCGCCGCCTTCCGCGCCACGCTGGAGGAGGTGGCGGAGGCCGATGTCATCCTGCATGTCCGCGACATCGCCGCCGCGGACAGCGAGGCCGAGGCGCGTGACGTTGCCACGGCGCTCTCCGAACTCGACGTCGACGCCAAGGCCCCGGAGCGCGTCATCGAGGTGTGGAACAAGGTCGACCTGATGCCGCCGGAGCAACGGCCGCCGCGGGTGATCCCGGCGGTAGCGGGCAATGGCCCGGCGGTGGTGACGGTCTCGGCGCTGACCGGCGAGGGGCTGCCCGACCTGCTGGCGCTGATCGAGGAGAAGATTACCGCCGCCCGCCGCAACTACGAGGTCAGGCTGGAGGGGGCGGCGCTCGCCCAGCTTCACCGGCTCTACGAGGTCGGCGAGGTGCTTGACCGCACCGACAATGCCGACGGCTCGACAACGGCCCATGTGCGCGTAGCGCCGGAGAAGCAGGCGGTCTTCCACAAGGCGTTTCCTAAGGCGCGGGCGGCACCGTAGAGATTGTGTTCGATGCCGGCAGGCTATTCCGTCTTCTTGGCGGCCTGCCAGAGGGCCTCCATCTCGTCGAGGCTGGCGTCTGCGGGCGCGCGGCCTTGCGCCGCCAGCGCTTCCTCGATCGCCGCGAAGCGGCGTTCAAATTTGACGTTCGTTCCGCGCAGCGCCTGATCGGCGTCCACATGCAAGTGGCGGGCGAGGTTAACGACGGCGAAGAGCAGGTCGCCGATCTCGCCGGCAACGGCGGCGTCGTCAGCGCCGGGCCGGTCGAGTTCGGCTTCGATCTCGCCGATCTCCTCCTTGATCTTGGCCAGCACCAGGCGGGCGTCGTTCCAGTCGAAGCCGACGGTTGACGCCTTGGCCTGAAGCTTGTGGGCGCGCATGAGCGCCGGCAGGCCGGCGGCAACGCCGTCCAGCAGCCCCTTGGGCACCTCGCGGCCGTCAGCAGCACGCGCGGCCTTCTCCTTGGCCTTTTCCTTCTCCCAGAAGCCCTTGGCGGCGCCGGCGGCGCGTGCGTCGGCGTCGCCGAAGACGTGCGGATGGCGGCGGATCAGCTTGGTGGTGATTGCCTCGACCACATCGGCGAAGGAGAACAGCCCGGCCTCGGCCGCCATCTGGGCGTGATAGACCGGCTGCAGGAGGAGGTCGCCCAGCTCGTCCTTGAGGTCGTCCATGTCGCCGCGGGCGATGGCGTCGGCGACCTCATAGGCTTCCTCGATCGTGTAGGGCGCGATGGTCGAGAAATCCTGTTCGACGTCCCACGGACAGCCGGTGTCCTTGTCGCGCAGCGCGGCCATGATCTCGATCAGCCGCGAGATGTCGCGTGCGGGTGTCATGATGGCCTCCGGGGAGCGATTCTGGTCGGGGGCAATCTATCAGCATCGCCCGGTTGGGCCATCTCAAGCCGGCGAACGAAAGGACGCTGGCGGGTGCCTGAGGGGATGGATCGGCGCCCAAATCCGCCCGGATCCCATGCCCCATATGAAAGTCGCATAAGATATATTATGGAATATTTTGCGTATGTGGACTGCAGCGATCTGGGGCAGCGATCTGGGGCTGATTCCTGTGGTCCTGGCCCAAACGCGACCAGCGGCTCTCAGTCCAGCGGCAGATCGATCTCCATGCCGTCATAGGCAGGCTCGACGCCCTCCGCTAGATCGCGCTTGAGCGTGGCGTAGTCGAGATCGATGTGCATGTGGGTCAGCACGGCGCGGCGCACCTGCAAGCGCCGGCTCCAGTCGATCGCTTCGTCGAGGCTGAAATGGCTCGGATGCGGCTTGTAGCGCAGTGCGTCGACGATCCACACGTCGAGGTTCTGGAGATGCGGCAGCGAGGCCTCCGGCACGGCGCTGATGTCGGCGGAATAAGCCAGGCCGCCGACGCGTAGGCCCATGGTTTCGATGTCGCCATGGATCTGGCGGAATGGGGTCACGGTGAGCGGCCCGCCGGCACCGGCGATGGTCGCGGGCGTTCCCGGGGCCATCGGATGGTGCTTGAGGATCGGCGGATAGTCGCTGCCGAGCGGCCGGGCGAAGCAATAGCCGAAGGCGCGTTCGAGATGGGCCTGGGTCTTCTCGTCGGCATAGGTGTCGACCAGCCGGTGCGTGTTGATCCAGAAGGCTCTGAGATCGTCGATGCCATGGGTGTGGTCGGCATGGGCGTGGGTGAAGATCACCGCATCGACGAAATCGACTTCAGCCGCCAGCAGCTGCGCCCGCATGTCCGGCCCGGTATCGACCAGGACGCGCGTCGGCGTGTCGCCGGTTTCATAGCGCTCGAGCAGCAGCGAACAGCGCGTGCGCCGATTGCGTGGCTCGTTGGGGTCGCAGGCGCCCCAGTCGTTGCCGATGCGCGGCACTCCCGGCGACGAGCCGCAGCCCAGGATCGTGACCTTGAGCCGAGCCGTCATGGACGCAGTACCTTATTGAAAAGATTGAAGAAATTATCGCTGGTCGCGGCCGCCAGTGCCTCGTAGCTGATGCCCTTGGCTTCAGCCAAAACCTTCGCAGTTTCAACGACATAGGAAGGCTCGTTGCGCCTGCCGCGGTGCGGCGGCGGGGCCAGATAAGGCGCGTCGGTCTCGACCAGCAGGCGGTCGAGCGGAATGTCGGTGGCAATCGCCCGCAATTCCTCGGATTTCTTGAAGGTGAGGATGCCTGAGAAGGAGACATGCAGGCCCAGTTCGACGCCGGTCATGGCCAGCGCGCGGCCGGACGAGAAGCAGTGGAGAATGGCCGGGAAGGCCCCCTTCCCCATCTCGTCCGTCAGGATTTCCGCCACGTCGGCGTCGGCCTCGCGGGCGTGGATGACCAGCGGCAGCTGTGTCATGCGTGCCGCCGCGATGTGGCGCAGGAAGCCCTCGCGCTGCGCCTCGGGCGGCGAATTGTCGTAGTGGTAATCGAGCCCGACCTCGCCGATGGCGACCACCGCCGGGTCGTCGGCGATGCGCGCCAGATCGTCGGCGGTGACGTCCGGCTCTTCCGCCGCGTTGTGCGGATGGGTGCCGATTGAGCAGTAGATGCGCTGGTAGCGCTCGGTGATCGCCTTCAGACCGGCAAATTTGGCCACCCGCGTCGAGATGGTGACCATGGTGTCGACGCCGGCGGCATGGGCGCGGGCGACAACCTCGTCGCGGTCGGCGTCGAAATCGGGAAAATCGAGGTGGCAGTGGCTGTCGACGAGCATGCGGGACTAGTGACCGTGGGCGTGGGTGGGACGATGCGCCCCGGGTGTGGGCGCGACGTGTTGGTCGGCACAATCGCCGCGCTCGATCTCGACCGTTGCATGATCGATGCCGAAACGCGCCCTGAGGCGCGTCTTGATGGCGACGACCGCACGGTCGACGTCGGCCGTCTCGCAGACGCGGGCGTGCAGGGTCACCATCGGCCGCTCCTCGGTGATCGACCAGGCATGGACGTGATGGACGTCCTCGACATCGGGGATCGCGGCCTGCAGGTCGGCCGCCATCTCAGCGACCGACAGGTCCGATGGCGCGCCTTCCAGCAGGATATGGGCGGAGTCGTGCACGACGTGCCAGGCGCTCCTCAGGATGATGACGGCGACCAGCACCGAGATCAGCGGGTCGGCAGGCGTCCAGCCGGTCGTCATGATGACCACGGCCGCCGCAATGGCGCCGACGGAGCCGAGCAGGTCGCCCATCACATGGATCATGGCGCCGCGGACGTTGAGATTGTTGCGGTTGCCGCCGTGGAGCAGCAGGAAGATGCCGACATTGACCAGGAGCCCGATGGCCGCGATCACCAGCATGGTACCGCCGAGCACCGGCTCCGGCGCCATCAGCCGGCGCGCCGCCTCGATGACGATGCCGCCGGCGATGATGAACAGCACCAGGCCGTTGCCGAAGGCGACCAGAACCTGAAGCCGCTCGAAGCCGTAGGTGCGCTTGCCGTCCGCCGGCCAGTGGGAAAAGCGGAAGGCGAGCCAGGCGAGCAGCAGCCCGGCGAAATCGGTGAGCATATGGCCGGCGTCGGCCAACAGTGCCAGCGATCCGGCGAAAAGGCCGCCCGCCGCCTCGACCAGCATGAAGCCGCCGGTAATGAGAGCCGCCCAGAACAGGCGGCGCTCATTGTCGCCGTGGCTATGGCCGTGCCAGCCTTGGCCGTGATCGTGCGTCATCGTTCCGCGTCGTGCCGGTCAGCTGGCTTGCTTGTCCTCGCCGTCAACATAGCGCGGGAAGACCGGCTGTGGTGGCGGCAGGGTGACGCCGGCCGCAAGCCGCCCTGCTTCTCCGAGCGCCGCAAAACTGCGCGCGTCGGGCGGAATCGCCAGGAGGTCCAAGAGCTTGGCGGCTGCGTCCGGCATGGCCGGCTGGGCCAGGATGGCGACCTGGCGGACAACTTCCGCCGTCACGTAGAGCACGGCCTCCATGCGCTTTGGGTCGGTCTTGCGCAGTGCCCAGGGCGCGGCGGTGGCGAAATAGCGGTTGGCCTCGGCGACCACCGCCCAGACCGCGCTGAGCACCTGGTGAATCTGCTGCGTCTTCATCGCCTCGCGGCAAACGCCAAGCAGCGCATCGGCCTGCGCCAGAATGGCCTCATCCTCGGGCGCGAGCGCCGCAGCCGCGGGCAGAAGGCCGTCGCAGTTCTTGGCGATCATCGACAGCGATCGCTGCGCCAGATTGCCGAGGTCGTTGGCGAGGTCGGCATTGATGCGGTTGACGATCGCCTCGTGGCTGTAGTTGCCGTCCTGGCCGAAGGGCACCTCGCGCAGGAAGAAATAGCGCATCTGGTCGCGGCCATAGCCGGCGATGAGCGCGAAGGGATCGACCACGTTGCCGACCGACTTCGACATCTTCTCACCGCGGTTGAACAGGAAGCCGTGGGCGAAGACGCGCTTGGGCACTTCGATGCCCGCGGAGAGCAGGAAGGCCGGCCAATAGACGGCGTGGAAGCGCACGATGTCCTTGCCGATGACGTGCAGGTCGGCCGGCCAGTAGCGCCACAGGGGCGCGCCCTCATCCGGGAAACCGACGCCGGTGATATAGTTGGTGAGCGCGTCCACCCAGACGTACATCACGTGCTTCTCGTCCGTCGGCACGCGGATGCCCCAGTCGAAGGTGGTGCGCGAGACCGACAGATCCTTGAGGCCTCCCTTGACGAAGCTCGCCACCTCGTTGCGGCGCTCGTCGGGGCCAATGAACTCGGGATGCGCCGCGTAATGGGCGAGCAGGCGGTCCTGATAGGCGGAGAGGCGGAAGAAATAGCTCTCCTCCTCCACCCACTCGACCGGGGTTCCCTGCGGGCCGACGCGGACGCCGTCCTTCATCTCGGTCTCGGACTCGGCGTAGTAGGCCTCGTCGCGCACCGAGTACCAGCCGGCGTAGCTGCCCTTGTAGATGTCGCCGTTGGCCTCCATGCGCCGCCAGATCTCCTCCGACGAGCGGTGGTGGCGTTCCTCGCTGGTGCGGATGAAATCGTCGTTGGAGCAGCCGAGCGCGGCGACCATCTCCTTGAACAGCGCCGAATTGCGGTCGGCGAGCTCCTTCGGCTCCAGCCCCTCGCGCTGCGCGGTCTGCTTCATCTTGATGCCGTGCTCGTCGGTGCCGGTCAGGAAATAGACGTCGTAGCCGTCAAGCCGCATGAAACGGGCGATGGCGTCGGTCGCCAGCGCCTCATAGGCATGGCCGATATGGGGAGCGCCGTTGGGGTAGGAGATCGCCGTCGTGATGTAGAACTTTGGCGCTTGCATCGCCGTCTCGCCTTGTTGGATTTCGCGCGTTGGGAACAGAAGAATGCCGGCAGCGCCGCGACATGCGGGGCCGTGAGAAAGCGTCACATTCGGGTCGCGCGGGCGAGGCTCATCAGGTTCGTCAGGACGGTTCGCTTGCGGTCAAGATTGTATTCGTCGGTCAAGGCCGTCGAAGTGCGCAGGTTTTCCCACACCTCGGCCCACCTTTCAAGCGGCGCGGCGGCGGCCGCTGGGCTGAGCGGAATGCCGGTTTCCGGCTCGCTTTCGCCCCTCACCCGGCGGTTCAGCCAGGCGGCGGTGAGGTCGCGGAAGCCGTTCCAGCCGTCGTCGTTGCCGCGTCCGGTGACGCTGTCGGCGTAGTCGTGCATGGCGGCGATATCGATATCGGGCAGGCGCGACAGCAGGAGGACAAGCGCCCGGTAGCTGGCGATGCCACCGTGCTCGGCAAGCAGGATCGCCCGGCGGAGGCTGCCCTCGGCCAGCCGCGCCGCCAGCTCCAGGTCGGCGGGCGCGGCCTTGGCACCCCCCGCCTGCAGCGCGGCGACGATCTTTTCGGGCGCCAGTTCGGCCACGTCCAGCCGGCGGCAGCGCGAACGGATGGTGGGCAGCGCCCTCCCCGGCGCGTGGCTGACGACGAGAAAGAGGGCGCGGGCCGGCGGTTCCTCGAGAACCTTGAGCAGCGCATTGGCGGCGCTGGCGTTCATGTCGTCGGCCGGGTCGACGATGGCGATGCGCCAGCCGGCTTCGCCGCCGGTATTGCCGTAGAACGACACCGTGCGGCGGATTTCGTCGACGGTGAGGGCGCTCTTGCGCCGGTTACTGCGGTCGTCGAGCGGCCGCTCCAGCACCAGCAGGTTGGGGTGCGAGCGGTTCATCACCTTGCGGAAGGCGGAATGGTTCTCCGGCAGCGACAGGTCGGTGGCAGCCGCCACCGTTGGCGCCGACGGGTCTGGATGAGCCAGCGCGAAGCGGGCGAAGCGATAGGCCAGCGTCGCCTTGCCGATGCCCTTGGGGCCGCCGATCAGCCAGGCATGGTGCATGCGCCCGCTGCGATAGGCGTCGAGCAGCGTGCGCTCGGTTGCCGGGTCGCCGAACCATTCGGTGCGCTCCTCCGGCGCCGGCCACCCCTCGACGGCATCGAAACGGAGCATCTCGCGCGTGTCGGCGGCGGCCATCAGGCTTGCCCGTGCTGCGCCGCGGCCGGGCGCATCAGGCGCGCCTCCACCATCTGCCAGATCAATTGGGCGACCTCCGCCTCAGGCCGGGAGGCATCGACGACGACGCAGCGCTGCGGCTCTTGCGCCGCGATCTCCAGGAACGCCTGCCGGCGTTTTTCGTGGAGTGCGATCTCGTCGCGCTCGAAACGGTCCGGAGCGGTGCCGCTGGAGGCCATGCGGGCGGCGGCGCGGGCCATGCCGGCCTCGGCCGGCAGGTCGAGGATGATGGTCAGGTCCGGGCATGTGGCGCCGACGGCGACACGGTCGAGGGCGTGGAGGAAGGACGGGTCGGCGGCCGCCTGATAGACGTGGGTCGAATCGAAGAAGCGGTCGGAGAGCACCCATTGGCCGGCGGCGAGCGCCGGGCGGATGACACGCTCGACGTGATCGGCGCGGGCGGCGGCGAAGAGCACCGCCTCGCCGTCGACGCCGAGCTGCTCGGCCAGGCCGGAGAGCAGCAGCCGGCGGATCGACTCGGCCGTTGGCGTGCCGCCCGGCTCTCGGGTGAGCACGGAGGTGACGCCGGCGGCCTTGAGGCGCTCGGCAAGCAGACGGATCTGGGTCGACTTGCCGGCCCCCTCGCCGCCTTCGAACGTGATGAATTTGCCGGCCATGCTGGTTTGATACAGGAGGAGCGGCCGGCCGCCTACAGCCAGCCGAGCAGAAGCTCCTTCAATCCGTCCAAGGCGCGCTGCGGGATCGAGCCGCGGCCGACGTCCTCGTTGGCATAGACGGGCGCCTCGCGCAGAACGTCGGTGCCGAGCGTGATCTGCAGCTTGCCGATTTCCTGGCCGAACTCGATCGGCGCGGGCACCGGCCCCTCATAAACGATGCGCCCCTTGATCAGGTCGCGCGAGCCGCGCGGCAGGAAGGCCGCGATGCTGCCCTTGCCGGTGAGCCCGACGCTGCCCTCATCGCCGCCGAAGACCGAGGCGCGGCCGATCTCCTCGCCCTGCTTGAACAATTGCACCTTTTCGAATCCGCGCAGGCCCCAATCCATCAGCTTGCGCGCCTCCTCGGCCCGCTCCTTCTCGCTCGTGGTGCCGTTGATCACCATGATCAGCCGCTGGCCGTCGCGCACCGCCGAGGCGACCAGCCCGTAGCCGGACGCGTCCGTGAAGCCGGTCTTGAGGCCGTCGGCACCGATATCCATGTCGAGCAGCGGATTGCGGTTGTGCTGGGTGATCTTGTTCCAGGTGAACGATTTCTCGGCGAAGATCGGATAGAACTCCGGATCGTCGTAAATGATGTGGCGGGCGAGCCTGGCGAGGTCGAGCGCCGTGACGTATTCGTTCGGATCAGGCAGTCCGGTGGCATTGGTGAAATGCGAGTTGGTGAGGCCGAGCTTGCGGGCCTCGGCGTTCATCAGGTTGGCGAAGGTCGTTTCTGTGCCGGCCATGCCTTCGGCCATGGTGATGCAGCCGTCGTTAGCCGACTGAATAATGATGCCGCGCAGAAGGTCGGAGACCTTGATGGTCGAGCCGAGCCTGGCGAACATGGTCGAGCCGCCGGAATTGGCGCCGCCGTGGCGCCAGGCGTTCTCGGAGACCTGAAACTCCGTATCGAGGCTGAGCTTGCCGGACTTGATGGCGTCGAAGACGACGGCAACGGTCATCAGCTTGGCCATGCTGGCCGGCGGCATGCGCACGTCCGCCGCCTTCTGGTAGAGGATGGTCTCGGTCTCGGCGTCCATCAGCAGGGCGTGCTGGGCGCGCGTCTCGAAATTCTGCGCGGCGGCGTGGCCGGCGCCGAACGCGAGGAGGCCGACGAAAGCCATCGCCAGGCTCTGCCACCAGGTCGGGTGGCGAGACGCTGAGGGGCTCACAAGCCCGGCGTTCGGCCGTTGCATGATCGGCTCTCCGCTTTATGCCCCCGTCGTGAATAGCAAGGGAGGCGCAGACAAATCAATTGCGCCAGGGAATTCGGCGACGAACCAGATGGAAAAATGGCCGCCGTTTTCAGCGGGTAACGACGAAGGCGCCCTGAAGCCCGTTGGCTGCAGCCGCTTCGATCACCGCCTGGGGCGGGACGGAGCCATCGGTGGTGACCAGGACGACGTGCAGGGTGCGCCCGCCGAAATCGCGAGGCTGCATCTGCGTCTGGCCGTAGCGGCCGAACTGGTCAGCGACACGCTCAGCATTCTCAGGTGTGGAGAACGAGCCGAGCTGGATGGTGACCGGCTGGCCGGCGGTATGGGTGGCAGCCATCTGCCGTGCCGTGCGATCGGCGGCTGCGGTGAGCGCCGTGGTCAGGTCGTGGCTGGAAAGCTCGGCCGTGGCGTCGAGCGCCGGCGTCGGCCGCGGGGTCTCGGCATAGGAGCGTGTCAACCCGCTGCGCAGGATCAGCGCACCGAGATTGTCGCTGGCCTCCGGCTGGTAGGCCGCCGTCGCATAGGCTGGCGTCAGCAGCAGCGGATCGTCGTTTGCAATCGCCGGCCGGAGCGTCGGCTGTGGTGCCGCCGAGGCCACCATCATGCCGGCGGTCGCCGACTGATTGGCGGCGAAGCTGGTGCCCGCCCTGCCCTGCCACGGCGCCGCGCCCGGTCCACGATAGGATGCAAGCAGCATGCGCTGGTCGAGCCCGTCCAAGCGCGCCGGGCCGACATAATCGACCCGCACCTTGGCGGTGCCGTCCTGCCGGAATCCCAGCATGTCGGCGGCGCGCTCGGAAACGTCGATCAGGCGGTTATGGGCGAAGGGGCCGCGGTCGTTCACCCGCACGACCAGCGAGCGCCCGTTCACCAGGTTGGTGACACGGACATAGCTCGGCAGCGGCAGCGTCGGATGGGCGGCGGTCAGGCCGTTGACGTCATAGATTTCGCCGTTCGCGGTCAGCCGGCCGTGGAAAGCGGAGCCGTACCAGGAGGCCAGACCGACCTTGCTGTAGCGGGGATTGTCACGCGGGATATAGGTCTTGCCGGCGACCCGATAGGGCTCGCCGACGGTGTAGTGCCCGCCGCCCTTGGGGACGTCGCTGTCGGCCACCACCTTGGGGCTGGCGGGGCCATATTTGTCCGGGCTGAAGAACTCTTTGGTGGCGGTCGTGAAGGAATGCGGGGCGACGCTGCAGGAGGCCAGAAGGCCGGCGACACCGGCGAGCGCAAGAGCGCGCAGGACCGCCGCGCCTCTCATGCCGACACGCATGCGCGGTCTGCGACCGCGCCGTCCTGCACTGCTAAATCGCCCGGGAAATGCACCCGCGCCCCTCTTCCCGCCGAATCCCCCTGCCGCGTCCCATCAGGCGGCAGCACGTCTTAACGAGGCGTTAAGACAAGTCAGCACACATGACCAAATCACGGGCCATTTGGCAAGCCGGCGGGCGGTCGCAGGCCGGTTTTCCGCTGATTGATGCTTCCCCCTGGTAAATCGGAGCTTTAAAGAGGGCGAATCAGCGCACGGACGGGTGGCCGAGTGGTTGAAGGCACCGGTCTTGAAAACCGGCGTACCTGCGAGGGTACCGTGGGTTCGAATCCCACCCCGTCCGCCAGAACTATAGCAATTGCGCCGTTATTAGGCTATTTGAAAAACCTACCTACATTTCTGCGCACGTTGGCGAAGCCCAGATGGCGATCAAATGATCGCCAGTGATCATTTGATCCGGGGCCCACCGAGCAAGTCCTCAATTGAGGTCTTGAAACTGTCGTAGCGCCACGACTGACCTTCCGCAAATTTGCCAAAGGTTCCACGTCCTCTCGCTCAAAATGCGACGCATGTGTCGAAGCTGAGATCGACCATGCGCTTGGCCCATTGGTTCAGGTCGCGGGGGGGCGTTTAGGGTTTTTGGCCATCAAAGGCTCGTTTTGGTGTCCGACAACGATAGACAGCGTCCGCTGTGTACCAAGAGCAGATAATGACCTCGCCAGTCCACCGATCAAAACGCAAATAAGAAGCGCCGTCGCCGATGAATTGCCACCGGTTGGAAAGAGCAATCGACGCCGCAATCAAGATGCCAACTGCGAGTATGGCAAGGTTTCTGCCCATGTTGCGACTATGGGGGCGAGCGGCCCAGATCGCTAGGGGCTAAATCGACCTGCCACAATCAGACTGGCCCACTACCCGCCCTCGTTTCCGCTTGACACCGCCACCACCGCGAATTGAGATTCCCGGCATGGCCTCGATCACCACCGTTCGCCGAGAAATCGACGCTGCGCTTGAAGCGATCGCCCAGCGGGCCGATGCCGAAGTGGAGATCAAGCCGGCGGAATGCTCAGGTGGCGTTCACGCGTGAAGGCCGAGAGGTCGCCAGGACGCAGATTGCGGCCTGGCAAGCCGTGGCGCGGTGGATTCGCGCCGAAACCCGTTCCGAGCGGGAACCGGTTTGATGCCGTGTGGCCGTTTGGCCCTCATCGTAGGCTGCGTCGCGAGTTCTCACTTCGGGGCCGTCGGTCGATCTTGCTCGAAGCAACTTGGGCAATCGCGAAGCATCCCCCTGTCAGGCAGCGGGACGCTGCCAAACAATGTTCGATTGAAACAGGAGCTTCAGGAGTTCTTGAATTGCTGTGACAGTGCCATCGTCTTTGTGCGCAAGGACAGTGCGGAGACGTTCGCAGATTGCAATGTGTGCATGGGCCGGATGTTTACGGCCGCCGCGATCTATGATGCACTCGTCAAGAATTGAAACGGCTCGGCCAGCGTCGTTCACAGTCATTTGCCTAATTGCCGCTGCGCTTGTCGACCTTATCTCGCTGAAGCGTTCGCCGTTGCCGCGGATCATAAGTGGCTCAAGAACCGCCGCAAGTTCTTCCACGCTTAGGCCGGAGATAGGTGAAACACGCCAGACAGAAATCTGGCCCTCCCAAAGTTGCTTACGAGGGATTGTCGAGCTCTTAAGATTTTTAGCCCCTCTATCGGATGGATATACACCGCGGCAAATCGTTTCGTCTTGGCCGACAGGTCCCGGCGATGCGTCGTCTCTTTTCGAGGTTTCGCGTGCGCAGGGTGTTGGGCAAGTCACAATTGCTCCTCGGTCTGAGCAGCGATCTGCGCATTCAAGATACCGAGGTTCTGGACTTCCTGAAATACCGACGCAAATTCAATCTCATCATCAATAGAGACAATCCTTGATCGGGAGTGTGGGGGATCCAAAGTCGCCCTCACGATTGTCACCGATCGATTTCCCGTAAACACCAGGGACACCGAGCGGCTTGTGTCGTGCGCAATCCAACGCAGCGCGACCGATCCATCGTCTTCCTCCACCTCGGTTGCCGGCATCGGAGCCGTGAGCGGAAAGCGATCAAGGACAGCTTCAACCTGCCGAATGATCTCGCGATCTGGAGCTACGGTCCCGGGACCGGCCCAATCCGGTCGCAGCCGACTTAACTCGGTCGTAACCTGATCGGCAATGCCCGCCGTCGAAGCCTGGGAGGCGACCAAACTGCCGGCGAATACCTTGAAATTCCCGAGCTGATTGAAGATGGTCGCACCGCCCAGATCAAGCGACCGAAAAGTCGTCAAAAGACTGTGCGATGTCAGTTCGAGCACATCAATGAAACTCACGGCCGCAGGATCCGGATCGATAATGACCCAGTTTGCTATGTCCGGTCCTTGACCGCCCAACCCCGCATATCGGCGCGTGAACTGTGGCATCGACGTATCTATCGTTTGTCCCGATTCGTCGCCGAACCACCCTGAATACTGATCTTCCGCCTCGCCGCCGCGGAGATCGGCAGCAGCCCGGTATTGAGCAAACCGCTTAAGTTGGGTGCTGTCACCCATTTCTGTTTGGCTCAAGGTTCCTCTCCCAGCGCGATTCGGCTCGCCATTTGCGGCGAGAGAATTTTGCGAAGAATCCGTTTGTTCATCAAATGAAGTTCGCCCATCCGCGAATCGAGCTGGCGCTTTGCCTCATTGGTTTCGATAGGGATCCGAAAGCGGATCTCTTGGTTGTGACTTATGCCTATCCGAAGAATTGAACGCCCTTCGGGTCGTGTGGTCCCCGAGGTTCGGACGGCATCCACGTTTAGCTGAGCCAGCCAAAGGATATTTTCATCGGACGGCTGCTCGAACCATCCCACGTGGCTGTGCCATGTCGGGCCGGCCGTAAATATCCGGGAAGCAACGAGATCGTTTTGCTGGATAAGCTCATCAAGCTCGTAGGGTTCAGCTTTCGCGACAAATATATCCACCATTTGATGGCCAATGGTCGTGACTTTTCGTAGTTTATTTTGCCCCGCGTTGGAAACTGCATCGAGTCCGGCATCCAAATACCGATGAGCCGCATCCCAAACACGGTTCCAACGCGTATATCGCGTGCATTCGACGGCCAGCGAATTATTCATCAATTGCAGAGCCCAAGCTGGGGTGCCGTCGGGACGCAAATGCGATAATTGAATACCTGTAAAGCGGCGTGTCGTCGGCAGCGCATTACCCTGCCCTACGGCTACTTCGACGCCCTCCGGCTGCTGGATCGCCGGTAGCTCTTCCAGGAGATCCGTCCGGGCACGAAGCAACTGGGCTGAAGCCGCAGGCGCTGCACCGTCAAAAATCACGGTAAAGTTCGCCGACTGGACCGAATGCTCGCTATTGAGCGGATCAAAATCCATCGATCCCCACCTAGGCCTCCCCTCCGTCTGCCTAACAAATGGATCGTTCTGGGTAAATACCAAAGCCTTCGCTACCTTAGGTCGCATCTGCGAAGATCGTTTACAGGTCGTTCATTAACGGGCCGTTGCATGTCGCGAGGGCCAGCGGCCAACAGGATGGCGACCGCCTGCCATCGCGTGCGCGAGCGCGCTTCCCGCACATCGCCATGCGTCCGTAAGGTGAAGACGATCCGCTACTAGAAGAAGTGCCATTTCATTGCCCCGTTTGCCTTCCGCTGCAACCGCGCGATTGTACCTTCTCTGTCATCGAGCCCTCACTGCGGCGAGCTCGAGGCGGAGCGTTTGTCCGCAGTGGGGGCACCGCAATGCGGAGCCGAGGTTGCCAACCTCGTTGCCAACCCTGCGATCTGCGGTGCGAACTTTCGGCACGAATCCCGATCGAGCTGGCCAGTTCTCTTTTTTGGCGCGTTTGCGGATCGCGGCGTCGGAAAGGCCGAAATGCGTTGCCGTCGCCCTCAGTGAAAGCGCACCGTTGACGTACGCGTCCTTGATCGCAGGCCAGTTCAAGGGAGATCCGTTTCTCTCCGGTTCGCACTCATTCATGGTTGGCAACCCTTCAACTTTCCCCCGCAGGAAAAGTTCTCTGCGTGTTCCCACCGCGGTTGGCGTCGCCCGCGGCGGCTAGAACGGCGACGGCCCCCCTGCCTTTGGCGGCTGACCGTCATCGCCTCATTCCTGCCGCCGCGCG
The DNA here is from genome assembly GCA_963782395.1 of uncultured Alphaproteobacteria bacterium. Lineage (GTDB taxonomy): Bacteria > Pseudomonadota > Alphaproteobacteria > Rhizobiales > Kaistiaceae > CAVSRC01. The sequence goes on from CAWAJQ010000004.1 coordinate 289,806, forward strand.
GGCGACCGCGACCTGATGCTCGAACGCAACGAGCCGCGCTGCGGCCTGCGCAGCCATCTCGCGGCCGTCGGCGTCGACCAACTCGCGTGCATGCGCCAGCACGTGGCTCAGGTCCCCAGGCGGGAGGGTGGCTGCGAACGCGACAAGCAGACTCCGGTGAGCGATTGCCTCGGCGGCCGCGTCGGTCGCGGCCTCTTCGATGCCCTTGGCGAGTTGTTGCAGCTCGTCATCGTCGTCCATGATCATGCCTCCCTCTGCGCGATGCCGGCCGTGTCGACGGCCGCGGCGATCATCGCGCGGGGCAAGCCGACGCAACCAATCGGACGACGCGCCCTGATCGCGCCAGCCAAACTGGCCACGGCGGCCGCGGGCATGGCGAGGCGAGCATGCGCGCCCGTGATCGTCCGGATTTCGAAATCATCGGGAATCTGCTCGAGGGCAGCCGCCGCCTCTTCGTCCCAGACGTGATGCACAAGGCCAGCCGCGTGAGCCTCTTCCGCGTCAAGCACCGTTCCGGCGGCTTGCCATGCGGCCACCTGCTCGAGCGTCACGCTCGCCCGCTGGCTGATGCGCACTTGTTCGAAAACATCATGCGCGGCGCATTCCGATTTCGGAGCGCCCGTCGTCTTGTGGAAGGTGAATGTCGCAGCCGGCTTCGCGAAGCGCTCGTCTCCGGCCATGAAAACTGCGATCGCCGCGGAATTGCAAACTCGCTCGACGACCGTCGCCACCCGCCCGGGGTGCGTGACCAGCGCCTCGTTGATGCGCTCGGCCTGCGCCGCGAAGCCACCTTCGGAGTCAATCAAAACCGAAATACTCGAAGCGCTCGGGCGCCGATGGAGCTTGGCGATCAGGCGATCAGCAACGGCCGGCGTGATCTCGCCAACGATGTGTAACACGATCTCGCCGTCATCTTCGGTCGTGATCGACGCCGACGCGATATTCATCAACGCCCGTTCGATCTGCAGCCGAGCGCCAACGCGCTCCACCGCTTCCAGGAAGGTCGGCTCGCGTGGCGTCGGCTCAGGCGGCGGCGCTTGCTCAAGCGCCGCGCGCTCGGCTTCGGCGGCTTCGAAGGCTGCCACCTGCGCCGCCCGCATCGCGTACCACTCCTCATACATGGACGTACCCTTTCATCGCCTGGCCAGCGCGCCCGTCAAAAAATTGGCCGGCGGCGGCGAAGGCCACCACGTCGCCGCCGGCCGCGAGGGGCTGCGTCTGGCCGCCCTTTTTCATTTCGCAATTTTCCGATCGATCTCGAGCAAGTTTTGCACCGCCCGCAGAAGGTCAAGAATTTGGTCGGCCTGTCTTGCCAGCCAGGGGCTGCCGACCCGCGTGCGCGCCGCCCTGGCGGCGAGGTCGGCGATCAGCGCCATGGAGGCATCGAGCTCGCCGACTAGATCATGCAGGCCCAGGCGCACCGGCAGGATGGCCGCCGCGATCTCCTGGGCATACTGGTGTCTCCACGGCAGCGACGCCGCCTCGCGTGCCTCACGGGCCCGCCCGTGTTCGTTGGCTGCATCCGTTTCAGCCTTAACCAGCTCATCCAACTGCGAGCGCGACGGCCGCGGGAGCCGCTTGTCGGCTTCGGCGGCGCGGATGGCGGCCGCGCAATCGCGCGCCGCGGCTGACGCCTCCGTTTGGCGGGCAGCGGTCTCGCGCTCGGCGGCCTCGGCGGCGACCAGAGCTTCCGGCTTCGGCGGCGGCTGGAATTCGCGAAGCGCATCGCGAAGCGCGGCAAGGGCGTAGGGTCGGGGCGGGGTGGCCTTGGCGAAGATTGTCGGTGCTCTCATGGCAACCGAATCTACACGTCTTCTGGGGGTGCCTTGTCACACCGTGACACGAGGAGCGCGGCGATCGCTTCGTCGACAAGGGCGGGATCATCGCTTGCATAGGCGGGCAGGTGCTTACCGTCGACCAAAAACAGCTCGGCCTCTGCTTCGTCGACTTCCAGCTTCAGCGCTACAACGCCGGGCAGAACTTCGATGCGACAAGCGACCAGCCGTCGGCCTTGGTTGCGCCGTGCGCGGCACTGCTGCTGACGCACCGCATCGCTTGTCATGGCGGCGGGGCTTGCGCTGGCAGGAACACCACGGGGCAACGCGACGGCCGCGGCAGGCGCACGCCGCGGCGTTGGAAATGCTCGGCCCAGGCCGCGAAAGCGCGACTGTTTACCGGGACGTCGATCAGCCCGACATCGCTTGGGACGCGCTCCGGCGCCACTCGCCACGGCGCTCCCCGCGAAGCTGCATGAACCATCGGGGCCGTCAACTCGCCATGTTCGACCGACCAGAGCCACAGGGCCCACCAGCGTCGCGACCAGGCGTTGAGGGCGACAAAACCGGCTGGCGCAGATCGATAGGCCGCGCGCATCATGCCGCCTGCCCTCGCCGAACCTCGACCACCACGCGGCCGCCGACTTTTGACGCGATCTTCTCGGCAAAGTCTTGGCGGATGCGGTCGGCGAAGAGTGAACTCGGCGCGACGATGCGCACGCCGTCGCCATCGATTGCTTCGATAGCGTCGACGTCGCGAAACCAGCTGGCGAAGTCGGCGCTCCCGACCGCCCTCTCGATCGATTGGTAGAAACGCCCTAGGCGCTCGCTGCTTGGCGGCCGCGCGGGAAGCGCGCCGTTCTCTCGCGCGCGCCCACGCGCGTGAAGGGGTTTCTTCTTTAGGGAATTACGCGGACGTGCGTCCGGTCTATCTTCGGACCTACGTCCGGTCAAAGTCTCCGAATGACCGGACCTACGTCCGGTCTCTGCATCATGGTTGACCGGACCTATGTCCGATCCCTGCTCTGCCTCAATGACCGGACCTACGTCCGGTCTAGGACGCAGACGGTATGCCGATGCGCCACCGCGACCACCGAATGCCTGTTGACCGAATTTTCCCTCAGTCGACCGCCTTCCGAGCGGGCGCCGCTCGATGGCGATATGATCCACCGCTAGCCGCCGAATTCCCTTTTCGACCGCGCTCACCGTTATGCCGAGCGCCGCCGCCAGCGATGCCATTGATCGTCTCGCCTCGCCCGTCTCTCGATCGACCGAGCGCGATATGGCTATGCCCAGGCACCGTTGCATGTGCGTGAGCGCCTTGTCGTAGAGGATCTGCTCCTCCCGCCAGAGGCGTTCGGCAATCTGGCGCCGGGCGCGGTCGCCGTCGGTCATCGGAAAAGTTACGCCGCGTCGCGCGCTTCAATCTGGCGCCGCTGCCAGTCGGCGATCTCGAATTCGAGCCAGCCGACGGCGCGCCGCCCGAGTTTCACGGGCTTTGGAAATTCGCCGAGGGCGATGAGCTCGTAGATCGTAGACGGTGCATAGCCCGTGACAGATTTCAGGCCGCCCCGCCGGATAATTCGCTCGACGTGGCCACCTTCGACAAGCTGTCCGCTTTTGGTTTTCAGCATTGCGCATGCTCCGGATTGGTCGGCGGCGTGCCGACAATGACCGGAACAATCGGGTAGCGGAGGCTTCGGAAAAACTCCGGATCAAAAATAAACCTAGTCGCAAATTCGTAGTTTTTTCGGCGCGCCGCGCCGCGGCGGTTCTCCGCTGTAGGGGAATGGCGATGACGCCAAGACGCGACGCAGGCGGTCCTCGCCGATGCTTGCGCCGATGCCAGCGGCATCGAGGATTGCGGGCAAAAGCCTCGCGAAGCGCCCGCCCCTCGTTGGGCGCGGCAGCTCGCCAAAGGCCACTCCGTAGTTGTGCGCGACGCTATCAACGAAGGCATCGATCGCCCGCGCCTCAAAGACGTCGCTGCGGGGCCTGTTCGTCATCTCCCGGGCCGCTTCGGCGATGTCGCCAGCCACGCCGGCGGCTGTATCCACGCGGTCGAGCACCAATTTTGCCTCCGCAGGCTCGGTGCCGTCACCGTGCGTTCGTGCGAATAGACGGGCTGCCAGGACTTCGGCCAGGACACCTCGGGCATCACCATCCAGCACCGTCACAGCACGCACGAATTGCCGGGCAGCCCGGTGCAACCGTTCGAGCGCTTCGCGCCTCCCGGCGGCGCCGGAGTAGGCCGGCGCAAGAGTGTCGCGATAGAGCGCTATTTCGTTCTCGACCCTCGCGACGAAATCGGCACGCATGCTCGATGGTTTGCGCGCCATTACGGCATCGACGCTATCCGCGAGCCGCGTCATACCGCCTTCCGCCCTATGGGCACCACGCCACTGGTCGCCGCCGGCCGCGCACAGTAGTCGGCCCATGCCGCCATCAGTCGACGCCGCTTTTCGAGCGCGTCGGCGCGCCTATAGGCTGCCTCAGTCTTGTTCGGTAGGACGTGCGCCAGCGCCGCCTCAGCAAGGTCGCGCGCGAAATTGGTTTGCTCGCCGGCCCAATCCCGGAATGACGATCGGAAACCGTGCACCGTGTAGCTTTTGCCGGCCATGCCGCGCAGCAATTCGAGCATCGCCATATTGCTCAATGGCCGCCCCGCCCGCGCGCCGACAAAGACGAATTGCCCTTCCCGCGGCAAGCTGCGGAGGATCTCCACCGCCCTGGTTGACAACGGGACTCGGTGTTCCTTGCCTGCCTTCATGCGCTCTGGCGGGACTGTCCAGACTTTCGCCTCGAGGTCGATTTCCGACCACCGGGCGCCGATCGCCTCGCCGGTGCGCGCCGCCGTCAGGACCGTGAATTCTAACGCCCTGGCCGAAATGAACTCCGAGGCCCGCAGCTGCGCCATGAAGGCCGGCACGTCGCCATATGGCATGGCAGGCTGGTGGCGGACCTTCTTGATGCGCTTACCACTTGCCAGGAGCGGGCCGACCGAGGCGAGCGCGGCCGGATTGTCGCCGCTGCGATAGCCGCGCGCCGCAGCCCACCCGAGAATGCGCTCAATGCGCTGGCGCACCCGCCGGGCCGTCTCGTGCTTGGCCACCCAGATCGGCCGCAGGATGGCCTCGACGTGGCCCGAATTGATGTCAGCGATCGCTAGCCCGCCGATCGTCGGATAGACGTAGGTCGCGAGCGTCGCCTTCCATTGGTCGCCGTGCTTCGCGCTCCGCCACTCGTCGGCGAACACCGCCAACGCCTGCTCAGCGGCATCCTTGAATGTCACGCGCTTGGCGTCACCGGCCCTCAGGGCGAGCGCCTGGGCCCTCCGGGCCTCGATCGGATCAATCCCATCGAGAAGCGCCTGCCGCGCCTGCCGCGCCCGCTCCCGGGCATCGGCAAGGCTGATTGTGTGGACCGGCCCGAGCCCCATGAGCCGTTTGCGGCCCGCCAGCGTGAACCGGAACGTCCACGCCTTGGTGCCCCACTCCGAGACCTGGAGCCACAGGCCACCACCATCGCTGTAGCGGCCTTGCTTTCGCAGGCTGTTGACCTTCGCCACGGTCAACTTGTTCATCGTCCGCCGCACCCGCCTGCCTACCTTCCTGCCTACCCCACAATAGCCGCTTGTAGGGGATGGCAGTGGACGTGTCCAGACGATAGTTTTGGGAATCCCCGTTTATTTGCGGGACGTTACCGGACGGTGCCGGATTGCGCGCTACACTGCAAAAATAGACACCCCGTCCGCCACATTGCGTTTCCACTCACGTCCATCAATAGCCACCTGAAGCCGTTGCAGCCGCTATAAGCGGCGGTTTCGTTTGGGTTCTCTATTCCAATGGCGTCCGCCATCGCCCACGAGATATTGCTGACAGCCGGCTCTTTTGTTGGTATCTGTGTTGGTATCAATCGTCGGAGATACCAACAATGCCCCTCACCGAAGCAAGTTGCCGGCGCAAAGCCACCGCCAACGGCAAGGCCCCACCCTTCAAACTGAGCGACGGCGGCGGGCTCTACCTGTTCGTCAAGGGCGACGCCTCACGCTATTGGCGGCTCGCATATCGCCTTCATGGGAAGCAGCGCACGCTCGCCTTGGGCGTTTACCCGGCCGTGTCACTGGCCGAAGCACGCACCGCTCGGGAAGCCGCCAAGCGCGACCTCGCGAAGAGCATCGATCCCTCGACCACCAAGAAAGAGAGCAAGCGGGCCGCCCGCAAGGCCGCCAGTAACACCTTCGAGGGTGTAGCCCGCGAGTGGCACGCCAAATGGACGCCCGGCAGGACGCCGGGCTACGCGGATCAGGTACTTCGGCGGCTTGAAGCGGACGTGTTCCCGCTTTTAGGGCGCCGACCGATTGCCGAGATTGAGCCGCCCGACGTACTCGAAGTGTTGCAGAAGATCGAGAGCCGCGGCGTCGGCGAGACAGCACGCCGGCTCAAGCAAGTCGTGGGGCAGGTCTTTCGCCATGCCATTATCACCGGCCGGGCGAAGCGCAACCCGACGACCGACTTACAAGGTGCGTTAAGCGCCCTTCCCGACACTCGTCACCATAAGGCCATGCCGCGGGAGGATTTGCCCGGCTTCCTTCGGGCTATCGACACCTATGATGGCGAGCCGCGAACCCGCCTCGCTCTCCGCCTCGTTACCCTGACGTTCGTGCGCACCACCGAACTGCGCGCGGCACGGTGGGACGAATTCGAGGACGCCGCAGGCCATCCCTATAATTGGGATTCCGACGCGCCCCCGGCACAATGGCGCATCCCTGCCGCGCGCATGAAGCGACGGCGTGATCATATCGTGCCGCTCTCTCGGCAGGCAGTAGCTGCCCTGCGCGAACTACGCCCGCTCGCCGGCAAGAGCGACCACTTGTTCCCCTCGCCTTCCAAGGGGGGAATCATGTCGCAAAATACGATGATCTTCGCGCTTTACCGGATGGGCTACCACGGGCGCGCGACGACACACGGCTTCCGCGGAGTCGCATCGACGGCCCTTAACGAGGCCGGCTGGGAACCGGACTGGATCGAATTGCAGTTGGCGCACGTCGAGGCGAACAAGGTTCGCGGTGCCTACAACGCGGCGCTCCACATCGATGGTCGTCGGCGGATGATGCAAGCTTGGGCCGACCATTTGGATTCGTTGAAACACGAGAATGGAAACGTCGTCGCACTGCGCGCCAGATAACCCCACGCGCAAAACGGCTATGTCGGAGCGGTACTGCGACGGCAGCCAATCAGCCAGGGGGGGTGCTGCGAGTGTAGTGCTCCACGCCGCCCAGCTTAGCCGAGCCGCTTCTTGGCGGCTTGTACACGTGCATCGAGCGCCGCAAGCTCCGCATTGAGGTCACGGGGCTTGGCTAGACTTTTTCTCTCCGGCTCTTTCGATGCCCTATCGGACACCGGAGTTGCCGGCTCTTTCGGCAGCGCGTCGGGCACCGAATCAACAGGGGTCGCTGCCCAAATCAGGCTTTCGATTTGCGCACAAAGTGCAGCCGCCTTCGCACGAACTTGCCTGTCGCGCGCATTGAGCATGCTTGCAGCCCTTGCGTAGGCCGCGACTGTGGCCGGCACAAAGGCCAGATCATCGTGTCCCGCAGACAGAATGCGCTCAGCGAACTCCGTCATTTTGTCAATCAAACCATCAAGCTGACCAATCGAGGCACTAAATGTGAAGTCAACTCGATTGCTCATGATCCACGGGAATGAACCACCGTTGTTACCCGGGAACGAAAGCTCGAGCAGGCTCAATAGTTCGCCATTAAATGTGGTCCGGAATTCATCATTGGTCACGAGGCGGAGGCCAAGGCGACCTAACATACCCTCAATCAATTCCAAGGATTTCAAATCGGCCTTGTTTGCAGCCCAACTCAGAAGTCCCAACGCAAACTCCCTCATCCGTTGCGCGTCAATTCACGGCATCCCTTGTGGGCTGACGAGACGACACACGCGAGGCTTTGCCAAATTGCCACGCCGACTACAAGACTGCCTGATCCTCTTTCGACAGGATCACCTTCACCGGGCCGTCCGTCTGAATGCCGATGGCGGTTTCGGGTCCCATCAAGCGGAGAGCACGAGCAAGGACCCGCATACTTTCCCCCTTGAGCCCGACCTCAACCCGCACGAGCTTGCCGGTCTCGGGATCGAACTCCGCCTTGGTAATGGCCCTCAGAGCCTCGGGAGCGTCATCACGCAGCTTGCCATTGTGGAGGTCCACTACATCGACGAGAGACGTGAAGCCATGAAGGGATAGTTCGGCCAACACCGATTGCCGTGCCAAACCTGATTCGGCCATTGCCTTTTCCACAGCCGCTACGATCCGTGCATCCCGGCGCAACGTTTGGCCATACGATTCGTTGTACCCGACCGCCTTGGCCGCCTTGGATGCGCTGAAGCCATTCACGAGATATTCCTCGACAAACGCGCGCTGCTTTGCGTTCAGCCCTTCGGTCCACGAGGGCTGTTCGGGCAGATCGTAGTAGTCCGGGGGGAGCGTCGCCGGCACGGGTGCCTGCGCGACGGTCTCGTTGATTTCACCCGTTTCCATCTTTTGCACTCTTCATCTGCCGGAGCTTTTCTTGCGCAGCCGCGCCGAAGAACCACTTCCCATCAACCCTGAGCTTCGTCACCACACCACCGCGGTCCATCACAACCCTGTCGCCGCCGTCGCGGCGTCCGCGCTTAGGCAACGGGCACGGAGTAATCGTTGGTCTTGTAGCGCACCAGCGCCTGGGAACTGACCCGCCCGGTTGCCTGGTCGCAGGCATCGAAGGGGGCGGCCGGAAGTTCGGCCATGGCTTCGAGATCGCGCTCAAGCCGCTGTCCGATCGTCTCCGTCTGCCCGCGCAGGATGTCGGTCTGGCGCTTGCGGCATTGCTCCTCCAGCCAGAGATTGAACGCATCCCACGTCGGGAAGCTCGGGATAGGCACCATGAAGTTGCGCCGCGCGTAACCGACCAGCCCTTCGACGCCGCCCTTGTCATTACCCTTGCCCGGGCGGCCATAGCGATCGCGGATCAGGTAATGCGACAGGAACCCGCTGAACAGCCTGGCCCGTTTGCGTGTCCCGTCCGGCAGGATCCGGGCCACCAGGCATTTGTCGTTGTCGTAGAGAACCGACACCGGCACCCGCCCGAAGAAGGCAAAGGCGTGAACGTGGCCGTCGACCCAGGCTTCCGATGTCGCTGCCGGATAGGCCCGGATGTAACAGGCATCGCTGTGCGGCAGATCGAACGCGAAGAAGTGCGCCTTCTGTTCGACACCGCCGATGACCACCAGCGCTTCGCCAAAGTCAGCCTGGGCATGCCCGGGCTGATGGGCCAGCGGCACGAACATCTCCCGGCCACGCCGCTCATGCTCGCGCATGTAATCCTTGATGATCGTATAGCCACCGGTAAATCCGTGCTCCTCCCGCAGCCGCTCGAGCACCCGTTTGGCCGTGTGACGCTGTTTGCGGTTCCGACTCTGATCCTCGCGCAGCCACTGGTCGATGATCTCGGTGAACCCGTCCAGCTTCGGGCGCCTGATCGGTGCCGTCCGCCGATACCCCGGCGGAACCGAAAAGCTCAGGATCTTCTTCACGCTGTCGCGCGAAATCCCAAAATAACGCGACGCCGCGCGCTCGCTCATGCCGTCCCGACAGGCGAGCCGGACCTTCCGATACAAATCCACGGTGAAAATACTCCCGCCCTCCCTGTCGCCAGAAAGGGCTAAAGTGGCCGACTTTTACGCCGCCCGCAGCGGGATCATCCCGCCGCTACCGTGGAAGACTTTTGCACCGCCGTTCTCAGATCGCCTCACTTCGGATCGCCGACGGTGAAAGTCGTGGTGTAACGCGACTTGTCCTTGTTGAAGCCCTTGTCGCAGGCGATCGTCATGTCGCCAACATCAGGGCACACCATGGTAGCTCCCGTCGGAAGCTTCCAGTCCATGTAGTTTTCCTTCGCAATTACACGATAAACACACTCCGAAGAGACTCTCCCGGGGTCGGGATAGAGCTGGAGCGTGAAGTCGGCGCTGCCGCCGTTCTTCGAAAATTTGGCCGTGAAGGAGTTCTTGATCCCCCGGCTTGATGTATGTGTGCCACTTCTCAGTGCCGTCGCGGAACAGCTCGGCCAAAAGCGTGATCCCGCTTGTCTGGTTCTTTACCCGGGTGAGCGCCTCGCTGGTCGTGATGATGGCAGCAATCCGCGAGGTGTTGGTGCAACTGCCCGCAAGCGCGGCCGAACCAGCAGCAAGGACCATCAGCAACGACAGGATCGTCGTCGAAATAACACGTCTATTGGACACGGCCACCTCCACTCGTTTTGGTAGCAATCGTACCACCTGCAGGGTGATGAGCCCCGGCACTTTGGACAGGCGCGCGGGCCCAACGAAAAAGTCGTCGCCAACCCTTGTCATCGTGACTGACTTTCCGATCAATCCGTGATCGTGTAGGTCGTGTTCCAGCGGATTTTGTCGGCGTTGTAGCTCTTCTCGCAGGCCACGCTGACATCGCCGCCATTGCAGGTCACTCCGGTCTTGGTCGGTATCCACCATTGGGTCTTGTCACCCGAGTAGAAGTCGACCCTGTAGTAGCATGTCGTGCCTGTCCTGGTGCCGGTGGGCACGATGGATATCTTGAAGTCGCCGACATTGTTCACGTCCGACAGCTTGCTGATCTTGTCCCCGGGCTTGAGCGTGCCCGATCTCTTTTCGGTCGGGGTGCCGGAGCCGCGCGAGATGACAACGTCGAAGCTCGATGCCAACGTCGCGTTCTTGACGGTCATGTCGGCCTTCGCCGTGAGGGAGACTTGCCGCTGGGCGAAAGAAAGCTTCCTGCCAGTGTTCGTGCATGCGCCCGCCAGTGCGGCCGACGACCCGACACCGAGGACGGCAAGCGGCAAGGCAAGCGCCGCCAATCTTGATATGGCCATCATTTCACGTCCTTCACTTTGTGGACGGTACGGTTCTGGCTTTCGCCGTTCGTCGTCTTGTTCACGACTCTGGTCTTGGCGCTAGGCGCGATCGTCGCGTGCCACTTCTCCGATCTGGTCATGTTCGTGCATTGACCGGCATTCACCAGCGAGTAGCCGACGCAGAGCAGCGCCGACGATGGCCCGATGGCCGTCAAGGCTGTGTATCATTACGGATTCTTTACGCGAAAGTCCGTATTGAAGCGAAGCTTGTCCTTGTTGAAGCTCTTCTCGCAAACGACCTTCACGTCGTTGCCGACGACGCAGACTGCGGTATCGCCATCTCGCAGTTCCCAGGTCATCTTACCGCTGTCGTTGACGTATCTGATCCTGTAGTAGCAGTCCGCGGTTGTCGTCGCCCCTGCGGTGGGGATGATTTCGGCGCGGACTATTCCGCCGCCACCCTGTTCCGCGAATTTCGTAAGCTCTGAAACATTCTGGCCGGGCTTGATGTACATCGTCTGCTTGAGGTCGTCACCGCGATAGATGTTGACCTTAAGCGTCATGGATGTGCTCTCGTTATGGACGGTGGTTCGGGCGCTCGGTATCCATTTGTCGAAGAAGCCCATGCTCCGTGTTGTCTTGGTACAACTACCCGCAAGGGCTGCCGACTGGCCGGCATAGAGCACAACCATCGACAGAACAAGCGTCACCAATTTTCCGCCTGTTGTCATTTTAGGTCTCCCACGATCCCTTGTGTTCGCGAAGCCTTCTCGCAGGTCAGGGCGAAATCAAAATTCCCGTTCCCGGGACAGGCCGCCGCTGCACCTTCGATCAGCTCCCAGTGAAGGTTGCAGTTGCCGGCATTGTAGCCGACGACGTAGGCGCAGGACTGCGAGACGGCTGCCTCTCGGGGATAGATGAAGACCGAGATCGCTGCCCGACTTCCATAGTCGGTAATATGCCAGCCATCGCGCAGCTGCCGTTCGTGTTCACTGCGAGCTCTCCCTCGGTATCACTCCAGCAGCTTCAGATACGCGCCTCGGCCTATGGATGCGGGTCCCGAGATCGTCAGCCGCGCGGCTTCTTGCGGGGCTTCGTCGCGAGAAACTGCTCGACGCCGACGGCCGGCGGGACACCACTCAGGCGCCTCGCCGGCGATATTGCACTACATCTTGCTGAGGTTGCCGCATTTGTTGCCGGCACCATCGACGACAGGACCGCTGGCGCCCTTCTTCTTCGCCGCGTCCGACCACTGGACGGAGACATGCCATTGGTTCGACAGCGTAGTCCCGTCGGTCTTGGCCTCGATCCCACAGCCCGGCGTCAGGAACAGATCGCGATCCTTCTTGTTCCCCGCCTTGATGTTGATCTTCAGCTTGTAGGCGCAGTCCGCCGGTAGGACAAACTGCTCATACTGACCAAGATCCGTATCGGCCGTGATCTTGAAAGCTGTGCCGCCGATCGAGCTGCAGGCCGGATTGATGGTCGCCCCCGACGGCTGTGAACTCAAGGCGTCGACCTGAACCGGGTTGGCGACATAGCCACCCTTATTGAGGTAGACGATCCCGCCGCAGTAAGCATCCTTCGTCTTGCAGTAATCCGCCACGATACAGTACTTGGCACCGTTCAAGCAGCCATAGGCTCCCGCGGCGGCATGGGGTGCTGGCCAAGCGACTGCAATGAGCGCACCAAGGCCCGCCACCGAGCTAATCAGTTTCCACATTTCTGCCTCCTAGGTTGGTGTGGATACAAACAGGCACTGCAAATGCACATCCTGCAAAACGGTATTGAGAAACTGACGCTCGAATACGACACGATCTTCACGCCAGACGACCTAGAACAACCAGCGCCGCGCTAGCTGAGGAGGCGCCACTAAGGTAAACTCCGGCTTCGCCCAGCCATCGCGAGGAAGAGGGGCAATTTCTCTTGCCGGGGGGCACCGCTGCAATCCTGCACGGTTGGGCGTGCGGAGTTTGGGACCGGGATGCTGCGAGCATCGCGCCGCGCGCTGCGAGCGGCAATCCCGCGCATCATCCATCGCTTATGCCGAGCGCCTCGAATTCGTTATCCGACTGACCTTTCACGACGCCGCAGTTGTAGGCCAAGTAGGCGAATAATTGTCCGTCGTGGTTGTGTTCGACGACGAAAATCTTGCAAGCTTTGTCCGCCGTCAGGATCTGTCGCACTTCGCCGCATGGAATCTTCATGCGTCCCGGGAATTGGCCGCTTGAGACGTACACCTCGACGTCAGAGAAATCTGCCTTCTTGTCCAGGTTGAGAGTACCACTTGCTTTGTCAAGGATCGTCAGAGTGTTGCTGCCGGCGCGTGTGCCGTCCGTTTTTATTGCCAGGACCCTTATGGTCGCCGCCAAGGATTTTTGATGACTGATGCCGCCGCCCGAGGCGTCGCCCGTATTATTCTTGAATTTGATATTGCATTTTGTGCCGGCCCCCCAGCAGGCAAGATCGGTGATTTCACATGCGGAAGCGGATGCTGCCAATGCCGGGCGCGCGCCGGCGCCAAGCGTCGAAGCAACGGCCGATACAAGGAGCGCGGTCGCTAGCGATACGGTTCTCATGAGATGTCCTCCACTACAAAACCATGCCGTGACCGGCGTCTCCTGTGATGCCTGTGAACTGAAGCCTATCAGGTGAAGCGCTTTGCTGAAGTGATATTGCTGTCATCTGCGGGTCTTGGCAACCCTTGCGAGCGGCGAATGTCGTGAGCAGACGAGTTGTCCGGGTCAGGTAGCCCAGGATTGCCACCATTCGCGCGCCCGCTTTGCCACCAGATTTGGCTGACCGCGCGTTGGGCGAGGAGGTTGGTGATGCAATGGGGCGGGGGTGGTCGGTGTGCTGGGCTTACCATCCCGGTCGTCCGTCGCATCCGGGATTTGCTGCGGAAAGGGGGCCAATACTGAAGTGCTGCCGGGGTGGCGGTGCTTTTTCGCTTGCGAACGCGACCTTAATGGGCTGCAATCCTTGGTGAGGCTCATCTGGCCCCAGCTTGCTAAGCGGGGTGCGGCCCGCTTGCCCGGCCGCGTCGTCTCAGCTGTTGCGGACATACGGGGCGGACATGCGCGCGACCGGTCAGTATTTGGGGCGATTTCGGGCCGTCGAGTGGTATTCGAGTTATCTTCGCGGCGCCCGGCTGCTGGCTGTATCGCTGATCATCTCCGTAGTAACGGGGTGCGTGAGCGAGCCAGCACTCGAAAATGACAAGGACCTGCAGTCGCTGCTGGCTGCTTATCAAGCGCGTACTGCTGAAATCGACAAAGAGCAGCAACAGCGCGTCCTGGCCACGATCAAGCAGCTTAGCATCGCCAAGACCTCCGACGGCTCGCAATTCGTCATCAGCGTCGATCTCGCCGACGCACCGATTGCGCTGGTGATCGACAGAATATTGGGAACAACCAGAGTCTCGTATGATCTATCGGATATTTCTCTCAACGGAACGGTCACCGCGCGCTTCAACCGCGTACCACTGCTGGTCGCGCTAAATCAGCTCGTCAATCCTCACGGCCTGTCGGTTGACCGAAAGAACGGAATTCTCGTTTTCCAGCGGGGGCTGAAGGTCGATGCGCCCGCCGCCGGTGGCGCTCCGACCGTTGGCGACGCAGCAAAAGCGGCGCCGAAAGCTGACAATATCTACGAGGAAGTGGCGCTGAGACACTTGAAGGGCTCGGACGCGGTTGCGTTGTTGAAGGGCTTGTACGCGGGAGGGGGCAGTTCCGCGATCACGATCGGAGAACTGCCAGAACTGAACGCCGTCTACATTGGCGGGCAGCCGAACGCCGTAACCAAGGCGGTCGCCGTGCTCAATCAAGCCGACCAAGAGGTGCCACACGTCCTGATCGAGGCGCTCGTGGTCCAATTCGATGTCGACGCCGTTGCACAGCTCGGGACCAAGATCACCGATGGCGCGGCAGGCAAGTTTAGCGGGATCAATCTGATTCCCGGTCAGCTTGGCGCCAACGTCGGGTTCACCTTCCTCGACGGCATCGTCAACCCCGCGCAGCTTACCGTCACGATCGATCTGCTGACCAGCATCGACAAGGCCCAGGTCTTGTCGCGGCCCTACCTCGCGACCCGCAGCAATCAGCCCGCGCAGATTCAGGTGGTGACCGAGCGTTTTGTTGCCGTCCAGAAGACGGGCGAAGGAACGGATGTTACGACAACGGATCCGATCGACGCGGGCGTCACGCTGAATGTGACGCCGATCGTCCTTGCCGAACTCGACAATAAGGCTGGACATGAGCGTCGAGGAATTGCAGTTCGACTCGGCGGTGGCCGGTGCGCTTGTCCAAAAGGAGAAGAGCTCGGCGAAGTCGTCTGTGAGCGTGACTAGTGGCCAAACGATTGTTGTCGGCGGGCTTAACCGGCAGAGACGGTCCACCGGGAACGCAGGGTTACCGTGGCTGCGCAATGCGCCCATCGTCAGTGGGCTGTTCTCGAACCAGAATGGGTTGGAAAAAACCACTGAGGTGGTACTCTATCTGACCCCTTATATCTGGACGCCAACAACCGGCTTGCCCATCCCGTACCCTGGGGTTCCGCACCTTCACCAAAGTCCCCTGACCCATCTCGAAGGTGCGCCGGCCGCCGAGCGATAATGAAGGAACGGCCTCTTGAAAGAGAACCGCAATCCACTGCACGGGCGCCGCTAATGGACTGATCCCCTTCGGACGAGTCCTGAAACGGCCGAAGCGGGTTCAGGTTCTCGACGCGAGAGCGGGGATAGTCGCCCTGGAAATGATCGGGAGGGCCGCAGTCCGCCTCACAAGTCCTTTGTTGGGGCGCAATGCGGCGGATTCCGATGTCAGTGAGCAAAGTTGGCACTGAATTGGCGCGTCGGTGGCGCGCGCTGTGTGGGGTACTACTATTTGCTACCATGGGACCGTAGAGCCGCGGGAATGCGAGCTTTCGGTGGGTGCATGAAATACGTCACGAAATTGCTCCCAAACGGATCATGGGTCACGCGTCGAGCGAATGGATGAACGACCACACCCATTGCCAGCAGTTCAAGGCGCAGTTCCTGAAGACATCGCCGCCGACGTCGATCGAAGTCATCAAGAAGTACTTCGCATCCGGCATGATCCGTGGCATCGGGCCAGTCTACGCCAAGAAGCTGGTGCGCGCCCTAGGTGATAAGGTCTTCGCTCGGCTTCCTCGACCCGACTGCCCATGTTCCCGAAAGTATCGCCGCCGTGTCGACAGACGGCAGCGTCGTCGTCAGTTGCCGCAATAATCCAGATTCGCCACGGAGAGCGCATTGGTCTGGACGAAAGTCGCGGCCGGGTTCGACTTCGCCGCGATCAGGCGACCAATCCTAACGCCAGGTTGCTCGGCCTACGGACACGAAGCGTCCTTGACGAGGTCGGAACTCTCGTAGGCGGGATTGTATTGGTCGCTCGTCAGAGCGAGCGACATTAGACCGTAGGAGCCCTTGCCCCAGGAATGGTCCATCCAATAGCCAGTGCCGCCTTTGCACGCGTGACACGTGCCGTTTGCGCATGCCAGGATCCAGAACTTGCAGTTGGCGTCGCATGTGAAATGAGCGGACTCACCCTTCGCCATGAGATGGCTTTGGTTGGGCTTGTCGGACCAAGTGTTGTCGTAGCTGCACATCTTGACTCGTTTCGACTGACAATTGGTCACGTCGATCTGCGCCGCCGCAGCCGGCAGAACCGCCCCGAGCAGTATTGTCGGCAACAGCACAACCAGCACAGCCCCGAGATACCGGCATAGCCGGTTCAAATAGCCCTTTGACATTGATCCACCCGTTGTTGTTTCTGGCCGCCCCGAGAAATGGCATGGGTTTCGCAACGTTTCAAAGCTGGCGAAATGCCGTGCCATTGAAAGCAGTATCAACCGACATCCTTTCGTTTCGCCAATTCTGCGCGATTGCGCAGAAATTGACAAGCTCGGACTATACTTATGGTCGCTGTATTGACACGAATGAGCTACTTACTGAGCCTTGTACGGACGGCGACTTTGTGGAGGAACAACACCATGTCAGAGAGAAAGATGTTTACTCCTGTTGTGGCAATTGCGGTTGGGGTGATGGTCGCCGTGAATCCGGTCGGCAAGGCCGGGGCAGCCGGTTCGATGAACGCGTTCGATGCCGCCAATGCGACCTATTCCTTCGAAGGCGACACCTTCACGCTGGCTGCCGGCAAAACGCAGATCATGGGGCACAGCGGCCTGTCCGGCGCGCCAGCCGTGACCATCCCGATCGGCTACACGCTCGGCAAGAGCGCGTCGGGCGAGCTTGCCGGTAGCGCCGGCGAGGCCGTCGCTCTCTGCCGGAACTTTGGTGCCAACCTGCAATGGATCACGCTCTTTGCGTTTGCCTCCAAGAATGGCGCCTACGCGCAGATCGCGGCCGGTCCCGTCTATCAGGAGGATGCCAGCCTTCAGTCCTTGTCGGTTGCCGAGGGGATCGTCACCGTCAAGCTGCTCGTCGTCGGTGATGCCGACAAGCTGCGTCCCCGCTATGCGCAGAAGCCGACGCAGCCGCTGACGCTTCAGTTCAAGATCGAAGACGGCAAGTTCGTCAAGGCGTCGAGCAACTGATTGTCGGGTGAGGAAGACCGGGAAGTTGCGCACCACGGCGGAATTCGTGCGGCCGGGAAGCCGGTGCGCGAGGATTTCATGACATTTGGCTGGGTCAATGCGCCGCTCATAGCCGGAGCAGGGGTCATGCTCGGCGGCTGACCGGGCCGATGGACGGTCGGTTGGCGTGTCGAAGCGTCTGGCCGCGCCCTCCCGCGGACAGGAGCAGAATGTGGATCAGCATGCCATCGATCACGCGGCTGAACTTCTCGTCGCCGCGCGGCGAAGGGGGAACCGGCTCTCCCGCTTGCCGGCCGGTGAGCGGCCGAAAACGCCTAATGATGCCTACCGAATCCAACTGACCACGGCCGCGTTCCTCTACGCGGGATTCGACGACTGAATTTCTCTCCCCGGCGGTTGCTGCATTCCTGCCGGGAGGCAGCCGCGAGCGCCGCCCTAGCGCGCGCGGGCGGGCGCCCGGTCCCGCGCATCCCCGCCGGGCGGACCAGCCGACAGGTGTCCGGAAAAACGGTCGGCAGCGCGCCACGGTGCCAATCCTTCGCCGTGGGCGCGCACCTCCACCATCCTTCCCACCGGCCCAGCACAACTCAAGCGCGCCGTTTCAGTCACTCATCGTCCGGCGATTCGGCGCAGCATCCCGGGGGCGATCTCATGTAAAGGGCCGCCCAGGGCTCTCGCGCCGTTGGGTGGAGTTTCGGGACGCGGCGGACCATCTGCGTCGGCGACCGACCTCCGCTGAAGGCGAACGCGCTGTGATAGCCGCCCTAAACCGCAGGCACATATTACCCAGTCGGGTCCAAGCCGGGGGTCGACGTAGAAATATCGTAGATATATAGATAATTTCAATCCGATATGGCGGAGGGAGAGCGAGTGAAGTCCAACATTCTATCGCAGGCAAGGGCAACTGGGGCAGGTCGATGGAAGGCATCGAAAGCGCCATCGAGTGCCACCTCAATGCGGGCGATGCGTTGATGTTCGTCGATGCGATCATGCATGGCTCAGCCGAGCGGGTGAACCCCGGCCAGCGCCGCATGGCGGTCTATCGCTACGGCCCGAGCTGGGGGTGTTTGCGCGACCCGTTCAAGATCAGCGGCGCCATGCTGGCGCGGCTGACTCCGGAGCGGCGGACGATCATCGAACCGCAGCCGCAATTGCTCGTGCCACCCGGCGCGGCGGCGTGAGGCCGAACGACCCAGCGGCAAAAAAGGACGGACTCGCGGGCGGTTCTGGTTTATGCCGACGCCCGTTGCCGGTGCGCCGGCCTAGTAGAAACTGGCCTGTCCGATGAAGCGACAATCAACGACATCGAGCCTCTTGCGCCGCCTGAATCGGTCGGCCGCAGTGGATCTGATCCGCACCGAAAGGGTGATTTCGCCATCGAGCCTCGCCCGAAGGTTACAGGTTCAAATCCTACGCTCGCTTCCGAGGCTTGGATGACGATACGAGGCCGGAGTTCAACGCAGTCTGCTCGCAGCACAAACGCGGCGTGAGGTTCGCTGTCCCACCGCTCACGGTGCACGACACAATCGCCTGGTGGCGAAAGGAGCAGCGCGGACCAACAGCCAAAACGCGAGGGAGCCGAGAGATATTGCTTCCTCGGCTCCCGGCTCTACAAGCGGAACGGGAGGTTCACTGCTATAGAGCAATGCCGCAAATAACGCGTTCCGCACAATCCTCAAGTGCGGGCCTTGCGACAGGAAGTTTGACCGTCGAGCCATGTCCGGATGTGGCGCCCGGCAGACGTCCTGATCGACGCTGAGCGAGGCGGTGGGGATCGGGGTGCGGCGCATGACAGCATCACCTTCGCCCCCCTTCCCGGTTCGCGGTGTCGGAGCGAATCCATAGGTCCGTTGATCAGGATTGTCCGGCATCAGCGCCTGTGGGCCAGATTGAGCTGATTGCATAGCGGAGGATTTGCGGCTCATCGTTTCCAGTCAGGAGGAAGACGATGAGACGTGAACCGATTGATGCCAAGAATGCCGCCGACCGGACGATCAGGGATATCCGGCGACGCACCCGCAAGCAGCATTCTTCCGAAGAGAAGATCCGCATCGTTCTGGCGGGGCTTCGTGGCGAGGAATCGATCGCCGCGCTATGCCGCCGCGAGGGGATCGCCGATCCTCGACGACTACGCGCGCTACATCGTCGCCTGGAAGCTGTGCACGACGATGAAGGCCGAGGACGTCACCGAAACGCTGACCCTGGCGCTCAAGGCGTCGGGCTGTGATCAGGCCCATGTCGTCCATAAGCCGCGGCTGCTCTCCGACAACGGCTCCTCCTACATCGCCGGCGACCTGGCCGACTGGCTCAAGGACCGGGGCATGGATCACGTCCGCGGCGCACCGCTTCATCCCCAGACCCAGGGCAAGATCGAGCGTTGGCACCAGACGCTCAAGAACCGCATCCTGCTCGAGAACTACTTCCTGCCGGGCGACCTCGAGCGCCAGATCGGCGCCTTCGTCGAGCAATACAATCACCACCGCTACCACGAGAGCCTCGGCAATCTGACACCGGCCGACGTCTACTTCGGCCGCGATCAAGCCGTCATCGAAAGGAGAAAGCGCATCAAGGAAATGACCATCCGAAACCGCCGTTTGCGCCATCACAGCCAAGCGGCTTAACCTCAAAACCCGATGAGCCCAGTCCTCCAATCCCGGGAAAGCTCACGAGTCCCATTCGTTTTGATGACGGACAATCAGGATTGCTCTCCGCTTCACGTATCTGCGACAAAGGGACAGTCGAACCCCGAACTGTAGCACGCGATGCTGAGCATTCAGGTCCGGGGCCGAAACCCGTTTAGCAAGTAGTCGCAGCGTGCTACTCTTCGTGCGTCCTCCTGGGCGTCGGGAGCTATGCCAATGCGCCATCGAATTCCTGGGCTATCGAAGAACCGCGGGCGGTTCTGGCGTGGATTCTTCGTCCTCATGCTCTTCTGCCTGGCTCCAATTGTTGGCGGCATCGATGGGGCAGCTCAAGCCGGCATGACCGTAGTCGTGCCTCAAAATGGTCTGCACCTGGTTCCGCCGTTGTGCTCGCAAGGGACAGAGAATTGGAAGGGACGGTGCGTAGCTGTCTGCCCGCCCGGAAGGGTTCATCTTCCGCCGAATGGGGCATGCGCAACGTTGAAGGTACTGTGTCCACTACCAAACGAAATCTGGAACGGACATTGCGTGCCGAAATGTGCGCCGGGGCAGGCCCGCGTCAACGGTCAATGTGTGTGTCCGACACGCTTCGAGTTCTGGGGCGGAAAGTGCGTCCCAAGATGCGCCCCGGGGCAGACACATGTCGCGCCGAGCGGCAGATGTTTTCAAAGGCACGGTTAGCATTCGGGGGCGACCGACGGACGAAAGCAGATCGCGTACGCCGACCGGCATACAGGAATATTGTCCTGATTGTGCTAGGTCGTCCGAAGCACCGGAGGTGGACGCCGGCATGGCCAACGTTCGAAGGTCCGCTCGACCATCGAGCATGTCTTTGCGCGGCTGAAGGGACCGATGAAGCTCTTCATCCGCACCGTCGGCAACACCGAAGCAGGCTCGGCTGGCAAGGTAAGCTTTTTCTGTGCGGGATGTTGAATATGGACTGCCGCTCGCCGATAGTAACATCTGGATGCAATCGGGAGGTCTCGCCATGCAAAACGTAGCGGATTGCTTGATTACTTTCCGGAATGGGCTCGCAGCCCTAAGCCTTGGCGAACAAAAGCTGATCTTTGATCGATTACCGGACGCTTACCAAGCTGCGCTCTGGCAAGATCGGCTGAACGAGGGGATCGAGGCTCTACGCGACAAGGGACAGAAGGCCGTGCTCTCGGATCTACGCGAGAGGCTCGCGCCCGATAGCTACTCGAATGCGAGAAAGAACAAAGCGGCGGTGAGCTATATCGACAAGATGGCACCGCAGGTGAACAAGCTGTTCCCTGACTTCACAGTGTTTGAAAGGTACACCCAGTACCTCGGCGACGTTTCTTGCGAGGACGCTGTGATCCAGCAGAAGGGTGGTCGCGTTTTGCCCACCTGCACCTGTTCGTCCGCTCAATCTGGGATGCTGCGCAGTAACGACTGTGGCGCACTCATGGAGTGTCGCGCCGGCGGCTGTGCCCCAACGCGCTGGGGCTGCGGCTTTCTCTGGCTGCAATCTTGCGATGGTCTCTGCACGGGCAAGATTGCCAAGTCGCGGTGATCTATTTCTCAGTGATCAAGTCTTGGTCGTGATAGGCAAAGCGTTGCCGTGTGTAACATGGCAGCATACCTGGCCAGAGGGCGGCGCCGCAGGAGGAGTTCCGACTGGATCGTCAAATCGAGACCGGGACTCCACCGGACTATCTTAGGCAGCAATGCTCCGGGAGGCTACCGCCTCATGTGAGGGAGCAAGAAGAAACCCTGGACTTTCGACCGGGCGGTCTCCCTGTCCGGGCCGTTCTGCTCGGTCTGTTTGGTGGACCATTGAGGACCCTGTATACTGATGCATTGCTCGGGAGGGTGATGCCATGCCCCAGCTCGTCCTTGCGCTCGCGAAACTCTGTTGCCGCCTATTATGCGGTGTCGCGCTCGTTGCCTTGGTCGGCACCCTAGTTCTCACCGTCGTGGAAGTCGCTGCAGCCGGTACGGCCGTGCTCACACCTCAGCTGAATCCCAACGCCGCTCACGTGTTGTGCCTGCAGGGGACCGAAAACTGGAACGGACGATGTGTGCCGATATGTCCGCCAGGCCAGGTTCACTTGCCGCCATCAGGTGCGTGTGGGCTCGTGTTCCGCGTCTTGTGCGTGCCGCCCAAAGAGCTTTGGCAGGGAAAGTGCTTGCCCAAATGTCCTTACGGTTCGATCCACGCTCCACCAAACGGCCAATGCAAGTGCCCGGCCGGGTTTGATTTGTGGGGTGGCAAGTGTGTCCGGAAATGCCTTCCGGGGTTCACTCACATTGCGCCTAATGGTGTCTGCGTCACGCGGGGCTGATGAGGGAGCGCGTGGGCCTGCGGGGGCTTGGAGGGTTGGCAATGTCCAGCGTGATGACCGCGCCCGCTCGCGTTAAGCCTCTTCCGGCCCGATTTGGGTGAAAGCAAGAGGTTGACCGCGCGATGACGCGCGGCCAACAGGCTTACCCGTTCACCGGCCTGGCGTCTTCCGCGTCGCGCACCAACCGCACGAACTCCGCCCATAGCGGCGCTGATCCAGCAGAGTCGGGAAGTGTCTGAAATGGCATGACCGGAATGCTCCACCGCATGGGCCGGATGCGCTGAACGAAAACAGAAAGGCCGCCGGGCGGCGGCCTCTCCGAAATCCAAATCGAGTTGTGGTGATCAGGCTGCGATTGCGGTTGCCTTCCGCTTCCTGCGCCAGCCAAGCGGCCCGAGGCCGCCGAGACCCGAGGCCAGCACCAGCGCGACGAGATATCGTTCATCGACCAGAGTTGCCCCACCAAGGCCATCCGCTGATCAAACTTGGCTGTCACCTCGGCGTGCTGAATTTGGTGCCCGGCAGGCACATGAAGTAAGAGGTGGGTCCGCTTTTTGAGACAGCTTGGCGGCTTGGCTAAGGTGGATTCTGGGTGTGACTACGCCGCCAGTTTCTCCTGCTTGCTGTCGATAGCATAGACCTCGTCGGGGGTCCTGCCGCCGAACGAAGAGTGTGGGCGCGAGGTGTTGTAATAGCCGATCCAGCGACCGATCCCGCTCGTGGCCTCGCTGCCGGTCTCGAAGGCATTGAGGAAGACGCACTCGTATTTGAGGGATCGCCACAGCCGCTCGATGAAGACGTTGTCCATCCAGCGCCCGCGCCCGTCCATGGAGATGCGGATACCAGCGTCCTTGAGCGTGTTGGTGAAGGCGAAGCTGGTGAACTGCGAGCCCTGATCGCTGTTGAAGATGTCAGGTCTGCCGTAGCGGGCAATCGCTTCCTCGAGCGCTGCGACGCAGAAGTCAGCCTCCATCGTGTTCGACAGCCGCCAGGCCAGGACCTTGCGGCTCGCCCAGTCCATGATGGCAACGAGGTAGAGAAAGCCGCGCTGCATCGGGATGTAAGTCACGTCGGCGCACCAGACCTGATCAGGCCGCTCGATCGTCATGTGCCGCAGCAGGTACGGGTAGATCTTGTGCCGCGGGTGCGGCGCGCTGGTCTTCGGTGCCTGATAGATCGGCGAGAGCCCGATCTTGCGCATCAGACGCCGTACCCGCTTGCGGCCGACGCACCAGCCGAGCCGCCGCAGGTGGCGGGCCATCTGGCGGGCGCCGTAGAACGGGCACTCCAGGAACGCCTCGTCGATGAGCCGCATGAGTTCGAGGTTCTCCGGGCTCTCGCCGGCCGGCTGACGATAGAACGAGGCCCGCGAGATCGACACCAGTTCGCACTGCCGCGTCACAAATTCGACCGCGACACCCTGCTCCAAATGGCGCACGACGCGGGCCCGTATCCTGCCGGTGTTCACGGCCGAGCCAATCGGTGGCTTCACGTCGATCTTGAGGGCGAGGCCGGATAACGAAGCATCGAGAATACGGGCGCGGTATTCTCGCCCGTCGGGCAACGTCACCGTGGTGATCGGCGTGACCGGCGTAACACGGTCGTCGCGACGGTCCTCTGGCAGGTCCAGGTCATCTCGGTTGGCGAGCCACATCAGTTTCGCTGCGAGCTTGTCCTTCCTGCGGACGGTGGCGTTGATGGACATCGCGAAGCCACCGTTCAAGATACGGACGATTTTTCCTTCGACGCGGCCGATGACATCAACATAGACGACCACCCTTTCGCCGAGGCGACCGACAATGGGCGTTGTAATGGCGAGACTGCCCGGGGAGATATCCTGCGTCTGGCAGGGATATTCGTGCTGATCTTCAAGCATGAAGCGCCCGAGAAGGTGGATCTTGACGCGCTGATGCCGACGACGATTGCGTTCGTGCAACGATGAGTCGGGAAGACTTTTTGGATTCGCAGAATTCATTTCTGCTCACTACCCATACGCAACCGTTTTTTGCGTCCAGCAGAAGTCATTTCTGCCAACCCGTGCGGGTATTTGAGCAGATTGATGGTTAATAAATAGCCACAAGCGGCATTCCAATATTTACCATGGTTTGTTTAGGCATGGCGCGACGATCGCCGCCTTTGACTGCGCGGCTCAGTGGGCGGCAAGCCGATCCGATGGCATGCCGTTGCGGGCGGCCTCGTCGTAGACGACGGGCCGGCGCGCACAGGCGGCACGGACGTCGGAGAGCTGGGCAGCCTGGCCGAACGCCCTGCCCCCGGCCCTGATCTCCGCCGGCTCGCCGCCGAGCGCAATTCGCAGCAGGCCGTGCTCACCCAGCGGCAGCCAGGCGACATGCTCCCAAATGAAGGCCTCGCCCAGGAAATCGTGCTTCCAACTCGTCTGCCTAGTCGGCTCAATGACGTTGCCGTCGACCTCGACGCGCAGCGGCGTATCGGAGGACTGCGACCATGAGACCACCTGCGCCAGCCCCGCGGTCGGATCGAAGCCGGTCACCTCGACCCGGCAGCGCCGGCCCTCACCCTTGAACAGGCTGACGATGCCCAGGCGAACGAAGAATGGCAGGGCAACGATCTCCTGCGCATGGACGGTGTCGGCGTCGATATGGGCGAAGAGCGCCTTCAGATTGGCGAGGTAGGTCTGGCGATGGGCCGGATCGGCAAGATAGGCCGGCGCGGGTTTGTCGATGAGCGGCGCCAGTTGCCACAGCAGGTCGTAGAAGACGGTGTGCTGGATATAGTTCGGGACGGTGCCGCGCAGCTTCGCGGCGTGCGCCAGAAGATCGATGTAGCCTCTGGTTACCATCGTCGTGTAGCGATCCGGGTCGCTCTGGGACACCTGAAGCAGCGATGAGTTGTCGGCGCGCTGGCGATAGAAATACTTCGCGTCGCGGCAGAAGACGGCCTGCATGTCTTCGGAGCGGATGAGGTAGCGGCCGACGAAATGCGCGTCCTCGAACGTCGGGCGGATGCCGGTTTCGAACTCCAGCGCGCCGATCCTTTCCCTGAGGAAGAAGGCGGAATTCACCATCAGCTGGATGTTGTTACCGAGTTCCGCCACCGGCACGGCCGTGGTGCCGGCCGCAAACTTGAAGCGGAGCATGTTGGTGTCGGCAAACGTCCTGCTGTCTTCGAGGTAGTGGATCACGTTGCACGCGACCATGCATGCGCCGGGGTTCTCCCGGATGGCGGCGGCGACCTCCTCGAAATAGTCGGTGCTGACGAAATCATCGGGGTCGATGAAGGTCACCCAATCATGGCGGGCGCGCTTGAGGCCGAAATTGCGGGCCGATGCCGGCCCGCCATTGGCCTTGCGGACGTAGCGGATGTTTTTCGGGTATTTCGCCTGCCAACGCCGGATCAGCCTGGCAGAGGCGTCGGTCGACCCGTCGTCGACCATGATAAGGTCCACGGACGAGGTGAAGTCGAGGGTCTGGGACGTGATCGACTGGAAGAATTCGTCGAGATATTTCGCGACATTGTAGACCGAGGTCACGACGGAGAAGCGGACATGCGGCGCAGCGGCGGTCCGCGTGCTCAATCCGGCGAGGAACGCATCGATGTCGTCGGTCCGGGAAAGGCGCAGGCTCAGGGACGCCGGCGAACCATGAAGAAAGAGGCTGGCATGGACGCGGCCGTCCGCTGTCTCGAAGCTTGAGGTCGCGAGCTTGCGGGCGGCCGCGGATGCGGACCGCTTCGCCTGCCCGGCTTGCAGCAACCGATACTGGCGGGCAACGGGCGGGCCGGGATTCTGCGGCGGGCCGCCGGGTGTGCGGATGGCGATCGTGTAGATGCGCTCGGGCGACAGCGCCTTGAGGTCGGTGGAGCCAGAGGGCTCTCCGCCCAGCCCCAGCAGCGGGATCGCCGTCGGCGCTGCCGCGCCGTCACTCGACAGTTCAGCGGTCAGCGCGGCGGCGTCCGCCCGCAGTTGGATTCGCAGCAGGGACTTGTCGAGGACCACCCGCAGGGTGGACAGGTCGATGGGCTGATCGGATGGCACGATCGCGTGTCCCGCTGGGAACCCCTTGAACCGCAAGTGTTCCTGATATTTCAGCCCGTGGTTTGCCCGTCAATGCGCGCGTCGGCGCCCGGTGCGCCTGGCGCCGTGTCCCGAGTGGATCATCCTGAGGCTCGTCGGTGTGGCATCAACCGTGACGCTCGGCATTCTCGTGCTGACGCCGCTCGCCAAAAAGGTCGACGCCGGGTTCAGCGCCGCGGGCGCGAGCCCCGATGTGGTGGCCACGTGCCGGGAGATCCTGACGATCGCCAAGTTCGATCTCGTCCTCCTGTTCACGGTGGTCGTGGACATGATCTTCAAGCCGGACCCGTCCAACTGGCTGCTCCTCCTGATCATGGCGGTGGCGCTGCTGGTAGCCGGGTTGTTCTGGCTGGCCCCTGTCCTGTCGCGGAAGCTTGCCGTCGCCGGCTAGTCTAGCGGCAAAAAGCCCCGGCCTTTCGGCCGGGGCTCGTTGCCTCAGAAGGGAACCTGCCGAAGGCCGGCCTCCCCGGCTCAACTTGAGGCGGGCGGCGTATCGTCGTCCACCGCCTCACATGGGGGTATTGAAGGACCGCTGCGCTTGCGCCCGGTTCAGCGCGTGCATTAACCATCGATCAACCTTTCGATTGCGGCGCGGAAAGATTTCGGTAACCTTAATCGACATACGCCGGCTACTGAACTTACGTTCGACAGGAGGCAACAGCGACCTATCCCTTTCCCCGGAGTTGAAACAAACAAAGGGCAATGGGAGTCGTCCTGTAAAAAAGCGCTGAGCCCCGCCGCGGCCACGACGGGGCATCGCGCAGTTCAGTAGCTGCCTTCCACTCACCAACACCTGATTTTGGGCATTCCAGCACCGTCAGCCGCGCGAGGGGCCTGCGGGTTTCGACACACTCGCGCTCCCCTGCTCCTCGCTTGACCTGGATCAATGACGCCATCTCCCGGCCATGCGCATATGCGCATAAAGGAGAGAGCCAATGGTCCTGTCCGTTCTTGCAGCGCTGGCCGAACCGACCCGTCTCGAGGTGATGCGGCTCCTGAACGACGGTTCCGAGCACTGCGTCTGTGAGCTGATGCCGGTGCTTGGCGCCACGCAAAGCCGGATGTCGCGCCACATGCAGGTGTTGAAGCAAGCCGGGCTGGTCATCGACCGGCGCGATGCGCAATGGGTCCGCTACCGGCGCAATCCCGATCTCATGCCGGCGATTGCGCAGCTGCTCGACGCGGCGCTCAGCGCCGAGGCGACGCCCGAGCGGAGTGCGGCATGACGACCGCCGAGACAGGCGACCTGCCGCGGCACAGGACGCCCGCCGCCTGGCCATGGATCGGGGGGCTGGTTGTCGCCGCCATCCTCTGGTGGGTGATCTATGACAGCCTGAGCCCCTTCGCCGAATGGCTGACGTCGCTCTTGCCGGTTCAACGCCAGAGCCACACCGGCGATGCGCTGGCCTTCTTCTTCTACGACGTGCCCAAGGTGTTGATGCTGCTCCTGGCCATCGTCTTCGCCATGGGCTTCGTGCGCAGTTTCTTCAGCCCGGAAAAGACACGCGCCCTGCTCTCCGGCAGGGGCGCAGGCGCCGGCCACGTCATGGCGGCCGGCCTCGGCGTGCTGACGCCCTTCTGCTCCTGCTCGGCGGTGCCACTGTTCATCGGCTTTGTTTCGGCCGGCGTGCCGCTCGGCGTCACCTTCTCCTTTCTGATCGCCGCGCCGATGGTCAATGAAGTGGCGCTGGTGCTGCTCTTCGGTCTCGTCGGCTGGCAGGTGGCGGCGACCTATCTCGCTTTCGGCCTCGGCCTGGCGATCTTGGCCGGTTTCGTCATTGGTGTGCTGCGTGTGGAAGGCTGGCTGCAGGACTGGGTGCGTGACATCCACGCCGGCGCCGCCGTCGCCATGGCGCAGGAGCCATTGACCATGGCCGACCGCTTCCATCTCGGCTGGGTCGCCGTGCGCGAGATCGTGGGCAAGGTGTGGCTCTGGGTTATCCTCGGCATCGGCATGGGCGCGCTCATCCACGGCTATGTGCCGGAGGCGCTGATGGTGCGCATCATGGGGGCGGATGCCTGGTGGTCGGTGCCGGCAGCGGTGCTGGTCGGCATTCCGATGTACGCCAATGCGGCGGGCATCATCCCCATTGTCGAGGCGCTCCTCGGCAAGGGCGCGGCGCTCGGTACCGTGCTCGCCTTCATGATGAGCGTCATCGCTCTTTCTCTGCCGGAAATGATCATCCTCAGGCAGGTGCTGAAGCTGCGCCTCATCGCCGTCTTCATCGGCGTGGTGGGTGTCGGCATCCTTGCCGTCGGCTTCCTGTTCAACGCCATCTTCTAGAAAGAGAACAGCCATGAAGAACGTCACGGTCTACGGCCCCGGCTGCAAGCGCTGCGAGGCGACCGCTGAAATGGTCAAAACCGCCGCGGCCAAGCTCGGCCTCGACGTCGCGGTCGAGAAGGTCACCGACCCGAAGGCGATCGTGCTGGCCGGCGTCATGTCGACGCCGGGCGTGGCGATCGACGGCAAGCTGGTGCATGCCGGTGGCCTGCCAGACGCCAAGAAACTGGAAGGCTGGTTAGCCGGCTAGGCTGCCGTCCCCACCCCTACTATTTGTCGCCAGGCCCGCCGGGCTGCCCAACGGGCCTGTCACCGGCGGGGCCCACCGGCTCGCCGCCAGCGGGCGGCTCCAGCGGCGAGCGGTAGGCCGTTCCACTGCGTGCGATCGCGGCCCGCAGGCGCTCGGCAGCCGGGGCTGCCGCGTCATCGGACGCCGGCTTTTGGCCGCGGGCAGCGCGCTTTGGTTTGGATGCCTTGCGCGCCGGTTTTGCCGGTGCGCGCTTTTTGGCCGGCGGAGGTGCTTCCACTGCGGGCGCGGCCTCCTTCTTCGGCGTCGCCGCAATCGGCTCGACCTGGAAGCCGATTCCCATCTCGACCAGTACCTTCGAGACCGCTTCGAAACCCTCGGCTGCGAATGTCAGGCGTATCTCCGTCATGGCGTCCCTCCTCCTTGCCGCTGTCACGCTAGGCCGCAAACGTGATCATACGTTGACGCCGGCGGCGGCCCATTGTTCGCCGCAATTCTGCCGGCGGAATCGGGCCATTCCGGGTGCGTTTCCCCGCAGCCTGCCCTGGGGCGACGGCCCTGCGCTACCATATGGCAAGTGGGCTGACAGGATGGCGCGGCTAGGATGACGCCATAGTGCGGAGCATCGATGGCAGACCAGGAACCAGATAGCGGTGCCGCCGGAGCGGTGAAGCCGGCGGAAACGGCTGGTGCTGCGGCTGTTCCGGTGCCGGAGCTGGTCGCGCCGGCCGACCCGCCGCCGGTGATCGCCTCCTCCGCCAAGGCGGATGTCTTCAGCGTTGCCGCTTCGGCCATCGGCCACCTGCTGGTCGGGCTGCTGATCTTCGGATCGCTAAGCTCGATCGCCAAGATTCCCGACATCATCCCGGTGAAGCTGGTGCCGGCCGACCAGGTGCCGCCGAAGCCGCCCAAGAAGCCACCGGACCAATCCCAATCCGCCGCTCAGCAGCAGCAGAAGCAGTCGTCGCCGCCAAAGACTAAGACCGACGCCGCCAAGGCTGACGCCGCCAAGGGTGCCTCAGCCGGTCAAGAACAGCCCCCTCCCCCCAAGGCAGGGGCCGCCGATCAGAAGAAGGCCCCGTCGTGGAAGGACATTGCGGCGTCGCTCGGCATGGCGGAGTTCGGCCGCAAAACGACCTTGCCGCAGACGCTGCTGGCGGAGCTGACGGCGCAGGCGAAGCGGTGCTGGAGCGTTCCGGATGGCTGGAGCGATCCGCATGAGGTCTCCGTCACGTTGCGTTTTCAGTTGCAACCCGACGGCAAGCTCGACGGCGACCCGGCCATTGTCGAGTTTCCTGCCACGCCGATCGGGGCCGCGGCGGCGAAGTCGGCGATGCAGGCCGTCAAGCAATGCGGGCCGTACCACCTGCCGGCAGCACAATACGATCAGTGGAAGGATATCCAGCTCAGCCTGTCGCCGTAACGCTCAAGCGTCGCGGAAACGGGTGACCGGCACGCCGGCGACCGGGCTCGTGCCGATCAGCGTCACGCCGGTCAGCGGGTATTTCTCCAGCATCTCGGGCTTGCGTCCGGTCGTCAGGCTGGTGACGAACAGCGTCTTCATGTCGGCCCCGCCGAAGCATGGCATGGTCGGCGCCGCCAGGGGCACGGGATAATGGGCTATGAGCCGGCCATCGGCGTCGTAACGGTTCAACCGTTGGGCGGAGATGCCGGCGCTCCAGTAGCAGCCTTCGGCGTCGGCGGCGCCGCCGTCCGGTCGCCCGTCGGCCTCGCCGATGTTGGCAACGATCCGTTTGCGCTCGCTGATGGCGCCGGTCGCCGGATCGAAGCGCCAGCGGTCGATCCAGGCGCCACTCGAGTTGGTGTGGAACATCGTCCGCCCGTCGGCGCTCCAGGCCAGCCCGTTGCTGGTGATCAGCCCCTCGACCTTCTTCTCCACATGGCCGTTGCCATCGACGCGATAGAGTGAGCCCAGCGGCTTGCGTTCATTGGCCGGCTTGCCGCGATCGTCCATAGAGCCGACCCAGAAGGCACCGTCGGGTCCGACCTTGCCATCGTTGAGGCGGGTATCGGGGTCGCCGTCCTCGATGGTGCACAGCAGCTGGAACGCGCCGGTGGAACGGTCGAACAGACCGACGTCATGGCGCAGCGCCACGACCAGTTTGCCGCTCTCGCTCAGGCCGAAGGAACCGACCTCACTCGGGAAGAGCCACCGCCGGGCGGCGCCGCTTGACAGATCGACGCTGTGGATCGTCCGGTTGACGATGTCCTCGAAGAGGAGCGTGTTCTCGCGGTCGTCATAGACCGGACACTCGCCGAGGTCGCAGCGGATGGATTGGTCGAGCGGCTTGAGATCGAGCACGGGCGGGCCTCCCCAAGATGAAATGGGCGAGGCAACGCTTAGCAGCGACTGGCGATCATGGGTAGGCCGCCGCCTGCTGGCGGCGGCCTGTAACCTACGGCTTGGGTATCTGCGGGATGATGATCGTGTTCTGGCAGATCCCTGTGGCCTGGTTGCGCACCGCGCCGGGCGGACACGGGGCCAGGCACTGGCCTTTCCACGCCTGCAGCGGTGGCTTGCACACGATCAGCTTGGGAACCGGCAGCTTCAACAGAAGCTTGCAGGCTCCGTTGGGCTTGGTGTGCACCTGACCCACCGGGCACGGCGGCAGGCACTTGCCCTTCCACAGCTCATTGGGCTTCAGGCAGAGGGTGCCGATCGGCGGCTTGATGACCAGCTTGCAGGCTCCGTTGGGCTTGGTGTGCACCTGACCCACCGGGCACGGCGGCAGGCACTTGCCCTTCCACAGCTCATTGGGCTTCAGGCACAGGGTGCCAACCGGCGGCTTGATGACCAGCTTGCAGTCGCCGTTCGGTTGCGTGTGCACCTGCCCCACCGGGCACGGCGGCAGGCACTTGCCGTTCCACAACTCATTGGGCTTCAGGCACAGGGTGCCAACCGGCGGCTTGATGACCAGCTTGCAGTCGCCGTTCGGTTGCGTGTGCACCTGCCCCACCGGGCACGGCGGCAGGCACTTGCCGTTCCACAACTCATTGGGTTTCAGGCACAGGGTGCCGACCGGCGGCTTGATGACCAGCTTGCAGGCTCCGTTGGGCTTGGTGTGGACCTGCCCGACCGGGCACGGCGGCAGGCACTTGCCGTTCCACAACTCATTGGGCTTCAGGCACAAGGTGCCGACCGGCGGCTTGAAGACCAGCTTGCAGGCGCCGTTGGGCTTGGTGTGGAC
The DNA here is from genome assembly GCA_963782395.1 of uncultured Alphaproteobacteria bacterium. Taxonomy (GTDB): domain Bacteria; phylum Pseudomonadota; class Alphaproteobacteria; order Rhizobiales; family Kaistiaceae; genus CAVSRC01. The sequence goes on from CAWAJQ010000004.1 coordinate 321,798, forward strand.
CTGACCCTTCGGGCACGGCGGCAGGCACTGGCCGTTCCAAGGCTCATTCGGCTTGACGCACAGGGTGAGCACCTTGCAGTCGCCATTGGGCATCGTGTGGATCGTGCCCAACGGGCACTTGTTCACGCACTGGCCGTTCCAGAGTTCCTCGCCCTGCAGGCACAGCTTGCCCGGCGGAACGATGATCTTCGGCTTGCAGGTGCCGTTCGGTCCGCTATGCACCCAACCCGGCGCGCACGGCGGCACGCACTTGCCGTTCCACACCTCGTTGGGTTTCACGCACAGGGTGAATGGCTTGCAGACGCCGTTGGGGCCCTTGTGGATCGTGCCGAAGGGGCACTTGTCGACGCACTTGCCATGCCAGAGATCCTTGTTCGGAGGACATTGCTGCGGCGGCGGCTGGCAGGCGCCATTGCCGAAGATCAAGCCGAGCGGGCACCAGCAGAGCCCATTGGGCAGCGTGATCATGGGCGGCGGGCAGGCCTGCTGCGGCACGCAGTGGCCCTTGTAGAAGACGTCACCCGGCGCGCATGCGCACTGCCCGTTGGGCTGCTTGATCATGTCCGGCGGGCAGCTGATCGGGTAGCACTGGCCCTGGTAGTAGAAGCTCCCAGGCGGGCAGCTCACCGGCGGCGGCACGCACTGGCCGTTGTGGACGTAGTAGCCGGGAGGACAGCTCGGATAGACGCACTGCCCGTTCTGATAGGTCGTGCCGGGCGGGCAGGTCGGAATGATGATGCACTGGCTGCCGTCGAAATAGGTTCCCGGCGGGCAGGCCATCGGGGGCGGCGCCGACTGGCCGGCGCAGGGCAGCGTCGCGATCGCGCCCATATAGCCGCGGAAATCGGGAAGGCCGGCCTTGTCGTCATAATCGACAAACCAGCTCGCCGTCGGCGGCATGTTTTGCGGCTGGACAAGACCCTCCGCATTGCCCTGCAGGCCGTCGACATAGGGGAACGTTCCCGGTGCGGCCGAGAGATCGCCTGTATCGAGCAGGCGGCCGCCGGTGGACCACACGGTTGCGTCGCAGGCGCCGGTGTCGATGACGGAACTGTCGCCCTGTTGTGTGTAGCCGTAGCTGAGGGCAACGCCACCATCGGCGTTGTTGTAGTTCGGCGCCATGCCGACCGAATACTGCTCAGGCGCCGGCTGCCATTGGCCGGGACCGACGGGCAGATAGCGCAGCACCCGGCTCTGGCCGCCATTGGCCAGCGCGTACATGGTGTAGTCGCCGGTGGTGGCGCCGCGCTCGGCGAGGTACATGCGGCCCTGGCCATCAAAGGTGATCGATGTGATCTCGACACCGTCCTGGAGCGAGGGGACCTCGACCTCCATGCGGGCGCCGCCGGAGACCGTCCCGTCCGGATTGATCTGCACGGACCACACCTGCGGCCCCTGCGCGATCGTGTAGAAGAGCCGGTCGTCATGCACAGCGAGCGCGAAGACGCGCCGGGCGGGCGGCGCGAAGCCCCAGCTCGCGGGGTTGGTCGTATCGAATGACGAGCTGGTGATGTCGATCGGCGCCGTCGGCGTCGGCGGCAGCGGTGCGAGGCCGGCATCCGGGCGGCCTTCGACGCCGTGGTCGTAGGTCCCCTGCGGGGAGCCGTCGAGGCCATAGCGATAGACGATGCCGGTGGAGCGGTCGGCGGCGAAGATCTGTCTGGTCCGCGGGTCGTAGGCAAGGCCGCCGAGCGACGCCGGGCTGCCCGCTGCTGTTTCGACCGTGGCGAACAGCGATACCTCGCCGCTGGTGCCGTCGATGCGCCAGATGGAACCTGGGCTGCCACCGAGTTCCGGCGGGCCGAACTGGCCGGGCACGAACTGGGCGCCCGCCTCGCCGCGCTGCACGCGCTTCACCTCGCCGCTGGCATCGGCAACGCCGAGCGACAGGCCATAGGCCGAGGTCGCCGCCAGATAGATGTCGGGATTTTCGGCATCGTCGAGGGCGACGCCGAAGACCTGGCCGACCTCGCTGGGCGTGACGGTGAAGGGCTTGTCCGCCGTGCTCTCGGCGCCCTGGGCGCCGAGCGCGGTCAGGTCGACGACCTGGGCCGAGGCGCCGCCCGGGTCGATGCCGACATAATCGAACGGGTCGGCACCTTGCGGCGCCTGGGTGGCGGCGACGCCGGCAAAGCCGGTGACGACGGCAAAGCCGGGCTGGACGATCGCTTCCTGCGCCGCGGCCGCAGCGACGGCGAGGCCGCTTGCCAGCACAACGGCAGCGGCTCGTATCAGCGATGACCTCAGGCGACGAACGATCGACGGCCGCGCCGAAAATGAATGTGTTGCCCGTTCCCCGTTCATTGGACCCTCCCGATCCGCTGAAGCTTCGTCGCGTGCCGCGACAAGCAACAAATGAAGATACGCCGCGAGCGTGCCGCGCGCAAAATGAACGCTATCAGAACTCCTTCTCGCCCGTGTGACCGGATAGGTCAGTGACCGCAGTCACAACCAGACGCCGTCAATGCAATTGCAGTCGTTCAACAAATTCAATTTGATGCATTTGTCAAAGTGCAGTGATCTAGCTGGCAGCGTCACCGGCAATATTGGCGATTGTGTGAATCAGCGCTTCGACCGCCAGACCGACATCGGCGACGGTGACGAATTCCAGCGGGTTGTGGCTGATACCGGCGCGGCAGCGCACGAAGATCATGCCGATATCGGTCAAGTGGATCATCGCCTGGCCGTCGTGGCCGGCGCCCGACATCAGCTCACGCGGCTTGGCTCCGGTGACGCTCTCGGCCGCAATGGCGATCGCCTTTCTCAGCCGCGGTGCGCAGACGGCGACCGGCTTGTCGTGAACTGTCTCGATGCCGACGACGACACCCCGGCGGATGCCGATCTGGCGGGAGGCGGCGCGGATTTCGCTTGCTGCGGCCGTGCGCGCCGTGTCGTCGGCGGCTCTGAGGTCGAGGCTGAACTCGACCGTGCCGGGGATGACGTTGCTGGCGCCCGGCGCCACCCGGATCTCGCCGACGGTGGCGACCAGCGACGACTTCACGCCCTTCTTAGCCACCTGCTCGATGGCCAGCATCATCTCGGCGGCGGCGGCGAGCGCATCGTGGCGCACGGCCATGGGCACGGTGCCGGCATGGCCCGCCTCGCCGCGCACGCTGAAACGGTAGCGGCCCTGGCCGGCGATGGCACTGACCACGCCCAGCGGTTCGCCCGCCTGCTCCAGAACCGGCCCCTGCTCGATATGGACCTCAAGATAGCCCAGCACGTCGGCGCGGTGGTAGGCCTCGGCGGTGATGTGGTCGGCATCGGCGCCGAATTCGGCCAGTGCATTGCGCATGGTCATGCCGTCGGCGTCGACGAGTTCCAGCACGCCGTCGTCGACGGTGCCGGCGATGGCCGAAGACGAGATCAACGTCTTCGGATAGCGCACGCCCTCCTCATCGCCGAAGGCGAGGATTTCCAGCGCGAACGGCAACTGGATGCCGCGGGTGCGGATCTCCTCCACCGCGATGATGCCGGCGACGACGCCGAGGTTGCCGTCGAAGCGGCCGCCGTCGACCACCGTGTCGAGATGCGAGCCGACCAGCAGCCGCTTGGCGGTGCGCCCCTCCTTCGCAGGCGGCAGCAGGCCGTGCATGGTGCCGACCGCATCCATGCGCACCGTCAGTCCAGCCCGGCGCATCCATTCGCCGACAACGGCGGCGGCGCGTTTGTGTTCCGGCGACAGGAAAAGGCGCGTGAGCTTGTCCGGCGCGGCGCTGATCTTGGCCAGAGCGTCGATCATGGCCTGCGCCCGCTCGCCGATTACCTGCGTGTCGGATGCACTCACGATTTGATCCGGTCCTCGAGGCGGAAGCCGATGATGCGGGTCACTTCGGATATTGCCATGGCCAGTTCGGCTTCCGGCTCGCGCTCGAAGCGCTCGGCGAAGGCGGAAAGGATCGTCTGCTTGTCGGCGCCGCGCACGGCCAGGATGAAGGGAAAGCCGAATTTCGCGGTGTAGGCGTCGTTGAGCGCGGTGAAGCGGGTGAACTCCTCCGGGGTGAGCTGGTCGAGGCCGGCGCCTGCCTGCTCGCGCTTGGAATCCTCAGCCATCTCGCCGGCGATCGCCGCCTTGCCGGCGAGGTCGGGATGGGCGCGGAGCAGCTTGAGTCTCTCCCCCGGCCCCGCTTCGCGCACCTCGTCGGCGAAGGCTTCGATCATGTCGCGCTTGCCGGCGAAGGGGCGCGCTTCCGCCGCGCGCTCGGCCACCCACGGCGAATGCTCGGCGACGTCGCCGAAAGCGGCGACGAAATCGGCCGGATTCATGGCGTTGACGGCTTCCAGCGTGATCGGGAAATCGACCATGATCCCGCCCCCGGTTTCGGTGGGGTCCGTTCTAGCGGTTCGCGAGGAAGGCGCCAAGTTTCTGGCGCTCCTCCTCGGTGATGTGGGTCTCGTTGCCGAGGGGCATGGTATCGCTGTTCACCGCCTGCGCCAGGATCTGGTCCTTGTGCAGAACGATGTCGGCGATCGAGGTGAGGATCACCCCCTTGGGCGGCGCGTCGAAGCCTTCGTGGCTGGGATGGGCCGAGTGGCACATGATGCAATGCTTGCCGACGATGGCCAGCACCTCGCTCTCGGAAACGGTCACGCCGGTGAGGCCGGGCCTCACCTGCGGCACGGTCAGCCAGACCGCGAAGCCGAGCGCAACGGCGGCGATCGGCAGCGCCCAGCCGTACTTTTCAAACGGATCGTGGGCGTCGTGACGGTTGAGGAAATGACGTACCGAGGCGCCGCCGACGACGATCAGCGCCACCACCAGCCAGGTGTCCGGGTGTCCGGCGAGCATCGGATAATGGTTGGAGACCATCATCACCAGAACCGGCAGGGTGAGGTAGTTGTTGTGGACCGAGCGCTGCTTGCCGATGGCGCCGAGCCTCGGGTCGGGCTCCTCGCCGGCAATCAGCGAGGCGACGATCTTCTTCTGGTTGGGGATGATGATGCCAAAGACGTTCACCGCCATGATGGTGCCGATGAAGGCGCCGACATGGATAAGGGCGCCGCGCCCGGAGAAGACGTGGCTGTAGAACCAGGCGGCACCAACGATGAGCGCAAAGACGATGACGGCGAGCAGCGGCGTGTTCCTGCCGATGGGCGACTTGCAGATGCGGTCATAGATCAGCCAGCCGCCGGCAAGGCTGAGCACGGAAATCCAGATCGCCTGAACCGGCAGCAGCGGCAGGACGTCCGGGCTGATGAGGAAGACGTCGGCGCGCCAGTAATATTGCAGGATCATCAGCGCGAAGCCGGTGACCCAGGTGAGGTAGGCCTCCCACTGATACCAGATGAGATCGGGCGGCAGCTCCTTCGGCGCCACCAGGAATTTCTCGACGTGATAGAAGCCGCCGCCGTGCACCTCCCAGGCGGTGCCGTAGACGCCCTCGCGCATCGCCTCGCGTTTGCGCAGGCTGAGATCGAGGGCGATGAAATAGAACGACGTGCCGATCCAGCCGATGCCCACGATCATGTGGGCCCAGCGCACGAGAAGATTCAGCCAGTCGACGACGAAAGGTGACATGGGCTCTTCGGTTTTAGGCGGATTGGCTTATTGGAACGGGCGCGCCTGGTTGAGGCGCGCCCGTCAGGTTAGCCGGTTAACAGGCTCCTATTGCGGGAGCTTGTCGTCAATGCCCTTGACGTACCAGTTGATGGCGTCGATGTCGGCGTCAGGCATCACCTCGCCTTCCTTCACCGCCACCGTGCCGTCCTGCTTGGTGACGGGACCGCCGAAGACGACCAGTTTGCCGGACTTGATGTCCGCGATGGTCTTTTCGGCCATCGCCTTGACGTCGTCGGGCATGTTGGCGAGCGGGGTAACCTCGACCTCGTCGGTGTCCATGCCATTCCAGACCTGGTGGGTCTTCCAGGTACCATCGAGAACCGCCTTGACCTCCTGGATGTAGTACGGGCCCCAGTTGTCGACGAGCGAGGCAAGCTGGGCATGCGGGCCAAAGCTCGACATGTCGGCGGACTGGCCGAAGGCATATACGCCACGCTGCTCGGCAACCTGAATCGGCGCCGGCGAGTCGGTGTGCTGCGTGATCACGTCGGCGCCCTGGTCGATCAGCGTCTTGGCGGCGTCGGCCTCCTTGCCTGGATCGAGCCAGGTGTTGATCCAGACTAGCTTCAGCTTGAAGTCGGGGTTGACCGACTGGGCGCCGAGCATGAAGGCGTCAATGCCCATGACCACTTCCGGAATCGGGAAGGAGGCAATGTAGCCGGCGATACCGGATTTCGACATTTTCGCTGCGATCTGGCCCATGACGTAGCGCCCCTGGTACCAGCGCAGATTGTAGGTCGCCATGTTCGGCGCGCTCTTGTAGCCGGACATGTGCTCGAATTTCTCGTTGGGAAATTCGCCGGCGACCTTGAGCGTCGGATCCATGAACGGGAACGACGTCGTGAAGGTGATGCCGCAGCCCGAACGCGCCAGGCGCCGGATGACCTGTTCGGAGTCAGGGCCGTCCGGTACGCTCTCCACATAGGCCGTTTCAACCTGGTCGCCGAAGGCTTTTTCGACCGCCAGACGGCCCATGTCGTGTTGCTGACTGAAGCCGCCGTCATTGTGCGGGCCCGTATAGACCCAGCACGCCTTCAGCTTGGCTGCCTGAGCGCTACCCAAAGCCCCGGCCAGCAGCGCGGCCGCGCCAACGGCCACCAAAAACTTTCGCATCCTCTCACTCCTCTCGTTGACGCCCATGTCAGCGGCCGTCATTGACCGTGACATACAGAATTCATGCCATTTTCAGGCGTGCTGCTCAATTGTCGGGCACGAACGTCCGGGCCAAAGCGGCCGGGGTATTGATCTTGAGCAGCGCCTGATTACGGGAAATCACAACCAGCACGATAACGGTGATGAGATATGGCAGGGTCGACATGAACTGCGAAGGAATGCCAAGACCGAATGCCTGCGCGTTGAGTTGGAGAATGTTGACCGCGCCGAAGAGCAATGCGCCGATGGCGATGCGCCCGGGCAGCCAGGTGCCGAACACCACCAGCGCGATGGCGATCCAGCCGCGCCCTGCGGTCATCCCCTGCGTCCACTGCGGCGTATAGATCAGCGACAGGTACGCGCCCGCGATTCCCGCGCAGGCACCGCCGAACAGCGCTGCCAGGAAGCGGACGCGCAGAACCCGGTATCCGAGCGCATGAGCGGAGGCGTGGTTGTCGCCGACGGCACGAACGATCAGTCCGCCGTTGCTGCGGAAGAGGAAGAACCAGACGGCGACGGTCAGCGCCACGGCGAGATAGACGAGCGGGTCCTCGCCGAATATCGCGGGACCCACGATCGGAATATCCGAGAGCACCGGAATGTGGACACGGCTCATGCCAAGACCGGGCATACCGGTATAGGCATTGCCGATCAGACCGGACAGACCCAGCCCGAACAAAGTGAGGGCGATGCCGGAGGCGTTCTGGTTGGCTGCAAAGACCAGGGTAATGAGGCCGAAGAGAGCCCCCATCAGCATGCCTGCCACAATGCCGCTCAACACGCCGACGATCGGCATGCCGGTTATGTGGCCACCGGCAAAGGCCATGACGGCACCGACCGCCATCATGCCCTCGACGCCGAGGTTGAGCACGCCGGCCCGTTCGGTGATCAGCTCGCCCATTGCCGCGAAAAGCAGCGGCGTCGCCGCGGTGACGATCGTCAGCAGGATTCCTTCGATCATCGTCATGGCGTCAACTCGCGGCCGGGAGGACTTCGGCGGGACGCCTGCGCACGATGCGCAGGCGATAGTAGATCAGCGTGTCGCAGGCGAGCACGTAGAAGAGCAGCATGCCCTGGAACACCGCCGTCGTCTGATCGGAAATGCCGAGCGCAATCTGCGCCCCCTCCCCGCCCATGTAGGACAGCGCCAGCAGCAGGCCGGCCAGGAGGATGCCGATCGGGTGCAGGCGGCCGAGGAAGGCAACGATGATGGCGGTGAAGCCGTAACCCGGCGAAATGGTGGTGCGGAACTGGCCGATGGGGCCGGCCACCTCGCAGATGCCGGCAAGGCCAGCCAGGCCGCCGGAAATCAGCATGGTCAGCATGACCATGCGGTTGCGGTCGAAACCGCCGAAGGCGCCGGCGCGCGGCGACTGGCCGAGCACGCGGATCTGGAAGCCGGTCAGGGTGCGCTCGGTGAGGAACCAGGCGACCGCCACTGCGATCAGCACGAACACCACGTTGAGGCGGATGCTGTCGCCGAGCAACACGGGCAGAATCTGGCCGTCGATGAAGGGACGGCTGTTGGGAAAATTGTGCCCGGCCGGGTCGCGCCACGGTGTGCGCGCCAGGTAGTCGACCATGAGGTTGGCGACATAGACCAGCATCAGCGTGGTCAGCGTCTCGTTGGCGTTGAAGCGGTTCTTCAGCCAGGCGGGAATGGCCGCGTAAAGCATGCCGCCGAGGATGCCCATCAGCATCATCAGCGTAATCACCACCGGCCCGCCCCAGTCTGGAAAATAGATCGGTACGATGGAGCCGAAGATGGCGCCGACGGCGAGCTGTCCCTCGGCCCCGATGTTCCACACGTTCGACTGGTAGCAGAACGACAATCCGACGGCGATGAGGATGATCGGCGCCGCCTTGACGATCAGGTCCTCGATCGACCAGACAGCGGTCAGCGGATCGACGAAATAGAGATAGAGGGCGCGCAGCGGGTCGATCTTCATGATCGCGAAGATGATGAAGAAGGTGATGATCGACAGAACGATGGCGAGGATCGGGGACAGAACCTGCATCATGCGGCTCTGCTCAGCGCGCCGTTCGAGCCTAAGCTGCATGGGTCGTCTCCGCCTCGCCGCCCGCCTTCTGTCCTTCGCCGATGCCGCCCATGAGCAGGCCGATCAACTCGCGCGTGGCCTTCGCCGCCGGCTCGGCCGGGGAAAGGTGGCCACGTGAGATCACCGCGATGCGGTCGGCGATCTCGAAGATTTCGTCGAGGTCCTGGCTGATGACCAGCACCGCCGAGCCCGCCCGCGCCAGGTCGATCAGCGCCTGACGGATGAGGGCGGCGGCGCCGGCATCGACGCCCCACGTCGGCTGCGAGACCACCAGCACGCCCGGCTGGCGGTTGATCTCGCGTCCGACCACGAATTTCTGCAGGTTGCCGCCGGAGAGCGAGCGTGCCTCGGGGTCGGGGGTGCCCTTGCGGACGTCGTAGTCGGTGGTCACCGAGTTGAGGATTTTCAGCGCCTTCTGCGGGCGCACGACGCCGGTCACCACCAGTTCGTCGCCGGTGCGGTGGCGGGTGAGAATGACGTTGTCGGTGAGCTTGAGGCCGGGCACGGCGGAATGGCCGAGGCGCTCCTCCGGTACGAAGGCGGCGCCGAGGTTGCGACGGCCGGTGATGCCAAGCGTGCCGCAGGCAATGCCGTCGATGACGATCTCATCGGAACTTTCGAGCCGTACCTCGCCGGACAGCGCCGCGAACAGCTCGCTCTGGCCGTTGCCGGCGATGCCGGCGATGGCGACCACTTCGCCGCCGCGCACTTCCAGGCTGACATCCTTGAGCGAGACGCCGAAGGGGTCCTCCGACGGCAAATCTAGCGCGTTGATCAGAAGACGAGGATTGCCGATCTCGCCGGGCGCGCGGGCGACCTCCAGAACCTCGCTGCCGACCATGAGGGTGGCGAGCGTGCCGGCCGTTTCCTTCGCCGGGTCGGTCTCGGCGACCACCTTGCCGCGCCGCATGATGGTGGCGTGGTGGCAGATGCGCTGCACCTCCTCCAGGCGGTGGCTGATGTAGAGCACGGCGCAGCCCTCGCCCGCCAGCCGCTGGAGGGTGACGAACAGGTGGTCGGCCTCCTGCGGGGTGAGCACCGAGGTGGGTTCGTCCATAATGAGCAGCTGCGGTTTCTGGAGCAGACAGCGGACGATCTCGATGCGCTGGCGCTCGCCCACCGAAAGGTCGGCGACGATGGCGTGCGGCCTCAGCGGCAGGCCGTAGTCGGCCGATACCTGCTCGACCGTTTCAGCGAGACCGCGGCGCATGGACTTGGGCAGAGCCAGCGCGATGTTCTCGCTGACGGTGAGCGCCTCAAACAGCGAAAAGTGCTGGAAAACCATGCCGATGCCGAGCGTGCGCGCCGCCGCGGGGCTGGCGATGGTGACCGGCTTACCCTTCCAGCGGAACTCGCCGACCGTCGGCTGCAGGGCGCCGTAGATGATCTTGACCAGGGTCGACTTGCCGGCGCCGTTCTCGCCGAGGAGCGCATGGATCTCGCCGGGCCTGATGGCGAAGTTGATGCTGTCATTGGCCCGCAGCGAGCCGAAATCCTTGGTGATGCCGATCGCCTCGAGCGTCGGCGTGCCGGCCGGCCGGCGAAAGTTCGTATTGGTTCCGTCCACCCCTGCCCCCGTCTCCATCACGCGTGCCGACGCCGTCTCGTCCCGTCCTGCTCGTGTTGCTTGTGTTGCATGGGCTGTGCCATGGCCCGCAAAGCCTCGTCACGAATGAGCAATTCGGCGACCGTGGCCGCGGCGATGACGGCCGGCGCCTTGGAATGGATGTTGGCGAGGCCGATCGGGCAGACCAGTTCCGCGATGCGCTGGGGCCCGACGCCGGCCTCGGCCAGCCGTTTCTCGAAGCGGGCGCGCTTGGTCATGGAGCCGATCAGGCCGACATAGGCAAAGCGATCATCGGCGAGCGCCGCATGCACCAGCGCGAGGTCGAGCTGGTGGCTGTGGCTCATTACGATCACGAAGCTGCCGGCGGGCGCGGCGGCGAGTGCCGCAGCCGGCTCGGCGACATGGCGCGGCGTGACGTTGGCCGGCGCATGGGAGGGAAAGGCATCCGGACGCGGATCGACCCAGGTAACGGCGAAGGGCAGCGGCGCCAGGGCCAGAACCAGGGCGCGTCCGACATGGCCGGCGCCGAAGAGAATGAGCGGCCGGCGATCGTCGCCGAAGGCTTCGGTCAATACGTTCGCTGCAAGCGCGGCGCTGCCCGGCATCATGCCGTCCTCGGTTACGATCCGGCGCTCGATGCCACCGGGGGCGATTGCGCCGCGGGTGACCAGCCTGCCCTCCGCCTCGCGCGCCGCCAGCTCTGCAACCTCGGTCCGCTGGTCAGCGCCAATCACCTCGACGATGAGGTCCACATTGCCGCCACAGCACTGACCGAGTTCCGGGCCGAGGGCGTAGCGGCGCGCCTCCGCTCTCGGCGCCCGCGGATTGGCGAGCGCCGCCTGCGCCACGGCGATCGCCCGCCATTCCAGCGTGCCGCCGCCGATTGTGCCGGTGAAGCCGCCGTCGGGGTGGACGATGAGCCGGGCGCCGGCTTCGCGCGGCGCCGAGCCGCGGGTGGCTGCGACCGTCACCATGGCGACGCGGCCATGGGCGTCGAGCCCCGCCAGCACGCGTGGCCAGACCGGGCTCATCCGTTGTCTCCGTTGGGATTGGTGGCGCGGACGGCGCGCATGATCGCTTCCGGCGTGGCCGGGGCATCGAAATGGGGGAAGACGGCGGGCTTGAGGCTGAGGATGGCGTCGGTGATCGCCGAGAACACCGAGATCGCCAGCATCAGCGGCGGCTCGCCGACGGCCTTGGAGCGGAAGACGGAATCCTCGCGGTTGCCGCCCGACTCGAAGAGGGCGACGCGGAAATCGGCGGGCACGTCCGAGGCGGTCGGGATCTTGTAGGTCGAGGGCGCGTGGGTGGCGAGCCGCCCGGCCGAATCCCAGACCAGTTCCTCGGTGGTGAGCCACCCCATGCCCTGCACGAAGCCGCCCTCGATCTGGCCGATGTCGATCGCCGGGTTGAGCGACTTGCCGACGTCGTGAAGGATGTCGACGCGATCGACCCGCATCTCGCCGGTCATGGTATCGATGGTCACTTCCGAGCAGGCGGCGCCGTAGGCGAAATAGTAGAACGGCCGGCCCGACGCCTTCTCGCGGTCCCAGTGGATCAGCGGTGTCTTGTAGTAGGCGGCCGACGACAGGTGGACGCGCGCGACGTAGGCGGCGGTTGCCAGCTCCGAGAGCGCCATGGTGCGGTTGCCGACCAAGACTTCGCCGTTGCGGAACTCGACACGCGAGCGCTCGACGTTCCACGTCTCCTCGATGAAGGCGTAGAGGCGATCCTTGATTTCGCGACAGGCGGCCAGCGCCGCCTGGGCGTTGAGATCGGTGCCGGCGGAGGCCGCAGTGGGCGACGTGTTGGGCACTTTGGCGGTCGAGGTGGCGGTGATTTTCACCTTGTCGACGCCGACCCCGAACTCCTCGGCCACCACCTGGGCAACCTTGATGAACAGCCCCTGCCCCATCTCGGTGCCGCCGTGGTTGAGGCTGATTGAGCCGTCGCGATAGAGATGAACCAGAGCGCCGGCCTGGTTGAGATGAATGAAAGTGAAGGAGATGCCGAACTTTATCGGGGTGAGCGCGATGCCTTTCTTGAGCACCGGGCTGATGGCGTTGAGCTCGGCGATCGCCGCGCGGCGGGCGCGGTAGTCGCTGGTGCGTTCAATCTCGGCGGTGAGCTCCGGCAGGATATTGTCCTCGACGCTCATGCCGTAAGGCGTGCGGTCGCGGCCGACGCCTCCGTAGAAATTGGCTTTGCGCACATCGAGCGGATCGTGCCCTATGGCATAGGCGATTTGGTCCATCATGCGTTCGGCGAAGAGCATGCCCTGCGGGCCGCCAAAGCCGCGGAAGGCGGTGTTGGAGACCGTGTTGGTGCGCATGCGCCGCGTGACGATGCGGCACGAGGGGTAGTAGTAGGCGTTGTCGGCGTGGAACATGGTGCGGTCGACGACACCGAGCGACAGGTCCTCGGAATAGCCGCAGCGGGCCGAAAGCGTCACGTCGACGGCGCGCAGCCCACCCTCGCGCGAGAAGCCGGCGACATAGTCGACGCGGAAGTCGTGGCGCTTGCCGGTCATGGTCATGTCGTCGTCGCGGTCGAGCCGCATCTTGCACGGCCGACCGGTCTTCCATGCCGCCAGCGCCGCCAGCACCGCCCATTGCGTCGCCTGGCTTTCCTTGCCGCCGAAGCCGCCACCCATGCGCCGCACCTCGACGGTGACGGCGTTGTCGTGAAGGCCGAGGATGTGGGCGATGACGTGCTGCACCTCGCTGGGGTGCTGGGTCGAGGAATGCACGACCATGTCGCCATCTTCGCCGGGGATGGCGTAGGCCGCCTGGCCTTCCAGGTAGAAGTGCTCCTGACCGCCGAGCCGGAACTCGCCGGTCACCCGCTTGGGCGAGCGCTCGAGCTCGTCGATCGGTTCGCCGCGCTCGAACTTGTAGTCGTCGAGCACCGTCGTGCCGGCGACGATGGCGTCGTCGACGTCGATGGCCGGCATGGTCGGGGCCGTGGCGATGCGCGCCAGGCGCGCTGCCCGTCGGGCCTGATCGCGGGTCTCGGCGACCACGACGAACAGGACCTGGCCGTAAAACATGATCTGGCTCTCGGCGATCAGCGCGTCGTCGCCGATCCCCTTGGGGCTGATGTCGTTGCGGCCGGGGATGTCCTCGGCGGTGAGCACAGCGACGACGCCGGGCGCGGCGCGCACCGGCTCGAGGTCGAGCGTGGTGACGCGGCCGGCGGCAATCGGCGCATAGCCCGGCGCCAGATGCAGCATGTTGGCGGGCACCGGCTCGTCGTCGGTGTAGAGGGCCGCGCCGGTGACGTGCTTGATGGCGCTGTCGTGGGCGATTGGCTGACGCACGACGGCAAGGGACTGCTCGCGCTTCGGCGTTGCGCCCCTGGCGGCCGTTGGCTTGGGCTCGGTGCCGCCCAGAATGTCGTCAAGCGGCTCCATGGACTTCCTTCTCGCGGTGCCCGACGACGCGGGTGCGTGTGCTGGCGGTCCCCGATGCCTCGATCAGCGCCTTGCCGAGAAGGGCATGGGCCGTCTCGATGCGGTAGCGCGCACTGGCACGGTGATCGTCGATCGGATGGAAATCCTCGCGCAACGCCGCGAAGGCCCGATTCCACACCCGCGCATCGCGAATGCCATAGCCGGTGAGTTCACCTTCGGCAGCGGTGGCGCGTTTCGGCGTCGCCGCCATGCCGCCATAGGCCAGCCGGGCTTCGGTGATCGTCTCATCGGCGTCGATCGTGAAGCGGAAGGCCGCCATCACCGAGGAAATGTCCTGGTCGAAGCGCTTGGTCACCTTGTAGCAGCGGAAGATGTGCTCACTGGTGAGGTGGGGGATGGCGATGGCAGTGACGAGTTCGCCTGGCTCGCGCGCCTGCTTGCCGTAGGAAATGAAGAAATCGCCGATCGGCATGGCGCGTGCCCGCCTGCCCTTGCGCAACGACAGCGTTGCATCCAGCGCGATGAGCAGCGGCGGCGTATCGCCGATGGGCGAGCCGTTGGCGACGTTGCCGCCGACGGTGCCGCTGGCGCGAACCTGCTTGGAGCCCAGCCGGCGCAGCAATTCGCCGATGTCGGGGTCGAGCGCGGCGAGATGGGGCTCGGCCTGGGCGTAGGTGGCGCCAGCGCCGATCACAAGTTCGACGCCGGTATCCTCGATGCGGTCGAAGTCGGCGACCTTGCCGACATGGATGATGCGCTTGAGGTCGCGGAATTGCTTGGTGATCCACAGGCCGACATCGGTGGCGCCGGCAACGATGGTGGCGTCCGGATAGTGCTCGTAAAGCTCGGCGAGGTTGTCGAGATTGGCCGGCGCGGCGAAGAACCGGCGCTCGTCGCCGACGAAGACATCCTCACCGTCGGCGAGGAAGGTGAGTACGCCCGTCATGTCGTCGTGGCCGGTGCGGAAACGATCGTGGCGGCCGCGCGCGCAGGCGGCGATCGCCGCTTCGGCGATCGGCCGGTAGCCGGTGCAGCGGCAGAGATTGCCGGCGATCCAGTCATTGACCTCTGCGCGCGTCACCTCGCCGTCGGTCGACTGGTACATGGCGAACAGCGCCATGACGAAGCCGGGCGTGCAGAAGCCGCATTGCGAGGCGTGGCGCTCGACCATCTCGCGCTGGATCGGGTGAAGCGAGCCGTCCGGTCCGGTGAGATCCTCGACCGTCACCACCTCGCAGCCGTCCACCTGGCCGAGAAGCTGGATGCAGGCGTTGACCGGCTCATAGACAAGCCGGCCATCGCGCATGCGGCCGAGCGCCACCGTGCAGGCGCCGCAGTCGCCCTCGCCGCAGCCTTCCTTGGTGCCGGTCGAGCCTTCGGTTTCGCGCAAATAGTCGAGCAGCAGGGTCGTCGGGTCGACATCGGTCAACTCGACCAGACGATTCTTGCGGATGAAGCGGATCGTTGGACGCATCAACTTCCCCGGTAGGTGGAATAGCCGTAAGGCGAGATGAGCAGCGGCACATGGTAGTGCTCTTGCGGGGCGGCGACGCCGAAGCGGATCGGCACCACGTCGAGAAAGGCCGGGCTCGGCAGGTCGTGGCGGGTGCGCAGATAGTCGCCAGCATGGAAGCGCAACTCGTAGACCCCGGCCGTCAGCGCGTCGCCTTCAAGCAGCGGCTGCTCGATGCGGCCATCGTCATTGGTGCGCGCCACCGTGACGCGTGTCTCGCCGCCGGTTAGCCGGAACAGCTCGACGGTCAGCCCGGCAGCAGGCGCGCCCGCCGCCGTGTCCAGCACATGAGTCGTAAGGCGTCCCATCGCGACACCTGATCCCTACGCAAACGCCATGCGGTCGACCGGACCGCTTCGCCGCCCCGCCCCCAACTCTGCCGGTTTTTCGGGAGAGTCCAAGCCTCAACAATGGATTATGCCCAATTCTCGATCAAACCCCTAATTTCATCAGGGTCTGCCCGGTTTCTGGGCATTTACGGGCTCAGGGAATCAGCACCGTGGCGGCCATTGTTCGGCGGGCCTCCAGCGCACGATGGGCCTGCGCCGCATCCTTGAGCGGGAAGGTCGCCCCGACCTCGACCTTCACCTTCCCGTCCGCAAGCACCTTGAACAGGTTGGCGGCGCCGCTTTCGAGGTCCGGGCGCCTGGCGAAATAATGCGCCGTCGTCGGGCGGGTGGCGAACAGCGAGCCCTTCTGCTGGAGCAGGCTGACCGGAAACGGCGGCACCAGCCCCGAGGACTGGCCAAAGGAGACCCACATGCCCATCGGCTTCAGGCAATCGAGGGAGCCCGGAAAGGTGTCCTTGCCGACCGAATCATAGACGACGTCGCACTTCTGGCCACCGGTGATCGCCATGACGCGCTCGACGAAGTTCTCTTCCCGGTAGTTGATGACGTGATCATAGCCGTGAGTGCGGGCGCGAGCGGCCTTCGCCGCCGAGCCGACCGTGCCGATGGTGGTGGCGCCCAGCGCCTTCAGCCACTGGCCGGCGATAGAGCCGACGCCGCCGGCGGCGGCATGGAAGAGAACCGTGTGTCCGGGCCCGACCTTGAAGGTGCGCAGAAGGAGATATTCGCAGGTGACGCCCTTGAGGAAGCCGGCCGCCGCCGTCCTGTCGTCGATGCCGTCGGGAAGTTTGACCACTCGATCGGCCGGGATCACGCAGTATTCGGCGTAGGAGCCGGACGAGCCGTTCTGATAGACGACGCGGTCGCCGAGCGCGAAGGTGGTGACGCCCTCGCCGAGCGCATCGACAACACCGGCCGCTTCGGCGCCCGGTGTGAAGGGCACGGTCGCCCCCTTGTAGACGCCGGCGCGGTTGTAGACGTCGACGAAGTTCACGCCGATGGCGGTATGCCGCAGCCTGACCTGGCCGGCGGCAGGTTCCGGCATGGGCACCTCCACCCATTGCATCACCTCCGGTCCGCCGAGCTGTTCGATCGTGATCGCGTGGGGCATGAGCTAGCCTCCTCTTGCTAATTTGGTTGTGTCGACGGCCGGTTTCGGAGGCCTCGAGGCTTCCGCGAACTGCGCGCCCATGACGGAACCACGACCGCACCGACGCTCCAGCATGCGGCGCGTGGCGCGACCGGCAAGACCCCGGGCGTGCTCATGAGCGGTTCTTGCGACGGTTGCGGCGAGCGATGACGTTGAGCGCCTCGACCGCGGCCGAGAAGGCCATGGCGGTGTAGAGATAGGCGCGCGGAATGTGGAAGCCGACGCCGTCGGCGACCAGGGCGAAGCCGATCATCAGCAGGAAGGCGAGCGCCAGCATGCGCGTCGTCGGATGGCGCGAGATGAAGCCGGCGACCGCGCCCGAGGCGGCGTACATGATGGCGACGGCGACGACGACCGCGGCGATCATCACGCCGATATATTCCGCCATGCCGATGGCGGTGACGATCGAGTCGACCGAAAAGACCAGGTCGATGACGATGATCTGCGAGACGATCATGGCGAAGCTGGTGCCGGCGGCATCAGGCTCCTGCTCCTCCCCCGCCGCCTCGACGTCCTTGTGAATCTCGCTCGTCGCCTTGACCAGCAGGAAGAAGCCGCCGGCGAGCAGAACGAGGTCGCGCCATGAAAAGGCGTGGCCGGCGATCTCGAACAGCGGCCGGGTCAGGTGGATCAGCCAGAACAGGAGGGAGAGCAGCGCGACGCGGAAGACGAGCGCCAGTGCCAGGCCGAGCTGGCGGGCGCGTTTCGACTGCTCCGGCGGCAGGCGGCCGACGATCACCGAGATGAAGATGATGTTGTCGATGCCGAGCACGATCTCCATGACGGTCAGCGTCACGAAGCTGGCGAGGATCGCGGGATCGACGATCCACTCGAGGAGGGACATCGCAGGCTCCTAGCCGGCCGCCGCCTTGGGGCGCGTCACCTGCAGGTACACGCCGATGAAGGCGAAGTAGATGTTGACGATGGAGAAGAGGGTCAACACCACCGGGTCTGGATTGAGGTTCTCAACGAGGGCGGCGAAGGCGAGCAGGCCCCAGATGACCGCCATGGAGGAGGTGATCAGACGCAAGCGCCGCACCCGCATGGGATGGACGAACTCGACCGGGGCGAAGGTGAGCACGGCGAAGACGACGACAATGAGAAGCGAGACGATCTCGGGGAACTTGTAGACCATGAGCTGGAAGACGACGGCGTTCCACACCGCCGGGAAGCCGCGGAAGGACTGCTCCACCGTCTTCATGCGGGTGTCGGCGAAGTAGAGCGCGCCGACCATGGCGATGACGATGCCGGCGATGGTGGCCCACGGCTGGCTGATGAGATCGCTGAGCGACAGCACCAAGGCCGGGATCAGCACATAGGTGGTGAAATCGACCACCAGGTCGAGCGTCGCCCCGTCGAACCAGGGCAGCCGGGCCCTGACGCCAAGCTTGCGGGCGATGGGGCCGTCAATGCCGTCGACGATCATGGCCAGCCCGAGGAAGAGGAAGACCATCTGCCACGCGCCGCCGGCCGCGGCGACCGCCGCCACCAAGGCAAAGGCCGCCCCGCTTGCCGTGAGCAGATGAACCGCCCAGACGCCGAGATATCTCCTCATTCGCCGCTATACCCCAAGTCCGGCGGGACCGGACGAAGGCGCCATGCATGGCCGATCCACCGCTCCGTGGCAAGGCTTGCTGCCGAGTGGGCGAAAATTGGGTTTGCATTTCTTGGGGCGGCCCCCGGCACCGCCTATTTTCTTGGAAACCTTCGGAAGGTTCAGTGCGATGGATCATTTTGCCCCCCTCACCGCAGCGCTCGGCGGCGGCCTCATCGGCCTCGCCGCGACGATCCTGTGGGTCTTCAACGGCCGGCTCGCCGGTATTTCCACCATTGCGGGCAATGCGGTGCCGCTCAGCCGCGGCGACACCCTCTGGCGGCTCGTCTTTCTCGCCGGCCTGCCGATCGGCGCCTGGCTCGGCTTCACCTACGGGCCGCGCCTGTTCAGCGAGATCCCGGCGACCCTGCCCGCCATCGGCCTCGGGCCGCTGGGCCTGGTTAGCGCCGGCTTGCTGGTCGGCATCGGCACGCGGCTGGCGAACGGCTGTACGTCAGGCCACGGCATCTGCGGCCTGTCGCGCCTGTCGCTGCGCTCCTTCGTCGCCGTCGGCACCTTCATGGCAAGTGCCATCGTCACCGTCTTCATCATGAGGCACGTGGTCGGATGAACAGGAAACCGCTCGCTCTGGCAGCCGCGCTGACCAGCGGCGTCGTCTTCGGCGCCGGCCTGGCGATTGCCCGCATGATCGATCCCGAGAAGGTCAAGGACTTCCTCGACGTCGCCGCGATCCCCTCCGGCGGCTGGGACCCGAGCCTTGCCTTCGTCATGGGCGCCGGTGTGCTGGCCTTCTTCGTGGGCTTCCGTCTGCACCGCCTGTTCCGCCGGCCATTGGCCGCGGCGGCCTTTTCCTATCCGGACAAGACGAAACTGGACCTGCCGCTGATCGCAGGCTCGGTTCTGTTTGGAATCGGCTGGGGTGCGGCAGGCTTCTGCCCTGGCCCGGCCATCGCTAACCTGGCGCTGACGCCGGCAAACGCGTTGCTGTTCGTTGCCGCCATGCTCGCCGGCTCGTGGCTGGCAGGCGCGCTCCGCAACGCATCAGTGTCTCGACCGGTGGTGGCCTCGGCTGATACACCGAGGGCATGAGCGCAGCGGAACGGACCACCGAAATCGCCATTGCAGTCGTCGGCGCGGGGCCTGTCGGCCTAGCAGCCGCCATGGTTCTCCACGATGCCGGCTACCGGGTGGCGCTGGTGGCCCCTGCCCGGCCGCCGGCCGACGCGCGTACCTCGGCTCTGCTCGCGGGTTCCGTGGCGCTGCTCGAGAAGATCGGCGTCTGGCATGACATCGCCCGCGAGGCGGCGCCGCTCAGCACCATGCGCATCGTCGACGGCACGCATCGCCTCATTCGCGCGCCGGAGGTCGCCTTCCATGCGCAGGAGATCGGCCTCGACGCCTTCGGCTACAATATCCCCAACGCTATCCTGGTTGCGGCGCTGGAAGCCGCCGCTGCCGCACGCGCCATCGAACGGCGCGAGGCGTTCGTCGAGACGGTCAGGCCCGGCGACCAATCGGTTGCCCTGACGCTTTCCACCGGCGACACGCTCGTCGCGCGCTTGGTGGTGGCTGCCGACGGCCGCCGCTCGAAGGTGCGCGATGGGGTCGGCATCGCCACCGACAGCTGGCGCTACAATCAGGCGGCGCTGGTGTGCAATCTCAGCCACACGCTCCCGCACGACGATACGTCGACCGAGTTCCACACCGAGGCGGGACCGTTCACGCTGGTGCCCCTGCCCGGCAGACGGTCGAGCCTGGTCTGGGTGGGTCGCCCGGCGGAAACCGAACGGCGGCTCGCGCTTGGCGAAGATGCGCTGGCTGCCGAGATCGAAGCCCGCTCGCAGTCGGTGCTCGGTGCCATCACCATCGTCGGCAAGCGCCAGATGTTTCCGCTCTCCGGCATGAATGCGCTTCGCTTCGCGGCTGACCGTGTCGTGCTCGCCGGCGAAGCCGCCCATCTCTTTCCGCCGATCGGCGCCCAGGGGCTCAATCTCGGCTATCGCGACGTGACGGCGCTCGCCGATGTGCTCTCCGGCCGGGTCGACGATCCCGGCGCGCGCCAAGTGCTTGCCACCTACGACCGCGCCCGTCGCGGCGACGTCTTCACCCGCACGGCGGCGGTCGATGCGCTCAACCGGACGCTGCTGTCGGAATTCCTGCCGGTGCAGGCGCTGCGCGGCGCCGGCCTGTTCCTGCTCGACCGGCTGCCGCCTCTGCGGCGCCTGGCCATGCGGCAAGGTGTTGCCATCAGTGGAAAGGATCGGCCGGCAGGATATCCCTGACCAGCAGGATCAGCACAACGGTCACAGTGGCGATGGAGATGATCGTTCCGAGCAGGACGCCGACGGACGCCCACTCGCCGTAGGTCTTGTATTCGCGGGCATAGCGGATGACGCCGGTTGCCGGCGGCAATGCCGCCATCAGAACGGCGGCGTGGACCCAGACCGGGTCGAAATCGCCGACCCAGCTCAACAGCAGATAGACGATCAGCGGGTGCAGGATGAGCTTGATGCCGATCAGCACCGGCAGTTCCGGCGGCACCTTGTCGATGGTGCGGTCGGTGAGGCTGACGCCGACGGCGAACAGAGCCGCTGGCGCCGCCGCGCTGCCGAGCATCGAAAGCACCGAGTCGGCGGGACTGGGCAGGCGCAAGCCGGTCAGCGCCAAGATCAGGCCGAGGATGGTGGCTATCACCAGCGGATTGAGCAGGGCCTGGCGCACGATCCTCTGCGTCAACTCCGCCGGATCGACGCGCACGGTGCCGCCGAGCGTCATCATCAATGGCGCGGTGATGACGATCAGGGCGTTGTCGAAGCTGTAGATCAGCGCCATCGGCAGCGCTGCCGCGGCGCCGAAGGCCGCGAGCACCAGGGCCGGCGCCAGCATGCCGATATTGGAATAGGAACCAACCAGCCCCTGGATGGTGGCCTGGGTGACCTGGCCGCCATTGGTCAGCGCGCCTACGGAAAAGGCTATGGCGAAGACGCAATAGGTCGAGAAGGTCGTCGTCATGATGAACGACCAGCCGGCGGCTTGGGTGAGCGGCGCCTCGGCGACCAGCCGGAAGAAGAGCGCCGGCATGGCCAGATAGGTTACGAAGAAGATCAGTCCGGCGAGGCCCTCCTCGCTCACCCGGCGGAACCGCCCCGCGCCATAGCCGAGGAACAGCACGCCGAAGAACGGCAGGATGAGCTGGAGGATATCGCTCATGATGGCTGCGGCGAAGGTTCCTGTGGCGAAACGCTCCGCGAGCGGGCCCGCCCCGTCGCCGCCACCTGCGGCTGCCTATCTGTTTCGCCAAATCCGGTCAATTGGCGCGGGGCCGCACGGGTGGTGGTATTTGACAAGATGCCCCGCGCGGTGTGTTTTGCGGTGGGTGGGTTCCAGTTGCCCGGAGTAGTCATCATGAACAGGACGCGCTTGGCCAAGTTCGCCATCGGACAGGTTGTGAGGCACCGCGTCTTCCCCTTCCGCGGGGTTGTCTTCGACATCGATCCGGTCTTCGACAACACGGAGGAATGGTGGCAGGCGATCCCGGAAGACGTGCGCCCGTCCAAGGACCAGCCCTATTACCACCTGTTCGCAGAGAATTCTGACAGCGAATACATCGCCTATGTTTCCGAGCAGAACCTGCTGCCGGACGATTCCGACGAGCCGCTGCGCCATCCGCAGATAAACGAGTTCTTCCGGAAGCGCGACGGCGACATCTACATCGCCCGCGAGCGCGGCGACTTGCACTGATCGAGCGGAATAGCGAATAGTGGGTAGCGAATGGCCGATCGCTGCTCGCTAAACTATTCGCTACCCCCTATTTTGCTATTCGCTGCCTTCTAGCCGCCACCGGCCTTGTCCTTGCGCTGGGCGTCGATCAGCTGCTGGCCGCGCTGCTGGGCCTTCTGCTGGAACAGCTTGGCGGTATCTTCGCGCTGCTTGGCAAGCGCCGCCTCGCCCATGTCCGGTCCGTCGAACGTCTTGGAGAAGCCGGCCAGCGAGAAGTCGATCGGCACCGTCTTGGCGTCTCCGGTGGTCAGCTCAATTTCCAGCGTTCCGCCCTTCTTCAAGGCCGTGACGAAATCCTCGGCGGCCGGGGCCTGGGCGATGCACACCACATGCTGGCTCTTGGGCGCATCCGGCCAGCAGATGACGTATTGCGCTGTGCCCTTCTTGGTGCCGTCGACGCTGATCGGAATGCCCGGCGGGAAGATGAAGCCCGGGGGCACGGTGATGCCGATGCCGAACTTCTTCGGGTCGGCCGTGGTCTGAAGGGTGAAGGTGGCGAGCGCCTGCGGGCCGGACTCGACGACGTAATCCTTGGTCACCGCACAGATGTCGGGCTTCTTCGGATCGCAGATCTTGAGCCACTGCTGCGTGTCGCCGCCACTTGGCGCATCCTGGGCCATCGCTGCGAGCGACGCGCCCATCAGCAGGGCCGCGGCAGCCGCAACGGGGCGAGCGTGTTTGAGGAATTCAGTCGTCCGATTGGGCATCAGGGGTTTCCCCGTTTGAATTTGTCCCGGGCGCGAGCACGTGAGACCCCGCGCCAAGCTGTTGGCTGGATGACCGTCAAATGAGGCAAGACGGTGTCCCGGTGGCCTGCATCAATAGCTTGCCCGCGCGCGGATTTCCAGCCGAATACCGGACGATTGCCGGCTGCCGGGAAGGCGTGCCGGGGCTGGCCTGCGCGCACGTACGATATGTTACTCTTCATGGGCGAGCACGGAATCTGAGGCCGCCTCCGCCGAGCACCAACTCAGGGCAATAGCCATGACCGCGACCGTTCTCTCCTTATCACTGCGACGTCCGATTGCCGCGGCAATCGCCCTGACCCTCGGCCTCGGTCTGGTGCCGCAACTTGCCGCAGCCCAGCCCATGCACGGCATTGCCATGATCGGCGATCCGGCGCTGCCGACCGGCTTCGACCATCTGCCCTATGCCAATCCGGACGCTCCCAAGGGCGGCAAGATCACCTACGGCGTCGTCGGCACGTTCGACAGCCTCAACCCGTTCATCGTCCAGGGCGGGTTCACCTCGGCGCGCGGCCTGTCCGACCCGATCTTCGGTCGGCTCGTCTTCGAATCCCTGCTGGAGCGCAGCGCCGACGAGCCCTTCACGCTCTACGGCAACATCGCCGAGACTGTAGAGACGCCACCTGACCGCTCATGGGTGGAGTTCACCCTCAATCCAGAGGCCAAATTCTCGGACGGCACGCCGGTGACCGTCGACGATGTGATCTTCTCCATGGAGATCCTGCGCGACAAGGGCCGCCCCAACTACAAGGCCTATTACTCCAAGATTTCCAGCGTCGAGCGGGTCGGCGAGCGCGGCGTACGCTTCGACCTCAAGGGCGCCGACGACCGCGAGCTGCCGCTCATCATCGGCCTGATGCCGATCTTCCCCAAGCACGCCATCGACCCCGACACCTTCGACAAGTCGACGCTGAAGCCGCCGATCGGCAGCGGGCCCTATCTGATCAGCGAGGTGAACGCGCCCAACTCCATCGTCTACAAGCGCAACCCCGACTACTGGGGCAAGGACCTGCCCATCCACCGTGGTGTCTTCAATTTCGACGAGGTCAGGGTCGAGTATTACCGCGACGCCAACACCATGTTCGAGGCCTTCAAGAAGGGCCTCTACGACGTCAATCCGGAAGGCGACCCGTCGCAGTGGAACACCGCCTATGACTTCCCGGCGGTCAAGGAGGGCAAGGTCGTCAAGGAGACCTTCAAGACCGGCACGCCCAAGGGCATGTCCGGTTTCGTCTTCAACACCCGCCGGCCGGTGTTTGCCGACAAGCGCGTGCGCCAGGCGCTGGCGACGCTGTTCGACTTCGACTGGGTGAACAAGAACCTCTATTACGGCGCCTTCGTGCGGGCGGCCGGCTATTTCAACGATTCGGAGCTGTCCGCCGTCGGCAAGCCGGCGAGCGACAAGGAGAAGGCACTGCTCGCGCCCTTCCCCGGGATTGTCGACAAGGACGTGATGGATGGCACCTACGAGCCGGTCTCGGCCGGCGGCGCCGACGGCGGGCGGGCGGTGATGCGCGCCGCATTCGAACAATTGCAGGCCGCCGGCTATGCCCTCAAGGGCAATCAGCTCCTCAACACCAAGACCGGCAAGCCGCTCGCCTTCGAAATCATGGTGGTCAACAATGAAGACGAGAAACTGGCGCTCGCCTATCAGCGCACGCTCGATCGCATCGGCATCAAGGTGACCGTCCGCAACGTCGAGGACGCGCAGTTTCAGCCGCGCCTGCAGCAGTTCGACTACGACATGGTGCGGCGCAGCTGGGGCGCATCGCTGTCGCCCGGCAACGAGCAACTCGGCCGGTGGAGTAGCGAGGCAGCCGACCGCCCGAGCTCGTTCAACTATGCCGGCGCCAAACAGCCGGCGATCGATGCCATGATCGCCGCCCTGCTCGCTGCGCGCACCCATGACGACTTCGTTGCGGCGGTGCGGGCGCTCGACCGGGTGCTGATCTCCGGCTACTACGTCGTGCCCTTGTTCTACCTGCCCGACCAGTGGGTGGCGCGCTGGAACACGATCCAGCATCCCGACACGACGGCGCTCAGCGGCTATGTGTTGCCGACTTGGTGGCGGAAGCCTGGAAGCTGAAGTGCCGGGTGCTTAGCCCGCATGAAGCGCAGCGAAATGCGGGGCGTGGTCCCCGGATTGCGCTTCGCTCCATCCGGGCGACGGCCGAGCCGTCCACTGTCGGCTCGTTTTGCAATCGCGGCCGTGCATCCTATGCTGGCTAGATGATTGCTGACCCCGTCACCGTCGACGTCATCTCCGATGTCGTCTGCCCGTGGTGCTATCTCGGCAAGCGCCGACTGGCCCGCGCCGTTGGCCTGTTGCCGGAGATCCAGGTCATCGTCCGCTGGCGGCCGTTCCGGCTCGACCCGACCATTCCGCCGGAGGGCGTCGCCAGGGAAGATTACCTGACCGCCAAGTTCGGCAGCATCGAAGCCGTCGCCGAAAGCCACCGCCAGTTGACCGAACGCGGGCGGGCGGAAGGCATCGACTACCACTTCGACCGCATCACGCGCTCACCGAACACGGTGGACGCCCACCGGCTGGTGCACTGGGCGGCCGCCGAAGGCGTCCAGGACGACATGGTCGAGCGGCTGTTCACCGCCTATTTCAGCGAGGGCCTCGATGTGGGCGACCCGGCGGTGCTTGCCGATCTGGCGGCGGATGTCGGTTTCGACAGCGCCACCATCGCCGCGCGCCTCGCCGGCGACGAGGACCGCGAGCTGATCGTCGCCGAGATCGAGAACGCCTACCGCGTCGGCGTGTCGGGCGTTCCGTGCTTCATCGTCGATCGGCGCCTCGCCGTAACCGGGGCGCATCCCGCCGACGTGCTGGTGCAGGCGATTGAGCAGGCCGTCGCCGAGCGCGCGGCGGCGGAGGCCGAAGAGGGCTAGAAAGGCAGGCCCTAGGCGCTTTGCTGAAGTCGCGAGAGGCCGGGGCGGCTGCCATCGTAGATGGCGGCGCAGTTGCGGCCGCGGGCCTTGGCGACATAGCAGGCGGCGTCGGCCTGGCGCATGAGTTCCGCCGGATCGGACGATGAGTGGCCGGTGATGGCGGTGATGCCGATGCTGGCGCCGATGCCGTCGCAGTCCTCACTGCTGCGCTCCCAGGAGAAGCGAAGGCCGACGATCACATCGATGATCTTCTGGGCGACGCGGGTGGCATGGGTGACCGAGCAGTCCGGCAGCAGCAAGGCGAACTCGTCGCCACCGATGCGGGCGGCGAAGTCGTTCGTCCGGCAGGCGCCGCGGATAGCACCGCCGATCTCGCGCAGCACGGCGTCGCCGGCGGCGTGGCCGGCGTTGTCATTGACCTTCTTGAAGTGATCGAGGTCGATGAAGCAGAGCGCGTGCTCGCGCGCCTCGCGCTGGGCCTGACGCACGGCTTCGTCGAGGGCGTGTTGGAAGGTCGCCCGGTTGGGCAATCCGGTGAGGCTGTCGTGCATGGCCGTGTGGGCAAGCTGGCGCTGCAGCGCGCGGCTGTCGGTCACGTCCTGGAACACCAGCACCGCACCGATGACGGCGTTCTGGGGCGTGCGCACCGGGGCGGCAGACGCGCGCACGTCGCGGCGCTCACCGTTGCGACCGAGAAGGACCGTATCGCCGTCAAGGTAATGCAGGCGTCCCTCCGACAGGCATTCGGCCACCGGATTGACGGTGAGCCTCTCGGTCGTTTCATCAAGGATGGCGAAGATTTCCCCCACCTTGCGGCCAACCGCCTCCGACGACGGCCAGCCGGTCATCCCCTCGGCCACGTTGTTCATGAACACGACAAGCCCGGCCGCGTCGGTGGAGATCACGCCGTCGGCGATCGACTCGAGGGTAACCTTGAGCCGCTCCTTCTCGAGAGCAAGCTGGGACTCCACCTGCTTGATCTTGGTGATGTCGGTGTCGGTGCCGAGGACGCGCGACGGGCTGCTGTCCGGATTCCAGGCAACCGGCTTGCCGCGGCTGAGGATCCAGATGTAGTGCCCGTCGCGGTGGCGCTCGCGGTATTCGAATTCGTTGAAGGATAGCTCGCCGGTGTCCTGCCGGGAGATGATTTCCTGGATGCGCTCGCGGTCGTCGGGATGGATGCGTGCGAGCCACAATGCGGCGGACGGGTCGACGTTCTCCTCGGGGTCCATGCCGCGCATGAGCTTCCACATGCGCGAGTAGAAGGCGGTCTTGGTGTTGATGTTGTGGTCCCAGACCCCCTGCCCGGCGCTTTCCAGGGCGAAGTTCCAGCGGCTCTCGCTTTGGGCGAGTGCGGCCTCGGCGCGCTTCTGTCCGTCGATGTTGATCGCCTGGACGATGGTGTAGTGCAGCTGGCCGGTCGCCTCGTCGCGCATCGCCGAGGACGACACCAGAACCCAGATCGGCTCGCCGTCTTTTCTCAGGTAGCGCCGCTCGGCGCGATAGCTGTCGGCAGTCCTGTCCTCCAGCGTCTTCATCTGCGCGTGGGCGTGCGGCGCATCGTCGGGATGGATCAGGTCGTCGATGACGACGGAAACCGCCTCGTGCTCGTCATAGCCGAGCAAATCGCGGAATGCGCGATTGGCATAGAGCAGCCTGGACTCCGGTCCGATGAGAAAAGTGGCGACGGCGGCATTTTCCAGAACACTGCGAAGAAGAGCTTCGCGGTGCTGGAAGTGGAAGGTGTTGCTTTCAGGTTTCGCCTCAGTTGCCGTCATCGAAGTGCACTATGAGCCAACTTCGTTAAGACGACTTTGCTTCTACCTCCCTCAATTTATGCTTACTTTTTTTTCTAAGGGCAGGTGCTCAGGCGGCGGCGCGATCGCCTTCGGCGGCGAGCCGGGCAAGCTCGGCCATCACCGCCATTGTGCCCTTGAGCCGGCCGCCCACGTCGGCCCAATCGCGGATGAGCACGATCCTCTGGTCGGGGCGCACCTTGGCGATGGAGCCCTGCTGGCCGATCCAGCCGATGAGGCCGGCCGGATTGGCGAACGTGTCGTTGCGCAAGCCGATGACCGCGCCTTTGGGCCCGACATCGACCTTGTCGACATTGGCGCGGCGGCAAAGCGCCTTGATGGCAACGATCTCCAGCAGGTGGTCGACCTCCTCGGGCAGCGGGCCGAAGCGGTCGATCAGCTCGGCGGCGAAGGCGTCGATGGCCGCCTCGTCCTGGAGGTCGGCCAGGCGCTTGTAGAGGCTCAGGCGAAGCTGCAAATCTCCGACGTAAGCCTCTGGAATCATGACCGCCATGCCGATCGTTATCTGCGGTGCCCAGCGCCCGTCCTCGACTGCCTCGCCACCCGACTTGAGCGAGGCGACTGCCTCCTCCAGCATCTGCTGGTAAAGCTCGTAGCCGACCTCACGGATGTGTCCGGACTGCTCCTCGCCGAGCAGGTTGCCGGCGCCGCGGATATCGAGGTCGTGGCTGGCGAGCTGGAAACCGGCGCCGAGCGTGTCGAGCGACTGCAGCACCTTGAGTCGCCGGTCGGCCTGCGCCGTCAGCGCCCGGTCGGGCGACACGGTGAACAGCGCATAGGCGCGCTGCTTGGAGCGCCCCACCCGGCCGCGCAACTGGTAGAGCTGCGCCAGGCCGAACATATCGGCGCGGTGGACGATGAGCGTGTTGGCGGTCGGAATATCGAGGCCGGATTCGACGATCGAGGTGGACAGCAGCACGTCGTATTTGCCGTCATAGAAGGCGGTCATGACGTCTTCCAGCTCGCCCGCCCCCATCTGGCCGTTGGCCACCGCCACCCTCACCTCGGGCACGGCATCGTGAAGGAATTCGTAGCGCTCGGCGAGGTCGGAGATGCGCGGGCAGACATAGAAGCTCTGGCCGCCGCGATAGCGCTCGCGGAGCAGCGCTTCGCGCACCACCAGCGGGTCGAATGGCGAGATGAAGGTCCTCACCGCCAGCCGGTCGATGGGTGGCGTGGTGATCAGCGTCAGCTCGCGAACGCCGGTCAGCGCCAGTTGCAGCGTGCGCGGAATCGGCGTCGCCGAAAGCGTCAGCACATGGACGTCGGCTTTCAGCTCCTTCAGCCGCTCCTTGTGCTTGACGCCGAAGTGCTGCTCCTCGTCGACGATGAGCAGGCCGAGATCGCGGAACTGGATGCCCTTGCCGAGCAGCGCATGGGTGCCGACAACGATGTCGACGCCGCCGTCGGCGATACCGGCCTTCACCGCCGCAAGCTCCTTGGCGCCGACCAGTCGCGAGGCCTGGGCGACGCGCACCGGCAGGCCGGCGAAGCGCGCTGAGAAGGTGCGGAAGTGCTGGCGGGCGAGCAGCGTGGTCGGCACCACGACGGCGACCTGGCGACCGGCGAGCGCCGTGATGAAGGCGGCGCGCAGCGCCACCTCCGTCTTGCCGAAGCCGACATCGCCGCAGATCAGCCGGTCCATCGGCGTGCCGGCCGCGAGATCGTCAACCACCGTGTCGATGGCCGCCTGCTGGTCCTCGGTCTCCTCATAGGGGAAGCGGGCAGCGAACTCGTCGTAGAGTCCCTCTGGCGGGGTGAGCGCCGGCGCCGTCTTGGTGGCGCGCGCCGCCGCCACCTTGATCAGCGCCTCGGCCATGTCGCGGATGCGCTTCTTCATCCGCGCCTTGCGCGATTGCCAGGCGACGCCGCCGAGCTTGTCGAGCTGCACCTCGGCTTCTTCGGAGCCGTAGCGCGACAGAAGCTCAATGTTCTCGACCGGCAGATAGACGCGGTCGTTGCCGGCGTAGAGGATTTCGAGGCAGTCGTGCGGGGCACCTGCCGCCTCGATGGTCTTGAGGCCGACGAAGCGGGCGATGCCGTGGTCGATATGGACGACGAGGTCGCCCTCGGAGAGCGCCGTGACGTCGGACAGGAAATCGGCGGGGCGGCGCTTGGCGTGCGGGCGCACCAGGCGGTCGCCGAGGATGTCCTGCTCGCCGATCAGCGTCAGCGTCTCGGTGTCGAAGCCGGCTTCGAGGCCGAGCACGGCGAGCGCCGTCATGTCGGGTTCGAGCGCCTGGGCCTCCGGCCAGTCGGCGACAGCCTTGAGGCGAGTCAGGCCGTGATCGACCAGAACCTGACCCATGCGGTCCCGCGCCCCGTCGCTCCAGCAGGCGATGACGACGCGCTTGCGCGCCCTGATGGCGGCCTCGACGTGCCCGGTGACGGCATCGAAGACGTTGATGTCGCCGGCGGCGCGTTCGGCAGCGAAGCTGCGCGCGGCGCGCCCACCCATGTCGACAACGGCGGCGGCTTCCGGCCGAGCGAAGGGCTCAAGATGGGTGGTCGCCCGTTCGCGCAGCTGGTCGGTCCATGCCTGCCGGTCGAGATAGAGCCGGTCGGGCGGCAGCGGCTTGTAGGGGGCGCCGCCGCCTAGATCGCCGGCCTCCATCGCCTGGCGCCGCGCCTGATAGTGATCCGCGATCTGGTCGAGCCGTTCGCCGATCG
This sequence comes from uncultured Alphaproteobacteria bacterium, assembly GCA_963782395.1. Taxonomy (GTDB): domain Bacteria; phylum Pseudomonadota; class Alphaproteobacteria; order Rhizobiales; family Kaistiaceae; genus CAVSRC01. The sequence continues at coordinate 352,028 of CAWAJQ010000004.1, forward strand.
CCTCGTCAACCAGATGGTCGAGGGCGATGGGAACCTCGGGGAGATGATCGAAAAGCGTCTCCAGGTCGCCGGCGAAGAGCGGCAGCCAGTGCTCCATACCGACGAAGCGGCGGCCCTCGCTGACCGCGTGATAGAGCAGGTCGTCCGGCCCGGCGGCGCCGAAGGCGGCGACATAGCCCTGGCGAAAACGGGCGATGCTGTCGGCCGTCAGCCCCATCTCGGCGACCGGCACGAGATCGATGCGCGCATGTCGCTCGGTGGTGCGCTGGGTCTCCGCGTCGAAGGCGCGGATCGTCTCCAGCGTGTCGCCGAAGAAGTCGAGACGCAGCGGCGCCGCCGCCCCGGCCGCGTAGAGGTCGAGGATGCCGCCGCGCACGGCATATTCGCCGGGCTCGCGCACGGTCGAGGTGCGCAGGAAGCCATTGTCCTCCAGCCAATGGATGAGATCCGCCATAGGCATGCGGCTGCCGGAGGCAGCCGACAGAGAGCCGTGTGCCACGACATCGCGCAGCGGCACGCGCTGGAGAATTGCGTTGACCGTGGTGAGCACGATCTGCGGCCTTTCCGCGGGCTGGCCGACGCGCGTCAGCGCCGCCATGCGCCGTGCAACGATCGCCGCGTGCGGCGAGACGCGGTCGTAAGGCAGGCAGTCCCAAGCCGGGAATTCGATCGCCTCCATCGCGGGCGCGAAGAAGGCGAGGCTCCGCTCGACCTCGGCCAGCCGCTGGCCGTCACGCGCCACGAAGAGCAGGCGTTGGGTGCCGGTCGCCGCAACCAGGTCGGCGAGCGCCTTGCCGGCCATGCCGTCGGGTACCGAGGCGAGCGTGCGCTCGCCCGGGCGGGCCAGCAGCGTCGTCAGGCGGTGGTTGATGTCGATGAGGGCGGAGGTCTTCTGGTCCATCGGAATTCAAACAGCGTAGTGGGCGAGCAGGCGGTCGAGCAGCGGCGTGCGGGCTTCGTCGGGTACGGGCTCGCCGCCGACGATCCAGGCGAGAATGACCTGGTCGGGGGTCTCCAGCAGCGCCTCAAAGGCGGCGATGCCGTCGGCATCGAGCCCCTCCACCTCAGCGTCGGCAAAGGGGCCAAGCAACAGGTCGGTCTCCTTCATGCCCCTGTGCCAGCAGCGGAATTTCAGCCGGCGCCGGCGCATGGCGATGTCGTCACTGGTCTCCGTCCCGTCGCCCATTTTGCCGGTCGTCCCATAGCCGATTGGCGCCGGGCCGGAATCGCGGCTCGTCGCTGGAGCCGGAGGTATAGCGGCTGGGAGTGGGTTTGTCAGGGGTTTGGGACGGCTGCTTGGCGGATTGCTGCCAGTACGGAGTCTATATTGGTGCGGACGTCGCTGTTCCAGAACCGCAGGACCCTGAAACCCCGTCGGCTCAGCTCGTCATCCCGTCGTTGGTCCCTGATGTTTTCCGCGTGCTGGCCACCATCCACCTCCACAACCAGAGTGTGCTCGAAACAGGCGAAATCGACGATGGCATTGCCGATCGGTACTTGGCGGCGAAACTTGAGCCCGTCCAGTCGTCCGTCGCGTAAGCGGTACCAAAGACGCATCTCCGCATCTGTCGCCACTGAACGCATCGTCTTGGCGCTCCCCCTCACCCGGTTTGCCAGCCAGCTTGGAAGGTCAAGCTGGGGCAAACCGGCCTCCCCCACAAGGGGGGAGGCGACGGAGCGCAAGGTGTTGCGGCAAGTCCCCTCTCCCTTGGTGGGAGAGGGCTTCGCGCCTTGGCGAGCGAAGCGAAGTTAGGCGCGAAGGGTGAGGGGGCGGCGGCGCTGTGGTACATGCACACCATGCGCCCGGACATCCTCAACCCCCTCTTCCGACCGGTCACCAGCCTTGCCGGCATCGGGCCGAAGCTGGGCGTGGCCCTCGGGCGGCTGGTCGGCGGACCGGACGAGGAGGACGCACCGCGGGTCGTCGATCTCCTCTTCCACTTGCCCGTCGGCGTCATCGACCGGCGCAACCAGCCGGGCATCGCACTGGCGCCGGAAGGCGCCATCGTCACGCTCAAGGTGCGCATCGACCGTCACCAGAAGCCGCCGCGCGGAAACCGGCGCATCCCGTGGCGGGTCTTTGCCCATGATGAGAGCGGCGAACTCGGCCTCACCTTCTTCCATGCCCACGGCGACTATCTGGAAAAGACGCTGCCGGTCGGCGCGACGCTCTATGTCAGCGGCAGGGTCGAGTGGTTCAACGGCCGCCCGACCATGGTCCATCCCGACTACATCGTGGACGAAAAGGACTTCGCCAGTCTGCCACTGATCGAGCCGGTCTATCCGATGACCGCCGGTATCGCGCGCAAGACGCTGGTGCGCGCGGTCGGCGAAGCGGTCGCCAGCCTGCCCGAATTGCCGGAGTGGCTGGAGCCGAAGCTGGTCGCGCAGCGCGGCTGGCAGAGCTTCGCCGCCGCGCTCACCAAGGTCCATCACCCCGAGACGGCCGCCGATCTCGATCCGTCTTCACCGCATGTTGCCCGCCTTGCTTATGACGAACTGCTCGCCAGCCAGTTGGCACTCGCCCTTATGCGCGAGCACCAGCGCAAGAGCACCGGCCGGGCCCGCAAAGGCGACGGCGGCCTGCGCGCCAAGCTGATGGCCGCCCTGCCCTTCACCCTCACCGACAGTCAGAGCCAGGCGCTCGCCGATATCGAAAAGGATTTGGCCGCACCGGAGCGCATGCTGCGCCTGTTGCAGGGCGACGTCGGCTCCGGGAAGACGGTGGTGGCGCTGATCGCTGCCGCAGGCGTGATCGAATCCGGCGGTCAGGCGGCCATCATGGCGCCGACCGAGCTTCTGGTGCGCCAGCACGCGCGCACCATCGCGCCGCTGGCCGAGGCCGCCGGCATCCGCATCGCCGTTCTGACCGGCCGCGAAAAAGGCCGGGAGCGCGAGGCGATCCTGGCCGGCCTCGCGGACGGCTCCATCCATTTGCTTATCGGCACGCACGCCCTTTTCCAGGCTGGCGTCGGCTTCCATGATCTCGCTCTGGTGGTGGTCGACGAGCAGCACCGCTTCGGCGTCCACCAGCGCCTGGCGCTGACCGCCAAGGGCGGCGCCACCGACGTCCTGGTGATGACCGCGACGCCGATCCCGCGCACTCTGGTGCTCACCTATTACGGCGATATGGACGTGTCGCGGCTGACCGAGAAGCCAGCGGGCCGCAAGCCGATCGACACGCGCGTGGTGCCGCTTGACCGGCTGGATGAAGTGGTGGCGCGCATCCGCCGGGCCATCGCCGAGAGCGCCAAGGCCTACTGGGTGTGTCCGTTGGTCGAGGAATCCGAGATGCTCGACGATGTCGCCGCCGCCGAACAGCGCCACGCGGCGCTCGCCGAAGCCTTTGGCCCCGTCGTCGGCCTCGTCCACGGCCGCATGAAGGCGGCGGAGCGCGACGCGGTCATGGCCCGGTTCCTGTCCGGCGAGATTAAGGTGCTGGTCGCCACCACCGTCGTCGAGGTGGGTGTCGATGTGCCGGACGCGACGATCATGGTGATCGAGCACGCCGAACGCTTCGGCCTCGCCCAGCTTCACCAGTTGCGCGGGCGGGTCGGGCGCAGCGACAAGCCGTCCACCTGCCTGCTGCTCTATCGCGCCCCGCTCGGCGCCATCGCGCGCGAGCGCCTGTCGATCATGCGCGAGACCGAGGACGGGTTCCGCATCGCCGAAGAGGATCTGCGGCTGCGCGGCGGTGGCGAGATTCTCGGCACGCGCCAGTCCGGCATGCCCGGCTTCCGCATCGCCAGCGCCGAACATCATGCCGACCTGATGCAGATCGCCAACGACGACGCGCGCCTGGTCGTCGCCACCGACGCCAATCTGGAATCGTCGCGTGGGCAGGCGCTCCGCGTGGCGCTCTATCTCTTCGGCCGCGACGATGCGATCAGGCTGCTGAGGGCGGGTTGAAGCGCCGCTCGATCTCCTCGCGGCTCAGCTCGCGTGAGTTTTCCGCCGCGAACTCCGGCGTCACCAGGCCGGCCGAGATGACCATCTTGGCCGCGTCCTCGACCGTCATGTTGAGCACGATCATGTCGGCGCGCTTGACGAAGAGCAGGAAGCCCGAGGTCGGATTGGGCGTGGTCGGCAGGAACACGGCCACGGTGTCGTCGATGCGATGGCTGACCTCGCCGCGCGTGTCGGCGGCGACGAAGACCAGCGACCAGATGCCCTTGCGCGGATATTCGATCAGCGCCACCGTCTTGAAGGCGCCCGCCCGCCGCGACAGCACGGTCTCGAAGATCTGCTTCAGCCCGCGATAGAGGTTGCGGACGATCGGCATGCGGCCGACCAGCAACTCGCCGAGCAGCACCGTCTGCCGGCCGATGATGTTGGCGGTGAGGAAGCCGAGCAGCGTCAGGAAGACGAGCGCCACCACCAGCCCAAAGCCGGGCACCGAGAACGGCAGATAGTGATCCGGCCGATACATCGGCGGGATGAACGGCGTCACCCAGCTGTCCACCCACTTCACGAAGGTCCAGGTGATGTAGACGGTCAGAAACAGCGGGGCGGCGATGATGGTGCCGGTCAGGAAATAATTCCGCAGCCGGTGCATCATCGTCGCGCGTCGCGACGGGTCGTGATGAGGCAGGTCAGTGTCTTCCGGATCCATGCCAGTATTCCTGCCGCGTCCGAGTCCGCCCTGCCGTCATCATGGCAGAGATCGTGCCACCACGCGACCGTTTCACTCGACGGTAACCGACTTGGCGAGATTCCTTGGCTGGTCAACATCCGTGCCCAAGATGACAGCCGTGTGATAGGCGAGCAGCTGCACCGGCAGGGCATAGACGAGGGGCGCGACGGTTGCCGGCATTTCCGGCAATATCAGCGTTTCGACGGCCTCGATGGCGGCGGCTTTCCGCCCCTTTCGGTCGGTCACCAGGATGATGCGGCCGCCGCGCGCGGCGACTTCCTGCATGTTGGAGACGGTCTTCTCGAAGATGCGGTCGTAAGGCGCGATCACCACAACCGGCATCTCCTCGTCGATCAGCGCAATCGGCCCATGCTTGAGCTCGCCGGCAGCGTAGCCTTCGGCGTGGATATAGGAGATCTCCTTGAGCTTGAGCGCGCCTTCGAGTGCGATCGGGAAGCTGGTGCCGCGGCCGAGATAGAGCACATGGTGGACGTGCGAGATCTCGCGGGCGAGCGCCTCGATCTCCGGTTCCAGCCGCAGCGCCTCGTTCATCAGGCGCGGCACCTCGCTCAAGGCGCTAATCAGCTTCTCCTCGTCCTCGGCTGAGAGGACCCCACGTGCCCGCCCGGCGGCGACCGCGAGAACCGCCAGTACGGCAAGCTGGCAGGTGAACGCCTTGGTCGAGGCGACGCCGATCTCAGGCCCGGCAAGGGTGGGCAGAATGTAGTCCGCCTCGCGGGCGATGGTCGATTCGACGACGTTGACGACGGCCGCGACCTTCTGGCCCTCGTCCTTGGCGTAGCGCAGCGAGGCGAGCGTGTCGGCGGTCTCGCCCGACTGCGAGATGACGATCGAGAGGCCCTTCGGCGTCAGCGGCTGCTCGCGATAGCGGAACTCGGAGGCAATATCGATGTCGGTGGGCAGACGCGCGAAACGTTCGAACCAGTATTTGGCGACGATCCCGGCATAGGAGGCCGTGCCGCAGGCGGTGATCGACAGGCGGTCGAGCGCGGCGAAATCGATGTCGAAATCGGCCGGCAGAGCACAGCGGCCGGTGGCGAGGTCGAGGTAATGGGCGAGCGTATGGCCGACCACTTCCGGCTGCTCGTGAATCTCCTTGGCCATGAAATGGCGGTGGTTGCCGCGGTCGACAAGCAGGCTGGAGGCGGCTGTGCGCACGATCGGCCGCTCGACCCTGGCGCCGGCCTCGTCATAGACGGTGGCGCCGGCGCGGGTGAGCATCGCCCAGTCGCCGTCCTCGAGATAGGCGACGCGGTCGGTGAACGGGGCGAGCGCAATCGCGTCGGAGCCGAAATACATCTCGCTGTCGCCATAGCCGATGGCAAGCGGGCTGCCGCGGCGGGCGCCGATCATCAGGTCGTCCTCGCCCTCGAAGAGGATGGCTAGGGCAAAGGCGCCGCGCAGGCGCTTCAGCGCCTCGCGCACCGCTTCGGCCGGCGGCAGGCCCTCGGCCAGCTTGCCGGTGATGAGGTGAGCGACGACCTCGGTGTCGGTCTCGGTCTTGAACCTGGCACCGGCGGCGGTCAGCTCCTCGCGCAGATCGCGAAAATTCTCGATGATGCCGTTGTGGACCAGCGCCACCCGTTCGGTGGCGTGCGGGTGGGCGTTGCCCTCGGTTGGGGCGCCGTGGGTTGCCCAGCGGGTGTGGCCGATGCCGGTGTGGCCGGTAAGAGGCTGGGAGGCCAGCTTGGCCTCCAGATTGCGCAGCTTGCCCTCCGCGCGGCGGCGCGTCAGGTGGCCCTTCTCCAGCGTCGCCACGCCGGCCGAGTCATAGCCGCGATATTCCAGACGCTTCAGCGCATCGACCAGCAGTGGCGCCACCGGTTCCTGACCGAGGATGCCCACAATCCCGCACATGTCCGAAAACTCCCCGATTCCCGCCTGTCAGCATTCATGTAGCGGCGGAAGGCCAAGAGCAGGAAATCAAAAGCTGTTTCGCTGCTGATATACGCGATTGGATGCCGGGCGAGCGGGACGATATGCTCTTGTCGTTAATCGGCCGCCGACGGTCCAGGGCCCTCATCCTGAGGTGCCCGCCGCAGGCGGGCCCCGAAGGATGGGATCTCATGGTTCGAGGCCCGGCGATGCCGGACACCTCACCATGAGGGACCGGCGCAATCTTCCGCGCCTATTTCTTCTTTCGCGCCGCCCGTTCCGCCAGCTTCTTCTCGCGGAATTTGCGCGCCCAGCCGGGCTTCTCGACATGCTCGCCGCGGGTGAGCGCCAGCGCATCGGCTGGCACGTCGCGGGTGATGACGCTGCCTGCCCCGACACTGGCGCCCTCGCCGATGGTTACCGGCGCGCGCAGCACCACATTGGAGCCGATCGAGACGCCGGCGCCGATCTCGGTGCGGAACTTGTCGAAGCCGTCGTAATTGGCGGTGATGGTACCGGCGCCGATATTTGTCGCGGCACCGACATGGGCGTCGCCGATATAGGCGAGATGGTTGGCCTTGGCGCCCGCATCGAGGCGGGCGCTCTTCACCTCGACGAAATCGCCGATGTGGACGTTCTCGCCGATGTCGGCGCCGGGGCGCAGCCGTGCGAAGGGGCCGATGGTGGCGCCGCTGGCGATGGTCGCGCCCTCGATGTGGCAGTTGGCGCGGATGACCACATTGTCGGCGACCGTCACGCCGGGGCCGAAGAAGACGTTGGGCTCCAGCGTCACGTCACGGCCAAGCTTCGTGTCGTGGCTCAACCAGACCGTGCTCGGGGCGATCATGGTGACGCCCGCGGCCATCGCCGCCGCGCGCGCCCGGCGCTGCCACAGCCCCTCGACATGGGCGAGCTGTCCGCGCGCGTTGACGCCCGCCACCTCGTCGGCCTCCGCCTCGACCACGACGACGCTCTTGCCGGCCGCCGCGGAGATCTCCACGGCGTCGGTCATGTAATATTCGCCCTTGGCGTTGTTGGTGCCGATCTTGCCGAGGAGCCGCGTGAGCCCCTTCCCGCGGAAGGCCATGACGCCGGCATTGCAGAGGCCGATCGCCTTCTCCTCCGGGCTCGCGTCCTTTTCTTCGTGGATCGCAACCAGTTGCCTGCCCTTCACGATCAGCCGTCCATAGCCGAAGGGGTTCGGCGGGCGGAAACCGAGGACGGCGATATCGGCGCCGCGGGCGAGAGCGCCGCGCAGGCGTTTAAGGGTCTTGCCGGTTACCAGCGGCGTATCACCGAAGAGCACGACAACGTCGTCGGCGCCGCGATTGATCGCCTTCTTTGCCGTGAGCACGGCATGGCCGGTGCCAAGTCGCTGCTCCTGCACAAAGGCGGTGGCAGCGGGCGCCGCCTTGGCGAGGAAGGCGGTGACGGCCTCCATGCGCGGTCCGACGACCACGGCGAGCGCGTCCGCACCACCTGTTTCGGCCGCGTTCAGCACGTGGCCGAGCATGGGCAGGCCCGCGATCCCGTGCAGGACCTTGGGCGTGGCGGATTTCATCCGCGTTCCCTCACCGGCGGCGAGGATGATGGCAAGGCATGAGCGTTTCGGCATGACTTCCCCGCGTGGCCGTTTGGCGACCTTCGCCAGCCGCCTGTGGCGACAAGAAGGCCGCGGTCGGCCCGGCATTATCGCCGATTCGGTTTAGCCGATGTTGGAGAGGGCCGGAAAGGTCTCCAGCAGCCAGTAGGAGACGGTGGCCATGCTGCCGGTGATGAACAGGACGCCGGTGACGACCAGCAGACCGCCCATCACCTTCTCGACCGTGCCGAGATGGGCGCGGAAGCGGCGCATGAAGCCGAGGAACGGCCCGGAGAAGAGGCCGGCGACGATGAAGGGAACGCCGAGGCCGGCCGAATAGGCGGCAAGCAGCAACGCGCCGCGGCTCACCGTGGCCTCGCTGCCGGCGACCGCCAGGATCGCCGCCAGGACCGGTCCGATGCACGGCGTCCAGCCGAAGGCGAAGGCGAGCCCCATGACATAGGCGCCGAGCGGCCCGGCCGCCTGGTTGGTCACCTGCAGGCGCGCCTCGCGGCTCAGAAACGCAATGCGGAAGACGCCGAGGAAGTGCAGCCCCATGACGATGATGATCACGCCGCCGACGACCGAGAGAACGTCGATATGGCTGCGCACCACCTGGCCAATGGCGGTGGCGGCGGCGCCGAGCGCAATGAAGACGGTCGAAAAGCCGAGAACGAAACTCACCGAGGCGCCGAGCACCGTCCGCCTGGCCACCTGCACGTCGCCCCTGCCGGTGAGCTGATCGAGGCTGACGCCGGCCATGTAGCAGAGATAGGGCGGCACCAGCGGCAGGACGCAGGGAGAGAGGAAAGAGACGAGGCCGGCGACTGCCGCGCCCGAAATGGAGACATCGATGGCCATGCCGGCGGAACGGGTCCTGCTGTTTCTGACGCCGGCCGCCTTATACGGCCTGCGGCGATCCTGCCACAGTCACCTTTGCGCGAGGCGGCGGGCAAGCGACCTCGTCCATGCGGCCATTGCGCGCACACCCACACACCGCGACCCCAGAAAAACGAAGATTTTAGGGTTCTTGGCCATAGCTCGACAAGCTTAAGGCAAATCCCAAAGCCGGACGCGGAAGGCCATGCTGGAGCCATCGTCGTTGCCGAGTGCTCATCGCGTTGAACGCCTGCTCGAGCGCATCGATCAGCTTCAAGTCATGGCGGAGTTTTTCCCGGCGGGCATTTGCATGTTCGACAAGCATCTCAACACCGTCGTGTGCAACACGCGCCTGAAAGACATGCTCGAATACCCCGCGGAACTCTTCTCAGGAGGGAACCCGAAGATCGAGGATCTGTTCCGCTTCAACGCGGAGCGTGGCGAATATGGCCCCGGCGATATCGACGAGCACGTGGGCAAACGCATCGAGCTGGTCAGACAACGTGTTGAGCACGTCTACGAGCGCACTCGGCCGAACGGCATGGTGCTCGAGGTGCGCGGCGTTCCCCTGGAGGGGGGCGGGTTTCTCACGACTTACGTCGACGTTACCGAACAACGGCAGAAAGCACACGAAATCAGTGTGTTGATCGACAATTTCCCCGGCGGAATCGCCATGTTCGACAAGCATCTGAAGATGGTTGTTTCCAACCATCTTCTGCGGGAGATGCTGGATTACCCGGACGAGCTGTTCGCCAAAGGCAATCCCTGTCTCGAAGAACTGTTCCGCTTCAACGCCCGGCGCGGTGAATATGGTCCGGGTGATGTCGAAGAACACGTGCGGCGGCGGCTGGCACGGGTGAAGGAACAACGGCCGCATCAGTACGAACGCTGCCGGCCCAACGGCACCATACTCGAGGTGCGTGGAATACCGATCACCGGCGGCGGCTTTGTTACAACCTATCTCGATGTCACCGAGAACCGGACGGCCCAAGCCCGCACGGCCCATATGGCGCATCACGATACCCTCACCGGCCTCCCAAATCGGCTCCTGCTTCACGATCGACTGGGCCAAGTCCTGGCTGCGATCCCGCGCGGCGGCAGCCCGGTCGCGGTGCATTATCTCGACCTCGACCGCTTCAAGCCGGTAAACGATCGCTACGGCCACGCGATCGGCGACGACCTGCTGAAAGCGGTCGCCGACCGGCTCCGCCACGAAACGCGACCGACCGACACTGCCGCCCGCATCGGAGGCGACGAATTCATCGTCGTGCAGACGGGCATTCGCACGCCGGCGGATGCGGAGGTGCTGGCAGGGCGACTTGTCGCGGCAATGGCACGCGAATTTGTGATCGGCGAACGAACACTGCACATCGGCGCAAGCATCGGCGTCGCACTGGCGCCTGACCATGGTGTTGAACCCGACGAACTTATCAGGCAGTCGGATGCGGCACTTTATGAGGCGAAGTCCGCCGGCCGCGGCGATTTCCGGATCGCCCGTCCGTAACGGCCATCGGGCGGCGCAAGAGCTTAGCCGCCTGTCATGCTCATGTGGCGAGCGACGGCCGGCTTCTGGTGCTGCCGGTCGATGACGAAGTCGTGGCCCTTGGGCTTGCGCCCGATCGCCTCGTCGATGGCGGCATGCAGCGGCGCGTCGCCCTCGGAGGCGCGCAGCGGTGCGCGCAGGTCGGCGGCGTCCTCCTGGCCGAGGCACATGTAGAGCGTGCCGGTGCAGGTCACCCGCACCCGGTTGCAGCCCTCGCAGAAATTGTGGGTGAGCGGCGTGATGAAGCCGAGCCGGCCGGCGGTCTCGGCAATGCGCACGTAGCGCGCCGGGCCGCCGGTCGAGTTCGAACAGGTCTTCCAGCGTCCAATGGCGCTCCAGCCGCGCCCGCACCTGGCTCAGCGGCAGGTACTGGTCGGTGCGGTCGGTGCCGATCTCGCCCAGCGGCATGGTCTCGATGAGCGTGAGGTCCATGCCGGCGCCGTGAGTCCAGCGAATGAGATCGTCGATCTCGTCCTCGTTGGCGTCCTTGAGCGCCACCGCATTGATCTTCACGTGCAGACCGGCGGCTTGCGCCGCGGCGATCCCGTCCATCACCTTGGCGAGATCGCCCCAGCGGGTGATCGCCCTGAACTTGACCGGATCAAGGGTATCGACGGAGACGTTGACGCGCCTGACACCGGCCTCGGCCAACTCTCCGGCGAAACGGGCGAGCTGCGAGCCGTTGGTGGTCAACGTCAGCTCGTCGAGGGCGCCGGCGTCAAGGTGCCGCGACAGCGCGCGTACGAGGCTCATGACGTTGCGGCGCACCAGCGGCTCGCCACCGGTGAGCCTCAGCTTGCGCACCCCGCGCGCCACGAAGGCCGAGCACAGGCGGTCCAGCTCCTCCAGGCTGAGAACGTCCTTCTTGGGCAGGAAGGTCATGTCCTCGGCCATGCAATAGACGCAGCGGAAATCGCAGCGGTCGGTCACCGAGACGCGCAGATAGGTGATCGCCCGGCCGAAGCGGTCGATGAGCGGCGCGCGTTCCGTGGCTGTGTCGAACTCCATCCCGTTCCCCGTCCGATGGCTCGCGAAGCGCCAGTATGTAGCGCCGCCGGCCTATCGATCAATCCGGGCGTACATATCGCTCACATGTCTATCATTATTCAAGATATGCGGTTTTTCCAATATCTATTGGCAACTGCTGGGTAAACACGCGCGCCTGGAATCGTTCCATCGCGTTTCCATCGTCGGCGGGCGTTGCGCTACCCGGTCGGCGGATGGGAGCCCCTGGCGTGAGCGAGGCTGCGGGTCAGCGCCAGCACCGTGTCGATGGTCGGCGTCGCGACGCCGGTGAGGTGCCCGGCCTCCTGCACCGCGGTCATCAATGCGTCGATCTCCAGCGCGCGGCCGCGCTCCAGGTCCTGCAACATCGAGGTCTTGTGGGCGCCGACCTGACGCGCGCCTTCGATGCGCTTGTCGACGTCGATCGGGAAGCGCACCCCGAGCCTCTCGGCGATCTTCTGGGCCTCGACCATCATGGCGCGGACGACGGTGCGCGAGTCCGGGTCGGCGACGATCTGCTCGAGCGTACCTCCGGTGAGCGCCGAGACCGGATTGAAGGACAGGTTGCCCCACAGCTTGACCCAGATCTCGGTGCGGATGTCGGGGCGCACCGGCGCCTGCAGGCCGGCGGCGACAAGTGCTCTGGCCAGCGCCGCTACCCGCTGGGATTTCTCGCCGGAGGGCTCGCCAAGCGACAGGCGCGAATGGCTGACATGGCGGACGATGCCGGGCGCCACGACCTCGGTTGCCGCATAGACGACGCCGCCGATCGCCCGCTCCGGCCCGATGCGGTCCCAGATCGCTCCGTCGGGATCGACTGCGGCCAGCCGCGTGCCTTCCAGCGCCCCGCCGTGACGGTAGAAGTACCACCAGGGCAGGCCGTTCTGGAGCGTCACCACGGCGGTGTCGGGGCCGAGCAGCGGCGCGATGGCATCGAGCGCCGGCGCCACCGAATGGGCCTTCAGGGCCAGCAGTACGTAATCCTGCTCGCCGAAGTCGGCACCATCGGCACTCGCTTCGACCCTTACGGTCGTCTCGTCGCCGCCTTCGATGAGCGTCAGCCCCTTAGTGAGAATGGCGTCGAGATGGGCGCCCCGGGCGATCAGCGCCGGCCGCGTGTGGCCAGCCATCGCCAGCCGCGCGGCGACATAGCCACCGATGGCTCCGGCGCCGAAGACGCAGACGCGCATCAGCTCAAGCCCAATTTGGCGGCGAGCCCGATACGCTGCAGCTTGCCGGTCGCCCCTTTCGGGATTTCGTCGAGGATGAGCACCTTGCGCGGCACCTTGAAGTCCGCCAGGCGCGTGGCGGCAAAGGCACGGACGTCGGCTTCGCTTGCCGCCTGCCCTTCGCGCAGCACGACCGCAGCCGCCACCTCCTCGCCGAGCTTGTCGTGCGGCATGGCGAAGGTCACCACCTGGGCGATCGCCGGATGGTCCATGAGCACCTCGTCCACTTCCAGCGGCGAAATCTTCTCGCCGCCGCGGTTGATGATCTCCTTCAGCCGCCCCGTGACGCGGACATAGCCGTCGGCGTCCATGATGCCCTGATCGCCGGTGTGAAACCAGCCGAAGGCGAAAGCCGCCTCGTTGGCCTCGGGATTGTTCTCGTAGCCGACGGTGACGCTGGGCCCGCGAATGACGATCTCGCCTTGGCTGCCCGCCGGCCGGAAACTGCCGTTCTCGGCCATGACCGCGACCTCCAACCCGGCGGCGAGGCCGACGCTGCCCGGCTTGCGTGTCTCCGGCGGCAACGGGTTCGACGTCATCTGATGGGTCGCCTCGGTCATGCCGTAGGCTTCGATCACCGGGCAGCGGAAGGTCTGCTCCAGTTCGGCCATCACCTGGGCGGGGAGCGATGACGAGGACGAGCGGACGAAACGCAGGCGGCTTGCCGCGATCGCCTCGGCATTGCGGGGAGCGCGGGCGAGGATCGCCTGATGCATGGTCGGCACGGCCGTGTACCAGGTGGGGTCAACGGCGCCGAGCCAGGCGAAGAATTTCAGCGCGTTGAAGCCCGGCGTGCAGAACACGCTGGCGCCGGCGACAAGCGAGGCGGTAACCGCCGCGATCAGGCCGTGGATGTGGAAGAGCGGCATGATGTTGAGGCAGCGGTCGTTCGGCGTCAGCGCCAGGACACGCGCGACATTGCGGGCCGAGGCCGCGAGATTGGCGTGGGAGAGTGGCACCAGCTTCGGCCGCGAGGTGGTCCCCGATGTATGCAGCAACAGGGCAATGTCGTCGTCCTCTGCCACACCGGTCGCCACCGCCGGCCCGACAGCCGGCCCGTCGATGGTGAACGTGCCGGCCGGGTCAGTCGTGTCGAAGGAGAGGCGCAGCACGGCGATGCCGAGCTTCTCGGCGACCGCGACGGAAGGCCCCTGCTCGTCCTGGCCGACCAGGATCGCCTTGGCGCCGATATCGGAAAGGTAGAAGTCCAGCTCCTCCGCCCGGTAGGCCGGGTTGAGCGGCGCCGTCGTCGCGCAGGCGGCGAGCGAGACAAAAGCCGAGGCCATTTCCGGGCCGTTCGGCAGGATGATGGCGATGCGGTCGTTGCGGCCGAGGCCGAGGCCGTTCAGCCTGGCGGCGGCGGCGCGCATGTGGGCGCGCAGCCCGCCATAAGTGAGGACCGAGCGTTCGGGCGCACCGATGGCCGGCGCATCGTCGTCGCCGGCAGCGATGCGCTCGACGATGGTCTTTGCTTCAGGCAACGCCGGCTCCTTGTGCCGGACGGCCGCTCTCATTGCACATTGGATGTTTCCCCCGGAGGCGGACCGCCACCCCCTCACAATCAAATTCAGCAGATGCGTGGCAGTTGTTCGCCGCTCAGCATATCGATCACGCGCGTGCCGCCAAGGGCACCCTTGGCGGTCACCCGGCCGGCCGGGCCCTCCTTGACCGTACCGATGACCACCGCGCCCTCGCTCACCGGATGGCCGTGGAGCACGGCAATCGCCTTGTCGGCGTCTTCTGCCGCAACGAAGGCGACGAAGCGCCCCTCATTGGCGACGTGGAACGGGTCGAGGCCAAGGATCTCGCAGGCCGAGGCGACATCGTCACGCACGGGGACGGCCATCTCGTCGGTGTGGATGGCGAGTTTCGCCGTCTCGGCGATCTCGACCAGGCCGCTGGCAAGACCGCCGCGGGTGAGGTCGCGCAGACAATGGACCGCAATGCCCGCTTCGAACAGCGCCAGCACCGGTGTGGCCAGCGGCGCGCAGTCGCTGGCGATCTCGGATTCGAAGCCGAGCTGTTCGCGCGCCGCCATGATGGCCATGCCGTGGCGGGCGATATCACCGGAGAGGATCACCGCGTCGCCGGGTTTCACCGACTCCGGGCCGATTACGCCGGGCGCGACGATGCGGCCGACGCCGGCGGTGTTGATGAAGACGCCGTCGGCCTTGCCGCGGTCGACCACCTTGGTGTCGCCGGTGACCAGCCGCACCGCGGCCGCTTTCGCGGCCCGGGCCATCGAGGTGACGATGCGGGCGAGCACCTCGGTCGCCAGTCCTTCCTCGAGGATGAAGCCGGCACTGATGTATTCGGGGCGCGCACCGCACATGGCGAGGTCGTTGACCGTGCCGTTGACGGCCAGCGTGCCGATGTCGCCGCCGGGGAACTCCAGCGGCTTGACCACATAGCTGTCGGTGGTGAAGGCGACCGGGCCGCTCAAGTCGAGCCGGGCACCGTCGTGGCGGCGATTGAGTTCCGGGTCGTCGAAGACCGGCCGGAAGATGGTCTCCAACAGGCGCTCCGACTTGCGTCCGCCGCCGCCGTGGGCGACCTGGATGGTCTCGTCGCCAGGAAAGGGCACCGGACAGGCCAGTGCGAAATCTTGTTCGGCCATAAGGGCTTACTCGGCCGCGTCGGCGGTGACGCCGCGATAACGGTAGTAGGCGGCGCAGGCGCCCTCCGACGACACCATGGTGACGCCGAGCGGGTGCTCGGGCGTGCAGCGCGTGCCGAAGGCCGGGCAGTCCGGCGGCTTCTTCTCGCCCTGGAGCACGAGGCCGGCGATGCACTCGGTCGATTCCTCGGTGCGCGTGCCGACCAGGCCGAAGCGCAGCTCGGCGTCGAAATCCTTGTAGTCGTCGGCGAGCCCGAGCCCGCTTTCCTCGATCTCGCCGATGCCGCGCCAGCGCCGCTTCACGACCTGGAAGACCTCGGTCATGATCTTCTGCGCCGGCACGTTGCCGGCCCGGCTCACCACGCGGGCATAGGGGTTCTCGACCTCGTGGCGGCCCTCCTCGAGCTGCTTCACGGTGAGATAAACGCCTTCGAGGATATCGAGCGGCTCGAAGCCGGTGACCACGATCGGCACCTTGTACTGTTCGGCTATGGGGAAATACTCCTCATAGCCCATGATGGCGCAGACATGGCCCGCGGCGAGGAAGCCCTGCACCCTGTTGGTCGGGCCGGAGAGGATGGCGCGCATGGCCGGCGGCACCAGGACGTGGCTCACCAGCATGGAGAAGTTCTTCAGCCCCTCGCGCCGGGCCATATAGGCGGCCATGGCGTTGGCTGGCGCCGTGGTCTCGAAGCCGACGGCGAAGAAGACGACCTCGCGGTCCGGGTTGGCGCGGGCGATCTGCACGGCGTCGAGCGGCGAATAGACGGGCCGGACGTCGCCTCCTTTGGCCTTGGCCGAGAGCAGGTCGGTTTCGCTGCCGGGCACGCGCAGCATGTCGCCGAACGAGGTCAGGATGGCGCCCGGCCGGCCGGCGATCTCGATCGCCTTGTTGATATAGTCGACCGGCGTCACGCAGACCGGGCAACCCGGCCCGTGGATCAGCGTCACCTCGTTGGGGAGAAGCTGGTCGATGCCGTAGCGGACGATGGCGTGGGTCTGGCCGCCGCACACCTCCATGATCTTCCACGGCTGTGTCACGGTCCGCCGGATCGCCTCGGCGAGATGCTGCGCCTTGACCGGGTCGCGGTACTCCTCGCGGTACTTCATTGGACGGTTGCCTCGGCGGCGGTCGCGTCAAGCTCCGTCTGGAGCTCGCCCAGGCTTTCGAAGTGGGCCAGCACCTTCTGCGCCTCCTCCTCGTCGATGACGCTGATGGCGAAGCCGACATGGACGAGCGCGTACTCGCCGACCTTGGCTTCGGGCGCATAGGCCAGATTGACCTCCTTGACCACGCCGCCGAAATCGACACGCGCCGTGCGCATGATGTCGTCGCCTTCAATCGAGACGATCTTTCCCGGTATCGCCAGACACATCTCACCGTTCTCCTGCAAATCGTCCCGCCCACCACGCCTGGCCGAGGGCCAGTCCGCCATCGTTGGGAGGCACGCGCTCTTGTCGCACCGGTTCAAGGCCGGCCGCCTTGAGCGCCATCAAAGTCTTCTCCGTCAGCCGCGCGTTCTGGAAGCAGCCGCCGGAGAGAACAACTGTCGTCTCCCCGATTCTGGCCCCTATGTCGGCAATAGCAAGGGCGAGCGCGTCATGAAATTGCGCCGCCATCACACCCGGCGCGATGCCGGCGCGGATATCGGCCAGCAGCGCATCCAGCAGCGGCTGCCAGTCGAGGACCAATACGCCATTTTCGTCTATAATTTCAATTTTATATGCCGCGTTCTTCGAGTTGTTTCCAGTTGCCACCCACTCCAGCTCCATGGCCGCCTGGCCCTCGTGGCTGGTCGTTTGGCGAAGGTTGAGCAAAGCGGCGACCGCGTCGAACAGCCGGCCGGCGCTGGTCGTGACCGGCGCGTTGAGGCCGCGTTCGAGCATGGTCGCCAACGCCTTGCGCTCGATCGGCGCGAAGGCGGCCACCGGAGCGAGGTCGGTCATGGCGAAGGCGTCCTCGCCGAAGGCGGCATACAGCAGCCCGATCGCCGACCGGCGCGGCTCACGCACCGCCGCCTCGCCGCCGGGCAGACGGAAAGGTCTCAGATGCGCCACGCGCTCCCAGCCGTCTTCGGTGACGCGCAGGAACTCGCCGCCCCACACCGTTCCGTCGGTGCCGTAGCCGGTGCCGTCCCAGGAAACACCGAGTACCGGCGGCTCGAGCCCGTGCTCCGCCATGCAGGAAGCGACATGAGCGAGGTGATGCTGGATGGCAATTTTGGGCGCGGCCATTGCATCGGCCACCCGCGTCGAGTGGTAGTCGGGATGGAGGTCGCGGGCGACGAGCCGCGGCGCGGTATCGTGCAGGCGCTGGATGTCGGCGATGCCGCGATCGTAGGCGTCGCGCGCCTCCGCCGTGTCGAGATCGCCGAGATGCTGGCCAAGGACGACGCCGGCCTCGGTGCTGAGCGCCACCGCCGTCTTGAGATGCCCGCCGACGGCGAGGATGCCCGCCGGCACGCCGCGTGCGGCCACCGCCGGCGCCAATCCGCGCGCCCGCCGGAAGACCGTGGGTTTGCCGGCAATGACACGTGCCACGGAATCGTCCACCGGCCGGACGATCGGCCGGTCGTGGACCAGGAACAGGTCGGCGATGCCGACGAGTTCGCGTCAGCGCCTCGTGCTCGTCGATGCAAATCGGCTCGTCCGAACGGTTGCCGCTGGTCGCCACGACCGGGAAGTCGAGTTCGGCGAGCAGCAGATGATGCAGCGGGGTATAGGGCAGCATGGCGCCCACGAGAGGATTACCGGGAGCGACCGATGGCGCCATGGCGTTAGGCCTTTGGCGGATAAGCACAATCGGCCGCTGGCGCGAAGTCAGTAACTCGGTTTCGATGTCCGTCGGATCGGCCGCCTCCTTCAACGCGTCGAGCGAGGCGAACATCACGGCGAAGGGCTTTTCCTCGCGGTTCTTGCGCTCGCGAAGCACGCGGACCGCATCCTCGTTGCGGGCGTCGGCCATCAGGTGGAATCCACCCAAGCCCTTGACTGCAATTATCTTTCCGTCGCGGAGGGCGGCCGCCGCGGCCATCAGGGCATGGTCGCGCACTGCCAGGACGGCACCCTGCCCGTCCCACAGCGCCAGTTGAGGGCCGCAGACCGGGCAGGCATTGGGTTCGGCATGGAAGCGGCGGTCGGCCGGATTCTCGTATTCCGCCTTACATTCCAAGCACATAGTGAAGCGGCGCATGGTCGTCCGCTGGCGGTCATAGGGCAGGTCGGTGATGATCGAATAGCGCGGGCCGCAATGGGTGCAATTTGTGAAGGGGTAGCGGTAACGCCTGTTGGACGGGTCCGAGATTTCCGCGAAACACGCGTCGCACGTCGCCAGATCAGGCAGAACTGCAGCGCTGCGTGTTCCGCCAAGCGCGCTGTCGCGAATGGCGAAGCCCGATTCGCCGGTCGGCGTCAAACGCTCGCGCGTGAGCGTTACGGTCGCGGCCGGCGGCGGGGGGGCATGCAGCGCCGCGACCAGCCCGTCGATGGCCTCGGGCGGGCCTTCTGCTTCAAGGGTGACGCCTTCGGGCGTGTTGACCACATGGCCGGCGAGCCCGCGGGCCGAGGCCTCGCGCCAGACGAAGGGGCGGAAGCCGACCCCCTGCACCGTTCCGGTGACCGCGATCCGTTCCCGGATGCGCGGCGCAGCGACACTCACGCGTCGACCTTATTCGGCTGCGACGCCGAGCGGATGACCGGCCAGCACCATGGCGCGGGCACCCATCAGCCAGGCAATCCAGCCGTCGAGCCCATCCCCGGTGCGGGCCGACACCGGCAGAACCTTGATGCCGGGCTTGACCCGCCGGGCGTTGGCCGTCGCCTTCTCCATGTCGAAGTCGACATAGGGCAGAAGGTCGGTCTTGTTGATCAGAACGAGGTCGGACGCGGCGAAGATATCGGGATATTTCAGCGGCTTGTCGTCGCCTTCCGTGACCGAGAGGATGACAACCTTGTGCGCCTCGCCGAGGTCGAAACCGGCCGGGCAGACGAGATTGCCGACGTTCTCGACAAAGACGACCGAGCCTTCGGCCGGTTCGAGATGCTCGACGGCGTGGCCGACCATATGGGCGTCGAGGTGGCAACCCTTGCCGGTGTTGATCTGGATGGCGGCGGCACCGGTCGCGCGGATGCGCGTCGCATCGTTGGCGGTCTGCTGGTCGCCTTCGACCACGAAGGGCACCAGCTTGCCGGCCAGCTTCTCGATGGTCTTGACCAGAAGCTCGGTCTTGCCCGAACCGGGGCTCGAGACCAGGTTCAGCGCCAGAATGCCGCGCTGTCCGAAATAGGCGCGGTTTTCGTCGGCAAGCGCGTTGTTCTTTTCCAGGAGGTCGCGCTCGACCGCCACGACCCGGCTTTCCGCATCGTGGTCATGATGATGCTCATGGCCATGGCTGTGACCATGCTCGTGCTCGTGATCGTGGCTATGATCGTGGTGATGATGGTGGTGTCCGTGGGCGTGATCGTGGCCTTCGATGGTCACTTCACCCTTGCCGCAGCCGCAGGTCGCACACATTACGTGACCTCCAATTCCTTGATCCGCAGGGCATCGCCGCCGCTGATCTGCAATTCGGTGCCCCCACATTTAGGGCAGACAGAGAGCCGGTCACTGACGGTGACAAGCTCGAAACACGTCAGGCAGCGCGCCTCGGCCGGCTCGGTGACGATCTCGAGCTTCGCCCCTTCGGCCAAACTGCCGCGCATCACAACATCGAAACCGAAGCGCAGGGCATCCGGCTCAACCGAGGACAGCGGCCCGACTTCGAGCGTGATCCGCTTCACCTTCCTGAACTTGGCCGTCTCGGCTTCGGATTTGAGAATGTCGAGCAGGCTTTCGCACAGCGACATCTCATGCATCGGCTAACCGTTCCGTCCTTTGTGATGTCCCGATCGACGGGGCGTAATCGGCCGAAACCCTTGCGTACCAGTCAAGAAAGAACGCCTCGGCTTCGTCGAGATGCGCCTTTGCCTCGGTGCTCAGCCCTTCCTTGACCTCACCATAGTCCCAGCCGGCGATGCCGAGCATGAATGCCGGCGGTTCCCGTCCATATAGGGTCTTGGCAAGGGCCAGCACGGCCTGCGGGCTCAATTCGTGGCTGCCCATCCCGGCCGCCCCGGCCGCAGTGACAGGTACGAAGGAAAACGAACCCTCGGCACCGATCTCGGCATCCGCGAAAATCACCAGATCGGCTTCGGAGGCGGTCAAAGCATGATCGACGGTCAACTGGTAGTCGATGTCGATCTCGAGGCCCTCGGGGGCCGCCCGCTCGATCCGTTCGGCAAAGACGGGACCAAGGCCGTCGTCACCGCGGCCCTGGTTGCCGAAACCGATGAGGAGCGCGGCCATGTGATCAGGCTTCTCCGCTCACGCGCTTGTCGATCACATTGCCCTCGGCGTCTTGAATCTCGACCGAAAGCGGCATCTGCCCGAGTGCGTGCGTCGCGCAGGAAAGGCACGGGTCATAGGCCCGGATCGCCACTTCGATGTGGTTGAGCATGCCTTCGGTGATCTTCTCGTGACCGGAGAGGTGTTTGACCGCCACGTCCTTGACGGCGCGGTTCATGCCCTCGTTGTTGTGCGTCGTCGACACGATCAGGTTGCAGTAGGTGACCTGGTCGTGCTCGTCCACCTTGTAGTGGTGGATAAGGTTGCCGCGCGGGGCCTCGATCACGCCGATGCCTTCCTCGCGCCGGTCGCCCTTGGCGACCAGGTCGGTGCCCTGCAGGTCCGGATCGTTGAGCAGTTCGTGGATCTTCTCGACGCAGTGCATGACCTCGATCATGCGGGCCCAGTGATTGCCCAGCGACGTGGTGTTGGGCTTGCCGTCGGTCACGGCGCGCAACTCGTCGAGAGCAGCGTTGGCGAGCGGCGTGTCGATGAAATCAACATTGTTCAGGCGCGCCAGCGGCCCGACGCGATACCAGCCGGTCTCCGGGGTCATTTCCTTGTAGTAGGGGAACTTCATGTAGGACCAGGAGCGAACGTCCTCGACCACGTAGTTGTAGTACTCCTTGTTGGGCACCTGATCGACGACAATGTTTCCGTCCGTATCCTTCATCCGAAACAGGCCGTTGTAGAGATCGAGCGCACCGTCTTCGCGGACGATCGACATGTAGTTCGACGGGAAGGACGCGAAGCTGTTCACGAGGTCCAGATGGCCGAGCGTATAGTCCTTGGCCAGGGTTATCGCGTCCGCCACCCATTTGGTCATCGTGTCGATGTCCTTGAGGAAGGCGTCGCGCTTACCGATCGGGAGGTTGTGGTTGATGCCGCCGGGAATCGCGCCGGTGCCGTGCACTTTCTTGCCGGCGGTGGCTTCGATGATTTCCTGTCCGTATTTCCGCATCATCACGGCGCGGCGGCCGAGTTCGGGATTCTCCTTGAGGATCTCGAAGACATTGCGCTTCGCCGCCGGAGCATCGAAGCCGAACAGCAGGTCCGGCGCCGCAAGGTGGAAGAAGTGCAACACATGGCTCTGCATCACCTGGCCGTAATGCATCAGACGACGCATTTTCTCGGCCGTCGGCGGCAGCGTGTCGACGCCGACGATCATGTCCATCGCCTTGGCGGCGGCGAGATGGTGGCTGACCGGGCAGATGCCGCACAGCCGCTGCACCACCACCGGGACCTCCCACAACAGGCGCCCGCGGATGAACCGTTCGAAGCCGCGGAATTCGACGATATGCAGCCGCGCTTCCTCAACCTCGTTGTTTTCGTTCATGTGAATGGTGACCTTGCCGTGTCCTTCGACGCGGGTCACCGGATGGATTTCGATCAGTCTGGGTTCGGCCATTTTTTTGTCTTCCTAGTCGAACTTGATCAGTTCGCGCTCGAAGCCGTGGAACTTGCCGGTCAAAAGGCCGGCGAGTGTGTTGAAGATGACGTCGCCGGTGGGAGCGCAACCCGGAATGTTGTAGTCGATCTCGACCACTTCCGAGCAGGGATAGACCTGGTCAAGCAACAGCGGCAAGGCCGGATCGTTCGGAACCTGGTGCGTTTCATTGCGGATGTATTTGCCGGTGATGTAGGCCTCCTCGAGGCATTCGCGCAGAGGATTGTCCGAATGCATCACGGCATTCCTGAGGGCGGGCAGTCCGCCCATGATGGCGCACTGCCCGATGGCAATGAGCACGTCGCAATTGCGCCGGAATTCGCGGAGCGTGTAGACGTTCTCTTCGTTGCAGCATCCACCCTCGACGATGCCTATGTCGCAGCGCTGGGTGAACTTCTTGATGTCGTTCAACGGCGAGCGGTCGAATTCGACCAGCTTCAACAATTCGATCAGCCGTTCGTCGATGTCGAGCATGGCCATGTGGCAGCCGAAGCAGCCGGCCAGCGAAGCGGTTGCGATCCGCGCTTTTCTCAGTTCAGGCATGCCGCTTCTCCTCGATCTCGTGGCCGATCAGGCCCTTGTCGAACTCGCGCTCGCCGATCGGAATCGCGAAGCCTTCGCCCTTGCGGATGATGCAGCCGACGGGACAGACCTCCGCCGAGATGGCGTGATCGGTCACTGCCGCTTCGGTATGGGCCAGGTCAGGCCCGTTGACGGCAACACGGCGGTGGATGCCGCGACCGACGTAGCCGAACAGGCCCTTGCCATCGACGTCCTGCGAGGCGCGGATGCAGCGGCCGCAGGAAATGCAACGATTGGTGTCGAGCGCGATGTCGGGGTGGGAGGCGTCGAGGTCGCGGTTCGGCTCGAGATACGGGAACCTGGTCGTCTCGGTCATGTCGAGCCGATAGGCCATCGCCTGCAGCTCGCAATTGCCGCTGGCTTCGCACATCGGGCAAAGGTGGTTGCCCTCGTGGAAGAGCATCTCGACCAGATCGCGCCGCAGCTTGTTCAGATACGGCGTCTCCGACTCGACATTCGTGCCGGGGTTGGCTGGCTGGGTGCAGGCCGAAACGCTGCGACCGCCGACCTTGACGGTGCAAACGCGGCAGGAACCCTGGTGCCTCAGGCCCTCGTGATCGCACAGGCGAGGGATGTAGATACCGGCGTCATCGGCGGCCTCCATGATGGTCTGGCCGGGTTGCGCCCGGACCTCGATGCCATCGATGGTGAAGATGAATGTTGTGTCGCGCCTTGTGCCGCTGTCGGTGATCGCATTCATTGGCTGTAGTCCTTGTCGAAGATGTAAGAGCGACGCTTGGCGATCTTGCGCGCTCCGTCGATCGCCGCCTGGATGTCGAACGTGTCCCGAATGCCGTCCTTGGTCGGCTTGGTCATGGTCGAATAGATCAGCGGGAAACTATGGAGGGTCGTCAGAACCGGGTTCGGCGCGGTGATGCCGAGACCGCAGCGGCTGGTCTCGATGATCGTCGAAGAGAGGTCGCGCAGGTACTCGATGTCCTCCGGATTGGCCAAGCCCTTGCGGAACTTGGCGATGGCCTTCTGCAAGAAGACGTTGCCGACCCGGCAGGGCGTGCAATAGCCGCAGCTCTCGTGCACGAAGAACGACATGTAGTATTCGACGATCTCGAGGATGTTGCGGGCGCTATTGAAAATGATGATGGCGCCGCCCGTGGCAAGATCGTCGAAGGTCAGCCTGCGGTCGAACCTGTCGCGGCCAATCATGGTGCCGCTCGGACCGCCGACCTGCACCGCCGCGGCGTCCTCGCCGCCAACGATGCTCAGAAGATCCCAGATCGTGTGGCCGTAGGGCAGCTCATAGATGCCAGGATTGAGGCAATCGCCACTGATCGAGAACAGCTTGGTGCCGTGGCTCCCCTCGACGCCCATGTCGAAGAACCATTTGGCGCCCTTGTCGAGGATTCGCGCGGCATGGCAGAAGGTCTCGACATTGTTGACGACGGTCGGATAGCCGAGATAGCCGCGCGTGACCGGAAATGGCGGTCGGGTCTTCGGCTCGCCGGGCAGGCCCTCGCAAGACGAGATCAGCGCACCTTCCTCGCCGCAGACATAGGCGCCAGCGCCTAGTTGGACGCGGATGTCGAAATTGAACCCGCGGACACCCATGATTTCCTTGCCGAGCAGGCCGCTGGACCGGCGTTGCTGGAGCACATCCTCCAGCAGCGGACGCAGATAGACGTACTCGCCCCTCAGATAGATGATGCCTTCCTTGGCACCGATGGCACGGGCCGCGATGGTCATGCCCTCGACGAGCAGGTGCGGACGCTCGGTCAGCAGCACACGGTCCTTGAACGTGCCGGGCTCGCCCTCGTCGGCGTTGCAGATGATGAAACGCCGTTCAATCTCGCCGCCGGCGGCGAAGCGCCATTTGCGGCCGGTGACGAAACCGGCGCCGCCGCAGCCGCGCAACCCGCTTTCCTCGACCATGTTCATGATCTGGGTCGGGGTGATGCTCACCGCCTTCTTGAGGCCGGCATCCATCGGCACGGGGCCGAGCAGCACCTCGCCGGCATGGCGGATGTTGTTCACGACCATGCGCGTCGCCCGCTCGTGTGGCGAGGACGGGGTGAAGCCGGGCACCGCGATCTTCTCGGGGCTCTCGCCCGCCTTCAGGGCCAGAGCGACGTCACGCGCCTTCTGCGGGGTCAGCTTGGTGATCACCACGTCGTTGATCATGGCGGCAGGAGCCTGGTCGCACATGCCAATGCACGGCGTGTATTCGAGCGAGAAGGCGCCGTCGGCCGACGTCTCGCCGACCTCAATGCCGAGGGCCTTCTCGAACTCGGCGGTGACCTCATCGAGCCCGGCGAAGCGATCGATGATGTCGTCGCACAGCCGGATCGTCACCTTGCCCTTCGGCGTCAGCGAGAAGAACGAATAGAAGCTCGCCACACCTTCGACCTGGATGCGCGACAGGGCGGTTGCCTCGGCGATCGTTTCCATGGTTTCGGGCGCGATCCAGCGGTAGCGGTCCTGGATCGCGTGCAGGATGTCCATCATCCTGTGCCGGTCGTTGCCGTATTCGGCGCAGATCTCGACAACGTCCGGCGTTGGCGCCGGGGGAACGTTGACGGGGTGGGCGGACTGCGAGGTTTTACCAACCATGTCTTTTTTTCCATCTCCGCTCGGAGACAATGGGATGTTGAGGTTTCGATCTAGGCGCCCGTTGGCGGTCCGACAGGTGCACGTCGCAGGGCCAAACCGGCACCTGCAAAGGGAACCGACGCGGGTTCCGGCCGGCCTTGGGCCAGAGTCTCCGTTCCTATGTCGTCGTGGACGAAGGCTTGGTCGCGCACGACGAGGCCGCAGACCCGATATCCAGCGGGGCCTAGAGCAGAGGACGGGGCTTCAAACCCCTCTCCCGCCAAACCCGCCGAATGATCGCCGGTCATGAGAAACCCCGTAGACTGCTGTTGCCTACCGTTCAGCAGGCGGGCGGAATATTCCATGCTTTGGCGCTGCGGAAAACCCCTCGCAAAAGCTATTGCAGCGCGGAAATCCAACTAAAATTCGACCAATGCTTGACATGGATCAACGCCGTCTTGCGGCCGACTTTGCCTTCAACTTCCGTACTGAAGTTATATTCAGTTTTTGCAATGTTTAGCCAAGCTACGCCGGCCGTCGCTTTTGAACGCCTCAAAAGCGATTCGCATAAAATCGGCGTGGTCGGGTCGCGGCGCGGACGGCTGCGGGCGGGTTCTGAATTTTTGATTTCGCTTCGTAACGATTCGTGATCGGGGGCGACGGATTTCGGGTCGCCAGCGCCCATCGCCATGCTGTCTCGGCTCGCCCATGAATTGAGACAGCAAACGTGCTGCGATGGAATCGACGCGACTCGCTGGCATGTCCATTGAGCCGCGATATTTGATCCAGCGCATTTGCAGGCGATGTTGCGCCGCGGCATATCCATCCCTGCAAACGTTCGGACAACGGGAGTTTGGCGGCGACGACATGCGTGCCGCCATCCTGCGGGATGTATCCAAACGCTGACATGTTTCAGGCGCGAAGCCCGCGCCAAGTTGGCAAACCTTCCTCAGATCTCCGGGAAAGCCGGGCTTTGAATATTGCGCTGGATCACAGTGCAATCACGGCGCATTGCGCTATGAATCAAACGTGATCCGGCCCGAAAAACCGCAAGGCTCAATCAAATGACCATCCGCAATCTCGAATATGCCTTCCGAGCCCGCTCCGTTGCCATCATCGGCGCGTCTCCGCGGGAGGGCTCGGTAGGCTTGTTCGTCACCAAGAATGTACGCGACGCGGGCTTCAAGGGGCCGATCTGGCCGGTGAACCCGAAGCACGAGAGCATCTACGGCCTCCCCTGCTTCAAGGACATCGCCTCTCTGCCGGCGGCACCGGATCTCGCCATCGTCGCAACGCCGGCGGCGGCGGTTCCCGCCGTCATCGCCGAGCTCGGCGAGCGCGGCACCCGCGCCGCTATGGTGCTGACCGCCGGCCTCACCCGCGAGAGCGGGCTGCGCCAGCTCATGCTCCACGCTGCCAAGCCGCACATGCTGCGCATCCTCGGGCCGAACAGCCTCGGCATGTTCGTTCCCGGCATCGGCCTCAACGCCAGCTTCGCCCACATTGCGCCCCAGCCCGGCAAGCTCGCCTTCCTGTCGCAGTCGGGAGCGCTCGCCTCCGCCGTGCTCGACTGGGCGGTCGACCGCAAGATCGGCTTCTC
This sequence comes from uncultured Alphaproteobacteria bacterium, assembly GCA_963782395.1. GTDB lineage: Bacteria > Pseudomonadota > Alphaproteobacteria > Rhizobiales > Kaistiaceae > CAVSRC01. Next base: position 378,968 of record CAWAJQ010000004.1, read on the forward strand.
CACGGTGGTGTCGCTTGGCGACATGGCCGATGTCGACGTCGCCGACACGCTCGACATGCTCGCCACCGACAGCAACACGCGCGCCATCCTTCTCTACCTCGAGACCGTCTACAACACGCGCAAGTTCATGTCGGCGGCGCGCTCGGCCGCGCGTATGAAGCCGATCATCGTCATCAAGGCCGGCCGCCACGCCGCTGGCGCCAAGGCCGCGGCCACCCACACCGGGGCACTTGCCGGCAGCGACGGCGCGGCTGACGCCGCCTTCCGCCGCGCCGGTCTGCTGCGCGTCACCGACCTGGAAGAGCTGTTCGAGGCCGCCGAGACGCTGGCCCGCTTCGCGCCCATCGAGCGCGGGCGGCTGGGCATCGTCACCAATGGCGGTGGCGCCGGCGTTCTCGCCATCGACCGCATGATCGACTACGGCGGCGAGATCGCGCCGATCGCCCAGGAGACCCTCGATGCGCTCGACAAGGTCCTGCCGGCGACATGGTCGAAGGCCAACCCGGTCGACATCATCGGCGACGCCGGGCCGGAGCGTTATCGTGCCGCCATCGAGGGCGTTTTCAACGACGACAATGTCGACGCCCTGCTGGTCATGGCCTGCCCGACGGCACTGGCCTCGCCGACCGGCTCGGCTCAGGCGGTGGCCGACACGGTGCGCGATATCGATGCCAAGCATCCGCCGCGCTTCAAGCCGATCCTGACCTGCTGGCTTGGCGAGCACGACGCCGCCCCAGCGCGCGCCATCCTGCGCGAGGCGGGCGTGGCCACCTACGAGACGCCGTCGGAAGCCGTTCGCGCCCTCACCTACCTCACCGGCTACAGCGCCGCCCAGCGCGAGCTGATGCAGACGCCGCCGTCGGCGCCGCAGGTGCCGACCGACGTTGCCGCGGCGCGCAAGCTCTTCGCCGACGTGGTCGCCGACGGCCGCACGACGCTGACCGAGCCGGAGGCCAAGGCGGCGCTCGCCGCTTTCGGCGTGCCGGTGGTGGAAACTCTGGTCGCCCACAACGTCAAGGAGGCCGAGACTATCGCGACCGACCTGCTCACCCGCAACCCGGCGGTGGCGGTGAAGCTGTTGTCGCGTGACATCAGCCACAAGTCGGACGTCGGCGGCGTGGTGCTCGGCATCCGCACGCCGCAGGCGGCGGCCAACGCCGCCCAGGGCATCCTCGACCGCGTCGCCGCCAAGGCGCCCGACGCCTCGATCGAGGGCTTCACGGTTCAGGCGATGATCTTGCGGCCCGGCGCCCATGAGCTGATCGTCGGCATCGGCGAGGACCCGCTGTTCGGCCCGATCATCCTGTTCGGCGCCGGCGGCACCTCGGTCGAGGTGGTCGCCGACACCGCCGTCGGCTTGCCGCCGCTCGACATGAAACTGGCGAGCGACCTGATGAACCAGACGCGCATCTCCAAGCTGCTCGCGGGCTATCGCGACCGGCCGGCGGCCGACCTTGAAGCCATCGAACGGGCCCTCATCCAGGTGTCGCAGATGGTCATCGACTGCCCGGAGATCGCCTCGCTCGATATCAACCCGCTGCTCGCCGACCAGAACGGCGCGGTAGTGCTCGATGCGCGCATCGTCATCGACCCGGACCGTCTCGGCGAATCAGCGCCCAACAGCCGGCTGTCGATCCGGCCGTACCCGAGCGAATGGGAGAAGCGGGTCACGACCAGCGGCGGGGTCGACGTGCTGCTGCGCCCGATCCGCCCGGACGATGCGCGGCTCTATCCCGACTTCTTCGCGAAGGTCGACAACCGCGACATCCGGCTGAGATTCCTGGCACCGCGCAAGGAGTTCGGCCACGAGTTCCTCGCCCGCATGACCCAGATCGACTATGCCCGCGAGATGGCCTTCGTCGCCATCGATCCGGATACCGGCGATCTGCTCGGTGTGTCGCGCATCGTCGCCGACCCGGACTACACGCACGCCGAATACGGCGTGATCGTGCGCACCGACCTGCAGGGCCGCGGCATCGGCTGGTCGCTCATGGAGCAGCTGCTGGCCTATGCCCGCAGCGAGGAGCTGGCGATGGTCGAGGGCGAGGTGCTGTCAGAAAACAGCGAGATGCTGCTCATGTGCCGCGAGATGGGCTTCGCCGTCCATCCCGACCCGGAAGACCCCGGCTGCTACAAGGTCAACATCAACCTGGCGCAGCCGCACCCCGCAGCGCAACCGGCTGCGGTGGAATAGACTGCCAGCCGCTCAACGGGCTGACATGCGGGAGCCGCTCCCTCTGGGGGCGGCTCTCTGCGTTTGACGCTCTCAATCGAGTCGGCGGCTTCGGGGGCCGGCCGCGTGCTCCACGTCCGTTGCCGGTCGATTGCGATCCTAGGGGTGTTTGACGGCAACGACGCGGGCCGGACGTGGCGACAGCTGGACGACCTGTTCGGCAAATCCAGCCGCTTCGCGCTCATCGTGGGTGACGACAAGGACCGACACGCCGCGCCCCTCGACAATCTTGCGGACCAGCGCAAGCATCTGTCGCCCAAGGTCGACGTCGAGCGCGCTGAAAGGCTCGTCGAGCAGCAGGAGATCGGGCTCCACCACGAGGGCGCGGGCAAGTGCCACGCGCCGGCGCATGCCGCCGGAAAGCTGGCGCGGAAACTTGCGAACGTCGTCTCCGGCGAGGCCGACGGTGGCGAGCACCGCCCTCGCCCGCTCGCGCCGCACCGCGGCTTCAAGGCCGTCTGCCTTGAGCGCAAAGGCGACATTATTGAGGGTCGTCCGCCAGGGCAGCAGCAACGGGTCCTGAAACATGACGGCGACCCGCCTGGAGACGCGATGGACATGGCCGGAAGCCGGCTCCAGAAGGCCGGCAGCCAGGGCGACGGCCGTGCTCTTGCCGCATCCAGACGGCCCCATCAGCGCCGTTACGGCACCGCTTGCGACCGTGAAATCGATGCCGTCGAGGACCGGCACGCCGTCATAGGCGAAGCGCACGTTCTCGAACGCCAGCGCGCTGCCGTTCATGGCGACCGGCTCCGCTCGTCGTCACGCCAGAGCTCCATCCAATGCTGCAACGGCTGGAGCACCAGATGATCGACCACGATCAGGACGCAGACCACGATCACCACCCAGGCCATCGTCTCCGCGTTGTCCATGCGCACGCGCGCCGTGGCGATGCCGTCGCCGATCCCGCCGGAGCCGGACAACAACTCGGCCATCACCGACACCTTCCACGACATGGCCAGCGTCGTTGCCAGCGCCGGAAAGAGGTGGCTGAGCATATGCGGACCGTAGACGTCGAGGGCCATGGCCGAAAACGGAGCGTGAAATGCCCGGGCCATGCGGGCAAGGTCACCGTCGAGGCTGCGCACGCCTTGCGTCGCGGCGGCATAGACGAGTGGGCCGGTGGCAACGGCGACGGTGAAGACGACGGCCGAGCGACCGCCGAACCACAGCAAGGCGAGGACGATCCACGCTATGGCGGGAATGCCGAGCAGAATGATCGCGATCGGCTGCAGGGTGAAGCGCATCTCCTCGCGCAGCCCCGCCAGTGTGCCGGCGAAGGAGCCGACAATCACGCCTATCAGCCAGCCGGTGCCGGCATTGGCAGCCGTCTGAGCCAGCGCCGGCCCGACAATTCCCTCCTTCACCATGCGCCAGAGGGCCGCCGCGGTGTCCGCGAGGCTCGGCAGCACCAGCGAACCGTATGCGCGGTGCCCCCATTCCCATAAGGCCAGCAGAACAAGCAGACCCAACAGGCCGAAGGCCACGCGCCGCCATCGTCTCCTGGTCAAGACTCAGCCCCAGTAGAAGGCTGGATCGGGCTTCTTGCCCCCGACGATGCGGGGATCGAGGCCGACCAGATAGTCAAAGTAGATTTCGATGTCCTCCTGCAATTCCTTAGCCGTCTTCACATCGATGTGGACGAAGGGCAGCGACTTGGCGATCACCGGCGCCGGCAACCCGAGCGCGCCGGTCGAGAGCGCCCCGGCTGCGTCCGGATTGGCGAGCACCCATGCACCCGCCGCCACGCAGGCCTCATGCGCTGCCTGCACGACCTCCGGGTGGGCATCGAGAAAGGCTTCGCTCACCGCCATCCCGACCTGCGGGATCTTCGGCCCCCTGCCTGTGTGCCGGCCATAGACCTCGGTCACGTCGAAGGCGCGGAAAAGTGCCTGCCCTGCCTGCTTTGCCTTGATGAGTGCCGCGGTTGCGGCCGGCTCGTGGAGCACCGCCACGTCACCACGCCCGGAGAGGTAGAGCGGCACCGCTTCGTTCGGCGAGCCGACATAATCGAGCGTCACGTCCTTGTCCGGGTCGATCCCCGCCCATTTCAGCACGAGGCGGAAGATCAGGTCCGGCGCCTCGTTCTTGTTGGACAGCAGTACGTGCTTGCCGGCGAGGTCCTCAATGCGGGTGATGCTCTCGTCGCGCGCCATGACATAGAGCACGCCCCAGGTGACCACGTTCACCATGCGCGTGCCGGCGCCCCGGTTGAAGAAGTTGGCCGCCGCATAGGTCGAGGTGGCAAAGAGCTGGAAATCGCCTGTGGCGATGCCGGCTCGCATCTGGTCGGTGCTCTTCCAGACGTCAAAGCGCGCGCCGGGCGCCACAGTCTCCAATGCGCCCGACGCGACCGCGCGGGCAAAGACGGCCGACGGCGAAGCAGGTATGCCCCACAGCGTCAGCGGCTTCTCGAGCGCAGCGCTCAGCGCGCGCTGCGGCAAGAGCCCGGAGGCCCCGACAAGTGCGAGGCCAAGAAGAAAGTCACGCCGGTCGAGCAGCACGCGGCTGGAGGGCATCATTGGGAGGAGTCTCCTGTATCGTTGACGTTCCCAGATGCGTCCTCCTCCCATTCCCCAAACCAGGCCGGCGGCAATGAACGGATCGCCAACAGCCGCCACCGGTCGGGGTGTCGACGCGCAATCGGTCCTGTGGGCGGCACCGATCGATTGGAACTATTCGTAGACTAAGCGGCGGAATTGTCGCGATCCGCATTGATCCATGCCAAAGAGCGCGTTGCCCAATTCGGCTATTCCACAAATGTAGAATGTGAGTCGCAAAAGGGCTCGTCACGGACGTCAATTCGACCGCGAGGTCGGCGGGCGGTTCGGGCCGCAGCGGGAGGACCTTGGCTTCACTGACTACCGTCAGAAGGTTCGAGGTCGTCAATGGCGCAAGTCGTTTTTGGGGTATGGGACGGGGTCGTTCACGACTTCCGCAATGGAAAGATACCCGGCAAATCCGCCCTCTCGGAATTGAAGAAGTTTGACGAATTTGACGACGGCAACGCCATCCGGGCGTTCTTCGGCGATCGCGGATTCTTCGTCTTCGACGAGAAAGTCAGCCTGATCAACGGGCTATACCACTACATGGAAAAGGCCGCCGAACAGTCGTGCGGCGCCTGCACCCCATGCCGCATGGGCACGGTGCTGGTGCGCGACGCGCTCGACAAGATGCGCCGCGGCCTCAATTCGCAGCTCGATTTCGACGATATCGAGCTGCTTGGCGAGCAGATGCGGACGACGTCGCTGTGCGGCCTTGGCCAGACCTGCGCGGTGGCGCTTCTCGACGTGATCCACTATTTCCGCGACCGCGTCGAAAAGGAAGTCGCCGACCACCGCCCGATCAAGGCCCAGCACGGCATGGCCTATATGACCGCGCCCTGCATCGAGGCCTGCCCGTCCAAGGTCAACGTGCCGCGCTACATCGACTACATCCGCGACGGCAAGCCGGAGAACTCGCTTGGCGTGCTCCTGCAGAAGTACCCGATGGCGGCGACCTGCGGCCGCGTCTGCGTGCGCTATTGCGAATTGGCCTGCCGCCGCAAGTTCGTCGACGAGGCAGTCGGCATCAAGACGCTCAAGCGCTACGTCGCCGACCAGCAGAAGGGGCCGAATGCGCTGAAATTCACCCGCGACATGATCACCAGGCCGCTTGAGGACGGCATGAAGGTGGCGGTGATCGGCGCCGGCCCGGCTGGCATCTCCGCCGCCTATCACCTGCTGCTGCACGGCTATCATGTCGATGTGTTCGAGAAGACCGAGCAGGCCGGCGGCATGGCCCAGATCGGCATCCCCAGCTACCGCCTGCCCAAGGACACGCTGGCGCTCGAAACCGACATCATCGTCGATCTCGGCGGTCACTTCCGCTACGGCCAGGCGCTCGGCCGCGATTTCACCATCGATGACTTGTTCGCTCAAGGCTACAAGGCGATCTTCCTGGCGCTCGGTTGCCAGCAGGGAACCGCGCTCGGCGTCGACAACGAGGACAAGGCGGGCGCCGGCTACTACAGCGGCATCGACTTCCTGCTCAAGGTGCACGACCACGTCGGTGGCATCGAGAAGCTCGACCTCAAGGGCGAGGTCGTGGTCGTCGGCGGCGGCAACGTCGCCATGGACTGCGTGCGCTCGTCGCTGCGCCTCGGCGCCGACAATGTCCACGTCATCTACCGCCGCACCGAGAAGGACATGCCGGCCGACCACGAGGAACTCGAGGCGGCGCATCACGAAGGCATCCACTTCCACACCCTGTGCAACCCGACCCGCATCATGACCGAAAACGGCAAGGTGGTCGGCGTCGAACTGGTCAAGATGGAGCAGACCGAACCGGACGAATCGGGCCGCCGCAAGGTCCGCGCGGTGCCCGGCTCCGAATTCGTCATGAAGTGCGACACCATCATCGCCGCCATCGGCCAGCAGGTCGAGAACGCCGATGATGTCAAAAGCGAGGGCATCGAACTCAACCGCTGGCGGACGGTTCAGACCGACCGGGCGCTGGCGACGTCCCGTCCGGGTGTCTTCGCCGGCGGCGACTGCGTGACAGGACCGTCGACCCTGATCGTGGCCATGGCGACGGGCCTCAAGGCGGCACGCGCCATTGACGACTGGATCCAGCTCGGCAGCGCGCGCTTCTACAAGCGGTCGCGCATGCGCCAACTCATCAAGGACAACGACTTCCTGGCCGACGATGTCGTCGCGACCCCGGTGCGCAACATGTACCGCGTCCACAACCCGGCGCTCGATCCGGAACTCAGGAAGCACATGTTCGAGGAGGTGGAACAGACCATCAGCGACCGCGAAGCCTACGCCGAGGCGCATCGTTGCATGCGCTGCTACCGCATCTATTCCGTCGTCACCGCGCATTCCATTCCCTGAGGAGCGGCCTGAGCCATGTGCACCACCAAAACTGCGGTTGTCGAAGGGCGCGATCCGGCCGATGCCAGCATCTTGCTGACCATCAACGGCAAAGCCTGCACGGGGTTTCCTAACGAGACAATTCTGAGCTGTTCCCGCCGGCACAGCCTCTACATCCCGACGCTGTGCGAGCTTTCGGTTATCGACCACACGCCCGGCACCTGCCGCGTCTGCCTGGTCGACATTCTCGAAACCGGCAAGGACAAGCACCAGATCGTGACCTCCTGCAACACGCCGATCCGTGAGGGCATGGAGGTCGAGACGCGCAGCAAAAAGGTGCGCGACATGCAGAGATTGCAGGTCGAGCTGCTGATGGCCGATCACCTCCAGGACTGCGCCACCTGCATCCGCCACGGCGACTGCGAATTGCAGGACCTCGCTCAGTTCGTCGGGTTGAAGGAGAACCGCTTCTTCGACCGGGCCCGTACCGCGGCGCGGCCGATCGACGATTCCTCGCCGGCGATCATCCGCGACATGACGCGTTGTGTGCGTTGCCAGCGTTGCGTCGCCGTCTGCCGCTATTTCCAGCAGGTCGATGCGCTGATGATGTCGGAGACCGGCCTTGTTCGCCTGGTCGAACTGAAGGGTGCCCGCAACCAGGTCTATTCAGCCTGCGTCTCCTGCGGCCAGTGCGTGCTCGTCTGCCCGACCGGCGCACTCGGCGAACGCGACGAAATCGACAAGGCGCTCGACTTCATCTACGACCCGGAAATCACCACCGTCGTCCAGTTCGCGCCAGCCGTACGCGTCGCCTTCGGCGAGGAATTCGGCATGCCGGCCGGCACCAACGTGCAGGGCCAGGTCATCGCCGCCTGCCGCAGGATCGGTGTCGATATCGTGCTCGACACCAATTTCGCCGCCGACGTGGTCATCATGGAGGAAGGCATCGAGCTTCTCGAACGCCTGAAGGCCAAGCAGAAGCCGACCTTCACCTCCTGCTGCCCGGCCTGGGTGAACTTTGCCGAGATCCATTATCCGGAAATCCTGTCCATGCTGTCGACGACAAAGTCGCCACAGCAGGTGCTCTCAACTCTGGCCAAGACCTATCTGCCCGAAAAGATCGGGGTGGCGCCGGAGAAGATCCGAGTGATCTCGATCATGCCGTGCACCGCCAAGAAGGACGAGGCTGTGCGTCCGCAGCTCAAGACCAACGGCATGCAGGAAACCGACGTCGTGCTGACGACGCGCGAATTCGCGCGGCTCCTGAAGCGTCAGGGCATCAATCTCAAGGACCTCGAACCATCGGAGTTCGACAATCCCTACATGAGCGAGTTTTCCGGGGCCGGCGCCATCTTCGGCACCACCGGCGGCGTCATGGAAGCGGCGGTGCGCACCATCTATGCGGTCGTCAACGGCAAGGAACTCGAGAACATCGAGCTGACCCAGCTGCGCGGCTTCGAGGGCGTGCGCGAGGCCAAGGTCGATCTCGGCGGACCGTTCGGCGAGGTCAAGGTTGCCATGGTGCATGGGCTCGGCGACACGCGGGCGCTGGTCGAGAAGGTGCGCAAGGGTGAGGTCGACTACGATTTCATCGAGGTCATGGCCTGCCCCGGCGGCTGCGTCGAGGGCGGCGGGTCGCTGCGGACCAAGAAGGCCTATCACCCCACCGCCATGGCCAGGCGCGAGACGATCTATGCCGTCGACCGCACTCGCAAGGTCCGCCAGTCGCACAACAACGAGCAGGTCAAGTCGCTCTACAAGGACTTCCTCGAAGCGCCGAACTCGGAAAAGGCACACAAGCTCCTGCATACCCACTACACCGACCGCCGCCGCCATATCCAGCAGACGGTGAAGGAAGTGTGGGACGACGTCTCGATGAGCACAATGGTCTACTAGGGTCCGCGCCGCTGAACGGTCCACGTCAGGCGGGATGAACCGGCTCCGGCGCCGTGGCGGCGACGGGGCAGCCCAAGCGGCCGCACGCGGCCTCGGCGCGGCGCAAGGACCATGCCTAAGCCGCCAAGTGGTGCCTCAAGGCGGCGGAGGGCGACGAGGCCGACCGCGTGGCCAACGCCTGGGCGCCGCACGAATAGGCGCGGCACCCGGGGGCTGAAGCGCAAACGCAGGAGGCGCCCTTGTGCGGAGCGCCGCCCGCGGATTGCTGGCGTGGATCAGTAGCGGCAATACCTGGTGCCGTTCACGCGGATGCAGTTGTTGTGCTTGTAGGTGCAGTACTGGTGACCGTTGACCACGATGCACTTTCCGGGGGCGGGGCCGGGACCGTTGTTGCAGTACCTGACGCCGTTGTGCCAATGGCAGTTGGTGCCGCCGTTGCCGACGCAGAACTGGACGCCACCGAGGGTGATGCACCCGCTGGGACCGCCGCCGCCGGGCCCTCTGCCGCACCAGTTATTCCAGCGACCGCACTGGACACCGTTCCCACACCAGTTGTTCCAGGGTCCGCAGGCCCTCACCTGAATCAGATTGTTGTCGACCTGAACATGCGGAGCGGGGCTCATCATGACCGGAGCGGTGTCTCCGGGAACTGCGCTCGTCATAAGGATGCCACCTGCGAGCACCAGCGCCGTCAATGCGCTGAACAACAATTTCCTCAACATCGTTTGTCTCCTGAGTGTTGTCGGGGACACACCACTGAAAATGGCTGAACGACCAACGGCTTCTGTTCCGTTTGCCTCATGAGACACTGTTGCCGGCTGGGCTGCCCCCCGTTGCCGGGAGTAGTCCGGTCGGACTCCTCACGGCCAGCCGAACATAGCATGGATGCGGATAGATGGGGCAGTTGTTGCCGGCCCTACCCGCCAGCCTGGGTCAGCGCGATCAGCCAGGCGCCGGCGAAGATGGCAAAGGCGGCCGCGGCGCTCACCGCCTGCCGCCACGGCGTTGGCACCGGCTGGCCGGTCGCCAGGAGGGCGGCGCCAAGCAGGCAGCCGGACGCGAAGCCGGCGATATGGGCGCCGATGTCGATGCGCTCGCCCTCGATGCCGAGGAAGGCCAGCAGCATGATGCCGGCGGCGACCGGCGCCCAGCGGCGCAGGCCGCGGCGCGGGCGATAGCGGATCGCCAGTACCGCCAGCAGGCCGACGGCGCCAAAGATCGCGGTCGAAGCGCCGATGGAGGTGTGCGCGGCGGGCTGGATATATGCGTTGATGGCGTTGCCGGCGGCGCCGGCCATCAGGATCATCAGCCAGGCGAGGCCGCTGCCGAGGATTTCCGCCAGGAAGAAGCCGAACAGGCTGCCGGCCACCAGGTTGCTGGCGATATGGCCGAAATCGGCGTGGAGGCCGAGCGCGGTGATCACGCGCCACCACTGGCCGCCGGCGGTCAGCCCCGCCTGCCCTTCTCCAGCCGCCAGCCAGTCGAAACCGAAGAGATTGTGCTCCGCGGCGACGTAGACGAAGACCATCACGCACCAGTAGGCGAGCACGCCGGTGATGCCGTCGCCGACAGGATGCCGGCGGAGCGGCGGCACCGGGACTTTAGGGTTCTCCTCGGCATAGGCGGCGAGTTCCCGCCTGGCCAGCTCCGCATGCCAGGCGGCGACCAGCAGCGCGACGCCCCAGCCGCGCGAGGCCAGCTGGCAATCGATGCCGGCGGCGACAAGCACGAGAGCATGTTCGCTGGCGGCCCGGCCATTGGCGAAGCGGCCGACCTCGACCCAGGCTTCGTCGGGCACATTGATGGTGTCGGTCACGCGCCCTCCGATCCCGGGCATTGATTAGGCGACAAAGCACATCTCCCGCGCCGCGTTTACCGTGTCCGCTGTCCGTGACTCCCCCGCCCGTCCCATCGCGGTACAGGAACGAGGGCCCTGATTTTGCAGTTCGGGGCGCTGAGGCTCACCGACGAGCCACCCCTGCCGCAAATCACGGCAAACATGGACGAATATGCTGGCGATCTTAACCATAGTTGCATTCGGCGCCTGGTTTGCCCTGCTCTATCCGGTGCTGCGGCGGGCCTTGGAGCGCCGCGTGCCATCGCTCAACGTGTCGCCCATCCTGCCCTTCCTGCTGGTTGCGACCAGTGCGTTGCTGCCGTTCGTCTATTTCGTCAATCGCACCGATGGAATCGCGCTTCTCGCCCAGGGGCTGTCGGATTCCAACCGGGTTACGATCGCCATCACCGGCCTTGCCGGCCTTTATGTGCTGTGGCGGGTCGCTCTCGACAAGCGGGTGCTGCGGCTGCCGCTGGCGATGCCCTACCTGCCCTTCACGATGATGCTCCTGTTCGATCTGCTGAGCACGGGCTGGTCGGTCGTGCCGAGCTTCACGCTCTATCGCGTCGTGGAGTTGGCCGTCTTCTTCCTCGCCACCATCCTCCTCTTCGACCGCACAACCATCCTCAGGTCGCTGCCGGTGCTGCTAGGCGTCTTCATCGTCGCATGGCTCGTCGTGGTGGCGCCGACCTACATTGAAAACATCGCGCACGGGATCATCTTCTCGTCGGCGAAGAACAACGTGATGCCCGCCATGTGCTTCGCGCTGCTCTTCTACGCTTTCTTCGTCGAGCCGGACCGGCGTAGGCGTCTGTGGCAGATCGGTCTGGCTTTCCCCGGCCTGGTGATTGCTGGTTCGGCCTCCAGCACCGCCGCGATCTTCGGCTTCATCCCGGCGATCATGCTCGCTTCGCGCTACGGCCCTGCCCGCGTCGCCGGCGTCGTTCTGGCGGTCCTCGCCGTCCTCGTCTTCATGATGTTGACGGTGAACCTCGCCGACTTTCCAGGGCTTCTGCATGTGGTGTCGGTCATCCTGCAGAAGCCGGAGGCCCAGCTCGCCAACGCCACCGGCAGGGTGTCCTTCTGGCCGGCTGTGATCATGGCGACGCGCGACCACTATTTCGGTTCCGGCTTCGCCGCCGCCGACCGCTTCATTCAGCTGCTCCTGCCGCCGGGTGAGCTGCGCAATCTGCTCGGTGACAACTCCCTCAACCTGGCATCGGCACACAACATGTTTCTGAGTGCCTGGGCGGGGACTGGCCTCGCCGGCATCGCGCTCGGGCTGACCGTGCTTGGCAGCACGATCGGCTGGGCGATGAAGCTGCCGCTGGCCGACCGGCGCTTCGTCCTCTCCTTTACGTTCGTCATCATCCTCAACGGGTTGACCGTCCCCGGGCTGTTCGGCGCCTGGAACGTCGACATCCTGGCGTTCATTGCCGTGCTTGCCTATGCGCGGGTCGCCGCCGGCCGCGAGGCGGCGCGCACTGCCGCGGGGGCCGGCCTGCCGGTCTGGCGGTTCCCCGGAATCGCGGCCGCATCCGCCTCCCGCTCGCCGCCATGATCGCGCCGACGCCGCCATTGGCGCTGGTCCGGCTCTTGAAAGGACCGGGCGGTATGACCTGCGTTGCGCGCCAATTGTGCCGAAATGGCACGGTTTGGCGCCTGTTGACCGCACTCCAGAGGAAGACGCCATGACCCTCATTCAGCGTACGCCGTCGGGAACCATCGACGCTGGCAGGGAATTCGCGAATGCAGGAGAACCCGAGCCGTGGGTCGACGACCTGCGCAAGGGCTGGCAGACCGTGCGGGCGCACTGGAAGGTGGTGCTTGCCATTCCGATGGTCCTGGTCGCGCTCGTCGTCGCCTGGCGCGTGCTCGTCCCGGCGCATTACACCGCCTCGGCGCGCCTGCTGATCGACCCCGGCGGACTGCAGGTGGTCGCCAACGATGTCACCGCCAAGGGTCAGGTCAGCGACGCCAGCCTGCTGGTCATCGACAGCCAGATCAACGTGATCACGTCCAACGAGGTGCTCGGCCAGGTGGTCGACCGCGAACATCTCGCCACCGACCCGGAATTCACCCGGACGACGCCGCTGCAGGCGTTGATCGGGATGGTCGCTGCGCTCGTCAGCAGCGGCGATCCGGTCGATGGCCGCACGGCCGCGATCGACAAGCTCCAGTCCATCACCACGGTGCAGCGCGTCGATCGCAGCTTCGTGATCGAAGTCGCCGTCGCCACCGGCAGCCGCGACATGTCCGTCCGCCTCGTCAAGGCCATCACCTCGGCCTATCTCGCGGTCGACCAGGCGGCGCGCACCGACGCCGCGCGGCGGGCATCAACAACGATGGCCGCGCGACTGGACGACCTCAGCCATGCCGCCCGCAGCGCGGACGACGCGGTGCAGGCGTTCAAGGCGGCGCACAATATTGTCGGCTCCGGGCAGGAGCTGGTCAGCGATCAGCAGCTGGGCGAGATGACCACGGCGCTCGGCGCAGCCCATGCACGCACCGCCGAGCAGCGCGCGCGGCTCGACCAGATCGAATCGGTCGCCCGCGGCGAAGCCGGCCTCGAGTCGATCGCCGAGGTTGTCCAGTCGGCCACCATCACGCAGCTCAGGGGCCAACTTGCCACCGCCCAAAGCCAGCTTCAGGGCTTGCTGACCCAGGGCGGCGACCGGCTCCCGACCGTCGTCGCGGCCAAGGCGCAGGTGGCGACGCTCCAGCAGCAGATCGCCGATGAGGTGCAGCGCATCGCATCGGCCGCGCGCAACGACTATGAGCGCGCGCTCTCGAACGAACAGACATTGCAGGCGAACCTCGATCGCCTGAAGAACCAGGCCGTCACGGTCAGCGAGGATTCGGTAGAGCTGCGCGAATTGCAGCGTCAGGCGGACGCGGCGCGCAACGTCTATGAAGCCTACCTCGTGCGCACCCGCGAGCTAAACGAGCAGCAGGGGCTCTACACCTCCGCATCGCGCGTGATCTCGCCGCCGCTCACCCCCGCCCGGCGTGACGGCACCCCGTTGATGTACATGCTGGGGGCGGCCTTGATTGCCGGGCTCGGTATGGGCGCCGGCGGCGTGCTGTTCACCGAGCAGGCGAGCACCCGCGTGCGCTCGCGCCGCCGGCTCGAGCAGGTGACCGGCCACACCGTCGTCGCCTCCCTGCCGAGGCTGCCGGAACTGCGCTTCACGGGCGGCGATACGGTACCGGCCAACGCTCGTGAGATCGACCGCGGGGTGAGCCTGCTGCTGACGCGCTTGCGCAGCCGAGCGAATCGCCCGGGCAGCGCCGCGCTGGCTATTGTGGTCACCAGTGGCGACGACGCGCGCAACAAGTCGGCGTTGTCCCTCTATCTTGCCCTGTGTGGCACGCTCGATCGCCAGAAAGTCCTGCTCGTCGATGCCGACCCGAAGGGCCTGGTGACGCAGGCCGTCTGCGGTGGACTGGCGCCGGAGCGTGACAGTGCCGGCGAGACCATCGGCGGACAGACGGTGTCCTACATCGACAGCTTCCCGGGATTGCGCGTGATCTCGCCGGTGGACGGCGCCGTGGTGGAGCAGCTGGTGAGCGACCGGTTCCTGGAAGAGATCGAGGGCAGCGACCTGATCGTCATCGACGCGCCGCTGCTCGGCACCGACCTGGTGACAGAGCACCTGATCGCGGACGCCCGCATCGGCGCCGTCGTGCTGACCGCCAGCGCCACGCACAGCACCGTCGGCGCCATCCGGAGGGCGATCGCATCGATCGCCCTCGACCAGCGCCTGGCGCCGGTGCTCTGCGACGAAGCGGAGGCATAAGGCCGGACGGCACCTGCCGTCAGGGCATGCTCAGCGGACCGTTTGGGTGTGGCTCGCCTCCCCGTCGGCGCAAGCAGCGCTAGGGCGCCTTCACGGCCACGGCGATGCTCTGGGAGACCCGTCCGTCAAGCCATGCCCGCGCGCGGCTAGCGGCCTTGAACGCCGGGCGACCGGCGGAGCGAAGCAGCGGCCAGGTGGCGCGTGGCGGCCACATGTAGGGATAGGCCTTCGACGACTGCACGGAGAACGCGGCCACGGTGAGCAGGTTGCCCAGGCACATCGGGCTCCAGCTGTAGAGGTGCTGGTTGATGTCGTCCGGCTCATAGCGCGAGGCGGCGCTCTCGCAGGGGACGACGATGACCAGCTTGCCGCCGGGCTTGGTGATGCGGTGCAGCTCCTTCAGCTCGGCGAGCGGATGATGGACGTGCTCGAGGGCGTGATTGGAGATGACGACGTCCGCGATCTCGGAGGGGACTTCCGCGGCCGCGCCGTAGACCGTGTCCAGGCGCGTGCGCGCCGCCGCGGCGGCTTCATCGTTGATTTCAATCCCGATGCGCTTGGCGCATTGGATTCCGCTGAGCACGAAACCGCCTCCGCAACCGAAATCCACGACGACGTCGGATGGGGATATGTACGGGGCGAATTTCGAATGCTCGGCCCAGCCGCCGAACGCGCCGATATCGCGCTGCCAGTCGAAATAGGCCTTGTCATAGTGCAGCACGGGCACCCCCAATCGAACTGGCCACAGCTCAGGTGCGAAGATTTCCCCAACTTTGCGAGGCGTTGCTTTGACGTGGGGACAAGTCGACGCAACTACACCGTGTAATTATAGCGCGCGACGGCGCCGTTTGGCGCGCTTTTCAGGCGCGTGGTTAATCTTAACCAAGAGTTAAAACGCTGATTGCTTGTTGCACCCGGCGAATTTTAACTATTCCCCGGCTGCGGCACAGCATTCCCGACTCCGGTTGGGCATAAGGCGTGGATAATCATGGTCTCCGCCACCGATGTCGCTGGTGCGGTTCACTCGTATCAGGCCAAGCCGCACATTCCGGCGCGTCTCGTCGCCGCCGCCCTCGCCTGCGTCGAGTTGCTTGCCCTGGCGGCGACTGCCCCGGTTGCCGGCGGCGCCTATTTCCTCGCCTATTATGGGGCGCCTCCCGATATCGTCTTCTACCTCGAGAAAGGCGCCCTCATCGGCCTGTTCTTCGTGCTGCATCAGGCGCTGAGGAACCAGTACCAGCTGCGCCCGGACGAATCCTACCGCAAGAGCCTCGGTGTGGCTTTCCTGAGCTGGAACATCGCATTGGCGACGTTCCTGCTGGTCGCGTTCCTCAGCAAGACCAGCGCCGACGTCTCGCGCGGCTCCGCCATCGCCTTCTACTTCCTCGGCTTCGCCGCCGTGGCGGCAACCCGCCTGGCCTTCATCGCGCTGGCGCGGCGCGGATATCGCAGTGGCTGGCTGGTGGAGCATCGCGTCCTCGTGGTGGGGATCGATTCGGAAGTGGAGAGCTTCGAGCGACGCTACGATCCCTCCCGCTCCGGCATGCGTGTCGCCGACATCATCACCGTGCCGGCGACGATGGAGACGGCACCCGAAGCCCTTGCGGCGGCGGTGATCGAAGCAGCGGTGGAACGGGCGCGCGCCCTCAACGTCGAGGACATCCTGCTGTTGTTCCCGTGGTCTTTCCGCGACGCCATCGACAAGCTCGCCGATGCGTTTCTCACCGTGCCGGCCTCCATCTATCTCGGGCCCGAGCACGCCCTCGAACGCTTCGGCGGCGTCGCCCTCTCCAGCCTTGCCAACGCCCCTTGCCTGCGGCTCGAACGGGCGCCGCTAAGCCGCAGCAAGCGCCTGGCCAAACGGCTGTTCGACATTGTCGTGGCGTCGACCGCGCTGGTCGTGCTGGCGCCCTTCCTGTTTCTCGTCGCGGCCCTGATCCGGATCGACAGTCCCGGCCCCGCCCTGTTCCTGCAACGTCGTCTCGGCTTCAACAACCGGGTGTTCCGGATCATCAAGTTCCGCACCATGACCATTATGGAAGACGACATGACCAGCCAGGCGACGGTCAACAATTCACGGCTGACCCGGCTCGGGAGCTTCCTGCGCCGGTGGAACATCGACGAGCTGCCTCAGCTTCTCAACGTGCTCGCTGGAACCATGTCGATCGTCGGCCCGCGGCCGCATCCGCTCAAACTGGACGACGAATACCAGCGCAAGATCGCGCTCTACGCCCGCCGCCACAACGTCAAGCCCGGCATCACCGGCTGGGCGCAGGTCAACGGCCTGCGCGGCGTCACCGACCACAGCGAGAAAATGGAAGCGCGGGTCGAGCACGACCTCTACTACATCGAGAACTGGTCGCTGTGGTTCGACCTCTACATCATGCTGATGACGCTCGTTTCACCCCGCGCCTATCAGAACGCGGCGTGAGGGACCGTGAAGATCCTCGTCGTCCATAATCGCTATCAGCAGCGCGGCGGTGAGGACTCCGCCGTCGAAGGTGAGATCGCCCTGCTACGCGCAGGCGGCCACGCGGTCGAGACTGTCTTCGTCTCGAACGACACCATCGCCGGCTTGGGCAGCAAGGTGCGCGCCGCGCTCGACGTCGCCGAAGGCCGGATGATGTGCGACGTCGTGCCGGAGGCCGTTCGCCGCTTCCGGCCGGACGTCGTCCACGTCCACAACTTCTTCCCGCTGCTGTCGCCAAGCGTGCACGCCCGTGCGCGGGCGCTGGGTCCGGCAACCGTGCAGACTTTGCACAACTTCCGCATCACCTGCGCCGGTGCCACGCTGCTGCGCGCCGGCCGGCCGTGCGAGCTCTGCGTCGGCGGCTCAAGCCTGCATGGCGTCGTCCACCGCTGCTATCGCGGATCGCTGGCAGGTTCGGCGGCGCTCGCCCACATGATCGCCAGGCACCGGCGTGAGCGCACCTGGGAGCGCCATGTCGACCGCTTCATCGCCCTGTCGGATTTCTCGCGCGACATCTTCGCGCGCGCCGGGGTCCCGGCCGAGAGGATCGCCGTCAAGCCGAATGCCGTCAACGACCCGGCGCCCGTTGCCGGTGCGCCGCGCGCCGGCGTGCTCCGCGCCGGCGTGCTCTATGTCGGCCGCCTCAGCGAGGAGAAAGGGGCCGAGGTGCTGGCATCGGCGGCGCGCCTTACCGATGCCGCCATCACGGTCGTCGGCGATGGACCGTTGGCGGCCGGCCTTAACTCGTCGGCGCCGGACACGTTCGCCCTCGTCGGCGCCAGACCGCGCGCAGAAGCGCGGGCGATGATCGCGCGGGCGGCGGCGCTCGTGGTGCCGTCGATCTGCTACGAGAACTTCCCGATCACCGTTGCCGAGGCCTTCGCGGCCGGAACGCCGGTGATCGCCTCGCGCATCGGTGCGCTGGCCGAGATCGTCGAGGACGGGCGGACCGGCTGGCACGTCGCACCCGGTGATCCATCTGAACTCGCCGCGACGATCGATCGGGCGCTCAGCGATCCGTCCGAAGCCGCGCGGCGCGGCGCCGCAGCACGGCAGGCCTACCTCGCGCGCTACACCGAGCGGGCGGCGCTCGCCAGCCTCGAGACCATCTACGCCGAGGCGATCGCGTCACGTCGCGCCGCTGCTGTGGCGGGGGTCGTGGGCGACACGTCCTTTGCCCTCCAGCAGCCACGGGAGAATGCCAGCCCGCTGTGAACCGTTGACGGTGCCAATGCCAGAGTTAAGTCGACGAGAACGGTAGTTGTTCCCGCGTCCCGGTTGGTTTTTGTCGAGTGCTGCCTGCAACCAGCGCGCCTGCTGGTCGGAATGAATTCTTGGCCGCACAAATTAAGCTTAACAAGAGCTTTATCCATGAATTCCAATTCGTAATTTGCCGCATATTTCTGCCGCTTGCTATTGATGAACTCTCAGTCAACAGCAGGAGGTGCAGGAGATGAAAACCGCATTGGTGCTGGGCGCCGGCGGCTTCATTGGCAGCCACCTCGTCACCCGCCTGAAGAGCGAAGGCTTCTGGGTCAGGGGCGTCGATCTCAAATATCCCGATTTCTCGTCGACGACCGCGGACGACTTCGTGATCGGCGACCTGCGCGAACAGGCGGTTTGCCGCAGCGTGATCGATCGCAAGTTCGACGAGGTTTATCAGCTCGCCGCCGACATGGGCGGTGCCGGCTATATCTTCACCGGCGAGCATGACGCCGACGTCATGCACAATTCGGCGTCGATCAACCTCAACGTCGTCAACCTCTGCCGGCACATGGGCATCGACAAGGTCTTCTATTCGTCGTCGGCCTGCATCTACCCGGCGCACAATCAGGAAGATCCCGACAACCCGAACTGTGTCGAGGACTCCGCCTATCCGGCCAACCCCGACAGCGAGTACGGCTGGGAGAAGCTGTTCAGCGAGCGGCTCTATTTCTCCTACAACCGCAACTACGGCATGAACTGCCGCGTGGCGCGCTTCCACAACATCTTCGGCCCCGAAGGCACGTGGACCGGCGGCAAGGAAAAGGCGCCGGCGGCGATCTGCCGGAAGGTCGCCGAGGCGCCGGACGGCGGCACGATCGAGATCTGGGGCGACGGCAAGCAGACCCGCTCCTTCCTCTACATCGACGAATGCCTGGACGGCGTTCTGCGCCTGATGCGTTCCCCCTCCTTTGCCGGCCCGGTGAACATCGGTTCGGAGGAGATGGTCACCATCAACCAGCTCGCCGAGATGGCGGCGGCCATCGCCGGCAAGCGCATCGCGCTCAAACACATCCCCGGTCCGCTCGGCGTGCGCGGACGGCGCTCGGACAACCGTCTGATCGAGGCTGAACTCGGCTGGGCGCCCTCGGCCCGTCTCGTCGACGGTCTGAGCAAGACCTACGCCTGGGTTTCCGCCCAGGTGGAGGGTCGCAACAGCGGCATGGGAACCCCGGAGCCGGGCGACGATGCCGAACGGCCGGCCGCGGCGGAGAAGACGTTCGTCCTTGCCGGCGTCAACTTCTCCTGCGTCGACCGCCCGAGCGCGGCCAACACCTTCTTCGACCTCGTGTCGCGCCGCGCCGGCGGTTTCATCACCGTCACCGGCGCCCACGGCATCGTCGCCTCGCAGACCGATGCCAAGCTTCGCGACATCATCAACGGCGGCCGGCTTGCTTTGCCCGACGGCATGCCGGCGGTCTGGCTCGGTAAGCTCAAGGGGCGCGCGGTGGCGCGCGTCGCCGGCAGCGATTTCATCAACGACGTGCTCGGCGACCCGCGCGCGCGGACCATGCGCCACTACTTCTATGGCGGCGCCCCGGAGCCGGCCCAGCGCATTGTTGCCAAGGCGATCGAGGTGCTCGGTTCGGCGGCCATCGCCGGCTGGTATTGCCCACCGATGCGCGAGGCCGGCGCTCTTGAAGAGCCGGAGGTGATCGCAGAGATCGCCGCCGCGCGGCCCGACGTCATCTGGGTCGGTCTGAGCACGCCCAAGCAGGAATACTGGCTGGCGAACCACGCTGGGCACTTTCCGGGCACCATGCTGGTCGGCATCGGCGCTGCGCTCGACACCTTCGCCGGCCTGCAGCCGCGTGCGCCGGCATGGATGTGCTCCACCGGGCTCGAGTGGCTCTACCGGCTCGGTCAGGAGCCACAACGGCTGTGGCCGCGTTACAGTCGGGTGGTGCCCGCCATGCTGCGCATCATGATCGCCGAAGCCATCCACCGCTGATCGATCGGAGGCGGCCAGATGTCCGGGTGCGCTGCCACGGGAGAACGATGATGGATGGCGGCTACGAGCGCGTCGTGCCAGGGGTCACCAGGCCCCTGGGCATTGCCGATTTTGCGGGTCCCGGCAGCGATCGGCCGGTTGCCCGGCCCGTCACACTCGCCGAGCTGGCCGAGCTGGAACCGGCAACGCTTTTCGAGAGCCCCGTCTGGCTCAGGGCCTACGGCCTCGAAAATCTGCTGGCGCTCCCGGTCCACCAACAGGGCGGCCCACAATATCCGCTTCTGTTTCAGGTGCGCGACCGCCATCTCCACCACCTCGGCCGTCTGCGCTGGTTCGAGCCGGCGTGTATCAAGTACCTGAGCGAGTTGCTGATCGACCAGCGGCCCGGCATCGATTTCGTCGTGTTCGAGGACGTGCAGGTGGACGGGGCGTCCGCGCGGCGGGTTGGCGGCTCAGTGTTCCGCTATCAGCGCAACTGGCAGATCGCCCTCAACGGACCGGACGCCAAGCAGCAACTCAACTCCGGCAAATCGCGCTCGACCGTTCGCCGCAAACAGCGCGCCCTGGAAAGGGACCTCGGTGGAGTCACTATCGGGCTCGAAGAGCAGCCGTCTCGCGACCTGTTGGCGACCATCGTGGAGCTGAACAAGGCCAAGATCAACTCCATCAACCAGAAGCATGGCATCGACACAGAAGAACTGGACCGGCTGTGGGCGGTCGTGTCGGAGATCGGACATGTGGTCGCCATCAGAAAGGGCGCGCAGGTCATCGCCGGTGACGTCATGTGCCTTGTCGGACGTCGCGCCTATTACGTGGTGACCGGATACGACATGTCGCTCAGCCGCTACAGCCCCGGGCTCATCGCGCACAGCTTCTCGATAGAGGATTGCCGCAAACGCGGCATGCTCGACTTCAACATGCTGTGGGGCGACGGCGTCTACAAGCGCCGGCTGGGCGGACAGCCGCAAGAACTTTTGACGCTGGTCGCGCGGCGCTCGCCCGCCGTGCGCTTCACACCAGCCTACGCCCGCGCCGTCGGCTCTTATCACTGGTTTGCGTTCAAGGCGCTCGTGCGGCCATTCATACGGCGCCAGCCCGCCGAATAGGGAAAGCCGGCATGGGATTGCCTGTGCAAATTCTCGCGACCGGCCTGGAGGCAATCCATGCCTCCGGGCTGCACCGCGTGGCGCCGCGATTCATGACCGGCGTCGGTGCGATCCTGACCTTCCATCATGTGCGCCCGGCGCGGCCGGACGGCTTTCAGCCGAACCGCAATCTCGAGATCACGCCGGACTTTCTCGACGCATTGCTGAGCGGCATTCGCGCCTGGGGCGACGAGATCGTGTCGCTCGATGAGGCACATCGCCGCCTCGTGGATGGCGATTTCCGACGTCGTTTCGTCGTCCTCACCTTCGACGACGGCTACCGCGACATCCACGACTTCGCCTACCCGGTACTGAAGCGCCACGATGCGCCCTTCGCGATCTTCGTTGCCTCGCGTTTCGCCGACGGGGCGGGCGACCTCTGGTGGATCGCGCTCGAACGCGCCATCGCGGCGAGCCACCACCTCGAAACGGCGATCGACGGAACGGCCTACAGCTTTGCCCTGACCGACGACGCCAGCCGCCAGGATGCCTTTGCCGGGCTCTATTGGGCGCTCCGTGCACTCGGCGACGAAGATGAGATGCGTGCGATCATCCACAGGATGGCCAACGCTGCCGGTGTCCCCACCGGAACCATCTGCCGCGACCTCTGCATGGACTGGCGACAGATCGCGACGCTGGCCGCCGATCCGCTGGTCACCGTCGGCTCGCACACGGACACGCACCTGATGCTGGCCAAGGCGCCGGCGGACCGGGCGCGCGCCGACATCGCCCACGGCCTGGCACGCATGGAGGCTGAACTCGGCTTCCGGCCGGCTCATTTCTGCTATCCGGTCGGCGACCCCACCTCGGCGTCCCGGCGGGATTTCCGCATGGCCGAGGAATTCGGCTTCACGACGGCGCTGACGACGCGGCGCGGCGCGCTCTACCCGGAACACCGCGACCATCTGACGGCGCTGCCACGCATTTCCGTCAACGGCAATTACCAGGCGCTCCGCTATACCGAGACTCTATTGTCGGGTGTTCCGACCGCTTTGTTCAACCGTTTCTCCAGACTTGACGTGGCCTGAAGACATTGGAAACCCGGTGGATGCTTCGGACTGAGACACGAGTTCAGACCATGACACTCCTGATCGTGACCGGCGCGATGGCTCCCTACACCCACCTGCTCTACCAGGCGCTGGCGGCGGCAATCGACGAACCGCTGCACGTTTTGACCTGCGTCGCGCGCGAGCCTTCGCGGTCGTGGGCGTTGCCGTCGGCCAGCGGCTACACGGTGGAGGTTCTACCCGGCCTGCGGGTGCACCGCGGGACGACCCGCAACTACTATTTCAATCCGGCCGTCGGCCGGCGCCTGCGTGAACTGGCGCCGCGGCTGGTCGTCGTCAATGACTTCTCGCCGACCAACCTGATCGCCGTCCGCGCCGCAGGGCGCCGGGGCATTCCGGTCGGCGTGCAGACCGACTCCGTGCTTGCCACCGATCCCGGTGCCTATTCGCTGATCCGGCGTTTGATGCGCCGCGCCATCATCGGACGCAGCGCGTTTGGCATCGGCCCAAGCTTTGCCAGCCTGCACCTTCTCCATATCTACGGTATGGCGAGCGACCGGCTGTTCCTGGCGCCGCTGACGGCCGGCTGGCTGCCGACGCGAAAAGCGCCGCCGATGGCTGAGCGGCCCTACGATGTCCTATTCTGTGGCGAGGTGGAAGACGAGCGCAAGGGCGTGCGCTTCTTCGCCGACGTGGTTGAGGCACTGGCCCACCGGCGGCCCGGCCTGACGGTCCGCGTGGCGGGCGACGGGCCGCTCAGCAGCGAACTGAAAAGCCGCTTCGCAGCGGCCAACATCGCGGCCCGCTTCGATGGATTCCTGCAACAGGACGCGCTCGAGGAGGTCTACGGCTCGGCCAAGCTCTTCCTCTTCCCAAGCCGGAGCGATCCGTGGGGCATCGTGGTCAACGAGGCCGTCCAGTGCGGCACGCCGGTGATTGCGTCGCCGCATGCCGCTGCGTCGTGCGAACTGGTGGCGCCGACCGCGGCCGGTGTCGTTCTGCCGTTGCGTCAGAGCCAGTGGGTGGAGGCGGCATCGGCGCTGCTCGACGATACCGGGCGCTGGCAGTCGGCGCATGACCACGCGCTTGCAGCCGGCTCCGACCGCTTTCTCGAGGTCGCGGTCAACGCCTATCGCGACGCGATCGAGACGTACGCGCAATCTCCGGAGGCGCCGGCACGCCCATGACGGTCGCTTCGCTCATCGCCAATCGGCCCTTTGGTCCGCGATCGCTCCTGCGCAGATTCTTCCAGCGGCAGGCGCTGCTCATGTCGCTGTTCGACCAGGCCATGGTCAGCGGCTTCAGCTTCATTGTCGGCATCCTGACGGCGCGGGTCACCGGCATCCAGGAATTCGGCCGCTACGTGCTGGTGCTCGCCTTCGCCGCATTCGTCCTCGTCCTCCACGATGCCCTCTTCGCCGCGCCGATGATGAGCTTCGCCGGGCGGCGGGCACGGCGATCGCAGGGCTACTACTCGTCCGTCGCCCTCATGGGGGCCGTCCTGGCGGGCGCCGGCGGCATCGTCGTCGCCGTCGCGCTGGTGGTGCTGTTCGGTTTCAGGGACGGCACCTTCCCCTGGGCCTTTGCGGCGGTCGCGGGGTTGCTGACCGTGGCCCAGTGCCTGCAACTGACGGCGCGCCGCATGTCCTTCGCCCAGGGCGGCGGTATCGGCGCCTTCGCCATGGATCTCGGGCGCGCAGCGATCTTCGCGGCGCTCCTCGCCGTCGCACTGATCTTTGGCTTCGCGATCAATGCGACGACGATCATCGGCATGCTCGCCGTGTCGTCGTTTGCCGCCAGTGCGGCCCTCGCCGCCAAGCTCAGCCTGGGCGGCGCGCCCCGCCGCATGCTCCGCGCTACGGCCGCCATGCATTGGTCGGTGGCGCGTTGGCTGGTTGCCGTTCCGCTGCTGACGCTCACCATGGACACCGTCATCTGGATCATGACGGGCATTCTCTTCGGCGACGATGCTGTCGGTGGCGTGCGCGCGGCGCAGTATCTGTTTGGTCCGATCCTGGTGCTATCGGTGGCGATGGAGAACATGCTGCCGCTGCGCGCGACCGCGGCCTGGACCGGCGGCGGGGTGTCGGCGCTGCGGACCTATCTGCTGCGCACCGCCGTGCCGCTCGGTCTCGCCTATGGCACGTTCCTGATCGTCTTCATCGTGCCCGCCGAATTCTGGCTGGACATGATCTTCGGGTCGGCATTCACCGCCTATGCCGGGATCCTGCGGGTGTTCGGGCTCGCCGTGGCGCTGAGCCTCGTGCGCAATCACATGATCGTCTATTTCCGGGCGGTGCAGGAGACGCGGCCGATTTTCAATTCGTCGGTCGTCAGCGTGGTGGCGATGGTGATTGGCATTGTCCCGGTGACGACAATTTTCGGCTTGATGGGCGTCGCCCTTGCCGCCCTGATCGGTCAGGCGACGGGTCTTGCCGCGCTGACGGTTGCCACGGTCCGTCACTTTCGCAGGTCGCGATAAGCCGGCTCAGGCGATCTCTTGCCGAGCGAAGAGAAACGACGCGGCTGCGGCGGCGCGGGTAATCGCAACGGTAATATGCGAGGGCTGCAGTCAAGGTCATGAATGAAAGTGTTCATCGCCTATCCTCGGGCGGCACCACCGAGACGCGCAGCAGCAACGTGTTGTTTCGAGACACGGCGTTGGACCGCAGGCCCAGCCTCGTACCAGTCCCGGGTGGCGTTGACGATCTTGACGACCGAAAGCATCACCGGAACCTCGATGAGAACGCCCACAACGGTCGCCAGCGCCGCGCCGGAATTGAACCCGAACAGACTGATGGCGGCGGCCACGGCGAGTTCGAAGAAATTGCTGGCGCCGATGAGCGCCGATGGCGCAGCAATGCAGTGCGCTTCGCCGGTGGCGCGGTTGAGGAGGTAGGCAAAGCCCGCGTTGAAATAGACCTGGATCAGGATCGGCACTGCGAGCATGGCGATGATGAGCGGCTGCGCCAGGATCTGCTCGCCCTGAAAGCCGAACAGCAGCACCAATGTCGCGAGCAAGGCTACCAGCGAGACGGGTTGAAGCTTATTGAGGAGGGCGAGGAGAGTGGATTGACCCCTGCGCCCCATGACCGTCCGGCGGACAAGTTGGGCGATGATGACCGGGACGACGATATAGAGCGCGACCGACAGGAGCAGCGTTTGCCACGGAACGGTAATGGCCGACAGGCCGAGCAGAAGCCCGACGATCGGGGCGAAGGCGACGATCATGATGAGGTCGTTGAGCGCCACCTGGCTCAGCGTGAAGTGCGGCTCTCCGTCGGAAAGATTGCTCCAGACGAACACCATGGCGGTGCACGGCGCAGCCGCCAGTAGGATGAGGCCGGCGACATAGCTGTTGATCTGGTCAGCCGGCAGGTAGGTTCTGAACAACCAGCCGATGAACAGCCAGCCGAGCAGCGCCATCGAAAACGGCTTGACGCCCCAGTTGATGAACAGCGTCACGCCGATGCCGCGCCAGTGTTCCTTCACTTGGCCGAGAGCGGCGAAGTCGATCTTGATCAGCATCGGAACGATCATCAGCCAGATCAGTGCCGCGACAGGAAGATTGACTTTGGCGATTTCAGCTGCGCCCACGGCGTGGAAGAAGCCCGGGAAGAAGTGGCCGAGAGCAACGCCAGCAACGATGCACAGCGCAACCCAGGCAGTCAGGTATCGTTCGAATGTGGACATGTCTCACGTTCAGGTGCTGTGGATGGCCATCACGACGGCGGCGCGGCGCCCGAGAGAGGTCGTCAAGCCGGCCGCGCCTTGACGCGCGTGCTGCCTTCGCTCTCGCCGATCGCCTTCAGCCTGGTCTGCAGGCTCATCTTGTCGATGCTGGCGAGCGGCAGGCTGACGAAAGCCGCGATGCGGTTGCGCATGAAGCGGAAGGCATTGTTGAAGGCGGCGCGCTTCTCGAAATCGGGCCCCTCGACGGCGGCCGGATCCTCGATGCCCCAATGGGCGGTCATCGGCTGGCCCGGCCAGATCGGGCAGACCTCGCCGGCGGCGTCGTCGCAGACCGTGAAGACGAAATCCATCACAGGCACATCGGCGGCGGCGAACTCGTCCCAGGATTTCGAGCGCAGGCCGTTCGTGGGCAGGCCGTTGCGGCTGAGCACGTCGAGCGTCAGCGGGTGCACCTGTCCACTGGGGTGGCTGCCTGCCGAATAGGCGCGGAACCTGCCGGCGCCGAGCCGGTTAAGGAGCACCTCGCCGAGGACAGAGCGGGCCGAGTTTCCGGTGCAGAGGAAAAGGACGTTGTAGATACGGTCGGTCATGTGTGCGCGCCCTTCTTCTTTGCTGGAGAGCAGGAGGGTGTCAGGTCGGCAATCAGCGGCTGGCAAATCTCGGGGCGCCCGCCGCAACAATCTTGCAGGAGGAAAGTGGTCAGCGCGCGGAAGCGGGCGAGATCGGCGCGATAGATGATCGAGCGGCTGTGGCGTTCGCCCCAGACGAGGCCGGCATTGGCGAGCGTCGAGAGATGCGCCGACATAGTGTTCTGGGGCACGCCGACCGCGCGGGCGATCTCGCCGGCGGCGATGCCGTCGGGCTCGGCCGCCACAAGACGGCGAAAGGTGTCGAGGCGCGTAGCCTGGGCGAGCGCGGCCAGCGCCGCAATGGCGTCAGTTATTTCCATATATCCAGAATAGCAGATTATTGTGACGCGCAAATGACACTTCGACGGAAGGGGCCGACCTCACTTCTTCAACGATGCGCGATAGTCGTGGACTTCGGCGGGCGTCATCGGCTTGGCCCGACGGGCGGCGACCTCGGCCGGCGTGACGTCGGCGAAGCCGGCGGGGCGCACTGCGTCATTGCCGAAGTTCGAACGGATGTATTTCACGACGGCCGCAATCTCGTCGTCTGAGAGGAAGTCGAACGAAGGCATCTCGCCGTCGACGTGTTGGCCTTCGACATCGACCGGGCCCTTGAGACCGTTGAGCGCGACGACGGCCGGGAAATCGGGTGCCAGGAAGAGGTCGGGATTGCCGGCAAAGGCCGGAAACTCGCCCGGCTTACCCTTACCGTCGGGCTGATGGCAGGCGATGCAGGTATCCTCATAGACCTTGGCGCCGTCGGCGGCAGCCACCGCCCCGCCGCCGTCACCTCCCCCGGCGGGCGGTGGCTCGGGGCCGAGATAAGTCGCCAGATAATCGAGGATCTTGGCGCGCTGGTCGGTGCTGATCCTCAGACCGAAGCCTTTCATATTGTCGAGCACGGCATTCCAGGCCCGACGCGGGATGCCGGCCGAATCGAGCACCGACTGCAGGTCGTGGCAGGTCTGGCATTGGCCATAGATCAGCTCGCGCCCGGAGCCCTCGGGAAGATTGAAGCGCTCGGCGGCGGTGGCGGCCGCGGCCATCAGCGTCATTGCGGAGACAAACGAGAGGATGGTCGCCGGTCGCACAGCGATTCAACTCCAGTGGGGGCCTTGATACTTCGGGCGGAAAGGACGCCGCTGCGGCGGCGCCCCACTTTGCTCAGATGGAAATCTCGACGCGATCGACGCCGTTCCATTCATAGCCGCGCGGGTTCCAGCGCGTCAGGCCATCGAGTGGCTGCGTGCGGCCGAGCGCGTCGGTCGCCCGGCACATCAGCACGTTGCTCCCCGAGGCGAGCTTGGCCTTGCTCGACCAGTGGTACCAGGCCCACGGGCTCTCTGGCGGCTTGACGGCGGCGGCGGCCCAGGTCTTGCCGCCATCGGCAGAGACCTCGACCGAGGTGATCTCCGCCTCGCCGTCGTTGAAGGCAACGCCGGTGATCTCCACCTCACCGGCCTTGGCGCCATCCTCGGGCAGCGGCGAGAAGATGACGCTCTTGATCTTGTGACCGTAGGTCGGGACGCTGTTGTAGATCGTGTAGTCGTTGGCCTCGAACTGGCCCGGCTCGACCGGCATGTTGGGCATGCGATAGCCGACCGACTGGAAGGCGCTCGGTGACTCCTCAGCGGCGTAGAGCAGCATGGTCAGCATCTTGACGTTCATGTTGCCGTAGTAGCCCGGAATGATGAGGCGCACCGGCCCGCCATTGGTGGCCGGGATTGGCTCGCCGTTCATCTTCAGCGCCAGGATGGCGTGATCGAGCGCGCTGTCGGCGAGATGATAGCTCTTGGCGAAGTCGGAGCCTTCCGGGGTCGCTGGCTGGTCCCAGCCTTCCGCCGTAAGCCAATGCGCGCTCGCGCTCGGCACCATCTTCAGATCGTCGAGCAGCGGGCGCAGCGGCGTGCCTTCCCACACGACGTTGCCCATGCCGCCGTTCTTCCACTGGCCGCCGGCGACCTTTTCCTTGGCGGCGTAGAAGCTGCGGCCGTTGCCGGCGCATTGCAGCACCGAGACGCGCGTCTCCTGCGGACGCGCCGCGAGATCCGCGATGGTCAGCGTGCGCGGCCGCTGTACCAGACCGTCGACGCGGATTGTCCAGTTCTTGACCATCTCGGCGGGCGGCGGCGACGTCGTCGCGTACCACGCGGCATCGCCCTGATGGGGATAGTGGAAGCGGTTGAAGAGGATTTCCTTCGGCGTGTGATCGTATTTGCGCAGCATGGCGAGCGGCGTTTCCATGACGCCGAGATCGGCATTGTGCACGATCAGTCCGGAGGCCTTGCCGGCGATGATCGTCGCCGAGTCCGGCGTGTCGGCAAGAGCCGTGCGGATCAGCGCTGGCGAGGCGCCGAACGTGATGCCGGCGACACCGGCGAGCTTGCCGAACTGGCGGCGCGACAGCCGCGATGTGTTCAACGAATTGTCCATGCTTTCCCTCCCCTTAGCCGCCCCGGTTGAGACAAAAATCTCAGATGCGGCAAACGCACCCGGTGCGTGCTGACTGAAGAGAAACGGATGGGAAGGCCGAATTATTCCCTGCGTTGAATATTTATGCGTGGCAGGTGGTGCTGTGCCGCTTGTTTTCGGCCAGTTGCTGACGCGCCGCAGCGCCGAGCGGCGCGTGGGCGCGCGTCGCCTGCTCGACCTTGTCGGCAATCAGGGCGAGACGGTTCCGGTCCATTCCAACGGCGAACAGCAGGTAACCCAGCTCGCCGACCCGCCAGCCATAGGCGCGCTCCTTGCCGGCGTCGACGCGCACCACCGCCTTCGGCATGCGCTTGTCGAGGAAAGCGAACAGGCTGAGGTGACAGCCATGGTTGCCGCGATAGCCGACCTGGAGCATGCGGCCGTCGGGCCCTTGGGCGACGGTGACCAGATCGATTTCGAGTTCGGTGCTGCGCAGATCCGGAACCACCGGAACCTCGCCGAACGCGGTCAGGGCCGTCAGCAGCACGGCCGGCGGCGCGTTGGCAGTGCCGTGTGCGTCCGCGGCAAGCCATTCGGCATGGAGCGTGCGGGCCCGCGCAAGCATGTCCTTCGGCAAGGCCGGCGCGCGCGCCGAGGGCAGCATCACCCACAGCGCCGTCCCGATCAGCATGACGGCCGCAACGCATGCCGCCATGGCCGCCGGCCACAGCACGCGCCGCTTCGGCACGAGAGACTTTAGGTCGGCCGGCGCTTCGGGCGCAGCGCCGTGGCCAACTCCCTTCAACATGTAGAGCGCCGCAATCTGGTCGGCGGTTCCAGTGTCCCGGCCGGCGGCATCGGCCACCTCGGCGGCGGCCGTGGCGTCGAGCTCGCCGTCGACATAGGCGTTGAGCGTGGTCCAGTCAGGCGCAGGCATGGTCATCGTCTCTGCCCGCGAATCCGGGCCAGCGGAGTTATATTTTCCTGCTCCAAAACAGCAAGCAGGGCACCGCGGGCGCGGGCGATCCGGCTCATCACCGTGCCCTCCGGCACCCCCAGCACATCGGCGGCCTCGGCGTAGGAGAAGCCGACAAAATCAATCAAGCCGATGATCTCCCGCTGGACGGCGGAAAGCCGTGTGATGGCGATCCGCACGGTCACCACGTCGATGATCCGCCGGTCGCCGCGCCAGCCGCTTTCGACGTCGTCGGCAAAATCGTCACTCGTCGGGTCAAGGGCAACTTCCCGGCCGGATTTCCTGTATTCGTCGATGAAGGCGTTCCTGAGAATCCGGAACAGCCAGGTGCGGCGCGCCGCCTCATCCGTCGGCCGCCGCTTGGCGGCAAGCGCCCGGACCACGCATTCCTGAACCAGATCGCGCGAACTCGTCGCGATCCTGGCTCAGCGCATAGGCGAACCCGTAAAGGCGGTTGAGATACGGCTCGATCCAGTCGCGCAAGGGCCTGCCTGCCTTCCCCTCAGTCAGCCGCGGCGAACGGACGCAGGGTCGTCTGGCCGCGACGGGCTTGTCAAGCCGTGCAGCGGCAGAGCGAGCCGACGGCCATGGCGAGCCGGTTGACCGCCGCCGGCTTCACGCGCTTCTGTGGCGGGCAACGAAGCGCCAGAGGGAGGATCGAATCGTGCGGCTACGCGTGATCGACTTCGGCCATGTGTCATCGCTGAAGAGCCAGGCGGTCTATCATGGCCTCGCCGAGGCACTGGGTCCGGACGACGATCCCGTGCTGTCGCTGGCCAATCCGAGTGACCCCTACGTCTGCATCGGCGTCCATCAGGAGATCGCCCGCGAGGTTGACGAGGACTATTGCGCCGAGGCCGGGCTGCCGGTCATCCGGCGCAAGGTCGGCGGCGGCGCGGTCTTTCTCGACCGCAAGCAGATGTTCTTCCATTTCATCTATCCGCGCGCCAAGGCGCCGCAATACGCGGCCAATCTCTACCCGCTGTTCTGCGAGCCGGCGGTGAGGACCTATCGCGAGCTTGGCGTCGCGGCGGAGTACCGGCCGATCAACGACATCCAGGTCGCCGGGCGCAAGATCGGCGGCACCGGCGCCGCCTCGATCGGCGAAGCGACGGTGATGGTCGGCTCGTTCATGTTCGACTTCGACACTGCCACCATGGCGCGCTGCCTGAAGGTGCCGTCCGAGAAGTTCCGCGACAAGCTGAAGGCGACGCTCGATGACTACATGACGACCATGAAGCGCGAGCTTGCCACGGTGCCGTCGCGCGAGGACGTGAAGGCGCGCTTCCTCAGGCATTGTGAGGCGGTGCTCGATGTCACCGCCGTCGTCGACAAGCCGACCGCCGCCGAGGAAGAAGCGATCGCCGAACAGGCGGCGTTGCTCTCCGATCCGGAGTGGACGCAGCGGCAAGGGCGGAAGTTCGTCGAACTGGGCGTCAAGATTTCCGCCGGGACCCATCTCACCGAAAGCGCCCACAAGGCGCCCGGCGGCCTCCTTCGCGTTCATCTTCTGGCGCGCGACGGCGTCGTCGCCGACCTGATGCTGTCCGGTGACTTCACCTGCCTGCCGGTCGATGGCGCCGACCGCCTCGCCGTGGCACTCATCGGTGCGAGGCTCGATGCGGATGCGCTGGCGAGTGCGGCCGAGACGGCGATGGGCGCACTCGGGCTCGACATGCCCGGCGTCGCGCCGGCCGACATTGCCGCCGCCGTGATGGCGGCAGTCGAGGCGGCGGACTGAGGCGAGCGGCTAGCTGTGGAGCCTCAACAGGTTGTTGCTGGTTAGGGCGAGTTTGCTGATGGGCGGTTTTGAGTTTAGGCTGCCATGTGGGCGATGCCAGTTGTATCGGTGGAGCCAGCGCGGCAGCTCGTCGCCTCGGTCGTCGGAAGTGGGGTAAGCCCGGGCATAGGCCCATTCCCTCAATGCCGTCTGGATGAAGCGCTCGGCCTTGCCGTTGGTCTTGGGCGTGTAGGGCCTGGTCCTGATGTGCCTGAGGCCGAGATCGCGGCAGGCATCGCGGAAGGCGTGGGCTTTGTAGCAGGCACCGTTGTCGGTCATGACCCGGGCGACGGTGACGCCGAGGCTTGCGTAGTAGGCGACGGCGGCGCGCAGGAAGGCGACGGCACTCTGCTTCTTTTCGTCGGGCAGGATCTGAGAGAAGGCCAGGCGCGAGGCATCGTCGATGGCGACATGGACGAACTCCCAGCCGACGCCGCGTGAGTTGCTCTGTCCCCGACGGTTACCGGTGATGCGGTGGCCGACCCGGTCGAAACGGCCGAGCTTCTTGATGTCGATGTGGATGAGTTCACCGGGATGATCGCGCTCGTAGCGGCGCACCGGCTCGGCCGGCTCCAGCGCGCTGATGCGGTTCAACCCGAGGCGCCGGAGGATGCGGCTGACGGTGGCCGGCGAGATACCGAGTTCGGCCGCGATCTGCTTGCCGGTCCAGCGCTGCCGGCGCAGCCGCTCCACTTCGGTCACGACCGTCTCTGGCGTCGGCTTATGCAGGCGATGCGGCCGTGATGAGCGGTCCTTCAGCCCCTCCGGCCCCTCGCGGCGGAAGCGCTCGACCCATTTGCGCACCGTGCGCACCGACACGCCAAAGGCCGCGGCAACCGCTGCCATAGGCTGCCCGGCCTCTATGCGCCGCACCACATCGGCTCGACTATGCGGCGTCAGACGGGCATTCTTGTGCACGTTCATCCGGTCCTCCTCCGAGGCCTTGCTGAAGCTTCGCAACTCCAGCTTCCTCGCTCGGGACCGGATGGACAACCTGTTGAAAGCTCACAGCTAGAGCCCGACCAGCTCGGCGTGGACGCCCTCACCGCGCACCACGTCCAGCAATGCGTGCGCCGTCATCCCCGCCGGATTGTACTGGACGATCATCAGGTGCGGCTTCTCGTCGTGATGAGTCACGCCAACCACGCCCGCATGGGCCCTGACGATATCGGCGATCTGCATGCGCCGGTCGTGGTCGATGGTCTCGTCGACATGGATAACGACATCCACCGTCTGCATCGGCTCTCCTCCCCTGCAATGCCTCCACCGGAGTTTTCATATCTGAAATTTCTGATATGTCCATGCAGTGCCGGGAGGACCGCATGAAATCCATCTGCGTGCTGCAACATATCGAGGCCGAATGGCTGGGGCTGATCGAGGATCATCTTGAGGCGCGCGCCGTCGGCTTTCGCTATTGCCGGCCGTTCGTCGCAGGCAGCAAGGTACCGCCCGATGCGGAGGGCCATGACGGGCTCATCATCCTCGGCGCCGGTCCCTTCGGCGTGGTCAGCGGCTCGCTGCTTCCGACGCTGGCGCCGGAACTGAGGTTGACGACAGACTTCCTGCAACGGGGGTTGCCGGTGATCGGCGTCGGTCTTGGCTCGGTGATTCTGGCGACGGCCGCCGGCGGCGGTGCGGTGGAAACCCCGCTCCGCTTCGCGGTCGAGGATGTGCAGCGCCTGCGCGACGATGCGCTTGGCGGCCATCTGCCGGAGCGCTTCACGATGGCGCTCTACATGCGTGACAAGCCGGCGCTTCCCTCGTCGGCTACCGTGCTGGCGGAAAGCGCGGCGGGCGAACCGATGGTCTTTCAGATCGGTTCCAAAGCGTTCGGTTTCCTCGGGCACCCCGGCATCAAGTCGGCTATGATCGAGGACATGGCCATGGAATTCGCAGAGACGCCCGACGGGCTCGCGGACGGCCTTGCGCAGCTGCGCGAGCGGCAAGGCGCGATTGCCGAGGCGCTCTCGGAAATCATGGTCGGGTTGATCCAGCAGACAGATTGGATGGCACCGTCAGGCAGCATCTGAGCGATGTGCAGCTGCCATCCGGAAGAATCTTGAAATTATTCTAACAATGCAATATTAGAATGTGTTCAGGGAGTATGAGTGCCGGCTCGCGTGGCTTCGCGAGACTGGGATTGAGGGAGGAGCAGCCGCCGCATGGCGCAGAAGCTGATCATCATCATGGTCAATACGGACCCCCGTAACGGCGAGGAACTGGGGGCGCCGTTCTTTCAGGCGACAGTCGCCGCGGCCATGGATTACGAGGTCGAGGTGATATGCACCGCGACTTCCGGCCAACTGATGAAGAAGGGCGTGGCGGAGAAGCTGGTGGTCAAACCCGGCTCGCCCAAGACCGTCTACGACTTCATCAAGGATGCGCACGAGGCGGGCGCCAAGTTCTACTGCTGCTCGCCCAATCTCGACCTCTTCGACATGAGCGAAGACGACCTCATCCCCGAATGCGAGGGGATCGTTGGCGGCGCCAGGGTGATCGAGGCGGTGATGGAGGACGACGACGCGAAGGTGCTGACCTACTGAGGCGTTGCCGGGAGGACGGAATGACGGAGCCACATGCCGCCATCAGCGATCCGCTATCGCCGGAGCCGGCCGTGCCGCAGGCGAAGCTGGAGGAGGTCTTCGACGACATCCGCTCGCACATGCTCTACGACCACGAGCTGCACGGCTGCCTGAATTGCGGCATCTGCACCGCCACCTGCCCTTCCGCCCACTATTACGACTACTCGCCGCGCGAGATCGTCCAGCTGCTGTGGACGGAGAATCTCGAAGGCATCTACGACGCCATGCAGGAAAAGATCTGGGCCTGCGCCCAGTGCTACACCTGCGCGGCGCGCTGCCCGTTCGAGAATTCGCCCGGCGGCCTCGTGATGATCATGCGCGAGGTGGCGATCAAACACGGCATGCAGTCGGCCAAAGACGTACTCAGGCCGTTCTCGCGCGTGCTCTTGAAGGTGGTGTCGACCGGCAACCAGCTCGCCCCCAACATGATCACCCGCGAGGCTTTTCCCGACTGGGGGCCGAACGTCTCCAAGGTCGACGCGCCGCTCAACATTCTGCGCAAGGCGATTCCCGTGCCGACCATGCACACCATGGACACGGCCTGGGAGGTCAACCTGAAGACCTCGGTCGAGCT
Organism: uncultured Alphaproteobacteria bacterium; assembly: GCA_963782395.1. Classification (GTDB taxonomy): domain Bacteria; phylum Pseudomonadota; class Alphaproteobacteria; order Rhizobiales; family Kaistiaceae; genus CAVSRC01. The sequence goes on from CAWAJQ010000004.1 coordinate 414,069, forward strand.
TTACACGATCTGGGAAGCGACCGGCGTGCTCGATCAGCTCGAGACGATCGACGAGAACCTCTTCGACCTCGTCACCGACGTGATGGACGAGAAGCGCGAGGAATACAACGAGTGGCTGGAGGAGCAGGAGGACGCCGACGACTGACGTGGGCGGCCTAGCGGAGGACATTTCGGATGGAGAAATCCGGGAACGGGAAGACGCCTGCCTTTAGCGGCTTCGGCGACGAATGGCGGCCGTCGACGCTGACGCCGGCCGAAGCGCGCAAGGCGACGGCCTGGGTCGAGCAGCGCATCGACAAGCGCTCCATGCTGACCAAGAAGGACCGCGTCGAGGATATCCGCGACGCCATGTGGCAGCTCGAGAAGGACGGCGAGATCGTCGTCCACCGCATCGACGAGCGCCACAATCCGGTCATCGCGCGTACGCTCTACGGCTGGGAGAAGCGCATCCCGACCACCAATCTCTGGCACCACAAGTCGTGCGGCCAGTGCGGCAACATCCCCGGCTACCCGTCGAGCGTGATGTGGCTGATGAACCAGCTCGACGTGCCCTATCTCGACGAAACCGACCAGACCTCGTGCACGGCGTGGAACTATCACGGCTCGGGCATCGGCAACGTGGTCAGCCTCGCCGCGGTGTTCCTGCGCAACTTCCATCAGGCCTACGTCTCGGCCAAGGCGCGCGGGCTGCCGGAGGGCACCTTCTATCCGCTGGTCCACTGCGGCACCTCCTTCGGCAACTACAAGGAGATGCGCATCTTCCTGATGCATTCGCCGGAGCTCCGCGCCGAGGTGAAGGCGATTCTCGGCAAGCTCGGCCGCCTCATCGACGGCAAGCTGCTCATCCCGGAAGAGATCGTTCACTATTCCGAATGGCTGCATGTGATGCGCGAGCGCATCCGCGAGCGCCAGACGATCGACGTTTCCAGCATCCGCGCCACCGTCCATCCAGCCTGCCACGTCTACAAGATGGTGCCGGAGGACGTGATCTATGACGAGACGGTGCTGAACGGCGACCGCGTCGCCGTCTCCACCGGCCTGTTGCAGACGCTGGGCGCCGAAGTGGTCGACTATTCCACCTGGTACGATTGTTGCGGCTTCGGTTTCCGCCACATCATCGGCGAGCGCGAGTTCACCCGCTCGTTCGCCATCGACCGCAAGATCAAGGTGGCGGTCGAGGAAGCCAAGGCCGACGTGATGATCGGCCACGACACCGGTTGCATCACCACGCTCGACAAGAACCAGTGGATCGGCAAGGCGGTCGGCAAGGTCTATTCCCTGCCGATCATGGCCGATTGCCAGTTCGCGGCGCTGGCGCTAGGCGCCCACCCCTACAAGCTGGCGCAGCTGCACTGGCACGCCTCGCCCTTCGAGCAGCTTCTCGAGAAGCTTGGCATCGACTGGGAGAAGGCCAAGGCAGAGTTCGAGGCCTATCTCGACGAGGTCAAGGCCGGACGCATCGAGACGCTCTACGATCCAAAGCGTGCCATCACCTCGGGTCCCGGCTACGTCAAGCCGGAAGCGGTCGCAACGATCGGAGGGCCGGCGGAATGACTCGTCCGGTCCTCATCGTTGGCGGCGGGCCGGCCGGCCTCTCGGCGGCTCACGCGCTTGCCTCGGCCGGCGAGAAGGTGGTGCTGGTCGACAAGGCCGATCGCCTCGGCGGCGCGCCCATCCTCTCCGGCTACGCAAAGCTGGTGCCTTCGGGCGAATGGGCCAGGGACGCCATCGGCGGCATGGTCGACCGCGTCACCGGCGATCGCCTGATCGACGTGCGCCTCAACACCACGGTCCAGACCTTCACCGGCGGGCCCGGCGAGTTCCACGTCGCGCTTGCCGACGGCAGCCAGATCGACGCCAGCGGCGCGATCCTGGCCACCGGCTTCACCCATTTCGATTCGGTCAACAAGCCGGAATGGGGCTTCGGCACCTATCCCGACGTGGTGACGACCACCCAGGTCGAGCAGATGTTCTCCAGCGGCCAGGGTGTGCGCTGCCCGTCAGACGGGCGCAAGCCGGACCGCGTTGCAATCCTGCTCTGCGTCGGCTCGCGCGACCGCCAGATCGGCCGCGAGTGGTGCTCGAAAATCTGCTGCACGGTGTCATCGAACCTCGCCATGGAGATCCGCGAGGAACTGCCGAACTGCAACGTCTACATCTACTACATGGATATCCGCACCTTCGGCCTCTACGAGGACAAGTTCTACTGGGAGAGCCAGGAGCAGCATAAGGTCAAGTACATCAAGGCGCGCATCGCCGAGGTGACGTCGGACGGCAAGCGGCTGATCGTCAAGGGCGAGGACACGCTGGTCAAACGGCCGATCACCATCCCCTTCGACATGGTGGTGCACGCGGTCGGCATGGACCCCAATATCGACAACATGACTTTGTCGGCGGTGTTCGACGTCAAGCTCGAACGCCACGGCTATATCGACAAGGCGTCGACCTATTCGTCGATGTCGGGCACGTCGCGGCCGGGCGTCTTCGTCGCCGGCGCGGCGACCGGCCCGGAGACCATCGACGATTCGATTGCCCAGGGGCAGTCGGCGGCGATGGCCGTCCTGGCTCTCACCCGCAGCACGATCGCCGAGGCGGCCGAGTGATGGCGACGGTCCTCGCCTTCCGCCAGAAGACGCCGCCGGCGCCGGTGCTCGACCTGTCGGGGCCGCGCCTCAGGCGCGCCTTCGAGGACCTGGCGGAATTGGCGGAGCCGACCGGCGGCGTCGAACGCTATGTCGGCGCGCTGGCGCTCAAGGCTTCGCTGTTCGAGGAACTGCTCGGCAAGGGCCGCGTCGCCGGCCTCACCGAGACCGAGTTCTGCGACCTTGCCGCCTTCGTCACGCCGGTCCGCCGCAGGATCGGGTTGTGGCTGCGCGAAAACAACTACGCCCTCATGCACCGCAAGCTGATCGCCCTGCTCGATGGCTGGTCGGACGTGACCACGGCCGACGCCCGCATGGCGGCCTTCTGCGATGGCTTCCCCACCGACCGGGCGCATCGTTGGGCGCGCGACCTCGCCGCCGAAGTGCTGCATTTCACGGCGCCGGACCGTTATCCGCTGATGACCCGCTGGATGTGGGACGCGCGCGTCGGCTCCGGCGTGCTCCGCGAGATCTGGTTCGCCGACGATGTCGACCGGGCAACGATCACCGCGGCCGACGATTTCATCACCCACAGGACGCTGCGCCAGGAGCTGGAAGGCTTCCTCCACGACAACGGCGTCTTCCGCGATTTCGCCTTCTATGTCGACCTTCTCGCCGCCCACATCTATGCCGGCTACATCAACGATCGCGGCGGCCAGTACCTCGGCAACGACACGGTCTGCGGGCCGGCCTTCGACCGCATGGCGCACACCCGCCGGCTGCTCGGGCTCGACGCGGTCGATTCCGAGTCCGGCCGCACCCGCCTGAAGCTGATCGACGGCGAGGCCCACGTGCTCGGCCAGCCGCGGCACTTGAGCCACTGAGGCGCCGATGCCGATCCACGAAAAATCGCTGATCCGGCCGGAAAATCTGGTCACCCACGAGCACCTGGAGCTCGAAGGCATCGACGTCTCCGGCCACTGGTCGACCTTCATCGAGAGCCGCGCCGTCACCGACTACAACGAAAGCCTGCAGGAGGAGATCGCGGCGCTGCCCGGCGGCGAATACATCCACCGCTGCTGGCAATGCGGCTCCTGCACTAATGCCTGCACGATCAACGCCATCAACCCGGACTTCAACCCGCGCTACTGGATCTACCTGATCCGGCTCGGCATGGAGGACGAGCTGCTGCGCGACAAGGACATCATCTGGCAGTGCGTCAGTTGCAACAAATGCACCTATGCCTGCCCGCGCGACGTCGTCCCGGAAGGGGTGATGCACGCAACGGCGCTGTGGCTCGAGATGAAGGGCCACACCGAGGAGAAGCCGGCGGAAGTCTTCGACGACGTCTTCTCGGAACAGGTCATCGCCACCGGCAAGATCGAGGACGGCCGCGTGCTCAGGCAGTTCTTCCAGCGCACCGGGCAATCGCTGTTCCAGGGCTGGCTGGTCGCCCTCATCCGCGGGCTGGTGCTGCGCCTGCCGGTCAAGATGCTGACCCAGATGGGGCTTGCCACCCTCTTCCGTCCGCGCACCCGCGGCTGGGCACCAGCGCGGGTAGCGATCGACGAATTCGTCAAGGAGCGCGATGCGGTCAAGCGCGCGGCGCTGGGTCTTGAAGCGAAGGGAGCCGAGCATTGAGCGGCAAGTACAAGAAGGTCGCCTATTACCACGGCTGCGCGCTGGAAGGCACCGGCCACGCCTATAACCGCTCGACGCGGGCGGTGGGCAAGGCGCTCGGGCTCGACCTCGTCGATCTGAAGAACTGGAATTGCTGCGGGGCAATGGAGGTCAAGAACGTCGACCCACACCTGCAGACCTATCTGTCGGCGCGCAATCTCTCGATCGCCGAGGACATGGGCTTCGACACGGTGATGGCGCCCTGCAACGGCTGCTACCACAACCTCAAGAAGGCCGAATACGACCTCGCCAACGACGAGGAATCGCGCGAGATCAACACCCGCCTGTCGAAGAAGGCCGGCCACACGACCTATGAGGCCGGCAAGGTCGAGACCATCCATGCGCTCGACTGGATCAAGGAGGCGATCGGCGAGGACGGGCTCAAGGCGCGGGTCAAGAACTCGCTCAAGGGCCTGAAGATCGCCAACTATTACGGCTGCATGTATTCGCGGCCACGTCACATCTACCCCGAAAAGGACAAGGGGCCGGGCTCGGAATCCACCTCCAAGCCGCACTTCATGGACGACCTGCTCGCCGCCGCCGGCGCCGAGAACGTCGAATATCCGCTGAAGACCGCCTGCTGCGGCGGCGCCCATACGCTATCGGATTCCGACACCTCGACCCGGCTGGTGCTCAACCTGCTGACGACCGCCGAAGCCTGCGGCGCCGACGTCATCGCCACCGAATGCCCGACCTGCCACACCGGCCTCGAGATGCACCAGAAGCGGGCCGAGACCGTGTTCGGCAAGAAGACGACGGTGAAGATCCTCTATTTCACCCAGCTCATCGGCATGGCGCTCGGCCTTTCGGCGCGCAAGGTCGGCGTCCACGAGAACCTGTCGGATTCGCGCAATCTCCTCAAAGAGCATGGTCTGCTATGATGGCGACGGCAGCCCGGCTTGAGACGCCCATGGAGCGGCTCGACACGATCATCGCCTCACCGGACGCGGCGCTTGCCACGTCGGCGGAGGGATTTTCCGCCGAACTGCTGGCGATCGGCGAGACGGCACTGACAAGCTGGCTGACGGCCAAGGGCGGGACGCCGACGGACGCAAAGGTCGAAGGCTTCCGCCTGCTCGCGCTGCATCGCCAGGGTGCCCGCGGCGATCCCAGCTTCAATGCCTGCCGCGAGACCTGCCGCGAACTCGTCTACGCGCATAACTGCGTGATCGCCGCGTCGTCGCCGTCCGACGCCGTCCGGCGCCTGCGCCTCGGCGCCATGGTGGCGCGGCACCTCGTTCTCTTCATCGATGGAAAACTGGAAAACGCCGGCCTCGGCGAGTTCTGTTGTTCGGCGCGCCCCTTGCGGGCGCAGGACAGCGTGCCCGTTGCCGGCCATCCATGACAACGGAGCACTGAGCCATGACAACCGTGCGCGGTTGCGACCTTCCCGACGACCTTCTCTATGACGTCGAAAACAACATCTGGTACCGCGAGAATGGTGACGGCACCGTCACGCTGGGCATGACCACGGTGGCGGCGGCGCTCGCCGGACCGCTGGTCGCCTTCACACCCAAGAAGGTCGGCCGCTCGGTTGCGGCGGGAAAATCCTGCGCGACGATCGAATCCGGCAAATGGGTCGGTCCCGCCAAGATCGCCTTCGACGCCGAAGTGGTTGAGATCAACGATGCGCTGGTCGCCGATCCGAAGTCCGGTTCGGGCGACTCCTACGGCGCCGGCTGGCTGGCCAAGGTCAAGCCGGCCGACTGGGCCGCCGCGAAGGCGACGCTGACGCCGGGCAGCGCGGTCGCCGGCCCCTATGAGGCCAAAATGGCTGCCGACAACTTCGCCGGTTGCGCGGCGTTGGCGGCCTAGGGAGGGCCCGTGAGCGACGTCGCCGCGATCCAGCCACCGCATGGGAGGGCGCTCGGCGCTCTGCAAAAATACGCGCCCGGCGTTTTGGTCAGCGTGATCATCGCCATCGCGGCGACCTTCCTGTCGGACCACTATGGCGGTCCGGTGATGCTGTTCGCCCTGCTGCTCGGCATGGCCTTCTATTTCCTGTCGCAGGAGGGCCGCTGCATCGCTGGCATCGAGCTCGCCTCCAAGCGCATCCTCAGGATTGCCGTCGGGTTGCTCGGCGCCCAGATCACCATCGGTCAGATCATGCAGCTCGGCATCACGCCGGTGGTGATGGTTGTCGTGGCGGTGCTGCTGACGCTGGGTTTCGGCGTGGTGGTGGCGCGGGCCTTCGGTCTCAGCCGCCCCTTCGGCCTGCTCACCTCCGGCGCCGTGGCAATTTGCGGTGCCTCGGCCGCGCTTGCCATCTCCTCGGTGCTGCCCAAGGGCGACAACCACGAGCGCGACACGGTGTTCACCGTCATCGGCGTCACCACGCTGTCGACGATGGCGATGATCATCTATCCGATGATCATCAGCCTCTTCCATCTCGATCACGCGGCGATCGGCATCTTCCTCGGCGGCACCATCCACGATGTCGCCCAGGTGGTCGGCGCCGGCTTCAGCGTGTCGGACGAGACCGGCAACGTGGCGACCTTCACCAAGCTCTTGCGCGTCGCCATGCTGGTGCCGGTGGTGATGTCGCTGACCTTCTTCTTCCGGGCGCACAATGTCAGCGCCGCCGGTCGCCGCCTGCCCGGCTTCCTGGTCGTCTTCGTCCTCCTGGTCCTCGTCAACAGCACCGGCGTCATCCCGCCGGTGGTCCTCGACGCGCTGAAAAGCATCTCGCGCTGGTGCCTGGTCACGGCCATTGCCGCGCTTGGCATGAAGACCTCGCTGAAGGCGATGGCGGCGGTCGGCTGGCGGTCGATCGCGCTCATCGTCTCGGAAACCGTGTTTCTCGCCGTTCTCGTGCTGGCAGTCGTTGTGTGGAGGTTCTAGGCGCGGAAGCAAGCCAGCCCGCGCCGGACTTCTCATAAATTGGAGGAAATGCCATGGCTGATGGTGCCGGAAGCAATACCAAGAGACTGTCGATGATCGTCACCAAGGGATCACTCGACTGGGCCTACCCGCCGTTCATCCTGGCGACCACGGCGGCGGCGATGGGCCTCGAGGTGTCGATGTTCTTCACCTTCTACGGCCTCACCCTGCTCAAGAAGAAGCTCGACCTGCAGGTGACCACACTGGGCAATCCGGCGATGGCGATGCCGATGTTCGGCATGCATATCGGCATGCCCAACCTCGTCTCGGCGATTCCCGGCGTCGACGCGGCGGCGAGCGTGATGATGAAGAACCTGATCAAGAAGAAGGGCGTCGCCTCGATCGAGGAGCTGCGCGATATGGCGGTCGAGGCCGATGTCGAGATGATCGCCTGCCAGATGACCATGGACCTCTTCGAATACAAGCTCGAGGACATGATCGAGGGGCCGAAGCTGGGCGGCGCGGCGACCTACATTGAGAATGCCACCAAGAGCGACATCAACCTGTTCATCTGAGCGAAGATTGCCAACGAGGAAACGACATGGCCGACCAGCTTCTCGACGTGAAGGGGCTCAACTGCCCGCTGCCGATCCTGCGCGCCAAGAAGGCGCTGAAGGACATGCCGATGGGCGCCACACTCGAAGTGCTCGCCACCGACCCCGGCGCGGTCAAGGATTTCGAGGCCTTCTGCCGCGCGACCGGCAACGAGCTCATGGAATCGAAGGCGGAAGACAAGGTCTACAGCTTCGTCATCAAGCACACGGCGTGAGCCAGCCGCGTCTCGCGCCAGTCTCAGCGCGGGCCGAGGATGGAATGGGACAGCGGCGCGCGCGGGCGTTCCGGCCGCCAGGACGGCAGAAGGTCCGTGATGATTTGGGCGTGGAAGACGTGGACGAGTTCGTAGCCGCTGGTCCATAGCCTGCCCGGTGTTGTCACGTAGCCCTTTTCAACAAGCAAACGCAGGAATTGCGGTGCCACGCCGGCCTCCCGCAACATGTCGAGAAAGCGATCGGTCTGCGTCAGGCTTGGGACGTTCGATCGGTCGCGGCAGACGCCGTGGAACATCCATGTGCTGGAACCGCCGGCATGGCGCTTCGTCCCCTGGACGAAGAGCGCGATACATGCCGAGGCGCATGTTGCGTCGTGGCGCACCAGCGTATTGACGCCGGCCGTCTCACGAATGGCGGCGATGACCTCGATGAGCGCCTCGGCCTCCGCGAGCATGCCGCCCGGACTGTCGAGGTCGATGAGCAGGCGTTCGTGGCTGGGGCCGAGCCTTGCTCATATGGCGTTCAGCTCCCGCGCCATCGGCGACTCGATGGCGCCTTCGAGCCGAACGACGACGAGCCCCTCGGCGATCGTGTCATTCGTTTCCCGGGTGAGGACAGTGAGACCGGCTGAAGCAGCGGCCGCCAGCACGAGGTCGGGAGCCGCACACAGCACCACAAGGAGGCTGCCCGCGCCAATCCATCGCGCGGCCGAATGCGGCGGCGGGCATCTGCAAGGCCACATGGCACAGCCCTGCCCTGTTCGCACTCCCCATCGCCATGTGAATATTGAGCCAGTGTACGCCGGTTTGGCGCCGTTTTCATCAATTTTCGTCAGCAGCCGAGTTCGAACGGAGTCACGCCCGTTCCGTCGGGATCGCTGGGCGGGATGGCCGGACCCGGCGTTGCCGCGGAGTGCTGCAGCGCCGCGAGATGCTGCCAAACGTCGCTATTTTGAAGGCGCCAGATTCCCGTAAGCAACGATCGCCTTGCCGTCACGCGCGGCCATCCAGGTGGCGATCAGCCCGCCGCTCGCGTCCTTCACCAACGTCAGGCTGCCGTCGAGACAGCCCTTCTTGCTTGCCGGATCGAGCTTCCCGTTGGTGATCGTCTCGGTGAAGAATGCATAGGCGCCGGAGGTGCCGACGCGGACAAGCTGGCCCGTGCAATGGTCGTCGGCGTACTCGCTGCGGCCGGTCTTGCCTGAGAGCGTCACCATGTAAGCAAAGGGTTTGGCACGGCCGACCTGTGCCAGAGAACCGGCCCAGGTTCCGCTCCATGCGTCGGCCTTGAGCGGTTTTGCCTTGGCGACCTTGGCCGGCGCGGCCTTCGGCTGGGGGGCAGCCGGTTGCGCGGCGGGCGACTGGGTCGCGTTCGGCGCCGCATCCTGCGCCGCGGCCGTGACGGTCGCCGCCGACAAGGCCAGGCAAAGTGCCGTCCCGAGAAGCATTGTATGATTCATTGGCCACCCTTCGAATTGCGCAGACGTAACCGTTCCGGAGGCTTCTACCGCCGACCTTGGAAGGGCGACGATGAGGCATCTTTGTAACTCGCGTGTTTCAGGTGGATGGCGTCAGGCGCGGCAGCGACCTGGCTCGCACATGGGCAACCACATGGGCAACCAACGGAAAACGGTGGTGAACGGCGGGCGTCTATTGCGGGGCGACGACGTTCATCGCGTGAAGAATGCGCAGGGCCGCGGCGGCCGCGCCGTAGCCGTTGTCGATGTTGCAGACGGTGACTCCCGGCGCGCAGCTCGCCAGCATCGCATTGAGCGCCGTGCGCCCGGCCTCTGAGGCGCCGTAGCCCGTCGATGTAGGCACCGCAATGACGGCACCTGGCACCAGGCCGCCGACCACGCTGGCAAGCGCCGCATCCATGCCGGCGACGACGATGACGACAGGATGGCGCGCGATCTCCTCGATCCGCTCCATCAGCCGCCACAGCCCGGCGACGCCGACGTCGGCGATCGCCGTTGCTTCGACGCCGCCGTGGCGCAGGGTTCGTGCCGCTTCGCGCGCCACCGGCGCGTCGGCCGTGCCGGCCGAGACAATGGCGACCACGTTTGCGACCGGGTCGGGGCGCAGCGCGCCGAAGAAGCCGGTGCGCGACAGCGGGCAGTAGTCTATGGCGGCAATGAGCGTCGGCGGCAGGCGCTTCAGCTGCTCGCGGTTGAGGCGGGTGAGCAGCAGCGAGACGTCGCGCTCGCGGGCACCTTCGAGGATCGCGGCGATCTGTTCGGCGGTCTTGCCGTCGCAGAGCACCGCCTCGCCGAGCCCGATGCGCGCCGTGCGGGCATAATCGAAGACGACGTCCCGGTCGCTCATTTCCGCTCGCCCAGAAAAGCGCTGCCGTTCCTGTAGGACGCGAACGCCACTGCCGTTCCGGCGAGCGGCGCTGGAAAGACCTGGGCGATGGCGGAAGCAAGGGCATCGCGCCGCGTTGCGTCGAGACCTGCAAGGCTGTCGGAATCGAGCTCGACGACGATGCCGCTGCGGCGCACGCGGCAACGCACGGTCCCCGGACCCAGACTGTCGCCGACGAGGTTTTCAGCGGCGTGGACCGCCGCGAGGATCCTGGCATCGATGGGGATGGCCGTTTCGATCCGGCTCGACAGACAGGGCGAGGCCGGCAGTTCGGCGAGATCGCCAAGGCCGAGGTGACGGGCGAGCGCGCGGACGCCCGCCTTGTCGATGCCGGCCTCCAGGTAGGGGTGATGCACCTGATGTTCGCGCGCGGCCTCGAGGCCCGGACGATATTCGCCGAGGTCGTCGGTGTTGGCGCCGGAAAGCACCCGGCGATCGGTGCGCTCCGCAATGGCGTCGTAGAGGTTGGTCTTGCAGAAGTAGCAGCGGTTGACCGGGTTGGCGATGTAGTCGCTGTCGGCAAATTCACCGGCGTCGAGGACGGTGAGTTGCCAGCCCTCGGCATCTGCGGCCCGGCGCACGCGCCGGGTCGCCTCGGGCGGCACCGCCGGGGAGATGGCGTGCATCATCACGATCTGATCGCTGTCGAGATGCCGGTGTGCGAAGACGGCGAGCGTCATCGAATTGACCCCGCCGCTGACCGCGATGGCCGCCGGGGCAAGGCCGTCCAGAACCGCCGCAAGCTTGTCGTGCATCAGCTTTGCTCTCCGTCCTCGAAAGGCCCCTCGCCCCGCCGGCGCAGGCGCCTGCGCGCCCGTGCGCCGGCAACATCGGCAAGATCGTCCGTCTCCACCTTCGCCGTCCGCCCCATCGGGCGATCGGCGAGCTTGACGCGGACCGGGCGACCGCCGGCTTCGACCGAGGCCGTCTCGCGTCCGAGGACATAGCGTTCAACCTGCGAGCGGCGCAAACCGAGCGTGGTCGTCTCGGCGAAGATCGCCGTCACGGTCGCGTCTTCCGCCGTTTCGGCCGCGAGCACGCGCAGCTGCGTCATCAGCCGGCCCTTCTTGCCGAAGACCGGCGCCTGGATGACATCGAGCACGCCATCGAGCGCGCGCAGGCGGTCAATCGCCAATGCGAGGTCCTCGCCGGTCTGGTCGTCGATCTCGCATTCCAGCACGACGATGCGATCGGTTGCCCGCGCGGCCGGACCCTCGGCCTCGAAGGCGAGAACGCGCAGGCAGTTGCTGACGCCGGCAAGGGTTCTTGTGCCGAATCCGTGCGCTGAACCGGTGAGCCGGCGCACGCGTCGTTGCGGCGCTTGCGGGTCGCAGAGATAGCGCACGATCGCCGCCCCGGTCGGCGTCACGCGTTCGCCCGCAACGCAATCGTCAATTGTCGGGAAACCTTCGAGCAGCAGCGCCGTGGCGGGCGCCGGCACCGGCAACGGTCCATGAGCGGTCGCGACCCTGCCGCCGCCGAGAGGCAGCGCGCCGATCGTCCAGCGCGCGGCTGCGAGCTGCGCGATCAGCCAGGCGGCAGCGACGATGTCAGCGATCGAATCCCAGGCGCCGACCTCATGGAAATGGACTTCGTCTGGCGACGTGGCGTGGACGCGCGCTTCCGCCCCGGCGAGATGCGTGAAGATGCCGATGGCGTGGCCGCGGGTTTTCTCATCGAGCGGCGCCTGGGTGAGCGCGGCACGAATGTCCTTCCAGGCGATGTGGTGGCCGTGCTCCGCGCGATCGCGACGGACGAGGAAGCGGCGGCCGGCAAGCACCCCATCGCTGTGGCTGACGACCTCGCTGGTGACGCCCTTGAGCAGCGGCATACGGGTGAGCGCCTGCTGCAATCCAGGCTCGAGGTTCGGCCTGAGGTCGAGCAGCGCGGCGACGAACATGTCGCCGGCGATGCCTCCGAGCGGATCGAGATGGATTTCGAGCATGGCGGGCGTCTGCCTCAGGCGCCGGGTGAAAAGCGGGGCACGACATAGGGCCCCTCGGGGATGACCGCGATGGCCGGGTCGCCGCTCCGCGCGATGCTGCGGCGGATGGCTTCGGCGACGTCGTCGATCATGGTGACGCCGGTTAGCCGGCGGTCGTCACCGGAAAGTCCGGTCGCATAGAGCTCCACCGTGCCGCGGCGCATCGACTTCAGCTGCATCTCGGTCTGCCATTCGTCGATCTCGGCGAGGCTCTTGGCCGTCAGCGTCGCCAGAAAGCGTTCGGGACCGAGCGCGATCAAGCGGGCCTGCGCGTCGCGAAACTCGGTCGAGCCGAAGCCCTCGGAGCACTCCGAGGCGACGATCAGCGTGCCGCCCGGCTCGAGGATATCGAGTGGCGTCACCATGCCCTTGATCGTCTGGTAATAGGTCTTGTCCAGCGGGTACCCCGCTGAAGACGTGACGACGGTCGAATAGCGCCGTCCGACTGGCACGGCCGTGGCGGCATTGACGAAATCGACGGCGGCCTGATGGCTGGCGACGATCTCGCCGAAGGACACATAAGAAAGGTCGCGCTGCTCGTCGATGACGGTATTGAGGGCGTAGACCTCGCCGAGCATACGGACGATCTCGAGTTGCTCCTCGTGCAGCGGATTGCCGGCGAGATTGCACTGCACGGCAAGTGGATCTTCCATGAAGCGCGCCGAATGAAACGTCCGGATCGTCTCGTGATGGGCGATGCCGGGGGCGACGACCTTGCGCCCGCCGGACCAGCCGGCCATGAAATGCGGCTCGACCAGGCCGGTGGCGATCTTCAGGTCGGCCTCAACGAAGCGGCGGTCGAGACCCACGGGCGTGCCGCGCGTCGCGGTGCGGCCGAGGTCGACGTGGGCGGCCTCGTCGCGGGCATAGTGGTTCTCGACGCGGACGCGCTCAAGCACCCAGGGGTCGCCGACAAGTTCGGCGAGTTCGTCGCCAAGGTTGGGCCGGTGGAGTCCTGTGGCCACGAGGACGGATATACGCTCGAGCGGGATGCCGGCGGCGACCATGGTCTCGATCATGGGCCGGAGGAAGAGCCGGTTGGGGACCGGCCGGGTGATGTCGCAGATCAGGATGCAGGCGCTGCCGCGGCCGCCGGCCAACGCGGCGAGCGGTGGCGAACCGGTCGGCGAAGCGAGCGCTGCGGCGACGGCCGCCTGCGGGTCGGCTATTTTAGGCAGCGCGGGCTTGCGTACGATCACCGGCGCGGCGCCGGCTGGGAGCTCGGTCGTCAGCTCGCCACGACCGTACAAAAGAGCAATCCTGTCAGCCGTCATCGATCCTCCCCTGCCCGCGGACATGCGGCTTCACGCCGGCCTCATATGCCGAAGATCGACGCCAGCCCGACCCGGTCGCTGAGTCCGGCCATGATGTCGTCACCGGGCGGCGTGGCGAGATCGTCGGCAGCGCGCAGCACCGCGGGCAGCAGATCGACATCACCGACGGAGTTCAGAAAGATGTCGGGCCGACCAAGAACCCAGTGCACCGCGGCGTGGATGTCCTCCTCGTTCTCCAGCGGCTGATACCAGGTGGTGTGGTTGTGGCTTACGCCGGCCGCCCAGGGGCCGCGGGCAATCGACTTGATCGTCTGCACCGCGACATTGCGCTCGCCGCAGATCTTCACCGTCTCCTCGAAATCCGAGCCGTAGGTCTCGTGACGGGCGGCATACCAGTTCCACGGCATCAGCACGGAATCAAAGTCGAAGCGCTCCAGGCTGTGCTTGTGCATGGCGGCTACGTTCCAGCCATGGCCGGTGACGCCGATGAAGCGCACAAGACCCTCCTCGCGCGCCTGGATCGCCGCCTCCAGCGCTCCGCCTGGCGACAGCGCCTGCTCCCACTCGTCGGGGTGGATCAGCGCGTGGAGCTGGATCAGATCGACGTGATCGGTCCGCAGCCGATCGAGCGAACGGCGGATTTCGGCATAGGCGCCGGCATGGTCGCGTTTCCCGGTCTTGGTGGCCAGGAAGAATTCGTCACGGTAGTGGTCCATCCACGGGCCGACGCGTAGTTCGGCGTCGCCATAGCTGGCTGCGACGTCGATGTGGTTGACGCCGTGGGTGAGCAGCAGGTCGAGCACCCGGTCGGCGGTGGCCTGATCGACTTCGCTGAGTGCTGCCGCGCCGAAGAGGACAGCCGAGCTCATGTGGCCGGTGCGGCCGAAGGGACGTTTCTGGATCGTCATGGCTTGTTCCGTCGTTGTGACTGGGGCGGCGCGCTGGGATCAATTCCAGAAACACCCCCGTGCGGCGCGCCGGGCGCGCCCCGTAGGGGCCATTCTATCGGGGCAGACGGGCTTTTCAACGAGCGCCCGAAGGTCGCCGGGCCGCCCGGCTGCAATGCTCACGCTGACGGCTTATGCCATTTCAGGTGGCTGTGATATGAGGCAACCGAGGGGCCTTGGACGCCGGGCCAAACCACCGGCAGTTCATGCAATCGGAAGGGCAGCCGTGGACGGCGACAGAGCGGTTGACGGACGGGCAAAGGCCGCGTTGGCGTGGCGGACAGCGATTGCAGCGGGACGGGCGCGGACGATTGATCGTCACCTCGTTCTGGTACACACGCCGGGCTGGCAATCTGTCGCCGACTTTCAGGCGATCGCCCGCCACGCCCGTGACGTCGACCCCGCTCTTGAGGCGTTTGTCGTGCGCTCCGACCTTCCCAACAGTTATTCGCGACGCAAGGCGGCGACACGGCCGACCCTGGTGTTTTCGCCAGGGCGCCTTACCGGGTTCCGCCCGCTGCGCGGCAAGGTGTTCCAGGGTGGGCCCATACCCAAACTTGAACAACTGAGGCGCCTGGAGGCGGCGGGCGTGCCGGTGCCGCACACCGCGCTACTGGAGCCGGGCCTGCGTCTCGATCCGAGAGAATGGGGGAAGTTCGTCGTGGTCAAGCCCACGGATATCGCAACCTCCTCACAGGGAAGCGGAATCCAGCTCATGCGCACGGAGCGCGTGCGCTTCTGTGCTCCGGAGGAGTATCCCGCCGGACACCCCGGCCGACGGGCGCCGATGATGGTTCAGCAGTTCATCGACACCGGCGACCGGATATCGCTCTATCGTGTTCTGACGCTGTTCGGCGAACCGCTCTATGCCAATCGCTATGGCAGCGCGGAATCAACGACCGATCTCACCGGCTCCGACGAGGCGATCGAGGCGTCGATCATCGCCAGCAACGGGTTACCGACCTCGGAGAGCGAATTCGTGCAGCCCAACGATGTTCTCGAGCTGGCGCGAAAGGCCCATTGGGCAATCCCGCAGGTGCCGCTGAAAGGCTGCGACATCATCCGCGACGCGGCGACCGGTGCGTTGTTCGTCCTCGAACTCAATCCGGGCGGCAATACCTGGCATTTCTCCTCGCATTATCTTGCGCGGGAGCGGGCAGAACGGCCGCCCGAACACGAGGTGATGAGGATCCGTCAGTTCGATGCCTTTCGCGTGGCGGACCGCGTTCTGGTTCGGCAGACCGAGTTGGAGGCCGAGTGAAATCCACCTTCTACGCTGCGGCTGCAACCAACCGATCCGCTAAGGGCGCCCTCTTCCTGGGTGCCATGCGCGCCCAGGCGATCACTGCTCGCGCGCGCGCCGACATTGCGCGGCACCTCGTACTCGCCTACTACCCTGGTTGGGTATCGTTGGCCGATCTCAACGAGATCCGCCGGCACGTCACCGACATTGATGCGACCATCGAGACGTTCATCGTGCCATCGACCGCCCGCAACAGCGTGACGCGCCGTCGCGCCGCGGCACGCCCGACGCTGGTCGTGTCGAACGGCTGGATGCCCGATTTCCGTCCGGCGCGCGGCAAGGTCTATCAGGGCTATCCCATCCCCAAGGCCGAGGAGCTTCGCCGTCTCGCCGCCGCCGGCGTGCCGATCCCACGCACCGCGATCCTGACACCCGACCTCAGTCTCGATGAGGGGGAGTGGGGTAAATTTGTCCTGGTCAAACCAGCGGACATCGCCACCTCGTCTCATGGCCGCGGTTTCCACCTGATGCGCACGCGGCGGGTGCGCTTTGTCCATCCGGCGCGCTATCCGGCCGGCCATCCCGGGCGACTCGGGCCCATGATCGTGCAACAGTTCATCGACACCGGGGACTACGTGCGCTCATATCGCGTGACGACGTTCTTCGGTGAGCCGATCTCGGCGTTAGGGTATGCTGGCGAGGCCAAGCGCGTCGACTTGGCTGCACCGGACGCAGAGATCGAGAGCGCGAATGTGTCGATTCAGGGCGGCAGCCGCACGGGCGAGTTCATTGACGATCCCGATATCCTGAATTTGGCGCGCCGGGCACACGAGGCGCTACCGGAGATCCCCCTGAAGGGGTGCGACATTCTCAGGGAAGTAGCGACCGGCCGGCTCTACGTCATCGAGCTGAACTGCGGCGGGAACACGTGGCATTTTTCGTCCAATTTCATGGCAGAACGGCGGAAGAAAAACGGGCCGGAATTCGAGCTGCAACGGCGCCAGCAA
Organism: uncultured Alphaproteobacteria bacterium; assembly: GCA_963782395.1. GTDB lineage: Bacteria > Pseudomonadota > Alphaproteobacteria > Rhizobiales > Kaistiaceae > CAVSRC01. Next base: position 430,799 of record CAWAJQ010000004.1, read on the forward strand.
TTCGACGCACTGCGGACAGCGGCGCGGGTGCTCGTCGAAAGGGCGAACGGCGAAGCCCAATAAGCGTGACGAAGGCCGGATCGTGGTTCACTCCGCCTCGCGGCGCGTCACATCGATCAAGGCGTCGGCGATGACGTCGAGCGCGCCGAATTGAGCGGCGAAATCGACACCATGCTTGCGCTGCATGTCCATCCCGTAGTTCGACGAGATGTGCCAGGTTATTCCCCGTGAGTTCATCTCGATGACGTAGAGCCTGCCGGTCGACTTCTCCTGGATCAGATCCAGGCCAAGCGAGGCGAGGTCAGGCGACGCTGCCGCCGCCTCTCGTGCGGTTGCGAAGATGTCTTCCCGGAAGTTCATCTCCAGGTGCCGTTCGCCATGGTTTGCGGCGACCGGCACGTCCAGCCGCTCGCCGCCGGCCGGGTCATATTCGACCACCGGCCCGTCGTTCACACTACTCACCGAATAGACGATACGACCGAAGACGGTGTGGACGCGGTGACTGGTGATCGGCGCGCCGGTGTCGACGAACTTCTGGGCGAGCATCTGGCAGCCGAAACGCGGGTCGTTGCGCGGCCAGCTGAACGGATCGCGCCAGACGACGTCGCGCGTGCGAACCAGGCGGACGCCGGCGCCCTGACGGCCGACGTTCGGCTTCAACACCGTGAATGGGCCCCAGCTCTGCGGATCCAGGCGCGTGTCCGGACCCAACATGACCGTCTCGGGGACGGGCTGACCGGCCTCGGTAAGGCGGCGGTATTCCTCCATCTTGGTCAACGCCCGGCCGGCATAGACCTTGCCGCGTAGCGGCCGAAAGTCTCTCAGCGCGATCGGCGAGAAGATCAGCGACGGCCGCCGCGCCGCTTGCTTGCGGGTGACCGAATTGCGTGCCTGGTTGTCAGCGACGAATACCTCGATGTCGGGCGCACGCTCGGCCAGCTTTGCCTTGATCGTCTCGAAATCCGATCGCGCCTGCAGGGTGGGCGTATGGACCAGAACGAGATTGCGCTGCGGTGTCGTCATGAACCTGATCCGTGCGGTGTGGATCTTCGAGCGCGCAGCACGAACTTGCGCAGACGAGTCGGCCACCCTCGTTGTTCGGCGGAAATCGGAAATCTTGGGAAGCGGCCACGAGCGCACTGGTGCTCGTAGCTTTGAGTTTTAGCTGCCGGTGCGGTAGAGGCGAAGCAGAAATTGGTCGCGGGCCGGCGAAAATTCCCTTCGCGCCGCGCGAAAACGAGGTGATGAGGTGCGCCAGACGAAGCTGGAGGCCGAGTGAAATCCCCCTTCTACGCCGCGGCTGCAACCAACCGATCGGCAGGTGGTGGCCTCCTCCTGCGCGCCATGCGCGCCAGGGCGATCGCGGCTCCCGCACGGGCCGACATTGCGCGGCACCTCGTACTCGCCTACCGCCCTGGCTGGGTATCGTTGGCCGATCTCAACGAGATCCGCCGGCACGTCACCGATATCGATCCGACCATCGAGACGTTCATCGTGCCATCGACCGCCCGCAACAGCGTGACGCGCCGGCAGGCCGCCACACGCCCGACGCTGGTCGTGTCGAACGGCCGGATGCCCGATTTCCGCCCGGCGCGCGGCAAGGTCTATCAGGGGTTTCCTATACCGAAGCTGGAGGAGCTGCGCCGCCTTGCCGCCGCCGGCGTGCCGACCCCACGCACCGCGATCCTGACCCCCGATTTGCGCCTCGACGAAGCGGAGTGGGGCGAATTTGTCGTGGTCAAGCCGACCGACATCGGCACCTCGTCGCATGGCCGCGGCTTCCAACTGATGCGCACGCGGCGTGTGCGCTTCATTGCCCCGGCGGACTATCCGCCCGACCACCCGGGACGGCTGGGTCCGATGATGGTTCAGAAATACATCGACACCGGCGACCACATAAACGTGTACAGGGTTCTCACTCTTTTCGGCGAGCCGCTACACTCTCTCTTCGTGCGCGCCCTGGCGCCGCGCGTTGACCTTGCGGCGCCCGACGACATCATCGAAGCTTCAACGATTGCAACTCAGGCGGGGGAGCGCGACAGGATTTTCCGGATAGACGCGGAGGCACTTGCGATCGCCCGGGCCGCGCATGCTGCGATCCCCGAGATTCCCCTCAAGGGTGTCGACCTCCTCCGCGACGCGGCCGACGGCCGGCTCTACGTGCTGGAGCTGAATTGCGGTGGCAACACGTGGCATTTTTCGTCGCAGCACTTCGCCGAACATCGCGCCAAAGAAGGCCCGCAGGTCGGTCTGCAGCGCCGGCAACAGTTCGATGTGATGCGAACGGCCGCCAGGGTGCTGGTCAAGAAGACCAACAGCGAAGCCGAATAGATCCGGCGAGGACTGACAGGTCCTATTTCGTGGTTTTCGGCGTCGCCGGGGCGGCTGGTGCCGCCGGAGCCGGGGCCTGTGCCGGCTGCAGAACGGCGAGCGCCTCGCTCAATCCCTTGACGCTGAGCGCCAGCTTGACCGGCTTGCTGCTGCCCACGGGAAACAGCGTGGCCGAAGCGTTCGTCGCCTTGCTGATCGCCGCGATCACCTCGGGCGTCAGCTTGGCAACCGCGCTGCATGCCTGTGGCACGCATGCGCGAAACGGGATGGTGACCGGCTTGTCGGTTCCCATCTCCATCACGATGCCGCGGTCGACCATGACGCCGGACCGCGTCTCCCACTCGCCCACCAGGCCGCCCTGGCCATCCTGCGTGATGCGCCAGGCGAACACCGGCTGCTTGGTCTGAGTATCCGACAACTGCTGGGAGATCTGGCAGCGCGTCTCCGTCGTGTTCGGAACCTTGACGCAGGCATAGATCCAGTCGCCATAGGCCTGCTGTTTGGTGACCTCGATCTTTGGTGCGGCGGGCGCGGCCGGTTGCTGCGCCGGGCGGGCGGCGGCCGGTGCCTGCGGCGCGGCGGCTATCGTCGCCGATTTCGGCGTGAAGATGCCGAGGACAATCGCCGCGACGAGACCGGCCGACACCAGGACGAGCAGTCCGATCACCGTCCACAGCAGCGTGACCAGGCCGGGGCCTCTCTGCTCGGCGCGGCGCCGAGGGGGCGGATCAAGCGGCGACATGGGGGGCGCGGCACGCCGGCGGACGGGCGCATCGTCGGGAGGAGCATCGGCATCGGCCGGACGGGGCCGCCGAAGCATCGGCGGCATGTCCTGGGGACGCAGCCGCGGAAAGGAGGTGTCGCCGGGACCGGGGTCTTGATCGCTCACGCTTGCGGCTCCGCTGAATTACACAAGGTTCGGCCCGCCCCGAGCACACGTATGGCGGGCCGGCTGGCGCACACATAGCCCGCCCGTTCCCCCAAAAGCAAACGGGGCGGCCATGGCAGACCGCCCCGTTCGCGGATATTTCCCCGGCCGCCTCAGAAGTTGCGGCGGACACCAACCTTGGCGGTGACCGAGGTCACCTTGGAGCTGAGCTTGCCGCTGGCCTCGGCGAAGCCGGACCACATGCGGTCGGCACTGTAGACCGTCGCCCGGGCGGTCAGCTCGCCGTACAACCCGCTGATCGAGTTCGGTGAACGACTGCGTGTTGCCGCCTTGGCTGACGGTCACCGTGTTGGGGCTGCCGAACTCGTTCCACAGCTTGGCCATCAGGTCGAGGTCGACCTTCTTGCCGCCGGGCTGGCCGATCGAGGTGCCGATGCGCCCACCGATGCCGGCGCGAATGCTCTGGCCATCGGAGTAGCTGATGGTGGCGCCACCGCCGCTGGCATTGCCCAGCGAGGTGTTGACGAAGTCGAACGACACGATCGGTTCGTAATAGAGGTTGCCCTTCTGCGTGCGCCAGGCCGCATTGGTCAGGATGCCGAGATTGGTGGCGTTGGTGCTGGCCGAAACCGTTGGCGAGCGGTAGTCGACGCCCAGGAAATCCGCCTTGAACTCGGCATCGAGATGGAGCGGACCATCGACATAGGCGGCATAGGCGCCGACCGTGCCGCCGTTGTAGTTGGCGGAGGCACCGTAGCTGGAGAAGGTCAGTCCCGAACTCGTCCAGCCGCCGTAAAGACCCAGACGCCAGCCGCTGTTGTCCGTCGGCGGACGCATTTCGATGCCGGCGAGCAGGCCGTAGTCATGCTGGGCGAAGCTCGTGTCGAAGGTCAGGCCGCCGGTGGTGAACGACGAGTCCTGGTTGGCCCAGGTGCCCGTCATGCGGCCCCACAGCGCCGAGCGGTGCCCCGCGGGCGCCGCCGCGGCATAGTGTGCGTCGGGCGAAGCATAAGGCAGATCGGCGCCGCCGCCGCCCTGGCCACTCTGCGGGTAGTCGTTGCCGTACTGGTGGTCGTCGACGACGCCGCCGTTGCTGTAGAACGCGTTCTGCGCACCGGTGGTCAGTGCGGGCTGGTTGACCGAGTTGGGACTGTAAGTGCTCTGGAAATAAACGCCGGGATCTTCTTCGTTGGTCCCAATTTCCTTGAGGCCGTGCATGAAAAAGCCGTCAGCGATGAACCCGACGCCGTCCACCTTGATATAGCTCTGGGAACGCTCATCAACGTAGAAGGTGTCCCCGTCACGACACCACGCGCCCGTGTCGTAGCACGTGCTGTTGGTGTTCGCGTCGTAGTAGATGTCGGCAACCTTAATGCCGTCAGTGGTCGGGTCGATGAAACCAGGCGTTTCGTTCAGCTTGTGAACGATGACACCCGTCGAGCCGTTGGCCTCACCGTCGATGAGGAATTTGTCGGACCCGACACCACCCTCGCCATCCACCGGACCGAAATAGGTGTCGACGGCAAGGTAGCCGCGGGAACCGGGCGTATATCCGTCGCCGCCGGTGTAATCGCCGGATGTCTCGAGGCTATCGAACACGCCGTTCATGCTACCGACCGACGTATCGACCATGGAAAGAACGCCCAAATTGGTCAGGCTATTCAGGCCCTTGAGGTTGGTCCACTCGTCGCTGTTCGGATCGAACGCCGTCTGGATGAGCCCGGGAGGGCCGTTGAAAAGCTCGTCATTGGGGCCGCCATAGAATTTGTTGTCCCCGGTAACGAGCCACACACCCTGGTTTGCAAAATAGTTTCCGGATTCGCTCTGGCTTCTGAGATCTAGCCGACCGATCAGCACACCATCGTTGTAGATGATGCTTGGCGCGCCCTCGGCCGTCATAAGGTGGTCCCCGGCCGCCTCGCCAAACGCCGCCACACCGCCGTTGCCGATCAGAGCCTCAACGTCGTCCCAAAAGCCATAACCCGGGCCCTGCAACACGGACACCAGATCGGAAAGGCCGCCGGTGAGACCATACTGACCCCAGTTGTAAGGGGTCGCGGCGCTACCGATGAGCCCTTCCATGCCGTTATAGAGGAAGGTACCGGCACCGCTGTCGCCCTCAGACGTCTTGATGTCGAGCACCGGATCGTAGCGACTACCCTCGCCGATCATCGTGCCCCAGTTCCAGATGCCGGTCATGCTGTCGCTGTAGTTCCGTATCAGAACCGCGCTGCCACCCGGCGCGTAGACGCCGCCGGTCGTGCTTGCCCCTGTGCCCTCGTCGACCGCAGTGTTCGCGTCCGAAAAGCCAGGGGTCAGGTAGTTGTCGGTTCCGCCAAAGTCCCACACGCCATCGTTGCGCATGAAGACCCCATACTCGCCCGCGGGCCCGTCGAGAGAATAGTCCGCCACGTTCGCGCCGCCCGTCCCGCCGAGCTTGCGCAGCTCGATGCCGTTGGCGTCAAAGCTGTCGACGATCCCAAAAGGATCGCTGCCATCGACCGTCGGACTGCCACCGCCTGAGGTGTTGTCATCGAACCCGTAGGCGTTCAGGCGGGCGGATTTGTTGAGAAATCCGTTGTAGAACTGAGCATAGCTGCCGCTCGAGCCGTCGGTGGTCTGGCCCCAGACAACCGCGTCGCTCGTCCCGCCCTGTGCCTGCGCAACGCCTTCGTTGCCGATGAACAGATAGCCGGAGCCGCCAGCCCCGCCTGTTATGGCGTAGATTCCATAATCGCCGTTGGCAACGATCATGGAATTGCTTGGGCTCTGCTGGCCATTGTAGATGAAGATGTCGCCCGCATTCAAATTCGTGGCGACGATGCCGCTTGCGCCGGACTCGATCACGCCGTCTGCATTATCAGGGATCGGTGCCGTATTGCCCGAACCGTCGCCATTGTAGATCTCGATGGTGCCGCCCGCCCCGCTGGCCGAGATGCCATCGCCACCGGAATGGATGCTGCTGGTCGACAGATTGCGGATCGTCGTCGTGCCGTATCGCGCGTTGGTTGAGGTGTAGATGCCGTCTTCGGCGGCCCACACGGTGCCGAGATTGTTGACTTCAATGTTGCCAATGTTGTCGCCTTCAGAGACGTCCTCAGACACCGCACTGATGCCGTTGCCGGTGATGCCGTCTGCGGCGGCCATCGGGATATTGAAGGCCGAGCCGTCAGTCAGCGTTACAATGTCGCCTTCGCTCTCAGTGTCGATGAAATTCCCGCCGCTGAAGTCGAGCCCTGAAATGAAATTAACGCCGACAATGCCGTAGTTGTAGATCGTGATATCGCCGAAATAGCTCCTGGCATCGATTCCATTCTGCGGGCCGTAACCGCCCTCGGAGTTCGACAGGAACCCATGGTTTTCAATGTTGATCGTGCCGCCTTCGCTTGTCGTTACCTGAACGACCTCGGTCTGCGACAAGATAGCGGTCTGGTTATCGACATAAACTTCGATGTTGTAGCCGTTGCTGTCGTCGTTGATGTCGATGCCGTCCCAAGGCGAATGAATGAATGTGCCGGCCGGATCGGTCGACGCCGTCGTCAGATGCAGATCGCCGTCGAAATTGGCATCGCTCGCGTCGAACGGCGCAGCACCGCCATCGTAGGAAACTTGGCCGTTAACGTTGCCGTTGCATGCGATGCTGTAGAAGCCATAGGTGCCGAAATCGGCCCAGTTCATATTGGCGCAACCCGACGGGGCGTCGGCCATCGCCGGCCGCGGCATGGAGACCATTGCCCCAAGGCCAGCGAGCACGCCGGCCACCAGCGCCGTGCTGCCGAGCAGCGCACTGCGTTTCGTTGAGGGTTTCAAAATGCCGGGAGCAACAACAGAACGACCGCGGCGACCGCCGGTCACCCGCTTCGCACGAACTCTGCGCACCATGATTTACACCCCCACAGATGGCGAGGGATGCCGAGCACCGCCTCGCGCCGCCAAAGTTTGCCCGCTTTTGGCCGCGGGCTTGTCTAATTGGTGACACACTGACAGCGAGTTGCAAGGTTTGAATTGGCACAATTTACAGGGGCGAGGTGTGGTCCCTGCCGGGCAATACTGAAAACTGTAGTCGAATCAGCGAGTTCTTCGAAATCATTGGCGAGGAGCTCATTTTTTCCCCGCCGGGCTGATTCTGCGATTCCGAATCAGACTGTGCCAATTGCGCCACGGATTTCCGCCGGAATGGTTCGTCCACCCTGTCGCTTTCCGCCTAGACTTGGGACACCCAAGCGCCCCCCGGAGAGCAGCAACCCGCCATGACAGCGCGCCGATTCGGATTAGCGACGACGGCGGTCGCGGCCTGCCTGATGGTGGCGGGATGCATGTCGGCGCCGGGCGGTTCCGAGGCCAACTTTTCGGCCGGAGCCGACGTGTCCCCGCCGCCGGCGCGCGTACTCATGATCCCGTCGCCGCAGGCCGGCGTGGCGATGCATGCGGCGCTCTATCTGCCGCCGGGCAAGGGCCCCTTCCATCTCGCCGTCATCAACCACGCCTCGGAGGAAGACGCCGACCGCCGCGCCCTGATGAAGCCACCCGCCTTCCCTGTGGCGACCGGTTGGTTCCTCGACCAGGGCTACGCCGTGCTGCTGCCCGAGCGGCCCGGCCACGGCGCTACCGGCGGGCGCTACCTTGAGGAGCAGGGCCCCTGCGACGATGCCGACTACGTTGCCGCCGGCAATGGCGCCGCCGATTCGATCGCGGCGGCGATCGCCTATGCGGTCAAGGACCCGGCGATTCGCGGCAACGGCGTCATCGTCGTCGGCAACTCGGCTGGCGGCTGGGGGGCGCTGGCGCTGGCGGCGCGCAATCCGCCGGGTGTGCGCGCCGTCATCAACTTCGCTGGCGGACGCGGCGGCCACGAGAACGACCGGCCGCTTACCAATTGTTCGCCGGACCGGCTGGTCGCCGCCGCCGGCATTTTCGGGCGCACCGCGCATGTGCCGACGCTATGGCTCTACGCGGCGAACGACACCTACTTTCCGCCGGATCTCTCCCGTCGCATGGCGGACGCGTTCCGCAAGGCGGGCGGCAAGGCCGAGTATCACCTCTTCCCCGCCGTCGGCCAGGAAGGGCACGCCCTGATCCACGCGCCGCTCAACGTGGCGCCGTGGCCATCTGTGGTGACGCAGTTCCTGGCGAAGATCCCCTGACGCGCAAGGGCGCGCGAGCCGCTGATATTTCCGTGGTGAGCGCGTCGGGGCTCGAACCCGAGACCTGCTGATTAAAAGTCGCGTCACGATGCATCGCGCAGCGCCCTGGCGTCCTGACAATCACCTAATTTTGCAGGCCGCGTTAGCGGGCGCCGAATAAATCACCGGAACCAAAATGCAAATCGCTCGCTACCGAGCCCCTTGGGACGCGGCCCGGAGGCCGGCCGCCTTATCGAGCATGTGCTCGATATTCGGCGCCATCGATGCGCCGTAGCCACTGCACTGAACCATCCGGGCGACAGCATCTCTGATCGCCTGCCGGGGCTGGCGCGCGGCCCAGTAGAGCGGACCGCCCAGATGGCGCGGGAAGCCGTAGCCATGGACCAAAACAAGATCGATGTCCGTGGTTGACCGTGCCGTCCCCTTTTCAAGCGCGAAGGCCGCTTCGTTGACGATGGCGCCGAGGAGCCGCGTGCGAATCTCTTCCTCGGGAATGCGCCGGCGTACAATGCCCTTGGCCGCCGACGCGGCGTCGACCAGGGCGGTCACCTCGTCGTCCGGTTGCGGCCTGCCCGCAACGTAGCGGTACCAGCCCCGGCCGGTCCGGCGCCCGAAACGACCCATCTCGCACAATCGGTCCGCCACGCCGACATAGCGCACCAGCGGGTCGCGCGTCGCCGCCGCGCGTTTGCGCGCCGCCCAGGCAATCTCGAGGCCGGCGAGGTCGAAAACCTCGAACGGTCCCATCGCCATGCCGAAGTCGCGCATGACCCTGTCGACGTCCTGGGGATAGCTGCCATCCTCGACGATCAGTTCGCACTGGCGCCGATAGGCGCTGAACAGGCGATTGCCAATGAAGCCCGGTGCCGGACCGGCAATCACCGGAACCTTCCCCAGTCGCCGCACCGTGCTGCGTAGGGTCTCCAGCGTTTCGAGGGAGGTTTTCGTTGCCTGAACAACCTCGACCAGACGCATGACATCGGCCGGATTGAAGAAATGCAGGCCGGCGACTGCTTGCGGCCGTCGCACGGCCGCCGCCATGGCGTCGATATCGAGATAGGACGTATTCGACACCAGAATGGCATGCGGCGGGACGATGTCGTCGAGTACACGAAACAGGCCGATCTTGGCGTCGAGATCCTCCGAGATCGCCTCGACGACGAGGTCCGAGCGACCCATCTCGGCCAGCCCGACCGGGCGGATTCGGGCCAGAACCTCCGGGGCCAGCGCCTGCCGCCCGCTGCGCTCTTGCAGATGCGCCGCGGCGGCGGAAGCGACCGCTGGGTCGGCGTCGGTGAGTTGCACCTGGTAGCCGCATGCGGCAAAGGCGACGCTGATGCCCTGCCCCATGCGTCCGGCACCGACGATGCCGATGCTGCCGATTTCGGTTGTCAAAACCTTCGCCTGCGGCTTGGTGGCGGCACGCTCGGCGAAGAAGAGGTAGCGGAGCGCCTTTGCCTGCTCCCCACGACGAAGTTCGAGCGAGACCCTACGCTCCTCGGCGAGGGCTTCCTCGGTCGGCAACGCGGCCGCGACCTTGACGGCCCCGATTGCCGCAGCGACGGCCACGGCCCCGCGCGCCTTGCGCAACGCCTGCCGTTCGGCTGCTTCAATTTCCCCTGGCGCGGCCGGCGGCACGGCACGGTCGATCACCCGCCGTTTCGCCCCACCAGTCGCCGCAATCCGGTCGAGGGCCGCCGCGATCACATCGCCATCGACGATCTCGTCGATCATGCCGATCTCCCGCGCCTCACCTGCCGGCACCCGCCGCCCACTGGTGATCAAGGAGATGGCGGTGGCAATGCCGACCAGCCGCGGCAGCTTCTGGGTGCCGCCGGCACCCGGGATCAATCCGAGGGTGACCTCCGGGGCCCCGACGACCGACCGCTTGGTGCACAGGCGATCGTCGCACGCAAGGGCGATCTCATAGCCACCGCCGAGCGCTGCACCGTCGATCGCGGCAACGACCGGAACCGGCAAGGCTTCGATTGCCGAGACGATCTCGGTCAAATGGGGCGGCAGGGGCGCTGCCCCGAGTTCGCGAATGTCGGCACCGGAAATGAAAGTCCCGTTGGCGCCTGTGAGCACAACGCCCGCCAGTTTCGGGATGTCCCCAATTTCGGTGATCGCGGCCAGAAACTGCTGACGGACTTCCACGGACATGAGGTTCAGCGGCGGGCTGTCGATGGTGACGACAACCGCCGATCGGCCTCCGTCGACGGAGCGTATCTCCATGCTGACGGATGCTGTCACGGGATTCCGTGTCATGCGGCCCGCCGCTCAGGCACCGGACACGCCGATGGCCCGCGCCCGCCGCCATTCACGTATCTGCGCTTCGCTCGCGCCGAGCACCTCTTTGAGCACCTCGTCGGTGTGCTCTCCCAGCCGCGGCGGCGGCGTCGGCGCGCGTGGCGGCGTCCCCTGCAGACGCAGCGGAGAGGTCAGCAGCGAAAGTCTGCCGTGCACACTATCAGAGACAGCGGCAATCATTGCCCGCGCCGCGACCTCGGGACTGGCAAGTACATCGAGAACCTCGCGAACGTCGCCTGCCGGGACGCCGGCCAACCGCAGCCGCGCCAGCCAGTCGGCGCGACAGCGTTCCCGAAAGATCGCCGAGAGCACCTCACCCAGTGCGTCGCGGTTGGCAACGCGTCCCTCGTTGTTGGAAAAGCGCTCGTCAGCGCAGAGATCCGGCCGGCCGATGACGCGCTCGCACAAGGCGCGAAATTGCCCGTCGTTGCCGATGGCGACGACGAATGTGCCGTCCCGTGCCGGAAACGTCTGATAGGGAACGATGGTGGCGTGGGAATTGCCGAAACGCCCCGGCGGTTCGCCCGTGGCCAGACAGCCTTGCGCGATGTTGGCGAGTAGAGCAACGCCGGTGTCGAGCAGCGCCATGTCGATGAACTGGCCGCGGCCGGTACGGTGCCGGGCAAGCAGCGCGGCCAGGACCGCCTGCGCCGCATTCATGCCGGTGGCGATGTCGACGATCGCCACGCCCAGCTTCATTGGCGCGCCGTCGGACTCGCCGGTAATCGCCATCAGCCCGGATTCGGCCTGGAGGGCGAAATCGTAACCGGCCTCGTCGCGGCGCGGGCCGCTGCGGCCATAGCCCGAGATCGAACAATAGATGAGACCCGGATTGTCCGCGGCGAGCGCCGCATGGCCAAGGCCGAATTTCTCCATCGCCCCTCGCCGGAAGTTCTCGACGAACACGTCGGCGCACCGGGCGAGATTGCGCACGATCTGCCGCCCCGGCTCCGTCTTGAGGTCGACGGCGAGCGACCGCTTGCTGCGGTTGGCGCTCATGAAATAGGTCAACTCGCCGGCCAGCGACGGCGACTTCCAGCGGCGGGTGTCGTCGCCACCGTCCGGCAACTCGACCTTCCAGACATCGGCGCCAAGATCGGCCAGGGTCTGCGTGCACCAGGGCCCGGCCATGATCCGCGAGAGGTCGAGCACCCTGATGCCAGCGAGCGGCAGCGGCGCCCCCTCTCCCCCGGTATCCGCCTTTCTTTCGGTCATTCTATTCAATCCGGGGCGCGCCTGCCCTGCCGGCGGCGCGATTGCAGTCGGAAAGCCGCGCAGCGTGCTGCCGCGCGGCTTGGCGTCGTCGTCTACTGCGCGATCCACTCCTGCCAGCGCTCCTCGATCGTCTTGCGCTGCGTGCGCAGGGCGTCGATGTCGAGGCTGAGCATGGCGTTCCAGTTGGCCGGATATGTCGCCCGCAAGGTCGGGTCAATCTTGGAGGGCAGCTCCAGCGACTTCTTGTTGGGCGGATCGTAGTTGATCTCTTCCGACAGCTCGAGCACCGGCTTGGCCGCGTCTTCGGAGAAGAAGAAATCGATGAAGGCCTTGGCGGCTTCCTTGTGCGGGGCGTCCTTGAGGATGCCGAAGCCAGAGATGTCGCGCGGGAAGCCGGACCAGACCGGCAGAACGTTCAGGCCTTCCTTGCGCAGTTGCTGGATGCGGCCCGCCCAGAACAACGACATGACGACTTCGCCGCTGCGGAAGTTGCTCATCGCCTGGTCGCTCGAATCCCACCACGAGGTGATCGACGGACGCAGTTTGCTCAGCTTGGCGAGCGCCCGGTCGATGTCGAGGGGCCACAGGTTCTCCTGGGTGACGCCGTCCGCCGAAAGGGCCAGCATCATGTTGTAGACCGCCTCGCCCGAGGACAGCGCCCGCGGTCCCGGGAACTTCTCGGTATCGAAGAAGTCGACCGAGTTCTTCGGTGTTCCCTTGGGCATGGCGTCGGCATTCACGCCGAGAATGTAGCCGCCGAGAATGTAGAGGAAGCCGCGTTGCTGGCAGACGCCGGGAGCACCGTTGGCCTCGAGGTTCGGAACCGCCTCGCACTTGGGACCGAGATCAAGGAGATACTCCTGCTGCAACACCAGGCTGTCCGGCCCGACATTCACCAGATCCCACTGGACGTTGTTGCCCTCGGTATCGGCTTTCACCTTGGCCCACTGCTCCTGCGGGTTGATGGTGACCGGCACGATCTTGATGCCCGTGGCGGCGGTGAACGGATCGTAGAGGTGCTTGCCGAGTGCGTCCTGCAGCATGCCGCCGGCCGTTGCGACGACCAACTCACCCTCCGCCTTGGCCGCTGCCGAGGCTTCGAATGCCGCCTGCGCCGGCCGGATAAGTCCCCCGGTCGCGGCAAGCGCGGCCCCGGCTCCCATTAACTTGAGGATCTCGCGCCGGTCGGCGCCACCCCGATTGCTGATCTTGCTCATGATGGTTTTCCTCTTGCGTGTGGTGTCGCCTGGTCGGCTCCGGACTGCGGCTCTGCGCTCCGCGGTTCCATCGCCGTGAAGCATCGATGAAACTGCTCGGTTCGGATGAGATGTCCTCCTTTCGTCTGGTTACGCTCGATTGCGCATGCGGTGGCCGGTCAGGGCTGGCGTCGCCTGAACAGCTGTGTCAGGCCGAACAAGCACAGGGTGAACACGGTCAGCAGCGTTGCGACGACGGCAAGCACCGGCGAGACGAAGAACTGGATGTTCTCGAACATCTTCCTGGGCAGCGTCACGTCGGCGAGGTTGGCCAGGAAGAAGGAGACAACCGCGTCGTCGAATGACGTCAGGAACGCAAAGACACCACCGGTCAGCACCGAGATGCGGATTGCCGGCAGGGTGACGTGCCAAATCGCCTGGAAGCGGGAAGCACCGAGGTTGAGCGCCGCCATCTCGGTACTGGGGTCGAACCGGTAGAGCGCCGAAGAGGCGATGAGCACGACGTAGGGCACCGCCAGGGCGGAATGCGCCAGCACGAAGCTCAGGAACGAGCCAGACAGGCCGACCTTCGAGAAGAACAGCAGGACGGCGATGGCATAGACGATGGTAGGGATAATCAGCGGCGCCGCCACAAGTGCATTGATCAACGGGCCACCGCCGCGCAGGCCGCGAACGATGGCAAGCGCCGCCATCGTGCCGACAATGAGCGATACGACCGTGACGACGACCGCGATGCGCAGGCTGAGCCAGGTCGCCGCCAGCCATTTCGGATCGGTCAGGAACTCCTGGTACCAGCGTAGCGACAGACCCTTCGGCGGAAAGGTCAGATAGTTGGTCTCGCTGAGCGACACTGGCACGACCACCACGGTGGGCAGCGCCAGGAACGCCAGCACGATGATGCAGAACCCGATCAGCAGCCACCGGGCGACGGGAACGCCGACGACGGTGGGGCGGGTGCGGAGGCCTGTGCGCGTCAGTGTCACGTCAACCATCAGCCAGCCCCCATGACCCGGTCGAGCCGCAGGGCGCGATGGAACACGACTACGATCAGCAGCGTGATTGCCATCAGCACGAACGACAGAGCCGAGGCCAGCGGCCAGTCGAGGAACTTGGTGGCCTGCTCGGTGATCAGCGTGGCGATCATCATCGACCGCGGTCCGCCGAGCAGCATCGGCGTAATGAAGTAACCGAGCGACATGATGAAGACGAGCACGGCGCCTGCCACCACACCCGGCAGACTGAGCGGAATGATGACGTGCGAGAGCACGCTGCGATGCGGCGCACCGAGCCCCTGCGCGGCACGCGGCAGGTTCGGCGGAATGGAGCGCAGCGAGCTGTAGATCGGCAGGATCATCATCGGAATGAGGATCTGCGTCATACCCAGCCACACCGCGAATTCGGTGTTGAGCAGCCGTATCGGGTGATCGATCAGGCCGAGGCCGATGGCGACGCTGTTGATGATGCCATGGCGGCCGAGGAAGACGGTCCACACGTAGGTTCTGACCAGGATGCTGATCCACAGCGGCAGAGCGACGATGCCGGCGATCACGCCAGCGCTGAGGCCGCGCAGCGTCGACATCAGGTAGGCGACGGGATAGCCGAGGACGAGCGTTGCGAGCGTGACGATCAACGCCGTGCGGAAGGTGCGCAGCATGATCGTCCAATAGAACTGGCGGCCGAAGACCTTGGCGAAATGGGCCAGCGTCGGCGACGGATCGAGGACGCTGAGGGACAGGAACTTGCCGAGCGGATAGAGGAATGCCACCAACAGCAGGATGAGCAGCGGCGCCAGCAGAACGAGCGTCAAGCCGCGGCTGTAACGGTCCGCCGAGACGGCGAGGAAGTAGCGCCGGACACCGGACGCGGCGCTCATGAAACGAACACCCTGACGCGGTCGGCGGGCATGTGCAGCCTGACCGGATTGCCAATCACGAGGTCGGCGGCCTCGGCGGCCGGCACGCGCGCGGTGACGGCGACGCGGTCGCTCAGCCGTACGTAGCAGGCGACCGTCCCGCCGCCGTATATCAACTCCTCGAGGACGCCCGACGGGCCCGGCCCCTCGCCGTGCTTCAGGCGGATCAATTCAGGTCGGATTGCCAGTTGCCCGGTAGCGCCGCTCTGCCAGCCGTTTGCGACGGCGTGGGAGACAGCCACCGTCTCGGACGACTCGGCGACACGGAAGTGCCAGTCTTCGCCTGTCCGGATGAGTTCGCCGTTGAGGAAGTTGGTCTCGCCGATGAATCCCGCCACGAAGGCATTGTCCGGTCGGTCATAGACATCCGCAGGGACGCCGTATTGCTGGATGCGCCCTTCGCTCATCACCGCGATCCGGTCCGCCATCGTCAAGGCTTCGGACTGGTCGTGGGTGACGTAGATGACGGTGGTGCCGAGCTTCTTCTGCAGATGCTTGATCTCGATCTGCATGTCCTCGCGTAGATTCTTGTCGAGCGCGCCCAACGGCTCGTCCATGAGCAGCAGAGGCGGCCCGTAGACCAGCGAGCGCGCCAGCGCGACACGCTGCTGCTGACCGCCGGAGAGCTGATTGATGCGCCGCGCGCCGTAGCCGTCCAACCGCACCATGGCCAGCGCCTGCTCGACCTTGTTGGCGGCCTCCCTTCCCCGGATCCGGCGCATCTTCAGCGGGAAGGCAACGTTCTCCGCGACCGTCATGTGCGGAAACAGCGCATAGCGCTGGAAGACCATGCCGATGCCGCGCCTATTGGGCGGGATGTTGGTGACTTCGGCGCCGCCGATTTCGATGGCACCCGCGTCTGGCGTCTCGAATCCGGCGATACTCATCAGCATGGTCGTCTTGCCGCTGCCGCTCGGCCCGAGCAGGGCGACGAATTCCCCGGCGCCGACCTCGAGCGTCACATTGTCGACCGCGACGACCGAACCGAAGACCCGCCGCAGGTTGCGGACGGTGACGGTGGTACCGGTCATCGTGCCTGGTTCGGCGACCGCATTCATGCTGATTTCTCCCCCGTGCGCAGCACACCGAAGAACGCCAGCGTGTTGTGAACGATGTTGGCAAAAGCGGGATCGACCGGCAGCGCACCGGCGGACGCGATGCTGCCGAAGTTGACGACGACGCCGCCGTCGGGCCGCTCCCAGTAGATGAGGTCGGCGCCGTGGTCCGGTTCACCGAGCCACTCGATGTTGCGCTGGCCGAAGGCGCTGGCCAGCGTCGTGACGCCGGGAAGCGGCGCCGGCCCGAGGCCGGTGCGGTCGAGGTTGGCGTCGAACTCGTAGCCGCTGGCGCCACCCGATCCGTTCAGACTGTGCAGTCCGATCCTGCCGTCCTCGGCGGCCGCCTTGTGCGGCGTGTTGAGAAGGAAATGATCGGGGGCGACCACGGTATAGGGAGCGAAGGCGTTTGCCGCTCCGTCGTCGATCATCCCCTTGAAGCTCATGCCCAGCACGTCGTACGGCGGCTTGCCGGAGCGGCGGAAGCTGCCGCCGGGCGCGCCGTCTTCGCTGTGCCAGCATTCCCCCCACATCGTCGGCGAGAGCCAGCGTGCGTCCTCATTGTCCACCAGCTTGCGGCACTCCATGACCGAGACATCGTCGTCGAAGGTGACGCGCACGGTCATCGTGTCGCCGGACAGCGACAGGACCTTGCCGCCGCGCTTCAGATAGTCGATCACGCCCTGGCGGGCCCTGTCCGACCAGTATTCGCTGTGCCCAACGATCGCCAACGCGGCAAAACCATCGAGCAGCTCCGGCGCCTCATGCAGGTCCAGGTCGGTGACCATCTCGAAGGCGTACCCCTCGCGATCGAGCCAGGCCTCGAGGAAGCGCTCGTTGCGAACCAGATGGGTGCTCTGGGTGCGCTGCGAGCGGCTCGATTCGAAGGCATAGGGTTGGGCCATCGGGATCGGCATCCTGAGACCGATATGAAAGAATGGCCGACCGTTGGAATGGGTCGAATAGCAGGACGAGGTCAGGCCGGAGACGGCCAACTCCTTGGTCGGACGCCGCCCGTAGGCGTGCCATGTGTTGGTTGCGGCAAGGACGGCGACCACACCCTCGTGCCGCGGTTTGCGCCGGGTGACCACGAAGGGGACGACGAGCGCGTCCTTCGCCGCCTGGCCGGCCAGACGAACGCGCGCGGCATAGACGCCGGACGGCGCGTCGTGCGGCACGTCGAAATGTGCCGAGACCGGCCAGCGGGGATCCATCAGGTCGTCGCTGCAAAGCCGCAGGCCGTTGCCCCGGTCGGGATCCTTTGCCGGATCGTAGGTCTCCGCCACCCGATTGGCGGGATCGAAGGCCGGGCCACCGACCATCCAGGTGCCGTGGTTGACGATGTGGCCGTGCCGCTCATGGCCGCTCACGTCGCGGACATCGGCACCCTTCTCCTCGTCAAGCGGCCAGCACGCGGCGAGCGCGCCGAGGCCAAGGGAGGCAACCGGCGTATGTCCGCGATCGGCGAAGAGTCGCCCTGCCGCTGCCTCGTCGAGGACGAACTGCCCAACGAACGGCGCGGCAATGTCGGCTTCGAGGAAGTCGCCGGCCGCGCCGCCTTCCGCGAATGCCCCGATGCGCAGCTGGGCTTGCTCGGTGACCGCCGCCACCGGCACCGGCACAGCCATCTCCGCGGCCATCCGGCCATTGTGAAAGATGCGCACGCCGTCCGCGCCGATCGACACTGCGACATGCGCCCACCGGCCGGTCTCTCCGGCCAGAACCGGCGGAGAAGCATGCAGCCATTCATGGCGGAATGCGCCACCGTCCCCGGCATAGACACAAAGACGCCCCAAATGGTCGACGATCAGGCCGAAGCGGGCGGCATCCGGATAGTCGATGTCGGTGATCAGGCCCTGCCAGCCGACCTGCACGACGTCGACCACGGGCAGTTTCCACGGCCGCACCCACAGGCCGAGCGTGACCGGACCGGCCGGCAGCGGCTCGCCGTGGACGTAGACGTAGGAGCCGGGATCGATGGTGCACGGGCTCGCCGAACAGCCCGCGGTGGCCATGACCGCGACATCCTCGCGATCGGCATCGAGCGACCGGGCAGGGTCGATGACCGCCTTGCGGCCCAGTTTCACGAACTCGACATCGTGGGTGGCCGGGGCGCTGACGTGCAGCCCAATCCGACCGCCGGGTGCCACGCCGACCCGGTCGGTGTAGCCCCAACAACCAGGAACGGGCAGCCGCCGCACGGGCTCGGGACGGTCATCGGCAGAAATCGCAAGCGCTTGCATTTTGGTCGCCTGTTCCAACGATCCTGGTGGCCTTAAGCAATCTCAAATTCTTTATCATGTCAAATCTAAGAAAATATATTTGTGTTGTCAGTGTCTTATTGTAAGCTTGTTGCCGCATGCGGTTCCCGGTGAACCAAGGGCGGGCTCAATCAGTTGATTGCAAGCGCTTTCGCCGCTAATTAAGTTGCCGACAACATCGAGGGAGCGCGCCAAGCATGGAGCAAGGCAGGAACCTGATCGGCGGAGAGCTCGTCTCAGGGCGCGCGACCATCGAGGTCCGCGACCCCGCCACACGGCAAACGATCGGCTCAGCCGCGGCTGCGACCCCCGAGCAGGCTGCTCAGGCGGTCGCTGCCGCAGTGGCGGCGAAGAAAGCCTGGGCCCGCAATAGTGACCGTGCGCGCCTGATGCAGGTCGCCGCTGCGGCGGTGGAAGCAGAGACGGATGCGCTTGCACGCCTGCTCACCCGCGAGCAAGGCAAGCCGCTTGCTGAATCGACGGCGGAGATCGGTCGCGCCGCCCGCTGGCTGCGCCATTTCGCGGCGGTCGACGCCGGCCCGCAGATCATCGCCGACGACAACCGGCGGCACATCGAGGTCGTGCGCCGTCCCATCGGCCCCGTCGCGGCGATCACGCCGTGGAACTTTCCCATCTCGCTCATGGCGTGGAAGGTCGCGCCGGCGCTGGCGATGGGTAATCCCGTCATCGTCAAGCCGTCACCGTTCACACCGCTGACAACACAGCGGTTCTGCGAGCTGATTGGCCCGCTCTTCCCGCCCGGCGTTCTTGCCGTCCTCGCCGGTGGCGTCGACACCGCGCGCGCCCTGATCACTCATCCGGACATCGCCAAGATTGCCTTCACCGGCGGCACGGCGACCGGACGCTCCATCATGGCCGAGGCTGGCCCGGCACTGAAGCGAATGACACTCGAACTCGGCGGCAATGACGCCGCGATCGTCCTTGACGATGCCGATCCCGACGCGATCGCCGACCGGCTCTATGGGTCCGCCTTTACCAACGGCGGTCAGGTCTGCATCGCGGTGAAGCGGCTCTACGTCGCCGAGCCGGTAGCCGATGCCCTGGTTGACCGGCTGGTGGCGAAAGCGCGGCAAGCGCGCGTCGGCCACGGCCTTGATCCGGACACGACCATGGGACCGATCAACAACGATGCGCAGTTCGAGCGGGTCGTCGGCCTCGTCGAATCGGCGCGCGCCTCCGGCGCCACCATCCCGGCCGGCGGCAAGCCGGTCCGCGCCGGCGGACTGTTCCATGAGCCGACGATCGTGACCGACATCGCCCCGGACCACCCGCTCGTCGAGGAAGAGCAGTTCGGCCCGGTGCTGCCCGTGCTGCGTTTCACGAACCTCGACGACGCCATCGCCATGGCCGACCGCGGCCCCTATGGACTGGGCGCTTCAATCTGGACGTCCGATCCCGATCGCGTCGCGGCTCTCGCACCGCGCCTGACGACTGGCACCCTGTGGATCAACCACCACATGGAGATCCGCCCCGACGTTCCCTTCGGAGGTGCGAAGGATAGCGGGATTGGCTATGAGAACGGGGCGCAAGTCCTCGATGAATATAGTCAGCTCCAGGTCATCAATCAGTGGCGTGGCTGATGGTCCGTGCCGCAACAAACCAACGGGGGCTGTTGACCCGATGACCGATGTGCCCAGACCGGATAAGGCATCGCGGCTGAAACTCGCCGACATTGCCGACCTGCTGAAGCTTTCCGAAGGGACCGTCTCGCGGGCCCTGCGCGGCAACCCTGGCATCAGCAAGCAGACGCGCGAGCGCGTCCGCCGCATCGCCAACGAACTCGGCTACGTGCCGAACGCCGCCGCGCGCAGTCTGGCGCGCAACTCCAGCCACACCCTCGGCCTGATCGTGCCGGACGTAACCGATCCAATTCATGGCCTCATCGTCGCCGGCTTCGGCCGCGTGGCCGAGGCGCACGGCTATACCATGATCATGCTCGACGGTTCGCGCGACGAGGCGCGGCGCGACCGCGGCCTGCGCACGCTGCAGGAGCATCAGGCGCAGGGCGTCGCCTTCTGCAGTTCGCCGATTTCCCCGATCAACGCTCGGGCCGAGCTGAACTGGACGCAGACCGTCTTCATCCTGCCCGAGAACGAGGAAGCCGCGGACGCCTCCGACATCACGCTCGGGCGCATCCGTGCTGACGAGGGTGCCGGCATATCGCAGATCATCCAGCACCTGCTGTCGCTCGGCAAGAAGCAGTTCGCCTATGTCAACGGCCCCGAGATCGCCTCCAACCGCCTGCGCCGCGCCACCATCCTGAGGACGCTGGAGACCCTGTCCAGCGATCCGCGCATTCGCGAATACTCGGTAACCAGCGCCGAGCGCGAGCAGCTCGACCACGTCGCCGCCCTGGTCGCGCGCGAGCGTCCTGACGCCCTCATGTGCTATGACGACAAGCTGGCGCTGCACATGCTGGATGCGCTCCGCCGCCACAATGTCCGCGTCCCGCAAGACGTCGCCGTCACTGGCTTCGATGGTATTCCGTTTTCGGCGATCTCCAATCCGCGCCTCACCACCGTCGTTCAGCCAGCCGAGAGCATTGGCGAGGTCGCCGCGATGGCGCTGATCGAGGCCATCGAGACCGGACTGCCGCCGGGCGACGTGACCCTTCCGGTCACGGTCGCCATCCGCGGCAGTTCCCGGGTGCGGGACGATCGCGAAGCGCTGAACCTCGCCGAGGAAGTCCCGGGGCCAATCAGATGACCGCCGGGCGCCGCCCCGCCTCTGTTCCCTTCGGGCGGCTTGACTACGTGCCGACGCCAGCACTGGTCGTCGACTTGCCGACCGCACGCCGCAACCACGAGCTGGCGGTGGCGATGCTCGGCCCCGGTCAGGTCATGCGACCACACTTCAAGGCTCACAAAAACATTGCGCTGACGCGGCTGCAGACCGACGGCGATCCGGCGCGACCGGTATCCTGCCAGACCGCGTGGGAGGCGCTGACGCTCGCGCGTGCCGGCTTCACCGACATCCTCGTGACCAATCAGGTGGTCAATTCCGCTGCGCTGTTCGAACTGGCCGAGGCGGCGCGTGGTGCAACCGTGGCCGTCCTGGTGGACGACCCGCAACACGTTCACCAGGCGGACGCAGCTGCTGCGCGCGCCCAGGTGCGGTTCGATATCTTCATTGAGATCGACATCGGCATGGGCCGCTGTGGCGTCCGCCCCAATTCCGCGTTGCTGCTCGACCTCGCCGCCTCGGTTGCGCAGTCCCGCCACCTAAGGCTCGGCGGCCTGCAGGCCTATGCTGGCCAGGTCACGGTCATCGAAGATCCTGGCCGACGTGCCGCCGCCATCCGCGCGTCGGCCAAACTCATCGCCGCCGCTAAAGATCGACTGGCCGTCGCGGGATTTTCGGTTCGCACGATCTCGGGCGGCTCGACGGCTCATCTGCCTTTCGCCGATGACACGGCGTTGTGGACCGAGGTCCAGTGCGGCTCCTACCTGCTGATGGATGCGGCCTACGGCGCGTTCGCCGACTTGCCATTCGCTCAGGCCGCATTCGCTCTCGCAAGCGTCATCAGCCGGTCTCCGCGCCATGCGGTTCTCGACATCGGTCTCAAGCAGCTCGCTGTCGACAAGGGACCGCCCCTGTGGGTTGGCGCTCCCGATCGCGTCTTGCGGCTTTCCGACGAGCACACCGTCATCCCTCTCGAGGACGGTGATGGCCTTTCGGTGGGCGAGCGCACCTGGCTCGTTCCCCGCCACATCGACCCGACAGTGAACCTCGTCCCGGAACTCTGGCTCCACGAGGACGGTCAGGCGACTGCGAGCGCCGTCGATGGCCGTCTTGGGGCGCGTCTCGGCGAAACGGCGCCGGCCTAGCCCAGCTGCGCAGCGACGGTTTCCCTGAAGACGTTGCGCAGGCGCCGCAGGGGCGCCCGCATGTCCTTTTCGGCAACGCCGGCATAACCCATCAGGAGTCCGCGCATGGCCACCGCGCCGTGGAAGTAGAGCGATAGCGGCGCCACGTTAACGCCGGCCGCGGCGGCGCGCGCGACGATCTCGCAATCGTCGATGTCGTCGCGGACAAACTGCGCGGCGATCTGGATGCCGCTGCGCCCGTCGATCGGGCTCAGCCATTCGGCAAAGTCATGTGCCAACAAGCCGAGGAACAGGGCGCGGCGCTGGGCGTAGAGCCGGCGCATCCGGTTGAGATGGCGGAAGAAGTAGCCCTGCCCGATGAAGTCGGCGAGCGCCGCCTGCAGGACGAGCGGCGGGAACTGGCCGGTGAGGTTGATCGCCGGCCGAATATCTTCGGCGAGTTCGAGGGGAAGCACGATGAAGCCTAGGCGCATCGCCGGAAATAGCGTCTTCGAGAACGTCCCGACATAGATCACGCGGCTGTCGTCGGTGAGGCCCTGCATGGCGGGCAGCGGCTGGGCGCGGCTCGTGTATTCACCGTCGAAGTCGTCCTCGATGACCCATGCCCCGGTCGCCCGCGCTACGTCCAGGACGGCAAGCCTCTGATCGAGCGGCATGGTGATGCCGAGCGGGTGCTGGCAGGAAGGGGTAAGGTAGATGAGGCGCGGCGGAGGATCGGCCGCATCCGGCACCTGCCAGCCGTCGCGGTTGACCGGGAGCGGCGCCAGGCGCGCGCCGGCACCGAGAAAGGCACCGCGCGCGCCAAGATATCCCGGCTCTTCCATCCACACAGTGTCACCTTCCTCGAGCAGCACGCGGGCGAGGAGATCAAGGCCGGCCTGGCCGCCGGTGGTGACGACGATCTGCTCGGGCGTGCAGCGAACCCGACGCATGGCCGTCAGGAAGCTTGCGATGGCGGCGCGCAATTCGGGATAGCCGGCGATGAAGTGGTAGCCGAAGAGATCGTCGCCGCCGTAGCGGGCACGGCGCAGGAGCAGCCGGCTCCACGTCTTGAAAGGAAACTGGGCAAGCTCGGGGGTGCCCGGATGAAACGCCGCCCGCCCAGGCACGGTGCGCACCCGCGGTTGGCTGATCATCAGCCGCCCGCGGCTGGAAAAATCGTTCTGGTCGTAGCGCGCCTGCGGGCTGGCAACCAGCCGTCCCGCGATGAAGGGCGAAACGCGAATGCCGGAGCCACGACGGCTCTCCACCAAGCCCTCCGCGGTCAACTGATCGAGGGCGGCGATGACGGTATTGCGCGAGATGCCGAGCTCCCCGGCGATGTTGCGGATTGAAGGGAAGCGGACCCCGCCAGGCACCGCCCCCTGCAGGATCAAGTCCCGGAACTGAGCACAAAGCTGCCGGTGGAGAGGCACTTTGTCGTCGCGTGCGAGACTGACCAGATCGAGGGGATAACTCAGTCTTGAGTCATGTGTACCCATTGGATTCTTGAGTAATGGCCCTGTTTATGGGGTCAACTTTAGCTTTAGTTTGGAACAAATCAAGGGTGGGATGAGAGCTCAGTTTCGTCGTGGGTACCGATATTCAAATCGCTTTGATCGGCGCTGGCTTCATTGGCCGCGTTCACGGTCTCGCCGTTCAGGCTGTCAATCGTATCTTCGCCGAGGGGCCGCGTGCGGATCCGGCCATCCTCGTCGACAAGAACCGCGGCCTGGCCGAGCGACAGGCGGCTCAGCTCGGCTTCAACGAATGGAGCGACGACTGGCACGCGGCGATCGGCAAGGCCGATGCCATCATCATCGCCGCCCCCAGCGACCAGCACCGGGCGGTAGCGCTGGCCGCGATCGCGGCCGGTAAGCATGTCCTGTGCGAGAAGCCCGTCGGGCGATCGGTGGCCGAAGCCGAGGAGATCGCCGCCGCGGCAGCGAAGGCGAAGATCACCAACGGTGTCGGCTTTACTTATGTGCGCGCGCCGCTCGTCCGCCACGCCGCAGACATCGTGCGCTCCGGAGAGATCGGCGCGCCGGTTACCTTTCGCGGCTGGCACGCAGAAGACTACCTGGCCGACCCGGATGCACCGTTCAGCTGGCGGCTCGACGCCGGTCTCGCCGGCCGCTGTGGTGCATTGGGCGATCTCGGCTGGCACATCGTTTCGATCGCGCGGCAGCTTTGCGGACCGGTCAATTCGCTCACTGGGTTAGCCGAGACACGTTATCGGACGCGCAGGGATGGGCCGCCGGGAAGCCCCGCGCGCCAGGTTGAGAACGAGGACTGGGCAGCCATGCTGCTGCACTTCAGCAGCGGTGCCGTCGGCAACATCGAGGCCAGCCGCATCGCCCACGGCCGCAAGATGGACATCGGCTTCGAGCTGATCTGCGAGGGTGGCAGCATTGCCTTCCATGGCGAGCGAACCAATGAGCTGCGCCTGTATCGGCACGGCGCGCCTGCCGGCCAGCAGGGTTTCCAGACGATCCGCATCGACGCAGCCCATCCGCATTACGGTGCCTTTCTGCCGGCGCCGGCCCACGGTCTCGGCTTCATCGACCTGAAGACCATCGAACTCCATGAATTTCTGATGGCGATTGTCGAGGAGCGCAATCTCGATCCCGATCTCGACGAGGCCTGCCGTATCGGGCGGATTTGTGAGGCCGTCCTCGATTCATCCGCCAGCGGCACCCGCATAATCCAGCCGGAGGTGCGTCCGCTCCACCACCCCCCAAAGGAATCAGCCGCCTCATGAACGTCAGGCTCGCCATCAACCCGATCACCTGGACGAACGACGATTACCCCGAGCTCGGTGGTGACACGCCGCTTGAGACCTGCCTCTCGGAGACGCGCGAGGCCGGCTACCTCGGTACCGAACTTGGCGGGAAATTTCCACGCGACCCTGCCGGTCTCGGCAAACTGCTCAGTACCTACGACCTCGTCCTGGTCGGCGGCTGGTGGGACGGGCGCATCCTCGAGCGCGAAGTGGATGAAGAGTTCGACGCACTCCTCCCGCACCTGACGCTGCATCGCGAACTGGGCGCGCGGCATGTCGTCTATGCCGATACCTCGCGTGGCCGTAACGGCGCGATCTGGGAGCCCATCTCGCAGCGTCCGAAGCTCAGCGACGACGAATGGCCGATCTATGGCCGCAAGGTGACGGCCCTGGCCGAGCGCATGGCCGACTTCGGCGTCAACATGGCCTTCCATCACCATATGGGCACCATCGTCGAAACCGATGTCGAAACCGATCGGCTGATGGCAGTAACCGGCAACGCGGTCGGACTGCTCTTCGATACCGGCCACAGCGCGTTTTCGGGGGGCAACCCACTCGGCCTGCTGCAGCGAAACCTCGCCCGCGTCGTCCATGTCCACTGCAAGGATGTGCGTCCCGACGCGCTCGCGCGCGCCCGCAGCGAAGACAAGAGCTTCATGGACGCCGTTCTCGACGGCATCTTCACCGTGCCGGGCGACGGCAGCATCGACTACGCAACCATTTTGAAGACCCTTCACGACGGCGGCTATTCCGGCTGGCTCGTGGTCGAAGCCGAACAGGATCCGCGCAAGGCACACCCGCTCACCTATGCGCGCATGGGCCACGACAATCTTCTTCGCCTGGCCCGCGCCGCGGGGTTCACGGTGGAAACGCGGGAGCAAGCGAATTGACGAACGAGCGGCCGCGGTTCGGTGTTGTCGAGGCCGGGGCCTGGCGCCCGGGACAGGTGAAACTCCCCACCTGCCCTGCCTCCACGCCGCGTCGCGGCTGCTCTGTCGACGCCCGCCTTGCCGAGACATGAAGCGGCCGACCCCGGCGCTTCACGACGTTACACGGTACGGACCGTTACCCGCCAGTCCGCCCCGTGCTGCACCTGATCCAGACGGCGGGCCAAGCCGATGGGGGGCGCCGATCTGGTCGCCTGAACGTATGGGCGAACCGTGAACAGGGCACCCACAGACCTGCGACGGAGGAGAGACTGATGAAGAGATTCCTGATAGCAGCACTTGCCACGACAGCAGTCTTGGCACTCACCGTCGGAGCCGGCGCCGACGGCCTCAAGGCCCCCAAGGACGTTCACATTGCAGTCGTCGTCCACGGCGCCTCATCCGATGCCTACTGGTCGGTGGTCAAGCGCGGTGTCGACGACGCCGCCAAGATGACCGGCGCGGACGTGCATTACTACTCTCCGCAAATCTTCGACGAGGTGGAGCATGCCCGCCTGATCGACGCGGCGGTGGCCACCCACCCCGACGGCCTCGCGGTCTCGATCCCCGATGCCGACGCATTGCGCAAGTCGGTCAAGGCGGCGCTGGCCGCCGGCATCCCGGTGGTCAATCTCGACTCGGGCGAGAAGGAAGGCCAGGCGATGGGTGTCACATTATATGTCGGCACCACCTCCGAATATGATGCCGGCGTCAAGTCCGGCGAGCGTCTCGGATCGCAGGGCATCAAGAAGGTCGTCTGCGTCAATCATGAGGTCGGCAATGTCAGCCTCGACCAGCGCTGCCAGGGCATCAACGACGAACTCGCCAAGTCCGGCGGCAGCTCGGAAGTGGTTGCGGTCACCCAGGACCCGCAGGACGTCGCGCGCCGGGTGCAGGCCTATCTGACGGCGCACCCCGATACGCAGGCCGTCTTTGCCACCGGCACCGCGTCGGCCAACCCTCTGATCAAGCTCTTCCGCGACCGCGAACTGTTCGGCAAGATCGGCCTTTATACGTTCGATGTCGGACCGGAGATCCTTGATTCGATCGCCGCCGGCGAGATGGGCTTCGGCATGGATGGTCAGCAGTACCTCATGGGCTTCCTGCCGGTGATGTACCTGTTTGAACACGCCGTGAACGGCTTCTGGCCGCTGAACGATACCTATACGGGGCCGTTGTTCATCGATACGCCGGAGAAGGCGAGGCAGATGCTCACCCTGTCCAAGGAAGGCATCCGCTAGCCATCGACCTGAATCGGCCGCCGGAAAGGGGCACGCTCCCTCCGGCGGCGTTTGCGCGGACGTTCAAATCGCAACTCGGATCGAGGGAAAGACCAGCATGAGCGCGAGAGAGGTGATTTCTCCGTCCGTCGAACCAAGCGCGATGCAGGCCGCGGAACCAAGCTCCATGCAGGCGATGCCGCCAAAGCGCCGCACGGGTCACGACGACGAACGCCTGGCGCACGCCGGATGGCTGCTCCGCCTGCTGCGTCGGCCGGAGGCCGGCGCCGCCAGCGGCCTCATCGCCACCATCGTCCTGTTTGCCCTGCTGCCCGGCGCCGGTTCCCTCTATTCGCTGCAGGGCGCCATGACGTTCCTGACCTTGTCGGCCGAACTTGGCATCATTGCCGCGGCCGCGGCCTTGCTCATCATTGCCGGCGAATTCGACCTGTCCGTCGGCTCCATGATCGGTTTCGCCGGCATCGTCATCGGCTTGACCGTCCGCTATCTGCATTTTCCCCTGTGGGGCGGGATCGGCACGGCCTTCCTGGTGGCCATTATCATCGGCTATTTCAACGGCATGATCACGGTGCGCACGCGCCTGCCGTCCTTCATCGTCACCCTCGCCTCACTCTATTTTCTGCGCGGGCTGTCTATCGGCCTGACCCGTCTCGTCACCGGGCGCACGCAGATTCCCTATATCCTCGACGATGTGCCCGACCCCTGGACGGCCCAGATCTTCAGCGGCCATATCCTCGGCGGCCTTTTTCACTGGATGGGCAGCCAGGGCTGGATCGCCATGCGCAGCGACGGCGTTCCCTTCGTGCCAGGCATCCCGATGTCGATCGTCTGGTGGCTGGGTATCACCGCCCTGGCAAGCTACGTCCTGACGGAGACTCGATTCGGCAATTGGATCTACGCCTCGGGCGGCGACGGCGATGTCGCCCGCAACGTCGGCGTGCCGGTGTCGCGCGTGAAGATCACCCTGTTCATCTGCACCGCCTGCGCAGCGACGCTGTTCGCGTCGATTCAGGTAATGGACGCCGGCTCGGCCGATACGGTGCGTGGGCTGCTCAAGGAGTTCGAGGCGATCATCGCGGCGGTCATCGGCGGGGTGCTGCTGACCGGCGGCTATGGCACCGTCATTGGAGCCATGTTCGGCGCCCTTATCTTCGGCCTCGTCCAGATGGGTATCTTCTTCACCGGGGTCGACACCGACTGGTTCAAGGTCTTCCTCGGCCTCGTCATCCTGATCGCCGTTCTGGTGAACAACTACATCAGGGCCAAGGCCCTGGGTGAAGGGAGGAGCCGATGACAACAGCGGCCATGGAATTGCGCAACGTCACCAAGCGCTTCGGCTCGGTGATCGCGCTACGCGACGTCAGCATCGGCGTGCAGGCCGGCGAGGTGCACTGCCTTCTCGGCGACAACGGCGCCGGAAAGTCAACGCTCATCAAGATCCTCTCCGGAGTCCATCGTCCGACCACCGGCGAGATTCTGGTGGACGGCAAGTCTGTCACGTTCGACAGCCCACGCGATGCACAGGAGAAGGGCATCGCCACAGTCTTCCAGGACCTCGGCATGATCCCGCTGATGAGCATCGCCCGCAATTTCTTCCTGGGGCGCGAGCCACTGCGCGGTCGCGGCATCTTCTCCCGCTTCGACAAGGAGAACGCCAACGCCATCGCGCGCAAGGCGATGGGCGATGTCGGCATCGACGTGCGCGACCCGACCCAGGCGGTCGGCACACTTTCCGGCGGCGAGCGCCAGTCGGTGGCGATCGCGCGTGCCATTCACTTTGGTGCGAAGGTGCTGATTCTCGACGAGCCGACGTCGGCGCTCGGCGTCCATCAGGCTGCCATGGTGCTGAAATTCATCATCGAGGCACGGCTGCGCGGCCTCGCGGTGATCTTCATCAGCCACAACATCCACCATGCGTATCCCGTCGGCGACGTCTTCACTCTGCTCAGCCGCGGCAAGAACCGCGGCACCTATCGAAAGTCGGAGATTTCACGAGACGAAATCATGGAGATCATGTCCGGCGGCGAGGACCTCAAGGCGCTGGAGGCCGAAATCGACGAACTCCTTGCCGCTATCGCCGCAGACACCGGGACAGGCCGCGACCGCTCGATCATCGAGGGACAAATCGGCTAACCTTGCGGAGCGGGATGGAGCGCGGCGTCCGCATAGCGTGACGGGTCGCCGGAAAGATTAAAGGAATGCGCGATGGCGACTGCCCCCATGCAGCGCGACTACAGTCTGATCGGCCGCGACGCGGAAGCCGCGATCGCCAACGGTCTGGCCACCGCCGAATGGTACAAGACTGAAATTTCGCGCAGGCGCATGAAGGAACTGATGCGCCGGACGGACGGCCCCGCCCTGCGCGACACCGCCATCTGGTTCGCCCTGCTCCTCGCCTTTGGTGTTGGTGGCTACGTGTTCTGGGGCACATGGTGGGCGGTGCCCTTCTTCTTCGTCTACGGCGTCGTCTACGGCTCGTCGTCCGACTCCCGCTGGCATGAATGTGGCCACGGCACCGCCTTCAGGACCGACTGGCTCAACAACGCGGTCTATCAGATCGCCTGCTTCATGATCATGCGCGAGCCGACCGTCTGGCGCTGGAGCCACGCGCGTCATCATACCGACACCATCATAGTCGGCCGCGACCCCGAGATCGAAGCGATGCGGCCTCCCGCCATTCTGCGTATCCTCAGCAACGTCTTCGCCATCGCCCATGTCTGGGCGACCGCGAAGAAGGTTTTCATTCACGCCCTCGGTCGTCTCGACAAAGAAGAACGAACCTACATCCCTGAGACGGAACGGCCGAAGGTCTATCGCGTCGCACGGATCTGGCTCGCCATACACCTCGCCGTTGCGGGACTCGCCATCGCCGTCGGATCGTGGCTGCCGCTGATGTATGTGGGCGTGCTTCCGACCATGTACGGCGGCTGGCTGGCGATCTATTTCGGCCTGACCCAACACGCCGGTCTGGCCGAGAACGTCTGCGATCACCGGCTGAACTCGCGCACCGTCTACATGAATCCGGTCTTCCGCTACCTTTACTGGAACATGAACTACCACGTCGAGCATCACATGTTCCCGATGGTCCCCTACCATCGCCTGCCCGAGCTGCATGATGAGCTGAAAGCCGACCTGCCGACACCTTATGCGAACACCATCGCGGCCTATCGCGAGATCATCCCGACGCTGCTTCGCCAGCGACATGAGCCGGAGTATTTCGCCAAGCGCGAATTGCCGGCCTCTGCGAAGCCGTTTCGACCGGATCTGCATGGCATGGCCACCGCCGTGGCCGAGTGAACCCGCATCCTCCAAGCGAAGGGCATGACAAGAATGTGGATCGAAGTCTGTGCCGCCGACGACATCGAGGAAGAAGACGTGCTGCGGTTCGACCACGGCGAGCAGACATTCGCGATCTATCGCAGTCCGGACAGCGCCTATTTCGCCACCGATGGCCTGTGCACGCACGAGCACGCACACCTTGCCGACGGGTTGGTGCTTGGTGACACGATCGAGTGCCCCAAGCACAATGGCCGTTTCGACTACCGCACCGGCGCCGCCGTGCGCGCGCCCGTCTGCGTCGATCTGGCGACCTATCCGGTCAAGGTCGCCGACGGCAAGATCCTGATCGAGATCGACTAGCCGGCCATGTCGTTCGGTCGGATCGTGATCATCGGTGGTGGTGAATGCGGCGTTCGCGCTGCCCTGACGGCGCGCGACGAAGGCCATGGCGGCCCGATCACGATCGTTGGCAAGGAGAGGCACCTCCCCTATGAGCGGCCGCCGCTGTCCAAGGACGTGCTCAACGCGGATGAGACGCCGGCGCTGAAGGTGATCGCCTCCGCCGGTCAACTCCATGACGGTGCGATAACCTTCGTTGCCGCCACGACGGCGACCGCTATCGATCCCGCGGCACACATTGTCAGCCTCACCAATGGCGATCTCGTTCCATATGACAAGCTGCTGATCGCAACCGGCTCGCAACCCCGCACACTTCCGGCTGTCCCTGCCCCGCATGAGCGCATCGCCGTTCTCAGAACCTTCGATGATGCGCTGCGCATCCGCGGGTTTCTCGGGCCTGGACGCCACGTCGCGATCGTCGGCGGCGGCTTCATCGGCCTGGAGGTGGCCGCCGCCGCCCGCCACCATGGAACACAGGCGACGGTGATCGAAACGCTGCCGCGCGTGCTGTCCCGCGTCGTGCCCGAGGAGATCGCAACTGCCGTCGCAGCACGACACCGAGCTGAGGGTGTCGCCATCCACTGCAGCGTCGCCATCGCGGACATCGAGGCCGGTGAGACCACGGTCACCGTTCGGCTCGCCGACGGGCGCCTTGTGGTGGCCGACTTCCTCGTCATCGGGATCGGCGCCGATCCCGTTGTCGACATCGCCGAAGCGGCGGGCCTTGCCGTTGATGGCGGAATCCTCGTCGACGACCGGCTGCGGACGAGCGCAAGCGACATCTACGCCGCCGGCGATTGCTGCGCCTTCCCACTCCCCTTCTACGCGGATCGCCGCGTCAGGCTCGAATGCTGGCGGAACGCGCTCGACCAGGGTTCCCTCGCCGCCCGCAACATGCTCGGCGCCGACGAGGCCGTCTCGAGCCTTCCCTGGTTCTGGTCGGACCAATATGACCTGACGCTGCAAATGGCCGGCCTGCCCGATGCCGGCAGCACGACCGTGCGCCGCGACCTCGGCAACGACGCCTTCCTGCTCTTCCATCTTGACCTTGATGGCCGGCTGGTCGCTGCAAGCGGGATCGGCAAGGGCACGTCGATCGCGCGCGACATGCGCATCGCGGAGATGCTGGTCGCACGGCAGAGCAAGCTGGACGCCGGCGTCCTGTCAGCACCTTCGACCAGACTCAAGTCCCTCCTGGCAGCCTAGGACTACGGTCATGCGCTATCGACAATTCCCCCGGTCGAACGAGCCCATCAGTGCACTCGGCTTCGGTGCCATGGGTTTCGCCGGCTGGTTCGGCGAGACCAGCGACGCGGCGTGTATTCGCGCACTGCACAGCGCCCTCGATCTCGGCGTTAATTTCATCGACACGGCGCGGGCCTATGGCAACAGCGAACGGATCGTCGGCGAAGGCCTGCGCCAATGGCCCGGACCAAAGCCATTTCTTGCCACGAAGGTGGAAGCGCTCGGGCCCGACGCGCAGTTCGGCATGCCGCTGCCGCCGGAGGAGGCCTTCCCCAAGGGGCACATCACCGCCGATTGCGAGCGTTCGCTGAAGACGCTCGGCCGTGAAGCCGTGGACCTGCTGCAACTCCACATCTATTGGCCGACATGGGGCGTGAGTGGCTATTGGATGGACGAACTGCAGGCGCTGAAGGCGAGCGGCAAGACGCGCTTCGTCGGCATCTCGGTCCCAGATCACCGCTCCGACATGGTGCTGCCGCTGGTGCAGAGCGGCCTGATCGACTCGGTCCAGACGATCGTCAACATCTTCGATCCTCTGGCGCTGGAGGTGCTGGTACCGATCTGCGAGCAGAACTCCGTCGCCGTGATCGCCCGCTGCATCCTCGACGAGGGGGGCCTTACCGGCTTCCTGACCAAAGAGACGACATTTCCGCCGGGCGACTATCGATACGGCTACTTCGACGAGGTCATCGACCGGCCGCTCTATATCCGCAAAGTCGCTCAGCTGCGCCGCTTCGTGCCCGAATACGCAAGCTCGCTGGCCGCACTCGCCATCAAGTTCGCCTGCCATCTGCCCGGCGTGACCTCGGCAATCTCATCCATGCATGTCGAGAAACATGCACGCATGAACATCGCGGCGCTGGATGAGCCCGAGCTGCCGCCGGAGGTCTTTCATCGCCTGCGGACAACCCACCGTTTCGTCAAGAACCTGAACCACAGCACCCACTGGGACGCTGCCTGAATTTCATCGTCCATACCTCCCGGGAGCCGAGGGGACCCGCCCGTGCGCGCCATTTTTTGCCTTTTTGATTCGCTCAATCTTCGCGCGCTCGGCTGTTACGGCGGCAGCGATATTCCGACACCGAACTTGGACCGGCTGGCCCGGCGAGGCGTCGCCTTCGACAATCATTTCGTCGGCAGCCTTCCCTGCATCCCCGCGCGTCGCGACTTGCACACCGGGCGCCTCAACTTCATGCATCGCAGCTGGGGACCACTCGAGCCGTTCGACAACTCGTTTCCCGAATTGCTGAATTGGGCCGGCGTCTATGCCCATCTGGTCACCGATCACACACACTATTTCGAGGACGGCGGCGCCACCTATCACAGCCGCTTCACCAGTTACGAGTTTATCCGCGGCCAGGAAGGCGACGCGTGGAAGGCCATGGTCCAGGCGCCAGTGGAGCGCTTCCGCGAGAAATGGGGCAGCCGCCACTACGCCTTCGACAGCGGGCGCTTTGACGGACCGAACAGCGGCCGGCTGCGCCATCTGGTCAACCGCGAACTTGCCATGCAGCGCGAAGAGGACATGCCGGGGCCCCGCTGCTTCCATTACGCCTTCGAGTTCCTGGACCTGAATCGCCAGGAAGACGGCTGGTTCCTGCAGCTCGAATGCTTCGATCCGCACGAGCCGTTCGATGCTCCGGACCGCTTCAAGCAGCCCTTCGCAACCGGTTGGAACAGCGGCATGCTCAACTGGCCCAAGTACGAAAGGGTCACCGACAGCGCCGAGGAGATCGCCGAAATCCGCGCCAACTACGCCGGCTTGGTCAGCATGTGTGACCACTATTTCGGGCAACTTCTCGACTACATGGACGCGCACGACATGTGGAAGGATACCGTGCTCGTGCTCACCACCGATCACGGCCTGCTGCTTTCCGAGCATGATTGGTGGGGCAAGAACCTGGAGCCCTACTACCGCGAGATCTCGCATATCCCGCTGGTCATCCACCATCCGGCCTTCGCCGACCGCGCGGGCACGCGCTGCGCCGCCCTCACCCAGACCCATGACCTGATGCCGACGATCCTCGACGTCTTCGGTCTCGCGGTCCCGCCGGAAGTGACCGGTCACACGGTGTTGCCGCTGCTGCGCGACGCCTCGGCCAGAAACCGCGCGGTCGGCATCTTCGGCATGTTCGGCGGCCCCCTCGGCGCCACCGACGGTACCCACGACCTCTACATCTATCCGAAAGACCTCTACGCACCCGGCCTGCACGAATATACGCTGATGCCCATGCACATCCGCTCGCGCATGAGCATCGCCGAGTTGGAGACGGCCGAGCTGGTGCGTGGCTTCCGCTTCGCCAAGGGGACGCCGTTGATGCGCATCGATGCGCTCAAGGACGCGCGGCGGATTCCCATCGTCGACGGCAACGTCTTCGAAAACCCCGGCACGCAACTCTACGACATCGCGGCCGACCCGGAACAGAACCGGCCGATGCGCGATCCCGATGTCGAGGCGCGGCTCATGGCCGGCATCCGCTCCGTGCTTGCCGAGCACGAATGTCCACCGGAAGTCTTGGCCCGAATGGGCCTGGTGGCCGACACGGCCATGTGAGCACGCTGCCCCCCGCAACCATTCACACCGGAGGGGACGCGCAGAGTTCAGAAAGGGCCCAAACCCGGCGATCCACAGCATCCGCTTTTTGCGGGCGCCCGCACCTGGCGGCGTGAAATGGCCCCAACGCTTTTTGCCCTATTGGTCCTTGGACGGGCACCGCCAACGCCTTACTCACGGCACCCGGAGCATCCGCGCGATGCCCCTTGGCACCCAATCCGCGGAGGACCGTCCATGCGCACCGCCATCATCGGAGCCGGCTACATCGCTGCAATCCACGCCAGGCTCATCCGTGAGCTCGGCGGCGAGGTCGTCGCCGTATGTGGGCGCACCCTGTCTTCCGCACAGGCGTTCGGCGTCGGCCAAGCCTATGACGACGTCAACGCCATGCTGCGCGCGGTCAGACCCGACGTCGTCCACGTCTGTTCGCCGAACACCTTGCACGTCGAGCAGACCATCGCCGCCTTCGCCAGCGGTGCCCATGTCCTGTGCGAGAAGCCGATGGCCACGAGCAGCGACGACGCGAGGCGCATGATCGACGCGGCCGCCAAGGCCAACCGCGTCGGCGCCATCGCCTATTGCTATCGCGGCTATCCGCTTGTCCGCGAGTTGCGCCGGCGCGTGCGCTCGGGCGATTTCGGCGACCTCTGGCGCATTGCCGGCGCCTACCTGTCACAGGAAGTGTTCGATGCGGGCAAGTATCTGTGGCACTTCTCGCCGGGCCTCTGCGGTCCCTCCTACGCGCTCTTCGACATCGGCGTTCACTGGCTCGACCTGGTGCAATACGTGGCCGGTCAGCCGATCGGCGAGATCTTCGCCAACTTCAGCACCCGTCACCCGAAGCGGACCTGGCGGGGCGGGCCCGGCCAGGGGCCACAGCCGGCGGGCGCCGCCGACAGCGAGGGCGCGGTGACCGTCGATTTCGCACTCGAGGACCAGGCCGACATCCTGATCAGGACACGGGACGGGGCCAGCGGCAGCGCCACGGCGATGGCGCTCTCCCCCGGTCACCCGAACGGTCTCTCGATTTCCGTGGATGGCTCCACCGGCGGCTTCGACTGGCAGCAGGAACAGCCGAACACGTTCGTCGAGCGCCGCCTCGGTCAGATTTGTATCCGCCAGCGCGATCCCGACAGGCTCCATCCCGCCGACCGCTGGGCGACGACCACACCGATCGGCCATCCAGAGGGATACCTCGACGCCTTTCGCAACGTCATTGCCGAATCGTGGCGGGCAATGCGCGGCGAGACCGAAGACTATCCGACATTCCAGGCCGGCCTCAGCGGGATTGCGATGGTCGAGGCGGCCATCAGGAGCGCCGCCGATCGGCAACCGGTCCCCATCGCAACCAGCGACGCGGACTTCGCCGAAGCCTATCCCTTCCAGTCGTGAGAGGGGCCCGCCACCGGCGGACCCTTCGAAGCGTGTCGGGAACCCGACGTCGGCGCGATATCTGTCCGCGTGCCCCCCAACAGCCTCCTGTCCACGGCATATCTGGAGCGGCGATCCGCCCGCGGCACCTCACGCGGCCCGACGCCTGGCCTCACGCACTGCCACGCACAGCATCGGCTCCGCCGGTCTCGCCGCGCAGTTCCGCACGAAAGCCCCGCATGCCGATCACATTGAGATCCTGCGCCAGAAGCCAGTCGCGAAATCCTTCGCTTTTGAAGAGCTTGTATTCCTGCGACCGCGTGTGCCGCGCCTCCGGTTCGATGAAGGCCAGCTCATCAGGCGTGTTGAAGTGCAGGCAGAAGAACGTCAGGCCCTCCGGAATGCCTTCGATGATCGCCTTGTAGGCCGGCTCCGCCGGTTCGCTTGCCGGGCGGCGCCACGTGGTTTCCACGACCCGGTCGAAGATCGTGAAGCCGAGCGCCCGCGCCTTCTCGATACCCGGCGCGAACGCCTCCTCGGTCACGCCAACCAGATTGTCGTTGGGGGCGTATTCGGCAACGGTCGGTGTGAGGAGGACCGGCAGCCGGTACTCGTGGCCGAGGCGCACGAAGATGTCGCAGAACTCCGGAGAGATTGCCGCACCCATGTGGCCGTCGATATGGGTCGGGTCGATGCCGGCACGATAGGCCGCCTCGATCTGCGCGCGGAATTCCGCCTCCACCGCCTCAGCCGCCGCCTCCTTGCGGGTGGTGGCGACATCAGGCCAGAAGAAACCGTTCTCGTCCACCAGCCCGGACGATTGCGGCGGCGCCGTCAACGGCCGCCATTTGTAGTAGCGCTTTTCGGCATTGATGGTGAGGTGCACGCCGAGATCCAGCGCTGGATCGGCCGCCACGGCATCCGCCATTTCGAGGAACCATGGACACGGGACCATCACCGATCCCGAGCTGCACACGCCAAGCCCGGTCAACTCCAGAAATGCCACATTGGCTCCGTGGCACATACCGACGTCGTCCTCGTGCAAGACGACCCGACGAGCAGAATTGGGATTCACGGTGTCAGTTCCCCCCGGTGTGATGGCCCGCGTGCAGGCTGCGGTTTCGTCGGTAGC
This sequence comes from uncultured Alphaproteobacteria bacterium, assembly GCA_963782395.1. Classification (GTDB taxonomy): domain Bacteria; phylum Pseudomonadota; class Alphaproteobacteria; order Rhizobiales; family Kaistiaceae; genus CAVSRC01. Next base: position 467,889 of record CAWAJQ010000004.1, read on the forward strand.
ACCGTCAAGAAGGAAGTCAGGCTTCCGCTTTCAGATCGAATTTGCCGGGATCAAAGCCTGCCTGGGTCCGGAAGGCCGATCGGTCGAGCGCGTCGCCGTCGAGAACGATGCGCGCCGCCGTCGCGATGTTGTGGATGATGTCCTCGACGTCCTGTTCGCTGTGCTGCGGATGGGTGGGAACCATGATGGTGCGATTGAGGATGTCGAGCGAGGCGGCGCACATGTCCTTGGAGTATGTCTTCCGGCAGGGCGCGTTGGCGGCCATGTTGTAGGGATTTATCGCCGGATGACCGGCACCGGCTCCCATGAGAACCTGATCCCATTCGGTGTAGTTGTGCCGCCCCGTCTTGCCGACCACGACGCTCGGAAACAGGGCGCTGAAATCCGCGGCGGCCGCCTTCGAGGGCAGCGTGTAGAAGACGTAGGTCGCACAATCGTACTCGCTGCTGTTCAGCGGCGTCGCCTGCAGGCCGAGATTGCCGAGCGACTTGGTGCGCTCGACAATGGTGTCCCGCTCCTTGCGCATCGCCGATATCATGCCATCGATCCGATCGAGCTGGACGTTCAGCATGGCGCCCATCAGCTCGGAAGCGCGCGCGCCATTGGAGGAAAAGGGCGCAAAATCGGCCTCGCGGCCCTGCCAGTAGAAATGACAGGGATCGATCGCGCAGCTCACCCGTCGGAGCGTCGCTTCGTCCTTGCAGGCGACGCCGCCACCTTCTCCGGATGTCATGTTCTTGTAGTAGTTGAAGCTGAAGCAGCCTATGTCGCCGATGGTGCCGAGTTTCCGCCCCTTGTAGCCTCCGCCAACGCCTTGGCAGGCATCCTCGATCACGATCAGACCATGCCGCGCAGCGATTTCCATGATGGCGTCCATGTCGCACGCCGTGCCCCACATGTGGACGGGGATGACGGCTCGCGTCTGAGGACCGATCGTCTTCTCGATCGCACTGGGGCTGATGGTCAGCGTTTCATCAATGTCGACGATCACGGGAATCGCGCCGGCGGAGAGCACAGAGGTCGCCGTCGCCATGTAGGTGTGCGCCGGAATCAGCACCTCGTCGCCCGGCCCGATACCGGCGGCGACCAAGGCGGCCACTAGTGCGTTGCTGCCGCTGGCAGCAAGTGCAAAGTGGCCAACGCCGAGATACGCAGCGTAGCGTTTCTCGAAACGATCGCATTCACCGCCGATTCCATAACGGAACAGCGCGCCCTTTCGGATGATGGCGGCTAGCGCTTCGATCTCTTCTTCACCGACGATGTACATGTCCCATTTCGCTGGTTGGTCGCGTTGTCACCAGTTAGGAGTATCCGCAACCCCATTGAAAGGGTCACATCAGCCCAGTTCGACGGGGCCAATTGCACGGCTGCCGGTCGACACTTTCGGCATCACCCTCGCCGGCCAAGCCGCACCTTCTGGCCTGCCGCTGGGTGCCGATTTGGCGGCAATGACGCTCTCTTTCGGCGCCAAAGCGGTCGTCCTTTTGCAGCAGGCAACCGTGGCCCGAGATCCATGAAAGTGCGAAAAGTGGCTGTTTCCGCAGTGGCTGCCCCGGTGCTCCCCCAATGACTATCGGGGCTGCACCGAATTAGTCATATGGCTTAAACGACTGATTTTGCATTGTATTTGGTGAGCGCGTCGGGGCTCGAACCCGAGACCTGCTGATTAAAAGCCAGAAGCAGCGGCTCAACACTCTCTCACAAATCAGCACGTCCACAGCCATGGAACACCGCCGCCCGCTTGACTTTTACGCCCCTCAGGCATAACGACGACTAACACTAGGTAACTGGGCAAAACGGGGTGATTCCGTTACCTATTGTTACCTACGGGAGCCGCTGACCATGCCGAGACGCCCCCTCACCGCTGCCGCCGTCGAGCGCATCAAGCCGCCTGCCAGCGGTCAGCGCGACCACTTCGACGCCGGCTTTCCCGGCCTCGCTCTACGCGTCTCGTACGGCGGCGCACGCGCTTGGGTTTATTTCTATCGGCTGCAGGGAAAGCAGCGCCGCATGACGCTGGGGCGCTATCCGGGGATGACCCTGGCCGACGCCCGGACCGCCTGGCAGGACGCCCGCAAGGCCGTTGGCATGGGCGAGGATCCCGCGCGCCGAAGGCCGATCGAGGCCGATAGCTTCGACGCTGTTGCAGATGAGTGGCTAAAGCGCGATCAGGCGCGCAACCGTTCCCGGCAGGAAGTCGAGCGCATCTTGCGAGTCGATGTGAGACCCGAATGGGCTGGCCGGCAAATTGCGACCATAGGTCGGCGCGACGTGCTCGACCTTATCGACAAGATCGCCGATCGAGGCGCCCTCACCGCCGCCCGCCGCCTTCACTCGCACCTTCATCGCCTGTTCCGCTGGTCGGTCGGGCGGGGCATCATTGAATCAAATCCCGTTGCTGACCTACCGAAGCCCGGCGACGTGGTGAAGCGTGACCGCGTTCTATCCGACGTCGAGCTGGCCGCGGTGTGGAAGGCCGCCGGTACGCTCGGCTGGCCGTTCGGTCCGGCTCTCCACCTGCTCATTCTCACCGCCGCCCGACGCGAGGAAATAGGTGCCCTACGCTGGTCCGAAATCGTCGACGCCAAGATTGAGCTCACTGGCGACCGCACGAAGAACGGCGAGCCACACTCGATTCCGCTATCCCCTCCCGCCATGGAAATCGTCGAGCGCCTGCCACATGTCGCCGGGAGCGCCTTCGTATTCACCACCACCGGCAAGACGCCGGTCAGTGGATGGTCGAAAGCGAAGACGTTGCTCGACCGGGCGGTGGCCGATGACGTCGGGCACGCTCTGCCCGAATGGCGTTTCCATGACCTCCGCCGAACGGCGGCGACCGGGATGCAGCGGCTCGCCGTGGCATTGCAGGTCGTCGAATCGGTGCTGGGGCATGTCTCCGGTTCGCGCGCCGGGATCGTGGGCGTCTATCAGCGGCATACCTTCGACGCCGAGACGAAGGCTGCGCTCGACGCCTGGGCGCGGCACGTCGAAACCATCATAAGCGGAAAGCCGGGCAACGTGCTTTCTTTGCGCCGGGCGGGGGCGTGATGACACAGTCTGTTTTGGAAGCAATCCGTCGAATGACGCCCTGGGAGTTGTTTGTTGACCAGGCTCGCGAAGGGGACCCCTCGCAGCTCGCGGCGATTCTAAGAGACCACGGCATAAAGGGTGACGATCCATTGCCCCCCATCGTGTGGCGATTTCTCGCCGACTTGATCGAGGGCAAGGCCAAGGTCAAACGCCGCAAGAAACTGACAATTGTGGCCTCGCGCGACAAGTTTATCCGAGAGGAGTTTGTCGCGCGGATGGTCCGTCATGAAATGCAGGAGGCGGGCCGCCAGCGCGACAAGAATTTGCGCACCGCCCTAACGGCCGAGTGGTGTTCGCGGCTCGACCCCCCTCTTGAAGTGTCGGCCTTTGAACGGTGGCGAAGCCTCCCAAAATCACGGCGAAAGCGAAGGCCGACACTTCGGAGCAAAGTTCGCAGCACTTAGGGCTACCATTCTGCTTTACCTCATTGCGCGTCCTAACGAACAGGAACGCGCAAAACATGTCAGAACCGAAGTTCCCGAGTCCGCAGCGCATCCGCGGACGTCGGCTCTATCCCCTCAGCAAGATCTTGGACTACGAACGCGCGCTCGCAGGTCAGCCGGCGCTTGAGCACGACCCCGCCAACGAGCGTTGGCTGACGTCCAGCCAAGTCCGTGAGCGCTTCGGTGGCGTCTCAGACATGTGGCTCTGGCGCCGCGCACGCGAGGCGGAGGCGGCGTGAGCGATGGCCTCGAAAAGCAAACTGCCAGCGCGGCGAACGCTGGCAGCTGGGATTGTTGATCGCTCTGGCGGGCTGATCAATTGCCGAACTACTGCTTTTGTCGACGCCTGGCAAGTTGGGCGGGCCGGCGCAACGCCCGCCGCCCTCGCCGAGCGAGAGGCGGCCTAATGCCCTGGTGTCGCCTACACGACCACGAACCCGGCAATGCCCGCTTTCGCCTCATTGCTCGGGAGTCACGCGTGACGAGTCACGCTTACACCGTGACGCTCCGTGACGTGCTCGCTGTGTCGATCGTATTGAAGGCTCGAGCATCCGATTTTGCCCACCGCGGTACCTGCTTGGAGGGTGCGAACTACATCGCCGCCGCTCTCGATTTCGAGCACGTTGACATAGTTGAAGCAATCCTTTCCGCCATGGAAGCCGATGGGCTGATTGAGCGCGGAAACGCTGGCATTCGGCTTCTCACTTGGAGCGCCGAGCAATTCGAGAGCGACGTCGACCGAACGGCTGCCGAGCGCCAGCGCCGGAAGCGGCTGCGCGACAAGGCAAAGCGCCAGTCAACCGTCACGCGTGACTCACGGTCCCCAGATACAGAGGCAGAAGGGATAGAACCCCTACAGGGTTCTATCCCGGCGACGAACGCCCGCCGTAAAAGACGGCGGGGCGCTGGTCGCCGAGAAGAGGCAGCGCCGCGTCCTGCGCAGGTTTGGGTCAACGAAGACGATCCACGCTGGAAAGGGATCGTCGCCGGATATCGCAAGCACAATGGCGGGCGGTCGCCGCCTACAACGAGCGGTGCCGGCGGCTTAGGCTGGTGGTTCGCAGCCAGTGAGATCACGGCCGACGGAGGCGCGCCATAATGCGCGCGGCCTATCGCTCGGCGCCGGCCGGTTTTGTCGCGCTCAACGCATGGTCGCGACGCTGGTGGGCCCTGTGGCTTTGGTCCGTCGCGCATGGCGAATTGACGGCGCCAATGGTTCACGCGGCCTCGCGAGGCGCGCCGTGGCGAGTGGCACCGGAGCGAGTCCCGAGCGATGTTGGGTTGATCGACATCCAGGTGAACAGTCGCGCCTTCGCAGCCTGGGCCGAGCATTTCCAACGCCGCGGCGTGCGTCTGCCGCGGCCATCGCGTTGCCCCGTGGTGTTCCTGCCAGCGCAAGCCCCGCCGCCATGACAAGCGATGCGGTGCGTCAGCAGCAGTGCCGCGCACGGCGCAACCAAGGCCGACGGCTGGTCGCTTGTCGCATCGAAGTTCTGCCCGGCGTTGTAGCGCTGAAGCTGGAAGTCGACGAAGCAGAGGCCGAGCTGTTTTTGGTCGACGGTGGGCACCTGCCCGCCTATGCAAGCGATGATCCCGCCCTTGTCGACGAAGCGATCGCCGCGCTCCTCGTGTCACGGTGTGACAGGCCGCCCGGAGAAGACGTGTAGATTCGGTTGCCATGAAAACATCGATCTTCGCCAAGGCAACGACCGCCTCGCCAAAGCCCTACCCTCTTGCCGCGCTTCGCGACGCACTACGGGAATTCACGCCGCCGCCGAAGCCGCAGGCCCTGCTCGACGCGGAGGAAGCCGAGCGCGAGACCGGCGCGCGCCAGGTGGCGGCGACGTCCGCTGCGCGCGAATGCGCTGCCGCCATCCGCGCCGCTGAAGCCGACAAGCGTCTCCCTCGGCCGCCGCGATCGCGCCTGGATGAGCTGCTGGCCGCCGAAACCGACGCGATCAATGCACATGGACGCGCCCGCGAGGCGCGCGAGGCGGCGGCGCTGCCTTGGCGGCATGAATACGCGAAGGAGATCGACGCGGCGGTGATGCCGGTCCGCCTGGCGCTGCATGACTTGATCGGCGAGCTCGATGCCTCCATGGCGCTGATCGCTGACCTCGCCGCCAGGGCGGCGCGAACGCGCGTCGGCAGCCCTTGGCTGGCGCGGCAAGCAGATCAAATTCTCGACCTTCTGCGGGCGGTTGCGCGCCTGATCGAGATCGACAGGAAAATCGCGAAGTGACCAAAGGGCGGCCATGGACGCGGCCCCTTAGCGGCCGGCGACGGGGTGGTGGCCTTCCCCGCCGCCGGCCAATTCTCACGGGCGCGCCGGCCAGAGTGAAGGGTTAAGCCATGTACGAGGATTGGTACCAGATGCGAGCGGCGCAGCAGGCCGCATTCGACGCCGCCGAAGAAGAGCGCGCCGCGCTCGAGCAAGCGGAGCCGCCTGCGCCATCGCCGCGTGCAACTACGCTGCGCGAGGCGACCGAAGCGCTGCGCCAGCGCTTGCACGTCGAGCGTAGCCTCATGATCATCGCTTCGACGTCGAGCGCTGCCCTCGACGACGGCGAGCTGAGCCTTAGCCTGCTTGGCGAGATCACGGCCCCCAAGGTGGACCGGCTGATCAATTCCATGCACAGGCGTCCCAACGCCGAGCGGGTCAGTGTATCGATCGACACTATCGGAGGATTTATTTCTCATGCCGAGCGCCTTTATGCCGCGCTCGAAGCTCATCCGGGCACAATCACGACCATCGCCATGCGAAACTGCAATTCAGCCGGAATTCTTGTCTTCGGCGCTGGCGACCGCAGGATTGCAATGCCCGAGGCCCGGTTCGTTTTTCATCGAACGACCGATACGTCGCAGACAGAGGCGCAAGTGAGCGACGCCTTCGAGCAGATCCAGATAGGCCGCCGCGCCGGGGTTCCGTACCAGCGTGTGGCTGAATGGCAGGCGGGAAACGTGGTGATGAGCGCGGACGAGGCGCGCGCGGCTGGCCTTGTGCACGAAGTCTGGGACGAGGCAGCGGTGGCCGCATTGGAGCAGATCCCGGACGACTACGAAATCCGGTCGATCACGGGCGTGCATGCTCGCCTCGCCATGCCGGCGGCCGTCGTGGCCAGTTTGGCTGGCGCGATCAGGGCGCGTCGTCCGATCGGTTGCCTCGGCTTGCCCCGCGCGATGATCGCCGCGGCCGTCGGCATTGCCGGCATCGGTGAGGGAGACACATGATGATGGACGACGATGACGAGTTGCTGCAGCTCGCCAAGGGCATCGAAGAGGCCGCGACCGACGCTGCCGCCGAGGCAATCGCTCACCGAAGTCTGTTTGTCGCGTTCGCAGCCACCCTCCCGCCTAGGGACCTGAGCGACGTGCTGGCGCATGCGCGCGAGCTGGTCGACGCCGACGGCCGCGAGACGGCTGCGCAGGCCGCAGCCAAGGCGCACCTCGTTGCGTTGGAACATCAGGTCGCGGTCGCACGCGCGGCAGGGATGAGGCGATGACGGTCAGCCGCCAAAGGCAGGGGGGGCGTCGCCGTTCTAGCCGCCGCGGGCGACGCCAACCGCGGTGGGAGCATGCGCGGATTTTGTCCCTGCTGGCAATTTTCTGCAGGCGGCCCCATGCGGTTCGCAACCGGGGCCATGAGGCAATTCGTTGAACGCAAAAGCCCTTTCAGGACGACAAAGTGCGCATGGTTCGCACCGTTCGCATCAGGGTGCGAACCATGCCCCGCGTGAACATTGCAGGCGCTGTGATCGAACGTGCCGGCGTTGGGTAGACCGATGCGAAGGTTGCCAGAGCCTCATTCGACTTGGGCTCGGCACGATGGTGCAGCCACTGGGGTTGGCACCACGCCTTTGCGAAATCTGCGGTATGCGCTTTGAACCGAAGACGGAAGGTCAACGGGCCTGCTCGGCGATCTGTGGCCGCAAGCTCGGGAAATTACTCGGTGACAAAGCGCGCTCTGCTAATTCCAGGGCGAAGCGAAAGCGTCGATGCGCTGAATGTGGCAAGATCTTCATCGCCGAGCGTCCGCGTGCCTATTCCCGCGGGCGGGCAGGTCGATTTTGCTCCAAGGCATGCGCTGCGAAGGCGACGGCGCGGGCGCGTCGCAAAGCAAAGGGGCTCTAGAAGTGTTATTTTGGCGGCCGGGCACGACCGCAAATGCCATCGACGTCGTCGAGATCAGGCCTCGAGCCTTGGCTCGGGGCGGCGACCGCCGTTCGCTAGAAATGCTCGCTTAAAAGTCGCGTCGCCGCAGCGCCGGGACGACAATCCTCCATAGTCGGACGATGCACGACCTTTTCGCGCAGATGTTCCGGCAGCGGCGGACCGGCTTCTCGCGACCAACGGTAGATCTGCAACAAATCTGGCCACAGAGGCTTCCGCGCTTGCGATTTGAAGCAATGCGAGCGATTGATGTCGGGCTCCCAAACTCGCGCATTAATTGCACGGATAGCCGCTTTATTGAAACGAATCTCCTCAACTCACAGGAAATGGCTGCTGCGTCATCAGCGACGCTCGGCGGAGCGAAGGTTGTTTTGCACCCGCGTCGCCCAAGAGATCAGGCGCGAAAAGGCGCTTGGAATCCTCATGCCGCAGTCTTCCGCCGCTACGGTGGAGGCCTATCGTCGCGGCAAGCAGCGATTCGTTCAGCTCCGCGGTGAAGCCACTCCGCTGCCCAGTGTCTTTTGCTTTGATCGCAACCGTGACGAGACACTTGCGTTTATCGAAGGGCTGCGGCGGCGCACTCGCGATCTGGACCCGCTGCGCCCGCTACCGGACCGCAGACAGCGTCGCGCCGGCGCCGTCGCTTTGCACGGATATTCGAAATTCGAGACATTAAAGTCGATCTCGACGTCGGCCGCCCTGGTGTTAGTGGCGGAGTTCGATCGGATCCAGGCGCTTAAGCATGTCCAAATGAGCGCAATAAACCTTCGACAATGGGATCCCAACGTAAGGGCATTCCTAGCAAACTTGGGATTTCTCGAACTGCTCGGAGTTGATCGAGAGGTCGCCGAGCGTCAGTATTCACAGTCCGAAGACGGCGTGGCGATCGTGAAATTTCAGCGCGGCGACACCCTAGATCCAGAAAGTTCTGGCCGGTTGACCGATCTCCTTGCCGACATGATTGAACGATGCGGCGTTGTACAAGATTTGACTGAGCGAAACCTTTATGGCGCACTTGTCGAAGCCATGGAGAACGCCGTGCGCTGGGCATATCCTCAATTCGGGACTTATGCATTTGAGCCGTTGCGATGCTGGTGGATGACCGGCGCCGTTGATGCCCCTAACCGTCGGCTCACGGTCGCCCTATATGACCAGGGCGTCTCAATACCTGCGACGCTCCCGAAGTGGGATCAGTTTCCGGCCTTTCAGACACTATTTCGAAGGGCTTTTGGTCGAAATTTTAGCTTGCTCGGCACAATCGACGATGCTCTTGCTCTCAGAACGGCCGTAAAGGTGGCCAAGACCTCGTCCGGATTGACGCACCATGGCAAGGGGCTTTCGGTGTTCAAAGATGTGGTTGACAAGGGCGTGAGTGGTCACCTTCGTATTATGAGTCGTCGTGGCGATTACCTCTACCGCAAGGGGGGGCGACCGCAACTCAGCAGCCTGCCGACCGATATCGGCGGGACTCTGGTTGAATGGGAGGTCTTGTTCTAGCAATGGAGATCCTTGCCGTGCAGCCACAGCTGATAAAGGTGGCGGAGCAGTTCACTCGGTACCCCGGGGGGCGCTTTCGTAGTATGGGGCCACACAGCGGCGAGGCGTTCCGCGATGATGTCCTGATTCCTGCACTCCTGCGGGATCCGGAAGGCGAAGTCGTCGTATATCTGGATGGTGTGGCAGGCTACCCCGCCTCGTTTCTCGAGGAAGCCTTCGGCGGGCTAATTCGAAGCAAGAAATTCTCGCCGACCGAACTTCGGCGCAGACTGAAGCTGCGGGCCGAAGACAAGCGGTACGTCTCCTATCGGAACTTAGCTGAACAATATTTGGCTGATGCGATCTCACGCTTGCAATAGATGACCGTCCTCTTCTCTGAACTCATCGGTGCCGCGCTGGCGATCCTCGCGAGTACAATTCTGCAACTCATAAAGTATCGATTTGACGAACTTGGCGAGCGCTGCGACGAGATCGCAGCGGCTTGCCTCGCCGCGGCGGACCTCTCGACCTCATATTGGATGAAGGATGTCGAGAAGCGAACGCTCCAACTTGCCGTTGAGGAAGCGGTAATCGTCGGTCACCAAGAACGGATCAACGGAATGGTGGTGGCAGTGCTGCCGCGCTTCACGCGCGCGACGCGCCGGCCTGTCGAAGAGCGTTTGGTCGACCTGATCGACGCCCTCACCGGCGGGCATTTTCAGGAGGCTCCGCGCTCGCCTGATGCGTCTCGCATCTCGCAGGTTCAGAGCGCCGCGGCGGGCTTGATTGTGGCCTTACGAAGCGCACACGGCGCGCGGCTTAGCCTGCGAGGGTTGGCAGTGCTTCCAGACTATTCGCGAGAAGAGGAAGATCGCTGGTTATGATGGGCGTCGGACAGAGCCCAACGGAAGCGGTCCGCGAGATTTGCCACCCCATTTGCCGCCAGACTGGTGATGACAAGATGCTACTGCCGGGAGGAGCAATTGATGGGTCGCCACCGGAAATCCTAGATTTCCCGACACGATGCGACAGCACGCGGCGACGCGCCGGGACTGGCTTAATAGGATTTCAAGACCGCCGCTCTTCGTTGGCCGATGGCCGTCAGGGTCGACCTGAAACCGGTTCCCGCTCGGAACGGGTTTCGGCGCGAATCCACCGAGCAACGGCTTGCCAGGCCGCTATCTGCGTCCTGGCGACCTCTCGGCCTTCGCGCGTGAACGCGATCTGAGCATTCCGCCGGCTGATCTCCGCTTCGGCATCGGCGCGCCGCGCGATCGCTTCAAGCGCAGCGTCGATTTCTCGGCGAACGGTGGTGATCGAGGCCATGCCGGGAATCTCGATTTGCGGTGGTGTTGGTGTCAAGCGGAAACGGCCGCGCCGAACGGTCAAACCCTGCACATGTGCAGCATTTAAGTCCCGACGCCATGCTTGGGTGCCAAAAGGATCCTGGCGCCAGGAGCGTTTTCAAGACCTCAATTGAGGTCTTGCTCGGCGGTGGCTTCAGGATCAAGTCGCCAAATTGGCGACTTGAAATTCGGTGGGATCGGAAGTGTTACCTACAGCGTTACCTAAGCGCTCGTGACCTGGGCTGCGGCTTCAGGTAAGTCTTTGATTTGCTTGGTGAGCGCGTCGGGGCTCGAACCCGAGACCTGCTGATTAAAAGTCAGCTGCTCTACCAGCTGAGCTACGCGCTCTCCGGCACCTTGCGGCGCCAATCGGGGCGGACCCTATAAGCGGCCCCCCGGAGGGTCAATACGACAACGGACTACTGGAACGCCTTGAAGGTCGGGATGGTGCGCGTGTCGCGGATGCCCCCGATCGGCTGCACCTTCTCGGTGATGAAATGGCCGATATCGGCGTCTTCCGGCAGGTAGAACTTGACCAGCAGGTCGAAGTCGCCGGCGGTCGAATAGATTTCCGAGGCGATCTCCGCCTCGGCGATCTCGTCGGCGACCTGATAGGCCTTGCCGAGATCGCATTTGATCTGCACGAACAGCGCCCGCATGGGTCGCCTCCAAATCACTGGTCGATGGCGACAGGACACCATGTCGCCGGGGAGGAAACAAGGCCGCCCGGTCGCCGTCAACGCCCTTGCTGAAACGCTTTGGCGCCGTATGTCCCCTCGGGTGAGGTGAAGCGGAGGACGCACCCCATGAAACACGCCCCCATGAAGCGCCTGATGACAGCCGGCGCCCGCCTGATCGCCGGGCTGGCGCTTGTCACCGGTCTCGCTTTGCCCGCCCTGGCGCAGGAAAGCGCGGGCGATACGGCCGCTATCCGCTCGATCATCGAGAGCCAGATCGAGGCCTTCCGGCAGGACGACGGCGCCGCCGCCTATGGCTTCGCCTCACCCACCATCCAGCAGGTCTTCCCCTCGATCGGCATCTTCATGGACATGGTGCGCGGCCAGTACCAGCCGGTCTATCGCCCGCGTTCGGTCACCTTCGGCGCCCTCGCCAATTCGCCCGCTGGGCCCGAGCAGAAGGTCTTCCTCGTCGGCCCGGACGGCAAATCCTGGGTGGCGCTCTATACGCTTCAGCGCCAGCCGGACGGAACGTGGAAGATCAACGGCTGCGTGCTCCTGCCGGACAACGCGCCGACGGCGTGATCAGCCGCGCGCCGGAATATCGCCCGCCGCCCACCCGGCCTTCACGGCGGCGCGGAAATCGTCATAGCGGCCGGCCGCTATGGCGGTGCGGATGCCTGCCATCAGCCCTTCGTAATAGGCGAGGTTGTTCCACGACAGCAGCATGGCGCCCAGCATCTCGCCCGATTTGACCAGGTGATGCAGATAGGCGCGGCTGTAGTCGCGCGCCGCCGGGCAAGCGCTTTCCTCGTCCAGTGGGCGCGGGTCGTCGGCGTGGCGGGCGTTCTTCAGGTTGATCTTGCCGAAGCGGGTATAGGCAACGCCGTGGCGGCCGGCGCGGGTGGGCATGACGCAATCGAACATGTCGATGCCGCGCGCCACCAACTCGACGATGTCGTCCGGCGTGCCCACCCCCATCAGGTAGCGCGGCGCTTGCGCCGGCAGCACCGGATTGGTGGTTTCCAGCATCTTCAGCATCACGTCCTGCGGCTCGCCCACGGCGAGCCCGCCGATGGCGTAGCCGTCAAAGCCGATGGCGCCGAGTTCCCGCGCCGAATTCGACGCGCAGCTCATCATCGTCGCCGCCCTGCACGATGCCGAAGAGCGCCCTGCCCAGCGGCTGCCCGAAGGCGGCCTTGCTGCGCTCCGCCCAGCGCAGCGACAGGCGCATGGCGCGCTCCTGCTCCTCACGCGGCGCCGGGAGCGCGATGCACTCGTCGAGCTGCATGCGGATGTCTGAATCGAGCAGGGCCTGGATCTCCAGCGAGCGCTCTGGCGTGAGCGTGAAGGTGGCGCCATCGATATGCGACTGGAAGGTGACGCCGGTCTCGTCGAGCTTCCTGAGCTGGGCCAGCGACATCACCTGGAAGCCGCCGGAGTCGGTGAGGATCGGCCCCTGCCAGCCCGAGAAAGTGTGCAGGCCACCGAGCGCCGCCACCCGCTCGGCGCCGGGCCTCAGCATCAGGTGGTAGGTGTTGCCGAGAATGATGTCGGCGCCCGCCGCCTTCACCTGGTCCATGTACATCGCCTTGACCGTGCCGGCGGTGCCGACCGGCATGAAGGCCGGCGTGCGCACCACGCCGCGGGCGAGTCTGATCTCGCCGCTGCGTGCTGCCCCGTCGGTGGCGGCGATGGCGAAGGTGAGGCCGGTCAACGACCCTTCTCCGGATGGAGCAGGCAGGCGTCGCCATAGGAATAGAAGCGGTATCCGGCGCCGATGGCGTGCTTGTAGGCGGCGAGCATCGTCTCGCGGCCCGAGAAGGCCGAGACCAGCATGAACAGGGTCGAGCGCGGCAAATGGAAGTTGGTCATCATCAGGTCGACCGCCTTGAAGCGGTAGCCGGGCGTGATGAAGATCGAGGTCTTGCCGGAGAACGGCCGGATGGTGCCGTCGTCGTCGGCCGCGCTCTCCAGCAGCCTGAGCGAGGTGGTCCCCACGGCAACGATACGGCCACCGGCGGCGCGCGCGGCATTCAGCGCATCGGCCGTCTCGGGGCTCACCGTACCGGTTTCGGCATGCATGAAATGGTCTTGCGTCTCCTCCGTCTTCACCGGCAGGAAGGTTCCGGCGCCGACATGCAGCGTGACCATGTGGCGGCTGACGCCGGCCGCGGCGAGCGCATCGAACAGCGCGTCGGTGAAATGCAGTCCGGCGGTCGGCGCCGCCACGGCGCCGTCCTCGCGGGCATAGATGGTCTGGTAGTCGATCCGGTCGGCGCCGTCGGGCGCCCGGCGCGTGGCGATGTAGGGCGGCAGCGGCGCGACGCCGACATTGGCCAGCGCATCGTCCAGCGCCGGCCCCGACAGGTCGAAGCGCAGGAACACCTCGCCGGCCTCGCCGCGGTCGATCACCGTCGCATCGATCCCGGTGAGCAGGCAGGCATTGTCGCCGGCCTCGCTTGCCGGCGCGCCGAAACGGATGCGGTCGCCAATCGCCAGCCGCTTGGCCGGCCGCGCCAGCGCCTCCCAGCGCGACGGCGCCGTGCGGCGGGTCAGCGTCACCTCGACATGGGCTGTGCTGTCCGCGCGAATGCGCTCGCCGGTGAGCCGCGCCGGAATCACCCTGGTGTCGTTCAGCACCAGCGCGTCGCCCGGCCGGAGCAGCCCGGGCAGGTCGCGGACGAAGCGATCGGCAAGCCCCTCCCCTGGCGTCACCGCCAGCAGGCGCGCGGCGTCACGCGGCGTCGTCGGGCGGAGCGCGATGCGCTCCTCGGGCAGGTCGAAATCAAACAGGTCAACGCGCATCGGCGCTTCCTAGCGGCATCTGTCGCCGGAAGGAAGCGCCTCTTTGGCGTGTGGTTTCCGCTGCCCGCGGGCTGCGAGACACCGCGCGGAGCAGCCGATTGCCTTGCCGGCGCCGCCGGCCGCCTATCCCTGCCCGAAGAGCTCGTAGTGGTGGATGAAGCTCTCGGCGATGAGCGGGATTTCGTCGGGCGGAATGACCGAGCAATTCCAGTCCTCGCCAGCGAACGCCTTCACCGAATCCAGGTCATGCCAGAGCGTGTCACGGTGAATTCCGGCACGGCCGGGTCAATCGGTTCGCCGACATAATATCCAAGCATTCCCTTCGCGGATTTGACCATGGGCACCGACAGGCGCTCCAGCATTTCGCGAAATTCGGCAGCTTTTCCCGGTTTGGTGGTGGCGCGAAAGACCCGGAGTATCATCGCCATACCCTCGTTTCGTCCTGTCGCGCCCGATGCCAGCATTGGTCCTGCCGGTCAGCAAATCAAGGAAATACTCAGGAGAGCGTGTTGGTCGCCCGCGCCGTCCGAAAGGTTCAGCGGCGGCGGGCGCCAATCACGACGGAGCGCATCCGGGCCCCGCGCCCGGCCGTCTCAGGCGTCGGCCGCCACCTTCATCGAGACGATCTTGTCGGGGTCCTTCACCGGCTCGCCGCGCTTGATCTTGTCGACCGCGTCCATGCCCTCGACGACGTTGCCCCAGGCGGTGTACTGGCCGTCGAGGAAGCGGGCGTCGGCGAAGCAGATGAAGAACTGGCTGTCGCCCGAATCCGGGTTCTGGGCGCGGGCCATGGACACGGTGCCGCGCACGTGCGGCTCCTTGCTGAACTCGGCTTTCAGCTTCTGGCCGGAACCGCCCATGCCGGTTCCGGTGGGGTCGCCGGTCTGGGCCATGAAGCCGTCGATCACGCGGTGGAACACCACGCCGTCGTAGAAGCCCTGACGCACCAGCTCCTTGATGCGCGCCACGTGACCGGGCGCCAGATCGGGGCGAAGCCTGATCGTGACGCTGCCTGCCGTGGTTTCCAGCAGCAGGGTGTTTTCCTTGTCGTCGGCCATCGGGCCCTCCTTGTCTCTTGGTCTATTTCTTGGCGTCGGCGGCGACCTGCATCTTGATGATGTGGTCGGGGTGATCGACCATGCCGCTCTGGCCGCTGCCCTTTTTGAGCTGGTCGACGAATTCCATGCCCGAGACCACCTGGCCCCAGACGGTGTATTGGCCGTTCAGCCAGGGCGCGTCGGCGAAGCAGATGAAGAACTGCGAATTGGCGGAGTTGGGGTCGCTGGTGCGCGCCATGCCGATCGTGCCGCGGGTGAAGGGCACGTTGCTGAACTCGGCCTTGAGGTCCGGCAGCTTGGAGCCGCCCTCGCCGGTGCCGGTGGGGTCGCCGCCCTGGGCCATGAAATTGGGAATGACCCGGTGGAAGGGCGTGCCGTCGTAGAAGCCCATGCGGGTCAGCTTCTTGATCTGCGCCACGTGGTTGGGGGCCACGTCCGGCAGCAGCTTGATCACCACTCGGCCGGCGGGGATGTCCATGTAGATCGTGTTCTCTGGGTCGAGCGTCTGGGCGGAGGCCGTGAGCGGCATCAGCATGAACGCGGCGACCAGCGCCGCGGCAAATCGAATGAGCATCCTTGAGCCTTATTTGGTTGAGCTGCGTTTGCGTTCGATGCGCCGGGCGACGCTCTTCGGCACGAAGGCCGAGACGTCGCCGCCCATCGAGGCGATCTGGCGGACAAGCGTGGCCGTGATATGGCGCGCCGCGGGCGAGGCCGGCAGGAACACCGTGCGCAGCCCTGGCGCCATGGTGCAGTTCATGCCGGCCATCTGCATTTCGTAGTCGAAATCGCTGGCGTCGCGAAGACCGCGGATCAGCGTGCCCGCACCGTTCTCGCGCGCCGCGTCAACCACCAATCCGTCGAAGGCAACAGCGCTCGCCCGCGGGCTTGCCTTGCGGCCGAGGCCTTTGATCATGTCGCGCACCATCGTCAGCCGCTCGTCGAGGGTGAACATCGGCGATTTGCCGGCATTGATGCCGACGCCGACGACAACCTTGTCGGCGAGCGCCAGCGCACCTTGCAGAATGTCGACGTGGCCGTTGGTCACTGGGTCGAAAGTGCCGGGATAGAAGGCAATATGGGTCACGGGCTGGTTGGTTCTCCGGCGTTCCGCGGGTGAGCCATGTCATATCCCGCCGCCGGCCATCGGGGCAAGCGCAGCACAGTCTCGCGGCCGGCTCCGGATCATATCACGCATCTTTTCAAAAATGTATGTCTCATCAAATAGTTAGGATTTGTGACCGTTTTCACAGCGGAACCTGCCCGCCAGACCTATGTCAATCTCCAAGAGAGAGCGGCCGAGGGGCCGCCCGGAACTCGAAAGAGGGTCCGACCATGAACACGAACAAACGCAGTTTCCTGATGGCCGTCGCCTTTGCCGTCACCGTTGCGGCCGGTCTCACCGGATTGTCGATGAGCAGCCAGAGCAAGGAATCGGGCCTCGCGGAGGCCTGCGCCCACGCCACCTGGCCGATGATCCCCGACCAGTGCCTGCAAGGCGCCGACAATGGCCGCGCCGTGCGCACGGTCGCCACCCGCACCGCCGTCGCCGGTCCCGAACCCATGACCGAGCGCTTCGCGCTCGCCTTCAACTAGTCAAGAAGTCGCCAAACCGCGGCCACGTCGCTGAACGCAAGATGAACGGCTCAATCTGGAACCGTTCAGTTAGACAGGTGTTGTATAGGCGACAGTCAACGGCACGGGAAAGCGAAGGAGCGAAAGATGAGCCTCAAGCTTCACTCGACCATTCTGGCAACCAGCGTCGCGGCCACGCTCGCGGTTGGCTTCGCCAGCGCCGCCATCATCACGGACCATCAGCAGGTCGCCGCGGTCAAGGGCGACCGCCTGCCGGTCGTCGCCGCGGCAGTGCCTGCCGGCGACTACGTGACCGTCGAGACCCGTCACGACGGCATGTCCGAGCTGACCCGCGTCCCCGTCAACTAGCCTGACCCGAGCATCCTGACCTGAACTGACCTCCCGTCCCGCCTCCGCCGGCCCTCCCCCAGGGGCCGGCGGCTTTGTCTTGGGCCGTCGGCCGCGATCAGGCGGCAACGGCGACGGCGACGCCGTCCAGCTCTTTCCCCAGGCGCGACTGCCGTCGCGGCGCGTAGCGTTCAGTCGGTCAGCCCAGCCCTGCGCAGGCCGTCGAGCAGCAGGTTGAGGTCCTCCTCTCGCCTGTAAGGCGTGACTGCGCGAGCCCGTGCCAGCGAAAATTCGGGGCTGATCTTGCGGGCCTCGGCCAGGGCATCGCGCGCCAGGCCGTCCTCTGCAAGCTGGCCATAAGCGGCCGCCAGGTAGAAATGGGGCGGCAGTGCGTGCGGGTTGCGCGCGATGCTCCGCCTTATCAAACCCGCCGCCTCCTGGAAGCGACGCATGGTGAAGAGTGCCTGACCGGCATAGAGCGGGTAGTAGAAGGGATAATGGGGATTGAGCCGCGTCGCCGTCTCGATCAACTCCGCCACCGGCTCGGGCTCGCCGGCAAAATGCAGGTTGCCGGCCAGATTGGCGTAGGCCTCGGCGTCACCCGGCTCGACCTCGAGCCATCGTCTGGCGGCCGCCAGCGCTTTGTCGTGCTGCCGACGAAACAGATAGACCGAACTCAGGGCCTCGTAGACCAGCGGCAATGACGGATCGAGACGCTCCGCCGTCTGTGCCGATGCAAAGGCCCTGTCCAGCGCCTGCGGATCGCCGAGAAACCAGTCCTGCACGTAGGTCTCGGCAAGGCCGGCATGGGCCTCCGCGTAGTTGGGGGCGAGTGCGATCGCCTTCTCGCAGAGCTCGCGCGCGACGGCGTTGCCCTCCGTCGAGTACAGGCGATACTGCTCTCGCGCACGCAGCACACAGTCATAGGCTTCGGCGTTTTCCGGCTCCACGCGTGGCGTCGGGGCGCTTTTGCTATCGGTGAGCTTCACCTTGAGCGCACGCACGATCTGTGTCGTCACGTCGTCCTGCACGGCGAAGATGTCGGCGAGGTCGCGATCGTAGCGCTCGGCCCAGACGTGCCCGCCCGAACTTCCGTCGATGAGCTGGGCGGTCACCCGAATCCGTTGCCCCGCCTTGCGGACGCTGCCTTCCAGAACGTAGCGCACCTGCAGGTCGCGGCAGACGTCCTGCACCTTGGTCGCCTTGCCCTTGTAGGTGAAGGTCGAGTTGCGGGCGATGACGAGAAGCGCCGGCAATCGCGACAGCTCGGTGATGATGTCCTCGGTGATGCCGTCGGCGAAGTAGTCCTGCTCGGGATCGGCGCTCATGTTGTCGAAGGGCAGCACAGCGACCGAAGGCTTTTCCGGCATCGCCGGCGCCGGCGCGGCCGCGGCGGGAGCCGCATCATCGACCTTGATGTGCCAGACCTCCACCAGTTCGGGGATGTTCTTGAGCTGCTTCGCGCCCATTGGCATCAGGTCGACATCGACCTTGCCACGCACCTGCTCGTAGACGGCACGGGAGATGCAAATTCCGCCGGCTGGCGCCATCGGCTCCAGCCGCGCTGCGATGTTGACGCCGTCGCCGAGGATGTCATCGCCGTCGATGACGATGTCGCCGACGTTGATGCCCATGCGCAGGCGCAGACGGCGCGCTTCGGGTTCGCTGGCGCCGCGTTCACCCATTTCGGTCTGGATGGCGATCGCCGTTCTGACGGCTGCCACCACGGAAGGAAACTCGATGAGGAAGCCGTCGCCCATGGTCTTGATCAGGCGCCCTCCGCCGGCGGCAATCCGCGGATCGATGACTGCGGTGCGCAGCGCCTTCAGCCGCGTCACGACACCCTCCTCGTCGGAGGCCATCTGACGGCTGAATCCGACGATATCGGCGACCAGGATGGTGGTCAGTCGGCGATCCATGGATGTCCCGCGTCGCGTACAGATTTCGCGCCGGTCGAATGTGCGGCAGCGCGCGGGCGGCGGCAAGCTGCACATTTGCAGGTCACGCAGACATTCGGGTGCCCGCCAATCAAGCGCGGCGGGTGTGTGGTCAGGACGCCTGCTGCAGCGCCATGACGCCCGGTGGCGACGCCACGTCGGGCTTGCCGCCGTCAGAAGCAAAGGCCCAGCGGTCGCGCCCGGCGTTCTTGGCGGCATAGACGGCGTCGTCGGCCGCCTTCAACAGCTTGTCGATGCCTTGGCCCTGCTTGCGGAAGGCAACGCCGAGGCTGACCGTGACCGGGTCGAGCCGCTCGCCGGCACCGACGCTGCGGTGCACCTGGTTGCAGATGCGCTCGGCCAGCCGCGCGATGGCGCTTGGCGCCAGCCCGTCGATCAGCGCCACGAATTCCTCGCCGCCCAGCCGCGCCACGATCCAGCGCGGCGCGTCAGCCGTGGTCACCTCCGCCACGATCGTTTCGGCGACACGTTTCAGGACCATGTCGCCATGGTCGTGGCCGAAGCTGTCATTGACGTGCTTGAACTTGTCGACGTCGATCATCATCGCGGCCAAAGCGGTGCCGACAATGGTCTGCCGCTTGACGACGGTGCGAGCGAATTCGAAGAAGGCGCGCCGGTTCGGCAGGTCGGTGAGCGCGTCGACGTGCGCCAGCCGTTCGAGTTCAGCGTGCAGTTCCCGCTGGCGGCGTATGGCGCGCAGAAGCGGATAGACCAGCGCCGGAACGACGATCGCCGGGATTCCAAGCGGCAGTACGATCGCCAGCGGGAAAATCCTCATGCCCACCATGTCGAAGGACATGACGACGACGTAGAGCGAGAATGCAGCGACGAGGGTCATGATGGCCATTGTCGCCACGAGGGGGTGCTGGACGACCAGACCGAGGCTCGGCGTCGTTTCTCTCATGGCGATACATGTAGGTTGGAATGACCGAACATTCGGTTAGATTCCGTCGTCAATTTTCGGTTAGCGAAACCCGGACGGTGGCCCGGAGGCGGCAACAATGTGGCCGACACCGGCGGCGATCGGTCATTGAACCCACGCATGAAAGCGCCCTCCCCGACGTTGGTAGGACGGTGTCTCCGATTCTGTTGAAGGATTTCTTGCCGCGATCGTTACAATTCGAACGATCGGGTATTTCGGCAGGGACGGCGCTGGTTATCCACCGCCGTCGTCGGCTTCCTCGTCCTCGGCTTCGCTGAGGCGCTCGACCGAAACCACCTTCTCGCCCTCGCCGACGTCGAACAGGGTCACGCCCTGGGTGCCGCGGCCGATGATGCGGATGTCGTGGACCGGCATACGGATCACCTGGCCGCCGTCGGTGACCAGCATGATCTCGTCGGCCTCCTCCACCGGGAAGGAGGCGACCAGCGGGCCGTTGCGGTCGTTGACCGCCATGGCGACGATGCCCTTGCCGCCACGGCCGGTCACCCGGTACTCGAAGGATGACGAGCGCTTGCCGTAGCCGTTTTCGGAAACGGTGAGGATGAACTGCTCGGCGGCGCCCATGGCGGCGTAGCGCTCCTGATCGAGCTCGCCGCCGTTGGCCCCGGTCTCCTCGTCGTCGACGTCCGTCGCCTCCGCTTCGCCCTCGCCGCGCACCGCGCGGCTCATCTTGAGATAGGCGCTGCGCTCGTCGGCGACCGCATCGAAGTGGCGCAGGACCGCCATGGAGATCACCTGGTCGCCCTTGGCCAGCGCGATGCCGCGCACGCCGACGGAATCGCGCCCCTTGAACACGCGCACCTCGCTGGCCGGGAAGCGGATGCAATGGCCGGCGGCCGTGGTCAGCAGAACGTCGTCGGCCTCGGTGCAGGGCTGCACGCCAACGATCGCCTCCTCGGCGCTGTCGAACTTCATGGCGATCTTGCCGTTGCGGTTCACCTGGACGAAGTCGGAGAGCTTGTTGCGGCGCACGGTGCCCGCCTTGGTGGCGAAGACCGCATCGAGCTCGCCCCAACTTTCCTCGTCCTCGGGCAGCGGCAGGATGGTGGTGATGCGCTCGTTGGCGCTGAGCGGCAGCAGGTTGACCAGCGCCTTGCCGCGCGCCTGCGGCGCGGCCAGCGGCAGCCGCCAGACCTTCAACTTGTAGACGATGCCGCGCGAGGAGAAGAACAGGATCGGCGTGTGGGTATTGGCCACGAACAGGCGGGTGACGAAATCCTCCTCCTTGGTCGCCATGCCGGAGCGGCCCTTGCCGCCGCGCCGCTGCGCCCGATAGCTGTCGAGCGGCACGCGCTTGATCCAGCCGGCATGGGTGACCGTCACCACCATGTCCTCGCGCTGGATGAGGTCCTCGTCCTCTAGGTCGGCGCCGCCATCCTCGATGACGGTCTTGCGTGGCGTGGCGAATTCCTCCTTCACCGCCGTCAGCTCGTCCTTGATGATGGTGCGCACGCGCGCCCGCGAGCGCAGGATGTCGAGGTAGTCCTTGATCTCCTCGGCGATCTTGTTGAGTTCGTCGGCGATCTCCTCGCGGCCGAGCGCGGTCAGCCGGGCGAGGCGCAGCTCGAGGATGGCGCGCGCCTGCGCATCCGACAGGATGTAGGTGCCGTCCGCCTCCAGCTTGTGGCGGGGATCGTCGATAAGGGCGATCAGCGGCGCCACGTCGTTGGCCGGCCAGCGCCGGCCCATCAGTTGCTCGCGCGCCGAGTTCGGGTCCTTGGCGTGGCGGATGATCTTGATCACCTCGTCGATATGAGCGACGGCGATGGCCAGGCCGACCAGCACATGGGCGCGGTCGCGCGCCTTGGTAAGCAGGAACTTGGTGCGCCGGGTCACCACCTCTTCGCGGAAGGCGACGAAGGCGACCAGCATGTCCTTGAGATTCATCGTCTCCGGACGGCCGCCGTTCAGCGCCACGACATTGGCGCCGAACGAGGTCTGCAGCTGCGAGAAGCGCCAGAGCTGGTTCAGCACCACGTCGGCCATGGCGTCGCGCTTCAGCTCGATCACCACGCGCATGCCGTCGCGGTCGCTCTCGTCGCGGATGTCGGCGATGCCTTCGATGCGCTTGTCGTGCACCATCTCGGCGATCTTCTCGATCATCGTCGCCTTGTTGACCTGAAACGGGATCTCGTGGACGACCAGCGCCTCGCGCTCCTTGCGCACGGTCTCCACCGTCACCCGCCCGCGCATCATGATCGAGCCGCGCCCGGTCTCGTAGGCCGAGCGAATGCCGGCGCGGCCGAGGATGATGCCGCCGGTGGGAAAATCCGGACCGGGGATGAACTCCATCAGTTGCGGGACGGTCAGCGTCGGGTCGTCGATCAGCGCCATGGTGCCGTCGATCACTTCGCCGAGATTGTGCGGCGGGATATTGGTCGCCATGCCGACGGCGATGCCGCCGCCGCCGTTGACCAGCAGGTTCGGGAAGCGCGCCGGCAGGACCACCGGCTCGCGCTCGGAGCCGTCGTAGTTGTCGCGGAAATCGACGGTGTCCTTGTCGATGTCCTCGGACATCGAATGGGCGACCTTGGCGCGCCGCGCCTCGGTGTAGCGCATGGCCGCCGGCGGGTCGCCGTCGACCGAGCCGAAGTTCCCTTGCCCGTCGACCAGCGGCACGCGCATGGAGAAGTCCTGCGCCATGCGCACCAGCGCGTCGTAGATCGACTGGTCGCCGTGCGGGTGATACTTGCCCATCACGTCGCCGACGATGAGCGCGCACTTGCGATAAGGCTTGTTCCAGTCGCGGCCGTTCTCGTGCATCGAATAGAGGATGCGCCGGTGCACGGGTTTCAGGCCGTCGCGCGCGTCGGGCAGCGCGCGGCTGACGATCACGCTCATGGCGTAATCGAGATAGCTGCGGCGCATCTCGTCGGAGATCGAGATCGAACTCGAAATCGGGGGTCTTGCCCTCGCCGGAATCGCCGCTTCCGGGGGGCGGAGTCTGATTAGCCAAAACGGTCCTGGGAATCGGTTGAAACGCTAGGCGGAATCTAGGGTTTCAGGGGCAAAATTACAAGTGAATGTGCAGTTATTTTCGCCTTTTATATCAATTGGTTAGGCGATGAAACACTCGGCTTCTCACTGGCGGGCTGACAACAGGCCACAGTTGCTAATGACGACAGGATTGAGATACACGGCCACAACCTTTCTGCGAAAGGGCCAACCTATGGCTGCGCGCGATCCCACTCTCCGAATTGCCGACCGTTCTGCTGCTTTGTTCGCTAATGCGCTGATCTTCTACTGCGCATTTATTCTTTCTTCTGGACGCTGGATGCCGGGCGGAGCGCTCGACAGCGCTTGGTTCTTCGCCTCAGTGGCCCTTTGGTTCGTGACATTGCTCTCGGCTCCTTGGTTCGTGCCCCCTAGAGATGCATTTGCTAACGCGATTGCCAGCATCATCTTTTTGACGACTTTGGACTTGAGCCATGTTGGCGAAATCAAGAGTGCGCTGGACATCGTTCGCTTCTTTGGAGTTATCCAGTGCGCTTTGGTTGGGCTATTCGCAGGAATTTGCCTTTTTGCGAGCGATGACCGAACGCCGGGACAGAAATTGCTCTTTCGTCTCACGAGCAATTTCGGCCGGCCAGAGCTGCTCTATCTGACTCCTGCCGTGATAAGCATAGTGGGCGCGTACAGTGGCCGCCCGGTCACCATGGCGTGGCTGGTAATCTTGTGGCTATTCTTCGTTGTAGCTCGGCCAGTCGAACGCAGTCTCGCGGCCTACCGAAACTGGGGAGTGGAACGAGGCGAGACTCGAGATCACCACAGCGTGGGCCATATAGAGCGCATAGACCATCCTGACATTGTGCGCGTTGCGCTGACGAAGGCCACTGCGTGGAACCCTGGGAACCTGTACACGGCGGCAATGTCGGATGGCGATCAGCGTTTCGTTCTAGCTCTATTTTCTCAACTCCAAGGCGCAGAAGTCGTTGGGACCGGTTTGTGCGTTGGGATAGTTGCTGACCCCTGAGCTGCCCCCCGATCCTTGGACAGTTTTCGGGGGGATTTAAGCTACTTTCTGCCTCTGCTGGTCGGTTTCGATCTGGTTGAAGTAGACCACGGCGGGCGGTTGTCCGCCATGGGCGGCATGAGGCCGCTGGTGATTGTAGAAGGCGATCCACTGAGCGACGCCAGCCTTGGCTTGCGAGCCGGTCTCCCAAGCGTGCAGATAGACGCACTCGTACTTCAGGGATCGCCACAGGCGCTCGATGAAGATGTTGTCGATGCAGCGCCCCTTGCCATCCATCGAGATCCGGGTGCCAACCCGTCTCAGCCGGTCAGTCCAGGCGAAGCCGGTGAACTGACTGCCCTGATCCGTGTTCATGATCTCGGGCGGGCCGAAGCGGTGGATCGCCTCATTCAGCGCCTCGATGCAGAAGTCCGCCTCCAGCGTGTTGGAGATGCGCCAGGCCAGCACCTTGCGGGTGAACCAGTCCATGATGGCGACCAGATACAAGAAGCCCCGCCGCATCGGCAGATAGGTGATGTCAGCGCACCAGACCTGGTTGGGCCGTTCCACCCGCAGGCCGCCCAGCAGATAGGGATAGGTCTTGTGCCCCTTGGCCGGCTTGCTGGTGTTGGGCTTCTGATAGATCGGCATCAGGCGCATGAGCCGCATCAGTCGCCGGATGCGCTTGGGGTTCACCGCGCGGCCCTCGTTCTGCAGGTGCCAGGTCATCTGTCGGACGCCGTAAAACGGGGTTTCCAGGAACTGCCGGTCGATGAGCTGCATCAGGGCGAGGTTCATTTCGGTCTCGCCACGCGGCTGGTAATAGAACGACGACCGAGAGATCGACAGCAGGCGGCACTGCGCCCCGATCGACAAGGCCGGATGGTCGGGTTCGATCATCTGCCGCCTCACTTGCCGGTCCAGGGCTTGAGCTTTCGTGACAAAAAATCGTTGGCGACCGCCAGCTCCCCGATCTTGGCGTGCAGCTCCCGAACCGTCTCCTCGCCGACCTCGGCGGCCTTCTTCTTCCCGCCGCGCTCGAAGATGTCCGCTGCCCCTTCGAGCAGCGCCTTCTTCCATTGATGGATCATCGTCGGATGCACGCCGTAGTCGGCTGCCAGCTCCGACACCGTGCGCTCGCCCTTCACGGCTTCCAGCGCCACGCGAGCCTTGAAGCCCGCCTCATGGTTCCTGCGTTTCGGCATGTCCTGGTCTCCTCTCCTTGAAGACCAGCAGACGTCAGATCGTAGCTTCCGTCACTGTCCGAAATTCGGGGAGGCGCTCAGATATTACTCGGCAGGCCTTTTGACCCGACGAAGAAGGCTGCGAGCGAAGCTATGAACAAGCCTCTCCCGCCTCCCCAGCCCGATCCACTTCCTGAACCACCACCGCTCGAAGGGCCTCGCATCAGGTAGACCGACGTCTGGCTAGCCTGTAGGGCGGAATAGCGAAGCGTATTCCGCCACTCGTCAGACCGGGCCGACGCCGCGGCGGGTTACGCCTGCGGCTAACCCGCCCTACGAGTTGTTTCGTGGATCACCGGGACAAGCCCGCTGATGTCGGGCAGGCGTGGCAGCACGGCACGTGAACCTCCCCCTTGAGGGGAGAACTGTCCCCGACCCAATCGGGGATCGAAAGTGGCGAGCGAAGCGAGACACTTTCGCGAGGGGGTGCATTCGCGGAGAGTCACAGGCCCCTCCCCGAAATCGGCTTCGCCGTTTCGACCCTCCCTCCAGGGGAGGGTTGGGCGCCGTGCCCGCCGCCGCACACTCCCCTCCCTCCCCCGCCAAGCGCGGGGAGAGCCTGCCCCCGACCCGATCGGGGGGTGGCGAGGCCCAAGGCCGAGCCGGGTGGGGGCAACGCGAACGATCCGTAGATGGAATGACCGGCCTTAGCAGCAACGAGGCGGCGAACGCCAGAGCCCGGTTACCTCGATGTAACTCACCCACCTCAAGGTGCCGTCTTCCCCGGAGCCTGCCGAACGGTACCTATACGCCGCCCGTCTTTACGTGGCGGCTGTCCACAGGAGCGCGACCTTGAACAAATTCATCGACAGCACCATCGGCGTGACCGGAGCCAGCGGCAATCTCGGCCGCCACGTGGTGGCGCATCTGCGCCAGGCGGGCGCCAAGCGGATCGTCGCCATCAGCCGCAATCCCGACAAGCTCGGCGACCTCGCCGGCCCCGGCGTCGAGCTGCGCCCCGGCTCTTTCGACGAGCCTGCCGGCCTCGCCGCCGCCTTCGCCGGTGTCGAGCGCCTGCTCATCATCTCGACCGACACCCTGGCCGACCGCGCCGCGCAGCACATCGTGGGCTTCGACGCGGCTCTCAAGGCGGGCGTGCGCCACGTCGCCTACACCAGCATCACCAGCCCCTACCCCGACACGCCCCCCGATGCGATCGTCCCCAATTCGCACTACTGGACCGAGGCGCGGATCGCGGCCAGCGGGATCGACTTCTCGATCATGCGCAACGACCTCTATACCGATTTCCTGCTCGCCAGCGCGCATCACGCCGTCGCCAGCGGCACGCTCTACCATGCCGCCGGCGCCGGCCGCCGTGCCTACGTCACGCGCGAGGATTGCGCCGCGGCCGCGGCCGCGGCGCTTCTTAATGGCGAAGGCAAGCGCATCTACGACATCGGTGGCCCGGAGGCGATCTCCGGCGACGATCTCGCCGCCATCCTCGCCGACATCTCCGGCAAGCCGGTCAAGGCCGTGAACGTCCCGGCGGAAGGCTTCGCCGCCGGTCTCAAGCAGGCGAATCTGCCACCCGCCGTCATCGGCATGCTCACCCGCTTCGAAACCGACGCCGCCAAGGGTTACCTTGCCATCGTCTCCGGCGCCTTCGAGGCGCTCACCGGCCGCAAGCCGCGCTCGGTGGCCGATTTCCTCGCCGCGCACAAGAGCGCCATCGTCGATTGAACCGGACGGCCCGTGGCCCGCAGGGCGCTGAGCCGGAAACCGTAGAGTGGATCAACGCAGAAAGCCGTTTGCCGAGTGCGCCGCAGCACGTCCGTGGTGCGGTGCAGAACCAGGATCCACACACCGCATAGGCCCCGGATCTGCGGCGCAGCGTTTCTCGCTGCACCGCGCCCGGGGAACAATGGCGGTGGCGTCACTGCCTCGCCCATTGCGCTTCTCCCGCGAACCACCTATGTGCATGGCGTTCCAGATTTGCTCTGCCTTGCTGCAGCTAGCCGTCATCGGCCCTTCCTCAAGTCAACGCGAAACTCGAATACGACAGCCGGCGAATAGTCGCCGGCCACCACGACGCGTTGCCGCGTTACACCAAAAGGAAAGTCGCCAAATGGCTACTGGTACCGTGAAATTCTTCAATTCCCAGAAGGGCTTCGGCTTCATCGAGCCGACCGATGGCTCCAAGGACGTGTTCGTCCACATCTCGGCCGTCGAGAGCGCCGGCATGAGCACGCTGAACGAGGGCCAGAAGCTCAGCTACGACGTGGTCAGCGAGCGTGGCAAGACCAACGCCGCCAACCTGCACAACGTCTGAACTGCAGCGCAGTTCGCATAGATCGACGAGCCCGGCGCCCCGCGCCGGGCTTTTGCGTTGTTCCGGTGGTGCGTCCGCATTGTGTTTTGCCCACACAACCTCTATATGCACCCCGTTCCAGATTTGCTCTGCCTTGCTGCAGCACCCCCCATTGGGGCTTCCTCAGGTCAACGCGAACTCGGATACGACGGCCAGCGGAGGTCGCTGGCGAAAGCGACGCGTTTCCCGCGTTATACGAAAAAGGAAGTGAGCCACATGGCTA
Organism: uncultured Alphaproteobacteria bacterium; assembly: GCA_963782395.1. Lineage (GTDB taxonomy): Bacteria > Pseudomonadota > Alphaproteobacteria > Rhizobiales > Kaistiaceae > CAVSRC01. The sequence continues at coordinate 495,508 of CAWAJQ010000004.1, forward strand.
CCGGTACCGTGAAATTCTTCAATACCCAGAAGGGCTTCGGCTTCATCGAGCCTAGCGACGGCGGCAAGGACGTGTTCGTCCACATCTCAGCCGTCGAGCGCGCCGGCATGACCACGCTGCGCGAGGGCCAGAAGATCAGCTACGACGTGGTGACCGAGCGCGGCAAGACCAACGCCGCCAATCTCCAGGAAGCCTGATCGCCGGTATCATCCGCATGGATTGACGAGCCCGGCGCCCCCGCGCCGGGCTTTTTGTTTCGCCGACCCGACATGGGATCGGCCGCGAAGGAGGCCCGCCGATGCCCTTCAAGCCGAACTACCGGCAGGCGCGCAGCGAGCGCGACCGCGCCAAGCGCCAGAAGAAAGAAGAGAAGCTGCGCAAGCGCGACGAGGACGCCGCCGCCCGCAAGACCGATCAAGAGCCTGGCGAGAACGCCGAGGGCGTTGCCGGAACCAACTCCGTTCAGGCAGGCGAGAGCGGCGGCGAGGAATAGCCCACCCGCGCGACAATGCCCGCCTCAAAACGGGCGGAAGCGGTCGGAGACCATGAAGCGCAGAATTTCGGCGATGAGGTCGAAGCGCGGGTCCGGCCGCCATGGTCCCAGCCCGCGCATGATGTCCGCCATCGCCCGGCGGCTCCCGTCTATATCCGCCTCGATGAAGAAGCTGTTGCGCAGGATGAGCGAGACCGCCTGCGAGGCGCTCTCCGCGCGGATGGTCGATGGCCCGCCGATGGCGATGCTGGAGAGGAACGGGAACAACAGCCCCGCTTTCAGCCTGCCGGCGTGCACCGCATCGCGATAGAGCAGATCGAGCGGCCGCGCCGGTCCGGCGGCAAGCCCCTCGGTCAGGACGTCGCGCACGCGGCCGAGCGAACGCGGATTGACGAAATAGGAGGTCGTGCCGGCGAAGTTGGTGGTGGCGAGATCGAGCAGCGACAGGGACGGTGGCCGCCCCGGTCCGGCATTGCGGTCGAACAGCCCCTTCAGCATGCGGATGAGCGGCAGTTCGTCCACCACCATCGTCTCGGTGAAGACGATGTCGAAAGGCTCCATCAGCCCGCCGGCGAGGACCGATTGCACCGCCGCGCCGAAAGGCTGCGCCAGAACGGCGTCGTCCTCCAGCACGTGGATGAAGCCGTCGTCCGGCGTGAGGCCGGCGAGCAGATCGTGGTGAGAGCGGAAGCAGCCGTATTCCCCGGGCTTCAACCGGCAGTCCGCCGGCTTCTCCGCCCCGGTGAGCGCCGGGAAGCGTTGATAGAGGCCGGTGAGCCCGGCCCGCGCGATGGTTCGCTCCATCGCGGCGCGGCGCTCGGGCGAACTATCGAGATTGATGTAGTGGCCGCGCCAGGGTGCGGGCATCCGGTCCCCCCGCCGGCCGCGCTCGGGCCGGCCAGAACTCTAGAGAAGCGGCTCCTCATAGCGCGGGGTGCCATCGACCAGCAACCGCTTGAGCGCGGCGCGGCCGTCCGCGCCGAGCGCCACATCGACGGAGAGCTGCTGGCCGTTGCGCAGCTTCTCCAGATCGCGCCCGGTGCCCTCGGGCACGAAGAACTGCTCGATGTTGTAGTCGACACCATAGGTCTTGCAGGGCGCGCAATCCTTGCCGCCGGTGCGGACGTCGCTCACCGCGCCCCTGATCCAGGTTGCGCCGGCTGGCGGCGCATGCGCGATCGCGGTCGCCTTCCACGTCGCATCCGCCTGGGTCAGCGTCACGTAGATCGCCTCGCCGCGCTCAAATGCGTCGTCGCCGTCGAGTTGGCCGCTGTCGAGCCGCGAGATGTCGTAGGAGAGCACGATGTAGTCGCCGCGCAGCAGGTCGCGCGGGTCGACCGGCACGACGGCGAGGCGTATCTCGTGGCCGTTCTTGAGCAGCAGCGCGCGGTCGGTAACCAGCCAGCCGACAAGCCCCGCCTGCAGCAGGAAAGCGATGACGACCGCGACGCCAAAGGGGACCCAGCGCCTCTTCATGGCGCGGCCTCCGGTGCCGGCGCGGGTGGGTTGGCGCGCCTGCTGAGATGGCGGTCGAAGCGGTAGAGGCCCCAGGCGAGCACGATGAACAATACGCCGCCGAGCAGGAAGGCGACCGCCGTGTTCATCAGCGAGCCGAAGGTGACGGCGTAGAGATAGACCACCTCGGCCCCGAGGGCGAAGAGGCCGGTGGATTTGCCCGAGCCGGCAACGCCGGTCTGGCCGAGATTGACCGCCCACAGCGCCGCGATCACCACCATGGCGCCGCCGGCTGCGCGCGCCCACAGCTCGGCCGCCGGCACATGGAGCGCAAATCCGACCGTCGCGATGCCGAGCACGGCAATCGCCGCCGCGTCGAGCGCGGTGAGGCTCTTGCGCGTCGCCGCCAATGCGGCCAGCGCCATGGCCACCGCCACGACGACGATGCTCAGTGTGGTCAGCGTGGGCTCGCCGACGGACGCCTGGCCGATCGACTGCTCGATGCCGAGCCCAACGAGGATGGCGACCAGCGCTGGCCACAGCATGTCGCGGCCGAGCACGGCGATCCGTTCATTGCCGAGGCTCGCCAGTGCCGCCCCGAGCGCAAACAGCAGCAGCCCGGCGGAAACACCCAGCGCCACAGAACCGATGAAGGACCAGCCGTAGCGGTCGCCGGCGGAGCCGATGGCCAGCACCACCCAGAAGATGAAGGCCAGCACCGACAGGAGACGGTCGTTGCGCGAGCCGATGACAGTCGCGAGGGCGGCGCCGAGGAGCACCGGCGCGAGCCCCGGCCAGTGCGGCGCGGCGCCGAGATCCACGGTGAGGACGTAGCTCCAGAAGCCGCCGCCGATGAGGCCCAGCGCCGTCATGGTCGGCGAGCCGGTCAGCGCCGCGGCGGCGAAGGTGCCGATCAGCCACAGGGCAATCGCGCCGGAAAAATCGCCGCTCAGATGGTAGCTCTGGCCGACCAGCGCGATCGCCGCGGCGAAGACGAGGCCGGCGACGAGCAGCGCCACTTCGGCGAAGACGCGCAGATTTCGCCGCCCGAGCAGGCCGGCCGCGCCATAGGCCAGCGCCAGGCCGGCTGCCAGCAGCCCGAGTCGCATGAGCCGCGGGATTTCCTGCCAGTTGGCGCTGACGAAGGCGATGACACCGAGGCCGACGAGGAGGCCGCCGAACATGCCGACCACCGTGGCAAGGCCGAAGGCGGCCCGTCCGGCCGGCAGGGCGTCGAGGATCGCGCCGGCGCCGTCGGGCGTCACCCAGCCGGCTTCGCGCCATTTCGGCAGGTCGACTGCAAGGCGCTTGCGATAGGCACGGTCGAGCATGCGGGCCTCCGGAATGGGCGGTCTGCTTATGCGCTCTGCCGGCCTGCCGGGAAGTGTCAGCGGTCACAGGGTCCGGCCGGCGACGGGAGGCTTGCCCGCCAGCATGGCATTTTTGCGATGCGTCAGCGGATCACTGGCGTTTCGGGCGCCGCGCTGGCAGCATGCGCGCCGGAGAGCCACGCCAATGTTCGACTATCTGCTGAACGCCCTGGTGACGCTACTGGTCACCATCGACCCGCTGGGCCTGGCGCCGGTCTTCGTGGTGCTGACCACGGGCATGGCCGGCAGCGCCAAGCGCCAGACGGCTTATCGCGCCACGGCCGTGGCGGCCGGCGTGCTCGTCGCCTTCGCGCTGATCGGCGAACCGCTCATCGGCTTTCTCGGCATCTCGCTGCCCGCCTTCAAGATATCCGGCGGCCTGCTGTTGTTCGCCATCGCCTTCGAGATGATTTTCGGCCTGCGCATGGAGCGCAAGACCAGCGCCGCCCAGGACGCGGCCAATCGCGACGAGACCAGCCACGTTGCCGTGTTTCCCCTGGCAATCCCGCTGATCTCCGGCCCGGGCGCCATCTCGGCGACGATCCTGCTGGCGTCGCGCGCGCCCTCGGCCTGGGGAACGATCATGCTGCTGGCCATCATCCTGCTGATGGTGGGGGCGTGCCTTGCCATCTTTCTGGTGGCCAACCGCGCCGAACGCCTGCTCGGCGAAACCGGGCGGATCGTCGTCAGCCGCCTGCTCGGCCTGTTGCTCGCCGCCCTCTCGGTTCAGTTCGTCGCCGACGGCATCATGGCCTTTATTCAGGGCGGCGGCGCGCTGTGAACCGGGTCCGCCGCCGCGGCTGACGCGAAGCCAGTCCGGCCGCGCTAGAACGGAATGTCGTCGTCGAGCTCCTCGGCGAGCGTGCCGCCACCCGAACGGCCCGCGGGGCGGCCCTGCCCGCGCTCCGCTTCCATCGGGCTCGAGCGGCCGAAATCACCGCCGCTTTCGGCGCCGGCGCCGCTGTTTTCGCCGCGTCCGTCGAGCATGGTCAACTGGGAATTGAAGCCCTGCAGCACGACCTCGGTCGAATAGCGGTCCTGGCCCGACTGGTCCTGCCATTTGCGGGTCTGCAACTGGCCCTCGAGATAGACCTTGGAGCCCTTGCGCAGATACTGCTCGGCAATCCGGCAGAGGCCTTCATTGAAGATCACCACACGGTGCCACTCGGTTTTCTCGCGGCGCTCGCCGGTCGCCTTGTCGCGCCAGTTCTCCGAGGTCGCCACCCTGAGATTGGCGATCGGACGCCCGTCATTGGTCCGGCGGATTTCCGGGTCGGCGCCCAGATTACCGATGAGGATGACCTTGTTGACACTCCCGGCCATGGCTCTGACCTCCTTCTAGCTCGCGCGTCTTTGCACCTCGCCGGACCCTAGTCGCTGCGCCGGCGCAGCGTAGACCAAAGGCGACCTTATCCACAGTGTTCTTCGTATGTTCTCATTGAAGGCGCCGGCTGTCCCAGCATTTTCGGCTAAGGCGGAGACGTCAGTCAGTTTGGAATTGATCCAGATCAAATACAGGAGCCGGCGCTTCATGTGCTTATTGCGCGGGGCGTCTTTGCGCACAGGTGGGGACCGTGGAAGACGAGAGCAACCAGCGGCGCTATCCGCTTCCCTGCCCCGTATGCAAAACCGCGATGATCGGTGAGAAGTCCGACCCCAACCTGCCGGACTACGACCGCTTCGAATGTTTGCGCTGCGGGGCGGTGGTGCTGCGGGAAGACTCCGCCCCGGACAGCAGCACCGCGTGAACCTGATGGTCGCTTTCGCCGCCGGCCCGCGCCTTCAGCTATCGGTCAGCGTGTCCAGTCGGGATTCGAACTTGGCACGGCGGGCACGATCACGGCTCAACAGCACACGCGCTTCGGAGCGCGTTCGTGCCGGCTGAGTCGAGATGCCGTCCTTCGTAAACGTCACCACCAGAAACGGCAGACCGTCTTTTGGCGGTGGGTAGATGGTGCCCTGAAAATCGTCCATGCAAACCCCCTCGCGGTTCGTCAAGCACGGAGACTATATCGCCATCGCAGTCAAAGCGACACAGCTTCGATACATGTGGATTGACGCGGGTCAAGGATTACTTTGCCGGCAAAATATTACGCCGGCTTGTGTATTTATTTTGCCGTCAATCGATCTAGCGGCAGCACTTGGTTGACGTCGAAATAGCCGCCCCAGGGATTCTTCTTCTGACGGGCCAGAAGCCCGGCGGCAGTCTCGACCGTGGCCTCGTGTGCGCTCGGCAATCGGCCGAGCGCTGTCCACGATACCGGCCACGCAAGCGGCGCGCCCTTACGCGCCCGGGTCGAGAATGGTGCGATCGCCGTGGCGCCGCGGGCATTGCGCAGATAGTCGATGAAGATGCGGTTCTTGCGCCGGGCCTTGGACATCTCGGCCAGATAGCGGTCCGGATTCTCGGCGGCCAAGGTGCGCGCCATCGCCTCGGCAAAGGCGCGGATATCCTCCCAGCCGTGGTGCGGCGTCAGCGGCACGACGACGTGGATGCCCTTGCCGCCGGTGACCATCGCAAACAACTCCAGGCCGAGATGTTTCAGCCGGTCGCGCATCTCGCGGGCAGAGCTGCGCACGGTGGCGAAATCGACCGCCTCGTCGGGATCGAGGTCGAAGACCAGGCGGTCCGGCTTCTCCAGGGTATTGTTGTGGGCGCCCCATATGTGCAGTTCGAGCACGCCCATCTGGACGGCCGCGACCAGCCCGCGCTCGTCCTCGATATAGAGGTACTGACCCTTGCCTTCCTTCTCCCTGATGGTCATCGGTTTGAAAGCGTCGGGAAAGCCGGGCGAGGCGTGCTTCTGGAAGAAACCGTCGCCGTCGGCGCCGGAGGGAAAGCGCACCAGGCTCAGCGGCCGGTTGGCGACATGCGGCAGGATCAGCTCCTTGACCGACAGGTAGTAGTCGATCAGCCGCCGCTTGGTGATGGCCTGACCGGCGAACACCACCCGGTCGGGATGGCTCACCCGCACGCCGGCGATCTCTATGGCACCGTCATCGCCCCGTGTGTCGACGGAGACGACGGCAGACGATTTCGGCGGTCGGCGTTTGCCGGCTGGCGCACGGTCGGGCATCTCGCGCTTCACCTCCGTCGCCGGCTTGTCGCGGCGCAGGCCCTTGAAGGCGGCATGGCGAACATAGCCCTCGTCGGTCCAGCCGGCGAAGGCGACTTCGATCGTCAGCTCCGGCTTGACGAAGTGCGCCTTGCGGCGGATCTCCGGCGGCACGTCGTCGGCCGGCGGCGTGTTCACCCGCCGCTTCTCCAATTCGGGCCACAGCGCCGCGAACTCGCGCTCGCCGAAGCCGCTGCCGACCCGGCCGCGATAGGTCAGCCGGTCCTCGTCGCGGGTGGCGACCAGCAGCGAGGAAAAAGGACGACCGCGCACGGTCGAGGGCTGCCAGCCGACGACGATCAGCTCCTGGCCGCGGCCGCATTTGACCTTCATCCAGCTTTTCGTGCGCCCTGAGCGGTAAGGCGCATCGGCGCGCTTTGAGACGATGCCTTCAAGGTCCATGTCGCAGGCGCGGGCAAAGGTCTCGGCGCCGTGGCCGACGACATGATCGGAATAGAAGATGGGGCCGCCGGCCGGTTGCCCTTCAAGCAGCCCCGCCAGACGCTTCTTGCGCTCGGCAAGCGGTTTCTTGCGCAGGTCCTCGCCGTCGAGCGCCAGCAGGTCGAAGGCGTAATAGACGATGTCGTCTCCACCCTCCGCGATGGCGTCCTGCAGGCGGCCGAAGCTGCTCCGCCCGTCTTCGTCGCGCACCACCGCCTCGCCGTCGATGAGAGCCGCGCGGCAGGGCAGGTCGGCGAGCGGCCAGACGATCGGCCTGAAGCGGTCGGTCCAGTCGAGGCCGGTGCGGGTGAAGATGCGCGCCCGGCCGCTGCCAATGGCGGCGACGGCGCGGTAGCCGTCGAACTTGATCTCGTGCAGCCAGGTATCGCCGCCGGGCGGCGCCTCCGCCAGCGTGGCAAGCTGCGGCGCCACGAAGGTGGGCGGATCGGCGCCCCGCGCCTTCCTCTTCGACGGCCTCGCCTCCTTGAAGCGGAAGCCTTCCACCCATTCGACATTGCCGGCGGCGATCTCCTCCATTGTCCGGCCGCTGCGCACGCTCGTCAGCCCGCGCTCGACGATCGGCGCCGTCTCCGGGCCGGCATAGGCGTCCTTCTCCTTGATCAGCAGCCAGTTCTCGTGTTTCGAGCGCTCGGCCTTCTTCGGCTTCATGCGCACCAGCACCCATTGGCCGCGCAGCCGCTTGCCATGCAGGATGAATTTCAGGTCGCCCTTGGCGAGCCCGTCCTCGGCATCGCCGATCGGCTCCCAGGTGCCCTCGTCCCACAGCATCACGGTGCCTCCGCCGTAATTGCCTTTGGGGATGGTGCCCTCGAAGTCGCCGTAGTCGAGCGGATGGTCCTCGACATGGACGGCGAGGCGCTTTTCGGCCGGGTCGTAGCTCGGCCCGTTGGGCACGGCCCACGACATCAGCGCGCCGCCCTGTTCCAAGCGGAAGTCGAAGTGCATCCGCGTCGCGTCGTGCTTCTGGATCAGGTAGCGGTTGCCGCCGCCGGAACGGTCCGACGTGCTGCCGCCGGGCTCGGCGGTTTTCGAAAAATCGCGCTTGGCGCGATACCTGGCGAGGCGGTCAGCCATGGCAGCAACCTATCGCACCGCCGCCGCCGGGCAACGGGCGCGATGCCGGTTGCTGCGTCTGCCGGTCAGGCCGCGCGACGGCCTTTGGCCGGAGTCTTGGCGGTCTTCTTGGCCGTTTTCGCGGTCTTGGCCGACTTGGCCGGGGCCTTGCCCTTCTTGGTCGGCGTGGTGGCGCTGGCCGCGGCGGCCTTCTGCGCCGTGTTGGCATTGGCAGGGGCCTTGCCGCCCGCCGCCTGCCGCTCCTTGACGCTCCGCTTCAGCGCCTCCATGAGGTCGATGACCTTGCCGCCGAGCTGCGGCTCGTCGATCTCGTGCACCGGCCGGTCTTCCAGCTTGGCGTCGATCAGTTCACGCAGTGCGATCTCATACTGGTTCTTGAACGCCTTCGGATCGAACGGCTTGACCTTGCGCTCGATCAGCTCGGTCGCCAGCGACAGCAGCTCCTTCTCGGGCTTTGCCGCCGGCACGGTGGTGAAGAACTGCTCCGCGTTCTGAAGCTCGTCGGCGTAGCGCACCGTCTCGATGACCAGCCCCTTGCCGGCGGCCCTGAGCGCCACGATGCTCGCCTGGCCGCGTGCGACAAGCTGGCCGAGGCCAATCTTCCTGGTCGCCTTCAGCGCGTCGCGCAGCACGACATAGGCTTCGCCGGCGACCTCGTCCTCGTCGGGCGACACGAAATAGGGCTTGTCGAAGTAAATGGAATCGATCTCGTCCTCGTCGACGAACTGGACGAGGTCGATGGTGTGCTTCGCCTCGAGCTTGACGTCGCTGATCTCGTCGTCGGTCATGAGGACGTACTTGCCCTTCTCGACCTCGTAGCCCTTGACGATATCCTGCGGATCTACGGCGCCGAGGCCGGGTACGACCTTCTCGTAACGGATGCGCTTGCCGCTTGGTTTATGGATCTGGTTGAACGCGATGCGCGCCGCGCTCTTCGTCGCCGGGAACACCTGGACCGGGATCGACACCAGCGCCAACCGGATCTGGCCCTGCCAATACGCACGCGCGGCCATACGCATTCTCCTCTGACACGAACACTGCGGAGACCCCGCCGGCGGCAGCCCAGAGCGGGCCGTTTCCGGCGCAAGGAGCGGAGACTACGCGCGGGCGGGTTAATGCTCAAATAGCTTACGGAAAGTTGATTACCGTTCCGCGTCTGTTCCCAGCGGCGGAAGACGAGCCATGCGAACGCCCGCGATTGCCAATGCGCGCAGGGCGTGTTCCTCTACGTTGCATTCAAGCGAACGATAGTTGAGCACTCATGTCTGTCCGTCCTGCCTCACCCAGAGGAGCGCCAGCCCCCGCTGCGCCCGAGCCCGATCGCGCGTGCCCCCTCTGCCAAAGCCGTTCCAACAGATTGCTCGACGCCTACTCCCTCGACCCGTGGAGGATCGTCCGTTGCGACGATTGCGGATTCGTCTTCCTGCTCAACCCACCTGAATACGTCGAACTCGAAGACGACTTCGCGTGGGAGAAGACCTCCGTGACGGAGGTTGCCCGCCGCAAGAAGACACGGCCGATCGTTTGGTGGCTCGACCAGAAGACGCGCTGGCGGCTGCATATGTTCCGGCCGAGCCGTCAGGATTTCTACCGGCGCCTGTTCAAGCCGGGGCGCGTGCTCGACGTTGGGTGCGGCGATAGCAGCGGCCCTCCCGATCCGTTCGTGCCTTTCGGCATCGAGATCTCCCAAGCCCTGTTTGCGGGCGCGAGCGCGAAGATGGCGGCGCGCGGAGGCAAGGCCGTCTTCGGCCCGGCCGCCGAGGCGATTACCGAGTTCCCGGACGATTACTTCACCGGGATCGTCATGAGTTCCGTTGTCGAGCACGAGAAGCAGCCGAAGAAGCTGCTGGAAAATGTCTCCCGCGTGCTGACCGACGCCGGCGTTGCCTATATCCGCGTCCCCAATTTCGGCGGCGTCAACCGCGCGGTCATGGGCGCGAAGTGGTGCGGATTTCGCTACCCCGACCATGTCAACTACTTCACCATCGGCACGCTGCAGCAGATGGCGGCCGAATGCGGTCTTCGCTTGCGTCTGCTGAATTGGCTCCGCGCGCCCTTCGACGACAACATCAATGCTGTCCTGCAAAAGACGACGTCAAACTGAACGGACAGTCGCAACAGCTAGGTGGCAGGTGGCTCCACGGGCATGACCGCAGCGGCGGCATCGCCTGTGTCCTCGCCGGTCACCTCATAGACCTTGCCGTCGACCAGCGTGATGACGCGGTCCATGCGCCGGGCGAGGTCGTGATTATGGGTGGCGATGAGGGCCGCCAGACGCGAGGCACGCACCAGCCGGGTGAGGCCGTCAAAGACGAAATCGGCCGTACCCGGATCGAGATTGCCGGTCGGCTCGTCGGCAAGCAGAAGGCGCGGGGCGTTGGCCACCGCGCGGGCGATGGCGACCCGCTGCTGCTCGCCGCCGGAAAGCTCGCCCGGGCGATGCTCGGCGCGCTCCTTCACCCGCATATAGGCGAGAAGCTGAAAGGAGCGCCGCCGCGCCTCCTTGCGCTCGATGCCGCGGATGAGCTGCGGCATCATCACGTTCTCCAGCGCCGTGAATTCCGGCAGCAGGTGATGGAACTGGTAGACGAAGCCGATGTGCAGCCGGCGGAACATGGTGCGGTCGGCGTCCGACAGCTTGCCGGTCGGCCGGCCGCCGATGGCCACCTCGCCGCCGTTCGGCCGTTCGAGCAGGCCGGCAACATGCAAAAGCGTCGATTTGCCGGCGCCGGACGGCGCCACCAGCGCCACCAGTTCGCCCGGAAAGATCGACAGGTCGGCGCCGTTGAGCACGGTCAGCCGGCCCTCCCCCTCGCGATAGTGAACCGCCACATCCCGCAGGCGCAGTATCGGCCGCGGGCCGGCCGTCTTCCTGGCGGCGGCGTCGGGCGAGCGCGGGGCCGGTGCGTTCATTCGTAACGCAGCGCGTCGACCGGATCGAGGCGCGCTGCCCGCCAGGCCGGATAGAGGGTCGCCAGGAAGGACAGCGCCAGCGCCATCACGACGACGGTGATGGTCTCGCGCGCGTCCATCTCCGCCGGCAGTTTGCTCAGGAAATAAAGCTCCGGCGAGAACAGCTCGGTCCGCGTCAGTGCCGACAGGAACTGGCGGATCGATTCGATGTTGAGATTGACCACGACGCCGAGCAGCACGCCGGCGGCCGTCCCCAGGGTGCCGATCGACGCCCCGGTGATGAAGAACACGCGCAGGATCGCACCGCGCGTCGCGCCCATCGTGCGCAGGATGGCGATGTCATGGCCCTTGTCCTTCACCAGCATGGTGAGACCGGAGATGATGTTGAGGGCCGCGACCAGAACGATCAGCGTCAGGATAAGGAACATCACGTTCTTCTCGACCTCGAGCGCCGAGAAGAAGGTGGCGTTGCGCTCCTGCCACGAGGTGAGCAGCACCTGGCGGTTGGCGGCACGCTCGATCGCCGGGCGCAGGGCGTCGACCATGTCGGCGTTGTTGAGATAGATCTCGACCGCGCTGGCCTCGTCATCGAGGTTAAAATACTGCTGCGCGTCCGGGAACGGCATGACGACCACGGTTGAATCGTATTCCGACATGCCGATCTCGAAGATCGCCACCACCGGATAGGAGATGACGCGCGGGGTGACGCCCATGGGCGTGACGCTGCCGCGCGGCGTGACCAGGGTCAGCCGGTCGCCGATGGTGAGGCCCAATTGCGTCGCCAGCCGGGTGCCGATGGCGACGCCGTGCGACTGGTCGAAATCCTTGAGCGTGCCGAGGCGGACGTTGTTGTAGATGCCGGATATCTTGGGCAGGTCCTGCTGGCGGACGCCGCGCACCAGGACGCCGCTCGATGCGTTGGCGCCGCTGGCCAGCGCCTGCCCCTCGACCAGCGGGATCGCCGACTTGACGCCGGGCACCGCCGCCACGCGCTGGGCGACGTCGGCATAGTCGGTCAGCTTGGTGTCCATCGCCTGCAGGATGACGTGACCGTTGAGCCCCAGGATCTTGCCGATCAGCTCCTGGCGGAAGCCGTTCATCACCGCCATGACGATGATCAGCGTGGCGACGCCAAGCATGATGCCGACGAAGGAGAAGCCGGCAATGACGGAGATGAACGCTTCGCGCCGGCGCGAGCGCAGGTAGCGCCCGGCAAGCGCCCATTCGAACCTGGCGAAAGGCCGTGTCCCGGTCGGAAGCGCCGCCCTCGCCCTCGGTTCCTTGGCCATGCTGCTTCTCTCCTCAGGCGGCGGTCACCCGGTTCACCGCCGCGTCCAGGCTCACCGCCTGGCGCTCGCCGGTGGCCCGCCGCTTGACCTCGACCTCGCCCCGCTCCACCCCCTTTGGGCCAACGATCACCTGCCATGGCAGGCCGATCAGGTCCATGGTCGCAAACTTGGCGCCAGCGCGCTGGTCGAGATCATCGTAGAGCACCGAGACCCCGGCATTCGTAAGGCGCTCGTGCAACGTTTCGCAGGCCGCGTCGACGGCCGCATCGCCGGCCTTGAGGTTGATGAGGCCGACCTGGAAGGGCGCCACGCTGTCCGGCCAGATGATGCCGGCATCGTCGTGGCTGGCCTCGATGATCGCGGCCACCAGCCGCGACACGCCGACGCCGTAGGAGCCGCCGTGGATGGGGCGCTCGCTGCCGTCCGGTCCCGAAACGACCGCCTTCATGGGCACGGAATATTTGGTGCCGAAATAGAAGATCTGGCCGACCTCGATGCCGCGCGTGTTCACACGACGCTCCTGCGGCACCTCGCGCTCGAAGCGCGCCGCGTCGTGAACGTCCTCGGTCGCCGCATAGAAGGAGGTCCATGGCGCGATCAAGGGGGCCAGGTCCGCATCATAGTTCACGTCCTCGCCGGGAACCGGCAGGTCGAGAATGTTGCGATCGCAATAAACGCCCAATTCGCCGGTATCCGCCAAGACCAGGAATTCGTGGCTGAGGTCGCCGCCGATCGGACCAGTTTCGGCCCGCATGGGGATCGCCGTCAGCCCCATGCGCTTGAAGGTGCGCAGATAGGCGACGAACATCTTGTTGTAGGAGGCGCGCGCCGCCGCCTCGTCGATGTCGAAAGAATAGGCATCTTTCATGAGGAACTCGCGCCCGCGCAGCACGCCGAAGCGCGGCCGCACCTCATCACGGAACTTCCACTGGATGTGATAGAGATTCAAAGGTAGCGCGCGGTAGCTGCTGACATAGGCGCGGAAGATCTCCGTCACCATCTCCTCGTTGGTCGGCCCGTAGAGCATGTCGCGCTCGTGGCGGTCGCTGATTCGCAGCATCTCCTTGCCATAGTCCTCGTAGCGGCCGCTCTCGCGCCACAGGTCCGCGGACTGGATCGTCGGCATCAGAATCTCGATTGCACCCGAGCGATCCTGCTCCTCCCGCACGATCTCAGCTATTCTGGCAAGAACGCGGTTGCCCAGTGGCAACCAGGAGTAGATACCGGCCGCCTGTTGCCGGATCAGCCCTGCCCGCAGCATCAACCGGTGGGAGACGATCTCTGCCTCACGAGGCGCCTCGCGCAGGATGGGCAGGAAATAACGGGACAGGCGCATCAGATAACCTCCGGAGCACTCACGGCGGCGCAGTCAAACGACATGCCCATGAAAATACAAGCCCTTTTGCCGTCCGGCTGCCGCCGGAATGCGCCCCGCGCCGCCAGCCCGCGGCATAGGACGCCTATCGTTCGATTCGTGCAAAAAGATTAGGCGACGGCGCACAAAATGGTGACAAGGCGTCCGACTTTGGGTAGGGTCACAGATAAGAAAAGACGGGGTCCGGTGGGAGCCGGTTTTCGTCGAAGAAAAAACGGCATCGCGGTCTAAGTCTTGGGAGGAAGATCCCTTCAGGCGCGCCGTAAGGCAGCCGCCGCGGCGGACAAAGAACAGGCCCAATAAGCCAATTGGGCCGTGGACGCCGTCCGAAGGGTGTGAGACGCGGAACTCCGTGAAGCAAGGCCGCAAGGCCTTGCTTTTTTATTGGGCGCCAGGGACTTCCCGACCGCTTTACTGGCGCAGGTCGATCCAGTCGGCCATGCTCCACACCGTGATCCCGAAATAGACGACGGCGAATACCAGTCCGCCAACCACGATCGTGGTGACGATCGTCGTGGCGATTGCCTTCTTCAGCAGGTTCGGGCGAACCGGGGCGCTGCGCGCGGTGCCGAGCACCACCTCACCCTCCTCGTCCTGTGTGTGCATGCCGAAGGGCATGATGGCAAACAGGATGAGCCACCAGACGACGAAATAGATGCCGACTATGGCGATGGGATTCATGACGCCGTCACGCCTCCTCCAGCTCGATCAGCGTCCCCAGGAAGTCCTTGGGATGGATGAAGATGACCGGCTTGCCGTGGGCGCCGATCTTGGGCTCGCCGCCGCCGAGTACCCGCGCGCCGCGGGCGCTGAGCGCGGCGCCGGCGGCGCGAACGTCGGCGACCTCGTAGCAGATGTGGTGGATGCCGCCAAACGGGTTGCGTTCCAGGAAGCCGGCCAGGGGTGACTCGTCCCCGAGCGGGGTGATCAGCTCGATCTTGGTGTTGGGCAGTTCAACGAAGACCGTGGTGACGCAATGTTTCGGCATGTCGACCGGCTCCGAAACGGTGGCGCCCAGCATGTTGCGATAGAGCGCCGCGGCTGCGCCGAGGTCGGTGACAGCAATGGCCACGTGATTGAGACGGCCGATCATCGTGCTGCTCATACGACCGAGACGAAGACGGTGCAAACGGGTTTTTTGCCCCACGCCTGGGCGATGGCACCACGCACCGCCCGCCGCACGGCCTCGCCGAGCGCGTCGGGATCACGGCACACTGGGCGCGGCAGGGACTCGAGCGTCGACATGACGGCGTCCATCGCAGTTTCCTCCATCGGCCGGCCGCCGGCATCCGCCCGGGCGACGCCGATGAGATCGACCTGAGGCTCGTCCAGCACCTCGCCGCGCTCATTGACGACGATCGCGACGGTGACGTGGCCGACGAAGGACAGACGCCGCCGCTCGACGACGCCGATGCCTTCCAGGTCGGCGATCAGCCTGCCGTCCTTGTAGAGGCGGCGCGCCTCGATCTCGTCAATCTGAGCCACGGGATCTGGCGCCAGCCGGGTCATGATGCCGTCCTCGATCTCGACGACGGTCTCGACACCGAGTTCGCGGGCGAGGTCGGCATGGGCGGCAAGATGCATCGGCTCGCCGTGGACGGGAATGGCGATGCGCGGCTTCAGCCAGCCATAGAGATCGCGCATCTCGTCGCGGCGCGGATGGCCCGAAGTATGAACCAGCCGGTCGCGATCGGTGATCACCCGGATGCCGCGCTCGGTGAGTGCGTTCATGATGCGGATGATGTCGTATTCGTTGCCGGGGATGGCGCGCGCCGAGAAGACAACGATGTCGCCCTCGGCCATCTCGATGCGCGGATGGTCGTCGAAGGCGACCCGCGCCAAAGCGGCACGGGGCTCCCCCTGGCTGCCGGTCAGGAGCACCACCACCTTGTCGCGTGGCAGATAGGCGTAAGCCTCCTCGGTGAGGAAGGGCGGCGTATCGTCGAGCATGCCGAGTTCGCCGGCGACGTCGATGACCCGGCGCATGGCGCGGCCGACGACGACCACATCGCGGCCGGCCTCGCGGGCAGCAAGCGCGATCGAGCGCAGGCGCCCGACATTGGAGGCGAAGGTGGTGAAGGCCACCCGCCGGCCCTTGGCCGCGCGGATGATCTCGGCAAGCTCGCGCTCGACCTCGCTCTCGCTGGGCGACCGTCCCTCGCGCATGGCGTTGGTGGAATCCGAGATCAGCGCCAGAACGCCCTCTTCGCCAATGGCCTTCAGCCGCGCCACATCGGTCGGCAGGCCGACGGTCGGGCGATCGTCGAGCTTCCAGTCGCCGCTGTGGAGGACGAGGCCGAGTGGCGTGCGAATGGCGAGCGAATGGGATTCGGGGATTGAATGGGTGACGTTGATGTATTCTGCCTCGAACGGCCCGAGACGGACGCGGTCGCCGGCTTTGACCACGTTGACCGGCACAGGCGCCGCGTTCGGCTCGGCGGCGATCTTGGCGGCCAGCAGGTTGGCGGTGAAGGCCGTCGCATAGACCGGCACCTCCAGACGCGGCCACAGGTCAACCAGCGCGCCGAAATGGTCCTCATGGGCGTGGGTGATGACGATGCCGAGGAGGTTGATGCGCTCCTCCTCGAGATAGCCGATGTCGGGGAAGACGAGATCGACGCCAGGCAGGTCGGCATGGGCGAAGGAGACGCCGAAATCGACCGCGATCCAGGCGCGGTTGTGGCGCGGCCCATAGCCGTAGAGGCCGAGGTTCATGCCGATCTCGCCGACCCCGCCGAGCGGCAGGAAGACCAGTTCGTCCTCGGGGGTGCGCGGCATGTGGCTATCTCGTGCCGACCAGGAAGACGTCGCCGGCGCCGACGCTCTGGCGCTCGCCGTCCTCGCGCAGCAGCACGAGCCGGCCATCCTCGTCGAGTGCCTCGAAGCGGCCGGTGACGGCGCCATCGGCAAGGTTGACGCGGATCGGCTCGCCGACCCCGACGGCCCGGGCGAGCCAGGCCGTGCGCACCGCCGCAAAGCCGCGGCCGCGATCCCAGAGGTGCAATTCCTCGTCCATGCGGACCGCCAGACGGGCGAACAGCGCGTCCGGCTCGACCGGCAGGCCGCGGCCGAGGAAATCTCCGGCCACCTGCCCTTCCGCCACGTCCGGGTGAGAGACGCAATTGGCGCCGATGCCGATGACCACGGCAAAGGCGCCGGAGGCGAGCCCCTCTCCTTCGACCAGAATGCCCGCCACCTTGGTGCGGTCGAGCAGCAGGTCGTTCGGCCATTTGAGCGCCAGACGCTCCGCCGCCGCCGGCCCCGCCACGTCAACCACCGCCTGATGCAGCGCCACGGCCGCCACGAATGAGAGGGTCGCCGCGACCGCGCGCGGCGACGGATCGATCAGCAACAGCGAGGCGGCGAGGTTGCCGGCGCCGGTGGTCCAGAGGCGACCGCGGCGACCGCGGCCGGCGGTCTGCGCTTCTGCCGTCACCCACAGGCCCGCCGCCGCGCCGGACCGGGCGGCGGCGAGCGCCTGAGCGTTGGTCGACGCGAGGCTCTCGTGGTGCTCGCGGCGATAGCCGTCCGGTAGCGAACTTGCCATCACCCTAGAAGAAGGTCTTGGCAGCCAGGTCCGCGGCCGTGCCGATCTGTCCCGCGACGAAGATGAAGAACAGAATGAAGACACCGCTGACGCCGAGGACCGCCTTGAGTTCCGTCGGCATCGGAGCGAAGCCGCCGGCCGGCTCGTCGAAATACATGATCTTGACGATGCGTAGATAGTAGTAGGCGCCCACGACGCTGGCGAGCACGCCGATCACCGCCAGCACATAGAGGCCGGATTCGATGGCCGCGAGGAAGACGTAGAACTTGGCGAAAAAGCCGGCGAGCGGCGGCATGCCAGCCAGCGAGAAGAGCAGCATGGCGAGCATGAAGGCCATCATCGGATTGGTGCGCGACAGGCCGGCGAGATCGTCGATGTCCTCAACCATGGTTTCGCCGCGGCGCATGGCGAGGATGCAGGCGAAGGTGCCAAGCGTCATCGCCATATAGACGAGCAGGTAGATGATGACGCCCTGCACGCCCGCCTGGGTGCCGGACGCCAGCCCGACCAGCGCGAAGCCCATGTGGCCGATGGAGGAATAGGCCATCAGCCGCTTGATGTTGCGCTGGCCGATGGCGGCGAAGGCGCCGAGCACCATCGACAGGATGGAGATGAAGGAGATGACCGACTGCCAGTCGTGGGTGACGGAGCCGAAGGGGCCGACCATGGTGCGGATGAACAGCGCCATCGCCGCGACCTTTGGGGCGGCAGCGAAAAAGGCGGTGACCGGCGTCGGCGCGCCCTCGTAAACATCCGGCGTCCACATGTGGAAGGGCACCGCCGACACCTTGAAGGCGAATCCCGAGATCAGGAAGACGAGGCCGAAGACGAGGCCGATCGAAGCGCCGCCCTTGAGGGCCTCGGCGATGCCGCCAAAGGTGGTCTGGCCGGTGAAGCCATAGACCAGCGAGGCGCCGTAGAGCAGCAGGCCAGACGACAGGGCGCCGAGGACGAAATATTTCAAGCCCGCCTCGGTGGAGCGCACCGAATCCCGGTTGATCGCCGCAACCACATAGAGCGCCAGCGACTGCAGCTCGAGGCCGAGATAGACCGAAATCAGGTCATTGGCCGAGATCATCATCATCATGCCAAGCGTGGCGATGACGATGAGCACCGGATATTCGAAGCGCTCGAACTTCTGCAGGCGCGCGAAGCCGGACGACATGATGATGGCGACGCCGGAGCCGATCAGCACCAGGATCTTCATGAACCGGGCGAAGGGATCGACGACGAAGGCGCCATTGAAGGTGACGCCGTCCGCCGGCACGAAGATGATGACGAGCAAAGCGAGCGCCAGCAGGCCGACCGCCAGCATGGTCACCAGGGTGACCACCCGCGTGCCGGCGAAGACGCCGATCATCAGGAGGACCAGCGCACCGACGGCGAGGATGATCTCCGGCAGAACCGGCAAAAAGGAAAAGTCGCTCGGCATGGCCCCCGTCTCCCCTATTGCGCCACGGAGGCGAGCTTGCCGGCGGCCGACAGCGCCGCCTGGTAGTTGCTGACCAGCTGGTCGACCGCCGAGGCGGTAACATGCATGACCGGCGCCGGGTAGAAACCGAAGAAGATGATGAGCACGACCAGCGGCGCCAGGATGGCGATCTCACGGCCGGACAGGTCGAGGATACCCTTGAGGCTCTCCTTGTCGAGCACGCCGAAGATGATGCGGCGATAGAGCCACAGCGCATAGGCGGCCGACAGGATGACGCCGGTGGTGGCGAAGAAGACGACCCAGGTGTTGACCTGGAACGCGCCGATCAGCGTCAGGAACTCCCCGACGAAGCCGCTGGTGCCCGGCAGGCCGACATTGGCGAGCGTGAAGACCATGAACACCGCGGCATAGAGCGGCATACGGTTGACCAGCCCGCCATAGGCGGCGATCTCGCGCGTGTGCATGCGGTCGTAGACGACGCCGACGGAGAGGAACAGGGCGCCCGAGACCAGGCCGTGCGACAGCATCTGGAAGATGCCGCCCTGCACGCCCTGTGCGTTCATGGCGAAGATGCCCATGGTGACGAAGCCCATATGCGCCACCGACGAATAGGCGATGAGCTTCTTCATGTCCTCCTGCATGAGCGCCACGTAGGAGGTGTAGATGATGGCGACGACGGAGAGCGTCCAGACGAAGGGCGCGAGCTCGGCCGAGGCCAGTGGGAACATCGGCAGCGAGAAGCGCAGGAAGCCGTAGCCGCCCATCTTCAATAAGATCGCCGCCAGGATGACCGAGCCCGCCGTCGGCGCCTCGACGTGGGCGTCGGGCAGCCAGGTATGCACCGGCCACATGGGCAGCTTGACGGCGAAGGAGGCGAAGAAGGCGATGAATAGCCAGATCTGCATCGACGCCGGGAACGGATGGTTGAGCAGCGTCGGGATGTCGGTGGTGCCCGCCTGCCAGTACATGGCCATCAGGGCGAGCAGCATCAGCACCGAGCCCAAGAACGTGTAGAGGAAGAACTTGAAGCTGGCATAAACGCGCCGCGGGCCGCCCCAGATGCCGATAATCAGGAACATCGGGATGAGGCCGCCTTCGAAGAAGACGTAGAAGAGCACCAGATCGAGCGCACAGAAGACGCCGATCATCAGCGTCTCCAGCACCAGGAAGGCGATCATGTACTCCTTGAAGTATTTCTTTACCGTCAGCCGGCTGGCGAGGATGCACAGCGGCATGAGGAAGGTCGTCAGGATGACGAACAGCATCGAGATGCCGTCGACGCCCATCTTGTAGCCGATCTTGCCCGACAGCCACGGCGCCTGCTCGACCATCTGGAAGCCGGGATTGGAGCCGTCGAAATTGGCCCAGATGAACAGCGACAGCACGAAGGTGACCGCCGTGGTCCACAGCGCCACATGATAGATGTTGCGGCGGGAAACCTCGTCGTCGCCGCGGATGACCAGCACCAGAATGGCGCCGACTAGCGGCAGGAAGGTAACCGTAGAGAGGATCGGCCAGTCGCTCATCGCATCCTCACACGGTGAACATCAGCCAGGTGATCAGCGCGGCGATGCCGATCAGCATGGCGAAGGCGTAGTGGTAGAGGTAGCCCGATTGCAGCCGCACAACCCGCGCCGTCACGTCGAGCACGCGCGCCGAGACGCCGTCCGGCCCGAAGCCGTCGATCAGCCAGCCGTCGCCGCGCTTCCACAGGAAGCGGCCGATGGCCTTGGCGGAGCGCACGAAGAGGACGTCGTAGAGCTCGTCGAAGTACCACTTGTTGAGCAGGAACCGGTAGAGCCAGTCGTTGCGGCGGGCGAGCAGCCGCGGCACGCGCGGGTCGACCAGGTAGAACCAGACGGCGATGGCAAGGCCGATGATCATCATCACCGTCGGCAGGACGGTGATCCAGAACGACGGGCCGGCTGCCTCGTGGTGGAGAATGACGGCCGACTTCCAGAAGCTTTCCGCGCCACCGCCGATGAACGTCGAGGAGAAGATGATACCGGCAAACAAGGCGCCCGCCGCGAGCAGGTAGAGCGGCCAGATCATGACATTCGGCGACTCGTGGATGTGCTTCATCACCTCCGCCGGCGCGCGCACCTTGCCGTGGAAGGTCATGAAGATCAGCCGCCATGAATAGAACGCGGTCAACAGGGCGGAGCCCACGCCCAGCACCCAGGCATAACCGGCGAGCGGATTGGTGCCGACATAGGCCGCTTCGATGATGGCGTCCTTGGAGAAATAGCCGGCGGTCAGCGGGAAGCCGGTCAACGCCAGCGTGCCGGCAATCATCACCCCATAGGTCAGCGGGATGTGCGTCCTCAGGCCGCCCATCTTGCGCATGTCCTGCTCATCGGAGACGGCATGGATGACCGAGCCGGCGCCGAGGAAGAGCAGCGCCTTGAAGAAGGCGTGGGTGAACAGGTGGAAGATGGCGACGCCATAAGCGCCGACGCCGAGCGCGATGAACATGTAGCCGAGCTGCGAGCAGGTGGAATAGGCGATCACCCGCTTGATGTCGTTCTGCACGAGGCCGACGGTGGCGGCGAAGAAGGCCGTCGTGGCGCCGAAGAAGGTGACGACGGCGAGCGCCACCGGCGCCAGCTCGAAGAGCGGCGACAGGCGGGCGACCATGAAGACGCCGGCGGTCACCATGGTCGCGGCGTGGATGAGGGCCGAGACCGGTGTCGGGCCTTCCATCGCGTCCGGCAGCCAGGTGTGCAGCAGGAACTGCGCCGATTTGCCCATGGCGCCCATGAACAGCAGGATGCACAGCACGGTCAGCGCATCCGGGTTCCACGACAGGAAATGCATGGGCGTGCCGGCGATGCTTCCGGCATTGGCGAAGATCGTCTCGTAGTCGACCGCGTGGAACAGGAAGAAGATGCCGAAGATGCCGAGCGCAAAGCCGAAATCGCCGATGCGGTTGACGATGAAGGCCTTCATCGCCGCGGCGGCGGCCGCGGGGCGCGTGTACCAGAAGCCGATGAGCAGATAGGAAGCGAGGCCAACGCCCTCCCAGCCGAAGAAGAGCTGGACGAGGTTGTCGGAGGTCACCAGCATCAGCATGGCGAAGGTGAACAAGGACAGATAGGCGAAGAAGCGCGGCCGGTAGGGGTCGTGCGCCATGTAGCCGATGGAATAGACATGGACCACGGCCGAGATGGTGGTGACCACGACCAGCATGACGGCGGTCAGCGTGTCAATCCTCAGCGCCCAGTCGACGGCGAGCGTGCCCGACGCGATCCAGGTGAACACCGGCACGCGCAGCACTTCGCCGCTACCGAAGCCGACGGAGAAGAACGAGACCCACGAAAGCAGCGCCGCAACGACCAGGAAGCCGGAGGTGATGACCTCCGCGGCGCGCGAGCCTTCCGCCGCCGGGTCGTGATCGTGCCCCTCGCCGTCGTGATGATCGCGGGCATGGGCGCGGCCGCGGCCGTTATGGCCGTGATCGTCGCCCTTGCCGCCGGGATAGCGCCGGGCGGCGCCGACGACGGAGATGGCCCCGGCGATGATGGCGCCGAGCAGCGGCAGGAAGACAATCGCCTGATACATGCCGCGTTCAGCCCTTCATCATGTTGACGTCCTCGACCGCGATCGAGCCGCGATTGCGATAGAAGGCGACGAGGATGGCCAGACCAATGGACGCCTCGGCCGCGGCGACGGTGAGCACCAGCAGCGCGTAGACCTGCCCGACGAGATCGCCGAGGAAGGACGAGAAGGCAACCAGGTTGATATTGACCGCAAGCAGCAGAAGCTCGACCGACATCAGGATGACGATGACGTTCTTGCGGTTGATGAAGATGCCGAAGACGCCGATCGTGAACAGGATCGCGGCGACCGTCAGGTAGTGCGACAGACCGATGGTCATCAGATCCCCCTCCCCGGTTCGACCTTGCGCACCTCGATCGCGGTCGCCGGCGTGCGCGCGACCTGGCTCGCGATCGATTGCCGCTTGACGTTGGGCTTGTGGCGCAGCGTCAGCACGATGGCGCCGACCATGGCGACGAGCAGAACCATGCCCGCAGCCTGGAAGAAGAAGATGTAGCGGGTATAGAGCACCTCGCCGAGCGCGGCGGTGTTGGACATGGTGCCGCTGATCGGCAGCACCGCATGGGTGGCCGTGTGCGGAGAGAAGGCCCAGCCGCCGAGCACCACGAGCAGTTCGGTGAGCAGGACGACGCCGACCAGCGCGCCGATCGGCAGATAGTTGAGGAAGCCCTGGCGCAGCTCAACAAAATCGACGTCGAGCATCATCACCACGAACAGGAAGAGCACGGCGACCGCGCCGACATAGACGACCACCAGGATCATCGCCAGGAACTCGGCGCCGAGCAGGACGAACAGGCCGGCCGAATTGAAGAAGGCGAGGATCAGGAACAGCACCGAATGGACGGGGTTGCGCGCGCCGACCACCATGATCGCCGAGGCGATGGTGACCGCCGAGAACAAATAGAAGAAGAGCGCCGAGAGGATCACGTCATTCGCCCAGATATCGCGCCTGTTTCACGTAAGCGTCAGGCACGCACGCAAGGGCGGCGGACCGGACGCGTTCGGCTTCGGACTTTGATGCATAGGCTCCGTCGACCACGACATTGAGGCCGGCCTTGAAGCCGTCGAACTTGCTGGAGAAGTCGCTGAACGGCTGCAGGCCGCAGGCTTCCATCTGCTGCACGATGTCCCGAACATCCTGGTCGGCCGGAGCCGCGGCCAGCACCACCCACCAGCCGGTGTCGAGCTGATCCGCGACCTTGGTGACCGGCGCTGCCGGCTCCGCGACCCTGGTGACTGACAGTGCGGCCTTGCCGGTCCAGCGCGCCGGCTCGCAGAGCTCGCTCGGCGTGCTCGCCGCAGGGGTCGCGATATCCCGGCGCTGGCTGAATTCGGCCGCGACGGACGGCACAATCGCCGCCGCGAAAAGCGCGCCGACCGCAAGCCCGGCGGTCTCAATCCCTCGCAATGACGGGCCACGGGCGATCATCGGTAGGGCGCGTCCATCTTGAGGTTGTCGGCGATCTCGCGCTCCCAGCGGTCGCCATTGGCCAGCAGCTTGGCCTTGTCGAAGTAGAGCTCCTCGCGCGTCTCGGTGGCGAATTCGAAGTTCGGTCCCTCGACGATCGCATCGACCGGGCAGGCCTCCTGGCAGAAGCCGCAATAGATGCACTTGACCATGTCGATGTCGTAGCGCGTCGTGCGGCGGGTGCCGTCGTTGCGCCGCGGGCCGGCCTCGATGGTGATCGCCTGTGCCGGACAGATTGCCTCGCACAGCTTGCAGGCGATGCAACGCTCCTCGCCATTGGGATAGCGGCGCAGCGCGTGCTCGCCGCGGAAGCGCGGGCTCACCGGACCCTTCTCGAAGGGATAGTTGAGGGTCGCCTTCTTGCCGAAGAAATAGCGCAGCGACAGGACGAGCGCCGACACGAAGTCGGTGAGGAAGAGCGCTTTGGCGGATTGGTCAAGTCGCATCGTCTTGCCTCACGCCCAGCCCGTCAGTCTGAGGAAACCCGCCACCACCACGACCATGAGCAGGGACATCGGCAGGAACACCTTCCAGCCCAGGCGCATCAACTGGTCGTAGCGATAGCGCGGCACGAACGCCTTCACCATGGCAAACATGAAGAAGACGAAGCACGCCTTCAGTACGAACCAGATGATGCCGGGAATCCAGGTGAACGGAGGAATCGCGATCGGCGGCAGCCAGCCGCCGAGGAAGAGGATGGTGGTCATTGAGCACATGACGCAGATGGCCACGTATTCGCCGAGGAAGAGGAGCAGGTACGGCGTCGAGGAATATTCGACGGCGTAGCCGGCGACCAGTTCCGATTCCGCTTCCGGCAGGTCGAAGGGCGGCCGGCTCGTCTCGGCCAGGGCCGAGATGAAGAAGATGATGAACATCGGGAACAGCGGCAGCCAGTACCAGTCGAGGAAGCTCGCGGGCAGACCAAGCTTGGTGCCGAGCCCGCCCTGCTGCGAGACCACGATATCCGAAAGGTTGAGCGAGCCGGCGGCGAGCAGGACGGTGATGATGACGAAGCCGATGGAGACCTCGTAGGAGACCATCTGCGCGGCCGAGCGCAATGCGCCGAGGAAGGGGTATTTCGAGTTCGACGCCCAGCCGGCCATGATGATGCCGTACACGCCGAGTGACGAAATGGCGAAGATGTAGAGGATGCCGACATTGATGTTGGCGATCACCACGCCGGCGTCGAAGGGGATCACCGCCCAGGCCGACATCGCCAGCACCGAGGTCACCAGCGGCGCCAGCAGATAGACGCCTTTGTTGGCGCCGGATGGAACGATCGGCTCCTTGAAGACGAACTTGAGGAAGTCGGCGAAGCTCTGCAGCACACCCCAGGGACCGACGACGTTCGGCCCGCGGCGCATCTGCACCGCCGCCCAGATCTTGCGGTCGGCATAGAGGATGAAGGCGATGAAGATGAGCAGGCTAACCAGCAGCAGCAGGCTCTCGGCGACCATGATGACGCCGGGGATGACGTAGGTGGAGACGAAGCCGCTCATCGTTCGCTCACTCCGCCGCCGTTGCGAGCCTGCCGGCGGCGAGCGCCGAACACTCGGCCATCACGGCGGATGCGCGCGCGATGGGGTTCGTCAGATAGAAATCGCCGATGACGTTCCGGAACGGCTCGCCGCCCGCCTTGCCTGCACCCGCGGCCAGGGCCTGCACCTCGCTAAGCGAGCCGGGCTCGATCTGGTCGACGCGGATGAAGTGTGGGTGTGCTGCGTAGAGCTTGGCGCGCAGCTCGGCAAGGCTGTCGAAGGGCAACCGGGCCCCGAGTACGTCGGAAAGCGCCCGCAGGATCGCCCAGTCCTCGCGCGCGTCACCGGGCGGAAAGGCAGCCCGCTCGGTCATCTGCACACGGCCCTCGGTGTTGACGTAGGTTGCTGATTTCTCGGTATAGGCGGCGCCGGGCAAGATAACGTCGGCGCGGTGGGCGCCGGCATCGCCGTGGGTGCCGATATAGACAACGAACGCGCTGGAGAGCGCATGCATGTCGATGGCGTCGTTGCCGAGCAGGAAGAGCACGTCGATCTCGCCGGCGGCGGCAGCCGCCACCATGCCGACGGTGTCGAGGCCGCCACCCTGCGGCACGAAGCCGAGATCAAGCGCGCCGACGCGGGCCGCCGCGGTATGCAGGACGGCAAGGCCGTTCCAGCCCTCGTCGCGGTCTCCCGCGGTGGCGATCTTGGCGGCCAGCGCCAGAACTTCCGGGCCATCGGGACGCGCCAGCGCCCCCTGCCCGATCACGACCAGCGGCCGCTTGGCCGCGGCCAGAACCTTGCCGAAGCCGGAGGTGCCGCCGGCAAGCTCGGCCAGGCTCTGCGGACCGGCGCCGAGATAGTCATAGGGATAGGTGAGGTCGACCTGCTCGCCGACGAGGCCGATCGGCAGAACGCCCATGCGCCAACGCTTGCGGATGCGCGCGTTCAGCACCGCCGCTTCGTGGCGCGGGTCGGAGCCGACGATGAGGATGGCGTCCGCCTGCTCGATGCCGGCTATGGTGGGGTTGAAGATGTAGCTGGCGCGGCCGGCGGCCGGGTCGAGCTTGTCGCCCTGTTCGCGGCAATCGAGGTTCTTGACCCCGAGCGACGCCATCAGCTCGCGCAATGCGTAGATTTCTTCGACCGCCGCAAGGTCGCCGACCAGCGCGCCCATGCGCTCCGGCCTCGCCGCCTTCACCTTGTCGGCGATGGCAGCAAAGGCCTCGCCCCAGCTTGCCGGCTCCAGGCGGCCGCTGCGGCGCACATAGGGCCTGTCGAGGCGCTGGGTCCGGAGCCCGTCCCAGATGAAACGGGTCTTGTCGGAGATCCACTCCTCGTTCACCGCCTCGTTCAAGCGCGGCAGGATGCGCATCACCTCGCGACCGCGCGTATCGACGCGGATGGCGGAGCCGACAGCGTCCATGACGTCGATCGATTCCGTCTTCACCAGCTCCCACGGCCGGGCGTGGAACTCGTAGGGCTTGGCGGTCAGCGCGCCGACCGGGCAGAGGTCGATGACATTGCCCTGCAGTTCGGAGTGCATGGCCTGTTCGAGGTAGCTGGTGACCTCCATGTCCTCGCCGCGGCCGGTAGCGCCGAGATCCTCGACGCCGGCGACCTCAGCCGAGAAGCGGATGCAGCGCGTGCAGTGGATGCAGCGGGTCATGGTCGTCTTGACCAGCGGCCCGATATATTTGTCCTCGACGGCGCGCTTGTTTTCCTGGAAGCGGCTGCCATCGACGCCGTAGGCCATCGCTTGGTCCTGCAGGTCGCACTCGCCGCCCTGGTCGCAGATGGGGCAATCCAGCGGGTGGTTGATGAGCAGGAACTCCATCACCCCTTCGCGCGCCTTCTTCACCATCTTCGACTTGGTGAACATCTCCGGCGGCGCCCCGTCGGGGCCGGGGCGCAGGTCGCGCACGGCCATGGCGCAGCTCGCCTGCGGCTTGGGCGGACCGCCCTTCACCTCGATCAGGCACATGCGGCAATTGCCGGCGACCGACAGCCGCTCGTGGAAGCAGAAGCGCGGAATCTCGGCGCCGGCCGCCTCACAGGCCTGGAGCAGCGTGTACTCGGCCGGGACGTCGATCTCTTTGCCGTCTACCTTGATCTTCGTCATGCCGCACGCTCGTCGAGTTTCATGCCGCGTTGAGTCTTCCACAGGGCCGCATTGGGCAGCTGCTCCCAACCAAAGGCGGAATCGCTCGGCCCGTGCGCGATCAGGTGGTCGCGGCGCCGGACGCCTTCGGCCATGTCGGGCCGCTCGCCGGCGTCCACCCACCACATCACCAGCGGCGTTTCCATGGGCACGAACCAGGTCTCGCGGCGGCGATAGAAGCGCCCATGCAGCGTCTGCCAGATGAAGCGTTCCAGCGCTGCCTCGTTCCGCCACAGCGTCAGGTTGGGCAGGATGGTCGGGTCGTCATAGACCCGCATGTTCATGGCGTGGCCGCTGTAATCCTGAAGCCGCCACACGAAACCCTCGATCTTCTCGGCGAGCTTGTTGACGCGGTCGACATTGTCGACGAACTCGGCCATGCGCGGATCGTCGAGCGGAAAGGCGATCCGCGCAACGTTGAACTCGGCGAGGTGGCGGGTTTCGTTCATCGTCCCTACTCGGCCGCCTCGGTCATCACCGGCGTGCTGAAGTCCGGATGCGTCATGTGATAGGTGTCGATGCGCTTCTCGATCTCGCCGCGGAAATGGCGGATAAGTCCTTGCACCGGCCAAGCCGCCGCGTCGCCGAGCGCGCAGATGGTGTGACCTTCGACCTGATATGTGACCTCGAGCAGCATGTCGATCTCGTGCTTCTCGGCGCGTCCTTCGGCCATGCGCTCGAGCACGCGCCACATCCAGCCGGTGCCCTCGCGGCAGGGCGTGCACTGGCCGCAGCTCTCGTGCTTGTAGAAATAGGACAGACGCGCGATCGCCTTCACGATGTCGGTCGACTTGTCCATGACGATGACCGCCGCCGTGCCAAGGCCTGACTTGACGTCGCGCAGCGCATCGAAATCCATGATCAGGTCGTTGCACATATAGGCCGGCAGGCAGGGCACCGAGGCACCGCCCGGGATGACGGCAAGCAGATTATCCCAGCCGCCGCGCACGCCGCCGGCATGGTGGTCGATCAGCTCGCGCAGCGTGATGCCCATCTCCTCTTCCACCGTGCACGGCTTCTCGACGTGGCCGGAGATGCAGAAGAGCTTGGTGCCGGTGTTGTTCGGCCGGCCGAAGCCGGCGAACCAGGCAGCCCCGCGGCGCATGATGGTCGGCGCGACGGCGACGGATTCGACGTTGGCGACGGTCGACGGGCAGCCATAGACGCCGACCGCGGCGGGGAACGGCGGCTTCAGCCGCGGCATGCCCTTCTTGCCTTCCAGGCTTTCGAGCAGGCCGGTCTCCTCGCCGCAGATGTAGGCGCCAGCGCCGTGATGGACGACGATGTCGAAATCCCAACCATTCTTGTTGTTCTTGCCGATCAGGCCAGCCTCATAGGCTTCGTCGACGGCCGCCTGGAGATGTTCGCGCTCGCGGATGAACTCGCCGCGCACATAGATGAAGGCGGTGTGCGCGCCCATGGCGAAGCCGGCGACCAGGCAGCCTTCGACCAGGATGTGCGGGTCGTGGCGCAGGATCTCGCGGTCCTTGCAGGTGCCGGGCTCCGACTCGTCGGCGTTGACGACCAGATAATGCGGCCGGTCGCCGATCTCCTTGGGCATGAACGACCATTTGAGGCCGGTCGGGAAGCCGGCCCCGCCGCGGCCGCGCAGGCCCGACGCCTTGATCTCGTTGATGATGGCGTCGCGGCCCTTCTCCAGGATCGCCTTGGTGCCGTCCCAGGTGCCGCGCGCCATGGCGCCCTTCAGGCCCCGGTCGTGGCGGCCGTAGAGGTTGGTGAAGATGCGGTCCTTGTCGGCGAGCATCGGTCTTCAGGTCTTTCCTTGGCCGGCGCCCGAACGCCGGGAGAATTCGGTCTCGCCGCCAGCGGCAAGGACTCTGGCCTGGCCGATCCAGTCCTCGCGCTCGATGCGCCCCTTGAAACTCAGGTCATTGTCGACCCAGGCGATCTCGGCCGCGCTCCAGCCGGCGATCTGATCGTAATGGAAGATGCCGCGCCCATTGAGCAGCCCCTCGATCTTGGGGCCGATCCCGGAAATGCGCTTGAGGTCGTCGGCCTTGCCGTCGCGCGGGGCATCGAGTCCCCTCGGCTGCACAGCTTCGACGATCGCGGTGTCGCTCGCCGCCGGCGCCGTCGGATCGTCGAGCAGCGTCGTCGGCCCGCCGATCGGCGCCCCGAACTGGCGGTCGATCTGGGGGCCGGGCTTGAGCGGCCGGCCAGCGACAATGTCGTCGATGAGCTTCTCGAGGCGCTCCGCGGTCAGGTCCTCATAGGTGTCCGCCCCGATCTGCACCAGCGGCGCGTTCACGCAGGCGCCGAGACATTCCACCTCTTCCCACGACAGGTCGCCGTTGGCCGAGAGCTGGTGCTCGCCGCCAATCCGGCGATGGCAGACGGCCTTGAGGTCGTTGGCACCGCGCAGCCAGCAGGGCGTCGTGCCGCACAGCTGGATATGCGCCTTGCCGCCGACCGGCTCGAGATTGAACATGGTGTAGAAGGTGGCGACCTCGAGCACGCGGATCTTGGACATGCCGAGCAGGTCGGCAATGGCCCGGATCGCCGGCTCGGTGACCCAGCCTTCCTGCTCCTGCGCCCGCCAGAGCAGCGAGATCACCGCCGAGGCCTGGCGGCCCTCCGGGTATTTCGCAATCTCCTTCTTCGCCCATGCCAGGTTGTCAGGCGCGAAGGCAAAGCTCTCGGGCTGCTTCTCGGCGAGACGACGGACGGCCATCAGCGATCGACCTCCCCGAAGACGATGTCGAGCGAGGCGAGGATCGCGGTGACGTCGGCCAGCATGTGGCCGCGGGTCATGTGATCCATGGCGGAGAGATGGGCGAAGCCCGGCGGCTTGATCTTGCAGCGATAGGGCTTGTTGGTGCCGTCGGCGATGAGATAGACGCCGAACTCGCCCTTGGGCGCCTCGACGGCGGCGTAAACTTCGCCGGCCGGAACGTGATAGCCCTCGGTGTAGAGCTTGAAGTGGTGGATGAGCGCCTCCATCGAGCGCTTCATCTCGCCGCGCTTAGGCGGCACCACCTTGCCGTCATCGGAGGTGACCGGCCCCTTGCCCTCGGGCGCGTTCAGCTTCTCGATTGCCTGCTTCATGATCCTGACCGACTGGAGCATCTCTTCCATGCGGATCAGGTACCGGTCGTAGCAGTCGCCGTTCTTGCCGACGGGGATGTCGAAGTCCATCTCCTCGTAGACCTCGTAGGGCTGCGCCTTGCGCAGGTCCCAGGCAGCGCCGGAGCCACGCACCATGACGCCGGAGAAACCCCACTTCCAGGCGTCCTCCAGGCTGACCACGCCGATATCGACGTTGCGCTGCTTGAAGATGCGGTTGTCGGTGAGCAGACCGTGAATGTCGTCAACCACCTTCGGGAAGGACTCGCAGAACGCGCCGATGTCGTCGATCAGGTCCTGCGGCAGGTCCTGATGCACCCCGCCCGGCCGGAAATAGGCCGCGTGCATGCGGCTGCCGGAGGCGCGCTCGTAGAAGACCATCAGCTTCTCGCGCTCCTCGAAGCCCCACAGCGGCGGCGTCAGCGCGCCCACGTCGAGCGCGTGGGTGGTGACGTTGAGCAGGTGGTTGAGCAGCCGGCCGATCTCGCAATAGAGCACGCGGATCAGCTGGCCGCGGCGTGGCACCGTGATGCCGAGCAGTCTCTCGACCGCGAGCGCGAAGGCGTGTTCCTGGTTCATCGGCGCGACATAGTCGAGCCGGTCGAAATAGGGCACCGCCTGCAGGTAGGTCTTGTGCTCGATCAGCTTCTCGGTGCCACGATGAAGCAGGCCGACATGGGGATCGACGCGCGCGACGATCTCGCCGTCGAGCTCCAGCACCAGGCGCAACACACCGTGCGCCGCCGGGTGCTGCGGCCCGAAATTGATGTTGAAGGTGCGGACGTCGGTTTCAGACATCACTGCCCTTTCGCCTTCTCATCCCCCGGCAGCACGTACTCCGTGCCTTCCCAGGGCGAGAGGAAATCGAAATCGCGGAATTCCTGGGCAAGCCGCACCGGCTCATAGACCACCCGCTTCTGCTCGTCGTCGTAGCGCACCTCGACATAGCCGGTGAGCGGGAAGTCCTTGCGCAGCGGATGGCCCTCGAAGCCGTAGTCGGTGAGGATGCGCCTGAGGTCCGGGTGGCCGGTGAACAGGATGCCGTAGAAATCGTAGGCCTCGCGCTCGAACCAGTCGGCGCCCGGAAAGACCGACGTGATCGAGGGCACCGGTATCGTCTCGTCGGCCGTGACCTTGACGCGGATGCGCACGTTCTGGCGCGGGCTGAGGAAATGATAAACCACGTCGAAGCGCTTCTCGCGCTGCGGCCAGTCGACGCCGCACACATCGGTCAGGTTGATGAAGGCCAGCCGCGGGTCGTCGCGCAGGAAGCGCACGAAGGGCACGATGTCGTTGGCAGCGACAACGACGGTCAGTTCGCCGAAGGCCATCTGCCAATCGACCACGGCATCGCCATGCGTGGCCGCAATGTAGTCCCCGAGCTCCTTGAGTGTCTCGTCCACGACGCCGGTTCCCCTGACCGCTTCAGCGTTCGATCGTCCCGGTGCGCCGAATCTTCTTCTGCAGGAGAAGGACGCCGTAGACCAGGGCCTCGGCCGTCGGCGGACAGCCGGGCACGTAGATATCGACCGGAACAATGCGGTCGCACCCACGCACGACCGAATAGGAATAGTGGTAGTAGCCGCCGCCGTTGGCGCACGAGCCCATGGAAATGACGTAGCGCGGCTCCGGCATCTGGTCGTAGACCTTGCGCAGCGCCGGGGCCATCTTGTTGGTGAGCGTGCCGGCGACGATCATCACGTCCGACTGCCGCGGGCTGGCGCGCGGGGCGAAGCCGAAGCGCTCCACGTCATAGCGCGGCATCGAGGCCTGCATCATCTCGACGGCGCAGCAGGCCAAGCCGAAGGTCATCCACATCAGCGAGCCGGTGCGCGCCCAGGTGATCAGCTCATCAGTGGCGGTGACCAGAAAGCCCTTGTCGGCGAGCTCGTTGTTGATCTCGACGAAATACGGGTCGTTGTTGCGCTTCAGCGGCTGCCCGGCGGTATCGACCAGCGGCTTGTCGGCGGGCGCGGTCAATCCCATTCCAGCGCTCCCTTCCGCCATTCATAGATGAAGCCGATGGTCAGCACGGCGAGAAACGCCATCATCGACCAGAAGCCCACCCAGCCGAGCTTGCCGAAGGAGATCGCCCAGGGAAACAGGAAGGCCACTTCAAGGTCGAAGATGATGAACAGGATGGCGACGAGGTAGAAGCGGATGTCGAACTGCATGCGGGCGTCGTCGAATGCGGCAAAGCCGCACTCATAGGCCGACAGCTTCTCCGGGTCGGGGCTCTTGTAGGCGATGATGAAGGGGGCAACGAGAAGCACCAGGCCGATGATCGCCGCGATGCCCATGAACACCACGATCGGCAAATAGGCACTCAACAGGCTTTCCATTCTGCTCTCCGGTCGCCGCAGCCCAAATCGCCCGCGGACCCCGCCCCCAGCATCAACTTATCGCGTTGCAGCATAGCGACAAGGCCGCCCCCTGCCTAGCCGATTGCCGCCAATACAGCCCCACCCTGTTCGGGTTCCAGGCTGTGAGGAATGAGCCGGAGGCTTAACCGAGCAAGCGCGGAGTTGCAAGTCACAAAGGCCGGAACAATCGCCGCAAGTTTTGCCACCCTTCGTTGCAATCGCCACCCTGCAAACCTACCATCCGCGCCGGCGACGGAAGGGGCGGCGATGAGCTACGTCAACAGCGTCCTGCAACCTGGCGAGACGGTCATCTACCGGGGCAAACTTCACTGGATCATCTATGGCTCGGCCTTCTTCACGGCCACCATTGCTGCCGCCCTGGCGGCCGTGGCCGCAAATGTCTCGCCGGACATGGCGCCGGTGGCCTGGATCGCCGCGGCGATCGTCCTGGTGATCGCGCTGATTTCGGCGGTGCGGGCGTGGTTCGACCAGTGGATCACGGAGATCGCGGTCACCGATCTCAGGGTGATCTACAAGAAGGGCTTCATCCGGCGCCATACGGCCGAGATGAACATGGACAAGGTCGAGTCGGTGACGGTCGACCAGTCGTTCTGGGGGCGCCTGCTCGGCTACGGCACCATCCACGTCCTGGGCACCGGCGAAGGCATCGAGCACCTCCGCCGCATCGACCATCCGCTGGCGCTGCGCAACGCGATCGTGGCCCGGTGAGGCCGGCCCGACGCAGCGAATTGGCCGTGAGCGAGAATGGCGAAGCGTTTGGGACGCAGTCCAAACAGCGAGCCTGGCGCGCAAGGCGCGCCGGCCGGTCAGGCCGCCCCAGCGGAGGCCATGAGCGAAGCCAATTGGCCATGGGCGGAAGAATGGCGAAGCGTTTGGGACGCAGTCCAAACAGCGAGCCTAGCGCGCAAGGCGCGCCGGCCGGTCAGGCCGCCCCAGCGGAGGCCATGAGCGAAGCGAATTGGCCGTGAGCTAGAAAATGGCGGGAGCGACGGGGCTCGAACCCGCGACCTCCGGCGTGACAGGCCGGCACTCTAACCAACTGAGCTACGCCCCCGCGGGCGTTCGCGCCTCGCGGCGCGCCGGCAGGAGTTAAGCGAGCGCCCCTGCCAAGTCAAGGATTTGTCAGGCGTTGCCCGGCGAAATCGCCAGCACCCGGCGCACCGGATGGTGGGCGGTGAGGGACTCGAACCCCCGACATCCACGGTGTAAACGTGGCGCTCTACCAACTGAGCTAACCGCCCGTCTTTCGCGCCAGCATTTAGATGCCCGCGACCCGGCGTTGCAAGCCGGTTTGGCCGTGGCGGCCCGCCCTACCCGTCCAGGCAGAGACAAGGCCCCGCGCAAGACGCGGGGCCTGTCGGGAAAACGGGTTACTGCCGCCTAGCGGTTGACGGCGTCTTTCAGGCCCTTGCCGGCCTTGAATTTGGGTGTCTTGGATGCGGCGATGTTGATCGCCTCACCGGTGCGCGGATTGCGTCCGACGCTGGCGGCGCGTTTGGCGACCGCGAAGTTGCCGAACCCAATGATCTTCACTTCCGTGCCTGCCTTCAGTAAATCGGTAATCGCATCGAAGGTTGCATCAACTGCCTGTCCGGCCCCAGCCTTGGACATGCCGGTCCGCTCAGCCACAGCCGCGATCAGATCATTCTTGTTCATGGAAACTCCCTTTCCCTCGTCAGAGCCGAAAGCGATTCGCGCGATCGACTTCGCTGAGGACACTCATGCGAAAAAACGCCTCTGGCAAGAAAAAACGGCGGAATCCCGCGATTTTGATCGAAATGCGCCCGTGCATAAAAAAAGCGCGCCGGCCACCAGGCAGGCGCGCTTTCTCTTGTTATTTCAAACGCTTAGTGCGCAACCATGGCGCCCGGAGCGTCCTCGTCGGCGCCCACCGGCGCCGTGGGCTCCTTGGTCCCGCTCCACTCGATCGGCACCGGAGCGCGCACCAGGGCCCGCCTCAGAACCTCGTCCATACGTGCCACCGGGACGATTTCCAGGCCGCTTTTGACGTTCTCAGGGATGTCCGCCAGGTCCTTGGCGTTGTCCTCCGGAATGAGCACGCGCTTGATGCCGCCGCGTAGCGCCGCCAGCAGCTTTTCCTTGAGGCCGCCGATCGGCAGGACACGGCCGCGCAGCGTGATCTCGCCGGTCATCGCCACGTCCTTGCGGACCGGGATGCCGGTCATCACCGAGACGATGGCGGTCACCATGGCGACGCCGGCCGACGGGCCGTCCTTGGGCGTGGCACCCTCCGGCACGTGGACGTGGATGTCGTTCTTGTCGAACATCGGCGGCTCGATGCCGAAATCGATGGCTCTGCTGCGGACATAAGAGGCCGCCGCCGAGATCGACTCCTTCATCACGTCGCGGAGGTTGCCCGTGACGATCATCTTGCCCTTGCCCGGCATCATGACGCCTTCGATGGTCAGCAGCTCGCCGCCCACCTCGGTCCACGCCAGTCCGGTCACCAGGCCAACCAGGTCCTCCTCCTCAACCTCGCCGTAGCGGAAGCGCGGAACGCCGAGGAAATCCTCGATGTTCTTGGGGCTGATCTTGATCGACTTCTTCTTCGAGAGGATCAGCTCCTTGACGCTCTTGCGGGCAAGCGTAGCCAGCTCGCGCTCAAGATTGCGGACGCCGGCCTCCCGCGTATAGCGGCGGATGATCGTCTTCAACGCCTCGTTGTCGACGGCGAACTCCTTTTCCGCCAGACCGTGCTCCCTGAGGATCTTCGGGGTCAGATGGCGACGGGCGATCTCGATCTTCTCATCCTCGGTGTAGCCGGCGATGCGAATGATCTCCATGCGGTCCATCAGCGGCGGCGGGATGTTCAGCGTGTTCGCCGTGGTGATGAACAGCACGTTCGACAGGTCGTAGTCGACCTCGAGATAGTGGTCGTTGAAGGACGAATTCTGCTCCGGATCGAGGACCTCGAGCAGCGCCGAAGACGGATCGCCGCGGAAATCCATGCCGATCTTGTCGACCTCGTCGAGCAGGAACAGCGGATTGACCTTCTTGGCCTTGCGCATCGACTGGATGACCTTGCCGGGCATCGAGCCGATATAGGTGCGCCGGTGACCGCGGATTTCGGCCTCGTCGCGCACGCCGCCGAGCGACATGCGCACGAACTCGCGGCCGGTGGCCTTGGCGATCGACTTGCCGAGCGAGGTCTTGCCGACGCCGGGCGGGCCGACGAGGCAGAGGATCGGGCCCCTCAGCTTGTTCGAGCGGCTCTGCACGGCGAGATATTCGACGATGCGCTCCTTGACCTTCTCCAGCCCGTAGTGATCGGCGTCGAGGGTCTCCTGGGCGTAGTTCAGGTCATACTTGACCTTGGACTTCTTGCCCCACGGGATGCCGAGCAGCCAGTCGAGGTAGTTCCTGACCACCGTCGCCTCGGCCGACATCGGGCTCATCTGGCGCAGCTTCTTCAGCTCGTTGGTCGCCTTCTCCCGCGCCTCCTTGGAGAGCTTGGTCTTGGCGATCTTTTCCTCGAGTTCCTGAACCTCGTCCTTGCCATCCTCGGAGTCGCCCAACTCCTTCTGGATCGCCTTCATCTGCTCGTTCAGGTAGTACTCGCGCTGCGTCTTCTCCATCTGGCGCTTGACGCGGCTGCGGATGCGCTTCTCCACCTGGAGGACCGAAATCTCGCTCTCCATCAGGCCGAGCACGCGCTCCAGCCGCTCGACCACGGTCGGCAGCCCCAGGATGCCCTGCTTCTCGGCGATCTTGACGGCCAGGTGCGAGGCGACCGTATCGGCGACCTTGGCATAGTCGTCGATCTGGCTGACCGCGCCGACCACCTCGGGCGAGATCTTCTTGTTGAGCTTCACGTAGTTTTCGAACTCGGTCATCACCGAGCGCGCCAGCGCCTCGGCCTCGACCGTGTCGCCGATCACATCGGGCAGCCGGTGGGCATGTGCCTCGTAGAAGGACTCGTTGTCGGTGAAGCGGCTGATTTCCGCCCGTCCGGAACCCTCGACCAGCACCTTGACGGTGCCGTCGGGCAGCTTGAGGAGCTGCAGCACCGAAGCCAGGGTGCCGACGGTGAACAGCGTCTCCGGCTTGGGCTCGTCTTCACTGGGGTTCTGCTGGGTGACGAGCAGAATCGGCTTTTCCGCGCGCATCACCTCTTCGAGGGCACGGATCGACTTCTCGCGGCCGACGAAGAGCGGCGCGATCATGTGCGGGAACACGACAATGTCGCGCAACGGCAGGACGGGGAAAACGTCGGCGTCGCTTGCGGGGAGTCCGATAGAACCCGGCCGTTCGGTTGTCATGCGATCTCTATTCCTTTCCTGACGTCCCGTTCCGGGGAGGCGGAACCGGCGTCACGCGGCGGGTACCGGCGGCGCGGAATCAAACCCGCGCCTCGTCCGGCAGTTGACCCATTAGGTGGCGTTGCGGGCCAAGGGTGTCAAGGCGCCGGCCCGCAGGCGCCCTGCGGCGGGATTCTGCCGCTGATTCGAGGTGCTGCCGCCTCAGTCGGCGTGCCCGAACGATGCTCAGGCGGTCGAGCCCACGTCCTCGCGCCGCTCGGAATAGATGTAGAGCGGCCTGGCCTTGCCCTCGACCACGTCGGCCGAGATGACCACCTCCTGCACGCCGTCGAGGCCGGGCAGGTCGAACATGGTCTCCAGCAGGATCGCCTCCATGATGGAGCGCAGGCCACGGGCACCGGTCTTGCGGTCGATCGCCTTCTTGGAGATCGAGATCAGCGCATCCGGATGGATGGTCAGGTCGACGTTCTCCATGTCGAACAGCCGCTGGTACTGCTTGACCAGCGCGTTCTTGGGTTCGGTGAGAATCTTGATCAGCGCGTCCTCGTCGAGGTCCTCGAGCGTGGCCAGCACCGGCAGGCGGCCGACGAATTCGGGGATCAGGCCGAAGCGCAACAGGTCCTCCGGCTCGACCTCGCGGAGCAGTTCGCCGGTGCGGCGATCTTCGTTGGTCGCGACATGGGCGCCGAAACCGATCGACGTCTTGCGGCCGCGATCGGAGATGATCTTCTCGAGGCCGGCGAAGGCGCCGCCGCAGATGAACAGGATGTTGGTCGTGTCGACCTGCAGGAATTCCTGCTGCGGATGCTTGCGGCCGCCCTGCGGAGGCACCGAGGCGACGGTGCCCTCCATGATCTTGAGCAGCGCCTGCTGCACACCCTCACCCGACACGTCGCGCGTGATGGACGGGTTGTCCGACTTGCGGCTGATCTTGTCGACCTCGTCGATGTAGACGATGCCGCGCTGCGCCCGCTCGACATTGTAGTCGGCGGCCTGAAGCAGCTTGAGGATGATGTTCTCGACGTCCTCGCCGACGTAGCCGGCTTCGGTCAGCGTCGTCGCATCGGCCATGGTGAAGGGCACGTCGAGGATACGCGCCAGCGTCTGGGCGAGCAGCGTCTTGCCGCAACCGGTCGGACCGAGCAGCAGGATGTTCGACTTCGCCAGTTCGACGTCGTTGTTCTTGGCGGCATGGTTCAGCCGCTTGTAGTGGTTGTGGACGGCCACCGCGAGCACGCGCTTGGCATGCTTCTGACCGATGACATAGTCGTCGAGCACGTTGCAGATCTCGGTCGGCGTCGGCACGCCGTCGCGGGACTTCAGCGCGGAGGTCTTGTTCTCCTCGCGGATGATGTCCATGCACAGTTCGACGCACTCGTCGCAGATGAAGACGGTCGGCCCGGCGATGAGCTTGCGGACTTCATGCTGGCTCTTGCCGCAGAAGGAGCAATAAAGGGTGTTCTTGTTGTCGCTGCCGCTGACCTTGCTCATTCTGCACCCTCATCACTGCGGTGGCCGGCATTCCGCCAGCGTTCAGCCCGTTGTACCCGCCCGCGCCCGCCCTTGGCGCGAACATTCACCTCAACCTTAACGCCCGGTCTTCCCGGTGCAATCCTGACGCGGCGACTCAACCATGCTATCCGCGATTTGTTCAAGAGATACTTAACGGCAGAAATGTGCCAGTTCAGCGGCACACGCCCCCGTCGATCAGCTCCCCTGGACCTTTCCCTCGGCCGCCTCCAGCGCTCCCCGGTCGGTCAACACCTTGTCGACGATGCCGAACTTGCGGGCGTCCTCGGCGGTCATGAAGTAGTCGCGGTCGAGCGTCCGCTCGATCGTCTCGTAGTCCTTGCCGGTGTGCTTGACGTAGATCTCGTTCAGCCGCCGCTTCATCTTCACGATGTCCTCGGCGTGGCGTTCGATGTCCGACGCCTGGCCCTGGAAGCCGCCCGAGGGCTGGTGGACCAGGATGCGCGCGTTGGGTAGCGCGAAGCGCAGCCCCGCCTGGCCGCCGGCAAGCAGCAGCGAGCCCATCGACGCCGCCATGCCGATGCACAAGGTCGACACCGCCGGCTTGATGAACTGCATGGTGTCGTAGATCGCCATGCCGGAGGTGACCACGCCGCCCGGCGAGTTGATGTACATGGCGATTTCCTTCTTGGGGTTCTCCGCCTCCAAGAAGAGCAACTGGGCGATGATCAGCGACGCCATGTGGTCCTCGATGGGCCCGGTGACGAAGATCAGGCGCTCCTTGAGCAGCCGCGAATAGATGTCGTAGGCGCGTTCACCGCGGTTGGTCTGCTCGACCACCATGGGCACGAGCTGCATGTAGGTGTCGATGGGGTCTTTCATGGGAATCCTTCGGTCGCCCGATGCCGGGTGGGCTGCGGGAGACAGCACCGCCGGCGTTCCACGGGATCCGCCGGCAGGCGAATCCCCGATTGCAGGGCAATAGATATGGTATGGACGGCCCAACCGGAAGGGGGCGCCCTCAGCTCTCAACCAGGCCGTCTTCCTCGGCCTGCTTCATCAGATCCTCGGCCGTCATCGGCTTGTCGGTGATTTCGACCAGCTCGAGCAGGTAATCGACCACCTTCTCCTCGAAGATCGGGGCGCGGAGCGAGGACAGGGCATCGGGATTCTGCCGGTAATAGTCGAGCAGCGCCTGCTCCTGGCCGGGGACCTGGCGAAGCTGGGCGGCCATGGCGCGCTGAATCTCGTCGTCGGTGACTTCGACCTTGGCACGTTCGCCGATCTCCGACATCACCAGGCCAAGGCGCACGCGGCGTTCGGCGATTTCGTGGTATTCGCCCTTCGCCTTCTCCTCGGTCGTGTCCTCGTCCTCGAACGTCCGCTTCTGATTGGACAGCTCGGCAACGATCTGCCGCCAGATGGTGTCGAACTCCTGCTCGACAAGGCGCTCGGGCAGCTCGAAGCGGTGGGTCTCGTCGAGCTTGTCGAGGATTTGCCGCTTGACCCGCTGGCGGATCGCTTGGGCGTATTGCGACTGAAGCTGCTGGCGCACCGTGTCGCGCAGGCTCTGCAGCGATTCCAGGCCCAGCCGCTCGGCCAGCTTGTCGTCGACCTTGACCTCGTCGCCGGCGGCCACGGCCTTCACCTCGATGTCGAACGTCGCTTCCTTGCCGGCCAGATGGGACGCCGCATAGTCCCCCGGGAAAGTGACCGTGATCACCTTCTTGTCGCCGGTCGACAGGCCGACGAGTTGCTCCTCGAAGCCCGGGATGAAGCGCTTGTCGCCGATCCTGATGACGGCGTTGTCGTCGCTGCCGCCTTCGAAAGGCTCGCCGTCGACCTTGCCGAGATAGGAAATGGTGACGCGGTCGCCCTCGGCGGCGGCGCCGTCCTTGGTCGAGTAGCTGCGCGTCGAGTCGGCGAGGCGGGTGAGTTGCTCTTCGACTTCGGCGTCGCTCACCTCGACCGTCGGGCGCTCGACCGAGATCGTCTTGAAATCGATGAGATCGATCTTGGGCAGCACCTCGTAGGACATGGTGTAGGCAAGGTCGTGGTTGCCGGCGAGCACCTCGTTGGCCTCACCCTGATCCTCGGGCAGCTCATAATGCGGCTGCATCGCGGCCTTCTCGCCGCGCTCGGTGAGCGTGTTGCGGGCGACCTCGGAGATCACGTCCTGGACGATCTCGGCCATGGCCGAGCGGCCGAAGAGGCGCTTGAGGTGGCTCATCGGCACCTTGCCGGGACGGAATCCCTTGATGCGGACCTCGTCCTTGAGCGAATTCAGGCGGCCGACCAGGCGGCCGTCAAGTTCGGTCGCGGGGACCACGATCTTGAATTCGCGCTTCAGCCCATCGACCAGGGTCTCGGTTACCTGCATTTTGGCCGTTCCATCCTTTGCTCGTCACTCACCCGTCCGACTGCACCGCCAGCGCCGGTCCCTCTCGATGCTGTCGAGAAAGCTCAAGCCCGGGGCGGCTGGTGCGGGCGGAGGGACTCGAACCCCCACGACTTTCGTCACGGGAACCTAAATCCCGCGCGTCTACCAGTTCCGCCACGCCCGCTCGGCGCCACTTCCCGAACCAAAGACACCATCTCGCCAATCGGGGAATGCACCCGGCCCGGATTGTGGCCGCGGGTCGAGGCTCCGGCCAGGCGCGGCCTCTATATCATTGGGTTTTTCAGGGTTCAAAGG
The DNA here is from genome assembly GCA_963782395.1 of uncultured Alphaproteobacteria bacterium. Classification (GTDB taxonomy): domain Bacteria; phylum Pseudomonadota; class Alphaproteobacteria; order Rhizobiales; family Kaistiaceae; genus CAVSRC01. Next base: position 536,612 of record CAWAJQ010000004.1, read on the forward strand.
GAAAACGCCCCTTTGCGGCTGGCGGCCCGCCCGGCTCAGCCTCCGTCGATCTCGGCGAAGACCGCCGGCATCGCCTCCGGCAGGTCCTCGGCGATGAGCCCGCGCCCGATCGTCCGCGCCGCCGCACCGTGCAACCACACCGCGGCGGCAGCCGCCTCGTAGCCCAGCATGCCCTGCGCCAGCAGGCCCGTCACGATGCCGGTCAGCACGTCGCCGCTGCCAGCGGTGGCCAGCACCGGCGGGGCGTTGTCGGCAATGCAGGCGCGGCCATCCGGAGCCGCCACCACCGTGTCGGCGCCTTTCAGCACGACGACGGCGCCGGAGGCCGAGGCCGCCTGGCGGGCACGTTCGGTCTTGGAGCCGACCGCGGCGAGGTCGGCGAACAGGCGAGCGAACTCGCCCTCGTGCGGCGTGAGCACGACCGGCTGCCGGCGGCGCTTGATGGCTCGGAAGAGCTTTTGCGGCGCATCGGCGAACGAGGTCAGCCCGTCGGCGTCGATCACCACGGCTGCCGGCGAGGACAATGCCGCCTGGACCAGCACCATGGCCTGCTGGCCGACGCCAAGCGCCGGTCCGAGCGCCACCGCGTTGTGCCGCCTGTCGGCAAGGATCGCGGTCAGCCCTTCGGCGCCGTTCATGGGCAGAAGCATGACGGCGGTGAGGTGGGCGGCGTTGACCGCCAGGGCATCCACCGGAGACGCCAGCGACACCAGCCCCGCCCCTGCCCGCAGCGCGGCACGCGCCGCCAGCCGCGCCGCGCCGGTGCGCGTCGCCAGACCGGACACCACGATCGCATGGCCGCGGTCGTATTTGTGTCCCTCCGCCGCCAGCGCCGGCAGCGACCACAGGCCGGGCCGGTTCCAGGCCGTCCTCGGCTGGATGGTGGAGAGCACCTCGGCGCCGATGCCGATGTCGACGACCAGCCGCTTGCCGGCATAGCCGCGGCCGGGCGTCAGCAGGTGCCCGGGTTTCAGGCGGAAGAAGGTGACCGAACAGGTCGCCTTGACGGCGGCGCCCAGAACCTTGCCGGTGCGCCCGTCGATACCGCTCGGCAGGTCGACGGCGACGACCGGAAGGCCCGAGCGGTTGACAGCGGCGACGGTCTGCGCGGCAATCCCCGCCAGCGGTCGGTCGAGGCCGGCGCCGAACAATGCGTCGACGACGATGTCGGCATCGCTGACGAGGCCGGCGGAGAGCCCCTTGCTGGGGCCGGCCCATGCCGCGGCGGCGAAGGCGGCATCCCCCTTGAGCCCGTCACGGGCGGCGAGCAGCCCGACGGTGACATCATAGCCTGCCTCGGCCAGCAGGCGGGCGGCGACGAAACCATCGCCGCCGTTGTTGCCGGGGCCGGTCATCACCAGCACACGGCCCCCCAGCGGCAGCAGGTCGTGGACCGCCTCCGCCACCGCCAGCCCGGCTGCTTCCATCAGGGTGATCCCGGGAGTCCCCGCCTCGATGGTCAGCGCGTCGGCCTTGCCCATCTCCTCCGGGGTCAGCACCTCGATGGGATTGGCGATGAGGGCCACCTCGCGCGGGGTCTCCTGCTCGTCCGGCACTTCCCCGGATACAAGACGCTCAAATTGCGAGGCCCACTGGACGTCAATTGATGATTTCTTGGTCACTTGCTTAATCCTTAGCCGACAATTGACGCCGGCTCAGTCTCCCATCATGGTGCAGCGCGAAGATCAGCCGAAAATACTGCCAGTTCGGTGGTCTAGCGCGGCTGGCATGGAGCGTGCAAAACGGCGGCTGGTCTGTAACCGTAGCTGTGCGCCTGTTTTTCGGAGACGCAGAGGCAATGAAGAAAATTGAAGCGATCATTAAGCCTTTCAAACTCGACGAGGTGAAGGAAGCGCTTCAGGAAGTCGGACTGCAGGGCATTACCGTCACGGAAGCCAAGGGTTTCGGACGCCAGAAGGGCCATACCGAACTCTACCGCGGCGCGGAGTATGTCGTCGACTTTCTTCCCAAGGTGAAGGTCGAAATCGTTCTGACGGACGAAATGGTCGACCGCGCCGTCGACGCCATTCGCAATGCCGCCCAGACCGGCCGGATCGGCGACGGCAAGATTTTCATTTCCAACATCGAGGAGGCCGTCCGCATCCGCACCGGCGAAAGCGGCGTCGACGCGATCTGACCGATTGACGCTCTCGCGCCCTCGTCCGCATTGCCGGCAACGACCGCGCGCCCATGACCCCACCCCACATAACCTGAGCTCAAGGTTGAGAAGGAAGGAATAACACTGATGGCTACCGCAAAAGACGTCCTCAAGCTGATGAAGGAGAAGGATGTCAAGTACGTCGATCTCCGCTTCACCGATCCGCGTGGCAAATGGCAGCACGTGACATTCGATGCGGCCTTGATCGACGAGGAAGCTCTTACGGAAGGCTTGATGTTCGACGGTTCGTCGATCGCCGGCTGGAAGGTGATCAACGAGTCCGACATGAAGCTGATGCCCGATCCGGATGCGATGGCGATCGACCCGTTTTTCGCGCAGACCACGCTGTCGATCGTTTGCGATATTCTCGAGCCGCTGACCGACGAACCCTATGAGCGCGACCCGCGCTCGATCGCCAAGAAGGCGGTCGCTTATCTCGCCCGCACCAAGATCGGCGATGCCGTGTTCTTCGGCCCGGAAGCCGAGTTCTTCGTATTCGACGACGTCAGGTACTCCACCGACCCCTACAACACCGGCTTCAAGCTCGACGACATCGAGCTGCCGATCAATTCCGGCACCGACTACGAAACCGGCAACATGGGTCACCGCATCCGCAACAAGGGTGGCTACTTCCCGGTTCCGCCGCAGGACACCCTGCAGGACATGCGCTCGGAGATGCTCTCGGCGATGGCCTCGATGGGCGCCAAGACCGAGAAGCACCACCACGAGGTGGCCGCGGCCCAGCACGAACTCGGCCTCAAGTTCGGCCCGCTGGTGACCATGGCCGACCACCTGCAGGTCTACAAATACTGCATCCATAACGTCGCCAACGCCTACGGCAAGACCGCGACCTTCATGCCCAAGCCGGTCTACGGCGATAACGGCTCCGGCATGCACGTCCACCAGTCGATCTGGAAGGGCAACAAGCCGCTGTTCGCCGGCAAGCTCTACTCCGACCTGTCGCAGGAGTGCCTGTGGTACATCGGCGGCATCATCAAGCACGCCCGGTCCCTCAACGCCTTCACCAACCCGCTGACCAACTCCTACAAGCGGCTGGTGCCCGGTTTCGAGGCTCCGGTGCTGCTCGCCTACTCCTCGCGCAACCGCTCGGCCTCCTGCCGTATTCCGGTCGCCAGCAACCCCAAGGCCAAGCGCCTGGAGGTCCGCTTCCCCGATCCGGGTGCGAATCCCTACCTCGCCTTCTCGGCGATGCTGATGGCCGGCCTCGACGGCATCCAGAACAAGATCGATCCCGGCGATCCGATCGACAAGAACCTCTACGACCTGCCGCCGAAGGAGCTGAAGAAGATTCCGACGGTGTGTGGCTCGCTGCGCGAGGCGCTGACCAACCTCGACAAGGACCGCGCCTTCCTCAAGGCCGGCGACGTGTTCACCGACGACATGATCGACGCCTACATCGAACTGAAGATGGAGGAGGTCATCCGCTTCGAGCACACGCCGCACCCGGTCGAGTTCGACATGTACTACTCGATCTGAACCGGGGGGCTCAGCCGAGTACGCGAAGGGGCGCCCGAGGGCGCCCCTTTTTGTTTCTACCTTGGCCACACCGCCGATGCGGACGGCGTCTACTTCTTCTTGGGCTCGATGTTGGAAATGGCGATCAGGCGGCCGTCTTCCAGCCCCACCAGGAAGGTCGGCTTGTCGAGCGCATTGAGCGTGCCGATGGCGGTGACGATGGCGCCATCGAGCGGCACGCGCCCGATCTCGCGCAAAGATCCGCCCGCCACGGTCATGAAGCGCAGCACGCGCCGGTCCTCACTCGGTACGGCGAGGTCGACGATGTTGTCGTCGTTGATGCGGGCGACGGCCGACATGCCCAGTTCGGTCGAGCCGAAGATGTGGTTGGAGAAGCCCTTCTCGCTGTCGACCTTGCGGAAGCGCCGGCGGTCGAGCGTGACGATCTCGAGCGTGCCGCCGATATGCGGTGTGCGCACCGCGGCGATGTCGAGGCTGCGGTCGCCGGTGAAGTCGCCGATGCCGGCGACGTTGAGCCAGCGGTTGGGCTGGCCGATGGGCGGCGTCGAGTCGATCTCGATCAGCGAACTGCCGGCGAGATCGTAGGCGACAAGGGACGCGCCGGCGCGCAGCGACGAACGGATCGCCAGCACCTCGTTGCGCCCGTCGCCGTCGAGATCGGCGATGCGCGGCGTCAGGTCCTCGAAGACCTGGTCCGGGGGAAGCTCAACCGTGACCCGGTGTCCATAGACGTCCTGGACGACCATCGCCCCGGCCTCGATCTTGTCGCCCAGCGCGCCATGCGGATAGCGGTCGGTCGGCTCGGTGTACCAGGCGCTGGTGATGCCCTCGCCGTCGGCATAGGCGACGGTTCCGTCGGGGATGCCGTCGGGGGCGCTCTGCGGCTCCGGCGGCTGGTCGGGCGTCAGGCAGATCGGCTGGTCCTTGCACCGCGAGAGCGCGAACCAGCGGTCGCCGGCCCAGGCGTAAACCGCATCGTCGGCCTGCCGGATCTCGGTCACCTTGGCGGGCGTTTCGACCTGCACGGCAACCCAGTCGGCAAGCGCCGGCTCCGCCGCCAGGCTGGCGAGGAGCGCCATTGTCAGGAATCCGGGCACGCGGAGAACCGAAAACGAGGCCGTCATGGGCCGATCATAGCGCCCCATGCCGCCTAATTGCACCACGCCGCCATGCGACGAGACGCGGCAGCCCTCAACTCGCCAACCGCGCCAAGGCGGCGTCGATCCGCTCGCGCAGCTGCGTCGCCTCCGTCAGCCGCTCGCGCTGCTCGGTGACCACCTCCTCCGGCGCCTTGGCCATGAATTGCTGGTTGCCGAGCTTGGCCTCGATGCGGGCGATCTCCTTGGCCGCCTTCTCGCCCTCCTTGGCCAGCCGGGCGCGCTCTGCATCCATGTCGATGATGCCGGCGAGCGGCATCGAAACGGTCGCCTCGCCTACCAGGATCTGCGCTGCGCCCTTGAGCGGCGCATGGGCGAGATTGATCACCTCGACGCGGGCCAGCCGCATGATCAGCGCCTCGTAGCGTTGCAGGCGGGCGGCGGTGGCGAAGGCCGCGTCGGAGACCGACAACCTGACGGTCGCCGCGGCTGGCACGTTCATTTCCGAGCGGACGGAGCGGACGGCGGAAATCAGGTCGATCAGCCAGTTGATCTCCGCGGCCGCATCCGTGTCCTCGAAGGCAAGCTCCGGCCATGCGGTGAGCGCCAGCAATTGCGGCCGCTCGGGCGCGCCGTCGCGCGCGGCCGTCGCCCACAGCTCCTCGCTGATGAAGGGCATGAAGGGGTGGAGCAGCGTGAAGATGCGGTCGAGCACCCAGACGACCGTCGCCCTGGTCTCCTCCTTCTCAGGCCCATCGGCGCCAGCGAGCGCGGGCTTGGCCAGCTCCAGATACCAGTCGCAGGTCTGGTTCCAGACGAACCGGTAGATGGCCGAGGCCGCCTCGTTGAACTTGAAGGCGTCGAGCGCCTCGGTGACGGCGCGGGCGGCGTGCGCCGCCTCGGTGGCGATCCAGCGGTTGAGCGTCGCCTTGGCATTGGCCGGATCGAAGCCATCGACCGGCTTGCAGTCGTAGTGCTCGGCGAGCTTCGCCGCGTTCCACAGCTTGGTGGCAAAGTTGCGATAGCCCTCGACCCGGTTCGCCGACAGCTTGATGTCGCGCCCCTGTGCGGCAAGCGCGGCCATGGTGAAGCGCACCGCGTCGGCGCCGTATTCGCCGATGAGATGCAGGGGGTCGATGACGTTGCCCTTCGACTTCGACATCTTGGCGCCGGTCTCGTCACGGACGAGCGCATGGATGTAGACGTGCTTGAATGGCTCCTGCGGCTTGCCTTCCGAGTTTTTCGTGAAATGCAGGCCCATCATCATCATCCGGGCGACCCAGAAGAAGATGATGTCGAAGGCGGTGACCAGCGTGGAGGTCGGATAGTAGCGGGCAAGCTCGGGCGTCTCTTCCGGCCAGCCGAGCGTCGAGAACGGCCACAGCGCCGAGGAGAACCACGTGTCGAGAACGTCCTCGTCGCGCGTCAGTCCGTTGTCGACATCCTTTGCGTCCGCAACGAGCGCGGCAACCGACTTCGCATCGCCGGCGTTCTTGTAGTGTTCGACAGCGAGCTTGCGTGCTTCGGCCTCGTCATGGGCGACGAACACCTTGCCGTCCGGCCCGTACCAGGCCGGAATCTGGTGCCCCCACCAGAGCTGGCGCGAGATGCACCAGGGCTGGATGTTCTCCATCCAGTCGAAATAGGTCTTCTCCCAGGTCGCCGGGATGATCTCGGTGCGCCCCTCGCGGACCGAAGCGATGGCGGGCCCAGCCAGCGTCTTGGCGTCGACGTACCACTGGTCGGTGAGATAGGGCTCGACCGGCGTGCCGCCGCGGTCGCCGTGCGGGACCATGTGGACATGGTCCTCGATCTTGTCGACGAGCCCCTTGGCCTCCAACATCTCGACCACCCGCTTGCGCGCGGCGAAGCGGTCGAGGTTGTTGAGCGCCTTGATCGTCTCAGCCAGCTCGTCGCTCTCCGGCACGCGGTCGAGGAAGGCGGCATTGCCTTCCAGAACGACGTTCGCTTCCGGGTCGAGGATGTTGACCTGGGCGAGACCGTGGCGCTTGCCGACCTCGAAGTCGTTGAAGTCGTGCGCGGGAGTCATCTTGACCGCGCCGGTCCCGGCCTCCGGATCCGGATATTCGTCGGCAACGATCTTCAGCCTGCGGCCGACCAGCGGCAGGACGGCGAACTTGCCGACGAGCGGCTTGTAGCGCGGGTCATCCGGGTGAACCGCGACGCCGCTGTCGCCAAGCATCGTCTCGGGCCGCGTCGTCGCCACCACAATATAGTCGCGCGTCTCGTGGCCCGACGGCTCGCCTTCGGAGGGCTTCCAGTCGCGCTTCTCGCCATCCTCGCCGAGCATGTAGGGATGCTCGTAGGTGAGGCCATCGGCAAGCGGATAGCGGAAATACCAGAGCTTGCCCTTGGTCTCCTCCTGCACGACTTCGAGGTCGGAGATGGCGGTCTGCAGCTTGGGGTCCCAGTTGACCAGCCGCTTGTCCTTGTAGATCAGCCCCTCGCGGTAGAGATCGACGAAGACCTTGACCACCGCCTTCGAGAGGCCCTCGTCCATGGTGAAGCGTTCGCGGCTCCAGTCGCAGGAGGCACCGAGGCGCCGCAACTGGTTGAGGATCACGCCACCGGATTCGGCCTTCCACGCCCACACCTTCTCGAGGAACTTGTCGCGGCCGATGGCGCGCCGGTTCGGCTCCTGGCGCTCCATCATCTGGCGCTCTACGACCATCTGGGTGGCGATGCCGGCGTGGTCCATGCCCGGCTGCCACAGCACGTCGCGGCCGCGCATGCGCTGGAAGCGCACCAGCACGTCCTGCAAGGTGTTGTTGAGAGCGTGGCCGATATGCAGCGAGCCGGTGACGTTGGGCGGCGGGATGGCGATCGAATAGGGCTCGGCGCCGGGCTTGGCGCCAGCACCCGCCTTGAAGGCTCCGGCCGTTTCCCACGTCTCATAGATGCGCGGCTCAGCCGCTGCCGCGTCGAAGGACTTGTCAAGCATTACCAATTCCGGGCGTTACACGGAGTCACCAGTCTCGCGGGGGGTGTAAAACGAAATCGGGGGAAGTCAATTGCCGGGGGCCAAAAGGCCAGGATTTCCGCGCCTGGCGCCCGGCTAGCGCCCACCGCGCGAAACGCGCTCGATTTCCTCGCGCACCAGCCGTTCCACCAGCGACGGCAGGTTGTCCTCCAGCCAGGCCTTCAGCATCGGCCGGAGCAGGTCTTCCACGGTCTGGTCGATATCGCGCGACCCGTTGCTGGCCAGCGCCCGCGCCAGATCGTCGAACGAAGCGGCAACCGCCGCATTGGTGCGCGGCGACAGAAGGCCGCGCGAGGCCGGCGGCGGCGACGCCGGGCGCGGCGGTGCGGGCCGTGGTTGCGGCGCTGCCGTGCGCGGTGCCTCGTGAGCCGGCGGCGGCGCGGCCGGGCGTGGTGCTTCGCGCGCGGGCCGCAACTCAACCCGTGGCCTCACCGGCGTCCGGAACGACGGGCGCGTGTCTGCGCGCGGCGGCTCTCCGGTCTCGGCCCGTGTCTCGTCGGGCTTGACCCCATCGAGCGCCTGCTCGATCGCCAGTTCGATCACGTCGTGCATCTGAGAGCGGTCGGCGTGCGACAGCTCCGGCGTCTCGTCCGCACCGGTGCTCCCCGACTGAGCCTCGTCAGAAGTCTCGCCCGTCACAACCTTGCCGCCGTGGATGGCGGTCACCTTGCCGGTCCGCTGTGGCGACGCGCCGGCTGGCGGACGCGGCGCACTGGAAGCGGGCCGCGGCTGGTCGCCGTTAATCACCTGGCGAATCGACGCCAGTATCTCCTCAACGGTCTGGTCTTGTGCCAAGCCCGGCTTCGCCATCGTCATGCCGAGGGCGCTCCCTGCAACGCCCCGATTCTCGCGCGAATCGCGTCGGTCAAGCCTAACGAAATTGCCGGGTATCGGAAACGGGGATCAGCGCCCGTCCGGGGTTCTCAACCCAAACCACTTGTCGCGCACCTGGTTGTAGTGCTCGGTGGCGTCATAGCGCGCGACGTGGAGGCCGAGCTGCGAGGCGCTCAGCTTGCCGATGGCCGACAGCAGCGTGTAGGCGGCAACGACGCGGTCATGCTGGGCGGTCACCACCGCCTGCCTGGCGGTCAAGAGGTCCTGCTGGGCGTTGAGCACGTCAAGCGTGGTGCTCTGGCCGACCTTCCGCTGCTCCTGCACGCCGGCGAGCACCAGGGTCTGCGCCCGCACCTGCGCGTCGGCCGCACGGGCCTGCGCGCGGGCCGCGTCAAGCGTGCCCCAGGCCGCGATGACGCCCTGGCGCATGCCGGCGACGGCTGCGTCATGCTCGATGCGCCTCTGGCCCAGCGTTTCCTTGGCCTGCCGCACCTTGGAATCCGCACCCGGGGTGTAGATCGGGATGTTGACGCCGGCCATCAGCGAGGCTGAATCGGTCGACGTTCCCGGTCCCTTGGAGTCATCCGCATGGGACAGCGTCCCGGTCAACCCAACGCTCGGCAGCAGCTTGCCTTCCAGGACGTTCACGTTGAACGACGCCACATCAATGTTGTAGCTGGCTGCACGAATCGACGGGTTGTTCGACAATCCCATCGCCAGCGCCGCGTCGAGAGACGCCGGCAGCATGAAATCGATCGGCTTGGCGGCGCCCAAGCTCTTCGGGCGATGCCCGATCACCTGTTCGTAGGTGGCGATGGCCGCGTTCAAGGTGGCGACCGCGGCGTCATAGGAGGATTGGCCCGCCGCAAGCTTCGCCTGGGTCTGGGCAACATCGGTCTTGGTGCCCTCGCCGACCTTCAGACGATCGTTGGCGGCATTGAGCTGCTGCTGAAGGAAGTCGACGTTCTGCTTCTGCAGGTTGAGGTTGGCCTGGGCCTGGACGAGGTTCATGAAGGCAGTGACTGCCGACAGGAGCGTGTCCTGCTCGGTCGTGCGCAGCACCTCGCGTCCGGCAAGCACAGCAGTTTCGGCCGCCTTGACGCCATTCTTGACCTGGAAGCCGGCGAAGATCGGCTGCTCGACGCTGAGCGTGTAGGTCCGCGGGTTGGTCGTCGTCCCGCCCGACGAAGCCACGCCGCCGCTGAATGAACCGCTGACCGTCGGCCGGTAGCCCGACAGCGCCTGCGGCACACCTTCGTCGGTGGCGCGCAACGCCGCCCGCTGCGCATTGAGCGTCGGGTTGTTGCCATAGGCCGAAGCCAAAGCTTCAAGGAGGGTCTCGGCGCGTGCCGGCGCCAGACCAAGTGAAACCGTGGCGACGACCGCAGCCACCGCCAGCACCAGACGCCGGTACCGCACCGCTAATACCCCACTCGCCACACGACGGCCTTCCTCGACCAACTTACTCTAGTCGCCTGCTGGGCTCGGTCAAATGTTCATGCCGTCATAGTCAACGTTATCCTCAGGGTGCGACCCCGATACAACAGACAGTGTTCGCACCCTGGGCACCTAGAAAACAAAGGCTTTTGGCTTACGGAAGCCCGGCAGGGGCTGCACGTCGGCATCGAACGCAATCCGGCTGCCGATGTCGCCGGCGCTGCGCCTGAACAGCGTCGCAGCGGCGGAGCGTCCGTAGCCGACCACGGCCACCAGCCGACCGCCGTCCTTGAGCTGGTCGGTGAGCGCCGCCGGGACAACTTCGACGGCGCCGTCGACGAAGATCACGTCGTAGGGCGCCTCGGACGGGTAGCCGGCTTCAAGCGAACCGGTGACCACGGCAACGTTGTCGACGCCGAGTTCGGTCAGCGTTTCCGACGCCTCAGCCGCCAGCTCCCGGTCCTGTTCCAGGGCGACGACGGAATCGGCGAGCCGGGCCAGCACGGCGGCCGAATAACCGCTGCCGCAGCCGACGACGAGCACGACATCCGCCTTGCCGACTTCGGCCAGTTGCACCAGCCGGGCCAGCGGCGCCGGCTCCATCATGTAGCGCGCCGGGCCGTCCGCTGCCGCCGTCGCGAGTGCCAGGTCGCTGTCGATATAGGCCAGCGCCCGGCTTGCCGGCGGCAGGAACTCTTCACGCGGCACGGCGCCCATCGCCGCCAGCACCTCGTAGTCGGTGACGCTCTGCGTGCGCAGCTGGTTGTCGACCATCTTCGTCCGCGCGGTTGTGAAATCGTCCATGGGTCCTGTCCCTCACCCGATCGTCCGCTCATAGTCACGCCGGCCAATGGTGACAAGCATCGGCCCGGCTCCCATGACCGCCGCCATCATTCTGCCGGCGCCGCATCGGGCGGCGCAAGCGTACCGGCGTCGCGGTCCACCGGGCGGCTGCGCGACGACAGGAAAGTGTAAAACATCGGTACGACGAACAGCGTGAAGACCGTGCCGATCGACATGCCGGTGGCGATCACCAGGCCCATCGAGAAGCGCGCCTTGGCGCCGGCGCCGCTCGACAGGATCAGCGGCATGACGCCGAGAACCATGGCGAAGGTCGTCATCAGGATCGGGCGCAGGCGGATGCGGGCGGCCTCGACAATGGCCTCGCGGCGGCCGAGTCCGCGCAGCTCGCGCTGCAGGTTGGCGAACTGCACCATCAGGATGCCGTGCTTGGTGATCAGGCCGATGAGCGTGATCAGCCCGACCTCGGTGTAGATGTTGATGGTTGCCAGCCCGAGGTTGAGGAACACCAGCGCACCGAACAGGGAGAGCGGCACCGCCATCATGATGACCAGCGGGTCGCGGAAGCTCTCGAACGTCGCCGCCAGGACCAGATAGATCACGATGACCGCCAGGCCGAAGGCAATAAGCAGGGTATTGCCCGCCTCGAGCTCGGTGCGCGACTGGCCGGCATACTGGACGAAATAGCCCTCGGGCAGGTCCTGGGCGGCAATGTCCTGCAAAGTCTTCAGGCCGTCGCCGCTGGTCACGCCCGGCCGTGGCAAAGCAGACAGCGTCGCCGAGTTGAGCTGGTTGAACTGTTCGATAGCCGGGGCCGAGGCGACCTCCTGGATGGTCACCACGGAGGACAGCGGAACCATGTCGCCGGCCTGGTTGCGGACGAAGAACTTGGTCAGGTCCTCGGGATTGTAGCGATAGCGCTGCGGCACCTGCGGGATGATGTCGTAGGCACGTTCATCGAGCGAGAATCGCGACACCTGGTTCTCGCCGACCAGCAGGGTGAGCGTGTTGGCGATGTCCGAGACCGACACGCCGAGGGCCGCGGCGCGCTGGCGGTCGATGAGGACCTGCACCTGCGGCTTGTCGAAGGCCAGCGAATCCTGGACGACGATGAACTTGCCCGAGGCCATCGCCTTCTTCTTGATCGCTTCGGCCTGTTCGAAGACCTGGTCGGCGGCGCGGGTAGACTGAATGACGAAGGAAATCGGCAGGCCGCCACCGGTACCGGGCAGCGAGGGAATCGCGAACACATAGGCCTGCAGGCCGGCGACCGTGCCGAGGCGCGCCTGGATGTCCTTCTGCATATCTGCCTGGCTGCGGCTGCGCTCGCCCCACGGCTTCAGCACCCAGGCGGCGAAGCCGGAATTCGGCGCCCCCGCGCCGGCGACGGAAAAGCGCGTCGCCACCTCGGGGATGTCCTGTGTCTTCTTGTCGATCTCGTTGACGAACAGGGAGGTGTAGTCGACGGTCGAATATTGCGGCCCGTTGATCACCGAGAACAGCGCGCCCTGGTCCTCTTCCGGCGCCAGTTCGGTCGATGTGTGGGTAAACAGGTAGCCGGTGGTGGCGACGAGAACGGCAACGATCAACAGCGTGATCGGCCGCAGGGCCAGCGAGCCGATGAGCCTGCGCTCGTACCAGTTTCCCACGGCGTCGAAGGCATGATCGACGAAATGCGCGAAGCGGCCGCCCGTACTGGTGAGCATGCGTGCTGCCATCATCGGCGAGATGGTGAGCGCGACGAAACCCGAGATAGCGACGGCGCCGGCCAGCGTCAGTGCGAACTCGCGGAACAGCGAGCCGGTGACGCCAGTCGTGAAGGCGATCGGCGTGAATACTGCCGCCAGCGTGATCGTCATGGCGACCACGGCAGAGCTGATCTCGTTCATGCTCTCGATGGCCGCATGCAGCGGCTTGTGGCCTTCCTCGATGTGGCGGTGGATGTTCTCCACCACCACGATGGCGTCGTCGACGACGAGGCCGATGGCGAGAACCATGGCGAGCAGGGTGAGCGTGTTGAGTGAGTAGCCGAACGCCCACATCAGGAACGAGACACCGATCAGCGACAGCGGGATGGTGACGATGGGGATGACCACGGAGCGGAACGAACCGAGGAACAGCAGGATCACCAGAACGACGATGAGCGAGGCTTCGCCAATGGTCTTGACCACTTCCACGATCGAGGAGCTGATCGCCTCGGTCGAATCGTAGAGCAGTGTGATCTGCGTTCCCTCGGGGAGGTCCTTCTGGATGTTTGCCAGCTCCTTGCGAGCGCCGGCCGCCACGTCGATCGGGTTTGCCTCCGGCGTTCCCATGATGCCGAGGAAGACGCCATCCTGGCCGTTGAAGCGGACGCGCACGCCGGTCGAGGCGGCCGCCAGCTCGATCCGCGCCACGTCGCGCAGGCGCACCACGTCCGCGCCGGTGCCGCGCACCGGAAGCTCGCCAAAGGTCTGCGGATCCTGAAGCGTGGTCTTCGCGTTGATCGAATAGGCGTAGTACTCGTTCGTGGTGCTGCCCGGCGCGGAAAGGAAGTTCGACGCTGTAATCGCCCCGAGAATGTCGGTAGCCGTCACCTTGCGCGCCGCCATTGCCACCGGATCGAGCCACACCCGCATCGCGAATTCTTGGGCGCCAAGCAGCTGGGCATCGGCAACGCCGGCAACCGTTGCGAAGCGCGGCTGGATCACACGCGTCAGATAGTCGGTCAGCTGCTGCGGGTTCATGGTTTCGCTGCGCGCAGCGAGATACATGAGAGCGAAGGAGAAGCCGGTACCCTTCTGGATGACCGGATCCTGGGCATCCGACGGCAGTTTGCCGCGAACCTGCTGAACCTTGGCAATGACCTCGGTCAGCGATTTGTCCGGATTGGCGTTCAGCCGCATGTGGACCGAAACCGTCGACGCGCTGAGCGCGCTACTCGACGTGACGTAGTCCACGCCCTCGGCCGAGGACACCGCCTTCTCGATGGTCGAGGTGATGAAGCCCTGGATGACGTCGGCGCTGGCGCCCGGATAGACCGTCGTCACCGTGATCACCGTCTCGTCGACCTTCGGGTACTGCCGGATCGACATCGAGGTGATGCCCTGCGCACCGAGCAGCAGGATCAGGAAGGCGACGACGGTCGAAAGGACCGGCCGGCGGATGAACCGTTCGGAGAAGCCCATTGCTAGCCGCCAGAGGCTGTACCCGGTGTCGCCGTCGCCGGGTTGACGCTGTTGTCGACCGCGACCAGGCTGCCGTTGGACAGCTTGTTCTGGCCCGAGGTGACGATCTGCATGCCCGCCTCGACGCCCTTGGTGATCTCGATCTGGGTGCCCGAACGGCGGCCGGTCTCGACGAAGACCTGTTTTGCCTGAAGCTTGGGCGCGGCGGCCTTGTCACCGGCGGCCGTGGCCTGACCGGCTGGCGCTGCGTCCTTCGCCGGCGGCGCTTCGACCACCTGATAGACGTAGCTGCCGTAAAGGCTGATCACGACCGCCGTCTGCGGCAGCGCGATGACGCCGTCTTCCTCGGGCAAATGCACCTGCACGCGGGCGAACTGGCCGGGACGCAGCGTCCCCTCGGCGTTGTCGACGACCGCCTGCACGGAGACGAGCCGCGAGGTCGCATTGATTTTCGGGTCGATGCCGGCGATGGCGCCCTTGAAGTCGAGGTGATCCTCGGTAAGGCCGAGGCTCACCGGCTGGCCGAGCTTGATACGCGGCAGCTCCTGTTCCGGAACAGTGAAGTCGACCCGCATCTTGGAAAGGTCCTGCAGGGTCGCGATCACCGTGCCGGCCGCCAGGAACTGGCCCGGGTCGATCTTGGGAATGCCGATCGTGCCGGTGAAGGGCGCCTTGATCGCCTTCTGCTCGAGCGTCGCCTCGATCTGGGCCAGGGCGCCTTGCGCCTGATCGAGCTTGTTCTGCGCCGCCTGCAGATCGGCCGTCGTGGCAACGTTGCTGTTGAAAAGCTGCCGCATCCGGGTCAGCGCATCGTCGCTGACGGCAACGGTCGACCGCGCGGCCATCAGGCCGGCGCGCTCGACCGAATCATCAAGCTGGACCAGGATCTGGTCCTTCTGCACGGTGGCGTTGGCCGCGAAGTTGATCTTGCGGACGACGCCGCCGACCTGGCCGGCGACATCGACGCCGTTGACCGCGCTCACCGTGCCCACCGCGTCAATGCCGGGCGTCCAGTGCTGCGCCTTCACCTCAACGGTCGAGACGGTGACGGTCGGCACCGGGAAATGCGCGAAATACTGCGCAATCATTCCCTGCTTGAAGACGTTGAACCAGATCAGCGCGCCACACACCACCACCACGACGGCAAGGATGATGGCGCCGACAACAAAACGCTTCATGGCACTTCCACGAAAAGGCCGGGCGGCGGGAGGGCGTCCGGCATCTTGCTGAACATCGTCAGGTACTGTACCGTCCGGACGGTAAAGTCAATCCCTTCCCCGGCGCCGCGCCGCGCGAGTGGCCATGTCTGCTGACAACACCCAAGATACGAGCAAACTTCGGGCCACCGGCCCCAGCCGGAAAGGGCACTCCAACGTTCGCGCGCAAATCCTTGCCGCAGCGTCCGAACTCGCCAGGGAAAAGGGTGCGGCGCACATCTCCATCGAGGCCATCGCCCAGCGGGCCGGTCTGTCCAAGGGCGGTCTGCTCTATCACTTTCCGCGCAAAAGCGCACTCATGCAGGCGCTGGTCACACAACATCTGGCGGAGATCGAGGCCGAACTCGACGATGTCGAGGCCGCCAGCGGGCACCGCCGCACCAATGCAATCGCCTATGCATTCGTCCAGGTCCATCGCGAGGCCGTGTGCCACCATAAGGGCAAGCACGACGGACTTTTGGTGGCGCTTGCCGAAAACCCGCATCTCCTCGACCCGGTCCGGGCCCACGAAAAGCGCCTCATCGAGCGCATCCGCAACACGGCGGCCGACCGCGACCTGTCGTTGATTGCGCTCCTGGTCATCGAGGGCATCAGGGCGCTCGACCTTCTGGAGATGGGCGACATCCTGACCGACGAGGAGTGCGCCGCGGTGCTGACGCGTATCCTGGACATGCTCGCCGACGAGCCCGCCGGCGACAGCGGGGCGGCCTGACGGAAATTTGCCCCGCCGCGGGCGCGCGGTGGTAAAAGCCTGGCCGCGTTTCTCCGCGTTCCCTGCCCGGCCTTGCAGGCACCCTGCTGTCGTCACCGCCCATGACTATTGAGCTTGCGCAAGGCGCCGGTCCCCGTCTCATCCCATCAAGACGCCCAAGCGGCCGATCTTCTGATGCGAAATCGCCGCGCGAGCGCGAAGGCGACCGCACCGTCCTAACCCAATGAGAAATCCCCATGCCTTGGTATCGCACTCTGGCCGTCGCCCTTTCGCTGCTCGTTGGCCTGCCCGCGACGATCGCCTGGGCCGCTGGCCCGGCGACCTCGGGGGACGTTCTGGTGGTCTCCGGATCGGTCACCAACGCCCAGGGCAAGGGGGTCAGGGACGCCGAGCCGAGCTTCTTCGTCAACGGCGCGCCGGTGAGCCTGGCGACGCCCCCGGTTACCGACAGCAACGGCACATTCGAGGCGCGGCTTGAGCTGCCCGCCGCCACGCTTCCCGCGGCGCGGGTCGAAATGGGCGTCGCGCGGTCCTCCTACAAGACCTCGGCGCGCGTCGCCCTGGACCAGATCCATCTGGAACAGGACGACGGGGCCGGCAACGGCACCTACGTCGCCCACGTGTCGGTGACCCTGCAGCGGACCGTCTCCCCCGGCCTGTGGATCGCCACCGCGGTGCTGGTGGCGGTCTACGCCTTCATCGCCTTCGAGCTGATGCACCGCACGCTGGCGGCGCTGGTCGGGGCGTCGCTGATGCTGTTCGTCAGCTACACGGTCGGCACCTTCTATCCGAGCTTCCGCATCCTCACCTTCGACGACGCCATGCGCGCCATCGACGGCAACGTGATCTTCCTGCTGCTGGCGATGATGATCATCGTCGGAGTGCTCAAGCGCACCGGCGTGTTCCAATGGATGGCCTACAAGTCGTTCCAGGCGGCGCGCGGCAGCATCTACGCGCTTGCCGTGCTGCTGATGGTGATCACCGCGGTCACCTCGGCTTTTCTCGACAACGTCACCACCATGCTGCTGATCATTCCGGTGACCATCGAGATCGCCGTGGCGCTCGGCATCAACCCGCTGACCCTGCTGCTGCCGGAGGTGTTCGCCTCCAACGTCGGCGGCACGGCGACCCTCATCGGCGACCCGCCGAACATCCTCATCGGCTCCTATGCCGGGCTCACCTTTACCGACTTCATCACCCACCTGACCGTCATCTGCATCATCAGTCTGGGCGTCGCGGCGGCCTATTTCCTGTTCTGGTTCCGCAAGGACTACCACGCCGCCAAGGTCGCCGACGTGCCGGCGATGGTAGCGCGGCTGCGCATGGAGTACCGCATCACCAACCCGGTGCTGCTGATCAAGGCCGCCGGCGTGCTGGTCTTCACCATCCTGCTGTTCATCCTCAGCGGCAGCCTGCACATGGAGCCCAGCGTCGCGGCGCTCGCCGGCGCCTCCCTGCTGCTGGTGATCAGCGGCGTGCACATCGTCGAGATGGTGGAGAAGGAGGTCGAGTGGCCGACCCTGGTGTTCTTCATGATGCTGTTCATCGTCGTCGCCGGGGCGGAGCAGACCGGGCTCATCCAGATCGTCGCCGACTGGGTGCGCGACGCCTCCCAGTCCTCGCCGCTGTTGGCGGTGCTGATCGTGCTGTGGGTATCGGCGATCCTGTCGGCGATCATCGACAACATCCCCTTCACCGCCACCATGCTGCCGATCGTCGCCTACCTGACCACCTCGATCCCCGGCATCAACCACACGGTGCTGTGGTGGGCGCTGTCGCTGGGCGCATGTCTCGGCGGCAACGGCACCCTGATCGGCGCCAGCGCCAACGTCGTGACCGCCGGCATGGCGGAGAAGGCGGGCTACCCGGTGAGCTTCAACCACTACATGAAGGTGGCCCTGATCCCGATGCTGATCACCGTCAGCCTGTCCATGGTGTGGCTGATCTTCGTGGAGATGTGACTGGGCGCATTTTCACCATGGACACGGCGCGAGCGGCGGCAACGCTTGACACACCACAGGGGAGAACCCTATCCCCTGCGGGCACTGACTGGCCTCGTGGCAGAGCGGCCATGCACAGGACTGCAAATCCTGCTACCCCGGTTCGAACTCCGGGCGAGGCCTCCAGTACTTGCCGCTTTGCAGCGTCTTGCCGATGACTCATCAGGGCGCTCAGACCGCTTCCAACGGTACCGCGTCACCTAGCAGCAAAGCGATCAATCTCAGTCTGCTTCAGGATATCGCCGACCGCCTCGGCATCGGCGGCGTCCGGATGGGGCAAACCCTCGAGTAATGCATGGGCCGGGTCATCTAGCGGATACTGGGGCGGAGCGGCGGGAAGCGGATCGCCATGGACATCGAAATTTGGGGCCAGCCCCGATGAAGCAACAGCGTTTCGCGATCGCCCCACGTTGAGCCTGCAAAGACAGCCGTTTGCGCTCATGCCCATGCGAGTGTGCTCGAGAACGCTGGTAATCCGTTCCTGTAGAGAGCCTGCGAATGCCTCCACCCAGCTTACCGAGGGACAATCTTCGACTTGTCCACCCTGAAGCTTTCGCCTCACAAAGGCGTGTCCGTCGATGACGCCTTCATCGATCAGGCCGGGCCGCACATAGCGGACGATATGGTGTTCATCGCTGATGGCAGTCATTTGTCCAGCAGCTGGCGCACACCCATTGCGTCAATCTGCAATTCGATCCCCCTGAACGTGTCGACGCCCATTGATCTTGCTATCGCGTCGTTTGGCCGGCGCGCAAAGATGACAAACTTTATCTGACCCCCACCCAGAAACTGCAACGCCAACTGCTCACCGCGCCCCCCCAGCCAGACTGCCCGGAAGTTGCCAGTCTCCAGCAGGTAAATGCGGGGCCTCGACCGCGACGGATGCGCTGCAATAAACCGCCGAAAATCAGCCTCCGATGCTGGAACCGGGGTAATCCCCTCTTCCGCCGCTATTGATAGCAAGGCGGCCAGACGGGTTGCTATCTCGGCTGCGGCAGGAGCGGGATTGCCTCCAAGCCAACGCGTCGCTGATGTACTCGGTCCGAGACCGATGAACGTCAGCGAGGTGATTTGGCCAGTGTCGCCACTGCCCAGATTTGTCAGCATTCCTCCGATATATCGATCAAAATGACCACCGATATTCCCGGAGCCAAAGTTTGTTGTTGCCTGTATTGGCCAGGTCGAATGCTCAACACCGCCGATAAAAGTCGGCGTTATTGACTCGTCGTAGTAGTAATATGCCTCCTCGCCCTCGGTACCTCCGATAAAAGCTTTCCTCATGCCTTCAGAGACTTCGAATGGCAACCGGACAGCCGATTCTGCCGTGACCGCTCCTGGCCAAGCTTCAGATACAATCGCCGTCACGACATCTCACCACGCAAAAAGACCAATTCTGCTCGTTCGCTCATTTCGCCAAATATGGAAGCAAGTTGGCCAGAATCCAAGGTCGCGTCTGTCTGTTCAAGTGGGGCGGTGTTCATGTCCAACCCGACACGGCAATAGTAGCGAGGCTCCTTCGCGACGGAATCGCCTAGGGGTCCGATGGTGGAAAATTGAGCCTGCAGCACACTCCAATTCATCACTCGGTTGATCTTCAGCCCTTCGTGGGCCGACGCAATGGGGCGGTTGATTTGAAATTGCAGGTCACTGATGTCATCGAGGGCGCCCGGCCGGAGGCTCGGGACGAGTTCCAAGAGTTCCTCATAGCCTCTGAGCCGGCTTTCTACACGTGCCACCATCGCTGGCGCGAAAGCCACCCTGTTGAATGCGAGACTAGTGGAGCGAAACCAAACGTCGAGCCGACCGAGGACGGGATCCATCAAGGCCCTGTAATGACCGATCGTTGGCAAACCAAAGTCTGTGGGTGGAACTGTGGATTGAAAGTTCCAGTCGAGGCGGTTTGCCTTAACGAGCAACTCAAGAGACACACCTTCTGAAAACTGCCCAACCTGCCGTCGAAAACCCAATTTGCGGGCATTTTCGTCGGTGTCCGGGGGTTCACCAGCGAACAACTCCCAATAGTTCACCTCGTCGGCCGCATTTTGCGGTGTTGCGACAAACTGTGTGAGTCTCAGCTGATGGACAATCCAATCTAGGGGCATACGCCAACCCTTTTCCCGCTAGGCATCTCGAGATTATGCCGTAACAAGTTGCAGAAGTGCATATTTTTCGGCCCAATGATCGGAGGCGCTCGATACAGCAACAACGGTTCCGGGCCTCGCTTGGGAGCGATTTGGCAGGTGGTTTCATCGGCTGTCGCGCTTGACGAGGCCAGGAAGCGCCTGCGCGAGATGACGCCGCAGCCGGTCAACTGACGCGCGGCTGCCTTCACTGCCGCTCGGTGACGCTCCACGGGATCACCACCGGCGCATCGTGCAATTCGATGATCTCGGCGGTGACCCCGAAGGTCTCCGCCAGCCGCTCCCTGGTCAGCACGTCACGCGGCAGCCCGTCGGCAACGATCCGCCCGCCATCGAGCACGATCACCCGCGTCGCCCGGCGTGCCGCAAGGCCGATGTCGTGGAGGGCGGCGAGGACCGCACCGCCGGCCTCCGCCCGCTGGCGCAGGATGTCGAGGATGATGAGCTGGTAGCGCGGATCGAGCGCCGCCGTCGGCTCGTCGGCGAGGATCACCGGCGCCTCGGTGGCGAGCACCCGGGCGATGGCCACCCGCGCCCGCTCGCCGCCCGACAGCGTGGTGACGGCGCGATCGGCATAGTCGGTGACCCCGGTCGCGGCCATCGCCGCCCTCACCGCCTCATGATCGGCGGCCGAGAGCGACGCACCGGCGCCGCGCGGCAGCCGGCCGAGGCCGACGACGTCGCGCACCGCCAGCGGCCAGTAGAACTCCTGCCCTTGCGGCAGGTAGGCGATGCGGCGGGCGCGCTCACCGGGCGAAATGGCGCGGACGTCATCGCCGCCGACGACGAGCGCACCCGCGGCCGGCACCAGGCCGGCGGCGGCACGGAGCAGCGTCGTCTTGCCGGCGCCGTTCGGCCCTACGATGACGGCGAACTCGCCGGCGCGCACCGACAGCGCGACGTCGGTGAGGATGGCGCGCCGGCCGAAGGCGACGTTGAGGCCGATGAGTCGCAGCAGGGGTCGCTCGCCGCCGGTCATGGCGCGTCTCCGGTGAGCTGGTGGCGGCGGACGATGATGAGGGCGATGAAGAACGGCGCGCCGATCAGCGCCGTGAAGACGCCGACCTTGATCTCGCTGCCGGCAGTCGGGATCAGCCGCACGGCGATATCGGCGGCCAGCAGCAGCGCCGCGCCGGAGAGCGCCGCCGGCACCATCAGCCTGCCCGGATCGTGGCGAACGAAGGGGCGCATCAGGTGTGGCGCCACCAGGCCGACGAAGCCGATGGAGCCGGCCACCGCAACGCCGGCGCCGACGGCGGCGGCAACCCCGACGACGACCCGCAGGCGCACGCGCGAGAGGGCGAAACCCATGCTCGCCGCCGCGTCTTCGCCTAGAGTAAGCGCGCGGAAGGCGCGACGGTCCCACATCAGCAGCACCACGCCGAGCCCCATGAAGGGCGCGGCGATAAGCACATGCTGCATGCTGCGGTCCTGAAGCGAGCCGAGCAGCCAGAAGGCGATTTCGAGCGCGGCGAAGGGGTTGGGGGCGAGGTTGAGCGCCAGCGCTGTCGCGGCACCCGCGAGGCTGGAGACCGCCAGCCCCGCCAGGATCAGCACCAGCAGGCTCGCCCGCGGTCCCGCCACCAGGATGAGCAAGGCGACCGAGGCGAGCGCCCCGGCGATGGCCGCCGCCGGCAGCGCCCAGGAGAGCGCGCTCACCAGCCCCAGCGAGATGACCAGAACGGCGCCGAAGGCGGCGGCCGCCGGCGCACCGAAGAGCGAGGGCGCGGCCAGCGGGTTGCGCAGCAGCCCCTGCAGTGCTGCGCCGGACAAGCCCAGCGTGCCGCCGATCATCAAGCCCAGCAAGGCGCGCGGCAGGCGGATTTCGAGGATGATGATGCGCGCCGCCTCGTCGCCCCTGCCGATCAGGACGTCGCGCAACGTATGCAGCGGCAGGACGACCGGCCCGACGGCCAGTGAGCCGGCAAACAATGCCGCCACCAGAATGGTGAGCGCGATGACCATAGCGCCCTGCCGCCAGCGACCCATGCCGCGCTCCACTATTGCTGCCAGGTCAAGCCGGCATAGGCCGACAACCCGGCGGTGTTGTAGCCCGCCGGGTCTTGATAGTGCACATCGGTCAGGTTTTCGACGCGCCCGAAGATGCGGGTATGCGGGTTCAGCGGATAGGAGGCCGAGAGGTCGAGCCGGCCGTAGGCGGGCAGCGGCTGCGTCTCGCCCGAGCCCGAGAAGCGATCGCCGACCAGCGTCGCCACCAGCGACGCCTGCAGCCCGGAGCGTCCGGTCCAGGTGAGCGTCGCCGAGCCGCTGTGCTGCGGCCGGCGGGCGAGCAGCAGCCCGGTCGTGGCGTCGCGGGCGTCGGTATAGGTGTAGGTGCCGTTCAGCGTCAGGCGCGACGGGATGAGCACGGCCGTCGCCTCCAGCTCGAGCCCTTGCATATCCGCGCGGCCGACATTGACGTAACCGCCCGAGGGGTAACCGCCGGAGACGATGCCGATGCTGGAGTCCCAAGAAAGAAGATTCGTGAACCGGCTCAGGAACACCGTCGCCGACACCGTCAGCCGGCCATCGAACAGGGTCTGGTCGATGCCGACGTCGCCGCCGACGCTCTCTTCCGATTGCAGGGACCCGGTGACGCCGTGGCCGAGATTCCACGCCGTCTGGAAGAAGGTCGGCCGCTTGGCGCCGGTGCCGAGGCTGGCGCGCAGTTTGGTCTCCGTCGCCGGAATTTCGTAGGCCGTGGTGAAGCGTCCGGTGAGAAAACCGTCGGCCCCCTGCTCTCCGTCGTAGCGCCCGCTGAAGGTCAGGAAGAGATGGTCGATCGGCGAGATCTGGTCGCCAGCGAAGAACGCATAGCGCGTCGCCGTGCCGTCGAAGCCGGTCGAGCCATAGGAGTCCTTCGGCGCGTAGCCCGCCTGCTCCTGCTCCAGGCGCGCGCCGGTGAGCACCTGGCCGAAGGCCCCTGCCCCGAAGCTGGCGCGATATTCGCCGCCCACCGTGTGTGAGACGTAGTCGTAGGTCGCGTCCGGCGGTTCCTTGTCGAAGCGGTGCTCGGCGGTGGCGAAGCCGGTGAGCGATTGCTTGACCCGCCCGTCGGGGCTGCTGAAGGACAGGCGGCCGTATCCGTTCACCAGCGTCCGGTCGACACTGTTGCGGGCGTTGGCGGGGTCCGGGCCCCACCCCGGCGAGCCGTCATATTTAAACGTGCCGGTGGTGCCGGTGGCGCCAAAATCGAAGCGCGGGCCGCCCGCCGGCGCATAGCTGCCGCTGATCGAGCCGTCCCATTTCTCGAAGCCGTCGGCCTCGTCGTGGTCGCGATTGCCGACGCTGGAGAAGCCGCTGGTGGCGACGTGCTCGCCGCTCATCAGCAGGCTGAAATCGCCGGAGGCGAAGCCGCCGGAGAGCCGCTCGGCAAGGGTGCCGTAGCTGCCGCCCTCGACGGTGGCGGTGAGGCGCGGCGCCCCGTGCGGCTTGCGCGTGATGATGTTGATCACGCCGCCCATGGCATCGGAGCCGTAGATCGAGCTTTGCGGTCCGCGCAGGATCTCAATGCGCTCGATCGCGTCGGGCGAGATCGCCGAGAAATCGAACTCGTTGTTGGCGGTCGACGGATCGTTGACGCGGACGCCGTCGATGAGCACCAGTGTGTGGCCGCTCTCGCCACCGCGCAGGCGCACCTCGGCAAGGCCGCCGGGGCCGCCCGACTGGGTCACCGCCACGCCGGGAACGGTCTCCAGCAGGCCGACAACCGATGTCGGCGAAGACTGCTCTATCCTGTCGCGGGTGATGACGGAGACGGCGCTGCCCGACTGGCCGATCGAGATCGGCAGGTAATAGGGCGTGACGACGATCGACGGAATCTCGGCAAATGCCGGGAGAGACGCCGCGCACAGCAGGACGGATACGGTGGCGACGCGCCGGCATGCATGCTTCAAGAGAGGCCCCCCAAAATTGAGATTGATCGGGCCGGTCAGCCCAATGGATGTTGCATTCCCGGGCCGAGCCGGCTTTCCCACCGGACCGCCAGGGGGTAAACGAGCGCCATCGGCGGCGTGACGGTCATGGCCATGAAAACCGCAACCATCCTCGGCTTCATCGCGGCACTTCTCGTGTCTCTGGTGCAGGGCGCCTGCGCCGGCGAGGCACCGCGGCGCATCGTCTCCATCAACATGTGCGCCGACCAGCTGCTGCTTGCTCTGGCCGATTCTGATCAGATCGCCGCCCTGTCGCCCTATGCGGCCAATCCGACGATGTCGTTCATGGCCGACAAGGCGGTGAAATATCGCCACGACGCCGGCCAAGCGGAGACCGTGGTCGCCCTCCACCCCGACCTGGTGCTGGCGGGCAGCTTCAACGACCCGGCGACGCTGGGCATGCTGACCCGTCTCGGCTACCGCGTCGAACACGTCGACGCTGCCAACAGCATTGACAAGTCGATTGCCCAGATTCGGGAGGTCGCTGCGCTCACCGGCCATCCGGATCGCGGCGCGGCGCTGATCGCGCGCATCGACGCCGCCCGTGCCGCCGCCATTGCCGCTGCGCAGGGCCGGCCGCACCCGACAGCCGTGGTCTATCAGCGGCGCGGTTATGTCACCGGCGGCGATACGCTGACCGGCGAATTGCTGTCGATCGCCGGCTTCACCAATGACGGCGGCCGGCTCGCCGGCAAGTTCGGCGGTTTCGTCCCGCTGGAGAGGATGGTGATGGAACACCCGGACACCATCGTCGTCTCGTCTCCGGACGCCAGCGCCGTCGACCAGGGCACCGCGCTGCTCTCCCATCCCGTCCTGACCGGGCTCTATCCCCCGTCGCGGCGCATCGTCATGCCTGAGCGGCTCACCGTCTGCGGCGGACCGTCCCTTCCCGCGGCGCTCGCCCGGATCACCGATGAAGCTCAACGTGTCGAGATGAACCATTGATTTCACTCGACCATCTCTGGCTGCTCGCCATCGCGCTGGCGCTCGACGCGCTCTTCGGCGATCCCGAGCCGATCTGGCGGCGCCTGCCGCATCCGGTGGCGATCATCGGCGGGCTCGTCGGCCTTCTCGACCGGGTGCTGAACAGCGAGGCGCTGACCGCGGCGTGGCGCAAGGCGGCCGGCATCTTCGCCGTGATCATCGTCGTCGTGCTGGCGGCGCTGGTCGGCTACGGGCTGGAGCTGGGTTTCCGTTCCTTCCCCTTCGGCTGGATCGGCACGGCGATCGTCGCTTCGATGCTGATCGCCGGCCGTTCCCTGCATGACCACGTGCTGGCGGTCGCCGACGCCTTCAGCGAGGGCCTGCCTGCCGCGCGCGCGGCGGTCGCGCACATCGTCGGCCGCGACCCCGGCAGCCTCGACCAGCCGCGGGTATGCCGGGCGGCGATCGAATCGGCCGCCGAGAACCTGTCCGACGGCGTCGTCGCGCCGGCCCTCTGGTTCCTCGTCCTCGGGCTGCCGGGACTCCTTGCCTACAAGGCGATCAACACCGCCAATTCGATGATCGGCCACCTCACCCCGCGCCATGAGCATTTCGGCTGGGCGGCCGCCCGGCTCGACGATCTCGCCAACCTGCCGGCGAGCCGCATCGCCGGGGCGCTGATCGCGCTCGCCGCCCCGGCCTCCGGCGGCAGCATCGCCCGTGCCTTCCGCATCATGGTCGCCGAGGCGCCGCACCACCGCTCGCCGAATGCCGGCTGGCCCGAGGCCGCGATGGCCTCGGCGCTGGGTCTCTCGCTGGCCGGACCGCGCCGCTATGCCGGCGGCATCGTCAACGATCCTTTCGTCAACGCCTCCGGCCGGCGCGACGCCAACCCGACCGACATCCGCCGGGCGCTCAGGATCTATCTTGCCGCCAATGCCATTCTCTTCGCGCTGGTGGCGATCGGAGCCGCCCTGGTGCTGGGGCTCTAGCCCGGCGATCTCCAGCAACCGGTCGATGGCGACGTGGCGCTCGAGATGATCGGCGAGCCCGTCGAGCGCCGCATCGACGCTGGTCTCATAGGCCAGCGACGCGGCAATGCCTGCATCGGCGAGGAAGGCCCGGCGGAACGCGTCCGCCGAAAAGAGGCCGTGGACATACGTCCCGGCCACCAGACCATCGGGCGACGTGGCGCCATCGACGCGCCCGCCCAGATCCACGACCGGCCGGGCGCAATCCGGCCCCGCGGTGGAACCGACGTGGATCTCGTAGCCGGTGACGGCTTCCCCGCTGCCAACGTGACGCCCGGAGACCGGCTCCGTGGTCTTGTCGCCCGAGAGCACTGTCGTGACGTCGAGCAGGCCGAGCGCGACCACCGTCTCGGCGGCGCCCTCCATGCCGTCGGGATCGGCAATCGCCTTGCCCAACATCTGATAGCCGCCGCAAAGGCCGAGCACGCGGCCGCCGCGCCGATGATGCGCAAGGATGTCGATGTCCCACCCCTGCGCATGCAGGAAGCGGAGATCGGCGATGGTCGATTTCGTGCCCGGGATCAGGATCAGGTCGGCAACCGGAATGGGCGTGCCCGGCTCGACGACCACGACGCGCACGTCGGGCTCCAGACGCAGCGGGTCGAGATCGTCGAAGTTGGCGATGCGCGGCAGCGCCGGCACCGCCACCGTGAAGGTGCCGCCGGCGTTCGGGCGCCGCTCGCTGAGGTCAAGTCCGTCCTCGGCCGGCAGGCGGTGAACATCTTCGAACCACGGAACGACGCCAAGGCTCGGCCAGCCGGTGTGCTCCTCGATTGTCTTGAGGCCGTCGGCGAAGAGCGCCGCATCGCCCCTCAGCTTGTTGATGAGGAAGCCCTTGATCCGCCGCCGGTCGGCCGGCGACAGGACGGTCGCGGTGCCAACAATACTGGCGATGACGCCGCCGCGGTCGATGTCGCCGACCAGAACCACCGGCACGTCGGCGGCTTCAGCGAAACCCATATTGGCGATGTCGCCGGCCCTGAGATTGGTCTCGGCCGGGCTGCCGGCGCCCTCCACGACGACGATATCGACGTCGCGACCGACGACGGCGAAGCTCTGCAGAACCTGGGGCAGCAGTTCGGCCTTGTGCCGGCCGAAACCGGCGGCGTGCAGCGTGCCTTTCCGGCGGCCGCGCACGATGACCTGCGCCCCGGTGTCGCTCTCCGGCTTGAGCAGGACCGGGTTCATGTGCACCGAAGCCGGCCGCCGACAGGCCAGCGCCTGCAGCGCCTGTGCGCGGCCGATCTCGCCGCCGTCCGCGGTCACGGCAGCGTTGTTCGACATGTTCTGCGCCTTGAACGGTGCCACCTTCAGGCCCCGCCGCACCAGCGCCCGGCAGAGCCCGGCCACCAGCACCGACTTGCCGACATGGCTGCCGGTGCCCTGAATCATGAGCGCGGTCAAAGCCTTACTTCCGGCTGCTGGCTGGGCTTGAGGATCAGCGGCTGGCCGGCGGCGACGAGCACGACCGTGTCAGCGACCGCGGCAATTCGCTGGTTCAGCGAGCCGAGCGCATCGGCGTAGCGGCGGGCGAGCGCGTTGTCGGGCATGATGCCGCTGCCGACCTCATTGGAGACGAGCACCACCGGCCCGGCGACGCGTTCCAGCGCGTCCACCAGTTTGTCGGTCGCGGCATCGATGTCGCGCCCGGCGCCGATCAGGTTGGATAGCCACAGTGTCAGGCATTCGACCAGCACCGCGGTGGCCGGGCGGGATTCGCGGGCGAGCGCCGTGGCGATGTCGAGCGGTTCCTCGACCGTGCGCCATTCTTCGGCCCGGCGGCCGCGATGGGCGGCGATGCGTTCCGCCATCTCGCCGTCCCCGGCGGCGGCAATAGCGAGGTAGACGGGCGCGTGTCCGCTCGTCGCCACAAGCCTCTCGGCATAGCGGCTCTTGCCGGAGCGCTGGCCGCCAACGACCAGCACGCAGGTTGCCATGATCGTCTAGCCGCGCACGAGGGCAGCCAATGCGCGCGTCAACACGGAAAGTGCGGGGGAACTGGTCATTCGCGTCTCCTTCTCCGTCCCACCGACGGAAGGGTTAGAGGGACGCGTCGGCCGGTCTCCTGGCTCGCGGGTCGAAGTCTTTTGTCCGCGCCTTCCCGGTTTCCCAGTGGCTGATGCGGAAGACTCGCCGCTTACAGTTGCGGGGGCAGCTGCGGCTTCGGCGGGTATGACCCCATTCCTCACCGCATTCCCGTTTCATCCCAGCGGACTCACGTCCGCAAGGAACCGACGCAGGCGCCACGTTAAGGGCCTGCGGTCGGCCCGGTCAAGGGAACTTGCCTGCCTATTCGGTGGGCAGCGCCGTTGCCTTCGCCCGGGGCATTTGCTTAAACACGAGGCGAAAAGACGGGGCAGA
The DNA here is from genome assembly GCA_963782395.1 of uncultured Alphaproteobacteria bacterium. GTDB lineage: Bacteria > Pseudomonadota > Alphaproteobacteria > Rhizobiales > Kaistiaceae > CAVSRC01. Next base: position 564,925 of record CAWAJQ010000004.1, read on the forward strand.
TTTCCATGATCGATACGGGTGATACCGCCTGGATGCTGACGTCCACGGCGCTGGTTTTGTTCATGACGTTGCCGGGGCTGGCGCTGTTCTACGGCGGTCTGGTGCAATCCCGGAACGTCCTCTCGGTGCTCGTGCACTGCATGGCGATCGCCTGTCTGGTGTCGCTCATCTGGTTCTTCGGGGCCTACAGCCTCGCCTTCGGCGACGGCAGCAACCTGATCGGCGGACTCGGCAAGGCGTTCCTCAGCGGTGTCGCGCGGGGCGCAGTCCATCCGGGCACGCACATCCCCGAATCCGTGTTCTTCATGTTCCAGATGACGTTCGCGATCATCACGCCGGCGCTCATCATCGGCGCCTATGTGGAACGCATCCGCTTCGGGGCCGTCCTTCTGTTTTCTGCCTTGTGGCTGGTGGTGGTCTATGCGCCGGTGGCCCACTGGGTGTGGGGCGGCGGCTGGCTCAGCCAGCTCGGCGTCATGGATTTCGCCGGTGGCATCGTCGTCCACGTCACCGCCGGGGTTTCCGCCCTAGTCGTTGCCTGGATGCTGGGCCACCGCCACGGCTTCCCGCACGGCATCAACCCGCCCCATGCGCCGTGGATGGTCATGGTCGGCGCGGCAATGCTGTGGGTCGGTTGGTTCGGCTTCAACGCCGGCAGCGCGGTGGCCGCCGGATCGGATGCCGGCATGGCGATGCTGGCGACGCACCTGTCTGCCGCCACGGCGTCGCTGGTGTGGCTGACCATCGAATGGCGGCGCTTTGGCAGGCCGAGCATGGTCGGTCTGGTTACCGGCACCATCGCGGGACTGGCGACCGTGACGCCGGCCTCCGGCTTCGTCGGGCCGATCGGCGGCGTGGTGCTTGGCCTCCTTGGCGGCGTCGGCTGCTACGCTATGGTCAACGTCGTGAAGCAGATCATGAAGGTCGACGATTCGCTCGACGTGCTGGCGGTCCACGGCTGCGGCGGCGCCATCGGCACGCTTGGCACCGCCTTCCTGGCTTCGACCGTTTTCGGCGGTGTGGGCCTGCATGACGGCACCGTCAGCCAGTTCGGCGTCCAGCTTCTCGGCGTCGTCTCCGTCGCCCTATGGTCAGCGGTTGCAACCGCGGTGCTTATCAAGGTGACCCAGGCGCTCGTCGGGCTGAGAGTGACGGCGGACGACGAGATCACCGGCCTCGACCAGACCGCCCACGGCGAATCCGGCTACAAGCTCTAGTACGGGACATCACCAATGAAACTCATCATCGCCATCGTCCAGCCGCATCGTCTCGACCCGGTGCGCGAGGCCCTGACCGCGCTCGGCCTCCACGGCATGACCGTGACCGAGGTGAAGGGCTACGGCCGCCAGAAGGGCCATACCGAGGTCTATCGCGGCACCGAATACGAGATCGCCTATTTGCCGAAGACCAAGATCGAGGTCGCCGTCGCCGACGACCGCCTGCAGGCGGCCATGGACGCCATCACGCAGGCCGCCCGGACGGGGCACATCGGCGACGGCAAGATCTTCGTCGTCGAGATTCTGGACGCCTTGCGCATCCGCACCGGCGAGACCGGACCAGAGGCGCTCTAGGCGGGATCTGAGGGCGCCGGCCGCTTGGCGGGGGAGCCGCGGCGGGTGGCCTTGCGCTCGGCGTGGCTCTTGCGGCTGTTCCACCGGCCGACCACGGCCACGGTCACGCGCCGGTTGAAGCGGCGGATCGGCGGCACGTCGGTAGCGAGGATGAGGAAGCCGACCGGCACCATCCAGTAGCCCAGCACCGGCAGGAAACCGAAAAAGCCACCGAGGACGATGAGGGCGACGCCAAGCGCTATGCGGACCAGCCGGTTAGCCGGCAAATTCAGCGAATATTTGCCGAAACGAATGCGCGCCACGGCTGGCTCTCCCGTATGCGAAAATGTCGCAGAAAGATGGGGAAGGTCGCCGATCTTCGCAACGGCATCTTGACGATACCGGCCACCGGGCGACGCAAACTCCTTGCAACAGGCGGCTGGTTTGCTATAGGCAGCCCCTCACGCCGTATGGCGACGGTCCCCGGTAGCTCAGTTGGTAGAGCAAGCGGCTGTTAACCGCTGGGTCGCTGGTTCGAAGTCCGGCCCGGGGAGCCAACCTTCTCAAATATTCTTGACGCATGCCGCCGCCACAGATTTTGGCGTGGCTGCGCCATTTGGTCAGAACCCAAGGCTGCGGCGGCAGAGACGGTCCGTACAGTTTGGGTCATCCCCTTCAGGATTGATTCATGCGGCACAGCTAACGATCGCGTCGAAAATACCTCTCTCGTTGGAGGGTGGCCGTGCCTCTGGTTTCAAGCGCGGCGGCTCGCAGCGTTATCTCACGGTTTGCCGCTTCCCGGTCCGGGAATGTTGCCGTGATCTTCGCCATCGCCAGCATTCCACTCGTCGCCGCCATGGGCGTGGCGGTCGACTATACGCGTGCGGCCATGGCTAGCGACGCCATGCAGGACGCTTTGGACGCGACGTCACTAGCCGTATCGCGTCGCGCCGACCTGTCGACGATGACGCAGGCCCAAATCCAGCAATTTGCCAGCGACTATTTCAACGCAAACTTTCACGTCAGTGACGTGGAGAATCTGACCCTCAGCACAACCTACACCGCGACCGGGCCGTCGGTGACGGTCGGCGCCACCGGCGACCTGCCGACCGACTTCATGGGGATCGTCGGGACGAAAGACGTTGCCCTAAATCGCTTGTCGACGACCGTCTGGGGCGAAGCGCGGCTCCGGGTCGCCTTGGCGCTGGACAACACCGGATCGATGTCGTCCTCCGGCAAGATGAGCGCGCTCAAGACGGCGACGAACAACCTGCTGACGCAACTGCACGCTGCGGCCAGCAAGGACGGCGACGTCTACGTTTCGATCATTCCGTTCGTGAAGGACGTCAACGTCGCCAATGCGGCGAGCTACACTTCGTCGTGGGACGGCTGGATCGACTGGAGCACGACGGCACCGGACGGCGCGACGCCGGCCGCCAACGTCGGACCTGGCTCGTCGTGTCCCTATAGCAGCGGCCGAGGCGGTATCGGTTTCGGCTGCGTCACACAACCGGCCGGCAGCACATCGACCAACACCATCCCGTCGAGCGGCACCTACAAGGGCTACATCTGCCCCAGCACATACAGCGACGGCACCGCCAACATCGGCTGCTACACGAGCACGACCTATTCCTCGACCGGCAGCAGCGCGACCTGTTCTGGCCACAGCAATTGCTCTTGCAGCGGCTACGGCAGCGGCAAGGTCTGCAAGACGATCAGCGGCTATTACGAGCACCCTTGGGTCGTGCCCAACTCGACCAAGACCAAGTGGACCGGTTGTGTCACCGATCGCGGCGGCACCAGCGGGCCGGACAGCGGCAACTACGACGTCAACGTCACCACGCCCACGACAAGCAACACTGCCACGCTCTTCCCGGCCGAGCAGTACCAGTCCTGCCCGACCACCGTCTCCGCGCTCAGCTATAATTGGGCGGCCATGACGACGATGGTCAACAGCATGAGCGCGAACGGCAGCACCAATCAGGCGATCGGCCTGGTGCATGCATGGCAATCGCTGGTCGGCGGCGGTCCCTATCCAACTCCGCCAGCGCAGGACCCCAAATACACATACAAGACGATCATCATCCTGCTCACCGACGGTCTCAACACGCAGGACCGCTGGTACGGCGACGGCTCGCACACGTCGACGCAGGTCGACGCACGCCAGCAGATCCTCTGCGCCAACATCAAGGCCGCCGACGTCAAGATCTACACGGTGCAGGTGAACACCTCCGGCGATCCGACCTCGACGCTGTTGCAGAACTGCGCCAGTTCGACGGACAAGTTCTTCCTGTTGACCAACGCCAACCAGATCGTGACGACCTTTGAGCAGATTGGAACCGAGCTGTCCGACCTGCGCATCTCGAAATAAGGTGCCGCGCGACGGCCCGCGCGTGGCGACCGCCACTCCGCCAGCGCCCCGGCGGCAGGACGCCGTCGCGACCGTCCGGCAGCGCCCCGCCACTTAACCTTAACCCATGATAATTCTAATCAATTCGCCTCAAACGGCCTCCGCGCCCGTATGATTGCCCCAGGCCCCGGCATCTCGAGCCGGACGAGGAGAGCGGCAAAATGGGTGCGGATCACGATCGCGTCGCCTGGGTGGATTACGCCAAGGGCTTCTGCATCATCATGGTGGTGATGATGCACTCGACGCTGGGCGTCGAGAAAGCAGCCGACGCGACCGGCTGGATGACCTACGTCGTCGCCTTCGCCAAGCCGTTCCGCATGCCCGATTTCTTCATGATCGCCGGGATGTTCATCGCGCGCGTCATTGACCGCGACTGGCGCACCTATCTCGACAAGAAGGTGTTCCACTTCGGCTATTTCTACGTTCTGTGGCTGACCATCCAGTTCGCCTTCAAGCTGCCGGAGATCGCCCAGGGCGGCGGCGCGCCGGAGGTGCTGCGCGCCTATCTCCTCGCCTTCCTCGATCCGTTCGGCACGATCTGGTTCATCTACCTGCTGCCGATCTTCTTCATCGTCGTGAAGGCGCTCAAGAACGTCGTGCCCTGGTGGCTGATCTGGCTCGCCGGCGCCGCCCTGCAGATGTCCAATCTCAACACGGGCTGGGTCATTCCCGACGAATTCGCCCTGCGCTTCGTCTACTTCTATTCGGGTTACGTCTTCGCCCCGCTGATCTTCCGCTACGCCGCGGCGGTACTGCGCCACGGCTGGGCCGCCTTCGCCTATCTCGGCGTGTGGGGCCTGGTCGAAGCCTTTGCCGTCTTCAACGGCTATTCCGAGTTGCCCGGCATCGGGCTTGCCCTCGGTTTCGTCGGCGCGATCGCGGTCGTCACCCTGTCGACGATCCTGTCGAAGAGCGACTGGATGGCCCCGGTGCGCTATTGCGGGCGCAATTCTATCGTCATCTACCTCGCCTTCTTCCTGCCGATGGCGGTGACGCGCATTGCCCTGCTGAAAACCGGGATCATTAACGATCTCGGAACGATTTCGGTGATCGTGACGGCGGCCGGCGTCATCTTTCCGCTGCTGCTGTTCTGGGCCGTGCGCAATACGTCGGCGCGTTTCCTGTTCTTCCGGCCGGCGTGGGCCCATCTTGGCCCGGCCCGCACCAGCCTGGTGCCGGCGGAATAATCCGTTAGCAACAATCGTATTTGCCGGTTGCGCGGCCTCCGTTCGCGCCCCACCCTTGACGCATGGTCAGATTTGTCGAGCAAGGCCCCACACTTGTCTGGCTTCGCGACGATCTGAGGCTGGCAGACAATCCGGCGCTGGCCGCCGCCTGCCGGCGCGGTGCGCCGGTCGTGCTGCTCTACGTCCACGACGAGGAAAGCGCAGACGTTCGCCCGCTCGGCGGCGCGACGCGCTGGTGGCTGCACCATTCCCTGGGCAGTCTCCGTCAGCGGTTGCGTGATCGCGGCCAGGCGCTGATTCTGCGCAGCGGCAGCGCGCAGACTGTCGTGCCGGAGGTTGCCCACGCCATTGGTGCCGCCGCCATCTATTGGAACCGCCGCTATGGCGCGGCGGGAACGCTCGACGAATGGGTCGTCGCCGCGTTGTCGGGAACCGGCACCGTCGTCGGAACCTTCCAGGCCAACCTTCTGGCTGCGCCCGAAACGATCCGCACGGCAGCCGGCGGCGCGTTCCAGGTCTTCACGCCCTTCTGGCGCGCGCTCGAACGGGCGGGAACCCCTCGAGGCCCCCTGCCCGCGCCAACGCACATTCCTGCTGGCGTCCCCATCGCCAGCGACAGCCTCGAATCCCTCTCATTGCTTCCGCCGGAGCACGACTGGACGACCGGCATTCGCGATGCCTGGCAGCCGGGCGAACCGGCCGCGGCGCAAGCGCTAGCCGCCTTCGTCGCCCGCCTCGACCGCTACGCCGCGGATCGCGATCGGCCGGCTGCCGACGCCACCTCGCGCCTCTCGCCCCGCCTGCGTTTCGGCGAGATCAGCCCCCATCAGGTCTGGCACGCCGTTGCCGGCGCGCCCGCGGGTGCGGCCCGTGACAAGTTCCTGTCGGAACTCGGCTGGCGCGAATTTGCCTGGCATCTCCTCGAAGACCGCCACGACCTGACCACGAGCAACCTGAAGCCGGCCTTCGATGGTTTCCCCTGGGCCGAGACCTATGCCGACGACATCTGGGCGTGGCGGCGCGGGCGCACCGGCTACCCGATGGTCGATGCCGGGATGCGGCAACTGTGGGCGACCGGCTGGATGCACAACCGGGCGCGGATGATCGCCGCGTCGTTTCTGGTCAAGCATCTGCTCGCCGACTGGCGGATCGGCGAGGAATGGTTCTGGGACACGCTGGTCGACGCCGAACCGGCGAGCAATCCGGTGAACTGGCAATGGGTGGCCGGCTCCGGTGCCGACGCGCAACCTTTCTTCCGCATCTTCAATCCGGTGCTGCAGGGCGAGAAATACGACCCCGACGGCGCCTATGTCCGCCGCTGGGTGCCTGAGCTTGCCGGCCTGCCCGATCGCTTCATCCACAAGCCGTGGACCGCGCCTGAGGACGTGCTGGCAACCGCCGGCGTGCGCCTCGGCGCCACCTATCCGCGGCCGATCGTCGACCACGCGGACGCGCGCCGTCGGGCGCTGGATGCGTTTGCCACTCTGCGGCAAAGAGGGGCCGCCGGGCAGCTCGCGCAATTGGGCGGGAGCGAACCGGACCTTGAGGCGATCCCGCGACGCTGACCCAGGCGAACGGATTTCGCCCGGCCCATGCCTGGCGAGGCGAACGTTTCCGCCATCCGGCGCATAGCGCTCCAACCATCCTTGAACCATCGGCGCCCGGCGAATAGTTTGCCCGGCCAATGCCCCCCAACCCCCATCACAGTCTCATGGATGCCAAACCCACCGTCGTCGATGCCATCGGCAACACGCCGCTGATCCGCCTACGCCAGGCCTCCGAACTCACCGGCTGCGACATCTACGGCAAGGCCGAATTCATGAATCCCGGCCAGTCGGTCAAGGACCGGGCGGCGCGCCAGATGATCCTTGCGGCCGAGGAGCGCGGCGAGCTGAAGCCCGGCGGCCTGATCGTGGAAGCCACCGCCGGCAATACCGGCATCGGCCTGGCGCTGGTGGCCGGGGCGCGCGGCTATCGCACCATCATCGTCATTCCCGAGACCCAGAGCGTGGAGAAGAAGCAGGCGCTGCGCCTTGCCGGCGCGACCCTGGTCGAGGTGCCCGCCAAACCCTACAGCAACCCCAACAACTACCAGCATATCGGCCGGCGCCTTGCCGATGAGATGCGCGCCAAGGAGTCGAACGGCGTGCTCTTCGCCGATCAGTGGAACAACCGCGAAAACCGCTTGGCCCACTATCTGACGACGGGCCCGGAGATCTGGCAGCAAACCGAGGGCACCGTCGATGCCTTCATCTGCTCGGTCGGCACCGGCGGCACGCTTGCCGGCATCTCGCTGTTCCTGCGCGAGAAGAAAAAGGACATCGTCATCGGCTGTGCCGACCCCGAGGGCGCGGCCATGGCCAGCCTGTTTGCCACCGGCACGGCAACGGCAAGCCCGGGCAACTCGATCACCGAGGGCATCGGGCTCGGGCGCTCGACAGTCATGGTCGAGGACATCACGGTCGAGCGGCCCTACATCGTCCCGGACTCCGAGGCTTTGCCCATCCTCTTCGACCTCGCCATGCACGAGGGGCTGCTGCTCGGCGGCTCGTCCGGCGTCAACATCGCCGGCGCCATGCGTCTTGCCCGCGATCTCGGTCCCGGCCACACCATCGTCACCGTGCTCGCCGACCACGGCACGCGCTATCAGTCGAAGCTCTACAATCCGGCCTTCCTGCGCGAACGCAACCTGCCGGTGCCGGCGTGGCTGGAGCGGAAGACCGAAATCGCCGCACCGCTCGCCTGACGGAGCACTGGCCTCGCGAGGGTTCAAGCGGCTAGTCTGGGGAGAACCAATCCCCGGACGAACCGACAATGCCCACCGAACTCCTCTTCCGCAGCGACGCCTACCTGCCCGAAACCCAGGCCACCGTTCTTGCCGTCAACGACCGGCGCGGCATCGTGCTCGACCGCACGGTCTTCTACGCCACCGGTGGCGGCCAACCGGGCGACACGGGAACCCTGCGCCGAGCCGGCGGCGATATCGCCATCGCCACAACGGTTTACGGCGAGGACAAGGCCCAAGTCGTGCATGTGCCGGGCGATGCCGAGCCGCTGCCCGAACCCGGCGAAACGCTCACCGCGGTGCTCGACTGGGAGCGGCGCCACCGTCACATGCGCATCCACACCGGCCTGCATCTGCTCTCGGTGGTGCTGCCCTTCCCGGTCACCGGCGGCTCGATCGGCGCGGAAGAAGGCCGCCTCGATTTCGATATCGACGGTGAGGTGCCGGGCAAGGAAGAAGTCGAGAAGCGCCTCAACGCGCTCATCGCAGCCGACTATCCGGTGAACGACGAGTGGATCACCGACGAGGAACTCGCCGCCAATCCGGGCCTGGTCAAGACCATGAAGGTCAAGCCACCGATGGGGTCGGGCCGCGTGCGCCTGGTCCGCATCGGCGACATCGACCTGCAGCCGTGCGGCGGCACCCATGTGCGCTCGACCGCCGAGATCGGCCCTCTCGTCATCGCCAAAATGGAAAGCAAGGGCCGCCAGAACCGGCGCGTGCGCATCCGCTTCGCGTGAAGGGGCTTGAACCATGACCGACCGCACCCGTTGGCTCATCTCCACCGACTGGCTCGCCGATCACATCGGCGATCCGGACCTCGTCGTCATCGACGCGAGCTGGTTCCTGCCCGGCAGCGGCCGCGACGCGCGCCAGGAATACGAGGCCGAACACATCCCCGGCGCCATCTTCTTCGACATCGACGCCATTGCCGACACCTCCATCTCCCTGCCTCACATGCTGCCGTCGGCGGAGCAGTTCGCCGAGGCCGTCGGCGCGCTCGGCGTCGGTAACGACAACAAGATCGTCGTCTACGACAGCATCGGCATCTATTCGTCGCCGCGTGTCTGGTGGACCTTCAAGATCATGGGTGCAGAGACCGTCGTCGTCCTCGACGGCGGCCTGCCACGCTGGAAGGCCGACGACCGCCTGGTGAACGACTGGCCGGTCGTCCGGGAGCCGCGGACCTTCATCGCCCGCTTCGATCCCTCGGTGGTCCGCGACATGGCGCAAGTCCGCGACGGCGTGGCGGCAAAGACCTTCCAGCTCGTCGACGCCCGGCCGGCGGCACGCTTCCGCGGCGAGGCGCCGGAGCCCAGAAACTGGGTCAAGAGCGGCCGGGTTCCGGGCAGCTACAACGTGCCGGCGACCGAGTTGCTCGTCGATGGCCGGCTGAAGGAGCCGGAAGCCATCGCGGCCGCCTTCGCCGCGGCCGGCGTCGATCTTGACCGGCCGATCGTCGCCAGTTGCGGCTCGGGCGTGAACGCCACGATCCTGACGCTAGCGCTGGAGACACTCGGCATCCGCAGCGCCGTCTACGACGGTTCGTGGACGGAATGGGGTGCGCGCGACGACATGCCCATCGCCACCGACCCCGATCGCTGACCGATCCGTTCATTTCCGGTTCAACTCGCAGCGCATAGACCACGTTGATCCAGCGGGGGGCGACCGCTGTGGCCCGAATGGGGGCCGGAACCGCGAGGAATGACGAATGCGCAATGCCAATCGTATTCTGCTGGCCAGCGTGGCAATCGCTCTGGTCAGCGGGCAGCAGGCGCTTGCCGCGCCCCACGTTTCCCAGCCAATTCAGCTGGCCCAGGCGGGCGATCAAGTGGTGCCACAGGACGCCGTGGCGGCGGCCGAGGCCAAGGTGAAGGCGGCCCGCGAGGCCTTGCAGAAGGCCATGGCCAGCCACCAGGGCGTCAAGGAAGCGCGCCAGGCGCTCCGTGCCGCACAGAAGGAACTGAACGACGCGCGCGCCTTGGCTCATCGGCAGCCCGCCACGGGCGACCAGCCGCCGGCGGCCGAGAATGCCGCGCCGCTGCCTGAGCCGGCGCCCGCTCCGGCCGCTGAGGGGCAGAAGCGCAGGCCGCGGCCCCCCACCGACGAAGCCAAGACTCCCGCCCCGAAGGAGGCGCCCCCCGAACAGGCCAAGGCTCCGCCGCCCCCCAAAGTGGCACCTGCCGAACAGGTTCAGGATCAGCCTGCGGCCAATCCCGCTCCCCAGGGCTTCGCCAACGGGCAGCCGCAGAAATTCGACCCCACACTGCTGAAGAAACCGCATCCGCGCTTCGGCGAGACTCCCAAGGCCGACACGAATGTGCAACTCCCGAAGGCGGAAGCGCAGATTCCAAAGGGCGGCGAAATCAATGCCGGTGCGGGCCGCGTCATCGTCAAGGAAGACAATGGCCAGGTGACCATCCGCCACGACGATACCGATCGCTTTCGCCGGATGGGCGGCAATGCGAACGTCCAGACGGCCCGCGACGGCACCACCACGACTACCATCAACCGTCCTGGCGGTGTGCAGGTGGTGACCGTCAAGGACAGCGATGGCAACATCCTGCAGCGCTACCGCAAGGACGCAAATGGTCGGATCGAGGTGCTGATCGGCCAAGCCGAACCGCAGCGTGACAGCCGCAAGCCGCCACCGCCGCCGAAGCCCGTGGCGCCGACCGCAACCTTCGACTTCCATATCCAACTGCCGCCGCTCAGGCTGAACATTCCGCGCGACCAGTACGTGGTGGAAAGCAGCCGTGCCTCGCGCCAGCAGATCACCCAGGCGTTCGAGGCACCGCCCGTCGAGCGGGTCGAGCGTCCCTACACGCTGGAGGAAATCCGCCGCAGCGACCGAATTCGCGACAAGGTGCGCCGCGTCGATTTCGATACGGTCACCTTCGAATTCGGCAGCGCGGTTCTGCCGGACGACCAGATCCCGCAGATGCAGGCGGTCGGCGAAGCCATGCAGACGGTCCTCGAACGCGATCCGGACCAGGTCTTTCTGATCGAGGGCCACACCGACGCGGTTGGTTCCGACCTTGCCAATCTGGCGCTGTCCGACCGGCGTGCGGAGACGGTGGCCGAAATCCTCACCTACTATTTCAGCATTCCGCCCGAAAACCTGGTCACGCAGGGCTATGGCGAGTCGTTCCTGAAGGTGCCGACCACCGGGCCGGAGCGCGAAAACCGGCGCGTCGCCTTCCGCAACATCACGCCACTCATGCGCCTCGGTAACCGCTGACCGACCGACGCAGGCAAACGAAAGGGCGCGTTCCTTGCGAGCGCGCCCTTTTTCGCATTTGCCTGTCGATCCTTGCCGCACCCGATGTGCGCCGCGTCGTCTACCGGCGCGAGATTGCGGGGCCCACCATGACGCCTCCATCGAACAGGAAGGAGACAGGTCATGCGCATGTTGATGAGGATCGTCCTGCCCACCGAGGACTACAATCGCGCCATCGCCGAGAAGAAGCTCGGCTCCGTCTGGAAGTCCTTCTTTGATGCCGCACGGCCCGAGGCCACCTACTATGTCACCGAGCGCGGCCTTCGCGCCGTGCATGTCGTGCTGGACATGACCGAGACCAGCCAGTTCGCGGCACTCGCGATGCCGCTGCACACCGCCTTCGGCGCGGAGATCACCTGCGAGCCGGCCATGATCTTTGACGACATCAGGGCAGCACTGGGGCCGAGCCGCTGAAGCCAGGCGTCAGCCGTCGAACACCGGGACACCCCGGCACGACATTTCCGCCTCGCACGCCGTGACCGCCGCCACGAGGAAATCCATGACCACGCGAATGCGGCGCTGGCGTTTCAGCGCTGCATGGGTGACCAGATGGAGCTCCGGCCGGGCGATCACGCCCGGCCAGACCGGCACCAGGTCCGGCTCACCTATCACCGCCGCGCCGGGCAAGATCGCCAGCGCCTCGCCGTCGCGCGCGGCGGCAAGGGCAGTCATGACATCGGCGCGCAGGATGCACCGAGCAGCCATGGCGAATTCGCCGGCCCGGCCGAACAGGGGCAGCGCCAGCGCCTGCTGGTAGGGCAGGACGATGTCGTGGCCGGCGAGCGTGCCGTCGGGCGTGCCGCGGCGTGCGAGATAAGCGCCGGACGCGAAGAAGGCGATGGCGCCGTCGGCCAGGCGGCGCGCGATCAGGCTCTGCTGGGCCGGGCGCTGATTGCGCAGGGCAATCTCGGCCTCGCCCTGCACGAGGTTGAGCTCCGCATAACCCGTCAGGATTTCGAGTTCGATATCCGGATGATGCTCCCGGAACTCTCCGAGCGCCGGCACCACCAGCTTCACTGCGAGGAAATCCGGCATGGCAACCTTCACCACGCCCCGGGGCGCTCGATCCGCCCCGGCCACGCGCCCCTCCAACCGCGTCACCGCACCGGCGATCCCCTCGATCGTGCCGATGATCTCGTCGCCCGCCGGCGTCAGCAGGCAGCCATCGTGCCGTCGGTCGAACAAGCGCGCGCCCAGCCGCGTTTCAAGCCCGTCGAGCCGGCGCACCACGGTGGTCCGATCCCAGCCCAGCGCCTGCGCCGCAGCCAGAAGAGAGCCGCCATCACGGATAGCGAGGACAACACGCAGACTGTCCCAATCCATCGCTTTCCTCGAACTCCCAGCACACCTGCCGATCGCGGAGCGAAGACGGCCTGAACCGGGACGAACGGATGAGCCGACCTAGTGCAGGATCTGGCTGAGGAACAGCTTGGTGCGCTCGTGCTGCGGGTTGGTGAAGAACGCCTCGGGCTCGTTCTGTTCGATGATCTGGCCGGCGTCCATGAAGATCACCCGGTTGGCGACCTGGCGGGCGAAGCCCATCTCGTGGGTGACCACGATCATGGTCATGCCCTCCTCGGCGAGATCGACCATCACGTCGAGCACTTCCTTGATCATCTCCGGGTCGAGCGCCGAGGTCGGCTCGTCGAAGAGCATGGTGCGCGGGCTCATGCACAGGGCGCGAGCGATGGCGACGCGCTGCTGCTGGCCGCCGGAGAGCTGGCCGGGATACTTGTTCGCCTGCTCGGGAATCTTCACGCGCGTCAGATAGCGCATGGCGACCTCCTCGGCCTCCTTCTTCGGCATCTTGCGCACCCAGATCGGCGCCAGCGTGCAGTTCTCGAGGATGGTCAGGTGCGGGAACAGGTTGAAGTGCTGGAACACCATGCCGACTTCGCGGCGGATCTCGTCGATGCGCTTGATGTCGTTGGTCAGCTCGATGCCATCGACGACGACCTTGCCCTTCTGGTGCTCCTCCAGCCGGTTGACGCAGCGGATCATGGTCGACTTGCCGGAGCCTGACGGCCCGCAGACGACGATGCGCTCGCCGCGCATGACCTTGAGGTTGATGTTCCTCAGAACGTGGAAATCGCCGTACCACTTGTTCATGTCGGTCATTTCGATGGCGACTTCGGTGTCCGACACCGTCATGTGCGGATGTTCGGGCGCGGCGGTGGCAGCGGCTGTTTCACTCATCGGGGCTTCCCTCGTTCAACGCCTGTAGCCGGTATCAAGCCGGCGCTCGGTATAGATGGAATATCGCGACATGCCGAAGCAGAAGAGCCAGAAGACGAAGGCAGCGAAGACATAGCCGGTCGCTGGCGTCTTGTACGAGGCCCATTTCGGGTCGCTGAAGCCAAGCTGGACAATGCCCAGCAGATCGAACAGCCCGATGATGAGCACGAGGCTCGTATCCTTGAACAGGCTGATGAAGCTGTTGACGATGCCCGGGATGACGATCTTCAGCGCCTGCGGCAGGATGATCATCTGCATCATCCGCCAATACGGCAGGCCAAGCGCCTTGGCGCCCTCATACTGGCCCTTGGGGATCGCCTGCAGGCCGCCGCGCACGGTTTCGGCCATGTAGGCCGAGGTGAACAGCGCGACACCGATCAGTGCCCTCAGCAGCTTGTCGAAATTGACGCCCTGCGGCAGGAACACCGGCAGCATGACGCTGGACATGAACAGCACGGTGATCAGCGGCACGCCGCGCCAGAACTCGATGAAGACGATCGATGCGAACCTGATCACCGGCAGGGTCGAGCGCCGGCCGAGCGCCAGCAGCACGCCGAACGGCAGCGAGCTGACCATGGCGACGATGGCAACCACCAGGGTCACCATTAGCCCGCCCCAGAGTTGGGTCTCGACGTATGAAAGGCCGAAATTGAGACTGAGCAGCGCGATCACCACCAGCACACCGATGATGATGGCCCACACGACCCGCAGCGTGCCGCTGCCGGGCCGGTCGGGAGCGTTGAGGACCGCGAGGATGCCTGCGACGGCCGCGACGGCCGCTGCAATATCGGTCAGGACGGTGAACGTGGACAGGCCGAACAACGGCGTCGGCGGGTCGGGAAGGAAGAAGGAGGCAACCACCAGGACGACGGCGATTGCGGCTGCGATCGTTGCCGTGCGTCCGGCCCCGGACGATGTCATCACACCGGCAACCAGGCCGGTCACCAGCCCGCCGATCACCAGCAGCAGGGCGGCCAAGCCGATCGGGAACCCGAAATGGCCGCCGGTCAGCAGGATCAGCGCGGCGATGGGGAAGACCACCAGCAGGTAGATGGCGTTCTCGCGCTTGAACGGAACCTGCGGGATCGCCATCGGGATCAGGCCGACCACCAGCAGGATTCCCGTCAGGTTGACCCGCCAGCGTTCGTCGAACGGATAGCGGCCATACATGAACTGGGCAAACTTGGCATCGACGAAGGCCCAGCAGGCGCCGGTGCCCGGCACCAAGCAGTCGTCGCGGCCGTTGCCCACCCAGACGGCATGAACGAACGCCCAGTTGATGATCGGCGGCACGATCCACACGACCAGGAAGAGGCCGATGAGCGTCAGGATGGTGTTGGTGACCGACGAGAACAGGTTGCTGCGCATCCAGCCGACGGCACCGACCTCGCTTGGCGGCGCCGCCAAGGTTGGCTCCTCCTCGAGCCGGAAATAGGCGAACTGCGCGGCCGAGGAGCGCTCGACGGCAGCGCCTCGATGGTGGCGCGAATCCCGCCGCCGCCGATCACCGCGTTCGAGGATCGAATCGTCGTCAGCCATCGCCTATCGCTCCACCAATGCCACGCGCTGGTTGAACCAGTTCATGAAGGCCGAGGTCGCCAGAGAAATGGTGAGATAGACCAGCATGGTGATGAAGATGACCTCGACCGCCTGCCCGGTCTGGTTAAGCACGGTGCCGGAGAATACCGAGACGAGGTCCGGATAGCCGACGGCGACGGCGAGCGAGGAGTTCTTGGTCAGGTTCAGGTACTGGCTGGTCAGCGGCGGGATGATGACACGCAGCGCCTGCGGGATGATGACCAGGCGCAGAGCGGTCCCGGATCTGAGCCCAAGTGCATAGCTGGCCTCGGTTTGCCCATGCGCCACGGCCAGAATGCCGGCGCGTACGATCTCGCCGATATAGGTCGCCGTATATAGCGTCAGGCCGAGCAGCAGCGCCATGAACTCGGGCTTGATCTGCAGGCCGCCGGTGTAGTTGAAGCCCTTCAACTCGGGGAGATCGAACGATGCTGGCATTCCGGTCACGATGAAGGTGGTCGCCGGCAGCAGGATCAGGATGGCGAGGCCGACCTTGAAGGTCGGGAAGATCTGTCCGGTGGCCATCTGCCTCCGCTGCGCCCATTGCGCCAGGACGACGATCGCCAAGATGGCGATGACGAACGCGATGGCCGTCGCCGCAAACCCCTCATGGAACATCGGTCGCGGAATGATCAGGCCGCGATTGCTGAGCTTGCTATCGAGGATGAGATTGAAGCCCTGGCGCGGGGCCGGCAGGATCGAGAGGACCGCCTTGTACCAGAACAGAAGCTGCAGCAGCACGGGGATGTTGCGCAGGGTCTCGATATAGACGGTTGCGATCTGGGCGATCAGCCAATTCTTCGACAGGCGGGCAACGCCGAGCATGAAGCCGATGATTGATGCGAAGATGACGCCGAGCACCGCCACCAGAAGGGTGTTGAGCAGGCCGACCACGAAGGCCCGGCCATAGCTCGATTCCGCGGTGTAGGGGACCAGCGTCTGCGAGATGTCGAATCCGGCCCGCGCCCACAGGAACCCGAAGCCGGAGGCGATGTGAGCCCGCTGGAGATTGTCGATCGTGTTGGACGCAATCCAGGCGACGAAGGCGGCAAGTGCAACCGCCAGCATCACCTGAAAGACGATGCCGCGGAATTTCGGGTCGTAGATAAGCGACGAACGCTGCTGCGGCAGCCCCGCCGCACTATCTTGAACCGCCATGCTTCACCACCCCCTGGCGGCACCGGCCTGTTGCCGGTTGCCGGATGTCGGGCGGGCCGCTTCCGGCCCGCCCGCTGATGTGGTCCGCAAGATCAACGGATCGGCGGTGCGTACTGAATGCCTCCTTCGGTCCACAGGGCGTTCAGGCCACGCGAGATCTTGAGAGGCGTGTCCGGACCGATGTTGCGATCGAAGATCTCGCCGTAATTGCCGACGGACTTGATGACGTTATAGGCCCAGTCGTTGCCGAGGCCGATCATCTCGCCGAAGGTGCCGTCGGCGCCGAGCAGCCGGCGGACCTTCTGGTTCTCGCTGTTCTTCATCTCGTCGACGTTCTTCGACGTGATCCCCAGTTCCTCGGCGTCGAGCAGCGCGAAATGGGTCCACTTGACGATGTTGAACCACTGGTCATCGCCCTGGCGCACGACCGGTCCGAGCGGCTCCTTGGAGATGATTTCCGGAAGCACGACGTGGTCGTCCGGATTGGAGAGCGTCAGACGGATGGCATAGAGGCCGGACGCGTCGGTAGTGTAGACGTCGCAGCGCCCTGCCTGGTAGGCCGCGTCGACCTCAGGCAGCTGCTCGAAGGCGACCGGGTTGTACTGCATGTTGTTGCGCTTGAAGTAATCGGCCAAGTTGAGTTCGGTTGTCGTGCCGGTCTGCACGCAGACCGAGGCGCCGCCAAGTTGCAGCGCCGAGGTGACGCCGAGCGACTTCCTGACCATGAAGCCCTGGCCGTCATAGTAGCTGGTGCCGGCAAAGGTGAGGCCGAGCGAGGTGTCGCGCGACATGGTCCACGTCGTATTGCGCGCCAGCATGTCGATTTCGCCGGACTGCAGGGCGGTGAAACGCTCCTTGGCAGTCAGCGGCGTGAAATGCACCGCCTTCGGATCGCCGAAGACCGCTGCGGCCACCGCACGGCAATAGTCGACGTCAAAACCCTTCCACTCACCCTTGTCATCAGTCGAGCCGAAGCCGAGCAGGCCGGTGTTGACACCGCATTGGACATAACCTTTTGCCTTCACGTCCTCCAAAGTCGTCGCGTTGGCTGAATTCACGACAAGCGCAGCAACGCCGCCGACTATGATCGATAAAAGGGTAGCTCTCATGGTTTGCCCTCCGGCTTGCTAACAACAGGCGGCGACGGCCACGCGGCCTGCGCCCTCACGGATTACTTCTTCCTTCCTTGTGCGGGCGCGACTGCCCCAAGACACCCAAAGCAGTTCCGCTTTGGGTCGATTGACCGATCCATCACAGGCTATTATTCGATATCGGTCAAGGGTATCGCCTGGGCAGCCGTGATCGCCACCTGCTCCTTTCGGCGTCATTCCGGCGATCGAAACCACGGCATGACCAATCATTCCGGCGACGAGCCCACCGCCAAACCAGCCACCCGCCTTGCCCATACCGGCCGCGAAAAGCGCCTGACCGGTCCCTTCGTCAATCCACCTGTTGTTCATGCCTCGACGGTGCTCTACGATTCCGTCGACGACATGCAAAATGGACGCCAGCCATATTCCTATGGCCGGCACGGCACGCCGACCAGCGACGCGCTCGAGGCGGCGGTCAACGAAATGGAGGGCGCCGCGGGAACCGTGCTGTGCCCGTCGGGCTTGGCGGCCGCCACGGTTGCCCTTATCTCCTGCCTCTCGGCCGGCGACCGAATCCTCATCGTCGACAACGTCTACGGCCCGGTTCGCCGCTTCACGGGAACCATTCTGGCACGGCTCGGTATCGAAACCGCCTATTTCGATCCGGCAATCGGTGCCGGCATCGAGGCGCTGTTCACCGACAACACGCGCGCGGTCTATCTGGAAGCGCCGGGCTCGCTGACCTTCGAGATGCAGGACGTGCCGGCCATCGCCGACGTGGCGCACAAGCACAATGCCACGGTGCTGTTCGACAACACCTGGGCGACCCCGATCTACTTCCGCCCGCTCGAATTTGGCGTCGATCTCTCGATCCATGCCGCGACGAAATATCTCGGCGGCCATTCCGACGTGATGCTCGGCACCGTGGCGGCCAACGAGGCCGCGTGGCCGGCGCTGAAGGAGACACACAAGTTCCTCGGCATGCATGTCGCACCCGACGACGTATTCCTCGGCCTGCGCGGCCTCAGGACGCTCGCCGTGCGCCTCGAACGCCATTACGCCTCGGCGCTCAAGGTGGCGACATGGCTCGCCGCGCGGCCGGAGGTCTCCCGCGTTCTCTATCCGCCGCTGCCCTCGGATCCCGGCCATGCGCTGTGGAAACGCGACATGGGCGGCGGCTCAGGCCTGTTCGGCTTCATTTTGGACGGCTGGAGCGAGGCGGGGGCCAAGCAGTTCATCGACGGGCTCCACCTGTTCGGCATTGGTGCCTCATGGGGCGGCTTCGAGAGCCTGGCCATCCTGGCCCATGTCACGTGGGGTCGCACGGCCGTCCCGTGGGAGGCAGAAGGACCGCTGGTGCGCCTGCACATCGGCCTTGAGGATCCCGACGATCTGATCGCCGACCTCGAAGCCAGCCTCGACGCGGTCAGACGCCAGGTCCCCTGACCGAAAACAGATGCATGTCGAGGCGCCGCATCTTGCGCGTGTCGAAGCCGTGGACGCGACCGCGCTCGACCAGATCGAGACCGAGATCGTCGGCACGCTGGCGGAAGGATGATATCTGCGACGTATCGATGGCGGCGATGCGGCATCCATGCCCGTTGAGGAAGTCTGCCGCGCCGGTGCCATCGGTGAGCAACGTATCGCGCCCGGCGATCAGAACCAGGCTCTCCTCCGGGAAACCGGCTGAAGCGAAGGTGGGGTCGGCGCACTGCACATGCGCCTGGCCGGTGGCAACGATCTCACCGGCGACGCTGAGGCTCTTCAGCCCGGGAACGATCGACCCGAAGAAGCCAACGTAGATGAACGCCGCCGACAGGATCGCCATGACCGATGCGGCCACCGCGTTGTTACGCTTCAGCCAGAGCCAGGCGACCGGCCCGAGAACGCCCCCGATGACGAAGGCAAGGAAGGCCCAGACGGGAAAGCGGCCCTCCAGGATCACATAGATCGCGGGGATGGCCACGGCGATCACGGGCGGCCAGATGAGCGGACTGGAGGAATAATACTGGCTGATCCGGCCCCGGATCTGTGCGACCCCTTCATCGACCGCGACGGCCGCGAGCATCGCGATCGCAGGGATTGCCGGCAGCACATATTGCGGCAGCTTGTAGGTCGTCAGCTCGGCGACCAGCCACAGCGGCAGGCCCCAGGCGAGTGCGAAGAAGACCGCCGGACGGCGGGCGTTGCGTACCAGCCACGGCGTCCCCGCGAAGACGAAGGTCATCGCCGGTCCGGCAAGGAGTGGCGCAAGCAGCGCATAGGTCATCGGCGGCGCCTCGAGGGCGAAGGGAACGCCGATGCGTGTGAGAAACGGAATATCGGGCCCGCCGGCGTCCGAAATTGACAGGGCGGCGATCGACGACAGCCAGGGCAAGGCCGCAACGGCGATCACCACCACACCGACCGCGGGTTTGAGGCGGCCAAGCCAGCCGAGATCGTTGCGCTCGATCGACAGCGCCAGCACCGCGGCCGCGGCCATGCCCGGTGCGACGATGCCCTTGAGCAGGAGGCCGGCGGCGATGGCCACCCAGAACAGGCCGGATATTGCGCCGGGCGCCGGCTTGTCGTCCGCCAGCCACAGCCGCGCCAGTGCGCCGGCGGCAAGGGTCGTCGCCGCAACCAGCATGGCGTCGGGCGCCGCCAAGCGCGCTTGCAGGCCGAGCACACCGCTGCCGGCAACAAGCATGCCGGCGAGGAAAGCGGCACGCCGGCGCCCGAAGGCCAGCATCGTCCACCACGTCAGAACGACGGTGGCGACGGCCGCGATGAGCGAGGGAATACGGTAGACCCAGACCGGTGGATTGGTCTGGCCGGTGAGCGCCACGGTGGCGGCCTCCAGCCACTGCATGCCGTGCGGCTGCCACGGCTGCATGTCGGTCTGCACGCGCACCGTGGCGAAATCCCCCGTTGCCACCATTTCGCGGGCGGCAACGGCTTGAGCCGGCCCGTCGCCGTCGATCGGCGGCATCGTCAGGAAGCCGGGCAGGAAGCAAATGAGGGCGACGAGGATCAGCACGGCCAGGCTTGCCGGCGCGGAGCCCGCGACGCGATCCGTTGCCGCTTCGACCCGGCGGGCGCGATCGTCGCCAATCAGTGCCTGGAAGGGAATTGCCATCGCGCCTGACGGCCTGCCTGCCTCGTTTGCGCCCGCTCAAAGCCGCACGGACGATACTGAACTATGGCGCGGCGCGGTAGCGGAAAGCCGGTGCGTCAGCCCTTCACTGCGCCGCCCGTAAGGCCGGAGATGATGTAGCGCTGCGCGAACAGGAAGAAGACGATCGCCGGGATGATCGTCAGGGTGAGGTAGGCCAGCACCATCGTCCAGTCGGTCATGAACTCGCCCTGGAACTGCATGATGCCGAGCGGCCAGGTGTATTTCTCCGGCGAGTTCAGCATGATCAGCGGCAGCAGGAAGTTGTTCCAGCTCTGCACGAACGCGAACACGCCGACGGTCGCGATGATCGGCAGGCTGAGCGGCAGCGTCACGAAGACATAGATCTTGATGTAGCCGCAGTTGTCCATGCGCGCGGCATCGAGCAATTCGCTCGGCAGCTGTTTGAAGAAACTGTGGAAGAGCAGGATCGAGAAGGAGAGGCTGTAGGCGACCTGCGAAATGATGATGCCGAGATGGGAGTCGAGCAGACCGAGGTCGCGCAGCTTGAT
Organism: uncultured Alphaproteobacteria bacterium; assembly: GCA_963782395.1. Taxonomy (GTDB): domain Bacteria; phylum Pseudomonadota; class Alphaproteobacteria; order Rhizobiales; family Kaistiaceae; genus CAVSRC01. The sequence goes on from CAWAJQ010000004.1 coordinate 585,865, forward strand.
GAACAGCGGCAAGATCGCCACCGCCGCTGGAAACAGAAGCCCCAGCATCAGGAAGTTCATAAGGAACTTGCGGCCGAAGAAGTGGATGTGAGCCAGCGCAAACGCGGTCATCGACGCCAGCAGGATCGACAGGAACACAGTCGAAAGCGCGACGATCAGCGAGTTGCCCAGCGACAGGAACAGGTTGGTTCCTGTCATGATCTCGATGAACTTGTGCGGGTTCCAGCTCTGCGGCAGTCCGAGAGGATTGACGCGCAGCTCACCAACATTCTTGAAGCCGCCGAGCACCGTTACATAGAGGGGGATGAGCGTGAACATCGAGATGACGATCAGGGTCGCCCACTGCAGGGGCGATATGCGCCACGCCGTCAGGTGGCGCCGGCGCCGCGGCATTGCGGGCGCGCTCATGTCGCCTCCTTCGGGAAGAGCACGCGCCGATAGATGACTGCGAAGCCGACGCACATGACGAACAGGATCATGCTGACGGCGCTGCCGAATCCGAGCCTCAGCCGAAGGATCCCGAACTGGTAGAGGAAGGTCACGATGGTGTGGCTTGTGTTGCTCGGGCCGCCCTTGGTCAGCGGAATGATGATGTCGAAGAGCTGCAGCGCGCCGAGGATGGAGAAGAACACGGACACCACAATCGAGGGCAGGATCATCGGTATCTTGATGTGCCAGGTGATTTTCGTGCGGCTGACGCCGTCGATGCGCGCCGCCTCGATGACCTCACTCGGAATGGACTGCAGGCCGGCGATATAGATCATCATGTGGAAGCCGAAATATTTCCACACCACCACCAGCATGATCGCCGGCATCACCCAGACCTTGCTGGCAAGCACGTACGGCAAATCGGCGCCGATCAGATGTCCGACGACGGATACCAGGCCGTAATCGCCGTCGTACATGAAGCGCCAGATAAGGCCGGCGGCGACCTCGGCCAGCATGTATGGGACGAAGAACAGGAGCCGCAGCAGGTTCACGCCCCACCCGCGCTCAGCAAGCGCGAGCGACACCCATAGGGCCAGCGGCAGCTGCACGGCCAGCGAAACGGCGACGATCAGCAGGCTGTTGCGGACTGCGTAGCTGAAGAAAAAGCGGTTGTGGAAGACCGCCAGGTAGTTCTTCAGCCCGACGAAGTCCGTCATCGGGCCGTAGCCCGTCCAGTCGAAGAAGGAATAGCGCGCCGCGTCGATGACCGGCAGCACGAAAAAGGTGGCGAAAACGACGAAGGACGGGATCAGGAATATGGCGAGTGGTGTGGAAGCGTCGCCACGGCGAGGGCCGCGTCTTCTATTCCTCCCTCGGCCACGTCGTGAAGGAATTCGAGGTGCCCGAGATGCGCACCATCCTGAAGCGTGGCCTGCTCTGGGCGGCGCGCTAAGAAGCGGCTCCCGCCGGCGCAATCGGCCGCCCCCCTTCCCACACGGGAAGACCGTCGCCGTCATTCGACGATCCGCCGAAACCTTCATGCAGCAACGCCATCAAGCCCCGGCCTCTCCACCGGGGATTGTTGTCCTGTGGGCAGCGCGGTGAAAGCCTGCGCACCATCTCGCCGCGCGTCCGGCTCGGGCCGGCGCACGCCAGGATTACCGCACTCCGGCGCCGGATCAGCGCTTGGTGGTGGTCCGCTTCCGCGTCGCCGGGGCCCCGGTTGCCGCCTTGCGGCGTTTCGGTGCCGGCTTGGCAGCCGGGCTCGCGGCGGCACCGGTCTCTAGCAGGTCGGGCTGCGCCGGAGCCGCCTTTTCGACCTCGTGCACTGCGCGCTGCCAATGGTCATCCGCCCGGCCGTGCGGATACCCCTCTTGTTCCCAGATGCCGTAAGCGCGCTGACGAATCTTCTCTTCTCTGTCGGTCATGGCCTCATCTCCAACTCACCGCATGTCGCCATCACACAGCAAGGATAATGCCAATCTGTGGCGTTTCGTTGTCGGCGCCGCCTGCGGCTTAAGGGCCCATCGCCGTCCCTTTGAGGTATTTCGCATTTTCATCACGCGCCGGCGGGACGAAATCCGTTTCAACGCCGAGAAAGCGATAGAGCCTCTGGAAGTATGGGGCGCCGAACAGGGTCATCGATTCGTAGCTCCAAAGAAATACATCATCGCGATCGAGCAACTTGGCAAATAGTTCGCCGGCAGTCGCAAGATCAGCAACGGCCTCATCCGGGGTTCCGCCCATCCGCCTCGTGGTGCTGAGCGACATGATGGAGCGGTCGCGCGATGTCAGCACGATCTTGATCTGGTCATAGCCAGCAAGCGGCCCCAGGACCTCCAACAGGGTCGGGAAGATCTTCGGGCGCATGTAGGGAATTGACCGGTGCAGAACGAGCTTGTCGGCTCCGATCCTGCCATTGTAGCCATAGCCGGTCCATTGGCCAAAAGAACGGCAATGCCCGATCACGAAAGAGATCACCTGGGCGATGAAGACGCTGCCAGAGCTCTCCGGACCGATGACGACGCAGCATGTCGTCATGGTGTCCACCGTGATCTGTTCCAGGTCTGGTGTGATGCGCGCATAGCGGCCCCCGCTTTCATCGTGCCCGGAAGAACGATAGCGCCTGCGTGCCGTCAATGGCAGGGGCACCAATCAACGCCTTGATCAACGGACCTTTGGCGGGATCAGACCCGTGTCATGCGGCGTCGCGGAGATTCCGCGCAGGTCCGATCAGCAAGCAGCTTGCGGACCAACGACGCCGCTGTCGCTGATTGAAATGTGGCCGGCGAGGTTCGCCAGATCGACGGGGAAATCCGCAACCACTGTCCGCCGGCCGCCGGCCGGGATGCAGCTGGAGCGGCCGGCAAGCCAGATGAAGATCCATTTTTGGCCGGGCGTTTTCCCGAAGATCGTCACATAGATGTGGGAGTCAGGACCGTTGACGCCTTTCGAAGTAACGTTGTGGGTGACATTCGATATGTCCCACTCGGCGGTGTAGTGGACGCCAGCCTTGCCACTGACGTTCTTGCTGACGAGCGTGATCCGGAAATTGCGGATCGCCGACGCAACGTGGCCCTTGCTGTCCTTTATTGCGTGGTCGCCTGCGGTGAGGCTCAAAGTCGCGGCTTCTGCGCCACAAGTTGCGCAGCCGAGAGCGAGCATAGAAACAAGCGTAACAGCCAAGCGCAACATCTGGATCACTCCGCTGAAACCTTGAGGCTACTCCGACCGCCGCCAAGCGTCTACTGGATCGCCGGCCGCGCGCCACCCGTTGCCGGCTACCTCTGCCTCTTTCATCTGTGTGAGAATGACTTTGGCGACCCCGGCAGGACTCTGAACCTGCGACCAACAGCTTAGAAGGCTGTGCGGAATGTCAGCAATATCAACGCGGATTTCAGACTTTCCGAAGGGTACGGTAGCCCCTATTAGGGGGCGAAGTCTGAAACGTTGCCGGCCTGCCCCCCTGCTTCGTCACCCACGCGAACCACGCCTCCTCAGCCGCCTTGCAGGCCGCGATCTTGTCGCCGTCGAGGCCTTCGCCAATCTGCTTCAGGCGAACGGGTTCTTGAAGTTCCACAGATCCTGCATGAAGCACCATGGCCGAGTCAGGCCAAGGTCAGCGATCCATCCAGGGATCGTGTTTTCGATGACCTTCACGTCCAATCCGTCGGCGCGCATAGCGTCAACCGCATCGCGGGACAGATCGCACGGGATGCCCCACTCACTTTGCGTCCCTCGAACATCGACTGAACAGCGCATAGGTGCTCCTATCCTTGGTATCCACCGGATCGGCTGGTGCCGCTCGGCGAGCCGAAATTGTTCCAGCACCAGACCCGCTTCAACGGCCTCCCGATGGCGGCTTCGATGGCAGCCACGCGCTCGGGATCGTTCTTGTGCTCGCGACTGCGCCAGATCATCTTCGCCCTGTCAAACTCCTCCGCCGTCAACTCAATTGGATTGCCGCGGCGATGTAGAGCCTCGGCCCGCCCGGCGGTGGCGATGAACTCGCCGGCGCGGACCATCATGCGAGGCAGATGCTTGTCCGACCGCTGGCCGGTCCTGACCTCGACGATGACGCCGCCCTTCTCCGTGATGCGCTCGACGCGATCCGCGAGCACCTTCCGCTTCTTGGCCGGCGTCGGTGCCGAGTTTCATGCAACCTCCGGCCTGTAGAAAGACCCCCCCCAAACGCGAAAAGGCCCCGCCCCCGCCGGCAGAGCCGACAAGGGCGAGGCCAGGCGACCTACCGCGGGGACGGTCGGTCAGAAATCAGACACCCGGGAACGGGGTCACAGGGCGCGGAGCCTGTTCAAGGCACCGTCAATGTAGCCAAGGGCAAAGCTGATCGCCCGGGCATCCGCGTCTTTCTTGTTGCTCCTGTCAGCCGCGGCGATCCGCTGGACGACGTTGCGCGCCGTGCCGCCATCGTTGAAGGAGGCTACCCCGGCTTGATATTCTTCTTCTATGATCTCAGGCATTGGCCCGATCCCTCAGCGCCCTGGTGTTGTCCTCGACGGCCCGGCGGTGCTCGGCCTGGGCGTCGGTGTTCTGCTCGATCCGGCGCCCCAGCGAGAGGATGGCATCGCGCAGCGAGCCGCCGACATCCCTGATCTCGAAAAGGATACGCCTGTCCTGCCCGTCGATCGCCACACCTCCAAGAGCGTCACGGAGCTGCTTGAGCAGCTTGCGGTCGTCATCGTTGAAGGTGACGAACGGCTGTTCGGCGCGGACCCCGCGCTTGCGGTTCCAGTAGGAGGCAAGCACCGTGCCCAGAATGGCGGCGGCGACGGTAGCAACGCCCGCCCAATCACCGAGGGTGGCCATCCAACTGCCTCGCGGTTATGAATTCATGCGCCGCGCGGACGCAGAGGTAGACCTCGCTGAAGACGAAGAAGGTGCTGAAGGCGAAGGTCGGCAGGACCACATGAACCGCCAGGCTCGTCTCGGCCGCAGCGACCACAAATTGCGACCACATGTAGCCCGCGACCAGCGCGGACACCGCCCGTATTGCCGGCGAGCCAGATGGCATTCGCCCGTTGACGATGAGGGCAACCACCCGCCCTAGCCCTGCGGCAACGAACAGGACCGCCCACACCTCTTCGGGCAGGGAATGCAGCAGCCCCTCGTCGGGTGACCATGGCACGCTCTGCCCGGGCGCCAGCAGCACCATGCCGAAGACGAGCGCGAAGACGCCGCAGGCCCAATCGAGCGCGCGGGGCTTCCTCGGCCGCAACACCGCAATCATCGGCGTTTCCCGGTCAGCAGAGCCACGGTGGCGGCTGTCCCCACGGTAACGGGCAGCGCCACCGGATCGAACAGCCAACGCATCGACATATCGACCCAGACGGCCGCCTGGGGTGGATAAGCAGCGATCGACCAGGACTGCGGCCAAATACCCTTCGGCCACCACAGGAAATTGTATAGCCAAAGCATCCACAGATTGAGGATGGCCGGGCCGAGTGCGGCGACGATCAGGGACCAAAAGACGGGATGGTTGAACTTTCCGAGCTGCCGCTTGGTGCCCTCGCCGGCCATCTCTGCGGCCGCATTCTGGGCGGCAACGGCGACCGTGGCGTCGGCCTTCACCTTCTCGATGTCCAGCCCCGTCTTGACGCGGTAGGTCTCCAGCGCATTGTCCGATCGCTTTTGGGCGAAGCTGAACAGCCAGTTGGCCGCTTTCAGCGCGAAGCCTGCCAGCGTAGCCGCCGAAAACATCGCCTCAGCTCCCGACGTCACTGGCGCGGTTGACCCGCATCAAGAAGTCGAAAGCCGCCTTCGCCAGGCCAACAAGCGCCAGGCCGACGATTTGCTTCACCGAGAAGCCGACCGAGTTCACCGCCGAGGCGAGCGGCCCCCAATCGTAGAGGCCCATGATGCCCACGACCAGGGAGCCGAGGCCCTGGACCGCCGGAATGAACAGCGTCTCGATGTCCTTGAAGATCTTGCGGACGCGCGGCACCTTGTAGAAGACGAGCATTGCCACGCCGAACACGGCCGCGAGCGCGGCCACCGCCGGCAGGAAATGCAGAAGCCAGGTCTCCATTGGATCATCCTTTCGGTGAGTTGTCGGGGGCGCTGCCCTCGGGAACCGCGTCGATCGCGCTCTTGAGTGTGGTTGCCGCCTCGTCGGAATGCGCCTGGGCCTTGGCCTTGTGGCCGAGCCATTTCACGAAGAAGGTGAAGGCAACAACGCCGGCGATAATGGCGAGCGCGATGAGCAGGATGCGGAGCGAACCAGCATCGGCGGGGAGTTGGCTGAGGTCCGGGGTCTGGGTCGAGCCGCCACCCGTCAGGACCGTGCCGCCGGCCGCTGTGCCGGCCTTGTTCGCCGCCTTCTTGGCTTCGACATTGGCTGCAACGGCCGCGGTGATGCTGTCGATCACCGGCAGGACATCGATGCGCTTGCCCTTGCTCCACAGAATGCGGCCGCGGCTGTCGGCCGGATAGACGTTGGCCTTGCCGCCCGACGAATAGACGCCATCGCGGAAGAGCTTCTGCTCCTCGGTGCGCCGCTGGCGCAGGCTCGCAGGCTTGACCCAATTCATGAAGGCGGCCGCCGCGCCGGCGCGATTGCCCTTGTTGAGCAGCTTCGTCAGGCTGGCGCGGAAGATGGCCCCGGTGTTGAGGTCGAAGCTGGTGCAGGCATCATCCTCCTGCTGGCGCAACGGCACCGTGACCGCCTTGTGGACGCGGGTGTTGAACTTAGCGACGTTCCGGGCGAAGGTCGCGACGACCTCTTTCAGCGGGATCTCAACGCCATATGGCCGTTTGGCAGGATCGTGGTCGCCGGCAGCCTTGGTGTTGCCGATGCCGTCGGTGTCGATGCCGCGGCTGTCGAGATAGCGGAACGGGACGATCGCCTCATGCGAGATGATGTCCGCCATTCCCATGCGGGAAACGGTCATGGAGTGCCTCGAAGTTTTAGGGGGCAGACTGAGGGGGGTCAGCGCGGGGGAGAAAGCCACCCGGATGATGGCATTGCTGCAGTTTCTCCGATAAGACCACCGGATGGATACGCACTACCGTCGATTTGCCGACCTGATCTCTGGGGACCACGATGAGGCACGGCATTGCCGCATGCTTTACGAGGCTGCCAACGCTATCGAGTGCCCGATAATTCTGGAGTTGGGCACACAACGGGGCGAATCAGCGACCTGCTTTCTGACTGCCTGCGAAAATCGTTCCGGGCGGCTCGTAAGCGTCGACAAAAACGACTGCTCAGATGTGTCGGATTCGCCCCTATTTGTCTTCGTCCGAGCCAATTCGGCGGATACAGGAGCAGTGATTGCTGCCGCTCCGTTTCTCGCTGATGGCATCGACTTGGTATTTGTCGATGCTCTTCACACGCCAGCCGCAGTAGAGGCCGATGTCGAAGCGTGGTTTCCCTACCTTAAAACCGGCGGAGTGATGCTATTTCACGATGTCGATGCCCTGCCCTATCGACGCGGCCAGAGAAAGGATCGCGCGGTGCTGGAGCGCGAACTCGATGGGATTCTTGACTACCTCTATCGTCTTTTCGCGGCCAATACTGATCTGATGGATTTCTCCGTTACCTTCGGGATCACAACAGGACTTGCCAAGATCGCACGGCGAGCCCCCGGTGACCTTCGTCCGACAGTGCCATCTTTCCGGCGTCCGTGGACAACGCGCCTCCGAGCAACCCTTCGACGTTTTGCTTCACCACGTGGCCGCGCAACCGCCCATCGAGCCGGGGGTTGAGCTTGCGGTATCGGTTACCGCCAACGGAGTGCCCGCCGACCCGCCGAGTGCCGCTGAAAACCGATCAGAGGTTCTAATGTCGTCATCGAACAAGCCGGTCAATCCGGACCACGAGTTTGTCCCACCATTCTTTTGCTGCACCGCTGCCAGCGTCCGATCTGCACCGGATACATTTAGGCTCAGTGTCAGCACGCGCGAAACCGGCGTTGCACTGAATGCTTGAGCAGCCGGCGTAATGCTAGGCGGGTTAACCAGTCGGAAAATGGCAATGCCAACCCCGCTGTCGCCGGTTGCGGTGTAATTGACAGTTATAGTTGCCGTAGTACCAAGACCGGTTGTGTCAAGGTATATAAGCGCCAAAATACCGGTAGAATGTATTACACTCGCGGCGCTTCCGGCTATCGTCGCGGAACTAAAATTAAGACTATCGCTTCCGCATGCCATCACAGTATAGCGTTTATCTGGACCAGCTACATCGGCTCCTATAGAGTATCCACTTAATGTAACAGTATTTGTGGACGATATTATCGTATGACCACGAGTTACATACGTAAGGGAAAAAGGCGAAAGGGGCTCAGCCTCCGCAGCCGCAGCCGCCATCGCCCCCGTCATGCCGGGTATAAATCCGAGCAGCGGAAGGCCACCGAACCGCCTCAAGTCTTCCAGCGTTGGCTTCAGCAGGTGGCGAGGCAGCGCGAGCGCCTGCACGCGCTTGACCTCCTGCACGATGTCGATACGGGCCGCGAGGGGCACGCCGCGCCGAGCCAGTTCCAATCCGAGCCGCGCTTCCCACGGCTCTCCGGGCTGGATGATGGCCGGCGGCGGTCCGATGATGAAGGGCATCAGGATAACTTTGTGCCGGCCTTCGCCACGGCTTGCGCGACGTCCTCAGGCGTCAGTCCCGCGGCGGCGAGCTTCTCGTCGAGCGTCGGCGGCGGAGGAGGCGGCGGATCGTCCTCAACCTCGAACACCTGATGCCAGACGCCGTCGGCGCCCTTCTCGAACAATTCCTCGCCGACGATGTGCTTTCCCTCGGGCACGGCAAAGGGAACGGCCCGGTAGAGCTTGCGATCGGCCAACTCCTCGTCGGTGTGGTTGGCCCAGAAGGACTGCCCCGCCCGATCCGGCAGCTTTTCCGTGGCCTCGTAGGGCTCGCAGGGTCGGTCCACTGCCGTCGGCGGCTGGCCGACGCGGCTGACCGTCACGGTCTCGACACGGCACGTCCGCGTAATCGTGGGCTGCGCCACCCAACGCACGGCCACGCCGGGTTCAATTTCCTGGACAATGATCGGGGTCATGGTGCGCTCGCGTTTCTTGCCGAGACAAGGAAGTGCGCCGTGGTGACGCAGCGAATAATCAGCTCGTACCACTTGGTGCTGGTCAGATCGGTGATCGTCGGCAGATCACCACCAAAGTAGGTATCGAAGGTGATCGTGCGCGCAGTGGCGCTGTCGCCCTTCAAGATGATGCTTCGCCAGGTACCGGGCTGCCCGTTGCTCGGATTCGGAACGGCCCGATTGGCGGCGGCGGTCCATTCCCGATTGATCCCGGCGTCCCAATCGAGACTTGGGGACGCGCCGTCGGCCAACGTCACGTCAGCAGAGGCGCTCTCGATGAGCCCAGCATCAAGAAACTTGTTCGCCGCCGCGGCATAGACCTCTGCGTCCGTCGCTTTCTCCACGATGCCCGCGACAGACGTCGTCGCCAGTTGGATTGCATCGAGGATGGCTTGCAGATCTGCAGCGGACTCGATGAAGCTGACTTCGGCACCGCCGCTGAGGTCAATATGCGAAGTGCCGACGGTGCCCCCGATCTTGGAGACTTCGACGGTGCCCCGGGTAATGCTGGTCACCGAGCTGCCAATGGTGCCAGCGACGATCTCGACGTCGTCACCGTCGCGGATCAGCAGCCGCGGCGTGTCGCCATCGCTGTAGCCGGCGTCCGATGGTGTCAGAAAGCTGGCGTCGACCGGCGAGCCGATCGCGATGTCGCCGGTGCCCGTCGTCGCCGTGAGGAAGCGGACGCGGTTGCCAGGCTTCGATGTCATGGCAGGCCCCTAGAACGGCGGCGCCCGCCGCGGCGGAACCGGGCGGGCGCAAATTTCGGGACGCGCGAGGATGTCAAGCTCCAACGCGGCGGTCAAGTCGCTCAGTAGATGCGTTCCGGCTGCGCCTGGTTCAATTCGCGGTTTAGGCGCTGGTTCTGGATCAATATGCCGCCCTCCGTTCGGTCGCGAAGGCGCCGACGGGTGGCCACGGAGCGCCGCAAGGTGTCGGGGTCGATTCGTACCGCGCGATGGAGGGGGACGCGATTGAATTCGGTGATCGCCTCTCTGGCGGCCCTGAGATCGGCCGGGTCGCCGGATCCCCGCGCCGCTGCATATTGGTCGAGGACCGCCCGACGCTGAGCATAGACGGCCTTCTCCATGTTCTTCTTCGCGGTGTTCACCCGGTACTGCTCGGCGACCTTTGCCGGCGTGAATCCGGAGAGCTGCGCCAGCACATTCCAAGCGTTCATGTCGCCATGCGGCACCACCGGCTCGCCGCTGAGGTTCAGGACGCCCTCATTGGCGTAGCGCCACGCCTTCAGGGCATCCTTCACCGGTTTCGGCGCCGCCGTCTCAATGCCGCGTGCCAGACCCTTGCCGTCCTGGACGATCGACCACCCGCGGATTGCGTTGGTGCCGATGTTCCACACCGGCCCGAGCATCTCGTTGCCGAGGGTGTCCCACCAGTCCTGCGCCGTCTGGTCGCGGTCGTCGCCGCGGAACCAGAGGTCGGGCATACCGATGCGATCGGTTAGGCTGATGCCGAAGGCATAGCCGGGCACCCCGTCGAGCACCATTCCGCCAATCTGAGGCCCCAGCGCCCCGACGACGTCGCGGCGGAACTGATCCTCCGACGACATTGGGTCGTCCTTATCGCCGAAGATCATCTTCCAGAGCGGGATCACCACCCAGGAGAAGAACGGCGTGCCGACGAGCCCGGCGTGGAAGGCCATCATGCCGAGGACCCCGGCGAGCTGGTAACGGGCTTCCTTGCGGGCCTGCGGGCTCTCGCCCTTGAAGCTCTCGTGCACGTCGCGCATCAGCCGGTAGAGCATATTGATCTGGAAGTTGCGGAACAGGAGAGCGACACGGGCGACGTCGCCCTGCATGACGCGCGGCCGGTTCGAGTTCGAATAGTCGAAATGCGTCCGCCAGGTCAGGTCGCCCGCCGTCTTGATGGCCTGTTCCTGAGTTTCCCCGGCGCGGCGGGCGAGCCGGTAAGCGGCCAGCGCCGTCACTTCGCGGTTGAGGCGCTCCGAGTTGTGGAAGAGCCACGCAATCTTGGCCATGACCCGGGCTCGGAGCGGGCTGTACTCGAGTTCCTCTTCCGCCACGCCGGCAAGATCGTGCGCGCGCGAGCGGTCGAGGGCGCCGGCATCATAGAGCGCCTGCATGGCCTCGTGCTCCGCAGCGCTCAGATTCGCCTTCACGACGCTGCCTTTGCCGCGCGTGAAGTCCGCCAGCGCCTTTCCGAGCGCTGCGACGGTTCGGGCAACGCCGAACTTGGCGCCGATGACCGGCACGCCCACGATGGTGGTCTGTGTGAGGTTGACCGCAGCCGCGGCCGGCGTGGCACCAAGGTAGTAGACGAAGCCGAAAGACGTTGCGGCCGTCGACCACTTGGCGTTCCGCGGGTTCATCACCCATTGGTGTCGCAGCCGGAGCTCGTTGGCGATCTTGGTGCCACGCACCGGGTCATCGGCGACCTTGCCCTGCTCTTCGGCGACGTTCACCAGTTCGGCCAGGTCCGGCGAATACTTTAGGCGGCCCATCTGGTGAGCTGCGTGGAACATGTGGTTGCCGTAGACGCGCAGCGCGTCTTCGTGGAAGCCGGGTGTCCCCTTGCGATGGATGAAGCGCTTGCGGATCGACAGGTCCGGCATGGTGGCAAGGTACCGCTGCCAGATGGCGTCCATGACGTCCATCTCGACATTCGCCTTGCCGAGGATGGTGGTGATCTCGGCGACGATGCGCGGATCCATCGCGTTGCGCAGTTCGGTCGAATTGGACAGCACCCCCGTCGTGACCGACGCCTGCGGGTGGGCCTGCTGCACCTCCTTGACGAACTGGCGCCGATCGGCCTCCTTCTCGAAGCGGGAGAAGTCCATCACGCTGCCGTCGACGTCGCGGACGGTGACAAAATACTGGCCGAAGCGCCCCAACGGGAAGTAGGGGCCGTTGATGCGGTTCGCCTCGAAGGACTGCCGGAGCTTCGTCAAGCGGGCCTTGTTGGCGTATTTGCCCTTGAGCGTGATTTCGATGCGCCGGATATCGGCCTTCTTCTCGGCATCCTCGCGGTCCTTGCCGGTTAGCCCCTGGTCGCGGATGGACTGCATTTCCTTCTGATAGGCCCGCTCTGCCTCGGTGACAGCGTGCTCCATGCTTTTGCGGACGTTCTCGAGGATGACGTTGTCGAGTTCGCGGGTCTGCTTCAGGTAGTCGTCGCGGACCTCGGTGAAGAGCCGCTTCATGTTGGGCGACAGGCCGTTCCATTGCTGGCGCAAGCCGGCGTAGGCCGGATGGGCGACGGTCTCGTCGTCGGTCCTGGTCGGGTCGACCTGCGCCAATGTGGCGGCGTGCATCAGGTCGGCCAGCGCCTTCGCCTGCGGCGCGTTCTCCAGGGCGGCCTTGCGCCACTCATCGACGCGATCCTGTGCGCGGTTCTGCCGCTCGCCCCGATAGGAGTCCATGCGCCGCTTGACGTCGAGGTATTCGCCGACGGCCTTCATGTTCGGCCGCGCCAGGTCGGGGAGATAGTTCAGCGGCAGCAAGGCGTAGAGGCCTGCCCGCTTGTCCTCGGCCATGCCCTCGACGGCATCGACCAGTTGTTCCTTGTTGCGGGGGATGCGGTTGGCGAGAGTGCTCGGTCCCTTTTCTGGGCCGATACCGGGGGCGATAAATTCAACACCCGGCATCGCCCGCAGCGCGGCACCGATCTTGCGGCCGCCGACCACACCGTATGTCTCTTCGAGGATGCGCCGACGCTCCGCTTCGGTTTGCGCCTCCCTTAGCCGGCGCTTCAGTCTCGCAACCGCGAGTTCGTCGAGCTGGATATCGTCGAACCCTTCGCCCATGTTTTCGTTAGCATTGCGAACCGCGGAATTGCCAACGCCGGCGACCTCGCCCTCACCAGCCGTCAGTGGCCGGTAGGTCTCCGTGCGGCCAGCCATCTTGCCCTGGTAGACGTCCTCGAAGATGTCCTCCAGGCGCGTGTAGCCCTGCCCGGTCAGGTATTTCCTGACGCCGTGTAGCAGGTGGCGCAGCTTCTCGAAGAACCGTGCCAGCGGCGCCGGCAGGCCCATGCTGTGAATCGGGCGGCCTTCGTCGCGGAGGCGATCGTAACGTTCGTAGGCAATCGCTCGGGCCTCATAGCCCGGCAGCGCACCGATCTCAGGGCCGTTCGGGTCCATATGCAGTTCCAGCGCCGCGGCCTTGCGCGCCTTGGCCATGTTCTCGGGGCTGGTGACCGCCGCGAATTCCTCGTCGGTCATCAACAGCGCCTCGACACCGTGATAGGGCTCGTGGCGAGCACTGCCCATCGCGTCGAACGCAGGATCTGCGGTCGCCAGCGTGATGATCGCCCGGCCGTCGGGATGGAACACGATCTTGCCGCCGGCGGTATCGACCATGCTGCCGCCGGCTGCCTCGAAACGAGCCATGGCGGCGTTGTAGGAGCTGTCGCCCGCACCTTCGGCCGAGAGCGTCGGGACCAACTCGACCTCGATGTCGCGGCCGAAGATGTTGCGCACCTTCGCGCGCAGCGCCTTCTCCAGGTTTGCCCGCTGTTCCGGCTCCAGCTTGACCACGGGAACACGGCGGGACGCCCGCGCGGCCAGCGACTGCTCGCCCGAATCGGTGGTCCCGTTCTGCTGTGACCCTTCTGCGATTTCGGCCCTCGGCGCCGCCGCCGGCTTCGGCCGGAGTTCGGCCAACACCTTGTCATGGCGCGCCTGGGTCTCCTCGAAGAGCTTCTCGTCGGCCCACGGCCTGATCTGGCTCTCGATCGCCGGCAGTTCCTTCTTGGCGTTCTCAATGGCCGCCTTCGCGCCGTCGATCGCACCCTGCAGCCCCTTCACGGCGTTGACGATCCGCATGGCGGTCCCGACGGGATCGGCCTCGGTGACGTCCTCGATGTCGACGCCGTAGTCGCGGGCACCGACGACGCTCAACCACGCGCTGTTCTTCAGCATCGCCGGCTCGGCCACGAGCGTAAACGGCCCATAGCTGCCGATGCTGACGGGGTCCTTCTTGTTGGCGGCAACGATGTCTCGAAGGCGCTGGATGACCGCGGCGCCGGCATCCTTGTGCTTGTCGTAGGTTTGCTCGCCCACGGTGAGTGAGAAGTCGCGCGGCATTTCTGCGACCTTGTCGGCATCGGCCTGAAGCTTCGGCAGCGCCGCCTCGTTCTCCGCGATCCTGCGCTGCAGGTAGCGGATGTTGTCGCGGACCTGGTGCTGCTCACGCATGTGCCCGTAGCGGGAGCTGTCCAGCTTGCGGAGCTTCTGCCGCAGATCCATTTCCTCAAGGATGCGCGGATTACCCGACGCAGCCGCCTTCATCTCCGCCGCATTGGCTGCCTCCCCGCCGATGTCCTCGATCTGGCGGGTCAGGAGACTGCCCTTGCGAACCTGGGCGATGAACCGCGCCTTGGCCTCGATCGTCTGCCACATGCGGGCGTCGAGGGTGTTCTTGGTGGCGTAGCGGTTGATTTCGACCTCGAAGCCGTCCGGGTCGGCGAGGTAGAGGAGGTTGCCCTGCCGGATGATGCGGCCTTCGCGCTGTTCGAGATCCGACGGCCGCCACGGCGCGTCCATGTGGTGAAGCGCGACAAGGCGGTCCTGCACGTTCGTGCCGGCGCCCATCTTCGCGGTCGAGCCAAAAAGGAAACGCACGCGGCCGGTGCGCACCTTGGCAAACAGGTCCTCCTTTTGCAGCTCCGTGTTGGCGTCGTGAACAAAGGCGATTTCGGCCGCCGGCACGCCACGCTCCATCAGCTTGTGCCGGAGATCGTCGTAAACGCTGAATTCCGAGTTGAGAGCGTCGAAGTCGTCGGGCGACATCGCATCCAGCCGCGCGCGCGCCCATTCGTCGCCGGCATCGGCCTTTTCGACCAGCGCCCGGATCGCCGCCGCTTCTTTGGCGCGTGCGGCCTTCGGGGTCGACAGGTCGATGAAGACCAGCTGCGTGCCACGCTGTGCGGCCCATTGCCGGTAGATCTCGACCATGCGATCAGCCGCCCGGTGCACCTTCGAGCCCGGAAAGTCGGGATAGCGAGGATCGATCAGGCGCATGTCGAGAGCCGCCTTGCGTGCATCCGACATGATCTTGAGCATGTTGTCGTCGCCGGCCTGCGGCGGCGGCTTTGGCAGGTGTTCGGCGCGGTAGACGAGCGATCCTTCCGGATAGTGCTCTTCGCCACGCTCATCGGTCGTGGGCTTGCCGATGTAGGCGGCCTGGTCATCGCTGCGATCGACCACGACGTTGGCAGGCTTGCCGCCCTTGACCTTGGGCAGCGGTAGCCTCTTCCCCTGCGCCGGCCAGTTGCCGCTTGATGTCGTCATTGGTGATGACGTCGGCGAAGGCGAGGTAGCGCTGCATCAACTCCGGCATGTTCACGAACTTCGCGAACCGGCTGTTGAGCTTGTATTTGCCGGACGGTGACAGTTCCCAATCGGTCACCACCTGGCCGAACATGTTGCGCCCAGGCGTCGAAGTGGGAGAGCCCGAGGGCGTCGAGGTTCTCGGCATCGAGATACCGCTGGACCGTGAACATCTCCGCCATCGTGTTCGAGAGCGGCGTGCCGGTGGCGAAGGTGACATTGCGGCCGCCGGTGCGGCGCAAGACGCTGTGGACCTTGATGCACATGTCCGATGCCTTCTGGCTGCCGGCTTGGTTGCCGAGGCCGGCCACACGCTGCATCGAGGTCGAAAAGGCGAGGTTCTTGAACTCGTGCGCCTCGTCGACGTTGAGGTCGTCGATCCCCAACTCCTCGAAGGTCAGCGAGTCGTCCTTGTGCTCCGAGTCCAGCAGTCGCTTCAGCTTTTCGGCCTGGTTGTCGCGCCACTTGGTGAGCTGGGCGACCGTGCGGGACTTCTTCTCGCCGGTCGCCTCCTGTAGTGCCCGGATCGACGCCTCGATGTCGGCGATCTGGTGCTCGATGAATTCCTGCTCAAAGGCGGGGTCGACGCGAATTTTGCCGAAAGACGAGTGCGCCACGATGACGGCGTCCCAATCCCCCGTCGCAACGCGGGCGAACAGGCGCTTGCGGTTCTCAGCCTCGAAGTCCTTCTTCGTCGCCGCGAGGATCCGCGCGCCGGGATAGAGCTTGAGGAAGTCGGCCGCCCATTGGCCCACAAGGTGATTGGGAACGACGATCATGGGCTTCTTGGCGAGGCCCATGCGGCGTTTTTCCATCACGCCGGAGGCGATCGTGAAGGTCTTGCCGGCGCCGACGACGTGGTCAAGCAGCGTGGTGCCCGACTGTACCATCCGCCACACCGCGTTCTTCTGGTTCGGCCGCAGCTCGATGATGTCGTCGCCGACCTTTCCCGGGAAGGTCAGGTGGGAGCCATCGAACTGTCTGATGACGTCGGTGTTGAAGGTGTCGTTGTAGAGGCGGTGCAACTCGGTGCGCCGGACGTCATCTGCCCAGATCCAGCGGCGGAATTCGTCGGTGACGGCGCGCACCTTTTCATTGGCGGCGTCTGTGGCTTCCTGATTGAGGGCGCTGGAATCCCCGACCTTGTCGTAGATCTTGATGGTGCGGCCGTTGAGCGCGGCGTCGAGGACGTGGCCCACGCTCGCCCGGGTGGTGCCGAACCGGGTCGTCGCGGCGTCCGCGACACCGTGGGGTGTAGCAGCCCATTTGGCGATCCCGGCAACGTAGTGGGCCGTGGCTCCCTCGGTGCCGGCGACGTGGTCCGCAAACGCAGCCACATGTTTCGACGGAAGCCAGTGCGCACCCGGCTTCACCTCGATGTCGACGGCGTCGATGTCGGCCGGGATGACGGCGCGCAGCTCCTCGACGTTGCGGCGATAGGCGGTGTCCCTCGATGCCGCGGCCTCTGCCTCGGCCAGCTTTTTCTTGACGTTGCCGGAGAGGTACTGATCGCGCGTCTCGTGTCCGCCGTTTGGATTGCGGAAGACGAGCGGCCCCAGCTCGTCAAGGATCGCGCTTTGCGGCTTGCCGTAGAGCCGGCTCATGTAGTCGAGGTCGAGCCGGCCAAGTTCGGTCAGGGAGGCCACCAGGGCATCCTTGGCCGACTTCGCCGACGATGGCGGCCGGTAGGGCGTCTGGGTCCGCTTGGTGAAGACGGGCGCCTTGTCCGCGCTCGGTGCTCTGGCCGTCTCGCCGGTCCGCTTCGCCACGGTGGGGCTGACGCCTCTGTCGAAGTTCTCTTCCAGCGCCGAGATCTGCGGCCATGTGGGATCGTCGCGGAAGAGACGCTTGTTGGCGTCGAGGTTGATCGGTCCCTGCTTGGCTACAAAGGCGTCGTAGACCTTGTTCAGCCTGGCGCGCAGGTTGGCGATCTGCTTGTCGGTTGCCGCCTCGTCGAGTTGGGCCCGGCGCAGGGCAGCAAAGGCGTCACGGACGCGGATCATGCCGGTGACGCGGTCGACGGACCGCGTCCCCTCGATCGTCGCCGGCTCGGCCTGCGGCTTGCCAAGGAAGTCCTCGCGCCGCACCATGACCTTGCCGTCGGCCGTGAGGAACACGGAACCGACCGGCGCGGTGTGCACCTCGTTGGGCACTTCGACAGTCTCGTGGGAAATCTTCCCGGGCTCGGGCATGACGTCGCGAGGCAAGCGGCCGAGGGCCTCGCGGAGCAACGCTCCGGTGTCCTGGCCGTCGCGGGCGATCAGGGCGGCGCTTTCGCCGCGGTCGGCGCCGTACATCTCACCATAGGCGCCGAACTTGCCGAGCATCATGTCCGGATGACGGTGGAAATACTCGTTCAGCAGCACTTCGCGGCCCTCGGCATCCCGATAGGGGCGAACGTTCAGCCAGCTCTCTCCTGTCGGCGCCTCGCCCTCCCTCAACTTGCGCAGGAAGACGATGTCGGTGGTGACCTCCGTCCCAGCGTTCTTGAGAAAGGCGTTGTTGGGCAGGCGCACGGCGCCGAGCAGTTCGGTGCGGTCGGCCAGGTAGGCGCGGGCCGGGCTCTTGCCGGCGTCCATCGCGAAATGGGACACCACCATGGCCAGCACGCCGCCGGGGCGCAGGCTGTCGATCGACTTGCCGAAGAAGAAGTTGTGCAGGCTGAACTTGCTGATGGCCTTGCGCGTCGGATCGTAGACGCGCTCGCTGCCAAAGGGCGGGTTGCCGATGGCGAGATCGAAATAGCCGTCAGGCGTCGCAAAGTCCTGGAAGCCGACAGGCGCATTGATGTCGGCGTGGGGATAGAGGTGCTTCGCGATGCCGCCGGTGATGTGGTCGAGCTCAACGCCGGTGACCTTGGTGCCGTCCTTCACATCGGACGGCATCAGTCCGATGAAGTTGCCTGTGCCGACAGCCGGTTCGAGCACGCGGCCGCCTCGGAAGCCGAGTTGGCGGACGGCGTCCCACATGGCGGACGCCACCTCCGGCGCGGTGTAGTGGGCGTTGCGCGTGGACGAAGCCGCGGCCTTGTATTCCTCCGGCGTCAGCAGGCCCTTGAGTTCCTCGCCAGCCGCCTGCCAGCCCTTCGCGTAGGTGCCATCCTCGCGCGGGAAGGCCTGCTTGATCCCGCCCCACCCGACGTACTTGGCGAGCACGGCCTGTTCCTGCCGCGTCGCCGGCCTGTTGGCGTCGGCGAGTGTCCGCAGCAGTTTGATGGCGTCGAGGTTCTGACGGAACTTGGTCTTGGCGCCGCCGGCGCCGGTCTCGTCCTCGTCCGTGATGGCGAAGTCGGCCGGCCGTTCCGCCGCCGGCGTGGCCGCGAAGTCTACGTGCTCTCGCTGTCCGCCATGATCGCGTTCGCTTCCCGTGTCATGTCGACGTGAAGCTTCGCTGCCGGGCTCGTGTCCTCCGGGCTCACCCCGGGCTCTTCCGGCGGGAACAGATACTTCTCCCGCGTCATTTCCCAGGCTTGGTCGGTTGTCAGCCCGCTCGCCTCGAGACTGCTCATCTCGCTGTGCGTTCGTTCCGCCGCGTCCGTCAGTGCCTGATTCAACTGCCCCGCCGCCTGCAGCTCCTTGAACCGCTTCGGCTGGTGCTCCTTCCAGTGCGCTCGGGCCTGGCTGATCCAGTTGTTGAGGTTCATGCGCAGCCTCCTGGCGGACAGTTTTCAGCAGTAAATCGGCGAAATCCTGCGCCGAAAGGGCGGTCGGTGCCCAATGGTTCTGTCCACCCCCAAACCTATCAGAATTCGGGGCAGAACGGAACAAAATCGCAACACCGCTCGGCGTCATCGGCACCACGCCCCGGAGGCTGGTGTCGGTGATCCTGACGTAGACGCCCGTTCCCTTCGGTCCAGCCAGCGTCAGGCTCACATCGCCGCTGGTAGCAATGCCCGCCTCGTTGACAGAGACCGGCCGGGTCGGGCGGCCCTTGGCATCGTCGTGCGGTGTGAACCCCTCCGCGGTCAGAATGTCGGCCACGGCGCCGAGATAGCCGCGTGCATCCTTCAGGAAGGCGGCCTTCACCTGCTCGCCCTCGGCACTGTAGGCGTCGATGCGGTCAACACCCCAATCCTGGGTGAGCGTGCGGTCAGCTGCGCGGCCCGTCTTCTTGGCCCGCTTCTTCGGCTTGGGCTCGACGGTGCCGACGTGCTCGCCGGCCTTGTCGTCGGCCGTCAGCATCTCTGCGTGCTGCGCCTTGGCTTCATCGACCGAGGACATGCCGGCGGTGTCGAGGCCGGGATAATTCCGGGCGCCCTCGTAGAACGACAGCAGATAAGGCCGCACCGCATCGCCGAGGTCAGCAACCATCGCCTTGGCATAGGCGGCGAAATCGCGGACACCGGATTCGATGTAGGCCCCGGCAATCGTCATGCCGTCGACCAGCACCTCCGGGTCAATACCGGAGTTGAGCTGCTGCAGCTTCGATTTCAGCCTGGCGCGCGCCGCCTCGACCTTGTCGGCCGTGAAGATCTTGTTGGCCGAAAACTGCGGGGGCTTGGGGTTTTCGTCCCTTTTCGCCCCTTTCTGCTCGACAGCGGAAGACGCTTGTGCCTCATGTGTTCGCGTAAGGGCATCGCGTTCCTCCGGCAGGAGGTTGTTCCAGGTCGTGCGCGGGCTGATCTTGCGTTCGATGGCCGCACCGGCGTCGTGGATGAGATCGCCCTTGCCTGCCGCCGTCAGCTCTTGCCACCAACCGGGCTCCTGCAGCGCCGCCTCGGCATCAGCCGCCCGCACTTCATCCCACCGCTGACGGGCGGCCTCCCTGGCATCGTAGAGCGCCCGGAGTTTCGATCCAGCCTCCCCCTTGCCGGCGTCGGTGTAGCGAACGTCGCCTGCTTTCTTGCCAAATCGCCGCTTCAGATCGGCCGACCATGCGCTGTCAGCAGCATCAAATGCAGCCTGCGCGCCGGCGACATCGGTCACAGGACCAGTCGCGGCGGTCGCCTCAGCCTGCATTTCGCTCAGCGTCTTGGCAAACAGGTCACGCAGCATGGTAGCGAGCTGCTTGCCCTTGAGGTTGATGACCGCCGGCCCCTCCGGGCGGTAGAGCGTCACTTCGATCCGAGCGTTTCGTGTCTCAGCCTGCCAGCGGGGACCACCGCGAGGTTCGCCGCCCACACCGCCGATGCCGAGTAATTGGCCTGCTTCCCGCAGAAAGTCCTTCTGGGACAATCCTTGGCGCACAAGCGCCGTCATCCTGTCGCCACGTCCCTGCACCAGTTCGACGGCGCGAGTAACGGCGTCCTCAACGACGGACCAATCCTCGTCGGACGGGCTGATAGCCGTCACCTCGCGGGCCCGACTGGTCGTCGCCCCCTTCTTCGAGGCGGAAGCGGGCGCGCTTGTCGCGAGTTCTTTATCGCCTCGCCTTTCGGCTTCATTCAACAGAGCGTTGACGGCGTCATTGGACCACGCCGATTGCAGGACCGCCTTCGAATCATCCATTTCCAACTCGAGCGACCTGGATTCATTGTTGAGGGCGTCGATCTTCTTCTGGACGGCGGGGGGCGGCGGCTTCGGATTGGCGTCCCGCAGTGCCTGGATTTCGTCGGCTATGCGGCTGTTGCGCACATAGTTGCCCTGATGGAGGCTCAGCGCTTCGTCCAGATGGTCGACGATCTGCGCAACCGACGGCTCACCGGTGCCTTCTCCCGTGTTGAACGGTTCCGTCGTCGTCGGCGCCGGCCAGGTGTCGTTGAAGTCCCAAGGCCCGGCCTTTGTGAGCTTGACGTTGACAACTTCGTTCGAATCCTCGGCAGGCAAAACCGCTGTGCGATCACCGGGGCGCAACTGTTCCTGCTTGGAACGGTTGCTCTCCGCGCGTGCAGCCTCCTCCTCAGCGGCAATGGCGGCGCGCGCGCCTTCGATGACGCGGGTGTTGCGCGCTGCCGTCTCTTCCGGCGTCAGTTTGACGATGTCCTTCGCGATGTCGGCGGGGTCGAGCATGAGGACGCCGCCGCCCGAGGCCATGGACGCGCTCGCACTGCCCTCGGAATGGTTGATCGGACCTTCAGCCGTCGTCTCTTCGCCGGTGCGCCCGTCGTAGACCGGAGCGGTGTACCGCACCATGTCGCCGCTCTTCAGACCGGCTTTTTCCATGGCGACGGCGACCAGCGCGGAGCGTTTGGCGTCGATCTTGTCGTCGATGGCCCTGACGCGCTCGCGCGCGCGCTTCGCCTGCGCCAATTTCGACTCGTGGTCAGCCTTGGCCTTATTGCCTTTCCCCGACGGATACGGCTCCGCTGTCGCCTTGTTCGATGCCTGGTCGAGCACCGCGGCAAGCCGGCTGAGGCGGTCGTAGTCCGTCTCGCTGTCAGCCAGGGCCTCGATCGCCGGCAGGTCCGACATGGACAACTCGCGGCCGATCGCCGATTTACGCTCGTGGGCGTTCATGTCCTCGCCAAGCACCGTCGAGATCAATTTCGACAGCGCCGCGGTGTTGGCTGCGGGCGAGCCAGGAATATTTTCAGGAATATTTGTCGCTGTTTCTGGCGGTGCGAAGGGCACCGTGGTGTCGCCCTCCTTCAGCCACGTCTTGAATTCGCCGAGCGTCGTCTTGGTAATGGCACCGAGCCCCTTCCAGCCCTTGGCGTAGTTGCGCATGTAGCCGGCGCGCGCCTCGGCGCCGTTGCCGAAGCCGACCATGACCTTGTGCTCGTCGAAGTGACCGTTGCCGGGCTTGTGCTGATCGACCACGAAGACCGGCGCGCTGTCCGCGAGATCCTCGGGCGTGCCTTCCTTCACGAAGACGTCGACGTGGTCGCCGTCCTTGCCCTCGGTGCCCCGCACATAGCCATAATGGCTCTTCATCGTCACCGACCACGGCTTGCCGCTGGCATCGGTGCCGCTGCGGGTCGAACCCACCGGGTTCTCAACCGACACGTCGAGGCCACCGACGTTGATGTGGCCCATCTTGTAGTTGCCGGCCTTCTTCTGCTCGTCGGTCGGCTCTGGCAGCGCGTTCTCGGGCGATGTCGACGCCTCGTGCGCGGCTTCGTCGACTGTTCCAGTCGCCTCCGGCGTTGACAAAGCCGCGGCTTCGGTTGTCGCCGGGACCGCTTCGGTTGACAATTCGGCCTGCGCGACGGCTTTGGTTGCGCCAGCGGTTTCGACACCGGCGGCAGCTCGCAGCGGACGTAGCTTCTCCTTGATGCTGTCGGAGAAGTTCCGCCATGGCGTTTTGGGGGCCCGCTTCACGCCGGCCTTGGAGAGCAGCGCCTTGCGTTCCTTCGCGCTCAGCTCCTTGTCCCACCAGGTCGCCTCCGGCGTGACGCCGCGGCGCTGCAGGCGAGGCGCGTTGAAGCCGTCATCAGCGTTGACGCCTCTACGCTGCACCCGATGCCGGTAGTCGTCGGCGAGCGCATTGATGTCGGCGACGTCGACACCGAACTCCTGGGCGACGTGCTCGCGATCGTCGGCCAGAAGTCCGTCGATATGGCCCATGTTGCCGCCGGCATTGCGGCGGTACTGGTCGCGCTTCAGCCCAAGGGCGAAGAGATCCGCGTGGGCCTGATCTGGGAATTGGGCCGTCTTGCCGTTGCCGACGTCGAGCCGGGTAGACTCCTCGGCCGGCACAATGACGCCTTTTTCCCGATACGCCTGCGCCTCGGATTGGCCCGGCGGCTGTGCCTTCTCGGCCGCCTGCCGAACCGCCGGCTCGATCGTCGGCGCTGCCTCAATGGCGTCGATGGGAACCTGGAAGACCTCGCCGAGCTGGTCGACAACGAGGGCTTCGTTGCCTTCGTAGCTGTCGACGCGCGCGGGGAAGGCGTCGGCCTCTGGCAGTTTCACGGTCACCGATGCGCCGGGCGCCGGGGCGCCTTCCGGATGCGTTGCGGGCGCGATCGACGGCGCGATCGGCGTGCCCGTGGTGGAATGCTCGGCGGGCGCCACAGTGGGCGGCTCCTCGGCCGGCGCCTGTGCGGCCTCCGCTTCTTTCAATGCGCGGCCGAGCGGTCCTTTTGGCTCCGGCGCTGGCGCGGGTTGCTCCGTCGGCAGTCCCGGCGCCCCCTCAGCACGGCCGCCATGGCCGGGCAGCGGGTGAACCGTGATCTCAGGGACGGTAGCGTGCTGCTGCGCCGGGGTCGGGGCGGCCTCACCCTCCCCAACCGCCTCGCCTGCAATGGCGCCAAGCGCATCACCCGGGCGAGTGCCGGCCTTCGCCTCTCCGGCGTGCCCGGACACGATGCCGGCGCCGCCGCCCATTGCGGCACCGCCAAGGGCGCCGGCCACCGTGGCGTCAAGGACGTTGAGGATCTTCTCCGCCATTGACGATTTCGCGCCGAGTTCGCTTTGCGCCCATTCCTGGACGATCTGCTGCACCCCTTCCGTGCTGCCCTCAGAGATGGCGCCGATGAGGATGCCCTTCACGAGCCGGCGGGCGAGCGTCCGCTTGGCCTTCGCAAAGACCGTGGCACCGAGGTAGGCTTCGAGGCCGACGACGTCGAGAGCGGCCATCGGGATCGCGGCCAGCGCAGCTTTGCCTGCGAGTTCCTTGGGCGTCGTCTTGCCCGAAGTGATTAGGGCCTGAATGTCCTTGTCGTCGCGCACCGACGAATACATGTCGCCGTAGTTCTGGATGTATGACGGGGCCGCGGCGCCGGCCAGGACGCCAACAATGGGATTGCGGGTCACGACGCCGGTGAGGATGCCAGCCGCCAGGCTCGGCGCGCTCGTGCCGATCATCGAGCCGGTCTGATAGGCCGCATAGGAACCGAGATCGGAAAGCGAGTGGATGTCAGCGAGGCTTTGTACGCGCGCCGGCGTGACCTTGGACTCGCCGATCGCCGAGAGTTTCTTGCCGAATTGCTGGAGACCATCGATCCCCAGAATCACACCGAAGCCCTCCGCCGCATCGCCCGCAAGCTTTGGGTTCAGGCCGATGAGCGAAGACGTGAGGCCGGAGATGAACTGGTTGGGCTGCTTGGCCTGCCAATCCTTCTTCCAGGCGTCGACCTTGTCGGCGTCGACGACCTGATAGCGGCCCGGCGATTGCTGCTCCAGCGACGTCAGGGCACGCTTTGTCGCGTCGTCCTGCGCCCCGGCGTAGAGCTTCGCCTGATCCTGGTGGAGCTGCTGCGCATAGGCGTCGGCGTCGTTGATGTTGTCGAAGACGCCGAGGTGCTTCCCCGTGCGGCGGAAGGTGTCGACAGCCTCCTGATTGCTCAAGATGCGGCCGTCATCCGAGACCGTCGGGATCAGGATCTCGCGCCCGTCCTGACTGATCGAGATCGAGCGCACCGTGCTGATGGACCCATCGGGATTGCGGACCACGGGCCGATTGGTGAGGTCGATGTTGCCGGGCGTGAGCTGGCCGCGCGGCCCGGCCGGCGTCCTTTGACCAAGCCCGACGGCCTGGCTGGCCCGCTCAGCCTCCGCCAGGGCCGAGGAAAGCGGCGAAATACCGAGGTTGAGACGGAAATCGGTGTTTGCCATCAGGGAGTCCCCAGCCCGACCGTTGCCGGCCGACGGATCGGCAGCCGATCCCCCTTCGGAGCGGCAACGCTGTTCGGATCGACGACCTGGCCGGTCACGCTGTCGATGATGACCTGCGGCGTCCGTGGTGCCGCGCCCGTGCCCTGGCCGGTGATCTGCCCGATGCGCTCCTGGAGCATCTGTTCTTGCTCCGCCGGGGTTGCGTTGTAGAAAGCGTCGCTGTCCTTGATCTCGTCGAACGCCTGCTTCCGCAGGTTCAACCGCGCCTGGGCCTCGTCCTTGGCCGACTGTCCCCCGGTGAGCCCCATGTTGCGTCGGATGACGTCGTCGTTGCGCTTGTTGCCGAGTTTGGCGGCGTCCTCGGCGATCGAGGTGCGCATCTTGTCGGCAGCGGCCGCGCCGGCGCGGTAGTCGTCGTAGGCACTCTTCGGGTTGAGATATGAGGCGCCGAACTGTGCGATCTCGTCGGGGCTCTTGAAGGTGCGGGTATAGTCCTTGCCGTCGGGGCCGGTGATCGGCACCTTCAGTCCGCCCTTGGTTTCGACGGGGTCACCGATCTTGTAGTCGCCGCCGTATCCCTGGACACGACCGGCGGCAACGAAATCACCCAGCGCGCCCTTGCTGTCACCGAGTTGAGCCTTCAGGAGCCCGCTGCCGAACAGGCGCGATCCCTCGCGGGCGCTGTCGCTGCTCGCCCATTCCTTCCATTTTGCAGCACCTTCGAGGTCGCCCTGCTGCGCGAGCTGGGTGGCGATCTTCGGCACGTAGTAGCGGCTGTAGAAGGCATCGAAGTCCTCGGGCTTCTGTGTCCCCGCCGCAACCTGGGTGTCGAAGTCCGACCGCGCCTTCTTGTTGATGGCGTCAATCGCACCCTGCTTCTCGTCGGCGCGCCGGTCCGCTTTCATCTTCTGCCCGAGGCCATAGCCGCGCTCAAAACCCGAGGCGAGCGCGCCGAGCCCAACTCCCAAGCCAGCCATTATGCTGCCCTCCTGCTGCCGCCGAGGCCAACGGCCATGGCCATGCGGGTCACCTTCTTGTCGAGATCCTGCACCGCCTTCATGGTGATGCCGATTGCGTCCTGTGCCGGGATGGTCTGCCCGTCGCCGGAGCCAGCCTCGCGCTTGAAATCCTCGGCGTAGGGGCCGACGTGACGGTTGGTGTCGCCGAGCCCGGTACGGTAACGCCAGCTTTCCACCGGCATCTTGTTGACGGCGTCGAGGGCGACACCATCGGCGATCGGCTTCTTTCCCGTCTTCGCCATCTTCTTCGAGAGGATGAGGCCGAGCCCGGTTCCGATCGCGCTCCCCCAGCCAGAGGCTTCGTCGGCGGCGGTGCTTTGGTCGGTGCGATACTTGTTGAGGTTGGCGCTGTAGAGGCTGCTGAGCGTGTTCGCGGAGGACCCGACGCCGCTGAGCGCGCCGCTGTAGCCCTGACCGATGATGCCGGTCGACCCCTGGAATTGCGCATTGGCCTGCGCCTCCGCGTTGAGGGCGTCGGTGCCGGCACCGAGGCCGAGGGCAGCCGCCGTGTTCGATGACACCGGAAGTCCCTTGCCGATGTCGATGGCAGTCGTCTTCAGTGCCAGGCCGCGGTCGCGCACGTCCTGACGGGCTTTGTTGGCAGCATCGACACCTGCTACTGCGGTGCCCAGCCCAATGCCACGATCGATCCCGGTATATCTGCCGGAACTCGGGTTGATCCCGACCGAGGCGGCGCGCCGATCCGCGGCGGCCCGCTCTGCCTCTGCGCTGCTCTGGACATCGGCCCTTGCGTTGGCCGCCGCCTCGGCCTGACGCTCCGGCGTGTCGTAGTTCTGCGCCTCGCTGACGAACTGGTCCTCGATCGGGCGGAAGACGGTCTCGTAGCGCTGGCGGTCCTCGGCCGAGATCTTACCCTGGCGCTCCATCTCGGCGAGCTGCGCCTGCGTCACCTGCTTGGTGAGGGCATCGATCTCGCTTTGGCGCTGCTGGCTGACGCCGTAGGAGTCCTTGGCGAAGCTCAGCCAGTCCTCGCCGAGCTGCGCCTGCCGTTCTGCGGCATCGCCGATGCGGGGGTCCGGCGCGGGCGCCGCACTGTCACCAAATTTGGACATCGCGCTTTCCTTTGGCTGTCAAACGTTCCGCGCGGGAACGTTTAAGAGTGAGGCCGGCACCCAGCGGCATTCCGTCCGCAACATGCCAAACCGCAGGACATGGACGGCCGGCGGCAGTCGGTAGGCCATCCCTTCCTGCCGAAAACCGAGGCGGATCATCCATCGGAGCACGGTCACGTTGTCGAGTGCGACGGAGGCCGAGACCCGTTCCAGGCCGAGCTGGACGAAGGGGAACGCGAAGATCCGGCGCAGGAAATCGCGCGTGGGACCGCCCCAATTCGGTGCTGCCACGATGCTCATCTCGCAGTCCCAATCCGAGAAGCGGTGAAACACCTCAACCGCGATAATGGCGCCGTCCCGCTCCAACCCGATTGCCTGCGCCAGCGGGCCAAAGCTGACGCCGAGCCGCTCTTGTGCCCATCGCACCATGGCGGGGCCATCGGCGTAGACGGTGCGTTTCATCGTCAAAGCGAAGGATTGTTCACGGCGAGGAGACAACCAGGCGCGCGACTGCCCCCACTTCGGCCCACGGTACTGCTGGCACCACCTCCGCCGCCGCCGCCGCCGAACGGCTTACCGTCGCCGCCAGCCGTCGGGCTACCGAAACCGGCGTTCCCGCCGTTCCCGGAGTTGGCACCTGAATCGACTTCACCCGGTGCAACCGCCGGGTACCAGTCGCCATCGTGCCCGGCACCACTATTCGCGTAAAATCCGACGCCATCTCCCTGCGGGCCGGCGGCACCCCCGCCAATGCCGCCAGTGGCATTACTGCTGTCGAAGTCACCAGCGGCGCCATTGGCCCCGCTGTACTTCAGCGTGCCCACTCCGCCTGAAGCCAGACCGCCGGTACCAGCAGTGCGACCGCTACCGCTCGTACCGGCCTTGGCCAAGAGCGTGGTGATGTCCTTCAGCCATGTGTCGCCGGCGCCAACGCTGATCGCGATGCTCGCCTTGCGCGTCAGAGTGACGTTGCTGATGCCGGAGAACCCGCCACCGCCGCCACCACCACCCCCGTTGGCAAAGCCGCCGGGATGGGTGCCGTTGGCGCCGTCGCCGCCGGCCGCAACACCCCAGACGATATTGTCCCGCTTGTTCCAGTCTGAGAGGACCTTCCAAGTGGCGCCACCGGTGAGCAGCACCACAGTCTTGACCTTGGGCAGACCAGCAGCCGAAATCGGACCGGGGAAGCCCGGGATGCCAGCCAGGAGCGCGGGGGGCACATGCCTGAAAGGCTCCGGGAGGTACGGCAGCAGCTCCTTCGGATCGAGGCGCCAGCGCTCCTCCGCCGGCATCTCCAGAAAGTCGCGCGGAAGGCCGTTCGGCAGTTCGACGGTGCCCGCTGCGGTCTGCCAAATGAAGCGCACGGGGACCAGTGCCCTGCGCTGTACGATGGCCGGCACCGGGATCACCACCGGCGGCGGTCCGAGATCAATCACGCCGCCAGTTCCTTGAAGACCTGGCCGGTGAACTCGGCGGCGCCGGTGACCACGAAAGCCAGCAACGTGCGATCGTTGACCGCGGTCAGGATGTCGACGGTATCGCCCGCAAAGGCACTGCCGAAGCTGAGGCTATGGCCGCCACTGCCGCCCTGCTTGAACATCACCCAGAATGACGCCCGTGACGACGGCAGGCTGGTGGGCATGTCGATCTCGAGGTCGCCGGTCAGGGTGTATTCCTGGTAGAGCCCGGCGCTGAGATCAGGCGCCCACGATCCGGACCCGGAAAGCACCTCAGGTTCGAGGCAGGCCCAGAGATCCTGCCCGCTGATGAGCCGCGTTGTCGCGGCGAGAACGTCGGCTGCATCCGTCGTTGCATCGCGCGTCGCCGCGCTGAGAAGGCCGAGGACGGTGCGCATCGCCGCTTCGGTGGCGCTTGCGATGAGATCGCGGGCCAGGGCCGTGCAGTCGATTTCCTCCACCGCGCCGCTGCCGGCTGACTTCCGTCCGAGCACCTTGTCGGTCGCCGACACCGTGCGCACGGTCTTGCCAAGCACTTGCTGCTCGAAACTGGCGAGATCGGAATAGCGTACCGCCCGCTTATCCTGCGCGCCGCCCGTACGCCGGGTTCCGTCAAGTAGACCGAGGCGTTCGGAAATGGAGGCGAGGTCGTCGGTTGCCATCAGGTCAGCGCCTTCAATTGATCCATGTTGGTGGCAATCGTGATCTGCTCAACGGCGATGTCGCCGTAGACGTCAACCTCCCATTTCGTCGCCTTGAAACCCGCCGGCAGGCGCTTCACCCGGTTCGCCGTGCCGACGGTCGCGATGCGGACCTTGTCGGCGTAGACGCCGACGGTGACGCCTCCGCCTTGAGACAGCGGTGCAATACCGAGAATGTCACCGCCGAAGGGCACCGTGTTGAATGGGCTCGAGTTCGACGTCGCCCAAAATCGATCCGGCAGCGATCAAGACGGCGTTCGCGGCTTCAACGGCCGCAATCTCCGCTGCCCGCGCCGCGAGTTCGTCGGCGCTGTAGCCCTCGCCGGTCTCGATGAGGATGCAGCCGAAGTTGTCCGGGCTCGGCAGGATGAATTCCTTCGACCGCCAATACATCGAGGCCGGATCGCCCGTGGCGGGGTCGAACTGGCGCACCTTGCCGCCGTCATCATCAAGAAAATAGAGGTAGCTGTCGGCGATGTCGTAGTACCAGGCCCGCGCGGTCGTGGCAGAGCGGATCAGGAACGCCGAGCTGCCACTGACATCGATGATGAGCGACCCGGTGATGTTGTTCCCCTGCCGATCGAGCCCGTTGAAGGAGCCGACCCAGCGGCCGTGGAGTTGGCCGCCGGCCATGGTGCCGGGATTGAGCAGCCGCCAATCGGCGGGATCGAAAATGTTGCCGGAGACGATCCCGGGCACGCCGCCCCGGAACAGCGCCAGGCCATCGTTGCTCGGCCAAGCAATGGCATAGCCGAGATCGACGACGCCGGCCGCGTTGAGACACGGCAGGTTGTCCTCGACCTTGTCCATGGCCATGGAGTCCGGCGTCGTGCCGGAGGCGATGTAGGGTTGCCCCTTGGTGAGCATCAGCACCGTGGTCCCCACGGCGCCGAGGGCAACGATGTCGACCGTCGTTGTGAGGATGTACTTCTCCGGCCAGGCGTGCGGGCGCCACGGCTCGCAGAAGTACAGCTTGCGCCCGACAAATGCCGCCATCATGCCGTTCGGCAACGCAATGAGCCCGGAAAGATCGTCCGGCGGGGCGTTCCAGTCGGTCGAGGAGATCAACTCGGCGAACTCGTCGACCGCGATGTCGTCCGTGAAGTCGCCGGTGCCGGCGGTGCGCTCGGCGATAAAATAGAGCCCGGTGCCCTGATTGCCGGTCTGCGTCCGATAGATCCGCTGCTTGGTGATGAGACGGCCCGTGGGCACAGTCTCGAAGCCCGAGAGCGTCACGGTATCGCCGGGCAGGACGTCGATCGCCGTGCTGGCGTCGGACGGCTCAGATTCCTCGCCCAGCGACGTGACATAGGTGAAGACATAGGCTCGGGATTGAGCATCCCCGGTGCCGGCGCCGTCCGACGTCGCGGTGAGTGCGGTAGCCGGTCTCGGGATGGCAAGGTCGTAGTCCGTGGAGCCGACCCGCATCTTGGGGGCACCGTCGCCGGTGTAATAGAGCCGATCGGTGTCGACCGGCCCGAGGGCCGCGTGGACGAGGGACTCGAAGCCCAGCCAGTCCGACCCGAACTTGATGATGCTCTGATAGCCACCCTCCGGCGGCGATGGGAAGGCAAAGGTGTCGACCGGCTGCCGGAATGGGCGCAGGCCGCCGTCCGTGAGGCGGACATCGATGGCGCTCCGAGCCGCGGTCGCCGGCATCAGCCGCGGGATCGTGCGCGGCTGTTCACCGGTAAACGCGGTCAGCTTGATCGCGGCCATCGCTGTTAACCAACCTTCCAGAGCTTGAGGTCGGCGTAGATTTCGTTCACCCCGGCGGCCACGCTGCGGCCAAAGCCATCGGCGGCGCGCGTGGAGGTGCAATAGTGCTGAAGAGAGACCAGTTTCGTCGCCGCCAGGGTGAAGCGGCCCGAAATCAGCGACCGCGTTTGGCCGGACGCTCCGACGGAGCCGGCGTAACCATGTGTCGCGTATTCGCTGGTGCCGAGGACGAGATCGGCCCCCGCACTGACGTCACGCAACCGAATCTTGTGATTGTCCGTGAAGAATGCAGGCGCCGAGGCTTCGACATAATAGGTGCCTGCAGGTAGGCTGAGGCGGTTGCTGCCGTCAAGCGATGCGTCCGTGATTTCGTTGGTTACCAGGGTGTTGAGCGTGCGCGTTTGCCATGCAGCCTGGGTGAAGGTGCCCCCGTCTGTTCCGCTGGCCTTGCTATCCTGGGCGTGCAGGAATTGCGCTGCGAATGGGCGGGCCGTATCAGCCATCTTCGCCACCGTGACAGCCTCGTCGGCGAGCGCGGCCGTGCCCACCTCACCGTCACCGATCTTGTCAGCGGTGACGGCATCGTCGGCGAGCAGGTCCGTGCCGATCGCACCCGAGGCAATCTTCGCCGCCGTGACCGCCTCGTCGGCGATGCGGTCGGCGGTGACCCAAGCATCCGCGAGAATTTCTCCGATCGCGGTCGCAATCTCCTTGAAGGTGTCAAACGCGTTGGAGACGCCATCCTTCAACGCTGCAACGATGGCCTGCACGAAAGCGGTATTGGCAATCTGCTCGCTGTCGTCTTCGACGTCGGCCGTCGGTGCCGTCGGTGTCCCCGTCAGCACGGGCGAGTCCAGGTCCGCCTTGCTGTCGAAGGCGGCCTTGGTCAGTCGGCAGTCGACGCGGGCACCGGCACTGAACCCGGCCGCTGTGGTGCCCTCCTGGGCGCGCTCGACGGTGAGGACGTCGCCAGTGCGGGCCGTGCACTTCATGATTTCCGTGGTGCCGTCGGCAGCGACGACGGTGACCGGGAACCAATTCGAGCCCGAGAGGCTGGGGAACTTCGCCCCCTCGCCCGACGTGACCGAGAGTGCGGTATCGCCGGTGCCGATCGAACCGGCGAGCAGCGACGTGGCGTTGTTGCTGACCTTGACCTGGCCCATCAGCTTTCTTCCTTCACGCGGATGTCGATGGCCTTCTCCTTGGTCCGGCCGGCGGCAGTCGTGATGGTGACGGTGACCGTCGCTGTTTCGCCATCAGTGCCCCCTGTGAGCCACACCTTGACCACCTCGTTGGTGAAGGTGTTCTCGTCGGAGGTGAGCGTGGCGCCGGCGCTGACGGCAACGGTCACGCTTGAGATGGTGTCGCCCTTCAGCCACTTGGTGAAATCCAAGTCGTAATCGAGGCGGTCCTGCGGATCCTTGACCTTGGTCGGCTTGCTCACGGGCACCCCCGGCGGCTCCACGATGACCGTGCGGTCCTCGGGCTGGATTAAGATTGTGCGATCCTCGGCCGGGACGACGATGATCCGGTCGGAACGGCTTTGGCGGACGGTACGATCCTCTGCGCCGATGCGGATCACGCGGCCCCGAGGGGCGAGCCCGCGGAAGAGACGGGCGAGATCGGCGGCCGCGCCGATCGTCAGCGTGTCGGAGCGTGCCAGAGCGGCCAGAATGTCGGGCGCCGCCTCGTCGATCAGGACGGAGGCGAGGTCCGCGGCGGCCAGCACCACAGCGATGGCTGGGCTGGCCTCATCGAGCAGCACCGCCAGGCTGTCCGAAAGCTGGAACTGGCGGAAGATATCAACCGCCTCGGAAAGCACGGCCGCGGCGACGTCGTCGGTGGCAAGGACCGCAGCGACCTCGGTTCCGGTCTCGTCTAGAAGCACGGCCGCGGTGTCAGCGCGGGCGAGTGCTGCGGTGATGCCGACGGCCGCGGTCATCGCTACGGCGAGATCGTCGCTGTCCTCGACCGTGGCAAAGAGCGCCTTGCTCTCCTCAAGCAGCGCCAGAAGGGCATCCGACCGCGCCACGGTGACGCTGGTAGCCGCCGTGCCGGAAAGCACGATGGCGAGAGTTTCCGACCGTTGCAGTGTGACGTCGCGCTGGCTGGCGTCGTCAAGTCGCACCGCCAGGGCGTCGACCGCGGTCTGCTCGTCAAAGAGCCCGCCGATGTCCGTCAGCGCCACGGCGATGCCGTCTGCACGAAGGAGCGTACCGGCGACTGACGCCCCGCCCTCTGTCAGGGTCGCCAGCAGGACATCGCTTCGGCCAAGCAGCCCGACAAGGCCGCTGGTGTCGGCGAGTGCAACGGCCAGGCCGTCATCGCGCCCCAGCGTGACGCCGATGTCGACGGCGCCGGTGAGCAGCGCCGCCAATGTATCGGACGCTGTCTTGGCGGTGATGGTGATGCGCCGGCGAACCTCGGCAATCGCCAGCTCGCCGATCGCTCCGAAAGCACTCACGGTGTAAGCTTACGTGCCGATGCTGACCG
This sequence comes from uncultured Alphaproteobacteria bacterium, assembly GCA_963782395.1. Classification (GTDB taxonomy): domain Bacteria; phylum Pseudomonadota; class Alphaproteobacteria; order Rhizobiales; family Kaistiaceae; genus CAVSRC01. The sequence goes on from CAWAJQ010000004.1 coordinate 619,061, forward strand.
TGACGTCGGTCGTGAGCTGCCAGCTCTGCGTATTGGCCTTGGTGCCCAGGGATTCGACCTTGCGGTTCAGCATGACACCGGCGCTGGCGGCGTTGAACAGGCCCCACTCCTCCCAATCGAAATTGGCGTCTGAGGTGCCGAACAGCGACCGGAACGTCATGACGTTGCTGGAGAGCTGCGGATAGCTGGCTTCCATGGCCTTGCGCAGCTTGTTCGTCGCCGCCTGCAGGTCGGTTTGCGTGGCCCCGTAGGCGCTGTTGCTGTCGCCGACGCCGAGGTAGGCGTTCGAGTTGTCGAAGAAGGTCGGAGGCCCGCTGTTGATGATGGCCGCGGCAACAAAATCGCGCCCTGCGTTCACGAGAGGCATTGGCGTTCTCCTGGGGTGGCGGCCGCTAGTTGAGGGCCGGGATTTGCTTCTTCGCCACACCGAGTTCCTTGGCGCGGGCGCTGAGTGCGGGCACCGCATAGCGAGCACGGTGTTCCTTGTTCGCGGCGATAGCCTTGGCGGCCTCGTCCTCGGGCTCGGCAAGACCGTTGATGATCTGCCGGCGCAGCCATTCGCTGTCGCGCTCGCAGGTCGCTCCAGCGGCGTAGTGGGTCGTGCCGTCGTTACCGGCGGCGCGCAATTTCGCCTTCATGGGCGGGCTCCTCAGAGGTTGTCGTGACCTTCGATCACTTCGACCGGCTGTTTGCCGGGCTCGTATTCGCCATCGAACTTCTCGAGGCGGAAGTGGATGCCAACATTGACCTTGAGGCTATCGCGTCCGCCGTGTTCCAGCTCGGCGATGGCGGCATCAATGCGCGCTGCCTCGGCAGGAGCGAAGCCGCGGATGGCATCGGCGGCCCTGCGGGCGTCGGCGATCTGCTGTTCGCGGTCGTTCACAGCCATGAGGGTTTGGTCCTTTGTCTGGCGCCCACTTGCCCAGCTGCGCCGTGCCATTTCGCCGTCGCGAGGGCCTCGTTGAACGTGCCGGCGTGGATCGCCGCCAGATTGGGGTTGGTGAAGGGCTTGTCCGGGATCAGCAGCAAGGTGGACAGCGCGCCGGAACTGAGCGCCGGCAACCACTGAGCATTGAGGAAGTCCGGCAGGGTTACGGCCTCGGACGCCGGTTCCAGGACGAGTTGCAGCGACAGGGTGCCCTCGTCCTCGGGAATTGGAACGATGCGGACGGTTCCCCAATCAACCTCGGTGATTTCGTAGGGCGTGCCGGTCTCGGTGCGCCATAGCGGCCGCTCGACGTCGAGATCGCGGATGGTGCGCGGGTTGAGCGGTTCGTCTTCGAACAGCGCCAAGGTGAATTCGGCGATGGCGGCGTCGTCCGGCGCGACGGAGAACTCCGCACCGCTGTTCGTCGGCTTGGCGGTGAAGCTGTCGCTCGACCGCCAGATCCGCGCCACGCGGCAGAAGCGGATTGCGGCGTTGCGGAGATGGCTGACAGCAGTGGGCTCCGGGCAGGCCGGAGCCACTTCCATGATCTGCGCCAGCATGTCGGCGATGTCGATGAAGTCGGTCACTTCGCTTCGACCTTCTGCGCGGTGTTCGGGCTATAGGCGCGGGCGTTCTGGATCTTGATGCCGAGCGCAGTTGCGAAGGCCTGGTAGTGGGTGGCGGCCTGCCCGGCGTTGCCGGCGACGTCATCCTTCGAGAAGGCCCGGAACAGCACATAATCGAGCAGCGGCACCACATAGGGCTCTGCGAGGCCAATGGCGGCGTTGTACGAGGCGACTGCATCTGGATCGCCGGAAGCTGCCAGCAGCGCGGGCATGGTGGACACGGCAGCCTCCACCTTTCCGTTGCCGTCATTGCCTGGGTAGACGTAGAACTCGCGCGGCACCGCCTCATCGTAGGTGTACTGCCGCACCTCGGTCTTGAACGGCACCTCTATTGCGTCGTGCCAATTCGCCGCTGAGGTATCGAGCAATTCGCGATCGACGAGGCGAATGGCACGGCCGGCAACGCGCGGCGGGCCCTCCGCAGTGATATTTCGCGTGACCCGCAGCAGTTGGAGGTGGTCGGCGCTCGTCAGGCTCTGGAGGGTGCCGGCGACCAATGACAGCACGACGGTCTGCGACGAGGCTGAGGGCTTCGCGAGCACGATGGCGCGGAGGCCGTCGTTGATCCAGCCGGCCAGCTCCGCCAGGGGCCAGCGGACATGGTCGTCGTCCTGGAGAATGGTTGCCGCATTCCCCAGGACGTCGGCGCCGGTGGCGGTCATCGGCTACTGTGCCGGCCGAGCCGCATCGTGCTGATCGAGGAGACCAACGATCTGGTCGTTGGTCAGCCGCGCATAGTCCTTGAGGCCCGCGGCTTTCGCTTCAGCAAACAGTTCCCTGCGGCCCAAAGCGGCGTAGGGCGAGGCGGTGGGATCATCGTCGTCGGCGGTGCCACCAGCATCGCCTGCACCGGCGCCCTGATCAGCGTGCTCGTCTGCGCCAGAATCGCCGTCCGCGGCCGGCGTCTGCGACGCGACCGGGGCCCGTTCCTGCTGGGGCTGTTGTGTCTGAGCCGGCGGTTTCGGGCGCGACTTCGGCGCCGGCGCCGTCGGGGCCTCGTCCTCAACGCGGACAAACATGTCCGACCGCGCGAGGAACATGTTGATATGGAGGGGGTTGCCGATCTCACAGACCATGCGGCCCTGACGATCACGCTGGAAGGTGTACTCGGTGTCAGAGCAGCGCACCGGGCCGGTGAGGTCTTTCTTGAGGCACTCGATCTTCATGGGGGTCCTCGCTGTCGGGGGTGGCCGGGGGCGCGGTATGCGCCCCCGCGTGCGTTTGTTGCTGTCGGTTAGGCGTAGTAGCCGACGGTGAGGCCGAGGGTGCCGGCGGCGCCCGTAGCCGCCGCGGTCGCAATCTTCACGCCGATCGAGCGGTAATCGTCGGTCGGCGCGATGCGGTAGGCGGTGGCAAGGGTCGGCTCGGCGATACCGCCCGCCTGGGGCAGCGTCGAGCCGTCGAAGACCTCGGCGCCGCAGGTGCGGGCATCACCCGCCGAGTTCGACGTCGTCGCCCGGCTTGCCGGTCATGATCCCGACGTCCAGGGTCATGGCGGGCGAGATGTCGCTGTCGAGATCGTCGGAATCCAGCCTGAAGAACGCCGGCGTGCAGCCAGGCGGGAGCTGGACCATGTCGATGATGTCGTTAAGCGCGATATCGGCAGGAACCGCATAGGTTGCGCGAACGATGGTGAGTTCCCCGGCCTCGTCGGGCATGGGAACCGGCAGGATCCCGCTTGCAAAAGCGGTTTTCTTGATGGCCATGTGGGCTTTCCTTGTTGGAGGAAATGGGTGTCAGTGCGGGGGCCCGCCGGCGTCACCGTCGGCGGGTGCTGATCGCTCGCTGTGAGGCGATTAGGCGTTCGGATCGGCAGCAGCCGTGTCGATCGACAGCACACCGAAGTCCTTGCCGTTGAAGCGGGACTTCTTGAGGCCGATGATGGTGCCGGAGGCGACGGTCGGCTCGTTGCCGTGGTCCTTCGTCTCTTCGTCCCAGGCGAAGCGGAAGCCGTTCGAGGATTTCACCGCGCCGTCCATGGTGCGGTGGTCGCCGCCCCACGCCATGACGCCGGCCTGGCGGCCCATGAACAGGGCCCGCGCGGCCACGACATCGCTGCCGGTGCCGTAGTCGTCGAAGCGGATGACCGACTCGTGGCTGTGCAGGATGACGTTGTCGATCATGCCGAGGCCCCCCTTGAAGATGGGGTTGTTTTTGCCTTCGGCCGCCGCCGCCGCCTTCTGGATTTCGAGCCAGCCGGTGCTGTCGGCGATGCGCAGATCGTGCTCCTGAAACACCGACATGACGGTGACATAGTGGCCCTCGCCGTTGAGCTGGACCGGCAGCATGTTCTGCGTGGTGGGGTCCTGAGCCCGCATCATGCGGGCCTTCACGGCCGCGCGCTCGATGATGGCGCGCGTCATCTTGTCGGCGGTGTCGAGGTCACCCTTGCCGCTGGCGTCGCCGCCATAGATCAGGTGTCCGCTGTCGGGCGCCTGGATCGGGTTGTTGGCGTGACCGACCCAGCTGGTCTCCTCGGTGAAGTCCTCGTTGATGCCGCGAGCACCGGAGAGGTAGATGAAGTTCATCTCATCAAGGAACTTCGACCAGTAGTCGCCGAGGCGATTGCGGGCGACGGTGCGCAGGTTGTGGGCGGTGCGCTTGCGGGTCATGCGGCCGCCGGCAGAGACGCCGTGCCGCATCTGGTCGATCATGACCTGGTCGGAGAAGAACTTGAGCTGCTCTTCCTTGCCGTCGAGGCGGTTGTCGCCGTAGGTCGGCTTGTTCTTGAGCTGCACCGACAGATCGAAGCTGATGGTGTCGCCCGGGCCCTGCTCCAGCTCCGTGAGGCGCTGGATGATCGCGTTGTCCGAACGGCCGACAAACTTCCGCTCGAAATAGGACTTCTTCACCATGTCGAGGAAGAGGTTCCCCGACCATTTCTTGACCGCCTTGGCGTCGCCAAAGGGGATCACGGTCTTAGCCATGAAGTCATCTCCGTGATTTTGGGGGAAAATCACGTCGGCACCTCATGCGCGGACGCGGGGGGTTGGGTACGCGGAACGGACGCTAGAGCGCCTTGACCGGCCGTGGCTGGCCGGTGATGCCAGGCGCCTCGCCGCGCGGCTGCGGCGAGGGCAGAAGTGTGACCGACACATCGCGGGGAGCGTCGAAGCTCATTTGAACGCGCTGGCCGGCCTTCTGTTCGACGGTGATGCGCACGTCGCGGCCGATCTGCACGGATTGCCCGACGCGCACGGTGAGTGTCAGCACGATTGGTGGTCGCCCCCGTCTATTGGGTCGCCATATAGGCCTCGAAGCGGCTGGGATTGGCTTTCTCCAGCCGTGCCAGCGCATCCTCGTAGGCCTCGGAATCCTCGTCGGCGAGCTTGTCGAGGCGGGCGAATTCAGGATCGTCAGTGCCTTCCACCTCGGTTGCCGGCGTCTTTGCCAGGGTCGGCGGTGGCTCGCGTCGGTTCGGCAAATTCGCCGGCTTCTTGCCCGTATTGGGCTTCGGCACGGGATCCTTCAATTCCGCCCCGGTGGCTTCCTTGAGGGCCTTGCTGACGTTGGCGTGGGCACGATCGAGAATGCGGGCGCTGAAGGGGTTCTTGCCCTTCTCGATCGCAGCGTCCTGGAGGCGCCTCACCTCGGTGTCGAGCATGTCGTGCAGGATGCCGGTCTTGAACTGCTTGTGCTCGTTCAAAAACTCGGGCACTGCCTCATGTACGAAGGTGTTGACCCGCATTTCGTGGGCCATCTGGGCTTTGTCGGCGGCGCTGCGGAGATCGGCAGCCTGCTCGCTCAGCTGATCGAGCTCGGTCTGAAACTCCCGCGCCGAGAGATCGCCGTCGTCGAACTTCTGGACGAGGTCGGCCTTCTTGTCCTTGATGGCCTGGACCTTGGTGTCGTGATCGGCGGGCAGTTGCCAATCGGGTACACGGCCGTCGGGATCGTCGTCGTCCTCTTCGTCGGCGCCGCCGGCGCCAGCTGTTTCGGCAGCCTCATCCTCGCTTTCGCCCTCACCCTTGTTGGCGGCCGCCGCTTTCAAAGCCTCCGCTTGCGCCGCACGCTCTGCCTCGGTTTCGGCGTCCTCGGCGGGGTGCTGGTCGTCTTCGCCTGTCGTCGTGGTCTCGGTGCCAGCGTCGTCGTCGTCGCCCTCATCGGCCGCGGCTTCAGCCGCCGCGTCTGCTTTGGCGGGCTTCTCGGCTTTGGCAGGCTTCTGGGCGCCAGTGTCCTCGGCGTCCGCGGCCGTTTCCTCGCCTTCGGCCTTCGCCTCCGGCGCCGGTGCACCGTCATCGGTAAGGTCTTCGTCAAGCAGGCCCTCACGCTCTGTCTCGGTGAGGTTTGCGAGGTCTTCTTCGGTGTAGCCTTCCGGCGGCGTCGTCTTTACGGCCATTCCTTACGCTCCAGGTTGGGCCCCCTCATGGGGCGGTTGCTGGGCTGCCTCGGCGGCAGCCTGACTCTCTTGCTCTGTCCGCGACTTGAACCCTGCCTCGTGCAAGACCTTGTCTGCAGCAGGCACGACGCCCGGTGTCATCACGACCTCGCGCGCCGCATCGATCGCGCCCTTCTGGGTGGCGACGTTGGTGCCAGCGATCTGCGCCAACAGCTGCTGGGTCTGCGCCTCGCTCTTGCCGGCGTCCGCCATGAGTTTGCGCAAGCTGGCAATTGCCGTCTCGCGCTGGATTTGCTGCGCCTCTGCCTGCGCCTGGGCGCGCGCCTGCTCCTCTGGCGTCGGCTCGTCAGCGTCCGGATCGCGCTGTCCGGTGACGGCGCGAATCCGCTGCACGATCTCGTCGCGGTTCGGCAGGTCCATGTTCTCGACCACCATGTCGACGATCGCCGCGGCGAGTTCCGGCGGCAGGAGCTTCATGGCGTCGATCAGCGACTCCGCCGCCGCCTGGCGGACGCTGGCCCGCCAGTCAGCCTCAGAGATGACGAAGTCCGCCTTGCTGCGGACGATGTCGTTTTCCGGCAGGCCGTCGTTGACCTGCATAAACTGTGGCGAGCCCCGCATGTTGGTGATGCGGAACTGCTTCTGCTCGTCCATGAACTGCTCGACGAGCGAGAGTTGTTTTTCGCCCTGGATCTGATTGGCGAGGCGGAGGTTGTCAAAGAAGCCGGTGGTAACCGTCGAGCCCTGCTGTTGCCGCGCCTTGATGGCGACGCCGGCCTTGGCGTTGGTCTGGCGGCCGAGATTTTCGTCGGTGACGCCCGAGGCCTGCTGGATCATGGCGATCGAGTTGGTCATGAGATGCAGGTGCGCGTCGGCCAGGTCGCGGTCGGCGTCGATTTTGAGCTCGCTCCCCTTCTTCTTCCGGATCACCGCATCCGGCCGCGCCGCTTCTTCGAGAAACTCCTCGATCGACACGCCCTTCGGCAGCGCGTCCTCGTCCATGATGATCTTGGACGTCGACAGGATGTGCAGGGCCTTCGCCGCCCGCTTGTTCACATCCATCTGCGGGCCACGCAGGCCGCGGATCATGCCATAGGGCAGCCCGTCACGGCCCCGGCGAAAGCCCCATATTGGCGTGAACGGAAACTGGTTGTGCCGATAGGGGGAAGGGCCGAAGTAGAGCAGCCCAGCCGATGTGTAGAGAGCGCAGTACATGCGCATCAACACCTTGTCGACGACGATGGCATTGCCGTTCCTCACCGGCTCGACGTGGCCCGGTGAATAGGGGTCGAACAGTTCTCCGTGGAACGGGCCGCCCTTGAGGCGAAGCTGCTTCGTCGGCTTCCGAAACCACGTTTCGATTACTCGGGCTCGGCGCCGATAGAAGCGGTTGACCGAGGCTGTTCGGAAGTCCGAGCTGCGCGCCTCCTGCTCGGCCGAGTCCATGGCTTCGTCGCCATACTGGTCGCTGAGCAAGAACCCGTCGCCGGTGTCGATCGCCGATGCAATGATGTGCTGGCGCTTTGGTGCCAGGGCGATGGCGATGTCTTCGTCGACGAATTTCGAGCGGTGCATGTAGCGGGCGTCGGAAAGGTCCAATTCCGTGGCGGCGCTGTCCCACAACATGTTCCGCCAGGATTCGTAACGCGAATAGACCGGCTCGCCGCCATCGTCCTGCCAGCCGTCTTCAAGCCAGCCGACGCCGACCTTGACGGCATCCTCGAAGGCGCGGGAGCGGTGGAACGGTGTTCGGTTGACGTCGCTGAGATACTTGAGCAGCCCGGTCTTCTTCTCGGCCGGCTTGCCGTCCTCCTTGGTGCGCGGTAGCACCTTGAAGTCAGAGCGGCCGCGCTTTTCGGTGCCGATGACCCAGTTCACCGACGCAGAGATGACGTTGTAGACCAGCGGGACCTGGCCGCGGTCGCGGAGCTGCGCCGCGTCGTCTTCCTCCCACTGGATGGAGTCGTAGAAGTCCTCATCGACCGCCATCTCGTAGCGGTTCTCTTCCTGGCGGGCCAACTCGGTGATGTAGCTATCGAGCAGGCGCGCGTGCATCTCGCTGGCGGCATCGCCGTCGAGCCAGTTGGGCCGACGCGCCGGAGCGGTTTCCGGTTGGCTGTCGGGCAGCGGTGATTGCGCCGTGAGGATGCGGCGCTGGTCGGTCTCGATACCGTCAAACACGCTGCCGTATCTCCGCTTGGCGGATCTTGCCGCTCTGGTCGCGATAGGTAGCCTCGGCGACCACGATGGGCTCACCGGCATAAGGCGGGATGGTGCAGAGATCGCCGATATGCTCGCGGACGACCGACATCACCCGGAAGACGCTGAAGGCGGTGCTGACGTCGAGTTCGAGGATCTGAGCGAACCGGAACGCGATGCGGGCACACCGGGCACCGTCGCCGATCTCTTCGGACCACACCCACGCCTGGTCGACCGTCACCACGCAGGGATTACACCGCTCCCAGTGCTGCTTGTGCGTCGGGATCAGTGCCAGACAGGGCCGTGGACCCTCGTCGGGATCGAAGAACCACGTCCCGTAGACGGTGAGGTCACCGCGCTGGTGGACGAAGTGTCGCTTGGCCAAGTCGAGCACTGGCCACATGGTGTCGGCCTTGAGGTCGGCGATGTTGGTCATGTCTTGCCTTTTGGCTTGGCGGTCATCGCTGCCACCACGGCATTGGCCTCGCGGACGGCCTTGCCCTCGTTGCCGGTGCGGTCGAGGACGTCATTGGCGACCGCAGCCCATTTCCGCCGCTTCTGCGGAGTGTTGGCCTTGTGCGTGTGGCGCTCGGCGTCGGCGGCAGTCCAAGGCATCCGTTCTCCTCAGAAGCCGGGTAGCGACAAGCTGGCGGTCGTCACCGTGAGCGTGTGCAGCTCGATCATCGCCTCAAGCGCTTCCTCGAGGTGGTCGGAGTGTTTGGTTCCGCGCTCGTTGCTGCCGGCACGGTTGAGGACCTGGAACGTCGGCGACGCCCATCTGAGGTTCTCACGCCGCCATGCCTGATCTGCTGCGCCGCTTCGGCCCTGCCGGCGCAACTTCGACCCCACCATTGACGTGCCACCACTGTGCTTTCTGGCGGAGGGCATCGGGGGCGTGGCAGTGCTCGTCGTGGCGCGGCCGGTCCGACCAGGTGCCGAGCCGATCGTTCCACTGCTTGCGATAGAGGCCGAGGTGGATGAGCCCCGAGGCGCAGTTGGCTTGATCAAAGTGGTAGTGCACGAAATCGTTGCGGAGCTGCTGGATGCCGTCCCGCAGTTCCTCGATGCGCGGCACGATCTCGATGTTGCGGAGGCCGAGCTCCTCCAACATGTCCGCATACGTCTTTAGCTCGTAGGTGCCCGGCTTCCGCTGTCTGCCGTCGTGAGGCAGGAAGTGTTTGCCCCAGACGTAGCCGAATTTCTGCATCTCGGCGACGTAGTAGGCCGGCGCCTCGCCGCTCGCCTCGAGATAGTTGATGAAGTGGTCCGCCTCTAAGACACGCTGGTGGAACCAGATGGTCTGTGTGTCGTCGAGACCGAGGTCCCACCAGGTGTTGACCGGATAGCGCGGATCGTAGGGTACAGCGCGCACCCTGTTCTCGCGCCGGGCTTGGGCAAGCTGGTTGGCGAGATAGGCGCCCTCGATCGACTGCTCGAACGCCTCCTTTGGGGTCGACGGGTACTCCTGCTTCATCAACTGGTCGTCGCCGCCAAAGTCGGCGCGGCGGACAGTGACGTACCACGCCCGCTTCCTCAGGCTGATCTCGTGGCCCACCTCGGCTTCGAGCCGGTGGAAGTAGGCGTGCTCCTGGGGCGTGATGATGATGCCCGTGGGGTCGAGCTCGTACTCCGCCGCATCGAGCCATGACGCGAAATGGAAGCGGTAGTCGAGCCGGGAGAGCTTCTGCCCTTTCTGCTCCAGCGCCTCGGCCTCGGTGGCTTTGGCGTGAAAATCGCCCTCCTGCCCTTCGGCCGTGCTTTCGATGCAGACGATCCCGGTCTGCGGCACCGCCGGCAGCGAGCCGGTCTGAATTTCCCGCGCCTTCTGCGGATATTTGGCGCAGATCTTCCCGTACTCCGACACGTGCAGGAAGTGGATGGTGGCCGAGCGTGCCGACGTCGACACGCGCAGTTGCGAGCCGTTGGCAAGGATCAGCGTCGACTCGCTGTCCTTCACCAGCGGGTTCATTTTGCGCAGGATCGGCGGCAGATTTTCGTAGGCGTATTTGATCTTGTTCCGGAAGATCGCATTCGCCGCCTCGAGGTCCTGGGCGATGACGGCGCCGATGGTGTCGTCGTTGAACAGGCAGGTATCAAGCATCATCAACTGGATGAGCGTCGAGAAGCCGCGCTGCCGTGCCTTCAGGATGATGTTGCGATACCAGAACGCCTGCAGGAACGCCTCTTGCACGTCGTTGGGCCGGAAGAGGACCCGGTTTTGCTCCTTGTCGATGATCCAGTAGAGGTTGCGGAGACGCCAATCCGGGACCTTCAGCGCCTCGACCAGTTCGCTTTCGCTGAGGTCGGCGGCTTCGCGAAGGCGCCAGTCCTCGGCGGCGCCGTCAATCATCAGCCGGACGGATCGCGCTCGGCTGAGCGTGTTTGCCCGGCGCCGGCAGCATAAGGACCGGCTCGTGCCGGTTGCCCGAGATCTGCTTGTAGAGCTTCTCGGTCGCGCTCTGTTCGTCGTCGCCTTCGGGCTGTTCGTCGAGGTTGAACGTCTTCCGCTCCAGCGGGATGAGGTTGCGGAGGCTCGCCGAGAGCGATTGCATGGTCTGGGCGCGCTGCGGGAGGCTGATGGCTTGCAGCATCTGTGAGCGCCGACGCAGCCGGTCACGCCTCGCCGCCTTTGTTTCCTCGGTCTCCGCCGGCTCGGCGGTTTCCTCGGTGATGGCCTCGACGATCTCGTCCTGGTTCAGTGTGGACCGCGCCAGCTCTTCGATCATCGCCGCCACCAGCGTGTTGCCGGCGGCGAGTGTCTTCATGTGCTGACGGACGACTTCGACACCACGCTGTGCCGCGGCCTCGACGATCTCGGCATCGGTGCGGCTGTCGGCGGACGCCGGCGCCGAGGACGGTTTGTCCTCACCCGCGAGTTCCTGTGGACTCCCGTGTGGACTCTGTGGACTGACACCGTCGCGGACGAGCTTTTCCGCCACCGCGACACGCACCTGCCCCGCCAGCGCACGCTTCCACTTCTTCTCGCGCGCCTTGCGGCTGAGGTAGCTCGGATCGACATCGAACTGACGGGCAATCTCTCGGATTGAGAGCTGACCGGCTTTGTACTCTCGCTCGATCGCGTCCCAATCGGTGTCACGCTTACCGTCCGCCATACGACACGACGCTCCTAAGTGTGTTCACCATGGGAGAACCGACACGCGCGCGACACCCATGGAGGCCAGTCCACAGCGGGCAGCGTGCAAAGCGGTGAGCGTGTCGGTTCGCCGATGGCGAAAGAAAAAGCCGGCCGGGTCCAGGCTATGACAAATGAGCGGGACGCTGGCTTGTCTGTTCGTGGTTTACCGCGTCATGGGGGCCTTGCGGGCCGTACCACCTGTTGCCGATCGGATGCAGCACCAGGACCGCGGCTGCAACAGCGAGCGTCAACTCCGGCCGGAGACGACAGCGCCCGCCGCGGCGGTGACCGAGGCGGGCGCGAACTTGTGGACGCGCGAAGGTGTCAAGTTCCAAAGGCGGAGTCAAGCCGGCGTCGACGCGCGCGTTTCGGCTTGGTGAGAAAAACCCAAGGTTTCGTCAGGTCGCGGAGAATATGGGGCGGCTCTTCGTCGCGCAGCCATGGTTGTGCCGGCGCCGTCAGCGGCAGCACCTCGTGGTCGGCCAACTGATTCGTGAGCAGCTCGACCAGCATCATCAGCGCCTCATGCCAGCACGCATACTCGGCACGATCGTTGACGACCTCGCGCGGTGGCGGCAACACCTCTAGGGGACAGCACGCTCCGGTGTGTCCGGCTTCGACGACGCAGACCTTGCCGTTGCGCCCGATGAGGCGCTCGACACTCCATCTACCGACAAGCCACGTCGGCCGCGTGCCCATGCGAGCGTGCATCATCACGTAGTGCTTCACGTCGACGATGAGATTGGACAGCACCGGATCGTCCGGCGCGATCATCGCGGCACACTCAGGCGCCAGCCAATCGCGGCTGCTGGCACCGTCGATCGCCATGGGCTCCAACGCATCGACGAAGCGCGCAATCGCGAGGGCGTCGGGATGGGGTTCGCCCATGGCAGCCGGGAAGCCCGGCTCATAGAGAAAGTTGCTGCCTGACCGCGCAACGCCCGAAAACCCGGGCGCCGTGGCGCCGGAGCCGCCGTAGTCGGCGCCAAGCTTCGGCAGTTCGTCGCGGTAGGTCCAGTGCAGGAGTTGCTCGATGTTGAGCCTTCGTTTCATGCGTTCCCCGTTGGCCTGGCAGCATGGAAGTCGATGACCGCAATGCCATGGGGGCTCCACAGCTCCCTGAGGCGATCGCCGTAGTTGGTCATGACGTGCTTGCGGACGAATTCCGAGGGAAGCGTCACGCTGACGCGATCGCCGCGCGGCTCGTCGAAGACAGCCTTGCCAAACCAGCTCCGGTAGAGCGGATCGCCGAGGTTGCTCCATAGTTCCTGGATGATCGGCTCCCATACGGCGGGCGCCGACGGTGTCAACGCGAGCGTGCCCTGCCCGGGTGGTGGGCGCTTGACGTAGCGCCAGGATCGACCGCGCAGCCACGTCGACAAACCTTCGACGTGCGACCGCTTGGTGTTGTCGAGGAACTCCGGCGCGTAGTCAGCAGCGGCGACCCGGTCCGCCTCGTCCATGCGATCCCAGACATCGGCGGCCTCGGCAAGCTTGTCCTTGACCGTCCACAGCGTGGCGAGGGCGTCGAAGCGTGGATCGCCTTCGCCTCCGTCCACCGGGAGGAAGCGGATGCCCATGGTCAGGGCGTCCCGTTCTATCGTCCATCCTCCCGCGCGCGGATTCTCTCTCAGTTTGGTAGGAGTTCAGTTCTTGGTAGGAGTCAGTCTTTATTAGATCGGGCGGGTTTTCCACAGGTGGCTCAGCCACCTCTGGGAAATCGGGTTGTGGCTCCTCATGGGCCACGTCCTGATTTTCGGGTTGTGGCTCCTGACCGAGAACGTCCGTAGAACATTTTTCCTTCTGCGGCTCGTCGAAGACGACGTATTCGCCGCCGGTGAAAGCCTTGGTTTCCGGGTCGCGGACGCGACGATGGATGACATAGCCGGCGGTGACGAGCTCGTTCATGATCCGGCCGATTTTGTGCTTGCCGATCTTCCCGCGCGCCTTGAGCTGCTCGACGTGGACCTGCCAGTTGTCCGGCCGGCTGAGGAGATAGGTCAGCACGCCGAGCGCCTCGAACGACAGGGCGTCGTCCTCGACAGGATCGTTGTTGACGACCGTGAAGTGCCGGTTGCGCTTGCGGCGGATGATCATGCCGGCGCCGCTCCATCGTCGAGGGGAGGAAGCGCGTTGATCGCGGCGGCAGCATCCGGCCAGCGGGCAACAACAGCCTGGGTACACCGCTGCCGCTCAGAGGCGCGCACCTGGGCTTCACGCTCTGCAAACCACGCGGCCACCTTGTCGAAAGTCTTGCGATAGGTCTCCTCTGCGCGCCTGCGCATGGTCTCTGGGCTCGTCATCCGCTCGGACCCCGGCGAGGCGATGCGTCTCACCGAAGCGACGAGATCGTAGAGCATCCGACGCCGCGCAAGCTCCTCCTTCGGGATGGGCGGCCGCGGGGCGACAAACTCTTCCTCTTCCAACTTCCAGCGGGCAAGCCACAGCCCATGGATATCAATGCCGGCCTCGGTGATCTTCTTGCGGTCAATCGGGCGCACGGCAGATCCAGGCGCCCATATCGCCCTTTCCTTGCCGCCGAAGCGCACCCACAGCTTGACTGCGCGCGGCCTCACCTCCAGCACCTTCACGGTGGCGACGCAGAGATATTCGACCGCCTGGCGCCTCATTCTGTCGCCTCGGCGATGCTCTCGACGCCGGCCCGAAGTCGCTCATTGTCGGAACGTTGCTTCTCCCGATCCAAACTGGCAAACAGCGACATCTGCGAGCGGTCCAGAGCCTCGGCGGCACGCGGATTGATCCAGAGCACCTCGGTGCGGTCGCGGGCGCCATCGGCATGCGTTTCCGTCTGCACCCGGCGCCAGTCCTTCAGTTTGGTGTCGTAGAGGTCGGACGGATAGCCGGAGATCACCACCATGCCCTGCAGCTTGCCGATCAGCTTGAGCAGGCTGATGTGCTCGCGGCGCGTCAGCTCGTGGCGATAGAGCCGATGCTTGATGTCCGCGGCGGATCCGGCTCGCAGTTCCGGCATGTAGGGCGGATCGAGATAGTGCAGCGTCTCCGGCGTGTCGTGCTGCACGATGACGTCCACCGCCGGACGCCGCTCGATGATGACGCCGCGGAGACGCTCGATGATGGGCGGGAGCGTCGCAGGGTAGTTCCGCCAGTCGCTCGCGTGGGTCTTCTGGGGTGCCTTGCTGTCAGCGGCGCGCTTGCTCGAACTATTGAAGCCGACGCTGGTCGCGGTCCGGCTCACCATCCCGCGCGAGCCGGGGCCCATAAAGGCGCGCACGAGCAAGCGGCGGGCCCGTTCAACCGGATCGTCAGTTTCCTCGTAGGCGACAACAAATTCCTCCCGGGCGTAGGGCGTCAATTCAAGCGCTTCGATGAGTGCCGGCGCCATGTAGTCGCTGCGCAAAACCTTGAAGAGGTTGACAATGTCCCCGTCGAGGTCGTTGTAGATCTCCGCCTGCGTCGGCCTCTTCTGAAGCAAAACCGAAGCACCACCGCCAAACGGCTCGACATAGACTAGGTGCGGCGGGAGATGTCCGACGATCCAGGGCGCCACTTTCCACTTTCCGCCATACCAGCGGATGACGGGGCGGGTCGGGATCATGCCACAGTCCTGCCGTCGTAGATCCGCGCGATGACCGCCTCGACGGAACGGTGCACGTGGGCAATGAATTCCCGCTTCGGCTGGAACACGATGTGGCTTTGGACGCCGACCGACACGATCAGGCAGAGGCCGCAATTCTGGATCGAGAACCGGGCGTCGGGGAACATGCCGGCAAGCCGCCGTTGGGCGGCCTCGACCTGGGCGGCCGTGTAATCGGGGACCGGGTATTCCGCGCGATACCGCTTGCGCAGCGCCACCATCTGCCGCTGCGTCACCTCCAGAGCACCAAGGCGCAGGGCCGCGGCCTTCCGAAACAGCGGGACGTCGAAGTGGTCGCCCTGAAACCACTCCCACCGGCAGCCGATCCGCTTGGCCATGGTCTCAAGCTCACGCTCAGTGTCCGCGAGCATGTGACACATGACCATCCGGCCGAGCCGCCGGCGGGCGTTGTCAACATAGACGGTCATCAGCCCCGCGCGCCGGACCCCTCTTGTGGAAGGAACACCCCTTCGAGTTGGATCACCGCCGTGTCAATGTCGTCGGCCAGGCTGTCGTGCCCGTGCTGGCAATTTGCCAGAGCGTGAAGACCCACCCCTGGCTCCAGCGGTTCTGCGCTCGACTTCTCCGGCGCCGGATAGCCGACTACCTCGCAAAGCGCGTTCAGGCGGCGCAAGAGACCACCCAGCCGATCGGCGTGTCTTTCGGCGTTGGCAATTGTTTTACCCAGGCTCGGTGTGGGCCGGGGTGCTTCGGTGATTGATTCCATTGGTTTCTCCTCGTGTGACCGCGTTGGGCGGGGCCGGTGTTACGCCGGGACCCTGAAACCGGCGGCGTTGCGGTGACCGCCACCGCCAAAGGATTTTGCGACGATGCTGACGTCCTGCCGGCTGTCGTCGGAACGCAGCGAATAGGTGCGGCTGCCGTAGGCGTCGACCACCATGGCCGCGAAAGGAGCTTGCGGGTGTTGCTTCAGCAACTCGTGACCGACATCGCTGACGAAGGCATAGGGTGCGTGCGCGACTGGCACCTCAAATCCGCCGCTCGTCTTGTACGTGGCCGTGGCGACGATCTCGGCGACCTTGAGGTCATAGAAGCGCTCGATGGCCTTTGCCTCGGCAACCACGTCATCCGTGCACTGCTCGCACCGCTCCATCACCGCGGTCCACTGGTCGAAGTCGTAGGCGAAGGAGCGCAGGTAGAGGCTGAGCGCGCGCGTCTCCGGCAGGCGGTAACGCCAGAGATCACGATCCTCGATGTAGTCGATGAGCTTCGGCGCGTCCTCGCCAGGGTGGCAGAAGTTCCACGTCAGGCGGGCGCCGGAGTGTTCCATGTCGAAGTTGGCGCCCAGATTGACACCGTGGCCGTAGTCCGCCTTGGCGAGCACCCGTTCGACGTCTTCGGCTGTGACCCCCGGAAGCGCATAGAGGCTGCCGAGATCGGCAGCCGCCGATTTGTGGTGGTCGAGGACGACGATGCTGGCCGCACGACGTGCCATTTGTTCCAGCACGGGCAGCGGAAACGAGAAATCGACCACCAGGATGGTACGGCCGTCGATGTTCTGATCAGGCACCGCTAGTCCGTAGTTGGTTGGCCGATACTCGACCTTGTCGCCCCATTTGCGCCACACTGCCCACGCGGCGCCGAAACCGTCATCGCAGGGGGCGTGGTAGATGCAGACGTCTGGCTTCCAGCTCATCGCTTGGGCTCCTTCGCGGTGTCCTCGGGGCTCTTGCGCCTGAGGAAGGCCGGTATCTCCAGCTCCTCGTCCTTGAAGACGCCGACGTGGATGTGCGGGTTGCGGGGTTGCGGAGCCGGCGCTTGAGTTGGGACCTCACCGGCTCCGCCCTGTATCGCTGGTCGGGATGCACTCAGGACTTCATCTGGAACGCTCCCTGATTGTGGGGCGGCGTCACGCGGCCCCTGTCCGGCTTCCTCCTGCCCGCTGGAAGCCGTGGGTTCATCCGCTGCGGGCTGCGGACCTGGGTCGGACGGCGGAGATAGAGGCGGCGCGGCTTCCTCTTCCGCGCTCTCGACCTCTCGCAACTCGGCAATCGCACCTCCGCCGCCCAATTCCGTGATCTCCCCCGTGTCGAGGTCGACCGTCTCGTTGTCGTTGATCTTGAGCCTGCGACGCTCTTCGTCGGTGAGCACGTCGGCGCGGGCGCGGCCGAAGCGGCTGGTTGCGACAATTGGGGCCGGGGGGGTCTTTATCGGGGCCCTCGTCCCCTCCCCCGGCATGGCTGGCGCCGTTTCCAGCGCACTCGCCGGTGCCTCATCGGTGCCGACGGCTCGGGCCTCATTGCCCCACGCCTCCCACCCCGCCGGCAGCGGGTGCTCGTCGTCGACGCGGGCGAACAGCTCCAGCACCGGAAGGCCGCCGGTCATCACCTCGATCATATGGCGATAGAATTCCGGCTTGCGGCCGAGCAGAGGTTCCGCGCGCTCGCGATGGTTGGAGCCGAACTTCTCCGCTGCCGTCGGCATCGGCAGGCCCTTGCCCCGCTTGAACATCAGCAGGACTTCATCCTGGTCATAGGCGATGAGGCCCATGCTGTGCTCTTCGGGGTGCTCCTCGTCCGTCTTCGTCCAGACGAACAGCGTGGAGAAGCTGTCGAAGCCCCAGGCCTGGGCGACGGCCCATGCCAGCGGCATCTTGACCGTGGTGCGCCCCAGCGGCGTGTCGATCTCGACGGGATGCAGCGCAAGCACATGCGCGCGAGGCATCCAGATGAAGCCCCATGCGTCCGGCAACAGCCGCGCGCTAATGGCGGGGCCGAGACCGATAATCTCGTCCCACGTCATCGTCGGGAAGGTGTTCTCGTAGGAGCGGTCGGTGAAGCCGGCCTTCCGGCGCCACGCCGGATCGGCATAGAGCACCGGGAGCAGGCGGCCATCGGGATCGAGCGATGCGGAGAACGCGGAGAGCTGCTCGGCCAGGTTCCGCGCGTTCTCCCGGTAGGCGTCCCGCTCCTGGTCCCGCAGGGCATCGGTCGGCGCCCGGCCGCCGGCGACGGACTGGTGCATCTTCTCCAGCCGAGCCTCAAAGTCGGGCGTGGGAAGGCGCGCGGAACGTTGCGCCACCATCGATAGCTTCCGGCTGATGCCCAACTCCGCGAGCTTGACGCGCGGCAACTGTTCCTCGGCGGAACGGTTGCCCTCGTTTGGATTGCCCTCTCGGATGCGACCGCTCTGTTTCTCGTCGATGATCAACTCGCCGAGGCGGCGTGTTGCCCGCTCCCGCAGCTCCACCGCATTGGCTTCAAGCTCACGGTCCTCGGCGGCCCGGGCATAGGTCTGCAACGCCTCGGCCTTGTCGCGGACGTCCTTGGCGATGTCGATGCGGGTGCACTCGGCAAGCGCCTGACGGGCAGCGTCGTAAGGGGCGAGCGCGGTGGTCATAACAAGCCCCCCTGCCCGGTTGGCTGCTTAGCGTCGAGCGGCAGCAGGCCCAACTTCGGGAACCAGTCGTTAATCTCCGAGGCGATTTGCTCGATGACTTTGGGGTGCTGTCGCCGAAAATCCGGGCAGCGGGGACCGACGACGAAGGCCGGGACCATCGAGCGGCCGAATGGCTGCGCGACCAGCCATTGCCCGTCGATCCAGCGCCGCGGGTCGATCTTGAGCGCCCGGAAATCGGAGCGGGTCACGAAGCCACGCCTCTCGGCGATGACCGCGATCTTGATGGCGGCAATCTTCCACGTCGTCAGTTGCAGCGGCGCAGATGAACCAGCGACGACGTCGGGCACGTAGTCCGGTAGCGGCAGCCGAACATCGGGACACAACTCGTGCCATTCGCGGCGATCATGCTCAGCGCCGTATTCGTCTCCTTCGCGGGGCAACTCGGGCGAAAAACGCTTGTTCAATCGCCAGTCCAGGCCAAAGCGCATGACGATCATCGTCACAGCGAGGTGCGGAAGGATTGCTGCTAGACCGCCAGACGGCACATTGTCCGGGACCAGAATTGCAGAGCAGTCGGGGCCCGTGTGCTTCGTTTCCCACCAACGTGCTTCTTCGAGCGCCTGGGTCAGAACCCTGAGGTTAAGAACGAGTTTTGCTTCGACGCCGATCTGAAAGCCGTCCACCTTGCGCACCAGCAGGATGTCGAAACCACCAGTCTCCGGGAAAGCGACCCACGACCGCTTGTCGATCGCGTCGATGAAGGCGGCACAAAGAGCGGCCTCGGTGGCGAAAGGTGGCTTCTTCGCCGGCATCATGCCGCCTCCCGATCCGGCAGCACCATCCCGAGGGCCTGCATGTAGAGTTCGAGCAGGGCTTCCTGCTCCTGGCGCTCGTTCGAGTCCTGCTTGCGGAGACGGACCACCGTGCGCAGCGTCTTCGTGTCGAAGCCGTTGGCCTTGGCCTCGGCGTAGACTTCCTTGATGTCGTCGCTGACCGCCTGCTTCTCCTCTTCGAGCCGCTCGATGCGCTCGACGATCGATTTGAGCTGGTCGCGGGCGAAGCCTGCGCTGTCAGCCATCCGCTCGCTCCCTTCGTGCGCGTGACGCGAGGCGCATCTGCTGCCGGTAGCGGACGTTGGCCGTTGTCCGTCGGCCGTCGAGCCTGTCAGCCCAATCGGCCATGTGTTCACCGCCGTCGAACTGGCGTTTCGCGGCTTCGAGATGCCAATGCCCCTGTCGGCGCCGCGCAAAGGCTAGGCGCCGGGCGATCTCGGCGAGCAAATTGCGAAAGAATGACACGGGCTGGCCTCATGAACCCGGTGCCGGAGAAGCGCCCCGGCGCGCACTCCCCTACCCGCGCGGCGGCGGGTCCAGGTCGGCGTACTTCCTCTCCAGAACGGCGATTTCTTCGCGCTCGCGCTCGATCTGCCGGCGCAACTCGCCAAGCTCGTGCGTGCGCTTCAGCCGGCGCCACCACAGCGGCGGCCTGCCCCGCGATTCCATGATCGCCTCCAGGAGCGGAAACCCGACCTCCTCGTCGTGGAGAAGACGCACCATCGTCTCGTAGCTGGGCAGGCTGCCGGCGATCTGCGATTGCGCCTGGCGCACGCTGACCTGCGCCCGCGACGCAAGCTTCGGCGCTGTTTTCTCCGGCCAGAAACGGCGGGCCAGAGCCGGAATAACCGAAACCGTGCGAAGTCCACTTCGCAATCCGACGAAGCCGGCTTCGCCCCCATGATTTGCCTTTGCTGTGGCCGCGATCGACGCTGCGGACATCGTGAAACTCCCTACAGAGGACGACGGAGATGGCGGCAGAAACGGATGAACGGCTCGACGCCCTTGAACAGGCCGTCGGCGCCGTGGTGCGCGCGGTGGACGCGCGTGCCCCCAACACCGGCGCGTTGTGCCGCGACAAGATCAGGGCGCTGTCCGATTGGGCGTCCTACGCGGACCGGGACGGCCAGCGGGCGGTCTACGACCGCATCCTTGAGCTGTGCGCCCCGCTCCATCCCTAAAAGGGGCCGGCGACAAGGACGCCGGCCCGAGTTTAGGGAGGAAACGCCCAAGGAGGGCAGTCTCCACGGCCGTCGCAGACCGCGGAGCGTGTGAGCGCCAACGGGCGCAATTCGATGAAAATGTGAGCGTGCTTGGTATGGATCGGTCAGGGTTGACGGAAAAACCTTATCCACACCCCCCATATGGAGGTTCGCACCACTTGGCCGTGAGTGCCATGGTGCCACATGGGCGGGAGGTTGCATGGCAAGGCGGGCGAACGCGGCTCTCATCCCCTATGCCCGCTGCTCCCCCGGAAGAGCCTCTCCGGATGATTGATGGGCATGGCGCGGCGAAAGAAAGTCCGTGGGAAGCGCGATCCCGGCCGCTACCACGATCTCGGCGAACTTCGGCCGCCATTCCCAGGGCACGCCGTTGTTCTTCCACTTTCGGACCCGGTCCACTTGCTTCGCGCCGCGGGCCTCGCCCCACAGGAGGGTTGCGACGACCGACTGGCCGCCCAATTGCTCAATGAGGTGCGCGTGGCCCTTCATGAGTTGATTGTCGGAAACCATTTCCGCCTTGGCAAGGGGATTTCTTCGGAACAATTGTCCGACGACACGGCGCCCAATTTTCCGCAGAATTCAGCCATGTCAGCGAGGGCACGCGATCCGGCCGCCATCGCCGCGGGCGCCCGTCTGAAGGCGACGCGGGTGGCGTTAGGCGTTACAAAGGTCAGGCGATTCGCCCAACTGCTCGACGTGTCGGAGCACAATCTGACGAAGTGGGAGAACGGCGCTTCAATGGTGCCGCCGGCTTTCGTCGCCAAGCTGAAGCAGGTCTATGGCGTGACGTTCGATTGGATCTTTGCCGGCGACCTGGCGCGGATGCCGCACGACCTTGCCTTGAAACTCATGGACCACGAAAACGGCTGATTTGCTATGCTTTTGTGGGCATTTGCCATCATCGGGATTGCCGCCTTCTTGCTCGGGCGGGAAATAGAGCGCCGAGCTGCCGCTAACCGGCGCGGCAATACGGAACGCGCGCTTGCTCGCCAATTCCCGCGTGGCGTGCCGATGCTGCGCCGGCGCGACGAGCTGCTCGCAATCCTGCGCTCCACCTCCGCCTCCCCGGCGGTGACCCACTCTGTCGAGCACGCCCTCCAGGAAGCCGTCGAAGACGACATCCGACTGAAATACTTCTAATCCGGCCTGTCTCCGCCTCACCCTCAACAGGCCCCACGTCGGGGCCTTTTTCGTGCCTTGCTTCCAGTTCTCGGAAATCTGCGCTTGACTTGTCGGAAATCATTTCCGACATTACACGTGATGCGTGAACGCTGCGTTCACTTTCCGTTTCACGTGGAACGCGGGTCTGGAGGCAGAGATGTCCTACCGCAAGATGATCGAGAGCCTCAATCTCGGGGTTGATGCCCGGCATATCGAGGCGCACATGCGCGTCGAGCACGGCACGCTCGATGCGCTGTCCCCCGACCAATTCCTGCAATCGGCCGCTGTGGCGGCCTGCGCGGTTGCGGCCGAACCCGAACTGGCCGAGGCGCTCGCCGACAGCTACGGGCTGCCGGAGGCGGCGTAGCCATGCGCCACGAGTTCGACAAGAAGGTCCGGCGCGCCGCCTATGAGCGGTCCGGGGGCATTTGTGAATGCCACCGGCTTGCGGCAGCCGGCGTCCCGGGCTTTTCGGCTGAAGGGTGCGGCTGCGCCCTCGGCCCCGGCAACACTTTCTACGAGCACATCGTTCCCGACGGCGCCGGCGGCGAGCCGACGCTGGAGAACTGCGCCGCGATCACGAAGACCTGCTGGCGCACGAAGACCGGGGGGTTCGACCAGCCGCGCGTGGCCAAGGTGAAGCGCCAGAAGGATCGACGCGCCGGTATCGGGCGCGCCGGGCTGAAATCGCCACCTATGGCCGGATCGCGCCGGTCGCCGTGGGCGCGGCCGATGAACGGCAACGCCGTGCGGAGGGCGCCGCGGCAATGATCCCTCACCTCGATCTTGGCTCGGCCCTACGGCTGAGCCTTCTGACGACACCGCCCCGGCCCCCGGGCTCGGGCGACGACGACAACGACGACGCCGACGAAGCGGCGCGCAAACACGTCGAAACCGGACAGGGCCGGCCTCCTCAACCCAAGCCCAAGGAACCATCCTGATGTCCGATCGTCTGTTCAAACTGCTGGGGATCAGTCTCCGGCGTTTCTTGCTCGCCGGCTTCCTGGTCCTCGCCGCCGCCTTCGCGACCATCGCGCTGGCGCCAACGATCGGCATGGCCGCGTTCTTGGCGCTCGACCTTCAGCACTGGAACATGCCGGAGGGGCGCCGGTGATCCCATTTCATCGCTACGTCGAGTTGGCGGACATCGTCGCCCGGCTTCGCGGCGGCGACGAGCTCGTCGGTCCCGTCCGGGTGATGGTTGCCGGCAGAAAGCGCGGCAAACGTCGCTGGGGCTTCGAGAGCGGGCATCGCGCCCATGCCCACGCCGTCGAGGCGCTGGAGCAGCGCGGCATCCTCACCACCCAAGAACATGCCGGCCGGCGCGTGGCGCGGCTCGTGGAGGAAGCAACTTGAAACCCCGTCGTGTCCCGGTGCTCAGCCTCGACCGAGCTATCGCGATCTGTGACGCCATCAGTGATCGCGTCTTCTTCCCGATGGGCTTGGTGGCGACCGCGCGGCCGCTTGAGGGCGTCTCGCTCGACGAGATGCTGAGGGCGGCGGCGCTGGTGCGCCAGGCCAACCGTGACGCCAAGGCCGTCAACGGCACCACCGCCTATCACGTCGTCCCAGACGACCGCCTCATCGCTGCGGCCTATGTGCTGCAGCACTACGACGCCGGTGACGATCAGGTCGCCGTGCCCGGTGCCGAGGAGGGAACCGTGAAGGTCCTCGGCATCGCTGTTCTCCCGCTCAACCAAGAGGATGACGTCCATGGCAAACAAGAAACAGCCTAATCCCGTCGATATCCACGTCGGCGCCCGCGTGCGGCTGCGCCGCACGATGCTCGGCATGAGCCAGACCGCCCTCGCCGAGCAGCTCGGCATCACCTTCCAGCAGGTCCAGAAGTACGAGAAGGGCACCAACAGGATGGGCGCCAGCCGCCTCCAGCAGACCGCCAGCGTGCTCAGCGTGCCGCCTGGGTGGTTCTTCGAGGACGCGCCCGGCTCCGGCATCAGGCCCGACGCGCCCGACCCCCTCGCCGGTCTTACCGCCGAGTCCCTCGCCATCGCGCGCGACATCGCCACCATGCGTCCCGAGCAGGTCCGCTCCGTCGGCAGCATCGTCAGCCAGATCAGAAGCGCGACGGCGCTTCCAGCGGCGGCCTGATGCCGGGACCGGTCAGCGACAGCTTCCAGGGGACGCCCGACAGCGCCCCCTACGTGCCTTCGTGGTGCTATCCGCGGGGACCGAAGATGTGCCCCTGCGGACACCACGAAGGCTACCACGGCGACGACGGCGCCTGCCTCCATGCTCAGCACTTCACGAAATGCGGTTGCACCGGCCTGCCGTTCGAATGTCGATCGACCGACGAGGAGCTGATCGATCCGTTTCCGGGGGCGCCGTAATGGCCCGCAAGATCCTCGTCGCCGATCTGCTGTGCGGGGCCGGCGGTTCGTCCACCGGCTGCGCGCGGGCGCTGGCCGAACTCGGTCTCGACATGGATCTCGTCTGCGTCAACCACTGGCCGACGGCGATCGAGACCCACAAGCGCAACCACCCCGAGGCGCGGCACTACGTGCAGGACATCGCCTCAGTGCGGCCGCATCTGTTGGTGCCGGAGGGGCGCCTCGACCTGCTCATGGCGTCGCCGACCTGCACGCATCACAGCGTCGCACGCGGCGGCAAGCCGACCAGCGACCAGCAGCGCTCCGATCCCTGGCACATCATCACCTGGCTGACCGAGTTGAGGGTCAAGCGCATCATCATTGAGAACGTCTGGGAGTTCACCTCGTGGGGGCCGGTCGACCCGCGTACCGGCAAGCCGATCAAGGCGCGCAGGGGCGAGTATTTCCGCCAGTGGATCGCCACCCTGCAAGGCCTCGGCTTTGTGGTCGAATGGCGAAAGCTGAACGCGGCCGACTACGGCGACGCCACCACGCGCCAGCGGTTCATCCTGATGGGACGGAGCGACGGCAAGCCGATCTCCTGGCCGATGCCGACGCACCGCAAGCGCGAGGACGGGACGCTGGCGCTGTTCCCCGGCGTGCTGCCATGGAAGCCGGCGCGCGAGATTATCGACTGGTCGATCCGTGGACGTTCGATCTTCGACCGCAAGAAGCCGTTGGCGCCAAAGACGCTACAGCGCATCTGGGCCGGCGCCGTCAAGTTCGGCTGGCCGGCGCCATTTCTGGTCATCCTGCGCAACCACATGGCGGCGCAGGGCATCGACGGACCGGTCCCAACGATCGCCGCCCTCGGCGGGCACATCGGACTGGCGCAGCCGGTCATCGTGTCGACCAGACAGCATACCGGTGGACCAGCCCCACGCGGACAGGACGACCCGCTGCCGACAATGACCGCCACTGACAGCCGGATCGCGGTTGCAGAGCCCATTATTCTTTCGCAGCACAGCACCGGGTCGGCACGCTCGACCCACGATCCGTTGCCGACGGTCACCACCGGCGGCGCCGGAACCGAGGATCACCCGGGGTGTGCCCGGCCGTCGATCATCGAGCCGGTGATCATGAACGGCCGCAGAGGCAACAAGGCAAAGGCCGCATCAACGGATCCGCTCCCGACGCTCGATACAAAGGGGGGCGTATGGCTGGCGGAGCCGTTTGTGACCACTGTCGCCCACGGCAACTCGGACGGCGACGCGACCGCTGATAGTCGCCGGGTCCATAGCACCGAAGACCCGCTCGGAACACTGCATGCCGGGGGCGGCAAATTCGGTATCGCTGAACCCTTCGTGCTTTCGCGCCAAGGCGAAGGCGCGCCGCGGCCAGTGAGCGAGCCCACGCCGACCCAAGTGGCAAAGCACAGCCACGTCCTGGTCGCGCCCTACTACGGGTCCGGCTCCGGTGAGACGTGCAAGAGCGCCGAGGAGCCGCTCGATACGGTCACCGCCAAGGCGCGCTTCGGCATGGTGGTGCCGATCACGCACGCCGACGGCAGCCAGCGCGCCCGCGACGTCGACACCGATCCGCTGCCGACGCTCACGACCGCCAACCGCGGCGAGCTTGCCTTCATCACCGCCCAGCACGGCGAGCGCGAGGGCCAGGCGCCCCGCGTGCATGACGTCGACCGGCCGGAGCCTTTTCTCGACGAGACGATGCTGCTGGCACCGATTCGCTGGAAGAAACCGCGCATGGTGTTCGTCTGTTCGATGACGGACCTTTTTGCCGACTTCGTCGCCGACGAGTGGATTGACAAAGTCTTCGCGGTCATGGCGCTGGCGCCGCAGCATACCTTCCAGGTGCTGACGAAGCGCCCTGAGCGGATGAAGGCATACTGCACGCAGCTCGATAATGAGCCGGTGCGCGACACGGTTCGGCGCATCGTCGCGGCTTGGCCCGGAAACGCGCCCATCCCGTCGGAAATCACCTTCCCCCTTTCCAATGTCTGGCTCGGCACCTCCTGCGAGGATCAGACGACGGCCGACGAGCGCATCCCGTTGCTGCTCGACACCCCCGCCGCCATCCGCTTTGTTTCGGCCGAGCCGTTGCTCGGGCCGATCGACCTGACCAACATGCCCGCTGGCAATCTTAGTCGCGAGGAGTGCGGCGCTGAGAATTGCTGCGGTGGACAGCTTCATCAGAACGCGCTCGACAACAGATCGGTCTGGTGTGACGCGCCGGTGGATTCCGAGGCGGTCATTGCGAACTCGCTCGACTGGCTCATCGTCGGCGGCGAGAGCGGCAGGCACGCCCGACCGATGCACCCAGCTTGGGCCCGGTCGCTGTGCGACCAGTGCCAGGCTGCCGGTGTCCCGTTCTTCTTCAAGCAGTGGGGTGAGCACGAGCCGAACGAGTTCGCGCGGATTGGCAAAGATGGAGAAGTCTGGCGGCGGACGCCGGCGGGTAAGGAACATTGGTTTTTCGACGAATTGGGCAAGGCCGCTGCCGACGTTCCGCCGGTGCGGATGTCCAAGGTCGGCAAGAAGGCCGCCGGTGCCCTCCTCGACGGCCGCGAATGGCGCCAGTTCCCGGAGGTGCAGTCATGAGCGACCAGTCCGCCGGATTGGTAGACCACCGCGTTTTCGGGCGTGGCAATAGCTGGGAGATTGTCTATTCGAAGGATGGCCTTGCCTCCGGCAAGGCAGAGGCCAACCACGCCGAGTTGCGCGTCGGTTGGCCGTCCTCCCACACGCTGGTCGACTTCAATCTCCCCGCAGAGCAGTACCAGCTTGATCTTCTCGTCGCAGCGCTCGACAAGACGTTCGAGCGCGGCCGACAGGCCCGATCCCGTGAAATCGCCGACTTCCTCGGTTTCGAGATGAAGGGCGACGGGCGATGATCCGCTACACCGTCAGATGTGATAGCGGCCACGATTTCGAGGCGTGGTTTGCCTCGATCGCCGAATATGAGCGGCAGGAAGCCGCGGGCGAGGTCTGCTGCCCGACGTGCGGATCCACGAAGGTGGAACGGGCGCCGATGGCGCCGGCCATCGGCGCCGGCGTGAATGGCGGCAGAGGCGAGCAGCTCCAGCACACCGGGCGGCCCGGCTGTCCGGCCTGTGCCGCAGCCAGGCGCCGCCTGCTGAAGAAGATCCCCAGCGTCGAGAAATTCCCCGAGCACGTCCGCGCCCATCCGCAAGAAGCGGTGCGGGGTGACTGCACGATGGAGGAGGCCGAGGAGCTGCGGGCCGAAGGCTTTCCAGTCTTCGGCCTGCCTCCCGGCCCGGAGGACATGAATTGAGCGACGACAAACCCACAGTTTTTGTCGCAGGACTGGCGCGATGCGGCACCACGTTGATGATGACCATGCTGGCGTCAGCGGGAATGTCGACCGTCGGCGAGCCGCCAGGATACGAGGTGGACGGCATCAACCATGCTCCGGCGACGCCGGAATTCATGGCTGAAGCGAGCGGCAAGGCGGCAAAATGGCTCAACCCGCACGAAGCCCCTCTGCCGGCGGGGTTTGATTGGGTGACCATCTGGCTCGACCGCAACACGAGGGAACAGGCCCTCAGCCAGGCAAAGTTCGTCTCCCTCGTGTTCGGCCAGCCGTTTCCGCCGCGGAGGCAGATGCGGCAATGGGCGGTCAACCTCCGACGTGACCGAGCAATTGCCCTTCGTCCGGTTCGCGAGCGGCCGTGGTTGCGACTGACCTTTGAACAGCTTGTCACGACGCCGAAGGTTGCTGCCGCGGCGGTCACGTCCTTTCTGCGGCCCTTCGGCTTTGACCTAGACATTCGGGCGCTTGTTGCGCCTGTGCGTGCACGCAGCCCGGAATGTCAGCCAGGTCTCGACATCGAACTCGCACTGATCGAGGCAGCTCAATGAGCCGAGACAGCTACCGCACCGTGATGGCCATCTTCCGGGGCGCCTCCGGCACCGGCAAGGCCTTCTTTGTCGATCTTCCACGGGGAGGCAACAACATCGCCATCCCGCGTTCGGTGATCCACGGCGCCGACGACATGAAGATCGACGACTTGAAGCGTGGCCAGGAATTCACCTTCCGGCTCTTCGAGTGGAAGGCAGAGCAATTGGGGTTGGCATAGGAGGCGGCAGATGCCTAGAGCGCACAAGCGACCCGACGGTTTCCCAACGCGCAACGACAGGAGCTATTTCACCCCTGCCGAGACAGCGATTACGGCAGCCTGCTACGCGGTCGAAAGTGTTGGGGCCAGCGTGGCACTGACGAACGCGGTAACGCTGCTCCTCAAGGCTCGCGATCTGGTCGCCGATCACGTCGAATTTGACGCCTTCACCGAGAACGACTGTCCCGGCCACGTCGCCTCAGACGACGATCCGAAGGTGTGCCGCTTTTGCGGCTGCCACGTTGACGACCTTCGTCCGCCAGAGGAGGGCGCGCCATGAACGTGACCTGTCCGCGCTGCAAGCTTTCCTATGACGACGGCGCGCGCAGCACTGTCTGCCCGCATGAGCCGTTGATGTCGGCGGACGACCTCGCCGCGAAAGCCCGCCTCGAGACTTTGGTGGCCAGCGGCGCCTCCCTGCAGCTCGTCCCCTGCTCCTGCCAGCCGGGCACCGAGGGGAGCATGGCGTGCAACTACGGCCGCCGCTGCGGTGTCCTCCGCACCCACGGGCGCGATGTCGCCGAGATCCTCATCGGCGATGGCCTTGCGGTGCCCTACCACTGCGGCGCGACGTCCTGCCCGCCGCTGCCGCGACCATGGTGCCGGCGATGACAGAATCCCGCTTGAACTGGCAGCAGAAGGCGGAAGCGCTGAACGCGCTCGCTCCGCTCAGCATCTCACTTCGGCCCAAACTAGGCGATTGGGCTGTCGTGCAGGCCGTCGACGTGAAAGACGGCATCAAGCTGATCCGGGCATACGGCTATGGGCGCACACCGGACGAGGCACTCGAGTCCCATTGGCAAAAACTCGTTGGGGACGTCGGCGTCGGCCCGACATATCTCGTCGTCGGCGCCAGCGGACCTAGCAGAACCTGCGTCCGCTGGAACGGCTTCATGTGGGTGAAGGTGGCGGAGGACGAATGAGCCGCCCCGATCCCCTTGGCGATGTCCCTGCCGAGCGGGCGGCAAAGCGCCTCGGACTGTCTCTGGCAGCTTTCGCGGAGATGCTGCCGGCGCTCCTGCAGCGCGGCTTCCCGCCGGCGGACCCAACCACCGGCATGTTTGACCTGGAGGCGATCGACCGCTGGCGCCACCTGCGCCACGCCCGCCTCTTTCCCGAATTGACGGCTTCCCGAGCTGCACGCGACGCTGGTAGTGTTGTCGCGGAGCGCGTGGAGGCCATGGCGCGTGGGTAAGGTGAAGGTCCGCTATTACGCGGTGAGGAACGGGCGCGGCTACTGGCAGCCGACGAAAGCCATGCGCGCCGCCGGTTTCCAGTTGATTTCGCTAGGTCCCGACGGGCCGGCGGCCTGGCTGGGCGCTGAGAAGCTCAATGCCGAGTGGGATGTCGTTCGCCGGCAGGAGCATCCACCGCACGCTGTTGAGCCCGCTGACGCTTCGCCAGAGCAGCTTGAAGCGGCCATTTTCTATCCGTCCGGTTCTGTGGGCGAAGCGTTCCAGCGCTTCATTCGGCTCGGAGAGTGGACCGACAAGGCCCTGAGCACCCGGACCAAGATCTGGTGGCCGGCATGGCGAAAGCGGATTCGTCCGGTCTTCGGCGACGTCGATCCGCGCACCGTCTCGCTTGAGGACATCTCGGTGTGGCGTGCCGGCGTGGTGAAGGTGTCGGGAAACGACGCAGCCCACAAGGCGGTCAAGGTCTGGCGCGCCTTCTGGAAGGTCATGGCCGCGATGGGCTACTGCAACCGCGACGCCGATCCGTCGCTGGGTCTCCGCAACAAGGCCCCGCAGCCACGCTACCAGCGATGGAGCGAGGGCGAGACCGTCCGCCTCGTCAAAGCCGCGTGGCGTCGGAAATACCGGGGGCTGGCCTGCATCATCGCCGTGTGCTGGGACACCCAATTCTCGCCCGTGGACGCCCGTGGGCTGCGCGCTCGCCATCTGCGGCGTGAGGCCGACGGCCCGTGGTTCGACCTGACGGTCGAAGGGCGCGCCAAGAGCGGCCGGGGGGCGGTCGGCACCCTGTCGAAGCGGACGGCACGGTTGGTCAACACCTATCTCGGCGAGCTGGGCGTGGAGCTGCTCGACGACGCGCACCTGTTCAGAAACCGCAGCAGCGGCCCCTATTCCGAGTTCACGGTCGCCGACGACTTCGCCCTGATCCGGGAGATGGTCTTTGCCGGCGACAAGCGGCGGCTGGCCGACATGCGGCGCTCCGGCACGGTCGAGGCGGTTGCCGGCGACGCGACGCCCAGCGGCATCGCCTCGAAGATGGCCAACTCGATCGACACCTCGTCCAAGCTGCACAAGACCTATGCTCCGGTGGATCGCGCCGTGGTGCTGAGCGTGGACGAGGCACGCCGGCGCGGCCGGCGGAAGCTCAGGAAAGCGATTTAATGAGCAGACCAATTCCCTACTACGTCGTCAGAAATGGCAGGGGATACTGGCAGCCGACGCGCAAAATGCGGCAACTCGGCTTCCACTCGGTGCGTTGTGGTGACGATGGTGCTACCGCTCGCACGATCGCCCGTACATGGAACAAACGCTGGAACGCAGCCCGCTCCGGCGATGCCCCAGAGGCTGACACGGACCCGCCCACGCCCGAGGAAGAGGGCCGGGGCTATGTCTACTTCTTGAGGGTGCGCGATCGGGTCAAAGTCGGATTCAGCAAGCGACCGCTGATGCGCGCGCAGGAAATGAGAACGGCACTTTCCGCGCCGATCGATTTCTTCCTGATGATCCCTGGCCGCCGAACGGAAGAAAAGGCCGTCCACGCGCGATTGGCGGCCTACAGGCAGTCAGGCGAATGGTTCACGCCGGCGGCGCCTGTGCTGGCGCTGATAGTTCGATGCGCGGGACTCGGAAGGGTCGCCATAGGGCCGCTCGCGAAGGACAAAGACGAAACAAAAGAGTTTGAAAACTTCGGGGCACGGCAGCCCTAGAGAGTCTGAAGCCGCCGCACTGGCAGCGCTAAGCCCTGGATGTGCTTGGCGACCCCGGCAGGACTCGAACCTGCGACCAACAGCTTAGAAGGCTGCTGCTCTATCCAGCTGAGCTACGGGGCCGTGTCGGCCGCCGTCGCGAGGGCCCGTCAGTGGGTCCACGGCTGCGGGCGGCCGGTACGAAAGTTGTCGGCGTAGGAAATCTTCTTGGGCGCCGGCTCGTGGTCCGGCACTACGGTATAGGGAATGGCGTTGCGTTCGGCATAGGCGACCGCTTCCGCGCTGGTATCGAATTCCAGTCTGATCTGGCGGCGCATGTCGGCCGAGGAAGTGTAGCCCATCAGCGGGTCGGCCGCCGGGCGGTCCTCCGGCGCATATTCCAGCACCCACTTCACCGTTCCCGCCTTGCCTGACTGCATGGCCGTCCGGGCCGGCTTGAAGATCCGCGCGAGCATTGGTTTGTCCTCTCGATCCGCACGCAGGCCATTGGCCGACGCCCGATGGCCAAAGAGCTGGGGGCGGGATTTGCCCTGCGGCCACAGCCCAAAGCACGACAGCCCGGGATTCGACGCGCTTTTCTAGCCGTTCAAGCCCTTGCCTGACAAGCAGTTCCGGGGCCGCGCCGCCATCCGAATGCCCGGCGTTCTCTGCGCTCCAGGACGGCTGGCGCCCGGCGCGGCCCCTGCCCATCTGCACGAAAGACGGAGTTGCGACCTGTCACGCGCTTCGCCTAAGACGTGGTCGAGCGGCAGGTGCCCCCACTTGCCATCGGGCCTTCCGCGAAGCACCACCGGAGCCAAGCCATCAATGCCGACAATGTCGCCTGATGCCACCTCTCCGAAGACGGCCTGGGTCGTGTCGCTGCCGCGCAGCGGCTCGATGTGGACTTTCAACATCATACGGCGCTTGGCAAAGACGGCTGGATTTGCGGTGCAGCCGAAAGCCGTGCCTCACGAGGATGGACAGATGCTCAGCGCGTATCTGCGCGCGAAGCAGGCACCCGATCCCGGGACGATGCTGGTTCTCAAGTCCCACAGCCTGCCCGAGTTCTCGGACCCGGGCCTCTTCTACATCAATCCCTGGCGTGATGTCCGCGATGCGCTGATCTCGTTCATGCGGTTCATGCACTACGACTTTGACCGCGCACTCGTCTTTGCCCGAGCAGCCGCAGTTTTCGGACGGCAGTTCGATGAACATCCGAACGGACGCAAGCTGGTCCTCGACTATCGGAAGAATTCTTGAGCGCCCGGAAGAGGTCGGCGGCCAGATCTGTGACTTTCTCGGACTCGCCGTACCGCCCGCAGAGATCGCGGCCGCGGCTGCGTCGCTCTCCAAGGACAAGGTGGCGGCGCGGATCAAGAGCGTCGAGACGAGCATCAAGCAACGCGAGCAGGCCGGGGTCGCAGTCGGCGATGCCGAATTCGTTCGCGATCTCGACACCGGGTGGGAACGGGCCTTCGATGTCGAAACCGGCTTTCAATCCGGGCATGTCTCGGATTACCGGGATGGCGATTGGCGCCACATTCTGACCCGCGAGCAGCAAACGGCGCTCGATCAGATTCTTGGGCCAGCGACCTAGTCGAGGTCGCAGGGGCCAGGATCGGGGCCGACGCCCGTCGCAAGCCGTTGATTTCAAATGGTCGGGGCGGCAGGATTCGAACCTGCGACCCTGTGCTCCCAAAGCACATGCGCTACCAGACTGCGCTACGCCCCGAACCCCGGCCAGCGGGTGGCCCGGAGTTACACGTTTGCCCCCCCGCCATCAAGCTCGCCCGGGGCGACCTGGCCGCGAGCCTGCCACATCCGCCGGGCAGCGTCGCCCGTTGTGAAGCGCTGGCCCAAGACTATACTCCGGCCCGCGCCGCCGGTTCCGCCGGCTTCCATTCCGTCAAGCGTCGAGGCGCGCCCGAAGTCCGATGAGCAAGAGCGCCCGGCGCCGGCCCCCACCCAACAAGAAGCCCGGCAAGGCCCCTGCCCCGCCGGCAGCGCCGGCACCGCGCCGGCCGCCAGTTCTGCTCTGGGCGGCGCTCGCCGCCGTGGTGGTGGCAACCATCGCCGGCACGATCCTCCTGTGGCCGCGGCCGCCAGGCGCCGACACCGGTCCCGCGACCGCCGCGGCGCCGCGCCTTCTGGCCCAGGTCAATTCGCTCTACAACGACATAAGCGTCTATCAGCAGGCGGATGGCCTGATGCTGATGACCTTCGGCGCCAAGCGCCTCCACTACGTCGAGTCGGAGGTCAATCCGAAGGACGAGCTGGATCTGCCGGTCGCCTATACCCAGTCGATGACCGCCGGCCTCGCCTATGCATCGCAACTCGCCAGCGCCGCCATCGTCGGCCTCGGCGGCGGGCGCACCGCCTGGTACTACCACAAGTCCGTTCCCGACCTCGATTTCACCGCGGCCGAGCTCGACCCGGCCGTCGTCCGGCTCACCGGCCAATATTTCAACGTCCGCCCGGAGAAGAACTTCGCCATCAAGGTGGAAGACGGCCGCGTGTGGCTGACCAAGTCCGACAAGGACTTCGACGTCATCCTGATCGACGCCTATCGCGGCCCCTTCGTCCCCTTCCACCTGCTGACCAGCGAGTTCTACCAGCTGGTGGCGAAGCACCTGAGGCCGGGCGGCGTCGCGGTGCAGAATGTCGAGCCGACGACCATGCTGTTCGACAGCGCGGTGGCCACCATCAAGTCCGCCTTCCAGCACGTGGTCTTCCTGCGTGGCCAAGGCAATATCGTGATCGTCGCCTATAACGGGCCGGAGAAGGACGAGGCGACGCTTCAGCGCCAGGCCGGCGAGCGCACGCAGCGCTATCATCTGCGCTATCCGCTCACCGAAATCCTCGATCGCCGCTTTACGCCCGAATGGAACGACAAGACCAAGCCGCTCACCGACGACTTCGCTCCGGTCGAGTATCTGAAGGCGATTGCGCGCCACAACGAGAAGCAGCCATGAAGGACAATGCATCCGTAGCCGCGCCGCCCGGGTCGCTGCTCAGGCGACTCGCGGTCCGCCCCGGCGCAGCGCTGCTGATTGCCGTCGATGTCGCGACGCTCGGCTTCATCACGCTGGGCTTCGAGATGGTGGCAAGCCGCATCCTCACCCCGCTGTTCGGCAGCGGCATCTATACCTGGGCGACGATCATCTCGATCGTGGTCGCCGGGCTGATGGCCGGCTACTTCACCGGCGGCGTGGTCGCCGATCGCCATCCGACGTTCGGCGTTGCGGCGCTGATCAAGTTCGTCGGTGCCGCCTATCTGCTCTTCGTCTTCTTCATGACCGCCGGCGGGCTCGACCGGGTCATCGAGGCCGTGCCCGACGAGATCGCCGCGCTGTTCGCAAGCGGCTTCATCGTGTGCTTTCCGCCCATGCTGGTGCTCGGCATGTATTCGCCGCTGGCCGTGCGCCTGATCCTCGGCGACCCGCACGACGCCGGCAAGGTGTCCGGCGGGCTGTTCGCCATCTCCTCGCTCGGCAACATCGTCGGCATCATCGTCACCACCTTCGTGCTGATTCCCAGCATCGGCACGCGCGCCATCACGCTCGGCTTCGCCGCCTTCCTGATCATCTCCAGCATGGCGTCAGTGGTCGCGCGCGCAAGCCGCGAAGTCTTAGCTCGTTGCCGCAACCCGTTCTTATTTAATGATTTTTGGGCGTCGCTATTGCGACTGGAAGGGTCCGCCGCCTTCCGGCTGGATTTCGGCGGCCATCAGCCCCTTGGGACCGTCGCCGTAGCGCACCAGCACCACCTGGCCCGGCCTCAGCTCGGTCAGGCCGAAGCGACGCAGCGTCTCCATGTGCACGAAGATGTCTTCCGTGCCCTCGCCGCGCGTCAGGAAGCCGTAACCGCGAACGCGGTTGAACCACTTCACCACGACGCGCTCGAGCCCGCTGGTCGGCACCACCGTCGTGTGCGTTCTCGCCGGCGCCATCTGCGGCGGGCGCACGGCGGTCGACTCGTCCATGCTGATGACGCGAAACGCCTGACGCCCTTTCGGTCGCTCAAGCATCTCGCACACGACGCGTGCACCTTCATAGGCAGTTTGGAAATTGCTGCGGCGGAGACACGTCACGTGCAGTAGCACGTCGGCACCGCCATCGTCCGGAACGAGGAAGCCGTAACCCTTGGAGGCATCGAACCACTTGATGACCCCGCCTACTTCGCGCAGGTCAACAGGAGTTTCTTCGCCAGCCGCAATACTCGCCGGAAGCTCCGGAGAGACCTTTGCCCCCATTGACCCCGCCTTTAATCAACGCTCTATGAACGCACCGCACCATCGACGGGAAACGCCGAATCTAAATTCGAGCATAGGCATCCGACAGCAGCGTTACCAGCCCCAATTTGGCATTCTGTGCTTTGCCCGCACGACCTGTGTGACTGCTGCCACACTCTCTCCACGTTGCCTTTTGCATCAACGGGCTTAGGGTCCGGCCTGATCGGGAATGAAAACGGAACGGAACAACGCGATGAAATATCTGCACACGATGGTTCGAGTCAGCGACATGGAAAAGTCGTTGCATTTCTATCGCGACCTGCTTGGCCTGACGGAAGTGCGCCGCAGCGACAATGAGAAGGGGCGCTACACGCTCATCTTCCTGGCTGCCCCCGGCCAGGAGGAGGTGCCCGTCGAGCTCACCTACAACTGGGACCCGGAGGTCTATACCGGCGGGCGCAATTTCGGCCATCTCGCCTATGAGGTCGATGACATCTACGCCTTCTGCGAGAAGATGATGAAGGCCGGCGTCACCATCAACCGGCCGCCACGCGACGGGCGCATGGCGTTCGTTCGCTCGCCTGACAACATCTCGATCGAGATCCTCCAGAAGGGCGCGGCTCTGCCGCCGCAGGAGCCGTGGACATCAATGCCGAACACGGGCGCCTGGTGACACCTGGAGCCGCTGATGGGCCTTGTCGGGACCAGCCAAACACCGTAGAAACCGCGGGCCCGCGCCCTTCGTCTAGCGGTCCAGGACGCCGCCCTTTCACGGCGGAAACACGGGTTCGATTCCCGTAGGGCGCGCCATTGATTTCAATGACTTAGTTCCTGTCGCGTCGCGTCTGTCCAACGTATGTCCAATTAGCCTTGATGGACATCAGTGGATTTGTATTGACCGTCGGGCGGGCCATCCGGCACGGATGGGTCGGCGACCACGGGCCGTCCGAGAACGATCCCAGCAGTCAGGTCGTGTTCGTCATGGGCGCGCAGCAGAGGCGCTGGACGGCGCGCGCCACCGAGGCCGCGTCGCGATACCTCGTTGCACATCACCGGTGGATCATCGGCACGCTGCTGATAGCAGCTCCGTTCTAGACCACGTGCAGGTGGCGAATCGGGCGACCAGGCGCGATCGTCTCCGATGCCGAAATGATCGCCTGAGCATCGATGCCATAGTGGCGGTAGAGGTCGGCGATCGTTCCGGTCTGGCCGAAATGCTCCACGCCCAGCGCGCGTGTGCGATGGCCGAAGACCGCGCCAAGCCAGCTCAGCGTCGCCGGGTGACCATCGAGAACGGTGACCAGCCTGCAATGCGGCGGCAGATCAGCGAGCAGACGTTCGACGTGACTGCGCGCATGGTCGCGCCCCTGCTCGCGGGCGCGGCTGGCCGAGTTCCAGCCGGCATTCAGACGGTCGGCGGAGGTGACGGCGAGCAGGCCGACATCGCGGCGGTCTTCGGCCATCAGGCCGACCGCCTCGATCGCCTCGCATGCCACCGCACCGGTATAGGCGACGACGATTTCGGCATTCGGTCCCGGGCGACGAAGCCAATAGGCGCCGTTGACGATGTCACGGGCGAGTTCGTCTGTGATCTCGCGCTGCATCTGTTCGACCGCCCGGGTCGACAAGCGTAGGTAGATCGACCCGCCTGTCTCGTCGCGCAGCCAGTTCTGCTCGGACGGTTCGTCATCGCCGCCACGCTGCATGTATTCGAAGGCCCAGCGCATGATCACGGCCAGCTCGTCGACGAAAGCTGGCTCGAAGGCGGCCAGCCCGTCCTGTGCCATGCCGATCAGCGGGGTGCCGATCGACTGGTGGGCGCCGCCTTCCGGCGCCAGCGTGATGCCCGATGGCGTCGCCACCAGAATGAAACGGGCATCCTGGTAGCAGGCATAGTTGAGCGCATCGAGACCGCGCTGAATAAAGGGATCGTAGAGCGTGCCGATGGGCAGCAGGCGTCGGCCGAACAGCGAGTGGCTGAGGCCGAGAGCGGACAGCAGGATAAACAGATTCATCTCGGCGATGCCGAGTTCGATGTGCTGCCCCTTACGGCCGAACTCCCACTTCTGCGACGATGGGATGCGCTCTTCACGGAACGTGTCGGCAGTCGCCTCGCTCGCGAACAGCCCGCGGCGGTTCACCCATGGCCCGAGATTGGTCGAAACGGTGACGTCCGGCGAGGTCGTCACGATCGCGTCGGCGAGCGCGCCGCCGGTGCGGGCGATCTCGTCGAGGATCTTGCCGAAGCCGAATTGGGTCGACGTGATGCGCGGCACGTCGACTGCAATGCGCGGCGGTACCGCGACGGCGTCGGCATGCAGGCGCCTGCCCGCCGGCGTGTTGAAGCGCACTTTCTCGAGGAACCGGCGCAGCGTGTCGGGCGGGGTCGTCAGACCTTCGAACGGTTCCCACTCATGCCCCTCGCGCACTCCCATCCGCACGCGGAAGTCGGCCATCTGCGCGGTCGTCATCAGGCCGGAGTGATTGTCCTTGTGACCGGCAATCGGCAAGCCGAAGCCCTTGATCGTATAGGCGATGAAGCAGACCGGCCGGTCGTGCTTGGCCGCCGCCTCGAAAGCATCGATCACCGACTGCAGGTCGTGGCCGCCGAGGTTGGTCATCAGGGCGGCCAGTTCGTCGTCGGACCGCCGCTCGATCAGCGCGGAAACGTCGCCTTGGTCGCCGATCTCGTCGAGCAACCGCCTGCGCCAGCCGGCACCGCCCTGGAAGGTCAACGCCGAATAGAGCTGGTTGGGGCATTCGTCGATCCAGCGGCGCACGGCCTCGCCCCCTGGTTCGCGAAACGCTTCCTGGAGCAGCGAGCCGTATTTCAGGACGACAACGTCCCAGCCGAAACCTTGGAACAGCGCCTCCAGCCGCGACCACAAGCCCTCGCGCACGACCGCATCCAGGCTCTGCCGGTTGTAGTCGACGATCCACCACGTGTTGCGGACATCCTGCTTCCACCCCTCCAGCAGGGCTTCGAAGATGTTGCCCTCGTCCATCTCGGCATCGCCGGCGAGTGCGATCATGCGCCCCGCCGGCCGGTCGCTGTCCCAGCCCTTGGCGCGGATGTAGTCGCGCACCACCGACGCGAACAGCGTCTGCGCAACGCCAAGACCGACGGAGCCGGTCGAGAAGTCGACCTCGTCGCTGTCCTTCGTGCGCGAGGGATAGCTCTGCGCACCATGATAACCGCGGAAGTGCTCCAGCTTTTCGCGGGTCTGCTTACCGAACAGATACTGGATGGCGTGGAAGACGGGGCTGGCGTGAGGCTTCACCGCGACTCGGTCCTCCGGCCGCAGCACGGCGAAATAGAGCGCCGTCATGATCGTCACCAGCGACGCCGACGAGGCCTGATGCCCACCTATCTTGAGGCCGTCCTGATTTTTGCGGATGTGGTTCGCGTTGTGGATCATCCACGAGGACAACCACAGAACCTTGCGCTCAAGTTGAGTCAGTATCGCGAGATCGCTGTTCATCGTTCCAGCCGTGCCGGTGGGCGATACCGCCCGTTGACGTTTCTGCTACTTCACGTCCCAAATGTGGCGCGAACCGAGCCGATCGCTCAGCGGCCGTAGGGCATCAGGGTCGTCGCCGGGGCGTCGCCATAGTTCAGGTAAACCGTCTTCTTCTTCATGTAGATCTCGAGGCCGTGAGCGCCGTCGTCACCGCCCAGTCCGCTCTGGCGGTAGCCGACATGGAAGCCTTGCAGGCTTTCCGGCCCGATGCGGTTAACGTAGAGCTCGCCGAAATCGATCTCGTTGACGGCGCGCATGACGCGGCGCAGGTCGTTGGTGAACAGGTAGGCCGAAAGGCCGTATCGGCTGGCATTGGCGCTCTTCAGGACATCGTCGAAATCGCGGAACGACACGATCGGTACCACCGGCCCGAAGATTTCGTTCTGCATGATCGGCATGTCCGGCGAAATATCGGTCAGCACGGTCGTCGAATACCAATAGCCGCCCGGGCTGGGCGGCGCCTTGGGCCGCCCGCCGCCGAGGGCGACCTTGGCACCGCGCGCGACCGCATCGGCGACCATCGCTTCGACCTTTTCAAGCTCGCCCTTCGACACCTTCGGGCCGACATCGGTGTTCTCGTCCAGCGGATCGCCCATGCGCAGGGCCCTCGCCTTCTCGATGAAGGCCTCGAGGAACTGCGGATAGATGTCCTGATGGACGAAGGTGCGCTCGTTGCAAATGCAGACCTGGCCGCAGTTCATGTAGCGCGAGGTCACCGCGCTCGACACGGCGAGATCGAGGTCGGCGTCGGGTAGGACGATGAACGGCGCCTTACCGCCCAGCTCCAGCGACACAGGCGTCAGCCGGTCGGCCGCGGCCCGCATGATCTTCTGGCCCGTCGGAACGCTGCCGGTCATGCTGATCAGGTCGACGCCGTCGGCATGGATCAGAGCCTCGCCGACGGTGGCTCCCCCGCCGGTGACGACGTTGACGACGCCGGCCGGCACGCCGGCCTCGACGAACAGGTCGGCCATCGCCAGCGCCGATAGCGGCGTTCCTTCGTGCGGCTTCAGCACGATCGTATCGCCCGCGATCATCGCCGGAGCGACCTTGCGGGAGACCAGGGCAGCCGGGTAGTTCCACGGAATGATGCCGACGACCACGCCGACCGGCACGCGCTGAATCCAGATCTGCTCGTTTCTGACGTCGGACGGCAGAATCTCACCCTCGATGCGCCGCGCGAACTCCGCGAAGAAGTCGAAGAACTCAGCCGCCCCGCCGATCTCACCGCGAGCTTCGGTGATCGGCTTGCCCTCTTCGCTCACCACCAGGCGGGCCAATGACTCCGCGTCGCGGCGAATAAGATCTGCGATCCGTCGCATGATCTGGGCGCGCTCGATGGGAGCCATGGCCGCCCACGCCGGCTGCGTGCGCCGCGCGGCGGCCAGAGCTGTGGCGACGTCATTCGCCGAAGCTTCGGGAACAGAAGCGAAGACCTGCCCGGTCGCCGGGTTGATGACGTCGCGGCGTTCATCTCCATCGACACGCTGGCCATCTATCAACAATTGCCACGGACCATTCAGTGCAACCATCCAACCCTCCCTGTCGGCCGATCAAAAGGCCTTCGCGCCAACCATCAGCGGCGTTGTCATGCCGATGCAATCCCCCGGCGATGGAAAATAGGGATTGGCACGCTTGGATCATTATGACAACTATTGGCATAAGTTGAAACATTTTCTGAGCCGCCAACACGCTGTGTGGGCCGCCATGCGCGGCGGCCCACAAACTCCGGGGGGATCATGTCCGCAGAGCTGATCGCAGAGCTGAAAGCCATCGACACGCCCACAATATGCAACGTGCTCGAGGAACTTGCGCCCGAGCGCCGGGCCTTCGGCTTCAACCGGCGTCCGTTGAGCGCGATCTTCCCGCATCTGCCGCCTGTCGTCGGCTATGCCCGTACCGCCACGATCCGCTCCCTCGAGCCGAACCCTGCCGGCGACCGCAAGGCCGTGCGCCTGGCCTATTACGAATATGTCGAGCGTGGCCCGCGACCCAGCGTGGCCGTCATCCAGGACATTGAGGGTCCTGACCGTGGCCTCGGCGCCTTCTGGGGCGAGGTGCAGACCAACGTCCATCAAGCCCTCGGCTGCCTTGGAACGATCACCGACGGGTCGGTGCGCGATATCGACATGATGGCCAAGGGCTTCTTCGTGCTGGCCGGTTCGATCATGCCGTCCCACGTCCATGCCGATATCGCGGCATTCGACGTTCCGGTGACGGTTGCCGGGATGCTCGTCAATCCGGGAGACCTGATCCATGCCGACCGGCATGGTGCCGTGGTCATTCCGTCTGCGGTTGCCGCCCAGATCCCGAAACGCGCCGAAGTGCTGGCCCGTCGCGAGAAGGTCCTGCTCGACGCGGCCAAGCGGCCCGACTTCTCGACCGCGGCCATCCGCGAAGCGTTCGGCCGGATGGACGACATCCACTGATTCTTGGTGCGTGCGGTGCGCCCACGTCGCCAGAGCAGGTGAACGAGGTATCAGAACATGGCCGCAGGCATGGAATTGAGGCCTTTGGGCAAGTCGGGCATCACCGTCAGTGCGCTCGGCTTCGGCGGCGGACCGCTTGGCAACCTTGGGCTTTCGGTTTCCGAGGACCAGGTTCGCGGCACGATCGAAGCGGCGTGGACCGGCGGCGTACGCTATTTCGACACGGCCCCGCTGTACGGGCGCGGCCTCAGCGAACGGCGGTTGGGTGCGGTGCTCCGCGAGTTGCCGCGCGACTCCTTCGTCCTGTCGACCAAGGTCGGCCGTCTGCTCGACACCGGGCCGG
The DNA here is from genome assembly GCA_963782395.1 of uncultured Alphaproteobacteria bacterium. Classification (GTDB taxonomy): domain Bacteria; phylum Pseudomonadota; class Alphaproteobacteria; order Rhizobiales; family Kaistiaceae; genus CAVSRC01. The sequence continues at coordinate 660,373 of CAWAJQ010000004.1, forward strand.
GTGGTCAAGAGCCCGACGTGCACTTCGACTACAGCCGTGCCGGTGCTCTGGCGTCGGTCGAGGCGAGCCTCGATCGCCTCGGCCTGGAGCGGGTCGACATCCTGCTCATCCACGATATCGACCGCTGGACCCACGGACAGCATCAGCCGCAGGCGTTTGCGTCGGCGCTCGACGGCGCCTATCGCGCGCTCGACGAACTTTGGTCCCAGGGGCGCGTGCGGGCGATCGGGCTCGGGGTCAACGAATGGCAGGTGTCCCTCGCGTTCGCCAAGCGCGCCCGCATCGACTGCGTGCTGCTCGCCGGGCGCTACACCCTGCTCGAGCAGGAAGCCGGTCGAGAGTTTCTGCCTTATTGCGCGGAACACGGTATCGGCGTGATCGTCGGCGGACCATTCAACAGCGGCATTCTGGCAACCGGGGCCACGCCCCACGCGCTCTACAACTACGGCGCCGCGCCTCCGGGAATCCTCGAACGCGTGCGCCGAATCGAGGCAATCACCGGCCGCTACGGCGTCCCCATCGCCGCGGCTGCGCTCGCCTTTCCGCTGCGCCATCCGGCCATATCCGCGGTGATCCCGGGCCTCGGCACGGCTGTCGAGGCAAGCGAGGCCGCGGCAGCCGTCGCCACGCCGATACCCGAAGCCCTGTGGAGCGAGCTTGCCGACGAGGCCCTCATAGAGGGCTGAAGGCATGGGCCGGCGGCACTAACTGAAAGATTTTGACTTGTTTCGTCATTAGTTGACGTAACTTGAGAAGCCTGAGAAGCTTCGCCTAGGAGTTGGCTTACAGATATGGGGGGATTCTTGCAGCCAAGGGGAGACCCGCCGCGTTCGCGCCGACAAGCGCTTTCCTGAGCGGCCGGAATCGCCTTCAGGAACAAGCGGCTGAGACCGCCACCAAGAACGATCGGGTGTCCTACGCGACACACTGAAACGGGAATTCGTGGCTGCGATGGGTTGGGGCTCAGCCATCGCAGGGAACCGAACTGAGCCGGGAGGAGAAGCTGATGAGGTTGATACGCATTGTTTCGCTGGTTGCGCTGGCCGCCGGCGCACTGGCAATGGCCATGCCGGCGCAGGCGCAGACCACACTCGACCGTATTCTCAAGGACAAGAAGATCCGCATCACGGCGGAACTGACCTCTCCACCCTTTGGCGTCGTCGACAAGGACGGCAACCCCGACGGTTCCGAGATCGCCGTCTCGCGGCAGCTCGCCAAGGATCTTGGGGTCGATCTTGAGCTGGTGCAGGTGACCGGTCCGCAACGGATTCCGGCCTTGCTCGCGGGCCGCGCAGACGTGGCCATCTCGTCGCTCAGCATCACCGTCGATCGTGCCAAGACGGTCATGTTCGCCAATCCGCATGGCGCGCTGTCGATCGTGATTGCCGCGCCCGCCGACCAGAAGATCGCCTCGGCGGCCGACCTTGCCGGAAAGCGCATTGGCCTGACGCGCGCGACGCTTGAGGAAGCGACCGTGCCGAAGATCGCGCCAAAGGATGCGCAGATCGTCTACTTCGACGACATGGCCTCGACCATGCAGGCCCTGTTGTCCGGTCAGATCGATTGCGCCGGCATGTCGGCTTTCGCCGAGCACTCGATCGCCGAACGCAATCCCGACAAGAACATCGAGGCGAAGTTCACGGTGACCACCGCCTACTACGCTGCTGCCGTCAGGACGGACGAACCGGCGCTGCTGCAGTTCCTCAACACCTGGGTGTTCCTGCGCAAGACGGATGGGACGCTCGCCAGCATCTACAAGAAATATACGGGCGTGGATCTGGTTCCGCTTCCGACGTTCTGATGCAATCGGGGGCGCCGCACAAGCGGCGGCGCCCTCGGTGCTGGCAAACATATGGATTACGTCTTTCAGTTCGGCGTTGTCGCCGACCATGCCCAGGACCTGCTCGACGGCGCGCTCACGACGCTGTGGCTGACGGCCGCCGGAACGCTCGGCGGCTTCGCACTCGGCGTCGTCTGCGCCTTCCTGCGCGCGACTGGACCGAAGCCGGTGCGCTGGCTGGTCATGACCTATGTCGAGATCACCAGGAACACGCCGTTTCTGGTGCAGCTCTTCATCATCTATTTCTCGCTGCCAGCGATTGGGATTCGCCTGCTGGCGGATCAGGCGGCCATTCTCGGTCTGTCGATCAGCTTCGGCGGCTATGCCACCGAGATCCTGCGCTCCGGCATCGAGGCGGTTCCCAAAGGCCAGATCGAAGCCGGACGCGCGCTCGGCCTCAGGCGCACGCACATCTTCCGCCTGATCATTCTCTACCAGGCGATCAGGACGGCCTATCCGGCCCTGGCGAGTCAGATCGTCATCCTGCTCCTGGGCTCGAGCATCGTTTCGGCAATCTCGGTGCCCGAGTTGACCGGCGTAACCAACTCGCTGCAGTCGCAGACGTTCCGGGCATTCGAATTCTATTTCGCGGCGGCAGCGATTTATCTGGCTCTGGCGTTCATCGTTAAGTTGGTGCTCGGCGGGTTCTACTGGCTGGCATTTGCGCGAACGCGACGAGGCTGGTCATGAGGACATTCGGCTGGCACGAACTGATCTTCGTAGTCGCGGCGATCCGCTGGACGCTGCTTCTGTCGGCGGTCGCATTTGCCGGCGGCACGATCGCGGGATTCCTGATCGCCCTAGCGCGCATTAGCCGCTTCGCCCCGCTGCGCGAGCTGGCCAGGCTCTATATCCTCCTCTTCCAGGGCACGCCGGTGCTGATCCAGCTCTTCATCGCCTATTACGGCTTCGCGGTGCTGTTCAACATCGAGATTGACGCGTGGACGGCGGTGAGCCTCGCCTTCACGGCCTACAGCGCTGCTTTCCTCGGCGAGATCTGGCGCGGCGCCATTGAGGCGGTTCCGCGCCAGCAATGGGAATCGGCCGAGTGCCTGTCGCTCGACTATTTTTCCCAACTGCGCTACGTGATCCTGCCGCAGGCGATGCGCATTTCGATTCCGCCGACCGTCGGTTTCCTCGTCCAGCTCGTCAAGAGCACCTCGGTCGCCTCGATCATCGGCTTCATCGAGCTGACCCGCGCCGGCCAGCTGATAACCAATGTCACCTTCGAGCCGATGGTCGTCTATCCGCTGGTGGCCGGCCTTTACTTCATCTTGTGCTGGCCGCTGTCGCTGCTCAGCCTGTTCCTCGAAAGGCGCTTCGATGCCACTCGTGGCCTTACACAGGGTCTGTAAGCGCTTTGGCACGCACACCGTGCTCGATGGGATCGATCTGGAGGTCCAGCCGGGCGACGTGGTGGCGGTAATCGGGCGCAGCGGCTCGGGCAAGAGCACGCTCCTGCGTGTCATCAACGGGCTGGAAGGCATCGATTCCGGCACCATCACGGTATCGGGCCAGCACGTGACCCAGCGGCGGCAGGACCTGCGACGCCTGCACCGCAACGTCGGCATCGTGTTCCAGAGCTACAATCTCTTCCCCCATTTGACGATCGAGCGGAACATCACGCTGGGTCCGATGGTCGGCAAAGGCATCCCCGCGGCCGAGGCGCAACATCTGGCGCGCTCGGTCCTGGCAGCGGTCGGCCTGGAAGACAAGCTGGCAGCCTATCCGTCTCGCCTCTCCGGCGGGCAACAGCAAAGGGCGGCCATCGCTAGGGCGCTGGCAATGCAGCCGGAACTGCTCCTCTTCGACGAGGTCACCTCGGCGCTCGATCCCGAGTTTACCTATGAGGTGGTGCGCGTGCTGCAGAAGCTCGCCAAGGAAGGGCGCACGATGATCCTGGTGACCCACGAAATGGGCGCGGCCCGTTCGGCCTCGCGCGTGCTGTTCATGCACCAGGCGCGCATCTGGGAGGCCGGCACGCCGGATCGCATCTTCGAAGACCCGCAGACGCCGGAACTGAAAGCATTCCTGTCCGCGATCCTGCGCCACTAGGGCAAGAGACGATGGCAGAAACTTCCGAACATTGCGATGTATTGGTCGTCGGCGCCGGAGCATCGGGCGGTGTCGTTGCCGCACGGCTCAGCGAGGACGCCAACCGGCGCGTCATGCTGATCGACGCCGGCCCGGATTTTGCGGACGAAGCCGACGTGCCACCGCTGTTCACCATCAGCGGCGAACATAGCTGGCGGGTCTCCGGCCTGCCGGAATTCGACTGGAATTTCTACGATCGCGACAAGGCCGGTCGACGCGGCGGACGTCCGATCCGCCTGCCCCGCGGCCGTCTGGTCGGCGGCAGTTCCATGGTCAATTCGACGATCGCTGTGCGCCCGGCGCCGTTCGATTTCGACCGCTGGGCCGCTCTCGGCTGCACGGGATGGGACTGGCAGAGCGTCCTGCCCTATTTCATCAGGATCGAGACGGACCGCGACTTCGGCGCTGAGCCGGCGCATGGCGACCGTGGCCCCATCGTCATTCAGCGCTATCGCCCGGAGCACTGGGCCCCGGTCAACACCGTGTTCGCCGAGGCCTGCGATGTGCTCGGCGTCGTCCATGCGGCGGACCTCAACGGCGCCGATGGCCACGTCGGCGTCTTCGGACCGTTTCCGCACAACCGCTACAAGGAGGTGCGGCTGGGGACGCTGGTCACCTACATCCGGGCGGCGCGAAGGCGCCCCAACCTGGTGATCCGCGGGTCGCGCATCGTCGACCGCGTCATCGTTTCAAACGGAAGGGCGACCGGTGTCACCTGGTTCGGACGTGAGGGACACGGGACGATTTCGGCCGACACGATCGTGCTGGCCGCCGGCGTCTACAATACGCCTGCCGTTCTGCAGCGTTCCGGCATTGGGCCGGCGGACCTGCTGCGGCGGCTGGGCATCCCGATCGTGCGCGATGCAGGCGCCGTCGGCCGCAGTCTCAGCGACCATCCGGGCTGCGCGTTCTTCTTCAAGGCAGACGGCATTGCGGCGACGACCGGCCGCCTGTTCGCCGTCAACTGGCGCGGCACCGCCGGCGAGGCCGGCGAGCCGTGGTGGCAGACGCACCCCTTCCCCGCCGACGAAGAGGACGGCCTGTGCGGCCTGTTCACCTATCTCTGCCGCCAGGAAGCGTCCGGCACCGTCGTGATCACCGCGCCCGATCCCGGCACGCCACCCGAGATCGACCACAACTACCTCGCCGGACAGGAAGATGTGCGCCGTTTCGCCGACGCGCTCGATGCGCTCCGCGCGCTATTGGCGACCCCGCCTTTTGCGGCGCGCGGCGCGCGGCTGGTTGACCCCGTCGCCAACCTGCCCGCCTATCTGGCCGCCAACCTGGTCACCGCACATCATCAGGGCGGCACATGCGCAATGGGGCCCGACCCCGATCGCGCAGTCGTCGATCCCAGGCTGTCGGTGCATGGCTTGGATGGGCTGAAGATCGCCGATTCCAGCATCTTCCCCGACACCGTCATGCACAACACCAACCTGAGCTGCTACGTGATCGGGGAGATCGCCGCCGACATCATCGCCGGGCGGCGGTGACCCGGTCGGCTAGCCGCCGCTGACGATCTCGGTGCCGTTCAGTTCGGCGAGGACACCCGGCAAGGCTGGCAAGAACACATCGGCCTTGCCCTGATTCAGCGCCAGACGCAGCGTCTGGTTGACCGCCTGAGCGATGAAGGCCGCCATGCCGGCGCCCTCGGCGAGGCGGCCATAGGTCCGCACGTCCTTGGCGGCAATGCGCAACGGCCCGCGCAGGTGGCTGTCGTCGCCGCTGCGGATCCAGGGTTCCATCATGCGCCACATGCGACCATCCGCACCGCCGGCGGATAGCACGTCGGCAAGCGCGTCGAGGTTCACGCCGGCCTTGGCTGCCGTCGCGAAGCCTTCAGCGATGAGCGCCGCAGTGCCGATGGTGATGGAGTTGTTGATGAGCTTGCAGGTCGTGCCGGCTCCGAGACCGCCACAATGTACGATCGTGTCGGCAAAGGACTGCAGCACCGGGCGAACCCGTGTGAGGACGGCTTCGTCGCCGCCGACATAGGTGCTGAGCTTGCCCTCCTCCGCCTCCTTTGGCGTGCGGCCCAGCGCGGCATCGAGCATGAAGGCGCCGCGCGCGTTGACGTCCGCCCCGACCTTGCGGGTCACGGCCGGATCGGCGGTTGTCGTGTCGATGAGGACAGCGTCCCTGGCGAGACCGGCGAGCACACCTTTTTCGCCATAGACGGTCGCTTCGACTTCGACCGAGGACGGCAGACACAGGATGACGATCTCGCTGGCCGCCGCCAGTCCGGCCGGGTCTGCGGCTTCCTTGGCGCCGCGGCGCACCAGATCCTCGACCGGTTCGCGGTTGCGGTGGCCGAGGATGGTCAGGGGATAGCCGCCCTTTTCGAGGATGCTCTTGGCGGCGCCGTGGCCCATCAGACCGACGCCGATGAACCCGATACGCGGCTTGCCGTTCGTCATTGCTCAGTCGCTCCACTTCTCACGAAAAAGGCCGCGACGCGGCTCGCCGGCCAGTGGGCCCGCCTTCCTGCGTTCCGTCCTCAAGCCGTGCCAGCGGCGGCGGGGCGCCGTGCGGCGACAGGCACGGTTCCGGCGATGATCATTGCCAGCACCTCGTCCTTGTTCACATCTCCGGCCGCGACGACGCCGACAAGGCGGCCGTTCTTCATCACCGCCAACCGATCGGCGAGGTCGTAGACGTCATGAATGTCGTGACTGATCAGAATGATGCCGATGCCCTGCGCAGCTAGCTCGCGGATGAGGGCGCCGACTTTGGCGGTCTCTTCCGGGCCGAGTGCCGCAGTGGGCTCGTCCATAATGAGAATGCGCGCATTGAAATGGATCGCGCGCGCAATCGCCACCGCCTGGCGCTGGCCACCGGAGAGATTGGCGACCAGTGCCGACAGCGACGGCAAGCGCAGCTTCATGCGGCTGAGCGTCTCACGGGCCTCCCTTTCCATCGCCTCGTCGTTCATGAAACCGAAGTGGCTCGTGATCTCGCGGCCCAGGAACAGGTTAGCGATGGAGTTGAGATTCTCGGAGAGCGCGAGGTTTTGATAGATCGTCTCGATGCCGAACGATTTGGCATCGCGCGTCGAGCGGATCGCCGCCTCTTCGCCCTGGATGAGGATCTTGCCTGAATCGGCGGTGTGAACGCCCGACAGTATCTTGATGAGGGTCGATTTGCCGGCTCCGTTGTGACCGAGCAGGCCGAGCACCTCGCCAGGCATGAGATCGAGTTCAACGCCTTCGACGGCGTGCACGCCGCCAAAGGCCTTGGTGATGCCCTGGAGCTGGACCAGTGGCGTCGTCACGTGGCATGCCTCCGCCGATAGCTCATGTCGATCCACACCGCGAGAATGAGTACGAGCGCAAGTGCCATCTTCTGCAGCGGCGTGGGCACACCGATGAGGATCATGCCGCTTTCGAGGCTCTGCATGATGAGCGCCCCGAGAATGCCGCCGTAGATCGTGCCGACGCCACCAGCGAGAGACGTGCCGCCGACAACGGTCGCAGCGATCACGTTGAGCTCGCTCATCGTGCCGGTGACGCTTGCCCCGGCATCGAGCCGCGCCGTCACCACGATCGACGCGAGGCCGCAAAGCAGCCCCATGACGACGAAGACGAGCAGCGTCAGGCGGCGGGTGTCGATGCCGGAGAGCTCGGCGCTCTCCGGATTGCCGCCGACGGCGAAGATGTGCCGCCCGAAGGTGTGCTTGCGGGAGATCACCGACATGAACAGCGTGATGCCGATGAGGATGAGCACGGGGATCGAGATGCCCATCGCGATGTCGGTTCGCGGCTGCTGGTAGCCATTCATGACCATCACAAAGGCGATGATGGCAGCCGCCCACACACCGACGAAGAGGACGTCAAACGCGACCGGTCGCAGCGCCACGTTGTGGATGCGCCGCCGGCGACGCGCGCGCAGAACGAAAAAGACGATACCGGCGATCGCCGCCAAACCGAGGATCCAGCTCCACAGCGCGCCGATAGTGCCGTGCAGGCCGCCGCCGAGCAACTGAAAGGTGTCGTCCAGCGGTGAGATCGTCGCACCAAGGTTCAGCTGATAGGCGGCGTTGCGGAAGAAGAGCAGCCCGCCGAGGGTGACGACAAAGGACGGTATGCCGGCATAGGCCGTCAGCCAGCCCTGAATCAGGCCGATCAGGCCGCCCGCGGCGAGCATGGCAAGGCACGTCACCCACCAGGTGACCGGTCCATTCATCGGCAGAACGGCAGTCTGCAGAAGCGCACCGAACACGCCGATGAAGCCGATCTGCGAGCCGACCGACAGATCAATCTGGCGGGCGACGATGACCAGCACCATGCCGCTGGCCATGATGCCAACCACCGCCACCTGGACCGACAGATTGAACAGGTTGCGCGGGGTCAGGAAGATGCCGTTGGTGAGCACATCGAAGACCAGCCAGATGAGGGCGAGCACCCCCAATAAGGCCAGCAGCCGGGCATCAAGCCCGGCTGCCTTCGCAACCCTGCCCGGCAATGTGCCGGCAGATACAGCGGTGGCTTCAGCCATCGAGGTGGCGTCGCTTACTTGCAGGCCGCCGGCGCATTTTTCGTCACGCCGTCACAGAGCTGGGCCTTCGAGATCCACTTCGCATCGACGACCTCGTTGAGGTTGTCACGCGTGACGGCGATCGGCTTCAGCAGGACGGCCGACTGGTCCTTGCCGCTCTCGGTCTTGGTCATCGTGGCCCCGGTGACCTCGCTCGGCTTCTTGCCGGAGGCCAGCTCGATCGCAGCCTTCGCCGCCGCCTCGCCGAGCAGCATCGAGTTCTTCCAGATCGACACCGTCTGGTCGCCCTTGGCGATGCGGTTGAGCGCGGCCTTGTCGCCGTCCTGACCGGACAGCGCGATGCCGAGCATCGACTGCGAGGCGAGTGCCGCGGCGACACCGCCGGCCATTCCGTCGTTCATCGCCAGAACGGCATCGACCTTGTTGTTCTGCTGGGTGAGGATCTGTTCCATCGTCGACTGGGCAACGTCCGGCTTCCAATCCGGGATGTTCTGCTCCGCGACGATCTTGATCGCTCCCTTGTCAATGAGCGGCTGCAGCACTTGCATCTGGCCTTCATGGAAGATCTTGACGATCGGATGCGACGCGTCGCCGTCGATCAGCACCCAGTTGCCGGTGGGCTGGGCCTTGACCATCGCCGCCGCCATTAGGTGGCCGACGGCGACATTGTCGAAACTGGCGAACAACGCGTCGGGCGAGTCGATCGGAGCATCGTAGGCGATCACCGGGATACCGGCGCTCTTGGCCTCAGCGAGAGCCGGCAGGATCGCCTTGGAATCCTGGGCCAGGATGATCAGCACGTCGCAGTGAGAGGCGATCAGGCTCTCGACGTCGGTCAGCTGCTTCTGCGGATCGGACTGGGCGTCCGCGCTGACATAGGTGTAGCCGGCGGGATCGAGCACCGACTTGATGCCGGCCTCGTCGATGCGCCAGCGCTCTTCCTGGAAGTGGCGCCAGCTGACGCAGATGCGCTTGCCACCGGCGGCAGCTGCCGGCGTGGCGAAGCTGAAATTAGCCATGGCGACCGTGGCAACGACGGCGCTGGCCGCGGCGATCATGCCGAATAAGCGGCGATTCTTGTGCATTGTGTACTTCCTCCCCTTCAGTCCGCCGTGTTGCAGCCACGGCTAGGCCGCTATTGCTGGCACATTTTGCGCAGGAATGGAATATGCTGACAAAAAAAGGAAGCTCACCCTGCCAGGCGACCAGCCCCGCCGGCCGCCTACCCCGCAGGGTCGCTGGCTTCCACGACGATCACCTCGACCTCGGCCTCCTCCAACGCTGCTCGATGTTCCTTCTTGATCCCTGAATCAGTCACGATCACGTCGATCTCGCCTACGCTCGCCACATCGCAAAAGGCCGGGTGGTCGAATTTCGACGAGTTGGCGAGGACGGCGACCCGCGACGCACAGGAGATCATCCTGCCGCTTCATCGCGGCAAGGTCGATCGAGGTCTCTGACAGGCGGCCGTCGCAGAGCGAGTGAATGCCGATCAACGCGGTATCCACGTGGATTGAACTGAGGAACGACAGCCCTGGATCCCCCATCAAAGTCATTGAACCGTGCCGGATCGTGCCGCCCAGCACAACGACGCTGAGCGTGCTTGAGCCGGCCAGAACCGCCGCGGTTCCGATGTCGTTGGTGCAGGCGGTGAGCCGCATCTGGCGGGCCACAACGACCTTGGCGGCTTCGAGCACTGTCGAACTCGAATCGAAGATGATGCTCTGGCCCGCCTCGAGCATGTCGACCGCGCGCGCACCGATCGACGCCTTCGCATCCAAGGCGATGTTGGCACCGATGTCGCGCTGCGGCTCGAAGGTGGTGCCGGGGCGCTCCAGCAACATCGCGCCGCCGTGGCTGCGGATGATGTATCCACCCTCGGTGAGGTAATCGAGGTCGCGGCGGATGGTCGATGCCGAAACGCCGATGGTGTCGGCCAGCGCAACGATGGAGGCACCGCCGAACCGGCGCAGGTGATCGAGAACCAGTGCACGGCGTTGCGCTGAGATCATGACACAACCTCTTGAAAATGCGCGATAATCCTGACGGGGTTCGCGCTCATCCGGGGTCCTTTGTCTCGCTTCATTTGCACTTCATTTGCGCAGCTTCCGTGAAACCCGCAAGGCGTGTCCCTCCCGGAAGAGCAACGAACTTGCGTCATGGTCTAGCAATCTGTACCAAATTATTCCAAGAATGGCTCGCTTCGGTTTGCCCATCAACTCCCTTGGTAAACCGACCGATGACGGAGTTTACCCGCTTGAGGGGAAACGTGGCGATTATGGCGGACGATCTCACCGGAGCACTCGACACGGCGGTCGCCTTCGCGCGGCCGCATGTGCCGATACCTGTCGTCTGGCAAGCCGCCGCGCTGCCAGCGACTGGCAGCTTCGCGTTTGATAGCGAGACACGCGATGCGCCCCTAGCCGAAGTGCGTGAGCGGGTGCACCGCCACCTGCCGGAGGTCCTCAAGCGGTCGCTCCACTACAAGAAGATCGATTCACAGTTGCGCGGCAATTCGATCGACGAAATCGCCTTCTGGGCCGAGATGGGCCGATTTCGGCAGCATCGTCGTCGCGCCGGCGTTTCCTGCCGAGAACCGCATCACGCGAGCCGGCACACAGTTCAAGTTGGATGGTTCCGAATGGGTGGCTCTGCGTCCATCGTTGTTGGACGGTCTGCAGCACCGGATAGCGGATACGCGTGGCGTCGGTCGCGGCGAGCCGATCGGCGGCGGCGGCGTGTTTGTCTGCGATGCCGAAAGCGACGCAGATCTGTTGGCCATCACGCGTTCGGCGCCAGAACTCGACAAGCCGGTCCTCTGGTGCGGTTCAGCGGGGCTGGCGCGTGCCCTGGGTGGCCCGGCCACGCCCGTCGCGCTTCCCACAGGACTGCCGGCGCTTGTCGTCACCACCAGCCGTCATCCGGTCGCCAGTGCCCAATTCGCCCGGCTGAAATCTGCCGTTCCCGAGGCGGTGGTCGAGATCAGCGAACGAGACCCCGCGGTGATCGGTGCGCATGCCCACAGATTGACCGATGCCGGTCTTCTGGCGCTGCGTTTCAACCTTTCGCAGATGGACCCAGCCTCGGCAGCGATCTTCTTCCGGACGGCCTTTGAGCAGTTGGTGAGCGTCTATCGACAACCGCGCATTCTGGTTGTTGCAGGCGGCGACACTTTGATGATGCTGGTTGGGGCACTCGGGGCGACGCGCCTCGATTCGCTTGGCGAATGGCGGCCAGGCATGCCGCTCTCGATCATGTCCGACGGCCGGTGGCGAGGAACGTTCGTGCTCTCGAAGTCGGGTGCCTTCGGTGACGCGAACACTTTTCTCGACATTCTCGGCGTGTCGAAGGAGCAGTTCTCATGACTGGGGACAGGGCGATCGGTATAACGATGGGCGATCCGGCCGGGATCGGCCCGGAAATCACCGTGAAGGCGCTTGAGCGACTTGCCACCAAAGGCGGCCTCGTCGGCCATCGTCCGGTCGTGTACGGAACGCTCGCTGTCATGCAGGAGGCGGCCCGTACGCTCGCTTCGCCGGCACGCTTCATCGAACGGAATGTCGATGCGACCTGGCCGGACGTCGCCCTCGTCGAGACCGCGCGCGCCGAGGCACCGATCCCGACAGGCACCGTGACGGCGGAAGCCGGCCGGCTCGCCTTCGCTGCCATCGAGCGGGCGATCCGCGATGCAATGGATGGGAAGATCTCCGCCATCGTCACCGGGCCGATCTCCAAGGAAGCGATCAACCTCGCCGGCCACCTGTATGCGGGACACACCGAGATCCTGGCCGATCTCGCGAAAAGCCCCGGCACATGCATGATGCTCGCCCACGGCAACATGCGCGTATCGCACATCTCGACCCATGTGGCGTTATCCCGCGTGCCATCCCTGCTCACCCCGCAAAGGCTGACCCGCGTGGTCGAATTGACGCGCAACGCGCTGGCTGCTTTCGACATCGCCAAACCGCGCATCGGTGTCGCGGCCCTCAATCCGCATGCCGGCGAGGGCGGGCTTTTCGGTCACGAGGATGCCGACGTGATCGTGCCGACGGTGGCCGCGCTGCGCTCCAGGGGCTTCGACGTCACCGGGCCGGTAGCGGGAGATACGATCTTCGTGCGGGCCCATGGCGGCGAGTTCGATGCGGTCGTGGCGATGTTCCACGATCAGGGGCACATCCCGGTCAAGCTGCTCGGCTTCAAAGTCGATCAGGCCTCCGGCCAATGGACGTCGCTCAACGGCGTCAATATCACCCTCGGCCTCCCCTTCGTCCGGACCTCCGTCGATCATGGTACCGCCTTCGACATCAGCGGCCGTGGCATGGCCTCGGAGCAAAGCATGGCCGAGGCGATCGAAATGGGAATTCAGATGGTTGGCTCCCCTAGTCTCATTGAATCCAAGGTTTAGCACCGTGCCCGCAGCATCAACCCAAGAAACAAAAGCCATACTCAACCCGGTTCCCGCAGAGGCTCTCGTCGCCATCGGCGAGAGGATCTTCGCGGCGGCCGGATCGAGCCCCGAGGAAGCCAGCCTCATTGCCAAGCATCTGGTGGAGTCGAACCTTGTCGGACACGACTCCCACGGCGTCATCCGCATCAAGAAATATGTCGATTGGGAGAAGGCCGGACAGGTCCTGCCCAACCGTCACGCAACGATCGTCAAGGACAAGGGAGCGAGCCTGCTGGTCGACGGCGGCTTCGGCTTCGGCCAAGTGATCGGACGGGAAGCGATGGACCTCGCGGCCGCCCGGGCCGCCGAGCATGGCTTTGCCCTGGTGGCCATCCGCAACGCCGGTCACCTTGGGCGTATCGGCGCTTGGGCGGAGCAGCTCGCGGCCGCCGGCCTGGTATCGTTTCATTTCGTCAACACGTCCGGTTTCGGCATTCTCGTCGCGCCGCATGGCGGCCGCGACCGCCGCCTGTCGGCCAATCCACTGGCCGCCGGATCGCCGACCAAGGACGGACCGCCGATCATCCTGGACATCGCCACGTCGGTGCTGGCGGAAGGCAAGATCCAGGTTGCCAGGAACAAGGGCGAGAAGATCGCGCCCGGCCAGATTCTGGACGGCGCCGGACGGCCGACGACCGATCCAGAGGCGTTCTATGCCGACCCGCCGGGCGCGATCCTGCCGGTCGGCGGCCACAAGGGGTCGGGCCTGTCGCTGTTCTGCGAGGTCATCGCCGGCTCGCTCACCGGCGGCTTCAGCAGCCATCCCGAGGCGCCGACCGCCAAGCGACTGGTCAACAACATGGTGACCATCGCCCTCGATCCTGCCTCCTTCGCCGGGACCGATTTCTTCCTTGCCGACCTCGACCGCCTCATCGGATGGACGAAGGCGTCCCCGCCGATGGAGCCGGGTGGTTCCGTTCTCCTGCCCGGCGAGATCGAGCGGCGGACGCGCAGCAATCGCGAGGCCGGTGGCATTCCCCTTGACGACGAGACGCGGGCGCAGATCATCGCCGCCGGCAAGTCCGTCGGCATCACCGTCAGTGAGCTCTAGGCAAAGCCGGGAAGACGCGATGCGCCCGAACCCTGTGCGCAGCAGACTGAAGGCCGGCGAGACGGCGTACGGCATGTTCGCCGTCGAGTTCTTCACGCCCGGCCTTTGCCAGATCGCGGCCAATGCCGGCGCCGAATTCGTTCTGTTCGACATGGAACACGGGGGCGTCGGCATCGATACGCTGAAGGCGCAATTCGCCTTCGCGCGCGGGACCGGCATCGTGCCATTGGCGCGCGTTCCGGCGCTTCACTACCATCTCGTTGCAACCGTGCTCGACGCCGGCGCGATGGGGATCATGGTGCCGATGATCGAAACCAGAGACCAGGCGGAACAACTGGCGGCATGGTGCCGCTATCGCCCGCAGGGCCGCCGCGGAATCGGCTTCGGCTCCGGCCATGACGACTATCAGCGCGGCGATGTCCTGCCGCGAATGCAGGCGGCCAACGAACGTACCCTGGTCATCGCCCTCGTCGAAAGTGCCCTTGGCATCGACAATATCGAAGAGATCGCTTCGGTCGAGGGCATCGATATCTGTTGGCTGGGTCACTACGACCTGACCGACTCGATGGGCATGCCCGGCGCATTCGATCGGCCGGAATTCGCCGAGGCGGTGCAGCGTCTGTCGACGGCGTGCGCGAACAACGGCAAGGCCGCGGGCTTCCTGGCGACCTCCGTCGAAATGGCACGGGAATGGCGACAGAAGGGCTTTCGCTGCTTGGCCTACGGCACCGACGCCGGCATGTTGCAGGGTGCGCTCAGCGCGGCCCTTGCCACGCTGCGCCAGTCGTGAGCGGCCCGGCAACGCGCCCCTGACTGTTAGCGGAGCGGCGCCCGAACGTGCTCGCCGCCGGCCGCTCCAATATGTTTCAGATAGCTTCATTGGCAGTCGTCTTGAGGAGCCACTGCAAGATTTTTTGCGGCTGTTTAGTTCAGACTGTTTCAATGTTTGCCATTTCATGTCATTAATGCTCAATTCGCTACCGGCCGTCGTCGCGTGCTTTTGAGCTGACAGCCATCCGCCATTTCCACTGTACGGCCGCGAGGCGCCGCGGTGGACTGCCGAGGGAGGGAGAAACCAGAATGACTGACAAGGCAAGCAGGAGTGATGCACCCGGGCGACGCTGGAGCCGGCGCGAGTTCCTTAGGAATACCGCGCTGACGGCCGGTGTCGGTGCCGGCCTCGCCGGGGCCGGCGTTGCCGCGCCATTTGTCACGCGCGCCTATGCCGACAGCAAGTCGATCAACGTGCTGACCCTCGGCGAAGGCATCTTCGGCGAGCCCTTCGTGAAGCTGTCGTCCGATTTCACCGCCGCGACCGGCATCAAGGTCAACAACGTCACCATGGGCTACAACGAGGCCATGCAGAAGGACGCGGCCGTCTTCGCCGCACAGAGCACGGAGCTTGACGTCCTTCAAGTCGACTATATGTTCCTGAAAGGCTTCGCCAAGGCCGGCCATCTGGCGGCCCTCGACGACGGACTCATTCCGGCCGATCAGCTCAAGGACTTCTACTCCGACATCCCGGAGACGCTGAAGAACGTCTGGAGCTTCGACGGCAAGACCTACGGCATGGCGACGATCGGCAACTGCCAGAACTTCATCTACAACGCCGCACACCTGAAGGATGCCGGGATCGAGGCGCCCGACACCTGGGACGCGGTGCTTTCCGCCGCGCAGAAGGTGGTCGACCCGTCGAAGAACCGCTACGGCTTCGTCGCGGGCACCGAGCGGCTGACCAAGGCCGTCCTGGTCTGGCTGCCAATCGCGTGGTGCGGCGGCGCCGAGCTGTTCGATGACAAATGGCACCCGGTGTTCAACTCCGCGGCCGGCGTCGACGCGCTCAGCTTCCTGCTCGAACTGATGAAGACGATGCCGCCCGGCGGCGGCGCCTATACCGAGAGCGACGAGGTCAAGGCACTGGCGACCGGCCTGGCCAGCCTCGATCCGGTCTCGTGGATTCCGGATTCGATCAAGACCGCCGACGCCAAGACCAAGCCGCAGCTCGCCACCAAGATATGCCCGATGGGCAAGGTTCGGCGCGCACCGACGCTTGGCGGCATCGGCCTGACGGTGTCGGCCTACTCGGCCAACAGGGAATCCGCCGCCGCGTTCGTTGCCTGGTTCAATTCGCGCGACGTGCAGAGCAAGAAGATCGTGCAGAACGGCGGCCAGCCGTGCCGCAATTCGGCATGGGCGGCCAACGCCTCGGCGGAACCGTGGTTCCCCTCGCTCGCCGAGAACCTGAAGGTCGCCAAGCCGCTGCCGCAGATTCCGGAGTGGGGCCAGCTCGACGCGGCGATCAGCAAACGGCTCACGGCGGCATTTGCCGGCGAGATCGATGCCAAGACGGCGCTCGATCAGGCGGCGAAGGACGTCGGACAGGTCATGCAGGACGCCGGCTACTACTAGATCGGCACGACCGGCATATGACGACTCTCCCGTCCTCGGCGGCGAGCGCTTCCGCGACTTACGCAGCGGAAGGCCGGCGCGGACGGGGGAGTGCACAGACATGGACGGCGCTGGCGTTCATGGCACCGGCGGTCGTCACACTGCTTCTGATCTTTGCCTATCCGCTCGCCTATTCGTTCTGGATCAGTCTGCAGCGCTGGAACCTGATTGCCGGCGTCAAGCGCTGGGCCGGACTGCACAATTACGTGCAGATCTTCTCCGACCCCTCGATGATCGAGACAATGCGGGTGACGCTCGTCTATTCGGCGCTGTCGGTGACCCTCGAACTGGGGCTCGGCCTTGCCCTGGCGTATCTCGTACGCGCCGGGCTCCAGCGGCGGTTGCGCGGATTCCCGGCGATCCGGGTTCTCGTCATGACGCCGCTGCTGGTGGCTCCCCTGCTCTGGGCGTTCTACTTCCGCTCCTTCTTCAGCCCGCAGTTCGGCCTCTTCAATCAGGTTCTGGACAAGCTCGGTCTGCCACCCGTGCTCTGGGTGAATCGTGCCGACATAGCCCTCTACAGCCTGGTCGGCGCGGACGTCTGGCAGTGGACGCCCTTCATGTTCTCGATCCTGCTCGCCGGCCTGCTGTCGCTGCCGACCAACGTCGTCGAGGCGTCGCGCATCGACGGCGCCGGCGGATGGCTGATCTTCCGCCTCATCGAACTGCCGATGCTACGCCCGGTGCTGCTTGTCGCGCTCATCATGCGGTTGATCAACTCGTTGCGTTATCTCGACCTCGTCCTCGTGATTACGCAGGGCGGCCCGGGAACCAGCACAGAGATTCTGAACTACCTCGCCTACCGGGTGTCGTTTCAGGAATTCCAGGTGGGGCGCGGCGCTGCCTACGCCTTCGTCGTGTTCCTGCTTGTCCTCGCCGCTGCGGTGATCCTGCTGCGCAGCATGTGGAGGAGCGCCCATGTACGCAACTAGGCGGCAGAGCCGCTGGCTGACCGCCGCCGGCTTCCTGTGCTGCGCGATCTTTCTGTTCCCGCCCTTCTGGGCGCTGCTGTCCGCCTTCATGCCGGGCAACCGGGTCGGCGGGCTGCTGGACGTCAGCGTGTTGAACCTCGACAACTTCCGCGAGGTCTTCGCACAGCCGGCGTTCTGGCGAAGCCTGCGCAACTCGGCGCTCGCTTCGCTGAGCGCCACCATCGCATCGACACTGCTGGCCATTCCCGCCGCCTACGGGCTGACGCGCTTCCGCCTCGATTTTAAGGGCCTGGCTCTCGCCATTCTGGCGGTCCGCATGGTGCCGGGCATCGTGCTCGTCCTCCCCTATTATCTGGTGTTCCGCCAGATCCACCTGCTCGACACGATCTTCAGCCTGGTGCTGACCTACATGACGTTCACGCTGCCCTTCTCGATCTGGATGATCACCAGCTTCTTCGAATCGATCCCATACGAGATCGAGGAAGCCGCCGCGCTTGACGGCGCGTCGCGCTGGATGACCTGCTGGCGCATCGTCACGCCGATCGCCGGGCCGGCGATCCTGACCACCGCCGTCCTCAATTTCATCTTCTGCTGGAACGACTTCCTGTTCGCCCTGATCCTGACCAGCCAAAAGGCCCTGACGTTTCTGCCTCTGCTGTTGCGCTATGTGTTGCCGCAGGGACCGCTTTACGGGCAGATCTTTGCCGGCGCGGCCATCTTCATGATCCCGCCGCTAGTCGCCCTGATCCTCATCCGCCACCGGCTGTCGGAAGCCTTCGGGCTGGAGGCCTATAAATGAACGATTCGTGGTCCGGATTCGCGAAAGGGGGCATGCCATGGCCGTCATTGACGCCCACATTCATCTCTGGCGGATCGCTCGGGGAGACAACGTGTCTCTCAATCCTGCCATGTCGATCTGGCGCGACCTCGAGCCGGACGACTTGCGCCCGCTTCTCGACAAGGCCGGCGTCGATCGCATCGTCGTCGTCCAGGCAGCCGAAACGTTCGCCGAGGCGCTCTATCTCATCGGCCTGG
This sequence comes from uncultured Alphaproteobacteria bacterium, assembly GCA_963782395.1. Classification (GTDB taxonomy): domain Bacteria; phylum Pseudomonadota; class Alphaproteobacteria; order Rhizobiales; family Kaistiaceae; genus CAVSRC01. Next base: position 678,714 of record CAWAJQ010000004.1, read on the forward strand.
CGCTAAAGTACCGCTGGATCGCCGGCGTCGTGCCGTGGATCGAGCCGGCCTCGCCGGCGGTCGCGGAAGAAGTGTCGGCTCTGGCGTCGATTCCGCTGGTTCGCGGCGTGCGGCCGATCCGCGACGACAACCGGTCGGTCGCCTGGATGCTCGACACCCGGCTCAAGCGCTGCTGGCGGGCGCTGCAGGACGCGGGGCTGGTCCTCGAGCTTCTCGTCCAGAACTGGCGCGAAGTGCCGCTGGCGACCGAGATCGCGCGCCAGAATCCGGACCTCACCATTATTCTCGACCATTGTGCTAAGCCCGACGTTGCCGGCGGTCAGTTCGAGCCCTGGGCGAGCGACATCGCGATGTTTGCCCGGCTGCCCAATGTCTCCTGCAAGCTTTCGCATCTCCTCAACTGCGCCACGCCGGGTGCTGGTGCCGAGGCCGTGCGACCATACGCCGAGCATGTGCTCGCGTCTTTCGGCGTGGACCGGGTGATGTGGGCGAGCGACTGGCCGCCGCTGGAACTGGCGGCAAGCTACGCCCACTGGAAGGAGACGAGCGACGAGATACTGGCGCGGCTATCAACCAGCGAGCGGGCGCAGGTCACGGGAGAGGCTGCGCGCAGAGTCTATGATCTCGCCGATCGCGCGATGTGACTTGCCTGGCCGGAGCAACCCGACATGCCGTATTGCCTGACCGTCGAATTCGACATCGCCGCCCCCTTCCGCGCCAAATTCCTGGAGTTCGTCCGCGAGAATGCCGCTCAGTCGGTGCGTAGCGAACCGGGCTGCCTTAGGTTTGACGTGCTGGTGCCAGAGGCTGGCGGTCCGCTGCTCCTCTACGAGATCTATGCAGACCGCGCCGCTTTCGATCTGCACCTCGCCAGCCCCCATTTCATGCGCTTCGATCGTGAAACCAGGCACATGGTGCTCAACCGGGTCATCAAGGTGTTCACGGCGTTCGAACACGCTGCCGCGCCGTCGGAGGCCGGCGCTTCGCTTCAGCCGGAGCCGCGCGGCTAGCCAGCGCCCTCCCCCGCATGGGCACCACTTGCCGTCATCCTCTGGCACGAGTGGCACCACCGCCCGCGCTGCCGCCTCCTCAAGGCGGTTCGCTGCGTTCGCCGGCTCCGCGGGGGCGGCTTGACCGGCCGGGCCGCGCTTGCAGCCTTGGCGCGAAGACGCGCTTCACGCGGCAGCGCCCTCCGCCTGCGAACGCGGCGATTGCTCTTGCGGCGAAACGGGTGAAACTGGGTTGCTTCGCGCGAACCAGGGAGCAGCCGATGGCTCCGATGCCATTCTTTGACGACGCGGTCTTCGACATGGCCAAGCGGCAGTTCGAGGCCGTCGCCGACCACTTGGGGATGCCGGGCGGCGAACGCGACAGGGTCTTCTATCCCAAGCGCGCGCTCGCGGTATCCTGTCCGGTTCATCGCGACGATGGCTCGACCGAGGTGTTCCAGGGCTTTCGTGTCCAGCACCACCTCACGCTTGGTCCGACCAAAGGCGGCACGCGATTTTCAAGCGCCCTGACCATCGGCGAGGTGGCGGCGCTGGCGATCTGGATGAGCTGGAAATGCGCTCTGGTCGGGTTGCCCTACGGCGGCGCCAAGGGTGGCGTGGCTGTCGACCGCAGCTCGCTCTCGCTGCGCGAGCTCGAGGCCGTCTCGCGCCGCTACATGCAGGAGATGATCCCCTTCGTCGGACCCAAGACGGACATCATGGCGCCCGACCTTGGCACCGATGAACAGGTCATGGCGTGGTTCATGGATACCTATTCCATGTACCAGGGCCACACGATCACCGAGATCGTGACCGGCAAGCCGATCGGGATGGGCGGCATAGAGGGCCGTCGCGAGGCCACCGGACTGGGCGTCATGCACCTCATCGCCCGGGCGCTGGAGCGACTGGAGCTGCCCATTTCAGGTGCCACGGCGATCGTGCAGGGCTTCGGCAATGTCGGCAGCAACGTTGCGGCCGCGTTGAATGAGCGCGGCGGCCGCCTGGTCGGGGTCAGCGACCACACCACCGCGTATTATTCGCCGTCGGGACTGGATGTCGACGGGCTGATCGAACACATGCAGCGCCACAAGGTGCTTGCCGGTTATTCGAGCGAACTCACGATCGAGCCCGATCTCCTGCTCTGCCAGCCCTGCGACATATTGGTGCCGGCCGCGGTCGAGCGCGTGATCAACGAGTCAAACGCAGACAGGCTCCGCTGCCGGGTTCTGGCGGAAGCGGCCAACGGTCCGACCACGCCGGAGGCCGACCGGCTGTTGGCGGAGCGCGGCGACGTCTTCGTCATTCCCGACATCCTGTGCAATGCCGGCGGCGTCATCGTCAGCTATTTCGAGTGGGTGCAGGACCTGCAGCAATTCTTCTGGGGGCGCGCCGAGGTTCTCGACCGCCTCTATCGGCTGCTCGACGATGCCTTCCGGCGTGTCCTCGACCGCGCCGCCCGCGACGGCGTCTCGCATCGCACCGCTGCGATGGCGATCGGTGTCGCCCGGGTGTGGGAAACCAAACGGACCCGGGGCCTGTTCCCGTGATGCCTTGCTTCACGCTGTCGCGCCTTCGGTGCGTCGCTCCAGCCAATCTGGTGCGCCTTCCGCGACTGTCAGGCCGACGCGACCGTCGGGCAGCTGCGTCTTGCGCCTGACCGGCACGGTGGAATAGCGTCGTTGGCGATGTCCATGACGCGCCTCACCGCTGCCGTTCTTGTCACGCTGTTCTGGGGCGGCGCGGCCCAGGCGGACCAGCGCCCGGACCTGGAATTCCACTATGCCAACCCGTCCATCGCTTTCGCACGCGGCACCGGCCCGGTCGTCGGCGTCGATGCGGGACACAACAATTACCAAACGGCCGAAGGTCGCTTTGCGCCTTTTGCCAGACTGATTGAGGATGACGGCTTTCGCGTCCGTTCGCTGCACGGCTCCTTCGACCAGCGGGAGCTTTCCAGCGTCAACATCCTTGTTGTCGTCAATGCGCTGGACGCGATCAACGTCAACCGTTTCGCGCTGCCAACGCCGTCCGCTTTCACCACCGACGAAATCAATGCCGTGGGGACATGGGTGAAGGGTGGCGGTTCGCTGCTGCTGATCGCCGACCACATGCCGTGGGCCGGGGCCGCGGCCGATCTTGCCAAGTCTTTCGGCTTCGGGTTTGTCAACGGCTACGTGTACAGGTGGGGCGACGGCTCGGGACAAATCACCTTTACGCCCGATGATGGTCTTATCGTGGACGATCTCGGCGTTGGCCTTCCTCCGACCAGGAAGTTCGTGACGTTTACCGGACAGGCATTCACGGTGCCTGACGAGGCGGCGCCGCTGCTTTTTCTAATGGGTTCATACTTCGCGGTGCTGCCGGCGATCGCCGGCCACCTGGAAGGAGCGCCCACGGTCGACGTCAGCAACTATTCCCAAGGTGCGATCCGCGACTATGGCGCGGGCCGCATCGCGGTTTTCGGCGAGGCTGGGGCCTTCTCGGCCCAGATCGAAGACGACGGCAGCAAAATGGGAATGAACGCCGATGGCGCCGAAGACAATGCCGGCTTCGTGCTGAAAGTCATGCGGTGGCTGGCCGGATATGTGCCGCCGGCGCATTGAATCTGGGCCGTCGCGCGCTCCAATCCACGTCGCGGGAGGTAATCGATACGATGGCAAAACCGGTCTCAGCGATCGTCGGCATCGGTCCAGGCAACGGCGCGGCGCTCGCCCGTCGCTTCGCCGCCGACCATCGCGTCGCGCTGCTGTCGCGCAGCACCGATCTCGCCGCGAAGATCGCCGCCGAGATCGGCGACGCCCGCGCCTATGCCTGCGACGTCGCCGAGGCACAAGCGGTCGATCGCGCCTTCGACGCGGTTACGGCCGACCTGGGTGCCGTCGACACGCTGGTCTACAACGCCGGCTCGGGTGTCTTCGCGACCGTCGAGGACATCACGCCCGAGCAGTTCGAGGCGTCGTGGCGGATCAACGCCAACGGCCTCCTGCTCGCCTCGCAGAAGGTGATCCCGGCGATGAAGGCCAAAGGCCACGGCGCCATTATCATCATCGGCGCCACCGCCTCGCGGCGCGGGGCAGCGCGCACGGCTGCCTTCGCGCCCGCCAAGGCGGCGCAGCGCAGCCTCGCCGAATCGATGGCCAAGCATCTCGGCCCCGCCGGCATTCATGTGGCGGTCATCATCATCGATGGCGTCGTCGACCTGCCGCGCACGCGCCAGTTCATGTCCGACAAGCCGGACGACTTCTTCGTCAAGCCGGCCGACATCGCCGCCACGGCCCACTGGCTGGCGCAGCAGCCGCGCTCGGCCTGGTCGTTCGAAGTCGAGGCGCGACCGTTCGGCGAAAAGTGGTGATCCGCGGCTAGATTCGGCGCAGCGGCAGCGACCACGCCAACAGCATCGCGGCGGTGACGAAGCCGGCGATGGTGAAGAAGGCGGCGCGGAAGGCCGTTCCGATCTCCGCCTCGATAGCGGCAACCCGGTCCGCGCTCAGCGACGCCAAGGCGTCCGGGCCTTGCTGAAGAATCTGCGCAAAGGCATGGCTCGCATTGGGGTCAATCATCGTCATGGCTGTGAAGAGCACCGCGCCCACCAGCGCCGTGCCGAGCGCCGCCCCGATCGAGCGCGAGAACTGGACGGAGGCCGCGGCCGTCCCCAGCATGCCGGGACCGGCGGCGCTCTGCACCGTGACCTGCACCACCCCCATGACGGTGCCCATGAACAGCCCGGCCAGGCCGAGCATGACGGAAAGCTGCGATCCGGCGAGGTGGGGAAGCAGGAAGCCGATCGCTGCCAGCAGTGCCGCGGCGACGATCAGGCCGAGCGAGGGAAAGATCGCCGTGCGCCCGGTGCGGGTGATGGCGAAGCCGGTCAGGATCGAGCCGAATGGCACGCTGGCCGTGACCGGCAGCAGCGACACGCCGATCGTGCCGGCGTCCCAGCCGAGCCCGACGCGGAGGTAGATGGGCAGGAAGGTGACGACCGAGACCAGCGCCGCGCCGTGACAGAGGGCTAGCGCGTCGCTGCGCCAGATGGTCGGGTCACGGAAGAGCGCGATCGGGAACAGCGGAGAGGATGCCCGTCGCTCCCGCCACACGAGCAGAAAGGCCGCGGCCACGCTGAGCGCCAGCAAGGCGAGGACCGGCGGCAGGACCGCGACGCTGAACTCCTGAATCTCGCGGAACATCACCAGCGTCGCGGTGATGAAGACGATGAAAAGCAGCAGGCCGCCGGTGTCGAAGCGGAACGGTTCGCGCTTCGGCACCTGTGCCGGCAGCCTGACGAGCAGCACCATCGCCACCAGGCCGACCGGCGCGCTGACGAAGAAGATCGAGCGCCAGCCGAGGTGCTGGGTCAGCAATCCGCCAGCAACGGCGCCGAAAGCGGTCGAGAACACGGCGACCGAGGCCAGGAAGCCCTGATAGCGCGCCCGCTCGCGTGGCGGCACCGCCTCGCCGATCAACGCCTGGGCCAGCGTCATCAGTCCGCCGGCGCCCAACCCCTGGAGTACCCGCGCGCCGATCAGCACATCGACGCTCGGCGACAGGCCGCAGAGGACCGTGGCGACGATGATAATGGCGAGGGCAACGAACATCAGCCGCTTGCGGCCAAAGCTGTCACCCAGCCGGCCATAGACCGGCGAGGCGATGGTGGCGGCGATCAGATAGGCGATGACGATCCACGAAATCCGCTGCGCCTCGCCCAGCTCACCGGCGATCGTCGGCAGGGCGGCGGAAACGATCGTTCCGTCGACCATCGCCAGGAACATCGGCAGCATGATCGAGGGAAACAGCGAGAAAAAGCGGTTCATTCAGGTGCTGGAAGGGTCGGTAGTGGCGGGGACAGGCGGGCCGATGCGGTCATGGGCAGGAAAATGATGGCCGGATGGGTGGGAGGCAGGCCGGGATTCGATGTTATAATCATGGCGCATTCCAGTTTCATTCCAAGTGGTGATCGCCATGAAGACGATCCTTGTACCGGTCGAGAAGAACAGCCAGATCGAATCCACCCTGGCGTCGGCCTGCGTGCTGGCCAAGATGTTCGACAGCTATATCGAGGGCTTCGCACTCAGCCCGGAGCTCAACACGCTGGTCGCCGCCGAGGGGATCGGCTCGATGGTGGTCTATCCGACCGATCTCGCCGAGCAGGACGAGGAAGCAGCAGCCGAGGCACGCAAGCTGTTCGAGGCCGCGATGGCCAAGCACGGCGTGGCTGCCGCCGGCGCCGCGGCGGGGTTCGCCTGGAACCCCCGCGCGCTGGCCGGTGACGGTTTTCTCGGCAACCGTGGCCGCGTCTTCGACCTCACCGTGGTCGGCCGCCCGGGCTCCACGGCCGCCAGCCCGCACATGAGCACGCTGGAAGCAGCCCTCTTCGACACCGGCCGCCCGGTGCTCATCGCACCGCCGGAGGCTCCCGACCATATCGGCCGGGTGGTGACGATCGCGTGGAACGGCAGCACCGAGACGGCGCGGGCCATCGCCTATGCCAAGCCGCTGATCAAGCGGGCTGAGCGCGTGATCGTGCAGGTGGTGGAAGGCGTCGGCGTGTCCGGGCCAAGCGGGGCGGAGGTCGCCCGCCATCTGGAACTGAACGGCATCGCCAGCGACGTCGTCACCGTCCAGCGCGGCTCGCGCTCACCCGGCGCCGCCATTCTGGAAGAGGCCCTGGCGGCCGGCTCGGACCTCGTGGTCAAGGGCGCTTATACCCAGAGCCGCCTGCGCCAGATGATCTTCGGCGGCGCCACCAGCCACATCATCGCCGAGACCACCCTGCCGGTGCTGATGGCGCACTAGGAGCTTACGTGACTTAGCCCAACGCGCTCTTGCTTGTGTTGTGTCAGTGTGATAACAATATGCCGTGACGGAGCCGCGAGACTCGACCCTGGATGTCCTGCTCGATCTCGACGGGCAGGTTCTCGTGGTGGACCCGAAGGGCGGCCACTGGGTCCGATTCGTGGTGACGCAGGTGCCGGTGTCGCCGCAAAAGCCGCATGGCATTGATTATTCGCTCACGCTGCACGGGCCGGACGGCGAGCGGCTGGTAGGCTTCGACAATGCCCATCCCGTCGCACGGCAGAAGCGCGACGAGCCACAGGACCATCGCCACCGGCTGCGGACGATCAGCGCTTACGAGTATCGGGACGCGGCGACCTTGCTCGCCGACTTCTGGGAGACCGTGGACGCAGTGCTGCGCGAGAGAGGAGTGATCCCATGACCACCTTGAGGGTCGGCATCGCGAGTTACGAGGAAATGAAGGCTCGCACCGTGGCCGTGGCGCGCGGCGAGCGTCGCGTGGCGGCCGCGGAGCCCAAGGTCTGGTTCACGTCAACGGAGTCCTTTGCGAAGGTCCTCTCGGCCGGCAATCGCGCGCTGCTGCGCGTCATCGCGGAGAAGGCGCCCGGCTCGCTCGATGAACTGGCGCGGATTACCGGCAAGGCCAAGTCAAATCTGTCGCGCACACTGCGCACCATGGAAGGATACGGCCTGGTCCGCCTCGAGCGCGGCGAACGTGGCCGCATCACGCCGAAGGTAATGCACGACCGGGTGGAACTGGAACTGCCGCTTACGCTGTCGCGCAAGGCAAGCTGAAGCGGCGGAATACGATTCGCTATTCCGCCCTACGGGCTGCGGGCTCGTCCACCCATGGCACACAATTCTCAAGGGCGGTGAAGGCGCCGACGAAGAAGAGGCAGCCAAGGCCATAGAACATGTCTCGCTGCAAGACTTGCTTCGCCTCATCGGAGATGCCGAGAATCTGCATGGCGGTCGGGTGCGCGAACTTCGAGAGCATCTTGTTCGGAACCCCAAATTCCTTCAACCCGCACTCGTCGGCGGCCTTTGCGACGCGCATATAGGAGCCGTCCAGCGTCTCGATCCCCTCGGTTGCCGCACGGTGGGAAAGATCATGCTTGCCTTCAGCGAGCACAGAAAGCCAATCGGCTGACTGTTCGGCCGCCTGACCCCACTGCTCAAAGACGTCCAAGACGTCCTTCGCGTCGCGACCGGCGTCCTCGTACAACCGCCTAGCGTTCTCGCGGCTCCTCGCGAAGTATGCGGACCAAACCGATAGCTCCAGAAGATTTCGCGCTCGCCAAGCTAAGAGCGAAGGATCAATACGTTCGCCCATGCGCGCATCTTTCAGCCTGAGGTATTCTGAGAATACCTGAAAGCAGAGAGCACTGAGCAGTTCCACCTGCCATGCGTTTCCGACCCCCCGGTTCTCGGCCAGAGCTTTGATCTTCTCGTTCATGGCAGCCCATCTTCCAGAGTCTTTTACGTTGGCCGCGTCAGCCACGAACTGAGAAAACACCGGGTTGTCCATTGCGCGCTTTTACCTTTGAGCAACCGCTGAGATATGCGCTTTGATCACGGTTTGGAAGGGACTGAATCGGTAACTTCCTTGCGCCCTTGCACCCGCGCTGCGGTCGTGTCCCCAGTGATGGTGTAGCTGGGCGAAGCAAGCCGCGAGCGAAGCGCGTCTCATAGCGCTGGAGCGAGCTCGCGGCTTGCGGTGGTCATCGATGGTTCACCGGTCAAGGTCGGGTTGCTTGAGCCAACCTGATTCGAGGAACCGATCGATGACCGACGAGACGATGAACCTGAAGACGCTGATCGAGAAGACCCCCGACGCCGATCTGTTGCGGGAGATGATCAGCTTTGCCGCCGAGCGGCTGATGGAGATGGAGGTCGCCGGCCTGACCGGCGCCGGCTATGGGGAGAAGAGCGCCGAGCGACTGGTCCAGCGCAACGGCTATCGCGATCGTGACTGGCAGACCCGCGCCGGCAGTGTCGAGCTGCGCATCCCGAAGCTCAGGAAGGGCTCCTACTTCCCCTTTTTCCTCGAACCGCGCCGTCTGGCCGAGAAGGCGCTCACGGCGGTCATCCAGGAAGCCTACATCCAGGGCATCTCGACCCGCTCGGTCGACGACCTGGTCAAGGCGATGGGCATGAGCGGCATCTCGAAGAGCCAGGTCAGCCGGCTGTGCGAAGAGATCGATGCCAAGGTTAAGGTCTTCCTGGAGAGACCGATCGAAGGCGATTGGCTCTATCTGTGGATCGACGCCACCTACGTGAAGGTGCGCCAGGCAGGTCGCATCGTCTCGGTCGCCGTCATCGTCGCCGTCGGCGTCAACAGCGACGGCCGGCGCGAGGTGCTGGGGCTCGAGATCGGCCCCTCCGAGGCCGAGACGTTCTGGACCGCCTTCCTGCGCAAGCTTACCCGCCGCGGCTTGCGTGGGGTCAAGCTGGTGATCTCCGACGCCCACGAAGGCATCAAGGCGGCCGTCGCCAGGGTGCTCAGCACCACCTGGCAGCGCTGCCGGGTTCACTTCATGCGCAATGTGCTCGCCCATGCCGGGCGCCAGGGCCGGCGCGTCGTCTCCGCCTTCATCGCCACCGCCTTCGCCCAGAACGATGCCGAAGCGGCCAAGCGGCAGTGGCGCCTGGTTGCCGACCACATCCGGCCGAAAGTCCCCAAGCTCGCCACGATGATGGATGAGGCCGAGCCCGACGTGCTCGCCTACATGACTTTCCCCGCCCAGCATCGCGCCAAGCTGCACAGCACAAACCCCTTGGAGCGGCTCAACGGCGAGATCAAGCGCCGCACCGAGGTGGTCGGCATCTTCCCCAACGAAGACGCCATCACCCGTCTCGTCGGCGCCATCCTGCTCGAGCAGAATGATGAATGGTCCGTCCAGCGCGCCCGCTACGTGACGCTGGAAACCATCGCACCCGTGAGCGATGATCCCATCGTCAGCCTTCCGGCACTCGCCAGCTGACCTGCCCGGCCATCCCGGCGACCAACGGCGGCCACGCCGTCAGCTACACCACGCCTCGGGACACGATCCGCGCTGCGAAGCCCGGCGGCGAGTTACGACCTCGGTGAACCTGCCCGATAGGCGGCGGGGATAACCTCCCGACTTATCCTCCCTCCATCGACCATCACCATATTGTCTAGCGTCCCTTCCTGCCGAGGGGCGGCGCGCTGGTACCGGCGCCGGTCGTCGCGGGAGGGATCGGCGCCCGCGCCGGCGGAATCCTCTTGTCGGGAGCAATCCCGGCGAGGTCCGGCCGCCGTCTCGGGGTGCCGTCCGGGAAGCCCGCCGGCACTACGACCGGCTGTGCGTGTGGCGCACCTTAAGGGCGCTTGTCTCGCGCAAAGGCCCGCAGGGACCAAAGTGCGGGACGGCGTTCCGGAGAGCGGAACGGACGGCGACAAGTCGCCGGGCGGGCGCCTACAGAGCGCCACCCAACGGAATACCCGACGAGGCACTCTTTGAGCGCCCGCCCCCTCGGCGCATTTCTTCCCCGGATGCGTCAGAGCTGGATCGAGGGGAAGAGCCACACCTGCGAGGCGATCCGGCATCGCGGGAACGAGAACGTGTGCCCGCGGGGATGGGCGGAAAGGAAGTCAGATGAACCAAACGGCGTCCGACGATGTGCGGGCAATCGATGCCAGGCCTCTGAACGCGGGCACGGCCGAAGCGCTCCGAACAATCACCACCTTTTTCCATCTTCACGAAGCGTGCCCGTTCAAGGTCTGCCGCCGGGCCAATGCTTGCGCGACACGCAATGTCGTCTGCTACCAGGCGGTCGAGGACGAGATGAAACCGATTGTGCAGAGCATCGTGGCCCGCCGCTGGGTGCTCGCCGTCGCTGAGGGCAAGGACCTGGATGTCCCGCCTGCCTATCAGGACGATATGCGGCGGCGGCTGGCGTGGGAGGCGATCGAGATTGAGCGGATCGCATCCGGCGCCTATGGCGACGATGACAGCCTCACCTATCACCAGCTCTGGCTGAAGAACTTCGTGGCCAGGGACCGGAGCACGATGGCCTGATGGCGCGAGAGGTTGATCCAGAATTACCGCTTCTCGAACGCGGCCATCCCCTTCAACTCGTCCAGCACCGGGCCGAGCATCTTCTCCTCGATCCGGCCGAGCGTGCGCGCCACCATCGAACCGTCGAGGACGCGGTGGTCGTACATGATGCGCACCGATACCGTGCCGTCCTCGGCGATGACGCCATAGTTCATCGTCGCCGTCAGCGGCGACAGTGGATGCAGCAACTCGGCACCCAGGCCGGAATAGACGGTGATGCCGAAGGTGCCGAAATAGTTGCCGCGCTGGCGGCCGATATTGAGCCCCAGCCACCAGATCAGGCGGCGGAGCGGCAGCGGCCATCTGGCCAGCGCGAACATGCGCCGGAAATCCGGATTGTCCTCGATCGGCTTGTCCTTGGTCTGCTTCATCGCGTCGCTGAGTTTCTTCAGCGGCATCGCCTCTGGCCAGCGGATAAGGGTGGTGAGGATCACCATCTCGCCCTGCCAGTCGCGCTCGAACACCATCGACAGCGTGCTGTGCTCGTATTCGTAGAGATGCGGCCAGGGGATCTGCACGTAGGCCCGGCGCAGATCGGGGATCTCGACCGCGACCAGGGCGAACGCCTTGGCGAAGAGCGCGGCCCATGCCGGCCGGTCGCTGAGCGCCGCGCGCGCCTCGATCACCGGCTTCAGGTGCATGACCCGCTGCACCGGCACGGTGGGCGCGCGCAGGACGGTGAGGTCGACCACCAGCTTGCGGATCGGTGAGAGTGGAATGCTGCGCCCGCGCATGATGAGAGAACCCGTCGGTCAAGTAGCGCCGGCATGATGCCGCGCGCCACGCATTCATCGCGGGAAATCGCCTTCCGATCAACCGGCTTGCGACCTGCCTGGCGCACCGGCCTTTGACCCTGGTCAAGGCGGGCAACGCGAAATTCGCCTTATATTTCAATGATTTTAATGTAGTCGATGCGATCGGCGCGGGGCCGCACACTATGGCCAGACTGCTTTTCCTGATCCTCTCCTTCCTCCTTTCCGCCTTGCCCGTGGCTCCGTCTGCCTTCGCCGCGAGCGGCCAGCCGGTCGACATGGTGCTGTTCTACGGCCGCGGCTGCCCCTATTGCGCGGCCATGCGGGACTATCTCGCCGAAGCCAAGGTGCAGCACCCTGAAATGCGGCTCGACGAGCGCGAGGTCTATTTTGACCAGGACAACGTGCAGCTCTTCGAGAAGCTGACCGCCGCCTACGGCACCGAGATCAAGGGCGTGCCGACGCTGTTCATCGGCAATGATGTCGTGGTCGGTTTCGCCGAGGAGATGAAGCCCGATATCGAGCAGAAGATCAGCGCATGCATCGCCGAGGGTTGCCCCGCGCCGCTCGACCGCCTGTCCGGCGCCGCGCCAGCCGGCGTTGCGCCGACGCTGACCTTCGCAGCGGTGGTGACGGCGGCCGCAGTCGACGCGATCAACCCCTGCGCCTTCGCCGTGCTCATCATCCTGATCACGGCGGTTCTCGGCGCCGGCATCCGGCGCCGGGTGCTCTATGCCGGCCTCGCCTTCTCGCTGGCCGTTTTCATCTCCTATTACCTGATGGGGCTCGGCGTCTATTCGGCGGTCGAGGCGGCCGGCGCGACGCAGGCGCTCTACATCGTCGTCGGCGTTCTGGCCATCCTCATCGGCCTGTTCAACCTCAAGGACTATCTCTGGTACGGCAGATGGTTCGTGATGGAGGTGCCGCGCGCCTGGCGCCCAACCATGAAGGGCATCATCCAGCGCGTAACCTCGGTGCCCGGCGCGTTCCTGGCCGGCTTCGTCGTCAGCCTGTTCCTGCTGCCCTGCACGTCGGGGCCGTACATCGTCATCCTCGGGCTCTTGGGCAAGACTGCAACGCGGCCGCAGGCGCTCGCCTGGCTGGTCCTCTACAACCTGATCTTCGTGCTGCCGATGATCGCCATCACGCTCGCGGTCTATTTCGGCCTCACCACGGCCAAGCGGGCTGAGGAATGGCGAACGCGCAATCTGCGCCGGCTTCACCTGATCGCGGGGATCATCATCCTGCTGCTCGGCGTCGGCATGCTGGTGACGCTTTGGCTCGGCAAGGTGTGAGGCCGCTCCGGCCGGCCGCATGAACGAAATACATCAAGAGTGCATGGCGATTCTCGATGACGTGTGAAACCATGTGGGTCTCACTCGAATGCCGAATCAGGATCGTCCATGAGCGCGCCCAGACTTCAGTTCAACTGTGCCAAGTGCCCGGCCTATTGCTGTTCCTATGCCGAGATCGGCGCCACCGACTTCGACATCAAGCGTCTGGCCAAGCACTTCGGCGTCACGCCTGAAAAGGCCCGTACGAAGTTCACCAAGAAATCGCAGGACGGCAAGACGCGCATCCTCCGTCACCAGAAGGACGAGCACTACGGCACGGTCTGCCAGTTCCTCGATCTGGAGACGCGCAACTGCACGATCTACCATGCCCGGCCGCGCATCTGCCGCGAATATCCCGGCACCGCGCGCTGCGGCTACTACGATTTCCTGTCCTTCGAGCGCCGCGCGCTAGAAGACAAGGACTACGTTTCGACGACCTGGAACGCTTCCTGAGGGTGGTTAAGGTTGCGGCACCGCCGCGTCGATGACGCGGAGATTCGGCGTGCGCCGGCCCTGATAGTGGTCGATCGACAGCCCGCCGGCGACATGCAGGTTGCGTCCGCGTGCTGCCAGCAGCGCCTCGCCCAACGGCGAACCGGCGGCGCGGAAGGCCACCGCCTTGAGCGTGGCGCCGTCATTGGCGGCGAGCGTCAGGCGGATGTGGCCGTTGCCGACCGTGTCGGCATAGTCGATCCGGTGTGACGGGAAGGCATAGACCGGCTCCGGATGGCCGGCGCCGAAGGGCCCCGCCTTCTCCACTGCCGCGATCAGCGCGAGGTTGGCGCCGCGCGCGGTGAGCGCCGCATCGATGGGCAGGGCGTGGCTGCCGGTCGCCGCGCGCACCTTCTCGGTCAGCGTCTGCTCCAGAAAGGCGCGAAAATCGCCGAGCCGCGCCTGCGCCACCGTGAGCCCGGCCGCCATGGCGTGCCCGCCGCCCTTGGCGAGGATGCCCTGCTCAACGGCCGTGCGCACCGCCAGCCCCAGGTCGACGCCGACGACCGAGCGCCCCGATCCGGTGCCTACACCGTTCGCCGCCAGCGCAATCGCGATGGCCGGGCGCTGGTAGCGGTCCTTCAGTCGCGAGGCGACAAGCCCGACCACGCCCGGGTGCCAGCCGCGATTGGCGGTGAGCAGGACCGCCGGCCCCTCCCCGCCGCCGATCTCGGCATCCACCTCGGCATAAGCCTCTTCCAGCGCCTTGGCCTCAATCGCCTGGCGCTCACCGTTGAGACGGTCGAGTTCGCCGGCAAGCGCCGCACATTCGGCCGGATCGTCGCTGGCCAGCAACCGCGCGCCCAGTGCCGCATCGCCGATGCGCCCACCGGCATTGATGCGCGGCCCAAGCAGGAAACCGAGGTGATAGGGCGTCGCGGGGCCGCCCAGCCGAGCCACATCGGCAAGCGCCGCGATGCCCCGGTTACCCCGGCGGTTGAGCGTCATCAGGCCTTTGGCCACAAAGGCGCGGTTGAGACCGGTGAGCGGCACGACATCGCAGACCGTGCCGAGCGCCACCAGATCAAGCCATTGCAGGAGGTCCGGCTCGCGACGGTTGGCGCCGTACTGGCCGCGCGCCCGCAACAGCCGGTTCACCGCGACGACCGCCATGTAGGTGACGCCGACGGCGGCCAGATGGCCGAGGCCGGAGAGGTCGTCCTGCCGGTTGGGATTGACCAGGGCGACCGCCGGGGGCCGTTCGGCGCCAAGTTCGTGGTGGTCGATGACGACGACGTTGACGCCGAGCGCCTCGGCCTCGGCCAAAGCGTCGAAGCTGGTGGAGCCGCAATCCACGGTCACGATCAGGCGGGCGCCCTGACCGACCAGCGTGCGCAGCGCCTCGGCATTGGGCCCGTAGCCTTCGAACAGGCGGTCGGGGATATAGACGATGGGGTCCTGCCCCTGATGGCGCAGGAAGCGCGCCAGCAGCGCCGCCGAAGAAGCGCCGTCAACGTCGTAGTCACCGAAGACGGCGATGCGCTCACCTCTCATGATCGCATCGGCAATGCGCTCAGCCGCAGTGCCCATGTCGGTCATCACGGAAGGGTCCGGCATCAGCGCCTTGAGGCTTGGCGCCAGAAATCCCGGCGCTTCGTCAACGCCGACACCGCGGCCCGCCAGAACGCGCGCCACGACGTCGTTGATCCGGTGGCGTTGGGCGATGGCGAGCGCCACGTTGCTACCCGCCGCGTCGATCCGATCGTGCCAGCGGCGGCCGGTGAGCGAACGCTCCACTCCGAGGAATGCCCGACGCTGCGGGCCGGCTTCCGCCGAGCCGCCGCGAATCGTGAGGGGCGCCTGTGCCATATCCCCTTGAATAGCCCCGGACCGGGCCGCTGTCCGCCCTCGCCGCCAGCCGTCCCGCTGTCGGGCCTGCCAAGCCGCTAAAGCGAATCCTCGCCGGCGTCGAACTTCTCGACGTTCTGGTGATCTGCCCTGATCCAGCGCACCGTGCCCGACGACGAGCGCATCACGACGGTGTGCGTGGTGATGGCGCGCTTGCCGAACCTGACGCCGGACAAGAGGTCGCCGTCGGTTACGCCGGTCGCCGCGAACAGCACCTCGCCACGGGCCATGTCGCTGAGCTCCATCTTGCGATCGATGTTGCTGACGCCCATGCGGCGGGCGCGGTCGCGCTGCTCGTCGGAGCTGATCACCAACCGCCCCTGCATCTGGCCCCCGGTGCAGCGCAGCGCCGCTGCGGCCAACACCCCTTCGGGCGCCCCGCCGATGCCGAGATAGATGTCGATGCCGGTCCGCTCCGGTTCGGTCACATCGATGATGCCGGCCACATCGCCGTCGCCGATCATGCGGATCGCTGCGCCGGTGTTGCGGATCTCCTCGATCAGCTTGGCATGGCGGGGGCGGTCGAGCACGCAAGCCGTCACCTCGCTCACCGGCACACCCTTCGCCTCGGCCAGCGCGCGGATGTTGTCCGCCGGCGAACGGTCGAGATCGACGAGCCCCTTCGGATAGCCCGGGCCGATGGCGATCTTGTCCATATAGACGTCGGGCGCATTGAGCAGGCTGCCGGATTCGGCAATGGCGACGACGGCAATCGCATTGGGAAGGTTCTTCGCCGCGATGGTCGTGCCTTCCAGCGGGTCGAGGGCGATATCGACGGCTGGCCCGCGCTTGTTGCCGACTTCCTCGCCGATAAACAGCATTGGCGCCTCGTCACGCTCGCCCTCGCCGATCACCACCGTGCCGTGGATCTGCAGGCGGTTGAGTTCGCGCCGCATGGCCTCCACCGCGGCCCGGTCGGCGGCCATTTCGTCGCCGCGCCCGCGAAGGCGTGCCGCCCCGACGGCGGCCTCTTCGGTCACACGCACGAGCTCCAGCGTCAGAACCCGGTCAAGCGCCGCAGCGCCCTGGGCAAAGCGAACTTCCCGATTCATCCTGTTCTCCGCATCAGCGCGTTACCCCTCAGGCGAGGGGCTCTATGCGTATCATTTGTGGTTCGCCGAGAACATGGCCGTCGGCCTTGATGGCGGCGAGCGCGTCTCGGATCGCCGATTCGGTCGTTTCGTAGGTGATCAGGATGACCGGCGCCGGCGCTTCCGCCATGGGATGCTCGGGCGCCGCGGCGCTTACCGTCCGGTGCCGCTGAACGATCGATTCCAGCGAGATGCCGCTTGCCGCCATGCGTCCGGCAATCGCTGCAAAGGCGCCCGGCCGGTCGAAGACCGACAGGCGGATGTAGTAGCCGCCTTCGTGCAGGCGCATGCCGGCACGGCGATAGGGTTCCAGCGCCGAGGCCGGCCGGCCAAAGGTGCCCATGCGGTCGCCGCGGGCGATGTCGGCAATGTCGCTGACTACCGAGGAGGCCGTCGCGTCGCCGCCGGCGCCGGGCCCTGCCAGCACCAGCGAACCGACGAAATCGGCGTCAACGGCGACCGCATTGGTGACGCCCTCGACGCGGGCGATTGCCGATGACTTGGGCACCATGGTCGGATGCACGCGCTGCTCGATGCCGCTGTCGGTGCGGCTGGCAACGCCCAGCAGCCGGATACGGTAACCGAGTTCGTTGGCCGCCTCGATGTCGGCCGGGGTGATCGACGAAATGCCCTCGACATAGATCGACTCCACGTCGATCTCGGTGCCGAAGGCGATCGCCGTCAGCAGGGCCAGCTTGTGGGCGGCATCGGTGCCTTCGATGTCGAAGGTCGGATCAGCCTCGGCATAGCCCAGATTCTGCGCCGCCTTCAGGCAGTCGGCAAAGGACAGGCCGTCCTGCTCCATGCGGGTGAGGATGTAGTTGCAGGTGCCGTTGAGGATGCCGTAGACGCGGTTGACCGTGTTGCCGGCGAGCGCCTCGCGCAGCGTCTTGATGATCGGGATGCCGCCCGCCGCCGCCGCCTCGAAATTGAGGCTGACGCCGGCATCCTCGGCGGCGCGGGCAAGCTCCAGCCCGTGCCGGGCAAGCAGCGCCTTGTTGGCGGTCACCACATGCTTGCCGGCCTCGATTGCCGCCTTGATCGAGGCATGGGCAGGCCCATCGGCGCCACCGATCAACTCGACGAAGAGGTCGCTGCCGGGATCGCGCGCCAGCGCCACCGGGTCATCGAACCAGGTGTAGCCGGAAATGTCATAGCCGCGGTTCTTGGCGCGATTGCGCGCCGACACCGAGGCGATCGACAGCGGCCGCCCGGTCTTCACCGCAAGGTCGTTGCCGTGGCGCTCCAGCATGCGCACCAGCGAAGACCCGACAGTGCCGAGACCGGCCAGACCGATCCGCAGAGGCGGCAAGGGCGCGTTCATCGGACCTGCCCGCGAACGTCAACCATATGAAAACGCACGGAATTCCACTCCGGCCGCCAACCAGGCGCCCCGGCCCGGAAAGGACCTAGGACGGCGAAATCAGCGGCGGCTGCCCGACATCGCGACGACGTTGTGCAACGTCTTGTCGGCCGATTCAAGAAAGCGTCTGAGGTTCCTGCCGGCCTGCCGGATGCGCTGCTCGTTCTCGACCAGCGCGATGCGGACGTAGCCGTCGCCGTGTTCGCCGAAGCCGACGCCCGGTGCGACCGCCAGGTCGGCCTTCTCGATCAGCAGCTTGGAGAACTCTAGCGACCCCAGGGACTGGAAGCGCTCGGGGACCGGCGCCCAGGCAAACATGGAGGCGGCGGGGCTCGGAATCTCCCAGCCGGCGCGGCCGAAGCTGTCGACCAGCGCATCGCGCCGGCCCTTGTAGGTCGCCCGCATCTCCTCGATGCACGCGGTCGGACCGTTGAGGCCGGCCGTCGCCGCCACCTGGATGGGCGTGAAGGCGCCGTAGTCGAGATAGGACTTCACGCGCGCCAGCGCCGCGATCAGCAGCTCGTTGCCGACGGCAAAGCCGATGCGCCAGCCGGCCATGGAGAAGGTCTTCGACATCGAGGTGAATTCCACCGCGATGTCCATGGCGCCCGGCACCTGCAGGATGGAGGGCGGCGGGTTGTCGTCGAAATAGACTTCGGCATAGGCAAGGTCGGACAGAACGATCAGCTCGTGGCGGCGGGCGAAGCTCACCAGATCACGATAGAAGTCGAGGTCGGCCACCTGCGCCGTCGGATTCGACGGATAGCAGACGACCACCGCCAGCGGCTTGGGGATGGAGTGGATCACGGCGCGCTCGAGCGCATGGAAATAGTCGGCGTCCGGCGTCGACGGCAGAGCGCGGATGACGCCACCGGCCATCAGGAAGCCGAAGGCGTGGATCGGGTAGCTCGGGTTCGGGCACAGCACCACGTCGCCCGGCGCGGTGATGGCGGTGGCGATGTTGGCGAAGCCCTCCTTCGAACCGATGGTGACGATCACCTGGCTGTCCGGGTTCAGCTTCACGCCGAAACGACGGTCGTAGTAGGCGGCCTGCGCCTTCCTGAGGCCGTTGATACCGCGCGAGGCGGAATAGCCGTGGGTATCCGGGCGGCGGGCCGTCTCGTTGAGCTTCTCGACGATATGCGCGGGCGTCGGCAGGTCGGGATTGCCCATGCCGAGGTCGATGATGTCGGCGCCGGCAGCTCGGGCGCTCGCCTTCAGCCGGTTGACCTGCTCGAAGACATAAGGCGGCAAGCGCCGCACCCGATAGAATTCCGACATGGCCTAAGCCCCGTCCACGGTGAAATCACAAGGTCCGGAAACCCGGAGAAGCGCTGTCTAGCACCCTCCGTCGCCGGTTGCACTGGCGACGCGCTGGGCCGGATCGAGGCTGTCCGTGGCGCACTTGGTGGATTTGCTCCGATCCAGGGCAGCGCTCTGCTTCTTGGCCAAGGCCTCCAGTTCGGCGATCACCTTGGCCTTCTCGTCCGGTGTCAGTAGCTTGGTCTTCGGTTGCGCGGGCACCTGGTTGAGATTGACCGCGGCCGGTGCGATCCCCTGGTCCGGCTGCGCGGCGGTTGCGACCTCCGCCGCCGGCGGCGCGATCTCCATCGGCGCGGTCGTTTGGACGGTGCCCCGCGGCGGCATTGGAACGGTCGTCTCATCGACCAGAACGGCCGGCCGTGTCACGCTTGCCGTTGTCTGTGGATCGTCGGGCGACAGGGCCACCGGGGTGGTGGCGGCCGGGAAGGCCGTGTTGAAATCACTCATCGACTGGGTGCAGGCGGATGCTGCAAGCCCCAGTCCGACGACGGCAATGGCCGCCATCGTGCGCGGCAAAAAAATGGCCGGCGGCGAGCATCGGTGCCGCCAATCCGTGGAATTCATCGTGAACAATCGGATACGCAATGGGGTGGTATTCCATGAGCCAGTCTTTAACTAGCACCGTATTATGTCGAAAAAGCGAGCGATAGCCCCTTTTTGCAACGCAAAACCCAGTGGCTAGATGACCATGGCTGAGACCAGCGACAAGAAGGCCGCACCGGCGAGCGGGATCAACGATCCCGAGGCCTTCGCCCACAACCTGGCGCGCATGATCGAGGAAGCCGGCAAAGCCGCCGCGAACTACCTCGGGCCTCGCGAAAAGGGCAAGACGACCGACAATTTCAACGGCTTTCTCACCGACGCCATGCGCACGCTGACCAAGGTCGGCGAATACTGGATGAGCGAACCGGAGCGCGCCGCGCAGGCGCAGAACCGGCTCGTCACCGGCTATCTCGGCCTGTGGGCGTCGAGCCTGAAGCGCATGATGGGCGAGCCCACCGAACCCACCGCCGAACCCGACGCGCGCGACAAGCGCTTCACCGACCCGGAATGGCGCTCAAACCAGTTCTTCGACTTCATCAAGCAGTTCTACCTGATCACCAGCCGCTGGGCCGAGGCGATGGCCGAGGAGGCGCAAAGCCTCGACCCGCATACCCGCCAGAAGGCCATCTTCTACGTCAGGCAGGTGGCGAGCGCTCTGGCGCCATCCAATTTCGCCCTCACCAACCCCGAGATCCTGCGCCAGACGCTCACCAGCGACGGCGATAATCTGGTGCGTGGCCTGCACATGCTGGCCGAGGACCTCAAGGCCGGCCATGGCGCACTCGAGATCCGCCAGTCGGACACCTCCGCGTTCAAGCTCGGCGAAAACCTGGCGACCACGCCCGGCAAGGTGATCCACCAGAACGACATCTGCCAGCTCATCCAATACCAGGCGACGACCGGGACCGTGCTCAAACGCCCGCTGCTCGTCGTCCCGCCGTGGATCAACAAGTTCTACATCCTCGACCTCGCGCCCGAGAAATCCTTCATCCGCTGGTGCGTGGAGCAAGGCCATACCGTCTTCGTCGTCTCCTGGGTGAATCCGGACCGGCACCAGGCCAAGAAGAGCTTCGAGCACTACATGCGCGAGGGCATCTTCGAATCCGCCGACGCGATCGAAGCGATCACCGGCGAAAGCCAGATCAACGCGGTCGGCTATTGCGTCGGCGGCACGCTGCTGTCGATCGCGCTCGCCTATGCCGCGGCCACCGGCGACACCCGCGTCGCCTCGGCGACCCTGTTCGCCACCCAGGTCGATTTCTCCCAGGCCGGCGACCTCAAGGTCTTCGTCGACGAGGAGCAGATCGAAGCGGTCGAGAAGCAGATGGACGTGCGCGGCTATCTCGAAGGCCGCAACATGCATGCCGCGTTCAACATGCTGAGGCCCAACGATCTCATCTGGCCTTATGTGATCGCCAACTACTTCAAGGGCGAGAAGCCGGCCCCCTTCGACCTGCTCTACTGGAACGCCGACACGACGCGCATGCCGGCGGCCAACCATTCCTTCTATCTGCGCAACTGCTACCTCGATAACCGGCTGTCGAAAGGCGAGATGGAGATCGCCGGCGTCGCCATCGATCTCGCCAAGGTGACGATCCCCGTCTTCAACCTCGCCGCCCGCGAGGACCACATCGCCCCGCCGCTCTCGGTGTTCATCGGCTCCGGCCTGTTCGGCGGCAAGGTCACCTATGTGCTGGCCGGCTCCGGCCACATCGCCGGCGTCATCAACCCGCCGGCGCGCCACAAGTATCAGTACTGGACCGGACCGGCGCCGAAGGGCAGCCTCGACATATGGACCGCAAAGGCCAAGGAGCATCCCGGCTCCTGGTGGCCCTACTGGCAGAAGTGGATCGAGAAACGCGACAAGACGCGCGTCCCGGCCCGCAAGATCGGCAGCCGCAAATGCAAGCCGATCGAGGACGCCCCCGGCAGCTATGTCCGCGTCAGGGCGTAGCGCCTCTCACAGGTGACGGCGCCCGAGTCGGCGTCGCACGCCCTTCAATGCTTCTTCTTGACGCTCAGCGCCGCGGCCGCCCTGGCGATGTCCTGCTTGGTCGTCAGGTCACGATCGGCGTTGAGCACATCATCCATCATCAATTCGGCCGGGCGTTCGGTGCCGGAGCGGTAGACGGCCGCCTTGGTGCCGAAACGCAGAATGCCGAGCTTGGCCAGCACATCAAGCAGCTTCATGGGCATCACTCCCTGCTGTCTTGCGGCCATTATCGCCCCGGCACGCGGCTTCGCCCTTGCGGCAAAACAGCTTGATCCGGCGCTTGGCACACTGCCGCAGGCGTGATCTGAATCCAGCCGGGGGAAGTCGCGCTCAACGGAGGACAGACCATGCGCCGCGCATTGTTTGGGATGATGTTGGCCGCCGGTCTTGCCGTCCCTGCGTCGGCCGCCGACCTGGTCGCCAAGGCGACCGAAGCCGAGACCCTCGCAGATCAGGGCAAGTACATCGAAGCCATCGCCGCGCTCGACGCCGCGACCGATGCACTGTGGGAGCAGGCGCCGCTGACCTTCCGCCGCAGCTTGTGGGTGGCAGCACCGCCCAACGGCTTTGGCGCCTACAATCCGCGCGAGACCAACATCTATGCCGCCGGCGACCAGATGATCGTCTATGCCGAGCCGGTCGGCTTCGGCTGGGAGAAGACCGGCGACCTCTGGCAGATGAACATGGCCGTCGACTTGGCGATCAAGTCGAAGGATGGCGAAGTGCTGCTGACCAAGCAGGACTTCCAGAAGCTGTCGATCGCCAGCCGCGTGCGCAACCGCGAATTCATGGCGACGCTGACCCTGACGCTGAACGGCATTCCTGCCGGCGAATACATCGCCGACACCACCTTGCGCGATCAGGTCTCCGGCAAGGCGGGCACTATGTCCCTGCCCTTCGTAATCAAACAGTGAATGGAGTGAGCCAGCCGTGTCTTCGTTGCCCGAGCCCGTTCCCGCCGGCACAAGCGGTTCGGCGGAGCGCTCGCCCACCTCCGTCGGCATTGCGCTCGTCGGCGCGGGGATCGTTGCCGAGCTTCACGCAAGGGGCGTTGCCCGGTGTCGCATCGCCCGCCTGACCGGCGTGTACGACGCCGATGCCGACCGTGCGGAACAGCTTGCCGAAAGGCATGGCGCGCGCCGTTATCCCACGCTTGGCGACCTGCTCGACGACCCGGCCGTGGATGCCGTGCACGTGCTCACACCGGTGGACGTGCATGCGTCGGTGGCCGAGCAGTGCCTGGCCACCGGGCGTCACGTTCTTGTCGAGAAGCCGGTGGCCCACACGGTCGCGGAGATCGAGGCGCTCAGGAATGCCGCGGACCGCGCCGGCCGCGTCTGCATGCCGGGCCACAACTACATTCACCAGCCGGCCATCCGGCGCATGCGGCGGCTGGTCTCGGAGGGTGCGTTCGGCACGCTCGGCAGCCTGTGGGTCCTCTACAACATCCACCACGACGAGGCGACCGCCGCCATCTATGGCGGGGTCCTACGTGCCGTCTGCGTCCATCACGCCTACTCACTGCTCTACCTTCTCGGCCGGCCGCAGAGCGTCACCGCGACCGCGAGTTCGGTCCACTACGAGCGGCTCACCTGCGAGGATCAGGTGATGATCACGGCGCGCATGCCGGACGGCACAATCGCCAATCTGTGGGCGAGCTTCGTCGCCGACGATCCAAGCAACGACCCGTGGACGGTCATGTACAAGCTGATCGGAACCAGGGGCACGAGCACGTTTTCCTGGTCAGACGCGGTCTTCGCCGAGACCGGCGGACCAGGCTGGGGAATGACGAACTACATCGAGAGTTTCGCCAACGAGATCGATCATTTCGTCAACGACTGCATCCTCGCCGGCGAGCCGCCGCTGTCCTCGCTGGACGACGCCATCGACGCGCTCAGGATCATCGAAGCCGCGGAGGCCTCGCTGCATTCGGGCACGCGCAGCGTGATCGACTGGGACGTCCCGACGGCGACGGCCGACACCGGCCGCGCCCACTGATCAGCGAGGCTCGATCGGCGCGGAGAGCGTGTGCAGTTCCGCGAAGGCATGGTCGAGATAGTCGTCCAGTCCCGATGACGAATCCGCGAACCAGCGATTGAGCGCCGAGCTGAAGACCGCAAGCCCTGCCTGAGCGGCAAGGTCGGCGCGATGCTTTTCGACACCCCGCCGTTGCAACGCCTCGGCCGCCGCCCGAAATCAGCGCGACGTGCTTGGCGACTTCCCGTTCCTGCAACGCCGGCGTCGCTGCAATGATGCGCTGACGGGGTTCCGAGAATGGGCGATTTTGTTCGAGCATGGGCGTCACCGACGTGAAGGCCCGCTGCAGCGCCTGCATCGGCAACAGCTTGGCTGGCGCCGCGCCGATGGCGTCGGATAGCGCCGCACCCAGGACGTTCTGGCCGTCGAACAGGACCTCCCGCTTGTCGGGGAAATGCCGGAAGAAGGTGCGCTCCGTCACCCCCGCTCGCGCGGCGATCTGAGCGGCAGTGGTGTGATCGAAGCCGTTTTCGGCGAACAGCTCCAGGGCTGCGCGTTGAAGTCGTTTGCGGGCTTCTTCTCGGTTGCGTGGCATAGGGCCAAGATATGGGTATTGTCAGTCACTGTCACTACCTCTATATGTCAGTCACTGACATATAGAGGAGCGATCGTCATGCGCGTTTTCATCACCGGCGGAACAGGTCTCATCGGGTCCGCCGTCGTCGCCGAACTGTTGGGTAATGGCCACACTGTTCTTGCGCTCGCTCGCTCCGACGCGTCGGCGGCGGCCGCCGAGGCAGCCGGCGCCAGGCCTCTTCGCGGGGCACTCACCGATCTCGACGTCCTTGGCGCCGGCGTTGCCGAAGCCGACGGCGTGATCCACCTGGCATTCGCCAACGATTTCAGCAGCCCCGAGGCCCTTGCGAACGCGGTCGCCGAGGAGACTGCCGCCCTGGCGACGCTTGGCAAGGCGCTGGTCGGCAGTGACCGACCGTTCGTCACCGTCTCGGGGACGCCGTGGGTGCCCGGCCGCGTCTCTATAGAGGCCGACCCGGTGCCGACCGAGGGACCGGTCGGCGGTCGCGGTCGCGCCGTCACGGCAGTCCTCGGCCTCGCGGCGCGTGGCGTTCGCAGCACGGCCATTCGCTTGCCGCGCACCGTGCACAATCATGGCACCGGAGGATTTGCAGGTCTGCTGACCAACATCGCCCGCCGGACGGGCGTGTCAGGCTATCCGGGCGATGGCGAGCAGCGTTGGCCGGCCGTCCATGCGGTCGACGCCGCCGTGCTCTTCCGGTTGGCGCTCGAGCGGGCGGAAGCGGGCACAGCCTGGCACGCAGTAGCCGACGAAGGGGACAAGGTGCGCGACATCGCGGCGGTCATCGGCCGGCGGCTGGGCCTGCCGGTCCAGCCGGTGCCGGTCGAGACCTATGGGCCCATCGGCCCGATCTTCGCGACCGACCAGCCGTCGTCGAGCGCGCGCACCCGCAGAACGCTCGGCTGGGAGCCGAAGCACCCGAGCCTTCTGGAGGATCTGGAGTCCATCGAGCCCTGACCGCTTGTCGTCGCGGGGCGCCCTACCCGCCCGCCTGAAGCTTCGCCAGCAGCGCCTGGTCGGGATAGGAATCCGCCGGCAGGCCGAATTTTGCCTGCATGTCCTTGACCGCGGCGCGGGTGTTGGCGCCGATGACGCCGTCGATCGCGCCGACGTCGTAGCCGCGTTTCGCTAACAGCTTCTGCACTTCACGCACATCCGCGGCGCTGAGCGGCTGCGCGTTGCCACGCGCCACCTTGGGCGCACCGGCCAGCCGCGTGGCGAGATAGGCGGCCGTCGTCGAATAGACGATCGAGTTGTTCCAGATGAGATAGACGTCGAAATTCGGGTAAGCGAGGAAGGCCGGACCGAAGCGGCCCATGGGCAGCAGCAACGCGGCGTCCGGCCCCTTCACCGACAGCGGCTTGCCGTTCGCCTGGGTCACGCCCCACTTCGCCCATTGCGCGAGTGGCAGCTTGATCGTCAGGTCCGCCTGGTCCCACGGCAGGCTTTGCGGAATGCGCACCTCCTGCAGCCATGGCTCACCACCGCGCCAGCCGATACCTTTCAGGTAGTTGGCGGCGGATGCCAGCGCATCGGGGGCGCTGGCCAGCATGTTGACCTTGCCGTCGTGATCGAAATCAACGCCGTAGTCGACATAGCGCTGCGGGATGAACTGGAGCTGACCCAGCTCGCCGGCCCACGGCCCGCGCATCTCCGCCGCCGTCAGGTCGCCGCGGTCGATGATCTTGATGGCGTCGATGAGCTGGGTGCGGAAGAAGTCCGGCCGGCGGCAGTCATAGGCCAGCGTCGCCAGCGAGGTCAGCGTCGGCCCGTCGCCGATGAAGGCGCCAAAATCCGTCTCCAGTCCCCAATAGGCGGTGAGCACCGGCGCCGGCACGCCGAACTCGCGCTCGATGCCGGCGAAGGTGTTCTTGTATTTGCTGATGTTCTCGGCGCCCTTCTTCAGGCGGTAGCCGGACACCATGCGGTCGGAGAATTCCAGGAAGCTTTGGGTGAACACCCCCTGGGCATGGTCCTTCTTGACGATCGCCGGGTCGAAGGTGACGTTGGCGAGCGCCGAATTGATGGCGCTCCGCGACAGGCCTTGCGCCGCCGCTTCCTGGCGCACCCCATCGAGCCAAGCGGCAAAATTCGGCTCCTTGTGGCAGCCGGCGGCAAAGGCCGGGCCTGCCAGCCACAAAAAACCGGCCGTCAGTGCGGCCGTCCGTCCCCATGCAAGGGCCATCGTCAGCGTTCCTCGCTTCTGAATCGCCCACCCTGGCCGAACTATAAGGCAACGAGGCCTTTCTCGACCAGATGGAGCCAATTCCATCTCTAGACGCGCGGCGATCTGGCGGCGCAGGACCGTACTTGGCCCTTCTTTTGTGGCGCCAAACGCCTAAATATTAGCCTGTCCGCTCGCGAGTCGCGTTTGCGGGCGGGCTTCCCGATGGCAGATCGTTCAGGAGGCTCGAAATGAAGAGAAACCTGATGTTCATGGACTGGATCAATCTGGTCCTGGCCGTGTGTCTGGTCATCAGCCCTTGGGTTCTCGCATTCTCCACCGGCATAGCGATGTACAACGCGGTGATCGTCGGCCTGGTCATTGGCCTGGTTGCGGTCGGCGCGCTCGTCGCCTTCGCTCAATGGGAAGAATGGGCGAACCTGATTCTCGGCGTCTGGGCCTTCATATCGCCTTTCGTGCTCGGCTTCACGGCCGTCACCGCGGCGATGTGGACCCACGTCCTGATCGGGCTCATTGTCGCTGTTCTGGCGGCGGTTGAACTGTGGAGTGTCATGCATCAACCGCCGGCGCATTCGGCGGCCGGTTGACCCACGATGGCGTGAGCATGACTGGCCCCCACGCTTCACCGGCGCGGGGGCTGGCTTTTATGGCGCACGACTCCGTCGCGCTGAACGCTGTTTCACACCCTCAGGCGAGTGCCTGCTCGAGATCGGCGATGATGTCGGCCACGTCCTCGATGCCGATCGAAAGGCGGATCACGTCAGGCCCGGCGCCGGCCACCTTGCGCTGCTCTTCGGTCAATTGGCTGTGGGTGGTCGACCAGGGATGAATGATGAGGCTCCTGAGGTCGCCGAGGTTGGCCAGGTGCGAGAAGAGGTTGACCTTCGACACCACGCTCACGCCTGCCTCGGCGCCGCCCTCGACACCGAAGGTCATCACCGCGCCGGCGCCCTTCGGGCAGTATTTCTGGGCGAGCTGGTGATAGCGGTCGCCGGGCAGGCCGGCATAGCTCACCCATGACACCTTGTCGTGACCGGCGAGGAACTCGGCCACGGCCTTGGCGTTGTCCGATTGCTTCTGCATCCTGAGCGGCAGCGTCTCCAGGCCGGTGAGGATAAGGAACGAATTGAACGGCGAGATCGCCGGCCCGAGGTCGCGCAGACCGAGCACGCGGCAGGCGATCGCGAAGGCGAAGTTGCCGAAGGTCTCGCCCAGCACCATGCCGTTATATTCCGGCCGCGGCGCCGAGAGGACGGGAAAGCGGTCGGAAGCCGTCCAGTTGAACTTGCCGCCGTCGACGATGACACCGCCGATGGAATTGCCGTGGCCGCCGATGAACTTGGTCATCGAGTGGACGACGATGTCGGCACCGTGCTCGAAAGGCCGGCAGAGATAGGGGGTGGCCAGCGTGTTGTCGACGATGAGCGGCACCCCTGCCCGCTTGGCGACCTGAGCGACGGCCGCGATATCGGTGACCGCGCCGCCGGGATTGGCGATGGACTCGATGAAGATCGCCTTGGTCTTCGGGCTCACCGCTTTTTCGAACGAGGCGATGTCGTCGATGTCGGCCCACTTCACCGACCAGCCGAAGGCCTTGAACGAGTGATTGAACTGGTTGATCGAGCCGCCATAGAGCTGGCGCGCGGCGACCAACTCGTCGCCGGGCTGCATCAGCGCGTGCAGCGTGATCACCTGCGCCGCGTGGCCGGAGGCGACGGCGAGCGCCGCGGTGCCGCCTTCCAGCGCCGCGATGCGCTGCTCGAGCACGTCGCTGGTCGGGTTCATGATGCGCGTATAGATGTTGCCGAAGGCCTGCAGGCCGAACAGCGCGGCGGCGTGGTCGGCGTCGTTAAAGACGTAGGATGCGGTCTGGTAGATCGGCGTCACCCGGGCGCCGGTGGTCGGGTCGGGTTTGGCACCGGCATGCACGGCCAGCGTCGCAAAGCCGGGTACGCGATCGTCACTCATGGTTTCTCTCCCTTCCTCTCGGGCGCGTTCTCTCGGCCCGCCCCGCCGCTATCCCTAGCCGGTGGAGCGATCAAAATCCAAAGCAAATGCTGCCAAATTCGACCCCAGAGGCCGAAAGATATGCCTGTCCGCTTCAGAGACCGAGGCGGGCGTGCTCGATCTTGATGCAGTGGTCCATGATGACGGTGAGCCCCGCGGCCTGCACCCTTTCGGCAGCCGCCTCGTCGCGCAGCCCGAGCTGCATCCAGACGACTTTGGGCTTCTGCTTGAGCGCCAGCGCCTCGTCCACTGTCTCGCCGAGCTTGTCGGTACGGCGAAAGATATCGACGATGTCGATCGGCTCCGGCACGTCCGCGAGGCTGGCATAGACCGTCTTGCCGAAGATCTTCTGCCCGGCATAGACCGGATTGACGGGGACGGCGTTGTAACCGTGCTGGATCAGGTAGCCCATGATGGCGCGGCTCACCCGGTCACGCGTCGGCGAGGCACCGACCACGGCGATGGTGGGGTTGCTTGACAGGATTTCGCTCAGGCGATCGTCGGAGGGAAGCATTGTTCGTCCATGTTTTGGTTTGCTGCCAAGCAGCGCTTTCCCGTCAGATAGTCGCCGTACTGCAAGCTTGCACGCCAGCGCGGCCTTTTGTCTCTTCAGACGCCATGCAATCGAGAGCGAACCCCGCTGTCCGCCTGATCCCATAGTTGATCGACATCGCTTCAGGGGCCCTGGGCCCGGGTGTTGCAGTATTGCCACCCTGCCGGCATTTCGTTCTGGACAACCTTCGGCTGTTTATGGGCACCGACTTTTAGCGTTAACCTATTGTTAACCTCTGGCTTTAGTGGCTGCGCTAGGGGGCCTGACGGGGGGTACGTTGGGCACAAGTTGTTCGCTGCCCTGCCGACCAAGTCGAAGTTGCAGTCACTGTTTGGAGGCGGTGATGTTTTCTGTATTCAAGGTTGCGTTCTTCGGCGCCGTGGCGTCGATCATTTCAACTGCTGCTCTCGCTCAGTCACCGATGATGAATCCGACTCCGGCTGCACATTGGGCCGGGTTCTACGCCGGCATTCACGGTGGCTTCGCAAGTGGAACGCCACAGACCTGCGTCCTGTCGAACTCTACCGGTTTCGGGGTGCCCTACAATTGCGGCATGTGGACTGGCGAGCCCAGTATGAGCGGCGGGTATTTCGGCGGACAGGTCGGCTACAACTGGGTGCTGGACAACAACCTGTTGCTCGGCGTCGAGGCCGACATCAGCGCCGCCAGCATCGCTGGCAGTGGCATCGAGACATTCAATCCAGGCTTCGCGATCAACGCCACTGGAAATTACAAGATCGATTGGTTGGGGACGATCCGCGGCCGCCTCGGCTATGCGATGGGCGACTGGCTGCCTTACGTGACAGCCGGCGCGGCATTCGCCGGTGCCAGCCGCTCGACCAACGTCATTGGCGGCCCGGCTTCGGCCTCGGCCGATCACAGTGGCTGGACCGTGGGCGTCGGCGCCGAATGGGCCTTCATGCCGATGTGGTCGCTCAAGGCCGAGTACAAATACGTCGATCTCGGAACGGCGACATACTCCTATCCGTCGATCGTCAACACCAAGATGAGCATCGACCACACGCTGCATACCTTCGAACTTGGCTTGAACCGCAAGTTCTGACCGGTCGATCGCGAGCAATTGAAAGGGCCCCGGTGAAGGCCGGGGCCCTTTTCATGGGCCGGTTTGTGGTATCCTACTACCACTAACACAAGCCTATGAAATAGCAGCCATATTGTGGAAGAACGGGCTTGACGATGGGCGTGGCTGCAACTAGAACCCTGCCGATCGGCGGCGCGTCCTCGCGCCGCCTTCCGTTTTCAACACGCCGGAAGTCCTCATGAAAACATTCAACCTGAAGCCGGCCGACGTCGACAAGAAGTGGGTGGTGATCGACGCCAACGGCCTCGTCGTCGGCCGTCTCGCGGCGATCGTCGCGCGGCGTCTGCGCGGCAAGCACCTGGCGAGCTACACCCCGCATGTCGATTGTGGTGACAATGTCATCGTCATCAATGCCGAGAAGGTCGCCTTCACCGGCAAGAAGCGCCAGGACAAGAAGTACTACTGGCACACCGGCTGGATCGGCGGGATCAAGGAGCGCACCGCGGCCAAGATCCTCGACGGGCGCTTTCCCGAGCGCGTCGTCGAGAAGGCGGTGGAGCGCATGCTCCCCGAAGGCCCGCTGGCGCGCCGCCAGCTCAAGAATCTCCGCGTCTACAAGGGCAGTGTGCATCCGCATGAAGCCCAGCAGCCGGAAGTGCTCGATATCGCCGGTTTGAGCCGCAAGAACATGAGGACCGCCTGACCATGGCCGATCTGCAATCCCTTCAGGACCTCGCCACCATTGATGAGGCGCCGGCGGCTCCGGTCCACGTCCAGAAGCTCGACGGCTACGGCCGCGCCTACGCCACGGGCAAGCGCAAGAACGCGGTCGCTCGCGTCTGGCTGACGCGCGGCGGCGGGCGCATCGTCGTCAACGGCAAGGACTTCACCGAGTATTTCGCCCGGCCGGTGCTGCAGATGATCCTGCGCCAGCCCATCCTGGCGGCCGAGCGTGACGGCCAGTACGACGTCAACGCCACGGTCGCCGGCGGCGGTCTGTCGGGCCAGGCCGGCGCGGTGCGCCACGGCATCTCGCGGGCGCTCACCTATTACGAGCCGGAGCTGCGCACGGTGCTCAAGAAGCAGGGCTTCCTCACCCGCAACTCGCGCGTCGTCGAGCGCAAGAAGTACGGCCGCGCCAAGGCCCGCCGCTCCTTCCAGTTCTCCAAGCGCTGACCGGCGCTCCCGTTTATCCCAGTTATCGAGGGCGGGCCGGTTGGCCCGCCCTTTTTCTTTGTGCCGGCAGGGGCTATCAGCCTGTTGGTTCAGGAGGTTTCCGAGATGGTTGCGACAGTCTTCATCGACGGCGAGGCCGGCACGACCGGCCTGCAGATCCGGCAGCGGCTGGAAGGCCGTGCCGACCTCGAGCTGCTGTCGATCGCGCCGGAGCGGCGCAAGGACGTGCAGGCGCGGGCCGAGCTGCTCAACGGCGCCGATGCGGTCATCCTGTGCCTGCCCGACGATGCGGCGCGGGAGGCCGTCGGCCTGATTTCCAGCAACAGCGTCCGGGTCATCGACGCCTCGACCGCCCATCGTGTCGCGGACAGCTGGGCCTTCGGCTTTCCGGAGATGGACCCCGGCCAGCGGGCGGTGGTCGCCGCGGCGCACCGTGTCTCCAATCCCGGCTGCTGGTCGACCGGCGCCATCGGCCTCGTGCGGCCCCTCACCGCGGCCGGCATCGTGCCCGCCGACACGCCACTCACCATCTTCGGCATCTCGGGCTATTCCGGCGGTGGCAGGTCGCTGATCGCCGAGTTCGAGGACGAAGCGGCGGCCAACCACACAGAGGATCGGGCCCGCATCTATGCGCTGCCCTTGAAGCACAAGCATGTGCCGGAGATCATGAAGCATGGCGGCCTCAGCGTGCGTCCGGTCTTCGCGCCCACCGTCGGCCGCTACTACAAGGGCATGATCGTCGAGGTGCCGTTGCATCTCGATGCCCTGCCCGGCCGGCCGAAGCTCGCCGATATCCATGCCGTGCTGGCCAAACGCTACATGCGTGAGCGTTTCGTCGATGTGGTTCCGCTGGAGGAGTCCGCCGCTCTCACCGGCCTGCAGCCGGAGGCGCTCAACGGCACCAACAGCATGAAGCTCTATGTCTTCGGCTCGGAGGATATCCGTCAGGCGCGACTGGTGGCGCTGCTCGACAATCTCGGCAAGGGTGCCTCCGGCGCCGCGGTGCAGAACCTCAACCTGATGCTGGGTTTCGACGAGGCCGCCGGCCTCGCCT
The DNA here is from genome assembly GCA_963782395.1 of uncultured Alphaproteobacteria bacterium. Lineage (GTDB taxonomy): Bacteria > Pseudomonadota > Alphaproteobacteria > Rhizobiales > Kaistiaceae > CAVSRC01. Next base: position 710,906 of record CAWAJQ010000004.1, read on the forward strand.
GAGGCTCAGGCTGCCGCGGTCGCCGTGGTGCCCTGCATCGCCGGATACATGCGGCGCAGGTGGACCACCGCCGCGATCAGCACGACCGTCGCACCGAACTGGTGCGTGAGGGCGACATCGAGCGGCACAACCATCAACAGGGTCGTGACGCCGAGCATCGCCTGCAGGGTCACCAGCAGCGCCAGACCCAGCGCCGAGCGCGAATAGGGCGTATAGCGCGCCTGAAAGGCATGGGCCCAGGCGAGCGCGAACAGCAGATAGGCGCCGAGGCGGTGGTCGAACTGCACCGTCAGCACGCTCTCGAACAGGTTGCGCCACCAGGGCGACAGGTGGAACAGGCCGGCGGGGATGAGCCCGCCGTCCATCAGCGGCCAGGTGTTGTAGGCAAGCCCGGCGTCGAGCCCGGCGACCAGCCCGCCGAGAAAGATCTGCAGGAAGGTCAGGCCGACCAGCAGTACCGCGATGCCGCGCAGGCGCCGCCGCGAGCCGCTTAACGGGCTCGGCGCCAGCCCGCGCGCCAGCCACACCGTGTAGGCGAGGATCACCGCGGCGAAGGTCAGATGGGTGGCCAGCCGGTACTGGCTGACGTCGGTGCGCACGCTGAGGCCGCTCTTCACCATCCACCAGCCGACCGCGCCCTGCAGCCCGCCGAGCAGGAACAACGCCACCAGGCGCGGTTTCAGCCGCGGTTCGATGCGGCCGGTCGCCCAGAAGAAGATCAGCGGCAGCAGCACCACCACGCCGATCAGGCGGCCGAGCAGGCGGTGGCTCCACTCCCACCAGAAGATGCCCTTGAAGGCGTCCAGCGTCATGCCCTTGTTGAGCTGCTGGTATTCCGGGATCTGCTGGTAACTGAGGAACTCTTCCTGCCATTGCGCCTGGTCAAGCGGCGGGATGACGCCGTGGATCGGCTGCCACGTGGTGATCGACAGGCCGGAATGGGTGAGCCTCGTGGCACCGCCCACCACAACCATGGCGACGATCATCAGGGCAACGACCATCAGCCACGTGCGCACCATCGCGCGGTCGCGGCTGGCGTCCCTCATCGGTACTGACTGATTGCCGGCGATGCTTGCCAAGAACGCTGCTCCTCGGGCATTGGGTTACAGGAGACCCGTGGCCGGGGGCAAGTTACATCCGGTCGCGCCTGCCGTTTTGGAGGTGATGCCCTGCCCCGTACCGTCCGCAAGCTGATAGGCGCCGTGCTGCTGCTCGTCTTCGTGATGTTCTACGCGCTCGTCGCCATGACCATCGGCGCCGCCAAGCTGCCCGGCACCTCGTTGTGGGTGCAGACGGCCTACTACGCCATTGCCGGGCTGATCTGGGTCATCCCGGCCGGATTCATCATCAAATGGATGCAGCGGCCGGACCCGGGCGAGGAATAGGCCCTACGCCGCAGCGCCGGCCGCCGCCTTCTCGCGCGGCATCATGGGCTCTTCGCCGGCTTCGACCTCGCGCGCCGGAGCGGCGGGATCGACCATCAGCAGAAGGATGCGTGCGTCGCACACCGCCGTGACGCGGTCGAAGGCACCTTTGGTGCGCGGATCGGAGGCGCCGAACTCGCTCACCACCACGGCGAGGTTCGCCGTGTCGCCGACGGTCGCGATCATCCCGTCGCTGGCGTCGAAGATGACGCAGTCATAGGTCAATGCAAGCGCCGAGAGGATCGTCTCGAGCCGCTCCTTGTCGAGATGCGCGCCGTTGAGCGGCACGCGCCCCGCCGGAATGAAATGCACCCGCGACCGACGGTCGCGGAAGATGACCTGGGCGAACGAGGCTTCGCTGCTGAACAGGTCGGAGAATCCGGGCAGGTCCGTCCCCTCGCCCATCGACAGCGCATCGGCGTTGTCGCCGCGGAAATCGACCACCACGGTGCGCATGTCGGCCCGCGCCAGGGCGCGCGCCAGCGCCACGGCCGCCAGCGGCCGCCCGTTGTCGTCGGAACCTTCGGCAAGCGTCACCAGCACGCGCTTGGCGCCGTCGGCGATGATCTCGCCAGTGATCGCGGCAAGCAACTCCTCCACCCGGTCGACGAGATCGGGCGCCAGAGTCGGCTCGGCCGGCATCATGCGCCGCACGCTGTGATCGTCCGCCCAGCGCAGATGGCCGCCGACCGGCATGGCGCCGGGAACCGCCGGCATGAGGTCGTCGTAGGTGACACGCCGCATCGGCCGGCCGCTGGCCAGTTCGCGCAGCAACACGAAGGCAATAGCGAGGATCAGCGCCACTGCCGCCGCCGCGCTGGTCATCGGCATCACCTTGGGGAAGCTCGGATCGCTGGGCACGGAAGCCTGCGAGATGACCCTGGCGTCGGCCGGCGGCAGGCTCGCCTGTTCGCGCGACACCGCCTCGCGATAGCGCCTGAGATAGGCGTCAAGCAGATCGCGCTGGGCGGAGGCCTCGCGCTCCAGCGCGGCCAGTTCGACGCCGGCGTCATTGGCCTGGCCGGTCGCCACCTTCTGCTGCGACAGGGCGCTGCTCAATTCCTTCTCGCGCGCCTGCGCCAGGCTCACCTCGGCATCGAGCGCATCGATGATCTTGCGCGACTCGGCGGCGATCTGGTGGTCGAGATCGGCGACCTGCGCGTTCAGCTCCTTCATGCGCGGGTGCTGGGGCCCGAGCGTCACCGAAAGCTGTGCCACCTGCGAGCGCAGCGCCACTTCCTGCTCGACCAGCCGCTGGATCAGCGGCGAATTGAGTACGTCGGGAACGTTCGGCGTCACGCCCACCTTGAGCGCCGCGCGGATCTGGTCGGCCTTCGCCCGCGCGTCCGCCATGTCGCTGCGAACCTTGGCGAGTTCCGTGCTGAGATCGCCGAGCTGCTGCTGCGGCAAGGTGGTGTTGGCGATGCTGCCCGAGGCGAACAGGTCGTTCTGGCTGCGGAAGTTCTCGACCTTACCCTCGGCGTCCTTGACCTTGGTGCGCAATTCGCCGATCTGCGCCGACAGGTATTTGGCGGCGTCGGCCGTGGTGGCGCGCTTGGCCTCACGCTGCAGCGCGATGTAGCCCTCGGCGACGGCGTTGGCGACGTCAGCGGCGAGCGCCGGGTCGGTCGAGTCGAAGTCGATGACGATGACCCGCGACTTGTCGACCGCATAGACCGACAGCTTCTTGTAGTAGGAGTCGAGCACCTGGTCCTCGACCGAGCGGCTCGTCTTCGACGCAAGGCCGACGACCGCCAGCAGATGGTCGAGCATCGATTTCGGGCGCAGTGCCGGGTTGAATTCCGCCTTGCTGGCGAGGTCGAGCTTGTCGGCGACGCTCCTGGCAAGATCGCGCGACTGGATGAGCTGCACCTGGCTGGTGATCGCCTGCTCGTCGAGGGCGGTCGCCGTCTGTTCGGGGTTGACCTGCGTCGTCTGGGTCAGGTTGAACTCGCCGGCCTGAATGAGAATCGTGGTCTGGGAGGTATAGAGCGGCTGCAGGTGGCTCAGGCCGTAATAGGTCCCGCCGGCCACGATCAACACGAACGCAATGACATACGGCAGCTTTCTCAACAAGGTTGAGAACAGCGCTCGGAGATCGATCTCCATTTCTGTTGCCGTGATTGTGGGCGTGTCCATCGCAAGACTCAGGCTGGAACTGCGATCGATCATCACGACTCATGGTAATCACATCGTTAACACGGCCTCCGATCGCGCTAACCGCTCGTTAAGCTTGCTTAACCTTGCGTTAATCCCCGCCGGGTCCCGAGTCGTTTTTACCCGCTCTTAACCATAATTGCCGGATAGTCCGCATCAGCCCCGCGGCACCAATCAGAGCCGGCTCATGCGTTCGTTCGGACTATTTTTTCTGCTGATCGGCCTCACGCTGCTCGCCGGTTGTGCCAACAATCCAACCGTCAAAGACGGCTATCACCCCGAACTGGTGTCGGCCTACCACCTCGACGCCGGCGACCGGGTGCGCGTCATCGTCTTCGGCCAGACGGACCTGTCCAACACATACATCGTCGATCAGGCGGGCAATCTGTCCATGCCGCTCATCGGCACGGTGCCGGCGCGCGGCCGCTCGACGGCCGAGATCGAGACCGAGATCGCCAAGCGCCTGCGCAAGGGCTATGTGCGCAGCCCCGACGTCTCGGTCGAGATCGACCGTTATCGCCCGTTCTTCGTCATGGGCGAGGTCACCGCCGCCGGCCAGTATCCCTACGTGCCGGGCATGACCGTGCAGCAGGCGGTGGCGATCGCCGGCGGCTTCACGCCGCGCGCCAATGTCTATTCGGTGCAGGTCACGCGCAGCATGGACGGCCAGATCGAGACTGCCCTGCTGCCGCTCGGCGATGCGGTTCTGCCCGGTGATACCCTCTACGTGCGCGAACGCCACTTCTGACGGCTGCGCGATGGGGCGATGCAATTGAAGATCGTCCACTGCTTCCGCGAGCCGGCCGGCGGCCTGTTCCGTCATGTGCGCGACCTCGCCGAAGCGCAGCGTGACGCCGGTCATGCGGTTGGTGTCGTCTGCGACGCGTCCACCGGCGACAGCCACGACGAGGCGCTGCTCGAAGGCCTCAAGCCGTTTCTCTCGCTTGGCCTCGTCCGTTTTCCCATGCCGCGCCAGATGGCGCCGTCCGATCTCGTCGCCGCCTGGCGCATTGCCGGCAAGGTGCGGCCTCTCAATCCCGACGTCCTCCATGGTCACGGCGCCAAGGGCGGCGCTTATGGGCGGACGATCGGCACCCTGCTACGGGCAACTGGTAATCGCGTAGCCCGTTTCTACACGCCTCACGGCGGCAGCCTGCACTTCGACCCGAAGTCGGCTGCCGGCCGCGTCTATTTCATGGCCGAGCGCGGCCTTGGCCGCATGACCGACGGCTTCATCTTCGTCAGCCGGTACGAGGCCGATACCTACGCCGCCAAAGTCGGACGCCCGCGGGCTGCCGCGAGCATCATCCCCAATGGGCTGAGGCCGGAGGAGTTCGACCCGGTCGTCGCTGTCCCAGAGGCCGCCGATTTCCTCTTCATCGGCACCTTGCGCGAGTTGAAGGGACCCGATCTGTTCCTCATCGCGCTCGCCCTTCTGCGCGAGGAGACCGGCCGCTCCCCGACCGCGGTCGTGGTCGGCGGCGGCGATGACAAGCCGCGCTACGTCAGCATGGCTGCCGAGCTCGGCCTGAGTGAAACCGTGACCTTCCATGATCCGATGCCGGCGCGCGACGCCTTTCGCCTCGCCCGGGCCGTGGTCGTGCCGTCGCGTGCCGAGTCGATGCCCTATGTCGTGCTCGAGGCGATTGCCGCCGGCCTGCCGCTGATTGCCACCCGCGTCGGCGGCATTCCGGAGATCTTCGGCGCTGATTCCGGCCGTCTGGTCGCGCCCGGCGAGGTCGGCGAGCTTGCCAATGCCATGGCGGCCGTGCTGGCCGCGCCCGCTACCGCCCACGCCGCCGCGGAGCGGCTGAAGCGGCAAATCCGCGCGACCTTCACTGTCGCCGCCATGGCTGCGACGATCGAGGCCGCCTACGCCGCCGCAAGGACGCGTTAAGGATAAACTGCGGTCGAGCCGATTTTATCCATCCGAACAAGCGTTTGTTAGCCGCAATCCCGTAAGCATTGCCGCCGGGGATCGACGGATCGAGTGGACGCTTGTGAGATGAACCAGCCAGACATGGCAGGCGGTGCGAACGCCCGTGCGGTTGACGCCACAGCGCCGACGCCGTCCGTAAACGCCCAGTTCGGCAACGATCCGGCGCTGAGCGCCGCAGCGCGGCTGGTCGCATCGAGCCTGTCGTCGAGCCCGATCTCGCCGGTGCTGATCGCCGGCATTGCCCGCCTCATCGAGTTCACCGGCATCCTTGTCGCCGGCGTGGCCGTCTATCTCGCCTATGTCGCGTCGAACGAGGGCCTGGCGTGGTGGTACGCAGCGCCACTGGTTGCTGGCGCAACGCTCGCCGTCGTCATGATCCAGCTTGCCGACGGCTATTCGGTCGTCGCCTTCCGTCGCGGCGGTCTCCAGCTTGGCCGCGTCTACCTCGCCTGGACGATGGTCTTCGTCCTCTTCGCGGTGGCCGCTTTCCTCGCCAAGGCCGGCAACTCCTATTCGCGCGTCTGGGTGGCCACGTGGTACGTCTCCGGCCTCTTCGTCGTCACCGGCTTCCGCCTCGCCTTCGCGCGTGTCGTGCGCGGCTGGATCCGCACCGGACGCCTCGAGCGCCGCGCGGTCATCGTCGGCGGCGGCGAATCCGCCGAGAACCTGATCCGCGCCATCGAGGACGAGCCCGACAACGACATCCGCATCTGCGGCATCTTCGACGACCGCAAGGACGACCGCTCGCCGCCCATCGTCGCCGGCTACCCGAAGCTGGGCAACATCGCCGAGCTGGTCGATTTCGGCCGTATCGCGCGTATCGACCTGCTCATCGTGGCGCTGCCCATCACCGCCGAGAACCGCGTGCTGCAGATGGTGCGCCAGCTCTGGGTGCTGCCGGTGGACATCCGCCTGTCGGCGCACACCAACAAGCTTCGCTTCCGCCCGCGCACTTATTCCTTCGTCGGCAAGATCCCCTTCCTCGACGTCTTCGACAAGCCCATCGCCGGCTGGGACGTGGTGTCGAAATGGCTGGTCGACCACATCGTCGGCGGCCTCATTCTGGTGCTCGCCGTGCCGGTGATGGCGCTGACGGCGCTGGCCATCAAGCTCGACAGCAAGGGGCCAGTGTTCTTCAAGCAGAAGCGCTACGGCTTCAACAACGAGCTGATCGAGGTCTACAAGTTCCGCTCGATGTATGTCGACCAGGCCGATACGAACGCGGCCAAGCTGGTGACCAAGGGCGATCCGCGCGTCACCCGCGTCGGCCGCTTCATCCGCAAGACCAGCATCGACGAGCTGCCGCAGCTGTTCAACGTCGTCTTCAAGGGCACCCTGTCGCTGGTCGGCCCGCGCCCGCATGCGCTCCAGGCCAAGGCCGCCGAGCGGCTCTACAACGACGTTGTCGACGGTTATTTCGCCCGCCACCGGGTCAAGCCCGGCATCACCGGCTGGGCGCAGATCAACGGCTGGCGCGGCGAGACCGACACCACCGAGAAGCTTCAGCATCGCATTGAGCACGACCTCTACTACATCGAAAACTGGTCGGTGCCGTTCGACCTCTACATCATCGCCATGACGCCGTTCCGCCTGTTGCAGACGGAGAATGCGTATTGAGCACCGCGGCGGTCGCGTCCGGGGTTTCCACGGCCGCGCCGACGTGGCGTTTCGGCCGCAGAATAGGCGATTGGGCGCTCGGCCTGATCGTCTTCCTCGGCGGCTTCGTCATCCATGAGCCGGCGCCCTACGAGCTGCTGCTCGTTCCGGTCATCGTGGCGTGGACATTCTTCGGCCTGAAGATCGCCAGAGCCTTCCTGCCGCTGGTCCTGCTGCTCACCCTCTATCTCGTCGGCGGCATCCTGGCGCTGACGCAGTTGCCGTCGATCAGCAAGGGCATCCTCTACGCGGCGACCAGCGCCTTCCTCATCCTCTCGGCGATCTTCTTCGCCGCGGTGGTTGCCGATGCGCCGCTGCGCCGCCTCACCATCATCAAGCAGGCCTACATCGCCGCGGCCGTGCTCACCTCGCTTGCCGGCATCGGCGGCTATTTCCACGTCATTCCCGGCGGCGACCTGTTCCTGCGCTACGGCCGCGTCATGGGCGCGTTCCAGGACCCCAACGTCTTCGCGCCCTTCCTGGTGCTGCCGATCGCGCTCATGTTCCGCGATATCCTTGCCCAGCGCCTGCGCAACAGCCTCTTCGAGGCCGGGCTGCTCCTGATCCTGCTGCTCGCCGAGTTCCTCGCCTTTTCGCGCGCCGCCTGGGGTATGACGGCGCTGGTGTTGGTGCTCGTCGGGCTGTTCACCTATGTCAACGAGCCGCGCCAGCTCGGCCGCCTGCGCGTCGTCGTCTATTTCGTCGCCGGCATCGCGGCAATCGCCCTGCTGCTCGCCATCGCCCTGTCGATCCCCGCGGTCTACAGCCTGTTCGAGCAGCGCGCCCAGCTTCTCGAGAACTACGATGCCGGCCATCTCGGGCGCTTCGCCCGTCAGGCGATCGGATTCTTCCTCGTCCAGCAGCATCCGCTCGGCATCGGCCCGGAGGCGTTCGGCAAGCTGCTCGGCGAGGACGAACACAACATGTGGCTGAAGGGCTTTACCACTTACGGCTGGATCGGTGGCTTCTCCTACATCATCCTGGCCATCTGGACGCTGGTGGCGTCGTTCCCGCTGCTCTTCAAGCGGCGGCCGTGGACGCCGATCGTGCAATGCGCCTTCGCCGTCTTCGTCGGCCACGTGATGATCCACAACGTCATCGACAACGACCATTGGCGCCATCTCTTCCTGCTCTACGGCATGCTGTGGGGCGCGGTCGCCGCCGAAAGGATGCATGTCCGCCGGCAGCACCGCGAGGCGGCGATGCACCACCGGGCCCTGGCACCGGCGCCGGGCGCAGCCCCCCTCAGCCCCTTCGTCATCGAGCGGGCGCCCGCCGCAGCACCGGCACGCGGCCTTCCCGCGCATTGACGCGCGGCGGCCAAGCAGCCAGTGTGCCGCCACGACGCGGCGCGCGACGTGCCGCTCCGAACCCAGGATTGAACGGCCGCCGCCAGTGTTTCCGATTCCCTCGAGCTTCTTCCTGACCAGCGGCATTGGAGTCCATCGCGAGCAGCTCACTGCTTTCGAGCTGGCGCTGCGCGCCGCCGATATCGAGCAGCAGAACCTGGTCACCGTCTCCTCGATCCTGCCGCCGGACTGTCAGCAGCTCGACCGCGCCGAGGGGGTGAAGACGCTGAGGCCCGGCGAGATTACCTTCTCGGTGATGGCGCGGGCCGAGACCAGCGAGCCGGGCCGGCGCATCCACGCCAGCATCGGCCTGGCGCGCCCGAGCAATCAGGCCATGTACGGCTACATCTCCGAGCACCACGGCCACGGCATGACCGGCGCCGAGAGCGGCGACTACGCCGAGGACCTTGCCGCCTCCATGCTCGCCTCGACGCTCGGCATCGAGTTCGATCCCGACGCTGCCTGGAACGAGCGCCGCAAGGTCTACGAGACCAGCCAGCTCATCATCGGCAGCACATCCCTCACCGCCGCCTCCGAAGGCGACACATCCGGCCGCTGGACCTGCGCCATCGCGGCAGCCGTCTTCCGTTTCGCGTGACCGCCATGACCGACACCCCGACCTTCGCCGTCCCGCCGACCTTCCTCGGCATCAACCGTCACGACCGCGACGCCGAATTCTGTGTTGCCGGCATCCCCTTCGATCTCGGCACCACCAACCGCCCCGGTGCCCGCTTCGGGCCCAGCGCCATCCGCCAGGCGAGCCGCATGCTCACCGACGGCCACCATCCGCACTGGCGCATCAATCCGGCCACGCTGTCGCTGTCGGACATCGGCGATTTTTCGATCGCCCTCGGCGACATCTCCAACACCATCCGCCTGATCGAGCAGCAGGCGGCGCCGGTCGATCATCTGCTGGCACTGGGCGGCGACCATGGCGTCACCCTGCCCCTGCTCGAAGTCGCCACCAAGCGCCAGGGAACGCCGCTGGCGCTCATCCATTTCGACGCCCATGTCGATACCTGGCCGGAGAATTTCGGCCAGCACTACGCCCACGGCTCGGTCTTCTACCACGCCATCAACGCCGAACTCATCGACCCGCACAAGACCATCCAGATCGGTATCCGCTCGCCGGTCGACAAACACATCCGCGACTGGACGATCGACCAGGGCGTCACCATCATCGACGCCCTGACCGTGCACGAGATGGGGCCGGCAGCCATCGCCCAGCGCGTCGTCGAGGTCATCGGCAAGACGCCCACCTATCTCAGCTTCGATATTGACGTCCTCGATCCGGCCTTCGCGCCGGGAACCGGCACGCCGGAGGTCGGCGGGTTGGCCACCTGGCAGATGCAGGGCATTCTCCGCCGCCTGGTCGACCTGCGCTTCATCGGCATGGACGTGGTCGAGGTGTCGCCGCCCTACGACCACGCCGAGATCACGGCGCTGGCGGCGGCGACGGTGGCCTGGGAATACCTGGCGCTGGTGGCGGCGGCCCACAAGCGGCGCCAGCAGCAGGCGCGCCAGGCGGACTGAGGGCTCGTCAGGCCGCGGAGGGCGCAGGGCCCGTATCATCGAGACGGCCGGCATCGTGGCCGTAGAGCCAGGCGACGCTTTTCGGCGACCAGTCGGTCACGTTCTTCTCCATCTCGGCATCGCGGGCGATCTGCTCCGGCCCATCGGGCAGATGGAAGCGGACCTTGTTGCCCGCAGCCAGGCTCTGCACACGGGACGTCCTCGGCAGCCGTCGCGCCTCGTATTCGCGCAGTGCCACAGCAACGTGCTCTCTGCCGTATCTTGCCAGACAGGCCGCCAGCGTCGCCCCATCCTCGATCGCTTGCGCTGCACCTTGCGCCATGAACGGCAGCATCGCGTGGCAGGCGTCGCCGAGCAGGGTCACCCGGCCGACGGACCAATGCTTCATGGGCAGACGGTCAAAGAGCGCCCAGATGAAAGTCTCGTCGACGGCGCGCAGGATGCCCTGGACCTGAGCATGCCAGCCCTCGAAGGCGGCGATGGCATCGGCGATGTCGCCGCGATCCGTCCAGGATTCGCTGGTCCACCTGTCCTGATCGACAACAGCGACGAAATTCAACAGGTCACCGTTGCGAACGTAATAGTGGATGAAATGTCGGCCCGGCCCCATCCAGAGCTGGGACTCTACAGGGATATGCAGGTTGGCGATGCGCCTCACCGCCACGAGGCCGCGATAGCACATGCATTTGGTGAAGTGCGCCTCCTGCGCACCGAAAAGGACTTGCCGCACGGTCGAATGAATCCCGTCGGCGCCGACGAGTACGTCGGCATGGGCGCTTGACCCGTCCTCAAACCGCAACTCAACTTTTTCGCCGTCGTCGACAAAGCCCGTGAGTGAATGCTCGACGTGTAGGCGCTCCGGCGGAATTGCCTCGACCAGCGCCTTGAGAACGTCGGCGCGGTGCATTTGATAATGCGGCGATCCGAAGGTCGCCTCCATCGCCTGGGCCAGCGGTGTGCGCAGCAAAGTCCTACCGTCCTGCCAGCGCCGCTGGTGCCAGGCTATGGGCTTGACGCCGAGGCCCGCCAACTTGCTGGCCAGACCGAGGCCGTGCAGCACGCGAGAGGCGTTCGGACTGATCTGAATGCCCGCGCCGACCTCGCGCAACACCCGCGCCTGTTCATAGACGTGAACGTCGAAACCAGCCTTGAGCAGACATAGCGCCGCGGTGGCGCCGCCAATTCCGCCGCCGATGACGGCGATCGAGAGATCCCCCATGGCCCACCCCGTCGATGGTTGTCGCCACCGAGAGCACTAGGCCCTACCGACGCAGAGATTGCAATCGCCGTTGAGACCCGCATGCAGGGTAAGCGCTCGCGCGCCGGTCCTTCGGCCGGGCCCTACAGTCAGTGGCTCTCGAAGCCGGTGAACAGGAAGATGGCCATGACCAGGACGAGCGGGATCGCCACGCCCCATCCTGTTGTCGGCGGTGGTGGCGGCCCGCCCCGATCGTTCTTGTCTGATGCCATGCCTACCAGTGTCGCAAGCCGTGGCTGCCGGAACAATACGGCATTGCGACGAGCGGATTGCCCCGCAAGACATCCGCCGGCATAGGCGGTAGGCTTCGTGCACTTGCCAACTGAACCGGCGAACTGTCAGCGACATCACCGATGCCCGAACTCGTCACCACACTCGGACCGAAGGCGCGTGACGAACTGGGGATGATCCTTCCCCACGAGCATGTCTTCGTCGATCTGCGTACACCCGACCAGCCAGGCTACGCCGAGGCCGAGGCGGCCGATGTCGTGCGCCTGATGGCGCCCGAGATCGAGCGCATCAAGGCGCTCGGGGTCACCGCCCTGGTCGAGTGCACGACCGGCGGCGTCGGGCGGCGCGCCGACATCGACCGCGCGGTGTCCGAGGCCACCGGCTTGCCCATCGTCGTGCCGACCGGCAACTACCGGGAACCGTGGATCCCGGCCTGGGTAGCGGAAACCAGCGAGGAAGCGCTCAGCGACTGGATGCTCGCCGAGCTCACCGACGAGATCGAGCATTCCGGCGTGCGCGCCGCCTGGATCAAGCTAAGCGCCGGCGACGATGGCATCACCGACCTCGAGGCGCGCATCCTGCGCGCCGCCGCCGCTGCCGCCCGCAAGACCAATGCCGTGATCGGCAGTCACACCATCAAGGGCCGCGTCGTGACGGACCAGCTCGATATCATCGAGGCTGCCGGCTACGACCCGTCGCGGTTCATTTCCATCCACACCCAGCTGGAGCCCGATCCGGCGATGCATCTCGCCGTTGCCCGCCGCGGTGCATGGATCGAGTTCGATTCCATCGGCAATACCGAGGACGATTGGAACATCGACCTCATCCACCGCGTCCTCGACGCCGGCTTCGTCGACCAACTGTTGCTCAGCCACGACCGCGGCTGGTACGACCCGGCGCAGCCGGGTGGCGGCGAGCCGCTGCCCTACACGCATCTGTCGGAGGTGCTGATCCCGAAGCTGATCGCCTCCGGCATCGACGATGAGACCATCGTCCGGCTCACCCACGACAATCCGTTCAGGGCGTTTGCACGCTAGAGCCAGTGGCTCTCGAAGCCGGTGAACAGGAGGATGGCGATCGCCAGGACGAACGCGATCGTCACGCCCCATCCTGTCGTCGGCGGCGGTGGCCCGCCCCCGGCCGGGTCTTTTCTGTCTGATGCCATGGCGGCCAATTTCGCAGGCCCGCCACGCCGAGGCAATGGGGTCGGCCGGTCAAGTCACCCCCGCGGAGCCCGCGAACGCGAGGAACTGGCGGTAAGCAAGAAAACGAACCTGGAGGGTTCGCGAGCCCGAACGGGCGTCCAAGCTGATGCGAGGCCCGGGCTGGAGCGCAGCGCCTTCGCAAGAAGGCGCGACAGCGTGAAGCCAATTAATGGCGCGCCCGGAGAGTCTCGAACTCCCGACCTTCGCGTTCGAAGCGCGACGCTCTATCCGCTGAGCTACGGGCGCGAACGGCCGGCCATGGCCCGGCCCTGGAAGATACTGGTCGGAGCGATAGGATTTGAACCTACGACCCCTTGACCCCCAGTCAAGTGCGCTACCAGACTGCGCCACGCTCCGACCGGCGCGGACTATATGGGGGCCGGCGCGCGCGCGCAACGCGCCAGCGCCAATTTGGCGCCTTGGCTTGCTTCAGCGGGACTGGTCGAGCAGGCGCTTCAGTTCCAGCAGTTCGCTGAGCGTCGTCTGCAGGCGTTCTTTCTCGTCCGGCGACAGCTCCGGCGTCGGCCCCCTGGCCGGCCTTCCGTTGCCGTTGGCGGGCGCCGCGCGGCTGCGTGCCTCCCTGCTCTCGAAGGCCGGCTCATCGTCGTCGTAGCTGCCGTTCAGCGCCGCAATATCGGTCTCGTCCGCCTCGCTGGCCTCGCCGCGATGCATTGGCACGGTCAACTCGCCGCGGCCGGCGGCGATGACGAAACGTGGCCCCTGCTCCTTGAGGATGCGCTGGACGCCGCGGATGGTGTAGCCCTCGCCATAGAGCAAGTGGCGGATGCCCCGCAAAAGCTCAACGTCGTCGGGGCGGTAATAGCGCCGGCCGCCGCCACGCTTGAGTGGCTTGATCTGAGTGAAACGGGTTTCCCAGAATCGCAGCACGTGCTGCGGAAGGCTCAGTTCGCCCGCTACCTCACTGATCGTTCTGAACGCGTCTGGCCCCTTGGACACTGTTCATCCCTAGAATCGCGCCCGCCATGGGCGCGGTCGTCACTGGTCGCTTTCCTCCCGGCCGCCGCCATTGATCAGCGCCTGGTTGATCCTCTGTTTGAGAACATTGCTCGGCTTGAAGACCATCACCCGCCGCGGTGATATCGGCACTTCTTCGCCGGTTTTCGGATTGCGTCCGATGCGTTCGCCCTTGTTGCGGACAATGAAGGAGCCGAACGATGACAGTTTCACTGCCTCGCCCGCAACAATACGGCCGCTGATCTCATCGAGAACCAGTTCGACGAGGTCGGCCGATTCAGTCCGCGACAGGCCCACCGCCTGGTAGACCGCCTCACACAGATCGGCCCGAGTCACCGTCTTCCCTGTCATTTGTCTCGATTTTTCCCCCGGGATTAACCGCCGCGATGGCGCATTCTCGCCATCAATCCAATACGATAGCCTATTGCGTCAGAACGGTGGAATCAACTGTCCGGCACGGCATCCAGGCGTTTCGCGACCGCCTCATATGAGGGGGGCTACCAGCGCAGAATCGCCGAACCCCAAGTAAAACCGCCACCCATCGATTCCAGAAGCAAGAGATCACCGCGCTTGATGCGCCCGTCATCGCTGGCGATCGCCAGCGCCAGCGGAATCGACGCGGCAGATGTGTTGCCGTGCTGCGCGACCGTCTTGATCACCTTCTCGTCCGGGATGCCGAACTTCTTCGCACTGCCGTCGATGATGCGAATATTCGCCTGGTGGGGCACGAACCAGTCGATGTCCTCGGGTGTCAGGCCGGTCGCCCTGAACGCGTCCTCGATGACGCCGCCGATCGCCGTGATCGCGTATTTGAAGACCTCGCGCCCTTCCATGCGCAGATGGCCGACCGTGCCCGTCGACGACGGCCCGCCGTCGACGTAGAGCTGCAGCTTGTGGCGGCCGTCGGAGCGCAGATGCGACGTCAGCACGCCGCGGTCGTCGTGTGTGCCCGGCTGCTCCTCTGCTGCCAGCACCACGGCGCCGGCGCCGTCCCCGAACAGCACGCAGGTCGACCGGTCGGTCCAGTCGAGGATGCGGGAAAACGTCTCGGCGCCGATGACCAGCGCCTTTTTCGCCTGTCCGGCGCGGATCAGCGCATCGGTCGTGGTCAGCGCAAAAACGAAGCCGGAGCACACCGCCTGGACGTCGAAGGCGGCGCCGGAGGTCATTCCCAGCTTCTCCTGCACGGTCACCGCCGCCGCCGGGAAGGTGTTGTCCGGGGTCGATGTGGCCAGCACGATCAGGTCGATGTCGCTGGCCGGCACGCCCGCCCGGTCGAGCGCCTGACGGGCCGCCGCCGCCGCGAGGTCCGAGGTCACCTCCCCGTCGGCGGCGATGTGCCGCTCGGCGATGCCGGTGCGCTGGCGGATCCACGCGTCAGACGTGTCGACCAACCTGGCAAGTTCTGCGTTGGTAAGGACTTTCTCGGGCAGGTAGCCGCCAGCACCCAGGACAACAGAACGCAATTTGCTCACAATGCACCCGTGTTGGCGACCTTGCCGTCGGAAGCAGCAACCGCTTGGCGGTGCGCGGAGAGGTCCCGATTGATCTTTTCGACGATGCCGCTCTTGGCCATGCTGTAGCCGATCTCGATGGCCGAAGCGAAGCCTTCCGCGTCGGTGCCGCCGTGGCTCTTGATGACAAGTCCGCCGAGCCCCAGAAAGGCGCCGCCATTGCTGCGCCGCGGATCCATCCTGTGGCGCAACTTGTTGAAGGCGCCACGGGCCAACAGGTAGCCGATGCGGGCGGCCAGGCTGCCGCTCATGGCGTCGCGCAGGTAGCTCGTGATCTGCCTGGCCGTGCCCTCGGCGGCCTTGAGCGCGATGTTGCCGGCGAAGCCCTCGGTCACCACCACGTCCGTGGTGCCCTTGCCAATGTCGTCGCCTTCAACGAAGCCCTGATAGTCGAGATAGGGCAGGTTGGCTTCCTTGAGCATCTGGCCGGCAAGGCGGGTCTGCTCGATCCCCTTGATCTCCTCGACGCCGATATTGAGCAGGCCGACGGTCGGCCGCTCCTTGTTGAACAGGGCGCGGGCCATGGCCGCGCCCATCACCGCATATTCGAACAATTGCTCGGCGTCGGCGCCGATGGTGGCACCGACGTCGAGCACCACCGCCTCGCCCTTTAGCGTCGGCCAGATGCCGGCGATCGCCGGCCGGTCGATATCGTTCTCACCACGCAGGCAGAAGAGCGCCATGGCCATCAGCGCACCGGTATTGCCGGCTGACACGGCGAAGCCCGCGCCTTCCTTGATCGCTTCGATGGCGCGCCACATGCTGGATTTGCCGCGCCCACGCCTGAGCGCCTGGCTGGGCTTGTCTTCCCCGCGCACCGTCACTTCGCAGTGCTCGAAGTCCGAGGCGGCCTTGAGGCGCGGATACTGGTCAAGCAGCGGGCGCACGATGGTCTCGTCCCCGAAGAGACGGAAGCGCATGGCTTCGTGGCGGCTGAGCACCAGATCGGCGCCCGGCAATACCACCTCGGCCCCCTTGTCGCCTCCCATGACATCAAGAGATGCCGTGATCGTTCCCGCCATCGAGCCCCTGCGCTGCATTTTTGGTTGATTCGCGGCTTTTCGGGCCGCCGTCCCCGCGCGAAAGCGCGCGAACCTTACAGGGTTCGCGATGCCAGACAAAGACCCTGCGGCGAACAACCCCGGCCGACTATGACTCCCCGCCGTTACTTCCTGGTTCTCATCACCTCGCGCAATACCGCAAAGGGCGATTCCTGGTCCGATTCCGGCGCCTCACCGACCGTGGCAGGCAATTCCGCCCCCGGCGCGCGCGGATATGGGTCGATCGCCAGCACGAACATCTCCTCCGCCAGCGCCCCGAGATCGATGGTCGTGCCATCCATTGCCTCCGGCGGGTCGGGCGCTTCCGGGTCGATCGCCACCTCCCTGGCCGCCCCTTCCGGGGGCCGAAGCTCCCGCGAGTCGGCCGGCGCGAATCGCACCGAGAACGCCTCGTCGATGTGTTGTGGCACCGGTTCCAGGGTCACCACACAGGACTGGACGATATCAGCAACGACCCGCCCGTCGACCGTCACCAGGCCATCCTCGGCTGGCGCCAGCGTCACCTCGGCGGAAAGCCCGTCGACCGCCACCAGATCATAGGCTGCGGACAGCGCCGCCCGCTGCGCGTCGCTGGTCTTGATCTCCACAACAGCGCCCGTCGCCGGCAGGCCGGCGGTGTCGTAGGGGCGCGCGAGGATCGCGTGGTCGTTCATGCTTCGGCCTCCGCAAAACCGGCCGGATCGGGAAATGCCACCCTGCCTTCGCCGAGGCTGGCGACGGGCGTCTTCGCCAGGTCCGCCGCGGCGGCCATCGCATAGTCGGCGAGCCTGCCGGCATCGGCCGATGCGGCGCTGTCGGGAAACACGTTGCGCGCGATTGCCTCCGCCAGTTTCGCCCTGTCGGCGAGTGTGCGGCCATACGCCTCAGCCCGGCCATAGTAGCTTTCGCCCAATTTCTTCATGCGTTTCGGCACGGCCATGTCGCCGAAGCCCAGCTCGCGCAGCGACTGGTCCATGTCGCGGCAGAAATCGTCGAAGACAAGCTGGCCGAGCGCGGTGCCCTCGGTTCCTTCCTGACGCAGCCGCTCGACGACCAGAACCATGTGCAGGACGACCATTTCGAAGCGCCCGGTGACCGAATCGGGCACGCCGAGGGCGGCATAGAGGGCCGGCGACCGCGCCTGGGCGACAATGGCACCATAAGCCGCGGCTGCGGCTGTCTCGGCGGCACGGTCGGCGCGGAACAGGCGTGCGAACACTCGGGCTTCCCTCCCGGTTAGGCTTCCGACACTCCTCTAGAGCCTTTCTCGGTCAGATTGAACCATTTCGACGGAGCGATTTTGCGCCAGGATCGAGCCGGAGGGCGTACCGGGGGTACGGTTAGGGCCGAGGGCGCCGATAACGGCGCAAAAGCCCCCGTCCCTCCAAGTTTCCGTCCAGCGGACGCCCGCCGCCGATCCCGGCCTGCCCGATACCCCACACCGCTGTTCGCCGGCCTCGACGCCGGATCGGCCCGCCGGTCGAGCAACGGAATTGGCTTTATCTGGCCGAGAAAGGTTCTGCGCCGGGAAACGTTGCAAGCGGCGCCGTGGCAGGCTAGGCCTTGGCGTGCATCGGCGCGGAATACCACGTTTCCGACACGATCATGCACAAGCTTCTGGCGGTGCATGCAATGGTGCGGTGGGCGCCGGCCGCGACGAGAAAAGCAGGACGGGGTGGAATGAACATGGATGCAAAAGGGCGGAACGGCGTCTCGCTGATTTCCAGGCGCCTGCAGACGACCCTTCGTGTCGGCGTCGCCGTGACGGTGCTTTCGGGCCTTGCCGGATGCGGCGCCACGAGCGGCGGTGCCGGGATGTTTTCCGGTATCTCCGAAACCACCCAGCACGGCTATGTGGTGTCGCCGACCGCGCTTGAGCAGATCCCACCCGGCTCCAGCAAGGAGCAGGTGCTCATCGCCCTGGGCTCGCCGTCCACCACGGCCAATTACGGCAACGACGTCTTCTACTACATCAGTCAGACACGCGAGCGTCCGGTCGCCTTCATGCCCGAAAAGGTCATCGACCAGCGCGTGGTGGCCGTCTATTTCGACAAGAAGGACCAGGTCGACCACGTTGCCAATTACGGCCTGAAGGACGGCAAGGTGTTCGACTTCATCTCGCGCACGACGCCGACCGGCGGTGCCGACCAGAGCTTCCTGCAGCAGGTCCTGTCCGGCGTCATCGGCTTCGGCCGGTCGGGGCTGTAGGCCCAGCTTCAGTTTTCCTGTCAGCCTGCGGCCCAAAATAAAAGGGGCGACCGCGCCTTCCGGCACGATCGCCCCTTGTTGAGGGACCTTGCGGTCGTCAGTGCGCCAGCACCGCCAGCAGAAGCAGGGCGACGATGTTGGTGATCTTGATCATCGGGTTCACAGCCGGGCCGGCCGTGTCCTTGTAGGGGTCGCCGACGGTATCGCCGGTCACGGCCGCCTTGTGCGCGTCCGAGCCCTTGCCGCCGTAGTGACCGTCCTCGATGTATTTCTTGGCGTTGTCCCAGGCGCCGCCGCCGGCCGTCATCGAGATGGCGACGAACAGGCCGTTGACAATCACGCCGAGGAGCATCGCACCGAGCGCCGAGAAGGCCGCGCCCTTGCCGCCGATCCACCAGACCGCGAAGAAGCAGACCAGCGGCGAAAGCACCGGCAACAGCGAGGGCACCACCATCTCGCGGATGGCGGCGCGGGTGAGCAGGTCAACCGCCTTGCCGTAATCCGGCTTCTCGGTGCCCTGCATGATGCCGGGCTTCTCCTTGAACTGCCGGCGCACCTCCTCGACGATCGCGCTTGCCGCACGACCGACCGCCGTCATGGTGATGCCGCCGAAGAGATAAGGCAGCAGGCCACCGAACAGGAGGCCAGCCACGACGTAGGGGTTGGCAAGCGAGAAGTTGACCGTGACGCCATCGAAGAACGGGAAGGTCGTCGCGTTCTGGGAGAAGTGCGTCAGATCCGAGGTATAGGCCGCAAACAGCACCAGAGCGCCCAGGCCGGCGGAACCGATGGCGTAGCCCTTGGTGATCGCCTTGGTGGTGTTGCCGACCGCGTCGAGAGCGTCCGTGGTCTTGCGCACCTCTGCCGGCAGATCGGCCATCTCGGCGATGCCGCCGGCATTGTCGGTGACCGGGCCGAAGGCATCGAGCGCCACGACCACGCCCGCCAGCGCCAGCATAGTGGTGACCGCGATGGCGATGCCATAGAGGCCGGCGAGGTTATAGGTCACCAGGATGCCGGCAATGATCACCAGCGCCGGCAGCGCCGTCGAACTCAAGCGAGACGGCGAGGCCCTGAATGACGTTGGTGCCGTGGCCGGTGATCGAAGCCTTGGCGATCGACTGCACCGGACGATAGTTGGTGCCGGTGTAGTACTCGGTGATCACGATGATCAGGCCGGTGACGATCAGGCCGGTGACGCCGCTCAGGAACAGGCTGAAGCCGGTGAAGCTTGCGGTGCCCACGGTGATCGGCGTGGAGAAGCCGAGGACCCACCAAGTGACCAGTGCCAGGCCGACGACCGAGAACAGCGCCGAGGCGATGAAGCCCTTGTAGAGGGCGCCCATGATCGAATTGTTGGCGCCGAGCTTGACGAAGAAAATGCCGCCGATCGAGGTCAGAATGCAGATGCCGGCGATCGCCAGCGGGTAGATCATGCCTTCCACGGCGAGATCGCCGGAGAGCAGGATCGAGCCCAGAACCATGGTCGCAACCACGGTCACCGCATAGGTCTCGAACAGGTCGGCCGCCATGCCGGCGCAGTCGCCGACGTTGTCGCCGACATTGTCGGCGATGGTCGCCGGGTTGCGGGGATCGTCCTCGGGAATGCCGGCTTCGACCTTGCCGACGAGGTCGCCACCGACGTCCGCGCCCTTGGTGAAGATGCCGCCGCCGAGACGGGCGAAGATCGAGATCAGCGAGGCGCCGAAGCCGAGCGCCACCAGGGCATCCACAACGATGCGGTCGCCAGGGGCATGACCCAGGAACTGGGTGAGGATCAGGTAGTAGACGCTGACGCCCAAGAGCGCCAGGCCGGCAACCAGCATGCCGGTGATCGTACCGGAGCGGAATGCGATGGAAAGGCCCGCCGCCAGGCTCTTGCTCGCGGCCTGAGCCGTGCGCGCGTTGGCGCGGACCGAGATCATCATGCCGATGAAGCCGGCCGAGCCCGAGAGGATGGCACCGATCAGGAAGCCGATCCCCACCGTGATCGACAGGAACCATGTGATGATGATGAACACCACGACGCCGACCGCGGCGATGGTGGTGTACTGGCGGCGCAGATAGGCGGTGGCGCCTTCCTGCACGGCGGCCGATATCTCTTGCATACGCGCCGAGCCGGCATCGGCAGCCAGCACCTCGCGGGCCGACCAAACGCTATAGGCAATAGCGACCAGCCCACACAGAATAATCAGGTAAATCACGGGTCTTTCCCTCCGTCAGCTGGAGCCGACGAGCGCCCAAAAAAACCGCTCGCGCCCAGCCAGAATCAAACGAATCAGCCGAACGAAACCGCCCCCCCGGCGGACTGGAACCGGCGTGGGTATGGCCCGTCAGGAAACGGGCGTCAAGCCATGTAACGGCTCCCTTTTGACCTTGCGCAAAGCCTGGCGGAGCGGCCTCAGCCTGCCCGGCGGCGGCGCAGGAGGAAGGCCACCGCCAACCCCGACAGACAGACCACGATGACCGGGAAAACATAGAGATTGAGCCGTTCCCAGCCCACCGTCGTATAGAGTCTGCCGGACGACAGCGAAGCCACCGCCACCGAGCCGAACACCAGAAAATCGTTCAGCCCCTGCACTGTGTTCTTCTCTTCCGGCCGGTAGGTCTCGGTGAGCATGGCGGTCGCGCCGATGAAACCGAAGTTCCAGCCGAGGCCGAGCAAATCAGCGCCGCCCAGAAATTCGCCAGATTGACGCCGGTCGCTGCCACGCCGGCGCAGAGCGCCAGCAGCCCCATGCCGATGGCGATCACCGGCTCCTTGCCGTAGCGGGCGATCAGCCGGCCGGTGAAGTAGCTCGGGCCGAACATGGCCATCACGTGCCACTGGATGCCGAGCGCCGCGTTGTCCTGGCCGAAGCCGCAGCCGACGATGGCCAGCGGCGCCGCCGTCATCAGCAGGCTCATCAGCCCGTAGGAGCCCATCGAGCAGAGGATGGCGACGATGAAGCGCGGCTGTCGCGCGATCTCCTTCAATGGACGGCCGCCGGTCTGCTCGGCGTGAGGCGGCGGCTCGCGCGCCGCGCCGGAGAGCTGCGACAGGATCAGGATCGCCACCAGAGCGAGGCCGCCGATAGCGAAGAAGCTGCCGGCGAATGGAATCGGACTGAGTAGGTTGCGGGTGAAGATCACTGTCTGCGGGCCAATGATGGCGGCGGCGATGCCGCCGGTCAGCACCCAGGAGATCGCCTTGGCGCGGAAGGCCGGGCTGCCGGTGTCGGCGGCGGCGAAGCGGTATTGCTGGGCGAAGGCGGCGGAGAAACCCACGGTCAGAAGACCGAGAGCGAAGACGGCGAAGGAGCCCACCAGCACGGCGTAGCCGGCGATGAGGCCGCCGAAGATCGCGACGCTGGCGCCAGCGAGGAACCCCGTCCGGCGGCCGACCCGGCGCATCAGCAGCGCGGCGGGGATCGTGCCGAGGGCCACACCGACGGTGTAGCCGCTCACCGGGAGGGTGGCTAACGACTTGTCGGCATCGAGCAGGTAGCTTCCGGCAAGGCCACCGAGCGAGATGGTGATCGGCCCGATTGCGCCGCTGAACGCCGCCGCCGCGGACAGCAGAACGGCGTTGCGCCGCGTGTGCCAGGTTTCGCTGGTGAAAGTGGTCGCCGTCGCCATACGGCTCACATAGCCGCCCGGCACATTCAATTCACTCTAAAAATGCGTGTGGCCAGCGCCGTCGAGGCGCATCGGCTTGCCGGTCGCACCGAGCACCTTGGGCGGACCCTTGCCGTCGACGATGGTACCGACGCGGGTGACCGGCACACCGGCTGCACGGGCCGCTTCGGCAAAGCGCGGCGCCGCCGAGCGGCTGACCGTGGCGAGGATCTCGTAGTCGTCGCCGCCGCTGACGATCGTCCGCATCAGCCCGCGATCGCCAGCAAGCAGGCGGCGCGCCGCCGGCGACAGCGGCACCAGGGCCGCCTCGATCTCGGCGCCGACGCCGGAGACATCGCAGATGTGCCCGAGGTCCGCGACAAGGCCGTCGGAAACATCCATGGCGCTGGAGGCATGGCGCCGCAGGATCGGTGCCAACGCCATGCGAGGCTGCGGGTGCAGGTAGCGGTCCAGCAGGTGCTTGGCGCCCCTGCCCTCGCCCGCCGCGATGCGTCCCTGCCGCAGGGCGAGGCCGAGCACGGCGTCACCGATGGTACCGGAGACGTAGATCTGGTCCCCCGGCCGGGAGCCGGCGCGGGTCACCATGCGCCCCTTGGGGATGCGGCCAAGCGCGGTCACCGACACGGTGAGGCCGCCGGCGGCGCGGATGGTGTCGCCGCCGATGAGGGTGATGCCGTAGCGCTCCTGGTCGGCCTTGAGGCCGCGAGCGAAGCCGGCGAGCCAGGTCTCGGTCCAGTCCCCGGGCAGCGCCAGCGAGAGCAGGTAGCCGAAGGGGGCCGCGCCCTTGGCGGCAAGGTCGGAGAGGTTGACCCGCAACGCCTTCCTGGCGACCGAGGCCGGCGCATCGGCGGACAGAAAATGGACGTTCTCGGCGATCATGTCGGTGGTGACCACCAGGTCCTCGCCGGGCCGCTGACGATAGACCGCCGCGTCGTCGGTGAGCGCGAAAGCGCCGGCATCGCCGGCGAGCGGCCGGAAGTAGCGCTCGATCAGCTCGAACTCGCCGGGACGTTTGTGCGTTGCCGCCATTCTACCTACGAGCCGTTGTCCTGCCGGGTGAACTCGCCCACCCGCAGCTCATGGGCGAGCGCATCGAGCACCGCATTGACGACGCCCGGCGCATCGTCGTCGAAGAAGGCCTTGGCGACGTCGACATATTCGCTGATCACCACGCGCGAGGGCACATCCGCGCGGCTCGCCAGCTCGAAGACGCCGGCGCGCAGGATGGCGCGCAGCGTCGTGTCGATACGGGTCAGCGGCCAGCCCTTGGCGAGCGTCCGGTCGATGGCCGGGTCGAGCGACTTCTGTTCGCGCACGACGCCGGCGACGATGTCGCGGAAGAAGGCGGCGTCGGCGTTGCGATACTGGTCGCCGTCGACCTCCTTGCCGAGCCGGTAGGTCTCGAACTCGGCGATCACCTCGGGCAGCGTCGCGCCGGAGAGGTCCATCTGGTAGAGCGCCTGCACGGCGGCAAGCCGCGCCGCCCCGCGCTGGTTGGCCGGCCTGGCGCTGCGTTCCGGGTTCGGTTGGGGAGCGGCCATCACAGATTGAAGCGCGCGCGCAACGCGATCATGCGCAGCGCCGCCTCCGCCGCCGCGCCGCCCTTGTTGCTGCCGCCGTCGACGCGTGCCCGCGCCCAGGCCTGTTCGTCGTTCTCGACGGTCAGGATGCCGTTGCCGATGGCGATCGCCTCGTCCATCGCCAGGTCCATGAGCCCGCGGGCGGATTCGTTCGACACGGTCTCGTAATGGGTGGTCTCGCCGCGGATCACGCAGCCGAGCGCCACATAGCCGTCATACTCGGCATTGCCCGCCTCGACCGCCTCCATCGCCATGGCCAGCGCTGCCGGAATCTCCAGCGCTCCCGGCACCGTCACCCGCTCATAGGTGGCCCCGGCGCGCTCCAGCGCCCCGACAGCGCCGCGCAGCAGTTCGTCGGCGATGTCGTCGTAGAAACGCGCTTCGATGATCAACAGGTGGGGCACGGAAACTCACTCGGTCCAAAGGGCGGAAATTGGCCGTGACCAATACCGCGCGAGCCGGGCTTGTCCAGCGGAATCGACCGGAGGAAGGGTTCCGCGCGCTGGCAGTGCGCTTTGTGTTTGTGCGTAGCCCACATGCAGCGAAGCGGAAGGCGGAAACCGTGCTTATCCCGGCTGCGCCCCATCCGGGCTACGGTTCGTTGCCCAGCCTACGCGGCCCCGGCGATCCGTGCGACGTAGCGGGCGATGGTGTCGACCTCGAGGTTGATGCGGTCGCCCGGCTGGCGCTCGTCCCAGGCGGTCACCTGCAAGGTGTGCGGGATGAGCAGGCAGTCGAAACGGTCGCCGTCGACGCCATTCACGGTCAGCGACACCCCGTCGAGCGCCACCGAGCCCTTGGTGGCGATGAAGCGCGCCAGAGCGTGCGGCGCCTCGAAGACGAATTTCGTCGTCTCGCTGAAGTCCTCGCGCGAAACGATCGTCGCCAGCCCGTCGACATGGCCGCTGACCAGGTGGCCGCCAAGCTCGTCGCCCAGTCTCAGCGAGCGTTCCAGGTTGAGGCGCGTGCCGACCTTCCAGTCCTGCGCCGTGGTCACCATCAGCGTCTCCGGCGCCGCCTCCACCTCGAAGGTGCAGCCGCCGGCCGCCTCCACTTCGCGCGACACCACCGTCAGGCAGATGCCGTTGCAGGCGATCGACGCGCCGATGTCGATGGTGTCCGCGTCGTAGGCGGACCTGATCGCGACGCGGCGCACGTCGTTGCGCTCGTCCACGCGCTTCACCCGGCCGACGTCACTGACAATTCCGGTAAACATGATGCTCATGCCCTTACATAGCGTCGCATGGTGTCCACGCCGACGGGCGTGGTCTCGACCAGCCGGTAGCGCGGACTGCGTTCCAGTGCCGAGAGCGCGGTGCCGCCCAGGGCACGCACGCCGTTCGGCCCGACCACCACCGGCGCGCGGAAGATGACGACTTCGTCGATCAGGTCGCCGGCAACCAGCGACGCGGCCACCTCGGCCCCACCTTCGGCGAACAGGCGCGAAAAACCCTCCTTGGCGAGCGCGGCCAGCGCCTGGCGAAGATCGAGGCCGCCCTGGGCCGCATCGACCTGGATGATCTTCACTCCGGCCGCCTCCAGCTCGGCCTTGCGCGGCTCCGGCGCCTGCGGCCCGACGATGTCGATGAGCGGCACGTCGCGGGCCGTCTGAACCAGGTTCAATTCCAGCGACAGCCGCGCCGAGGCGTCGAGGATAACGCGCGTCGGCGTGCGGCCAGCGAGCCCCGGCAGCCGCACCGTCAGCCGCGGATTGTCGACCGTGACCGTGCCGATGCCGACCATCACCAGGTCGAAGTCGGTGCGCATCGCCTGCACCGCGGTGAAGGCTTCCTCGCTGGTGATGATCATGCGCTCGCCGCCGCGCGTGCCGATCATGCCGTCGGCCGAGACGGCAAGCTTGAGGGTGACGTGCGGCCGCCCCTTGGTGATCCTCTGGATGTGCCCGGAATGAGCGCGGGCCGCCTCTTCGGCGAGCACGGTGCGGGTGACGACGATTCCCGCCTCCTCGAGCAGCGCATGGCCCTTGCCTGCCGTGCGCGGGTCGGGATCGTCCATGGCGCTGACGACACGGGCAACCCTGGCCGCGACCAGCGCCTCGCTGCACGGCTTCACCCGGCCCTTATGGGCGCAGGGCTCCAGCGTCACGTAAACCGTGGCGCCTTCGGCCGCCGAACCCGCCTCCTTCAGCGCCTCCTTCTCGGCGTGCGGCCGTCCGCCGACCGCCGTCCAACCGCGGCCGACCACCACCGGCTCGCCGCCGTCGGTCCTGACGATCACGCAGCCGACCGCCGGGTTG
Organism: uncultured Alphaproteobacteria bacterium; assembly: GCA_963782395.1. Taxonomy (GTDB): domain Bacteria; phylum Pseudomonadota; class Alphaproteobacteria; order Rhizobiales; family Kaistiaceae; genus CAVSRC01. Next base: position 736,850 of record CAWAJQ010000004.1, read on the forward strand.
GGGCTGGTCTGGCCGAGATTGCGGCGACCGAGGCGGAGCGCCGCAGCCATCGTGCGCCGGTCGAATTCCGGATCGATGGGCGGTGTCTTGCGGCGGGACGGCATGGCTCACTTCTTCAGGATCGTCGGCTGCTCGCCGGAGAGCTCGCCGAGGACGTTGGTGAAGTCTGCGGCGTCGTTGAAGTTCTTGTAGACCGAGGCGAAGCGCACATAGGCGACCTCGTCGAGGTTGCGCAGGCCCTCCATCGCCAGTTGCCCGATCGCGTCCGACGGCACGTCGCTCTCGCCGCTGCTCTCGAGCTGACGGACGATGCCATTGACCATGCGCTCGACGCGCTCGGGATCGACGGTGCGCTTGCGTAGCGCCACCTGAACCGAGCGCATCAGCTTGTCGCGGTCGAAGGGAACCCGCCGTCCGTTGCGCTTGATCACCGTCAGCTCGCGCAGTTGCACGCGCTCGAAGGTGGTAAAGCGCCCGCCGCAGTCCGGGCAGACGCGCCGGCGGCGGATCGCGGTGTTGTCTTCCGACGGCCGCGAATCCTTCACCTGGGTGTCGGGATTACCGCAATAAGGACAGCGCATTGCCCCGCGTCCCGCCGTGTCTACTGGTAGATCGGGAAGCGGTCGGCGAGCGCCCTCACCTTTTGCTTGACCGCTGCTTCGACCAGCGGCGCCGACCCGTCCTCGCTCTGTGCCACCGCGTCCAGCACCTCGGCGATCAGCTGACCTACCTGACGGAACTCGGCAACGCCGAAGCCGCGCGTGGTCGAGGCCGGCGTGCCCAGCCGGATGCCTGAGGTAACGAAGGGCTTTTGCGGGTCGTAGGGGATGCCATTCTTGTTGCAGGTCAGGCCAGCGCGGCCGAGCGCCTTCTCGGAGATATTGCCCTTCAGGCTCTTCGGCCTCAGATCGACCAGCATCAGGTGGTTGTCGGTGCCGCCCGAGACGATCTCGAAGCCAGCGCTCTTCAGCGTCTCGGCCAGCGCGCGCGCATTCTCGACGATGTTCTTGGCGTAGACCTTGAAGTCTGGCCTGAGCGCCTCGCCAAGCGCCACCGCCTTGGCGGCGATGACATGCATCAGCGGGCCGCCCTGCAGGCCGGGGAAGACCGCCGAGTTGAGCTTCTTGGCGATCGCCTCGTCATTGGCGAGGATCATGCCGCCGCGCGGCCCACGCAGCGACTTGTGCGTCGTGGTCGTGGTGACATGGGCGTGTGGAATCGGCGAAGGATGTACGCCGCCGGCCACCAGACCGGCGAAATGGGCCATGTCGACCATCAGATAGGCGCCGACGGAATCGGCGATCTCGCGGAAGCGCTTGAAGTCCCAATAGCGCGAATAGGCGGTGCCGCCGGCGAGGATCAGCTTCGGCTTGGCCTGGTTGGCGATGCGCTCGATCTCGTCGTAGTCGAGCAGCTGGTCGTCGCGGCGCACGTTGTAGGGCGCCACCTTGAACCACTTGCCCGACATGTTGACCGGCGAGCCGTGCGTAAGGTGTCCGCCGGCGGCCAGATCGAGGCCCATGAAGGTGTCGCCCGGCTCCAGAAGCGCCAGGAACACGGCCTGGTTCATCTGGCTGCCCGAGTTCGGCTGGACGTTGGCGAAATTGGCCCCGAACAGCTTCTTGGCGCGTTCGATCGCCAGCGTCTCGGCGATATCGACGAACTGGCAGCCGCCGTAATAGCGCTTGCCGGGATAGCCCTCGGCGTACTTGTTGGTCATCACCGAGCCCTGTGCCTCAAGCACCGCCTTGGAGACGATGTTCTCGGAGGCGATCAACTCGATCTCGTGCTGCTGGCGGCCGAGCTCCTGGGCGATCGCGTCGGCGATCTCGGGATCCGATTCGGCGAGCGAGGCGGTGAAGAATCCGGGCGCGCTGTTGGCGCCGAGGGCGGCTGTCACGGACATGGCGCGTATTCCTGTCAGCGAAATGAAAAAACGCCGTCCGGCCCGCTTGGCTAGCGGGCACGGAACTCGGCCCGGGCTCTATCACAGTTGAACGGCTGGCGCCACGCGAGGCGCCCGGGGGCGCCCGCCCTTACTGCGCCGTGGAATTGGCCGGGACTGCCGATATCGGCGTGGACGTCGTGGAGGCGTCGACCGGCGCGGCAGAAGGGTCCACTGGGGCGGCGGAAGCGTCCGCCGTCAGCTGCTCCAGACCGTCCAGGTCGTAGATATCATTGCGGAAATTGACGATGCCGTCGGTCGTCGACCAAGCGGTGATGTAGGTCCAGTGGAGCGGGATCGGGTCGGCCACCTTGATATTCACCTGCTCGATGTTGCGCAGCTCGCTGTCGACCACATCCGGTGTCTGGCCGGGCGTGTTCTTGAGGATCCAGGTGATCAGCTCGCGAATGTTCTGGATGCGCACGCAGCCCGACAAATCGAAGCGGAAGTCGTCGTTGAACAGGCCCTTGTGTGGCGTGTCGTGCATGTAGACGCCGTCGGGGCTGGGGAAGTTGATCTTGACGATGCCCAGCGAGTTGAAATCCCCCGGGTCCTGGCGGAAGCGATAGTTGACCGCATCGTCGGTGGTCCAGTCGATCGCCGTCGGCTGAACCTCTTCACCCTTGCGGTCGTAGATGCGGATGTGCCACGTCGCCAGGTACGTGGGATCCTTCTGCATGATCGGGATCAGATCCTTGCGGATGATGCTCGCCGGCACCGTCCAATAGGGGTGGAAGTTGATCTCGGAAATCTTCGAATTGACGATGGGCGACGGCCGCGTGACCTTGCCGACGACGGCGGTGTGCCGCTGCACGACGACCCCGTCCTCGACCACCTCGACCGAAGCCGCCGGGATGTTGACCATCACGTAGCGCTGCGGCAGCGGCTTGGCGGTCAGCACCTTCAGGCGCGTCAGGTTGGTGGCGAGCTGCTGCAGGCGGATCTGCGCCGGCACGTTGAGGGCCGCAAAGGTCGAATCACCGACCACGCCGTCGGGCTGGATGCCGTGGCGCGCCTGGAAGCGCTTGACCGCAGCATCGACGTAGGAATCGAAGGCGGCCGAGCTGTTGTCCGCCGCGCTCGGCAGGTCGCCGGCAATCGCCAGGCGCTGGCGCAGTGTGGCCACCGCCGGTGCGCTCATGCCGATCCTGAGCGTGTTGTCGGACGGCACCGTCGGCCAGCCGCCGCGGGCGACGATATTGGAATATTCGGCGATGGCAGTTTGCAGGGCGCCGATGATCTGCGGCGACATGGTCGGAATCGAGGTGCGCACGTCGGCGGCGCTGACCGAGGCGGTATCGAACCCGTCCGACCATTCGGAACCACCGCTCTGCTGCAGCACCTCGCCGATCGGATCCTGGGCAAACGCCGGCAAGGCGGTCGCCGCCAGCAAGGCGGCGGCAAACATGCCGGTGCGGAACATCGTGGCGCCGTGGGCGGCCATCAGATTGCGACTCTCATGCAAATGCTTTGAATCCCGGATATTTCCGCCCTCTACTTTGGGCGTAACACGCTGGCTTGCATGTGACAATTGCAACGGCCGCATCCTTCCCACCGGTTCGCGCAGATTTGAATCGTGACCGGCAATACCGTCCCTGTTTCTATTGCTGAGGTTATGTGGCGCTTTCGCGGCACGTCCAGATGGCCCGCCTGCGGCAGAGCGGCACGACGAGGCGCTCGACCTGCCCCAGAATCGAAACGGCCCGGCAGAGCCGGGCCGTTTCGCAGCACCGCCTGAGAGGACCGGCCTTTACAGCCGGTAGAGAATCTGGTCCGTCCAGAAGCGCTCGAGCCGCTGCAAGGAGCGGTTGAGGGTGTGGAAGTCGTCGGGACCGATGCCGCCAACCTGATCGATCGAGCGGATATGGCGCTCGTAGAGATTGTTGACGATGTCCGCCACCTGACGACCCTTCTCCGTCAGGCTAACGCGCACCGAACGGCGGTCCATGCGCGAACGCTGATGATGGATGTAGCCCATCTCCACCAGCTTCTTGAGGTTGTAGGACACATTCGAGCCGAGATAGTAGCCGCGCGTCCTGAGTTCGCCGGCGGTCAGTTCGGAATCGCCGATATTGGACAGAAGCAGCGCCTGGACGCTGTTCACGTCCGACCGCCCGGCGCGGTCGAATTCGTCCTTGATGACATCCAGCAGGCGCCGATGCAGGCGCTCGACCAGGGTCAAAGCCTCCAGGTAGAGCGGCTTCAGCTCCACCCCACGCGGCGGCTGGACGACAACCTCCGCTGCCCTTTTTGCAATAGCCATAATCGCCTCTCCGTTCGGCAGGTGTTTTCCCTGCTCTATGGAGACACCATACGCAAAGCGACTAAAAATCGGCTTAAGCACCAGCCTTAATGCCGGCTTACCGCGAAAGCTCGAATTGCGCGGTTTTCCGCCCTTTCGGCGGGGCGTCACGTCACTCGCGGCGGCCGAAGAAGGAGAGCGCGACAAAGGCCGCGATGGTCAGCACGTGCAGCAGGACGATCGGCAGGTCGCTGCCGAAGGTGCGGATGAAGACCGTGTGCAGCGCAATGCCCGAGAGCGCGGCGAGCAGCCATACAACCTTGCCCCAGGCCCCCCGCATCCACAGGCCGACCGAAGCGACCAGGTCGACCACCGACAGATACATGGTGGCGACCTTCCAGGGCGCGGTCATCGCCTCGAAGGATCCGGTGACGCCGGGGAAGATGCCGAGGATGGTCGCCCACTCGCGCAAGCCGAGCAGCATCATCAGCACCGACAGGGCGATCAGGTAATAGTCGAGCGCCACGTCGAGGCGGTCGCGTTCCACCTCCGGTGCCGCCAACGGATCGTCATTCAGCATCGGCATGGCCGTCCCGATGGCCCCCTTTAGCCCTGCCCGGCCAGCCCTAGCACCTTCGCCGCCGGCCTTGCCAGCGGCAATCGGCTGTCGGCCCGGCAAAAGGTGGTATGTTCCGCCCACTCCAATCCCGACCGGACCGCCCCACAGGACCACCGATGACTGCGCCCCTGAAGCCCGTCCTTCCCGATGTCGACCGGATCACCGGCCGGCGCCGGCTCCGTCGCAACCGCCGTGCCGACTGGTCGCGGCGCCTCGTGCGCGAGACCACGCTCACCGTGGACGACCTGATCTGGCCGATCTTCGTGATCGACGGGGAGAACCGCCGCGAGCCGATCGCGGCCATGCCCGGCATCGAGCGCCTGTCCGTCGACCTTGCCGCGCGCGAGGCCGAGCGCGGCCAGCACCTCGGCATCCCGGCGATCGCCATCTTTCCCTATGTCGACATGGCGCTGCGCGACCAGACCGGCTCGGAGATCCTCAACCCGGACAACCTGATGTGCCGGACGGTGCGCGCCATCAAGGCGGCTGCGCCAGAGATCGGCGTCATTACCGACGCCGCTCTCGACCCGTTCACCGATCACGGCCACGACGGCATCCTGCGCGACGGCATCATCGTGAACGACGAAAGCGTGGCGCAGGTCGTCCGCGCCGCCGTGCTGCAGGCGGAAGCCGGCGCTGACGTGATCGCACCCTCCGACATGATGGACGGGCGCATCGGAGCGATCCGCGAGGCGCTCGACGCCGCCGGCCATTCCGACATCGCGATCATGTCCTATACGGCGAAATATGCCTCAGCCTTCTACGGGCCCTATCGCGAGGCGATCGGCACCGACCAGACGCTGAAGGGCGACAAGCTCACCTATTACGTCGCCCCGGAGAACAGCGACGACGCCATGCGCGAGGCGGAGACCGACATCGCTGAGGGCGCCGACATGCTGATGGTGAAACCGGGCATGCCCTATCTCGACGTGCTCTTCCGCATGAAGGAGACCTTCGGCCTGCCGACCTTCGTCTATCAGGTGTCGGGCGAGTATTCGATGATCCGCGCCGCCGCCGCGAACGGCTGGATCGACGGCGACCGGGCCATGATGGAATCGCTCATCGCCTTCAAGCGCGCCGGCGCCGACGGCATCTTCACCTACTTCGCCCCCCTCGTGGCGGAGAAGCTGAGGGGGTAGCCCGCATGCCCGATAGCGCCCTCCCCACGCTGACCGATATCCGCGCTGCGGCGGGAGAGATCGCCGGCGTCGTCACCCGCACGCCCTTCCTGCCCTCCCCGCGCCTGTCGCAGGCGACCGGCGCCGACATCTGGGTGAAATACGAGAACCTGCAGGCGACCGCCTCGTTCAAGGAGCGCGGCGCGCTGATCAGGATGCTGGCGCTGACGGACGAGGAGCGGGCGCGCGGCGTCATCGCCATGTCGGCCGGCAATCACGCTCAGGCGGTCGCCTGGCACGCCCGGCGACTCGGCATCCGTGCCACCATCGTCATGCCGGCGCTCACCCCTTTCGTGAAGATCGCCGCCACCCGTTCCATCGGTGCCGATGTGGTGATCGACGGCGACACGCTTGCCGATTGCCAGGCGATCGTCGAGCAGACGATCGCGCGCACCGGCGCGGTGCTCGTCCATCCCTATGACGACCCGCGCATCATCGCCGGTCAGGGCACCATCGGGCTGGAGATCCTCGAGGACCAGCCGGACCTCCACACCGTCATCGTGCCGGTCGGCGGCGGCGGCCTGATCTCCGGTATCGCCATTGCGGTGAAGGCGCTGAAGCCGGCCTGCCAGGTCATCGGCGTCGAAACCGAACTCTATCCATCAATGTGGGCGGCCTTGCGCGGCGAAAGCCCGAAAATCGGCGGCGAGACGCTGGCCGAGGGCATCGCCGTCAAGAATGTCGGCAGGCTGACGCTGGAAGCCGTCCGCAGTCATGTGGACGACGTGGTCCTCGTCGGCGAGGGGACAATAGAGCAGGCGGTCGCCGCCTATCTCATGCTGCAGAAGACGATGGCCGAGGGCGCTGGCGCCGCCGGCCTCGCGGCCGTGCTCTCCGATCCGGACCGCTTCCGTGGCCGTCGCGTCGGCCTGATCCTGGCCGGCGGCAACATCGACCCGCGGCTTGCCGCCTCGATCATGGTGCGCGAGCTCGCCCGCGAGCAGCAGGTGGTCGCCGTGCGCATTATCATTCGCGACCGTCCCGGCGTGCTGGCCGAGATCGCCCGCACCATCGGCGCGGCCGGCGGCAACATCCTCGACGTCTCCCACCGCCGGACGATGCTGTCGGTGCCCCCGAAGGGCGCCAGCGTCGATCTCACCATGGAGACCCATGGCCCCGACCACGCCGCCGAGATCATCGCGGCGCTGACCGCGCGCGGCTTCGGCGTCGAGCGTCTGGATACGCCGTGAGGCGTGTCCCGGGCGCAGCGCGGTGCGCCGTTTCATGCTGCACCGCGTCCGGGGAACGAATCCCGCTCCGGCCGGCTATGAACGGGGCAAGTTGCGCGCCCATGCGCCACCACGACATCTCCGCCAAATCCGCTATACTGGTCGTGCAACCAACTCCGGCACGGACCCATTGATGAGCGACACCGGAAACGCGCCTGGGAGCAACCGCTTCGTCTACGACCCCAAGCGGCAGCCAGAGCTGTTCGACGGCGTGCTGTCGAAGCGCATCGTCGCCTTCGTCGTCGACGCCATCCTCATCGTGCTCCTGATGATTCCGGCGGCGCTGATGATCCTCATCCTCGGCCTCATCACGCTCGGCATCGCCTGGCTGCTGTTCCCGGTGCTGTTCGCCATCGTCGCGCTCGGCTATTGCGCGCTGACGCTGGGCGGCCGCGGCTCAGCAACGCCCGGCATGCGCGTCGTCGGGGTCGAGATGCGCACCTGGAACGGCCAGCGCATGTTCCCGCTGCTCGCCGTCATGCACGCGCTGATCTTCTGGTTCTCGTGCGGCATCCTGACGCCGCTGATCCTGCTCGTCGGGCTGTTCACGCCGCGCCGCCAATTGCTTCACGACCTGCTGCTCGGCGTCGTGGCGTTGAATGCCGATGCGCTGGCGCGCGACAGCAAATAATTGCGCGCAGCGGCCCACCCACGCAAAATTGGGCGCTTGAGCGCCTCCCGCGCTTGGGCATGATGCTCGCCTTGGAGCGGACATGGCGGCACCCACAATCCTGACCTGGCTGACCTTTGCGGCCATCGTGGCGATGATCGTCGCCTACGCGCTTGAGCGCTGGGCGATCGAGGTCGTCTCGCTGGTGGCGCTGGTCGGCTGGCTGGTGCTGTTCTGGGCGGTGCCGATGCTCGCCGGCACGCAGAGCCCGCTCGGTCCCGACGACCTGCTCGCCGGCCTCGCCAATCAGGCGCTGATCACTGTCCTCGCCCTGCTGGTCGTCGGCCAGGGCCTGTTCCACACCGACGCCCTGGAGAAGCCGACGACGCTCATCGCCCGCCTCGGCGGCCGCACCGGCATGGGCGCGGTCATCGTGGCGCTGGCCGTGGCGATGGTCGCCAGCGCCTTCGTCAACGACACGCCGGTGGTGGTCATGTTCCTGCCGATCATCACCGCGATCGCCGCCGGGCGCGGCGTGGCCACGTCCAAGATTCTGATGCCGTTGTCCTTCGCGGCGCTGCTCGGCGGCATGACGACGCTGATCGGCACGTCGACCAACCTGCTCGCCGCCGGCGTTGCCGAGAAGGTCGGCGGCCTCAGGATCGGCTTCTTCGATTTCACCGTCCCGGCGCTATTCATGGCGCTGGCCGGCTTCCTCTATGTCGCCTTCGTCCTGCCGCGCATTCTCAAGGCGCGCAGCAGTATGGCCGAGCAGATCACCGGCGGTTCGGGCAAGCAGTTCATCGCCCAGATCGATATCGGCTACGGCCACCCGCTCGCCGGCACCAAGGCCGTCGCCGGCATGTTCCCGGCGCTCAAGGACATGACCGTGCGCCTCGTCCAGCGGCGCGAGCATCCCTTTCTGCCGCCGTTCGAGGACCTGACGCTGAGACCCGGCGACACGCTGGTGGTCGCTGCCACCCGCTCGGCGCTCACGCGAGCCATCTCCGATCAGGCGGTCGGCAGCCAGCCGTCGGAAAGCGAGGTCGCCCCCGGCGTCTCGACCAAGGACCTCACTCTGGCCGAGGCCATGGTGGCGCCCGGTTCGCGCGTCATCGGCCGCACCATCGAGCAGGCGGCGATCCATCGCGATACCGATACCGTCGTCCTCGGCGTCGAGCGCCGCAGCCGCATGCCGCGCATGCAACTTGCCGATATCCGTCTCGAGGCCGGCGACGTGCTGCTGGTCGGCGGCACCCGCGACGCCATCGAGGGCCTGAGGACCAACCGCGACGTCATCCTGCTGGAATGGTCGGCGAGCGAACTGCCCCAGCGCCGCTATGCGCGGCGGGCACAGATCATCTTCGCCCTGCTCGTCCTCTACGCCGCCAGCGGCATCGGACCGGTCGTCATCGGGGCGCTGACCGCGGCGCTCGCCATGATTCTCGCCGGCTGTCTCAACATCCGCCAGGCGGTGCGCGCCTTCGACCGGCGCATTTATCTGATGATCGGCGCGGCACTGGCCGCCGCGGCGGCACTGCAGGCGACCGGCGGCGCCGCGCTCATCGCCCAGGCTACGGTGGCGCTGGTCGACGGGCGGCCGAACTGGGTGATCCTTTCGGTGCTCTTCCTGGTGGTGAGCGTGCTCACCAATATTCTGTCGAACAATGCCACGGCGGTGCTGTTCACGCCGATTGCGCTGGATATCGCCGCCAAGGTCGGCGCCAAGCCGCTGCCCTTCGTGGTGGCGGTGATGCTGGCGGCGAGTTGCGCCTTCGCCTCTCCCGTCGGCTACCAGACCAACATGCTGGTCATGGGCCCCGGCCACTACCGTTTCTCCGACTATTTCGTCGGCGGCCTGCCCCTGGTCATCCTGATGTGGCTCGTCTTTTCGATCGTCGGCCCTTGGTATTATGGTGTTTAGAGCGATACCACGTTAGCAGCCGCGTCGCGGATGACCCAGCATACGACCGAGACCCCGCAGTTCTACCTGACGGCGCCAGCCCCGTGCCCGTACCTGCCCGGCCGCGCCGAGCGCAAGGTCTTCACCCATCTGGTCGGCGAGCGGGCCGCCGCGCTCAACGATATCCTCACCCAGGGCGGCTTCCGCCGCAGCCAGAACATCGCCTACCGCCCGGCCTGCGAGGGCTGCCGCGCTTGCGTGTCGATCCGCGTGGTGGTTGACGCCTTTGCCCCCGGCCGCAACCTGAAGCGGGTCCAGCGCCAGAATCGCGATATCATCGGCGCCGAAACCACGGCAAGCCCGTCGGCCGACCAGTATTCCCTCTTCCGCGCCTATCTCGATGCCCGCCACGCCGAAGGCGGCATGGCCGACATGACGGTGCTCGACTACGCCATGATGGTCGGCAATTCCCACGTCGATACCCAGGTGATCGAGTATCGCTTCCGCGGGCCCGACACCGCCATCACCAAGCGCGGCGACGGGCGACTGGTCGCCACCGCCCTCACCGACGTGCTCGCCGACGGCCTGTCCATGGTCTACTCGTTCTTCGACCCGGACTATGCCGACCGGGGCCTCGGAACCTTCATGATCCTCGATCACATCCAGCGGGCGCGGAAGATGGGCCTGCCCTACGTCTATCTCGGCTACTGGGTCGAGGGCTCGCGCAAGATGGACTACAAGCGCCGCTTCAGGCCGCAGGAGCACCTCATGGCGCGCGGCTGGGTCAGGGTGGACTGACCGAAGAATGGGTCGTCCCTGTGCAAGCAGCGACCCAGTAGCCGTCGACGCCTCGGTCGATCGCTCGCCCCTGTCCCGTTCGCTCCCGCAACGGCGGGAACCCAGTCAGGATTCGCCCCGAACTCTGTGCTTGTTGCTCGTCCGCCCTGGATGCCCGCCCGCGCGGGCATGTGGGCGACCGTACCCCACGCCCCTTCGTCATTCCGGCTGAAGCCGGAATCCAGACACCTTCTCCCACGGAAGGGACTCCCGGCTTTCGCCGGGGCGACGAAATGCGACGGAGGGCATTGCCTTCGCTTGTGTTCAGGGCGGCGCGTCCCGAACCGGGCGGGACAATGCGTCGCCATGATCCCGCCTCACGATGCGTTACAGTGGTGACATGCTGAGTGTGTTCCGTTCCCTGTTCCATCACGATCCGCCCGCACCGCCAGTCGCCCACGCCGCATCGACCCGCAGGCTCGGCGCAGGGCAGGACACCGAGTTCTTCGGCTGGTTCCATCTGGGGCCGGACGGCGAGCCGGTGGCCGAGGGCGACGACATCCGCCACCGTTTCCGCCCGCTTGGCGACGCCTTCCGGGCGCTGGTCGTGGTCGATGTGATCGCCAACGCCGCCGACGGCATCCGTTCCGCCCACCTCTGCCTCGACCGCAGCTTCGTCAGCGGCCCCGACGAAGCCTTCGCCCGCGACATCGCCCAGGGCTTCCTCGGCTGGATCCTCGACGAGGAAGCGCAGGAGCGCGCGGCACCGCTGATCGCCAATATCGGCAACTTCGCCGCGGCCGCCGGCCCGGTCATCACGGCCGGCGAGCTGCCGCAGCCGCCCGCGGATACCAGTGGCGGCTATGCCGTCTTCACCGGTGACGGGGACGCGGCGGCCCTTCTGTTCGACACCGCCACGCTGACTCTGGCCAATATCGACGGCCGCCTGACGATCGAAGCGGTTCTGGAATGACCGTGTCCCGGGTGCGGCGCGGCTACCCGATCGTGTCCTTCAGGATGTCGTAGTTGACGCAGACGCCCTTGGCGTAGGCCGGGCGCGCCTGCAGCCGCTCGTACCAAGCATCGACGTTCGCCAGCGGCGGCCGGTCGATGTCCATGGTGTACCAGCGATAGAGCAACGCCCCGGCGGCGATATCGCCATAGGTCAGCCGCTCGCCGGCGAGCCAGGGCGTCTTGTGCAGCTGCGCATCGAGGATGCGGAAGCAGGGTTCGATGCCCTTCAGGGCCGCCGCGATGGCTGTCTTGTCCCGGGCCTCGGGCTTGGTGCGCGCAACGGCGCTGAACACCGCGCCCCAGGCCGGCTGGAAGCGCATCGCCGTCCAGTCGGTCCACTGGTCGGCGGCGGCACGCGCTTTCGGCGATTCGGGCCACAGATTGCCGGCGCCATAGGTCGCCGATAGGTAGCGGACGATGGCGTGGCTCTCCCACAGGGTGAACTCGCCGTCCTTCAGCGTCGGCACCAGGCCGTTCGGGTTCATCGCCAGGTATTCCAGCGTGTCGACGCCGCCGAAATTGAGGCCCACCTCGATCTGCGCATAGGGCACGCGCAGCTCTTCGAGCACCCACACCGCCTTCTGCACGTTCACCGATGTCTTGCGGCCGTAGAGCGTGATGTCCGCCACCAGTCCCCTCCTCCAGTCAATGCCGCCGCAATCTAGTCCCCGATCAGGTGCAGCACCATATCGCGGCGATGCGGCCGCCGCCGGTGCTCGAACACGTAGATGCCCTGCCAGGTGCCGAGCGCCATGCGTCCGTCGCTCACGGGAATCGTCAGGCTCACCTGGGTCAGCGCGGCGCGGATGTGGGCCGGCATGTCGTCCGCCCCTTCCAGGGTGTGGACGTAGGGGCCCGAATTCCGGCGCCAGGCGTTCGAAGTAGGCCTCAAGGTCGGTGCGCACGTCCGGGTCGGCGTTCTCCTGGATGGTGAGCGAGGCTGAGGTGTGCCGGCAGAACACGGTCAGGAGGCCGTTCGCTATCCCCTGGCCCTCCATCCAGCGGGCGACGGAATCGGTAATCTCGGTCAGCCCCTTGCCACGCGTCTCGACCACGAGGTGGTGCTGCGCCTGCCGCATGGCCGGTCAAACTTGCGCCGCAATCGGCGGCCCGCGGCGCGCGTGAATCACGGCCAAATCGGTCGGATTTCTGCGGTATTTGGCCAATTTTGCTGCACCGCACCATGTATGACGGAAATGTGTTGCGTTGCATGAAGTGCAAGGCCGGTATGCGAAATCTCGTCTGCACATCGCTCAGGTATGCGCCTATCTTCTCAATCGAAGGACGGCAGTGAGTTCGGTGTCGCCGTCCACAGAGATTTGGAATTCAAGAGGCACGACGAAAATGAACAACCGGATTGTCACCACCTACCGGGCTTGGCGCAAGTACCGCCAGACCTACAACGAGCTGATGCGGCTTTCCAACCGCGACCTGGCCGACCTCGGCATCTCCGCCGCGGACATCCCGGCGATCGCCCGCAAGGCAGCCACGATGTAAGGAATTCGCTGCGGGGATTCTCCTCCCTCCCCCGTGGCGAACTGGGCCGGTGCGGCGTCCTCCCACGCGACCGGTCCCTTAGAGAAACGCCCGCCGATTTCCTCCCCGGCGGGCGTTTTTCATTTTCAGGGGCCGTTGAACCGGCCCGTGCGGCCGACTAGGTTCGCGGCCCATGATCGCTCCCGTCCATGTCATCGGTGGCGGCCTCGCCGGATCGGAGGCCGCCTGGCAGCTCGTCCGCCGCGGCGTGCCGGTGGTGCTCCACGAGATGCGGCCGGAGCGCCAGACCGAGGCCCATACGACCGACCGGCTGGCCGAACTGGTCTGCTCCAACTCATTCCGCTCTGACGACGCCCGCAACAACGCGGTCGGGCTGCTGCATGAGGAGCTGCGCCGCGCCGGCTCGCTGGTCATGCGCGCCGCCGACGCCAACCAGGTGCCGGCCGGCGGCGCGCTGGCGGTCGACCGCGAGGGCTTTTCCGAGGCGATCACGGCCACGCTGGCCGCCGAGCCGCTCGTTACCCTGTCGCGCGGCGAGGTTGCCGGCCTGCCCCCGCCCGAATGGGACAACGTCATCGTCGCCACCGGCCCGCTCACCTCCGCTCCGCTGGCCGAGGTGATCCGGCAGCTCACCGGCGAGGATGCGCTCGCCTTCTTCGATGCCATCGCGCCCATCGTCCATTTCGATACGATCGACATGGACATCGCCTGGTTCCAGTCGCGCTACGACAAGGCGGGCCCTGGCGGCAGCGGCGCCGACTACATCAACTGCCCGATGGACAAGGCTGAGTACGACGCCTTCATCGACGCGCTTCTCGCCGGTGAGCCGCACAAGCACCACGACTGGGAAAATATCCCCTATTTCGACGGCTGCCTGCCCATCGAGGTGATGGCCGAGCGTGGCCGCGAGACGCCGCGCCACGGCCCCATGAAGCCGGTCGGGCTCACCAATCCCCGTGATCCCATGGTCAAGCCCCACGCCATCGTCCAGCTCCGCCAGGACAATGCGCTGGGTACGCTCTACAACATGGTCGGCTTCCAGACGCGGCTGCGCTACGCCATCCAGGCCGACATCTTCCGCATGATCCCCGGCCTCGAGCGCGCGCAATTCGCCCGCCTCGGCGGTTTGCACCGCAACACTTTCCTCAATTCCCCCAAGGTATTGGATGGATTCCTGCGCCTCAAGGCGGCCCCCCGCCTGCGTTTCGCCGGTCAGATCACCGGCTGCGAGGGCTATGTCGAATCGGCCGCCATCGGACTTCTTGCCGGGCGCATGGCCGCTGCCGAGCGGCTCGGCGAGGCCATCGTGCCGCCGCCGGCGACCACCGCCTTCGGCGCCATCCTCGGCCACATCACCGGCGGCCACCTCTCCTCGGACGACGAGCCGGGAAAACGCTCGTTTCAGCCGATGAACGTCAATTTCGGCCTGTTCCCCGACATCACAGTGACGCCCGAGCCGGGCAGGAAGCTGAAGGGTCCGGAACATGGCAAGGCCAAGCGTCAGGCGATCGCCGCCCGGGCGCTGAGCGACCTCGACCGGTGGCTGGCCGGCCCTGCCACCGACGCGGCGGAATAGCCTCCCCTAATTCCAGCGGTGCGCTGCGCGCCAGAGGATCCACTGCCGGCGCAGCGGCGTGAGTTCGACGCGACCGGAGAACGGGTCGTAGCCGGGCTTGTCCATGCGATCAAGCACCGGGGCGACCAGGGCGACCGGCAGAAAGGCCGGTTTCAGGGTAACCGGCAGGGCCGTGATCTCCGGCATGGCGGTGGCGAGGTGGTCGCGGGCGATCCGGCGCAACTCGGCCAGCGTCGCCAGCAGTTCCGGCGTGGCCCGACCGCGCAACAGCGTCTCGCGGTCGAAGCCGTGAGCGGCGCCGATATCGGCCGGCAGGTAACACTGGCCGCGCGCGGCGTGGATCGGCAGCGCCCGCATCAGCCCGGTCATGGCGTAGGCGACGCCCGCGTGGCCGGCCGCCGAAGCCACGCGCGGATCGTGACCGCCGGCAAGCACGATGGCGCCGAGCTGGATCAGCGCCGACGAGGTCTCTCCGGCATAGCCTTCGAGGTCCTGCACGGTCGGCATCTGGTCGTCATAGAGGTCGAACACCCGGGCGTCGATCAGCCCCTCGAAGCCGGCAAGCGGCAGGGCGAAGGTGCGGATGGTCTCGATCAGCGCGCTCGTCACCGGATGACCGCCACCGCCGGCAATCAGTGCGTCGCGCCACCATTGCAGCCGTATCTCGCCGAGTACCGGGTCGCTGACCGTGTCGCGGATGCGCGCCACTTCGGCGCTGAAGGCATGGAGCGCGAACAGGTGCTTGCGCACGGCCGCCGGCGCGAACAGGTCGGCGATGTAACGATCGCGGTCCAGCTCGCGTACCGTCTGGGCACAGTGCTCGTAAACATCCATGGCCGACAGATATGGCGCGGCGCGGCGCCTCAGTCCACGGCGATCAGGGCCGCCGCCACCGCGCGCTCCTCGGCCAGCAGCACGTTGAAGGTGCGCACCGCCGCGCCGGTCGACATCGGTTCGGCGACGATCCCGGCGTCGCGGCAGCGCTCTCTCAGTTCGGCGGAGAGCGGCACGATGTCCGCGCCGGTGCCGACGAGCAGGATCTGGATGGCGTCCGCCTCGGCCAGGGCCTTCTCCAGGCTGGCTGCGTCGATGGCGCCCGGTGGCGGCGCCTCCCAGCCATAGATGCCGCTCGGCAGGCAGAGCAGAGAGCCGCGATGCGACATGGCGGCGAAGCGGAAGCCGCCATTGCCGTAGCTCTCGATCGGCGCGCGGCCGGGATAGTGGGCGGCGCGGATGACGACGCCCTTGGACACGGGGATCAGGCCTTGCCAGCCGCCTCGGCAACCTCGCCGGCCTCGGGCTCGTCCGTCTTCGGTCCGCCGGGCCTGAGCTTGAAGAAGATCAGCACCGGCGCGGCGATGTAGATCGACGAATACGTGCCGATGACGACACCGAACAGCATGGCGGCGACGAAGGAGCGGATGACCTCGCCGCCGAAGATGAACAGCGCCAGCAGCGCCAGGAACGTCGTCGTCGAGGTGAGCGTCGTGCGCGCCAGCATCTCGTTGATCGAGCGGTCGATCAGCTCGGGGATCGGCATCTTCTTGTATTTTCGCAAGTTCTCGCGAATGCGGTCATAGACGACGACGGTGTCGTTGAGCGAATAACCGATGATGGTGAGGATGGCGGCAACGCTCGACAGGCTGAAATCCACCTGCGACACAACGAAGAATCCGAGCGTCATGAACACATCGTGGCTGGTCGCAATAATCGCGCCGAGGGCGAACTGCCATTCGAAGCGGAACCAGATATAGGCGAGGATGGCCACCATGGTGACGAGCAAAGCGATCGTCGCGGCGGATGCGAGTTCGCTCGACACGCTCGGTCCGACGCTTTCGACGCGACGGAATTCTACCGTTTTGCCGAAGGCGTCACGCACCTTGGTCACGGCCGCCTGTTGGGCGGCCTCGCCGCCCTTCTGCTGCTCGATCCTGATCAGCACGGATTTCCCCGCGCTCGGGTCGCTCACCTCGGTGACCTGCACGTCACCGAGATCCAGCGAGCCCACCGTGGTGCGGATATCGCCGAGATTGTAGTCCGCGGCCACCGGCTTCATCTCGATCAGCGTGCCACCGCGGAAGTCGATGCCGTAGTTCGGGCCGATGGTGAGGAACAGCGTCAGCGACAGGACCGACAGGATCAACGTGGCCGGGAAGTTGATCCGCCACAGGGTCATGAAGCGGATCTTGGTGTTGTCGGGGATGAATCGGAACTTGCGCATGCGAATGGCTCCCTGCTCGCCCCCGACCTAGAGGTCGATCCTGTTCGGCCGGCGCCACGCGACCCACACCGAGACCATCATCCGTGTGAAGGTGAAGGCGGTGAAGACCGTGGTCACAATACCGATGGCGTTGGTGACGGCGAAGCCGCGGATCGGGCCGGTGCCGAGCTGCATGAGCACCAGGGCCGAGATCATCGTCGTGATGTTGGCGTCGAGAATGGTGCCCAGGGCCCGTTGGAACCCGACGTCGATCGAGGCAATCGCGGTGCGGCCGTTGCGGAACTCCTCGCGGATGCGTTCATAGATCAGAACGTTCGAAGTCGACGGCCATGCCGATGGTCAGCACGATGCCGGCGATGCCCGGCAACGTCAGCGTGGCGCCGAGAAGGGTCAGCACCGCAAAGATCATCGCCACGTTGAACAACACCGCAACGTTGGCGATGAGGCCGAAGAAGCCATAGGTCGCGAACATGAAGGTGACGACAAAGACCGCTCCGATCACCGCCGCGATCTTGCCGGCGCGGATCGAGTCGGCGCCGAGGCCGGGGCCGACCGTGCGCTCCTCGACGATGTCGAGCTTGGCCGGCAGCGAGCCGGCGCGCAGCAGGATGGCGAGATCGTTGGCGCTTTGCACCGTGAAATGGCCGCTGATCTGGCCGGAACCGCCGAGGATCGGTGTCTGGATCACCGGGGCCGAGATCACCTTGTTGTCGAGGACGATGGCAAACGGCCGGCCGACGTTCTTGGCGGTGACGTCGCCAAAGACGCGGGCACCGGAGGTCGACAGGCGGAAATTGACCACCGGCTGATTGGTGCGGCTGTCGAAGCCGGCCTGGGCATCGACCAGATCCTCGCCGGTCATCAGCGCCGTGTCCTCGACCTGGTAAATCAGCTTCGGATCGTTCGCGTCGGGAAACTCGATCGTGCCCGCCGGCGGCGGCTGGCTGTCGGCCTGGTCCTTGGTGACCTCCCCCTTGACGAGGTGGAAGGTGAGCTGGGCCGTCTGGCCAACCAGCGCCTTCAGGCGCGCTGGATCGCCGAGGCCGGGCGCCTCCACCAGAATGCGGTCATCGCCCTGGCGCGCGATCGACGGCTCGGTGGTGCCGAGCTGGTTGATACGCCGATTGATGACCTCGATCGACTGCTGGACGATGCCGCGCACGCGTTGGGTGAGGCCGTTCTGGTCGTAGACGAAGCGGACCAGACCATTGTCGGCGACGGTGAGGTCGAACTCGTAGACCGAGGAGCCGCCGATGATGCTGGCGTTCAGCGAATTGCGCAGGGGGTCGAGGCGCTTCTTGACCTCGTCGAGCTGGCTGAGGTCGCGCACGCGCAGCTGCACGGCTTCGCCCTGGATGCCGAGGCCGGTGTAGCCGATGCGCGGATTGTCGAGCATCGCCTTGCGGATTTCGCCGACGAGCGCGCGCAGGCGCTTCTGGACATAGTCGGTCTGGTCGACCTGGTAGAGCAGATAGGCGCCGCCCTGCAGGTCGAGGCCGAGGACGACCTGCTGGTGCGGTATCCAGCTCGGCCATTTGGCCACGCTCGAAGCGGAGAAGAAATTCGGGATATCCATCATGATCGCCACCAGGACGACCAGGAGAACCGAGGCGATCTTCCAGCGAGAGATGTGCAGCATGCGATCAGGTCCGGGGGCGCATCAGGCCGACTGCCGCCTCAGCCGCTTTCCTTGACGGGTTCGCCCTTGGCGCGGACCTCGCTGATCATGCCGCGGGCGATGCGCACCCGCGTCTCCTCGGCAATCTCGATCTGGATTTCGTTCTCGTCCACCTTGGCAACCTTGCCGATGAGCCCGCCCGAGGTGACGATGGTATCGCCACGGCGGACATTGGCGATCATTTCGCGGTGCTGGCGCTGCTTCTGCTGCTGCGGCCGCAGAATGAGGAAATACATGATGACGAAAATCAGGACGATCGGCAGCAGACTGCCGATGGGCCCGCCCAGAAAACCGGCGTCCGGCGCAGGCGTCGTCGCCGCAAATGCCTGGGTCACGAAGGACATATGACTACTCCTGTCTTCGGCGGCGCAATAACCGGCCCGAAACGGCGCGGACTATACCGAGGTGGCCTCCCATTGCAAACGATATAGGGACGGCCGCGACCGAATGCACCGCTTGGCGCCCGGGCAGGCGCCATGCTAACCCTGCCGCCCTTGAGCGCTGGAGGATTCTCCTTGTCGGACAAGGACCTGAACGCCATCGCCGAACGTCTCGACCGGCTCCTGGAGCTGATCGGGCGGGCGGTCCCGCCGGTGCCGGTGCAGCCCGACTTCGCCGCCGCCGACGCCTTTGTCTGGGCTGCGGCGAGCCGCAGCCTGCTGCCGGTCGAGAAGGTCAATCGGGTGGAGATCGACCTGCTCAAGGGGATCGACCGGCTGCGCGACATCCTGCTGGAGAACACCGAGCGCTTCCAGCGCGGGCTGCCGGCCAACAATGCCCTGCTGTGGGGGGCGCGCGGCATGGGCAAGAGCTCGCTGGTCAAGGCGGTCCATGCCGGGCTCAATGAGGCCGACCCGTCCCGCCCGCTCAAGCTCATCGAGATCCACCGCGAGGACATCGAGACCCTGCCCGACCTCATGGCGCTGGTGCGCGACGCGGAGCACCGCTTCATCCTTTTCTGCGACGACCTCTCCTTCGACGGCGACGACACCTCGTACAAGTCGCTGAAGGCGGCGCTCGAGGGCGGCATCGAGGGGCGGCCGGCAAACGTCGTCCTCTACGCCACCTCCAACCGCCGTCACCTGCTGCCGCGCGACATGATGGAGAACGAACGCTCGACCGCCATCAACCCGCACGAGGCGGTCGAGGAGAAGGTGTCGCTGTCGGACCGTTTCGGCCTCTGGCTCGGCTTCCACAGGTGCAGCCAGGACGAATATCTGGCGATGGTGCGCGGCTATGTTGCGCACTACGGCCTCGTCATCGACGCCGACCGGTTGACCGCGGATGCTCTGGAGTGGTCGACGACACGCGGCGCGCGTTCCGGCCGGGTCGCCTGGCAGTTCATTCAGGAACTGGCGGGGCGACTTGGGGTTGCCCTTGCGGACCAGCCGCCCCGCCAGCCTGATTGATCAGCGCCCATTTGGAGGTCAGACGGTGATCAAATCCCGTGATTTCGCCGAAACTCAGGTGGCGAGGTAGTCAAGCGGGTTGACCGGCTTGGCGCCCTTGCGCAGCTCGAAGTGGACCTGCGGCGAAGACACGGCCCCGGACATGCCGGCATGGGCGATCACCTCGCCGCGGCGCACCTTGTCGCCACGCTTGACGATGAGATCCTTGTTGTTGGCATAGGCCGACACCCAGCCGTCGGCGTGACGGATGAGGATCAGGTTGCCGTAGCCTTCCAGCTCGTTGCCGGAATAGATCACAGTGCCGGCCTCGGCCGCCTTCACAGCGGTGCCTTCGGGAACGGCGAGGTTGATGCCGTCGTTCTTCTCGCCGTTCGGCTTGGTGCCGAAGCCAGCGATGATGCGGCCACGCACCGGCCAGCGGAACTCGGTGCCGCTGGTGGAGCCGGCGTCGGCGGCCCGATCGATGGCGGCGCTCGCCGCGGCGGCGTCGTTGGCGCCGCCCTTGATCACCGGAACGGTGGGCATTGCCGGAACCGTGGGCGCGCCGGCGCTGGGAGCCATCGGCGGCTCCTCGGCCTGGGGCTGAGCCGGAATCTTGACCTTGGGATCGAGCGAGGCGACGCGGGTCGGCTGCGCGCCCGGTACGGTCGGCTTGGCGGCGGCGATGGTCGCGTGGCTGGCGCTGCCGTGCAGCTTCAGCGTCTGGCCGACGTGGATCGATGCAGCCGAGGGAAGGTCGTTCAGGGCAACCAGCTCGCTCACCGTGGTGCCGTTGCGGTGCGCGATTGCATAGAGCGTGTCGCCGGAAGCGACGGTGTAGGTCGTGGCGTCGGCTCTCGGGGCCGGCTCGTGGGCGGCCAGCGGCGTATAGCTCACCGGGGTCGGCTTGACGGTGGCGCCGGGCGCCAGCGCAACGCGGTGCGGGATGACGATGACGCGGCCGGTGCGGATATCGGCAGCGCTGCTGAATTGGTTGGCGGCGAGCAGCTGCTTCTGCGGCACGCCATATTGCGCGGCCAGCGAATCCAGCGTCTGGCCGGACCTGACGGTGATCACCTGCCCGCCAACGGCGGACCAGCCATATTCGCCGGTGCCGGCAAAGGCGGTCTGGGTGGCGGCCGGAGCGCCCGGAGGCGGCGGCAGTTCAGCGCGTGTAATGGCGGCAGAGCTCGGCGGGATCGCAGCGGGCATCGGCTGCGCCGTGTCGGCTTGGCCGATGATCTCGCGCTGGTTCTCCGTCGAACCAGTGAAGAAGGGCTGGTCAAAACGTGTCGCGTTGCTGCAGGAAGCGGCCAATCCGGCGGCGGCGACGACAAAGGCGGCACGGCCAAGGACGCGGTACCGGGAGGCGGTGGTACGGTTACGCATTGCTCAACTCGCACGACTGAACTCGGAACTGGCATGAGTAAACGCTGGTAACGTTGACAAAGACTAAACAGGCTCCGCGCCTGTATTTCCGCGCCGCGCGGAAGGCTTCGGGTCCGCTACAGCCGTTGGGCCTTGCCGGGGATCAGCGGCACGAAGCGCACGTCGGCCAGAACCCGTTCGTCGAAGCCGTCCTCGCCACGCTCGAAGCGGATCAGCCGCTGCGCGCCGTCGGCCGGCCCCACCGGCATGATCAGCACGCCGCCGAGGCGCACCTGCCTGAGCAGGGCCTGGGGCACCGCCTCGTCCGAAGCGGTGACGATGATGCGGTCGAAGGGCGCCTGTTCCGGCCAGCCCTTGATGCCGTCGCCGACGAGCGTGGTGATGTTGGTCAGGCGGAGCGTGCGGAAGCGCGATTCGGCGGCGGCGGTGAGCGTGCGAAAGCGCTCGATGGTGTAGACGCGCTTCGCCAGCCGGGCGAGGATCGCCGTCTGGTAGCCGGTGCCGGTACCGATCTCGAGCACGCGGTCGTCCTCGCCGAGGTCGAGCGCGGCGGTCATCTGGCCGACGATCAACGGCGCGCTGATCGTCTGGCCGCAGTCGATTGGCAGCGCCCGTTCGGCATAGGCGTCGGCGCGCATCTCCGCCGGGACAAACAGATCGCGCGGCACGGATTCGATGGCTGTCACCAGGCGCCGGTCGGTGATGCCGGCGCGGCGCAGACGCAGGATCATCTCGGCGACGTGGGTGCGGCGCTCGGCGTCCGATGTGGTCATCAGAGCGATCCGCCGACCCCGTTGAAGTGCTGGTTGAGCGGATCGCGAAGGTTGTCGGCAGTCATGTCGATGCGCAGCGGCGTGATCGAGATCCTGCCGTTTTCCACCGCCTCGACGTCGCTGCCCGGACCGGCCGCCGTCTTCGAGCGGCGGTACATGAGCCAGTAGTACGGCAGGTTGCGTCCGTCGCGGCGCTCGTCGATGTGGAGCGCGTGGGCGAGCTTGCCCTGATGGGTGACGGCAATGCCGCTCACTGCGTCGGGGGCGCAGTTGGGGAAGTTGAGATTGTAGAGGATGCCGTCGGGGAAGCCGAAGTCGAGCACCTTGCGGATGATCGCCGCAGCGTGCGTCGCGGCCGTCTCCCACGGCACCACGCGCTCATCTTCGTGATAGGTGTAGGCCTGAGAGAGGGCGATCGAGTTGACGCCGAGCAGCGTTCCCTCGATGGCGCCCGCCACCGTGCCGGAATAGGTCAGGTCCTCGGCCATGTTGGCGCCGGAATTGACGCCGGAGAGCACGAGATCGGGCTTGCCATCGGCGAGCAGTCGGCGGATCGCCATGATGACGCAGTCGCTCGGCGTGCCGCGCACGGCGTAGTGCTTGTCGGAGAGTTTGCGCAGGCGCAGGGGATCGTTGAGCGACAGCGAGTGCGCCAGGCCCGACTGGTCGAGTTCCGGCGCCACCACCCAGACATCGTCGGTGAATTGGCGCGCGATATTTTCGAGCGTCACGAGGCCCGGCGAGTTGATGCCGTCGTCATTGGTGATGAGAATACGCATGATGTTGGGGTATTCGGCATGTGGCAGTCGGATCGATCGCCGACTGCCGATTGCCTACGGCCCGATCTTCTCCATTCCCCCCATATAGGGTTTCAGAACCTCCGGCACCGTGATCGAGCCGTCGGGGTTCTGGTAGTTCTCCATGACGGCGATCAAAGCGCGGCCGACGGCGATGCCGGAGCCGTTGAGGGTGTGGACGAAGCGGTTGCCACGCCCGGACTGGCCCCCGCCGGGACGGGCACCAGAAGAGCCCTCCTTCGGCCGGTAGCGCGCCTGCATGCGCCGCGCCTGGAAATCGCCGCAGAGCGAGATGGACGAGATTTCGCGATAGGTCCCCTGCCCCGGCAGCCAGACCTCGATGTCGTATGTCTTCTGGGCGCCAAAACCCATGTCGCCGGTCGACAGCATCATCACGCGATAATGCAGGTCGAGCCGCTTCAGCACTTCCTCGGCGCAGACGAGCATGCGCTCATGTTCGTCGCGTGAGGCTTCCGGTGTGGTGATCGAGACCATCTCGACCTTGTTGAACTGGTGCTGGCGCAGCATGCCGCGGGTGTCCTTGCCGGCGGCGCCGGCCTCGGAGCGGAAGCACGGGGTGAGCGCGGTCACGCGGATGGGCAGCTCGTCCTCGTCACGGATCGACTCGCGCACGAGGTTGGTCAGCGGCACTTCCGCGGTGGGGATGAGCCAGAGGCGATCGGTAGCCGAAACCACGAACGTCCTATCCGAATTTGGCGGCGTCAAATGCCACCTTGCATTAGGGTACCTCTCGAAAACCGAATAGAACTGTCTCCTGATGTCAGGGTCATCGAAAACGACCAGATCAACTATCCTAGTTAAATCGTCGGAAGAATTTAGATTCACCCTCGCTCTTCCGGCTTCGAAGAGTCTTACTGATATTGCAAATAAATCTTCCTCGAACTTCGGCAGTTGCCCCGTTCCAAAAGCCGCATCGTCACGAACCAGCAGCGGCGGCACGACCTCGGTATAGCCGTGCTCGGTGGTGTGCAGGTCGAGCATGAACTGGCCGAGCGCGCGCTCCATGCGCGCCAGCTCGCCCTTGAGCACGACGAAGCGCGAACCGGAGAGCTTGGCGGCGGCCTCGAAGTCCATGCCGCCCATCGCCTCGCCGAGCTCGTAGTGCTCCTTGGCGTCGTTGATGCCGGGCTTCGTGCCCCACTTGCGGTACTGAACGTTGGCGTGCTCGTCCGCTCCAACCGGCACATCGTCCGCCGGCAGGTTGGGGATGACCGCAAGCGCATCCTCCAGCGCCTTGTCGAGTTCGCGGCCCTTGCTCTCTGCCTCCGACAGGAAGGTCTTGAGGTCCGCGACCTCGGCCATCAGCTTGGCGGCGGTCGCCTCGTCCTTCTGGGCCTTGGCCTTGCCGATCTCCTTCGACGCAGCATTGCGCCGCGCCTGCGCTTCCTCGAGCTTCAGGATATGCGCCCGCCGCTCCTCGTCGCGGGCGATCGCGTCGGCAACCGTGGCGCGGGCATCCGCCGACGCGGTCCCGCGCTTCTCCAGCGCCTTGGCCAGGAGGTCGGGATTGTCGCGGATCCATCTGATGTCGAGCATGGGTTGGCCTTCGTTCCGGAAGGCGAGGCAGACGCCCCTCAGCGTCGCAGGCCGCTTACGGCCGAGACGCCTAGGCCGGAAGGGTGAGGGCGTACGGACCCTCGACAGGTCCAACGCCCTCACCCTTCGGCGCCTAACTCGCTGCGCTCATAAGGCGCGAAGCCCTCTCCCCACGGGAGAGGAGGCCGTGCCTTGTCGTCGATGCGGGGTATATCCGCCCGGCCTCGCGGATGGAAGGGTCGCCCCCTAAACCGCTCCGCCCTCGGCTGCCTCCCGTGCGGCTTCGTCGCGGGCGCGGCGGCGCTCGACCAGCTTCACCGACAGGATCGAGCCCTCGTAGAGGAGCAGCGTCGGCAGAGCGAGGCTGAACTGCGAAATGAGGTCCGGCGGGGTAAGGACGGCGGCGGCGATGAAGGCGAGCACGATGGCATAGCGCCGGCCGCCCTTCAGCATATCGGAACTGACGATGCCGATGCGCGCCAGCAGCGTCAGCACCACCGGAAGCTGGAAGACAAGGCCGAAGGCGAGGATCAGCGTCATGATCAGGCCGAGATACTCGTCGACCTTGGGCAACAGATCGATCGCCGCCACGCCGTTGCCGCCCGGTTGTTCCAGCGACAGGAAGAAGCGCATGGCCAGCGGCATCATGATGGAAAAGACCACCAGCGCGCCGACGATGAACAGCACCGGCGTGGCGATCAGGTAGGGCACGAAGGACTGGCGCTCGTTCTTGTAGAGGCCGGGCGCTACGAACTTGTAAATCTGGATGGCGATGACCGGAAAGGCGATGAACAGCGCCCCGAACAGCGCCACCTTCATCTGGGTGATGAAATACTCCTGCGGCGCCGTGTAGATCAGGCGCGGCACGTCGCCGTGTGCGCTCGCCGCCCAGACATAGGGGATGAGCAGCACGTTGTAGATCTGCTTGGCGAAGATGAAGCAGACGACGAAGGCGACCAACACCGCGGCAATGGCGCGGATCAACCGCTGGCGCAGCTCGATCAGGTGCGCCAGCAGCGGCATGCGGCTCGCCTCGACCTCGTCGTTCTCCGGCGGCGTTGTCGCCGCGCCTTCCTCCGGCGGGAGCGTTTCGGTCACGGCTTGACCTCACCCGCCGCAGCGGTCGCCGGCGCGGCCGGTGGCGTCGCTGGATGAACTTCAACCGGCTCCGGCACCGGGGCCGGCGTTTCGGGCGGCGTTGTCGCCGCGGCCGGCGCGCTCACGTCCGTGCTCTTCTTGATGTCGTCGCTGGCCTTGGCGAGGCCCTCGCGCACGTCGGCGAGCGGGTCGATCTTGGCGATCGCCTCGACGTCCTTGCGCACGTCCTCAAGCTCGGCTTCGCGCAGCGCCTCGTTGAATTGGCCCTGGAACTCGCGCGCCATGCGCTTCATCTTGCCGGTCCACTGCCCGACCATGCGCATGACCCGGGGCAGGTCCTTCGGGCCGATGACGACGATCGCCACAACGGCGATCACCAGAAGTTCAGTCCAGCCAACTTCGAACATGCAGTTACGCTCGCGATCGCCCGCTCAAGAGGGCGGCAAGTCGGTCAGTCCGCGGGAAGAGCGCGGATCAGGCCTTGGCCTTGGTTTTCTCTTCCGGGACCGCCTTGCTCTCGATCGGCTTGGCCGGCGTTGGCTCGTCGTCGTCATCGGCGAGCCCCTTCTTGAAGCTCTTCACGCCCTTGGCGACGTCGCCCATCAGGTCGGAGATCTTGCCCCTTCCGAAGAGGAGCATCACGACCACGATCACGACGAGCCAATGCCAAATACTCAGACCACCCATGGGTCATATCTCCCGGTTCATGCCGCGTATGCCCGCCCACGGCAAATGCCTGTGCCATCATGTAGGGGCAATCCACGACCTTGGCAAATGCGGGATTTCGGCACGGTAACCGCCCGGCCGGGCGGGCAACCGCCGCATTCCGCCTGGATTGCTGCCGAGCCGCTAGTCTTCGATCGCCTCGTCTGGCGCCCCGCCGTCGCCATCCTCCAGCGGGTCCTCGTCCTCCGCCAGCCCGTCGGCCGCATTCGGATCGGGGATCGAGAAATCGGCGGGAATCCGCGAGTCGAGCAGGCCGGCCGCCTTCAACTCCTCCGCGCCGGGCAGGTCGGCGACGCTATCGAGGCCGAAATGCGTCAGGAACGCTTCGGTCACACCATAGGTGACCGGACGGCCGGGGGAGCGGCGGCGGCCGCGCATCCTGATCCAGCCAGTCTCCATGAGCACGTCGAGCGTGCCCTTGCTGGTCGCCACGCCGCGGATTTCCTCGATGTCGGCGCGGGTCACCGGCTGGTGGTAGGCGATGATCGCCAGCGT
This sequence comes from uncultured Alphaproteobacteria bacterium, assembly GCA_963782395.1. Classification (GTDB taxonomy): domain Bacteria; phylum Pseudomonadota; class Alphaproteobacteria; order Rhizobiales; family Kaistiaceae; genus CAVSRC01. The sequence goes on from CAWAJQ010000004.1 coordinate 763,562, forward strand.
CTCCAGCGCGGCGCGCGACAGCTTCTTCTGCTCCACCGCCTCGCGGCTCAAGAGGAAGGACAGGTCGCCGGAGGTGCGGAACATCCATTTGCCGGCCACCTGCACCAGGTTGATGCCACGCTCGGCATAAAGCTCCTGAACGTCGCGCAGCAGCCCGGCTATGTCGGCGCCTTCCGGCAGCCGGCCGGCAATCTCGGCCGCCGACAGCGGTTCGGGAGAGGCGAAGAGCAGCGCCTCCACCATGCGCAGATTCTGCCGTCTCTCCTCGGGGCTCTGGTTCATCGCGGTCGCATCGTTGTCGACGGCGATTACCACGGCGGCGCTTGAATTAGCCATTTCCGTTCTCCGGGGTGACGAGGGCGACTGGCGGCGGCCGGTCGCGGACATAAAGCGGCTGGAAGTGCTCAGCCTGGCGCAGTTCGATCTTGCCTTCGCGGACCATTTCGAGGCTGGCGCCGAAGGCACTCGCCGTCACGCTGCGGCGCATGGCGGGCGCGGCGAGGTAGGGCGAGAACAGAACCTCCATCGGCGTCCAGTCGGCGATCCGGCCGATGAGACGGGTGAGCGCATCACGCGCATCCTGCAGCGACCATACCTCGCGCAGGCGGACGAGATGCGCGTCGGCCGCGACGTGGTTCTGGTGGATGGTGGCATAGGCGGTCAGCAGGTCGTAGAGCGTCGCGCTGTATTCGCCACGCTTGACGATCTCGATCGGATCCGGGTCCGCGCGGGCGAAGACGTCGCGGCCGAGCCGGTCGCGGTTGGCCAGCCGGCTGGCGGCCTCGCGCATGGCCTCGAGACGGCGCAGGCGGAACGCGAGTTCCGCCGCCAGTTCCTCGCCGGTCGGCTCGTCGCCGCCACTCTCCTGCGGCAGCAGCAGGCGCGACTTGAGATAGGCCAGCCACGCCGCCATCACCAGATAGTCGGCGGCCAGCTCCAGCCTCAGGCTGCGCGCCTGTTCCACATAGGCGAGGTACTGCTCGGCCAGCGCGAGAATCGAAATGCGCGTCAGGTCGACCTTCTGGGTGCGGGCGAGCGCCAGCAACAGATCGAGCGGCCCCTCGAAGCCGTCGACGTCGATGACCAGCGCCTGGCCGTCGTCGTCGGCCTCGGCCGCATCGAAGGTCGTCCACAACTCGTCCTGACCGTGTTCTTCGGCGTTCATGGCCCTAACTCACCATCGCCCCGCCGAAAGGCGCGAGCAGCGCGCGATAATCCTCGCGCGCTGCCGCGCGATCGAACGGCACCGGCTGCCGCCTTGCCCGCAAGGCGCGGGCGGCGCGCTCACCTGATATCCCGGCCAGCACCGGCGCCGCATCGGCGACCGCAAGCATCTCCTGGGCCCGACCGTTGCAGTGAAGCACGATATCGCAGCCGGCGGCATAGATGGCCGCCGCCCGTTCGCCGTAATCCCCAGAAAGTGCATGCATCGACACGTCGTCGCTCAGCAGAAGCCCGTCGAAACCGATTCGCCCCCTGATCATATCGCGGATGACCACGGGCGAGACGGTGGCCGGCCGACCGGGGTCGATAGCGCTGTAGACGATATGGGCGGTCATCGCCATGGGCAGGTCGGAGAGGGCGGCAAACGGCGCGAAATCGCTCGTTTCCAGCGTTTCCACGCCTTCGCTCACCACCGGCAAGCCAACATGGCTGTCCGAGGTCGCCCGGCCCTGGCCGGGTAGATGCTTCATCACCGGCAGAACGCCGCCGTCCATCAGCCCCTCGGCAAGCGCCCTGCCGAGGGCTGCGACGCGCGCCGGGTCGCCGCCGAAGGAGCGGTCGCCGATGGCGTCGCTGGTGCCGGGGACGGAGACGTCGAGTACCGGCGCGCAATCCGCGTCGATGCCGAGATCGGCGAGATCGGCGGCGATCAGGCGGCCGTGCAGCCAGGCGGCGTGCAGCCCCGCCGGCGGTTCGGCGGCGTGCAGCGCGGCGATGACGGCAGCCGCCGGATAGGCCGGCCAGTGCGGTGGCTTCAATCGCCGCACGCGACCGCCTTCCTGGTCGATGAGCACCGGCGCGTCGGCGCGGCCGACCGCGTCGCGGAAAGCAGCGGTGAGGTCACGCAGCTGCTGCGGGTCCTGGCAATTGCGCTGGAACAGGATCAGGCCGAACGGCTGCTCGCGGCGAAGGAACGCGACCTCGTCGTGGCTCAGCTCCGGCCCGGCACAGCCGCAGATGAATGCCTTCACGCCGCCCTCCGTCGGTAAACGGGGTCAGTGCGCCAGGATGCAGTCGCCGCCCGCGTTCTTCAGCTGGCTGCAAAGGCTCTGGGCGTCGGCGGAGGCGAAGGGGCCGACGCGCACGCGGTAATAGGTGCCGCGATCGCCGAGGTCGGCGCGCTGAACATTGATCGGATAGCCGCCGAGGATGCTCGGATAGCGCACCTGCAGGTCGCGGAAGGTCGCCTGCGCGGCGTCCTGCGTGCGCTGCGAGGAGACCTGCACCATTGTGCCGCCAGCGACCAGCGGCATGGCGCCGCCCTGCCCGCTCGGCGTGGCCGAGGCGACCTCAGTATTCGACGTGCCCGGTGTCAGGTCGATCGGGCCGCCGTCACCGCCAGTGGCGACCACCTTGGGCTTCGTCGGCTTCGGGGTCGGCGCTGGCATGGGCGTCCTAACCTCGGCCGTGGCCGGGGGCGTCGGGGCCGCCGGCGTTTCGGTCACGCTGCCGGCTTCAACCGGATTCGGGGTAATCGCCAGCTCCTGCCCGCTCGTCCCGCCGGCGATCGCCGCGGTATCGTCATTGGTCGGAACCGGCGGCACCTCTGCCGTGGCCGGCGGCGTCGGCGCGGCCTCGGTGGAAGCCGGCGCGTCGCCCTCGGCAGGCACCGCATCGCTCGACACGATCGTGCCGTCCGGCCGCACGATCACGGTGCGTACCTTGCGCGGACCGATCGACTGCCCGGCGGCGCCCTCGTCCGTCGCGAAGGCAGCGCCAGTACCGCCGGCATTGCCGGTGTCGGTTGCGCCGGGCGTCTCGGTTCCCGGTCCGCCGGGCGCGATGACCCGGGCGATCGGATTGTTGGTGTCGGTCGAGGGAACCTCGGCAATCTGCTGGTTGCCCGGCGTCACCAGCGTGGTGTCGGCCGGTCCGCCGTTGGCGCCGGAATCGACACGGTCATAGATCAGCTTGTTCTGCTCTCCGCCGTTGCCGGCCGCTGGCGGCTCCGGCGGTGAGATCTTGGTGGGGCCGGCATCGGCAGCGATGATCGGCGGCGTGCCGTTGTTGCTGCTGCCCGGCCTGAGGAGAACGAAACCGAGCACGCCGATGAGGACGAGCGCCAGGATGCCGGCGATCGCCACCAGCGAACGGGGCACGCCCCGCTTGCGCAAGGGCTCGAGCTCGTCGTCCTCCGGATAGGGCGGTATCTCGGCATCGTCGCCATAGCCCGGCACAATGTCGAAAGCATCGAGCGGGAACTCGTCGGCAGCGTCTTCGCCCTCCTCGGCAAAGGGCGGCGCCTCGCCGAACGGCAGGTCCTCTTCTTCCGCGGCCGGCGGCGGTGCCGGTTGGCCGCCCGGCGGCCGTGCCGGCTGGTGGGCGGCGCTTGGAGGTGCGAAGCGGCTGGCGGCGGTCGCCTGCGGCGCCAACGGTTCGGCCGGCTTGTCCCAGCGCGACGGCCTGGCCGCCGTCGACGCCGGCTTTTCGGCCGGCGGCGTGGCGGGCGCCGCGGTCACGCGCACATGTGGTGTCGCAGTCTGGCGCAGCGTGAAGTTGCCAAGATCGACCTTCTTCGGATCAGCCGGCGCGGCCGAAACCGGCGGCGCCACTTGGGGACGCTCACGCGGCGGAGCGGCCGGGGCGGCTGGTTGGCGGGGCGGCGCCTGCTGGATCGGCGGCCGTGCGGCAGCCGAGACACGCGGCGGCGGGGCCGGTTGCGGCGACGATGGTGGTGGTGGCGCCGCATGCACCGAGGGCGACGAGGGTTGCTGAGACGCCGGTTCCGGTTGTGGCGCTCGCGTCGGCTCGGCCGGCGCAAACTGCGGCGGCGGTGGTGCGGGTGGCGCCTTCGGTGGCGGTGGCGGCTCCGGCCGTCCCGGCTCGATCGCTTCCTTCACGGCGGCGAAGGACGCCTGCAGGTCGCTCAGCAGCTCCGCTTCGAGATCGCCAAGGAAGTCTGGCTCCGGCGTTGCCGGCCTGGCGGGCTCGGACGGCGGCGCCGGCCGCGCGCGTTGCGGCGGCGGGGCTGAGGCCGGTGCAGAGCCGGCCCCCGCACCGCGCCCGGAGACGATCCGGGCCAGTTCGAACAGGGGGTCGTCACTCGCGGCAGGGCCCTGATGGGAGTTTGTTGCCTTGCGGTCAGTCATAGGCCGCACGGTGACTTTCGGGTCGTACCGGTCCGCCATTCCGTCGCATACCCCAGATTACTCGGTCCCGTTTCGCCGGAGCCGTCCGCCGCTAGCGCATTTCTACTGGCGCGCTGACTCCAAGCATAGTCAATCCCGACGACAACACCAGTTTTGTGGCGTGAATGAGGGCAAGACGCGCCAGCGTCACGGCGGGCTCGGCCGGGTTGATAAAACGCAATTGCGGCAACTCCTTGCCCCGATTCCAGTGGGCATGGAAATCCGAGGCGAGGTCGTGCAGGTAGAAGGCGACCCGGTGTGGCTCATGCGCCGCCGCAGCCGCCTCGATCACCCGCGGATACTCCGCCAAACGGCGGATTAGAGCCATTTCTCCGCTGTCGGTCAGGCGCTCCAACTGAGCCCCGGCGAGCGCCTTTTCGTCGCTGGCCATGCCTGCCATCTCCTGCTCCGCCTGGCGGAACACCGAGCACGTGCGCGCGTGCGCATACTGCACGTAGAAGACTGGATTGTCCTTCGACTGCTCGGTGACTTTTTCGAAATCGAAATCGAGCGGTGCGTCGTTCTTGCGGAAGATCATCATGAAACGAATCGGATCGCGGCCGACCTCCTCGACCACGTCGCGCAGCGTCACGAACTCCCCCGACCGCTTCGACATCTTCACCGGCTCGCCGGCCCGCAAGAGCCGAACGAGCTGGCAGATCTTGATGTCGATAGAGCCCTCGCCGCCGGTGATCGCCTTCACCGCGGCCTGCATGCGCTTCACATAGCCGCCGTGGTCGGCGCCCCACACATCGATCATGTCGCCGAAGCCACGCAGGAACTTGTCGTAGTGATAGGCGATGTCGGAAGCGAAATAGGTGTAGCTGCCGTCCGACTTCTTCAGCGGGCGGTCGACGTCATCGCCGAACTCGGTGGCGCGGAACAGCGTCTGCTCACGGTCCTCCCAGTCCTCCGGCAACTGCCCCTTGGGCGGCGGCAGACGGCCCTCGTAGATCAGTCCCTTGCCCGCCAGCCAGTCGATCGCCTCGGCCACCCGGTCGCGGGTGCCGTCGTTCAGCGAATGTTCGGAGAAGAACACCTCCTGCCGGACGCCTAGCCCGGCCAGGTCGGCGCGGATCAGGTCCATCATCGCCGCCACGGTGATCTCGCGCACCAGCGGCAGCCAATCGTCTTCGGACCGGTTCAGCAGCGCGTTGCCGAAGCGACGCATCAGCGTCTCGCCGATCGGCTTCAGGTAGTCGCCGGGATAGAGCCCCTCGGGGATGGTTCCGATGTCCTGGCCGAGCGCCTCGCGGTAGCGCAGATAGGCCGAGCGGGCGAGCACGTCGACCTGGGCTCCGGCATCGTTGATGTAATACTCACGCGTCACCGCAAAGCCGGCGAAGACAAGCAGAGAGGCCAGCGCATCGCCGAAGACGGCGCCGCGCGTGTGGCCGACATGCATCGGACCGGTGGGGTTGGCCGAGACATATTCGACATTGACCTTGCGCTCCCCGCCCATGGTGCTCCGGCCATAGTCGGCGCCGCCGGCGGTCATGGCGGCGAGCGCGCCCTGCCAGTAGGCCGGCCTCAGGCGCAGATTGATGAAGCCCGGCCCGGCCACTTCCGCGGTTTCGATGTCAGGGTCCTCGGCGAGGCGCACGGCGATGCGCGTCGCCAGATCGCGCGGCTTGAGCCCCAGCGGCTTGGCCAGCATCATGGCGACGTTGCTGGCAAGGTCGCCATGGCTGGGGTCGCGCGGCGGCTCGACCAGAACCCGTTCGAGACCAAGGTCGGCAGAACTATCCTGTTGAGCAACAATGGCTTCGGCCGCGCTCTTCACGCGATTTGTAAAATCATGAAAGATATTCATTGGGCGGCCGGTAAGGTGACGGCAAATGGTAGCGCGGCCTAGCCCAAATCGCCTTCCGCGTCAAACCAATGGCTGCCGCCGCCCTGGCGGAAAATCCGCAGCAATGTCCGCTGTTTGTACCTTTCGGCGAAATGCAGAAACTTCGAATGATTGTATAACTGAATCTTCACACCCGGGGCCGTAATCACGGTAGCTGACGGGGGGCAGCAACGGAGGCCAAGTGCGGGCGAATCTGTTGTCCTGGCAGACGGATAGTGGTTGGCAGAGCGACGGCAGCCTGCCCGCGGACGGTGCGCTTGTCTTCTATTTCGGCTCGCGCTCGGCGCTCGAATCCGGCGAACGCTACGCCGAGATCAGATCCATGTTCCCCAAGGCGCACGTGGTCGGCTGCAGCACCGGCGGCCAGATCCTCGGCGACGAGGTGTCCGACGGCGACATCGCGGCAGTGGCGCTATCCTTCGACCGGACGCGGCTGGGCGTCGCCTGGCACACGATTGCAGGACCCGACGACTCCCACGCCTGCGGCCTGGCACTCGGCGAAGCGCTGAAGAGCGACGATCTCGCCGGCGTCTTCATCCTGTCCGACGGCCTCCACGTCAACGGCAGCGCACTGTGCTGCGGCCTGGCGTCGTCCGTCGGGCCGTCGGTGCCGATCACCGGCGGTCTCGCCGGCGACGGCCACGATTTCGCCGCGACGCTGGTCGGTGTCGACGATGTGCCGCGCAGCAACTCCGTCGGCGCCGTCGGCTTCTACGGTGAGGCCATCCGCATCGGCTTCGGCTCCGGCGATGGCTGGGATGTGTTCGGCCCGCACCGGCGCATCACGCGCTCGGCCGGCAACGTCCTCTACGAACTCGACGGCAAGCCTGCTCTCGACCTCTACGAGCGCTATCTCGGCGAGGAGGACGCCGCCGGCTTGCCGAGCACCGGCCTCTTGTTTCCCTTGCGCATCTACGACGCCGACGCGCCGGGCATGGCGGTCGTGCGCACGATCCTCGCCGTCGATCGCGATCGGCGCTCGATGACCTTCGCCGGCGACATGCCCGAGGGCTGGGTGGCGCAGCTCATGCGCGGCACGTTCAACCGACTGGCCGCCGGCGCCGCCGCGGCCGCGCGCACGGCGCATCCGCCGGCCGTGAACCTCGACGGCGATGAGCTTGCCCTGCTGGTGAGCTGCATCGGCCGTCGCCTGCTGCTTGGCCAGCAGATCGTTGATGAAGTCGAAGCCGTCGGCAGCGAGCTTGGCCAAGGCGTGCACCGCATCGGCTTCTATTCCTATGGCGAGATCTCGCCGCACGCCGCCTCCGGCGTCTGCCAGCTGCACAACCAGACGATGACCATCACCACCATCCGTGAGGCGGCGAGGTAAGTGCGTGCATAGGCTCTTCGCCCGACAGCTCGCCAAGGCGCGTAATGAACGCGGCGAACTCGATATCGACCGCCTGGTCGAGCTGGTCGTGTCCGCCTACGAGCAGTTCGAGCGCGACCGCATACGCACCGACCGCTCGATGACGCTGATGATCGAGGAACTCGACGAGCTTCATCGCGGACTGGAGAACCTTGTCGCGGAACGCACCGCCGTGTTGCGTCGGCGCGAACAGGAACTCCATGCGCAAAACCTGCATCTCGATGCGGCGCTGAGCAACATGACGCAGGCGCTGCTTCTGTTTGACAACACGGCCCGCCTGGTTATCTGCAACCAGCGCTATCTTGAGATGTATCGGCTGCCGCCGGACGCTGCCCAGCCAGGCACATTGGCAGTCGATCTTGTCCGCGAACGCCTTGCGGTCGGCACTTTCGAAGGCGATCCGGAGCATTATGTGGATCGGTCGCTGCAATTGATCGTCCAACACAAGGCGGTGAGCCGAATCGTCGAACTGCCGGATGGCCGCACCATCAACCAGGTCATGTCCCCCATGCCCGGCGGCGGCTGGGTCTCCACCCACGAGGATGTGACCGCGCAGCGCGAGGCCGAGAAGAAGATCGCGCACATGGCGCGGCACGATGCCCTCACCGGCCTGCCGAACAGGACGCTGCTGCGCGAGCAACTGGGCCGTGCCGTTGCCGATCTCACCGGCAGCGAGCGCGTCGCCGTGCTCCACCTGGGCCTCGACCAGTTCAAGGGCATCAACGACACGCTCGGCCACGCGGTCGGCGACCGGTTGTTGAAGCATGTGGCGGCCCGGCTGTCCGAGTGCGTCGGCAAGCGGGACACGGTTGCGCGCGTCGGCGGCGACGAGTTCACCATCATCCAGACCGACGTCGCCCACCCGGCCGATGCGGCGGACCTGGCGCGCCGCATCGGAGACGCCATCCGCCTGCCCTACTCCCTGCGCGACCACAAGGTCGTCGCTGACGCCTCGATCGGCATCGCGCTTGCCCCCAACGATGGCAGCGAGCCGAACGAGCTGCTCAAGAATGCCGACATGGCTCTCGACGGCGCCAAGGCCCAGGGGCGCGGCACGTTCCGCTTCTTCGAGCCGGCGATGGACGCGCGCATGAAAGCGCGCCGCGCGCTGGATCTGGCCCTGCGCAATGCCCTCACCGAAGGCGAGTTCGCGTTGCGCTACCAGCCGATGGTCGACCTGGAGCGCGGCACAATCGTCTGCTGCGAGGCGCTGCTGCGCTGGAAGCCCGGCGGGGGGGACGAGGTCCCCCCGGCGACGTTCATCGGGATGGCCGAGGAGATCGGCCTGATCGTGCCGATCGGCGAATGGGTGCTGCGTACCGCTTGCGCCGAAGCGCTGCGCTGGCCAGAGCAGGTGAAGGTGGCCATCAACCTGTCGCCAATCCAGGTCATGAACCGCAATCTGCTGCCGGTGATCGTCAACATCCTGGCTGCGACCGGGCTGCCGCCGTCGCGGCTGGAGGTCGAGATCACCGAGTCGGTGCTCATGCAGAATACGGCGGCGACGCTCTCCACCCTGCACCGGCTGCGTGACCTCGGCATCAGTATTTCGCTGGACGATTTCGGCACCGGATATTCGTCGCTGGGTTACCTGCGCGCCTTTCCCTTCGACAAGATCAAGATCGACCAGTCCTTCGTCCGCGACCTGCCGGGGCGGCGTGATGCCGCGGCGATCGTGCGCGCCATCACGGGGCTCGCCCGCAGCCTCGGCATGGTGACCACCGCGGAAGGCGTCGAGACGGAAGCCCAACGGGACTATGTGCAGTCGCTCGGCTGCGACCAGGTCCAGGGTTTCCTGATCGGGCAGCCGCAGCAGGCAGGCGACGTCGAACAGCTGCTCGCCGAACCGGAGTTCCGCTCCGGCACCGCCGGCTAGTTCAAATCCTCGCCGAACAGCCGCTTGTATTCGCCAAGCGCATAGCGGTCGGTCATGCCGGCGAGGAAATCGGCGACCCGCCGCGCCTTCAGTGTCGTGTCGTCGCCGGGCGATGGGCGCCAGGCCTCGGGCATGGCGGCAGGATCGTCGAGATAACGGCCGAACAGGCGGGCAAGCACGCCTTCCATCCTGTCCATCACGTCCATCACCTGGCGATGCCGATAGACCTTGGTCTTGAGCATCGCCTTGATCGCCCGGTCGGCGTCGGCAATCGCCCCGGAAAAGGTGATCGTCGGCCGGCCGGCAGCGCGGATCGCCTCGGCCGAGGCCGGCGCAAGCGTGTCGAGCCGCGCCCGGCTTTCCGCCACCACGTCGGCGATCATGGTCGAGATCAGATGGCGGACAAGCGCGGCGATCATGCGCTCCGGCGCCAGCCCCGGGTAGTCGGCGCCGATCTGCCTGAGGATGCCGCCGGCCAGCGGCGTTTCCGCCAGGCCGTCGAGCGACAGCAGACCGGCGCGCAGGCCGTCGTCGATGTCGTGGGCGTCATAGGCGATGTCGTCGGCAATGGCTGCCGCCTGCGCCTCCGGTCCGGCGAAGCTCGCCAGCTCCAGGTCCTGGCTGGCGGCGTGGTCGCGGATGGCAAAGGGAAGGCCGTGGGCGGCGTAGCGGCCGATCGGGCGCCCGTCGGCGTCGGTCAGCGGGCCGTTGTGCTTGACCAGCCCCTCCAGCGTCTCCCAGGTCAGGTTCAGACCGTCGAAATTCGGATAGCGCCGCTCGAGCTTGGTGACCACGCGCAAGCTCTGGGCGTTGTGGTCGAAGCCGCCATAATCGGCCATCGCCGCGTCGAGCGCCCGCTCGCCGGCATGGCCGAAGGGCGGATGGCCGAGATCGTGGGCGAGCGCCAGCGCCTCGGCCAGGTCTTCGTCGAGACGGAGCGTGCGGGCCAGCGCCCGGGCGATCTGGGCAACCTCCAGCGTATGGGTCAGGCGGGTCCGGTAATGATCGCCCTCATCATACAGAAAAACCTGGGTTTTCTCCTTCAGGCGGCGGAAGGCGGCGGAATGGATGATGCGGTCGCGGTCGCGCTCGAAGGCGGTGCGGGTCGGGCTCGGCGGCTCGTCGAACAGGCGCCCGCGGCTCCTCGCCGGGGCGGTGGCATAGGGCGCGTGGCCGCGCGTGCGCGTATCGGTTGAATCGTCCATTGCCTCAACCCGTGCCTTGCCGGCAGTGTATTTCGTATCCGACGATAGTATTCTCGCAACCCGCCCGAAAGACGCGGGATTCCGCGCCTTGCTGCGCTGCACACAGACCCGCCCAGGCGGAATTTGCCTTGTCATACATGGCCTTGGGGCCGCCGTTGCGGCCTCGCGGCATTGACTCGCCAACCGCGCACCCCTAACCTATGTATCTGTAAGTCCTAAGTAAAATCTCGCTTTTGAGCAGCTTTGACCATGCTCGACACAGCAGCCAACGTCACCTTGTCGCAGAGTGCGGCCAAGCGCATCGCACACATTCTGGCCGCCGAGCCGGAAGGCACCGCCTTGCGCATCAGCGTGTCGGGCGGCGGCTGTTCAGGCTTCCAGTACGGTTTCGATCTCGACCGGTCCCGCGCCGACGATGACATCGTTGTCGAGCGCGAGGGTGCGGTGGTGCTGATCGATCCCATTTCCCTGCCCTACATGGGCGGGGCCGAGATCGACTTCGTCGACGACCTCATCGGTCAGTCGTTCCAGATTCACAATCCAAACGCCACCGCATCCTGCGGCTGCGGCACCAGTTTCTCGATCTGAGGCGCGTCATGGCCGGGGGGAAATCAACAGCACGCACCAAGAAGGCGACATCGGCGAAGGCACCGACCAAGTCGGCACGCGCCGCCAAGTCAGCCAAGCCGCCGGCTTCGCGCGCTACCCGCGCCAAGACCACGGCACGCGCCAAGACGGCGCCGGCGAAGCGCACCGCTCGCACTCCCGCGGCCAAAGCGCCGGCCGCCAAGTCATCGGCCCGTCGTCCCAGTACTGCAGCGCGCGGCAGCGGCAGCGCACTCGACAAGCTGCAGCAGGTGGCGCTGACCGCCACCGATCTCGATGCTTCGGTCGATTTCTACCGCGACGTTCTCGGCCTCAGGTTCATCACCCGCTTCGATCCGCCGGGTCTCGCCTTCTTCAGCCTGGGCGGCGGCACGCGGCTGCTGCTTTCGGCGACCGCATCGCAGGCATCGCTCTATTTCCAGGTCGACGATGTCGATGCCGCAGTCAAGGAGCTCAAGGGGCGCGGCGTCCGCTTCCTGCAGCAGCAGGCGCAGATGATCCAGCGCGACGAAGCCGGCGATTTCGGCAAGAAGGGCATCGAGGAGTGGATGGCCTTCTTCAACGACCCCGCCGGCAACCTGCTGGCCCTGGTCGAGCGGCGCTAGCCGCCTTTCCTGTTTCTCCGACCTCATCCTGAGGCGCTCGGCCAAAGGCCGAGCCTCGAAGGATGGGCCTCATGGTGCGAGGCTCGCCTGGATCAAGTCCGGGGTCGCACCTCACCATGAGGACGACCGCCCTTACTGGAACGCCGTCTCCGTAAAGCTGCGCAGCTTGCGCGAATGGAGCCGCTCGTGCGCCATCGACGCCAGCTTCTCCATGGCGCGGATGCCGATCTCGAGGTGCTGGCCGACCTGTTGGCGGTAGAAGGCCGAGGCCATGCCGGGCAGCTTCAACTCGCCGTGCAGCGGCTTGTCCGAGACGCACAGAAGCGTGCCGTAGGGCACGCGGAAGCGGAAGCCGTTGGCGGCGATGGTCGCTGAATTCCATGTCGAGCGCGATGGCGCGCGACTGCGAGAAGCGCTGCACCGGCTCGCGGTGGTCCCTGAGTTCCCAGTTGCGGTTGTCGATGGTGGCGACGGTGCCGGTCCGCATGATGCTCTTCAATTCGAAGCCCGACTGGCCGGTGATTTCGGCCACCGCCTCCTCCAGCGCCACCTGCACTTCCGCTAGCGGCGGAATCGGCACCCAGGTCGGCAGGTCGGCGTCGAGGACGTGGTCCTCGCGCACATAGCCGTGGGCGAGTACGTAATCGCCGAGCGCCTGACTGTTCCGGAGACCCGCGCAATGGCCGAGCATCAGCCAGGCGTGCGGCCTGAGCACGGCGATGTGGTCGGTGATCGTCTTGGCGTTGGACGGCCCGACGCCGATGTTGATCATTGTCAGGCCGGCGTGGCCGGCGCGCTTCAGATGATAAGCCGGCATCTGCGGCAGGCGCGGCAGCGCCACACCGGATTCGGGTTCCGTCCGCCCCGCCAGCGTCACCACGTCGCCGGGCTCGACGAAGCTCTCGTAGCCCTGCCCGCCCTCGGCCATCATCTTGCGGGCGCGCTGGACGAACTCGTCCATGTAGAACTGGTAGTTGGTGAAGATAATGAAGTTCTGGAAGTGCTCCGGATGCGTCGCGGTGTAGTGCGGCAGGCGGTGCAGCGAATAATCGATGCGGCTGGCATTGAACGGGGCCAGCGGTTCCGCCTTGCCGGGCGCGGCGACGAAGGTGCCGTTGACGATGGCGTCGTCGACGACCGCGAGGTCGGGGACGTCGAACATATCGCGCAGCGGCCGGTCGATCTGCTCGGTCAGCTCGCCCTCCACGTAGATCCCCTCGGGAAAGGCGAAGTGCAGCGGGATTGGCTCTTCCGACGGACCGATTTGAACGGGGACGTTGTGGTTGCGGATAACCTGCTTGATCTGCTCGATGAGATAACTGCGGAACAGCTTGGGTTGGGTCACGGTCGCCGCATAGGTGCCAGGCCCCGCAACGTGGCCGTAGGAAAGACGCGAGTCGACGTGGGCGAAGGATAGGGTCTGGACACGGATTTCCGGATAGGTGGCGCGTACCCGTCCGTCAATGTGCCCGGTCTTCAGGAGCTTGGTGAAACGATCGCGGAGGAAGGCCGTGTGCCGGTTGTAGATCAGTTCAAGCTGATCGACGGCCGCCTCGGGATCACGATACGACTTGGGGGCGATCGGCTTCGGCCGATCGAGCGAATTGGATTCAGCATTCATGGGAGCACACTTTCTTTCAAAGTGCGCCGCAATCTCTGCCACCAGCCCGCCCGGGTCAAGTCATCGTCGCGTCGGCCTCTGCGGGCCTGGCGCGCCGGTCCGCCGCCCATGACAGCAGCGCCACCACGAGGGCGATCAGGGCGAAACCCGCCGAAATTCCAGGCAGTTGGGCATAGTGCCAGCCGCCGTTGAGCGCCGCCCCGCCAAGCCAGGCGCCGCCGGCAATGCCAATATTGTAGGCCGTCGATATGAGGGTCGAGACCAGGTTCGGGGCGTCGTGGGCGGCATTCAGAATGCGCGCCTGCACCGGGGCGGAGAAGGAAAAGCCCACCGTCGACCACAGGAAGAAGACGGTTCCCATGGCAATCACGTTGTACACGGCCGGCAGCGCGGCAAGGTAGAGCACGACCTCCAGCACGAGGACGGCGACGATCGCCGGCATCGGCTTCCAGTCGCCAAGCCGGCCGCCGATGAAATTGCCGAAGATGCCGCCGACGCCGGAAACGAAAAGCAGCACCGGCACGAGGCCGATCGCCAGGCCGGTCACCTGCGTGAGGATCGGCACGATGAAGGTGTAGGGCGTGAAGAAGGCGATCATGGTGAGCGCGATCATGGCGTAGGAGGTGAGTATTGGCTGGCGCAGCACGGCGCGGATCTCGGCTGCCATGGTCGCCGACCGCTGACCACCGGCCTTGGGCGCGGCGGGCACCAGCACGACCAGCGCCACGGTCGCGACGACGCCGATGGCAGCGACCGCCCAGAAGGCCATCCGCCAGCCGAAGGCATTGCCGATCGCCGTGCCCAGCGGCGCGCCGATGACATTGGCCACGGTGATGCCGCCGACGACCAGCGACACCGCGCTCGCCTGCCGCCCCTTGGAGACCAGGCGGGTGGCGAGCACCAGCGCCACGCCGAAGAACACCCCGTGGCTCGCTGAGATCACCAGTCGCGCGCCCATCAGCAGCCAGTAGCTGGTCGCTAGCGCGCACAGCACATTGCCAGCGACGAACACCAGCATCATGACGAGCAGCAGCGCCCGGCGCGGCAGCCGGCCGGTGCTCAGCATCAGGATCGGGCCGCCGACCGCGACGCCCAGCGCATAGCCGGTGATGAGCAGTCCAGCGGTCGGGATATCGACCGAGAGATCCGCCGCCAGGGCCGGCAGCAGGCCGGCCACCACCAGTTCTGTCGTTCCGACCGCGAAGGCCGCGACGAACAGGGCAAACAGGGGCAGCGGCATGGCAATCCGCCGAGCGGCGGCCTTCTGGCTGAACACGGCAGAGCCGGGCCGAAGGTCGCGCCTCGGCGCAGCGGACGATGGGTCAGTCGTGCCGCCGGGTCAACAAAGCGATGTGCGCGTCCTCAGCTTTCGAGGGTCGCGTCGAGCGTGATCTTGATCGCACCGAGCGCCCGTGAGACCGGGCAGCCGAGCTTGGTGCCGGCGGCGATCTCCTGGAACTTCGTGTTGTCGATGCCAGCGACCTTGGCGCCGACGGTCAGCTCGATCAGCGTGATCGTCGGCACGCCGTCCACCGTGTCGAGATGAATCTCGGCGCTGGTCCGGACAATCTCCGGCTTGAAACCCGCGGCCTCGAGATCGGCCGACAGCGCCATGGAATAGCAGCCGGCATGGGCGGCGGCGATCAGCTCTTCTGGGTTGGTGCCGCCGCCGTCGGAGAAGCGGGACGCCCAGGTGTATTCGCCGTCGTAGGCACCGCCGCCGAAGCGCATGTGCCCGCGGCCCTGGCGCAAATTGCCATTCCAGATGGCGTCGCTCGTTCTTGTGGGCATCGTCTGGGTCCTTTGCTCAAATGATCTTTTGGGAGAAGCCCCAGCGAAGGCCGGGATGCAGGTTCATATGGGGACCGGCGTGCCGCCGTCCAGCCCTCACACGACTAGCGCGGGACGCCAAATCCATGCGATCACAAGCCCATGAAGATCGCCACCTGGAACATCAACGGCGTGCGCGCCCGCCTCGATACCGCGCTCCGCTGGGCGAAGGAGTCAGAGCCCGACGTCCTCTGCCTGCAGGAGATCAAGTGCGAAGACTCCGCCTTCCCCTCCGAGAAGTTCGAGGAGCTCGGCTACAACGTCGCCACTCACGGGCAGAAGGGCTTCAACGGCGTCGCCATCCTCTCCAAGCTGCCGCTCGAAGACGTCGACAGCGGGCTTGACGGCGACTCTGACGACGGCCAGGCGCGTTTCATCGAGGCGGTGGTCTCGCTGCCGGGCTCGGCGCTGCGCGTGGTGTCGCTCTATCTCCCCAACGGCAACCCGGTCGACAGCGACAAGTTCCCCTACAAGCTCGCCTGGATGGAGCGGCTGGAAGCCTATGCCCGCTCGCGGCTGGCCGACGAAGAGGCCTTCCTGCTTGCCGGCGACTTCAACGTCATCCCCGAGCCGATCGACGCGCGCTTTCCGGAAAACTGGACGCGCGACGCGCTCTGCCAGCCTGAGACCCGTGCCGCGTGGCGGCGGCTCGTCAACCTCGGCCTCACCGACGCCTTCCGCGCCTGCGCGCCCGAGGCCGGCCACTATTCCTTCTGGGACTATCAGGCCGGAGCCTGGCAGAAGAACAACGGCATCCTCATCGACCACATCCTGTTGTCGCCGCAGGCTGCCGACCGTCTCGGCGCGGCCTGGATCGCGAAGCACGTGCGCGGCTGGGACAAACCGTCGGACCACGTGCCGGTGGTGGTCGAGCTCGATTTCTAGTCGCGGGTGGCGCCGGGCTGGCCATCCGCGCCGGCTGTGTTACCATTCCCCATGCTCACGCGGCTCCTCATTGGAATAGCCGCCTTTGCGGCCCTGACGCTGACGGTGCACGCCGGCCAGAACGGCATGGAGTGCCGCTGCCGCTATCAGGGCAAGTACTTTCAGCAGGGCGAGACAGTGTGCATCCGCGTCGACGGGCGCTCGCGGCTGGCGCGCTGCGACATGGCCCTCAACAACAGTTCGTGGACCTTCCTGACGACGGCCAAGGACGGCTGCCCATCGGCGCTGATGAGCCCGCTGCCGCCGCGCCGGCCGATCGAAGTTTCCGGGACCGTCGGGGCCGCCCTGCTCTCGCTCTTGTGATCGGCCGGCGGATTTTCGCCGTCATCGCGCCGCGATAGGCTTTCCCATGGCACAGCGGTGGATGCTCGCGGCAGCACTCCTCATTGCGCTGCCGGCGCTCCCGGCAGCGGCACAGGATGCGCCTGCGACACCTGCCCTGCCCGCTCCCACGACACCCGCTCCGCAATCAGCCACACCGCTCGTCTGCACGAGCGCCGGCAACACCTACAAGGCGGGCGACTATGCCTGCATCCCCGCCTGCCACGGCCAGCGCCGGCTGGCGCGCTGCGACGTCACCGGCCAGTCCGCTTCCTGGACCTACGTGTCGAATGCCTGCCCGAGCGCCATGCTCAATGCGCCGTGGCCGAGCGACTGGAGCCAGATACCGGCGGTCACCGACATGACGCCGCTTCCGGAGACCGTGCGCATGAGCGCGATCGATCCGAAGATCGCGCCGCTCATCGGCTCGCATTTCAGGGAGTCAGTGCTGACCCGCTGACGGCGAAACGCCCGTCCGCGCCAGCCGCCTATTTGCCGCTGGCGACCTTCGCCTGGTTCTTGGCGAGCCACTCGTCGGCGAGCTTTTTGGCCTGCTGCCATTCGTCGGCCGTGGCCGCCGAGAGCGCTTCCTCATGCATCGCCATGATCCAGTCCTGGCCGGGACCGGAGCGGTCGAGCGCGATGGTGAGATACTTCAGCCCCTGCACCGGCTGGCGGTTGCTGCCGTCGCCGACGAACAGGATGTGGCCGTAGAGCGCCTGACCCTCGACGCTGCCGTAATCGGCGGCAAGCTTGGCCCATTGCGCCGCCTGGCGCAGGTTGCCGGGCTTGTCGACCTGGTCGAGATGCTCGTGAGTGAGTTCGAGCGCGATCTCGATCAAGAGGTCCTTGGCCGCCGGATTGCCCTTGTCAGCCGCCAGGTTTGCCCATTTGGCCGCCTGGATCAGATCGCGGTTGCCGCCCTCGCCGTTGTAGAACATGGCGGCGAGGTTGAGCTGGGCGTCGGCATCGCCGAAATAGGCGGCACGCCAGAAATATTCGCGGGCGCGATTGGGGTCCGCCTTGACGTCGGAATTGGGTATGCCCTTGCGGAAGAAGGCGCCGAGCTTCGCCCAGGCGCTGGTGACGAAGGGCGTCGGCTGGTCGCGGCGGCCCTGGCCGTCGTCGGCAGCCTGGGCGGCGACATCGCTGAACAGCTTGAAGGCGGTGTAGTCGTTCTTCTGGACGCCATCGCCCTGGGCATACATGTTGCCGAGCTTCCACTGGGCGCCAGCGCTGCCGTTCTTGGCGGCGAAGGACAGCGCCTCGACCGCGGTGGTCTTGTCGCCACTGCGATAGGAGGTGATGCCGAAGCGCAGGGCCTCGGCCGGCGGGGTATTGGCGTTGAGGTTCTTGATGTCGAAGGCAACGGCATGAGCGGTCATGCCGAGGACGATCACCAATGCACCGTTGAACGCACTACAAGTCCGCATAGCTCACAGTTTCCACCGCGCCCCCAGGATGGGTCACGGCGCCCTTGCGGGCCGAACCCACGCCCTGCGCATATTTCCAGATGGCCCCGCTGGTATAGGCGTTGGCGCGCGGCCTCCAGGCCTTGCGGCGCTCCGCCAGCGTGGCGTCGTCGAGGCGGACCGAGATGGTGCCCGCCACGGCGTCGATATCGATGATGTCGCCGTCCTTGAGGAGGCCGATGGGGCCGCCTTCCGCCGCTTCCGGGCCGACATGGCCGATGCAGAAGCCGCGCGTGCCGCCGGAGAAACGGCCGTCGGTGATCAGCGCCACCTTGTCGCCGGCGCCCTGGCCGTAGAGCGCCGCCGTCGTCGACAGCATCTCCGGCATACCGGGGCCGCCCTTGGGGCCGACATAGCGGATGACCAGAACGTCGCCGTCCTTGTAGGTGCGGCTGCTCACCGCCTCGAAGCATTCCTGCTCGGTGTCGAAACAGCGCGCCGGGCCGGAGAACTGAAGGTTCTTCATGCCGGCGACCTTCACGATGGCGCCGTCAGGGGCGAGGTTCCCCTTGAGGCCGACGACGCCGCCGGTCGGTGAAAGCGGCTTGTCGGCGGTGACGACCACATCCTGGTCGGGGTTCCACTTCACGCTCTTGAGGTTCTCGGCGATGGTTCGCCCGGTCACCGTCAGGCAGTCGCCGTGCAGATAGCCGTGGTCGAGCAGCGTCTTCATCACCATCGGAATGCCGCCGGCCTCGAACAGGTCCTTGGCGACGTACTTGCCGCTCGGCTTCAACGAGGCGATGTAGGGCGTCTTCTTGAAGATCTCGGCGACGGCGAACAGGTCGAATTCGATGCCGCACTCATGCGCGATCGCCGGCAGGTGCAACGCGGCATTGGTCGAGCCGCCGGAGGCGGCGACCACGGTGGCGGCGTTCTCCAGCGCCTTGCGGGTGACGATGTCGCGCGGGCGGATGTTGCGGGCGACGAGCTCCATCACCTTCTCGCCGGCCGCCATGCAGAAGCGGTCGCGGATCTCATAGGGCGCCGGCGCGCCGGCCGAATAGGGCAGCGCCAGGCCGATCGCCTCGGAGATCATGGCCATGGTGTTGGCGGTGAACTGGCCGCCGCAGGCCCCGGCCGACGGGCAAGCCACCTGCTCCAGCTCGAACAGGTCCTCGTCGCTCATCTTGCCGACCGAGTGCAGGCCGACCGCCTCGAACACGTCGACCACGGTGACGTCGCGGCCCTTGAAGGTGCCGGGCAGGATCGAGCCGCCATAAATGAAGACCGAGGGCACGTTGAGCCGGCACATGGCCATCATCATGCCGGGCAGAGACTTGTCGCAGCCGGCCATGCCGACCAGCGCGTCGTAGCCGTGGCCGCGCATGGTCAGCTCGACGGAGTCGGCAATGACCTCACGCGAGGGCAGCGAAGACTTCATGCCCTCGTGCCCCATGGCGATGCCGTCGGTGACGGTGATGGTGCAGAACTCGCGCGGCGTGCCGTTGGCCGCGGCCACCCCATGCTTCACCGCCTGTGCCTGGCGCATCAGCGAGATGTTGCAGGGCGCGGCCTCGTTCCAGCAGGTGGCGACGCCGACGAAGGGCGCGTGGATCTGCTCGGACGACAGACCCATGGCGTAATAATAGGAGCGGTGCGGCGCGTGCTCCGGGCCCTCCGTCACGTGACGGCTGGGCAATTTCTTCTTGTCGAACACACGCGCTTCCATGCTTCCCTCACCAGGTCGTTCCGCCCTTGCCGGGGCGTTGGGTTGATAACCAGCACCGCGGCGACGATCCAACCTTCCCGCGCTTGAACCCCGCGCGGAACCTGAGATCGTGACAGGTTGCTTGCCCCCCTGGCAGGCCAACCTATCGGCCGCAGACTTCGGTTCAGTTTATGGCTGAAAGGCGGCGAATGGCCTCCTCCTACAGTGAGGAGGTAAACTTCTCGTCACACTGTGGCGGGAACGCAACAAAAGCGCCGGGTCGGGGCCGTTTACCCTACCCGGCACTTTCAAAATCGCCCTCCGGAAGCCGCCTTAGCGCTGGCCGTAGAGCACCTTGCGCTGCTCGTCCTCGCTCACCGGCTTGTCGTCCGCCGGGGCCTTCAGCGCCACGCCCTTCTCCACCGCCGGGCGGGCGGCCATGCGGTCGATCCACCCTTTCACATTGGGGAATTCGGCAATGTCGATATCGCGCGCCTCGTAGCCCCGCACCCAACCGAAGAGCGACATGTCGGCGATCGAATAGTCGTCGGCCACCCAGTCGCGGCCCTCGAGCCGGCCGTTGAAGACGCGGTAGAGGCGATAGGTCTCGTCGCCGAAGCGCTTGAGGGCGTAGGCGTTGTCCGGGTTCATGCGCTTGAAGTGATTATAGTTGCCGAAGATCGGCCCGATATTGGAGTTCTGCCAGAACAGCCACTCGTTGATCGCGACGCGGTCGCGCGGGGTCTTGCCGTAGAAGCGGCCGAACTTGTCGCCGAGATAGATGAGGATGGCACCGGACTCGAAGACCGAGATCGGCTTTCCGTCCGGCCCCTCGGGGTCGACGATCGCCGGCATGCGGTTGTTGGGAGAAATCTTCAGGAAGTCCGGCTTGAACTGGTCGCCCTTGCCGATATTGACGAAGCGGGTCGTGTAGGGGACGCCCAGCTCCTCCAGCATGATGGAAATCTTGTAGCCGTTGGGGGTGTTCCAGAAATAGAGGTCGATCGGCGTCTTCTGGCTCGCGGGCATCGCAGGTCTCTTGGGTTGGAAAAAACGGGAGGTTACCTCGGTTAAGTGGGCCGCGCAGGCCGCCGGGCAAGGGAAGGATTTGCCAGAGATGGGCGCGTTTGCGCAATGCCGCGGCACGCGCAGGCGGGCCGGCGAAAAATCCGTCAGGACAGGGCGGTCAGCTTCTCCAGTTGCTCCAGCTTCTGCTGCCGTGCGCGCTCGGCAAGCGGCGCCGCCAGGAAGCGGCGGAGCGTCGCCTCCGGTGTCTGTTTCTCGTAATAGGCCCGGAACAGTTCCACGATCGTCACCCTATCGCCTGCATAGGGTGTGTGCTCGACAAAATCCCCGGCGCGGACCAAGCCTTCCGAAATCACCCGGCAGTAGAAGCCCGGCCGTTCGACCTCGCGGAAACGTTTGACGAATTGCGCGTTGCCCATGCGGTAGGCGAGCGTGGTGCAGGGGATGCGCGGCGCGCTCGCCTCGATGACCACGGTGTCGCCGATGGTGAACCGGTCGCCGACGGCAACATCCGCGCTCGCCAGCCCGTCGATGGTCAGGTTGTCGCCGAAGGTGCCGGGTTCGAGCGGGCGCCCGACACGGTACGACCACCATTCATAGTCTTCGCTGCCGAAGACATAGACCGCCTGGTCCGGCCCGCCATGGTGCTCGCCGTCAACGATCGCGTCGCCGTCCAGGCCAAGCCGCCCGACCCTCACGCCGCCGAGGACCGGACGCTTGGCGATGCCGGTCTTGATGGTCCGCTCGCCGACGGCAAGTTCCCTCACCCGCCCGCGGTTGACGCTCGTCAGTCGCATGCCGTCCGTCCCTTCTTTCGATGCCCGCGGGCCTATTTCCACTTGATCGAGCAGCCGACCGACGGCGTCTGCTCCGCCGGCCCCTTGCCGGTCCTGGCGATCGCCCGCATGGCCTCGACCAGCTCGCGCTTCGCGTTCCGCGGCGGCTCTCCTGTGCGGCCCTCATCAAGGCGACCGCGATACTCGATCGTGCCGGCGCGGCTGATACCGAAGAATTCCGGCGTGCACACCGCGTCATAGGCGCGCGCGGTCTCTTGGGCTTCGTCGAAGAGATAGGGGAACGGGAAGCCGTGCTTGGCCGCAAACAGCTTCATGTTGGCCGGCGAGTCTTCCGGGTGGCTGACCGGGTCGTTGGCCGAGATGGCGACGAAGCCGACGCCCTCCCCGGCCAGCGTCTCGGCATCGGCAACCATGCGCGCCGCCACCGCCTTCACATAGGGGCAATGGTTGCAGATGAAGGCCACCACCGTGCCGTTCTCCCCGGCGACGTCGTCGAGGCTGATGGTCTTGCCGTCGGTCCCGGGAAGCGAAAAGTGTGGCGCCGCAATGCCGAGATGCGGCGCGGTTCCGAGTGTGGCCATGATGCTCTCCCTCCAGGCTGTCGCGTATCAGCTAGCGCGGCGCGGCCCCCCGCTTCAACCCTTATGCACGCGCGATTCCGTCTTCCGTTCGGTATTCCAAGCGAAGCATCCCGTCTTCGTCCGGGGGCTCGGAAAGCGGCCGGAAGCCGGCCTTGAGTGTCATGGCGATGCTTGCCCGATTGTGCGGCGGGGACTGGCGGGCCGCGGTCGCGGGATCGGCGAACCACGCCGCATATTCCGGCAGGTCGGCCGCAGCGAACCGACGCAGCGCGATGTTCGTGGGATCGGCCGGCATGGTCGGCTCAGCCGGTGTTGATGAGGCCCTTCTCCACCAGCCATTTCACCAATTCAAGCACCGCCTCGAAGGAGGTGTAGCGCGGCTCGTAGCCGATCAGCCGGCGCGCCTTGTCGATCGAGCAGCTCGGGCTGTGGGCGATGTGGTCCCAGGTCGCCCGCGCCTCCTCCTCGCTGTGCGCCGCCTTCCACGCCTCCCACGGCAGGTAGGTCAGCTTCGCCTCGCGGCCGAACCAGCTCGCTGCCCGCTCGGCATAGCCGCGCAGCGTCACCGCCGCCGGCGAGACGATGTGAAACGCCTCGCCCACCGAGGCGCCCCAGTTGGCGATCGCCTTCATGAAGCCTTGCGCCACGTCGTCGGCGTGGACGTGATGCACGGTCTCCAGCCCGAGGTTGGGCAGCGCCACCTCCTCGCTGCGGGCGAGTTTGGAAAAGACGTTGGGGTCGAAATGGCCGGCCGGGTTCAGCGGGTTCCAGCCTTCGCCGACGATGTGGCCGGGATGGAGGATGGTCGCCGGGAAACCGTTCCGCCGGGCCTCCTCGATGAGATAGGCCTCGACCGCCGCCTTGCGGATGCCGTAGTCGCCGAAGGGGCGGCGCGGCTGCATCTCGGTGGTCGGCACGGTGACGCTCGGCCCATGCACCCAGATGGTGCCGCAATGCAGGAAATGGCCGACATGGCCGTTGAGCGCCTCGGCGATCTGGCGGGCGCTCTCCGGCGTGAAGCAGATCATGTCGATGACGATATCGGCCTTGAGGTTGCGGATGGCGCGTCCGAAGGTGCCGGCCTTCTCTTCGGCCTCGCGGTCGATGACCACGGTCTGAACCTCGCGCCAGGCGCCGTGCTGCGAATAGGGCTGGCGCTGGCCGCGCGTCACGTTGCAGACGGTGAAGCCGGCCTCGGCCAGCCGCGGCACCAGATAGGTGCCGACATGGCCGCTGCCACCGATGATCACGACGCGGGACATGAGATTTTCCTGAAATTGTGCAACGCAAACGATGAAACATCGGCCATATTGCGCTGCGGAGCAAGCGCCGCCAACCTCCCGCGACACGACGCCTCGTGCCAGACTGCCCCCACCTGATTCGAGTTTCGAGAAATCTCCGAATGCCTCCCGCCAAGAAACGCAAATCCGACAAGTCCGCCGACCTTTTCGCCCAGCTCGACCAAGAGGTTGGCAAGCTGAAATCGGTCGCCAGCGCCGCTCGGCGCGAGAAGGCGGTGCCGCTCAAGAAGGCGGTCGGCGCGGACGACAGCTATTCGGCGGCCGACATCGAGGTGCTGGAGGGGCTGGAGCCGGTGCGCCGCAGGCCGGGCATGTATATCGGCGGCACCGACGAGAAAGGCCTCCACCACCTCTTCGCCGAGGTCATCGACAATTGCATGGACGAGGCGGTAGCAGGACACGCGAGCTGGATCGAGGTCGAGGTCGAGGCGGACGGCTTCGTCACCGTCACCGATAACGGCCGCGGCATTCCGGTCGACCCGCACCCGAAGTTCAAGAACAAGTCGGCGCTGGAGGTGATCATGACCATGCTCCACTCCGGCGGAAAGTTCCGCTCCAAGGTCTACGACACCTCCGGCGGCCTGCATGGCGTCGGCGTGTCGGTGGTCAATGCCCTGTCGGAATCCCTCGAGGTCGAGGTGGCGCGCGGACGCAAGCTCTACGCCCAAACCTTCGCGCGCGGCGAGCCGAGGGGGCCGCTGAAGGAACTCGGCGAGGTCCACAACCGGCGCGGCACGCGCATCCGCTTCCGCCCCGATCCGCAGATATTCGGCAAGGGCGCCGCGCTCAGGCCCGAGCGCATGTTCGCCATGTCGCGGTCGAAGGCTTATCTCTTCGGTGGCGTCGAGATCCGCTGGTCCTGCGCGCCCGAACTCGTGCAAGGCAAGGACATCCCGGAGAAGGCGAGCTTCCACTTCCCCGGCGGCCTGTCGGAATATCTCGCCGCCGAACTCGGCAGCGAAAAGACGGTGGTGCCGATCTTCTCCGGCCGTACCGACAAGACCAGCGGCCATGGCGCGGCGGAATGGGCGGTCGCCTGGTTCCCCGGCGAAGGCTTCATCCGCTCCTACTGCAACACGATCCCCACCGGCGACGGCGGCACCCATGAGGCCGGCTTCCGCGCCGCGCTCACCCGCGGCCTCAAGGCCTATGCCGAGCTT
Organism: uncultured Alphaproteobacteria bacterium; assembly: GCA_963782395.1. Lineage (GTDB taxonomy): Bacteria > Pseudomonadota > Alphaproteobacteria > Rhizobiales > Kaistiaceae > CAVSRC01. The sequence continues at coordinate 788,132 of CAWAJQ010000004.1, forward strand.
TCCGGCAACAAGCGCGCCAATGTCATTGCGCCCGACGACGTGATGACGTCCGCGGCGGGCGTGCTCTCGGTCTTCATCCGTGAACCGGAATTCGTCGGCCAGACCAAGGACCGGCTGTCATCGGCGGAGGCGACGCGCATCGTCGAGAACGCGGTGCGCGACCCCTTCGACCACTGGCTCGCCGCTTCGCCGGCCGATGCCACCCGCCTGCTCGACTGGGTGGTGGAGCGCGCCGAGGAGCGCCTGCGCCGCCGACACGAGAAGGAGATCGGCCGGCAGAACGCGACGCGCAAGCTGCGCCTGCCGGGCAAGCTCGCCGACTGCACCCAGGCCGGCAAGGCGGGCACGGAGCTGTTCATCGTCGAGGGCGATTCCGCCGGCGGCTCGGCCAAGCAGGCGCGTAACCGCGCCACCCAGGCGATCCTGCCGCTGAGGGGCAAGATCCTCAACGTCGCCAGCGCCGGGCGCGAGAAGCTCTCCCAGAACCAGCAGATCGGCGACCTCATCCAGGCGCTCGGCGTCAGCCCCCGCACCGGCTACAAGGCGGCGGACCTGCGCTACGACCGCGTCATCGTGATGACCGACGCCGACGTCGACGGCGCCCACATCGCCTCGCTGCTCATCACCTTCTTCTATCGCGAGATGCCTGAGCTCATCCGCGACGGCCACCTCTTCCTCGCCGTGCCGCCGCTCTACAAGCTCAGCCAGGGTGCCAAGGTGATGTATGCCCGCGACGACGCCCATCGCGCAGAGCTCACCAAGAAGGAATTCAACGGGCGCGGCAAGATCGAGGTCAGCCGCTTCAAGGGTCTGGGCGAGATGCTGCCGGGTCAGCTCAAGGAGACGACGATGGACCCGGGCAAGCGCACGCTGCTCAAGGTCGAGATCGTCGAGGACGCCGAGACCAGCGCGGCGGTGGAAAGCCTCATGGGCAACAAGCCCGAGGAGCGCTTCCGATTCATCCAGGAGCGCGCCGAGTTTGCCAAGGATTTGGATATCTGAAGGGGATTCCCGCTGGGCCCGCAATTGCTCCGGCGGTGGCACCGAAAAGACACCCGATCCTTGGACCGGGTGTCTTCCGTTATCGCTATCGCGTTTACGGCAGCTTCATTCCCAGGCCGAAAAGAATCTCTTGTGTCTGGGTGGCAACCGTGAAGGCCGCCACTCCCGGCCCGGACGGGTAAGACTCGGTGCCGAACTGCTTGTACCTGTAGGCAATCCGACCGAAGAGCTTTTCTGTGAACGCGTAGTCCAATCCGCCGCCGATGTCCCAACCTGTCAAGGTCCGGGCGGCATTAAGGCCACTCTTCGCATTGCTCTGCGTGGCACCGGCTACTGCAAGCCCGCTGCTGACGTAAAGGAGCGCCCGCCCAAAGGTGACGCCCGCTCTGGCATTTATGGTGCCACTCCACGGGATTTCTGTCGTGTCCGTCGAGCCGCCGACACCACCGTCGTTACCGCTCATGCTTGAAGCGTCGACGTCGGCTTCCACGCCGAGCAACCAATTGGGATTGAACACCCAGTTGTAGCCGCCAAACACGCCGCCCACGACGCCGCTGCTCGAATAGCTGTTGGCAAAGGGGTTTGCATTGGCCCTGTCATGGTTGCCCCAGCCGCCGCCGACCTGACCACCGAAATACCAGCCGGCCCACTGATTTGCCGGCATCGAGCCGTAGAGCGGTGCGGCGGCGTTCGCCGTCGCCGCGCACGCGGTCGCCGACAACACCAGCGCGAAGGTGGTTCCCAGAAATTTCTTCATTTTCCGACGCTCCCCGAGACTGCAAATGAATGGCGAAAATCTAGCAAAAATCCGAGACGAAGTGCGCTCGATCGGCGCGACACTTGGGCACCTCCCCACGCGCGACTCTGAAAGTTCGAATCAACCTGCGCTGGCGCCGCTTGCTTCCGCGTATTTCAGAAAAGGTCTCGGCTCGCCGATCGTCCCGGGGCTGACCGCCGCCCGGTTTTCCGATAGGTTTGGCGCAACATCTTGCCCCCCGATGGAGAGGCCCATGTTCCGCCCGCTTATCCTTGCTGTGGCGCTGGTCGCCGGCTTGGCCGCCGCTCTGCCGGCGCGCGCCGATGCGCTCACCGACGGGCTCACGACGATGCCCGGCTCGGTCGAGGACGTGCGCATCGCCGGCACCTGGGACCAGGGCGACAAGACCGGCGCCTACCGGGTGATTATCGCGCGCACGGTCGGCGAGGCCGTGACCGCCCGCCTGTTCGTGCAATGGATCGCCTATCACGACGACGGCAGCGCCTCGGTCGACAATACCATCGAGATCAAGGAGTTGGCCGATCTCAAGGTGGATGTCGTCGACTACACCTCGGAATCGGACGCCGACGGCCTGTCGGTGTTCATCCAGACGCTGAACCCGAACGGCAGCACGGACCAGAACTACGAGTTGTTCGTCCTGTCGCCGACCGAATATCGCTTCGGCCCGGCCAGTAATTAGCCGTTTCCGTTTACTCAAAAACTCCGGAAACATTGACATGGCGCTGCCACCCCCTATGTTGCAGCGCGTCAATCCCGTCGCGCCAAACCTCGAGTCGGCGCCGTCACACCACGGCTATGAGCCGGGTCTATCGTTTTACATATGAGCTTTGAATCTCTCGGACTGAGCCCGAAAGTCCTGGCCGCGGTTGAGGCCAGCGGCTACACGGAGCCGACGCCCATCCAGGCGCAGGCCATCCCCCATGCGCTGGCGCGCCGCGATATCATCGGCATCGCCCAGACCGGCACCGGCAAGACCGCCGGTTTCGTGCTGCCCATGCTGACCCTGCTCGAACAGGGGCGCGCCCGGGCGCGCATGCCGCGCACGCTGATCCTCGAGCCGACGCGCGAACTTGCGGCGCAGGTCGAGGAGAATTTCGGCCGCTACGGCCGCAATCACAAGCTGACCGTGGCGCTCATCATCGGCGGCGTCTCCTTCGACGACCAGCTCAAGAAGCTCGATCGCGGCGCCGACATCCTCATCGCCACCCCCGGCCGCCTGCTCGACCTGTTCGAGCGCGGCAAGATCCTCATGTCCGGTGTCGAGATTCTCGTCATCGACGAGGCCGACCGTATGCTCGACATGGGCTTCATCCCGGATATCGAGCGCATCTGCAAGCTGCTCCCCGTCAACCGCCAGACTCTGTTCTTCTCGGCGACCATGCCGCCGGAGATCAAACGGCTGGCCGACCAGTTCCTGCACGATCCGGTGCGGGTCGAGGCATCGAAGCCGGCGACGGCGGCCACCACCATCAGCCAGTACATCGTGCCGTCGGGCCGTGAGCCGGTCGACAAGCGCGCCGTGCTCAGGGCGCTGATCAAGGGCGCCGACAACTTCAAGAACGCCATCATCTTCTGCAACCGCAAGCGCGACGTGGCGACGCTGCACCGCTCGCTCTCCAAGCACGGCTTCTCCGTCGGTGCGCTGCATGGCGACATGGACCAGCGCGCGCGCACGGCCACTCTCGACGACTTCCGCAAGGACCGCATCACGCTGCTGGTCGCCAGCGACGTGGCGGCGCGCGGCCTCGATATCCCGGCGGTGAGCCACATCTTCAATTTCGACGTGCCCACCCATGCCGAGGACTATATCCACCGCATCGGCCGCACCGGGCGCGCCGGACTGACCGGCACCTCGATCACCATCGCCACCTCGCTCGACCGCAAATATGTCGCCGGCATCGAGCGCCTGATCGGCGAGGCCATACCGCCGCTTGTGGTCGAAGCCGGGGCGGAGCGCGCCGCCGCCTTCCACAAGGGCCGCGCCGAGCGCGAGCACGGCGAACCGGAATCCGGTCATGAGCACCGCGAGCGTGGTGCACGCGGACGCGGCGAACGGCGCGCGCGACGCGGCGAACGACCGGAGGCAGCAGCGCAGCCGCAGGATCCCGTCACCCAGACCGACGTTCCCGCCGCGGCACCCGAGCGGCCGCAGCGCGATCATGCCCGTGCCGAGCACCGGTCACGCGGCGAGGGCCAACGTGACCATCGCCGCGGCCACGGCGAGGAGCGCAAGCCGCGCCGCGACGATCATCGCCGCGGCCGTCAGCGCGACGATGCGGATGACGCAGCGCCGGTCATCGGTCTCGGCGACCACGTCCCCGCCTTCCTGCTGCGCCCGGTCAAGGTGCCGAGCGAGTAGCTATCAATTTCGCTTTGAGGATTTGTCCCCGGCCGTCGCCTTCGCGGCGGTCTTCGCCTTTTTCGGCGATGCCTTGGTGCGCTGCGCGACCGCGAACGCCTGGCGCGCCCAGTCGGTGAATTCGTCCGGCTCGTCGAATAGCCGCTCCGGCGCGCGCCAATAGGGCATGGGCATCGTCCGGCCCTGCATCTCCGGCGTCCATTGCTCGCAGCCTTCCGCAGCAAAGGCCGGCGCCGTCTCCGCGTCGGCCTTGAAGTAGAAGACGCCACGCGAGGACATGAGCGCGAACATCAGCCCGTCCTTGAAGACGCCGCGCCCGCCGAACATGCGGCGGATGGTGACGCCGCCCAGCGGCTCCAGCAGTTCTTCCAGAAGGTCTTCAAGTCCGGCCATGCCGCCAGCCTACAACAGGCGCGATGCCGGCGCAGCGGCGCACAGGGCACGGGCAATCGGACTGCTGACAGAAATGGCCGCGACGGCGCGTCAGGCGTCTTCGGGTTCGAGCGTCGCCGGCTTCAGCTCGACCGATTCGCCGCAGCCGCAGGACGAGACCTCGTTCGGGTTGTTGAAGACGAAGCCCGAGCGCAGCTTGGTGGTCTCGAAGTCCATGGTGGTGCCGAGCAGGAAGAGCACCGCCTTGGGGTCGACAAAGACGGTGACGCCGTGCTGGCTGACCACATCGTCCGCCGGGTTCGGCGTCTCGACCATGTCCATCGTATAGGCCATGCCAGCACAGCCGGCGTTCTTGACGCCGACGCGGAGGCCAGCGAGCGGCTTGTCGCTGCCTTCGACAAGCGAACGCACGCGCTCGACCGCCGCTTCGGTCAGCGAGATCACGGAAGGACGCGGACGGGGCATGGGCTTGTCTCTCGTTCGTTCGGGCGGCACCGGTTCAAGGCCAGCGCAGACATGCTCTAAAATGGGCTGCTTCGCACCTTAGGACAAGCCCCTCACAAGGCTTTGATCTGGCTCAGAAATCCCGGTTTCTCAGAAGATGGGTCGGGATCGCCAGGCCGGCCCCGATGGCGCCCAAAGTGAAGATCACGCGCAGCATGTATTCCATCGCCACGACGATGGTGACGACCTCGTTGTCGGGATTGGGCGCGGTCACCGCCAGCAGGCCGAGGATCGCCTGGCTCATGAAAGCGCCGGGCACCATGGGGATGCAACCGGCGAGGGCCACCGCGTTGCTGGCCGCACCGAGGGGACGCCGGAAAGCCCAGGCGGCGGAGGAAGCGGCGATCGCGGCAACGAATGACGCGGCCTCCAGGCTCCAGCCGGCATCCTGGCCGAGCGTGCGCACCAGAAGCGCCAGCCCGCCGGCGCCCATGCACCACAGAAGCGTTCTTGGGCCGACATTGAACAGGACGGCGAAGCCGGCCGCGGCAATCGCGCCGAAGCCGACCTGATGGGCAAGGTGGAGCAGCGCGATGTCCATCAGCCGACACCCAGCATCACTTCGGCGATCCACACGCCGACCGTGGCGAAGATCATCACCATCAGCACGGTGACCGCCCGGGCGCTGCCCATCGAGGGGTAGCCGTCCATGATGTCGGTCTGGGCGTTGGTGGCGGGCACGCCCGGCACCAGCAGCAGGATCGCGGCGATCATGGCCAGCGGCACGGTGCCGCTGTGGGCGAGCATGGCCCCTGCTCCGCTCAGGCCGGCGGCAAGAAAGGCGATGACAGCGGCGATGACGTAGGCATTGACCCCGCGCACCCGCAGCAGGTGGCGGACGTATTGCCCGGCGGTGCCGGCGACGAACACCGGCAGGAAGGCCGCCCAGTCGACACCGAGCAGCCGGCCGAAGGCGGCGCAGGCGATGCCGACGGCGAGCGCCACGGTGGCGGCGCCATAGCGCGGCGTCTTTCGCGTGAGATCGTCGATCGCCGCATCGACGGCCGTGATGCTCATGCCGCCTTGCGAAACCTTCAGGCAGAGGTCGCGCAGCGCATGGTCCAGCCGGTGGTTCACCCCATGCGGGCCGACATTCGTCATCCGCGTGGCGGTGTGGATGCCGTGAGCGGCGGTGATTTCAAGCGAGGCGTAGCCGGCGCGCACGCCGATGATATCGGCGCCAAGGCCCTTCACGATCAGCGCGGCGCCTTCATGCACCACCTTCACCCGCGCGCCGCTCTCCTGGAGGATGCGCGCGGCCTTGAGCGCCACCAGAGCGATACGCTCCAGCTCGCGGTGCTTCATCGGCACGGGATCGGTTTCCGGGAGCATGGCTGCTTCCGGCTACACGACAAAGCCCGACAGCGGCTTGATCCCGCTCAACTTTCTTTCAGGCGTTACGCCACGGGCCGGGGCGTCGCCCTGGACAATCAGGCCTTGGCGTCGCCCTCGACCAGCGTGCCGCCAGGCAGCGACAATTCCGGCAGCCAGATGCCGAGGTAACTGTCGTAGATGGCGCCCTTGACCGCGCTATAGGCCAGCAGGCCGCCGTCGATCAGCTTCACCTCGATGAGATCGGCGCCGAAATCGAAATCGACCCACGATTCCGTCCACGCATTCCACGCCCACACCTTGGTCTTGTCACGGATATAGATGGTGTGGATCTTTGGCTGCGTGCTGCCGCCACTGCCGCTGCCGTGGCTCGACGCCCCGCTTGAGCCTGAGGCGCCCGGAGCCCCGGGGGCTCCCGGTGTACCAGGCGCACCGGGCGTGCCGGGTGCGCCCGGCGTTCCGGGCGTCCCCGGCTTTCCAGCCGGTGGTTGGGGCGGCTTGGGGTTCGGTGGCGTGCCGGGTCCCACCCCCTGAGCCTTCTGCGGCTTGCCCTTGGCGATGTTGCCGATCTCTTCCTTGAGATCCTTGAGCTCCCGTGTCGCCGCCGCGATCGCCGCCTGGCGGACGGCATCGTCAAGGGCTTTGAGGTCCTCTTCGATATGCCGGATGTCGTTCTCGTTTTGCACGCCGTCGCGGTGGCGGCGTGCGGCCTTCAGCTTCTCGGCGATCTTCTTCTTCTCGTCCTCGATCCCGTCGAGGCGTTTCAGGTCGTCGTTCTTGGCAACCTCAGGGTCCGCAGCGAGCCCCTTGGCCATCTCTCCGGCCTTGCCACCGAGACCTTCGATCTCGTGGCTGGTCTCGTTCTCCATGCCCTTCTGGACCGCGGTCATGGCCTGTTTCAGCGCGTTCTTGAGGCCGTTGACCGCCGCGGCCGGCGTCTCCAGCTTGCCGAGTTCCGCGATCTTCTTGTTGATGCGCTCGATCTCGTCGAGCAGGTCCTGCACGTTCTGAGGCAGCTTCACCTTGTCGTCAGGCATGATGATCCCCTCCTCCAGCACGCCTTCGTGCGCCGCGCCATTGGACGGGGAGCCCATGGACAAATCCTTTGGGAAGCCGGTCGGTTTTGATGTTTGTTTGAAGCGCCTTGACGCGAGCGCCGCGCCTGCTGCGTCCGGCCTGACCGCCTAGCTGTTACGCCACAAGCCGGGCGTCGCCAGTTCCACCAGCAGCCCGTCGGGATCGCGGAAATAGAGGCTCTTGCCGCCTTGCGGCCAGGCGACCTCGCTTTCCACCGTGACCGCTTGGGCGCCGAGATGCGCCTTCCACGGCTCGAAATCGGCTTCCGCAATGGCCAGGGCAAAATGCTGGCGGCCGCCGCCGTCATGGGGCGGGATGAACCCGCCGCCGGCCGGGATCGCCTTCGGCGTGCCGCCGCGGCGGAAGAGGATCAGCACGCTCCCCGGGCCGGCATCGAAGGCGCAGATGCGCTCGTCGACGACCATCGCCGCGAACCCGAAGACGCGTTCGTAGAAGGCGCGGCTAGCGCCCACGTCCGCGACATAGAGGCAGGTCTCCAGGACGCCGGTGGTCTTCGGGCGGTCAGCCATCGCCCGGCCACGAGCCGCTCAATACCAGTCGAGCGCCACGCGCGCGAGGTCCGACATGCGCTCGGGCGTCCACGGCGGTTCAAAGACCATGTTGACGTTCACGAAGGCGATGCCCGGCACCATGCTCACCGCATTCTCGACCCAGCCCGGCATCTCGCCGGCGACCGGGCAGCCTGGCGCGGTCAGCGTCATGTCGATCTCGACGTTCTTGTCGTCGTCGATGTCGACCCGGTAGATCAGCCCCAGCTCATAGATGTCGGCCGGGATCTCCGGGTCGTAGACGGACTTCAGCGCAGCGACGATGTCCTGGGTCAGCCGCTCCAGTTGCTCCGGCGGGATGGCCGAACCGGTGGCGCGCGGCGTCACCGAGGCGCCATGAGCCGGTTCCGGCTCGGGCGTCTTGGGGGGTTGCGGCGTGTTGAAGGGGCGCTCGTCCATGGTCATCACGCAAAGAAGTCCTGGGCTTTTTGCAATGCTTCCGCCAAAAGGTCCACTTCCTCCATGCTGTTATAGAGCGCGAAGGAGGCGCGACAGGTGGCGGTGGTGCCAAAACGGGCAAGCAGGGGCTGGGCACAGTGGGTCCCCGCCCTGACCGCGACGCCGGCACGATCGATGATCGTCGAAATGTCGTGCGGGTGGGCGCCGGCCATATTGAAGGAGACGATGGCGCCCTTGCCCTTGGCCTGGCCGTAGATGGTCAGGCTGTTGACGCGCGACAGGCGCTCCTGGGCGTAGGCGGCAAGCGCCGCCTCATGGGCGTGGATGCGGTCAAGCCCGAGCTTCTCCATGTAGGTCAGCGCCACCCCAAGCCCGATCGCCTGGACGATCGGCGGCGTACCCGCCTCGAAGCGGTGCGGTGGCTCGGCATAGGTGACGCGGTCCTGGCTGACGTCGGCAATCATCTCGCCGCCGCCCATGTAGGGCGGCATCGCGGCGAGCTGCTCGCGCTTGCCGTAGAGCACGCCGATGCCGGTCGGCCCGTAGAGCTTGTGGCCAGTCAGCGCGTAGAAGTCGCAGTCGATGTCCTGCACGTCGACGGGGAGATGCACGGCGCCCTGGCTGCCGTCGACGAGCACCGGAATGCCGCGCGCGTGCGCGATGCGGCAGACCTCCTTCACCGGAACGACGGTGCCGAGCACGTTCGACATATGGGTGATCGCCACCATCTTCGTGCGTGGCGTCAGCAGCTTCTCGAATTCCTCGATCAGAAACGTGCCGTCGTCGGCGACCGGCGCCCACTTGATCACCGCGCCGCGATGCTCGCGCAGAAAATTCCACGGGACGATGTTGGAGTGGTGCTCCATGATCGAGAGCACGATCTCGTCGCCCTCGCCAATCACCGAACCGCCGAAGGAGGCGGCGGCGAGGTTGATCGCCTCGGTGGCGTTGCGGGTGAAGACGATCTCCTCGGTCGAGGCGGCGTTGACGAAGCGGCGGACAATCTCGCGCGCCTCCTCGTATTTCTCGGTCGCCAGATTCGACAGGAAATGCAGGCCGCGATGGACGTTGGCGTATTCGGCGCCATAGGCCTCGGCGACGGCGTCGATGACCGCCTGTGGCTTCTGAGCCGAAGCGGCATTATCGAGATAAACCAGTGGCTTGTCGTAAACCGTTCGCGCAAGAATCGGGAAGTCCCGGCGCACCGCCGCGACATCGAAGGGCTCGCTGATCGTCTCGGGCTTGTTCACGAGGTGCCCCGCCTCTTCAGCCAGGTGCTGACCACGCGCTTGAGCGCGCCGGCCACCGCCTCGTCCTTCAGCAGGTCGATGGCGTCGTCGAGAAAAGCCTCGATCAGAAGCTGCTCGGCCTCGGCTCGCGGCACGCCGCGCGCCATCAGGTAGAAGAGCTGGGTGTCGTCGATGCGGCCCGACGTGGAGCCATGGCCGCACTGGACGTCGTCGGCGAAGATCTCCAACTCGGGCTTGGAGGCGAACTGCGCCGCGTCCGACAGCAGCAGCGCCTGGGCCATCATCTTGCCGTCGGTCTTCTGCGCGTCGGGATCGACAACGATGCGCCCCTGGAAGACCCCCTCGGCGGTGTCGTCGACCACGCACTTGAATAGCTCGCGGCTCTGCGAATAGCCCTCGGCATGGCGCACGACCAGCGCCTGGTCGCCGTGCTCCTTGCCGGAGAGCATGGTGGCGCCGTTGAAGTTGAGCGCGACGCCGCGCCCGGCGACGGTGGCGAAACCCTGCCAGCGCCACAGCGCGGCGCCGGCATTGACAATGAGATGGCCGAGCGTGGCATCGGCAGCAAGCGTCACTTCCAGCGTGCCGATGTGCTGCGCGCCGGCGCCCTCGGCCTGCAGCCGCGACCATTCCACGTTGGCACCCGCGGCAAGCGACAGCTCGGTGACGGCGTTGACCTGATAGGCGAGCCCGTTCGGCCCACGATGGCTATCAACGATCCGTACGCCGGCATTGGCGCCGACCGTTATCACGTCGCGCACGAAGACGGCGGCCGGCACGCCGACGGCCGTCAGGTGGGCGATCTCGATCGGCCGCTCCGGCTTGGCGTTCTTGGCGACATCGACGACCACGCCGCCCTGCATGAAGGCCGAGTTGAGCGCCAGCGCGGTATCGTCGGAATCGGCGAAGAGCCGGCCGATGCGCTCGGGCGCCTTGGCCAGCACTTCGGCGAGCGCCGTCACGGTGACGCCCTCAATCCCGGCAAGGTCGGAAAGGTCGGGGCGATAGGTGCCATTGACCACGGCCACACGGGCACGGTCGAGCCCGGCCAGCGGGTCCTTGCCGGCAAGCTCGCTCAGCGTCGCGTCGTCGGCGCCGTCGGCGAGCGGAGCTGCCGTCTTCATCAGGGCGCGCAGGTCGGTGTATTTCCACTCCTCGACGCGGCGGTGCGGCAGGCCGCTCTTCTCGAACAGCGCCATCGCCGTCTCGCGCCGATGCGCCACCGGCGTACCGCCAGGCAGCGTCGCTGCCGCGGCCCGGTATTCGGCGATCAGCGCCTCTTCCGCCTTGGTGCGGATGGTCTTCGGTGCAGCCGTCATCTCACCCGCTCAAGCCGCCGCGCCGGCGAATTCGGCGTAGCCCTTCTCTTCCAGCTCCAGCGCCAGCTCCTTGCCGCCCGAGCGCACGATGCGGCCAGCGGACAGAACGTGCACCACGTCGGGCACGATGTGGTTCAGCAGGCGCTGATAGTGGGTGATGACGATTGTGCTGCGCTCCGGCGATTTCATCGCGTTGACGCCATCGGAGACGACGCGGAGCGCATCGATGTCGAGGCCGGAATCGGTCTCGTCCATGACGCAAAGCTGCGGATCGAGCAGCGCCATCTGCATGATCTCGTTGCGCTTCTTCTCGCCGCCCGAGAAGCCGACATTGAGCGGCCGGCGCAGCATCTCCTGGGTGACGTTGAGCCGGTCGGCGACCTCGCGCACCTTGCGCACGAAATCGGGCGTCGTCAGCTCCGGCTCGCCGCGCGCCTTGCGCTGGGCGTTGAGCGCCGATTTCAGGAACGTCATGGTGGCGACGCCGGGAATCTCGACCGGGTACTGGAAGGCGAGGAAGATGCCGGCGGCGGCGCGCTCGTCCGGCTCCATCGTCAGCAGGTCGTGGCCGTCGAAGGTCACCGAGCCTTCGGTCACCACATAGCCCGGGTGGCCGGCAAGCACATAGGCGAGCGTCGACTTGCCGCCGCCGTTGGGGCCCATGATGGCGTGGGTCTCGCCCTTGCCGACCGAGAGGTCGATCCCGCGCAGTATCTCGCGCTCGGCCACAGTGGCATGCAGGTTCTTGATCTCAAGCATTCTCGTCGCTCTTCGTGTTCGTCAATTCGTTCCGCGGTGGCGGCTGCCCCAGCGCCAGCGCCATCCGCCCTCGGTCGTGCGATGGGCCACCCAGATGATCACCCCCGATGCTGCGGCGACAATCACCAGCCACGCTGCCAGACGATCCAACTCAAGTGGTCCCTGGTGAGGCAGGATCAGCCACATCGTGCCAAGCACGATGGCCATATAGCCCGCCACAAGGAGCCAGCCCTGCCAGCTCGCCGGCGCGGCGCCGATGCCGTAGCGATGCGGCCTGAACCATGCCGCCATCATTCGCCGTCCCAGTAGTCGAGCGAGTTCTCGGCACGGCCGACATAGCGCACGCCGCCCTTGCCGGTTGCCCAGTCGAAGCGCGAGGAGACGGCGAACTTCTTCGAGTCCGGATACTCCACCACATCGCCGGTGCCGGCCGGATTGGCCGAGATGCCTAAGTACTTCAGCGTCGTCTTGCCGGTGTTGACAATCTGATGTGCCGTTTCCGGCCCGCCGGTCGGCGCGGCGCAGACGTCGCCGGCCCTGATCGGGTAGCTCTCGGCTCCGAAGCGATAGGTGCCCTCGCCTTCGATGATGACGAACAGCTCCTGCGTCATGTGGTGGGCGTGGAAGGGAAACGCCTTCTTGCCCGGCTCGACCACATGCAGCATGACGCCCATGCCGGTCGAACCGATCATCTTGCCGAACGAGCCGATCTTGGCGGCGAACGCCTCGCCATGAGCGTTCTCGCGCAGCGGCACGTCGGCGATGTTCATGACAGGCTTCACGGTGTCAGTCATGGTGGTCGTCACCCCAATGCAATGGTCGCGGCACCGGCCGGCGCCTAACCCACGCTCCCCTCCAGGCTGATGCCGATCAGCTTCTGCGCCTCCACGGCGAACTCCATCGGCAGCTGCTGGATGACGTCCTTGACGAAGCCGTTGACCACCAGCGCCACCGCCTCCTCGTCGGAAAGGCCGCGGCTGCGGCAGTAGAACAGCATGTCGTCGGAAATCTTCGAGGTGGTCGCCTCGTGCTCGAAGTTCACCGACGAATTCTTCGCCTCGATATAGGGAACGGTGTGGGCGCCGCACTTGTCGCCGACCAGCAGCAAGTCGCAGTTGGTGTAGTTGCGCGCGCCGGTCGCCTTGCGGTGCGAGGTGACCAGACCGCGATAGGTGTTCTGCGAATGGCCGGCGGCGATGCCCTTGGAGATGATGCGGCTCTTGGTGTTCTTGCCGAGGTGGGTCATCTTGGTGCCGCTGTCGATCTGCTGATAGCCGTTCGACACCGCGATCGAATAGAACTCGCCCGATGAATCGTCGCCGCGCAGGATCACGCTCGGATACTTCCAGGTGATGGCCGAGCCGGTCTCCACCTGGGTCCACGAGATCTTCGAGCGGTCGCCGCGACAGTCGCCGCGCTTGGTGACGAAGTTGTAGATGCCGCCCCGCCCCTCGGCGTCGCCGGGATACCAGTTCTGCACCGTCGAATACTTGACCTCGGCATCCTCCTGCGCGACCAACTCGACGACGGCGGCGTGGAGCTGGTTCTCGTCGCGCATCGGCGCCGTGCAGCCTTCCAGATAGGAGACGTAGGCGCCTTTCTCGGCGATAATCAGCGTGCGCTCGAACTGGCCGGTATTCTTCTCGTTGATGCGGAAATAGGTCGAGAGTTCCATCGGGCAGCGCACGCCCTCCGGCACATAGACGAAGGAGCCATCGGAAAAGACCGCCGAGTTTAGCGTGGCGTAGAAATTGTCGGAAGTCGGCACGACCGAGCCGAGGTATTTCTTGACGATTTCCGGGTGCTCGCGGATTGCCTCCGAGATCGAGCAGAAGATGACGCCGGCCTTGGCCAGCTCCTCTTTGAAAGTGGTCACCACGGAAACGGAATCGAAGACCGCATCTACCGCCACGCGCGAGCCCTCGACGCCGGCCAGCACTGCGCGCTCGTTGAGCGGGATGCCGAGCTTTTCATAAGTCTTGAGCAGCTCGGGATCGACCTCATCGAGGCTCTTCGGCCCCGCCGTCTTCTTCGGCGCCGAGTAGTAGTAGATGTCCTGGAAATCGATCTTGGGATACTTGACCCGCGCCCAGGTGGGCTCCGTCATGGTCAGCCAGCGCCGGAAGGCGCCCAGCCGCCATTCGAGCATCCATTCGGGCTCGCCCTTCTTGGCCGAGATGAAACGCACCGTGTCCTCCGAGAGGCCCTTCGGTGCCTTCTCGAACTCGATATCGGTGACAAACCCATACTTGTATTGGTCGACGTCGATCCGGCGAACCTGATCGACCGTCTCGCGAACGGCAGGCATTCGGCTACTCCATCCACAGCGGCTTCAAGGGCCGCGGGTGAGCTTTTACGTCGGCAATGCCGGACAAGAAAAGTGTTTCACACTTTTCCGGGCATTGCTCCCGGCGACACTCAGGCCACCTGAATCTCTCCTGGCGCGACGTGCTTTAGCACGGCTTTCCAGGCGGTTGCGAATGAATCTAAGTCGTTTTCGGCCGAATCCCACCCCTGGCTGAGGCGAATGGCACATTTTGCCAGTTCCGGCGCCACGCCCATGGCCGCCAGGACGTGGCTCGGCGCCACCTTTCCCGAGGAACAGGCCGATCCGGAGGACACCGCGACCCCCGCCAGATCGAGTGCAATCACAAGGGTTTCGGCGTGGATGCCGGGGACGGCGAGGCACAGTGTCTGGGGCAGCCGGGGCACGCCCGCGCTGAACACGGTGGCCTGGGCGCCGACGATTTCCGCCAATTGGTCGCGCCAGGCGGACCAGCCCTCTGCCTTGTTCAAATCGGCGCGCGCCATCTCGGCCGCCGCACCGAAGCCGGCGATGGCCGCGACGTTCTCGGTCCCGGCGCGCGCCCGCCGCTCCTGCCCGCCGCCGGTCAACAAGGGGGCGAACGTCACCGCCTCGCTTGCCCGCACGATCGCGCCGGCGCCCTGCGGCCCGCCAATCTTGTGCGCCGAAAGCGTTAGAACATCTACGCTCAGTGCCTTGATATCCAAGGGGATTCGTCCGGCTGCCTGAACCGCGTCGCAATGCACCAGCGCACCCGCCGCGTGGGCGATGGCCGCAACGTCGGCGACCGGCTGGATGGCGCCCGTCTCGTTGTTGGCAAGCATCACCGAGACCAGCGCCCGGCCGCCGGCTCTGGCGAGCATGGCGTTGAGAACCTCGCGGTCGACGATGCCCTCGCCGTCGACGGGAATGATGCCGATCTCGTCGGTTGCGAAGCCGCCGCCGGCCAGCACCGAAGGGTGCTCGGTGGCGCCGATGAGCAGCATGTTGAGGTCGACAATCTCGCTCCCGACGCGCCAGTCGGGCGTCAGCACCGTGTTGTTGGCCTCGGTGCCGCCGCTGGTGAAGGTCGTGAGCTTAGCCTCGCCGCCGGCAAGCGCGGCAACCGCGGCGCGCGCCTTTTCGATGCGCGCCCGCGCCGCCCTGCCCTCGGCATGGACCGACGAGGCGTTGCCGACCTCGCCAAGCGCGGCGACCATCGCCGCACGAGCCTCGGGGCGCAGCGGCGCGGTGGCGTTGTAATCGAGATAGATGCGTGACATCACGCGCCGCCTTTGGTCCTTGCGGCCTGCACCAGTCCGGCCATCGCCATTGCCGCCGCGTTCCCCTCGCCGTTCAATCCGGCGACCACGCCGTTGCGGTCCACTTCGGGCCGGTTCTGGCTCACCTTCCACTTGCCCTCGATGCACACAATCTCGATCTCGATGCCGACGATGCCGCGCAGCATGGCGGCGACGAAGGGCGCCGGTGCATCCGACACCTGCCAGGGCGCAGGCCGCGCTTCTTCCTGGGCGAGCGTCAGGGCGTCGATCTGGCGGCGCAGCCACTCGGCGTCTTCGATGACGCGCAGCGTGCCGTGAACCTGCACCATCGCGTAGTTCCAAGTCGGCACCACCTTCCCCGTCTCCGCCTTGGTCGCGTACCACGACGGGGTGATGTAGGCCTCGGCTCCCTGGAAGACGACCAGCGCTTCGATCGACGGGTCGAAATCGCGCCATTGCCGGTTGGCGCGGGCAAGATGGCCCTTCAGCACCCCCTTCGGCGCGGCCGCTGCGTCGAGAACGAAGGGAATCGGGTTCGCCTCCAGCCCGCCCGCCCCCGCCGTTACCAGCAGTCCAAGCCGATGGGCGCGGATCAGCGCATGCTGGACGCCAAGGTCGTCCTCGCGATGGTGCTCAGGCTGGTACATGGCCTGCGCCATAGCACGCCCGGACAATCGCCGGAACAGGGCGGCCCGGCCCACAACCATGGCGCAGGATGTGAGGGCGGGCAGAGCCTCGATGGGCAGACACAACGCACTGTGGCGCTGGTGCCACAGGTCTCGACCAACTTCCGCCCACGGCCCGCTTCCCTCCGAAAGCAGTTGAGCAAGGTCAATATTCAATTATCGTATTATCCTAATTTATAGGCCGGAATCGGGCAAAACCGATCATTTGGGGAACCGGCGAGACGGGAGTGAACGACATGAAATCAATGGGGGCGCGGCTTCTTTCGGCC
The DNA here is from genome assembly GCA_963782395.1 of uncultured Alphaproteobacteria bacterium. GTDB lineage: Bacteria > Pseudomonadota > Alphaproteobacteria > Rhizobiales > Kaistiaceae > CAVSRC01. The sequence continues at coordinate 804,395 of CAWAJQ010000004.1, forward strand.
GCTATCGGGCTGGCGGCTTTTACCTTTCTGCCGTCTGCGGCTTGGTCTACCGAAGGCTACTTCCAGCTTGGCTTCAGCCCGGTGCAGAACGCGCTCGGCGGCGCTGGCGTGGCCAATTCCGAGGACGCCATGTCGATGGCGCTGAACCCGGCGGGCATTGTCGGCGTCGGCAGGCAGTTCCAGATGGGTGTCGGGCTGTTCATGCCCTATCGCGGCTACACGGGCACAGGCACGAACTTCGTCGCGCCGGGGGCGATCGAAAGCACCAACAATCTCTTCCTCATGCCCAACATGGCCTACAGCAAGCCGATCGACGCGGATTCCGCTGTCGGCGTCGTGCTCTACGGCAATGGCGGCATGAACACGACCTACAAGGGCATCACCAACAACAACGCCGCCTGCGGCCTATCCGCCGGACCCGGTGCCGGCGTTTTCTGCGGTGGCAATGCCGGCGTCGACCTCATGCAGGCGTTCCTCTCCGTCGATTATGCACGGCGGATGGGCAAACTCACCTTCGGCATCGCACCGACCCTTGCCATAGGGGCCAGACCTTCGAGGCCGAAGGGCTCGGCGCAATCTCCAACATCCCCAGCAACGGCTATGACTGGTCATATGGCGGCGGCCTGCGCGCCGGTCTCGAATACGACGTCACGCCGCAGTTCCGTCTCGGTCTCTCCGGCCAGACGAAGATGTGGATGACGAAGTTCGGCAAATATTCCGGCCTGTTCGCCGATCAGGGCGGTTTCGACATTCCCGCCTCGATCACCGCCGGCTTCGCCTACGACATCAACACGCGCCTGACCGTGATGGCCGACTTCCAGCGCATCTTCTACAGCGGCGTCGGGTCGATCTCGAACCCATCGTCAAATCCTCCACCCTTCGGGTCGACTGGCGGGCCCGGCTTCGGCTGGCACGATATCAATGTCTACAAGGTCGGCCTCGAATACCGCGCCAACGACATATGGACGCTCCGCGCCGGCTACGCCTACAGCGAAAACCCGGTGCAACCGGCTGACGTCATGCTCAACATCCTCGCCCCAGGTGTCGTCACGCATCATTTCACGGCCGGCGCGACCTATAAGATATCCCCGAAGGATTCGCTGGATTTCGCCTTCGTCTTTGCGCCGGATAACTCGGTCACCGGGCCGGACGGAACCGGCGGCACGGTCAGGCTCCACATGCACCAGTTCGTCGGCCAGGCGGGCTGGACGCATAACTTCTAGCCTCGACCTTCCGCAAGCTCGATGCGGGCGTGATCTCCGGATCGCGCCCGCTTTTCGTTTCAGGTCTGCGACGAGACGATCAGGAAGATCGCGCAGAAATGGACGGCGGCGCCGGCGACCACAAAGCCGTGCCAGATGGCGTTCTGATACGGCAGCCGCTGCAGCATGAAGACGACGGTGCCGAGCGTGTAGGTCAATCCGCCGGCGAGCACCAGCCACAGTACCGCCGGGCTCAGTGCCGTCAGAAACGGTTGCGCAGCAACCACACCGATCCAGCCGAAGGCGATGTAGAGCAGCGTGGTGAGCCCGCGCAGCCCGTGAGGAGCGAGCGCCGTCTTGAGGAGGACGCCCAGCGCGGCGATCGCCCACACTGCCGCGGTGAGGCCGATGGCCCAGCCGCCGTGAAGAACGCCAACGGTGAACGGCGTATAGGTGCCGGCGATCATGATGAAGATGGCGGCATGGTCGAGCCGCCGCAGCACCTCGCGAAAGCGCAGGCGCACGCCGAGATTGTAGGCCGCCGAGGCGGCGAGCATGGCGATCAGGGCGGAGGCATAGACCGCGACGGCGGCGACCGAGATGCCGTGGGCGGCGGCGGCCGCGATCAGCGCGCCGGCCCCGGCAATGGCTGCCGCAAGCCCAACGGCATGCACGATTCCGTCGGCCGCGATCTCGCTGCGGCTTGCCTTGCGCTCCCTGAACTCCGCGACCATGACCGCTCCATCCGGCGCCCCCGCCCCGACCAATTCATCCAAGGCCCATTTGCCGTAGATGGCGCCGCAGGCGCGCTCAGTCCAGCACCGGCGGGACCACCCTGTCGGTTATCCTTGAAATCGCCCCCGGCGATTGTGATATGAAGGCGCCCACTTGCCCGCTGATCGGCGGGAATTGGGCATTTCGCCAAACATTCGTCCGTGCGCCGGCTTCGCCCCGAATGGTGGCGCGTCACTTCCGAGGTCCGCAAAACAGTATGCCCGAAGTCATCTTTGCCGGCCCTGCCGGACGCCTTGAAGGCCGTTTCCAGCCGGCCAAACGCAAGAACGGCCCCATCGCCATCATCCTGCACCCGCACCCGCAGTTCGGCGGCACGATGAACAACCAGATTACCTACCAGCTCTTCTACATGTTCGCGAAGCGCGGCTTCGCGGTGCTGCGCTTCAATTTCCGCGGCGTGGGCCGCAGCCAGGGCGAGTTCGACCACGGCGGCGGCGAGCTGTCCGATGCGGCCGCGGCGCTCGACTGGGTGCAGTCGGTGCACATCGACGCGCGCTCGTGCTGGGTCGCCGGCTTCTCCTTCGGCGCCTGGATCGGCATGCAGCTCCTCATGCGCCGGCCGGAGATCGAGGGCTTCATCTCGGTGGCGCCGCAACCCAATCTCTACGACTTCACCTTCCTCGCCCCCTGCCCGTCCTCGGGCCTCATCATCCACGGCGACCAGGACAAGGTCGCCCCGCCCAAGGACGTGCAGACGCTGGTCGACAAGCTGAAGACCCAGAAGGGCATCAAGATCGAGCAGACGATCGTGAAAGGCGCCAACCACTTCTTCGAGAACAATACCGAAGAGCTGATCGGCCTCTGTTCCGACTATGTCGACCGCCGCCTGGCGGGCACTGCGGGCGCCCCTTAGGTCAATCGTCAGCGCACCACGATCGGGATGCTGACCTCGACAGCCATCCCCGCCGGATAGATCGTCTCGAACTGCACCCGGTCGGCCCCGACATAACCGGCGCGTGCCGTGTAGGTCATGCGCTGGCCGGCGACGCGGTGCATGTTGCAGACGCGGCGCACGTTGTTGGCCGGATAGTGCGGAAAGACCCGCGTCCTCGCCACACGCACCGCACCGTGTTGCGGCGCGCGCCCGCCGGAATGCGGAGAAGCGGAACGCAGCCAACCAGCGGGCCCGCATCGTGCCCGGCCCTGTCCGGGAAAATCGCTCACAGGAACATTCCGCCGCCGTTCACGGCGATCGTCTGGCCGGTGATGAAGCCGTTGCCGACGATCATGGCCACCGCATGCGCGATCTCCTCGGTGGTCCCGATGCGCCCGACCGGGATGCGTGCCACGTAGCCCGCCTCGATCAGCGGCTGCGCCATCTCCGTTTCGGTCAGGCCGGGCGCCACTGCATTGACCGTGACTCCATCCGCTGCGACCCGCGAGGCGTAGCCCCGCGTCAGGCCTTCCATACCGGCCTTGGACGCGTTGTAGACGACGCTGACGCCGCCGGCACCGCGCGCTGCGATCGAGGAGATGTTGACGATGCGGCCCCAGCGCTGCGCGCGCATCTTCGGCAGGACTGCCTGCGTGCACAGGAAGACGGATTTAAGATTGACCGCAATCATGCGGTCGAAGTCCTCTTCCGTGATGTCGTCGAGGCCGTGCCGCTGGCCCATGCCGGCATTGTTGACGAGGATATCGATCGGACCGAACCGGCCCTCAATGTCCTTGACCATGTTCGTGACGGCGGCGCCCGATGAGACGTCGGCAGCGAAGGCAGCCGCCTTGCCGCCACTCTTGCGAATGGCCTCGGCAACGGCCTCCGCCTCTTCGCCGCGCGCACGATAGTTCAAGGCGACCGCCGCTCCCGCTTCGGCCAGCGCCAGGGCAATCGCCTTGCCAATGCCGCGGGAGGCGCCGGTGACCAGAGCCACGCGGTTCTTCAGATCAGACATGCAGGAATTCCTCTTGATGACGGTGAATGGCCTGGGGTCGGCAGATAGATATGGCCGGCTGCTGGTGCAATGCCGACGGGCAGTCAGGCAGCCGCCAGCATCGCCAGCCAGCGCGCCGGGGTCAGCCCATAGGCGCGCTTGAACTGGCGGGTCATGTGGCTCTGGTCGGCGAAGCCGGCCGCTGCGGAAGCTTCTGCTAGCCCGACGCCGGCCGTCATCAGCCGGCGCGCCCGCTCCAGCCGCCGCATCATGCGGAAGCGGTGCGGGCTAGTGCCGTAGGCGGCCCGGAACTGGCGCGCAAGCGCCCAGCGGTCAAGGCCGGCCACCACCTCCAGCGCCACCATCGGCGTCGCTTCCCCGCCTTCGGCCATCAGCGCATCGCGCACCCGCGATACGGCTGCATTGTCGATCGCGGGCCGCCCAACCGCGTCACCTCCCATCATCCGCAGCGCATCGGCGAGCGCCATTATCAGGTCGTTCACCGCCAACGCGTCGAGTGGCTCGTCGGCGGCGGCGATCGCCGCCTCCAGCCTCCGCGTCGGCGCGCTGCCGCCCGCCACCACCGGGTCGGCAACAAAGGGCAGCGGCCCACGCCCGAGCGCGGCACCGATCAGAGCGGGATCGACATAGAGAATGCGATAGCCGAAGCCGTCCTCGGTTCCCGGCGCCCCGTCATGGGTCTCGTCCGGGTGGAGCACATGGACCGCGCCCGGCAGGCAATGCCGGGACCGCCCGCGATAGGCGAACGTCTGCACGCCCGAGAGGGTCACGCCGATGGCATAGCTATCGTGGCGATGGGGGGCGAAGGCGCGGTCGCGGAAGAAGGCCTCCGCCCACTCGATCCCGTTGCCGACCGTTCCGGCGCGGATGCGCGTACCTCCGCCGCCGTCCTTGCACGATCGTTCAAGACGGCCGCGCGCGATTTCGGGAGACTGCCCGGTCATCATGAAACCCTAGCCCAAAAGGAGCCGTACGTTGAGTTGGGGTCCGGTCCTGTCGCTGATCCTCGCCGCCTGCGCCGTGATGGGCAGCCCCGGCCCGGCGACGATCAGCATCGCGGCGGTGGGCAGCGCCTTCGGCATCGCCCGCGCCATCCCCTATATGATCGGCCTCATCACCGGCACCGCCGGGGTCCTCGTCATCGTGGCGCTGGGCTTGAGCGCGGCGCTCCTGTCGCTGCCGGCGATCGGCCCGGCGCTCACCATCGCCTCGATCGCCTATGTCGTCTATCTCGCCTGGAAGATCGCCACGGCGCCGCCGCTCACCGCCCTTGATCCGGCCGGCGCGCCACCGCCGCTGTGGGGTGGCGTCGTGCTCGGCATCGCCAATCCCAAGGCCTATGTCGCCATCGCGGCGGTCTTCGCCGCCAATCGCATCGCGATCGATCCCGCCGCCGACGCCCTCGCCAAGACGGTTGTCCTCGCCGCGATGATCGTCGCCATTCACGTCGCCTGGCTGACGGCCGGCAGCGCCTTCGCACGCCTGCTCACCAACCCGGTCGCGGCACGCATCGCCAATGCGGCACTTGCGACCGCCATGCTCGTCGCCTCGCTCCTGGCGCTACTGTCGCACCGGGGCTGACGCGGACTCAGGCCAGCTTCTTCGCTGCCAGCACCGCGTTGAGCCCGCCAAAGGCGAAGGAGTTCGACATCGCCACGTCGATCGTCAACTCCCGCGCCGCATTGGGCACGTAATCGAGATCGCAGGCGGGGTCGGGCTCCAGATAGTTCATCGTCGGAGGCGCGATGTTGTCGCGGACGGCAAGCAGCGTGGCGACAAATTCCAACGCGCCCCCAGCGCCCAGCGCGTGGCCGACCATCGACTTGGTCGACGAAACCGGAATGCCCTTCGCCTTGTCGCCGAAGGTGACTTTCAGCGCCTCGGTCTCGGTCGAGTCATTTGCCAGCGTCCCGGTGCCGTGGGCGTTGATGTAGTCAACATCGGCATGGTCGAGGCCGGCATCGGCGAGGCAGGCGTTCATCGCCCGCGACATGCCGCCGGCATCCGGATTGGTCAGGTCCTTGGCATCGGCGCTCATGCCGAAGCCGGCGATCTCGGCGATGATCTCGGCGCCCCGTGCACGGGCAGCGTCCAGCGTCTCCAGAACCAGCATGGCGGCGCCTTCGCCGATGACCAGTCCCTTGCGTCCCTTGGAGAACGGCCGGCAGGTGTCGGTCGCCATGACGCGCAGCGCCTCCCAGCCCTTCAGCGTGCCGAGGTTGATGCACGCCTCGGTACCGCCGGTCACGGCCGCGTCGGCGATCCCGGCGCGCACCATCTGATAAGCGAGCCCGATGGCATGGGTCGCCGAGGAGCAGGCGCTGACGACGCCGAAGGACGGCCCGCGCAGGCCGAGAAACATGGAGATCTGGCTCGCCGGCGCATTGGGCATCGCCTTGGGCACGGTGAGCGGATAGACCCGTGTCGCCTTTTCGGCGTAGAGCCGCTTGTAGGATTCATCGAGCGTGGTCGAGCCGCCGATGCCGGTGCCGACGATGGCCGCCGTCCGCTCGGACAGCGCCTCGCCGATCTCAAGTCCGGACTGGGCCAGCGCCTCTCGCGCCGCGATGATGGCGAATTGCGACACACGGTCGAGCGGCGCCAGCTGGCGCTCCTCGAAATAGGCGGTGGGGTCGTAGTCCTTGACCTCGGCGACGACCTCGCGAAACAAGAGCTCCGGGGCAACAAGCGTCGGCTGGCCGATGCCGCTTTGCCCCTCGGTCAGAGCCTTCCAGTAGGTCGCCGTGTCCTTGCCGACCGGCGAGACGACACCACAACCCGTGACAACGACGCGATGCGGTCCGTTCACGTTTGCGGCTTCTCATCGACCAGGCCCTGGATGGCCGTCACCACGTCACCGACCGTCGCAAAGTCGGTCGCGGCGTTGTTGGCGTTATACGGGATCTGGATGCCGAACTTTTCCTCCAGGTCAAACACCATCTCCAGAGCATCAATCAATTCCAGGCCAAGTTCCCGGAGATTATCAGTCAAAGTGATCGCCTTATCGCCAGGAACCTTCTTGGCGATAATCGCGATTACGTCGTCAGCCACATCGGCCATTTTCTTCAGCGCCTCCAACGCCCAAGGCCATTCCCGACAGTCTTGCTACTGGCCCTTTGCTTCATTTTCCAGAGCTTCGATCCGTTTTTTCAAGTCGTCCACCCGCGGGTAAAGCTGCCGCAAACGGCCGATATCCGCCAGTCGGGCAATGGACTTGTCGTGAAACGTTGCCGGCGCCCCGCTGAAAACTGCCCCGGCCGGCACATGGCTGGCAACCCCGGCCGAGGCGGTGATCGTGGCGCCCTCGCCAACGGTGAGGTGCGGGGCCAGCCCGACACCGGAGGCGATCACCACCCGGTCGGCGATGACCACGCTGCCGGCAATGCCGGACATGCCGCAAATCACGCAATTCTCGCCGATCACCACGTTGTGGCCGATCTGCACCTGATTGTCGATCTTGGTGCCCCGGCCGACGCGGGTCTCGCGCAGGGTCGCCCGGTCGATCGTGGTGCCCGCCCCGATCTCGACGTCGTCGCCGATCACCACGGTTCCCAGCGAGTGGGTGCGCTTCGGCGCCGCGATGCCGTTGCTGCTGCCGTCCGGATTGGAGACGGGGATGAAGCTGAAGCCGTCCGAGCCGATCACCGTGTTGCAGTGGATGATGACACGGTCGCCGAGGTGCACGCGGTCCTCCAGCCGGACGCCCGGATGCAGAACGCAGTCGCGGCCGACGACGACATCGGCACCGATGCTCACATGCGGCAGGACGATGGTGCCGGCGCCGATCTTGCTCCCCGACCCCACCACCGCCGCGGGGCCGATGCTGGCGCCCTCGCCGATCAAGGCATCGGGCGCCACCACCGCTGCGGGATGGATGCCGGAACTGTGCGCCGGACCGGGATCGAACAGGGCGGTCAGGATCGCCATCGCCACGCGGTCGTTGCCGCCATAGAGGATGGCGGCGATGCCCGCGGGCGGCGTCCCGCCGGCCGGAACGAGCACGGCGCCGGCCCGGGTGGCGGCGAGATGGGCCTGCGCCTCCCCGGACAGCGCCACGGCGAGGTCGCCCGTCCCCTCCGCGTCGGCGGGGTGGACGATGCGGCCGATGTCGAGGCCGCCGTCGCCGGAAAGCTTCGCCGAAAGTGCGCTGGCGATATCGCTGAGATGCATGGACGCGGGTCGAACCCTTGGTTCTTCTGGTTAGCTTCGGTTCCTAGCGCACAATCCGGCGGGCTGCCAGACGGCCGTCAGGGTGCGGCAAGCCGCCCGCCACTCGTCGGCGCCGGTACGCCGGTGGTGCCGGGGAAGGTCAGCGGCAGGCCGCGCAGGCTGCGCGCGGCGAGATAGGCAAAGGCCTCGGCCTCGATGAAATCGGGCGACCAGCCGAGCCTGCCCGCCCCTTCGACCGGTACGCCGGCCCCGGCGGCGAGCATCTGCATGAGCGTCGGGTTGTTTGTCCCACCGCCGGAAACGACGATGCGATCGGCACCGCCGGCCATCACGATGCCTTTCAGGATCGTGCCAGAAGTGAAGGCGGTGAGCGTCGCCGCACCGTCGGCATCGGAGAGGTTCGCGACCGGTTCGGCCGAGAAGGCATCGCGGTCGAGCGACTTCGGCATGGGCTTGTCAAACCAGGGATTGTCCATCAGGCGCTCGATCGCCGCGGCGTCGACTGTGCCGCGCGCCGCCAGCGCCCCGCCTTTGTCCATGGTGGCGCCGGTGCGCGTCCGCACGAAGTCGTCGAGAAGCGCATTGCCGGGGCCGGTGTCGCCGGCCAAGAGGGCGCCACCGGCGCCGACGCGGGTGATATTGGCGACGCCGCCGATATTGACCACCGCCACGGTCCCGGTGAGGCCGGCGCGCTGCACCAGCGCCCGGTGATAGACGGGCACCAGCGGCGCGCCCTCGCCGCCCGCCGCCACATCGGCCGCACGGAGATCGAAGACGACGCGCAGCTTGAGCCGCCGGGCGAGCGCTTCGCCATCGCCGATCTGCACCGTCAGCCGACGCCCGGGCGCATGGAACACGGTCTGGCCGTGGAAGCCGACGAGATCGATGGCAAGATCCGGATTCTTTCGGCGAAACTCTTCCACCGCCTGTGCATGGGCTTCGGTGACGATGCGCTCGGCCTCGGCCAGTGCACCCGGCCGGGCGTTGCGGTCGGTCAGCTCCCGCGCCTCGGCAAGCGCCTGGCGCAGGATCGCCCGTTCCGCCTCGTCATAGGGGCGCGCCAGGCGCGGCCCGAAGCCGTCGATCGCCTCGCCGTCGGTCGTCAGCACCGCGGCATCGACCCCGTCCATGGAGGTGCCGCTCATCAGGCCAAGCACGTTCATCGTTTGCCTTCCCGGGGGCGCCGCCCCTCGCCTCTTGGGCGCCTGCCGATCTCCCGCGAATCCGGGGTGAAATACCTTGTCCATCCTGCTAAACAGCCCCGCGCGCCGTCGCAAGGCGCGCTTGCTACGGATTTAGCGAGAATGACCGAGTTCAAGTCCGACTTCCTGCGCGTCATGGCCGAGCGCGGTTTCCTCCACCAGTGCTCCGACCCGCAGGGGCTCGATGCGGCGCTGGCCAAGGGCATGGTCACCGCCTATGTCGGCTACGACTGCACGGCGGCGAGCTACCACGTCGGCAATCTGCTTTCGATCATGATGCTGCGCTGGTTCCAGAAGACCGGCCATCGGCCGATCACGCTGATGGGCGGCGGTACCACCCGCGTCGGCGACCCGTCCGGCAAGGACGAGTCGCGGAAGCTCCTCACCTATGACGAGATCGAGGCCAACAAGCAGAGCCTCAAGGCAACCTTCGCCAAGTTCGTCGATTTCGACAACGGCGCCAATGCCGCGATCATGATCGACAACGCCGAGTGGCTGGCGCCGCTCAACTACATCGACTTCCTGCGCGATGTCGGCAAGCATTTCTCGGTCAACCGCATGCTGGCGATGGACTCGGTCAAGCTTCGCCTCGATCGCGAGCACGAGCTGACCTTCCTCGAGTTCAACTACATGGTGCTCCAGGCCTACGACTTCACCGAGCTCAACCGGCGCTACGATTGCACGCTCCAACTCGGCGGCTCCGACCAGTGGGGCAACATCGTCAACGGCATCGACCTCGGCCGCCGCATGGGCCTCGAGCAGCTCTATGCGCTCACCTGCCCGCTGCTCACCACGTCTTCGGGCGCCAAGATGGGCAAGACCGCGCAGGGCGCCGTGTGGCTCAATGCCGAGCTCAAGTCGCCCTACGAATACTGGCAGTTCTGGCGCAACGTCGAAGACGCCGACGTGGCGCGCTTCCTCAAGCTCTACACCGAGCTGCCGATCGCCGAGATCGCCCGCCTGGCGGCGCTTGACGGCGGCGAGATCAACGAGGCCAAGAAGGTGCTGGCGACCGAGGCGACCGCTCTCCTCCATGGCCGCGCCGCGGCCGACGAGGCGGCCGATGCCGCCCGCCGCACCTTCGAGGAAGGCGGGCTCGCCGAAGCGCTGCCGACCATCGCGGTGCCGGCAGACGAGCTCAACGCCGGCATCGGCGTGCTCACCCTTTTCGTGCGCGCCGGGTTGGTGTCGTCGAACGGCGAGGCGCGGCGCCAGATTCGCGGCGGCGGCCTGCGCCTGAACGACGTGGCGGTCGGCAACGAAACGGCCGTCGTATCCGCCGGCGATCTCATCGGCGGCGTCGTCAAGCTGTCACTCGGGCGCAAGAAGCACGTTCTGGTCAAGCCGGAATAGGTTCTCTTAGCCGGCGAAGCCATACGCTCCATTCATGCCCTGCAGGCGGCCATCCAGATGAGACGTGCCGCACAGAAGAGGCGCGTCGGCCATCAGCAAACGCGCCCATAAATTAGCCGGCTAAGGCTGAAACTCGAAGATCTTGCGGAAGATGCCCGGCGCCACTGCCGATAACGGGTTGAAGAACACGCGCGGGTTGGCAATCGGCCCCTCGATCTTGAAGGTGACGCCGATCAGGCCCTCCGACAGGCCACCGCCGGCGATCACGCCGATGATCGGAATGCGGCTGAATAGATTGTTGAAGGCGTAGGCCGGCAGATAGGTGCCGGAGAGCGCGATGGATGCGCTCGGCAGGTCGTAGCGGCCGGAGAAGGTGGCGCCGAGAGCGGCACCGCGCAGCAGCGCGTCCTCGATCACGACCGCCCGCTGGGTCTTGCTGAAGCGGGCGATCATGCGGTCGAAATGCACCCGCGTCGGGTCGAAGCCGTCTGGGTTGCCGCCCGTCGTGTTGCGTCCGACGCCGACGCGCGTCATCGCCGGCTCGTTCAGCACGTAGAAGTCGGCGATCTGCATCGTTCCGACCATCGGTCCGTTCGGCCCACCCTGCCCGTTGAGCGCGATGGTGCCGCCGGCGACGTGGGTATAGAGGTCGGCGAAACGCAGCAGGTGGCCGGCGTCGCCGGCCTTGGCGTTGAGCCGCGTCCCGTTGGCGCCGACCGCGTAGTCGATCGTCAGGTCCTTTCCGGCAATCGAGCCCGTGAAGGAAAGCTTCTGGGTCTCGCCGCCGACCGAGACCAGGGTCAGAGCCGCCCCGGTGACGACCTCCTGGTTGAAGCCGATCAACTTGTCGATATGGGCGTCGACGGCAACGTCCGGGAAGCCGCCGGCCTGTTCGTTGCGATCGCGGATATTGGCGAGAAGCCCGCGCATGTCGAAGGCGGCGCCGCGCGCCGATATGGCGTAGCCGGCGGCGCTGCGCGTCAGCTTGAGAGAGATCGAGTCGCCGGCATGTAGCGACAGGTTGTCAATGTCGGCTTCGAGCAGGTTGAGCGACGAATCGAGCTTGGCTGAGCCGGTGAGCCCGAATCCGTCGCCCTTGAGGACGAGGTTGTCGACCGACTGGCCATCGGCGGTCTTGACGAGGTCGAAGGACAGCGTCGCCGGCACGCCGATCCCTTTCGACCAGCCGATGCCCTGCAGAACGACCCGGGCCTTGCGCAGATCGAGTTCGTAGTGCTGCGCTTCGGTGTCGGTGCCGGTCACCGTGGCGGTCACGGTGCCGGACAGCACATCCTCAAGTCCAATGCCGAGCCGCTTGCGCGCGGCGTCGTCGAGCACGAGGCGGACCTGACGCTCGCCTGGCTTCAGTGCGGCGCCGCCGTCGGTGGTCGGCAGCGACATGCTGACGTCGGCGGGAACGCCGTCGATCTTCGCCTTGCCGTAGACCGTCACATCATCGGGAGCCACCGTCACAGTGACGTTGGCGTCGCTCAGCGAGCGTCCGTCGATCGGCGCCTTGCTGGCGCCGTTCTTGATCTTGGCGACCACCTTCCAGTCGACGTCGGCCTCGTCGATCTGCTCGCGCAGCGGAAAGCGGACCGAGAGCGAGGCGTCGGCGGTGCCGCTGAGGTCGCTCGGCGACATGTCGCGCTGTGCGAATGCGTTGATCGGATCGGCGTCGGCAATCTGGGCAATCGCGGCGACCGGACCGGCGAGCTGGAACTCGATGATGCCGTCGCTTGGCCGCTTGGCAACGTTGGGGATGGCGAAGGCACCGGCTTCGACCTTGACCGTTCCGGCCGGCACGTCGACCTCGCCGGTGGTCACGTCGACGCCGAAGGTCGAGCCGGACAACACCACGTTGCCCGATGCCTTGGTTATGGCAGGCACCTTGCCGACCGTGGTGAAGGTCACGTTCTTGAGCTTCATGTCGAGGCGCATGGCCTTGTCGGGAAGCTGCACCGGCTTGCCCCACAGCACGCCGGCGGGCACCGATGCCTCGTAGCTTCCCTCGGCGAGTTGGCCCGAGATGACGTGCTCCATCACCCAGTTGCGCGCCGCCGGGGCAATGAAGGGAATCCAGATCGTCTTGAGCGTGGTGACCGGCATCGGCGAGAACGAGGCGGCAAGCGCCAGCGACGGCGTCTTGCCCGGCTCGAAACCGAGCCTGCCGGCGGCCGCCACCGAACCGTCCGAGGTGACAATGACGGCATTGCTGATGGACAGCGTCTGTTCGCGCAGGTCGGCGGTTCCGGAGAGCGAAATGCGCTGCGCCACCATGGGCGGCGCGCCCGAATCGGACGGCGCCATCACGGTGCCCGGCGATTCGATATCGAAGGCATAGCGACCGGCGGAAGGATCGCCGTCGGGCTTGATGGAGCCGGTCACCAGGCCGCGCGTGTTGCCGAAGAAGAAGGTCGACGGATCGATGACGATCGCCTTGTTGGGGATGTCCCAGTGCAGGCGCACGGTGGCCTCGTCGAGCAGCACGCTCTCCTGCTTGGCCGTCAGGTCCTCGCGAAAGCGCAGCGTGCCGGCACCGACATCGATGCGGGCGCTGGCATCCTCGATTTCGCCTTTGGCATCGATGTGCATCGACGCGCGCCCATAGAGCGGCACGTCGGCGACGAACAGGCCCTTGTCGTCGCCGAAGGCGGGGATAACGTCGGCGAGCGTGAGTTGCGAGAACGTCACCGATACCGCGTGCCCGCCCGAGTTGGCGTCGAGGTCGCGCTCGATCGTCGCCTGCCAGCGCCCGCTATAGCCGGAGGTGGCGAAGTTTATCGTCAGCGCCGAGCTCTGCGGGTCGAGCTTGACGCTGAGATCGGTGCTGGAGAAGCGCCGCTGCCGGTTCTCGCCGACGTCCCACACCGCAATGGTGCCGTTGACCACGGACAGGCTCTCGAAGCCGGAGGCGGTCGCCGAATCGATCGGTGGCTCGATGCCGCGGTCGAGGATCTTCAGGGCGCTCACCAGGTCCGGGAAGACCGGCGCGCTCTTTGCGGCGGCCGGTGTTGCCGGCGAGCCCGCAGAACCGGCGCCCGGCGCCGGTGCGGGCACCAGTACCGGCGGGGATGTGCCCGCGGCGCCGGCAACGGCCTGCCCCTTGCCATCCAAGGGCTCGGCGGACGGCGCGGCAACCGCCGGCGGCGTTTCGTCGGGCTGGGCGGTGCCGAGCATGACGCGGCCATCGCTGGTGCGCACGAAGGACAGCTGCGGCGCGTTGAATTCGACGGTGCGGATGTCGACGTGCAGTCTCAGCAGCGAATAGGGATCGACGACGAAGCGCGTCTCGGGAACTGCGACGACGACGTCGTTCTTGCCGTCGTGCACAACGATATCGTCGACGCGCACGACAAGCCCAAGCACGGGGTCGGTGTCGATCACCGCCCGCTTGATGTCGACCGAATAGTCGGGGCCGAGATGGGAGCGCAGCGTCGCGGCAATCTGGTCGCGGACGAAGCCGAAATCGGTTCGCCCGACGAGCACCACGACGATCCCGCCGACGACCACGACAATGAGGACGACGAACAGAATCGCCACGGCGCGGATGGCGAGGCGAAACCACGCGCCAAGTGAACCGCGTTGCCGCAGCGGCCGCGCGGTCGCGGTCGGGGACGAAATCTTCAGGCGCATTGCTCGGAGCGTCGATCCCTCCCGACCCGGCGTGAGCCGGCCCGTGATTCCAGACTGTGTCCGCCCCTTTGTACCAAGAAGCTCGACCGTGGCGAGCCCCTCCTGCCCGCCCACGGCTTGTCGGCGTCGCACCGGCAGCAATACACTCACTGGCCGCAGTGCCGCCGGCAGCCCCGGCCCCGCGGTGTATCCTTGAAGCCAGCCAAGTGCGACGAAAGGAAGGCGAATGGCGGATTTGGGCGAGGGAGACAAGGCTCCCGACTTCGCGCTGGAGGCCGATGACGGCTCCCGGTTCAGGCTTGCCGACCACAGGGGCGGCAAGGTGTTGGTTTACTTCTACCCGAAGGATGACACTCAGGGTTGCACCATCGAGGCGATCGACTTCACCAAAGCGGCGGCGGCCTTCGCCAAGGCCGGCACCAAGGTGGTGGGCATTTCGCCGGACAGCGTCGCCTCGCACTGCAAATTCCGCGACAAGCACGGCCTCGCCATCACGCTGGCCGCCGATCCCGAGCACACGGCCATCGAGGCCTACGGCGTGTGGGCCGAAAAATCGATGTATGGCCGCAAGTACATGGGCGTCGAACGGTCCACCTTCCTGATCGGTGCGGACGGGCGCATCGCGCGGGCCTGGCGACGGGTCAAGGTGCCCGGTCACGTCGAGGAGGTGCTGGCTGTGGCCGAAGCCCTGTAGCGCCCCTCGCGGCCGACCGGAATTGGCATTTTGCGCCGAAAAGGCACTGGCATTCGCCGCCTCTTTGCCTCATTCTCGCGCTCAAACCTAATCCCGGTGATGGGCAGGTCGCGGGATGACCTCGTCCACCATTTTCGCGGATGGAGCCAGATGTGTTGAAATCATTGAAGAGAATTGGGGTGATTTCGCCCTTCGGAATCGCCCTGGGGCTTGTTGTGGCCTCGCTTGCAGGCGGAGCATTGGCCCAGACGGCTCCGGCTGCCAACCAGAAGGCACAGCCGGCCCCAGAACTCGCGCCGAGCCAATGGGTCAAGGTGTGCGATCCACAGAACGCGAAGATTTGCCAGATCACCGAGGACTATGCATTGGCCGGCGCCACAACGCCGATCGGCAGCGTTTCGATCCAGACGTCTCCTGATCCGAACAAGTTCGCCGTCGGCATTCAGGTTCCCCTCGGCTTCATCCTCAGCGCGGGCGTTCCGCTCGGCGTCGACGGAACCAAGAAGGCGGATGCGCCGTTCATCACCTGCCTGCCGTCGCCACAGGGCCAGGGCTATTTCTGCCTGGCGCAGACCTTGGTGGATGGCGCCTTCATCGACACCCTGAAGAAGGGGAAGATGCTCAATCTGCAATTGGCGTCCATGGACAAGAAGACCACGGCCATGGTCTTTCCTCTGGCGACCTTTGCCTCGGCGTTCGATGGCCCCGACCAGGCCGCCCTCGCCCGGCAACGCGAGGACGCCGCCAAGGTCCTGGCCGAGAAGGCGAAGCAGCGGGCGAAACAGCTCGAGGGCCAGCAGGGGAAGTAGACCTCCGGCCCGGCTCCGGCGCATCGCGCCTTCCGAACCCTCCTATTGAGGTGGCCGCCATCGGCCACCTCGGCGTTTCGCGGCCTCTCGCGCTCGCGCCTCAGGCTGCCGGCGCGGCGGCGGCGGACGACCACCCTCTCCTCATCCTCAGGTGACCCGGCGTCGGCCAGGCCGCGATTGCGGGCTTCCGGCGGGCCTTTGCGACCGCCGGCCAAGGTTTTGTTAACCTTAATGCTTTCTAATCGAACGCCACGATTACCTTGCGTGTTCCAGCAACAATCGGTGCGTTAGTATGCCTGCTGCCGCCACTACCCGACGTTCGACTTCCTTCGCCAAGCGTAAGCCTCCGCATCGGATCATCATCGCCCGCGGCGGCGAGTTGCGCACATTCACCGTCAAGCCCTGGCTTGCCGGCACCGTCGTCGTCGGCGCCGTGCTGTTCGGCACTCTGTACCTCGCCGCGACCGGCTACCTCTTCTTCCGCGACGACATTCTCAAAGACTCCATCGCCCAGCAGACGCACATGAAGCAGGCCTATGAGGAGCGCATTGCGACGCTGCGGTCCAACATCGACCGGCTGACCAGCCGCCAGCTCCTCAATCAGCAGCAGATCGAGGCGGACGTCCAGCGGC
Organism: uncultured Alphaproteobacteria bacterium; assembly: GCA_963782395.1. GTDB lineage: Bacteria > Pseudomonadota > Alphaproteobacteria > Rhizobiales > Kaistiaceae > CAVSRC01. The sequence goes on from CAWAJQ010000004.1 coordinate 820,783, forward strand.
TCTCCGGCCGGCAGGCGGCGCTCGATGCACGCCAGGACGTCATTGCCGGCCTGAGCCAGGCGGCGCGGCGCGTCGGCATCGCGCCGACGTCAGCTGAGCCACCGATCCCGATCCCCGCCCCTGCCCCCGACAAGGCCGCCGCTGCGGGAGCGCTGCCGGCTTTGGGCGCCAGATCGCCACTTGCCGATATCACCATCCGCTCCGACATGCCCGATGCGGCAGGCGACCCGCTGAAGCACATCAGCGCGGTCGAAAGCTCGCTCAATTCGCTGGAGCGCGAGCAGGTCGCGTATGTCGATGACGTTGCCCAGCGCGTGAAGCAGCGCGCGCAGAAGATCGCTGCCGTTCTCCGCCGTCTCGGCCAGGAGGTTCCGCCCAGCCGTGCTGCCAGCGGCGACGGCGCCGTTGGCGGCCCGCTTGTGGCCCTGGCGCCCGACGCCGATCCCGCCACCTTTCGCGCCGGCGTCTCGCTGATCACCGGCGAGGTCGAGCATTTCGGCGCGCTGCGCCGCATCGCTCTCAGGCTGCCGCTGACCCGCCCGATCCCCGGCGCACCGATTACCAGCCGCTTCGGCGTGCGCATCGACCCGTTCCTGGGCACGCCGGCCATGCACACCGGCATCGATTTTCGCGCGCCGATCGGCTATCCGGCCCGTGCCACCGCCGACGGCACCGTCACCATCGCCGGCTACAATGGCGGCTACGGCAACATGGTCGAGGTCGACCACGGCGACGGCATCACCACGCGCTACGGCCATCTCAGCAAGATCGACGTGAAGGTCGGACAGGTCGTGTCCAAGGGAACCGTCCTCGGCCGCACCGGCAGCACCGGCCGCTCGACCGGCCCACACCTACACTACGAGGTCAGGGTCGACGGCGCCGCCATCGACCCGATGCGCTACATCAAGGCCGGCAGCGAGATCGCCGCACTGCTCTAGCGGGCGCCACCGCCGAACAGAGAAAGCGGCCATGGCCGATGCCATGACCGCCTTGTTGTATGGCGGGGCGACGCGTGCCTCAGGCCGCGACGGCCTCCTTCTCGGCGCGCACGCTCTTCATCGCCCGGCTCCAGGCGACAAGCTGGTCGAGCAAGATTGCCAATTGCTGCTCGTGCCGAGGGTCCGGCTTCAAGACGCTCCAGTTTTCGAAATCCGTGTACATCGACATCGACACGTGGGCGCGTACGTCGGCGACCTGTACTTCCGCCATGATGCCGCGCAGGTGCTCCACGGCGCGCGCGCCGCCGGTCGAGCCGTAGCTGACGAAGCCCGCGGCCTTGTTGTTCCACTCGCCATAAATAAAATCGATGGCGTTCTTCAGCGCGCCGGAAATACTGTGGTTGTACTCCGGCGTGACGAAGACGAAACCGTCGTAGGAGGCAATCTTCTCGGCCCAGCGCTTGGTGTGGGCGTGGACATACTTGCCCATCGACGGCGGCATCGGCTCATCGAACACCGGCAGGTCGAAATCGGCGATGTCGACAATCTCATAGGTCGCGTCGCCGCGCTTGCTCGCCAGGTCCTGCACCCACTTGGCCACCTGCGGAGCGTTGCGGTTGGGCCGGGTGCTGCCGACGATGATTGCAATCTTGAGCATGAGATACTTTTCCCTGGTCACTGGTATAGAATGGATACTGAGACTAGATAAGTGACCACGGCGTGCGCGAAGACAAGGAGGCACTTTCTTGAAACAGAGTACCCTCAACCAAACCGAACCCTGCCGGCGGATCAGCGACATCCTCTCGCGGATCGGCGACAAGTGGAGCCTGCTGGTCATCCGCCAGCTCGGCGACGGCCCGATGCGTTTCAGCCAGATCAAGCGCAGCCTGGGCAGCATCTCGCAGAAGATGCTGACCGCGACGCTGCGCGGGCTGGAGCGCGACGGCTTCGTCACCCGCACGGTCTTCCCCACCGTGCCGCCGCGCGTCGACTACGCGCTCACTCCGCTCGGCCGCGACCTGCTGGAGCCGGTCAAGGAACTGGGCGACTGGGCCATGCGGAACGCCGAGCGTATCGAGCGCGCCCGCAAGCGTTTCGACGAGATGGTGGCCGACAAGGCCTCGGCGGCCGCCTGAGGCGGCAACCCTCGTTGCGCGCGGCATGCTGCCGCGGCGTTTGTCGTGAAGGGGAGGATCGCGTTGAGCCGTGCACCGCAGCCGAGAACCCTGGAAGCGCATGGGCGCCTCTGGGGCGCACAGGCCCGGGACTGGGCCGATTTCATGGAAGGAACCTGCCGCCCGGTCTTCGAGGCCGTGCTCGATCGCACGGGGGTCGGACCGGGAACCCGGTATCTGGACGTTGGATGCGGCACCGGCATGGCGGCGGATATGGCCGCTGCCCGCGGGGCAGACGTGTCCGGGGTGGATGCCGCGGAGGGCATGCTGTCGATCGCGCGCGAGCGCGTGGCCAACGGCGACTTCCGCCGGGGCGATCTGGAGGACCTGCCGTTCGCGGACGGCACGTTCGATGTCGTGACCGGAATCAACGCGTTTCAGTATGCCGGCAACCCGGTCGCGGCGCTCCATGAGGCCGGTCGCGTCACCAGGCGCGACGGTCGTGTCGTCGTCGCGGCCTTTGGCAAGCCCGACGGCATGGGAGCAGCCACCCTGATCACCGCGCTGGCGCCGCTGCTGCCGCCCCGGCCGCCGGGAACGCCGGGGCCGTTCGCTCTGTCCGACGAAAACGCCTTGCGACGCTTCGCGTCCGACGCCGGGCTCGAGCCGCTCGAAGTCTTCGACGTCGACAGCCCATGGATCTATGCCGATCGGACGGCTGCCATGCGCGGCCTGATGTCGACCGGCAATGCCGTCAGGGCGATGGAGAACACCAGCGCAGAGGCGCTTGCCGACGTCTACAAAAAGGCACTCCCGCCGTTTCGGCGGCCGGACGGCAGCTATCACGCCAGCGCTTGGTTCCGCTGCCTGCTGGCGCGGCCGGGACGCCGAGGCGCGAGCGGCCTGGAGAGCCGCTAGCTCTCCGCCGCCTTCTCGCCGCCGACCCTGTGGGCGAGCGCGGCTTCCATGAAGGGCAGCAGGTCGCCGTCGAGCACGTCCTGCGGGCTGGTGCTCTCGACGCCGGTCCTCAGGTCCTTCACCAGCTGATAGGGCTGCAGGACGTAGGAGCGGATCTGATGGCCCCAGCCAATGTCGGTCTTCGAGGCGGCCTCGGCTGCCGCCGCCTGCTCGCGCCTCTCCAGTTCCTGTTCGTAGAGGCGGGCGCGCAGCATCTTCCAGGCGGTGGCGCGGTTCTTGTGCTGCGAGCGTTCGCTCTGGCAAGCGACGGCGATGCCGGTCGGTATGTGGGTCAGGCGGACGGCCGAGTCGGTGGTATTGATGTGCTGGCCGCCCTTGCCCGAGGCGCGGTAGGTATCGGTGCGTACATCTTTCTCGTCGATCTCGATTGCGATCGAGTCATCGATCACCGGATAGACCCAGACGCTGGCAAAGGACGTGTGCCGCCGCGCGGCGCTGTCGAAGGGCGAGATGCGCACCAGCCGGTGGACGCCGGATTCGGTCTTCAGCCAGCCATAGGCGCTGGGGCCGGTGACCTGCAGCGTCGCCGACTTGATACCGGCCTCTTCGCCGTCGTGGATTTCGAGAAGCTCGACCTTGTAGCCGCTCTGCTCGGCCCAGCGCGTGTACATGCGCATGAGCATCTGCGCCCAGTCCTGGCTCTCGGTGCCCCCTGCCCCGGCATGGACTTCGAGGAAGGCGTCGAGGTGGTCGGCCTCGCCGGAGAGCATCGACTCGACCTGGCGGTGCTGCGCCTCGGCGTTAAGCGCGCGGAGCGCCGCTTCGGCGTCTGCCACCACCGCCTTGTCGCCCTCCGCCTCGCCGAGCTCGATCAGCTCGCTCTGGTCGGCAAGCTCGCGCTCCATGTGCTCGACGGCGCCGATCTGGCTCTCCAGATGCTGGCGCTCGCGCATCATCTTCTGTGCGCGTTCGGCGTCGTTCCACAGGTTGGGGTCTTCGGCGGCCGCGTTCAGTTCCGACAGGCGGGCCTTGGCGCGATCCCAGTCAAAGATGCCTCCTCAGCAGGTCGATCGCCTGCTTGATCTCATCGGTAGTGGATTCGATTTCGGGACGCATGCTGTTGACCGTGCCTGGATTCGCCAGCCGCCTAGTTAGTGGCCGGGAGGGCGGCTGTAAACCCGCGCTCAGCGGTTCTGCGGTCCCGGCTCTTTGCCAAAGGCGTCCGCCGGCAGTTCCGGCATCGGCATGGGCGCGGCCGAGCGCAAGCGCTCGGGCGTCCAGTAGTCGAGCGTATCGGGCGCGCCCGGCGCCGCCTCGGCGCTGATCGGTGCGAAGCCGTCGTCGGTCAGAATGGCCGCGGCCGTGGCGCCCTGCGGACCGCCTTCTCTTCCGGAACGGGTAAGCGCCGAGGCGGCGCGCACCGCCGCCGGGTCTACGCCGGCGGCCGCTTTCGGCTGCGCGCTCGCCTGGCGCTCGGGCGTCCACGGATCGGCGGCACGCTTGCCCGCCGGTGCCTGACCGGAGACGGGAACAGCAAGCGGATCGTCTTTGGTGACCATGGTACTGGCGCCTGCTGTCCCGCACAGCATGACAAGGACCGTTGCTGCGGCGGCAAGACGGTGTGCGTTCATCGTGACCTCATTGTCTGCGCTCGTCCGTTGCGGTCAAGCATTGGCCGGCAAAGGCGGCGCCAATCGGGAGCCGCGGCGGCCTTTTCGCGGGCTTTTTCGGACACCGCTCACCATGAGGAAAAGGCCACGGGCAGGTCGCCCGTGGCCTTCTCGTCGTTTGCGGCTACCCTCGCCGGCTACTGGCAGCCGTTCTGGGCGTAGTCGAACAAGGTCTTGATCTTGTCGTCGAAATAGGGACCGAAGTAGACGCCGGGCTGCTTGGGATTGGTGAACGACATCAGGCTGAAGGCGGTCTCCAGCTGGCCCTTGTCGTCCTTGAGGGCCGTCACCCAGGCGGCACCGCCCAGCATGTCCTTCACGGCGCCCCGAGGGCTCATCTGAATAATGCCGTTCTGGCCGGAGAGCTTGCCGGAGACCGGTTTGACGTAGTCGTCCTGCCCCACATAGCCGAACGGGCCGATGGTGTCGTAATTCCACGCAAAACGCATCCAGCCGACCTGCGAATCTTCGCTCAGCAGAACCATGCCCATGTCATAGGTCCATTTGTTGTCGCCGGGCTGGGCCCAACCCTTGAAGGTCGCGGAGCATTCGGAATCGAAGACCTTCTTCTGGCCGCCGGGGAGCTCCTGCGCGAACTGGAGATTGGTGAAGTAGTCGCCCGACTTGTCATCCTGCAAACACTGGGCCGCGGTCATGACGACGTTCTTGGAGACGAACTGGGCCTCGCAGAAATAGTCGCCATCGGGCGCGGTGAAGTAGAGCTTGCCGCCCCACATCGGCTGGCTGGCGGTGCCGCCTCCGCCGCCACCACCGCCTCCTCCTCCTCCCCGCCGCCACCACCGCCACCACCGACGAGACCACCACCGCCGATGGTTCCGGTGCCGCCGTCAGTGCCTGAGCCGGAACCGCCGCCGCCGCCGCCGCCGCCGCCGCCGGATCCACCATCGCCGCCGCCAAGGCCGCCGATGCCGGTGCCGTCCATGGCCCTCACCGCGGCCGTGTCGACCTCAGGCAGGGTGGGCATCGTCGCCGCCGAGATGGCCGCGGGCGTCCAGTGGTTGGCGGCGCGCTGGCCGGCTCTGACATGCATCGCGCTCAGCGCGTTCGGGTCGTCGGCCCATGACTGGCCGACACTCAAGCAAAGAACGGAGACCGCGGCTGTCGCGGCAATGCGGATCGCTTTCACTGTTACCCCCTGTTGTCGGGTCCATCTTCGTGACATCGATCGGGTCGCCCGATCACTCAAATCTCTCCGCCGCCGTAACGGCGGTCGATCGGTTTCAGTGGGAATAAGGCACAGGCGCGGCCGTCAAGATTGGCCTGTTTTTGCCAATCGCACAACAATCGGACAGTGATTTCGGCGCCGCCGGAATGGTTGCGGCGGGCGCGCTTCTGCTTGTTGTGTGCGTGAGATCCGGCCGGCCCGGCGACGTCAGGATGGCGGCGTCGCCTCTCCCCGAAACCCGGTCGCCAATATCAGCCCGCCGGCTGTCGCCAAACGGGTTCGCAGAACGAGCGGTCGGCGCATCGCCACACCCTTTCTGCCCCTGCCGCGGCGTCAGGCGCCGCAGCCCTGCTGGTCCCTCTCCGTCTTCACCGTCGCCGGTGATCGTGGCGAATTGAGGATGTTCGCCAACGCAAAAAGACACCGCCCGCGAAAGACGCGGGCGGTGTCAATTGCTCACGGAGGACGGTCAGTAGAGCCCGCCGGTGCCCGAGTTCACCGCACGGTCGGATTCCGGCGCCACGGTCAATGGACGACCCATGGTGTCGGTGTAGCCGATGATCGAATAGGTATCGGGTGGCCCGGTGCCCGGCTTGAAGGCTTCCAGGATGGTGCCGGGATCGCCAGGATTGGCGCGCAGGCCGGTTTGCTGGTTGATCGGGATGAAGGTCAGCCCCGGCGGCACGCGGAACGGGATCGGCGGCTTGTCGGCAAGCGCCATCTTCATGAAGTTGCCGAAGATGGGGGCGGCCAGCGCGCCGCCGGTTTCGCCGCGGCCAAGCGAGCGCGGCTTGTCGAAGCCGACATAGACGACGGCAACCAGATCGGGCGAATAGCCGGCAAACCAGGCGTCGTGATAGTCGCTGGTCGTGCCGGTCTTGCCGGCCAGCGGCTTGTCGACGATCTTCTTCACCACCGTACCAGTGCCGCGGCGGATCACATCTTCCATCATCGAGGTGATCTGGTAGGCGGTCATCGGGTCGAGCACCTGCTCGGCGTTGTCGATGATCTTGGGCTCCGGCTGGTTATGCCAGCTGTCGGCGTCGCAGCCCTCGCAGGTGCGGTTCTCGTGCTTGAAGATGGTCTGGCCGAAGCGGTTCTGGATGCGGTCGATCAGCGTCGGGCGCACTTCCTTGCCGCCATTGTCGAACACCGAGTAGCCGGCGGCCATGCGCATCACCGTCGTCTCGCCGGCGCCGAGCGCCATGGAGAGCACCGGCAGCATGTTGTCGTAGATGCCGAAGCGGCGCGCATATTCGGCAATCAGCGGCATGCCCATATCCTGAGCCAGGCGCACGGTCATGACGTTGCGCGAATGCACGATGCCGGTCCTGAGCGTCGAGGGGCCAAGGAAGTCGCCCTCATAGTTCTCCGGCTGCCACACGCCCTGGCCGTTGCCGAGATCGATCGAGATCGGCGCGTCCATGACCACCGACGACGGCGTGTAGCCGTTGTCGAGCGCGGCCGAATAGACGAAAGGCTTGAACGACGAGCCCGGCTGGCGCTCGGCCTGGGTGGCGCGGTTGAACTCGCTGGCGTCGTAGGAGAAGCCGCCGTCCATGGCGAGCACGCGGCCGGTGTGCGGGTCCATCACGACGATGGCGCCCTCCACCTCCGGCACCTGGCGCAAGGTATATTCGTTCGGGCCGCCATCGGCCTTTTCGACATAGACCACATCGCCGACCGAGAGCACGTCGCCGGCGGCCTTGACCGCCTTGCCCTTCTTCGGGCCATCCTGCCACTTGGCCCATTTCAACTGGTCGAACGGAATGGTGCCGGTCTCGCGGTCGGCAGAGACGGCGCCGGTGCCCGGCTCGAGGCTCGGCTGCAGGCCGATCTTGGCATCCTGGCCGTCGACGGAGAGGACAACGGCAAGGCGCCATTCGATGACGTCGGCGAGCGCCTGTATCTTGGCGAGTTTCGGGCCCCAGTCGGGCGACAGGTCGTCGATATGATCGACCGGGCCGCGCCAGCCGTGCTCCTCGTCATATTGGACCAGGCCGTCGATCAGCGCCTGACGGGCCATCACCTGAATCTGCGGGTTGAGCGAGGTACGCACCGACAGGCCGCCCTCGTACAGCGTCTTCTCGCCGTACATGTCGACCAGCTCGCGGCGAACCTCCTCGGCGAAATAGTCGGCGCCGAACATAGCCGGCGTAGTGTCGTGCACCACGACGCCGAGCGGCTCCTTCTTCGCCGCCTCGCCCTCCTCTTTGGTGGCGTAGCCGTTCTCGACCATGCGGTCGATGACCCAGTTCCGCCGCTCGACCGCGCGATCGGGATGGCGGAAGGGATTGTAGTTGTTGGGCCCCTTGGGCAGCGCCGCCAGATAGGCGGTCTCGGCGAGAGTCAGTTCGTGCACCGACTTGTCGAAATAGGTCAGCGCCGCCGAGGCGACGCCGTAGGCGCCGAGACCGAAATAGATCTCGTTGAGGTAGAGCTCGAGGATCTTGTCCTTGGAATAGGCCTGCTCGATCCTCAGCGACAGCATCGCTTCCTTGATCTTGCGGTCGATGGTCTGGCTGCTCGACAGGAGGAAGTTCTTGGCCACCTGCTGGGTGATGGTGGAGGCGCCGACGAGCGGGCCACCCTGGCCGTCGAGCTTGTTCTTCAGGTTGGTGACGGCGGCGCGGATGATGCCGTAGTAGTCGAGGCCGGAGTGCTCGTAGAAGTTCTTGTCCTCGGCCGAGATGAAGGCAGCCTTGACCCGGTCGGGAACCGCCTGGATGGGCAGGTAGAGGCGCCGCTCATGGGCGTATTCGGCGACCAGCTGGCCATCGGCGGCATGCACGCGGGTCATCACCGGCGGCTCGTACTTGGCCAGCACGTCGTAATTGGGAAGGTCGGCCGTCAGGCCGGAGATGTACCAGGCTGCGACCGCCGCAACGGCAAGAAAGAGCACGGCGCCAATCCCGAATAGGTAGCCGAAGAATCGGAATATCATAGTCTGTCCACTGCCCGGCCGCTCATACGCGACGCACCGGCCGCCGACTCGGCAAAAGCCTCGATTTGGCAGCCGCGGTCAAGGCTTCCGTGACCATCGGGTTCGTCACCCGGCCATGATGCTCCGTCCGCCCCTCCTGGCCTGTCTCAACACTCTTTGTGGAGATTATGGGGCGCACGGTCCAGCCTGTGCCCGAGTTGCCTCGCGACTGCGCCATTTCCGCAACAATCCGGACCCCGCAGGGACCGGGCGGTCCGGCCTCAGTACTGCTTGGTCAGGTAGAAGCCCAGCGTCTGCGACGAATAGGTGTAGAGCGCGACGTTCGAATTGTTCTGCGTATAGGTGTACTGAACCTTCGGCGCGAAGCCGTGCCAGGACCAGTTGCGGAAGGTGACCGCCGCCGTCAGGTCGAGCTGCTTGTCTTCCCGCGGGGTGCCCATCAGCGGGAAGTTCGAGGCGTAGTCGCGCCACTCGTAGTCGGCATTGAAGCTGGTCAGGAAGCCGCCGGGAAGCTCCTTGTAGAGCTCGATCGACGGGCGGAAGCGGTCGTAGCCGTTGAAGCTGACATGGGCGTTGACGTGCGAATAGAGCATGCCCACCCCGAAGGACGATGACGGGCTCAGCGACTTCAGATAGCGCAGGCCGAGGTCGGTCTCGTCGCCGGAATAGGCGTCGATCGAGTCATAGGTGATCGACTTCCAGCCGGCGGTGCCGATCAGCGTGCCCCAGCGGCCGAAGTTGCGGCTGAGCGACAGCGTCGGCCCGACGTCCCAGTTGTAGTCGTTCCATGCCGTCCAGGTGCGGTCGCCGGTAACGCCGATGCCCAGGCGCCATTTTGGCGTCGTGTAGGAGAACTCGCTGAAGACGGAGGCAGTGGTCTGGTCGAACGCATCGTCGAGATAGAATGTGCCGTCGACCTTGCCGCCGAAGGTCAGCGCCCAGCGCGGCGTCAGGTCGAAGCGGTAGGTGCCCGAGGCGCCGGTCGCCAGTCCGATGCCGCTCTTGCCGGTGTGGCTCGACGCATTGAACGGCACGCCGGCGATGACCACGGTCTTGCCGCTGATGCCGTTGTTGACGTTGGTGCTCGGCGCCAGCGCGATATAGGCGTTGAAGGTCCACGGCCGCTTGTGGCGGATCGCAGTCAGGTAGTTGTCATAGAAGCTGCGCTGGTCCGACGTGCTGCTCGAATCGGCAAGAAGCTGGAAGTTGAAGGTGGCGCCTTCCATGTCGCCCATGCGGTAAAGCGTGTCGGCCAGCTCGCCGCGCACCCGGGTCAGATTCGGGTGGTCGGAGAGGATGGCGCGCATCGCCTTGGCGGCTTCCTTGTATTTCCCCTGCACCTTGAGGATCAGCGCGTTGGTGAAGGCGAGGTTGAGCTGGTTGGTCGCCGCGTCGGGCGAGGCGTGCGCGGCCATATCCCGCGCCTGCTCAAACTGGCCGGTCTCGATCAGGTATCTCAGGCGCGTAAAGGCGTTGTCGGCCCGCGCCGGCAACACCAAGGCCGCCGCCAGCAGGACGACGGCGATCCACACCGTGCGCAGGAGGCCCATGGGCCTCCTGCCGCGTTGCTGCGGGTTGGGACTGTTCACGCAGGCCCTTCGCGTTTGCGGACTACTGCTACTGCACGGCTGCTACGGCACGGCCGCGTTGAAGGCGCCAACCACCTTGTTCTGCCCATTCGCGCTCTGCACATCGAACAGGCCGGCCGTGTTCTGGCCCGTATCTCCGTAGAAGCCACCCTGCACGGTGCCCGCGCCTGCCGTGCCACCGAGCGTCACGCTGTCAGACGCGTATGCGGCGTCGGAGGTGCTCATCTGCCCGGCGAACGTCACGTCGTAGGTGCTGCCGGTGAAGTTGAACGCACCATTCACGCGGTTGCGGTCGAAGTCGGCGGTGATGGAGGCGGTACCCCCAGCCAGCGCGCCCGCCCCGCCGATCGACTGCGTGACGGCTGCGGCGTTGCCTTCATATATCAGCGTGCCGGTCGTGGGCAGCGTCGTCGGCGCGACGCCGCCATAGCCTGCCGCGATATAGGCCGGGCCATCCGCGGCGGACATGTTGGACGCCACAAAGCCGGAATAGGCAACGGTTTCGTCGGCGCCATTCTTGCCGATCGCCGCCACCAGGATGCTGTCGTCCGGGCCAGGCGTGGCCGACGTGGCGTCCGGCGTGAAGACGCCATAGGCGCCGCCTCCGGAGAGGCCCACACCGTTCGCGTATTTCGCTGGGCCTGCAACCGCCCCACCGTTCTCGATGGAAACGGTGACCGAGTCATCCGCCCAACCGGGAGCGCTGCCGCGATCGTAAGCGATGTCGGCTTTGGTCGTCGGGTCCTTGTCGGCATCCGAGACCGTCTGCACGTTCCCGCCGGCCATCGTACTACTTGCAATGATTGCATTCGCATTGCCTGAGAACAGCGCCTTCGCGATGTCGCTCGTCGTGCAGCCGGGGAGCGCAAGCGCGCAGGCCCCCAGCATCAATAGCCCCAAACTCGCTTTCATGTGGTCCTCCTGTCCCATGTCCCGATAACCGGCGGAACGGCCGGAGGTCGGCGCGCCAATGCCAATTTCATGAAAGTCACGCGCCACCCCAATGTCCCGGGTGACGAGCACCCGGCGTCTCAAGCCCCTGACGATCTGCCGCTACGCGCGGCCCCGGTCCGCTTATTTTGATGCAATGCTGCGACTTGCTGTTCTTTTTGATCAGTAGTTTTTTGCGTCGCCTTACAGGAACACCCTAGCGCGAAAACTACTTTTTATTCAACGTTAACCGCTCGACAGGCTCCGTCTTTGATTATTATAATTCGTTTTATTTACGGATTAGGATCAATGTATTAAGCGTTAGGGTTAATATAGACTGGACGCCTGCGCCCGAGTCGCCTCGCGACTGCGCCATTTCCGCAACAATCCGGACCCCGCAGGGACCGGGCGGTCCGGCCTCAGTACTGCTTGGTGAGGTAGAAGCCCAGCGTCTGCGACGAATAGGTGTAGAGCGCGACGTTCGAATTGTTCTGCGTATAGGTGTACTGAACCTTCGGCGCGAAGCCGTGCCAGGACCAGTTGCGGAAGGTGACCGCCGCCGTCAGGTCGAGCTGCTTGTCTTCCCGCGGGGTGCCCATCAGCGGGAAGTTCGAGGCGTAGTCGCGCCACTCGTAGTCGGCATTGAAGCTGGTCAGGAAGCCGCCGGGAAGCTCCTTGTAGAGCTCGATCGACGGGCGGAAGCGGTCGTAGCCGTTGAAGCTGACATGGGCGTTGACGTGCGAATAGAGCATGCCCACCCCGAAGGACGATGACGGGCTCAGCGACTTCAGATAGCGCAGGCCGAGGTCGGTCTCGTCGCCGGAATAGGCGTCGATCGAGTCATAGGTGATCGACTTCCAGCCGGCGGTGCCGATCAGCGTGCCCCAGCGGCCGAAGTTGCGGCTGAGCGACAGCGTCGGCCCGACGTCCCAGTTGTAGTCGTTCCATGCAGTCCAGGTGCGGTCGCCGGTAACGCCGATGCCCAGGCGCCATTTTGGCGTCGTGTAGGAGAACTCGCTGAAGACGGAGGCAGTGGTCTGGTCGAACGCATCGTCGAGATAGAATTGCCGTCGACCTTGCCGCCGAAGGTCAGCGCCCAGCGCGGCGTCAGGTCGAAGCGGTAGGTGCCCGAGGCGCCGGTCGCCAGCCCGATACCGCTCTTGCCGGTGTGGCTCGATGCATTGAACGGCACGCCGGCGATGACCACGGTCTTGCCGCTGATGCCGTTGTTGACGTTGGTGCTCGGCGCCAGCGCCACATAGGCGTTGAACGTCCACGGCCGCTTGTGGCGGATCGCGGTCAGGTAGTTGTCGTAGAAGCTGCGCTGGTCCGACGTGGCGCTGGAATCGGCGAGAAGCTGGAAGTTGAAGGTGGCGCCTTCCATGTCGCCCATGCGGTAGAGCGTGTCGGCCAGTTCGCCGCGCACCCGGGTCAGGTTCGGGTGGTCGGAGAGGATGGCGCGCATCGCCATGCGCGGCTTCCTTGTATTTCCCCTGCACCTTGAGGATCAGCGCATTGGTGAAGGCGAGGTTGAGCTGGTTGGTCGCCGCGTCGGGCGAGGCGTGCGCGGCCATATCCCGCGCCTGCTCAAACTGGCCGGTCTCGATCAGGTATTTGAGCTGAACAAAGGTATTGTCGGCATGGGCAATCGCCGGCGCAAACAGCGCCAGGATGATGGCGACGAGCAGCAGCCGCACGAGCGCCAAGAGGCCCACCGTTCATCTTGAGAGTAAGACTGCGCATGAGCGGGACAATCAACCGGCGGACTGCGGAAACGATGACCACCCGAAGCCTCAACCCGCGAACGCCAACCGACGGGGCGCCACAAGCGGCCGGCTCGGCCGGTCATCGTCAGGACGGGACAGCGACCTTCAGGCGGCGAGCAGGAGGCCCGAAGGCCTCCTGCCGATCCTGCAAAATGGGCGGACAGATTACCCCGTCTCAGCCTACGGCACCGACGATGCCAGGAACGAGCCGGTAGCTTTCGCGCCTGTGCCGCCCGCTCCGGTATCCTGAACGTCGAAGGCGCCTGCGGTCGTTTCTCCATTCGCACCATAGAAGCCGCCGATCACGTTGCCGGTTGCAATGTTGCCGTTGAACGCAACCGCATTCGACGAATAGGTCGCACGGCTGGTGCTCATGGTTCCGGAGAAGCCGATGTAGCAGCACGGCGACGGCGGGAGTACCGGCCAGAGGGTCGTGCCGTTAAGACCGATGTTGCCGTTGACCGTTCCGTTTGTGAAGTCGGCCAATCTATCGATGCACCGCCATAGGCGTGGCGGAATTGTGTCGGCAGTCTGGACCACCACGCCAACCGCACTGGCGTCGCGATCGTCCCCTCCGTACGTGACCACGCCGAGTCGGCAATGCGGTCGGCTTGACGCCGCCGAAGCCCGCCGCGATGTTGCCCGGGCCGGCCCGGTGCCTTGATCGGTCGTCGCTGCGACAAAGCCGGCATATGCGTTGTCCGTCAAGCGCGCCGCGACGAGAATACTGCCGGTACCCGAATCAGGCCTGGCCAGAGCGAAGTTGCGGTGCCTGAGATGTCGCCTACGATCGGTATAGGTCCGCGGCCCCGCGACGGCGCCGCCGTTCTTCACCGCGACGGTGTAGGAGCCCGCGCCATTGTCCGTAATGGTGGCCGTGGTCTTCGTATCGGCGCTGGCGTCCGAGGGCGTCAAATTGCCGTCCCATCCTACGTCCCAGACCCAGCAGCGCATTGGCAATCGCCGCCTTCCCGTCGTCGAGCAGCCGCCGAGCGCAGCTGCGCAGACGCCGACCAGCAAAATTCCATAGATTTTCTTCACTTGTGCCTCTCCTGTCGCATGTCCGGTCAACCGTCGCCGGCCTTTGCCAGACGCCCACACCCTCTGCCCGCCGCGTTTCGCGTACGGCACCTGCCGCCGCGTGCGGCGACACCCTGCAATTTCAAGGCAGCGAAACAGCCCCGCTCCCCGCAACAGCCTTCAATTGTTTTTTGGCTGCTAACGGAACCTTAACAACTCGTCCTTCCGGAGGTCAACCATGGGATGTGACGTACGGGAGTTGTGACAGCGCCGAGGACAACCGTTTGGTAAAATGACCGCGAGCTCATATGGATTTTGTAAAACTCTCGCTTTTCCAATTGGTTATCGAATTGATTTAATCGCAGATTGGCCGCAACCAAGAAAATATGGTTTGGAGCAAAACCATATTCTGAGATGCATGAACATCGACGCGGTGACCTCCGATGCGTTTCAATCCGCGGTGGTGCGTCTCCGCCACATTGACAAAACTGTCAATTCGCGCCTCCGTCAGCGAATCGCGTGCGAAGATCGTCGTCGTCGGCATGGACGATTGGGTGCCGGCCGGCTCAACGGGTCAGGTCGGGTCAGGAAAGCAGCCGTCAGCCGATCGAAAAGCCGGTGACGGCGCGACCTTGTATGCGGCCGGAGAGGCAAGCCCCATGACCGGCTGGTTGCCATCTCAGTCAAACCGACAAAATTGTCAGTTTCCGCTTCGGCCCGCAACTCGCGTGCGGAAATAGTCGTCGATCGCCTTGACGATCGACGCTGCCGTCTTGTCCTGCCAGGCCTCGGTGACCATCAGCTTGGCGTCGTTGGGGTTGGTCAGGTAGCCAAGCTCGATCAGCGCCGAGGGCACGTCGGGAGATTCCAACACCTTGAAGGCCGCCTCCTGGTGCGGAACCTTGAACATCCGCGTCGTCTTGCCGAGTTCCTTGACCAGGTTGCGGGCGAGGACCACGCCGAAGTTGCGCGTCTCGCGCAGCGTCAGGTCGTTGAGGATGCTCATCACGTCGTTGGAATCGGCGGCATTGACGTCGACGCCGGCGAGCGCATCGGATTCGTTCTCGGTGTTGGCGAGCGATGCCGCCATCTTGTCGGATGCCTTGTCCGACGCCGTGTAGACGATGGCGCCGCGCACCGAGCCGCCAGGAAACGAGTTGGCGTGGATGGAGACGAACAGGTCGGCGTCGTTGCGCCGTGCGATGGCCACCCGGTCGCCCAGCGATATGTAGGAATCGTCGTCGCGGGTATAGACGACGCGGTATCCGCCGGTGGCTTCGAGCAGCTTGCCCAGCGTCTTGCCGAAGGCCAGCGTCACGTCCTTCTCCAGCACGCCGCCGCCGCCGTGGGCGCCGGTGTCGATACCGCCATGGCCGGGGTCGACGACGATGACCGGCTTGTCGCCGTGGTCGCCGGGAGCCGCGGCGGAATCCGGGCTCGCCGTGTCCGCATCGCTGGCCAGCTGCTGCTCCTTGTAGGCACGGGTCGCGGCCAGGAACTTGTCCCGGGTGGTCGGCACGACGTCGATCACCAGCCGCGCCGGCTGCCCGTCGGCGGGATCGACGACGAAGGTCTTGTCGATCAATGCCGAACCGTTCAGGTCCATGACGATGCGCGACTTGCCGGGCGAGATCAGGCCATAGCGGAAGGCCGAGATCAGCCCGCGGCCGCTGGTGCCGGCAAGCTCAGGCAGCGCGAAGCGCACTTCGGGCAGGTCGACAACGATGCGGTCGGGATCGGCGAGCGTGAAGACTGTGGCGTCGACCCTCTTCGACAGGTCGGCGACGAAACGCACCCGGTTGGCGTCGCCGACGATCCGGGCGCCCAGCATCACCGGGCCGTCGGTGGCCGCCGGCATTGGAACGCTGTCCTCGGCATGCGCCGTGACGGCCGCAAAGGCCACCACAATGGCCGCCATTGCGGCCATCAACCCGGCCATGAGACTGTGCCGGGCGGCGGTTGCAGTTGTCATCGGGCTCGCCTCCAGGCGCCGGCCCGCGCCGGGCATCCATGGTTCCCTGTCCGTCATAAAGCATGGAAGCCTATTGGTTAACCGCTACTTGCCAAAATGGCCGCTGCCGCCCAACTAATTGCTGTCCTTGCCAAGACTCGTTTGCATGCATAAAACACAGGCACGGAATTCATTCTCCGTCCGCGGTGCCGTTACAGGCGGTCGTGGGTCGATTCGGCGGATTCCTTTGACATCCGGACGGGTCGGTTCCGTTGATCGGAGCCTCATGCGGGCAGCGGCGGAAAATGTACCGGACGAGGGTCGGCCTGATGCGCTCCTCAAGATCTAGCGCGATCGCCTGCCCAATATCCGTCATCCGGATTGCCCGGCGCCTGCGGCGTAACGGCCGCGGGACGCGGGATGTTTTCGTAATGATTCCGCTCGTAAGAATTGTAAAAAGTTAACGGCGCACTCCATGCCCCTGGCAAAACCGCTTCACCAGCCGACACCCGCCCCGGCCATTGCCGGCGGGGTTCCGTCGCGAGCGGCGGCAAGCATGTGCGCCCCCATCCCATCAAGACAAGCCGGTCGCTCCCCGGCCGCAGCGGCTGGGGCGCAAAGCGCCCGCCGCCAGCCCGGCGGACGCGACCGCGGAGAGTTCAGCCCATGGCAAACAAGATGCTCATCGACGCCGCCCACCCGGAGGAGACCCGGGTGGTGGTGGTGCGCGGCAATCGCGTGGAGGAGTTCGACTTCGAGTTGGCCAGCCGCCGTCAGCTGCGCGGCAATATCTATCTAGCGAAGGTCACACGGGTCGAGCCGTCGCTGCAGGCGGCCTTTGTCGATTATGGCGGCAACCGCCACGGCTTCCTCGCCTTCTCGGAAATCCATCCCGACTACTACCAGATCCCGGTCGCCGACCGGCAGGCGCTGATCGAGGCCGAGCAGCGCGAGATCGGCGAGGATCCCGGCACCGAAGGGCGCAGCGACGACGAGCCGTCCGCGGCCGATATCGAAGTCCCCGAGGAACCGGCGGAAGCCGAAGGTGACGAGGACGGCGACGCGGCGCCCGGCGCGATGGCCGCGGAGGCCGCTGCGGCGCCGGCGGTCAGCGCCTCGGCCGGCGAAGAGCCCGAACCGGAGGCCGGCGACGAGCCGTCGGAGGATAGCGACGAGGGCGACGAGCCGGTGTCGGGAGACGACGGCGAAGCGCCGTCGAGCGCGGCGGCCGACGATGCCGACGAGGTCGTCAGCGACGATCGAGTTCGAGTCGGTCGGCGCCGAGGACGCTCTCGAAGAGGTGCCGGAGCGGCGCAAGTCGCGCGGACGCCAGTACAAGATCCAGGAGGTCATCAAGCGCCGCCAGGTTCTGCTGGTCCAGGTCGTCAAGGAGGAGCGCGGCAACAAGGGCGCGGCGCTGACCACCTACCTGTCGCTGGCTGGCCGCTATTCGGTGCTGATGCCCAATACCGCGCGTGGCGGCGGCATCAGCCGCAAGATCACCTCGATGTCCGACCGCAAGCGCCTCAAGCAGGTCGTTTCCGACCTCGAGGTGCCGGAAGGCATGGGCGTGATCCTGCGCACCGCCGGCGCAGCCCGCACGCGCGCCGAGGTCAAGCGCGACTTCGAATATCTGCTCAGGCTGTGGGAGAACGTGCGCGAGCTGACGCTGCGCTCCACCGCCCCGGCGCTGGTCTATGAGGAAGGCTCGCTCATCAAGCGCTCCATCCGCGACCTCTACAACAAGGACATCGACGAGGTGATCGTCGCCGGCGACGACGCCTATCGCGAGGCCAAGGACTTCATGCGCATGCTCATGCCGAGCCATGCCAAGAACGTCCAGCCCTACAAGGACGGCCAGCCGCTCTTCGCCCGCTACAGTGTCGAGTCGCAGCTCGATGCCATGTTCAGCCCCCAAGTGACGCTCAGGTCCGGCGGCTACATGGTCATCAACCCGACCGAGGCGCTGGTCTCCATCGACGTCAACTCGGGGCGTTCGACGCGCGAGCACGACATCGAGAACACGGCGCTGCAGACCAACCTGGAGGCGGCGGAAGAAGTCGCCCGCCAGCTGCGCCTGCGCGACCTTGCCGGCCTCATCGTCATCGACTTCATCGACATGGAGGAGAAGCGCAACAACCGCGCGGTCGAGCGCAAGCTCAACGATGCCTTGAAGAACGACCGGGCGCGCATCCAGGTCGGCCGCATCTCGCATTTCGGCCTTCTGGAAATGTCGCGCCAGCGCATCCGCACCGGCGTCCTCGAATCGACCACCACGATCTGCCCGACCTGCCAGGGTTCCGGCCATGTGCGGGCGCCCGCCTCCGTCGCGCTGCACATCCTGCGCTCGCTCGAGGACCAGCTGCTCAAGGGCGTCAGCCATCACCTGACGATCCGCGCGCGCACGCCGGTGGCGCTCTACATCCTCAACCAGAAGCGCTCGCATCTCTCCGACATCGAGCAGCGCTTCGGCCTGCACATCACGGTCAACGCCGACGAGACGATCAACAACGGCGCCCACTTCGTCGTCGAGCGCGGCGAGCCGGTGAACCGGCGCGAGATCCAGCCGCGTTCGATTCAGCCGGACTCGGTGCAGCCGGATCTGGAGCCGCCCGAAGCGGTTGCCGAGGTGGAAGGGCCTGCCGAACTTGCCGGCGCAGCCCAGGACGAGGCGCTTGCCGATCACCACGACGAGCGCGCGGGCGATGAAGGCACCCGGCGTCGGCGCCGGCGCCGGCGTCGGCGTGGCGGCAGCGACGGCGAGCGTGGCGAGGCTGCGGCCGAGGCCGATAGCGAGGCGGCGGATTCCGAAACTGCTGCCGAAGAGGAGCAGGTCGGGGCCGCGTCAGGCGACGATGCGGATGGCACGGATGCCGACGGCGCGCCGCGCAAACGGCGGCGCGGCCGGCGCGGCGGCCGGCGCAGCCGGCGTGGGCGCGGTGGCGAGGATCGCGCGGCCGCGGAGACGGCTGGCGGCGAGAGCGAGGGCGGCGAGCCTCCGGCGGAGGAGGCGTTTTCGGCGATTGCCGAGGTCGACGGCCCCGCCGAAGAGAGCCAGTTGGCGGCTGTCGACGATGACCGGTCGCTGCCCGAGCCGGTGGCGGAGCCGGAGCCGGAGCCGGCTCCTCCCCTTAGCCCCTCCGTCGGTGGCCCATCGCCCCTGCCACGGCACGACGAGGTGCAGCCGCAGGAGCGTCACGAAACCAAGCCGGAACCCGCCGCCGAGCAACCGGCCGAGCCGGAGGAGCCGGACGACACGCCGAAGCGCAGCGGCTGGTGGCAGCGGCGCACGTCATTCTTCTAGAGGTCTTGCCGGCGGAGCCCAATGCAGGCAATGGTGCGCGTATGAAAGACTTCCTCCTGCAGTTCTTCACGTGGTGGAACGGCCAGACGATCGGCACGCGCTTCCAGATCTGGCGCAAGGGCGAGCTGGTCGGCACCGACGAGTCCGGCAATCGCTACTATCGACTGCGCGGCGGCGACCGCCGCTGGGTCATCTACAAGGGCTACGCCGAACCTTCGACGATCCCGCCCGGCTGGCACGCCTGGATGCACCAGCGCGTCGATGAGCCGCCGGCTGCGTATCAGCCGCGTGAGTGGCAGAAGCCACATCAGGCGAACCTCACCGGCACGGCGCAGGCCTACCGGCCGCCGGGATCGATTCTCGGCCCCGACCCGCGCACCCCCGGCGCGCCCGACTACGAGGCCTGGCAGCCGTAGCCGACCCAAGGCCGATCTAAATCAGGAAGGGCGGCCAATGGCCGCCCTTCTTTTTGCTGCTGGCTTAGGTGGAAGCCCGCCTATCCGCTGAAGGTGGGCCCAAAACTCTTCTTGCCGAACTCACCGTGGTTGTTGCGGTGTTTCTTGTCGCCGAACTGGCTGTCGCCGTTGCGGTGTTTCTTGTCGCCGAACTGGCTGTCGCCGTTGCGGTGGTTCTTGTCCCCGAATTTCTTATTGTCGTACAACTCGTGCGGCTTATTGGGCCCATCGAAATGCGGCGGTCCGATAACCTTCGGGATCTTCGGACCCTTCGGCCAATGCTTGCCCGGATCCTTGTTCCAGCTCTTGTCCGGGCCGTCCTTGTGCCAGCTGCGCCGATGCAGCTTCTTATCCTCGTGATCGGGCCAATGACGCTCCTTGAACTTGTCATGGTCCTTGCGATCGAAGGGATGATGCGGCTTGCGATAGTCGCACTTCGGCGGCGGCGGCGGCGGCGGCGGCTTGATAACCGGCGGCTTGATAACCGGCGGGCTTGGATCGCGCGGGACAATCACTGTCGCACGCAGGACGCCGCAGCTTCCCGTGTTCGCCCGGAACTCCGGCCAGAGCCCGCGTTGATTGACGGCATACTTGAAATTCTGAATGAGCAGCTGGTTGCGATCGGCGATCGAGTTGACCTTGCGCGGAGCCTGGTTGGCCCCGAACGTCGCCAGGCTGCACCCACCCTGGATCGTCACACATTCGTGACTGTTACCGCCTCGCTTGCAGACATCCGCCGCGCCGCTGTAGATCACCACGCCTGCGGTGACGGACACGTCGATCTGGGTGCCGCGCACGCCGATCGTCGCCGTCGGAGTCTTGATCTCATAGGCGTCATGCCGGCTGTTGCCGGAGATGAAGCGGAAGGCACCCTTCAGCGCGTTGATCGAAAGCTTGCGCGCCGTATTGCCAGAGAAGATGAAGGCATCGATGACCAGGCGCGAGTTCGGTCCGACAACCAGCTTGGTGTTGTCCCGGAACTTTACCTGCGCCTGCCCTATTGGCCCGGTGACGATGGCGTCGCCGGAATAAACAGGTCCGTTCTGTTGAAGAACGCGATTGCCGGCGCCTCCGTTTGCTTCGGCCTGCTGAACAACAGCAATCGCAACACCGCTTGGCGGTGTCGCCGCAAAGACCGAAGTTGATAGGAAAGCACACGCCAGCCCACCAAGGGCGAGCCCGCCCAAGTAACTCCCACGCAACGCCGCCACAATACCACCTCGGCCAAAAAAACGGCCGCATCTGGTAGCTACCCTAGCAACTTTTACGGTTTGTTTACTAGCGTCTTTAGGACTCGGTTAACTTAGCGTGCCGACGAACTAATAAGCCCGTTGCCGGCGACCACCCGTAGCGCCCGGCGCCGTTCGGAAATGCCCTGCCAGCCCTAGCGCCGGTTGGGTTTTGCCCCGCCGCTGCGGCCGTCTCCGGCGTCGCTGCGGGGCCCCGTGCCGGCTCAGTCCGGCGCGCACCGCACCTGTTGCTTCCCAATCACAGGCCGTCGAAAAACGCCGCCGCCAAGCCGGACTTGCGCTCCTAGCCGCTGGGCCGCCCGTTGGACTTTCCGTTGCCGTTGCCGTTGCCGCCGCTGCCACCGCTCCCGCCGCCAGGATTCAGCGAGCCACCGCCATTAGAGGAATTGTTGTTGGCGCTGCCGCGGCCCGGATTGGTGTTGTCGGCAAAGCCGTTATGGTTGCGGATCGAGCCGGTCGTGTCTGGCGGTGGAACATCCACCCCCGGCGCGGGCGTGAAGATCCCTTCGGCAAAGGTCGGCGCGCGGCCACCATCCGGGACAATGTTCGCCCGGCGCACGCTGCAGCTTGATGTGTCGACGCGGAAGATGCGGTTGAGCCGCCGCTGCGAGGCGATATAGGGGAACTTCGCGCGCAAGAGGCTGGTGCGCTCGTTTCCCGCAGGCAGTTTCCTGACGGCGCCGCTCCGCGGGATGACCGCCACGCTACAGGCCCCCTTCAGCAGCGTGCATCGTCCAGCGCGCGTGCAGATGCGCGCCTGGCCCTCGAACAAGGCGAAGTTGAGTTGGCCACCCCTGTCGACCGAGAAATCGAACTCGGTGCCGCGCACCCCGATTGTCGCCGTTGGCGTGACGATCTTGTAGGCGCTCTTGCGGCTCGAGCCGGTGATGAAGCGGAAGGCGCCGCGCACGGCGTTGAGGGCGACGTCCTTGGCCTTGCCGTTGCGGTCGAAGACAAAAGCATCGACCACCATCGACGAGTTGGGGCCGACCACCAGGCGCGTATCGTCGGCCAGCCGGATCTGCGCCTCGCCGACGGCGCCGGTGCGGATGGTGTCGCCCATGTAGACCGGGCCGGTGGCGACCAGCGTGCGGGTGCCGGCGGCATCGCTGGCCTGGGTCGCCTGCACGACGGCGACGACCGTGCCGCTCGGATCGGCCGCCTTGGCGCCGGTGCCGGCGGCCATCGCCACGGCCAGGCACAGCACGGCTGGCGCCATTGCCCTCCGATCACGCATTCGCCCCTCCGCACGGTGGTCAAGCACCGCTCAGTTTGGCATGGTTTTAATGTTTTGTTTACCAACCCCCGCGGGTTGGTCGATTTCCCGCCGGTTTGGCTGGCTCAGCCGCGAATGCCGATCGTCGCCGTCGGCGTGGTGATCTTGTAGACGTCCTTCGGGCTCTTGCCGCTGATGAAGCGGAAAGCGCCCTTCAACGCACTGATCGACACCTTGCGAGCGGTGTCGTTGTTGTCGAAGACGAAGGCGTCGATGATCAGTGCCGAGTTCGGGCCGACCACCAGCTTGGTGTCGTCGCGGAACTTGATCTGGGCATTGCCGATCGCGCCGGTGGTGATGCGGTCGCCCGAATAGATCGGGTTGGCCGGCTCCAGGATCTTCTTGCCGGTCTTGGCATCGATGTGCGCCTGCTGGATGACCGCAACGACGAAGCCGTCCGGCTGGGCACGCGCGACGGGCGCGAAGGCGAACACCGCCGCCGCGGCCGCGAGAGCGATTCGGGTCGTGCTGAACCAGATCATTGCCACCCCCTCTTTCCCGCGTCGCCTGCCGAAGTCAGGCAGGCAACGCTATCACAAAATGTGGATTGTTAACCCTGACAATCCAAGGGGCAGCTTGTGATTGCAGTCACAAAGCGGACGCCACCCTGCCCGCGCGTCCCGAACCTGGACGAAATCCCCAGAATTCGCGGCTTCCATTCGTGGAGCCCTATTTGTGATCGGCACCTCGTTGACGCTCTGGCGCGACTCGCAATAGCGTCACCCAAGCGTCATGAGTTGACGTTCCGGCGGCGCGTGCGGGCCCCGGGTTCTCCATCATAGCGGTGCGCGTTCGGGCCCTTGGCGGCGGTTAGCCGGCGTTCGGGAAGCGGGTTGGTTTTGTGTCCGGAACCGGGTGTGGAATGAACGTTTTTCGTTCAGAAAATGCCTGACAAAAGACGCTGGTAACGCTATATTTAGGGGTTCCGGGCACTGTTGCACACAAGCACTGGGGGTTAACCCCGGGCCTGGATTGGGGCTGAGAGAGACAGGAAAAACCCGGTTCAATCGGGTTACCGGCTTGCGTTGGATGACGGCGCGAGCCCGACATTTGGGGCAGAGATATGCGGATCGAGCGGCGCTACACCAAGGCAGATGCATCGGCCTATGACGGCATCGAATTCCGGACGACGCGGAGCGAAATCCGCAATCCGGACGGCTCGGTCGTGTTCCAACTCGACGACATCCAGGTCCCGGCCGCGTGGAGCCAGGTGGCCAGCGATATCCTCGCCCAGAAGTATTTCCGCAAGGCCGGTGTGCCCGCGCGCCTGAAGAAGTTCGAGGAGAACGAAGTCCCCTCATGGTTGTGGCGTTCGGTGCCCGACGAGAAGGCACTCGCCGACCTTCCCCAGGGTGAGCGGACGACGTCGGAGCGCGATGCGCGCCAGGTCTTCGACCGGCTTGCCGGCACCTGGACCTATTGGGGCTGGAAGGGCGGCTATTTCGATACGGAGGCGGATGCCCGCGCCTTCTTCGATGAGCAGCGCTTCATGCTCGCCACCCAGAAGGCCGCGCCCAACAGCCCGCAATGGTTCAACACCGGCCTGCACTGGGCCTACGGCATCGACGGGCCGAGCCAGGGCCACCATTTCGTCGATTACAAGACCGGCAAGCTCACCGCCTCGCCCAGCGCCTACGAGCATCCGCAGCCGCACGCCTGCTTCATCCAGGGCATCGAGGACGACCTCGTCAACGAGGGCGGCATCATGGACCTGTGGGTGCGCGAGGCGCGCCTGTTCAAATACGGCTCGGGCACCGGCTCCAACTTCTCCAGGCTGCGCGGCGAAGGCGAGCGGCTGTCGGGCGGCGGCAAGTCCTCCGGCCTGATGAGCTTTCTCAAGATCGGCGATCGCGCCGCCGGCGCCATCAAGTCGGGCGGCACCACGCGCCGCGCGGCCAAGATGGTGGTGGTCGACGTCGATCACCCGGACATCGAGAACTACGTCAACTGGAAGGTGCGCGAGGAGCAGAAGGTCGCCGCGCTGGTCACCGGCTCCAGGATTCTGGCGAGCCACCTCAAGGCGATCATGCGCGCCTGCGTCAACTGCGACGGGCCGGACGGCTCGTGCTTCGACCCGGCCAAGAACCCGGCGCTCAAGCGCGAGATCAAGGCCGCCAAGAAGGCCCAGGTCCCGCAGAACTATGTGCTGCGCGTCATCCAGTTCGCCAAGCAGGGCTACACCGACATCGACGTGCCGATCTACGACACGGACTGGGATTCAGAGGCCTACCTCACCGTCTCTGGCCAGAACTCCAATAATTCGGTGCGCGTCACCGACGACTTCCTGCGCGCGGTCGAGGACGACGGCGACTGGGATCTCACCGCCCGCATCACCGGCAAGACCATCAAGACGCTGAAAGCCCGCGATCTGTGGGAGACGATCGGCAACGCCGCCTGGCAGTCGGCCGATCCCGGCATCCAGTTCCACACCACCATCAACGACTGGCACACCTGTCCGGCATCGGGGCCGATCCGCGCCTCGAACCCGTGCTCGGAATACATGTTCCTCGACGACACGGCGTGCAATCTGGCCTCGCTGAACCTGATGCAGTTCGCCGACGCCAACCATCGCTTCGACATCGGCTCCTTCGAGCATGCGGTCCGTCTGTGGACCATCGTGCTCGAAATTTCGGTGATGATGGCGCAGTTCCCCTCGCGCCGGATCGCCGAGCTCTCCTACGAGTACCGCACGCTGGGGCTCGGCTACGCCAATATCGGCGGCCTGCTGATGTCCTCGGCCATCCCCTACGATTCCGACGAGGGCCGCGCCATCGCCGCCGCCATCACCGCGGTGATGACCGGCGTCAGCTATGCCACCTCGGCCGAGATGGCGGGCGAGCTTGGCGCCTTCCCCGGCTACGCCAAGAACCGCGAGGCGATGCTGCGCGTCGTCCGCAACCATCGCCGCGCTGCCTACGGCCACGCCGACGGTTACGAGGCGCTGTCGGTCAACCCGGTGCCGCTTAACGCCCCGGCCTGTCCCGACGAGGCGCTCATCGCCCACGCCCGCGTCGCATGGGACCAGGCGCTGGCGCTCGGCGAGGCGCACGGCTTCCGCAACGCCCAGGTCTCGGTGATCGCGCCGACCGGCACCATCGGCCTGGTCATGGACTGCGACACCACCGGCATCGAGCCCGACTTTGCGCTGGTGAAGTTCAAGAAGCTGGCCGGCGGCGGCTACTTCAAGATCATCAACCGCGCGGTGCCGGAAGCGTTGCGCATGCTGGGTTACGACGAGGCCGCCATCAAGGGCATGATCGACTATGCCGTCGGCCGCGGCACCATCGAAGGGGCGCCGGTCGTCAATCCGGCGGCGCTCAAGGCAAAGGGCTTCTCCGACGCCACCATCGCCAAGGTCGACGCGGCGGTGAAGACCGCCTTCGACATCAAGTTCGTCTTCAACCGCTGGACCATCGGCGACGAGCAGATGGCCGAATTCGAGGTGCCGGAGGAAAAACTCTCCGATCCCGCCTTCGACCTCCTTACCCATCTCGGCTTCTCCAAGAAGGAGATCGAGGCGGCCAACACCTATGTCTGCGGAACGATGACGCTGGAAGGCGCGCCGGGGCTCAAGCAAGAGCACCTGGCGGTGTTCGATTGCGCCAGCCCCTGCGGGCGCATCGGCAAGCGCTTCCTGTCGGTGGAGAGCCACATCCGCATGCTGGCGGCGGCGCAGCCCTTCATCACCGGCGCCATCTCGAAAACCATCAACATGCCCAACGACGCCACCGTCGAGGACTGCAAGAACGCCTACATGCTGTCGTGGAAGCTGGCGCTCAAGGCCAACGCGCTCTACCGCGACGGCTCCAAGCTGTCGCAGCCGCTGAACGCCCAGCTTCTCGCCGACGAAGACGAGGACGAGGACGAGGCGGTCGAGGCGCTCCTCGCCAAGCCCGCCGCGGCGCGCGCCGAAGCGGTGGCCGAGCGCATCGTCGAGCGCATCATCGAGAAGGCCATCCGCGAGCGCGAGAAGCTGCCCAACCGCCGCAAGGGCTACGCCCAGAAGGCGATCGTCGGCGGCCACAAGGTCTATCTCCACACCGGCGAATACGAGGACGGGCGGCTCGGCGAGATCTTCATCGACATGCACAAGGAAGGCGCCGCCTTCCGCTCGCTGATGAACAACTTCGCCATCGCCATCTCGCTCGGCCTGCAATACGGCGTGCCGCTCGAGGAATATGTCGACGCCTTCACCTTCACCCGCTTCGAGCCCGCCGGCTTCGTCCAGGGCAACGACGCGATCAAGAGCGCGACCTCGATCCTCGACTATGTCTTCCGCGAGCTTGCGATCTCCTATCTCGGCCGCAACGACCTCGCCCATGCCGCCCCCGGCGACACCGGCACGACCGCGGTCGGCGGCGAGCCGCAGGTCAAGGCGACGCCGGATTCGGCGGTCTCCCACGGTCTCTTCCGCGGCAAGCGGCTGGCGCTGGTCGACCGCACCGAAGCCCGCGGCAGCAACGATCCCGGCACGCCGCGCGGCCCCGCCGGTTCGGTCACCGCCATCGGCGGCTCCGGCGCGGGCGCTGCCCGGTCGCTGGCGGCAACCGCCCTTCGCCGCGAGGTCGCCGAAAGCGCCCCGCAGATGAAGTTCGGTCTCGCCGAGGCCGCGCCCGCAGCTCGGCCGAAGGCGGTCGAGGCGGTCCCTGCCACCAAGGCGGAAGGCCCAGCCTTCAAGCCGGCCGGCAGCCACGCCAAGGCGGAACCTCCGGCGCCGTCAAAGGAGCAACGCTCCGCCGCCGCGCGCCTTGCCGGCTACCAGGGCGACGCCTGCCCCGAATGCGGCAACTTCACGCTGGTCAGGAACGGCACCTGCCTCAAGTGCGACACCTGCGGCGGCACGACGGGGTGCAGCTAACGAGGAGACCTTCCCGAAAGTGACCACCGGCTTCTGGAACAGCAACTTCCGTCGCTATGAGTCAACACGCCTCCTGCGTGGCCTCCGTTTGTCGCTGAACGACGTAAAACGTCTGTATTCGGAAATTCAGCAAGTCGTCGATCGGCAGAAAGGAACAGAGCTAGCGGTTGTTACAAAGCCAGAGAACGTCGATCAGGCCGCACACGACGCTCGTGTTCAGGAGCTTCGGGAGCGGGCTTTTAGCCTGACAGTTACGATCCGTGGCGCTGACGGAGAAAATGTGCTGGGAAGTTCTGATTCTGTCTTTGACGACACTAATCTACCTGATTTCATCCAGTTCATATATTTTACAAATAAAACGGCATATCAGCACTATGCAAATGGCGCAGAGCCAACCAATCGGTTCGATGTTTATTTGGATTTTGCGAAACCGGCCCTCTCGGACCCCAATCCGCTCGTTTCTGCCCCTACCCCGAACAACAGCAATGTAACTATTTCTGGTGGTGATTTTGAGTTCGTTCGCGCAATAGACGCCATCGTTTTGTCGCGACTAAATTCACATAGATCTATTTTTAGCTTCATTCATAAGAGTTTTGCTTATGATGTAATTCTTTGGTTTATCGCCATTCCTTATATTTTATACTTTTTTACCATCGGTCGATCAATTCTTGATCTCTTTCGGCGGAAGCATCGAGTCGACCCGATATCCATTCCTTATATACTATTTCTTTTTATCATTGATCGCCTATAGGGCGCTATTTACTTATATGAAGTGGGCGTTTCCGGTGAATATCCTCAAGGAAAACCGCGACACGGCAAATTCGCATAGGATATTCTTTGGTGCCATTGGCATCGCCTTAGTCGGTAATTTCATATATAGCCTCGCCTCAAATTTGTTCTGAGCCTTGTAGAGGAAATGGAAGCCCGTGGGGTGAAGTAGCGAGGCGTGTTCTACAAGCCAAACGTCGCCCCAGGCACAGCGCCGAACCTCCCCCTTGAGGGAACACCACCTCTCCTCCGTCCCTTCCCGCGAAGGCGGGAACCCAGGTCTAAATCGCCAAGTGGCACGTCCGGCCTGGATGCCCGGTCGGGGCTGGGCGTGAACGGAGTGTGGGGAAGCGACGCCCCCATCCTCTCCGTCATCCCCCGGCGAGGCGAAGCCGAGGCCGGGGGATCGTTCTCCACGAGCCGCAACGCCGCGTATGCCGATCCCCATCCTCCGCTTTCGCGGAGGATGACGGAAAAAAGCGCTGTGGCCCCCATCACAGCGTCCTGCCCGTCCTCGCGGCATCATCGCGTCAGCCACGAGGAGACCCTGGCCATGGCCGACGACACGCTGCCGATCGTCTTCCGGACGAAGCAGGCCATGTCGTTCGTTGTACTTGGCGTCTGCGTCCTGTCCGTCTGGGGCGGCATCGCCAAGATTACCGACGACAGCTTCCACTACAGCATGGAGCGGTGGGGACCGTTCGAGATCACCCCGCAGACCTCCGGGTGGTTCATGCTCGTGGTCGGCCTGCCATTCGGCCTCTACGCGCTGCTGATGATCGTGCGCCGCTGCCCGACGCTGACGCTGGACGAGACCGGCGTCCTCTTCAGTCGCTGCATCGGCGGCCCCGTCCGTGTTCCGTGGAGCCGGCTGGTCAATGTCATCGTCAGGCGGGCGAGCGTACCGGGCCGCTGGCGAACCACCGTCGTCGACCTGGTCTATGTGGTCACCGACGAGGGCAAAGAGATCGGCGTCGGTGACTTTGGGTCGGGACACGCCCTGGCGGACACGATCCGCCGCGTCGCCACGCGCATGAACAGCCCGCAGCGCGGAACGGCGTAGCGCAACCACAGGCCGAAAAATAGTTATCCCCGGTCCCTGAACTGCCCCCATATTGGTTCGCATCCTCGCTCGAATGAGGGGCGTCTCCGGAGGCGTCTTGAGATGGGAGCGGGGTGCGGTGTCCCGTCCTTCCGTGTCGCAAACGGGGGACGGCTGAGCTTGGAAGCCCGTCAACGGTGGGGGAAACCCCTCCGTGCGCTTAAGCCCTGAAATGGTGCGGCGCTAAAGGCGGGCAGAGGTCAGCCACCGGTGAGACCGGCCCGGGAAACCGAGGCACCGGCACCGTGGTGGTCCAGGGCGGCCTATGTGCCAGCCCTGCCTCTGCCAACCCAGACGGGGCCTCGCATAAATCTCGCGGCGGGCGTTCGGCTGAGCGCCCCTATTGATACGGCATGGCACTCATCGAGCGCCCGCCACCCCTCGTCACGAGGGAAGCGTTCTTTGAAAGGTTCATAGCCCGGCGCCTTATCGCGCGCGGGAACGAGAATGCTTGCCCCACACACCGTTCGCTCCCGCGAAGGCGGGAACCCAGGTCTAACTCGCCGCGTGGCTGAACGGACGAAGGGCGGGCCGGGCGGAACGACGAAGCCTGCCGCCGTCCCCTAATCCCGGCTGATTGCCCCTTCCCCGCTGCCGCCCGACGCGCCGCCGAGAAGCGCCGCGGCAAGCTCCTGTGCGCTCTTGCCGGCGGAATCGGCGACCGATTGCAGCGTGGCCGCGGGGTCGCTGACCGCAACGCCCATCTCGGAAAGTTTCGCCATCAGACCGTTGGCGTCCGTATGGGCGAGCGCGGCGAGGTCCAAGAGCGGCGCGTTGGCCACGGCCTGGCTGATGGCGATCGCCGAGCGCAGGTTGGGCCGGCCGCCTTCGCTGGCGGTCTGGGTGCCGAGGAGCACGGGATAGGAGAACCAGGCGCTGATGAGGGCGGTGACGACCAGGGCGCCATAGAAGGCCGGGCGCTGGAAATAGCTCAGGAACGGGCGCCAGTTGCGCGCAACGTGGAAGAGCGCCGCGGCGATCATCAGGAAGCCGATCCAGATGTGCAGAGCTTCGGTGGGCGGGGTGCGGATGTGGAGATAGAGCAGGACGCCCGTCACCGAGGTGATGACGAACGAGGCGAGGATGAAGGTCGATCCCCACTTGTTGATAAATCGGCGCATCGGGTGTCCCGTGAAACGGCGTTGCGGTCGGCGCCGCGCCTTTGGGCGGGCACCCACACCACGGGCCGGACGCGCTTTCCCGACGGTGGTGAGACCGGCTGCCGCACCC
This sequence comes from uncultured Alphaproteobacteria bacterium, assembly GCA_963782395.1. Lineage (GTDB taxonomy): Bacteria > Pseudomonadota > Alphaproteobacteria > Rhizobiales > Kaistiaceae > CAVSRC01. The sequence goes on from CAWAJQ010000004.1 coordinate 851,053, forward strand.
CTCGCGCAATGCAAGCGCCCGCAACCTGTTCACCCGGGGGTTGACCTCCGGTCCACCGGCTACATATCCGTGTGGGGCCCCTGTGGAGTCGGGCCATGGGCATGAAGATCACAGGTTCGGTAGCGCTTGTTGTCGAGGACGATCCAATCCTGCGCCAGAACCTGGTCGATCAGTTCCATGCGGCCGGCTGGCTCGTCGTCGCGGCCGAATCTGCCGAAACTGCCTTGGCACTCTGTCAGCGCGGCAATGCCATCAGCATCGCCGTGACCGGCGTCCACCTTGCTGGCAACATGGACGGGCTGGAGCTGGCAAGGGTCCTGCGCGCGATCGGCTACCGGGCGCCGATCGTCTACGTGTCCGGATCTCCGGTCGAGACCAGCCAGATGGTGCCCGATAGCATCTATCGCCCCAGGCCGGTCGCGGCCCGGGACATGGTGGCCATCTCCGATGCCCTCCTGGCGGGGAAGCCGGTTCCCCTGTGGCCGGAGGGTTCGCGATAGCCGACCGCCCCGCCGATCAGCCGCGGGAGCGCAACGCGCCCGGACGCGGCTTCGGCTTCGGCATCGGCAGCAGTCCTTCGCGCTGGGCGCGCTTGCGGGCCAGCTTGCGGCCGCGCCGGATGGCCTCGCCCTTCTCGCGGGCCTTTCGCTCGGAAGGCTTCTCGTAGAAGCGCTGGCGCTTGAGTTCGCGGAAGACCCCCTCGCGCTGAAGCTTCTTCTTGAGCACCTTGAGAGCCTGATCGACATTGTTGTCGCGAACGAGGATTTGCAGGGGACTTTCCTTTCGTCAGGTTGCGCCGGCGCGGCAATTTTCGCCGCAAGGCGAAAATCGATCGGGACATAGCCCCCGAAGAAGCGTGCCGGTGAATTCTCTCGAATTCGCGCGAGGATTGACGGCGAATTCGGCTCGGGGCCGCGCAAAAACGGCCGGGCAGCGATCATCTCGAATCGCCACCTGCCTCTATCTAGGGGTCACAGCGCCATATCGCAAGTTTTGGGCGGCTCCGCGGACGCGCGGCGCCCCGGCTAACCGGCCATTAACCACGCTCGGGTTCAAATGGAGGCGCGTCGGGCAGCGTGCCCCGCGCCGGAGATCGCCATGTTTCATCGTTCGCTCCTCGCCGCCGCTGTCGCCTCGGCCCTGTCGGCCCCTGCCGGTGGCGCGCTCGCCGCCGATCTCGCCGTCGGCCCGCCCGCCGGCTGCGTCGCCATCGACCACGCGCCGGCGACGCCCAAGCACAAACACAAGCCGGCCACCGACTATTTGCGCATCTACGACGTGGCGCCCTACGATCCGCGCTGCCCCCAGGGGCAGCCCGCCGGCATCTACATGCCGCCACAGGCCGCGTATCTGGTCTCCTCGCCGACGCGCTACACCGAGTGCGTCTGGCCCTGTATCGATTCCGCTCACCACGACTGGTACGACGGCCGCCTGTGGTATCACAACGCCGGCACGCCCAACCGGCCGGACGTCTTCATGATCCTGCAGAAGGATTGAGCCGGCCGATCGCCCTCCCCGCCCGGCCGGCGGCCAGGGCGTGAGGCTTGACGCCGCCAGGCTTGCTGAAGCCCGCCCAATGGGCCGTCATCCGGCCTTGTCCTCGCCCCGAAGTGCGGCGAAGATCGCGCCGCCTCGGCTGGCGAATCCGTCAGCCCCATTTGCCCGGAGGGTGACCATGCTTCGCACGGCGTCGCGTCTGGCCGCGTTCGGCTCGTTCCTGATTGCCATCCTCGCTGCCGCGGGGGCTTCCGCTGCGCCCGATGCACACGCCGTCGCCGACGCGCTGGTCGCCGCCTTCGGCGCCTCGGGCAAGGCCACCGCCAGCTACGGCGACGCCACTGCCAGCGGCGATACGATCACCATCACCGGCTTCAAGGCGGTCCAGCCCAAGCGCAGCGGCCGCGACATCACCATCGCCACCATCGTCATCGCCGGCGCGGCCGAGCGCCAGCCGGGCGGCTTCACCGCCACCAGCATGACCTTGAGCGACGGCAGCGCCATCGATGGCAAGGCGACCGTGAAATGGCAGACCGCGGTGGTCGACAATGCGGTCGTCCCGACGCCCGACGAGATCCATGCGCTCAGCAACAAGTTCCTGCCCTTCACCTCGGCCACGGTGACCGGCATCGCCATCAGCAATCCCGAGCTTGCCCAGCCGATTGACGTCGCCAAGGTCGATCTCGCCATGGCGGCCGACGCCAACGGCGAGCCCAACAGCTTCACCTTCGCAACCACGGGCGTCCACCTGCCGGCCTCCGCCTTCAACACGCCGGAGGTGGGCAGCATGATGCAGAGCCTCGGCTATACCGACCTGGTTCTCTCACTCACCATCGATGCGGGCTTCGATACCGGCGCCGACACCTTCGCCTTGCGCTCGTTTGCCCTCGACATTGCCGATGTCGGCAAGCTGGCCATTACCGGCGCGTTGAGCAACGTCAAGGTCCACAACGTGGTCAACACCGGCGCTGACGGCAAACCGGCGCCGAAGACGCCGCCGAACCTCGATGCACTGAGCATCCGCTTCGACAATGCCGGCGTGATCGAGCGCGCGCTCGACATGCAGGCACAGATCCTCGGTACGACGCGTGACGACGTCGCCGCCCAGTGGCCGATGTTGTTCATGTTCCTGATCGGAGATGTCGGCGGCGTGGACTTCCAGCAGAAGGTGCAGACCGCCCTCACCGACTTCCTGAAGTCGCCGAAGTCGCTCACCGTCACGCTGGCGCCGCCCGCTCCCGTGCCGTTCGACAAGGTGATCAAGACACTCGATGCCGATCAGACGAAGCTGCCGCAGCTGCTCGGCGTCGACATCGAGGTCAACAACTAGCGGCGGCCACGCCGCTGCCCGCCGATGAGGGTCGCCATGCTGTTCCGGCTTGCTGCCACCAGTCTCGCCGCTGGTGCGGGCCTTGCCCTGCTCGTGCAGACGGCAGCAGCCGATGCGCCGGTCGAAACCGCGATCAAGGCATGGGTCGCATCGATGGGCGCCTCCCCCGACTGGACGGCCGCCTACGACACCCTCACCTTCGACGAGGCGAGCAACAGCGCCGTGCTCGCCGGCCTGACGATCCGCAGCCAGGCCCCCGGATTCGACGTCAGCTTCGGCACCATCGATGTCACGGACTTTGCCGAGACGCCCGACGGCGGCTTCACCGCCAGCCGAATTACCGCCGACAAGGGCACGCTATCGGTGGGGCCGTTCAAGTTCGCCCTGTCAGGCGCCGAGATCAACGCGCTCACCATGCCCGCGATCCCCGCCTTCGCCTGGGATGCGCAGCATCCGTTCACCTCCACGGTCAAGGCCTATACGCTGCTCGACCGGATGGCGATGACCAATGGCCATATCGGCGCGCTGGAGATGATCCAGGACAACGGGGGCATCTATAGCCGCACCATCTACGACCAGTTCCGCATCGACCGCTGGGCCGACGGCAAGATCGCCGGCATCACCGGCGGGCCGCTGAGCATGGAGTCGCCCTATCCGGACGGCCTGATGACGATGAAGGTCGGCGATTTCGAAGCCCACGACATCGATCTCGACGCCGCGCTCAGGGTGCTCGATCCGGACCGCTATGCCGGCGACGCCGGCGACGGCGTCTGGCACACGGTCACCCGCCTCGCCGCCTATCACGACTTTGCGGTCGCCGGGCCAGGCGTCAAGATGACCATGAAGCTTCTCTCGGCGGAGGATTTCAAACTGCGCCAGCCGCGGCACAGCTTCGCCAGCTATCTCGACCGCTTCCTCGTCAATCCGAACACGCCCCCCAACGACCCGCAATCGGCGCGGGCGGCGGTGAACATGCTGTCGGCCTACGGCCTCGGCCGCCTCGGCATCAGCGGGCTCGATATCGCGGCGACGGGCATGAACAGCTTCCACGTCGGCGGCTTCAACATCTCCGACCTGTCGATCGACCGGCTGGGCGAATTGGCTGTCGACGACTTCGCCACCGACGTTCCCGATGTCGGCTCCTTCAAGCTCGGGCATTTCGCCATCGGCAACGTGGTTCTGCCGGGTGCCGACGCGCTGGTTCAGGCGATCCTGGCAAGCCAGGGGCGCGGCAATGCCCATACAAGCGGCCTTGCACCGAAACCGGGCTTCTTCGAATTGTCGGGCCTCGATGTCGCGGCCGCGGGCATGCCGCAGGTCACGCTCGACAAGCTGCGCGTCGATCTCAGCGACTACATCGGTGCGGTACCGGGCGCGGTTTCGGTGGATCTCGGCGATCTGGTGGTGCCGGTATCTCTCCTGCCCGCCAGTGAACAGGCCGTCTTCGCCAAGCTCGGCTACGACACGCTCGACCTCGGCTACCACCTCAAGGCCGACTGGAACGCGGCAGACGAGACGCTCAACGTCGATCACCTGGATTTCGACCTGAAGGATGCCGGCGGGCTCAGCTTGAAGATGCTGCTCGCCGGTCTGCCGCGCGCCGCGCTCGAGAACCCGCAATCGCTGCCCGACGTTCTGCCGACCCTGACGCTCAAGAACGCGGCCCTGACGCTCAAGGATGATTCCATCGTCGGCAAGGGCCTCGACCTGCTGGCCGAGAAGATGCACGCCAATCCAAAGACGTTCCGCGAACAGTTCGCCAACGCCATGCCGCTGCTGCTGTCGCTGTTCGTGCTACACGATCAGAAGGTGGCGGCCATCGTGCGCCAATCGGGCATCCTGGCGAAGCTGGCGCCGGTGGTGAAGGCATTCGTCGCCGCGCCGGGAGCGTCGATCACCGTCGCCCTGGCGCCGCCGACACCGGTCGCCTTTCCCGCGATCGCCGAAGCGGCGAACAAGGAACCGGCGTCCCTCCTCACCATGCTCGGGCTGACGGTGGACAGCTCTGCCGCGCCGCCGCCGGAAACGCCCGGCCCGACGGCGCCGGCATCGCCGGACAAGGCTGCCGCGCCGGTCGGCGGCGACATCCGCCCGACCGCGCCGGCGCAGTAGCGGAAACTATTCCGGCAGGTTCAGGCGGATGTGAAGATCGCGGAGCTGCTGGGCGGTCACTTCCGACGGTGCGCCCATCATCAGGTCTTCGGCGCGCTGGTTCATCGGGAACAGCGTCACCTCGCGCAGATTGTCCTCGCCGCAGAGCAGCATGACGATGCGGTCGATGCCGGGCGCGATGCCGCCGTGCGGCGGGGCGCCGGTCTGCAGCGCCCGCAGCATGCCGCCAAACTTCGCCTCCAGCACATCCTCGCCGTAGCCGGCGATGGTGAAGGCCTTCCGCATGATCTCCGGCTTGTGGTTCCGGATGGCGCCCGACGACAGCTCCACGCCGTTGCAGACGATGTCGTACTGGAAGGCATGGATGCCGAGGATCGCCTCCTCGTCGGACGGGTCGAGCACCAGGAAGGCGTCGTGGTCGTAGTTCGGCATGGAAAACGGGTTGTGGGAGAAGTCGATCTTCTTCTCCTCCTCGTTCCACTCATACATCGGGAAGTCGACGATCCAGCAGAAGGCGAAGCGGTCCTCGTCGATCAGCTTGAGGTCGCGGCCGACTTTCTGGCGCGCCGCGCCGGCAAAGGCGAGGAACTTGTCCGGCCTGCCGGCGATGAAGAAGACGGCGTCGCCGTCGGAGAGGCCGAGCTCGTTGCGGATCGCCTCGGTGCGGTCCTCGCCGATGTTCTTCGCGATCGGCCCGGCGCCAGCGCCATCATCGCGGAAGAAGATGTAGCCGAGGCCGGGCTGGCCCTCGCCCTGCGCCCATGAGTTCATGCGGTCGCAGAAGGCGCGGTTGCCCCCGGTCGGCGCGGGAATCGCCCACACCACGACCTTCGGGTCGGCCTCGATCTGGCTGGCGAAGACCTTGAAGCCGGAGCCGGCGAAATGCGCCGTCACGTCGGCCATCTCGATCGGGTTGCGCAGGTCGGGCTTGTCGGAGCCGTATTTCTTCAGCGCCTCGACATAGGGGATGCGCGGGAAATTCTGGGTGACCGGCTTGCCCTCGGCAAACTCCTCGAAGAGGTCGCGCAACACCGGCTCGACCGCGTTGAAGACGTCCTCCTGTTCGACGAAGCTCATCTCGATGTCGAGTTGGTAGAACTCGCCCGGCGAGCGGTCGGCGCGGGCATCCTCGTCGCGGAAGCATGGTGCGATCTGGAAATAGCGGTCGAAGCCCGCAATCATGATGAGCTGCTTGAACTGCTGCGGCGCCTGCGGCAGCGCGTAGAACTTGCCGGGGTGCAGACGCGAGGGCACCAGGAAGTCGCGCGCGCCTTCCGGCGAGGACGCGGTCAGGATCGGCGTCTGGAACTCGAAGAAGCCGGATGCTGTCATGCGCCGACGCAGCGATGAGATGATCTCGGCCCGCTTCATGATGTTGCGGTGGAGCTTGTCGCGCCTGAGGTCGAGGAAGCGATACTTGAGCCGCGTCTCCTCCGGATAGTCGAGATCGCCGAACACCGGCATAGGCAGCTCGCCCACTTCCGACAACACTTCCAGCTCGTCGATGAAGACCTCCACGCCGCCGGTCGGCAGGTTGGGATTGAGGGTCTCCGGCGTACGCGCCTTCACCGTCCCGTCGATGCGGATCACCCATTCGGCGCGCACCCGCTCGGCCGCGCTGAAGGCCGGCGAATCGGGATCGGCAACGCATTGCGTCATGCCGTAATGGTCGCGCAAATCAATGAACAGCAGGCCGCCGTGGTCGCGCACTCGATGGACCCAGCCGGAAAGACGCGCGGATTGGCCGACATCGGCGGGCTTAAGGGCGCCACAGGTATGGCTGCGATAGCGGTGCATGGGAGGTCTCTGGATCGTGAAACAGGTCGCCTGGAGGGCGTGAAAGGCCCGGTTTCCGGCCGCCGGAAAAGCGCACGCGTTCGCGTGGCTGTCAAGGCCCGCGCCGGCGCCGCTCGCCCAAGCGCCGCGTGGATCGCCGCGGATCCGCGGGCCGCCCTGTCGCAGCCCTGTCAAATTTGGCAGGGCCGCATTGTGCCCAACCGAGAAAAGCCTTGCATTACCGGATGTTGTCGATAATGCGATGGATTCAGCAAAAGCGCATCGGGCGACAGTTACGCAAGGGACAAATGGCCCTCTCGTCGGCTATACGAACACTCATGTCCATTGTTGCCTCGACCGCCGACCTCACCGCCCTGTGCAAGCGCCTCGCCCGTTTCCCGGTGGTCACCGTCGACACTGAATTCATGCGGGAAACGACCTTCTGGCCGAAGCTTTGCGTGATCCAGATGGCGAGCCCGGACGAGGCGGCGATCATCGACGCGACGGCGCCGGACCTCGACCTCGAACCATTCTTCAAACTGATGAAGAATGAGAAAATCATCAAAGTCTTTCATGCGGCCCGTCAGGACATCGAAATCGTCTACCACCTAGGCGGCCTGATCCCCCATCCAGTGTTCGATACCCAGGTCGCGGCCATGGTGTGCGGCTTCGGCAAGTCGGTCAGCTACGACCAGCTGGTGCAAAAACTCACCGGGACGCGCATCGACAAGTCGTCGCGCTTCACCGACTGGAGCCGGCGGCCCCTGTCGGAGCGCCAGGTCGAATACGCGCTGGCCGACGTCACCCATCTCCGCGACGTCTATCAGGCGCTCGCCGCCCGCCTGGACGAGCAGAAGCGCACCGACTGGGTGCGCGAGGAAATGGAGGTGCTGACCTCGCCCGGCACCTACCGGCTGGAGCCGGAGGAGGCGTGGAAGCGGCTCAAGCTGCGCGTGCGCAAGCCGATCGAGCTGGCCGTCATGCGTGAAGTGGCGGCGTGGCGGGAGCGCGAGGCGCAGGCGCGCGACGTTCCGCGCAGCCGCGTCATCAAGGACGACGCCATTTACGAGATCTCGGCGCAGCAGCCGGTGACGCCGGCGGCGCTCGGCCAGTTGCGCACCATCCCGCGCGGCTTCGAGCGCTCGCGCGCGGCCGAGGACATCCTTGCCGCGGTGCGCACGGCCATGGCCATTCCGCGCGACGAGCTGCCGCGCATCCCCAAGCACCGGCCGACCGCCAACGGCAACGGCGCGGCAGTCGACCTGCTCAAGGTGCTGCTCAAGATGACCAGCGAGAGCCACGGGGTGGCCTCCAAGGTCATCGCCACGGTCGACGATCTGGAGGCGATCGCCAGCGACGACAAGGCCGACGTGCCGGCGCTTTCCGGCTGGCGGCGCGAGCTTTTCGGCGAGGCGGCGCTGAAGCTGAAATCCGGCAAGATCGCGCTCGCCGTGAAGCAGAACCACGTGGTGACCATCAACAAGGGCTAGACGGCATTCCCCGCTTGATCGCGGGGAGCGCGCTTGGTCTATGCCCGCCGGTGTTCCTGCCCCGGTGCGAAGCGACGGTCGAACTCGTCGATCGGAACGGGTCTGCCGATCAGGAAGCCCTGCCCGACGCGGCAGCCGAGAATCTTCAGCACCTGCTTCTGTTCCTCGGTTTCGATCCCCTCGGCCACGCACTCGATGTCCAATGTCATCGCCATGGCAACGATGATCGCCGCCAGGCTGCCGTGAACGGTCGTGACATCGAGGGGCGCGACGAAACTCTTGTCGATCTTGAGCGTGTCGATTGGCAATCGCGAGATGTAGCCGAGCGACGAATAGCCGGTCCCGAAGTCGTCGAGGGCGATGCGGAATCCGGCCGACCTGAGCGCCTGTACCTGCTGGATGGCCCAGGGCCTGTCTTTCATCGCAATCCCTTCGGTCACCTCGAACGTGATGCTCGCCGGCGTCAGCTGCTCGGCCGCGACCCAGTTCAGCAACCGCCCGGCGAAGTCCGGATTGTTGAGGTCGGTCATGGACAGGTTGATGGCCACGGGAAGGCGCATCTGGTCGGGGCGGCTTCTTGCCCAGCGGCCAACCGTGCGGACGACGAAAGCCGTCAAACTCGCCGTCAGGCCGATGGCCTCCGCGATCGGGATGAACTCTTCCGGCGATACAAGCTCGCCCTGATAGGTCCAGCGCAGGAGCGCTTCGGCGCCGACGATGGTGTTGTCCCTGAGGTCGAACTTGGGCTGCAGATGAACCGCCAGACCGGCGTCCGTTTCGAGCACTCGCTTCAACCCGACCTGGAGATCGATCCGCCGTTCGACTGCGGCCTGCATGGCGGCGTCGTAGGCGACGCAGTTGCCGGCCTGCGTCTGGCTGACATGCAGGAGTGCGGCACTCGCTGTGCGAATGATCGAAAGCGGCTCCGTGCTGCGGTCGTTGAGGTCGATGAGGGTGGCGGTTGCCGTGGCCGCGATCTCGATGCCGTCGACGACATAGGGCCGCTGGAAGGCCGCGCCGACGCGCTCAGCGTCGAGGACATGGGGGGCCCCGAGCAGGGCAAGACAGCTGTCCGCAACGCGCGCAGCGGTGAGGCTTTCGTCACCACTCCCCTCGCCGCCCTTGAGCAACCGATAGACCTGATCGAGCAGCCCGTGCGCTACGCGCGGGCCATAGATCGCCATGATCGCGGGATAAGAATCGATGTTGACGAGCGCCATCCGCGCTTCGTCGCCGTCGCCGTGCCGCCAGTCGTCGAGGGCCGCTTCGAAGGCGTTGAGGTTCGGCACGTCGAGGATCGGATCGAGAAACGCAAGACGGTCCAGGCGTTCCACCAAGGACAGGTTGTCGAACCCGATCGCGATGTTGGTGGAGAACAGCTTCAGCAGTGTCAGATCGTCGGGGAGGATCTCCTGCACCGCATCGATGAGCACGCACAGCTCGCGATCGCCCTCACCATGGAAGCAGAGCGCCATATAGTTGTCTTTCTGGATCGGCACATCGCTCTCGCGCGCCGCTTCAAGCGCCTGGAAAAGGCCTTGGTCATCGATGTCGCCCAGGCTCATGCCGATGTAGCGGCTGAACCGGCCGGTGCCGGTGATGACGCGCGCCTCGCTGAAGGGCCTGTTGCCTGTGGTCCCAACGCCGACGATGCCATTGGAATCGATGCCGAGCAGATTGGCGATCTGCATGAGGACGCCGCGCGAAAACAACTCGAGATTGGTCCTCCTGAAAAGCTCTTTGGCGCTCTCGACGATCAGCTCCAGCCCATTGCGGTTGCGCCCGATCATGCGGATTTGGGCATAGGTGCGAATGGCGGCAGTGAGCACGGTCAGCAGGCGAATCCGAGTCAGCTCCGATTTGGTGCGATAGTCGTCGATCTCGTATTCCGAAATGACCGATAGCTCCGGCGCATAGCCCGGCTGACCGGTGCGCAGGACGACCCGCAGATCGCGCAGCCCGTCGTCGCGAATCTGACGCACGAGGCTGAGGCCGGCATCCGGCGTCTCCATCACCACGTCGACGAGGATGACGGCGATATCGTCCTCCTCCCCCAGGATGCGCTTCGCTTCTGCCGCCGAGTAGGCATGGAGCAGCTCGATGGGGCGACCGAGGATGACGGCCTTGCCGAGGGCAAAGCGGGTCGTCTGATGCACGTCCTCGTCGTCGTCGACGACCAGCACGCGCCAGTGTCTCGTCGTCGGTGCGGCCCGCGACGACCCGGTCCCGGCGTCGACCAACTCGATATGGTCGGCGTCGACCAGCTCGATCATGTCGTCTTCAAGCGGCTTGTCGATGCTGGCCATTGTCCGGGCTCTCTCCAGATTGTTCGCCCGCGGCCGCAGGTGCGGACTTCGGGATGCGGACGATCATTGCGGTTCCCTTGCCGGGGCGGCTCTCCACGCGGATCGTGCCGCCAAGGACGTTGGTGACGATGTTGAAGACGATGCTGAGGCCGAGGCCGCTGCCGCCCTCGCCCAGCCGCGTCGTGAAGAACGGCTCGAATATGCGCTGTTGCAGATTTTCGGGAATGCCGCGCCCGTTGTCGCGCACGACCAGCTCGACGGTGACGGGATCGGCGTCGCGCGCCGTGACCGTGATCTGCTCGTTGTCGATTGTCACGTCACAGAAGGCATGATTGCGGGCATTGACGATCAGGTTCATCAGCACCTGGCTCAGCGGACCGGGATAGCTGTCCATCAGGCCCCGCGCCGTCACATCTTCGAGCAGGACGACGGCATCGCGCTTGAACTGCGGCTCCAGGGTCGCCACCACGTCGTGCACGAGTTCGCCGAGCCGGAAGGCGCGCCGCTGCTCGCTGGTCTGATCGACGGCCACCTGTTTGAAATGGCCGATGAGCGTCGATGCCCGCTCCAGGCCGTGCAGCATGATGCGGGTTCCCTCACGCATGTCGGCGATGAAGCGCTCCATGACCGAGCGCCTGATTTGTCCGGAGGCGAGCACGGTTTCCAGCCCGGTGACGTCGTCGGACAGTGTGCTGGCAATCGTCACGGCGTTGCCGATGGGCGTGTTGAGCTCATGCGCGATGCCGGCCACCAGGCTTCCCAGGCTGGCCAGCCGTTCGATGCGAAGCAGCTCCGTTTCCGCCTCCCCACGCCGGGTCTCGGCCTCGCGCCGGGCGGTCACCGCGCGGCTCCACCCCCACGAAATGGCAACGATGACCAGCATGCCGATCAGGGCCGTCGGAACATCCTCCCGGTGCCACAGCGCGCCAAGGCCGATGCCGGGAACGATCGCCAGGACCGTCCAGCCGACCTCGGAGGGAGAAGAGCCGGAGCTTGCCCGGCTGACATCTCGTGTCGGATAGATCGTCTGGAAAAGGTAGTTGCTGCCGGCCATCGCGAAGGTGCCGTCACCGGCTTTCGCAATGCGCTGCCATGCGGCGGGCTGCGACACAGCCATCGTGGTGTCGCGCTTGAACATGAAGCCCCACAGGCGGTCCTGCGGAACGCCAGCCAGCCAGTAGCCGTCCTGATTCAGCAGTTCGACCGCGACGCCGCCGAGAGGACTCTGTTCCCCGATCGTGCCGATGAAGCTGGCGGCGGAAATATTGATGATGACCACCCCGGCGGTTGCGCCGTCAGCGCCCACGATCGGCGTCGCCAGGCGCAGCATCGGGTGCCATGGCATCTCGACGCTTCCGTGCTCGACGTTGAGATCGATCGGCGACACATAGAGCGTGCCGGAAGGCAGATCGATCGACTGCTGGAAATAGTAGCGCGTGTGCTTGTCCTGCAGGTCGGCGCCGTCGATGACGACGGCCCTGTCCCTGCGCCGGTCGACGCGGACAATTTCCTGGCCGCTGCGGTCGAGGTAGCGAAGCTGCGCGACGATGGGCTTCTCGGCAACGACGGCCTCGAAATCGGTGGTCACCTCGGCGCGGGCCGAGGCGTCGCCGGAACCCAGCCGCCGCAGCGCCGGGTTCTTGGCAATGACGCGGAGATCGGACGAATAGGTCTCGAGAATTCGCGACAGTGAACGGTGCGCCTGAGCGACCATGTCCTCAGTCGCGGCGATGCGATTGCGGCGGTCGAGGACCAGATTGGAGTACAGCAGCCCCTGCCACAGGACAAAACAGGCGGCAGACAGGGCGACGAACACCAGCAGGAACCGTGATATCTGCTGCCGGCCGGCCATTTTCGAAGGCGAATCGAAGATGCGAGACAGCACAGCACCGCCCCTTCCCGGAATGGGTGTATCTCGGCCACTATTGGTGCGGATGGTTTAGCTGTCGGTTAAACGGCGGGTTGCCCCCGGCCGCGCCGCGCACCGGCAACCGGTAACGCTCGCTCCGGGAGCGCCATGGAAATCTCCCGCGAAACCACCATTCGTGTGGTTAACCGGATGCTGGTGGTGCGCGGTTCTTTCGCGAAGAGCGAAACCAACCGTTTACCGCGACTGTCGTTGCCGACGACAGCCGGCAAGCACCGGCCCTACTCGACCACGATCGTCGGCTCGAGGCCGGCGAATTTCGCCACCTGGGAGAGACGGCGCAGAACCCGCGCGCCGCCGAGCGGCGCAAGATTCCGTGGCAGGACCAGGGCCAGCATCTTGCCGCGCTTCTCCAGCCGGGTGCGGTTGACCACGTCGGGGGTGGACGCCGAGAGCAGATGCACGACCCTCAGCGTCGCGCCGAGCGCCCGGGCGCGCTCCATCAGGCGGGTCGGCACCAGCTCGCGGATGCGCGGCGACAGCTGCTCGTCGATCAGCCCCTCGTGACGGTAGAAATTGGCCAGCGCCAGATAGGCGCGGCCGGGATGATCGATGCCGATGAAGGAAGCGTGGGCGATCAGGTTGAGGCTCTGCTCGCCGCGATATTCGGGGTGGGCGCGCCAGCCGAGGTCGGTCAGCAGGCAGGCGGCATGGCGCAGGCGCGTCTCGGCCTCGCTCTCGTCCAGCCCGATGACGCGGAAGGCCATCGCCGACCAGTCCGCCAGCTCATGGGCATGGCGGGGTGAGCGCGACCTGAGGAAGGACAGCTCCTCGCAGGCCATGAGCAGCGGGTCCTTGGCCTTCTCTTCCTTGTCGAGCAACTCGTAGAGCAGCCCCTCGCGCATGCCGAGCGCCGAGAGGACGATCTGGGACGGTTCCATCACCCGGATCACCTGCTCCAGCACGACGGCGCCGTAAGGCAACAGCGGCCGGCGATTGCGCGAGACGACCTCGATCGAATCGAGCGAATCGATTTCGCGCCGCGCGACCATGCGGCAGAAGTCGGCGGCTTCGCCGGCATCGATGGTGTAGTGGTGCATGACGTGGAGCGGGTAGCCGGCCTGGCGCATGTGCAGGCGGGCAAGCGAGCGCCAGGTGCCGCCGACGGCATAGAAGATCCGCTTCTTGCCGCCGGGCAATACCTTTGATTTCTCAAGCGCTTCCGCGGCGATCTTCTCGGCCTTCTTGGTCGAGCCGTCGGCCATCTCCTCGAGCCTGAGGCCGCCGAGCGGGAAGGTCTCGCCCTTTCCCGTCCGGTTGTTGCGGACATCGACCACCTCGATGCTGCCGCCGCCGAGGTCGCCCGCGACCCCGTTGGGCCGGTGGAAGCCGGAGACCACACCCTGCGCGGAGAGCCGGGCCTCCTCGTTGCCGGAGAGCACCCGCACCTTGACGCCGGTGATCGCCTCGACCGAGACGATGAAATCCGGGCCGTTGGAGGCATCGCGCACTGCGGCGGTTGCCAGGACATGCAGCGCCGTCGCGCCGATCTGCCTGACGAGCGCGGCAAAGCGGCGGAGGGCAGTGAGCGCCGAGGCGATCGCCTCCGGTTCGAGCCGACCGCGGATCGCCAGCCCGCGCCCGAGGCCGCACAGTTCCTTCTCGTTGAACAGCGGCGTCGCGGAGCGGCTCAGCCGCTCATAGACGACGAGGCGGACCGAGTTCGAGCCGATATCGACAATAGCAATCGGCCCGCCGCCGTTGAGGCGCCCCGGTGCCTCGCTGATGATGGAGAGATCAGCTGCCAGTTCCGGCTCCCCGACCGCGCCGGCGGGTCGGTTTGGGCGTGCCGATCTTCAGGGCTTTGCCGCGACCGGAGAGGCTCGGGTTGGTCATGAAATACTGGTGCGCGTTGACAGGCGATTCGCCCTTCCCCGCTACGATGCGTTGCGTCGTGCCATCCGGCAAGACCCGCCAGCTCTGCTGGTTGTCGGCGAAGTTGGTGACCATGATCTGGCCGAGGATCTGCTCGTGCACGGTCGGGTTGAGGATGGGCACGATCGCCTCGACGCGGCGGTCGAGATTGCGCGGCATCATGTCGGCCGAGCCGATGAAGACCTTGGCCCCCGCCGAGGGCAGCCCGTGGCCATCACCGAAGCAATAGATGCGGGCGTGCTCGAGGAAGCGCCCGACGATCGACTTGACGCGGATGCGCTCCGAAAGGCCCGGGATGCCGGGCCTCAGGCAGCATATGCCACGCACCACTAGGTCGATCTCGACGCCGGCCTGGCTGGCATCGTAGAGCGCATCGATGATCTGGGAATCGACGAGCGCGTTCATCTTCATCCAGATCTGCGCCGGGCGGCCGGCCTTGGCGTGCGCCACTTCCGCGGCGATGAGACCGAGGATGGCCCCCCTCAGCATATGCGGCGAGATCGCCAGGCGCTCCAGCGTCTCGGGCTCCGAGTAGCCGGTGATGTAGTTGAAGATGCGCGCGACATCGCGGGCGATCGCCGGATCGGCCGAGAAGAACGACAGGTCGGTGTAGATGCGCGCCGTCACCTGATGATAGTTGCCGGTGCCGATATGGACGTAGCTGGTGAGCTGCCCGCCCTCACGGCGGACCACCAGCGACAGCTTGGCGTGGGTCTTCAACTCGATGAAACCGTAGACCACCTGCACCCCGGCGCGCTCAAGGTCGCGCGACCAGCGGATATTGGCTTCCTCGTCGAAGCGCGCCTTGAGTTCGACCAGCGCGGTTACCGACTTGCCGGCCTCGGCAGCTTCGGCAAGCGCCTTGGCGATCGGCGAATCGTTCGAGGTCCGGTAGAGCGTCTGCTTGATGGCCACGACATCCGGGTCGGACGCGGCCTGGCGCAGGAACTGCACCACCACGTCGAAGGTTTCGTAGGGGTGATGGACGACGATGTCCTTCTCGCGGATGGCGGCGAGGCAGTCGCCGTTGTGGTCGCGGATGCGCTCCGGATAGCGCGGCGTGTAGGGCGGGAACTTCAGGTTTGGTCGATCGATGGCGACCAACTGCTGGAGATCGTTCAAGGCGAGCAGACCGTGGACGAGGAAGATCTCGTCGGACGTCACGGCCAGCGCCTCGGCGACGAGCTGGCGCAGGCTTTCCGGCATGGCCGCCTCGATCTCCAGGCGGATCACCGATCCGCGGCGCCGGCGCTTGAGCGCGCTCTCGAAGAAGCGGACCAGATCCTCGGCCTCTTCCTCCACCTCGATGTCCGAGTCGCGGATGACGCGGAAGGCGCCCTGCCCGTCAACCTCGTAACCAGGGAAGAGGCTGTGGACGAATAGCGTCACCGCCTGTTCGAGGCTGATGAAGCGGTCCTTGCAGGCATCGTTCGACGGCAGGCGGATGAAGCGCTCGATCGAGCCGGGAACGCGCAGCAGCGCGGTCATGTGCTGGCCGCTGGATTTGCGCGTCATCTGCAACGCGACCGTCAGACCGAGATTGGGAATGAAGGGGAACGGGTGCGCCGGGTCGATGGCGAGCGGGGTGAGTACCGGGAAAATCGAATCGAGGAAATAGTGCTCCAGCCAGTCGCGGTCGGCGTCGCTGATCCGGCTGGCGTCGATGAGGTGGATGTCGGCTTCGTCCAGTTCGCCGCGCAGTTCCGTCCAGCGCGTCTGCTGGTCGCTGGCGAGGCTCGCACAGGCGTCGCCGATGGCGCTGAGCTGCCCGCTCAGCGACCGTCCGTCGTCGGACACCATGGCGATGCCCTGGCGCTGCTGGCCCTTGAGGCCGGCGAAGCGCACCATGAAGAATTCGTCGAGGTTGTTGGCCGAGATCGACAGGAAGCGCAGCTTTTCGAGCAGCGGATGGTTGTGGTTTTCAGCCTCTTCCAGCACCCGGCGGTTGAACTGCAACCAGGACAGCTCGCGATTGATGAAGCGCGTCTTCGACTGGCGCAACTCCATGCCCGCCGCGACCTCAGGGTCGACGGCCGCGGCGTCTTCGATGCTGATTAGCGGGTTCTTCTGGTCCATCGGGCCAAGCCGGGTTCTCGTAAAATCCTACTCCTACCCGGCAAATATGACGATTCCGACAAAATCAACCGGAAATCTGGCGAAAGCCGGGCAAATCCCCGACCTTTCAGGTTCCCATCCCGCGCGACTTCAGCGCCCCGATGATCTCGTCCAGCGCCACCGGGTCGTCGATGGTCGCCGGCATCCGGTACTGCTCCCCGTCGGCGATCTGGCGCATGGTGCCGCGCAGGATCTTGCCTGAGCGGGTTTTCGGCAACCGCGGCACGACCAGCACCGTCTTCAGCGCCGCAATCGGGCCAATCTGCTCGCGCACCAGGTCGACAATCTCCTTCTCGACCGATGCCGGGCTCGCCTGGACGCCCAATTTCAGGACGACGAAGCCCACCGGCAGCTGGCCCTTGAGGCCGTCGCGGATGCCGATCACCGCACACTCGGCGACCGCCGCGTGGCTCGCCAGCACCTCCTCCATGCCGCCGGTCGACAGGCGGTGGCCGGCGACGTTGATGATGTCGTCGGTGCGCCCCATGATGAACAGGTAACCGTCGCTGTCGATGTAGCCGGCGTCCGCGGTCTGGTAATAGCCGGGGAACGTGGCGAGGTAGTTCGAGCGGAAGCGTTCGTCATTGCCCCAAAGCGTCGGCAGCGCACCGGGCGGCAGCGGCAGGCGGATGGCGATGTTGCCGAGCGTGCCGGGCCTCGCCGGATGGCCGGCGTCGTCGAGCACACGCACGTCGTAGCCGGGCATGGCGGCGGTAGGTGAGCCGCGCTTCACCGGCAGCAACTCGATGCCGACCGGGTCGGCGGCGATCGCCCAGCCGGTCTCGGTCTGCCACCAGTGATCGATCACCGGCACGCCGAGCTTCTCCTCGGCCCAACGCACTGAATCCGGGTCGGCGCGCTCGCCGGCCAGGAACAGGCTGCGCAGGCTCGAAATGTCGTGACGGCCGATCAGCGCGCCGTCGGGGTCTTCCTTCTTGATGGCACGCAGGGCCGTCGGCGCTGCGAACAGCACCGATACATTGTGCTCGGCTACCACCCGCCAGAAAGCGCCGGCATCGGGCGTGCCTACCGGCTTGCCCTCGTAGAGCACCGTCGTGCAGCCGTGAATGAGCGGCGCATAGACGATGTAGGAATGGCCGACCACCCAGCCGATGTCGGACGCCGCCCAGTAAACTTCCCCCGGTGCGACGCCGTAGACGTTGGTCATCGACCAGTCGAGCGCGACCATGTGGCCGCCATTGTCGCGGATGATGCCCTTGGGCTGGCCGGTCGTGCCGGAGGTGTAAAGGATATAGAGCGGATCGGTGGCGGCCACGGCGACGCACGGCTCGCTGCGCCCGGCGGCCTTCGCCTTCGCCATCTCCTCGGCATAGTCGCGGCCGCGGCCGGAATCGAGTTCGGCGCGATGCTGCTCACGCTGGACGACGATCATCGCCGCCGGTTTGTGGGCGGCTTGCTGAATCGCCGATGAAGCCAGCGGCACGTAGGGAACGACGCGGGTCGGCTCGATGCCGCAGGAGGCGGTGACGATCAGCTTCGGCCGGGCATCGTTGATACGGCTTGCCAGCTCATGCGCCGCGAAGCCGCCGAAGACGACCGAATGGATGGCGCCCAGCCGCGCTGAGGCGAGCATGGCGACGATCGCCTCGGGGATCATCGGCATGTAGATGATGACGCGATCGCCCCTGGCGATGCCATGGACGGCAAGCACCGCAGCGAAGGTCGCCACATCGTCAAGCAGTTCGCGATAGCTGATCAGCCGCTTCGTACCGGTGACCGGGCTGTCGTAGATGATCGCGGTCTGGTCGGCGCGCCCGCCTGCCACGTGCCGGTCGAGCGCGTTGTAACAGGTGTTGCAGGTCGCGCCGGTGAACCAGCGCCCATAGACACCCGCGTCGGGATTGAAGGTGGCATGCGCCGGCTCGGCCCAGTGAATAGCCTTGGCCGCCTCGGCCCAAAAGCCGATCGGATCGTCCTGCCAGCGCGCGTAGGTGTCCGCGTACTTGCCCATAGCCGTGTCCCCTCCTCCTCTGCCGCCTCCGCCGCGGCGCCAGCATGATGCTCGGTCTTTTTGAGGAGCCTGTACGTTTTGGCGGACACTATCACGAAGAATTAACCATATTCGGCGGATTCTACCGCAGATCAACAGCGGCACGCCCACCACCACCAGCGAGAGCGCGTGCCACCTCGGTCGCGGCAGAAGCGCAGGAGGTTATGATGCTTCGGTTCCAATCGGCGGGCGGCGTTGTCGTTGCAGCTTTCATGATCGGAGCATCGGCTGCGCCCGCGCCTGCCTTCGCAGCACCAGCGGATTCCAGTTGGACCGGGTTCTATCTCGGCGGCAATTTCGGCGGCGGCTGGGGGCACGATGCGGAAAGCAGCGTCTCCACGAATACGATCGGCACCCTGAGATCCAGCAGCACCGCGGATCCGTCAGGATTGCTGGGCGGCGGCCAGTTCGGCTTCAACTACGAGCTTCCGTCGCACCTGCTCCTGGAACTCGAGGCCGACGCCGATTGGGCGGACATCACCGGCAGCACACCGACCAGCTGCTCGACCTACAGCTCCGTCAACACCGGGCTCGACAGCTTCCTGGGAACGATCGGCGGCTGCGGACACAACCACCTTACGCTCGATGCCTTCGGCACGCTGCGCGCCCGCCTGGGCATCGTGTGGGACAATGTCCTTCTTTACGGAACCGGCGGTCTGGCTTTGGGCAAGGCGTCCAACACCAATACGACCACCTGCATCACCAATGGCGATCCGGGCACCTATCCGTGCAATCCCGGCAGCGGATACCCGTTCACGGGTGGCGTTTCGTCATATAGCGACATGCTGACCGGCTGGACCGCGGGAGCCGGCGTCGAATGGGGCATCCGCCGCAATTGGACATTCCGCGTGGAGTACCTCCACCTGGGCTTCGGCGACGTCACGACGAACTTCCAGACGACGCTCACGCCCAGCGGCGGCCCGTCATTTACGACGCCGGCGTCCGTCACATCGAACATGAACGCCGACATCGTCCGCGTCGGCCTGAATTACGTGTTCAACTGACGGACGCGAACACGAGTGGAGCCACACGGGTTCGCGGCACCACGTCGGACGGCTATGGAATTGGTGCGCTGGGCGGCGGGGCGGCATTACCGGCCTTGCCGCGCGAGCTGTCCCTTATTTGCGGATCCTTGAGCATAAATACTGAATGACATTGCCCGCCCTTGCAATAGACGCAGTATTCTCGGCCAATACTACAGCCTACTTTGTTTCCTACTGGATCGCTTGTCATATTTATGCCATGACATTTCTTCTTGTTGCAATAAAAGCAGGCACCACTGGTATAACTGCACCCGATCAATCCACCCGGACCGTCTGTCAGGATTTCGCAGTCTGGTCCCGCGTGCTTGCAGGCGGCCAGCACATCGCTCCGGGGCTTATCCTTGGCGGCGTTGGCCGGAGAGGACAACGTCGCTCCGAATGCGATGAGACCCGCAGCCACCAGGCCGAGGAACGCCAATTTCCGCATGAACGAGATGGACATTTGAGCTCCCTCGCTTGGACGACAGCCCCAATCGATGACCGGCAAGGCTTCACATCAGTCTGATCGCGAGCGCCAACTAGCGTTTGTCCTGGTCCGAACCTGGCTTGCACTTTGAAACGGTAATCGCCTGTTAAGCGGCAAACCGTGTCCCGGCCGTTCGACTTGGACTTTCGCGGGAAACCGGGCCTACACTTGCGGCGATCCGGTGCGGGTTACATGGAGGCCACCATGAAGAGCATCGCTTTCCGTTCCGAGGACCTCCCCGCAAGCTTTGACGACCGTGCGCGCCTCTCGGTTTGGCGCGATTTCCTCAGTGAGGTCTACGGCCCGCACGATGTCACGATGCGGCCCGGTCAGCGCTTCGTGGAGCGCCTCAGCGGCGCGCGCTTCAACCGCAGCCCGACCTCGGTAGACGTGCTGCGCTTCACCGGGACCGTGGATCGCATGTCCTGGATGTCGCTCGGAAAGGCCGAGCTGCATTCGCCCCATTTCGTGCTCCTCATCAACCGGTGGCCTCGACCGCTGTCGCTGACGCAGTCCGGACGCGAGGTTCTCCTCGGCGCCGATAGGGCAGCACTGGTCAACTGCACCGAACCCGGCGATTTGCGCTTTGCCGACCCGCACGATTTTTCCGCCATCGCCGTCGATCAGGCGCGTTTGCGCCAGCAGTCCCGGCGCGCTGAGGACTTTGTGGCGAAGCCGCTGCTGGGAAACGGCGAAGCGATGCGGCACCTGCGCCGGTATCTCGATATTCTTCTGGCCGCCGACGATATCGAAGACAATTCAGATCTGGCCGTGCATGTGGGCACGACCGTCGTCGATCTCGTCGCACTGGCGCTCGGCGCCGAAAAGGACGCCGCCGAAGAGGCACGCATGCGCGGTCTTCGGGCGGCGCGGCTCCACGAGATTGTCGAGGCGATCCGCGAGGGCTTCACCGATCCGACGTTCTCGCCGCGGCAAGTCGCCCGGCGCATGGGCATCACCGATCGCTACGTCCAGGATTTGTTGCATGAATCCGGATCGACCTTCACCGCGCGCGTGGTCGAACGGCGCCTCCAGCGGGCTCGGACGATGCTGATGGATTGCCGGTATGACCTGCTGAAGATAGGCGAGATCGCCTGCGCCAGCGGCTTCAGCGAAATACCCTATTTCAACCGCTGCTTCCGCCGGCGGTTCGGAGCAACGCCGACGCAATTTCGCGGCGCCGCCGCATCCTGACGCCGTGGTGCGGGGCCCGATCTGCCGAACGCCACTTCGCCCTGCCACGAACGCGCCGGGGCGAAAGCGGCGCGCCTAATCGGCGAACAGGTCGGGTTGGTTGTCGATCACCTGCGCCAGCGTCTCGGCAGCCAGGCGCCGGCTGATCGACCGTCCGCCGGCGAGCGCCTCGCGGTCGAGTTCATCCACGATGCGGTTGGCCGCATCGAGCGAGCGTTCCATGCGCATGACGATGGTCTCGATGACGCTCGCGTCGACGGTGAGCTGGCGGTCGGCAAAGAGCTTGACCAGAACCAGACGCAGCAGCGCATCGCCAGGCGCGCCGAGTTCGATCGGCCGGGCGGCGCGCAGGCGTGAGGCAAGGTCGGGCAGACGTACACGCAGCGCACCGACCGGGAGCCGGCTGGTCATGAGCAGCGGCACGCGCCGCTCACCGCTGAGATTGATGAGGTGGAACAGGCCGGCTTCGTCGAGCGGCCCGGCGTGCAGGTCCTCGATCGCCACGGCCGGCGCCGCGACCAGTGCCTCGACATCGCCGGGAGCGTTCGCGGCTGCGGCGGCAGCACCGCTCGCATGCCGCCAGATTTCGACGAGGTGGGTCTTGCCGGACCCGGCCGGGCCCGAAAGCAGCACTACCCGGTCGGGCCAGGCGGGCCAGCCGTCGATCAACCCGATCGCCGCCCGATTGCTATCGCCGACCAGATAATCGGCGCGGGTCATGGCGGCACGATGCGGCAGGCTGAGCGGCAATTGCCGGGCAGACGGCCGCTCACTCATTGCCGGCCTTGCCGGCGCCGCGGCCACGATAGAGCGGGCTCGCCTGATAGCGTTCGATGGCGAATTGCAGCAGCACGCCGACGGCCGCGGCAGCGGGAATCGCAACCAGCAGGCCGAGGAAGCCGAAGAGCAGGCCGAAGGCGAAGAGGGCGAAGAGCAGCCAGACCGGATGCAGACCGACGCGAGTGCCGATCAGATAGGGTTGCAGCACATAGCCTTCGAGCACCTGGCCCGCCATGAACACGGCGACGGTGGCCACCAACCAGATCCAGTCCGGCCAGAACTGGACGATGGCGATGATGATCGAGGCGACGAAGCCGCTGGTGAAGCCCAAATAGGGGATGAAGCTCAAGATCCCCGCGGCAAGGCCGACGAGCAGGCCGTAGTTGAGGCCGATGGCGACCAGGCCGGCGGCATAGAAGATGCCGAGCACCGTGCCGGACAGCATCTGGCCGCGCACGAAGGCGGCGACCTTTTCGTCCATGGCGCGGGCGAGCCGGCGGATCTCGTCGGCATGATCGCGCGGCAGCAGCCCATCGACCCAGGCGATCATGCGATGCCAGTCGCGCAGCAGGTAGAAGACGACGAAGGGGGTGACGAAAAGCAGCGAAGCAATGTCGATCACCGTGCGCCCGCCGGTGAGGAGCGAGGCGAGCAGCGTCTGCATGATGCTGGCGCCGTTGGCGAAGAAGCTGTTCAACGAGGCGCGTAGACTCGCGGCGTCGATGCCGAGGAAGCGCGCCCAATCGCTGCTGAGCCATGGACCGAACATCGTCTGCAGGCGTGCAATCAGGTTCGGCAGCTGTTGCAGGAAATCGACGAGCTGATTGATCAGCACCGGCACGACGAGGACGAAGACGGCGACGAAGAGGATGAGGATGAGCACGACCACGACAAGCGCCGCGATGGTGCGGCTGATCTTCAGCCTTTCCAGCCAGTTGACGACCGGATCGAGGGCGTAGGCCAGCGCTGCACCGGCGACGAACGGCAGCAGGATAGCGCGGAACAGGAACAGTACCGCGACGAACGCCGCCAGTGCTCCCAGCCAGAACAGCGTGATCTGGGTCTGGCGCTTCATCTCGGCCAGCGCTCGTCGCTGGGGCCGTCAGGCGAGCCGGCGGCGCTCTCGCCCATGCCCATGTGGCGCACCCAGTCGACCAGGTAGACGGCAGCCGAGGCGACGGTGAGGATGCCAACCAGATAGACCAGGATCATGCGCAGCATGCCGAGGCCGGCGCCGAGCGCCAGGTCGCCGAGCACGACGGCGGCAAGCACGATCTGCACCACGGTGTTGAGCTTGCTGATGATCAGCGGACGCATCTCCATCGGCTGGTCGAGCATCCACGACAGCACCACGGCGCCGACGATGAAGAGGTCGCGGCTGACCACCAGGATCGCCACCCACAACGGCACCTCGCCGAGCACGGCCAACGATATGTAGATCGAGACAAGCAGCGCCTTGTCGGCAAGCGGATCGAGATAGGAGCCGAGCGTGGAGCGCAGGTTGTAGGTGCGCGCCAGGAACCCGTCGATGGCGTCGCTCACCCCCGCCAGTATGAAGACGACGAAGGCCGCCCCCGACTGGCCGGAGATCATCAGCCAGACGATCAGCGGCACCAGCACCATCCTGCCGATGGTGATCAGATTGGGAATCGTCACGAACACGAAAGGCCCTTGCTCCCGAACCCCGGCCGCCAACCGGGGAATTGCCTAGACATGACACTAGCGCCCGGCGAGGCCAAGGGCGAACCGCCGCGCAGCCGGGCGTCTTACCATCTTGCTTTCCGATATCTTTTCATGGATTTGGATGCCAGCGGCCGGAGACCCTCGAATCCATGACCAACGCCCCCCGGCGACGGAAAACGTCCTATGCCGACGCTGGCGTCGATATCGATGCCGGGAATGCCCTCGTGGCGGCGATCAAGCCGCTGGTGCGGGCGACGCAGCGGCCCGGCGCCGACGCCGAAATCGGCGGGTTCGGCGGGTTGTTCGACCTCAAGGCCGCCGGCTACCGCGATCCGGTGCTGGTGGCGGCCACGGACGGCGTCGGCACCAAGCTGAAGGTCGCCATCGATACCGGCATCCTCGACACGGTCGGCATCGACCTGGTCGCCATGTGCGTCAACGACCTGGTGGTCCAGGGGGCGGAACCGCTGTTCTTCCTCGACTATTTTGCCACCGGCAAGCTCTACCCGGAGGCCGGCGCGCGAATCATCTCGGGCATCGCCGAAGGCTGCCGTCAGGCCGGCGCGGCGCTGATCGGCGGCGAGACCGCCGAGATGCCGGGCATGTATGCGGCCAAGGACTTCGATCTCGCCGGCTTCGCCGTCGGCGCCGTCGAGCGCGACGCTATCCTGCCGCGCGGCGATGTCGCGGCGGGCGACGTGGTGCTGGCGCTCGCCTCCTCCGGCGTCCACTCCAACGGCTTCTCGCTGGTGCGCAAACTCGTCGCCGATGCCCGGCTGTCGTTCGACGATCCGGTGCCGTTCGACAATGGCCTGAGCCTCGGCGAGGCGCTTCTGACCCCAACCCGCATCTATGTGAAGCCGCTTCTTGCGGCCGTGCGCGAAACCGGCGCGGTGAAGGCCATGGCCCATATCACCGGCGGCGGCATCACCGAGAACCTGCCGCGGGTGCTGCCGGAAAACCTCGCCGCACACATCGACCTGACGAAGCTGCCGGTGCCGCCGGTCTTCCGCTGGCTGGCGGGGCTCGCCGACATCGCGCCGGACGAGATGCTGCGCACCTTCAATTGCGGCGCCGGCATGATGCTGGTGGTCCCGGCTGCCTCGGTTGCCGCCGTGACGGCGGCGCTGGCGGCTTCCGGCGAAACGGTGGTCGCCGTCGGCGAGATCGCCCCGCGCGCGGAGGCGCCGGTCGCCTATTCCGGAACCCTGGACCTCAGCAAGCCATGACCGAGCGCAAGCGCGTCGCCATCCTCATTTCCGGACGCGGCTCCAACATGGCGGCGCTCGCCGCGGCGGCGATGGACACGGACTACCCCGCCAAGATCTCCCTGGTCGTCTCGAACCGTCCCGATGCGGCCGGCCTGGCGTATGCGGAGAAGATCGGTATTCCCGCCGAAGTCGTCGACCACAAGGCATTTCCCGACCGGCCGACTTTCGAGGCGGCGCTCACAGCGCGCTTCGAGGAGGCCGGCATCGACCTCATCTGCCATGCCGGCTTCATGCGCATCGTTACCGAAGATTATGTCGAGCGCTGGCGCGACCGGCTGATCAACATCCATCCGTCGCTGCTGCCCGCCTTTCCGGGCCTCAACACCCATGCCCGCGCCCTCGAGGCGGGCGTCAGGCTGCACGGCTGCACGGTGCACTTCGTGCGCACGGCGGTCGACGCCGGGCCGATCATCGCCCAGGCCGCGGTTCCGGTCGTGCCCGGCGACAGCGAGGAGACTCTGGCGGCGCGGGTTCTGACTGCAGAGCATCGCCTCTACCCGCTGGCGCTGAAGCTGGTGGCGGCGGAGCGCGCGCGTGTGATCGGCGAGCGGGTCGAATTTGCCGAACTCGTCGCCCGAGGCCGCAGAGGGCGTGCTCATCTCGCCCGCGGCGATCCAGGTGTGACGCGGCCGGCCCAATTTCGCGTTTCTGGCAGGCTCGACCTCACTCCCGGGCGTATCAGTGTTCGTCCCTCTCCCCGGCGGGGAGAGATGACCGTACCTTGCTGCGATGTCTTGGGATGGGTTGAATGCCAATTGTAGCCAGAACGCGCCCATGAACTATCGCCATGCCTTTCATGCCGGCGGCTTCGCCGATGTGGTCAAGCATGCCGTGCTGGCGCTGCTCATCGAGCGGCTGAAGCAGAAGGACGCCGCCTTTCGCGTCATCGACACCCATGCCGGCACCGGCCTCTACGATCTCACCGGCAAACAGGCCTCGCGCTCCGGCGAATGGCGGGACGGCATCGGCCGCCTGTGGCAGCGCCGCCTCGCGCCCGATCTTGCCGCCCTGCTCGCTCCCTGGCTGGCGGCGGTGAAGGCCGCCAACGCACCCGATAACGGGCTGCGCTTCTATCCAGGCTCGCCGTGGATCGCGCGCCATCTCTTCCGCCGGCAGGACCGGTTGACCGCGGTCGAGCTGCACCCGGAGGACGCCGAGGCGCTTGCCGCCCTGTTTGCCGGCGACGTCCAGGTGCGCACCATCGCCCTCGACGGCTGGCAGGCGCTCGGCGCCTTTGTGCCGCCTAAGGAGCGGCGCGGGTTGGTGCTGGTCGACCCGCCCTATGAGGAGGCCGACGAGTTCGCCCAACTGCTCGACGGCTTCGTCAACGCCCATCGCCGCTGGCCGACCGGCATCTATTGCCTGTGGTACCCGGTGAAGGACCTCGCCGCCGTCGACCGGCTGCGCGTGCGGCTGGCCGAGTCCGGCATCCGCCGGCTGCTGAGGGCGGAACTTATCGTGCGCGAGCGTGGCGCCGGCGGCACATTCAACGGCACCGGCCTCGTCATCTGCAATCCGCCCTGGCAATTCGCCGAGGCGCTGGCTGCGCTCACCGCCGGCCTCGTGCCGATCCTGGCCCAGGGCGACGGCGCCGGCCACGTTATCGACGAAATCACTGGAGAGTGAGCCGCTCGCCTTGACCGGGCTGTGGGGCCGTCGCATTGTCCCAACCAACGAATTGCGGGGGAGACGACAGCCATGCTGCGCATCCTGATGGGCTTTGCGGCGCTCAGCCTGCTGGCCATCCCGGCCTGGGCCTCCGACTATGACACCGGCTATGGCGCCAGCTACGCGGGCACACCCTATTGCGCCCATCACCACTGCCTGCCGGTCTGCGACGAGACGGCGGTGCTGGCCAAGGTGACCGACAAGTTCGCCTATTACGACGCCCACATCATCGGCAGCGGCCTGGCGATCACCGATGTCGCCAATATCCGCGAGACCAGGGTGAACGTCGACGGACCGAGCCTGATCCCGCGCCGCTATTGCCACGCCACGGCCACCCTCTCCGACGGCAGGCGCTCTGAGCTGGTCTATCTGATCGAGTTCCAGGCCGGCTTCGCCTCGATCCACTGGGGCGTACAGTCCTGCCTGCCCGGCTACGACCCCTACCGGGTCTATGGTGCCTGGTGCCGTTCCGTCCGCCCGTGAGGCGCGCCGGACTTCTCGCCGCCTTCCTGTTCGCGACCGCATCGGCCGTTGTGACGGCTGCGCCGGCTTGGGCCGGCGGCACACCGGGCAATTTCGATTTCTACGTGCTGTCGCTCTCGTGGGCGCCGACCTATTGCGCCACAGACAAAAGTCCCGATCCGGCGGAATGCGATATGCCGCACGGCTTCGTCGTCCATGGCCTGTGGCCGCAATATGAGCGCGGCTATCCCTCCGACTGCCCGTCGAACATGCCGCTCCGCGTCAGCCAGGCAACGGTCGACGGGCTCGCCGACATCATGCCCGGCGCCCGGCTGGTCAATCACGAATGGCGGAAGCACGGATTGTGCTCCGGCCTCAATCAGGCGAATTACTTCGCCACCCTCAGGCGCGCTTTGGAGGCGGTCGCGCTGCCGGCGTCGTTGACCGGCCGCACGCTGGCGCCGCGCGAGATCGAGCAGGCGTTCATCGCCGCCAATCCGCGCATGTCTCCCGCCGGCATCGCCGTCACCTGCAATCGCGGCCTCCTGCAGGAAGTGCGTATCTGCCTGACCAAGACCCTCACCTTCCGCCGCTGCGTGGAGGTCGACCGGCAGGGCTGCCACATCCCGGAGATCACGGCACCGGCGCATTGAAACTTCCCGAAGCGCCTCATCCTGCGGAGCCCGCCGCAGGACCTCGAAGGATGACCACACGGTTCGGGGTGCGCCGCGCTCGCACCTCACCATGAGGGGGCCCCGTAAAACAAAACGCCCCGCCGCGGTGACCGCAGCGGGGCGTTGAAGCCTGTCAGACAGGCCGATCAGAACTTCATGGCGACGCCTACCGTGAAATCGTTGGCGTTCTGGCTGATCGATGAGCCACCGACCGTGGCCCTGCCGAGATCGGTGTAGCGATATTCGAAACGCCCGGTGACGTTGCTGGTCAGAGCCGCCTCAACGCCGGCGCCGATGGCCCAACCCGTCCTGGTCGCCGTGGCACCGCCATTCTTGATATCGCCGAACGCCAGGCCGCCCGTGCCGTAGAGCAGGTAGCGGTCATAGGCGTAGCCAAGGCGGGCGCGCAACGATGAGTCCCAGCCGTTCGTCTTCTTGCCGGAGCCGACGATATCGCCTTCGATGCCGGCGACCCAGTTCGGGGTAACCTGGAAGTTGTAGCCGGCGAAGGCGCCGCCGAGCCAGCCGTCGGAGGTGCCCCAGCCATAGCCGCCGGTGAGGCCGACATACGGCCCGGTCCAGTCGAACGCCGGCGCCGGGTTATACACCTGCGAGGACGGCGGTGACTGATAGTTCGGCAGGTCGGCCGCAAGCGCTAGGCCGGCGCTGCCCACGAGTGCCAGCGCACTCACGCCGATGGTTTTGATGGACAACATGAAACTTCTCCTCGTTCTTGCCTGGCGACATCAAGACACGTCGCCTGCGACGCCAGGTGCCCGCTTTTCTGGCCGCCATATGGGAGGAGGAATACGGCGTAAACGTTAATGAAATACGGCCCCGCGGCGGCGAATCGATGATCGATTGTGGCGTTGCCGCGCGGTAACAGTCTGCATATAACTTATTGATTCGGCAGGCATTTGGACATCCGCCCGAGGCGTCTTATCTAGGACCTGGTCCGCAGCCGCATCTGCATCACAATTAAATAGGGTTAACGAAGGCTTATGATCCCCGCCGCCCCCGTCGCGCTGGTAACCGGCGGCGCGCGCCGCATCGGCCGCGCCATCGTCGAGGATCTCGCCGCACACGGCTGGGCGGTGGTCATCCACTGCAACCATTCGGGCGACGAGGCCGATGACCTTGCCGCGCTCATCAAGGGGAACGGCGGGCGCGCCGCGGTGGTCACGGGCGATTTCGCCGACCCGGCCACACCGGCCCGCCTGGTCGAGGCGGCGCAAGCGGCGCTCGGACCCCTCGCCCTGCTGGTCAACAATGCCTCGATCTTCGAGCACGACGCCGTCGGCGCGCTCGACCGCGCCCTGTGGGACCGGCAGATGGCGGTTAACCTGACCGCGCCGGTGTTTCTGGCCGAGGCCTTCGCCCACCAGCTGCCCGCGGGCGGCCAGGGCAATGTCATCAACCTGCTCGACCAGAGCATCTGGCGGCCGACGCCGACCAACTACTCCTATCAGATCAGCAAGGCGGCACTCGCCACCGCCACCCAGTCGCTGGCCCTGGCGCTGGCGCCACGTGTGCGTGTCAACGGCATTGCGCCCGGCCCGGCGCTGCCCAGCGTCCGCCAGACCGATGAAGGCTTCCGCCGCCTCGTCGAGGCCACCCCGTTGCGCCGCGCCCCCGACCTGACGGAATTCGGCCGCACCATCCGCTATATTGTCGAAACGCGCTCGATCACCGGCCAGGTGATCGCGCTCGACGGCGGTCAGCACCTCGGCTGACCCACGACCGACGCTCATGACCGACACCGCAACACCAGACACGGAGCAGATCGCCAAGAAGCCGGCGCGCATCGGGCCGGAGGTCATCGCCGACGCCGTCAAGCGGCTGCCGAACGGGCCCGGCGTCTATCGCATGATCGACGCCAAGGGCACCGTGCTCTATGTCGGCAAGGCGCGCAGCCTCAAGAAGCGGGTCCAGAACTATACCCGCGCCGCCGGCCTGCCGCTGCGCATCCAGCGCGTCATCATGGCGACCGCGGCGATGGAGTTCGTCTCGACGCGCACCGAGACCGAGGCGCTGCTGCTCGAAGCCAACCTGATCAAGCGCCTGCGCCCGCGCTACAACGTGCTCTTGAGGGACGACAAGTCGTTCCCCTACATCCTCATCACCGGCGACCACAACGCGCCGCAGATCGCCAAGCACCGCGGCGCGCGCACGCGCAAGGGCGACTATTTCGGCCCCTTCGCCTCGGCCGGCGCTGTCGGCCGCACCATCAACGCGCTGGAGCGCGCCTTCCTGCTGCGCTCGTGCTCGGATGCGGTGTTCGACAGCCGCACGCGGCCCTGCCTGCTCTACCAGATCAAGCGCTGCTCGGCGCCCTGCACCGGCGAGATCAGCCTTGAGGATTACGGGGCGCTGGTGAAGGAAGCGCGCACCTTTCTCTCCGGCCGCAGCCAGGCGGTGCGCGCCACCATGCAGAAGGCCATGTCGGAAGCGGCCGACCGCCTCGACTTCGAGCAGGCGGCCCGCTACCGCGACCGGCTCGCCGCACTCTCCCATGTCCAGGGCCATCAGGGCATCAACCCGCAGACCTTCGAGCAGGCCGACCTCTTCGCCATCCATCAGGCCGGCGGGGCGACCTGCATCCAGGTCTTCTTCTTCCGCACCGGCCAGAACTGGGGCAATCGCGCCTATTTCCCGCGCGCCGACAAGGGTCTGGAGCCGGGTGCCGTGCTCGGCGCCTTCCTCGCCCAGTTCTACGAGGACAAGCCGGCGCCGAAGCTGATCCTGCTGTCGCACGATTTCGAGGAGCGGGCGCTGCTCGAAGAGGCGTTGAGCGAACGCGCCGAGGCGCGCGTCAGCGTCAGCGTGCCGCAGCGCGGCGAGAAGAAGGACCTGGTCGAGCATGCGGCTGCCAATGCGCGCGAGGCGCTCGGCCGCGAACTGGCCGAGGCGTCGTCGCAGCGCACGCTGCTCGAAGGCTTCGCCGAACGGTTCGGCCTACCGGAGGCGCCGCGCCGCATCGAGGTCTACGACAACAGCCACATCATGGGCACCAACGCGGTCGGC
This sequence comes from uncultured Alphaproteobacteria bacterium, assembly GCA_963782395.1. GTDB lineage: Bacteria > Pseudomonadota > Alphaproteobacteria > Rhizobiales > Kaistiaceae > CAVSRC01. Next base: position 881,757 of record CAWAJQ010000004.1, read on the forward strand.
GGCATGATCGTCTCCGGCCCGGACGGCTTCGTCAAAGGCCAGTACCGCAAGTTCAACATGCGCTCGGAGGATCTCACGCCCGGCGACGACTACGCCATGATGCGCGAGATGCTTGGCCGGCGCTTCGCGCGCCTGATCAAGGAAGCAGGCCCACGCGAGGCTGTCGACCGCGACGAGGCGAGCGAGACGATCGGGCCGTGGCCCGATGTGCTGCTCATCGACGGCGGCCGCGGCCAACTGGCGGCGGTGACCGCGACGCTCGCCGAGCTTGGCGTCACCGACCTGCCGCTGATCGGCGTCGCCAAGGGGCCGGACCGCGATGCCGGGCGCGAGACCTTCTATATGAGCGGCCGCGAATCCTTCATGCTGCCGCCGCGCGATCCCGTGCTCTATTTCGTCCAGCGGCTGCGTGACGAGGCGCACCGCTTCGCCATCGGCTCGCACAGGGCGCGGCGCAAATCCGACATCGCCCGCAACCCACTCGACGAGATCGGCGGCATCGGCCCGGCGCGCAAGCGCGCTTTGCTGCGCCACTTCGGCACCGCCAAGGCGGTTGCCCGGGCGGGCGTCGACGACCTGCGCGCCGTGCCCGGCATCTCCGACGAGATGGCCCGCACGATCCACGGCTTTTTCAATCCGGCCGGCGATTGACCGCGTTCCGCTGCGCCCCGCTTGGGCGGCCGAGCCGGCACATGCCGGAACCGGCCAAGCAAAGGGTGCCTTTCCGGCCGCCGACGCGCTAGGATCGGCGGCCGCCAAGACAGCGCGCTACAGGCCACCCCTGGCCGACAGGCAGAATTCGATGGACGAGACGCAGCCAATCCGGAACACGGGGCGCGGGCAGGCCCACGCCTTTTCACTGCCCAATCTGCTGACCTATTTCCGCATCGTCGCCGTTCCGCTGCTGGTGCTGTTCTTCTACGTCGAGAACACGGCCAGCCGCTGGCTGAGCTTCGCCGTGTTCATCGCCGCCACCATTTCCGATTTCTTTGACGGCTATCTCGCCCGCGCCTGGCAGCAGCAATCGGCCATCGGCCGCATCCTCGACCCGATCGCCGACAAGCTGCTGGTGGCGACGGCGCTTCTGCTGTTGGTCTCTGACGGCACCATCTCCGACTGGTCGGTGCTCGCCGCCATCGTCATCCTCACGCGCGAGATATCGGTGTCGGGCCTGCGCGAGTTCCTCGCCGAACTCAGGGTCAGCGTGCCGGTGACGAACCTCGCCAAGTGGAAGACGACCATGCAGATGATCGCCATCGGGTTCCTGCTCGCAGGCCCCGCCGGCGACAAGCTGATGCGCTACTACCTGCAGGACTTCGGCCTGTTCACCTATGTCGGCCTGCTGCTGCTGTGGGTGTCGGCGCTGATCACGGTCTATACCGGCTACGACTATTTCCGCGCCGGCCTGCGCCATTTGATGGGGTCGGAGCCGTGAAGCTCGTCTATTTCGCCTGGGTGCGCGAGCGCATTGGCCTCGAAACGGAAGAGGTGACGCTGCCCGCCACCGTGCGCACCACGCACGCGCTCATCGATTGGCTGAAGACCCGCGGTCCGGGCTACGAGATGGCGCTGGCCGAGCCGAGGGCGGTGCGCGTGGCGGTCGACAAGGTCCATGCGAGCGGCGACATATCGATCGCGGACGCGCAGGAAGTGGCGATCTTCCCGCCCATGACCGGCGGCTGAACGCAGTGTCCGTTGTGATCACGGTCCGCGTGCAGGTGGACGCCTTCGACATCAACGCCGAGATCGAGCGGGCCACGCAGGCGAGCCAGGACGTCGGCGCCGTCGTCAGCTTCACCGGCGTGTGCCGGACGGAAGGCGGACGCCTGTCGGCGCTGGAGCTGGAGCACTATCCCGGCATGGCGGAGGGCGAGATCGTCCGCATCGCCGAAGAAGCGGCCACGCGCTGGCCGCTCAACGCCGTCACCGTCATCCACCGCCACGGCACGATCGCCGCCGGTGACAATATCGTGCTGGTCGTCGTCGCCTCGGAACACCGTCACGCCGCCTTCGCGGCGGCGGGTTTCCTGATGGACTACATGAAGAGCCGGGCGCCCTTCTGGAAGAAGGAGCATCTTGCCGGCGGGGCGAAAGGCGGCTGGGTGGACTCGCGCCACGCGGATGAGGAGAGCGTCAAGCGCTGGCGATAGAACCTCACTGATAGAGGTTGTAGCTCGCCCACTGCTCCTTGGGGATCGGCTTGCCGACCTTGTAGCTGAACGACTTCACCTGCAGGTGGTCGGGCGAAGTGACGCAATTGAAGGAGAACTGATACCACTTGTCGCGGCTGCGCACGGCGCCGGTGTTTCCCTTCATCACGTTGTCCTTGATGGAAGGATTCCCCAACGCATCGACAGCGGCGTGGGTGGGCCTGAGGCCGTTCCTGTCCTTGGCGATCTCAAGAAGCGCCTGGAGGCTGCAAGCCTGGACGAAGCGGGTGGTTCCGGAGAGCTCCTTCAACTGCCTCGTCAGCGAGGCGCTGAACGCCCCGGCTGGCAGACTGCCCGCGACGAGCACACACGCGGCGACTAGGATTGTCCTTTTCATTGTCCAGCCCGATAGGATCGCTGCAGTTGCAGCGAGCCGCCCCACGGCGCCCCGCATAGCGCGAAAATTGGTCGGTTCGATGGCACCCTAACCGACGATCTCGACGCCCGAGAACCAATAGGCGATCTCTTCGCGCGCGGTCTCCGGGGCGTCGGAACCGTGCACCGAGTTCTCGCCGATCGAGTTGGCGAAATCCTTGCGAATGGTTCCCGGATCGGCCTTGGCCGGATCGGTCGCGCCCATGACTTCGCGGTTTCTGGCGATGGCGTTCTCGCCCTCCAGCACCTGGACGACAGTCGGCCCGGACGACATGAAATCGCACAATTCGTCGAAGAACGGCCGGCCGCGATGGACGGCATAGAAGCCCTCCGCCTGCTTGCGGCTCATCCACACCCGCTTCTGCGCGACGACGTGAAGCCCCGCCTCCTCCAACCGCGCATTGATCTTGCCGGTCAGGTTGCGCGCGGTCGCATCCGGTTTGATCATCGAAAAAGTACGCTCAACTGCCATCTGGGTCGTTCCTCACTGGTATGACCGGTGGCGGCTGTATAGCCCGGGGCATTGCCGGCCGACAAGGCGACCCGTGCTTACCGGGATGCGGGAGCCGACGGCCCTGCAGCGGAAGGCCGCAGCAGGTCGACCAGCGCCAGGAAATGCGCCCGCCGCGGCGAGGCCTTGCGCCAGGCAAGGCCGACGGTGCGGTGCGGCTCAGGCGGCGCGAAGCGCACCACCGCCAGCCGCGGGTCGGTCGAAATCCCGGCATCCACCGCCATCTGCGGCACCAGCGTGATCCCCTGCCCCGCCGCCACCAGTTGCAGAACCGTGGCGATCGAGGTGGCGCCGAAGCTTCGCAGCCGCCGCGGGTCGATGCGGTGGCAGACCGCCAGCGCCTGATCGCGCAGGCAATGGCCATCCTCGAGCAGCAGCAGCTCCTCCGCCGCGATCGCATCGGCCAGGGCCGGCGAACGCCGTGCGTGCGGCGAGCCCGCAGGCGCCGCGAGCAGGAACGTATCGTCGAAGGCCGTCGCCTCTTCGAAATCACCGGTCTCGAGCGGCAGGCTGGCAACGATGGCGTCGAGACCGCCGTCGGCCAGTTCCTCGACAAGATGCTCGGTGATGGTCTCGCGTACGATGAGTTGCAGCGCGGGATGCTCCTTGGCCGCCCGTGCCAGCAGCCGCGGCAGCAGGAAGGGCGCCATCGAGGGGATGATGCCGAGGCGGAGCGGCCCGGCCGGTTGCTCGTTGTGGGTGCGTGCCAGCTCTTCCAGGTCGCGCACGGCGGCGAGGATGTGCGTCGTCCGCCGTTCCACATCGCGCCCGAGCCCGGTGAGGCTGGCACCCTCCGGGCCACGCTCGACCAGGGCGCCTCCGAGCGCCGTCTCAAGCGCGCGCAACTGCATGGAGAGCGCCGGCTGCGAAACGCCAGATGTCTCGGCCGCCCGTCCGAAATGACCGGTCGCGGCCAGGGCGTGGAAATAGCGAAGCTGGCGCAGGGTGATCACGGCTATCAGAATAACTTATTGTCACAGCGTGGCAATATGATTGGATTTTATCGTGGCGACCTGCCACCCTTTCCGGCAAACGCAGCCGCGCCAGGTTTCCTGTGAACGATCCCGTTGGGGCCGGGCGCTGGGCTGCGCTTGCCCGACACCCCGGAGGAGGCTCAGAGGAACCATGGACGCCAAGGTAGACAAGAACGTCGGCAAATGTCCGGTCATGCACGGCACCACCAACATGGGCATGCGCTCGAACAGCGACTGGTGGCCGAACCAGCTCAATCTCAGGATTCTCCACCAGAATTCCGCCCTGTCCGATCCCATGAGCGCGGCCTTCGATTATGCCGAGTCGTTCAGCAAGCTCGACCTCAAGGCCCTGAAGAGAGACCTCGTCGCGCTGATGACGGACTCACAGGACTGGTGGCCGGCGGACTTCGGCCATTACGGGCCGCTCTTCATCCGCATGGCCTGGCACAGCGCCGGCACCTACCGCACAGGCGACGGCCGCGGCGGCGGCGGCGACGGCCAGCAGCGCTTCGCGCCGCTCAATTCGTGGCCGGACAACGTCAACCTCGACAAGGCGCGGCGCCTGCTGTGGCCGATCAAGCAGAAGTACGGCAACCGGATCTCGTGGGCCGACCTGATGATCCTTGCCGGCAACGTCGCGCTGGAGTCGATGGGCTTCAAGACCTTCGGCTTCGGTGGCGGACGCGCCGATACCTGGGAACCGGAAGAGGACGTCTATTGGGGCGCCGAGGCCGAGTGGCTCGCCGACAAGCGCTACGCCGGCGACCGGGAGCTGGAGAATCCTCTGGCCGCCGTGCAGATGGGCCTCATCTACGTCAACCCGGAGGGCCCGAACGGCAATCCCGACCCGGTCGCGGCGGCGAAAGACATCCGCGAGACCTTCGCCCGCATGGCGATGAACGACGAGGAGACGGTCGCGCTGATCGCCGGCGGGCACACCTTCGGCAAGACCCACGGTGCCGGCGACGCGTCGCTGGTCGGGCCGGAACCGGAGGCCGCGCCCGTCGAGATGATGGGCCTGGGCTGGAAGTCGAGCTTCGGCAGCGGCATGGGCGACGACACGATCGGCGGCGGCCCCGAGGTCACCTGGACGACCACGCCGACCATGTGGAGCAACAACTTCTTCGAGAACCTGTTCGGCTACGAATGGGAGCTGACCAAGAGCCCGGCCGGCGCCAAGCAGTGGGTGGCCAAGGGTGCGCCGGAGTCGGTGCCCTATGCGCACGACCCGTCGAAGCATCGCCGGCCGACCATGCTGACCACCGACCTGTCGCTGCGCTTCGATCCCGAATACGAGAAGATCTCGCTACGCTTCTACAAGGACTTCGACGCGTTCGCCGATGCCTTCGCTCGCGCTTGGTTCAAGCTGACCCACCGCGACATGGGGCCGAAGGCGCGCTATCTCGGCCCGGAGGTTCCCGACGAGGACCTGATCTGGCAGGACCCGGTGCCCGCCGTCGATCACAAGCTGATCAACGCCAAGGACATCAAGGCGCTGAAGGAACGGATCCTCAAATCGGGCCTGTCGATTTCCCAGCTGGTCTCGACCGCCTGGGCCTCGGCCGCAACCTTCCGCGGCTCCGATAAGCGCGGCGGCGCCAACGGCGCCCGTATCCGTCTGGCGCCGCAGAGGAAGTGGGCGGTGAACCAGCCGGCGCAACTGGCCAAGGTGCTCAAAGTCCTCGAAGCCATCCAGACGAAGTTCAACCGCTCCAACAAGTCCGCCGGCAAGCAGGTGTCGCTCGCCGACCTCATCGTTCTGGGCGGCGCGGCGGCAATCGAGCAGGCGGCGGAGAAGGCCGGCCAGAAGGTGGTTGTCCCCTTCACGCCCGGCCGCACCGACGCGACCAAGGAGCAGACCGACGTCGAGTCCTTCGCCGTGCTCGAGCCGGTCGCCGACGGCTTCCGCAACTACCAGAAGACTGAATACACGATCTCGCCGGAGGAGCTTCTGGTCGACAAGGCGCAACTGCTGACGCTGACCGCGCCCGAGATGACCGTGCTGGTCGGCGGCCTGCGTGTGCTCGGCGCCAACCACGGCCGGTCGAAGCACGGCGTCTTCACCAAGCGGCGGGAGACGCTGACCACCGACTTCTTCGTCAACCTCACCGACATGGGCACCGAATGGAAGGCGACGTCGGTGGGGGAGGACGAGTTCGAGGGTCACGACCGCAAGACCGGCAAGGTCAAATGGACCGCCACCCGCGTCGACCTCGTCTTCGGCTCGAACTCACAGCTGAGGGCGCTGGCCGAAGTCTACGCGCAGGACGACTCGCAGAAGAAGTTCGTCAAGGACTTCGTGGCGGCGTGGACCAAGGTGATGGAGCTCGACCGCTTCGACCTGCATCGCTGACCAGCGGCCGGACGGGAACGCATCGGGCGGCACTGTCAAACGACGGTGCCGCCCGAACTTTCCTATCCGTCATCCTCCTGTTACTTTTGGCGGGACATTCAACAAAACACCCGCGCGCAACTCGGAGGGAACCGGCCATGGGTGATGTTCATGTGGTCTTTGGCACCGGTCCGGTCGGCTGCGCCCTGATCGATGCGCTCATCGAGCGTGGCCTGCCGGTGCGCGCCGTCTGCCGGGCGCCGTCGGGTCTGCCGGGCGGCATCGAAACGGCCGCCGGCGACGCTGCCGACGCAGCCTTCGTCGCCGCCGCCAGCAAAGATGCCGCAGCCGTCTACCAGTGCCTGAGTCCGCCCTACCACCGCTGGGGTGATCTCTTCCCGCCGCTGCAGCGCGGGCTCGTTGCCGGCGCGCAGGCGGTGGGTGCCCGTTACGTCTCTTTCGAGAATCTGTACATGTACGGCGATACGCACGGTGCGCCGATCGGCGAAACCCTGCCGAGCGCGGCCGCGACCCGGAAGGGCAAGGTGCGCGCCGCCATGGCCGCAGAGTTGAAGGCTCTCGCCGATGCCGGCAAGCTCGCCGTAGCGACGGCGCGGGCGTCCGACTATTTCGGACCGCGGGCGCGCGAACAATCGCCGCTGGGAACACGCGTGATCGGTCGTGCGCTCACCGGCAAACCGGCGCAGGTGGTGGGCGACCCCGACCAGCCGCACAGCTACACCTACCTCGCCGACATCGGCAGGACGCTTGCCATTCTCGGCACCGATGAACGTGCCCTCGGCGAGACGTGGCATGTGCCCAACGCGCGGGCGCAGACGACCCGCGAACTCGTCGCCATGATCGCGACCGACCTCGGACACAACATCAAGGTGGCGCCGACGCCGAAACTGATCCTGCGGGGGCTCGGCCTGTTCAACCCGACCATCGGCGAGCTGGTCGAGATGCTCTACGAGTTCGAGCAGCCCTTCGTGGTCGATAGCAGCAAGTTCGAGACGACCTTCGGCGTCGGCGCGACGCCGTTCACACAGTCGATTCCGGCGACTGTCGCCTGGTGGCGCAGCACCGCTGCGCAGGATTGATCGTTCAGCCCTTGCAGGTGAGATCGAAGACGTAACGCGGTGCAGTTCCCGCCTCGATGGTGATGGTTCCGCGTGCGCCGGCATAGGGTCCGGTGCCGCCGGTCACCACCAGGATGGCATTGCCCGCCTTCTGGCTCGTGTCGGCCGCATTGGCAAGCGTGTAGAAGGTCATCGCCGCGATCCAGCGATCGGGCAGCGTGACGAAATACTGACCGGACAGCGCATCGCAGTGGGTCTTGCCGCCGGGTGCCGTCAGCGTCGCGACGAAATGCACCGCACCGATCGTCTTGCCGCTCTCGTCGGCCAGTTTTCGCCAGCCCGCCCTGACATCGCCGATACTCTTGCCGGCCGGCGGATTGTCGATGGCGTTCACGGCCTTCTCGCCACCGACAAGGGTGAACGGACCGCAGGCAGGTCCGGCGGCCTGAGCCGCGGTCGCGGCAAGGATTGCGGCGGCGAATGCCGCTATGGGGGCCGACAGGCGGACCATGGCGATACCTTCGATCTGTAGCCATCAAAGCGAAGCCGCCAGAATGCTTGGGCCGGCGTGGAAAGTACACCCGCCCGCTCCGCAACGGCCGCGCAAGATCGATGGGGCCGGAATCGAAACTGCGCGCCCGGATGAGCGGACGCGCAGCTTTTCCGTCGTCAGCGGGACGATCAGGCCTTCTTCTTGGCCTGGCACTCCGTCGCCGCCTTCATGGCCGTCGAGGCCTTGGCGCGCGTCGCGTAGCTGCTGGTGCCGATTTCCTTCATCGTCGTGCCGTTCGGCTTGTGCGTGGTGATGTAGCAGCGGTTCGTCTTCGCGCTCTGCTCGACATAGTAGGCCTTGGTCGCCGCGAAGGCGGGGACGGCGAAGGTTGCGATGATCGCGGTTGCGACAAGCGCTTTGCGGAACATTGAGTCACTCCTTGAATCAGTTTCAGACAGTCGCCCACAACGCCGCGGCATCGCCACGGATGCATTGCACGGCGCTTTCGATTCGGCGGCGTACTGCATGGCCGGGAATGAAACAGGTCGGAGTAACTCGGGTATTTCAGGATCGGCCGGTTTGTAACAGCCGGTTGCAAAGCCTCACGCCGCCGCCGGCATCGACCGGCCCATGCCGTCGAAGAGGTCGAGGCAGCGCCCGAACCAGGCATTCACCGGGTCGTTGTCCTCGAGAAGCTTGAACGGGCTCATCACCCGCGTCCATTGCAGCGCGGCGAAAGGGCTGTAATCCGCATAGAGCGGCGCGTCCCCGCCGATGAAGGGCTGTGCGCCAAGCATCACGCGCAGCGGCTCCCAGGCGGCGCGCCAAGCGACGACATGCTCCTCCCTGTTGGCCTGCAGGTCCTCCAGCGTCCTGCCGAAGCGCTTCTCGCGGCTGGCGCGGAAATAGGCCTGGTCGTCCGGCGACAGACGGTCGTGGACGTCCTTGATGATCATGGGGAGCGCGGTGCGCGCGATCATCATCGCCGACCAGGAGTCGACGAAGCGCGCCATCGCGCGGCCGCCCGCGCCGCCGAAGAGCGACGGCCGGTCGGGATAGGCATCTTCCAGATAGAGCGCGATGTCGAAGGATTCGCGCATCAGCTTGCCGTCATCGTCGATCACCGGCACCGTCGGCGAGAAGCCGTCGCCGATCGCCTTGATGGCGCCGTAGGGCGTCGCCCGCGCCTCGAAATCGAGCCCCTTGTGGGCGAGCGCCATGCGCACCTTCCAGCACGCCGGGCTGAAGCGGCGCGCGCTGTCGTTGGCGCACAGGTCATAGAAAACGATGGTCACGAGGTTCCCTCCCCCCATTCCAGTCAGTATCCTTGACCTATCCTCGTGCGTGACAAGGTCAAGCCATGCAGACCCATTTCGCCATGTTCGCCGCCTATAACCGCTGGGCCAACGACCGCCTCTACGAGGCGGCGGCGAAACTCTCCGATGCCGACTATCGCGCCGACCGCGGCGCCTTCTTCGGCTCGCTGCATCGCACGCTCAACCATCTGCTGGTCACCGACCGCATCTGGATGCGCCGCTTCACCGGCGAGGGACCGCAGCCGACGCGGCTCGACGCGATCCTGTTCGACGATCTGCCGGCGCTCGCGGAAGCGCGCCGCGCGGAAGATCAGCGCATCATCGCCTATGTCGAGGGCCTCGACGAAGCGACGCTCGCCGGCGCCTTCAGCTATCGCACGATCACCAACCCGGCCGACATCACCCAACCGCTGGCGCCCGCTCTGGCGCATTTCTTCAACCACCAGACCCACCATCGCGGCCAGGCGCACACGCTCTTGACCATTGCCGGTGGCAGGGACGCCGCCCCGCCGCTCGACCTGCTCTACTTCCAGCGCGAGACCGGGGTCGGGCTCACCTGAACGGCCAAGCCGAACACCTCCCCTAGAAGCCTCGCCGTCCGGTCTTCTCCTTCATGACGCGTTTCACCATGCGGCCGAAGTCGCGCTCGCGGGCTCGGCGCTCGTGCAGGGCCGCCGAATTATGCGCGTCCTCGCGGGCGAGCTTGCGGTAGCGGGCGTAGCGCGCCTGATCGAGCGAGCCATCCGCCAATGCGCCTCTCACGGCGCAGCCCGGCTCGTTTTCGTGGCTGCAATCGGCGAAGCGGCACGCGGCCGCCAGCGCCACGATGTCGGCAAAGACGTCCTCGATGCCCTCGGCAGCATCGGCAAGCTGCAGCTCGCGCATGCCGGGCGTGTCCATCAGCAGCCCGCCCGCCGCCAGACGGTGAATCGAACGGCCGGTGGTGGTGTGGCGGCCGTGGGCGTCGTCCTCGCGGATCGGCCGGATGGCGAGGTCGCCGCCGGTCAATGTGTTGACGAGCGTCGACTTGCCGACGCCGGACGAGCCGACCAGCGCCACGGTCTGCCCCGCGCCGCACCAGGGTTTGAGGTGGGCGGCTTCCTCAGGCGCGCGCGCATCGAGGCATTCCACCAGCAGGCCAGGCATCAGCTTTGCCGCGCGGGTGACATAGGATCGCGCGTCGTCCGTCAGGTCGGCCTTGGTGACCACGATGACTGGCGTCACGTCGGCTTCGCGGGCCAGCGCCAGGTAGCGTTCCAGGCGGGCGACGTTGAAGTCCTGATTGCAGGAGGTGACGATGAACAGCGTGTCGACATTGGCGGCGATGAGCTGCACGCGCCGACCGGTGCCGGCCGCCTTGCGCTTGAACAGGCTCTTGCGCGCCAGGATGCGGTCCGTTGCCCCGCTCACGCGGTCGATCAGCAGCCAGTCGCCCACCGTCGCGTGGGCCTCGTCGTCAGCGAAGGCGATGGGAGGAATGCGCCCGTCGAAGTCCGGCCCCGCCACGTCGATGCCGTTGCGGTGAACGGCAAAGACACGCACGGGAATGAAGCGCGCCAGGTCGGCGACGCCCAATTGGGTCTGGAAGAATTGGGACCAGCCATAGTCGGCCAGCCGGGAACGTCTGTTGGTCATGGGTCTCGACCGTTTCGGCCTCGCGCGAGGCGAGAGCTAAGCAACATCACGCCGCCCGAGGGGCAGCGAACGAACGTGCAAGCTGGTCGAGATGAGCGCCGGCCATTGCGGCCGACGGGAACCTAACTGCGCCGATGCCGCTTAGGCGGCGATCCCCTCGCCAGCCGGGCGATGGGCAATGACCGTGGACATGAACGCTCCTTCTGGCTCGAGCCGCGATGGGCTCCGGGTTGCTGACGGCGCTTGAGATACGCCCAGCGACGGCGCGGTGCAAGAGCACCCCCCGGAGGCGCTGCCGCGGAGCGTGCCTCGAACCGTGGGCTGTCATCCTTCGAGGGTCGCCTTCGGCGACCGCCTCAGGATGATGAGGCTCCGCCCGCCCCCTACTTCGTCACCTTGCAGCTCACGACCTTGCAGGTATCGGGGTGCTTGCTCTTGTCCTGGCAGTCGGCCTTGGCCAGCGCCTCGGCAATGGTCTTCACCGAGAAGTCGAGCAGGCCCGTCTGCTTCTCCGTGTAGCGCTTGCCGGCGGAATCCTTCGCCGTGCACACGGCGGTTGCTGCAAGGACCGGCGACACCACCAGCAGCACGGCCGCGGCGGAAAACGCTGCCAGGCCGGAACGAACGAATGTCATGGTGCGTGCGCTGCTCCTCGTCAGGAATGTCTGTGGATCGGGTCGACCCAGGCGACAGCCTCGGGCTTCTCTACCGGCTCGATGTCGAGATTGACCACGACCGCCTCGTTGTCCGAGCGCACCAGAACGCATTCGAGCGGCTCGTCGGTCGAGGCGTTGATCTCCTGGTGGGGTACGTAAGGCGGCACGAAGATAAAGTCGCCGGGCCCGGCCTCGGCGACGTATTCAAGGTGCTCGCCCCAGCGCATGCGCGCCCTGCCTTTGACCACATAGATGACACTCTCGAGCGCCCCGTGATGGTGCGCGCCGGTCTTGGCATTGGGCTGGATCTTCACCGTGCCGGCCCAGATCTTCTGCGCCCCGACGCGGGCGAGGTTGATCGCGGCGGCGCGGTCCATGCCCGGGGTCTGGGCGGTGTTCGGATCGAGCTGGTCGCCGGGGATGACCTTCACCCCATGCGTCTTCCAGTCGATTGACTCCTTTTGCGTCATCGGCCCTTCCCTCCCCCTGCCGGCTCACCAGGTCATGGCGCGGCCGCCCAGCGCGTTCAACAGCTTGGCATCCTGTTCGTAGATGTCATTGCGGAAATTGGGCGTGCCCTGGTCGACCCAGGCGGTCAGGTAGGTGATGTGCACGGGCAGCGGCGTGGCGAGGTTGACGATCGTGCGATCGCCGCCGGCAACCACGCCGTCGATGCGCCGCCGGTCCCAGCCGGATGTGCCGGAGAGCACTTCGGTGGCGAGGTCGAGCGGGCGCGACAGGCGCACGCAGCCGTGGCTGAAGGCGCGCGTCTGGGCCGCGAACGCGCCATGGGACGGAGTATCGTGCAGGTAGACGTTGAACTGGTTCGGGAACATGAACTTCACCCGGCCGAGCGCATTGGTCGGCCCCGGCCGCTGGCGCAGCAGGAAGGGAAAGTTGCCCGGCCCGTACTGGCTCCAGTCGATATCCGTGAGCCGATAGACCTTGTCGCGCTGCACCGCCTCGAAGCCGGCAGCGGCAAGCGCCGCCGGGTTCGATCGCAGCTTGGGCAGTTCCTCTCTGATGGCGATGTCGGTGGGCACGTTCCAGTAAGGATTGAACTCGAGATAGCGCACGCGGTCGCTGAACTCCGGCGTGCGGCTGTAGGGCTTGCCGACCACCACCGCCATCTTGTCGACCACCTTGCCGTTGTCGACGTGCTTCAGTTCGAAGCCGGCGATGTTGACGATCAGGTGGTCGCGGCCGAGATTCTCCGGCATCCACCGCCAGCGCTCCATGGCGACAACGATCTCGGCCACGCGCTCCTCGACCGGCACGTTGAGAGCAGCGACCGTGTTCCTGCCGACAACGCCGTCGTCCGCCAGGCCGTGGCGCTTCTGGAACCATTTGACCGCGGCGGCCAGACGGTCGTCGTAGACGTCGCCGCCCGGCTCGGCGCCGTCGGTGACGGCAAGGCGTGCCCTGAGCAGCGGCACGCGCGCGTCGGTCGTGCCGGGTTTCAGCGAATCGCCGAGCGGCACCGTCGGCCAGCCGCCTTTGGTGGCGATGGCGCGATAGTCGGCGAGCGCCCGCTTCAGCGCCCCATAATCCGGCGCTTGCGGCTGCCAGGCATCGAAGAAGGCGTTGACGCTCCGTGCCCGCCCGAGCGTGTCCAGTGCCGCAAGCTGATCGATCGACCGGTTCTTGAGGAAGAAATTGGGATCGACCTTGTGCGGCAGCAGCCGGCCGACCCGCAGGTCCGAGGCGTATTCGAGGAAGGCCGCCGAGAAATAGAGCTCGATGACGGCGCGGCTGCGCGCGTCGGTGCGGCCCACGGCTTCGGTGAGCTTCGCCAGTTGATCGGTGGGATAGGACTGCGGGTCGAGCCCATCGCTGGCCGCCGCCTTCAGCCGGGCGACAAATTGATCCATCCGCTCCCCGCCGATCCAGAGCAACGGCCCGCCGTTCTGCTGATAATAGGCGATGAGCGCATCGGCGCGCTGGCGCACCGGCAGCGGCAGGCGCGGCTCATTGGCGAGCAGGTCGGTGACGTTGATGGTCACCGCCGCCCGCTCGGCAGCGGCAAGGGGCACCGCACGCGCCGCCGCAGGCATGACCGACAGCGGCGCCAGAAGCAGCGCCGCGACCACCGCAAGGATCGAGCCCCGGGTCACCATCGTCGCTCTCACATCGGTGGGGCGTAAAGGATGCCGCCCTCGGTCCACAGCGCGTTCATGCCGCGACGGATGCCGAGCGGGCTGCCCTCGCCGAGATTGCGGTCGAAGACCTCGCCGTAATTGCCGACCCTGGCGATCAACACGGCGAGCCAGTCGTCGGCAAGGTGGAGGGCGTCCGCCGCCGGCTTGCCCATGTCGACGGCGCGCTGGCGCTGGGCCGGGCCGCCGAACTTCGCCGGGTCGACGCCCTCTGAGGTCAGGCCGGCTTCCTCGCTGTCGATCAGGCCGAACAGCGTCCAGCGCACGAGGTCGGTCCAGGCGCGGTCGTCGTCACGGGTCACCGGCCCCAGCGGCTCCTTGGAGATGACTTCGGGCAGGATGATGTGATCGTCCGGGTTGGGCAGCAGCGAGCGCTCGGCGGCGAGCGCCGAGCGGTCGGCGGTGAACACGTCGCATTCGCGCGCGGCATAGGCGGCCCGCGCTTCATGGCGCGTGGCATAGGTCATGAAGCTGACCTTCATGTTGTGCGCGGCGAACCAATCGGCGGCGTTGGTCTGCGTCGTGGTCCCCTCGATCACGCAAATGCGCGCGCCCTCGAGTTGCAGGGCGCTGGTGAAGCCGTCGAGCAACAGGGCCAGGAAACCCTGGCCGTCGTAGTAGGAGACACCGGCGAAATCGACGCCGAGCTTGAGGTCGCGCGACATGGTCCAGGTGCTGTTGCGCGACAGGAGATCGATCTTGTGCTGGGTCAGCGCATCGAAGCGCGCCGCTGCAGAGAGCGGCACGAAATCGACCTTGTCCGGATCGGCGAGCACAACGGTCGCGACCGCCCGGCAGAAATCGACGTCGAAGCCCTGCCAGGCGCCGGACGCATCCTGGTCCGAAAAGCCGGGCAGCCCCTCGCTGACGCCGCAGCGCAGCACGCCGGCGGCGCGCACATCGTCGAGCGTGCCGGCCGCCGCGCCTTGCGGCTGGCCCATCGCCAGAGCCAGGCAGGCAAAGGAAAGGCAGAAGGTGAGATGCCTCATCGAACTGCTCCTTCGGTTCCGGCCGGTGCGGCTCGCCGCACGATAGCAACCCATACGGGGGGCGCCAAGGCGACGGCCAACCTCGGCAGGTGTGCACGGAATTCCGGGGAAACTGCGGCGGGACGCCGGCGACTTGCCCCCCGCCGCGATCTGCTATCCTGACATCGTGGGCCGGGGCAGGCCACGCGAGGAGGCAGACATGGGGTTCCTTGACACCGGCCGTGGGCTCGCAGCCGCTGCGGCCGTCGTCCTGATCGCGGCCGCGACGCCGGCCGCGGCGGCCAGTTTCGATTGTGGCAAGGCGCGGGCGGCCGACGAGAAGGCGATCTGCGCCAACCAGACGCTCTCCGAGTTCGACGTCGCGATGGCGACGCTCTACGGCGTGCGCATGCAGATCCCCATGCTGATGGGCGCGCGCGGCGCGGCACAGGACGAGCAGCGGGCGTGGCTGGCAAAACGCCGCGCCTGCGGCAGCGACGTGGCCTGCCTGGCGCAGGCCTATCAGCAGCGGATCGTTGAGCTGGACGAGACGATCACCGAAGCGATGCACGACTACTGCACCCGCCTCGGCATCTGCGGCTGAACCAAACCGCGTGCCCCCTTGCCCTCTCCACCGCTTCGCGGCACAAACCCGCGGCCATGCTGCACGTCAACGACCTCACCTTCCGGATCGGCCATCGCCTGCTGATCGACCACGCCTCGGTGGCGCTGCCGGACGGCGCCAAGGCCGGCCTGGTGGGCGCGAACGGCGCCGGCAAGACCACCCTCTTCCGCCTGATATCCGGGGAAATCGGGCCCGAGGGTGGCTCGATCGGCCTGCCCAGACACGCCCGCATCGGCCAGGTGGCGCAGGAGGCGCCGGGCGGGCCGGAAAGCCTGATCGAGGTGGTGCTCGCCGCCGACCATGAGCGCGAGGCGTTGCTCGCCGAGGCCGAAACGGCGCACGACCCGCACCGCATCGCCGAGATCCACACGCGGCTTGCCGACATCGATGCGCATTCGGCCGAGGCACGCGCCGCCACCATCCTCGCCGGCCTCGGCTTCGACGAGGCGGCGCAGAAGGAGCCCTGCGCCTCGCTTTCCGGCGGCTGGCGCATGCGCGTGGCACTGGCCGCGACGCTGTTCGCGCGGCCCGACCTGCTGCTCCTCGACGAGCCGACCAACTATCTCGACCTCGAAGGCACGCTGTGGCTGGAGAGCTACGTCGCCAAATATCCCTACAGCGTCATCATCATCAGCCACGATCGCGACCTCCTGAACCGCGCCGTCGACACCATCGTCCATCTCGACCAGGGCAGACTCACCCTCTACCGCGGCGGCTACGATTCCTTCGACCGCCAGCGGCGCGAGCGCCAGGCGCTGCAACTGAAGCTGAAGGCGAGGCAGGACGACCAGCGGCGCCACCTGCAATCCTTCGTCGACCGCTTCCGCTACAAGGCGTCGAAGGCGACCCAGGCGCAATCGCGTCTCAAGATGCTGGAGCGGCTGGAGCCGATCGTGGCGCTCGCCGACAACACGGTCGTCCCCTTCCACTTTCCTCCGCCGGCCAAGCCCGCGGCGCCGCCGATCATGACCATGGAGGACGTCTCGGTCGGCTACGAGGCGGACCGGCCGGTGCTGCGTGGCCTCAACCTGCGCCTCGACGACGACGACCGCATCGGCCTGCTCGGCGCCAACGGCAACGGCAAGTCGACGCTGGCCAAACTGCTCGCCGGCCGGCTCGATGCGATGGGCGGCCGCTTCCGCCGCCTGCACCGGCTGGAGGTCGCCTATTTCGCCCAGCACCAGCTCGATGAGCTGAAGCCCGCCTGGTCGCCCTACGACCATGTCCGCGACCTGATGCCGGATGCCACCGAGGTACAGGTGCGCGCCCGTACCGGGGCGCTGGGTTTCGTGCGCACCAAGATGGACACCAAGGCCGCCGACCTCTCCGGCGGCGAGAAGGCGCGGCTGCTGCTCGGCCTTGCCACCTTCACCGGCGCCAACCTGATGATCCTCGACGAGCCGACCAACCATTTGGACATCGACAGCCGCGAGGCGCTGGTGCGGGCGCTCGCCGATTTTCCCGGCGCGGTCATCCTGATCAGCCACGACCGCCACCTGCTCGAGGCCTCGGTCGACCGGCTGTGGCTGGTCGCCGGCGGCACGGTCGCGCCTTATGACGGCGATCTCGACGACTATCGGCGCGATGTGCTCGACAGCCGCAACGGGGGCAATGGCAACGGCCCGTCGGCGCGCAAGACGCCGTCAAACGGCACGGCGCAGGATCGCCGCCGCGAGGCCGCCGGGCGGCGCCAGCAGACCGCGCCGATACGCCGAAAGATCAAGGATGCCGAATCCCTGATCGAATCACTTCAGAAAGAGATTCATCGTCTTGACCTAAAACTCGGAGATTCAGGGCTTTATGCCCGCGATCCGACCGAGGCCAGCTTCCTTGCCAAGGAACGCGCCGAGGCGGCTCGTAAATTGGCAAAGGCCGAGGAAGGATGGCTCGCGGCAAACGCTGCGTTGGAAGAGGCGATGGCCGAGTTGGAGGCCGATTAGCCGGCTATTTCATGATCCGGCGGGCCAGCGCGCGCACCAGCGGCGTCGTGCGCACGTGGCGGATCGCCCTCTCCTGCATGGCCGAGTAGATGTGGCGCACCATCGCCGCTCGCGCCCACAGCGAATTCTCGAAGCGGACGGCGAAGCTCTCCTCGGTGCTGCGCACGATCCTGGCGACGATGGAATCGTTGCCGATGCGCACCAGCACGGTCGTCCCCGCCGGGGCGTCGGCGCTGCCCTCGAAATGTGCCCCGCTCACCGACATGTCGCGCATGCGGAAGAAGCGCCGCCGCCCGCCGAAGAAGACGCTTGCCACTTCGTCGGACGCGAAGCGCCCCGACTGGCGCAGCCGCGGCTGCTCGATGCAGATCAGGCAGAGCAGGAAGAGCACGACGATGTTGTACCAGCTCCACGCCAGCGCCAGCAGCCCCTGGCTCATCAGCAGATAGTGGTCGGTCAGGGCGAAGGCGTATTCCACCGCGAAGGCGGTCATCACCAGCATCCACAGGAAGAACCTGAGCATCGGCCATTCGATGAAGCGCAGGGAGCGGTCGCCGCCTTTCGCGGTGACGCTAAACTTGTGGCCGAGCGGGCGCAACAGGCCGATGAAGACCGCCTTGAGGGCAGCCGGCGCGGTCAGCATCTGCGCCACGTCGGTGAGGATCGGAACGACGCGACCGTGCGAGATCCACGCCATGGTCTGCGACTGAAACACATAGAACGGCAGGAACACCGCGAGCATCCCGTAAAGCGAGACCTCGATGGCCTTGATGCCGAAGAGGAGGTAGATCGCCGGCACGAACACACCGACGATCTTGTAGAGGTAGACGAAGGACCAGTTGAGGAAGGCCTCAATCAGGCTGATGCGGTCGATCAGGCCGAGACGGTTGCGCGCCAGCGGTCCGCTGCGCCCGCGCAAAATCTGCATGAAGCCGAGTGACCAGCGGCCGCGCTGGGTGACGTATTCCTTCAACCCCTCCGGCGCGAGGCCGAAGCTCAGCGGCTCGTTGAGATAGGCGGTGGTGTAGCCGACCTCCTTCAGGCGCAGCGTGGTCAGGTAGTCCTCGGTCACCGAGTCGGTGGGAATGCCGCCGATCTGCTTCAACGCCGCGCAACGGATGATCGACGATGTGCCACAGCAGAAGGCGGCGCCCCAGGCATCCTTTCCCGGCATCACGATGTCGAAGAAGTAGCGCTGCTCGTCGGGCCAGGTGCCGGCGATGGCGAGATTGGCCTGGATCGGGTCGGGATTGATGAAATGCTGCGGCGTCTGCACGATGCCGACGGACGGATCGTGGAACAGGCTCATCGCCCGCGACAGGAAATGCGCGTTGGGGACGAAATCGGCATCGAGGATCGAGATGTATTGCGGCGGTTCAGGCAGTTCACCGAGCACGCGAAGCGCGTGGTTGATGTTGCCGGCCTTGGCATGGGCGTTGTCCGGGCGCGTCAGATAGCCGGCACCGAGCCGCTCGCACAGCGCTTTCAGCCAGGGGCGCCTGCCGTCATCCAGAACCCAGGTGCGGAAGTTGGGATAATCCATGCCCATCGCACCGAGAATGGTGTGTTCGAGGATGCGTTGCTCCTCGTTGTAGGTGCAGATCAGCACGTCGATCAGCGGGACTGTCCCGTCGCGACGTTCCCAGCCCTCGTGTTCATCTGCCTCGGCGCTGCGGTCACGCACGCGACTGAGGAAGAGCAGCGAAAGGAGCGCCGAAGTGAGCGCGAGCACTTCGATGATGTAGAAGGCCCAGCCGACCACCCAGTTCACCGGCTCGCTGATGGGCGGCAGAGTGACCTGGTAGCGCCACACCAGATAGCGCAGCAGCAGGCCGCCGCAGATCACGGTCAGCACTATCCGCGTCAGACGCCACGTGCTCGGCACCCACGGCAACACCGCAAACAGGAACGCACCCGCGATGAGCGCGGGTGCCACGGCATGCATGAGGGGCGTTGCGAGCAGTGCCGTCAGGCTGTCTGCGGTGACATGCAGGTCGATCATGGCGCGGCTCAGTTCACCCGGCCGCCGAAGACGACCATGCCGCGCCGGCCAACGGCACAATCCTCGACCGCACCGAGATCGGGCAGAGAAACCACCACGCGATAGGCCCGGCTATCGGCGCGGAACGGCATGATCGCATAGTCGGCGGGTGCGGCGGACTGGCCAAGAAGGTTGCCGACCGTGCCGTAGTGGAAATGATCGCTGCCATAGAAATTGAAACGCGCCGGCATGCCTGGCCGCAGCTTGTCGTAGGTGCCCTCCGATACCGTGGCGGCAACGCCGGTGGCCGAACAGCCGACGACACGCGCAATGAGATCGTCCTTGGCGACCTGATCCCCGGACTGGAAGAGCACGTTCCAGACCTTGCCACCGACTGCCGAAACCACGGCTGCGTCCTGAGCCGATCCGGCCGCGCTTGCGATTAGAGCGAGCGGCACGCCGGGCTCGACGCGTGCTCCGATGGTCAATTGCCCCTTCTTGAACACACCGGCTGCCGGCGCCTTCACGAGATAGACCGGCGCATCGACATAGGCTTCGTCGCTCACCAGCGTGGTCACGCGCTGCAACGGCACAAGGCCGACCGCGACAAGGATGGCGGTCCCGGCGAAGGTCTTGAAGATCCGGCCGGCCCAAGACGACTTGTATTTGAGTTCGGACCCGGCCGCGGCGCCGAGCGTGTGCGGCGAATCCGACGGCATGGGTGTCGGTATTGCCGTCACAGCACCGCCCTCGGCATCGGCGGCCTCGTCGAGCAGTGCGAATGCCTGCTCGATCATGCTCTGGAGTTCGCGGACGTCCTTTCCGCCCTCGCGGTCGGGTCTGGCGACCCGGACACGCGGCAGGACGACGGTCGTGCCCGTTCCATCTTCCGATTCATGCCCGATCGTCGGCGCGTTGTGCGGCGCTTCGGCCACATCAACGTTCCGCGCGAGCGACCTGATTGCCTTCATGGCCATCCGCAAGCCTCGCGGCGCGAGTTCATTCGCTGGCGCCACGATAGGCTGCAGAAAATGCCAAGGTGTTGCGGTGTTCCGGCTCGCGGGACCAAATTCGCGGCGAGGCTTAATGCCAGCCTAATCGAACGCAACAAAAGCCGCCGAAATCAGGCCTTCTTCTCCCAGCGCCCGCGCTCGGACTGCTGCCAGTAGTTGGCATCGTGGCCGGCGGTCTTCGCCGCTTTCCAGGCCGCCCGCGCCTGGTCGACGGCGTCCGCATCGTTGCCGTCGAAGAGCCGCACGATGCGCTTGTAGGCTCCGTAGTCGGCAATGTCGGCGCCGTCGGCGAGGAAGCGCACCTCGGCCCTATTGGGGTTATCCTCCTCGGCGGTCAGCCACACCGGCTGGGCGTCGGCGTGGCCGTCCTTGACCGTGCCGTGCGGCAGGAAGCCGTCATCGCGAAAGGTCCACAGATGGGCGTCGAGCGCGTCGCGCCGCTCCTCCGAGCCCACCTGCACCACCGCGCGCCACTTGCGCTCGAGGCACCTCTCAAGCAGCTCGGGCAGCACCCGCTCCAGCGGCTGGCTCGTCAGGTGGTAGAAAAGGACCTCGGTCATTACCGCTCGTATTTGTCGGCCACCAGCCGGTCGAGCAGGCGCACGCCCCAGCCCGACGCCCACGAGCGGTTCACCTCGCTCTGCGGCGAGCCGAAGCCGGTGCCGGCGATGTCGAGATGGACCCAGGGGGTGTCCTTGACGAAGCGCTTGATGAAATGGGCGGCGGTGATCGAGCCGCCGTCGCGCCCGCCGGCGTTCTTGACGTTGGCGAACTTGGAATCGATCTGCTTGTCGTATTCCTTGCCGAGCGGCATGCGCCAGACGCGCTCGCCGGTCGCCTCGCCGGCAGCGGAGAGCGCCGCGGCCATGGCATCCTCGGTGGCGTACATGCCGGCATAGTGATGGCCGAGCGCGATGATGATGGCGCCGGTTAGCGTCGCCAGATCGATGATGAATTTCGGCTTGAAACGCTCCTCGGTGTAGGCGACCGCGTCGGCCAGCACGAGCCGCCCTTCCGCGTCGGTGTTGATGATCTCGATCGTGCGGCCGGTCATGGCGGTGACGATGTCGCCCGGCCGCTGGGCGGCGCCGTCCGGCATGTTCTCCACCACGCCGATGACGCCGACCGCGTTGACCTTGGCCTTGCGGCCGGCGAGAGCGCGCATGAGCCCGGTGACGGCGGCAGCGCCCGCCATGTCGCCCTTCATATCCTCCATGCCACCGGCCGGCTTGATCGAGATGCCGCCGGTGTCAAAGACGACGCCCTTGCCGACGAAGGCAACCGGCTGGTCCTTGGCGCGGCCGCCGTCCCAACGCATCACCACCAGGCGCGGCGGGCGCGCCGAGCCCTGCGCCACGCCGAGGAGAGCGCGCATGCCCCGCTTCTTCATCTCGGCCTCGGTCAGCACCTCGACCGCAACGCCGAGATCCTTCAGCGTCCTGGCGCGTTCGGCGAACTCGACGGGCCCAAGAACGTTCGGCGGCTCGTTGACGAGGTCGCGTGCCATCAGCACGCCGTCGGCGATCGCGTTGCGGACGGTCCATGCCGCCCGGGCACCCGCCGGGTCGGCAAGCTGGATGGTCACCGCGACCGGCTCCTTGCGGGCGCCGTTGCCGTTGTCGTCGCCGTTCGTCTTGTAGTTATCGAAGGCATAGGCGCGGAGCCTGAGGCCGAGCGCAAAATCCGCCGCCGCGGTTCTGCCGATGCGGCGGCCGTCGGGCCGCTCGAAGAGGACCGTCGCCGCCTTGGCCTTGCCCAAGGCACCGGCAGCGGCACCGCCGAGATCGACCCAGTCCTTTTCCGCGATCTCGGCCGGCGAGCCGGTCGCCAGCAGAATCAGCCGGTCGAAATCGGCCCCGGAGGGCGCCAGCAGGTCGAGGACCGCCTTCGCCTTGCCGGAAAATCCCGCCGCTGCGGCGGCACGGGCGATCTGGGCCTCCAGCCCCAATCCGCGGGCCAGGGGCCCGAGAGTGAGGTCGGGGCCGACAAGGGCAACGACGGTTCCGGCCAGTTTGCGGGTCGGTTTGGCGAATGTGATGTTGGCAAGATCGGTCATGATGGGTCGGGGCTCACTCAAAAAAGGCGGATTTCGGCCGTCACGATAGCAGACCGGGCGCCGGTGGGCAGATATTCCCGCTTGCGCTTCGTGGGCCTGTTGCGCAATGCAGCAATCCCACCATAATCGCGGGCGGCGATATCGGCCCCGAAGGCGCGCATGAAGCTCATCGAGCGCTATATCTTCCAGAAGATCGCCGGGGCCACAACGATGACCTTCGTGGCGCTGGGGACCATGGTGTGGCTGTCGCAGGCGCTGCGCCAGTTCGATCTGGTCACCGCCAACGGCCAGACGGTATGGACCTTCCTCTACGTTTCGGCCCTGCTGGTGCCGGCGCTGGTGACCATCGTGTTGCCGGTCGCGCTGCTGATTGCCGTGATCTACGCCTTCATCCGCCTCAACGGCGATTCGGAGCTCCAGGTCGTCAACGCCAGCGGCGCGGCGCAGATCACCGTCCTGCGCCCGGTGCTCGCGGTCGGGGTCGTCGTCACGCTGCTGGTCGCCGCGATGTCGCTCTATTTCGCACCGCTGTCGCTGCGTGCCTGGCAGATGCTGATCACCAATGTGCGCAGCGACATCCTGACCACGATCTTGCAGCCGGGGCAGTTCATGCAGCCGGTCGCCGGGCTCACCATCCACATCCGCAGCCGCGATCCGGACGGCACGCTGCACGGCGTCTTCGTTTCCGACGATCGCGAATCGTCGCAGACCTCCACCTACCTCGCCGAGCGCGGCGCCATCATCAACAACGCGCTTGGCGTGTTCATGATCATGAACAACGGCACCATCCAGCTGCGCAGCAAGGACGATCAGTCGATCTCGATGATCGAGTTCAGCAACTACGCCTTCGACCTGTCCTCGTTCAGCAGCAGCAACACCACGCCGCAGCTCCATCCTGCCGAGCGCGATACCGCCTACCTGTTCAATCCAGATCCCAATGACCGTTATTTCCGCCAGTACCCTGCGAAATTCCGGACGGAACTGCACAATCGGCTGTCCTCGCCGCTCTACGGCCTGCTCTTCGCCGTGCTGCCACTGGTCTTTCTCGGTCAGGCCGAATCGCCACGGCAGAGCCGCGCGGCGAGCGTGACGATGGCGGTGATCATCACGACGGCATTGCGCGCCATCGGCGTCTTCCTGCCCAACCTCGCCGAGACGAGCACCTTCGCCCTGTGGCTGATGTACGCCATCCCGCTTGGCGGCGTGCTGGTTGCCTCGCTGCTGGTTCTGACCGGGCGGCAGGTGCGACCGCCGGAAGCGATCATCACCGTCGCCGAGGCCATGTTCGCCCGTGCCAGCGGCATGCTGCGCAGCGGTACCGCGGCACCGGCCGGAGGTGCCCGGTAGACAAGATGCTCGGCCATACCCTCTCGTTCTATTTCGCCCGCCACTTTGCCAAGATGGTCCTCTCCATCTTCATGCTCGGCTTCCTGCTGATCACGGTCGTCACCTATATCGAGTTCTTCAATCGCGCCTTCATGGGCGACTATGTCGGCGGCTTCAAACTGGCGCTGGTGGCCCTCTTCCGGGTGCCCAGCGTGACCGAGGACGCCCTGCCCTTCGCCGTCCTCTACGGTTCGATCGCCGCCTTCGTCGTCGCCAACCGGCGCCTCGAAGTGGTGGTGGCGCGCGCGGCCGGCGTCTCCGCCATGCAGTTTCTGCTGCCTGCCTGCGTGGTCGGTCTCCTCATCGGGATCGTCGGAACGACCGTCTACAATCCCCTGGCCGCCAGCCTGCTCAACTGGTCGAACCAGCTCACGACCGAGGTGCTGCCGCAGGGGCATCGGCCGACGGCGGACCATCACGGGGCGGTCTGGGTCCGCCAGGCCACCAGCGACAGTGAGTCGATCGTCGGAGCCCCCCAGTCCTTCGACGATGGCCTCGGCCTCATTGGGGTAACGGCCTACGTGTTCTACCCGGGCGGGAAATTCCGGGAGCGAATCGACGCAGACCGCGGCCACTACGAGCCCGGCGTCTGGCGGCTGACCGACGCCACGGTCACGGCGCCCGATTCTGTCCCACGCAAAGTGGCGGTCTACGAGCTGCCCACGAATCTCTCAGCGGGAGAGGTCAAGAGAACCTTCTTACAGCTTGATTCTGTTTCGTTTTGGTCGCTCTCCGGCCTGGCCGCTTCGGCCCAACGGGCCGGTGTGCCGGATAACCGGTTTCTGCTACAATACAACGTGCTCTTATCCCGACCGATCCTGCTCCTCGCCATGGTGCTGATCGCTGCCAATGTTTCCTTGAGATTCTCCCGTTCCCGGGACGTCGGATGGATGATTATTGCTGGCGTGGGCGTGGGCTTCATGCTTTATGTTCTGATGAAGATTGCATGGGATTTGGGCAGTGGTGGAGTCGTCCCTCCGCCACTGGCTGCTTGGCTGCCGGCTGGGGTGGCAACCTTGTTTGGAATCACGGTTCTGTTGCATTTGGAGGACGGATGAACGGGGCGGCGGCAACCGTCGCTGTAGGGGGATGGTCCGGTCGATTTTTCGGCCGGGGCTTGATGCGCATCGCACTGGCTGCGGTGGTGCTCGCCTTTGCCGTGCCCACGATCAGCTTCGCTGCTCCAGGGGATTCGATGATCGCCGCCCGCCCGTCGGTCGCTCCCGGCGAGCGCATGCTGGTCGAGTCCGACCAACTGGTCTACGACTACGACCACAACAGCGTTGCGGCCGTCGGCAATGTGAAGATTTACTACGGCGGCTACACGCTTGAGGCCGGCAAGGTCACCTACAACAAGACCAGCGGTCGTCTGATCGCCCAGGACCACGTCAAGCTGGTCGATCCGACCGGCGCGGTAATCTATTCCGACTACATCGACATCACCGACGACTTCCGTGACGGCTTCGTCCAGTCGCTGAGGGTCGACAGCGCCGATCACACGCATTTCGGCGCCACAAGCGCGGAGCGCGCTGGCGACCAGACGACGTTCATCGACGGCAGCTACACCGCCTGCGAACCGTGCAAGAACAACCCCGAAAAGCCCCCGCTGTGGGACGTGAAGGCGGCCAAGATCGTCGTCGATCAGAAGACGCACACGGTCTACTTCACGAACGCCAAATTGGAATTCATGGGCCTGCCGCTGGCCTGGGTGCCCTACTTCTCGGCGCCCGATCCGAGCGTGAAGCGCAAGTCGGGCTTCCTGGCGCCCAATTTCGGCTACGCCGAAAAGCTCGGCTTCTACGGGTCGCTGCCCTACTACTGGGCGATCGCGCCCAACATGGACGTCACCTTCTCACCGACCTACCTCACCCGTCAGGGTTTCCTGGGGCAACTTGAGTTCCGCCACCGGATGACCAACGGCCAGTACGCAATCCGCGTGGCGGGTATCAGCCAGTCGGACCCGGGGGCCTTTGCGGGAGCGGCGAGCCAAACCCTGCGCGGTGCCATCAACACCACCGGCGAATTCGCCATCAACCAGGACTGGACCTTCGGCTGGAACGGGACGCTGCTGTCGGACCGGACGTTCACGCGCGACTACGGCGTCATCAACAGCGATGTCGAGGGGACGGAGTCGACCGTCTACCTGAAGGGCTTGAGAGACCGCAACTACTTCGAAGCGCGCGCCTCCTACTATCAGGTCCTCACCAATCAGGCGACGCTGTCTCCTAGCGTCGACGCAACGCGTTACAACCAATCTCGCCAGCCGATCGTGGGCGAGATCGACAGCAAGAAATACGCCGACCACTCGTTGTTCGGCGGCGAGTTGTCGTTCACGACCAACGTGGCGGCGCTGAGCCGCGGTCAGGATGACACGTTCACCTACCTTGGCGGTCCGCCGACATACTTCAGCGGCACGGCGGGCAACACCATACGTGCGACCGAACAGGTCGACTGGAAGAAGCGGTTCATCGGGCCGATGGGCCAGGTCATCACGCCCTTCGCCTATGTGAGGGGCGATGCGTTCTATCTGAACGGCCAGACGGCGGCAGCGACGGCGGCAGGATTGACCTCCGCCTCCGATGCCTATCGCTTCATGCCGGCCGTCGGCGTCGACTGGAGCCTGCCGATCCTGGTGCAGGACGCCCACTCCACCAACATCATCGAGCCGCGGGCGCAGTTGATCGTGCGGCCGAACGAGATGGATGCCGGTGTGCTGCCCAACAACGATGCGCAGAGCCTGGTGTTCGACGTGTCGAACCTGTTCAGCCACGACAAGTTTTCGGGTTACGACCGCGAAGAGGGGGGCACCCGGCTGAACCTCGGCATTCACTACAATGGCAGCTTCGACAATGGTGCCTCGCTAGACGCGACGTTCGGTCAGTCGTTCCAGCTTGCCGGCACCAACCCTTATGCGACGACTGACATCGCCGGGGTCGGCGGAACCGTGGCTGGGTTGTCGAGCGGCCTGTCCGGGCTCGAAACGACCCGATCGGACTATGTTGCCGGCGCCACCCTCGATACCGGCCTCGGGCCGCGCATTACCGCCAATGGGCGCTTCGACAACGCTGACTTCTCGATCAATCGTGGTGAGGTCGAGGCGACCGCGGCGCTCGGACCGGTCAGCGCTTCGGCCGCCTATCTCTATCTGAGAAACAATCCCTACGACCCGACGCTGGCCTCGGCCTCGGTCCTGCGCAGCGCCGGCTCGATCAACCTCACCGACAACTGGCGCGCATTCGGTTCGGTGATCTACGACATCAACGGCAGCGCGATCGCCGGCAGTGGCATCGGACTGGCTTTCGACAATGATTGCCTGACCTTCTCGGTCGCCTACAACGAAATGAACTACAGCGACCTTCCGGGTCATTGGCTCACCTTCCGCCTGCAACTCCGCACGCTCGGCGACACCTCGTATCAGACGAACCTGGCTAATGGGGTCAACTGACGGTTTGTGGGGTGCACTACCCTTTTTTGGCCAGATTTGGCGCAATGATGCGGCTGCACCGCGCCCGGCGGACATTGTGTGATATCTCGCCGTCGTGTTTTTCATCGCTGCCGCGTGCCGGCGGCGACTTTCGGGGAATGCCTTTGAACCTTCCAAAGGGCCTTGCGTTGCGTCGTCTGGCGATTGCCGGTCTTGCCGTCATCGGTGCGGCGGGACTGACGGCGTGCAGCAGCTTCAGCGATCTTTTCGACAACGGCTCGAGCAAGGTCACCGGCCCGCCGGTCACCGGCAACACGCAGATGCCGGACATCCCGACGCTCAACAAGAGCGCCAGCTCGATCGCCGTCCTGGTGAACGAGGACCCGATCACCCATTACGACATTTCCCAGCGCCAGAAGCTGATGGCGCTCGGCGGCGCCAAGACCAGCGCCAAGATCGCCACCGACGAGCTGATCGACGAGACGCTGGAGCTGTACGAGGCGCGCAAGCGCGGCGTGTCGGTGCCCGACGCCCAGGTCGATGGCGCCTTTGCCTCGATCGCGCAGGGCCTCAAGATGTCGCCGGCACAGCTGACCAAGGCGCTGAATTCGCGCGGCGTCAACTCTTCGTCGCTGAAGAAGCGCCTGCGCGCTCAGCAGACCTGGCAAATTCTCGTGCAGCAGCGCACCCAGCAGAAGGCGCAGGTCACCTCCAAGGACCTGACCGACGCCATCCTCGCCAAGGGCGACCCGAACCAGATGACGCTCAACGAGTACATGCTGCAGCAGATCGTCTTCATCGTGCCGCAGGGTTCGCCGCCCGCGCTCTACGCCCAGCGCCGGCGCGAGGCGGTGGCGTTTGGGCAACGTTTTCAGGGCTGCGACAGCAGTCTGGCGCAGGCGCAGAAACTGCGCGGCGTCGTGGTCAAGGATATCGGCCGGCGCGACGCCACCCAGCTCAGCGGTGCCGAGGGCGAGGACATCAAGAAGACGCCGGCCGGCAAGACGGCGCCGCCCTACCGGATGAACGAGGGCATCGAGCTGATCGCCGTGTGTTCGGTGAAGCAGGTGCAAAGCCAGGCAGCAGCGCGGGCCGAGGTGACCAACGCCCTCTACGGCAAACAGGCCAAGGACCTTGGCAAGGACTATCTGGACGAACTGCGCAAGGCTGCGATCATCGAATATCGCTAGGGCCCAGGTCTGCGTGAAGGGGCACCGGGGATGTTAGTGCCACTTGCCCTCACCATGGGGGAGCCATCCGGCATTGGTCCGGACATCACCATCGCCGCATGGCTGCGGCGACATGAGTTGGCGCTGCCGCCGTTCTACTGCCTGGCCGATCGGGCCCTGCTTGCCGAGCGGGCGGCGATGCTCGGTGCCGCCTGCCCGATGGAGACCGTCACGCCGGCCACGGCCGCCGCCTGCTTCGACAACGCGCTGCCGATCGTGCAACTGGAAGCGCCGATCTCGGCGCGCGTCGGCCAGCCTGATCCGGCCAACGCCCAGGCGGTCATCGAAGCGATCGCGCGTGCCGTCGGCGACGTGCGGGCCGGCGTCGCCGCCGCGATGGTCACCAATCCGATCAGCAAGAAAGTGCTCTACGACGCCGGCTTCAGCCATCCCGGTCATACCGAGTTCCTCGGCGCCATGTCGGCGGCGTGGACAGGCGAGCCGGGCACGCCTGTGATGATGCTGGCCAGCCCCGAACTGAAGGCGGTGCCGGTCACCATCCACATCCCGCTGCGCGATGTCGTGACCACGCTCACCGAGAGCCTGATCGTCGACACCGGCCGCATCGTCGCCGATGAGTTGAAACGACGTTTCGCGGTGGCCAATCCGCGTCTGGCCGTCGCCGGGGTCAACCCGCACGCCGGTGAGAGCGGTTCGATCGGCGACGAGGACGAACGCATCGTGCGCCCGGCGGTGGCCGTGCTGCAGGCGGAGGGTATCGCGGCGCGCGGGCCGCTGCCTGCCGACACGCTGTTCCACCCGGCGGCGCGGGCGACCTACGATACGGTGCTGTGCATGTATCACGATCAGGCGCTGATCCCGGCAAAGACGCTGGCCTTTGCCGATGGGGTCAACGTCACGCTCGGGCTCGCATTCGTGCGCACCTCGCCCGACCACGGCACGGCGTTCGATATCGCCGGCACCGGCCGCGCCGACCCGGCGAGCCTGGCCGCCTCGCTGCGTCTCGCCGCCGAGTTGAGGCAGAACGAACTCGCAGCGGGATGAGTGCGATCGACGACCTGCCGCCGCTGCGCGAGGTCATCGCCCGCCACGAGCTTCGTGCCCGCAAGAGCCTCGGCCAGAATTTTCTGCTCGACCTCAACCTGACGGCGCGCATCGCCCGTGCCTCGGGGCCGCTCGCCGGGGTCACCGTGGTCGAGGTCGGACCGGGCCCCGGCGGCCTCACCCGCGCGCTTCTTGCCGAAGGTGCGCCGCAGGTGGTTGCCATCGAGCGCGACCAGCGCTGCATCGCGGCGCTGGAGGAAATCGCCGCTGCATCCCCCGGTCGCCTCACCATCGTCAACGCCGACGCGCTTGCCGTGGACATGACGGCGCTGGCTTTACCGCCGGCCCGGATCGTCGCCAACCTGCCCTACAACGTCGCCACCCCCCTGCTGATCGGCTGGCTCAAATCCGCGCCCTGGCCACCGTGGTACGAGTCGATGACGCTGATGTTCCAGCGCGAGGTGGCCGAACGCATCGTCGCCGGGCCCGGTTCGAAGACCTTTGGCCGCCTCAGCGTGCTCGCCGGGTGGCGCACGCATGCCGAGATCCTGTTCGACGTATCGCCGCGCGCCTTCACACCGCCGCCGAAGGTCACCTCGTCGGTCGTGCGGCTCACTCCGCGCGCTCGGCCGCTTGCCTGCGATCCGGCGGTTCTGGAACGGGTGACAGCGGCCGCATTCGGCCAGCGGCGCAAGATGTTGCGCCAGAGCCTGAAAACCCTCGGCCTCGACGCGCAGCGGCTGCTGGCGGCGGCCGGCATCGATGAAACCCGGCGGGCGGAGCAGGTCGACATCGCCGGCTTCGTGGCGTTGGCCAATGCGGTCTCGGCGACCGGGGCTGCCTAATCCGCCTTCTTGAGGTCGGCGAGGAGCTTGGCCACGAACTTCTCGAGGTCCGGGCGATAGACGCGCTTCAGCCGCTCGGCGGTGAGGATCGAGCGCAGGCGCTGAAAGCTCTTGTCGAGGTCGCGGTTGACCAGGACATAGTCGTATTCGGTCCAGTGCGGCACTTCCGCCGCCGCGTTGTGCAGCCGCTGGGAAATCACCGCACCGCTGTCCTCGGCGCGCCGCTCCAGCCGCGCCTTCAGCTCTCTCGCCGAGGGCGGCAGCACGAAGACACTGACCACGTCGGAGCGCATGCTGTCGTAGAGCTGCAGCGTTCCCTGCCAGTCGATGTCGAAGAGCACGTCGCGGCCGTCCTTCAGCGCCTCCTCCACCGGCGCGCGTGGCGTGCCGTAGAGATTGCCGTGGACTTCGGCCCATTCCAGCAGGTCGCTGGCGTCACGCATCACCTCGAATTGCCGCCGAGTGATGAAATGATAGTGCACGCCATCGATCTCGCTGGCGCGGCGCGCCCGCGTGGTCACCGAAACCGAGAGGCTCACCCCCTCCTCCTGCTCCAGCAAGTTGCGCGTCAGCGTCGTCTTGCCGGCGCCCGACGGCGAGGAGACCACCAGCATGATGCCCCGGCGGGCAATGTCGCGCTGCGTGGAGCCTTTCACGGTCATTCGACGTTCTGCACCTGCTCGCGGAGCTGGTCGACCACCGTCTTCATGTCCAGGCCGATCGCCGTCAGCGCACGGTCGTTCGACTTGGAGCACAGCGTGTTGACCTCGCGGTTGAATTCCTGCGCCAGGAAGTCGAGACGGCGGCCGACGGCCGCGTCGCCGGCGATGAGTTCGCGTGCGGCGGCGATATGGGCATAGAGGCGGTCGATCTCCTCGCGGATGTCCGCACGCGTGGCAAGCAGTACGGCCTCCTGATGCAGCCGGCCGGGATCGAGCGCCGGGGCGGCGTCGATGAGCGCCGCGACCTGTTCGGCCAGGCGCGCGCGGATCGCTTCCGGCGTGCGCGCCGGAGAGGCTTCGGCGGCCCGCGTCAGGCGCTCCATCTCGTCGAGGCGCGTGCCGAGAACCGTGGCGATGGCGGCGCCCTCGCGCACGCGCATGGTGACGAGATCGGCCACCGCCCGGTCGAGATCGGCGATCATGTGCCCGGCAAGCGCCGCCCGGGCCGCCTCGTCGGGATCGCTCTCGACCGTTTCGAGCACGCCGCGTATGGCGAGGATGCCGTCGAGCGCGGGCGGCGCCGCATCGACCTTGCTGCGCACCAGCTCCAAGGCGGCGATCACTTCGGCGAGAACGTCCTCGTTGATGCGCACACGGGTGGCGCCCGCCTCGTGCTGGGCGGAAAGGCCTGCCTGCACATTGCCGCGGGAGAGCCCGGCGGCAATGCGCTCGCGGGCGGGCGGCTCGATATGGTCGAAGCCCGCGGGCAGCCGCAGGCGGATGTCGAGGCCCTTGCCGTTGACGCTGCGCACCTCCCAGGTCCAGCGGTAGCCTTCCCCTGCCCCGTCAACGCGGGCGAAGCCGGTCATGCTGCAAAGGGGCATCGTCGGTCCCAGCCAGAATCGCTCCGGCGCTCAGCGCGCGCCACACGCATATGAGCCGCCCGGCACCCGAGGTTCAAGGGCGATGCGAGATTACTGGGGTTTGGGGGCCGGCTGTGGCGTCGGCGTCAATGCCAGCGGTGCCGCGCCGCCGCTGCCACCGCTGTCGGTGGCTGCCCCGGCCTCTCCCGCGGCCGCATCGGAAGCGGCCTTGCTGGCGTTGAAATCGCGCCAGCGGGCGACATTGCGCAGGTGCTCCTCGTAGCTCTGGGCGAAAGCGTGGCCGCCGCTGCCGTCGGCGACGAAGTAGAGGTCGCGGGTGCGCGAGGGATTGGCGACCGCCTCGAGCGAGGCACGGCCGGGGTTGGCGATCGGCCCCGGCGGCAAGGCCGGGATGACGTAAGTGTTGTACGGCGTCGGCGTCTCGAGGTCGTGGCGGGTCAGCGTGAAGCCGGACGGCTTGCCGGCGCCGCCGAACATGCCGTAGAGCACCGTCGGATCGGACTGCAGGCGCATGTTCAGCTTGAGGCGGTTGATGAAGACAGCCGCCACGCGGCTGCGTTCGTCGGAAAGCGCCGTCTCCTTCTCCACTATCGAGGCAAGGGTGACCAACTGTGCCGGGGTCTTGATCGGCAGATCCGGCGCCCGCCGGCTCCACACGTCGGCGAGCACCCGGTCGCGCTCGCGCTGCATGCGGTCGATGATGCCCTGGCGGGTGTCGCCGCGGGTGAACTTGTAGGTCTCGGGCAACAGGCTGCCCTCCGGCGGGACCACCTTGACGTCGCCGGTGAGCACGTCATCCGCCTTCAGGCGATCGACGATCTGCTGGCTGGTCAGCCCTTCCGGAATGGTCACCGAATACAGGATGCCCTTGCCGGTCACCATGGTGTCCATGATGTCGCGCATGCTGGCATGGGCGGGGATGAGATATTCGCCGGCCTTGAGGCTGGATGTCTGGTTGCTCAGCCACACGCCGAAGACGAACAGCCACTTGGTATCGATGATGCCGTCCTTGACCAGCTCGTCGGCGATCGTGCCGACGCCGCTGCCATGGGCGACGGCGAAGGTGCGCGCCGCGTCGAGACCGCTGGCGCTGTCGAAGCGCGACTTGGCGAAGAAGACGCCGCCGCCGATGGCGAGAATGCCGACGACGACAACGGTGATGACGATATTGAGGAACACCACCATGGGGTGGCGGACGATGCGCGAGCGCGGCGGCGGTGGCGGCACCGGCTCGGGCTGCAGCGCCTCCATCGGGCTGCGCGGCGCGGTGCGGCTGAGCGAGGAGTGAAGCCGCGCCGACAACGCCTCAGCGTCGTCGCTGTACGGCTCGTTCCTCATTTCAACCATGGACTGCAGCTCTCACTGGTGCCCCGCGACGCGCCGGCAGGCGACTGTAGCATCTAATGTGGCAAAAGCGGGATAGCCGGTTCGGCCGGTCACGCATGACGGCGCAGGACCAGCGATGCGTTGGTTCCGCCGAAGCCGAAGGAGTTCGACAGCACGGTATCCACGGTGCGCTTGCGCGCGGTGTGCGGCACGAGGTCGAAGGCCGTGTCGACCGAGGGGTTGTCGAGGTTGAGGGTCGGTGGCACCACGTTGTCGCGGATCGCCAGCAGCGAGAAGATCGCCTCGATGGCACCGGCCGCGCCGAGCAGGTGTCCGGTCGCCGATTTGGTCGAGGACATGCTGATCGTGCCGGCCGTGTTCTCCACCAGGCTCTCGACCGCCTTCAGCTCGATCTCGTCGCCGGCCTGGGTCGAGGTGCCGTGGGCGTTGATGTAGTCGAGATCGCCGGCACTGATACCCGCCCGCTTCAGCGCCATTTCCATGCAGCGGCGGGCGCCGTCGCCGTCCGGGGCGGGCGAGGTTATGTGATAGGCATCGCCGGACAGGCCGTAGCCGATGACCTCGCCATAGATGCGAGCGCCGCGCGCCAAAGCGTGCTCGCGCTCCTCGACGACGACGACGCCGGCGCCTTCGCCCATGACGAAGCCGTCGCGGTCGCGGTCATAGGGACGCGAGCCCGCGGCCGGCCGGTCGTTGAAATGCGTCGACAGCGCCTTGGCGGCGGCAAAGCCGGCAATCGCAATGCGGCAGACGGGCGATTCGGCGCCGCCGGCGACCATCACGTCGGCATCGCCCAGAGCAACCAGCCGGGCCGCATCGCCGATGGCGTGCGCGCCGGTGGAACAGGCGGTCACCACCGCATGGTTCGGCCCCCTGAGGCCATGACGGATCGACACGTGGCCGGAGGCGAGGTTGATCAGGCGGCCTGGAATGAAAAACGGGCTGACGCGCCGCGGACCGCGGTCGCGCAGCGTGATCGCGGTCTCCTCGATGCCCTGCAGGCCGCCAATACCGGAACCAATGAGCACGCCCGTGGCGATCTGGTCGTCACGGCTTGTCGGATGCCAGCCGGCGTCGTCGAGCGCCTGTTCGGCGGCGGCAACCGCATAGACGATGAAGGGATCGACCTTGCGGCTCTCCTTCGGCTCCATCCATTCGTCGGGGTCGTATTTGCCTTCCGCCTTGGAGCCGCGCGGCAGCTGGCCGGCGATCTGGCAGGACAGATCGGCAACCTCAAAATTCTCGATTCGTGCAATCCCGCTCCGGCCGGCGAGGATGGCCGCCCATGAGGCCTCGACGCCGCAGCCAAGCGGCGACACCATGCCCATACCGGTGACGACGACCCGCCTCATGGAACACTGCGACCCGCGCCTACGGCGGCCGGGTCGACGCCGCTCAGGCGGTGTTCTTTTCGAGGAAGTTGACGGCGTCGCCGACCGTCAGGATCGTCTCGGCGGCGTCATCCGGAATCTCGACGCCAAACTCCTCCTCGAAGGCCATGACCAGTTCGACCGTGTCGAGGCTGTCCGCGCCCAGATCGTCGATAAAGCTGGCGTTCTCGGTGACCTTTTCAGCGTCGACGCCGAGATGCTCGACGACAATCTTCTTCACCCGTTCAGCGACATCGCTCATTTTTTCAGAACCTCGATTGCCCCAATTTGACTATCCGATGGACCCCTTGCCCGGCAAGGGATCGATGATCGCCTTGTGTTCGGTACGGGTAGAAGCGCAAGAAAACCGCCGCGCCTCCGGCACCGGCCGGTGGCCCGTAACACACTTTGCGGACCTTTGCCAGCCAACGAAATGACCCCGTTTCCTCCTTCGTGCCGGCCGGCCTCAAAACCGCCCGGGCCGCTCATATCATGGCCATGCCGCCGTTGACGTGCAATGTCTGGCCGGTGACATAGGCCGCTTCGTCCGATGCCAGGTAGACCACTGCCCCGGCGATCTCGTCGGGCGTGCCCAAGCGCTTGGCGGGGACTCGCTGGAGGATCGCCTCCTTCTGCTTCTCGTTGAGCGCATCGGTCATGGCCGACGCAGTGAAGCCGGGCGCGACGCAATTGACGGTGACGTTGCGGCTGGCGATTTCCGCGGCCAGCGACTTGGTCATGCCGATGAGGCCCGCCTTGGAGGCGGCGTAATTGCCCTGACCGGCATTGCCGGTGACCCCCACCACAGACGTGATCGAGACGATGCGGCCGTGGCGCTTGCGCATCATGGAGCGCAGCACGGCGCGCGACAGCCGCATGGCCGCCGTGAGGTTCACCGTCAACACCAGGTCCCAGTCCTCGTCGCTCATGCGCGCGAAAAGCATG
Source organism: uncultured Alphaproteobacteria bacterium (assembly GCA_963782395.1). Lineage (GTDB taxonomy): Bacteria > Pseudomonadota > Alphaproteobacteria > Rhizobiales > Kaistiaceae > CAVSRC01. The sequence continues at coordinate 917,174 of CAWAJQ010000004.1, forward strand.
TCGCGGGTAACGCCAGCGTTGTTGACCAGGATATCGACCTCGCCGCCGAGCGCTTCTTCCGCCTGCGGCACGAGCTGTTCCACCTGCGCTGCATCGGCGAGATCGCAAGGCAGAACGGCCGTGCGCTCGCCAAGCTCGACGGAAAGGGCATCGAGCGCCTCGCGTCGTGTGCCTGACAGCCCGACAGTGGCACCCTGCCGGTGAAAGGCGCGGGCGATAGCGCCACCGATGGCGCCGCTTGCTCCCGTGACCAGGGCACGTTTCCCTGTCAGTTCGAACATATTTCTGGCCCTTCCTCAGCCGAGCTTGGCGACGGCAGCGTCGACATCGGCCGGCGCGCCGACGGCAATCGTCTCGGCCCCATCGACGATGCGTCTGGCGAGGCCGGAGAGCACCTTGCCGGCACCGACCTCGACGAAAAGATTGACCCCAGCGCCACCCAGCCAGGCGACCGACTCGCGCCAGCGCACCATGCTGGTCACCTGCTCGACCAGCCGGCGGCGGATCTCGTGGGGATCGCTGATGGGCGCTGCGAGAACATTGGCGACCAGCGGCACGACCGGCGCCTTGATGTCGATGGCGCCGAGCGCCTCCTCCATCACCTTTGCGGCCGGTTCCATCAATGCACAATGGAACGGGGCGCTCACCGGCAGGAGGATGGCGCGCTTGGCGCCCCTCTGCTGAGCGATCACGATGGCGCGTTCGACGGCTGCCTTGCTTCCGGAAATCACCACCTGCCCGCCGCCATTGTCGTTGGCTGTGGCGCAGACGTCGCCTTCGGCCGCCTCGGCGGCGACCTCTCGTGCCACGTCGAGCTCCATGCCGAGCAATGCCGCCATGGCGCCGGTGCCGACCGGCACGGCAGCCTGCATGGCCCGTCCGCGCGTGCGCAGCAGGCGGGCGGCATCCTGAACACTGAACGCGCCGGCGGCAGCCAGCGCCGAATATTCACCGAGCGAATGGCCGGCGACGTAGGCCGCCTTGTCGCGGATGCCAACGCCGCGCGCCTCCAGCACCCTCAACGCCGCAAGGCTCACCGCCATCAGCGCCGGCTGGGCGTTCTCGGTCAGCGTCAGGGTCTCGATCGGCCCGTCCCAGATGATCCGGGACAGTTTCTCGCCGAGCGCGTCGTCCACCGCCTCGAAGACGGCGCGCGCCTCGAATTCGGCATCGGCAAGCGCCTTGCCCATGCCGACCACCTGACTGCCCTGGCCTGGAAACGTGAATGCGACCGTCATCTTGCCCCGAGACGCCTCTCTCCGCCGGCGAGTCTCCGCCGTTGGCCGCGGGTTTGAGCGCGCCCGGCCGAGCCTGTCAAGACGGGCGCCGGCCTGTTACGCTTGTGCCCGGACAGGAGCTGGGAAATGGGGCGTTTCCGGATCGCTTCGGCAGGGCTGGCGATGCTTGCCGCCATGACGGCGGGGCCGACCCTAGCCGCTTCATTCGAGAGCCTGCATGCTGGCCGCTGGATGTGGGCGGAGGGCGTCGACCGCATCACGGACCAGACGGTTGGCCGCGCCTATCTGATGACCACCGAGATCGTTGACGTGACGGCGGGCCTCGAGGAGGTGCGCCTCGCGCTCACCTGCACTGGCGGCAAGCCGGTCATGGATATCGAGTGGAGCTTCAAGGCCGCCGGGAAGGTCAACCTGACGCTGGAATACCGCTTCGCGGGGCAGCCCGGCCGCAACCTCAGGGCGCGCTATGTCAACCGAACCCACCAGCAGGCGACGGACCTGGCCGGCATTCGCCGGTTCCTCGCCGATGCGCGTGTCTCGGACATTCTTCGCCTGCGGGTGACCTCGGACCTCTATGGTGTGCGCGAGGCGGCCTTCCGGGCCACAGCCGGCGCTGACATCTATCGCCGCTTCACCGCGGCCTGCCCGGTCGCCGCGCCGCGCTAGCTGTGAGCTTTCAACAGGTTGTCCATCCGGTCCCGAGCGAGGAAGCTGGAGTTGCGAAGCTTCAGCAAGGCCTCGGAGGAGGACCGGATGAACGTGCACAAGAATGCCCGTCTGACGCCGCATAGTCGAGCCGATGTGGTGCGGCGCATAGAGGCCGGGCAGCCTATGGCAGCGGTTGCCGCGGCCTTTGGCGTGTCGGTGCGCACGGTGCGCAAATGGGTCGAGCGCTTCCACCGCGAGGGGCCGGAGGGGCTGAAGGACCGCTCATCACGGCCGCATCGCCTGCATAAGCCGACGCCAGAGACGGTCGTGACCGAAGTGGAGCGGCTGCGCCGGCAGCGCTGGACCGGCAAGCAGATCGCGGCCGAACTCGGTATCTCGCCGGCCACCGTCAGCCGCATCCTCCGGCGCCTCGGGTTGAACCGCATCAGCGCGCTGGAGCCGGCCGAGCCGGTGCGCCGCTACGAGCGCGATCATCCCGGTGAACTCATCCACATCGACATCAAGAAGCTCGGCCGTTTCGACCGGGTCGGCCACCGCATCACCGGTAACCGTCGGGGACAGAGCAACTCACGCGGCGTCGGCTGGGAGTTCGTCCATGTCGCCATCGACGATGCCTCGCGCCTGGCCTTCTCTCAGATCCTGCCCGACGAAAAGAAGCAGAGTGCCGTCGCCTTCCTGCGCGCCGCCGTCGCCTACTACGCAAGCCTCGGCGTCACCGTCGCCCGGGTCATGACCGACAACGGTGCCTGCTACAAAGCCCACGCCTTCCGCGATGCCTGCCGCGATCTCGGCCTCAGGCACATCAGGACCAGGCCCTACACGCCCAAGACCAACGGCAAGGCCGAGCGCTTCATCCAGACGGCATTGAGGGAATGGGCCTATGCCCGGGCTTACCCCACTTCCGACGACCGAGGCGACGAGCTGCCGCGCTGGCTCCACCGATACAACTGGCATCGCCCACATGGCAGCCTAAACTCAAAACCGCCCATCAGCAGACTCGCCCTAACCAGCAACAACCTGTTGAGGCTCCACAGCTAGAGCTTGCGCCTCTTCGGGATCGGAACCGGGCCCCCATGCGCCAGCTTCGCATCATAGCGCGCCGTATCGCCGGGCCGCGTGATGTAGCAAGCGTTTGCCGCGACCGGCCGGCCGGCCTTGATGAGGTCGGCGACGGTCAGGAAACGATAGCCCTCCCCCTTCAGCTTCGGGATGATCGTGCGCAGCGCTTCGGCCGTATGGGTGCCGCGGCCGTTGGCGTGCATGACAACGATCGAACCCGGCCGCACGGTGGAAAATACGTTGCGCACGATGGCTTTGGCGCTCGTGCCGTCGGGGTCGCCGGAGACCGTGTCCCATTGGATGACGACCGAACCGATGGTGTTGACGGCAGCAACACCCGAGGCCGTGCAGGAGCCGTAGGGGAAACGGAAGAGCCGCATGGGCGCCGCCTGGGTCGTCCCGGGGCACACTTTGGCTGCCGCCTCGCGGGTCATGGATAGGGCCGCTTCGGTCAGCAAGATCTCGTTCTCGATGCGCGCGGCCGAAGCGGCATGCAGGTCGGGATGATCATAGCTGTGATTGGCGACAAGGAAGCGCCGGTCGGCGGCGAGCTGTTCGGCCCGCCTGTTGTGCGTCAGCAGCCAGCGCCCGGCGGCGAAGAAGGTCGCGGGAACGTCCTCAGCGCGCAGATAGTCGACGACGGCACCGTCATAGCCGGCGATGGGGCTCACCGTCTGACAGAGGTCGAAGGTGAGCGCGACGGCCTTCTCACCGGCCGGCAGATCGACCCGGCGGACGATGCCTGCCAGCGGCCCGCTGACCGGCGCCAGCGCGGCCGCCGGGGCCGGCTTCACGATGGCATCGGCGGCAGTGGGGTGGCGGCGCAGCGCCTCACCCGGCACCGCTGCCAATTGCTGGGGCGTCCAGCAGGCAGCCAGCGCGCCGCGGGTGGCAAGGAGCGCACCAGCACCTCCCAGGAGGCCCGTCAGGACGGCCCTCCGGCTCAAATGTCCGCATTGGGCGCACATGGGGTTTCTCGTTCTGTGTGGTCGCCAAGCGAATCCCCTAATCCAAAACGCTTGCAAACGCCCGACTTTTCCTTATAACCGCGGCGTCCAGACGGACCCCGGCCGGGGGCTGAACGGAAGGCGGCGAGAGCCGCAGGATCGACAGCGATCCGACTTCCCGTGCTCCTGCTCTCGAAGTGTCATCGAGCCTTTCCTACCAAGAAGGCTTCGACGAGGCTTAGCGCCGGACAACATGAGGAAAGGCATCCATGCCCTTATACGAGCATGTCTTTTTGGCTCGCCAGGACGTCTCCGGCCCGCAGGTCGAGGCGCTTGTCGAGCAGTTCAAAGGCGTCATCGAGCAGGCGGGCGGCAGCGTCTCCAAGGTCGAAAGCTGGGGGCTCAAGTCCCTCGCCTACCGCATCCGCAAGAACCGCAAGGCCCACTTCACCCTGATGAACATCGACGCGACGCCCGCGGCGGTCGCCGAGGTGGAGCGTCAGGAACGGCTCAACGAGGACGTCATCCGCGCCATGACGATCAAGGTCGAGGCGCTGGAGGAAGGTCCCTCGGCGATGATGCAGAAGCGCGACCGCGACGACCGCGGCGAGCGTGGCGGCCGCTTCGGCGATCGCGACCGCGGGCCGCGCCGCGATTTTGGCGACCGCGATCGTGGTGACCGTCCGCCGCGCCCGCGCCGCGACGACAATGACGGCGCCAGCGCCAGCGATGGGGGAGATAACTGATGGTCGACATCAATCAGTTGCCGACGCGCCGGCCGTTCTTCCGCCGCCGCAAGACCTGCCCGTTCTCCGGCGCCAATGCGCCCAAGATCGACTACAAGGACGTGCGCTTGCTGCAGCGCTACATCTCGGAGCGCGGCAAGATCGTGCCGTCGCGCATCACCGCGGTGTCGGCACCCAAGCAGCGCGAACTGGCCCAGGCGATCAAGCGGGCCCGCTTCCTCGGCCTGCTGCCGTATGTGATCAAGTAGGCAGTTGTAATTCGGCAATCGGCAGTCGATTCAACATCGATTGCCGACTGCCTACTGCCATTCCCAGTTGGGGTACGGCCGGAGCGCAGGCTCCGCGACCCTCCCCTAACCGCTCGAAAGGCGGGACAGCGATGATGCAGAAGATCCTCGTTGGCCTTGCAGCCGGCATCGCGGCGGCGCTCATGTTTGTGGCGCCGGTCGGCGGTACTGTGCTCGCCTTCCCGCTGTTCATCCTCACCGGCCTGCCCATCGGCCTGGCCGGCCTCGGCTGGGGCACGGTGGCCGGCGCCGTGGCGGCCGTCACCGGGGCACTCGTGATCTTCGCCACCCTGTCGACCATGGGAGCGGCGGCGTTCCTGCTCCTGTTCGCGGTGCCGGTCTTCTGGGTCGCCCGGCTCGCGCTGCTATCCCGCCAGGCCGATGATGCCCAGCCCGACGCGTCCCGCGAATGGTATCCACTCGGCCGCATGCTGGTGCATCTCTCCGCTGCAGTCGCCGTCGGGGTCGTGCTGGTCGGCATCCTGATCGGCTTCAACCGCGTGACGATGTCCGCCGACGTGACCCAGGCGCTGGTCGAGCTGTTCGCCACCATGCAGACCACGACAGCACCGCCGACCGCTGCCGAGTTGACCCCGTTCGTGCAGTTCTACCTCGCCATCATGCCGTTCACCGTCACGGCCCTCCTGGTCTTCATGCTGACCTTTGACCTGTGGCTGGCAACCGTCGTGGCGCGGGCGTCCGGCCGTCTGAAGCGGCCGCGCGAGACGCTTTGGGGCGTCGACCTGCCCGGCCGGGCGCTGCTTGCACTGGCCGGCACCACCCTGCTTGCCTTCCTGCCGGGAGCGGCCGGCGAGGTAGCCCAGGTCTTCGCCGGGGCGCTGGCAGGTGCTGCGGCATTGACCGGGCTGGCCGTAATGCACGCCCTCACGGTGGGCTTCGGCGGCCGCACGGTGCTGCTTATCGTCGTCTATGCGCTGATCGCCTTCTCCGGCCTGCCGCTGATCCTCTTCGCGCTTCTGGCAATCGCCGAGGCCCTGTTCCACCTCCGCGCCCGCCGCTTCAAGGGCGTGCCCCCACAATGATCCCGAACGTGTCAACGGAGTGAACGACCATGGAAGTCATCCTGCTTGAACGCATCGCCCGGCTCGGCCAGATGGGCGACGTCGTGCGCGTGCGCGACGGCTATGCCCGCAACTTCCTGCTGCCGCAGGGCAAGGCGCTGCGCTCCAACGCCGATAACCGCAAGCGTTTCGAGGCCGAGAAGGTCCAGTTCGAGGCCCGCGACCTGGAGCGCCGCCAGGAGGCCGAGGCGGTCGCCGCCAAGCTCGAAGGCCAGTCCTTCGTGCTCATCCGCCAGGCGGGCGAGACCGGCCAGCTCTACGGCTCGGTCACCACGCGCGACCTGGCCGAGGCGATGGGTGCCGGCGGTTTCAGCGTGAACCGCAGCCAGATCGCCCTCAACCAGCCGATCAAGACCATCGGCATGCACACGATCCTCATCGCCCTCCACGCCGAGGTCGACGCCCATGTCGTCGCCAATGTGGCGCGCAGCGAGGATGAGGCCGAGCGTCAGGCGGGCGGCGAGGACGTGACCTTGGCGGGCGCCGGTGAGGCGGAAGAAGAACAGGCCGAAGCCGAGGAAAACGAAGCCGCGGGGGAAGGTGACGAGGCCCCCGAGGCGGAAGAAATCGCGGAATCCTGACGCAACCGTAATGGGTTGAGATCAAACCTGTTTCGGGACTATCATCCGCCGGCGCCACGGGTCGCCGGCGGGCAATCTGCGGCAGGGGAAGAGCATCGACTGCCGGGGCTGATACCCGATGAATTCTACACTGAAATCATATCTGACCAAGGCCATCCGCAAGGGGTCGCTGGAGATCGTCGACGCAGAGGGCAACACATTTGCCTTCGGCGACGGGCGGCCAGAGACCGTGCGTGTGCGTTTCACCAGCGCCGAGGCCGAGTCGGTCGTCATCCGCGATCCCGACCTCAGGCTCGGCGAAGCGTTCTCTGACGGCCGCCTGATCGTCGAGCAGGGGTCGATCTTCGACTTCCTCATGGTGATCTTCGAGAACTTCGACAACGCGCTGCCGCCGTTGCCGATGATCGCCATCAGCGCCTGGCGGCTGGCCACCCGCCGCTTCCGGCAGATGAACTCGCTCAGCCGGTCACGCAAGAACATCCATTCCCACTACGATCTCGACGGCCGGCTCTATTCGCTCTTCCTCGGCGCCGACCTGCAATATTCCTGCGCCTTCTGGGAAGACGGCGTCACCGACCTCGACGAGGCGCAGCTTGCCAAGAAACGGCACCTTGCCGCCAAGCTGAATCTGAAGCCCGGCATGCGCGTGCTCGACATCGGTTGCGGCTGGGGTGGGCTCGGCCTCTATCTCGCCGAGCATTGCGGCGTCGAGGTCGTCGGCGTGACGCTCTCGGAGGAGCAGCACGCGGTCGCCAACCGCCGCGCCGAGGCGCTCGGCCTCAACGACAAGGCCAAGTTCCTGCTGCAGGACTACCGCAGTGTCGAAGGGCCGTTCGACCGCATCGTCTCGGTCGGCATGTTCGAGCACGTCGGCGTCGGCTACTTCCGCGCCTTCTTCAAGGTCTGCCGCAACCTGCTGGCCGACGACGGCTCGATGGTGCTGCACTCCATCGGCCGCACCGATGGGCCGGGCGACACCAGCGCGTGGATCCAGCGCTACATCTTCCCCGGCGGCTATATCCCGGCGATCTCCGAGGTGATTCCCGCGGTTGAGAAGGAGAAGCTCTACGTCACCGACATGGAGATCCTCCGCCTGCACTACGCCAAGACGCTGCAGGCGTGGCGCGAGACCTTCCTCGCCCATCGCGACGAGGTGGTGGCGGTCTACGACGAGCGTTTCTGCCGCATCTGGGAGTTCTACCTCGCCGCCTCCCAGGCCGCCTTCGAGATCGGGCTGATGATGAACTTCCAGATTCAGCTCACCAAGAACCAGTTGGCCGTGCCACTGACACGCAACTACATGTTCGAGAACGAAGAGGCGTTGCGCGCCAGAGACGGCGATTGGGTGGCCCCGCTGAAGATGGCGGGCGAGTAGAGCCCTCGCCTTCCCTCACGCCAGGTGCAGCGACCAGATCAGCGCGACGCTGATCGTGCCCAGCACCAGCAGCGACAGCACCACGGCCGCGGTCACCCGCCCGCCGGCACCGGCGACGGTGCGCACGTCGACACCCAGCCCCAGCGCCGCCATCGAGACGATGGTGAGCCAGGTGGCGACTGTGGCGGTCGGCCCGAGCACGACGGCGGGAATGGCGCCGGCAGAGCGCAGCATCATCAGCACCAGGAAGCCGACGACGAACAGCGGCACCATCTGGTTGAGGCTCGGCCGGCGCCCTTCCGCGTCCCGCCGTCCGAGCGAGAGCGCGATCACCACCGGCCCCAGCATGAGCACGCGGACGAGCTTGACCAGCGTGCCGACATGAACGCTGAGGGTGGCGACCGGCGCGGTCGCGGCGATCACCTGCGGCACGGCGTAGACGGTGAGCCCGGCAAGCACGCCGTATTGCGTCGCCGACAGATGCAACACCGGCACCAGCAGTGGCAGCACTAGCACGACGACGACGCCGAGCACGGCGGTGAAGGCGATGGAGGAGGCGATGTCGCCGGCAGTGGCGCCGATCACCGGGGCGGCGGCGACGATCGCCGAATTACCGCAGATGGAATTGCCGCAGGCGACCAGCGTCGCCAGCTTGTGCTCCAGCCCCAGCGCCCGGCCGATGCCATAGCTGGCGGTGATGGCGACCATGACCACGCCGACGATGCCGGCAAGCAGCATCGGACCGGCGGCCATCACCGCCCGGGCACTCACCGAGGCGCCGAGCAGGACCACGGCGATCTCGAGCAGCGTCTTGGCGCTGAAGCGGATGCCGAGGCTGAAACGGTCGTCGGGCCTGAGCAGCGAGCGCACCGCCGTGCCAATGAGGATCGCCAGAACCAGGCTCTCCAGCCAGGCGCGCCCGGTGAGACGGACCTCGACGGCCTGAAGGCCGACGGCGGCGAGCGTGACAGCAATGCTGAGCGCCGTTCCAGGCAACAGGGGAAGGAGGCGCGCGGCGAATCGCGTGGCGGGCATGGACGGCTCCGGCTGAAGGGAGCGGCAGGATCGCCCACTCCATCTGTTCGATCCATTGCAAACTATGGTATGTTTCATTCGATTGGATCGAATGAAACCATGACCCTCGACCAGCTCCGCATCTTCATCGCCGTTGCCGAACGCGAGCATCTGACCCAGGCCGCCACGGCGCTGCACCTGACGCCGTCCGCGGTCAGTTCGGCCATCCGCGTTCTGGAGGACCGCTACGGCGCCGCCCTCTTCCACCGGGTCGGCCGCCGCATCGAACTCACCGAGGCCGGCCGCATCTTCCTCGGCGAGGCGCAGGCGACGCTGGCGCGGGCCAACGCCGCCGAACTGGTGCTGTCGGAACTCGGCGGACTCAGCCGCGGTTCGCTCACCGTCCAGGCCAGCCAGACCATCGCCAGCTACTGGCTGCCGGCGCGCTTCGTGCGCTTCCACGCGCGCCATCCCGGCATCGACCTCACGCTCTCGGTCGGCAATACCGAGACGGTCACCAAGGCGGTCATCGACGGCGCGGCCGAGCTCGGGCTGGTGGAGGGCGCCATCGATGCGCCGGCGCTATCGGCCGGAACGGTGGCGCGCGACCAGGTGATCGTGGTGGTGGCGCCGGATCACCCCTGGGCGGGCCGGCAAGCCCTCCGTGCGGACGATATCCTCGGCATGCCGTGGGTGCTGCGCGAGCCCGGCTCGGGAACGCGCTCGGCCTTCGAGACGGCGCTCAGGCGCATCGGCATCGATCCTGCCGCGCTCACGATCGCCCTCGAGCTGCCCTCCAACGAGGCGGTGTGTTCGGCGGTGGAACTTGGCGGCGGGGCAACGGTGGTGTCGGAGCTGGTGGTCGCGGCCTATCTCGCCGCCGGCCGCCTTGTGCACGTCCCCTTCGCGATTCCCAAGCGCGCCTTCCTGCTGCTCCGCCACAAGGAACGCTATCGCACCAAGGCGAGCCTCGCCTTCGAGGCGATGCTCATGGGGCGGGCGCCCGACCGGGCCCCTTCCCGGCCCGAGACCACCTCGACATCAGGAATTGGCGCGGGCAAGATATCGTCCTCGAAAACGACTGGGTAGGCTGTCGATACGTCCTGGCACTCCTGACGCTGAGGACCATACCAGTGGTTCAGTTTCGCAAATTCGCCCTCTCAGCTCTCCTGCTCCTGGCGTTCGGCGGTGCGTCACAGGCGGCCAATCAGTCCTTCTGCTCCGACGATCCGCGATATCTGGAGCCGCAAGACGAGAATTCTGGTCTTCTATCTTCAGCTTTCGGATAAGACCGACACGGTCGTCTACGCCGTGAACCGGCGGGCGGACGGGATGGTCGAGACCAGCGACCCGGTCCAGGTCTATTGGCGCGTATTTGACGGAGGCGGCGAAAAGCGCGCGCTGACGTTCCTGCAACGCAGCCTGGCCTTCGGGGTGCAGCTCGCCCCCTCAAAGGATCGTCCTGGCGCCTATGTCGCCCGGCTCAATGCGTACCCGAACATTCCGGTTCTCATTGACGAAACCGCGGACGGCCAGGTCCGGGCCCTCATGTCGATCGCCGACGAGCCGGCGCAGCTGATCTGCGTCTACGTCGAACGGCGAATGCAGTTCGGCCTCATTCCGCAGGTGCTTCACATCGATTTCTTTGGTCGCACCCTGGATGGCGGCAAGAAGGTCGTCGGACGCCTCCAGCCCAAGCCCAAGTGATCATTCAGGACATACGAGGTGCCGCTGTGGCCGTGCATCGCCAGACGGCTGCCTATTCCTCCGGCTCGGTGGTGAACTGCAGCGGGTAGCCGGCGGCCTTCCCCGCCTCGGTCGCTTCGGTCGCCTTGGTCTCGGCGATGTCCCTCGTATAGACGGCCACCACGCACACGCCCTTGCGGTGGGCGGTGATCATCACGCGATAGGCCTGGTCCTCGGTGATGCGGAACACTGCCTTCAGCACCGTCACCACGAATTCTCGCGGCGTGTAGTCGTCGTTGACCAGGATGACCTTGTGCAGGCGCGGCCGCTCGACCTTGGTCTTCGGCTTCACCCGCGGCTTGGTCAGGGTGTCCTTGTCGCTCATCGGCGGTCCCCTGCTGACGGTCGGGGGGCAGTCGCTCGGTTCATGAGGTAGGCGGCGCCCGATTTTCGCCTCTCACAATGGTGATAGTGCGCCGTCGGCGGGTTTCCAGCCCTCGTCACGACCGCGTCACCGAAAGGTGCCAGTGAAGCCGCCACACGCCGGCGAAAACGGCTTTGAACCGGCCGCAGACGGGTGCAAGCTCATGATAGGCGTGCCGCCAGGGCAAGGCGCCTTCCCCCAGCGCTGGCCGCGGCGGCCGTTTCAATAGCGAGGAGGCTCATTCGATGTCCGGAACGAGACGACTGGAAATTGACCGACGCCGGTTTCTGCTGGGCTCCAGCGCCCTCGGTGTGCTGGCGGTCATGCACCCCTATTCGGTGCTCGCCGCTGCCGGTCAGGCGCACTTGCGGATCATGGAGACCACGGACATCCATGTGAACCTGCTGCCCTATGACTACTACGCCGACAAACCCAACGACACGATGGGCCTGTCGCGCACCGCAACAATCATCCAGTCGATCCGTGCCGAAGCGACCAACTCGATGCTCATCGACAACGGCGACCTCTTACAGGGCAGCCCGATGGGCGACTATATCGCCTATGAGAAGGGCATGAAGGACGGCGACGTCCACCCGATCATGAAGGGCATGAACCTGCTCGGCTACGAGTGCTCGACCTTCGGCAACCACGAGTTCAACTACGGCCTGCCGTTCTTCGACAAGGTCATCGCCGGGGCGAACTTCCCGTTCGTCTGCGCCAACCTCATCCGCGGCACTCAACTCGCCGACAACGCGCGCGACGACAAGCTCTATGCCAAGCCGTACATCATCCTCGACAAGACGGTGACGGACGGCGACGGCAAGGAATACCCGATCCGCATCGGCATCATCGGCTTCGTGCCGCCGCAGATCATGATCTGGGACTCAAAGAACCTGGTCGGCAACGTGATGACCCGCGACATCGTCGAGGCGGGCAAGGCGTGGGTGCCGCAGATCAAGGAAGATGGCGCCGACATCGTCATCGCGTTGGCCCACACCGGCATCGATGCCAACAAGACCGAGCTGATGGAGAACGCCGCGCTGTTCCTCGGCGACGTCGCCGGCCTCGACGCCATCTTCACCGGCCACCAGCACCTGGTCTTCCCCGGCGGCCCCTCCTTCGACAACCTCGACGGCGTCGACAACAAGGCCGGTACGCTGATGGGCAAGCCGGCGGTGATGGGCGGCTTCTGGGGCTCGCATATGGGCCTCATCGACCTGATGCTGGAGCGCGACGGAAACACATGGAAGGTCGTCTCGGCCATGTCCGAGGCGCGCCCGATCTACGAGCGCAAGGACCACAAGATCGTCCCCACCGTCGCCGACTACGAAAAGATCGACGATGCGCTGAAGGCCGACCACGAGGCGACGCTCGCCTATGTCCGCCGCCCGGTCGGCAAGACCGCGGCACCGCTCTATAGCTACTTCGCGCTGGTCGCCGACGACCCGTCGGTGCAGATCGTGAGCAACGCGCAGACCTGGTACATCGCCCAGATGATGAAGGGCACCCAGTGGGAGGGCCTGCCGATCCTCTCCGCGGCGGCGCCGTTCAAGGCCGGCGGGCGCGGCGGGCCGGACTACTACACCGACGTTCCGGTCGGCGCGGTCGCCATCAAGAACGTGTCGGACCTCTATCTCTACCCGAACACGGTGCGGGCGGTGGAGATCAACGGCGCGCAGGTCAAGGAATGGCTGGAGATGTCGGCCGGCATCTTCAACCAGATCCAGCCCGGCAAGGCCGACCAGCCTCTGATCAACCTCGACTTCCCGAGCTATAATTTCGACGTCATCGACGGCGTCACCTACAGAATAGACGTCTCGCAGTCGCCGAAATACGACTCCAAGGGCGCCGTCATCAATTCGACGGCGAGCCGCATCGTCGACCTGTCCTTCGGCGGCAAGCCGATCGATCCCAAGCAGAAGTTCATCGTCGCCACCAACAACTACCGCGCCGGCGGCGGCGGCAACTTCCCCGACATCAATGATCACGTGATCGTCTTCGTCGGCCCCGACACCAACCGCGACGTCATCGTGCGCTACATCGTCGAGAAGGGCACGATCGACCCCAAAGCGGACGAGAACTGGTCGCTGGCGCCGGTTGCCGGTGCCTCGGTCATCTTCCCCTCGGGACCGAAGGCCAAGGACCATCTCGCCGACGTCAAGGGCATCGAGTTCGCCGGCCCGGGCGCAGACGGCTTCGACAACTACCGCATCCAGCTCTGATCATTCCCGAAGCCGCATCAGGGGCGGGCTTCGGCCCGCCCCTTCTTATTGGCAGACCGCATCTTTTCACCCGCAGGACTTTCCGTTGGGGCACAAACGTCCCACATTAACTCGGTCGCCGTCCGGCAGCGGCTCCTCCCATCGCAAAGAGATTTTACATGTCCACACCAAACGCAGCGCATGCCGGCACCTTCAGGATCGGCGGCGATATCGAGGTCAACCGCCTGGGCTTTGGCGCCATGCGCATCACCGGTCGCGGAATCTGGGGCGAGCCGGCGGATCGGCCGGAAACCATCCGCACCCTCAAGCGCCTGCCGGCGCTCGGCGTCAATTTCATCGACACCGCCGATGCCTACGGCCCCGAAACCTCCGAATTCCTGATCCACGAGGCCCTTCACCCCTATCCCGCCGGCATGGTCATCGCCACCAAGGGCGGGCTCACCCGCTCCGGCCCGGACCACTGGGAACCCGTCGGCCGGCCGGAATACCTCGTCCAGCAGGCGCACCTCAGCCGTCGGCGTCTTGGCGTCGACGTGATCGACCTGTGGCAGCTTCACCGTATCGACGAGAAGGTGCCGCGCGACGAACAGTTTGCGGCCATGGGGACGCTGCTCGACGAAGGCGTCATCCGCTACGCGGGCCTCAGCGAAGTTTCGGTCGAGGAGATCAAGGCGGCCTCGAAATTCTTCAAGGTCGCCACCGTGCAGAACCGCTACAACCTCGTCGATCGACAGAGCGAGGACGTTCTCGATTTCTGCGCAGCCGAAGGCATCGGCTTCATCCCGTGGGCGCCGCTCAGCTCCGGCCACGTTGCGGGATCGGAGATCGAGGCAATCGCCAAGCGCTACAAGGTGACCCCCTCGGAGATCGCGCTCGCCTGGCTGCTCAAGCGCAGCCCGGTCATGCTGCCGATCCCCGGCACCTCCAAGGTGGCCCACCTGGAAGAGAACGTGGCGGCGGCGGATATCCAACTCAGCGACGCGGAGTTCGCCACGCTCGACGAGGAAGGCAAGGCGGCGGCGTAGCGCCTGCCGCCGTTCCGGCAAAGGGCGGGCTTCGGCCTGCCCTTTTTTCGACTCCGAATCATTGCAGCGATTCGCTTCGACAGCGAATCGGATGTCGCAAGGGGTTCCTGTCGCGCTTGTGAACAGTGGGCGAGTCTGAAGTCGTGACTTTGCGTTGCCGGCGACCGTGGTAAACAGATCATGAAGACGGAGCGGCAAGTGCCGTCTTCATCGGGCCCGGAGGGGCTGGGACCCGTTTCCCTGTATCGCGGGCAGCGTCACCGGCAGACACCGGAGCGGCGACGATTCGGGGACGCTAGAGGCTGAGGGACGGAAGGCACAATGGCATTCGCGGTTCGCGCGGTCGCCGACAACACGACCAACGAGACCTATCGCACCGCGCCGCAGAACGTTGAGGCGGAACAGGCGCTGCTTGGCGCCATCCTGGTCAACAACGAAGCCTTCTACCGCGTTTCCGATTTCCTCGAGCCGCAGCATTTCTTCGAACCGGTGCACAAGGCGATCTTCGAGGTCGCCGGCCAGCTCATCCGCGCCAACAAGGTGGCGACCCCGGTCACCATCAAGACCTTCCTGCCGACCGACCTCGCCATCGGCGACATCAACCTTGCCACTTATCTCGCCCGCCTGGCGGCGGAAGCGACCACCATCATCAATGCCGAGGACTACGGCCGCACGGTCTACGACCTGGCGCTGCGCCGTTCGCTGATCGGCATTGGCGAGGACATGGTCAATGTCGCCTATGACGCCACCGTGGAGCAGACTCCCGGCGCCCAGATCGAGGAAGCCGAGAAGCAGCTCTTCGATCTGGCGGAGAAAGGTCAATACGGCGCCGGTTTCCAGTCCTTCGACACGGCGCTGACCAGCGCCATCGACCTCGCCAGCGCCGCCTACAAGCGCGACGGCCACCTGTCGGGCCTGGCCACCGGCCTCGACGACATGGACCGGCTGATGGGCGGGCTGCAGTCCTCCGACCTCATCATCGTCGCCGGCCGCCCGGGCATGGGCAAATCGGCGCTGGCCACCAATGTCGGCTTCAACATCGCCAAGGCGTGGCGCGGCGAATTGCAGCCCGACGGCGCCATGAAGACGGTCAATGGCGGCATCGTCGGCCTGTTCTCGCTGGAAATGTCTGCCGAGCAGCTCGCCACCCGCATCATCGCCGAGCAGTCCGGGGTGTCATCGGCCAATATCCGCCGTGGCCGCATCGACGAAAGCGATTTCGCCCGTATCGTCGAGGCCTCGCGCGAGATGCAGCGCATCCCCTTCTACATCGACCAGACCGGCGGTCTCTCCATCGCGCAGCTTGCTGCCCGCGCCCGCCGGCTCAAGCGCCAGCGCGGCCTCGACCTGTTGATCGTCGACTATATCCAGCTCCTCGTCGGCACCTCGCGACGCTCGTCCGAGAACCGCGTGCAGGAAATCACCGAGATCACGACGACGCTGAAGGCGCTGGCCAAGGAACTCAACGTCCCCATCGTTGCCCTGTCGCAGCTCTCGCGCCAGGTCGAGCAGCGCGAGGACAAGCACCCGCAACTCTCGGATCTCCGCGAGTTCGGGCTCCATCGAGCAGGACGCCGACGTGGTGCTCTTCATCTACCGCGAGGAGTATTACCTCAAGAACGCCGAGCCGAAGCCTGGCACCGAGGAATACTTCAAGTGGCAGGACGACATGGGCAAGGTCCACGGCATCGCCGAGGTGATCGTCGGCAAGCAGCGTCACGGACCGACGGGCACCGTGCGCCTGCATTTCGAGGATGCGCTGACGCGCTTCTCCAACCTCGCCGAGGACGGCGCCTATCCGGTGCCGTTCGAGGGATAGCGCCCACGCGGCTTCGTCACCCCGGCGAAAGCCGGGGTCCATCTCAACAGCCTGTTGTCGCATTGGAGCCCCGAAGGCTGGATTCCGGCGTTCGCCGGAATGACGAGAGGCGTGGCGCTTGGTCCCCTCCCCGCCGAATTCCTGTAAAC
The DNA here is from genome assembly GCA_963782395.1 of uncultured Alphaproteobacteria bacterium. Taxonomy (GTDB): domain Bacteria; phylum Pseudomonadota; class Alphaproteobacteria; order Rhizobiales; family Kaistiaceae; genus CAVSRC01. The sequence continues at coordinate 933,497 of CAWAJQ010000004.1, forward strand.
TGCCGGCAGCTAAGGGAGTGCAAGCATGTTCAAGTGGCTGTTCGGCAGCAAGGAAGAGAGCGGCGGCGGAGACCAGGCAAGCGGCGTCAAGGAACTGCTGGTGGTCAGCCGCACGGTCAAGGCGACGCCGGAGCGCGCCTTCGCCGTGTTCGTCGACGAGTTCGGCAAATGGTGGCCGGCGAAATACACGCTTGCCGGCGACAATCTCGCCGAGATCCTGATCGAGCCGAAGATGAACGGCCGCGCCATCGAGCGCGACAAGGCCGGCGGCGAGACGGTGTGGGGCACGGTACTCTCCATCTTCCGGCCGAGCCATCTGGTGATCGCCTGGCAGATTTCGCCCGAGCGCACGGTCATCGACAACGAATCCGGCGCCAGCCGCGTCGACGTGCGCTTCGTCGCGCAGGAGGGCGGCACCACCGAGGTGGTGCTGGTGCATCGCGACTTCCCCCGCCACGGCGCCGGCTGGGAGAAATACCGCCAGAAGATGAGCGTCAAGGAGGGCGGCTGGCCGCTGCTGATGGACCGCTACGCCAAGGCGGTCGCCGGCGAGCGGCTGTAGCCTGATTGGAGCAGCGCCCCGCGCCCTCATCCTGAGGAGCCCGCCGAAGGCGGGCCTCGAAGGATGGGCCTCATGGTTCGAGGCGCGCTGACGCGCGCACCTCACCATGAGGGCATCTCTGAGCCCCCGCATCCCACTTCAGTCCTTGCGGGCCACGAGCCGCTGTAGGGGCCTCTACATCATCATGTCGGGTCTGACGAAGCAGTAGATGTAGCGGTTCTTGCTGGCGCAGACATAGGCATCGCCGTCGATCGAGCGCTTGGAGAGCTCCTTGTTGGGCGGGATCGGGGTCCACTGGCCGTCGACCGTCGCCCACCACTGGCCGCCGCGCCAGTCGGCCGTCGTGCGGCGGCAGTCGGAAATGTCGCAGCATGGAATGACAGTGCCCGGCATCGTCAGGCCCTGGAACCAGGCGTGCCGATCTTCGGCCTTGGCGATGGTGGCGAACGAGAAGGCCACGAGGCTGGCCAGGAAGACGCCGCCGAGGCGGCGCGTGCGGTGATGATCCATGGTCCTCACTCCAGAGAACGAATCATCCTCCCTCGAACCCTATGCTGCGTTGCAGCAAAGAGCCTGTCACGCCGCAAGTTTCGGCGGCACCGCTTACGCCTTGTGCACAAGCCGCGTGGCATGTGCGTGAGGCGCGTCATCACCGGAAATCCCCTGTATGCTGGCGCCATGGTTTCCGCACCTGAATCGCTTCCCGCCGGTGGCCGCCTGACCGTCGACCTTGTGGCGCTTGCCGCCAACTGGAAGGCGCTGGCCGATCACGTCGCCGGCGGCGGCCACGCCACGGCGGCAGTGGTCAAGGGCGACGGCTATGGCACGGGGTTGGAGCAGGCCGGCCGGGCACTGGCGGCGGCGGGCTGCACCACGTTCTTCGTGGCGCTCCCCGACGAGGGGCGGCGCCTGCGCGCCGTCCTGCCCGATGCGGTCGTCTATGTCCTCAACGGGCTCATCGGCGGCGCCGACGCCTATGCCCGTGCCGATATCCGGCCGGTGCTCGGCTCCTGGCCGGAGATCGAGGAATGGGCTGCCTTCCGCAAGGCAGGCGGAACGACGGGCGCAGCGGTTCACGTCGATACCGGCATGAACCGCCTCGGCCTGACGTTGCACGAGGCGCTCGACCTCCGCCGCAGCGCCAAGCTGTTCACCACGCTGGCGCCGGACCTCATCATCTCGCATCTCGCCTGCGCCGATACGCCGGACCATCCGATGAACCGCCGCCAGCTCGCCCTCTTCCGCGAGGTGCGGGCCGAGTTTGCCGACCTGCCGGCGTCGCTGGCCAATTCGGCCGGCGTGTTCCTCGGGCCCGACTATCACTTCGACCTGGTGCGGCCGGGCATCGCGCTCTATGGCGGCGTCGCCGTGCAGGGGGTCACCAATCCCATGCGTGCGGTGGCGACGCTGGAGGCACGGGTGCTGGCGGTGCGCGAGGCCGAGGAAGGCGAGACCGTGGGCTATGGCGCGACCCTGAGCCTGAAGGGGACCACCCGGCTGGCCACACTCTCCATCGGCTACGCCGATGGCTACCACCGCCTTGCCGGCGGCAGCGACGAGCGCCCCGGCGCCTGGGCGTGGGTCCGCGGCCAGCGCGTCCCGCTCGCCGGACGGGTGTCGATGGACCTGATCACCATCGACGTCACCAACATCCCCGGCGTCACCCGCGGCGATTGGGTCGAGCTGTTCGGCCGGCACATCCCGGTGGACGAAGTTGCACGCCACGCCGGCACGATCGGTTACGAGCTCCTGACCAACCTTGGCCGCCGCTACGAGCGCGTCTATGTCGGCGGGCCTTGAGGCTCGCTTCGCCTTGGCTCCGCCGTAGCCCGACTCCGGGTCGAAAAATACTTATCCCCGCTCCCCAAACCGCTCTCATATTGGTTGGCATCCTCGCCCGCGAAGGGGCGCGCTCATGAGGCGTCATCAGCGTGGGGCGGGGTGCGGTGTCCGTCGTTTCCGTCTCGCAAGCGGAGCGGCGTGGGCTCGGAAGCCCGCCAGCGGAGATTTGTCTCCGCGCGCCATTGCCTCCAAAGGGCAGCGCTAAAGGCAGGCGGGGGTCAGCCACGGTCGGGCCGGTCGGCGAAAGCCGTCACCGGGACCGTGGTGGTCTAGAGGTTGGTTGTCCGGATGGAACCGCCTCGCCTTCGTCTCGGTTCCCAGGCGGGGCCGGAGCAAAAACCACCGCGGCGGGCGTCTGGTCGACGCCCATTTCGGACTATCGGGCAAAGGGAAGCTCTTTGAAATTCAACCCCCGGGGCCAATTGCTCGCGGGAACGGGAAAGCGTGCCCTCATTCTCAATCGTCATTCTGGCGAAAAAAATTCGTGGCACGTCGCGCCCGGACGCCGGCCGATGCGGAGATGGACGAAGATGCTGCATGCGCCGACCCCTTGCTCTCCCACCGCATTCATGAGAACATACCAAGAACACAAACCGGGAGACCGCGCGTGGCCCGATCGTCCGTCGTCCGCCTGAAATCAAGCTTCACCTGCCAGAACTGCGGCGCCGTCTCCTCGCGCTGGCAGGGCAAGTGCGATGACTGCGGCGAATGGAACACGCTGGTCGAAGAGAGCACCGGCGGCGGCATCGGGGCGAGCCCGGCAGCCCGCAAGCTCGGCAAGGGCCGCCCGGTGGCGCTGACCACCCTTGCCGGCACCACCGACGACGCCCCGCGCATCCGCTCCGGCATCGCCGAGTTCGACCGGGTGACCGGCGGCGGCTTCGTGCGCGGCTCGACGCTGCTGGTCGGTGGCGATCCCGGCATCGGCAAGTCGACCCTGCTGCTGCAGGTGGCGGGGAAGCTCGCCTCCGCCGGCCAGTCGGTGGTCTATGTCTCCGGCGAGGAGGCCGTGGCCCAGATCCGCCTGCGGGCCGAGCGCCTGTCGCTGACCGACGCCCCCGTGAAGATCGCCGCCGAGACCAGCGTCGAGGACATTCTGGCGACGCTCGCCGCCGACGGGTCGCCGGCGCTCCTGATCGTCGATTCCATCCAGACGCTGTGGACCGACCTCGCCGAATTCGGCACCGGGCACCGTCACCCAGGTCCGCGCCGCCTCGCAGGCGCTCATCCGCTACGCCAAGCAGACCGGCACGGCGGTGGTCTTCGTCGGCCACGTCACCAAGGACGGCCAGATCGCCGGCCCGCGCGTGGTCGAGCACATGGTCGACGGCGTGCTCTATTTCGAGGGCGAAGGCAGCCACCACTTCCGTATCCTGCGCGCGGTCAAGAACCGCTTCGGCCCGACCGACGAGATCGGTGTGTTCGAGATGACCGGCGCGGGCCTGGGCGAGGTCGCCAATCCGTCCGAGCTGTTCCTCGGCGACCGCAACGCCACCACGCCGGGTGCCGCGGTCTTTGCCGGCATGGAGGGCACGCGGCCGCTGCTGGTGGAGATTCAGGCGCTGGTTGCGCCCACCGCGCTCGGCACGCCGCGCCGCGCCGTGATCGGCTGGGATTCCGGCCGGCTGGCCATGGTGCTGGCGGTGCTGGAGGCCCATTGCGGCGTCCGCTTGGTCGATTGCGACGTCTATCTCAACGTTGCCGGGGGCCTCCGGATCGCCGAGCCGGCCGCCGACCTCGCGGTCGCCGCCGCGCTGGTCTCCTCGCGGCTGGGCGCTGCCCTTCCGGCCGACACCGTCTATTTCGGCGAGGTCAGCCTGTCGGGCGCCGTGCGGCCGGTGCCCCATGCAGCGGCGCGGCTCAAGGAGGCGCAGAAACTCGGATTTGCCCGCGCCGCCATGCCGGAAACCAAGGATGCCGGCACGGCCGAGACGGCGACGATAACCGCGCTGGCCGATCTGGTCGCCGCCATCGCCGCGTCAGCCCGCGCCCGCGACTGAACGTCCGCTCTCCCCCACGCCTGTGCATTGCTTCACGAAAGCCATTGATCCCAATGGCTTGGACCGATATGTGAAGCGCCTGATTCAAGCCGCATCGCGCCAGGCCGGAAATCCCGAAGGTAATCCGGCGTACCACCACAGCGCCAGAATCGTGCTAGAGCCTTTCTCGGCCGCAGCTAGTCCGTGAGACCATGCCATCGCTCCTCGACGTCATCGTCCTTGTGGTCGTGCTCATTTCCGCCCTGCTCGCGATGTTGCGCGGCTTTGTGCGCGAGGTGCTGACGCTGGTCTCCTGGGCTGCCGCGGCGGCTGCGGCCTATCTGCTCTACAAGCTGCCATTGCCGCTGGTGAAATCCTTTCTCAGCAACAACACGGCCGCCTCCATCGCCTCTGCCGCCGTCATCTTCCTGCTGGCGCTGATCATCGTCAGCTTCATCTCGATGAAGGCCGCGGACTTCGTTCTCGACAGCCGCGTCGGGGCGGTGGACCGTGGCCTCGGCTTCCTCTACGGGGCGGCGCGCGGCGTGCTGCTCATGGTCGTGGCGCAGGCGTTCTTCCTGTGGCTGGCGCAGACGACCCCCGGCTGGATGGCGCACGCCAAGAGCAAGCCTATATTGGAGTCCTTGGGCAATCAGTTGATGGATGCGCTACCGCAGGACCTGGAAGCCAAATTGAAGGAGGTCTTCGGCAGTCGCGGCAGCACCGGCGGCGACGCCGGCCAGACGCCGGACAATGCGCCACCCGATGCCGGCCCTGCACCGGGCGACACCAGCGCCGGCCCGAGCGATGCCTCGCGCCAGCAGCTTGATCAACTCATCCAGAACGGTGGCAACTGACGCCGCGGGAAACGCGCATATGGACCAACTGACGACGCGGCCTTTCGACGATGACAAGCTGCGCGAGGAGTGCGGCGTTTTCGGAGTCTTCGGACATCCCGATGCAGCGGCGCTCACCGTGCTCGGCCTGCATGCGCTCCAGCATCGCGGCCAGGAGGCGTCCGGCATCGTCTCCTATGACGGCGAGGGCTTCCATGCCGAGCGCCATGTCGGTCTGGTCGGCGACACCTTCACCCATCCGAGCGTGGTGGCGAGCCTGTCCGGCGACCGCGCCATCGGCCACAACCGCTATTCGACCCATGGCGGCTCGATCCAGCACAACATCCAGCCGCTGTTCGCCCAGTTTTCCGGCGGCGGATTTGCCGTTGCCCATAACGGCAACCTGACCAATGCGCTGGCCTTGCAGGACCAGCTCCAGCGCCGCGGCTCGATCTTTCAGTCGACCTCCGACACCGAGGTGATCCTGCATCTCATCGCCACGTCGCCGCGCGTCCCGCTGGCCGACCGCATCGTCGATGCCCTGCAGAGGATCGAGGGGGCGTGGTCGCTGGTCTGCCTGTCGACCAAGAAGATGATCGGCTGCCGCGACGTCCTCGGCGTTCGACCGCTGGTGATCGGGGAGCTGGACGGGGCGACCATCCTAGCCTCGGAAACCTGCGCTCTCGACATCATCGGCGCGCGCTTCGTGCGCGACGTCAAACCCGGCGAGATGGTGATCGTGACCGAGGACGGGGTCGAGAGCCAGTTTCCCTTCGCCCCGGCGAAGAGCCGCTTCTGCATCTTCGAATACGTCTATTTCGCCCGGCCCAACTCCTCGGTCGAAGGACGCGGCGTCTACGAAATCCGCAAACGCATCGGTGCCGAACTCGCCCGCGAGAAACCGGCCGCCGCCGATCTCGTTGTGCCGGTGCCCAATTCCGGCACGCCGGCCGCGATCGGCTATGCCGAGGCGGCGGGGCTCTCCTTCGATCTCGGCATCATCCGCAATCACTATATCGGCCGCACCTTCATCGAGCCCTCGGACGCCATCCGTCACATGGGCGTCCGCCTCAAGCACAATGCCAACCGCGACGTGCTTGCCGGCAAGCGGGTGGTTCTCGTCGACGATTCGATCGTGCGCGGCACCACCTCGCAGAAGATCGTGAAGATGATCCGCGAGGCCGGCGCGGCCGAGGTACACATGCGCATCGCCAGCCCGCCGACGGTGCATTCATGCTTCTATGGCGTCGACACGCCGGAGGAGACGCAGCTCATCGCCGCGCGCATGTCGGTCGAGGCGATGGCCGCCTTCATCCAGGTGGACAGCCTCGGCTTCCTGTCGATCGACGGGCTCTATCGCGCCGTCGGCGGGCTGGACCGCGACAGCGATCAGCCGCAGTTCTGCGACGCCTGCTTCACCGGCGCCTATCCGACGCGGCTGACCGACCGCGAGGCCGCCGACAACATCCATCCCTTCCCGCGCGCCGCGGAAGCCGGCTGATCCCCATGCCCGCTCTCGAAGGACGCATCGCCGTCGTCACCGGCGCCTCGCGCGGCATTGGCTATGCGGCGGCCATGGGGCTGGCCGAGGCCGGCGCCCACGTGGTGGCGGTGGCACGCACCTCCGGCGGGCTGGAAGAGCTCGACGACGCCATCAGCGCCAAGGGCGGCAACGCCACGCTGGTGCCGCTCGATCTCAAGGATTTCCCCGGCATCGATCGCCTCGGTGCGGTAATCTACGAGCGTTGGGGCAAGCTCGACATTCTTTTCGGCAATGCCGGCGTGCTCGGCGTGGTGACGCCGCTCGCCCATCTCGACCCCAAGGTGTGGGATCGTGCGCTGGCCATCAACGTGACCGCCAACTGGCGCCTCATCCGCTCGCTCGATCCGCTGCTGCGCCAGTCCGATGCCGGCCGCGCCCTGTTCATGACCAGCGGCATCACGAAAACGATGGGCCCCTATTGGGGCTCCTATTCGATCACCAAGGCGGCGCTGGAGGCGCTGGTCAGGACCTATGCCGGCGAGATCGCCAATACGACGGTGCGCGCCAACCTGTTCAGTCCCGGCGCGTTGCGCACCCATATGCGGGCGCAGGCGATGCCGGGCGAGGACCCCGACACGCTGAAGGCGCCAGATGTTGTGGTGCCCGACATCGTGCGTATGCTGTCGCCCGACTTTGCCGAGAACAACGTGCTGTTCGAATACGCCACCGGGGAGACGATCCGCTTCCCCTGACGCGGTTCACGTCCGCTTGCGCTTGCGCCCCGCATAGGGGTTCTCGCCCTTGCGGAGCGTCAGGCGGATGGGAACGCCGGGCAGGCCGAAATCCCCGCGCAGCGCATTGACGAGGTAGCGCCGCCAGGCGTCGGGCAAGGCCTCCGGACGCGAGCAGAAGGCGACGAAAGTCGGCGGACGCGCCTTGGCCTGGGTGAGATAGCGCAGCTTGATGCGGCGCCCGGCCACCGCAGGCGGCGGGTGGCGTTCGAGGATCTCGGGCAGCCAGCGGTTCAACTTTGCTGTCGACACGCGGCAATTCCACAGTGCGTGGGCGCCGAGCACCGCTTTCATCAGTTTGTCGATGCCCTCGCCGGTAACGCCCGAGACCGGCACCAGCGCGACGCCGGTGATCTGCGGCAGCAGGCGCTCCGCCTCGCTCCTGAGATTGGCCATCATGCGCTGGCGGTCGGCAACCAGGTCCCATTTGTCGAGGGCAATGACGATGGCGCGGCCCTCGCTCTCGACCAGGTCGGCGATCTGCAGGTCCTGCTTCTCGAAGGGCTTGCCGACGTCGAGGACGAGGATCACCACCTCGGCGAACTGGATTGCCCGCAGCGCATCGCCGACGGCGAGCTTCTCGAGCTTGCCTTCGACACGCGCCTTGCGTCTGAGGCCGGCAGTGTCGAACAGACGGAAATCGCGGTCGTCCCAGCGCCAGTCGACTGAAATCGAGTCGCGGGTGATGCCGGCCTCCGGCCCGGTGAGCAGCCGGTCCTGGCCAATCATGCGGTTGATGAGCGTGGATTTGCCGGCGTTCGGCCGGCCGACGATGGCAACGCGGATCGGTCGGTCTTCAGGCTCTGCCGCCGCGCCCTCCCCCTCTTCCGCTTCGCCCTCATGGGCCAGGATGGCGTCGTGGAGATCGCCGAGACCCTCGCCGTGCTCGGCCGACAGCGGCACCGGATCGCCGAAGCCCAGCGCGTAGGTTTCGAGGATGCCCGCCTCGCCGGCTCTTCCTTCGGCCTTGTTGGCGACCAGAATGATGGGCTTGCCGAGGGTGCGGAGCAGCTCGGCGAAGTGGCGGTCGAGCGGGGTCAGGCCGGCGCGGGCATCGACGACGAACAGGCTGACATCCGCCGAGCGGACCGCGGCCTCGGTCTGCGCATGCATGCGCCCGGCGAGCGAGTCCGGCGCGGCCTCGTCAAGGCCGGCGGTATCGATGGCGGTGAATCCGAGGCCGCCGATGCGGGCCTCGCCTTCGCGCCGGTCGCGGGTTACGCCCGGCAGGTCGTCGACCAGCGCCAGCCGCTTGCCCACGAGCCGATTGAACAGCGTCGACTTGCCGACGTTCGGCCGGCCAACGATGGCAACGCGCAGCGGCCGTCTGCTGGTCGACATGGCCATCCCTGCATGGGGCCGTGGTGCGGTGGCCCGTTCCGATTCAGGATTTGGCGGGCGCCGGCGGCGCGCCGATGCGCGCCGTGATCAGGGACAGCATCACCTGGGCGCGCTGGCGCAGATCGGCTGGCGTTTCCTGGTCCTTGTTGATCTCGTCGAAATATTTGCGCGCAGCTTCGAAGTCGTTGTCGTGCCACGCCGCCAGGCCAAGCAGCTCGCGCGCGTTGTGGCGCCATGCATTGCCGGTGCCGGCAAGGTCGCCCAGGCGCTTCTCGAGGTCGGCCAGGCTCATGGTATCGACCAGCAGCGCGGCGGCGCGCAGCCGGGCGAGCGCCTTGATTTCCTCGGAGTTGCCGCTCTTGGCGGCGATCGCATCGTATTCGGCGATGGCGCCCTTGGTGTCGCCGGTCACCGCCATCTCCGAAGCGACGCGGAACCCGGCGAGAACCGGATAGCTGCCGCTGCCATTGGCTTCGATGGCCTTGAGGGCGGTGATCGCCTTGTCGTGCTTGCCCTCGCTGGAGAGGCTGAGCGCGGCCAGGAAGCGGTCGCCGGTCGCCTGCGCCTGCTTCTCCTGCCAGTAGACCCAACCGCGGTAACCGGCGGTCGCCACCACGATGAGAATCGCCAGCCCGATGACAAACGGGCCGAAACGATCCCAGAGCTTCTTTAGCCGGTCATGGCGGAGGTCCTCATCGACCTCTTTGAAAATATCGGACATTTCACCTCGTCGGCGTCGCCGGTTGTTCGAGCGTTCGGGCAGCGCGGCGGCACAATATCGCCGGCTTCGCGCCGTTGCAAACGCTGGAATTCCAGCATTCTTGCGGCAGGGGTCGCGCCCGCCGGCCCAATATGGCAAGGTTGCATTCACACAACTTTGTCCAGATTCGTGCAGAATTCGGCCAGTTACGCGTTGTTCACGGTCATTGTGCTAGTCTAGCATCGTAATAAAGACGAGGAGGCTTTGCGGCCGCCGCGAGCCGCGCAAGAAGACAGGGGCTGGGACCTATGAAGAAGACAGTCTGGGCGCTGGCGTTTGCCGCGCTCCTCTCTGCTGCACCTGCCGTCGCATCGACCATTGTTGCGCGCGTTGATCTCTCCGAACAGGTAATGCGCGTCTACATTAACGGGGCCCAGCGCTATGTCTGGCCCGTTTCCACCGCTCGCCGGGGATACGTCACGCCGGTCGGCACCTACCGGCCGCAGCGCCTGGTGCCGATGTGGTACTCGCGCAAGTACCACATGTCGCCGATGCCGCATTCGATCTTCTTCCGCGGCGGCTACGCCATTCATGGCACCTACTCCACCCGGTACCTGGGCAGGCCGGCCTCGCACGGCTGCGTCCGATTGCATCCAAGCAATGCCGCCACGCTCTATTCGCTGGTCAGCCAGTCGCGCGGCAGCACCACGATCGTCGTGACGCGCTAAGATTCGGGGGCGCTCTTGTCAGCGGACGGGCAAGCTGTCAGGCACGCACGGCGTTCGGCACGCCTGCTGGTGTTCGCGGCGGCCGTCGTGGGCATGAGCGGCGGTTCGGCGCTCGCCGAGGAACTCAGGATCACCAATCCCCCCATGATGGATGTCACCGCGGTTGACGCGGTCCCGGAGGTCACTGCGCCTGTCTCAATGGCCGCGGCTGCCCCGGAGGCCGGCGCGCCTGCCCCGGTGGCGCCCTCGGTGCCGACGGTCGTGGCACGGATCGACCTCTCCGACCAGACCATGACGGTCTATGTCGACGAGAAGCTCGCCTACGTGTTCAAGGTGTCGACCGGGCGCAGGGGCTACGGCACACCGACCGGCCAATGGAAGGCCAAGTGGCTGTCGCCCCGCCACCGCTCGAAGAAGTATCACAACGCGCCGATGCCGTGGTCGGTGTTCTTCCACGGCGGATATGCCGTCCACGGAACCACCGAGGTGCGCCGGATCGGGCGGCCGGCATCGCACGGCTGCGTGCGCCTGCGGCCGGCCAACGCCAAGATCTTCTATAAGCTGGTTCAGGCAAACGGTAAGGAAAACACGTTGGTTAGCGTCGTTCGCTAAAGTGAGTTCCGGCGTCTGTGATGCCCGTCACAGACAGCCGCCGGCCGACTACCTACGTAAGAGTGCGTAAGCGATCAGGACTGTGGTCTCCCAAGTCCCCGCTCGAACAAACGCCTTAACCCGCCCCCCTCTAAGGCGTCGTGGTCCTGATTTCGCAGCCGCCGTCCGGTTCCCGCCGGGCGGCGGTTTGCTTTTGGAGAGGCCGCCGCGGGGCGCCCGCAGCGGCCTCATTCACCCGCGTCCGATCCCGCGTCAACTGAGGCCGTGAAGCTCGCGGCTGTGGGCCTCCTGCTCCTTGAACTGGTTGAAGCGCGGCAGGTACTTGTCCCAGTCGATGATGTGGGCGTCGAGTTCCGGTCCGTCGATGCAGGCGTGCTTGCGCACCATCTTGCCGTCGATGGTGACCGGGACCATGCAGGCGCCGCACATGCCGGTGGCGTCCACCATGATCGAGTTCAGGCTGACGACGGTCGGTACCTCGTACTTCTTCGTCAGCTCGCTCACCGCCTTCATCATCAGCGGCGGGCCGATGGCGATGACCTCGGCAACCGTGCGGCCCTTCGACGACTTCTTGTCGTCCATCATGGCCTGCAGCGGCGTGGTGACGAAGCCCTTCACCCCGAAGGTGCCGTCATTGGTGGTGTAGATGACGTCGAGCTGCTTGCCGAACTCCTTCTGCAGCCGGTCGATGTGATCGCCGTCGGCCGTCCAGAACATCAGGTCCCTGCTGCGGTAGCCGGCGATCAGGGTAACGTGATTGCCCATCCTAAGATGCTCGCGCATGATCGGAAAGACCGGTGGCAGGCCGAGGCCGCCGGCGCAGAACACCACCGTCTGCTCGCCTTCGTAGCGGTGCAGCCTGGAGGGCTGGCCAAGCGGACCGGCCACGCCGGCAAGGGCTTCGCCCTCCTCCATCTGGTTCATCAGGATGGAGCTGGTGCCCACGCCCTGGATGACCAGGTCGATGGTGCCGGCCTTGGCGTCCCAATCGGCCAGGGTGAGCGGGATGAGCTCGCCCCTGGGGGTCGGCAGCACACGTACGAACTGACCGGCCTCCGCCGAACGGGCCACCACCGGGGCGTTCACCGTGAACTGCACGATGCCCGGTTGCAGCACGGTCTTCTTGACGAGGGTCGCGGGTGCAGCGGCCTTCTCGGTATAGTCGAGCGCGCCGGCCACCCGTTGCTTGATCTCAGCGGACGTGAACGGAATCTCGCCGGCGATCTCGCTCGCCGCCGCCTTGCCGTCGCCCGCCGCGTTGATAGCGGTGGAGCCGCCCCGCGTGGCGTCGCCGCCCGAATAGATGCCCTCGATCGAGGTCTCCTGGGAGGTACCGCCCGGCAGGTCGATGGTGCCCCACTTGGTGGTCTTGATGCGGGTGTCGGAGTCCTTGATGATCGGGTTCGACGCGTTGCCGAGCGCCATGATGACGAGATCGACTTCCATCGTCTCGGTCTCGCCGGTGGCCACCGGCGAACGGCGGCCGGAGGCGTCCGGCTTGCCAAGCTCCATCACGTCCAGGATGGTGTGGCAGACGTGGTGGCCACTGTTGCCGGAGAACTCGCGTGGGGCACGCAGCACCTTGAGCTTGACGCCCTCTTCCAGGGCGTGGTGCAGCTCCTCGACACGCACCGGCATCTCGGCGCGGGTGCGGCGGTAGACGATGGTGACGTCGCCACCCAGCCGCAGCGAGGTGCGCGCCGAGTCCATCGCCGTGTTGCCGGCGCCGATGACAATGATCTTCTTGCCCTTGACCATCGGCAGCGGCGTCTCGTAGTCGTCGAGGCGGCCTTGCAAGAGGTTGACGCGGGTCAGGAACTCGTTGGCGCTCATCACGCCGTTGAGCTCCTCGCCGGGCACGTTCATGAAGCGCGGCAGGCCGGCACCGGTGCCGACGAAGATCTTCCAGAAGCCGGCGTTGCGCAGGTCCTGCAGCGTGGCCGTCTTGCCGACCACGAAGTTCCTCACGAACTTGCCGCCCAGGCGGTCTATCTTGCCGACGACGTCGTCGATCAGCGCATTGGGCAGGCGGAATTCGGGAATGCCGTAGCGCAGCACGCCACCGAGGTCATGGAAGGCCTCGAACACCGTGACGGGGAAGCCTTCCGTCGACAGCAGATAGGCGTTGATCAGGCCGGCGGGACCGGAGCCAACCACCGCGACGGGCGGCTTCTCGGCCTTCTGCCACGGCGTGACATAGTCGTTCCACTGCTCATCCTGGACGTTGCCGTTCTCCTTGGCGTTGAGCCGCTCGCGCTCGGGCAGGTACCATTCGAGCTGGCCGATCTCGATCGGCCGCCCGGTGATGGTGCACACGCCCTGGCACTGGAGCTCCTGCGGGCAGACACGGCCGGTGACGTTGGGCAGCGGGTTGCAGCTCTCGATCAGCTTGAGGGCTTCCTTGAAACGGCCGGTTCCCAGGAGGTCCATCATCTCGGGGATGTGGATCTTGACCGGGCAGCCGCCCTTGGGCTGCTTCTTGCCTTGTACCAGGACGCCCACTTCGCAGGGCTTGTCCTCGCACTGCTTGTCGCGCATCACTTCGAGCCAGACCAGGAGGTCGACCTCGCGCGGGCTGTAGCCGAGCGTCCGGTAGCCGAGATAGCCCATGGTGACGAGATCGAAGTCACGGGCGCGCTCGTCGGCCGGGCGCACATATGGCGGGATGTAGCTCTCGGCCGGCCAGCCCTTCGACAACCCCTTGAACATGGGGTAGCGGTCGGACAGGTGGGCGTCGATCGCGGCGATGAATCTACGCTTGAATTTCAGCGGCAGCGCCCAGATGAAGCGCTGCAGGATCGTCGACATGTCGTCGTCGCGCAGGAGCAGGTTCCACAGCGTCTTGGTGAAGTCGGCCCCGAGCTGGTTCTGCTTGAACTCCCAGATGATGGCGTGGGTGCCGTCGTCTATGAACACCTGACGCAGCGACTTGGGATCGTTGAGCAGCCGCTTGCGCAACAGAGAGAGCTGCTTCTTGAAGACCTGCAGCGCCTCGGAGCCCTCAAGCTCCTCGAGCTCGCTCTGCGTCGTCTCAAGGGCCGTGGAGACCTCACGATAGCGGTCGAGGTCTTCCCGGCCCTTTTCTACTGTCTCAAGCATGGATGATCTCCGCATCGCAGTTGGCCGCGACCCGTGCGATCTTGGCCTTCAGTTCGGGCGTGACCTTGACGCGGTCCACTGCGCCCGGGATGAGGCGTCCGATCTCCCTGGTTTCGCCGTCGACGATGATCTTGGCTTTCTCGAACAACTCCGGCAGGTCCTGGTAGCAGGTCTTGCAGTTGTTGCACTTGGCCAGGTCTTCCTCGGCCACGCTGACCAGGGCCGCGCCGTTGCCGCCGGCAGCGGCGGGCGCCGCGGCAGCCGGTGCAGGTGCGGCTGCGCCCGGCATCAGCGACGCTGCAAAGCCGTCCGATGGTGCGCTCGATGACGCCGCCAACTCGGACATCGCCTTGGCAATCGAGTTCGAGCGAGGTTTCGCGCTCGTCGACCGCCGACTTGTACTGTGCCCGCAGCGCCTCGAGTTCCGCACGATGGCTGTCGTCCAGCCGCACGACATCGATACCGGCGAGGTATTGCAGGGTGCGCCAGTACTTCCGCCGTTCCTGGACCAGGTGGACCACCGTCTGGGATATCTCGAGCTTGACGAGCTTCTTGTCGGCGTCCGTGGCCCAGACGAAGGGCGTCTTGGCGGCGCGCTCGGCCTGGGGAAGGTCGATGTATTCCGAGATCTCGACGCCCTCGGCTCCGTCGGCCAGCTTGCGGAATTGCTTCTTGAACCGCGTCTCCGTCCGCGCGAGGTCGGCCGGGGTGAAAGGCACCTCCAACAGCTTGGTGGCGCCGTCCTCGACATACTCGATCGTGGTGGTCGCCCAGTCCTTGTTGATCTCCGGATTGCCGTCGAGCACGAAGCGGCTGTGCAGGTCCGGTCCGCGGCGCGGATCGTGCACGAACACCGGGCTCATGCGGCTCTCCACTGCCATACGGCCGTGCTGGCTGGCCGCGGCATCGGCGATGCCGTGTTCGGCCTGGCACGGCGTATAGACGTCGAGCACCGCCGGGGCGTCGTTGTGCGTCAGGTACTGCATGGTGGCATTGAGGAAATGCCCCTGCAGGGCGGTCGAGGCCTGGACCACGAAGACGTTCGGGTGGAAGGCCGCGATCAGGCCCAGCTCCTTGCGGGCCTCCTGCTTGCCAGCATGGGCGGCGCCGAACCGGCTAAGATCGGAATCCTGGCCGGTGAGGCTGGCCGTCGAGGTCTGGCCGCCGGTGTTGGAATAGACGCCGGTGTTGAGCACCAGGGTCTTGATCGGCGTCGAGGTCGCCAGGATGCGCGACAAGGAGCCGAAGCCGATATCGTAAGTGGCGCCGTCGCCACCGATCGAGAACACGGTCGGCATCAGCGCCAGTTCTTCCGGCGTGAAGTCGCTCCAGGCGAACGTCTTGAAGAACCTGTCATGGACCTGCGGATCGTATTCGTCGGCCAGTTCGAGCTTGGCCGTGCGCAGGGCGCGGACGTCCTCGGCCGTTTCCGCCGCAACGCCTTCGAAGATGCCCTTGGCGACCGCCGGCGTGTCCTGGAACAGGCTGTTCACCCAGGGATCGTTGTAGGGATTGAAGGGGAAGGTCGAGGCGTACACGCTCGAGCAGCCGGTGGCGTTGGCGATCACCGATCCGGCCGCGCCGTTGCCGGTGGGACCGGTCTCGTAGTTGAACAGCCGCTTCTCGAGCGTCTTGATCGTCTTCTCGATGCGTTCGTGCCGCTCGCCGCCGTCGACCGTCGCCTGCTTGGCATTGAGCTTGGCGATCAGGTCCTCCAGCTCGCGGATGTGCTCCTTGTGCAGGCGCTCCTGGATGGCGTGGTTGGCACTGGTGACCAGACGGATGGCGGTGACCTCGCCGCAGCCGCGGCAGGCGCCGTGGCCGCCGGTGGTCGCATAGTAGTTGTTGCGATCCAGCATCAGGCGCTTGGTGTCACCGTCCGGCAGAGTGGCGCCTTCGACGAAGCGCGACGCCGTGTTGGGCAGATGGCTGAGGAATTCGAAGCGCTCCTGTAGCGTGTCGAGCAGCGCCTCGTCCTGCTGGCGCTCGGTGAGCGCATGCGGGCCGCAGACGTCGATGCATTCCAGGCAGCCCGAGCATTTCCACGGATCGATGGCGACGGAATAGAGGCCGCCGGAACCGGGCGTGACCTTCTCCATGGCGTCGAAGAAGGGACGTGTCCTGGCCACCGGGAAGACGGCGACGGCTTCCGCCAGCTTGCCGAGATTGCGGCGCAGCGTGGCGTTGTCGACGTCGAGCTTCTCCACTGCCTTGACGACCACGTCGGAGAAGGAGACGGCCTCCTTGTCCTGCCGGTAGATTTCGCGCGCCGTATCGCTGAGCGCGTGGATCTGGCCGCGCAGCGCGTCGCGCTGCGGCTCGGCGAGATCGAGCTGGGCGACGCCGGCGTGGAGCAGTTCGTGGATATCATGCACCGTGTTGGGGATGGCGGCGTCTGGGCAGACGAGCGCACATTCCATGCAGCCGGTGCAGACGTCCGGATTGAACTCCGGCACGTTGCGGCGGAACAGGCCCTTGTCCTTCCCGGCCGCACTGGCGGCGGGCATGAACAGGCCGGTGCCCGGCAGCACGGGCGCTTCGGCAATGGTGCCGTCGCGGAAGGGGCCGGCCACCATGTCGTCGAAATATTCCGGATCGAAGAAGTTGGAGCTGGCGCCCGGCGCGCCAAGACGGCACATCTCCGCAGAGATCGCCGCGCTGCGCGCTTTCGTCTTGGCCGGTGTCTTCTCCACTTCGGCGAAATCCGGCTTGGTGTAGTCGACCTTCTTGGTCGCTTCGAAGGCCTCCTTGATGACCGTGAGGTTGCCTTCCACCACGGCGCCGCCCTTGGCGCCGAACTTCTTGGTGAGGTCCTTGCGGATCTTCTCGAGCATCACCTCCTGCGAGGCGCCCGAGACGATGCGGTCGACATGGCCGCAGATGGCGCCGATGAAGGCGATGCCCATCATGCGGGTCTCAAGTTCCGGCGTCGGCGCATGCGGCTTGGCGACCGCGAAACCGTCGATGACGAACAACTTGATCTTGCGGTCGCGAATGGTCTTGCGCGTCGCGGCAGGCAATTCCCGCCACACTTCGAGCGGCTGCAAGTCGGACTGCATGATGAAGGTGCCGCCCTCGACCAACCCGCGCAGCGGGTTGGAGTGCGCGAACACCTTGTGGTCCGGCGACACCACGATCTCGACATCCTCGATCTCGGCGTTGGACTGCAGCACCGCTTCGGTACTCAAGGTGATGTAGTAGTTGGTCGGCGCGCCCGACTTCTCCGAGCCGTATTTCGGCGCCGCCTTGGAATGCAGATTGAGCACGCCGGCGAGGATGTCGGTGAGGAGCTTGCCGGTGGCCATGGTGCCGTAGCCGCCGACCGAGTGGAAGCGGATGCGGAAGGCGCCCTTGGGCAGGAGGTTCGGGTTCGGCTCGGTCTCGAGACCCATCAGCTCGGTCTCGGGATAGGCGACACGGAGTTTTTCCTGCAACGTGGCGATGCGCGGCGACGGGTTCTTGGCGAAGAACTGCGAGCCGAGATAGACGAGCGGCGCGTTCGCGCCTTCCATGTTCTTGTAGGCGGCCACGAGATGGCGCGGCTGCAAGTCATGGGCGCCGAGGCCGAAGATTGCGGTGGTGACCTTCGGCGCGTGTTCGATCGCGGGGATGCCGGGATGACGCTCGCCATCGACGTTCTCGCGCGCCTTGAACAGGGTCTGGGTGACGAAGTTGGTGAGCGCCAGCACGTCGCAGCGCTCCAGCACGGTGACCGCCTTCTTGCCCTTCAGGGCGGCGGCGACCTCGGCCTCGGGGAACGGGGTCAGCAGCTTGACGGAGATGACGCCGACCTTCTTGCCCTGGCTGCGCAGATATTTGGCGACCGCCTGGACGTCGTCGGTGACGGAACCCAGACCGATCATCACGGTCTCGGCGTCGTCGCAGAAATAGGTCTTGATCGGCGCATAGTCGCGGCCGCTCAGGGCGGAATAGTCCGCCATCGCCTCGCGGACGAAGCGCGGCACGTCGCGCACGAAATGGGTGCGGTGGTCGGCGGAGCCAGCCTGGAAATCGGGCTGGTTCTGCACCGCGCCGGTGAGGCCGGGATTATGCACGTCGACCAGGGCGGGGACGCGCTGGCGGGTGCCCTTCTCATAGGCGTTGAGCCACTGGCGGCGCCATTGAGCGTGCAACTCTTCGGGGATCCAGGCGAGCGTCTTGTCGACCAGCCCGCCGTCGTTGTCCTTCTCGACGGCCTCGGCATTGTCGTCGATGAACGCCTTCAGCGCCGTCACATCGCCGGGCACCAGATCATTGCGGTGTTTGGTCAGGTATGTCTTGAGCTGATAGACGCGCCCCTTGGCGCCGAACAGAATCTCCTGCGCGACGGTCGGGCATTTGATGCGCGCCGACGGGTCGCCGAGGTACTCCTTGAGCAGCTCGGGCTCCGGCATCAGCGTTTCGGACATCATGTGGCTGGTGGTGAAGCCGTCCATCGCGTTGGTCACGGGGATCAGCGACTGGGCAGCCACCTTGTAGGAGATTGCGGCCAGGTCGGCGGCTTCCTGCGGATTGGAGCCGAACAGGATGGTGTAGCCGGACTGTATCAGGGCGTAGACGTCGTCATGGCCAGCCATGACGTTGAGGGAGTGCTTGGAAACGACGCGGGCGGCGACCTGAAGCACGAAACCGCCGACACGCTTGCCGACGGTGACGTAATGCGATTCGAGACCGTAGAGGATGCCTTGGCTCGACGAGGCGTTGGAGATGTATTTGCCGCCGGTGAGCGCGGCGCCGAGGGCGCCGGACTGGGCCGAATGCTCGCCTTCGGGCTCGAAGAAGAACGGGTGCTTGCCCCAGACATTGGTTCCGCCGGTGGCGCGGAACGCCTCGTAGATTTCCGAAATCTCGGTGGATGGCGTGATGGGAAAGCCGATCACCCCGCCACATACATGGCCCATCACTTCGGCGACGGCACCATTGCCGTGGATAACGGTGGGTGTGCCGGGAAATACCGGCGATTTCAGGAGCTTGTCGGTCATCGTGTGCTTGTTCATCGTCTCCGCCCATCAGCTGGCCGACGTGCAACGACAACATCCGAACACGACGGCGTCGGGGCGCACTCTCCCGCAAAAGCTGGTGGGGCAATATCGAATAGATCAAAAAGTGGAGATTTTCGGACGTGGCGGAAGGCAGGCGGGTCGCAGTGTGTCCGCTGTTTATTCTGGCACGACGTGACCGACCGAATTCGTATATTGAAGTTGCACTAAGTTGATCTTATTCAACCATTTGGTTATTTAAATTTCTATTCGGCTAACCAACCAAGCAACAAAAAACGTGAAACTACGTTATTTGTCATCGCCGCATCAGCGGCGCAGATTCAATACCGTTCTCTAGAATCTTCCGGGTTAGGTGAGAATGGAGATACCTATGTAATGCGAAAGTATCCAATTCCACTCTACGGCGCTCCGTTCGTTCCGGCTCGATGGTTCCCGGCGGCTTCGAGGCCACGTCGGAGACGACGCGGTTGACGCCCTTCACCTCGTTGATGATGCGAGTCGCGGTGCAGCGAGGAATTCCATGTCGAAGTGATAGAAATCGGCCGTCATGCCGTCGGTCGACGGTGACAGCGCGGACCTCAAGGTTCTGCCATGTTTGCCGCTGCACCCGGCGCGGCGCGTGCGGCGCCGGTCCGCTGCACGATTCAGACTTTGACCGGTTCGCCTGTCCGCGCGGAACTCGTAGGCGGCAAGGGCCAACGCCAACGTTGCGCGATTGTCGCGCGCCGAACATGGCGGCTGCTCACCTCGCTCGAGTGCGCCCAGTACGCTGCGCATGAGGTCGGCGGTGGCCGCAGCAAACGGGTTGCGCGGCTCCCGGGCGAGAAGTCGCGATCGTTCGCCGCGATAGAGCTTCGCTGATCCTCCCAGAGCCGCATCCCACCGAATGAACGGCCGGGAAAGCCTCGGGTTGAAGCCGGCCGACAACTCAAGTTGGCCGCCGATCGACGTCTCGACGGTCGCCGCGGTGCCATCCAGCCGAATTTGGAGGTACCGGTGCCGGCCGCGGTTAAGGCGATCGAGGACGATGTGCGCCACGCGATCGCCGCTGAATTCCAGCGTCATGAGGACCAGGTAGTCGGGGCTTTCGGGGTCCCCGCCCCGCGGCATGCGGGCACTGATCGTCGACGGGTCTTCGCCGAAGAAGAACCGACAAAGATCGAGGACGTGCGTGCCGAATTCCTTGACGGTGCGCTGCTGGTCGTCGCCCCGCCAGCCGGCCTCGGTCTGCGACGTCATGAAGAACGTCTGCTCGATGGAGACAAACTGAAGCGCACCAAACTCCGGCTTGCCAATCTGCTCGTGCGCGGCCCGGTGGATCTTCATGAATCGGTATTGATTGTTGACGATCACGTGCCGGCCGGCACTGGCGGAAAGCGCAATCAGTTCGTCCGCCTGCTCCAGGGACTCGACCATCGGCTTCTCGGTGATGACATGGCAGCCAGCCTGAAGCCCGAGGCGGCTAAATTCCCCGTGCGTCCGCGGCGGCGTGACCACGGCCAGCCAGTCCGGCTTCGCCCGCTCCAACATTTCGGCGACGGAGCCGAACAGGGGGAAGGCGAAGTCGGACGGCATCGCTGCCGGATCGCAGCCACCGACCATCTCCACCCCAGCAATCTCGCGATAGGCGGGAATGTGGATGGTTCGCGCCGCCGCTCCCAACCCGGCAATGGCTATCCGCATCGGTCCTCCTCGGCGTGGCTCAGGATTGGCGTCAAACGAAAGGCAATGGCGCTTTCGACGGCACCCTAGCGGGGTTTTCTCGCCGTGACCGTGAAATAATACCCGAGCCTGTTGGCGATCCAGGTTCCTTCGAACGGCCGAAAGAGAAGCTCGACGAAGCGCCGCGGCCCCGGTGACCAGCGATGGAAGCGCGGCGGATAGAAGCCGCGAACGACACAGCAGATATCCGACATGCCGAGGTCACGCAGGATCGCCTCATATGTTTCGGGTCCGAAAACCGACCGGTAGACCGGCGGTCCGTCGACGCGCTGAAAGGGCCGATGGAGGGAGAACTTCTTCGGCACGACGCCGGCATAGAAGAAGCCACCCGGCTTGAGCGTCCTGACCATCTCGGCGACCGGGATCGAGGGATCGGGAAAATGCTCGAGCAGACCTCCCGAAATGACCGTGTCGTAGCTGTCGTTCGACGCCGTCAGGTGAGTCGCGTCGTTGAGCACGCACGCCAGTGACAGCCCGTATTGGGCGGCATTCTTCTGTGCAAGCTCCAGCGCGGTCGACTCATAGTCGATCGCGACAAGCTTCGCGTCTCGCCGCGCATGGCCCAGGCGCACCAGCAGCCGCGCAGAGCCGCACCCGACTTCCGCAATTGTGCCATTTGGCGGAACGTTTGGTTCGATGAGCCGGGCGATTTCGCGGTCGCGGTCGTTTGCCCAGGTCGGCGCATCAATGCCGATCAGGGGCCGCTCGCTGGTCGAGCGCCAAACGTTCTTCCAGAACGATTTGTCAGCATCAACCATCCGTCTCGCCCTTTGAAGCACGTTTCTTCGACATTCTAGCCGGAATTCCCGGCGCGGGAACGCCACCAGTGGGCGATGGCATAGACAATCGTCGTGCGGATACCCAGCTTCCGTGACGCGATGCTGCAGAGAAGCAGCTTCATCACCACCAGCGTGGTGCCCTGAGCGATGGCGGCACCCGTGACCCCGAATTCGACGATGCATGCGGCAGCGAGCACGACGTTGGCAATCAGCGCGCTGATCACGACGGTGGCCACGATTCTGTGATGGTGCATGACCAACAGGATGTTGCCGGATGGACCGGTTGCCGCGTCGAAAAGATTTGCGGCCACCAGGATGAGCAAGGCGACATAGCCGGTACCGTAATTCAGGCCGAACACGTCCAGCACCAGCGGCCCGCCGACGACCAGGCCCAATGCCGCGACCGCGGCCGGCCAGAAAGCCCAGATCTCAAGTGTGCTGACGACGGCCTGCAGCACATTGTGTTCGTTCTGTGCGTAGAGCAACGAGAACCGCGGCAATCCGGCAGTAACCGTGGCGCTCACGCTCAGCGTCACAATCGCCGCCACGCGTGTGATCACGCTGAAGACCGCGGTGTCAGCGGGAAGAAGGATGATGCCGGTCATGATGACAGAGGCCGGCGCCATGGCACTGACGAACTGAACCAGCAGCATGGAAAAGCTGACGGTGAGCCATTCGCGTCTCTGCTCGACCTCTTTGCGGGCCGGCGGGACCCTAGGGTCTGTGATCCCTTGCTGGACCAGCAGGAAAACGTAGGAAGCCGCCAGTGCCAGAATTGCAGTTGTGGCGTCGAAGTGCAGGTGCAACACCGGCAGCAGGAGGACGCAAATCAGGATGAACAGCAAAGGCTGACCAACCTGGATCGGCCCGTAGGCCCGCAGGATCGACTCAAGCCCACGCGCGGCTTCCGCATTGAAAGCAGCCAGCGCAGCCAGCGGCGCCACCGCAACGGCGACAATGAAGGCCCAGAAGTGCGTCGGATCGATGATGCTGCGCAGGAAAAGCGCTGCGGTCACGATTGCGCACGCGCTGACGCAACCGAAGAGGAGCGTCAGGCTGCGACTGACCGCCAGGAACCCCGCCAGCTTTCCCCATGCCTCGGCGGCCCGGTATTGGGGGACATACCGCAGGGCTGCCGCCCCGAAGCCAAATCCGGTCGCCGTCGAGAGAACGGTCAGCCAGGCCAGGGCGAAGCTAAAGGCGCCGAATTGTTTCGTGCCGAGCCATCGCGCCAAAAGCACGATATTGAGGTAGGAAATGGCGACCGCCGCAATTCTCAGGAAGAGCGCGATCCCGCTACGCCAGATGATATGCGCGAACTCTGCGTGACGGTGCTCCAGCAGCGCCAAGACCAGCTTCAGGACCATGCACCCTTCCTTCGCTGCACGTCTGCAGGATTTGCCGGCGGCCGGGACACCGCAGAATTGCGGACGCCGTTGAATGGATACCGCCATGCTGTTATCACCCATACAATAAGCAAGTTTGGCGGGCGTCATCAAACGGCAGCAGGTGGTCATCTTGTGCGGTGATAGTCAGGTAGTATCATTGCGGATGATGGATTGTGCCTGAGCTGCATTTTCTTGACCGCAGATCCACGAGGCGCGTTTTACGGCAGGTATTCCTGCTTCTGGTCTCCGTGTTTCTGGTTCTGGCGATCTCCACCCAGATCTCCGGGCGAACGCCGATCGGCCGCCTGAGCCTTGCGTCCGCCTACGTCGGACTGCTCTTCTTGGCGATCGTTCTCTTCCTGGGGCCGCTCAACGTTCTGCGCGGGACTTCCAACCCGCCATCGACCTATCTCCGTCGGGATATCGGCGTAACCGCAGGGCTTCTGGCGCTCGTCCACACATTCGCCGGGCTGCAGGTCCATCTCGGCGGCGACATCGTCCGGTATTTCTTCGCGGTCGCTCCTACCGGGCCAACCGGGCCACTTCTCAACGTCTTCGGGCTCGCAAACTATTCGGGGGCGTTCGCCGACGTCATCTTTCTCGTGCTGCTGGCGATATCGAGCAACCTCATGCTGAGGTCGCTTGGCCCGCGACGCTGGAAGCGCATCCAGCGATGGACCTACGCGGCCGCTGCCGCCGTTGTGGTTCACGCCTTCGCCTATCAGCTGCTCGAACGCAGGATGATTGTCTTTGTCGCGCTGGTGGCCGCAATCGCCGCAGCGTGCCTTGCAATTCAGCTCTTGGCTTTGACGACTTACCGTCGGAGCTATCGCCAAGGCCCAGTACGTGACCGCCAGCGTTCCGCGTCAGTTCTGGAGTGACCGGATGGCAGACCACACTTGCGCGCCTTGGACATAGATCAACCGCCCGCTTCTGGCCTGCACGGCGGCGACCCGCTCGTCAAAATCGCGCCTCAGGCGACGGACCTGATCGGGCGATGCCGACTGTAACGCCATCCGTTCCCGGCTGGGGAATGTGGCCTGCACGTCCCAG
Organism: uncultured Alphaproteobacteria bacterium; assembly: GCA_963782395.1. Classification (GTDB taxonomy): domain Bacteria; phylum Pseudomonadota; class Alphaproteobacteria; order Rhizobiales; family Kaistiaceae; genus CAVSRC01. The sequence continues at coordinate 957,412 of CAWAJQ010000004.1, forward strand.
AATTCCTGCGGGCTCAATTCAGTAGCGCGGCCGATCCACGAGCATCGCACCCGTTCGGATTTCGCGTGGCGCAGCAGTCGCCCGACCGACACCGGCTGCTCGGCCAGGACAGGCGGGGTCGCCATTGCATGCTCGCTCATCAGGCCACGCAGGAATTGCGGTGCCATCAGCAAGCGACCGTCCAGCGCCGCTACGCGCTCACGCAACCTCGCCAAGGCCCACGCAGGCAAATTGCGTGACAAAATCGGAGGTCCTCCCCCGACCCCGATCACGATGCGACCACCCGGGCGCAGCACGCGCAGCATCTCGGCAATGCCGCGGGAGGGATCAGGCAGATGTTTCAGCAGAAAAAGCGACAGGACAACGTCGAACGATGCCGTCGGCAACCCAAGCGCCATCGCATCCATCTGGGCATAGGCGACAGCTTGGCCGGCGGCCCGCCCCAGCACCTGCGCCTGTGCCAGCATTCCGGCGGCGTGATCAACCCCGATGACTGATCCATCCTGCGCCCTCCGGGCGGCTCGCCTTGCGACCAGACCCGTGCCCGTTCCAACGTCGAGAACACGATCGGCGGAATGGATATCCGCCACGTCAAGCATCAATTCCGCGACCGGGCCGCCGAATCGCTCGGTCAATTGCGCGAATCCGGCGGCGGCCGTGTCGTAGCTGGCCGCATCCTTCTGGCGCGGGTTTGAATCACGATCTGCAGCAGCCGTCATTGATGCGCTCACCGGGCGGCGACCTCACGAAGGGCTTCGAGAGTTCGCTCGGCCGTTTCGCTCCACCGTAAGGTTCTGCCCCACTCGTATGCCCTTTGCTTGAGTTCGCGACGCAGGCTTTCGTTGAGAAGTACGCTCTCCAAGGCATCGGCCAACGATTCCGTCGAGATTTCCTCCAGCATCAGCGCGTGTCCGCTCGCCACCTCGCCGAGCCCTCCCCGGTTCGCCGCGATCACTGCCGTACCGCACGCCAATGCCTCGACCGTCGTCATCGACCAGCCTTCGTACAGGGATGGATGAACAAAGACGTCCGCGGCGTTGTAGATCGGGACGAGTTCGCTGTGATCGACCACCGCGCCATCTGTCTGCACGACATCGTTCGTTATGCCCAGTTCCGCGCACATCCGGGCCAAGGGAAGGTCGGATGGGTTGGGGCCGAAGAGAAGCAGCCCATGGGGGATGTTCCTCTTGCTCCGCAGCCGCGCGAACGCTGACAGCAGGATCGGGATGTTGCGCCGGACCGACGCTTTGCCCACGAACAGCACGTAGGGCCGATCGTCCCCGAAGAACCGCCTGCGCACCGCGGCGAGCGCAACCTCGTCGTCCATGGGCTGGAAGCCGTCGTCGGCTCCTTGCCGCGCAACAACAATGCGATCGGGACTGATGTGCCATTCCCTGCAGATATCGTCGCGCACAGATAGCGACGGCACGATCACGCGATCGGCTAGCATGGCGGAATGCCGGTGGAGCCTCAGATGCGTCTGTCTATGCCACCAGGAATGGGCGCCGGGCTGCACATCGTTGATGCTGTGGGTGGCGACCACCAATCGGCCACGATAGCCGACTGGTGCCGTATAGGCCGGACAGAACAGCACGTCCGAGCGGAGGGCCTTCCAGCGAAGCGCGATGTTCTCCCACGCGATGCCAGGAACATCCGGCGAGAGCACTTCCGCCCGGATCGCTGATGGGAAGTTCAGATAGGCGATCATCTCGAGGCTGAGGGGCTGGCGCAGGAAGAGCCTGATCCGCTCGTCCTGGGCAAGCATGCGCGACCAGCGGCTCAGCATGTATTCGATGTATCGGCCGACACCCAGGCGCTGACCTGCCAGGCGATGCCCATTGAACGCGATCTCCACGCGGCGACCTCCGCCTATGCCCGGCCGGCGAGAAAGGTCGACACGTGCTCGTGGACATAATCGATCTGGGCCTCGGTCAGTCCCTGATGGCAGCCGATGAGCATGCCGCCGCGCATGACGCGATCGGCGTTCGGATATCCGTCGGCCGTCGCGCGGTGTTCGATGCCCGCAAAACCCGGCTGTCGCAGGATGTTGCCCGTGAAGACAGTGCGCGTCTGGATGTCCTGCTTCTCGAGGTAGATCTGCAGGTCGCGGCGGCCGAACGGCGCGTCATCGCGGACAATGACCGGAAAGGCCAGCCAGGCCGTCGCCGAATCCGGCGCTTGCCTGGGAAGCAAGAAGAAATCCGCGAATCTCGCGAAGAAAGCGAGGTGACGCGCAAAGTTGCGTTGGCGCGCCGCCATGTTCTCGCCGAGCCGCCGCAACTGTACCAGCCCGAAGGCCGCGCCAAGCTCAGACGGCTCGAAGTTGTAGCCGATCCGCGAGAACACGAACTTGGCGTCGTAGGCAATCCCTCCGATGTCAACGTCGAACCGGTTCTCGATCCTTTCTGAGTCCACGAAAAGTGACGAATCGCGCCCCCAGCTTCTGAGTAGCCGGGCCTCGTCGTTCCAGTTGTCGCGGTCGACGCAGATCATCCCACCATTGCCCGCGCAGTTGATCACGTGCGAACCATAGAAGCTGGTCGTACTGATATCCGATCGGCCTCCCGTGGCACTGCCGCCAATCTTGGCGCCGAGTGTGTCGGCCGAATCTTCGACCACCAGCAGGTGCCTGGACTGCGCAATGTGCCGGATGCGGTCCCAATCCGGCAGGTTGCCGATCAGCGATGGGATGACCATTGCTCGTGTGCGCGGGGTGATGGCCGCCTCGATCCTGCTCGCATCAATGTTGAAGGTATCCAACTCGACATCGACAAAGGCAGGGATAAGGCGGGCACGCACCAGCGGCGCCACAGTCGTCGCAAACGTCAGAACCGGCGTCACGACCTCGGCGCCTGCTTCCAGTCCCAGAAGCTCGATCGCCAGTGTCAGCGCGCTGGATCCGGAATTGACCATGATGCCGTGGCGTTTGGCGAAGAGCCGGGCGACCTCGGCCTCGAACTCGCGCACGTGGCGACCCATCTGCGTCGAGGAGCGCAAGACACTCAGGACCGCCGCGATCTCTTCCTCACCGTGAACGCTTTGGCCGTAGGGAACACGCATCGGACCGTTCCACTCATACCGGCAAGGCAGCAAGAGATCTGGTTTCGTACATGTCCCACTGCCGCAGGATCGCAGAGCGGCCGGGGGCGGGGCCCTGCTGGATTGCCCTGTACCCGTCCAAGGCAAGGGCCACAGCCTCCTCGGTGGTGAGGACCGTGCGCCACCCGAGCCTGGCCGCCGCCTTGGCACTGTCGAGTAGGAGCAGCGGCGCCTCGTAGGGGGCATTATTTGTGCCGGGGGCCGTTTCGATCCGGATGGCGGGCCACAATTTGGAAACAAGCTCAACCACGTCGCCGACAGAGTCGCCTGCTGGTGGGCCAAAATTCCACGCCTCGGCGAAATCGGCCCCGTGAGCGACGAGGGCCTGAGCAAGCCGAAGGTAGCCCAGGAGGGGTTCCGCCACGAATTGCCATGGTCTTATTGCGGCAGGATTGCGCACCGTCGCGGACTGACCGCTTGCCGCGGCGCGCATGAGGTCGGGCAACAGCCGGTCCTGCCCCCAGTCCCCGCCACCAATCACGTTGCCGGCGCGTGCGGTGGCGACAGCAATGCCGGCATCGGCCAGGAATGAATGGCGAAAGGCGGCAGCTACCATTTCCTGAGCGCCCTTGCTGGCGCTGTAGGGATCCCGTCCGCCAAGCGCTTCGTCCTCGCGATAGCCGCGCGCTCGTCCACGATTGTCGTAACACTTGTCGCTGCTGACCACGACGACGGCGCGAACCGTGGAGACGTGCCGCAGCGCGTCGAGAAGGCGGGCAGTACCCATGACGTTCGTTTCGAACGTCGCGACCGGTTCCGCGTAGGATTGCCGAACGATCGCCTGCGCGGCGAGATGGATTACGATCTCCGGGCGGGCAGTCTCGAGCGCATCACGGAGCGTGTCGCCGTCGCGAATATCGGCACTCCACGAGCGGATGCCCTCGCCCGCCCCGGCCTGAACATACAGGCTGCGCGGGCCCATTTCGGGTGGCAGCGCGTAGCCGGCGACCGTGCAACCGGCCGCACGCAGCCAGGCGAGCAGCCAAGCGCCCTTGAACCCGGTATGGCCGGTGACGAAGACCCGCCGACCGCCGTACCACACGCGCAGTGGGGTGATCACGCGCTGCTCCGCAGCGGAGTTCTGGCGGCCCATGGCGATCAGCCGCTCGGGCGCCCAGGGCGCATCGCCGCTGCGCCACAACTCTTCGAGCAGCCGCTTCTCACGCAACGTGTCCATTGGCTGAAAGAAGCCCTCGTGCCGAAACGCCATTAGCTCGCCGTCGGACGCCACGCGTTCGAGGACGTCCTTTTCGAGCGAGATCCCGTCGTCGGCTATGTAGTCGAGAAGCGGTGGCTCGAAGACGAAAAAGCCGCCGTTGATCCAGGCCTCCTCCATGCTGGCTTTCTCGGCGAACCGCGTCACCTGGTTCCCTGCCAAGTCGAGAGCTCCGAACCGGGCCGGCGGATGGACCGCAGTGACGGTCGCGAGCCTGCCGTGCCGCCTGTGGAAAGCGACCAGCGCGGAGATGTCCACGTCGGCAAGTCCGTCGCCATAGCTGACCATGAAGGTCCCCTCACGAAGGACATCGCGCAATCTCAGCAACCGGCCCCCCGTCAACGTGTCCAGGCCAGTTTCGCGGAGGCTGATCTTCCAATCATCAACCACCTTATGCGAACGGAAATAATCGACGATCACATCGGCCTTGTAGCCACAGGCGACGACGAAGTCGTCGAAGCCAAAGGCAGCGTAGGCGGACATGATGTGTAGCAGCATCGGACGCCCGCCGATTTCGACCATCGGCTTGGGGCGCACGTCCGTCTCTTCGGCGAGGCGCGTTCCGAACCCTCCGGCAAGAATAATGGTCCGCATGCCCCCCCGCTGTGGTCGTTGACCCGTCCGACAAAGAAAAATGACTGGCTTGGCGCCATCCAAATCAACAACAATTCCCCATAGGCTGCAACCGGAACCCCAGCGAGCGACCAAGTTGCTGCCGCTCATGGCACCAAATCCATCGTCTTGCGAAACCAATCGATCGTCCGGGCGAGGCCCGCTGGCAGCGGCGTTCGCGCTTGCCAACCGCTGAGCTCCCGGAACAATTCGGGAGATGCACGAAGTTCAACTGCGTCCGGCAAGACCGTTTGCTTCTCGGCTTCGAGCAGATCGGGCGCCGCACCCGAAATCTCCGCAATAAGCCGGGCTACCTCTTCCATTGCCGGGGCCTCACCGGTCGCAACATTCATCAAGCGGGTGTCGGCAGGAACAGTGTCGGCCATCATCAGCAAAGCCGCTACGGCATCGTCAACATACAAGAGATCGCGCCGGTCTTTTGGACGCTGAAGCTTCGTGGGTCGCCCCAGAAGACAATTGCGGATCAGTTCAGGCACTAGGAAACTTTCGTCCTGACCGGGGCCGTAGATCAGCGCTAGACGCGCCGTGACGACGGGGAAAGACAGGCGTGGCTGGAGCATGCGAACGAAATTGGTGCCGGTCAGCTTGGCGACCGCATATAGCGTCGTTGGCGTCTCGCGCTGACTCTCCAGGAAGGGGGCCGGCCCTGGCCCGTATTCGGCAATCGAGCCCGCCCGGATCAGGACGTGGGGTTGGGATCGCGCCCCCTCCAACACTGACAGCAGCGTTGCCAACTCGGACAGTTTCCGACTGACGCCGGCCGCGGCCTCCACGAAGGACACGTCGGTCGCCGACCGCACCTCGCTCGCCAGGTGGAAGACGTGCTCCGGCGCCGCCTCATCGAAACAGGCCGCCAAACCGGCGGCATCGAATATGTCGACGCGATAAACCGACAGGCGGTCGCGGATGTCGGCGAGTCGCGAAAGCTCCCCTCCCGGCCGCGCGATGACATGCACGGAATCTCCGCGGGCGACACAACTCCGGGAGAGATGCGATCCAATGAACCCGGCCCCGCCGGTGATCAGTACACGCGCCATGGCTGAGAGTATCCGTCCCTCGGTTCCGATCGGCACAGGATACGACGGCACTCCTGGCGGAGACCGACGTTTTCGTGATGGCCTCGGAGGTCCCCTACTCTCCTATCATGGTCGGCTGCGGCAGAGGCACGACCATCCGGCCGCCGCGCGCAAGAAATGAAGCCTGTTGCGCCATGATCTCATCCAGGAAGTTCCAGGCCAGGATCACCAGCACATCAGGCTTTTCGGTTCTTATTGCCGCCGGCCCCTTTATGGGAATGAGCGAGCCGGGAGTGTACAGGCCCTGCTTCAGCGGGCTGCGGTCGACAAGGAAATCGATAAGCGCCGGACCGATGCCGAAATAGTTAAGGAGGGTGTTTCCCTTGGCCGGGGCTCCATAGCCGGCGATCCGTTTGCCATCCCGCTTCAACTCCGTGAGCATCTGAACGAGGTCGTCACGGATGGCAGCGATCCTTCGCGCAAATGCGTCATAGGTCTCCGCCGCCAACATTCCCCCGGACCGCTCCTCGGACAGCATGTCGTCGACGCGCGCCGCCACCTCACCGTCCCGCGACCGGCGGATGAAGACGCGCATTGAGCCGGCATGCACCGGGATCAGTTCGACGTCGGCGACCCGCAGGTCGAAGAACGAGCACAAGCGCACGATCGACAACAGGCTGCACTCGGAAAGGTGCTCGTGATAGATGTTGTCAAACTCATTCTTCCTTAGAATATCGGCCGCTCTCGGGACTTCGATGACCAGCAGGCCGTCGTCGTCGAGCAGGATCGACACGGCGCGCATGAAGGCGTGCAGATCGCCAATGTGATTGAACGTGTTGGTCGCGGTCATGACGCTGGCAGCGCCATGGAGCGCTCGGATCTGCTGCGCCGTCTCGGGGCTGAAATAGTCGACAAACGTCTCAACGCCATGCCTGCGTGCGATTTCTGCCAGATTGGCCGCCGGATCGACGCCGAGAGTCCGCCCCCCAGCGCTGCGACAATGCGAAAGGAGGAGACCGTCGTTGCTTCCGATGTCGACGATGAGGCCCCTGCGCGCTTCGCGAACCAATAGCGTGCCGAATTCCGCGAAATGGGACTGCATGGTTTGAGAGGTCGACGGCAGATAGAGATAGTGACGGAAGAAATCGGCGGGCACCTGATCAGCGACCTGGATCAGCCCGCACTCCAGGCAAACCTGCGCATTCAGCGGGAAAGCCGGGAGCGCCTGACCGAGCTGTTCCGGACGCACGAACATGTTGGCGGGAGGATGGTTCCCCATCGCCAGGAACAAGTACGGATCTGGCGCCCGGCACGCACGACACTCGTTCAAACGATCCATGATCCCCTCATCGTTGCCTCAGGCAACTCCATCGCCCAAGCGGCAGGCCGGCACACCCCCCCATATCTCGCCCCCGGGCACCTTGCCCGTGACCACGGCGCCAGCGGCGATGACCGCTCCGTCGCCCACGTCCGCGCCAGGCAACAGACACGCGCCGGCGCCAATCCAGACTTTCGTGCCGATGCGGACGCCGGTCCGCACTTCGTCGTAGCGGGACCCACCGGATGATGCTCCCTCGTCGAAGTCCAGGTGATTGGCTGCGACGATCGTGATGAATTGGGCGAGTAGGCAGTTGTCCCCGATACGGACCTCGCCGCCGGCAGCGCGGATGTTGGCATACGATCCGATCACGGTGTTTGCCCCCACCGAGAAGCGTCCCGCCACGGATGAATGCGGGGATCGGGCAATGACGATGATTTCGCCGAACGCCCCGATCGAGACGTCTGTCCCGATCGATAGCGCCGAAAGATCGTCATAGCGAACCGTCGTTTGCCGACCAATGAGCAGGCCCGGCGCCCGCGCTCGCAGAACTTCGGTGTGAACGCGTCCCCGAGCCTTGCTTTCCCACAATCGGGCGACATTGAGCAGATAGCGCAGCATCGGTTGCTCAACATCCCGCCAGTTGCCGGGCGATTTGCCGGCGCCGGCGGTGCCGACACGTCCCCAGAGATTCGAGGGACAACAAAGGCGACCGCATTCTGTCGGCGGTCAAAAGTTGATCCTCACCAGGTAGAAGGATTCATCGTTCCACACTGCTGGCGGGGTCTGGCCGATGACACGAACCGAATAGTGACTCTGCAGAAATTGCATCACCGCCTCCGCGCGTGTTCGGCCGAGCAACATGTACGAAGGCTCGCCAAACGACGCCTTGTCCATAAATGTCCTGAGGCGGCGGTCGAAGGTCGTCTCGTCCATCGCCTCGATCCGCTGGCGCCATTTTACATAAGTCAACTGGCAGTCGCAGTTGATCGAATAGAATGGCCGCCTCAGTATCGCGAATGCAACTTCTCCGCCATAGTCTGGAAAGGCTGCCCAGTTGGCATTTTCCAACCCCGCCTGGCGGATCAGCGCTGCGGCTTGCTCACCGGTCGCGTAGGGCCGGGTCATCGTCAAAGGCACCAGCACACCACCGACGGCCGAGAAGACCATGAGTGCCCGTGGCACCCATCTGTAGATTTGCCGATGATAGACGACATAGACACTGACAAGGAGCACGTAAATCGTACCGACGTGCCAGGACATGCCGCCATAGATGAACACCTGGAACCCCGAGAGAAACAGCCCGCCGACGGCGACGAGAATTATGACCGGAACCAGCGGCAGGAAGGCTACGAAGAAGGCTATTCCGGCGATTGTCTCGAAAGGTTCCCCGATCACGTTGGCTGTGAACGCGTAACCAATTCGGCTGAAAAGCTGCTTCGTTTCTGTGGCTGGCGCAGCCTCCTTTATGACGACCTTCATTTCCGGCAATGAGATGGCCAGGCTGACGCAGGTGACGACGACAAAGACGAGGAAAACGACACAGAAGATGAAGATTCGCCGATCCGGCTTGTCGCGCCACCAATCATAGACGAACAGCAATGCAACTATGCCGGCCACGGGTACGAAGAGAGCATGCGTCAGGCATGCAAGCCCGAGCAACACTGCACCTGCTATCGGATGCCGGCGCCAATTGAGCCAGAAACACGAAAATACCAGAAGGAAGAACATGCCGGGCAGGTAGTCTCTGGAAAACACGCCGTACTGCCACGACGTGTAGTAACCTGCGGAGATGAGGATCTTGTCGATCGTCGCGAGGCCGCTTCGCGTCCACAACACAGCCAGGGTCGCAACACCGAAAAGCCCGGTTACGACCTTCATGGAATACATGCTGGAGCTGAAGAGCTGAACGAACTCTAGAATCCAGTACCAGAGCGGCGGATGGGCCTCTGAGAGAACCGCAAAAAGATCAAGCGGAGAACGCGCCGCTTCGACAATAAGCCAAGCGTGAGCCTCGTCCCGCCAAAACGGATGCAGCACGAGTTGCGTGACGAGAACGATGGAAAAGAAAACAAATCCTAGAAGATCGGCGCGCCACCCCATGGTGCCCGTTTGAAACCACCGTACCGGCTTCACGTTCAGCCCACCCATTATTGTCGATTAGAACAAATATCACTCTAGACTGCCGTCGAAGTTTTGGCCACCATACGGTGAGCGTTGCTTGCAGTTCCCGGCAACCGCAATGCCATCGACGTCGGTCGTGGCAATCCCGTGGATCGATCCTGGGCGACAACCCCCGGGTGTACCGAGGCGTAGAGCGTAAACTTGAACAAGCCCGAGCAAGTCTTAGTGCTGGGTGCCGGGCCCGCGGGTCTCGCTGTCGCCCACGAACTCACCGGCAACGATGTCTCGGCCCACGTTGTCGAGCGCAACCCCTATGTCGGAGGGCTGGCTGCCACCTTCTCCGATCGCGGCTACAAGTTCGATCTCGGTGGTCACCGGTGGTTCACCAAGAACGAGGACCTGAATGCGTGGTTTCGGCGGCTGATGGCCGGTGAAATCATCATGGTCGATCGGATCAGCCGGATCTTCCACGAAGGTCGCTACTTCAAATATCCCATCGAGGTTCGCGACATCATCAGGCGGACGAACCCCATTCGCCTGGTGATGATCGTTCTATCGTTTCTCACCAACAAGCTGCGCAGGCTCATCGACCGGCGCCCCCCGACAACCATGGAAGAGGGCTTCGTGGCGCAATTCGGCTGGAGGCTCTACGAGATGTTCTTCCAGCGATATAGCGAGAAGGTCTGGGGTCGTCCATGCAGCCAACTCTCGGGCGATTGGGTATCGCAGCGCAGCCGCGGCATATCGGTGTTCAGCCTCGTCCGCTCCGCTCTGTTTGGCCCGCCAAAGGGCGTGGTCAGCCTCGTCGAGGAGTTCATGTATCCGCGCGATGGGTATGGGCGCATCTCTGAGCGGATGGCCGACGATATCCGGCGCGGCGGCAACCACATCCACCTGACATCGACGGTTTCCCGGATCGTCTACCGGGGCCCAAACGACTTCGAAGTGTTCTTCTCGCGCGATGGCATCGAGGAAAGCCTGAGGGCCGATGCCGTGGCCTCGACGATACCCCTGGGCCGTCTTGTGGCGATGCTCGAGCCGAAGGTTGAGCCGGCCGTCCTGGCTGTGGCGCGGTCGCTGGAATTTCGCTGCATCGTCACAGTCAACCTGATGTTGAAGCGCAAGCAGGTTTCGCGCGACACATGGCTCTACGTTCAGGATTCGGACGTGATCTTTGGGCGCCTGCACGAGCCGAAGAACTGGAGCCCCGCCATGGTTCCGGACGACGACCATACCTCGCTGGTGCTCGAGTGCTTCTGCAGCAAGGGAGACACGATCTGGACGATGCCGGACGAAGCGCTGGTTGACCGCTGCGTCGGCGACTTGTCGCGTAAGCTGGGATTCATCGACCATGACGATGTCGTCGGGTTCCGGATTTTACGGGTCGGAGACGCCTATCCGATCTATGATCTCGAATATGCCGGAAAGCTCAAGGCCATCCGCGGCGCATTGGACAACTACGTTGGTCTTCACACCGTCGGTCGGGGTGGGACTTTCCGCTACAACAATGCCGATCATTCCATCGAAATGGGTCTGGCTCTGGCGAAGCGGCTGCTCGGAGGGGATGTCGACCATTTGCTCGTCAACACGGACGATGAGTATCACGAAGAGGTCCGACGTGTGTCCGCCGTCGGCTAGCCGCCACCGATAATGTCTTCTTCTGACGGCACCCAGCGTCAGTTGCGCGTGGCGATCATCGGAGCCGGCCGCATGGGAGCCTGGCACGCTCGGGCGGCGCGCCGGAACCGCGCGAAGGTCGTCGCCGTCATCGACGTCGACGAGGCACGCGCCCGGACGCTGGCGGACGATGCCGGCGCCACGCTCTCTGGCAGCGATCTCTTCTCGACCGTCGGCGACCAGCTTCCGGACGCGGTGCACATCGCGACGCCGCCGGAATCGCACGTGACCATAATCGAGCGGGTGATCTCCGCCGGCGTCCACGTTCTTGCAGAAAAGCCGCTGGCTGAATCCGCCGACGAAACGCGCGAGCTCCTCGAACAAGCGAAGGCGCACAGCGTCCTGCTGTGCCCGGTGCATCAACTGCCGTTCCAGGCCGGCGCATCGCGCGCGGCCGCGGCACTCGACGAGATGGGGCCGCCGTCAGCTATCTCCATGCGCATTTTCTCTGCCGGCGGCGTGGGCCTCAGCCCGTCGGCCTACGACGCGCTGATCGGCGAAATCCTCCCTCACCCGTTGTCCTTGCTGTGCAGCTTCTGGCCGCGGGCCATGCTCTCCGCCAACTCCTGGAGCGTCGCGTCGCCGGCCGTTGGCGAGTTCGCCTTCGGCGGCGAATTCAACGGGGCTTTGCTTTCGGTTCTCATGAGCCTCGGCGCCCGGCCGCCGCGACTTGAAATGAGCGTGGCTGCCCCCCGCGGCTCCATCGACATCGACTTTTTCCACGGCTATTACGTGCGCGCCGCCGGCCGCGCCTCACGCATGCAGAAGATGATGCAGCCCTTCGCGACAGGCGCGGCGCATCTCGCGACGGCCGGAGTCAACCTTGCGGGCCGGGCGCTGCGCGGCGAAGTCGCCTACCCCGGCCTCGACCGGCTGGTCGGCCTCTTTTACGCCGCCGTGCGGACCAGCGCGCCGTCGCCCATAACGATGGACGAAGCGATGGATGTCGCTGCCGCTCGCGATACCCTGCTCCGGATGCTTTCACACCGGCGCCGCGCTCCGGTCGCCGCAGCCGATCGCGAACATCATGGCGCGACCACCTGATATCTCGATGGTCGTCATCTCGCTGGTTGGGGGCGACGCATTGGCCGAGTGTATTGAGCGCCTGCCGACCGCGGAGATCGAATGCGCGGTCGTGTTGTGCGGCGAGGAGAAGCTCGAACAGTGGCGGCGCCGCTATCCGGGCGTTCGTTTCCTTCCCGCTGGTCGCGAGCCTGTGCCGCTGCGCCGCCGGCGTGGTGTGCAAGCAACGAGCGGTCCGATCGTGGGCGTGATCGAGGACACATCCTTCCCTGATCAAAGGTGGGTCGCGGCGGTGGCCACCACGTTTGCGAACGCCGAAGTGGCGGCGGCGACCGGCCCGGTCTCCATCGCCGGCTCGCTGTCAGGTCGCTGCAAGGCTCTTGCCTTGGTGGAATTCGGTCCCTTCCTGCCGCCCAACAAGCCGGTCAACCGGGTGGCCGGCAACAACATGGCGTTTCGTCGGGCACCATTGATGGTGGCGCTTGCTGGATCGGAAGGCATTTTCGAAGGGCCGGTCTGCGCCAGGCTGACCGCTGCCGGCAGCACGGTCGCTTTCGCACCGGACATGGCGGTGACTTACGCGGCGTGCCGCCCGGACGCTGCAACCGTGGGCAGCCGCTTCCATCATGGGCGGCTCTATGGCAGCACTCGCGTAGCGGGCCGCTCGGCGACAATCCGTGCGCTGGCAGTTGCCCGGGCGTCCCTCTTGCCTGTCGTCCTGACGGCCCGGGCGGCGCACCGACTCGCCGGTAGTGCTGTCCGCGGAAACCTTCTGGCGACGCTTTTCTGGGTCTTCCTTTTCGAGTCGGCCTGGGCGCTCGGCGAGGCGGCCGGGGCGGTGGCGGGTGCCGGCAACAGCCTGAAGGCGTGGCAGTGATGCTGATCGGTGTCGACGCCGCCTGCTGGTGGAACAAACGGGGCTTCGGACGCTTCACGCGCGGCCTCCTGCGGGCAATGATCGCCGAGCCGCAGGGTCATCGCTTCCGCTTCTTCGTCGATCAGCCCCCTGCCCTCGAGATGCAGCACGCCTGCGTCGATATCGTACCGGTCAAGACGCGACGTACGGTCGTCGCGTCGGCCGTTGCCGGAGGCAACCGTTCGCCTTCCGACATTGTTCGCTTCAGCCGCGCGGTGGGACGCGAACCGATCGACGTCATGTTCTTTCCCGCCGTCTATTCGTGGTTTCCCGTGCCGCGGCGGATTCCTTCCGTGGTGACGTTGCACGACGCCATCGCCGAGCAGTTGCCCGATCTCATCTTTCCCGATCTTCGCGGGCGCGCGTTCTCCTGGCTGAAGACGCGATTGGCGATCCGGATCGCCGTGGGGCTGGTCACGGTATCGGAGGCCGCGCGGGCGGATATCGTGCAATACATCGGGGTCGGAAAGCGTCCCATCGATGTGATCTGCGAGGGCGCCGACGAGCGGTTTCGGCCGATCTCAGATGCCGGCGCGAAGCTCTCTGCCCGTCGCCGTGTCGGCATCCCGGAGGAAGGCCGACTGCTGCTCTATGTCGGCGGCATCGCCCCGCACAAGAACCTCATTGGCCTTCTCGAAGGCTTCGCTTCGATCGCCGGAGAACTGCCCGACCTCCGCCTGCTGATCGTCGGAGACCCGGAAGGCGACGGATTTCATTCCAATTACGGCGAGGTGGTCGCGTGCGCGCAAGGCGACCCGCGCATCGCCAGCCGGGTTCACTTTGCCGGCTTTGTCTCGGATGACGAGCTTCCTGCACTTTATTCGCAGGCTCTGGCGCTTGTGCTGCCCTCGTTCTCAGAAGGATTTGGCCTGCCGGCCCTGGAAGCGCTCGCCTGCGGGACGCCGGTCATTGGCGCAGCCGGGGGTGCCGTCGCCGAGGTTGCCGGAGACGCCGGCCTAGCGTTCAATCCGCATGTTCCGGCCGAGATCGGCGCGTGCATCAAGCGGCTCGCGACCGACGCGACGACACGCGACCGGCTGCGCAGCAACGCTCTTGTTCGGGCGGGCGCGTATTCATGGCACCGCGCAGCGGGGCTAACCTTGGCATGCCTCGAGCGCCACCGGAGCCCGGCCTGATGCGCTTCTGCATGGTCACGACGTATTACCCGCCGTACCACATTGGCGGTTGCGCGACCTATGTCAGGGCCTTGTCGCGGGCGCTTGTCGGGTTCGGTCATGAGGTCGAAGTCGTTCATTGCGTCGATGCCTATCACTTGAAGCACGGCGAACCGAAGGCCGATGACCCGCCGGATCCTGGAATTGTGGTTCATCGCCTGAAAAGCCGCGCGGGATTTCTGTCGCCGCTCATCACGCAACAGACTGGTCATCCCGGCCTCAAGACGAGCGCGCTGAAGGCCATCCTCGACAAGCCGTTCGACGTAGTAAATTTCCACAACATCTCGCTGATCGGCGGGCCGGCGGCCCTGAGGATGAGCAAGGCGCCCGTGACGCTCTACACACTGCATGAGCACTGGCTTCTGTGTCCGACGCACATCTTCTGGAAGAACCGCTCGCACGCGTGCGATCGGCCAACATGCTTCTCCTGCAGCCTGATCTCGGGCATTCCGCCGCAGCTATGGCGCTACACGAAGCTCATCGACCACGGCGTTGCCGCCGCCGACCTTCTGCTGGCTCCAAGCCAATACACGGCGCGGCGACATCGCGCGGCGGGCCTCAAGACGCCAATCGATGTGCTGCCCCTGTTTTCGGCGATCCCGGCCGTCGCTGAAATTCAATCGCCGCCACGCGACCGACCGCGATTTCTGTTCGTCGGCAGGTTGTTCGCCCCGAAGGGCATCGTCCCCCTCCTCGAGGAATTCTCCGCACTTCCTGCATACGATCTTGAGGTCGTCGGTGACGGCGAGATGGCGGACGAACTGAAGCGACGCTTCGCGCGAATTCCCCAACATCCGGTTTCAGGGGCAGTTGCCGCAGGCCGAACTGACCACAGCCTACAGGAACGCGACGGCTCTGATCTTGCCGTCGCTAGTGCCGGAGACATTCGGACTGACCATCGTCGAATCCTTTGCCTGTGGGACGCCTGCGATCGTGCGTGATGCCGGCGGCAGTCGAGAGACGGTCGACGCGACCGGCGGCGGCCTCGTTTACACCACCAGAGACGAGCTTCGCGCAGCGCTGGCGCGCCTTGCCGGCGACATCGATTTTCGCCAGACGCTGGCGATCCGCGCACTCGACGGATATCGCCGCCTGTTCACGGCCGAGCAGCACGTCGCCCGTTACCTGGCCTATGTGGATCAGGTCCGCGCAACCAAGCAGCGCATCGGGGGGCCCGACTAGATGCGCGCGGTCCTGACCTTCCACAGTATCGACGATTCAGGCTCAGTGCTGTCTTATCCTGTGCGTGCATTCGAGCGACTGCTCTCGGCGCTCGATCGGTCGAACCTCCCGATAATGGATATCGATGCGTTGTTGCTCCCCGAAACGACGCGTGGAATCGCTCTCACCTTTGACGATGGCATCCGGTCCGTCTTCGATGCGGCTCTGCCGATCCTGCGCGACCACGCGGTCCCGGCACATCTGTTCCTCACGACCGGCTTTGTCGGCAAGACCAACCGATGGCCGAGCCAACCCGCCTCGGCGCCACTGTTCGAGATGCTGCGCTGGCCGGAGGTGGAGGCGTTGCAGCGAGCCGGGACGCGCATCGAGGCCCACACGGACAGCCATCCCGATCTCAGGCGCCTGTCGGACGAGGACATTGCGGCGGAATGCGGAAGAGCGGATGCCACCATCACCGCACGTCTCGGCTCCACGGCGCGATATTTCGCCTACCCCTATGGAGCGATCGATGCGCGCGTTGTCGGGCAGCTGCGGCACCGCTATCGCGCCAACTTCACGACCGCGTTGCGCACTGTGGCCAACGACGACGATCCATCGGCGCTTCCCCGGATCGACGGCTACTACCTCCGCCCGGATTGGATGTTGCGCAATATGGCGTCTCCTGTGACGCGATCCTACCTCGCGCTCCGCCGCGTGCTCAGGCATATGGGTAGAAGCCGATGACGCCCCCGCCACGCCTCTCGGTCGTCGTCGGCGTTCAGCACGCGACGACGAATCTCGCCGGTTTGCTGCGCGCGTTGAGGATTGAGGCGCACGAGGACGTCGAGTTCGTGTTCTGCCACACCAGCGCCGATCCCGACGTCCCGTCGCTTGTTGGCACCACGGAAAACAGCCGCGCCATCCTGAGCGCGCCGGGTAGCCTCATTCCGCACATGTGGCGAGACGGCATTCTCGCGGCGCGCGGCGCATATGTTGCCACAACGACTGCCCATTGCATCCCAGCCGCGGATTGGGTCGACGTCCTGCTGAGTGCTTGCCAAGGTGACGATGTGCTGGGCGGAACGATCGACAATGCGCCTGATGCCGACGCCGTCGGTGACGCCATCTTCCTGCTCCGCTACGCCAGGTTCGCACCGCCGCAGGTTCGCCGAGCGGTCGCCGACGTCGCCGCCGACAACGCGTTGTATCCCCGGGCGGCCCTTCTGCAGCACGGCGACCTTCTCACATGTGGCTTCTGGGAGCCGTCGTTCCATCACCGGTTTCGTGATGCCGGCATGGCGCTCGTCGTCGATCCGAGACTTGGCGTCATTCACCGCAACCAATACCGCCCCGGCGAGTTCATTCGCCAGCGTCTTGCCCATGGTCACGAGTTCGGCGTCACCCGGGCAACTGCCCGATCTCCTGGTCAGAGGCTTCTGCTCCTGATGGTTTCGCCCGCGGTGCTTCCCCTGGCCCTGGCGAGAATCACGATGGCCGCGGCCCGCAACCGTGCGCTGCGGCCACGGCTGGTGCACGCCTGGTTCTGGTTACCCGTTTTCGCTGCTGCGTGGACGACCGGCGAGGCTTTGGGCTATGCCGATAGTCTCAAGCGCCGCAAATTCCCGTCTGTCGAAGCATAGAGCCGCTCCTGACCCGCGAGGATCGTGGAACCATGGCGACCAGCACGACCGATCATCAGCCCGCCGCCAGTGGCGGGGCAAGCATCTCCGTGATCATGCCTGCCCACAATGCACGCGCGTTCCTGGATCGCAGCCTTCCGCCGCTGATCGAATTGCGCGAACGCGGCGATGTGTCGGAGGTGATCGTGGCCGACGATGGGTCCACCGACGGTACTCCCGACGCGGCCGCCACCCTGGGAGCGCGCGTCTGCCGCGCTGAAGCCCGTCAGGGCCAGTCCGCGGCGCGCAATCTCGGCGCGGCGGAAGCGATCGGCGATATCCTATGGTTCGTCGATGCGGATGTCGTCGTGAAGAGCGACGGTCCCGCGCAGATCCGGCACGCCCTGTCGAACCCGGACATCACCGCCATTTTCGGGTCGTACGACGACACCCCGGCAGCCGCCAACTTCTTGTCCCAGTACAAGAACCTCGTGCACCATTTCCGCCATCACACCAGCACACCGGACGTCTCGACGTTCTGGACCGGGTGCGGGGCGATCTGGCGGAAGGCCTTCCTGGCGGCAGGCGGTCTCGATCCCCAGCGCACGTGGCTCGAGGACATCGAATTCGGCTACCGCCTGAAGGCGGCGGGCCGGCGCATCCTGGTCATACCGCAACTCCAGGGGACGCACCTGAAGGTCTGGAAATTTCCGGGCTTGCTGAAAACGGAGATACTTGGCCGCGCCATTCCCTGGGCGGAACTCACGATGCAGCATCAGGCTGCCGACGACCTCAACATCGCCTTTGCCGAGCGGCTCCGCGCCCTCATCGCCTGCCTCGGCGCCCTGGCGATCTTGACCGGTATCCTCGGGCTTACCCCCTTGTGGCTGCCCGGGGTCTTCTTGCTGCTGGCCTATGTCGGCAATCTGGATCTCTTGGCCTTCTTCAGGCGCCGCAACGGCTGGGCCTTCGCCGTCGCCGCGCTGCTCTTCCACCAAGTCTACTATCTCTACAGTAGCGCGGCCTATGCCTGGGTGTGGCTGAAATCGCGTCGCGGCCGGCCGGCCGGTCAATAGGGTTGTATCGCCACGGCCTTGCCGGTGGCGGAGCTCTCGTAGGCGGCCTGCGCGACCGCAACCGCGCGCAGACCGTCTTCGGCGCGTGCGATCACCACCGTCGCGGCCGGATCGGCGGCGAGCGCGCTGAAGTCGCTGAACTCGTCAACCAGCGTTCGTACCGCCGTGGTCTGCCAGCCGAACAGCTTCTCGCGCACGATTGCCTCCGGATAGTACTTCCGCTTTAGGGAGCGGCCGCCACCCGGGCTTTCGGATCGGACGACCGTGGACCGCATCGGCGCAAGATCGCACCGCGCGAGGCCCAGTTCACCGACCGCCTCGACATAGACCTCATACCCGGCCCATGCGCTCCAGCTCGATTGCACGCTGGCGAAGACACCGTCGGCGTTCGACATCAGCAGGGCGCCGTTGTCCTCGACCTCCAGCTTCCAGATGTCCGAACTGACGATACCCGACACCTGCCCGACCGTACCCATGATGTGAGCGACCAGGTCGATCAGATGGGTGCCGTTGTCCATCAGCGTCCCACCGCCCATGACCGACCGGTCATACATCCAGGGCGCCTTGAATTCGGCCAGGCCGACATGGCCGGCATAGGCACGGATCTTCCGCAGCCTGCCGATGGCGCCCGAGTGGACCGCGTCGCGGACGACCTTCACCCCCGCGAAATAGCGGTGGTTATAGCCGATCGTGAGCAGCCGCCCGGTCCGCCGCGACACATCGATCATCCGTCGGCAGGCTGCAAGCGTGTTCGCCATCGGCTTTTCGACGATGACGCCCTTGCCGCTCTCCATCGCCGTCACTGCGAAACTCTCGTGGGAATCCGGCGGCGTCGAGATGACGACGGCGTCGCATCGATCGGAGGCGATAAGGGCCGCGGCCGATGGAAATGTCGTCACACCCGGCGGCAGCCCGGTCATCGCTGCAGGATCCTGATCGAATATCGCCGTCAGGCTGCACGACCGACTGCGGGTCAGCGCCTTGGCGCGCAGCCGACCGATCGCACCGTGACCGATGAGTCCGAACCGCATCATGCGCTTCCCTTGTGGGCTGTAAGCTCGAACCCCGGGCCGAACTCGAACAGCAGATAGGCAAGGAGCGGCACGCGCGAGATCGCGCGATAGAGCCGCATGGCACGCCGTAGCGACGGCGGATAGTCGTCGAGGCCGGTGATCGGCACCTGTTTCGGTCCACGGGCCATGACCCTGAAACCGCAGTCACGAAGCATCTTTTCCACCTGATGGGGCGATAGCGGATTGGCGAAACGCAACAGGTCTATCCCCTTCAGCTTGGTGAGGATCCAGGCGCGGACCCGCCGCGGGAGATAGCCTGTGGCCCATACGCCCGTCATGGGATGGGGCCCGATGCAGAAGCGGTTGGTTGCGGAAAGCCAAAGCTGGCCACCCGGACGGATCTGGCTTCGAAGTGCGCGAACGGTGGATTGTGGGTCGTAGACGTGGTCGAGCAGGTCGGCCGCCACGACCTGTGTGAACATGCCGTCCGGAAACGGCAAAGCCTCGGCATCGGCGCAGACCAACTCAGCCTTGCCGCCGGTTTCTTCAAGCCGCTTCCGGCAAACAACCAGCCAGCGGAGGGCGATATCGACACCGACGATGACCTCATACCGCCCTTGCGCCGCAACCAGCAGCCCCCCGGTTCCGCAGCCCACGTCAATGAGCCGGTCGGAGGGTGACGGATGGAGCGCGTCGAGGATGATACTCGCCCGCGCGGGTGCGGCCAGGATACCTGCCTGGTAGCGCGCGGCCATGTCCGGCGGCAGGTCATGCGTGATCGAATAATAGAAGGCGACCGTCTCGCGAAGGCTGTGCGTGGTGCCGAACTCGTGGAGCCGCCGTGCCTTCTCGCGTTCCTCGTCGAGCGTGAGGAAGCGGTCCGGCCGAAGGCGGAAGTCGGCAATTCCAAACAGGACGGGATAGTCGCGCCGGCATTGCGGGCAGTGATAGACGTCGACCAGGCTCGCGAGTGGCCGCTTGCACGAAGGGCAGACGAACGAGGGCGGACTGGCCGAGGTCATCGCCCTATTCGATCTCCGCAAGCGCGCCGCCGGAACCGGCGACGTAGCCGACCATCTCGCCCGCCGCCCAGATCAGGGCAAAGAGAGCCAGCCACGGCGAAGCCCGCACAAATTCCGTCGTGCGTTTCTTCTGCGCCGTAGCTCGCCCGATGCGGTATAGCACGAGGGCTGGCAAGGCAATCGACGCGACACACATGAGCGCGCGGTGCCCGATCTCGCGTCGCTCGAAGCGGAGCGAGGCGTAGTAGCGTGAGTAGATGAACCTCTGGCGCGCAAACAGCCGAAGCGAGAAATTCTTCTTGTGCATCATCAGCATGTCATCGAAGACCAGGAACCGCCCGCCGTTCCGAAGCATCTCTGGATGCGCGGTCGTTTCCCAGAATCCCGCCGCAAGACGGTCCCCCCCAATCGCACGGAAGGCTTCGCGCCGATAGGCGACGTTCATCCCCGGCAGGGCGGTGCTCGCCCCTGGAGGAAGGGGCGGCAGCCACGCCGCGTATTCGCAGAGAAACGTCGCCCAATCGAAGCTGTTCTCATGGACGCCATTCTCGATCGGACCGCCAACGGCGACCACGTCCTCAGGCGCTGCGGCGAATGCGTCGACGATCGTTTTCAGCCACCGCGGGCTCGGCACGCAATGGTCTTCGGTGACCGCGACGTACGCCCCCTTCGCCTGGTGCAGCCCGCAGGCGCGCATCTCCGGCAAAGGTGTACCAGACGCACACGGTATCAGGATTGTTGCGGGGTACCGCTGTGCGATGGCAGCGCTGACATGGTCGCCGAGCCGGTCGGCGATAAGGACCTCGTAAGGCGGGGCTTCTTCCTGGGCTTCGAGCGCCGCCAGCGTTTCAAGGATCCGGTCGCCATCCTCCGTGCTGACGCGCCCCATGATGATGGAAACTACGGGCTCAGGGTACACGGGCACTCCTACGCCATGCGCCAGCCGGGCGGCACCGCCGATGGGTTCCGCCGAGGGATAACTCATCCGGCAGACGTCCGGTCTGCAGATCGAGGCAAGCCGGAAGGCTTATACCGATTTGCGGTTGATGGTCACTTGTTGGTTTGCGCCAACGCGTGCGTGCAAGGGCATCGCCACAGGAATGGCGCCAGCTGCGCGCGGCGCACGGAAATCTGCCCTGAAAGCCGCCGTTAGACATCTGTTCAAACAATATCTCACCCAAAGCACGATGAGGAATCCAAACGCTACTCAAGGAGGTCATCGTTGCGCCCGCAGCCCAGCGATATATCACAAGGTTGCGGGCGAAGCCCCTGCAACAACCGCTGACCGCCTTCGCCGGTGGCCGAAGTCGAAGGAACTATAACGAAGAGGACAACTCCACCAAATCTGCGCCAGCGTGTCGCCGCGCTCGGAACGCGCTCGGCTCTCGGCTCGCGGACACGCCCTAACGCTTGGCGACCATCGCCTTACGCGCCCGGAATTGCGGTGTTCCTGCAGTCACGTATTCGCGCGCCCATTCGTCTGTGGTCTCTCCGAAATGACCGCCTTGAGGGGCCGTCGCTCTATTCCCACTCGATCGTCATTCCCACTCGATCGTCCCCGGCGGCTTCGAGGTGACGTCGTAGACGACACGGTTGACGCCCTTCACCTCGTTGATGATGCGGGTGGCGGCGCGGCCGAGGAACTCCATGTCGAAGTGATAGAAATCGGCCGTCATGCCGTCGGTCGAGGTGACAGCGCGCAAGGCCAGTGCGTAGTCGTATGTACGCCCGTCGCCCATGACGCCGACGGTCTGGACGGGCAGCAGGACGGCGAAAGCCTGCCAGATGGCGTCGTAGAGGCCGGCGCGGCGGATTTCGTCGAGATAGACGGCGTCGGCCTTGCGCAGGATCTCCAGCTTCTCGCGGCTGACGGCGCCGGGGACGCGGATGGCCAGCCCCGGCCCCGGGAACGGGTGGCGGCCGACAAAGGCTTCGGGCAGGCCGAGCTCGCGGCCAAGCGCTCTCACCTCGTCCTTGAACAATTCACGCAAGGGTTCGACCAGCTTCATGTTCATGCGCTCGGGCAGGCCGCCGACATTGTGGTGCGACTTGATGGTGACCGACGGCCCGCCGGTGAAGGAGACGCTCTCGATGACGTCCGGATAGAGCGTGCCCTGGGCGAGGAAATCGGCGCCGCCGGCCTTTTTCGCCTCTTCCTCGAAGACGTCGATGAACAGGCGGCCGATGGTCTTGCGCTTCTGCTCAGGATCGCTGACGCCTTCTAGTTCGCCGATGAAGCGGTCGCTGGCGTCGACGTGGACGAGCGGGATGTTGTAGTGGCCGCGGAAAAGGCCGACGACCTCGAACGCCTCGTTCATGCGCATGAGGCCGTGATCGACCAGAATGCAGGTCAGCTGGTCGCCGATTGCCTCATGCAGCAGCACTGCGACAACGCTGGAATCGACGCCGCCGGAGAGGCCGCAGATGACGCGGCTCTTGCCCACCTGCTTGCGAATGCGTTCGATCGCCTGGTCGCGGAAGGCGGCCATGGTCCAGTCGCCGGCACAGCCGGCGATGCGGTGGACGAAATTCGCCAGCAGCCGGGCGCCGTCGGGCGTGTGGACGACCTCCAGGTGGAACTGGGTGGCGTAGAAATGCCGCTTCTCATCGGCGATGATGGCGAAGGGCGCACCCTCGGATACGCCGAAAACGTGGAAGCCATCCGGCAACATGGTCACCCGGTCGCCGTGGCTCATCCACACCTGATGGCGCTCGCCTGGCTGCCAGACGCCGTCGGTCAGCGCCGTCTTGTGCTTCACCTCGACCATCGCGCGACCGAACTCGCGGTGGTGTTCGCCCTCGACCTTGCCGCCGAGCTGGTGCGCCATGCACTGCTCGCCATAGCAGATGCCGAGCACCGGAACGCCGGCCTCGTAGACCGACATGGGTGGCAGCGGTGCGTTCTTGTCGAGCACAGAGGCCGGGCCGCCGGAGAGAATGATGGCCTTGGGTTTCAGCCGGGCCATTCCCTCCTCGGCCTTGGAGAAGGGCACGATCTCGCTATAGACACCCGCCTCGCGGATACGCCGCGCGATGAGCTGGGTTACCTGGCTGCCGAAGTCGATGATGAGGACGGTGTCGGTCATGGCTCCGATTAGCCGAGTCCACTCGGGTCAGCAATCGTCACGGCGCCGCGCCCAGCAGGAAGCGGCCGGCGGTGATGGCGCCGGCGAAATCCTCCAGCGCCAGCGCCAGCTTTTCGTCGATGACGTGGAGATACTCGGTCCAGTCGTGGATGCCGGTCAGCTCGCTGCGCCCGTCGCTGATGCCGCGGAGGCCGATCATGGGCACTCCGAAGCGCTGGGCGGCGCGCCGTACGGCAAAGGATTCCATGTCGACCATGTCGGCATCGATGGCGTCGTAGCCGGCACCGGAGATGATGTTGGCACCGGTCGAGAGCGAGGCGGCGGGAATATCGGGAATGCGATCAGGGATCGGGATCACCGCCGGCTCGTCAAGAAACGGCGTGACGCCTTTCGGGACGCCGAGAAGCGAGGCGTCCATGTCGCGATAGGAAACGCTTTCGATCTGGTAGATCGCAGCGTGCTCCAGCGTGCGCGAGCCGGCCGAGCCCAGCGAGAAGACGAGGTCGACCGTCGTTCCTGCCGCGGCGAGCGCAGCCAAGGCGGCCGCCGTCGCCGCCGCCCCCTCCACCGGCCCGACGCCGGTGATCAGCGGCGTGATCAGCCGTCTCAGGTTGTGGCCGTATTCCTGTTCCGTCGCCATGGCGAAGAGCACGGCGAGGTTGCCCATATGCGAAACGTGCGGCGTGTCGATCATGCCCGCCTCAGGACTGAGATGAAGAAGCCGTCGGTGCCGGTCCGCCGCGGCGACAGCACGAGACCATTGCCGGTGTCGAGGGTAGCGGAACGGAGCCCGGCGATGACGGCGGACGCCTCCGCCGGCGGAACGGCACTGAAGTCAGTGTTCTGTTCAAGGAAAGCTGCCACCTGATCGGTGTTCTCGTCCGGCAGCAGAGAGCACGTGACGTAGACGAGCCGCCCGCCGGGTTTCACATAGCGCTTGGCATCTGCCAGCAGCGCCGCCTGCTCGCCGAGGCGCAGGGCCAACGCCTGGTCGGTCAGCTTCCATTTGGCGTCGGGCCGCCGCCGCCAGACGCCGGTGCCGGTGCAGGGCGCATCGATCAGCACCGCGTCCATGCGGCCCGCGAGATCGTCGAGCGAGGCGCCCGCCTCGCGCACCTGGACGTTGCGCGCGCCGGCCCGCTTCAGCCGCTCGAAGATCGGCGCGAGCCGCGCCCGGTCGCTGTCGGTGGCGAAGACCTGGCCCTTGTTGTTCATGGCGGAAGCCAGCGCCAGCGTCTTGCCGCCGGCGCCGGCGCAGAGGTCGAGCACCTGCTCGCCGGGCCCGGCCCCGACCACGAGGGCAGCGATCTGGCTGCCCTCGTCCTGTACCTCGAACCAGCCTTTCTGGAAGGCCGGTTCGTTCTGGACATTGGGGTGGCGCCCCTCCCCCGTCGTCGCCGCGATGCGCAGGCCGTCGGGCGAGAACGGTGTTTCGGCGACGCCGAAGCGGGCGAGCGCCTTCAGCACCTTCGGCCGGTCGGCCTTCAGCCGGTTGACGCGCATGTCGAGCGAGGGGCGCAGCGCCAGCGCCTCGCCTTCCGCCACCCAGGTCTCGCCGAACAGGCGTTCGAAGCGGGCGGCAAGCCATTCGGGCAGATCGGCCCGAACATGTGGCGGTGCACCGGAAAGATCGGCAGCGACCAGGCGCCGGATCTCGTCCCCGGTCGGCGGGTCAGGCGCGTGGGTGTCGTCGGCGAAGATCGCGGTGAATGTCTCGTTGTCGAGGCCACGGCGCCAGCCGACGGTGGCAAAAGCCAGCGCGCGCGGCGTGTCTTCGCCCATCACCCAGGCGCCCGAGAGGCGCCAGCGCACGGCGTCGTAGACGATATTGCCGA
This sequence comes from uncultured Alphaproteobacteria bacterium, assembly GCA_963782395.1. Lineage (GTDB taxonomy): Bacteria > Pseudomonadota > Alphaproteobacteria > Rhizobiales > Kaistiaceae > CAVSRC01. The sequence goes on from CAWAJQ010000004.1 coordinate 982,421, forward strand.
TGGCCGCGCGGTCGCCGGAGCCGGCGAAGCGATGGGCGACGCCCCAATCCTTCAGCGCCTCGGCGACCGGGCGGTGACGCTCCTCGATCGCCCCCAGCACCTCGATCGCCGCCGCCAGCCGTCCGCCCTGCTTCACGCGCCGAGGCTCCCTGTCATCACAGGCCGAGGAAGACAGTGGCTGCGAAGATCAGCCACATAAGCGCAAGAATGGCGACGCCGGCGAGAAAGACGAAGAAGCGGCGCGGGACATTGTTGGTGGTGACGTGGATGAGGGCATGGAACAGCCGGGAGAGGACGAACAGCCAGGACAGCACCACCATGCCCGGTGTCGCCGGCGCGACCAGCAGCACCAGCGCGATCAGCAGGTAATAGAGAACGGGAATCTGAAGCTGGTTGTGATAGGCGTTGATGACCTTGGTCGCCTGCTCGGGCCAGCCGGGCTGGCCAAGCGCGATGTCGTGGACCGGGGTGGCGCCGCTGCGGATCGCCTGCACCCGCAGTGCACCGCCCCAGAAGATGAGGCCCAGCGTCAGCACCACCTGAACGAAGAGCGGAAGCAGAAGGGCATTGAAGCTCATGACACGCTCCTTCAGGCGCCCCGACCGCCTGTTCAATCGGCCTAGCGACCGCTCCCGGAATAGTTCGGGCTCTCGCGGGTGATGGTGACGTCGTGGACATGGCTTTCGCTGAGCGCCGCGCCCGAAATACGCACGAACTGCGCCTTGTCCCTGAGCTCGGCGAGATCGGCGGCGCCGACATAGCCCATGGCGGCGCGCAGCCCCCCGGCAAGCTGGTGGAGCACGCCCGAGACCGGGCCCTTGTAGGGCACCTGTCCTTCGATGCCTTCCGGTACAAGCTTGAGCGTGTCGCGCACCTCGGCCTGGAAATAGCGGTCGGCGGAGCCGCGCGCCATGGCGCCGATCGAGCCCATGCCGCGATAGGCCTTATAGGAGCGGCCCTGATGCAGATAGACCTCGCCGGGGCTCTCGTCGGTGCCGGCGAGCAGGCCGCCGATCATGGCTGAGGAGGCACCGGCGGCGAGCGCCTTGGCGAGGTCGCCGGAGGTCTTGATGCCGCCATCGGCAATCACCGGCACGTCGGACGCCTCGGCCGCCTTGACCACATCCATGATGGCGGTGAGCTGCGGCACGCCGACACCGGCGACGATGCGCGTGGTGCAGATCGAGCCCGGTCCGATACCGACCTTGACCGCGTCGGCGCCGGCATCGATGAGGGCTCTGGCGCCGTCGCCGGTGGCGACATTGCCGGCGATGACCTGGACCCGGTTGGAGAGCGTCTTCACCCGGCGCACGGCGTCCAGCACATGCTGCGAGTGGCCGTGGGCGGTATCGATGACCACCAGATCGACGTCGGCATCGATCAGGCGCTCGCTGCGCTCGAAGCCCTTGTCGCCGACGCTGGAGGCCGCGGCGGCGCGAAGCCGGCCCTGATCGTCCTTGGTGGCGTTCGGGTTGAGCTGGCTCTTCTCGATGTCCTTGACGGTGATCAGGCCGACGCAGCGATAGTCCTCGTCGACGACCAGCAGCTTTTCGATGCGGTGCTGGTGCAGCAGGCGCTTGGCCTCCTCCGGCTCGATGCTCTCGCTGACGGTGACCAGGTTCTTGGCTGTCATCAACTCGGCGACCCTCTGCGATGGGTCGGAGGCGAAGCGCACATCGCGGTTGGTGAGGATGCCCATCAGGCGAGCCGGTGCGCCGCCATTGGCGACGACCGGAATGCCGGAGATGTGGTGGTGAGCCATCAGCGCCAGAGCGTCGGCGAGAGTCGCCTCCGGGTTGATGGTGACCGGATTGACCACCATGCCGGACTCGAACTTCTTGACCTGGCGCACCGCCTCGGCCTGTTCCTCCGGCGTCAGATTGCGGTGGATGACGCCGATGCCGCCGGCCTGCGCCATGGCGATGGCCAGCCGCGCCTCGGTGACCGTGTCCATGGCCGACGACAGGATCGGCAGGTTGAGAGCGATCGACCGCGTCAGCCGCGTGCGGATGTCGGCTTCGCCCGGAAGAACGGTGGAATAGCCCGGCTTGAGCAGGACGTCGTCAAAGGCCAAGGCCTCGCCGCCGTTGGGGGATTCGATGATCGCGGCCATGGTGCGCACTCCCGGATATGCGAAAACGCCGCCGGTGGCGCGCGAAGGCGCCGGACGCGGGCAGCGATTGGAAAGTGGCGAGGGTCAATATCACGGTGTTTCGATTCGCGAAACAGGGCGCTGGCGTCGCACCCCGATCGCCCTAGAATGAGACTGTGACGGCCGCAAGACGGGGCGAGTCCTCGGCGCAGCCGGCCGCTCACCGGGTTCTGCGCGTCAAGCGCCCGGAATCCCGCCCTTCTCCACCTGCTCCCCGAGCTGCCCGCCGATGCAAGACCGAATGCTGGTGCCCCTCATCGTCGCATCGGCGCTGTTCATGCAAAATCTCGATTCGACCGTGGTGGCCACGGCGCTGCCGGCGATCGCCCAGGATTTCGGGGCCAATCCCATCCACCTGAAGCTGGCGCTGACCACCTATCTCTTGACCATCGCCGTATTCCTGCCGGCCTCGGGCTGGATGGCCGACCGCTTCGGCGCCCGCTCGGTGTTCCGCTCGGCGATCGCCGTCTTCATGGTCGGCTCGGTGCTGTGCGGCCTGTCGCGTTCCGTCGAGATGCTGGTCTTCGCCCGCATCGTTCAGGGCATCGGCGGCTCAATGATGGTGCCGGTCGGCCGGCTGGTGGTCCTGCGCACGGTGAAGAAATCGGAACTCGTGACGGCGCTCTCCTGGCTCACCGTGCCGGCGCTCACCGGCCCGATCCTCGGTCCCCCGGTCGGCGGGTTCCTCACCACCTATGCCAGCTGGCCGTGGATCTTCTGGATCAACCTGCCCGTCGGCCTCGTCGGCATCGCGTTGGCGACGCGCTACGTGCCCAACCTGCGCGGCGAAGGCAAGGTCCGTTTCGATACCGCCGGCTTCGCCATGGTCGGGCTCGGGCTGGCCACGTTCATGACCGGTTCGACGACGCTGGGGCTGAACCTGCTGCCGCTCGCCACCGACGCCGTCTTCATCGTCAGCGGCGCGGCCTTGCTCGTCGCCTACTGGCTGCACGCCCGGCGCAGCAATCATCCGATCCTCGACCTGTCGCTGTTCCGGATTCCGACCTTCTGGCACAGTGTCATCGGCGCCTCGATGTTCCGCCTCGGCATCGGAGCGACGCCCTTTCTGCTGCCCCTCCTGCTTCAGCTCGGCTTCGGCATGACGCCGTTTCAGTCGGGCTCGATCACGTTTGCCACCGCGGTTGGCGCCGTAGTGATGAAATTCACCGCGCCGCAGATCATTCGCCGCTTCGGCTTTCGCAACGTGCTGCTGATCAACACGGTGTTCGGGGCCGTGTTCACGGCGCTGCCGGCGATCTTCGTGCCGACGACGCCGGTGATGCTGATGGTGAGCCTGCTCTTGATCGGCGGATTCTTCCGCTCGCTGGAGTTCACCGCCGTCAACGCGCTCGCCTTCGCCGACGTGTCTCATGCGCAGATGAGCCAGGCGACGACCATGACCAGCGTGGCGCAGCAGATCGCAGTGTCGCTGGGCATCACCATCGGGGCGATCTCCCTGCAACTGTCGACCAACGCTCATGGCGGGGCGATCACGGCGGACGTGTTCTGGCCGGCCTTCGTGACGGTAGGCGTGCTGACGCTCGCCTCGGTGATCTCGTTCTTTATGCTGGCGCCAGACGCCGGCTCGGAGATGTCGGGACGGCCGGCGGCGCCGGGAGTCAAGCCGGCGGAATGATTCGGCTGCCGCGAAAGCCGAGAGCGACCAGATAGAGTTCGACCGATTGCGCGCGGCTTGCTGGCGGCTTGACATGATGCAGGCTGGTGAAGTCGCGCTTCAGCCGGGCGAGCAGTTCGCCCTCGGTGCCGCCGCGAAAGACCTTGGCGACGAAATGGCCGCCGGGCTTCAGCACGGTGGCGGCGAAATCGGCGGCGGTCTCGCAGAGATGCATGGTGCGGAAATGGTCGGTCTGGCGGTGGCCGGTGGTCGGCGCCGCCATGTCGGAAAGGACCACGTCGGCCGGGTGGCCGCCAAGCGCGGCGCGGAGCGCGTCGGGTGCGTCGTCGTCGAGGAAGTCGCGCTTCAAGAAGACGACGCCGGGGACCGCGTCCATGTCGAGATAGTCGATGGCGACGACCAGCGGATCAGTGTCGGTCGAGCGCACGCGCGCCGCCGCCACCTGCGACCAGCCGCCGGGCGCGGCGCCGAGATCCACCACCCGCCTGCCGGGACCGAGCAGGTGGAAGCGGTCGTCGATCTCGATCAGCTTGTAGGCGGAGCGGGCGCGGTAACCTTCGTCATGGGCACGCGCGACATAGGGGTCGTTGAGCTGGCGTTCCAGCCAGCGGCTGGACGAGGCCTTGCGCCGCTTGGCGGTCTTGACGCGCACATGAAGCGCGCGCCGCCCTGAGCCGGATTTCTCGGCCATCGCGGTTTCAGCGCGCCCGGCGGCGTGAGCGCGGATGCCAGCGGCCATCCTCGACCATCAGCTCGACCAGCATGCCTTCGCGCAGGCCGCGATCGGCGACGCGCAGCCGCTCGCACGGCCAGCGCCGGCGGATCGCCTCGAGAATGGCGCAACCGGCCAGAACAAGATCGGCCCGTTCGCGGCCGATACAGGGATTGGCCATGCGGGTCTTGTAGTCCATTCCCACCAGCGTCTCGATCAGATCGGCCACGACGCTGCCGGTGAGCCACGTGCCGTCGACCCGGCGCCGGTCGTAACGCGGCAGGCCGAGATGGATCCCGGCAAGCGTGGTGACGGTGCCCGAGGTGCCGAGCATGTGGACGCCGCCCTCGGCGACGGCGCGATCGAGCGCCTCTGCCTGGGGGAAGCCGGCCAGCAACACCGAGACCTCGGCGACCATGTCGGCGAAGGTGTCGGGGCTGACATGCTGGCCGCCATGGCGCTCGCTGATCGAGACGACGCCGACCGGCAGCGACATCCAGGTGCGGATGCGGTCGGCCATGCGGCGGCGGCGGCCGTCGGGCGCCGGCGCGAGGTCGATCCAGACGAGTTCCGACGAGCCGCCGCCGATGTCGAAGAGGAGCACGCCCGAGGCGTTTGGATCGACGAGCGAGGCGCAGCCGGCGACGGCCAGGCGCGCCTCGGTCTCGCGCGAGACGACCTCCAGCGACAGGCCGGTCTCGGCCCGCACACGCTCGATGAATTCGGCGCCGTTCTCGGCCGTGCGGCAGGCTTCGGTGGCGATCAGACGGGTCCGGCGGACGTCGCGCTCGGTCAGCTTGGCGCCGCAGACGCCGAGCGCCTCGACGGCGCGGGCCATGGCCGCCTCGCCGAGGCGGCCATGGGAACCGATCCCCTCGCCCAGGCGGACGATGCGCGAAAAGGCATCGACGACGCGGAAGCCGTAGTCGCGTGGCGTGGCGACCAGCAGGCGGCAGTTGTTGGTGCCGAGATCGAGGGCGGCGTAGAGCGGCCCCTCGACCTGTTGTCGCCGCGGCGACGGAATGATGGCCGGAGCCGCAACCGGCGTCGCGGCATGCATACCATTGGCCGTGGCCGTGTTGACCGCGGCTCCGTTGACCTTCACGGGCTGGAAATTGTCGACAGGACGCGCATCGCGCGCAAAGACGGGACCGCGGCGGCGGCGCCGGCCTTTCCTGCGCTTGGTTCCCTTGCCGCCAGACGCCGGGCGGACAGGCGCGGAAGGGCCGGACTCGACCCACGCGGCACCTGTCGCGACAGATTCATCCGCGCGACCGGCGGGCTCGTCCGCTTTGCGCGGATCATCGCCCGTCGACACAGTCTCAAATCCTTCAGGAGGAGGCGCAGCACGATCAACCGCTTAGCGGCGCCGCGCGCTTCCTCGGTTACTCTTCGCAGCCAGTCTATCAGGTGGCGGACCGGTGACAAGCCGGCGGGAGCGTCGGCGCAGAAATGCGGCGTTCTGGAGCAATCCTGCGATCCGATCTTCGCGATGGCTATTCATGGCGTGCCAACCGCAGCGCGTGGTCGCAGACCGGCTTCGTTGTTATGGTGAGCATGGACACCACAACCGATACGTCGACACAGATGAGTTCCAGGCATGGACGACACAGAGCGGACGCTGGCAGCAGCACTGAAGGGGGCGAGCGTCACGCGCGACGTCATTGTCGACAAGCATGCCTTGCCCCGTGTACCCGCCATCCTCAACCGCTGGTTCGATGGCCGTCCGGCGATCGTCTTTGCGGATGAAAACACATACCGGGCTGCCGGCTCGGAGGTTGTCGGCCACCTTCAGCGCGACGGCGGGAATCCGGTCCCACCGTTCGTGTTCGATGCCACGCCGCGGCTGAAGCCGGACGTCAGCCATGCGCATCACGTGCGCGAGATCCTTGCGGCGAACGACTGCGTTCCTGTCGCAGTCGGCTCGGGGGTCATCAATGACCTCGTCAAGCACGGCGCGTCGCTGGCCGGCAGGCCCTATCTCTGTGTCCCCACCGCCGCCTCCATGGACGGCTACGCCGCCTCCGGTGCTCCGCTGTTGATCGATGGATTCAAGCGCACGGTCCCTTGCAATCCTCCGACTGCAATCGTGGTCGATCTCGACGTTGTTCGTGCGGCGCCGCCGGAGATGACCGGTTGGGGCTATGGCGACCTCGCCGGCAAGACGGTTGCCGGCCTCGACTGGGTCCTCGCCGACGCGCTCGGCGTGGAGGCCATCAATCAGGGCCCGTTCGACATGGTGCAGAAGAACCTGGGGTCATGGTTGTCCGCCCCAGGCGCGCTTGCGAGGGGCGAGCCGGGCGCAATAGCGGACCTGATGACTGGCTTACTCGTCTCCGGCTTCGCCATCCAGGCACATGGCAATTCGCGGCCGGCCAGCGGCAGCGAGCACCAGTTCGCGCACCTGTGGGAGATGGAGGGGCTGCAGATCGGTGGCGTTGCCGCGGCGCATGGCGCGTGCGTGGCGGTCGGGACCCTGGCGATGCTGGCGGTCTATCAGTGGCTGCTCGATCAGGACATTCCCGACGACGCGGCGGAGTGGGCGGTGGGCAAGTACGAGGACCTTGCGGCGGTGCAGGCGCGGGTGGACCGCTCCTTCCCTGACGCCCGGATCAGGGCGAGTGCGCGGGAAGAGGCGCGTGCCAAGCAGGGATCGCCGGAGCGCCTGAAGGAACGTATCCTTACGCTCCGTGCCTGCTGGACATCATTGCGTGAACGGCTTCGGGAAGAGCTGCCAGCGCCTGCCGCGATGCAGACGCGTCTCGCCGAGGCCGGCGCCCCCTCGCATTTCACGCATCTCGGTTTTCGCCCCGAGCAGTTCGCAAAAGACTACGCCCGGGCGCAACTGATCCGCCGCCGGTTCACGGCGCTCGACCTGGTCATGAACCTTGGTTGGTTCGATCGGCTGATGGGCAAGCTGTTTGCCGAGGGCGGCTTCTGGGCCTCCAACGAGGGCCCCAACATCGGCTAACCGGAAGCGTCCAGCAGGTCGTCGCCGTCGCGAGATTTGCGCGCCCATCCGCCGAGCGTCATGGGCGGGTCGCCGTTCCGCAAGTCTATGCTGGCTGGGGAACTAGGATTCGAACCTAGACTGGCGGAGTCAGAGTCCGCTGTCCTACCGTTAGACGATTCCCCAATAGCATCACTGCGGCGGCGTCGGCCACCGTCGGCATGTGCCAGAAGCACACTGAACCTATAGGCACGGGCCCGGATCGCGTCAACTCTTGGTGCCACAGGCAAGCCGGCCCGTGTGCCCGCCAGACCAGGCTGCGGACTGCTTCTCCCCCGCGGCTCATGCAAATGACGGCCGTTGCCGCCCAACATCGCAATGCGGACGATCCACAGGCTTTGAGTTGGCTTTTTATGCCAACCGGCGACGAGAATTGATCCAAATCAAAGCTGTAATTGTTCGAATCCTCAACGTGTGGGGGTTCTATGCGCATTTGGTTGCGCATCTGGCTGATAGGGGGGCACTGGGGTGGCGCAGCCAATCTCCGTCAAAAAGACGTTCACGAGCGGCGAAGCCGGGCTCGTCATCTTCTTCACGGCTCTCGCACTGGCATCGCTGGTCGTCGCCGGCAAGGCATGGACGACGGCCTATTCCTTCCACGCCATGCTGTTCGCCATCGGCAGCGCGCTGGCGATCTTCAAGATCGTCGAGCGCTATATGGACCGGCCGGCCGCGCTGCCGCCGCGCGAGATCGACGGCAAGCCGAACTACAATTACGGGCCGATCAAGTTCGCCACGCTGGCGGGCGTCTTCTGGGGCATTGCCGGCTTCACCGTCGGCCTGTGGCTCGCGCTCGAACTGGCCTTCCCGGGCTTCAACCTCGACCTGCAATGGATCAATTTCGGGCGCCTCAGGCCGCTGCACACCTCGGCCGTGATCTTCGCCTTCGGCGGCAACGTGCTCATCGCCACGTCGTTCTACGTCGTCCAGCGGACGAGCCGTGCCCGCATGGTCGGCGACCTCGCCCCCTGGTTCGTCGTGCTCGGCTACAACTTCTTCATTCTCATCGCCGGCACCGGCTATCTGCTCGGCATCACCCAGTCGAAGGAATATGCCGAGCCCGAGTGGTACGCCGACCTGTGGCTGACCATCGTCTGGGTCACCTACCTGCTCGTCTACATGGGCACGCTCCTCCGCCGCAAGGAGCCGCACATCTATGTGGCGAACTGGTTCTACCTCGCCTTCATCATGACCATCGCCGTCCTCCACCTCGGCAACAACGCGGCATTGCCGATTTCCGTGTTCTCGTCGAAATCCTACATCGTCTGGTCGGGCGTGCAGGACGCCATGGTGCAGTGGTGGTACGGCCACAACGCCGTCGGCTTCTTCCTCACCGCCGGCTTCCTCGGCATCATGTACTACTTCATCCCCAAGCGGGCCGAGCGGCCGGTCTATTCCTACCGGCTGTCGATCGTCCACTTCTGGGCGCTGATCTTTCTCTACATCTGGGCCGGCCCGCACCACCTGCACTACACCGCACTGCCCGACTGGGCGCAGACGCTCGGCATGACCTTCTCGGTCATGCTGTGGATGCCGTCGTGGGGCGGCATGATCAACGGACTGATGACGCTGTCCGGTGCCTGGGACAAGCTGAGGACCGACCCGGTGCTGCGCCTGATGGTGGTCTCGGTCGCCTTCTACGGCATGTCGACCTTCGAAGGGCCGATGATGTCGATCAAGATCGTCAATTCGCTGTCGCACTACACCGACTGGACCATCGGCCACGTCCATTCCGGCGCGCTCGGCTGGGTCGCCTACATCTCCTTCGGTGCCATCTACTGCATGGTGCCGTGGCTGTGGAACCGCAAGGGGCTCTATTCGCTCCGCCTGGTCAACTGGCACTTCTGGATCTCGAGCCTCGGCATCGTCCTCTACATCACCTCGATGTGGGTGGCGGGCATCCTGCAGGGGCTGATGTGGCGCGCCTACACCTCGCTCGGCTTCCTCGAATATTCCTTCGTCGAGACCGTCGAGGCGATGCATCCCTTCTACATCATCCGCGCCTTCGGCGGCTTCCTGTTCATCATCGGCGCGCTGCTGATGGCCTACAACGTGTGGAAGACCATCACCGTGCCTGAATCGGACGCGGTGCCGGCGGCACGTCCCTCCATGATCCCGGCCGAGTAAGGAGGGCGCACCCGATGTCGCTGTGGACCAAGCACAAGATCCTCGAAACCAACGTCATCTACCTGTTCATCGCGGCGCTGATCGTCATCTCGATCGGTGGCCTGGTCGAGATCGTGCCGCTGTTCTACCTGAAGAACACGATCGAGAGCGTCGATGGCGTGCGCCCCTATACGCCGCTGGAACTGGCCGGGCGCGACATCTACGTGCGCGAGGGCTGCTACCTCTGCCATTCGCAGATGATCCGGCCGCTGCGCGACGAGGTGGAGCGCTACGGGCACTACTCGCTGGCCGCCGAGTTGATGTACGACCGGCCCTTCCAGTGGGGCTCGAAGCGCACCGGGCCCGACCTCGCCCGCGTCGGCGGCAAGTATTCCGATGCCTGGCATCAGGACCACCTGCGCGATCCGCGCTCGGTGGTGCCGGGCTCGATCATGCCAAACTACGATTTCCTCGAGCGGACCGACCTCGACTACGCCCACATCGCCGACAAGCTGAAGATCCAGGCCGATCTCGGCGTGCCTTACTCGCCGGACGACGTCGCCTTGGCGGTCGTCGATATCCGCACCCAGGACACGCAGGACAGCCCTGACGCGGACACGCTGCGGACCCGCTATCCCAAGGCGAACGTCCGCGACTTCGACGGCAATCCCAGCCGCATCAGCGAAGCGGACGCGCTCATCGCCTACCTGCAGGTGCTCGGCACCGAGGTCGATTTCAAGCTCTACAACGACAAAGCCAACATCCGCTGAGCGAGGAGGACCGTCATGGAAACCTATACTGCCCTCGCCCATTTCGCTCAGTCATGGGGGCTCATCTATTTCTTCATCGTCTTTTGCGCCGTCGTGGTCTTCGTCATGTGGCCCTCGCGCAAGAAGCAGTACGAGGACGCGGCGAAGATGCCGCTGCGTGAGGATTGATCATGGCCGATCACGACAAGCCGAACGTCGATCCCGTCACCGGCATCACCACCACTGGCCATGAATGGGATGGCATCGCCGAGCTCAACAATCCGCTGCCGCGCTGGTGGCTGTGGATCTTCTACGCCTGCATCGCCTTCGCGGTCGGCTACTGGGTGCTCTATCCCTCATGGCCGCTGATCACCAACGCCGCCGGCGGGGTGTTCGGCTGGCATTCGCGCACCGCCGTGGTCGAGGACCTCGACGCGCTCAAGGCGAAGCGCGCGCCGATGATCGCCAAGCTCTCCGGGGTGCCGATCGACAAGGTGAGGGCCGATGCCGAGCTGTTCGATTTCACACTGGCCTATGGCCGCGCCGCCTTCGGCGACAACTGCGCCCCGTGCCACGGCCCGGGCGGCGGTGGCGCCAAGGGCTACCCCAACCTGATCGACGACGACTGGCTGTGGGGCGGGTCGATCGACGCCATCCAGCAGACCGTCTTGCACGGCGTGCGCAACGAGAACCCGGACAGCCGCCAGACCGACATGCCGGGCTTCGGCAAGGGTGGCATCCTAACGTCCGCCCAGATCTATGGCGTTGCCTACTACGTCCGCTCGCTGTCCGGGCTGGAGGTGCCGAAGGACGCCAATCTTGCCGCCGGCAAACAGGTCTTCGCCGACAATTGCGTCGCCTGTCACGGCCCGGAAGCCAAGGGCAACCGTGAATTCGGCGCGCCCAACCTGACCGACGCGGTGTGGCTCTACGGCTCCGATCTCCAGGACGTCGTCTTCACGATCACCAACGCCCGCAACAGCTCTATGCCGGACTGGGGCGCCCGCCTCGACCCGACGACTATCAAGGCGCTCGCGGTCTATGTACACTCGCTCGGCGGAGGTGAATGACGCCGATGAACGTCGTCGCGCCGGTCGGGCCGGTTGGTCATGACGATGACCTGCCGTCCTACGAGCCGCACCACAAGGTCTATCCACAGAAGGTGCGCGGCACCTTCCGGCGGACCAAGTGGCTGGTGCTGCTCGTCACGCTCGGCATCTACTACCTGACGCCATTCATCCGCTGGGACCGTGGCCCGGGCGCGCCCCACCAGGCGGTGCTGCTCGATCTGCCAGCCCGCAAATTCTACTTCTTCTTCATCGAGATCTGGCCGCAGGAGGTGTACTACCTCACCGGCCTCTTGGTTCTGGCGGCGCTGGCCCTGTTCCTGATGAACGCGGTCGCCGGCCGCGTCTGGTGCGGCTATCTCTGCCCGCAGACGGTGTGGACCGACCTGTTCCAGGCCATCGAACGGTGGACCGAGGGCGACCGGCGCCAGCGCATGAAGAACGACGCCGGGCCGCTGACGGCGAGGCTGGCGGCGTGCAAGGCGCTGAAGCATTTCCTCTGGCTGATGACGGCGTGGTGGACCGGCGGCGCCTGGGTGCTCTATTTCGGCGACGCGCCGACGATGGTCATGGAGCTCGCGACCTTCCAGGCGCCGCTCATCGCCTATATCTGGATCGGCATCCTCACCTTCACCACCTATTCGCTCGCCGGCTACATGCGCGAGCAGGTGTGCCTCTACATGTGCCCGTGGCCGCGCATCCAGGCGGCGCTGACCGACGAGGACGCCTTCAACGTCAGCTATCGCTTTGACCGCGGCGAGCCGCGCACGTCGGTCAAGAAGGCTTCGGCCGCGCGCAGCCACGGCGAGGCCGCCGGCGACTGCATCGACTGCTACCAGTGCGTCGCCGTCTGCCCGACCGGCGTCGACATCCGTGGCGGCGCCAATCTCGGCTGCATCCAGTGTGGCCTGTGCATCGACGCCTGCGACACGGTGATGGCGAAGCTCGGCCGGCCGCAGCGGCTGATCGCTTACGACACCGACGTCAATATCGGCGCGCGCATGCAGGGCCTGCCGGAGACGACGCGCATCGTGCGCCCGCGCACCCTGCTCTACGCGGCGCTCATCGTCGTTGTCGGCGCCCTGATGCTGTGGGGCCTCACCCACCGCGTCACCACCGGCATCAGCGTGATCCACGACCGCAACCCGGAATATGTCGTGCTGTCCGACGGCGGCGTGCGCAACGCCTACACGCTGCGCATCATCAACAAGCATGGACAGGCGCACGCGTTTGCGATCTCCGTCGATCTCAACGGCGCGGCGCTGGACATCGTCGGCGCCGACACCATCGGCGGCAGCCAGGTGGCCGAGATCGGCCCCGACCAGACGCGCGAGCTGCGCGCCATCGTCAGCCTCGACCATAGCGCCGCCAACACGCAGCCGATCCGCTTCACCATCACCGACCGCGCCGACGGCACCACCGCCAGCGCTACCGACAACTTCCGTGGACCGGGGGTGGCCAAATGACCTTGCGCGTGCCGTCAATCCGCTTCGCGCCGGCGAAGGAACTCACCGGCCGCCGCGTTCTGGCGATGTTGATCGCCTTCTTCGGTGTCATCATCGTCGTCAACGTCTTCATGATGAAGGCGGCGATCTCGACCTTCGGCGGCGTCGATACCAAGAGCTCCTACGAGGCCGGCCGCATGTTCGAGGGCGAGGTGGCGAAGGCCGAGGCGCAGGCCGCGCGCGACTGGCAGGTGAACGCGCACCTCACCGCCAGCGGCAACGAGCAGGTGCTCTCCGTCGACCTGCATGACGCCAGCGGCGCGCCGGTGACCGGCGTCGATGTCGAGGCGACGCTCGCCCATCCGGTCGACGAGCGCAACGACGTGACCGTCAAGCTGGCGGAGATCGATGCCGGCACCTATCGTGGACAGGCGATCGTGCCGCTCGGCGTGTGGGAACTCAATCTGCTGGTCGTCCGCGGCGACCAGCAGCTCTTCCGTTCGAAGAACCGGGTCATCGTGCCATGACCGCACCATGCTGCCCGCCGGCGGACCTGGCGCTCAAGGAGGGCAAGCCCGCCATCGAGGTCGACCGCTACGTTCAGGCGGCCGAGGACGGCGCCTGCCATCTCGACCTGGCGGTCGACGGCATCCACTGCGCCGCCTGCATCCAGGCCATCGAAAAGGGGCTGGCCGACATGCCGGGCCTCGACGGCGTGCGGGTGAACTTCACGCTCAGGCGCGTCGGACTCGACTGGCATCAAGGGGCGCTCGATCCGTCCGTCCTCCTCGGCAAGCTCGATCAACTCGGCTACCCTGCCCGCCCCTACCAGATGCGCCTGGCGGAGGCCGATGCCGCCCGCGAGATGAAGCGCTATATCCGCTCGCTCGCCGTCGCCGGCTTCGCCGCCATGAACATCATGCTCTTGTCGATCTCGGTGTGGGCCGGCAACGCCTCCGACATCGCGCCGGCCACCCGCGACTTCTTCCACTGGTTCTCGGCGCTGATCGCGCTGCCGGCCGCGGCCTATGCCGGGCAGCCCTTCTTCGAGAGCGCCTTCCGCGCGCTCAAGGGCAAGCGGGTCAACATGGACGTGCCGATCTCGCTCGGCGTGCTGCTGGCGCTCGGCGTGTCGCTCTACGAGACCATCATCTCGGCACGCGACGTCTATTTCGACAGCGCCGTCATGCTGCTGTTCTTCCTGCTCGCCGGCCGCGCACTCGACCTCGCCATGCGCCGCAGGACGCGGGCGCTCGCCGGCAACATCGCGGCACTGAAAGCGGAGACCGCGGACCGCGTCGCCGAAGATGGCATCGTGCGCACGGTGCCGGCCGGCGCCATCGAGGTCGGCGACACCATCCTGGTCAAGGCCGGGGCGCGCGTCGCCGCCGACGGCAAGGTGGTCTCCGGTTCCTCTGCCGTCGACCAGAGCCTGGTCACCGGCGAGACGGCGCCGAAGGCGGTCGCTGCCGGCGATCAGGTCTATGCCGGCTCGATCAACCAGGGCGGCACGCTGACGATAGCCGTGACCGCGCCGGACGGCGGCTCGCTCATCGACGAGGTGCAGAAGCTGCTCGACAAGGCGACCGAGGCGCGCTCGAAGCGCCTGCGCATCGCCGACAAGGCGGCCGAAATCTACGCCCCCGCCGTGCACCTCACCGCGCTTTTCGCCGCCATCGGCTGGCTCGTCGCCGGCGCCGGCATCCATCAGGCGATCATCGTTGCCACCACGGTGCTGATCATCACCTGTCCCTGCGCCCTGGCGCTCGCCATTCCCGCCGTACAGGTGGCGGCCTCCGGTGCGCTCTTCCGCAAGGGCGTGTTCCTCAATGCCGGCGACGCCGTCGAGCGGCTGGCCGAGGTCGACACCGTCGTCTTCGACAAGACCGGCACGCTCACTCTGCCCGAACCCGGCATCGCCAACCTCGACGAGGTTCCCTCCGAATTGCTCGCGACCGCGGCACGGCTGGCGCTCTCCAGCCACCATCCGCTGGCTGCCGCCCTTGCCGTCCAGGCCCGCGGCGAGGCGCCCTTTGCCGAAGTGCGGGAGGAACTCGGCCGAGGCATCTTCGCCATGGCCGACGGCGTCGAAGCGCGCCTCGGCAGCCCGGACTTCTGCGGCGTGGCGGCGCCCGGCGACAAAGCGGCAACGGCCTCCGTCCTCGCCTTCCGCCATGGCATGAAGAGTGCCGTCATCCGCCTGCACCAGACGCTGAGGCCCGGCGCGGCGGAGACCATCGCGGCGCTGAAGGCGCGTGGCCTAGCCTGCATGATCCTCTCCGGCGATCGCCAGGAGGCGGTGATGCCGGTGGCCGCCGCCCTCGGCATCGATGATTTCGCCTCCGAGCAGACGCCGGCCGACAAGATCGCGCGGCTGGAGTCGCTGGCTGTCGCGGGCCATCGCGTCGCCTTCGTCGGCGACGGGCTCAACGACGCGCCCTCGCTGGCCGCCGCGCACGTGTCGCTGTCGCCGGTCAGTGCCGTCGATCTGGCCCAGGCCGAGGCCGATGCGGTCTTCCTTGGCGAGCGGCTGACGCCGATCGTCGAGGCACTGGCGATCGCCACGCGGGCGCGGCGGCTGATGACCCAGAACCTCTGGTTCGCCGGCCTCTACAACCTGCTCGCTGTGCCGCTGGCGGTCTTCGGCCTGGTAACGCCGCTGATCGCCGCGATCGCCATGTCGGCCTCTTCGCTGACGGTGACGGGCAACGCGCTGCGTGCATTGCCGCGCGGCGATGCCGCCCGCTCGACGCCGGCGCTCACCGGGCATACGGTGCCGGCATGACGGTGCTCATCTATCTGGTGCCGCTGGCGCTGCTGCTCGGCCTGTTGTGGCTGGTGATGTTCCTGTGGTCGCTCAACAGCGGCCAGTACGAGGACCTCGACGGCGCCGCGCTGCGCGTGCTCGACAACAGCGACATCGAGCCGGCAAAGGGCGAGACCTCAGGCAAGGTGCAGCACTGAAGTCCGTTCCCCGGACGCGATGCGGCGTGAAACGACGCATCGCAGATACGGGGGTCCATCGACGATATCGGTCCCGGTTCCGCAGCGCGTCACGCTGTGCCGCGCCGCGGGACACCGAATGCCGTCTCAGGCGGCGGCTCGGCGTCGAGCACCAGAACATCGTCGGGCATGAAGCTGACGGTGACCTTGTCGCCGCGGGCCGGCGGCCGGTTGACGGTGCTGTTGAAGGTATCGAGATGGACGGCGCTCTCGGCGAAGCGCACGCGGATGCGCACGATGGCGCCGAGGAAGTTCACGTCGTCGATCTGCCCTCTCATGGTGTTGGCGCCTTCGCCGGCGTCGGTCAGGAAGATCGCCTCGGGCCTCAGCGCGATCGAGCGCATGTCGCCGGCACGGGCATCGTTGACGCCCTTGGCGGTCGTGATCTCCTGGCCGTCGACGGCGATCCTGCCGTGCTCGGGATCGATGACCGTGGCGTTCACGACGTTGAGGGTGCCGACGAAGGAGGCGACGAAACGGTTGTGCGGATAGCTGTATATTTCGAACGGCGTACCGACCTGCTCCACCCGCCCCTCGTTCATCACCACGACGCGGTCCGACATGGACAGCGCCTCTTCCTGGTCGTGGGTGACGAAGACCGTCGTGATGCCCAACTCGCGTTGGATCGAGCGGATCTCCTCACGCAGAGACACGCGGATCTTGGCGTCGAGCGCCGACAGCGGCTCGTCGAGCAGCAACATGCGCGGGCTGGGCGCAATGGCGCGCGCCAGCGCAACGCGCTGCTGCTGGCCGCCAGAAAGCTCGAACGGGTAACGATGGCCGAGATCCGAGAGACCGATCAGCGCCAACATCTCCTTGACGCGGGCGCAAACGCGGTCGCGCGGCAGGCCAGCAATCCTGAGTCCGAAGCCGATGTTGTCGTTGACTCGCATATTGGGAAACAGCGCGTAGGACTGGAACACCATGCCGATCTTGCGCTGATTGGGCGGGACGCCGGTGATGTCCTTGTCCTCGATGAAGATGGCACCCTCGCTGGGCCGTTCGAAGCCGGCGACCATTCTGAGAAGCGTGGTCTTGCCGCAGCCGGACGGCCCCAGCAGCGTGACGAACTCGCCCTTGCTGAACGACAGATCGACCTCGCGCACCACGGTATTGCTGCCGAAGCGCTTGCTGATCTCTTGAAGGCGGAGAAACTCGTCTGCCATTTGGTCAGTCCCGGTGCGCGGCGGTACGCGGCGCGAAGCGAGCAACAAGCTGCATCGCGCCCATCGCCATCCAGGTGACGATGAAGGCGATGACCGACAGTGCCGCCGGTTCGTACGACCTGTTCATGCCGATGCGCTGCAGATAGGTGGCGAAGGCCGGCCGGTTGAGCAGGCTCGCCATCGTGAATTCGCCGATAACGATGGCGAAGGTCAGGAACGCGCCCGAAAGGACCGCAATCAGGATGTTGGGCAGGATGATGCGGCCGATGATCGTCAACTGATTGGCGCCCATGATGGTAGCCGCCTCGGTCAGCGTCTGCACGTCGATGGCGCGCAGGCCGGTGTCGACGGCGCGATACATGTAAGGCAGGCCGAGGGCGACATAGGAGAGGATGAGCAGGATGTTGGTGCCGGTGACGCTGTTGGTCAGCGGCAGCAGCGAGCTCGTGTTGTACATGCGGATATAGGCGAACACGAGGATGATGGGCGGGATGATCAGCGGCAGCAGCGTGACGAATTCGACGATCGGCCGCAACTGTGGCAGGCGCAGCCGCACGAAATAGGCCGCCGGCACGACGATGATGGCGCTGACGACGATGGTGAACAGGCTGATGACCACCGAATAGGTGAAGGTTGTGTGGAACTCGGGATCGTTGATCACCGAGATGTAGGCATCGAGCGACAGGTGATCGCGCCGCATGCGCAGCGAGAACACCGCCGTGGCGACCAGCGGCAACAGGAAGTAGAGCGTGCCGACGGCGAAGATCACCCAGGCCCAGAGGTTGCTGCGCTTCACTTGAGCCACCGTTCGGCGCGAGTGCGTACGATCAGATAGACGACGTTGGCGAGGCCGGTGATAAGAACCATGCCGAGGGCAAGGGCGGCGCCGAGCCCGGGATTGTGGAGGACGTCGCCGCCGATCTGCGCATAGAGCAGGATCGGCACGATGTTGAGCGAGGAGCCGGTCAGCGCGTAAGCGGTGGCCACCGCACCGAAGGCGTTGGCGAACAGCAGCGACAGCGTGCCGAGCAGATTCGGCCACAGCACCGGCAGGCCGACATAGCGCCAGAACTGCCAGGAGCTGGCGCCGAGCGTCGAAGCCGCCTCGCCCCACTCGCGCTTGAGGCCGTCCACCGCCGGGGCGACGATGAGCACCATCAACGGAATCTGGAAATACAGGTAGGTGATGGTCAGGCCCCAGAAACTCAGCAGGTTGAAGCCGGCGCGATAAATATCGATGCCGACCAGCTTGAACAGGACGGTGATCATGCCCAGCCGGCCGAGGCTGGCGACGAAGGCGAAGGCGAGCGGAATGCCGGCGAAATTCGAGGCGACCCCGGAAAAGGTCATCACCGAGGAGCGTATCCAGCCCGGCAGACGGCCGCGGATCACGGCGATCGCGATGAGCAGGCCGACCAGTGCGCCGAGCGCGGCGGAAACGGCGGAGACGCGGATCGAGATCCAGTAGGCCTTGAGGATCTGCGGCTGGTTGAGGTCGAGAATGTTCTGGAAGGTGAGATTGCCGGCGTTGTCGTAAAAGGCGCTGGCCGCCAGACGCAACGTCGGCACGATCAGGAATAACAGGGCGAAGACCAGGAACGGGGTGATGCCGATGATCTGCCCCGGCGTGATGCCGCCGACGCCGGTCAGCCGCCCGAGCATGGCTGAAGCCGGCCCGGCGGATGCCGGGCCGGCTTCGCGCGCGATGGCGCCGTTCGTTTCCGAACTATTGGACATTCGCTCCGACGACGGTGTCCCAGCCTTCCGAGATCGTCTTCTTGGCAGCGTCCTGCTGCGCGAGCGTCGGGAACACCGCCTTGGCATAGAGGGCCGGGTCGGGAAGCTTTGCCAGCAGGTCCGCGGGAACGACGTTTCGCTTTGCCATGTCGTTGAAGCGGATCGGGTGGCAATAGCCCTTCAGCCAGACGAGCTGGCCCTCATCCGAATAGAGGTACTCCATCCACAGCTTGGCGGCGTTGGGATGCGGTGCATAGGCGCTGATCGCCTGGATGTAGACACCGGCCACAACCGCGTCCGACGGCACGATGACCTCGGATTTCGGGTTGCCCTGGAAGCCGTCCTTCCAGGCCAGCAGGTTGTAGTCCCAGGCGGCGATGACCGGAGCCTCGCCCTGGGCCAGAGCCGGGGCACGGGCGTTGATCGGAACGAACTTGCCCTTTTTGTTCAGCTCTTTGAAGAAGTCGAGACCGGCCTGGGACGCCTTGTCGGCATCGCCGTTGGCGGCAGCAAGCCCGGCGGCCCAGACGCCCTGGATGCCGCGGTTGTCCTTGCGCGGATCGCCGGTGAGCGCAAACAGCGGGGCATCGTCCTTCTGCAGGTCGGCCCAGCTCTTCGGCGGATTGCTGACCATGTCGTCGTTCACGAGGAAGGACATGACGCCGTAGTAGTCGCCGTACCAGTAGCCGTCGGGGTCCTTGGCCGCGTCGGGGATCGAATCCCAAGTCGAGACCTTGTAGGGCTGAATCAGCTTGGCGTCCTTGGACGAAGGGCCGAAGCCGAGGCCGACGTCGATCACGTCGGGCGCCTGCGGGCCGGTGTTGCCCTTGTTGGCCTTGATCGCCTCAATCTCGTCGGCCGAGCCGGCCTCAGGCGTCAGCTCGTTGACGGTAAGGCCGTACTTCGCCTTGAAGCCGTCGATCGCCTCGCCGTAGTTGCACCAGTCGTGCGGCAGGGCGATGGTGGTGAGCTGGCCTTCCTTCTTGGCCGCCGCCACGAGATCGTCCATCGAGCCCGCAAAAGCCGTGCCGGCCATGGCTGAGAGCGCCAGCGCCGATACCGAAATCATAAGTGTCCTGGTCATCCTGTTTCCCCTTCCAGAATTGGAACTCTCGCGCGAAGTCTCGCGCTGGAAGTCGCAAGGCGCTGCTAGCACCCTCGTCTGACGGTTCCATGTCAGAACTGGTGTGCCCCGGTGGCTGCTCCTTCGCCCTGAACGTTAGGTCGAATCCATCGTTTCCGCCATACCCATACATGCGCAAAACGATAGTTCGCCGGCTATTTTTCCTTTCAAAAAAGACGCCGACCCCGCGGCGGAGAGGTCGGCGTCGTAGTGGCCGGATGGGGCCGGCCGGGCTACGCTGTTACGCATCACGACACCCGGAATCTCCCAGTGGCAGGAGCCATTGCCGAGAACCCGGGGTGCCAGGAACCACAAACACACGCGGCGGGGTGTGGATCGGGCGTATTCTTGGGACGCCCGTCATCGACCAATTCCGCCTCCCTGACGGGGCGTTATTAGCCGGAACACATGACAGATCGATTGCAGATCGACGACAGCCCGATTACCGGCGCGCGCCGTTGCAGGTTATCCACAGGCAAGAGGCAGCCCGGCGTCACGGGCCGGCGGCCTTGACCAGAACCAAGCCGACGACAACCAAGGCCGCCGCCAGCCAGCGCAGAGCGCCGAAGCGCTCGCCTAGCACCACTGCACCGATGACGGTGGCAAAGAGGACCGAGCTTTCGCGCACGGCGGCGACGGCGCCGATCGGGGCCACGGTCATGGCCCAGAGGGCGATTCCGTAAGCGGCGTAGGTCATGATTCCACCGGCGAGCGCCAGGGGGACGCGGGGCTTGAGGACCGCCAGCGCCGAGGGGCCCTGGCGCAACAGGCGGTCGGCAAGCGTAATCGCGCCGGAGGCAACCAGCACCCAGCTGACATAGGTCGCGGGTGCGCCGCTGACGCGGGCGCCGAGGCCGTCGACCACTGTATAGCCGGCAATGACGAAGGCATTGGTGAGCGCACTGCCAATGCCGTGCCGGTGCCTGAGGCCGTCAGCCCCCAGCGCCACTATGCCGGCGGCGATGACCACGACGCCGAACAACACCGGTGCGCTTGCCGGCTCGACAAAGACAACCGCCACCAGGGTCGTGATCAACGGCGCCAAGCCGCGCATGATGGGATAGGCGACCGACAATTCGCCGTGGCGATAGGCGCGGGCAACCAGCGTGAAATAGGCCAGGTGGATGACGCCGGAGGCGACGATGTAGGGCACCGCCACGATGGTCATCCGCGGCAGGAAGGGCAACAGCACGACGGCCACCGCCGCCCCGCCGACGGCCACCGCAAGCGCTGCGGCGCGGCGATCGGAATCGCGCCGGACGAGCGCATTCCAGCCGGCGTGCAGCACCGCCGCCACCAGCAGGATGGCGAAGACCGCGAGGCTCATGCGCTCTGCCTGCAAAACGGTCGCACGGCTCCACGGACCGCGACGCGGCCTCGAGGCGAGACACGATGCTGGGGCGCGGCGATCCACATGGTAAATCGGCAAAGCACGCCATTTACCTGTCGGCAACCGAAAATGTCGCATGGTCGCCCGGCCTGGAGAAACCAGGTGCAAAGCGCGGACATGATGACCGTGGTCGAGAATGCGCATGACAGCGCCGAGCGCCGCTTGCAGCGGCGCATGCGGACGTTGAAGACCGGCAAGATTGTCTTCAATCGCGGCAACTCGGTGTTCGACTGCAGGGTGCGCAACCTGTCGCCGACCGGCGCCCTGGTCGAAGTGCAAAGCATGCTCGGCATCCCCCAGCAATTCGAGATCGTCATGGATGATGGCGCCACACGCCGCGCCTGCAGCGTGCTCTGGCGCAACGAGCGCATGTTGGGCGTTCGGTTCAACGACGCCGGGTAGAAAGGTGCGTGAGGCGGCACATCTCTGATAGACTGGCGGGACAGACCTCCTACCGCCCCGGATTGCCCCGCCATGCAAAGCTCACTCGCCGGTCTCTGGCCGCCGGCCTCAACCCCTTTCACCGCGGACGGCGCCCTCGACGAGACGCGCCTGATCAGCCATTGCCGCGGCATGCTTGATGACGGCGCCACCGGTCTGGCGGTGCTTGGCACGACCAGCGAGGCCAATTCGCTCACGCTCACCGAGCGACGGCGGGTGATCGATGCGCTGGTCGAGGACGGGGTGGCGCCGGCTCAGCTTCTGCCCGGCACCGGCGCTTGCACCATCGACGATGCGGTGGCGCTCTCCCGCCATGCCGGCGAGCTTGGCTGTGCCGGCGTGCTGCTGCTGCCGCCGTTCTATTACAAGAACGTCTCCGACGACGGCCTGTTCGCCTTCGTTGCCGCGGTCATCGAGCGCTGCAGGCAGAACGTGCCGCGCATCATGCTCTATCATTTTCCGGCAATGGCGGTTGTGGGCTGGCCGAACGCGCTTGTCGGCCGGCTGATCGAGGCGTTTCCCGGTGTCGTCGTCGGCATGAAGGATTCCTCCGGCGACCCGGCGCACACCAAGTCGGTGATCGACGACTTTCCGGGCCTCGCCGTCTTTCCCGGCGCGGAGCTCTACCTGCTCGAGGCGCTCAAATGGGGGGCGCCCGGCTGCATTTCGGCCACCGCCAACGTCAATGCGCGTGCCATCGCGGCGCTGATCGCCCGGCCCGACGCGGTGGATGCGCCCGCCCAACAGGAGGCGCTGATCGC
Source organism: uncultured Alphaproteobacteria bacterium (assembly GCA_963782395.1). Lineage (GTDB taxonomy): Bacteria > Pseudomonadota > Alphaproteobacteria > Rhizobiales > Kaistiaceae > CAVSRC01. The sequence goes on from CAWAJQ010000004.1 coordinate 1,004,919, forward strand.
GGTGCGCAAGTCCTTCGCCGACTTCCCGACGGTCGCCGCAGTGAAGACGATCAAGGCCGCCCTCACCAGCGACGACAACTGGCTGACGGTGCGCCCGCCATTGGTCCAACTCAGCGCCGAGCAACGGCGCACGCTGCTGGCCAGGCCGGCGGTTGCCGAGTTGATGGCGAAGACCGTGCGCTGAGCGGAGGCCCCATCTTCCGTTCGTCCCCGCGAAGGCGGGGCCCAGGGCAGAACCGCCGCTGGCCTCGTGCCATTTGATGATCAGACGTGAATGCCCGCTTACGCGGGCATGAACGGAGTGTGTGGCGCGGCCCTGCCGTGCCCTATGCCGGCTTGTGATTGGCGTGCCAGTGCCAGGCGATGTCGATGCGCCGCGGCAGCCAGACCTTGTCCTTCGACTGGACATAATCGATGAAGCGGGCAAGCGCTGCGGCGCGGTTCGGCCGGCCGACCAGACGGCAATGCAGCCCGACCGACATCATCTTCGGAATGCCCTTCTCGCCCTCCGCCCACAGATAGTCGAAGCCGTCCTTGAGGTAGGTGAAGTACTGGTCGCCCGAATTGAAGCCCTGCGGGCTGGCGAAGCGCATGTCGTTGGCGTCGAGCGTATAGGGGATGAGCAGGAAGGGCCCGTGCGGACTGTCGATCCAGTAGGGCAGATCGTCGGAATAGACGTCCGAGCAGTAGACGAAGCCGCCCTCCTCCGCCGACAACTTGATGGAATGCACCGACGAGCGGCCGGTATAGATGCCGAGCGGACGCGCGCCGGTGACCTCTTCATGGATGCGGATCGCCTCCATCAGATGGGCGCGCTCGGCCTCTTCGCTGTAGTCCCTGTAGTCGATCCATTTGAGGCCGTGGCTGGCGATCTCCCAGTCGGCCTCCTTCATGGCGGCGACCGCCTCCGGATTGCGCGCCAGCGCCATCGCCACGCCATAGACGGTGGGCCGGATGCCGCGCTCGGTGAACATGCGCCACAGGCGCCAGAAGCCGGCACGCGAGCCGTATTCGTAGATCAACTCCATGTTCATGTGGCGCATGCCGGGCCACGGCTGTGCACCGACGATCTCGGACAGGAAGGCCTCCGATGCCGCGTCGCCGTGCAAGATGTTGTTCTCGCCGCCCTCCTCGTAGTTGACGACGAACTGGATGGCGACATTGGCGCCGTTCGGCCACTTCGGATCGGGCGGGTTGCGGCCGTAGCCGATCATGTCGCGCGGGTATGGTTCGGTCATGAAGGCACCTCTGGCGGGAAATTCCGGTGACATTCTAGGCGGTTATCGCCGGATATTGGGAGAATGATTCCGCAACGGCGGGCGGACGCGCAATTCCGTTTCTTAATCCATCGTTAACGTTCGGTGCTCAAGCTTTCCCATTGCCTTGTCGTGATTCTCTCATGATGAGCGAGGACCCTGTGAGCCGATCCATGAGCAATAAAGGGACCAAGGGCAACAAAGGGACGGAGTTGGCGGTTCAGCCGGCCTATCAGGTCGAGCTTGACGAGCAGATCGCGCGCATGCGCCAGATGCTCAAGCTGATGGCGCCGGGCACCGGCGCGGCGGCGCTTGGCGCTATGCGCCAGGCCTTCCCGGATATCCCCTTGAGGGACCGGGTCCAGGCGCTCAAGACCTATCGCTAGGGTTTTTCCGCCTCAACGCCTTCAGCCCTTGCCGGCATCAACGACGGCGTCCTTGGCCTCGTCCTCGGCGCGCTGGTGGCGCTGGTAGGACCGCCACGACAGGGGCAGGCATGCGAGATAGCACAGCGTCAGCACCGTCATCGTCGCCCACGGAAAGCTGGCGAGAAAGGCGACGATCAGGATGGCCGAGACGAACAGCGGCGTCACCAGTTCGCGCGAGATGCGCCGGCCGATGAGCTTGCCCGACCAGGTGGGCAACTTCGATACCATCAGAAGACCGATCGCGATCGTGTAGGCGAACACCACCGGCGCGGTGAGGAAGCCGTGCGGGACGGCGACGAATTCGACGTAGATCGGCAGGAGCACGATCATCGCGCCGGCGGGCGCCGGCACGCCGACGAAGAAGCTGGCGTGCCAGTCGGGCTTGTCGGGGGCGTCGAGGGCGACGTTGAAGCGGGCGAGCCTGAGTGCGGCGCAGAGCGTGAAGACCAGCGCCGCCATCCAGCCGACCGAACGCAGTTCGCCGAGCGCCCAGACATAGAGCAGGATGACCGGCGCCACGCCGAAATTGAGGAAATCCGTGATCGAATTCGAGTTCGGCGCCGAAGCGCGACGTCGATTTGAGGAAGCGCGCCATGCGCCCGTCAATGCCGTCCAGCGCCGCGGCGACGGCGATGAGAGCGACAGCCAGCTCGAACTTGTGCTCGATCGACATGCGGATGGAGGTGAGCCCGGTGCACAGCGCCACCAGCGTCACCAGATTGGGCAGAACCAGGCGCACAGGCACCTGCGGCAACGGTGGAATTCGCCGCTTGCTGCGTTCGGGATCGTCTGGATCGAAGGGCTGGAACAGCGACATCGGATCTTGGCGGTTCAGTCGATGCGCACCCGGCGCTCGGCCGTCGGCTCGCCGAAACGGGCGATGACGGTCTCGCCGGCAACGGCCCGCTGCCCTTCGGCGACCAGCACGTTGGAGGCGAGCGGCAGCCACACGTCGACACGCGAGCCGAAGCGGATCAGGCCGATGCGCTCGCCGGCCGAAAGCGCCTCCCCTTCGGCGACAAAACAGGCGATCCGCCGGGCAACGAGGCCAGCGATCTGAACGACGCCGACGGGCCCGTGCTCGGTTTCAAGCACGACGCCGTTGCGCTCGTTGCCCTCGCTCGCCTTGTCGAGCTCGGCATTGAGGAACTTGCCTGGCGTATAGGCGATGCGCTTGATGGTGCCGGGCAGCGGCGCCCGGTTCACGTGGCAGTCAAAGACGCTCATGAAGATCGAAACGCGCCGGCGGCTCTGCTCGCCGAGGCCGAGCTCCTTCGGTGCCACGCCGATGGCGACTGCGGAAACCCGGCCGTCGGCAGGGCTGACGACGATGTCGGAATCGAGCGGGGTGACGCGCGCCGGATCGCGGAAGAAATAGACGCACCAGGCGGTGAGGATCAGGCCGATCCACAGGATCGGCTGCCAGAACCAGCCGAAAAACAAGGCGACGAAGGCGAGGATGGCGATGAACGGCAGGCCCTCGCGCCGGATCGGCACGAGCATGTTCCTCACCGAGTTCGATGACGGATTCCATCGTATTCCCCAAGCCAATCCGTGCCTAGAAAGCACGGAACGGAGCGCAAGGAAAGCTGGGCCGTCCCCTATTCCGCCGGCTCGACCTCGGCGTCGATGGCGCGGGGCTTGCGGTGGTCGATTGCCTCCCTCTCCTTGGCGGCGCGCAGCGCCTCCTCGGCCTCGGTCGCCTGGCGCTGGCGGTTCCACATGGAGGCGTAGAGGCCGTTGGCGGCGAGCAGCATCTGATGCGTGCCGCGCTCGACGATGAGGCCGTCGTCGAGCACGATGATCTCGTCGGCGTTGACGATGGTCGACAGGCGATGGGCGATGACCAGCGTCGTGCGGTCGCGCGAGACACGGTCGAGCGCTGCCTGGATCTCGCGCTCGGTGTGGATGTCGAGCGCCGACGTCGCCTCGTCGAGGATGAGGATCGGCGGCGCCTTGAGAACCGTGCGGGCAATGGCGACGCGCTGCTTCTCGCCGCCGGAGAGCTTCAGGCCACGCTCGCCGACCTCGGTGTCGTAGCCATCCGCAAGGCCGGCGATGAAATCGGCGATCTGGGCGGTCTGCGCCGCGGCGCGGACGTCCTCCTCGGTGGCCTCGGGGCGGCCGTAGTGGATGTTGTAGAGAATCGTGTCGTTGAACAGCACCGTGTCCTGCGGCACCATGCCGATGGCGCCCCGCAGAAACTCCTGCGTCACGTCGCGGACATCCTGGCCGTCGACGGTGATGCGTCCGCCGGTGACGTCGTAGAAGCGGAAGAGCAGCCGCGAGATGGTCGACTTGCCGGCGCCGGACGGCCCCACGATGGCGACGGTCTTGCCCGGCGGCACGGCGAAACTGATGCCCTTGAGAATCGGCCGCGACGCGTCATAGTGGAAGAGAACATTCTCGAAGCGCACGGCACTGCCATCGACGACAAGCGCCTTGGCACCCGGCTTGTCGACGATCTCGGGGGGCACCTTGAGCAGGTCGAACATGGCCTCGATGTCGATCAGGCCCTGCTTGATCTCGCGATAGACCGTGCCGATGAAATTGAGCGGGATGGCGAGCTGGACGAGCAGCGCGTTGATCAGAACGAAATCGCCGATGGTCTGCTCGCCGTGCATCACGGCGACGCCCGACATGACCATGCAGATGGTCATGCCGGCGGTGAAGATGACGACCTGGCCGATGTTCAGCCAGGCCAGCGACGTCCAGATGCGGATCGCCGCCTTCTCGTAACGCGCCATGGCGCGGTCGTAACGCCCGGCCTCCATGCGCTCGTTGCCGAAATATTTGACGGTCTCGAAATTGAGCAGCGAGTCGATCGCCTTGGAATGGGCGTCCTGATCCGAACTCGTTCATGGTGCGGCGGATCTGGATGCGCCAGTTCGACGCTTGCACCGTGAACCAGACGTAGAGGGCGATGGTGACCGCAACGACCGCCAGATATTTCCAGTTGAACTGGTACGCGATGATGGCGGCGGCGAAGCCGAACTCGAGGAATGTCGGCAGCGTGTTGAGGATGGTGAAGCGGACGACGATCTCGATGCCGTTGATGGCGCGTTCGATGATGCGCGACAGGCCGCCGGTGCGCCGCTGCAGGTGATAACGCAGCGACAGATTATGCATGTGCTCGAAGGTCTTGTAGGCGAGGTTGCGCACGGCATGCTGGCCGACACGGGCGAAGAGCGCGTCGCGCAGGTTGTTGAACACGTTGACGAGGACGCGGCCGACGCCGTTGGCGACGACCAGCATGATGGGAACGGTGACCAGCACCGCCAGGCCGACCGTGAGCGTCCCGTCGCTGCCGGCGGCGGACGGGCTGGTCAGCGCGTCGGTCGCCCATTTGTAGGTGTAGGGCACCAGAACGGTGATGAGCTTGGCGGCGACGAGCACGCCGAGCGCGAAGACGACGCGGCGCTTCAGGTCCGGCCGGTCCCCTGGCCACATGTAGGGCCACAGATCGCGCAGCGTCGCGAACATCGACTTCTGCATGGCGGTGGCCGAGGACGGCGCGGACCTGGCGCTGGGCCGCCTCATCGCGCGGACTCCGTCGGCGCCTCGGCGCCAAGATGGGCCATCGCCGCGGCAATGGAAGCGAGCGCCTCACGGTCGAGGCAGTAGCAGGATCGCGGCCCGGCGATCTCGCCGCGGATCAGACCCGCCTCGCGCAGAACCTTCAAATGCTGGGAGACCGTCGATTGGGCGAGCGGCAGGTCGCGCACGATATCGCCACAGCAACAGCCGTTGCCGCCGACGTGCATGAGGGCGCGGACGATGCGCAAGCGCGCGGGATGGCCCAACGCCTTGATGCGCCGCGCGAGAAGGCGATCCTCGTCATCGAAGGCCATCGTCGCTCCATCGTAAAATTACGATGGCGACTTAGGCCGAGCGGGCCGGCAAATCAAGAGGCAATTGCCTCTGGCCTCCGGCTAGTTCTTCGCGATGTCCGGGCTCACCGGCATGATAAAGACCTGGCCGGGGTAGATCCAATGCGGATTGCGGATCTGGTCCTTGTTCGCCTGGTAGAGCGTCGACCAGGTGATCCCCCGCCCCCAGGTGTCGCGGGCGATGGTCCACAGGTTGTCGCCCCGCTTGATGATCACGGTGCGGACCTGAGGCAACTGGCCGGACACGTCGGCGCCGCCGGCGGCGCCGGTATCGCCGGACGCCTTCAGGCCGGCCACCTCGATCTTGCGCTCGAAGGGAACCTCGGCACGCGCCACCACCTTTCCATCCGGGCCGGACAGCTGATCGGCGCGCACCTGATAGCTGCCCGGCGCGACTTCGTGATGGGTCTCCACCAGCCAGGTGCCGGAGGGCGACGGCTTCGCCTCGCCGAGCGGCTGATCGTTGAGATAGACGCGCACCGTCTGGTCCGTCGCCGCCGTGCCGGCGACAAAGAGCGTGCCGGCCGTATCGGCTTCCACGGCTGACACGGTGACTTCCGGCTTGGGCGGAGCCGGCTTGGGCGGAGCCGCCGCGGCGGTCGCGGGCGCGGCCGGCCGTTCGGCAGGCGCACCGGCTGCCGGCTCAGGCGTCGCGGAGGCGGTCGATGCCGTTCCGCTCGTGACGGGCTGCGGCTTCGGGGTGACAAGATCCGGAGACTGTGCCGCCGGCGACTTCGGTTCGAGGGCCGCCACTTCGCCGCCCGTCTTGGGCGTTTCGGGCTGAGCAGCCGTTCCGCCCGCAGCCGGCGGCGCGGCGGCGGCGACCTGCTCGCCGCCGGAAGCGGCGGGCGCCCCGCCCTTCGGCAGCTGGAGCACACGGCTCGGCGCATTTGGCGAATTCAGCACGACCAGGACGTCTTTCGATCCCGGTTCGGGCACCTGCACCGCGACCCGCTGGTCGGAGAGTGTCGACATCGCGCCGTCCTTCGAGGTCGTGCGGATGGCGAGGTCGTGGGTGCCGGGCTTCAGCGCATTGTCGAGCGCCATTGCCCATTCGCCGCGATCGTTGGCGGTGGCGGTGGCGATGGCATTGGCGCCGTCGAGCACCTCGACCTTCGATTCGGGCGCCGCCTGTCCGGCGACGACCGTCTCGCCGCTTGGTTCGACGCGCACCACGTCAAATGACGGAATGGTCGGCGCCGACGCAGCCGGAGCGGCGGGCTTCTCGGGCGCCGCGGCAGTCGGCGGCGCGGCGGTGGCGACCTGCTCTCCGCCGGCCGGAGCCGGAGATCCGGTGGATGGCGCGGCCTTCGCCTGATCGGTCGGCGGTGCGCTGGTTGCCGGTGCTGGCGCGGTGGGCGTTTCCGCGGCCGGGGCGGCGGCCATCTGATTGTCGGCGGCACCGGGCGTCGCGCCGCCTGCTGCCGGCTTCGGCGCGGCGGGTGTCTCCGTCGTCGGGGTCGTCGGGGCCGCGGCCATCTGGTTGTCGGTGGCACCGGGCGTTGCGCCCGCTCCTGCCGGCGTCGGCGCGGCGGGTGTCTCCGTCGTCGGGGCCGTCGGGGCGGCAGCCATCTGGTTGTCGGCTCCGGGAGCCATGGTCCCTGCCGCTGGCGCCTCGGCCGTCGGCTGTTCAGTGGTGGCCGGTGCCGGCGGATTTGCCGCAGCCTCTGTCGGTGCGCCGCCGCTTGCGGCCGGCGTTTCGGCCGCAGGCGCCGACGGGTTCGCCGGGGCGGCGGCCATCGTGTTATCGGTCGCGGATGGCGTGGACGGTGCCTCGGCCATCGAGCCGCCGGCAGCAGCTGCGGGCTGCTCTGCCGTCAGCGAGGCAGGCGGAACAATCGGCTTGTCGCCGGGGGGTGCCAAATCATCCGATTCGGGTGGATTGCCGACCAGGGTCTGCTGCGGCTGGAGCTGGCCCAGTTCGTAATAGGTGAGCCCGCCAACCAGCAGGATGGCGACGACAAAAACGATGATACCGCTCAGCCGGCTATTCTTCATGATGTCACCCGATATTGCGGCAGCGCGCCCGGGCAACTGTAGGACCGGGCCACGGGGGCCACAAGGTTGGTCGCCGGGATTTGCACCAAGCTTGACGGGCGACCTTGTGCGATGCAACACAGCCTTATGGCCGAATTGAGAAGCATCTGCGTCTATTGCGGGTCAAACGCTGGCGCCCGGGAGGGCTATGCCCGCACCGCCGAGGCGCTTGGTCGGGTGATCGCCGAATCAGGCACGCGGCTGGTCTATGGCGGCGGCGCGGTCGGCCTGATGGGCATCCTGGCGCGCGCGACCATGGCGGCGGGCGGCCTGGTCACCGGCATCATTCCGCAGTTCCTCAAGGACCGCGAGCTGATGTTGCGCGAGGTGAACGATCTCATCGTCACCGCCGACATGCACGAGCGCAAGCGGCTGATGTTCGACCGCGCCGATGCCTTCGTGGCGCTGCCCGGCGGCATCGGCACGCTAGAAGAAGTGGTCGAGATGATGACCTGGGCGCAGCTCGACCAGCACGTCAAGCCAGTGCTGATCCTCAATCTCAACGGCTTCTACGATCCGCTGGTGGCGCTGTTCCGCCGCATGGGCGAGGAAGGCTTCCTCAACAAGGCCTTCGCTGGCGGCCATCACGACCTGCCGGTGATCTTCGTCGATTCGGTCGACGAGGTGATCCCGACCATCCGGGCGGAACTCGCCCGCACGCCGCAGGTGGAACTGGAAAGCGGCGACGGCGCCCGGCTGATGTGAGCGGGCCGAGTCGATTCGACTTTGCGGGGCGATCGTACCCCCCTCGCCCTGGAAGGAAGAGGGCTTCGCGCCTTAAGAGCGAAGCGAATTAGGCGCAAAGGGTGAGGGTGACAGCGGCGATGGAAGGCACGATGGCGCGGGCTGCGTCCGCGGGAACTCGGCCTTGCACGCGCCGGCGCGGCCGGCTCCTTCATCGCGTTGTCGCTATCGCGCCGGTGTCCCCCTCTCCCGGATTTCCAAGGCCGGTTTGCTGACGCAAACCGGTGAAATCCGACCTCCCCCACCAAGGGGGAGGTGGCGATTCCTCAAACGCCCAGGACAGACCGAACGGCCATTCGGCCCGAAGCCCCTTAAGCCGGCTCGACCCCGGCCTTGAGCAGCTTGTAGACGACCGAATCGAACAGCGCCTCGAACGAGGCATCGACGACGTTTTCGGACACCCCGACGGTGAACCACGAGTCGCCGGATGAATCGCTCGATTCGATCAGCACGCGGGTGACCGCCTCGGTGCCGCCGTTGAGGATACGCACCTTGTAGTCGGTGAGCTCGAGGTCGGAGATGACGGTGCGATAGGCGCCGAGATCCTTGCGCAGCGCCTTGTCGAGCGCGTTCACCGGGCCGTTGCCTTCGGCCACCGTCAGCACGCGTTCGCCGCCGATCCTGGTCTTGACCACGGCCTGGGAGACCGAGACCAGCTTGCCGAGCGCATTGTGGCGGCGCTCGACCGTGACGGAGAAGCCTTCAACGTCAAAATAGTCCGGGACATTGCCAAGCACGCGCCGCGCCAGCAGTTCGAAGGATGCGTCGGCGCCCTCGTAGGAATAGCCGACCGCTTCGCGCTCCTTGACCTCGCGCAGCAGCGTATCGAGGCGCGGATCGTCCTTCCTGACCTCGATCCCCATGCGGGCGAGTTCGGCCAGCAGGTTGGACTTGCCGCCCTGGTCGGAGACCAGGATGCGGCGGCGGTTGCCGACCGCCTCGGGCGTCACGTGCTCGTAGGTCCTGGGGTCCTTGGCGATGGCCGAGGCATGGATGCCGGCCTTGGTGGTGAAGGCGCTGGCGCCGACATAGGGCGCCTGCCGGTTGGGGGCGCGGTTGAGGAGCTCGTCGAAGCGATGGGCGAGCGCGGTCAGCTCGGCCAATCCCTCCATGCTGACGCCGGTCTCGAAGCGCTCGGCATAGGCCGGCTTCAACAGCAGCGTCGGGATCAGCGACATCAGGCTGGCATTGCCGCAGCGCTCACCGATGCCGTTGAGGGTGCCCTGGATCTGGCGGGCGCCGGCGCGCACCGCGGCCAGCGAATTGGCGACCGCCTGGTCGGTGTCGTTGTGGGCGTGGATGCCGAGATGGTCGCCGGGGACGACCTTGGCGACGTCGGCGACGATCGCCTCCACTTCCTCGGGCAGCGTGCCGCCATTGGTGTCGCAGAGCACCACCCAACGGGCGCCGGCGTCGTAGGCGGCCTTGGCGCAAGCGAGCGCATATTCCGGGTTGGCCTTGTAGCCGTCGAAGAAATGCTCAGCGTCGAGCAGCACTTCCCTGCCCGCCTCCTTTGCCGCCGTCACCGACTGACGGATGCCGTCGAGGTTGTCCGCTTCCGTGGCACCGAGCGCCACGCGGACGTGATAGTCCCAGGTTTTCGCCACGAAGCAGATGGCGTCGGCCTTCGCCTCGATGAGGACGCGCACGCCCGGATCGTTCGAGATGCTGACTCCTGCCCGCTTGGTCATGCCGAAGGCGGTGAAGGCGGCGTGGCTGGTGCGCTTCAATTCGAAGAAGGCCGTGTCGGTCGGGTTGGCGCCCGGATAGCCGCCCTCGACATAATCGATGCCGAGTTCGTCCAGCAGGCCCGCGATCAGCACCTTGTCCTCAAGCGTGAAGTCGATGCCGTTGGTCTGGGCACCATCCCTGAGAGTGGTGTCGAAGAGATAGAGACGCTCTTTACTCATGGCGTTGCTCAGGCCGCTGGCGGCCACTCCTTGGTATCGTGGTCTGGGTGCTGATGGTTGGTGCGGGCGATGGAAGCGGCCTTTTCGGGCACGTCCTCTTCGGTGGTCTTTTCGCCGGGGAGCGTCGCCAGCGCAGCGAAATAGGGCAGCCGCCCCTCGATGCCGTATTGGGTGGCCGGCACGATTTTCACCGGCTCGTCGAGGGAGCCGATGGAAACGGCGATGCGCGGGCTGTCGACATAGTGGAAGGTGAGCGGCGTGCCGCACGCGTTGCAGAAGCCGCGCTCGGTCTCATCCGAGCTCTCGAAGATCGACAGCGCCCCGTGGGTGATCTCGAAGCTCGCCAGCGGCACGCCGGTGAGCGGTGCGAAGAAGCCGCCGAAAGCCTTCTGGCACATGCGGCAGTGGCAGATGTGCGGGTCCGTTGGCGGCTCGTGCAGCACATAGCGCACGGCACCACACTGGCAGCCGCCGGTGAGACGGAACGCGGTCATTGCGGGGCGCCTCCGTTGGGCGGCCACGTTTCGGTGTCGTGATCGGGATGCTGGTGGTTGCTGCGGGCAATCGCCACGGCCTTTTCCGGCATGTCCTCTTCGGTGGTCTTCGACTCGCGCAGGCCCGCCAAAGCGGTAAAGTAAGGCAGCCGCCCCTCGACACCGTATTGATATTCAGGAACGACCTTCGCCGGTTCGTCGAGCGAGCCGATCGAGACGCAGATATCCGCGTCATCGTCGTCCTGGATCGTCAGTGGCGTGCCGCATTTCGCGCAGAAGCCGCGCTCGCTGATGTCGGAGCTCTTGAAGATGGCGAGTTCGCCGCGCGTGATTTCGAAGCTGGCAACCGGTACGTGGAAGAGCGGCGCGAAGAACGAGCCGAAGGCCTTCTGGCACATGCGGCAATGGCAGATGTGCGGGTTAACCGGCTTCTCGTGCAGGCAATAGCGCACCGCGCCGCACTGGCAGCCGCCGGTCATGCGGAACTCAGCCATGGTGTCGCTCCTCTGGCGGCCAGACCGCCGTATCGTGGTCGGGATGCTGGTGGCTGGTGCTGCTGATCCGGTGGAGCATCCCGGGATCGTCGGCATAGGTCGGGCGGTCGCCGGGAAGCTGCGTCAGCCTGGAGAACCACGCAACGCGGCTCTCATTGCCGTACTGGATCACCGGCGGCGCGCGGTCGGGCTCGTCGAGCGTGCCGACGAGGACGCCGATGTCATCGCCATCGGGATAGTCGAAGGTCAGCGGTGTGCCACAAGCGCTGCAGAACCCGCGACGCCCGACGTCGGAACTCATGAAGGTGCTGATCGTGCCGCGGGTGACCCTGAAGGCCGGCTTCAAGACCGGACAGATGACCGCGAACGGACCACCAACCGCCTTCTGGCATATGCGGCAGTGGCAGACGTGGACGTTCTCAGGCTGCTGGTCGAGGGCGTAACGCACGGCGCCGCACTGGCATCCTCCGGTGAGCCGGGTCGCGGTCATTGCGGCAATCCTCCGGGCGCCGGCCAGACCGCCGTGTCGTGGTCGGGATGCTGGTAGCTGACGATTGATGCCTTGAACGCCTCCGGCCCGGGCTCGGCGGCCGGGTCGCGGAAGGGCAGCGCCGACAGGCCATCGACGAAGGAGAGCTTGTCGGCGGGATTCGCCTGGATCGTCGGGGCAGCGCGCTCGGGATCGTCGAAGGCGCCGATCGCCAGTTCGACGCCGCCCTCATACTCATAGGTGAGCGGCGTGCCGCAGTTTGCGCAGAAGCCGCGGCGCACCTTGTTGGAGCTTTGAAAGTGCTTGGGCGCGCCGCGTGTCCAGACGAGATCGCAGGCGGTGACCAGCGGTCCGTAGAAGCCGCCGAAGGCCTTCTGGCACATGCGGCAATGGCAGATCGACGCCCGCCCGAGTCTCGCGACCCGGAAGCGCACGGCACCGCACTGACAGCCGCCGGTCAGAAGCCCCTCGGTCATCTCCTGGTCTTCCGTCCGCGGCCGACGGGCTTGCGCACGATGGCCTTCCTCTTGGCGGCGGTCTTCCTTGCCGGCTTCTTTGCCGCAGCTTTCTTCGCGGCGACCTTCTTCCTGGCCACCTTCTTGGCAGCGCGCTTCTTGGCCACCTTCTTCTTCGCCGGTGCCGCGGGTTTGCGTGCGGCTGCGTTCAGTTCGGCGAGCGAGTAGTGGCAGACGGCCTCGATGTTGTGGCCGTCCGGATCGAGCACGAAGGCGCCGTAATAGTTGGCGTGATAGTGCAGGCGCAGACCGGGCGGGCCGTTGTCGGCTCCACCGGCCTCCATGGCGGCGGCGTAGAACTCGTCCACCTCGTCGCGCGTCTCGACGCGGAAGGCGAGATGGAGACGCGGCGCCGTCTTTTCGCCGGAGGTGATCCAGAAATACGGCTTGCCCGCGGTGCCGAGTCCGACGGTGGCGAAGGGGCCGACAGTGCCGTAGGGGAATTCCATGATGACGCTGATGCCGAGCGGCTTCAGCGCATCCCGGTAGAACGCCTTGGAACGCTCATAGTCGGATACGCTCAGTCCCATATGGTCGAGTTCAGTGGTCATCGCTTCACCTCCCAGGTGGTCACGAGTTCACCGGTTGCGGGGTCTTTCGAATCCTTGAGCGCGATGCCCAGGGCATCGAGCTCGGCACGAATGCGGTCGGCTTCCTTGTAGTCCTTGGCCTTGCGCGCAGCGGCGCGGGCGGCGATCAGGGCATCAATCGACGGCTTTCCGACCGTCAAGTCGCCAGTGGCGCCAGACACCGCTGCCGCTGTGCCACTCAGATGGACACGCCGGCCCATCTTGGAAGGATCGCCTGAAAAGCCGAGTAGGCGAAGTGATCCGAGCAGTTCACCGTAGCGACCCGTGTTGGCCATCTTGTGCATTTCGGCGATGGCTTGGGGCAGGTTCAGATCGTCGCCCAGTGTATCCAGGAAACGCTCAGCTATCTCAGGTTCGGGCGTTTGTGCAGCAATATCGCGGTACCACCTCACCAAGACCTTGTGTGAACTCATCGAGCCCAGCAAACGTCCAATCAAGCGGCTGCCGGTAGTGCGTCCGCAGCATATTGAAGCGCAGGGCCTCGCCCGGCCAACCGTATCCTTCCCAATCTTCAAGCATCTGTCTGATGGTGACGAAGTTGCCGAGCGACTTCGACATCTTCTCGCCCTCGACCTGCAGGAAGCCGTTGTGCATCCAGTAGCGTGCCATCAGCGGCGTGCCGTGGGCGCAGCGCGACTGGGCGATCTCGTTCTCATGATGCGGGAAGACGAGGTCGATGCCGCCGCCGTGAATGTCGAATTCGTGCGGATGGGCGAGCGCATCCGGCGACAGGCGGTCTTTCACCTCGTCCCACAGCCACTTGTCGGACATCGCCGAGCATTCGAGGTGCCAGCCCGGGCGGCCCATGCCCCATGGCGACGGCCAGGCCGGCTCGCCGGGCTTCGACGGCTTCCACAGGACGAAATCCATCGGGTCCTGCTTGTAGGGCGCGACCTCGACACGGGCGCCGGCGACCATCTCGTCGAGCGTGCGGTTGGAGAGCTTGCCGTAGTCGGCCATCGCCGAGACGCGGAACAGCACGTGGCCCTCCGCCACATAGGCGAAGCCCTTGGCGACGAGTTCCTCGATCATCGCCTTCATCTCGACGATGTGGTCGGTGGCGCGCGGCTCGACGGAGGGCGGCAGGCAATTGAGCGCCGCGACGTCCTCGTGGAACTGCCGGGTGGTGCGCTCGGTCACCTTGCCGATCGCCTCGTTCAGCGGCAGGTCGGGAAATTCCTCCGCCGCACGCGCGTTGATCTTGTCGTCGACGTCGGTGATGTTGCGCACATAGGTGACGTGCTGCGGCCCATAGACGTGCCGCAGCAGGCGGAAGAGCACGTCGAAGACGATCAGCGGCCGCGCATTGCCGATATGGGCGAAGTCGTAGACCGTCGGCCCGCAGACATACATGCGCACATTGGCGGGATCGATCGGGACGAAGTCCTCCTTCGTCCGGGTCAGCGTGTTGTGCAGCCTCAGGCCCATGTCAGAACGTTTCCCTCGACCGCCGGCCGGGGGATCGTCTCGTCTTCAGATGGGCAAAGAGAGGACGGCCTCAGCCAGCACGATGCTAGCCGGTAATGATCCCGCAAATGCAAATGGCGCGTGAATGCGCGGTCATCCTCATGGCGCTTGCATTGGCGCATTTATCCGCAAAGGTCAAGCGGGGAGCGCAAGAGCGCTGGTGTTCAACTCGGCGCGACTGGCGGCCGCAGAGCCCTTGTGGCGCCTCGCTTTACAGGCCGCGGACGAGCGCGACGGAAGATCGCAGGCCGGCGCCCCTCCCCCTGCGCCTTAGCGCCTCTAGTTTTCGAGACGGCTGGCGGGGCGACACCTGAACGGAGCCTGAAATGAAAACCCGTGTTACCGCTTTGCTCGCCCTTGCCGCCGTCGTTGCCTTACCCGCCGTCGCGTCCGCCGCCACCATGAGCGACACCGACGCTTCCGCCAGTGTCCGGGCGTTCCCCTACCCGACAGTCGCGATTCCGCGCGACGACGACTCCACGATCATCCTCGCCAACACCGAGCACGCCTATCTCGCCAATGCATGCCCCACGGTGCTCCAGCATCCGGGCAGCTATTCCGCCGTGCTCGATCGTTTCTGCCGGGAGTTCCGCGGCTGAGCGCGGCCTGAACCCGGGAGGAAATGGGTGGGCGCTCCGGTCACCGCCTTGACCGGTGCCGGGGGCGCCCACCCCGTTGCCGCGGGAGGCGCGGCGCGACATCGCAGGCAGTACCTCTCGCCCGGCAGTGCGGCGCCTCTAGGTCTGGTGGCGGCTGGTGGGCAACACAAACGGAGCCTGACATGAAACACCGTCTCACCGCCCTGATCGCGCTGGCCGCCGTGGTGGCCGTACCGACGCTCGCCTCCGCGGCCGAGCCTCTGATCTATCCCGACATACCGGCCAAGGTGTCGATGGACGACCATCTGGCCGTCATCGTGCCGCGTGCAACGGCCGCGACCGCGCAGCACGCAACGGCAGTCATCGTGCCGCGGAACGGCGATCCGGCCGAAGCCGATGCCAATGCGGAACACATCTACCTGACCAGCGAATGCCCGTCGGTGCTATCGCATCCGGGCGACTATTCCAGCATGCTCAAGCGGTTCTGCCAGATCGCGCCGGGCTGAGCCCGGCGTGAGCGGCCAATGACAAGGGCGCCTCTCCTCTCCTCTCCGCCCCGCCCTTGCCCCAGTCGGCGGCTATGGCCTACGCAAGAGCCATGGTCGCCGTCGCCCGCTTCGCTGCCGCCCTTTGCCTGCTCGTCGCCGGCCTCACCTCTGCTGCCGCCGAGACGCCTGATCGCACGCGCGTCGAAGCCGAATTCCAGTCCTGGCTCGTCTCCGACATCTGGCCGGAAGCGAAAACCGCCGGCGTGTCGCGCGCGACCTTCGACAAGGCCCTTGCCGGCGTAACGCTCGACTGGACCCTGCCCGAGCTGGTGCCGCCGGGGACGACGCCCCAGCCGCCAAGCATCAAGTGGCAGACGGAGTTCGGCAGTCCCGGCGCCTATTTCAAAGAGAAGACGCTGGCGAGCCTCGCCCGTCTCGGTCGGGCGCGCATCGACCAATGGCGCAAGGCCCTGGGTGCCATTTACGAGCGCTACGGCGTGCCGCCCGCCATTCTGGTTGCAATCTGGGCGAAGGAATCGGGCTTCGGCCAGGCGGCGCTGCCGGAGCCGGCGCTGCGGGTGCTCGCCACCCAGGCCTTCATGGGCTACCGCAAGACGCTCTTTCGCCCTGAACTGATCGCGGCCCTTGAGATCGTCCAGAGCGGCGACATCGCGCCCGAGCGCATGCGTTCGTCATGGGCCGGCGCGCTCGGCCAGCCGCAGTTTCTGCCCTCGCTCTTCCGCAAATACGCCGTCGATTTCGACCGCGACGGACGGCGCGACATCTGGGGCTCGGTGCCCGACACACTCGCCTCCATGGCGAATTACCTGAAGGGCGAAGGCTGGAATCGGACGCGCGGCTGGGGCGTCGAGGCGAAGGTGCCGGAGAGTGTGCCCTGCACGCTGGAAGGCCCCGAGCAGGGCAAGCCCATGGCCGAATGGGCCCGCCTCGGGGTGACGCAGGCGGATGGTCGGCCGCTTCCGGTCAATGGCACCGGGGGCAAGCGGCAGGGTTTTTTGCTCATGCCGGCCGGACGCTTCGGGCCGGCCTTCATCGTGAGCGAAAATTTCTACGTGCTGAAACAGTACAATTACTCCGACCTCTACGCCCTCTATGTCGGCCATCTCGCCGACCGCTTCGCCGACAACAGGCCGTTCGTCGGCCGTTGGCAGAAGGTCGGCGGTTTCAGCCGCGGCGACGTCAAGGGCATGCAGGAGCAGTTGGTCGCGGAAGGCTACGACGTCGGCACCGTCGATGGGCTCGTCGGCTTCAAGACGCGCATCGCCGTCGGCCTGTGGCAGGTGAAGCAGGGCCAGGCGCCCACCTGCTTCCCCGACGCCGCGCTGGTGAAGAGCATCCATTGAGGTGCCGTGGGCGCTCTTCGGGCTTGTCTTGGCAAAATGTAATGTTATAACGTTTCGCGTCGCCGACCGGAGCCTGCCCTGTGAAATCCCTGATTCTCGCGGCTTTCGCCGCTGTTGCCTTCGCCCTGCCCGTCGGTGCGGCGCCGATCACCATCCTTGCCGCCGAGAAATTCTATGGTGAGGTGGCGCAGGCGATCGGCGGCGACCGGGTCAAGGTCGACAGCGTCATCATCGCGCCGGACACCGATCCGCACGACTTCGACGCCCCGCCTTCGGTCGCCCGACAAGTGGCCGATGCCAGGATCGTCATCATGAACGGTGCCGACTACGACCCGTGGATGGCGCGTCTGGTGGAGGCGAACAAGGTCGATGGCCGGATCGTGATCGACGTTGCGGCGGCGAGCGGCCACAAGCCGGGCAGCAATCCGCACGTCTGGTACGATCCCAAGGCGATGCCCGCCATGGCGAATGCGCTCACCGCCGAACTCGCCAAGCTCGACCCGGCGGGCAAGGACGGGTACGAGGCGAGGCGCGATGCTTTCCTCGCCACGCTGGTGCCGATCACCGCCCGCGTGGCCGTGCTTCGCCAGAAATTTGCCGGGACGCCGGTGGTGGCGACCGAGCCGGTGTTCGGCTACATGGCCGAGGCGCTCGGCCTGAAGATGGAGAACCTGGCCTTCCAGACCGCGATCATGAACGGAACCGAGCCCGGGGCGAGCGACATCGCAGCGATGGAAGACGTGATCCGCAAGGGCAAGGTGAAGATCCTGTTCTACAATGCCCAGGTCGAGGATGCCTTCACGCGCAACCTCGCGGCGCTGGCGAAATCCTCCGGCGTGCCCCTCGTTGCGGTCACCGAGACCGAGCCCAAGGGCAAGACGTTTGCACAATGGATGCTCGACACGCTCGACGCGACAGCCAAGGCACTGGGCCACACGACATCTTGAGCAATCCCGCCGTACTCCTTGACAAGGTTACACTTTCGGTCGGAAGCCGGGCCATCCTCGAGGATATCAGCCTGGCTGTGGGCGAAGGCGAGTTCGTCGGCGTGCTGGGCGCCAACGGCGCCGGCAAGACGACCCTGTTCCGCGCGATCCTTGGCCTGCACGGCGTCGACGCCGGCGCGATCAGCGTCTTCGGCAAGCCGGTCAAACGCGGCAATCCGACAATCGGCTATCTGCCGCAGGTGCGCAGCCAGCCGCCGTCGGCATCGCTGGCCGGGCGCGATTTCCTCGCCGCCAGCATCGCCGGCAATCGTCTTGGCCTGCCGCTGCTCACGGTCGAAGCGGCGCGTGACATAGACCGGGTGCTGGAGCTCACCCGCGGCGAGGCGCTGGCCCGGCGCCCGCTCTCCGAAATGTCGGGCGGCGAGCGCCAGCGCCTGCTTGTCGCCCAGGCGCTGCTCGGCAAGCCGCGCATGATTCTTTTCGACGAGCCGCTGATCGGGCTCGATCCGCACCAGCAGCACGTCGCAGTGGCGCTCATCCGCGACCTGTCGCGTGACCTGGGGCTCACGGTACTGTTCAGCGCCCACGAGCTGAACCAGCTCCTGGGCGCCATCGACCGCGTGCTCTATCTCGGCCATTGCTGCGCGGCGCTCGGAACGGTCGATGAAGTCATCCAGCCGGACGTGCTGTCGCGGCTCTACGATGCGCCAATCGAGGTGCTGCGGGCCGACGGCCACATCTTCGTGATGTCGCGCGGCCAGGACATCGAGCGCGAGCACGCCCACGAAGGCACACACGACCACAGCCATGCTTAGCTACGATTTCATGATCCGCGCCTTTGCGGCGAGCGGCATCGTCGCCGTGGTTGCCGGCGCGGTCGGCTATTTCCTAGTGTTGCGCGGGCAGACGTTCGCCGGCCACGGTCTCTCCCACATCGCCTTTGCCGGGGCGACCGGGGCGGCGCTGTTCGGCCTGTCGCCGCTGTGGGGCGTGCTCGGGCTGACGCTCGCCGCTGGCATCGCCATGGGGGCGCTTGGCGAGCGCCTGAGCGGCCGCGACGTCATCATCGGCGTGGTCGTGTCGCTGTCACTGGGTTTCGGCATCCTGTTCCTGCGGCTGACGACGACCAACGCGACGCAGGCGACATCGCTGCTGTTCGGCAGTGTGCTGGCTGTTTCGCCGGCCACGCTCGCAGGGCTCGGCGTACTCGGCCCGCTGACGCTGCTGGCGCTGGCGGTCATCAGCCGCCCCCTGCTCTTCGTCACGCTGCAGCCGGAACTTGCTGAAGCGAAAGGCGTTTCCCTGCGCCTGTTCGGGGTGCTCTTCCTGGCGCTGGTGGCGCTGGCGGTGTCGCAGTCGATCCAGATCGTCGGCGTCCTTCTCGTCTTCACGCTGCTGGTCGGGCCGCCGGCGGCAGCCCAGCTTCTCACCAGCCGGCTTCTCCCCGGCATCGCGCTCTCTTCGCTGCTGGCGCTGGCGCAGGCGTGGCTCGGCATCACCATCGCCTATTACACCGACTGGCCGACGAGCTTCTGGATCACGGCGCTGTCGGCGCTGGTCTATGGCGCGGCGGTGATCCTGCGATCAGCCGCAGCCGCAGCGAGTTGTTGACCGGCAGCAGGCGCCCCCGCATACTTTCCCACACGCGGGTTATGGCCGCTTCGGTGGCAAATGGGGGGTCCGGCTGAGCGCATGACCGGGTGCGGCCACGCGCTGGAGGCAAAGGGCCTGGGATGAGGTTCCGGCGGTTAGCAGCGGCAGGAGCGGTCGTTCTGGCGGCCGTAGGCGGCCCGGGCGCAGCCCGGGCGCAGGGTGACATCTGCACCACGCTGGAGGCCGAACTGGCATCCCTCGAACAGGGATCCGCCGCCGGCTCGGTCACCAATTACCGCCAGTACGACGCCGCCGTCATGCGCCAGCGCGCCGAGCTGGATCGGGCGACCGGTGAGGCGCAGCGGTCCGGATGCACCGGCGGCTTTCTCATCTTTCAACCCAAGCCATCGCCCAAATGTCCGCCGCTGATGGCGGCCATCGCGCGGATGAAGGCCAACCTGCAGCACCTCACCGCCACCCGCGACCAATACAGCACCGATCCGTTCCAGCTTTCCCAGCGGCGCAGCCAGGTGCTGAGCGCACTGGCAGCCAACCGGTGCGGCGCCAACTACACGACCGCGGGCGCCCCCCAGCCGCCGCCGGCGGGCGATGGCAACTTCCTCGACATGCTGTTCGGCAATGCGCGCCTGCGCGGTCTCAACGACCGCTACTATTCGCCCGGCGGCCAGTTCGGCACCTACCGGACACTGTGCGTGCGCACGTGCGACGGCTACTACTTCCCGATCAGCTTCTCGACTGTGCCCGCCCGCTTCGCGACCGATGAGCAAACCTGCCAGTCGATGTGCCCGGGCGCCGATGCGGCGCTCTATATCTACCGCAACCCCGGCGAGGACCCGAGCCAGATGGTGTCGCTCTCCGGCGAGCCCTATTCGGCCCTGCCCACGGCGTTCCTCTACCGCAAGGAATACGACGCTGCCTGCACCTGCCGTGCGCCCGCCTCTGCCGCAGTCGCGCCGCTCACCGCACCCGCCAACTTGAGCCCGGTGCCTGCCGCTCCGACCGTCATCCTGCCGAAGCCGCTGGCGCGGCCGGCACAAGGCGAAGATCCCGAGACGCTCGCCAACCGGGCCGGCGATTTCTCGCCCAAGCCGGTGGAGGCCGGAAGCAGCGGCGATGCGGTTGCGGGCGTCGCATCCGGCAACCGGCGTGTCAGAATCGTCGGGCCGAACTACTATTACGGCCAGTAAACACCACCCGCCTGTGTGACCCCAATCACACCCGGTCAATTCTTTCGCTGGCCCCCCTTTTCCGCCGCCCTGCGCTCTGCCACATTTCACGGGCTGCGGCGGATCATCGGCGTTGCGCTGAACAACAGTCGCGCAACGGACGCGACGGCCGAAGGCAGGAGGCAGAGTTGGCCAAACATTCTGCGATTGGCGGACCCGGCCGCTTTCGAGCGGTTGCGATCGCGGCTATGGCCTTGACTGCGGCCGGATGCACGGACCTTACCGGCGTCCAGACCACGCCCCCCCTGCCTTCGGCGGCCGAGATCTATGCCGCCGTCACCGATGACGGATTCAACGTCCCGGCAGTGCCGCTCTACAAGATCGACGCACGCTATCGCCGGCAGGTCGTCGGACTGCCGAGCCGCATCCCCGACGAGCCGGGCACGATCGTCGTCGACCCGCAATACCGCAACCTCTATTTCGTGCAGGCTGGCGGCACCGCGATCCGCTACGGCATCGGTGTTGGTCGCGAGGGCTTTGCCTGGTCGGGCGAAGCAACGATCCAGCGCAAGGAACACTGGCCGACCTGGACGCCGCCGCCGGAAATGGTGGCGCGCGATCCGAATGCGGCGCCCTACGCTAAGGGCATGAAGGGCGGCCTCGACAATCCGCTCGGTGCCCGCGCCATGTACCTGTTCCAGGGCAAGAGGGACACGCTCTATCGCATCCATGGCACCAACGACCCATCGAGCATCGGCAAGGCGGTGTCGAGCGGCTGCATCCGCCTGATCGATCAGGACGTGATGGATCTCTACGAGCGGGCGCCGATCGGCACCAAGGTGATCGTGCTCAAGCCGGATACCAGCTTCCCGCTGGCCGACATGTTCGACCAGCTTTTCCCGTCGTCCCAGCCGGCTCCGCCACCGGTGCCGGCAAAGCCGGTCGGCACCAAGACCTGATCGTCCGTCAGCGCACGACGGTGAGCCTCTGGGCGGCGCGGGTGATCCCGGTATAGAGCCAGCGCGCGCGGTTCTCGCGGAAGGCAAAGCTCTCGTCGAAGAGCATCACCGCGTCCCATTGCGAGCCCTGCGCCTTGTGAACGGTGAGCACATAGCCGTAGTCGAACTCGTCGGAGCGGCGACGCTCAGGCAAGGAGAGCGCGTCGGCGGTGCCGTCGAAGAAGGCGGGATTGATGGAGACGACCGTGCGCGCCTTGCCGGTCTCGCCGTCGTCGGGCGAGAGCGTGTAGCGCAGCAGGCCCTTGCGCGGCTTGCGGGTGCGCTCGACGTGCCAGAGGCTGCCATTGAGCAGGCCACGCTTGCGGTCGTTCCTGAGGCAAACAAGGGTTTCGCCGGCAACCGGGGCAGCGCCCTCACGCCCGAGCAGTTCGCGGATGCGGGCATTGTAGTTGCGCCGCGTGACATTGCGCCCGACCAGCACCTGATCGGCGGCAAGCACTTCATCCTGGTCGATGGCATCGCGGTCGACCACGCGGCTCTCGCCGTAGCGCCCCTCCTCCAGCCGGCCGCCCTCGCGGGCGATCATCGACAGGCGCACGATCGGGTCGTCGGCGGCCTGGCGATGCACCTCGGTCAGCATGATGTCGGGCTCGGCTTCGGTGAAGAAGCCGGCACCGGCGATCGGCGGAAGCTGGGCGGGATCGCCCAGAACCAGAACCGGCGTCTCGAAGGAGAGAAGGTCGCGGCCGATCTCCTCATCGACCATGGAGCACTCGTCGATGATGATGAGCGCCGCCTTGCCGGCGGCGCTGTCGTGATTGAGGACAAAGGTTGGGCCGTTCTCGTCTTCGCCGCGCGTCCGGTAGATCAGGCTATGGATGGTGCTGGCGCTCTCGCAGCCCCTGGCGCGCATCACATGGGCGGCCTTGCCGGTGAAGGCGGCGAAGGCGACATCGCCGCCGGCATTTTCGGCGATGTGGCGGGCAAGCGTCGTCTTGCCGGTGCCGGCATAGCCGAACAGGCGAAACACTTGCTGGTCACTGCGCTTCAACCAGCGCGAAACGGCAAGGAGGGCGGCATCCTGCTGCGGCGACCAGAGCACCCTACCCCCGGTCCCGGAACTTGTTGGTGATCGGGTAACGGCGGTCGCGGCCGAAGTTCTTGCGCGTGATTTTCACGCCCGGTGCCGCCTGACGGCGCTTGTATTCGGCGATGTAGAGAAGCCGCTCGACCTTGCGCACGGTGTCGAGGTCGTGGCCACGGGCGACGACCTCCGCGATGCGCATCTCGTCCTCGACCAGGCATTCGAGGATGTCGTCGAGCGCGTCGTAAGGTGGCAGGGAATCCTGGTCGGTCTGGTCGGGCCTGAGCTCGGCCGAGGGGGCGCGGGTGATGACGTTCTCCGGAATGATGCGGCCCGCCGGCCCCAGCGCATCCTGCGGCTTGTGTTCGTTGCGCCAGCGGGCGAGGTCGTAGACCTCGGTCTTGTAGAGGTCCTTCACCGGGTTGAAGCCGCCGTTCATGTCGCCGTAGAGCGTGGCGTAGCCGACCGACATCTCCGACTTGTTGCCGGTGGTCACCACCATGGCGCCGAACTTGTTGGAGACCGCCATGAGGATGGTGCCGCGCGCCCGCGACTGGAGGTTCTCTTCGGTGATATCCGGCTCGCGGCCGGCGAAGACCGGCGCCAGCGCCTCGGCAAAGCCCTCCACCGGCTGTTCGATGGGCACGATGTCGTAGCGCACGCCCAGCGTCTCGGCGATCTCGGCGGCGTCCGAGAGGCTGACATTGGAGGTGTAACGATAAGGCAGCATGACGCAGTGGACGCGCTCGGCGCCCAGCGCATCCACCGCCATGGCTGCGGTGACGGCGGAATCGATGCCGCCGGAGAGGCCGAGCACGACGCCGGGGAAGCCGTTCTTGTTGACATAATCGCGCAGGCCCATGACGCAGGCGCGCCAGTTGGCTTCGTGCAGGTCGGGCAAGGCCGCCTTTGGCCCGTCGACACAGTGCCAGCCCCCCTCCCCCTTCTGCCACGTCGTCAGTTCGACGCTTTCGGCGAACTGCGGCATCTGGAAGGCCAGAGAGCGGTCGCTGTTGAGGCCGAAGGAACCACCGTCGAAGACCAGCTCGTCCTGGCCACCGCACTGGTTGACGTAGATCAGCGGCAGCCCGGTCTCGACGACGCGGGCGAGCGCGACCTGCTGGCGCACGTTCGCCTTGCCCTGCCAATAGGGCGAGCCATTCGGCGAGATGAGGATTTCGGCGCCGGTCTCGGCCAGGCACTCCGCCACCTGCTCGAACCAGATGTCCTCGCAGATCGGCAAGCCGAGCCTCAGGCCGCGGAAGCCGACCGGGCCCGGCAGCGGCCCCACCTCGAAGACGCGCAGCTCGTCGAAGACGCCGTAATTGGGCAATTCGACCTTGTAGCGCAGGCTCTCGACCTTGCCGCCGTCAAGCAGTGCGACCGCGTTGTAGCACTTGCCTTCGTGCGGCCAGGGCGTGCCGACGACGATGCCCGGCCCGTCGTCGGCGGTATCGGCGGCAAGCGTCTCGACCGCCTTGCGACAAGCGTCCTGAAACGCCGGCTTGAGCACCAGGTCCTCCGGTGGATAGCCGGCGATGAACAGCTCCGAGAGGACGAGAAGGTCGGCGCCGAGGTCGCCGGCCCGAGCGCGCGCCGCGCGGGCCTTCGTCACATTGCCGTCGATATCGCCGACCACGGAGTTGAGCTGGGCGACCGCGATGCGGATCGTATCGGTCAGGTCTGTTGCCATGATCGCCGGTTTAGCCCGCCGGGCGGCGGGCGGCAATCGGCGTGTTCCTCAGCCCGCTTTGGCTACGGGCAGGATGTCGGAATCGTCGGAGGCGCTGCGGTCTTCTGCCGCCAGCGGTGGCCAGACCTGGTTGCGTCCGTTGCGCTTGGCGGCGTAGAGCGCCGCGTCGGCCGCCGCCAGGAAGTCGTGCGGGGCAAGGCCTGGACCGGGGATGCCGGCGGCAACGCCGATGCTGGCGGTCACGATGCCGGGGCGCGAGGCCGCATGCGGAATGCCGACCGCTTCGACCGCCTTGCGAATGCGCTCGGCGACCGCAGTGCCCTCGCCAAGTTCCATAGCGCTGAACACGACCACCAGCTCCTCACCGCCAAAGCGCGCCACGACATCCTCGGGCCCGCGCAGTTCGGCGGTAACGACGGCGCTCACGCGCTGAAGACAGACGTCGCCGGCAAGGTGCCCGTAGCGGTCGTTGAACGCCTTGAACTCGTCAATGTCGAGCATGAGCATGGCGATGCTCTGGCTGTGCGCCTCAGCCTCGGGCCAAAGCCTGCCGAGGACAGTATCGAGCTGGCGGCGGTTGCCGAGACCGGTCAGCGGATCGCGGTGCGCCATCTCTTCCAGCTCGTCGCGGCGCAGCCGGTCCTGCAGGCGGAACAGGAACTCGCGGCGGGTGTCGCGCTCGAGCGCGTGGTTGGCCATGAGGGTGAACAGGACGATGTTCGCGAGCACAACGATCGCCGTCATGCGACCGACTTGCGGGAGCTCGTGCATCTCCATGACGACCGCCGCGTAAATGGCGAGCGATGCCAGGGACGCGGCCGTCGCATACCAGAAGCGGATGCGCAGAACGACATTGGCGAACAGGACGACGAGGATGACGCCGACGTGCCGATAGATATGCGTCGGGCTCTGGCTGGCCGCCGTCAGCCAGAGAATGCTCATGTTGACCATGACGATCAGGCCGGCCTGCAGCGACTTGCGCAGCGCCGGCGGCGGTTTGAAGCGCATGGCCAGGATGACCGCCAGAAACAAGGGCGTCACCACGCCGATCCGCATCAGCAGAGCACCCGCGAAGATATCCGGCACAAGACGCAGGTCACTCAGCAGGTAGGCGTCGTAGAGCAGCAGGCCGACAAGCCCATAGACCATCAGGCGCCGGCAGCGCGCCGGGCCGGTTACGGCCTCGAAAGCAGCCTCCAGCGCAGGCGGCAGCTTCAGCCGCCACCACGGACGTTGCAGGGCGATTTCCACTTCATGTGGAGATATCTGCCAGGGTCTTTCCAAGCTGGACGCCTCTCATGGCTCCGAGGGGCGCCAATCAACCATGAGAACGTCAAGAAAGCATTTCCCGGCCGCAATCGCGCGATTGTGGCCCGAAGGCCGGCTAGCCGATCTGCTCCCGCAGAAACGCCAGGCTGCGCGCGCGGGCAAGCTCGGCCGAGGGCGCATGATGCGCGTGATTGCCTTCCCGGTTGAAGGCGTGGCCGGCACCAGCATAGGTGAAAACCTGCACCATCTTGGCATCCAGGGTGGCGCGGATGGTGGCGACGTCGTCCGGCGTGATGCTGCCATCCTCTTCGCCGAAGTGCAGCATGACCGGGCATTTCGGCGTCTCGTCAAGTTGCTTGGCGATCATGCCACCGTAATAGCCGATGGCCGCGGCGAGGCCGGAAATGCGCGTTGCCGACAGAAAGGCGAGCGACCCACCGAGGCAATAGCCGACGACCGCGACCTTGCCCGCAGGTTTCAGCGCCGCAACACAGGCTTCGATATCGCCGAGCATCCCCTCCATGCTGATCTTCTGGCGCAGCGCCAT
The DNA here is from genome assembly GCA_963782395.1 of uncultured Alphaproteobacteria bacterium. GTDB lineage: Bacteria > Pseudomonadota > Alphaproteobacteria > Rhizobiales > Kaistiaceae > CAVSRC01. The sequence goes on from CAWAJQ010000004.1 coordinate 1,030,964, forward strand.
GCCGCGCTGTGCATTGTCCCTGTCGTAGTCGAGTTCGACGCCGCGCTCGGCGCGATCGAAAATCGCCGGCGCGATGCAGCGATAGCCATCGGCGGCATAGCCGTCGGCAACATGGCGGATATGAGCATTGACCCCGAAGATCTCCTGCACGACGACAAGGCCGCCGCGCGGGTTCCCGGCGGGCGTCGCCTCATAGGCGGAGAACTGGTGGCCGTCGCCGGCGTCAAGCGTGATTGTCGTCATCGCTGCCTCCCCTTCTTCAATCGACCCTATATCGGCAACCGCGTATCGCGAAAGGAAACCGACTGCCGCCGACCCAGCGGCGGCAGTCGGTGTGACACGCTCTCCGGGAGGCTGGAGCGTGCCCCTGGCGGCGGGCCGCCGCAGGTCATACGGCCCACCGCATTGGCGTATCAGGCCCTGATCTCCTGTCGCTGGAAGTTGACATAGGCGACGGTGAAGACCACGACCATGGCGGCGACCAGGCCCGCGAGCTGCGGCCAGATGAGCAACGCACTCTGGCCGAAGGGCAGCGGCGAGCCCATCAACGCGCCCTGAAGCTGACTAAGGAAGACCACACCCAGCGTGCGCGTCGAGGGGTCGAGCAGCGCCAGGGTCATCTCGCCATAGAGCGTATTGGGCGAGATGCGCGCGATGATCGTCGTCAGCTGTGCGTTGTTGAACGCCGTTATCGGATCGAGCGGATCGATGGGCGCGATCGCGTTGGCGATGAGCGGGGTCAGCATCGTCCAGAAGATAGCGAACAGCAGCCACAAAGTGAGCGCGGCAAGAGCCGAGGTCGCCGGCGAGCGGAAGATGGTGGAGAACAGAAGCGCCACCGCCAGCCACACGCCACCATAGGCAAGCGAGCACAACAGATAGCCGAGACCACGCAGAACCTCCTCTCCGCTCGGCGGCAGGCCGAGCAGCAGGATGCCGAGGCCGGTCATCAGCAGCCACAGGGTGAGCAGCACGATGGCCAGAACCAGGAGACCGCCCAGGAACTTGCCCATGAGCAGAGCGTCCCGGTAGATCGGCTGAGCCAGGATGCGGCTCATGGTGCGGCGGCCGTATTCACCGTTGATGGCATCGAAGGCGAGTGCGATGGCGACCAGCGGCAGCAGGAAGCCGAGGAAGGAGACGAAGGACGGCAGAGGCTGGCGGGCCGTCGTGAACAGGCGCAGGAACAGGAACGGATCCTGCCCGACGGTATCCTTGATCTGGCCGATGGCGCCGTAGATCGCGCCAATGGCGGTGAGCAGCACGAGCAGCATCACCAGATGCATGCGCATGCTGGTCATGTGATCGGCCGCCTCCTTGAGGGCGACCGTGGCGACTCCGGTAAAGGGCGATCCTTCACGCCGCATTGGCCACCTCCCCTTGGTTGGCGTCCGCCTCTTCGAAGTAGCGGACATAGACCTCATCCAGAGTTGCTCGGCGGATCGCCATGTTTCTGAGTTCGCCGCCGGCGGAAACGACGCGCCGGGCGATCTCCGGCCGCACGTCGCGATCGGCATCAACACGGGTCGTCACCGCGCCAACTTGGCTGACCGCGCCGACCCCTTCGAGCCCGGACAGGGCGGCGGCGAGATCGACCCCCTCTGCCTCGACCTCGACGGCATAGGCACCGCCGAGAACATTGCGGGCGAGTTCGTCGACGCCGCCGACCAGCCCGATGCGTCCCTTGCGGAACAGAGCGACGCGGTCGCAGATCGACTGCACCAGGCTGAGCAGGTGCGAAGACAGGAGGATCGTCATACCCTCCATGCGCAACTCGCCGATCAGTTCGAGAAGCTCCTGCGTCGCCTGCGGATCGAGGCCGTTGGTCGGCTCGTCGAGGACGGCGATCTCGGCCCGCTTGAGGAGCAGTTCGGCCAGACCCAGGCGCTGGCGCATGCCATGCGAATAGGTGCCGACCCGGCGATCGGCCACGGCGGCCAGGCCGACGCGCGCCAGCGCCTCATCGAACCGCCTGGCACTGTCGGCGTGCTCGATGCCGGCAAGCCGCGCCGTATAGGCGAGGTTCTCGCGTGCCGAGAGGTTGTCGTAGAAGCCGACTTGGTCGGGTAGATAGCCGACACGGCGCTTCACCTCGAGCGGCTGGCGGAACGGATCGTAGCCGAGCACCCTGACGCTGCCGCCGCTGGGCTCAGTGAGCCCGAGCAGCATCAGGATGGTGGTCGTCTTGCCCGAACCGTTCGGTCCGAGCAGGCCGAAGACCTCGCCCTTTTCGACCGAAAGGTCGAGGCCATTGACCGCCATCGCCTTGCCATAGCGCTTGGTGAGTCCGGCGGTCTCGATGACGACGGTGCTCATCGCCGGCCATACCGGGTGACGGCGAAGGCCAGCACGATGACCGCAGCACCGATGATGCCGAGGCCGGCGATGCCCCACATGGTCGAGGTGAGCACCGTGACGCGGAAATCGGCATGGTCGAAGGTGCCGGCGCCATTGGCGCTGACGGTGACCATGTAGTCGCCGGCGATCGCCTTGTCGGACGGCGTCATGTCGACCGAGACCGGCAACTTGTCGCCGGGCGCGATGCTGGCAACCTTCTGAGGATCGAAGGTGATCTTCCAGCCCTGCGGCGAGGAAGAGCTGAGCATGACGTTGGTGGCCGGCGCGCTGCCGTTGTTCTCGACGCTGAACTTGAAAGTGCGCTCCTGGCCGGCGGTGGCATTGCCCGACAGGCGGCCTTCGGGGCCGGTCAACGAGAGGGTCGGCTGGCCGGTGACGTCGAGCAGAAGCTCGGACTGGCCGGAGGTGGTCGGGCTGGCCGCGGCGATCTGCACCTTGTACTGGCCGGCCTCAACAGACTGCGGCGGCTTGACGGAGACCTTGAGTGTCTTGGATTCGCCCGCCTTGAGCGGGATCGAGGTCAGCTCTTGGGTGCCGTACTGCTCCTTGAAGGTGGTGTCGAAACCGGCAGGCCCCTTGGCCAGCAGGTTGAAGGTCTGGGCGGTCTGGGCGTCGTTCTTGACGTCGACGGTGAAATCGAAGGCCGACTTCGGCGATCCGCGCAGCGCCGGCAGCTTGGGCGTCACGGTGACCTTGGCCGGCGCGGCCTGAGCGAGCGACAGGGAGATCGGCAGGTCGAGTGCCTGTCCATCGGTCTTGCCGTTGACGGTGAAATCGTAGGAGCCGCTCTTGGCGTCCTTGGCTGGCGTCAGCTTGAGAACGAGGTTCTGGCTCGAGTTCTGGCTCGACGATCGCGGCGGTGACGGTCTTGCCGCCGCCGTCGAATTCGTAGGTCCAGCCGCTCGGCAGGCCGTCGACGCTGAACGCTACCCGTTTGGGCGGCAGGTTCTTGTTCTGGAGTGTGAGGTTGAGCTGGATGTTGTCGCCGGCATGGACCGTGAGCGACGGATAACCGGTGGTGAGCCACAAGCCGGTCAGCGGTGCACTTGTCATCGCCGGTGTGGTCGTGTCCTGCGCATTCGCTGCAGCAGCGAACAACAAGCCCGACGCGATGAAGCACGATACAAGTATAGCTTTTGTGGGACGCATGTTTCCGATCCCCCTTTTACAGTGAGACGAGCCAATATCGCCGAAGACTGGACTTGCGAGCGCCCAGTTCCAGCTCAATAGATGGGTGGTCTAACTTGGCCCGAAATGTGGCAGGAATCTGGCGAAATCGCCTGGCGGGGATTACAGTTTTGTAAGATTGGCGCGGATTTCCGCGGCGATTTGTCACCGAACGCCAATGCATCAAGGGGCGCAAGGCGCCCCACATTAATTCTTGGTAATACTAGGCTCAGGCCGAGGCCGCGGCCTGCTCGGCCCGCTCCAGGCGATTGCGCTTGAGGAGTTCGGCGACAAGGAAGGCCAGTTCCAGCGACTGGTCGGCGTTGAGGCGCGGATCGCAATGGGTGTGGTAGCGATCGTGCAGCTCGTCCTCGGTGATAGCGCGCGCACCGCCGGTGCATTCGGTGACGTTCGACCCGGTCATCTCGATGTGGATGCCGCCGGGGTGCGTGCCCTCGGCGCGATGCACGGCGAAGAAGTCCTCGACCTCCGACAGGACAAGATCGAACGGACGCGTCTTGTAGCCGGTCGCCGAGGTGATCGTGTTGCCATGCATGGGGTCGCACGACCAAACGACGCTCTTTCCCTCGCGCTCGACGGCGCGGATCAGCGGCGGCAACTTGTCGAAGACCTTGCGGGCGCCGAAGCGGCAGATCAGCGTCAGCCGTCCCGGCTCGTTGTCCGGATTGAGAACGTCGATCAGCCGGAGCAGTTCATCGGGCGTCAGCGACGGCCCACACTTGAGGCCGATCGGGTTCTTCACGCCGCGGCAATACTCGATATGGGCATGGTCAAGCTGGCGGGTGCGGTCGCCGATCCACAGCATGTGGCCGGAGGTGGCGTACCAGTCGCCGCTGGTCGAAATCGACGCGGGTCATGGCCTGCTCGAAGCCGAGCAGCAGCGCCTCATGGCTGGTGTAGAAGTCGGTCGAGCGCATCTCCGGATGAAGCTCGGGATCGATGCCGCAGGCGCGCATGAAATCAAGCGCCTCGGTGATGCGGTTGGCGAGCTCCTGGTAGCGGTTCGATTGCGGGCTGTCCTTGACGAAGCCAAGCATCCACTGGTGGATGTGCTGAAGATTGGCATAGCCGCCGGTGGCGAAGGCGCGCAGCAGGTTCAGCGTGGCGGCCGACTGGCGATAGGCCATTTCGAGGCGGTTGGGGTCGGGCACCCGCGTCGCCTCGTCGAATTCGATGCCGTTGATGATGTCGCCGCGATAGCTCGGCAGCTCGACCGCGCCCTTTTTCTCAGTGGGCGTGGAGCGCGGCTTGGCGAACTGGCCGGCAATGCGGCCGACCTTCACCACCGGCACAGCGCCGGCGAAGGTGAGCACCACGGCCATCTGCAGGAAGACGCGGAAGAAGTCGCGGATGTTGTCGGCGCGGTGCTCGGCGAAGCTCTCGGCGCAATCGCCGCCCTGGAGCAGGAAGCTCTTGCCCTCGGCCACCCCGGCCAGCGTCTTCTTCAGCTTGCGCGCCTCGCCGGCGAAGACCAGCGGCGGATAGGAGGCGAGCCGCGCCTCAACCGCGGCAAGGGCCTCCGGATCCGGATAGGCCGGTACCTGTTCGATCGGTCTTATGCGCCAGCTGGCCGGCGACCAAGCGCTCTTCATCACGCCTAAACCCTCGCGAAAGCGCTCAAATTCCGGCCTCGCGGGCCGGGTTATACACGGGCGCGGAGGTCAGTTCCACCCGAATGCTGCCGGGCCCGGCGGCCTATTCCGCCGCCTCGCGGCGAATACGCTCGGCCGGCCGCGCCATGGTGACGATTTCCTCGGCAAGCGTGGGATGCAGCGCCGTGGTCGCGTCGAAATCAGCCTTGGTGGCCCCCATCTTCACCGCGACGGCGACGACCTGCGCCATCTCGGCGGCATTGGGGCCGACGAAATGGCAGCCCAGCACGCGATCGCTGTCGCCATCGACGACCAGCTTCATCAGCATGCGCTCGTCGCGTCCGGCAACGCGATAGGGCAGCGGCTTGAAATGCGAACGGTAGATGTCGAGCGAGGGGTAACGCTCGCGCGCCGCCTCCTCCGTCAGGCCGACCGACCCGACCTCGGGATTGGCGAACACCGCCACCGGAACGTTGTCGTAGTCGACCGCGGTCGGCCGGCCCTGGAACACGGTCTGGACGAAGGCCGCGCCTTCGCGGATGGCGACCGGCGTGAACTGAAGGCGGCCGGTGACGTCACCAACGGCGTAGATATTGGCCGCTTCCGTGCGCGAATAGGCATCGACCTTGATCGTGCCGGTGGCGTCGACCTGCACACCGGCGTTTTCGAGGCCAAGGCCGGTGGTGTTCGGGTGGCGGCCGACGGCGAGCAGCACCTGATCGGCCGCGATCGTGACGTCCGACTTCAGGGTGGCAATGTAGCCGCGCTCGGCCTCGGCGATGCTGGCCAGCTGCTCGTTGGTCATGATGGTGATGCCACGCCGCTCGAGCGCGGAGCAGAGCTCGTGGCGGACCTCGTCGTCGAAGCCGCGCAAGATCTCGGTTCCGCGGTGGATGATCGTCACCTCCGTACCGAAGCCGGCAAAGATCGAGCCGATCTCCAGCGCGATGTAGCTGCCGCCGACGATCAACACCCGTTTCGGCAGGCGTTCGAGGTGGAAGAACTCGTCGGAGGTGATGACGTGCTCGATGCCGGGAATGGGCAGGTCGCGGCGCGGTCGCCCGCCGGTGGCGATGAGGATGTATTCCGCCGTCACTGTCCTGTGCTCGGCAAGCAGGCGCACGGTATGCGCGTCGTCGAGCACGGCGCGGCTCTGGATGATCTCGGCGCCGGCCTTTTCGAGATTGCGGATGTAGATGCTGCTCAGCCAGGAAACGTCACCGGCGACATTGCTGACCAGCGTCGGCCAGTCAAAATGCAGGCCCTCGATCCGCCAGCCGAAGCCGACCGCATCCTCGAAGGCTTCGGCATAATGGGCGGCGTTGACGAACAGCTTCTTCGGCACGCAGCCGCGCAGCACGCAGGTGCCGCCGACGCGGCTTTCCTCGGCGAGCGCCACACGCTTGCCGAGTTCGGCGGCAAGGCGCGCGGCACGGACGCCGGCGGAGCCGGCGCCGATGACAAACAGGTCGTAGTCGTAGCCGCCGGTCATGCGCCGTCACCCATCAGATCGGGTGACCCTGCTTCTTCAGCTCTTCCTTGGTCTTGTCGAGAAGCTCGGCGCCGACCCGGTCCGACCAGGCCTGGACCGCCTGCAGCGTGTCGCGGAAGACTGCCGGCCCATCGGTCTGGTACTTCTGGCCGGCCGGGCTCTTGAGGAAAGCGGCGATGGCCTTGAGATCGTCCTCGCTGAACGCCTTGGCATAAACGCGCGCCACGTCCTGATCGAGTTCGCGGCGCCGCACGGCGAGCTTGAGGGCGACCGCCTGCACCGTGTCGGCAATCTCCTGATGCAGGTCCGGGCGAGCGCGGATCAGCCGGTTGGTGACCTCATTGGCGATGGCCGGCAGGCGCGTATCGAAACTCGCCGCGGCGGTGGTTGCGTTGATCACATCGAGCGCGGCAGCCAGGTGCGAAGGGCTGATCTCCTGCGCGAGAAGCGAGGAGGCCGGCAGGGCGACCAGGGCGGCCGCGACGGCCACCGTGCGGACGAAGTTACCGATCAGGGTCATCATGTGCTCCATCTGGAAAGACAGCATTCCTATTTGCTCAGGCGAGTGACGCCGTCGCTGCCTGCAACGATCACGAGCGAGGCCATGCCAATGAACAGGCCGTGTTCGACGACGCCGGGCATCATGTCCAGTTCCCGCGCAAGGCGTTCGGGCTCGTCAATACGACCAAGAGATACGTCAAGAATGCGGTTGCCACCATCGGTGACATAGGGCCCCTCCCCGGCCTGGCGCCAGGTAAAAGACCCGCTCATGCCGAGCCGGCCAACCAGGTGCTCGATGCCAAGCCGCACCGGCGTCGCGCCGAAAGGCACGATCTCGATCGGCAGGGGGAAGGCGCCGAGCGCATCGACGATCTTGCCGGCATCGACGACGATAATCATGCGGTGGGAGGCGGCCGCCACGATCTTCTCGCGCGTCAGCGCGCCGCCGCCGCCCTTGATGAGGCGCAGTTCCGGGTCGACCTCGTCGGCCCCGTCGACGACCAGATCGAGGACCGGCTCGTCATCGAGCGTGGCAAGCGGAATGCCCTCCGACAGGGCCAATTCGGCCGTTTTTGCCGAGGTCGGCACGCCGACGACCGAGAGCCCGCCGCGGACGCGCTCGCCCAGCGCCCGCACGAAATGCGTCGCCGTGCGGCCGGAGCCGAGGCCGAGCTTCATGCCGGGGCGCACGTCCTCCAGCGCCGCTTCGGCGGCGCGCCGGCGCTCCTCGTCGCCCGGTGTCCTATCCAGCGTCACCGGCCGCGCCTGCCGTCAAGATCGGAAATCGGATTGTGCGTCATTGGGGTTCCAACCCTTTCGGGCGCTTGTTAGCATCTGGCGGGCCGTGACGCCACGTCGGCGGCATATCCGGATTTGCGACGTCCGCGGAGGGATTTGACCATGCTGACCGCCCTGCTGCTGGCCATCGCCCATCACGTGCTGGTCTTCAGCCTTGCCGGCGTCCTTGTCGCCGAGATGATGCTGGTGCGGCCGCAGATGTCGACCGCGGACGCGGTCAAGGTGGCGCGGACCGATATTGCCTTCGGCGTGCTCGCCGGACTGATCCTGGTGGTCGGCTTCGGGCGCGTCTATTTCGGCCTCAAGGGACCGGACTACTACTGGTCCAACCTGTTCTTCCAAGCCAAGCTGGGCGCTGTTCTCCTGGTCGGCATCCTCTCGGTCTGGCCGACGGTCCGCTTCATCAGGTGGCGCCGGGAGATCGGCCGCGACGCGGATTTCGTTCCGCCGCCGACCGAGGTTGAAAAGACGAGGCGATTCATCCATCTGGAGCTGGTCGTTTTCATTTTGATTCCGGTTTTCGCGGCCCTGATGGCCCGCGGCTACGGAAGTTGACAGATATCCCCGCCTTGACCTCCCCTACCCTTGTCTTCGACCTCGACGGCACGCTCGTCGACACCGCCCCCGACCTGGTGCGGGCACTGAACGCGGTCCTTGCTTCGGAAGGCATGGCGCCGGTCGCTCTCGAAGCGGCCCTGACCATGGTCGGCCGCGGCGGGCGCGTGCTGATCCAGAGCGCCTTTGCCGCCGAGGGCCGGCACGTTGAAGGTGCCGAGCTGGAACGGCTGTTCGGGGCCCTGGTCGATCACTACGCAGCGCATGTCGCTGACGAGAGCCGGCCCTTCGACGGTGTCGAGGCGGCACTCGACCGTTTTGCCGCGGCGGGCTGGCTGCTGGCCGTGTGTACCAACAAGCCTGATCCCCTCGCCCGGCCGCTTCTTGAGGCGCTGGGGCTGGCCCCACGCTTTGCCGCAATCGTCGGCCAGGGCGCCTTTCCGTGGCTGAAACCCGACCCGCGCACCCTCACCGAGACGATCCGGCTGGCCGGTGGCGTACGGACACGCGCGGTCATGGTCGGCGACTCCGAGACGGACGTCCAAACGGCGCGGGCGGCCGGCATACCGGTGGTGGCGGTGACCTTCGGCTACACCCCCGTGCCGGTTGCAACCTTCAGTCCCGACCGGTTGATCGGCCATTTCGGCGAGTTGTGGGACGCGGTGGCCAGCCTTGGGGTCGGTTCGCCTTGACTCCGATTCGGCCGGTACCTTAAATCCCGGCACCTTCGGCATCGTGAGCCGGATGGGCGATTAGCTCAGCGGGAGAGCACTCCCTTCACACGGGAGGGGTCACTGGTTCAATCCCAGTATCGCCCACCATTCCCACCACGGATTTCCTGCGCTTTCAAAGGCGCCCGCCGGCAGGGCTGCCGAGAGGTCGGCAACCCGTGCCTTGCCGGCCGGCTCAGGCGTGGCCTCTGCGTGTCTCGATGAAGCGGTTGAGCAGGACCGCTGCGACGATGATGAGGCCCGTCACAGTCATCTGGTAGAAAGAGCCCAGGCCCAAGAGATTGAACACGTTGCGCAACACCTGCAGCAGCATCACGGCGAAGAAGGTGCCGAGCAGGCCGCCACGCCCGCCGAACAGGCTGGTACCGCCGAGAACGACACCCGCGATCACGTCAAGCTCCATCCCCTGGGCAGCGGTCGGCTGCCCGATGCGCAGGCGGGAGGTGAGGAGTATGCCGCCGATGGAAGAGGCAAAGCCGGAGATGCCGAAGACCGCGGTGACCATCAGCCGTGTCGGCAGACCGGAAAGACGGGCCGCCTCGGGATTGCCGCCGGTGGCGTAGACATACTCGCCGAAGACGGTGAAGCGCAGCACCAACCCGCCGATGATCGTGAGCACGACGAAGATGAGCGCCATGGAAGTAAGGTTGAAGCCCGGAAAGACGGGCAAGACAGTCGAGCTGATGGCAGGGAAGGAAGACGGCAGACCGCTCACCGGAACGCCGTCGGTCAACAGGTAGGTGACGCCGCGGAAAGAGACGAGGCCGGCCAGGGTGACGATGAAGCTCGGCACGCGACCAAAGGCACTGATCGCACCCATCGTCACGCCGCAGGTCGTGCCGATCAGGAGAGTGGCCACTGTGGCGAACAGCGGGTTCCAGCCAGCCGCCATCAGCACGGCAACGATCATGCCGCTCAGTGCCGTGACCGAGCCGACCGACAGATCGATGTTGCCGGTAAGGATGACGTAGGTCATGCCGATCGCCACGACACCCACAACCGCGGCCTGCTGGAACAGGTTGGCGATATTGCCCCAGGTGAGAAAGTTGTCGGAGAGCGTCGCACCAATGGTCGCCACCAGGACGAAGATGGCGATGAAATTGTATTCTACGATGAGATTTGCCGCGCGCTTGTAGATCGGCTCCCGCGGGGCGACTGCAGTTTCAGTGGACATTTTCATCTCCGAGGATGGTCGCCTTGAGGATCTCTTCACGGCCCGCGACCGCCGGATCGTAGCGGCGCAGAATACGGCCCTCGTGGAACACCCAGATGCTGTCACAGGCCGCATAGAGTTCGTCGAGCTCGCTGCTGGCGACGATGATGGCGGCGCCGTCGGCTGCCATCCGCTCGACGAGGTTGTAGAGGTCGGCCTTCGCGCCGACGTCGAGCCCGCGACTGGGCTCGTCGAGGAGCAGAATGCGGGCGCCGTTCATGATCCATTTGGACAGCACGACTTTCTGCTGGTTGCCGCCCGACAGCTGGTTGGCCAACTGACCGAGATCGACATATTTGGTCGACAGATGGTCGAGCACCGGGCGGGCGCGCTCACGCTCCCGCTGGTGGTTCATCCACAACTTGCCGCTCAGCGAAGCAAGGGTCGTATTCTTGTAGATCGGCGATTCCAGGATGAGGCCGTGCGTCTTTCGGCTTTCCGGCACCAGCCCGAGACCACGCCGAATGGCATGAGCAGGCTGGGTGGGGTGGAAACCTTTTCCATCGATCTCCACAGCCCCTTCGAAGCGCAGATCGCCGAACAGCGAGCGCAGGAAGGTCGTGCGCCCGGAGCCGTTCAGCCCGCTCAACCCGGCGATCTCGCCCCAGCGCACCAAGAACTCGTCGACCTGCAACCCTTCGGCACCGTGCATTTGCTTGACCGTGAGCGCGACGTCGCCGGTGACCGCGGCGCGTGCCCTGCGCTCGACGAGCGTGCGCTCACGACCGATCACGGCCTCCACCAAGTCGGCATCCGACGTCTCGGAAACCAGATAGGTGCCGATGGTCTGCCCGCCGCGCAGAACGGTCACGCTGTCGCCGATATGACGCAACTCGGCCAGCCGATGACTGACATAGAGGATCGAAACGCCCTGACGTGCCAGTTCGCGGATCACCGCGAACACCGCTTCGAGCTCGGTCTCGTTGAGCGCAGCGGAGGGCTCGTCCATGATGATGACCTTGGCATTCATGGTGAGCGACCGGGCAATCGCCGTCAGTTGCTGATTGGCGACGGAAAGCTGCTCCACCCGCACCTTCTGCGAGAAGTGGGCGCCGATGCGCTCCAGCGCCTCGCGGGCGCGTTCGCTGCGCGCGCGCCGGTCGATCATGCCGCCCCGTCCGGGCGAATGACCGAGAAAGAGGTTCTGCTCGACGGTCAGTTGGGGCACCAGATCCAGCTCTTGATAGATCATCGAGATGCCCGCGCGCGTCGCCTCCGCCGGCGAATGCGGCTCGAACGGCACGCCCTCCAGCAGGATGCGTCCGCCGCTCGGCCGCAAGGCTCCGGAGATCATCTTCAGGAGCGTGGACTTGCCCGCCCCGTTGGCACCCAGCAGACAGTGTATCTCGCCACGCTGCACCGTCAGCGACGCCTGCTCCAGAGCCACGATATTCATGGGAAAATGCTTGGAGACGTTTTCAACGGTGAGCACTGTTTCAGTCAAAGCGGTCCTCCCGCGCTGTGCGCATGCGGCTCATCGGTACGGGGGCATGACCGGCCCTTGAGCGCGACGCGCGCGACAGCCTGTTTCTTGTGCTGCGAGTGGATTCTGTTCACGCAGCGTCGTCCTCCCCGCCCGAGAGCCGGTGCAACGCCGGCGCAAGTGTTTCGGTGAGCTCTTGGTACTGATCGAGCGTCCGAGCATACCAGCGCGCGCGCTCCTGGTCCGGTTCGATGAGCTCGCCTTCGACCGCGAGCCTCTGCGAGGCAGCGGCCAGATCGGGATAGATGCCCAGCGCGTGCGCTGCGCACGCTGCCGCGCCCAATGTCGTCAGGTTGCCCTCGCGTGACAGGTGTACCGGCCGGCCAAGTGCATCCACGGTGGCCTGCAGCCACGGCGGATTGTGGCAGATGCCGCCGGCCATCACGATGCGATCGATGTGCACGCCGGTCCGCTCCAGTGCCCGAAGCACATTCAGCGAACCGAGGGCCACGCCATCGATGGCGGCTCGATAGATCTCGCTGCGCCCGTGGCCGAGCGACAGCCCGAGAATACAGCCGCGGAGGTCGGCGTCGCGATAGGGTGTGCGGTTTCCCATCCAGTAGTCGAGCACCATCAGGCCGGTTTGCTCGGGCGAAAGGCGCCCCGCTTCGGCGATCAGCTGCTGGTGGCCGGCGCTGTCGAGGCCGAAGACCTTGTGTGCCAACCAAGTGAAGATGGCGCCGGCGGAGACCTGGCCGCCCTCGACCAGCCAGCGCCCGTCCATCAGCGCGTTCGGATAAGGCCCCCAGAAGCCGGGCAGCGGCTGCTGCGCATCGAGATGCGTCAGATGGACGACCGAAGTGCCGCCGATCAGAAGCATGCTGCCTGGATCGATGGTACCGGCGCCAAGCATGCCGATATGAGCGTCGATGCCGCCCTGTGCCAGGAGCGGGCGCGTGGTGAGACCGAGCGCTTCGGCTACCTCGGGGCGAAGGCGGGTGATCGCGTCGCCCACCGGGACAATGCGCTGGGGGAGCTTCCCGCCAAGCTCCGGAATACCAAGCGCCTCGTATATCTCCGGTACGAAGGCGCCAGTGGCGGAATCATAGTTCCACTTGCAGGACGCGTTCATGCGCGAACCTGCCCATTCGCCGCCGAGCCGGTAGTTGAGGAAATCTATGGCCTCGCAAATGACCTCTGCCTGAGCGAAGACCTCCGGCTCGTGACGCTGCAGCCACATGGCTTTGGGCACGAGCCATTCCGCGGCGTCCTCTCCGCCGCTGTACGCCATGAGGGGGTGTTGCACGAGCCTCGTCTCGCGGGCCTCGCGCGCCGCTCGGCAATCCATCCACAGGATCGCCGGGCGGACCGGCGTGCCGTCTCCGCGGCAGGCAACTACCGTTGAAGCAGTGGTGGCCACTGCGACACCGACAATATCGCTGCGCCCGGCCGCCTCGACCGCCCGCCGACCGGCACGAAGCAGCCCCGACCACCATTCCTCCGGCTGCTGCTCGGCCCAGCCGGGGCGTGGATAGGCGGTTTCGTAGGGTTCCTCGGCACTGCCCAGTATCGCCCCGCTCGCGACGTCGTGAACACTGGCACGGATTCCGCCTGTTCCCAGATCGAAGCCTAGGGCCAGTGTCATCTCGTCTCTCCTCCCACCGCTCCCATACGGTCCCTAGGGGCGGACCAGCACTTTGAGCCGATGCGCGCGAAGCCTCTCCAGCGTGGCCAGCCATCGCGCACCGGGAAAAGGCGCAAACGGGCTTTGCGAACCGTGGGGCTGGAGGATGGCGTTGGAAGCGGCTCACCCCAACCGAATGAGGCGCGGCGGCCGTGTGCCGCCGCGCCCCGTTTGCAGGATAGAACTCTATTCGCCGAGAATCTTCGGGCGATATTCGGCAAACAGTGCGGTGTGCGGGAACTCGCCAACATTGGCCGGCGTGACGAGCGCCGTGCCGGCATCGACGAACTTCGGCACCGACTTGCCTGCCGCCGCCTGGCGCGCCACCTGGATTGTCACGTCACCGAGGTACTGCGGGTCGTTGAGAGCGGTGGCGATGTAGTTGCCGCCGTCTTCCATGACCTTCAGCGCTTCGGAAAGCCCGTCGACGCCGCAAACCAGCACGTCGTCGCGTCCGCTTTCGTGCAGCACCTGCATGGCACCCAAAGCCATGTCGTCGTTATGCGCATAGACGACCTTTACCTCGGGATGCGCCTGCAGAAGGTCCTGCATGGCAACCACGGCATTGGCGCGGATATATTCGGCATAGGGGCCTTCGACGATCTTGTTCCCGCTACCCTCGATCGCGGCGTGGAAGCCGTCACGGCGATCCATCATCACCGCACCACCGGCGTCGCCCTGGATCTCGATGATGGTGGCACCCTCGACGCCGTCCTTCTTCAATCGGTCAACCACGGCCTGACCGACGATGCCGCCCATCTTCTTGTTATCGCGGCCGATATGGGCGGTGACACCTTCACCGTTGATAGGGCGATCGACAGTGATGACCGGGATGCCAGCTGCCTTTGCCGCCTCAAGCGAGGGGGCCACGGCGTCCGGGTTGACCGGGTTGATGATGATCGCGTTCACGCCCTGCGTGATCAGGTCCTGGATGTCGTTGTTCTGCTTGGTGACGTCGCCATTGGCGTCGAGGAAGGTCAGCGTATCGCCACCCGCCTTCGCCGCGGCTTCAGCGCCGTTCTTGAGCTGCACATAGAAAGGCGACTGAAGCGTCACCTGGCTGAAGCCGATCTTCAGCCCCTCTGCGTGCGCTGCCCATGCCCCCATGGCCAACGGCAGCGCAGCAAGCGCCATGAATGTCTTTCCAATCAACTTATTCCTGAGCATCGCAGTCCTCCCAGAGTTTTGCTCACAAATGTGCACTCCCGCCCATTCGTGATCTACGATATCACAAATGTGATCCTGTTGCCCATTTGTGATCTGAAAAAAATCACAAACCTTCAGGGTTGTCAATGCGGGCAAGCGCGGATAACGCGCCGTTTTTGGCCGCTAACCGCCAAAAATGCGGCCGGAGATGACCCCAAATCCGGACTCGCAGTAGCCGGACGACAAAAAGGCCAGGGAAGACGCCGGCATGGCGGTCGAGCCCCTTTGGTGCGTCGCATCACGATTGCAGGCTGGTGGGCGCTGATGCCGCCAAGGCCCACGCCGGCCGTTCCGATCGGTCGCTCGCCAGAGGGTTCTGCTTGGCCGACAGTCGATGCAGGGTTCCGTCGGATTCGACGGAACAAGGGCTTGGGTACGCTCTGGGAAAAGCAATGCGAACGTCGCAAAACCCGAGGGAGGGAGGCGACCTTCGGCCTCACTTCCGACCGGGCGCGAAGCGCCCGGGGGTGCTTCGCGCATTCGGTTCTCTGCGGGTGGGTCTACGCCGCCCTACTCGCCATAGGGCACCCAGATGTTCTTGACCTGCGTGGCCTTGTTGAGGAACGCGCGGCCATAACCTTCCTGGCCAAGCCAGTCGCGACGGCCGCCGGGTTCTGTCCAGGTCTGCTTGACGTTTCCGATCGACAGTTCCTCGAACTCGTCTGACGCCGGCGACGGAGCCGAAGTACCAGATGCCGTCCACCCCGTCGTGAGCAGCCAGCGTCTTCACCAGGTCCTCGCGGTCGCCGGTGACGATGTTGACCACGCCCGCCGGAATGTCGGAGGTCTCGAGCACCTGATAAAGGTCGGTGGCCGAAAGCGGCCAGGTCTGCGACGGGATGGCGACGACCCGGTTGCCCATGGCCAGCGCCGGCAGGACCAGCGAGATCACGCCGAGCAGCGGATGGGCGGTCGGGCAGACCAGCCCCATCACGCCGACCGGCTCGTGCATGGCCAGCGTGACGAAAGACGACTGGGTGGAGTGCACCATGCCGTCGAACTTGTCGGCTTGGGCGGCATACCAGAAACACCGCTGGATACTGACTTGCACTTCTTTCTTCGCGCTGGCGGCCGTGGCGCCGAAGCTCTGCAGGCGGTCGGCGAACTCGGTGGCGCGCGCCGCCACGTTTTCCGCCAGGTAGTAGAGGATCTGCGCGCGGTTGTGGCCGGTCGAAGCGCCCCATTTTGCGGTCTTGCTCGCCGCCTCGACCGCGTCGCGGATGTCCTTGCGGTTGCCGTGTGCCGCCAGCCCGACGAGCTTGCCGGTCTTGGGATGGGCGACCGGGTAGGCGTAGCCGCCGTCAGGCCGCGCCTGCTTGCCGCCGATGTAGAGCTTGGCCGTGCGGTCGATGCCGACGAGGTTGCCGCCGACTTCCGGATAGGCGGCGATCGCCGCCGGCGCGTCATCCTCGTTCTTGCGCGGGCTCGGGCCCGGCAGTTCGAGATAGGCGAGCATGCCCTCGCGGCCACCCTCGCGTCCGTAGCCGCTCTCGCGATAGCCGCCGAAGCCGGCGCCGGCATCGAACACGTTGGTGCTGTTGATCCACACCACGCCGGCCTTGATTGCCGCGCCGATGGCGAGCGCCTGGTTGATACTTTCCGACCAGACCGAGGCGGCGAGCCCGTAGCGCGTGTTGTTGGCGAGCAGGATGGCGTCCTCGGGCGTGCGGAAGGTGGTCAGCGTCGCCACCGGGCCGAAGATCTCCTCGGTGGCGAGCACCGAGGCCGGCTCGACATTGGTCGCCAGTGTCGGCGGATAGTAGCAGCCCTCCGGCGCCTCGCCCTGATACAGCTCGGCGCCCTGCGCCACACCCTGGGCGACCAGCGCCTTGATGCTTTCCAGCTGCGAGGGATGCACGATCGTGCCGACATCGGTGGATTTGTCGAGCGGCGAGCCCACATTGAGATGCGCCATGCGGGCCTTCAGGAGCTTGGTGAAGTGGTCCGCCACGCCCTCGGCGACGAGGATGCGCGAGCCGGCGCAGCACACTTGGCCCTGATTGAACCAGATCGCATCGACCACGCCCTCCACCGCGGCGTCGAGATCGGCATCGGCGAAGACGACGAAGGGCGACTTGCCGCCGAGTTCCAGTGTGAGCTTCTTGCCCGACCCGGCCGTCTGCTTGCGGATGTGCTGGCCGACCTCGGTCGATCCGGTGAAGGCGATCTTGTTGATGTCCGGATGGACGACCATGTCCTCGCCGGTCTTGCTGTTGCCGGTGACAATGTTGACGACGCCTTCCGGCAGCCCGACCTCGTCGCAGATGCGGCTGAAAGCGAGCGCCGTCAGCGGCGTGAAGCGGGCGGGCTTGAGCACCACCGTGTTGCCCGCGGCAAGCGCCGGGGCAATCTTCCACGCCAGCATCAGCATCGGGAAGTTCCACGGGATGATCTGTCCGCACACGCCGTGCGGCTTCGCACCCGGGAACTCGGTCTCGAGGATCTCGGCCCAGCCGGCATGGTGATAGAAGTGGCGAGCGACCAGTGGCACGTCGATGTCGCGCGCCTCGCGGATCGGCTTGCCGTTGTCCATCGATTCCAGGACGGCGAGGAAACGGGCGTGCTGCTGGATATGGCGGGCGAGCGCATAGAGCCACTGGGCGCGCTGATGGCCTGGCAGCGCCGACCACTTCGGGAAAGCCCCGCGCGCCGCCTTCACCGCCGCGTCGACGTCCTCGGTCGTGGCCCGGGTGACCTTGGCGATAACCTTGCCGGTGGCGGGATTGGTGACCTCCAGCAGGTCCTTGCCGGGCGGCTGCATGCGCCCGTTGATGTAGAGGCCGAAGCCATCCTTGTGCTTGTCCAGCCACGCCTGGACGACGTCCGCGCTCTCGGGTGCCGGACCGTATTCCATCGTGTCAATCAGGTTGGCAATTGAGCTCATGGTTTTGGCCCCTTAGGCAACGGAGTGACGGTGGGAGGCGGCGTAGCGCCCGGTAACGTGGTGTTCGAGCTGACGTTCGATGTCGCCCAGCATTGACGAGGCTCCCATCCGGAAGCGGGACGGGCGCAGCCACTCGTTGCCGAGCTCCTCCTTCATCAGGATCTGCCAGTTGAGGGCATCCTTGGCGGACTTCAGGCCCCCGGCCGGCTTGAAGCCGACCTTGTAGCCGGTCTCGATCTCGTAATCGCGGATAGCGCGCGTCATGACCAGGCTGACAGGCAGCGTGGCGTTCACCGGCTCCTTGCCGGTCGACGTCTTGATGAAATCGGCGCCGGCTTGCATGGCGATCAGTGAGGCGGCGTAGACGTTGCGCAGCGTCTGCAGGTCGCCGGTGCCGAGGATGACCTTGAGGTGCGTGCGGCCGCAGGCCTCGCGCATCTGCCTGACCTCGTCGTAGAGCGCCTGCCAATTGCGGTTGAGCACATGCTCGCGGGTAATGACGATATCGATCTCGTCGGCGCCCTCGCCGATCGCCCAGCGGATCTCCTCAAGCCGCAGATGCAGCGGCATCAGGCCGGCGGGGAAGCCGGTCGCAACCGAAGCCACGGGAATCTCGGTGCCGCGCAGGGCCTTGACCGCATGGTGGACCATCGTCGGGTAGACGCACACCGCCCCGGTGGTGACGTTCATGTCCTCGATCCCCAGACCGGCGATGATGTGCGGCGCCAAAGGCTGACGCGCCTTGGCGCAGAGCCGGTGAACGCGGCCCTCGGTGTCGTCGCCGGACAGGGTGGTCAGGTCCATGCAGCGGATGGCGTTGACCAGCCAGGCGGCCTGGTTGGCCTTCTTGACCGAGCGCCTCTTGGTCAGTGTCTGCGCCCGTCTCTCGGTAGCGGCGCGGTTGACCGCGTGTCCTTCGAAGAGCTCCGGCCTCAGCGCCGTGCCGGGATTGCGCTCCTGGTTGGAAAGCAGGGGCTGCTCCGGAGGTGCCGCTTCGGGAACCTGAACTAGCGGGGTGATTTTAGGGTTCATTCGCGTTCTCCAGGGCAAATTCAGCCGTGTCCTGATCGGTGATCAAGACATTCATAAACCGAGCGCGCAGCGCACTGAGCACGGCGCGGTGCTTGGCGGTGCCGGTCACTACGCCGATCGCGTGTTCGTGGCTGCTCAGGTCGCTCAAGGTAAGACCGACGGTGCGTTCGTCGAGCGAACGGTCGACGATCTGACCCTCGGCGTTGAAGAAGCGGCCGAGCACGTCACCTACGGCGCCGGCCGCGATCAGGTCGGTCATCTCCGTTTCCGTCACGTTGCCCGAGGTCACCAGCACCGATTGCAGGTCGACCTTCCCCAGCGAGAAGCAGAGGACGTCCGCTTCGCGGGCGGCGGCCAGCACGTCGGCGACGATGCGGTCTTTCTCGAGGACGCGCCGGGTCGCCTTCTCGCCGACAATCGAGGGTACCGGCAACGGCAGATGGCGGCCGTTGCCCTTGCGCGCGAAGGTGTCGGCGACGTCATTCGTCCGCGGTCCGCTCGCCTTGAGCGCCACCGTGCCGTTGATCTGGACGACGGTGACGCCATCGTTCCATTGCGGGGCCAGCCAGTAGGCCACCGCCGACATGGTGCGTCCCCACGAGGTGCCGACGCTCGCCGGCCGCGGCTGCAGCGCGGCGAGATACTGCCCGGCCGCCTGGGCGACGCGTTCCACCTCGTGATCGCTGTCCATCGACCGGGTCACCACGATTGCATCGCGCAAACCGAAACAGTCGATCAGGCGCGCCTCAAGCTCGGGCTGCCGCGCAAAGCGCGGCACGATCTCGATGCGCACCATGCCGACGTCGAGCGCCTCTTGCAGAAGCTTGCTGACCCGCCACCGGTTCATGCCGGTTTCGTTGGCGATCTCGGTCAGCGTCTTGTTCTGCTGGTACGCCATGCGGGCGACGTGCACCATGAGATGCTCGCGCGTCTCATCGAGCGGCAGACGGACAAGATCGCGATGAGTTGGCTTGTTCATGGTTCCGGACCTGGTTGGAATCCCCTATGGCCGGAACATTACCTTGGAATACGAGAGTTTTCCCGCTTTGTATTCTTCGAAAATCCTCGGCAGTTCGGAGAGGTCCAGATCGTGACTGATCAGGAACTCCCACTTCAGCCGGCCATCGGACAGCGCCGCCACGGTTTCGGTCCACTGCTTGCCCGGGAAGGGCGCGCTGAAGCTGTTCCACGAACCGTGCAGGCTCAGTTCCTGGCGCAGGAAGGCCTGGAAGACGGCATTGTCGACGGTCACTGCGGGGACCGGGATGCCGATGAACGAGACATGGCCACCCGGACCGCCGAGGGACATCGCGGCATTGATGGTGGCGTCGATGCCGACCGCCTCTACCACCACATCGGCGCGCATCTTGGTCTCGGATACGTCCTGGGTGAAGAGGCCCACCGTGGCGCCGGCCTCCATGGCGAGGTCGAGCTTATCCTGGCTGACGTCGACCGCGATGACGTCGGTCGCGCCCATCAGACGCATCCACTGGATGGCATAGAGCCCGATCGGGCCGCAACCGACCACCGCGCCCGTCTGCCCGACGGTCATGCCGCCGGCCTTCCATAGCGAGTGCAGCGCGATCGAGGCGGGATCCACCATGGCGATGGCGCGCGGGTCGGAATTCTGCGGCACCTTGAGCAGATTGCCCACCGGCACCGCTACGAACTCGGCATAGGCCCCGTCGCGACGGCTGCCGAAATAGTCGTAGTTGCGGCAGCGCGAGTAGTTTCCCGTCTTGCACTGGTCGCACTTGTAGCAGGGCAGCAGCGGCGGGATGGCGACCAGCTCGCCGATCTCCCAACCCGTCACCGAGGGGCCGAGATCCGCAATCTCGCCGGAGAACTCGTGACCCGTGACGAGCGGCATCTTGTGCGCGCCCTTGACCAACATGCGGGCCCAATCCGACCCGCAAACGCCGACCGAACGGACCCTCACCACCACTTTGTCGGCTCCCGCTTGCGGCCTCTGCCTTTCCTCGAGCCGAAAGTCGCCGGGAGCGTGCAGAACGATTGCCCTCATTTGATCCTCACATATGTGATCTATAGTCACTTATGTGACAATAGGCAGAGTATGGTTTTGCTGTCAATTTCTCGATTCGCCGCATGATGCAGGTCGGGGCCACCGAGAGGGCATCGATCGCCGCAGACAACCTTACGCGCATCGGCCAATGGATTTGCAGAACGCTTCAACGGCGCGGCAACCGCCCGCGGCCCGGCCGCAGAACTGGCCGGCCGTGTAACGCCGTGGCAATGTGAACGGCAACAGCGGAGATTTCGAGAAATGAATGGTGCCAGCAGCATCCTGATCGACAATGTGTGGCACGCCGCGGCCTCCGGCGCGACAAGGCCGGTCTATTCGCCGGTCAGCGAAGACGTGCTCGGCGAGATCGCCTGGGGCACGTCCGCCGATGCCGATCGCGTGCTCGCCAGCGCCGCCCGCGGCCTCGCCACCTGGCGCGCGGTGACGGCCTGGGAGCGGGCGCGGATCATGCGCCGCACCGCCGACCTCATGCGCGAGCGGGTCGAGTCCATCGCGCACACCATGAGCGCCGAGACCGGCAAGCCGCTCGCCGAGGCGCGCGGTGAGACCAACGCCGCCGCCGACCAATTCGAGTGGTACGCGGAAGAGGCCAAGCGGGTCTATGGCCAGACCATCCCCGGCCGCACGGCGACCGAGCGCATGTCGGTCATCTACCAGCCGGTCGGCGCCTGCCTGTCGCTGTCGGCATGGAATTTCCCGGCCATATTGCCGGCGCGCAAGATCGCCGCGGCACTCGGCGCCGGCTGCTCGGTGGTGGCGCGCCCGGCGTCGGAAGCGCCCGGACCGCTGTTCGCCATTGCCGAGGCGCTGATCGATGCCGGTGTTCCGCCCGGCGTCGTTACCGTCATCACCGGCCCGGCGGCGGAACTTGCCGAGCACCTCATCGCCTCACCGGTAATCCGCAAGGTCTCGCTCACCGGCTCTGTCGCTGTCGGCAAGAAGGTGCTGATGCAATGCGCCGCCGGGGTGAAACGCGTGTCGATGGAACTCGGCGGCCACGCGCCGGCGATCGTCCATCGCGATGCCGACCCGGAGGCAGCCGCAAAGGCGCTGGCCGCCGCCAAGTTCCGCAATACCGGCCAGGTATGCATCTCGCCGTCGCGTTTCTATGTCCATGCCAGTCTGAAGGAGCCGTTCGAGCGCAGCTTCGTCGAGGCTGCTCGAGCGATCGTCGTCGGCGACGGCCTCAAGGAGGGCGTCACCATGGGACCGATGATCCGCGCCCGGGCGGTGGACGGTGCGCTGGAGCTGATTGAGGACGCTCTGAAGCGCGGGGCGCGGCTGCTCACCGGCGGCAGCCGGCCGGCGCATCTCAACAAGGGTCACTTTCTCGAGCCGACGGTGCTTGCCGACGTCAGCGACGAGGCGCGCATCATGAGCGAGGAGCCGTTCGCGCCGATCGCGCCGATCACCACCTTCTCCGACGAGGACGACGCCATCCGGCGGGCGAATGCCCTGCCCTTCGGGCTGGCGGCCTATGTGTTCACCGACGACGCGGAGCGCGGCGCGCGCACGGCCGAGCGGCTGGAGAGCGGCATGGTCGGCATCAACGAGGTGCTGCTGGCGACCGCCGAGGCGCCGTTCGGCGGCATCAAGGAGAGCGGCTTCGGCCGCGAAGGCGGCGCGCTTGGCATCAAGGACTATCTCGAGCCGAAATACATCCGCCACAAGCTGATCCGGACCGGATAGGACGGGCGGTCCCGCACGGCGACGTGGATTGCGCAGGGTTGCAGCAGGTCCTGAACCGGGCCGACTGACGGCTGCAACTGATGCGTGGGCAGTAGAGACCGGAGCGCCCCTCGGCTATCGTCGGCCTCGTGCATTTCCGCGTCGCCCACGAAACAGTCTACCGCTATGACGTGCCCGTCACGCTTGGCCCGCATTTGCTGCGCCTGTCGCCGCGGACAGGTAGCATTCGTGTCGGCAGTGAGGCGATCGACATCGAGCCTGCGCCGGCTGAGCGCCGCGAGGCAACGGACAGCTGGGGCAATTGCGTCACGCGGATCAGCTTCGCCGGCACAACGACCATGCTGCGGATCGCCTGCTTCTTCGACCTCGACACGGATGCGGTGGTGCCGCTGCCGGACCAGCCCGATCCACTCCCTTGGATGGTGGACCATACTGACGGCCTCGGCGCCTTTCGCGCCTTCTTCTCCGGCCCGGCGATCCGCGACTATGCCGAGGGCGTTGCCGGGGCGGCCCGGCACCACCCCGTCGCCTTCCTGGACCGGCTGGCTGGGGACATCGCGGCACGCACCAATCTCGGCATCCGTCCGGACGGCCATGCGCGCACCGCGGAGGAAACGCTGACGTTGCGCGAGGGTGCCTGCCGCGACGTGACGGTGCTGTTCCTCGAGGCAAGTCGGGCACTTGGCCTGCCTGGCCGCTTCGTCAGTGGGTACCAGGCGCGGCCGGCGGTCGAGGACGGGCGACGGCATCTGCACGCCTGGGCCGAGGTCTTCCTGCCCGGCTCAGGTTGGCGTGGCTGGGACGTCACCCACGGCACGCGGGTGACGGGTAGCCATGTGGCGCTTTGCGCCGCACCGACCCAGATCGGAACGATGCCGATTGAAGGCGGCTTTTCCTTCGCCGGGTTGAGCGTCAAGTCGACGCTCGACTACAGCATCGCTATCGCCGCCGATTGAACCTGCGTCAGCCGGCAAGCTTCACCGGCTGGCCGGTCTGCGAAGCCTCGGTTGCGGCGTCGGCGATGCGCTGGGCCCTCAGCCCGTCCTCGCCCGTCGGCTTGATCGGCTTGCCATCGAGGACGGCGACGACGAAGGCATCGAGCTCCCGGCGATAGGCCTCGGCATAGCGTTCCAGGAAGAAGGGCAGCGCCGGATCGGTGGCAAAGCCGTCGCCGTTGGCGCGGGTGACGGTGGTGGCGTGGTGATTGCCGGCGGTAAGCAGGCCCTTGCTGCCATGCACCTCGATGCGCTGGTCATAGCCATAGGTGGCGCGGCGCGAATTGGAGATCTGGGCGATCTTGCCGGACGCGGTCTTGAGCAGCACGGCGGCGGTATCGACGTCGCCGGCCTTGCCGATGGCCGGATCGACCAAAGCCGACCCGACGGCATGGACCTCGACCGGCTGTTCGCCGAGGAGGAAACACGCCATGTCCAGGTCATGGATCATCATGTCGCGAAAGAGACCGCCGGACCGCTCGATGTAGCTCACCGGCGGCGGGGCGGGATCGCGCGACAGAACCGTGACCATCTCGACGTCGCCGATCTCGCCGGCATCGATGCGACGCTTCAGGTCGGCGAAGCTCGGATCGAAGCGGCGGTTGAAAGCGATCATCAGCCTGCCCTTGGCCGCCGCGACGACATTGAGGCAGGTCTCGATGCGCGCGGATTCGAGGCTGACCGGCTTCTCGCAGAAGACGGCCTTGCCGGCCTTGACGCCGCGCTCGATGAGGTCGGCGTGGGTGTCGGTCGGCGTGCAGATGGCGATCGCCTCGATCGCCTTGTCATCCATGATTGCATCGACGGTCGCCACCTTGGCGCCGGTCGCCGCGGCGAGCGATTGGGCCGCCTTGGCATCGGCATCGGCGAGCGCGACCAGCGTGGCGCGCGGGTTGTCGGCAATGTTGCGTCCGTGGATCTGGCCGATCCGCCCGGCGCCGAGCAGCCCCATCTTGAGCATCTTGCGTAATCTCCCTGAGAAGCGCCGCCGCTTATGCGGTCGGCTTCAGCATCCATTCATGGGCGGGGTCGTTGTGGAACTTCCAGATGCGGCGCGGCCCGGCCATGACGTTGAGGTAATAGAGGTCGTAACCATGCGGCGCGCCGCAAGGGTGGTAGCCGCGCGGCACCATGGTCACGTCGCCGTCGGCAACCGTGATCGTCTCGTCAAGCGAGCGGTCGTCGGTATAGACGCGCTGGAAGGCGAAGCCCTGCGCCGGGTTGAGCCGGTGATAGTAGGTCTCCTCCAGCGCCGACTCCTCGGGCAGTGCATCGCGGTCGTGCTTGTGCGGCGGATAGCTCGACCAATGGCCGCCGGGGGTGATGACCTCGACCACCAGCAGGCCCTCGGCCGTCGCGTCGGTCTCCGGCAGCACGTTGACGACGTGGCGGAGGTTGGTCCCCTCCCCACGGTCCAGCACGGAAAGCTCGTCGGGCGTGATGACGCGAACCGGTTTCCCGCCCTTGGCGGGTGCCGAGCAGACGGCAAACTCGCAAAGTCCGTCGGCGGTGACGCGCCAGTCGGACCCGGCCGGCACATAGACCGACGCCGGCTTGCCATCGAACGGCGAGGCACGGCCGCCGACAAGCCCAAGCGCCTTGCCGCCGGCTTCGACGGCGCCCCTGCCGGACAGGAAGACGAGGCAGGCTTCGCGGCCCTGGGTGCCGGCGGCAGCCGAGGCACCGGCGATCAGCCGAAAGACATCGAAGCCGACATAGGTCCAGCCGGCACTCTCCGGCGTGATGTGGATGATGCGGCCGTCCGACGCCTGCGGCTTTGGCCTGACGAGAAGCTTTGATGTGGTCATTGGTCCGTTCGGTTTCCTCTTCAGGCGGCGATGAGGCCGGCTTCGGCCGCGAAGCGGCGCAGATTGGCGTAGCCCATTCTGGCGTATTTCAGCGGGTTGGCTTTCTTCGGGTCCTGTTCGGCCTCGACCACCATCCAGCCGGAATAGCCGGGCAATTCCTTCATCACCGCAACGAAATCGATGCTGCCGTCGCCCGGCACCGTGTAGACGCCCTCGACCACCGCCTTCAGGAACGGCCAGTCCTCGGCGTTGGCGCGCGTCATGACGGCTTTGCGCACGTCCTTGGCGTGGAAATGGCTGATGCGGTCACGATAGCGGCGCGCCAGGATGGCCGGGTCGGCGCCGCCCCAAGTGGCGTGGCCGGTATCGAGCAGCAGGTGGAAGGACGGACCGGTCGCCGCCATCATGGCGTGGATCTCGGCCTCGGCCTGGACGACGGTCCCCATGTGATGGTGGAAGCAAAGGCGGACACCCTCGACCAGCGTCATGTCGGCCATCTCGGTCCAGCGCTTGCCGAGCTCGGCCCACTGGTTCTCCTTGAGCACCGGGCGCTTCGACAACGGCTCATGGTGATTGCAGTCGGTGGTCTCGGCAAAGACCAGGACGTTGGCACCGAGGGCCTTGAGCAGATCAAGATGAGGGCGCAGGCGCTCCATCTCTTGCCTCGGCGTGCGCCGCAGAAGCTCGGTTGAATACCAGCCCGAGACCAGCGCCAGCCCGTGCGCTTCGAGCACCGGCTGGAGCGCTGCCGGCTCGCGCGGGAACTTGTTGCCAAGCTCCATGCCCTCGAAGCCGGCCTGTTTGGCTTCGCTCAGGCATTGCTCCAGCGGCGTGTCGCCGCCAAGTTCGGGCATGTCGTCATTGGACCAGCCGATGGGGTTGGTCCCGAAACGGATAGGCACGGTCTTCTCCTAATCTCCAAACCGCCGCTCGCCGAGGGCTTCCTCGTAGGCGGTGCGGGCGGCCATGACTTGCGGACGCGTCGAGATTTCCGGCACCACCACGTCCCACCAATGGCCGCCGGCCTCGGTGGTGACGAAGGGGTCGGTGTCGATGACAATTACCGTCGTGCGGTCGTTGCCTTTGGCGCGGGCGAGCGCGGCCTCCAGCTCGTCGATGGTCGTCACCCGTTCGGCGATGGCACCCAGCGCCTCGGCATGGGCGCGGAAATCGATCGCCGGCAGCGCCGCGTGATCGGTGTCCTCGAACAGATTGTTGAAGCGGGCGCCGCCGGTCGCCTGCTGCAGGCGGGTGATGCAGGCGAAGCCGTGATTGTCGAGGACGACGACGGTGAGTTTCTGGCCGAGCAGGACCGAGGTCGCGAGCTCCGAATTCATCATCAGATAGGAGCCGTCGCCGACCAGCACGACGACGTCGCGGTCGGGCAGCGCGAGCTTGACGCCGATGCCACCGGCGATCTCGTAGCCCATGCAGGAATAGCCGTATTCCATGTGGTAACCGCCGGGTCGCTCCGCCCGCCAGTGCTTGTGCAGTTCTCCGGGGAGCCCGCCGGAGGCGTTGACGACGACCGTATCGGGCGTGGCCGAGCGCTGGACGGCACCGATCACCTGTGCGTCCGACGGTGGCACCGTGTTGGTCGGACCGGTGGCGCGCCCCGCCTCCTCTGCCCAGGTGGCACGGCCGCTGGCGATCGCCTTCTGCCAGGCTTCGCCTGTGCGCCAGCCGGCAAGCGCCGCCGAAAGCTCTTCCAGCCCGGCGCGGGCGTCGGCGACCAACGGCAGCGCGCGGTGCTTGTGGGCGTCGAAGGGCTGGGCGTTGAGCGCGACGATGCGGCGTTTCGGGTTGCGGAAGAGGTCCCACGACCCCGTGGTGAAATCCTGCAGCCGCGTTCCGACGGCGAGGATGAGGTCGGACTCGGCGGCAAGCGTATTGGCAACCGAAGTGCCGGTGACGCCGATGGAGCCAACGGCGAGCTCGTGGCTCGCTGCGATTGACGACTTGCCGGCCTGGGTCTCGGCGACCGGGATGCCGTGAGCTTCGGCGAAAGAGGCAAGCGTTGCCATTGCATCGCTGTAGAGCACGCCACCGCCGGCAATGATGATCGGCGTCTTCGCCGCCGTGAGCGCTTCCACCGCTGTGGCCAGCTCGCGCTCGTCGGGGCGTACCCGCCGGGGCAGCCACAGGCGCTCGGCGAAGAAGCTCTCCGGATAGTCGAAGGCTTCCGCCTGAACGTCCTGGCAGAAGGCGAGCGTCACCGGCCCGCAATCGGCGGGGTCGGTCAGCACGCTCATGGCGCGCTGGAGCGCGGGGACGAGCTGCTCGGGCCGGGTGATGCGGTCGAAATATCGCGACACCGGGCGGAAGCAGTCATTGGCCGAGACCGTGCCGTTGCCGAAGTCCTCCACCTGCTGGAGGACCGGGTCCGGAATGCGGCTGGCGAAGACATCGCCGGGGATGATCAGAACCGGAAGCCGGTCGACATGGGCGACCGCCGCGGCGGTCACCATGTTGGTGGCGCCGGGGCCGATGGAAGAGGTGCACACCATCATGCGGCGGCGGCGGCTTGCCTTGGCGAAGGCGATGGCCGCCAGCGCCATCGCCTGCTCGTTGTTGCCGCGATAGGTCGGCAGGCGCTCGCGTTCGGCGTAGAGCGCCTCGCCGATGGCCGCGACGTTGCCGTGGCCGAAGATCGCCCAGACGCCGGCGAAGATCGGCAGCTTGACGCCGTCGACCTCGGTCATCTGGGCGGCGAGGAAGCGGACGAGCGCCTGCGCGGCGGTCAAGCGAACCGTTTGCATCAATCTCCTCCCAATGCTCAGGCGACGCGCGCCTTTTCGACCGCGCTTCGCCAGGCGGCGACCAGCCGTGCAAAGCGGGTCGCCATGTCGTCAATCGCCGCCGCATCGTCGATCTTGCCGGCCAGCCAGGCGGCGGCGGCCTCGGCGAAGATGGTACGCCCGATGGCAAAACCTTTCACCTGCCGGGCTCCGGCCGCAACCGTAAATCCCTGCACAAGATCCGCCACCGGCGCATCGAGACCGAGCATGACGACGCCGCGACATTTCGGATCGTGCGCGGCGATGGTGTCATCGATCGCGCTCCAGGCTGCGGTGTTCGCCTGCGGCTCAAGTTTCCACCAGTCGGGCCGCAGACCCAAGCGATAGAGCCGGTCGAGGACCCGCGCCACGGTGTCGTCGGCGACCGGGCCGTTCTTGCCGGCGATGATCTCGATCAGCAGTTCGCGGCCCACGGTGCGTGCCGCATCGAAGACGCGCTTGAGTTCACGCTCCTGCCGCGCCTTGAGATCGTCCGGGTCGTCGGGGTGATAGAAGCACAGGCACTTCACCGTCTGGATGACGGGCCATTCGGTGAGGTGCGCACCAAGATCGCCGCCACCCTCGAATTCGAGCGGGCGGGAGCCAGGCAGCTCGACCGGCCGGCCGATCCACAACGGATGACCAGCAGCAGCGGCGAGCGCCTTCACACCATAGGTACCGTCGAGCAGCATGCCGAAGCCCGGCTTGCCGTCGGCGACACGGGCAGCCGCTTCGACGGCGAGTTCCTTGAAGCGGCCGATGCGCTCGCGCGGCGCACCGATGCGATCGGCCATCGCCTCGAGCTGGCTGCGATGGTCGATGGCCAGCGCCATCAGCGTGTCGGGCTGCGGGCGGCGGGTCTCCACCCAGTGAACATCGTTCAGTTCGACATCGTGGCGCAGCACGCGCGGCGTCGGCGTGCGGCCGATGAATGCCTGCAGCTCGTCGAAGGTCGGGTATTCCGGCGAGCAAAGCAGGCGCGATACGGCGATGGCGCCGCAGGCATTGGCCCAGGCACAGGTGGTCTCGATCGGCTCGCCCTTCAGCCAGCCGCGCAGGAAACCGGCCATGAAGGCGTCGCCGGCGCCGAGCGTGTTGTAGACGTCGACCGGGAAACCGGGACCACGGATGCCCTCCTCCAGCCTGTCCGGAATGGCGCCCGGATAGACGAGGCAGCCCATCGGCCCCTGCTTGAGGACGATGGTGGCCGGGGTCAGCGCGCGGATGCGCTGGACCGATTCGAGCATGGTCGCACCGCCGCCGGCGATCATCAGCTCTTCCTCGGTGCCGACGATCAGGTCCACCTGGCTGACGACCGCGTCGAGGCGCCGGGTCACGGCTTCGGAGCGGATGTAGCGATTGTCGCCGGCGTCGTGGCCGGCCAGTCCCCACAGGTTCGGGCGATAATCGACGTCGAAGACGACCCTGCGGCCGGCCGCCTTGGCGGCGCGGATGGCCTTGTGGCTGGCGGCCTCGACGGTCGCCGTCGAAAAGTGCGTGCCGCTGACCAGGACGGCGCCGGCCGATTGGACATAGGCCTCGTCGATGTCGTCTTCGCCGAGTGCCATGTCCGCGCAATCGGCGCGGAAGAAGATGTGCGGCTGCGATCGTTCGTCGCGAACGCCGAGGACGACCAGCGCCGTCAGGCGCTTCGGGTCGGTGATCACGCCGTCGAGAGCGACTCCCTCGCGGGCAAGCTGCTCGCGGATGAAGCGGCCCATCTGCTCGTCGCCGACGCGGGTGATGAGCCCGGGCTTGAGGCCAAGGCGGGCGGCGCCGATGGCGGTATTGGTCGGGCTGCCGCCGACCGATTTGGCGAAGGACGCCATGTCCTCGAGCCGCCCTCCGATCTGTTGCCCGTAAAGGTCTACGGAGGAGCGTCCGATGGTGATGACGTCGAGGCGAGGCGGGGTGGCCATCGCGGGGCTTTCGTTATTGCTTACCGCTCTCTTGCGGGACACGGTATGAGGTCAGCCAATAAAACAAATATTCCACGACTCCGTCAATATGGAATGTGCATTCTATAACTCGTTGCGCTTGGCCGCGGCGGCGACGCCCAGTGCCATGGCCACGCAAAAGGTCGCGGCAAGTGAACGGAAGCCGGCATAATCGGCTTCCGGAATCTCGAAGGCGACGGTCGCCCGCGGCGACAGCGGCGAGAACGGGCTGTCGGTGAGAGCGACGACGGGAACCCCGCGCTCGGCCAGCCGGTCGGTGAGGTCGACGGTCATCGGCGTGTAGGGCGTGAAGCTGATGGCGATCAGCGCATCGCGCGGGCCGGCCTGGGTCAATTGCTCCGGCCCAAGGCTGGCGATGTGATCGACCAGCACGGCGCGGATGCCGAGCTTGCCCAGCGCATAAGCGAGATAGAGGGCGACCGGAAAGGCTCGCCGCATGCCCAGAAGATAGACGACTTCGGCCTTGGCGAGGATTTCGGCGGCGCGGCCTACGTCCTCCTCGGAGGCTTGGGCCATCAGCTTTTCCAGCGACACCATGGCGCTCTCGGCGAAGCCGGACAGCAGCGGATGCGGCCCGCCCGCCTCGCGGGCGCGCTGAACCCGGGCGAGGCGCTCACGATAGTCCGGCCAGTTCGACCGCATTGCCGCGCGGAAGACCCCCTGCAGGTCGGAGAAGCCGGAATAGCCGAGCCGCTTGGCGAAGCGGATGAGAGTCGAAGGCTGCACAGATGCCTGGGCGGCAATGCTCGCCGTCGTGCCCAGAGCCATCTCGTCGGGGTTTTCGAGCGCGAAGGCCGCCACCTGGATCAGCCGCGGCGGCAGGCTGTCGCGACCGTCGAGCAGCAGCGCCCTCAGCGCCTCGAAATCCCGTGGCGGCGCGCCCGCCGTGCCTGTCCCTTCGTTCATGCCCGTCTGCCTCTCCCGATCAGCCGACCGCGCCATTTGTGATGGAACGAAAATTCCATGATAGAATATACGGGCGCAACCCTTTCGTCCAACGGTGCAGCGGGCGCGACCGTTTGCCTTGTCGTCGCTGGCAAAGGCTCGGGTTTGCAGCGAGACTGCGCTCAAAGGGAATCGATCCATGACCAAGATCGCAATTGTCGGCGTCGGCCTGATCGGCCGCGCCTGGGCGTTGAGCTTCGCCCGCGCCGGATATGAGGTGGCATTGACCGACGCTGAGCCCGGTCCGGTGGAGGCGGCCTTCGCCTTCATCGATCAGGCGCTGGAAGACCTCGCCGGTTTCGACCTGCTTGGCGGCGCGCCCCCTGCGAAGGTGCGTCAGCGCATGCGCGCAGCGGTCGGCCTTGCCGATGCGCTCGCCGGCGCAGACCACGTGCAGGAGAACACACCGGAGGATATCGAGACCAAGCGCGCCGTCTACGCCGAACTCGACCGACTGGCGCCGGCCGATGCCGTGATCGCCAGCTCAACCTCGGCGCTGCTCCCCTCCGCCTTCACGGAGGGGCTCGCCGGACGGGCGCGCTGTCTCGTCGCCCATCCCATCAACCCGCCCTATCTGGTGCCGGCGGTCGAGATCGTGCCGGCGCCGTGGACGGCCCCCAAGGTGGTGGAACGGACGCGCAAGCTCATGGCGGCGGCAGGCCAGGCGCCGCTGGTGCTGCAAGAGGAGATCGACGGCTTCGTCGTCAACCGGCTGCAAGGAGCGCTGCTGCAGGAAGCCTTCCGGCTGGTCGCCGACGGCAAGGCGACGGTCGAGGACATTGATGTGGCGATCCGCGAAGG
Source organism: uncultured Alphaproteobacteria bacterium (assembly GCA_963782395.1). GTDB lineage: Bacteria > Pseudomonadota > Alphaproteobacteria > Rhizobiales > Kaistiaceae > CAVSRC01. The sequence goes on from CAWAJQ010000004.1 coordinate 1,062,638, forward strand.
GCTGGCACTGCGCTGGAGCTTCATGGGGCCGTTCGAGACCATCGACCTCAATGCGCCCGGCGGCGTCCGCGATTACGCCGCGCGCTATGGTGGCCTTTACGAGGTCCTCTTCGAGACGCAGAAGCGCCGTGCCGACTGGACCGGCCCGGTGATCGACACGATCGAGGCCCAGCGGCAAGCGCGCCTCGACCGCAAAGACCTTACCGAGCGGGCGGCCTGGCGCGACCGCCGCCTGATGGCGCTCGCCGCCCACAAGCGTGCGGCAAGGAACGAGATTGGCGACTGACCGGGGCCGCTCGGCAAGAAGAGGCGGCAGTTGGGTCGTCTACGGACCGCCCTCGCTGCGGCTCAGCGGCTGCCGGCGCTGTGCGAATTCGTGGGGCAGACCATACGCAGCACGCTCCTCGCCGGGCAGGTGCCGGTGAAGGCCGACTGGAACAGGGCGATACCGACGAAGGCGGTGAGCAGGAACCAGTAGGGCGAGAGGAAGTAGCCGAGCGCGAGGGACAACAGAACCAGTAAGCCTGCAACGGCGAAAACGGCGCGTTCGACGTTCATGATGAACTCCTGCGAATGTCTGCTGCGCCGGATGCTCTCCCCGAATGGTCGGGTCGCGCGGCGCCTGCTTGCATCTAGCATTTGGAAATAATAAATTCAATATTATGAATGTGAGAGAGATGATCCCAGCCAGCGACATGGCCGCGGCCCTGATGCGCAGTCTGTCGCATCCGCAGCGTTTGCTGGTCCTTTGCGCGCTGGGCGGCGGTGAGAAATCGGTGGCCGAGCTGCGCAGCCTGCTCGGCGGCGTCGAGCAGGTGCCCATGTCGCAGCAGCTCATGCGGCTGAGGGCGGATGGCCTAGTGGAATCGCGGCGTGAGGGGACGACCGTCCACTATCACATCGCCCGGCCGGAGGTGCTGCTTGTCATCGGGGCGCTGGAGACCGCCTATTGCGGCCCGGCCAACGACGCACATCGCGCCGGGAAGTCGAACCAAGTCTAGCCCATAGTGGGCTACGGACCGTGTCGCCTCTTCAGCGGACGGAAAGGCCCCTCCCCGGCGCCAGCAAGAAGGGCGGCAACCAGCCGGCCAGGTTGCTGAACGGCAGGACCTCAGGCTTGAGGCGGATGCCCAACACGTCGGCCATGAAGGCGCGGCGTGCCTCGACGCGCTGCCACGCATCGGGAAAGCGTTCGGCGAATTCGGCGCGGCCGCGTTCGTCGAGCAGTGCGATGCCGTCCTCGATGTTCGACGTGAACCACGGCGTGCCGGTCGCCGGGATGATGTCGAGCTGGATCGCCTGGCCGGAGCGGAGCGTCTCGCTGCTGCCCGGATAGATCGGCGTGTTCATCCATTCGTCGAGATGGATCAGATGGCCGGGATTGAGCCCGAGATTGAAGAAGGGGTCGCCGAGATGGCGTTTGGCCAGCGCGTCGATCTCGCCGCCGCTGACGCCGATGCCGATGGTCTCGTACCATTCGGCGGCGCAGGCAAAATAGGGCGCGGCGAGCTTCTCGACATAATCGCGGATCGCCTCGGGCAGATCGTCCGCATCCGCGGCGACGAAGCCGGCGCGGCTCGTGAGCGCGCCCCAGACGCCATAGGCGGTGGTGAAGGGATCGCCGAGCGCGATCGGCCGGTCGAGCGGGCTGACGAGACCGAGGGCGGCGCGTGGACCGGCCGACAGCATCACATGGCAGGAAAGCGGCGCGCCGTTCGGCTGCATGAGCCTGACGGCTTCCGACTCGCGGAGGCCTGGCTTCAGCCCGAAGATCACGCGCTTCACCGCCTCGGAGACGTGGCAGGCAGCGAATTCGAAGGCGGCGAGCTGGTCAATCTCGTTGACCGCGCGCAGGCCCGTGCTGGCGTGCATGAACAGAGCGGTGGCATTGACCACCGCACCGCCCTCCCCGGCGAGCCGGCGCAACGCATCGACGATGAAAGCCGGGCTCTCGATCCACGTGTTGGGATGGGGCGATTCGTGCGGGCCGTAATATTTCCAGCCGGCAATGCCGATGCGCTGTCCCCTGGCGATGCCGGCCTCGGCGAGCAGGTCGGCGAGCGGAGGCGTCTTTGTGCGGTCCTGACCAAGCAGGCCGAAGGGCGGATAGAGGCGGACGTCGAGATCAACCGGCGCGGCGCGGCCCGTGCCCTGGTTCTCCGGTCCGGCCAGCAGCATCGGATCGCGGCCCGGCACGAGGATCAGCAGCGCCTCCTCGAAGCGCGGATCGAAGCCGGTCGCCCAGGCGAGATTGGCGAAATGCTCGCGGTCGCCATAGACGACGAGCGCCGACAGCCCGGCCGCTTGCGATGCGCTCGACAGCCGCGCCAGCCGGTCGGCATAGAGCGCCGGCTCCAGGTCCGGGCGGGTTTCGGGGATCCCAAATTCGGGAAGGGTTGCCTCGATGAGGCGCACGTCGGCAGGCGAGCGTTTCATGGTTCTTGTTGTTTTTCTGGTTGTTGCGACGATTGCGGTCAGTTGCCGGGCGGCGGTTCCGGCAGCCAGTACTCGGCTTCGTCCTTGCCACGCTCGATGCGAACGAAATTGTTGGCGAAGACCCGGAAGGAACCGCTCCACTGCCCGTCCGGCCAGCGCACGCGGATCTCGGCGCGCTCGGCCGTGCCCAGGCCGACATGGATGAAGCCGGCCTGACCGGAGGCGTGACCGCCGCCGACATGGACGGTTCGGTCCATGACGTTGTTGCCGGCCTTGACGTTGATGCGGGCACCGACCGCGTTGCGGTTGGCCTGCGGCTCGACCAGTTCGATCTCCAGCCAGTTGCCGAGCGGCTCGTCGCCGCCCCAGGCCGTCTTGGTGCCGAGATTGCGGAACAGGCTCACCGGCGCCTCGCGGTTGACCACGACCAGGTCGAGCATGCCGTCCATGTTGAGGTCGACGGCAGCGCCGCCGCGGCCCTTGCGCGGCAATGCAATACCGGCCGCCTTGCCGACCTCGGTGAAGGTCTTGTCCCACTGGCCGAGCAGCAGATTGTCGGGGTCGTCATTGGCGAAATCGGGCATTGCATCGACATTGCCCTTGGCGATGAACAGGTCGAGCAGGCCGTCATTGTTGAAATCGGCGAACTGGCTGTGCCAGCCGGTCGAGGGCCGTATATCGCCGCCCGTGTAAGGGCGCGCCGCGGTGGCACCCATAGGATAGGCGATGTCCTTGTAGACCGGGCGGTCGGTATCCGCCTCCTCGGAGAGCTGCTGCAGCTTGGTGTCGCCCATCGAGGTCAGGGCGTAGACCGGATAGTTGTTACCGAAGAGGTTGGCCTGGGCGATGCCCATGCCGTAGATCGACAGGTGCTGCCAGCCCTCGGAAGCGGTGTAGAGGCGCGGCGGCTTGCCAGGATCGACGTGCCACATCTGCTCCTCGCCGCCACGATAATATTGCCGGTCGTTGGTCACCCTGAGCGACGCCACGCCTGACTGGTTCCAGTCGGTGAACAGCATGGACAGCGAGCAGTAACTCGGCGACAGCGCGAAAGGATCGCTGTAGTCGGGCTGGTCCTTCGAGGCCGGCCGGTCGAGATAGTCGTCGGCGCAGGTGCCCCACGGCGCGCCCGGCGCCATCCGGTCGACATAGTTGCCGATGGCCAGCGTCGGAAAGATCTGGCCCTGCTCCCAGGTCGCCGAGAAGGATGTCGTCCAGTCCCTGCCACCGTCGAAGGCAAACGCCTTGTTGGCGATCTGGAACTTGCAGTTCGGCTCGCCCTTGAGGATGAGGTTGCGGCCGAGACGCATCACGACAAGGTCCATCAGGCCGTCATTGTCGATGTCGAGCGGATAGGCGCCGGTGACGTTCTTCAGGTCCTCCGGCGGGAGATTCAGATCGACCTTGGTGAACTTGAGCGCGCCGCCGGTCGGGCTGTCGTTGCGGTAGAGCTCGGCTTGGCTGGTGCCGCCGGCAATGAAGAGGTCCGGCTTGCGATCGCCATTGCAATCGAACGCCGCGACGCCGCCGCCGACGAAGAATTCCCAACCGCCGGTGTATTTGTGGTCGATGCCGGCCGCCAGCGCCTCCTCATGCATGTCGGGGATGTCGTTCGGCACCGGCTTCATCATGTCGTCGGCGTGGACCTGAACGGCCACGCACAGACCGGCGGCCAGGGCAACGGCGGCGAACAGGCTCCGGATCATTGCGGGATCACCAGAGTTTTCAGGAAGGCGATGAGATCGGAGCGCTCGGTATCGGTGGCATCGATGTATTTCTGGCGTGCGTCGCGTCCCTCGCCGCCGTGGGCGCGGATGACGCCGTCGAGCGTCGTGATGTCGTTGCGGTGGCCGTAAGGCGCGGTCGAGCCGACGCCCCACAGCTCGGCAGTGATGAAGACGTCGCGCTCGACGAAACGCTGGGCGAGCAGTTCGTTGCCGAGCCGGCTGACCTCGCTGTCCGAAATGTGGTGACGCTTGAGGTCACCGAAGAGGGGCACGAGGATCCGGCCTTGATCGTCACGCGGCAGCGTCTTGGCCCAGTCGAGCATGCCGAGGTCATACGAGATCGGCTTGGCGACCTCGCCCGAGCGCAGGGTCCCGGCGGTGTCGTAGGGCGCGGGGTCGGTGAAGGTGAGGCTGTTCAGCGGCAGGTACGGCTTGTGGCAGGTGTCGCAGCCCATCGCCGTGAACACCTTCTCGCCCTCGGCGGCGGCATCGCGCCACGTGGGATCGCTAGGCACCATGCGCCCCGGGGCAGGCAACGTCGCCTGGAAGGCGACCAGCGCCGAGACGTCGCCCGGCGACAACTCGTCGGGAACGCCGTCGCCGTCGAAATCGTCGGTTCCGGTCCAGCGCTTGCCCCAGCGTTCGCTGGATTCGAGGCCGAGGTGGATGTTGCCGGCGTTGACAGTGAACTGACGCAGCGAGGCGAAGACGCCCTTTTGGCTGAAGGGGCGCACGGTGAGATCCGAATCGATCCCCTCGAGCGCGGAAAAATCGACCAGACCGTCGGGCATCACGGTCAGCTTGCCGAAATCGACTCCCTTGGACGACAGGCTGACGGTCTCCGGCTGGCCGCTCTTGCGGGCGGCGGCAACAGCCGTGTCGCGCTCGGCGCGCAGCGCGGCCGTCATCTCGCGGGCGAGCAATTCGATCAGGCCGTCGCCGAACAGGCTGACCGAGCCGCGCTCGTCGGAGAACTGCGGATCGAGCGTGTCGAAATCGGCGCTCTCGAAGCCTTCGGATATGAAGGCGTTGGCGGTGAAGTCGCCGGCGCCGCCGAGGATCGGCACGCTGTGACAGCTCTGGCAATTGTTCGAGTTCGAGCCCCGCTGTGCGGCGGAACATCACGTCGACGGGATGCTTGCGCTGCGTCGGGATGATGGCCTGGGTCGCCATGGGCCGTCCGAGGCCGTCGGCGGTGGTGAAGCGCGCGGTAAACAGGTTCTTGCCGTCGGCGATCAACTGATGGAGTTGGTCCGGCGTCAGCGAGCCTTCCAACTTATTGAAATCGACGTGGTCATGGATGGCCTTCTCGGCCCACGGTACCATATCGCCGGCTGCGGCTGGGCCACCGACCAGCAACGCAGCACAAATTGCCGTCGCTCCTAATCGAGCCTGGCGCCGCCTTCCGAGCCCGCGAGATCCATGCGTCATGCCCTCGCCTCTGAATAGGCATTGGTGATCGCTACTCCCGGCGGGATGGCCCCGCCAATTATCATGCCCAACACCTGATCCGTGTTGACGTGGTCCTTGTCGACCGTGCCAACCATTCGCGCCGTTTTCATGACGGCGATGCGATCCGCCAGATCGAAAACGTCATGAATCTCGTGGCTGATGAGGAAGATGCCGATGCCTTCCTTCTTCAGCTGCTTGACGAGATCGCGCACCTGCGCGCTTTCGGCAGGTCCAAGAGCGGCCGTCGGCTCGTCCATGATCAGGATGCGCGCGTTGAAGTGAATGGCGCGGGCGATGGCGACCGACTGGCGCTGACCGCCGGACAGCGTGACGACCGGGTTCTTGAAGCGAACAAAGTGCGGGTTGAGGCGGCCCATGACCTTGCGGGTCGCCGCCTCCATGGCAACGTCGTCCAGCGTCCCAATCCTGGTGCGCAATTCGCGCCCGAGAAACAGGTTGGACGCGGCATCGATGTTATCGGCGAGCGCCAGCGTCTGGTAGATTGTTTCGATGCCGTAGCCCTTGGCATCGCGCGGATTGTTGATCGTGGCGGGCTTGCCGTCGATGTAGATCTCGCCCGAATTCTCGTCTTTGCGCGCCGGAGAGCACCTTCATCAGGGTCGACTTGCCGGCGCCGTTGCCACCGACAACGGCAACCACCTCACCCGCAAACAGATTGATGGAGGCATGCTCGACGGCATGAATGCCACCGAAGGCGACGGAAATGTCGCGCATTTCGACGAGCGGTACGCGGTCCTCGGACATTTCAAAGCTTCCTCGTCTTTCCGCTCACGCCGCCCGCCGCCGGTAAGCAGTGTCGATGCCGACGGCAATCACCAGCACGACGCCGATGATGACGTTCTGCATCGGCGTGTCGATGCCCATCAGCTCCATGCCCGACTGCAGCGACTGCATGAGCAGCGCGCCCAGCATGGCGCCGGAGATCGTACCGATGCCGCCCGCGAAGGAGGTGCCGCCAATGACGGCCGCGGCGATGGTGTAAAGCTCGTAGTTCGTGCCCAGATTGACGGTCGCCGCATTGAGGCGGGCTGTCGCCACGATCGCCGCCAGCGCGCATAGAATGCCCATGACGATGAACGTCTGCATGATCACCCAGCGATCCTTGATACCGGCAAGGACGGCCGCCTCGGGATTGCCGCCGATGGCAAAGACGTAGCGGCCGAAGCGGGTGCGCTTGGTGACGAAGGCCATGATCAGCGCCGCAACGATGGCGATGATCACCGGTATCGAAATGCCGAACGAGATGAACAGGTTGCCGCTTTCGGGCCAAGGAATATTGTGGGCTTCGGAATAGCGCCGCGCGAGAATCGTCGGCATCGGGTAGGAATTGATCACCGCAACCGCGCCGATCGCGGCGACACACCCTACCCCGGCCAGAACGGTTTCGGCCCAAATCGGCCGCAGCGGGAACTTGAACCGCATCCGTTGGCGGCGTCCGCCGATGATGCTCAGAATGATCCCGATGCAGGCAATCAAGCCAACGATCCAGCTCGCTACCGCGCCGATCGAACCGTAGGCGCCGCCGCCGAGCAATTGATAGGTCGGATCCAGCGGCGCCACCGTGCGGCCGGTGGTCATGAGGAAGGCCGCGCCGCGCCAGATAAGCAGCGCGCCGAGCGTTACGATGAACGCCGGCACCTGAAGGAACGCGATGATGAAGCCTTGCAAACCGCCGATGATGATGCCCGTCGCGAATGCCACGATGATGGCAATGATCCAGCCATAAGCAACATGCCCCCCTGCCAGCCACGGGATGAATTCTGCCTGCGTGGAGGCAGCCACCATACCGATGAAACCGATCAGGGAACCGACCGACAGGTCGATGTTGCGTGAGACGATGATCAGCACCATGCCATTGGCCATGATGGCGATCGTCGCCGTCTGAACCGACAGATTCCAGAGATTGCGCGGCGACAGGAAGAGGCCGCCGGACGCAATGTGGAAGCCGATCCAGATGACAGCCAGCGCCGCCACCATGCCGATCAGTCTGATATCGACTTCTGTAGCCTGAAGTAGCTTGTGAAAAATCCCTGCCCGCTCGGCTTGGAACCGATTGGGCACCGTACTGGTCCCGTCAACCATTGCGACTATCGTCCGTCAGGAGCGCAGCACGCGCCATTGTAGGGTCACCAACTCGTCCCGATCACACCACGCCGCCGTCGAAACGGCGGCGTGGCACGAATGGTGTTTGCAGACCGATCAGAGATCAGTCGCAGGCCTTGACTGCACCCGCCGCGACGCCCTTGCAGGCATCCGCCTTGGAGATCCAGCCGGCGTCGATCACGGCACCGAGGTTGTCCTTGGTGATCGCAGTCGGGGTCAGCAGGATGGCGTGCATGGCCACATGCTTCGGGCCGCCGTCGAACATGATCGAGCCGTCGATCTTGTCCATGGGCGTGCCGCCGGCCAGAGCAAGGGCGACCTCAGCGGCCTTCTTGCCGAGCTGACGGGCGTCCTTCCAGATCGAGATGGTCTGCGTGCCGAGCGCAACGCGGTTCAGCGCTGCCTGGTCGGCATCCTGGCCGCTCAGCGCGACGTGACCGGTCAGGCCCTGCGCGGCGAGCGCGGCGGAAACGCCGGTCGCCATGCCATCGTTCTCGGAGAGGACTGCGTCAACCTTGTTGTCGTTGACGGTCAGGAACTGCTCCATCTCCTTCTGGGCGTTGGTCGGGTCCCAGTTGTCGGTGTAGGTCTCGCCGACGATCTTGATGTCGCCGCTCTTCACCGCCGGGCCGATGACTTCTTCCATGCCAGCGCGCAGGAAGTCAGCATTCGGGTCGGCCGGGTTGCCCTTGATGATGACGTAGTTGCCCTTCGGCACCGCCTTGTAGACGGCTTCGGCCATCAGCTTGCCAACGCCCTGATTGTCGAAGGTGAGATAGAAGGCGTTCGGATTTTCGAACAGACGGTCATAGGCGATGACCGGAATGCCTTCGTCATGGGCCTTGTTCACGGCCGGCTGGATCGCATCGAGGTCCTGCGCAAGAATGATCAGTGCGTTGGCGCCCTGAGAAATCATGTTCTCGATGTCGGTCAACTGCTTGGCGGCCGAAGAGGCGGCGTCGGTGGCGATGAACTTGCCCCCAGCAGCTTCGACGACGGCCTTCATCGCCGGCTCGTCCCACTTGCCCCAACGCTCTTCCTGGTGGTTATTCCAGGAAACGCCAACAATCACTTGCGCCATCGACGCGTTGGCCGAGACGGCCAAGCCGATCGCGGCCAGCGAAGTTACCAATAGCTTCCGCATAAGTTCCTCCCGTTAGGCAGATGAATACCCAAGAAATCGGGCATGCATCCAATGAAACGACAATTCATCAAACCGGCGCTCCCAGAGCATTCGACAGGGCTATGCGCAGCCGTTCGCCGAACGTGTAAGGCCGGTGCGGGGGCACCATATCGAGGAAATTGGTTGTTCCGCAAGCGATATCGGCGACGAGAGAATTACGTGGTCAGCATGTCGCAACCTGTCATGCTAGTCCCTTGTATTCGTCGCGTATTTCGAACACGGGCGCGGTCGCTCACCGTCGCCGAAACCGATCGTATGACGAATCGGCAGAAAAGCTGGGGCACGGTCCCGGTTATCGAGCGTTCGGCGGCGGCTTAGACCGTCATTGGATATTCAGATAAGGCAGCGCCAATACTGCTGAGGAAGCAGCACTGAGAACAAGAAAGGCGGCAATGCGCAGCGACAGGGACATTGTTCTTACCTGAAACTAGTCGGTTGCCCCTATATGGACCAGAGGCCGCCACTTTGCGGTGACGTCGGTCACAGGCCGGCGGGGCTCCGGCCCGAAAGAAGAAGGATTCTCAGTGGATGGTGAGGTATGGCAGAGCCAGGACGGCGGTCGAAGCGGCACTCAACGCCAGGAACACAAGAACGCGAAACGACAACGTCATGGCAATCCCCTCAGCCGGATTGACATAACCCGGCAGTATTAATGTTTTGTTGCGCTGAAATGCGTGCGGCGAAAATCCCTCTCCAGAATCGTGTGGTTGGGCTGTCTAGAGGCTTTTGGGGTCATAGGGAATTGCCCTTTGCCGCTGGTTCGCAATTGTCCACCAGCAAGCGCGCGTGATGGCTGACAAAGGCCGTGCAAGCCGGCCCGGTTCTTGTATAGGCTTTGCGCTGGTTCGGGGGTTCCGTCGTCAGCAACGCTTTCCACGGCGCTTGTCGTCCGGTCCCGAATCGGACGGCGCGGTGTGTCGTGTCATTTCGGGAGACTATGGATGACAATTCGTACGACGGTGTGGGGAGAGAACGTGCACGACCGGGAAAATGCGACCGTGCGCGAGATCTATCCGAAAGGGATGCACGGCTGCATTGCCGACGCGCTCAATGCCGATCCCGAGATCACGGCGACGACGGCGACCCTCGATCAGCCAGAGCACGGACTGACTGCGAAGCGGCTGGCCGAGACGGACGTGCTGACCTGGTGGGGCCACAAGGCCCACGGCGCGGTCTCCGACGCCGTCGTCGAGCGGGTGGCTGAGCGGGTGTGGGAGGGCATGGGCCTGATCGTGCTGCACTCCGGCCACTTCTCGAAAATCTTCAAGCGGTTGATGGGCTCGCCCTGCTCGCTCAAATGGCGTGAGGCGGGCGAGAAGGAGCGCATCTGGGTGATCAACCGCAATCACCCGATCGCGCGGGGCTTAGGTGAAAGCTTCGTCGTCGAACAAACCGAGATGTACGGCGAGCCCTTCACCATCCCTGAGCCCATGGAGACCGTGTTCATCAGCTGGTACGACGGCGGCGAGGTGTTCCGCTCCGGCGTCACCTTCCAGCGCGGCGGCGGGCGCATCTTCTATTTCTCGCCGGGCCACGAGGTCTATCCCATCTACCACGACAAGAACGTTCAGACCGTGCTGCGCAACGCGGTCAAGTGGGCCCACAACCCGGCGCCCGCCTGGGCGGGGATCACCAACGCCCCGAACGTGCCGGTGGAGAGGGCACCCGAACGGATCGAAGAAAAGGGCCCGCGCCTGCACACGCCGGGCGAAGCCGGCTTGCGCTAGGCCTCGGGCATGAGCGATCTGGTCCGGCTTGCGATCGTGGGCACCGGCGGCATGGCCCGCACGCACGCACGCTCCTTCCGCGTGCTGCCCGGCGTCGAGCTGGTGGCGGCGGTGGAACCGCAGGAGGATCGCCTCAATGCCTTCTGCGACGAGTTCGGCATCGCCCACCGCTTCACCGACCTCGATTGGGCAATCGCCTGGGACGGCTTTGATGCCGTCGCCAATGTCACGCCGGACGCGGTCCACTACCCGACCACCATGAAGCTGATCGGCGCCGGCAAGCACATATTGTGCGAGAAGCCGCTGGCGACGACCTATCCGCTGGCGCTGGAGATGACCGAGGCGGCCGAGAAGCGCGGCCTGATCAACATGGTCAACCTCACCTATCGCGGCTCGCCGGCGGTGGAGAAGGCACGCGAGATCGTCGTCAACGGCGAGATCGGCGAGATCCGCCACTTCGAGGCGTCCTATCTGCAGAGCTGGCTGGTCGGCAACCACTGGGGCGACTGGAAGAGCGAGGATCGCTGGCTGTGGCGCCTGTCGTCAGGACACGGCAGCCACGGCGTCATCGGCGACATCGGCATCCACATCGTCGACTTCGCCACCTATGCCTGCGCCAACGATATCGTGTGGATGGAAAGCCGCGCCAAGACCTTCCACAAGGCCGAGGGCGGGCGCATCGGCGACTATCTGCTCGACGCCAACGATTCCTTCGCCATGTCGGTGGAGCTGAAGAACGGTGCGCTCGGCGTCATCCACGCCACGCGCTGGGGAACCGGCTATGCCAACACGCTGCGCCTCGACCTGTTCGGCAGCCGCGGCGGCCTGCAGATGATCACCACCGGCGACAAATCCTGGCTCGGGCGCTGCATCGGCAACGACGTCCATACCATGACGTGGCGCGAGGTCGCCTGCCCGCCGGTGCGCTCGGTCTACCGGCGCTTCATCGAATCGGTGCAGACCGGCGCACACGCCAATCCCGACTTCCGCCAGGCCGCCAAGATCCAGCGCATCCTCGATCTTTGTCTCGAGGCCGGCGACCGCAGCCACGGCGGGGTGCGGCTGGACTAGAAGTCACCCGGTGACCAGCGCCAGGAGGAAGCCGTCATAGCCTTTCGCCCCGACGGTCTGGAGAGCGGTGGCGGTGAGCCGCGGCTCGGCGCCCACCGCTTCGATGACCCGGCGGGCGCCGATGACGCTGCGGTCCCGGCTGTGGGCGTCGGCAACCGCGCCGCCACGCACGACGTTGTCGATGACGATGGCGCTGCCCGGACGCGACAGCTTCAGCGCCCAGTCCAGATAGGCGGTGTTGCTGGCCTTGTCGGCGTCGATGAAGATGAGGTCGAACGGCCCCTCACCGGCGAGCGTCGGCAACGTGTCAAGCGCGGAACCAAGGCGGATGTCGACAAGCGCCGCCAGCCCTGCCGCGGCAATGTTGGCCTCAGCCACCTGGGCATTGCGCGGCTCGATCTCCAGCGTGATCAGGCGGCCATCCTCAGGCAGGGCGCGGGCCATCCAGATGGTCGAGTAACCGCCGAGCGTGCCGATCTCGAGGATGCGGCGGGCGTCCACCATCGTGGCGGCCATCATCAGCAGCTTACCGAGGCTGGCGCTGACGTTGATCGGCGGCAGGCCGGCCGAATCACTTGCGGCCAGGGCCGCCTCGAGCGCGGCGTCTTGCGCGACGAGGTGGTCCTCGAAGTAGCGGTCCACCGCCCTCCACCGGGAGTTGTCCATGTCCACTCGACCCTGTTGGCCGGCACAAAACCGCTGTTTTCCGGCGGCCGGCAGCTTACACAGGCGTTGCCCGGCAACAACACTTGCACAGAAATTGGCTGCGGCCGTGGCCAGCGTCACAGCATTTCTTGTCGCGAAGCGGCAAATTGGGCAAACACGGCTGGGCGGCGCAAAGTAGTGAGCGCGCCGATCTTCTGTCTTGAGGCGACGGGAAGGAAGACAGGATGCGGAAGCATATACTCATTGTTGTCGGGGCGATGGCGGGCGCACTCTTTGGCCTGCAGGCCGCCCAGGCCCAAATGCAGACGTATTACGACAACGGCCTGAACAAATTCGTGACCTACGATGTTCAGGAGGTCATGGCGCGCGGTGCGCAGGCGCGTGGCACCAGCTACACGCCGATCGCGCGGGAAACCGTGTCGTATGACGGTCCCTATGCGGCCGGCACCATCGTGGTCAACACCCAGGAGCGGCGCCTCTATCTCGTGCTGGACAACGGCCAGGCGCTCAAATACGGCATCGGCGTCGGCCGCGAGGGCTTCACCTGGCAAGGCACCGACCGCATCTCGCGCAAGGCGGAATGGCCGGGCTGGACGCCGCCGGCGGTGATGATCGCCCGCGAAAAGGCCAAGGGCCGTATCCTGCCGGCCTACATGAAGGGCGGCATCGACAACCCGCTGGGGGCCCGCGCGCTTTATATCGGCGGGCGTATCTACCGCATCCACGGCTCCAACGAACCGTGGACGATCGGCCACGCCGTTTCGTCGGGCTGCATCCGGCTGACCAACAACGACATCACCGACCTCTACGATCGCGTGAAGGTCGGAACCAGGGTCGTCGTTCTGAACTGACATCAAGACCGGGGAGCAAGATGAAAGGCCGGCGGATTTTTCGCCGGCCTTTTGTTTTTCAGGGCAACGGGTTGCGCCGGTTCCCTACGATTTTGATTCAGGCGTCGCGGCTCATGCCTTTGGCGGCAAGCTCGTTCAGATAGTCCGTCCAACGCGCCTCGCGCTCATCGCCGAGCTGACGCAGATAGGTCCACGAGAAAAGTCCCGTATCGTGGCCGTCATCGAAGGTGATCTTCACCGCATAGTTGCCGATGGGCTCGAGCGCGGCGATGGCGACGTTGCGCTTGCCGCCGACGGTCACGCGCTGGTCGGGCGTGTGTCCCTGCACTTCGGCAGAGGGACTCAGCACCCGCAGCATCTCGGCCGGCAGGTCGTATGCGCCGCCGTCATCAAACTGAACCGATAGCGTGCGACGATCCTTGTGCAGTCGAACTTCCGTCGGCCAGGGAGTCTTTTCCGTCATTTCTCACCTCTGCAACCTACACAAGCCCTTCTGACAGCGCAGATTTGGTCATCACGCCGCTTGCGGGCATAATGCCGGCGCATCACCCACTTCCGGAGGCTTTCGCGCGGCCTGCAAACCGCGCCTCACAATCGCATTGGAGTGACTATGTCCGCCTTGACTGACTTCGATCTCGACGAAACCGGCAAGATCGATCTCACGGCGATCTACGATCGCCCAGACCCAAGAGACTACTATCAGACCCTCACCAATCTCGACTACCGCATTCCGGCCGAAGCCGCGCCGATATTCCGCCAGGTGATCGCGGTCGAACGATCGGTCCGCAAGCGACGATCCCTCAAGCTGCTCGATGTCGGCTGCTCCTATGGCGTCAACGCCGCCATCCTGAAGCACGACCGCACCCTGCCCGACCTCTTCCGCGCCTATGGCGCGTCGGCCACCAGCGCGCTCACGCGCCGAGAACTACTCAACCGCGACCGCGCGAGCTTCCGGCGGAACGCCGAACTCACCGTCGTCGGGCTCGATCCTGCCGAGCGCGCCATCGGCTATGCAAGGGAAGCCGGCATCCTCGACGGCGCTCTCAACCGCGATCTGGAGTCCGAGGCGCCGAGCGCCGATGAGCGGGCGCTGCTCGCCGATGTCGATCTCGTCATCTCGACCGGCGCCATCGGCTATGTCGGTGCGCCGACCTTCGTCCACATCCTCGAAGCCGCCACGAAGCGGCCGTGGTTGGCGCTCTTCGCGCTGCGCATGTTCTCTTTCGACGCGATCGGCGAGGCATTGAAGGATTGCGGCTACGCCGTGTTCAAGCTGGGCGGCAGAACCTTCCGCCAGCGCCATTTCGCCGACGACATCGAACGGGCCGAGGTTTTCGCCAATCTCGACGCGCTGGGTATCGATCCGGCGCCGCACGAGAGCGACGGCTGGTACCACGCCGAGTTCTTCTTTGCCCGTCCGGCTGACGAAGACGCGCCGCCACCGCTCCCCAGCCTCATCAGGCTCTGACGCGCAAGCGCCGGCCTGACGACGCACCCTTGACCCCCTCCCCCGCACTGGCGTCCAGTATGCGTCAGTGGAACCGGGGGAGGTGGCGTGGCACGCGGCAATGCTTATGACGTGATCGTCGTCGGGGTCGGCGGCATGGGCGCGGCGGCGTGCTGGCAGCTCGCCCGCCGGAACAAGCGCGTGCTCGGGCTCGAACGCTTCGACATCCCCCACGCGCAGGGCTCGTCGCATGGCGTCACGCGCATCATTCGCCTCGCCTATTACGAGGATCCGGCCTATGTGCCGTTGCTCAAGCGCGCTTTCGAGCTGTGGCGCGATGCATCCGAGGCAGCCGGCGAACCGCTGCTGATCACCACCGGGTCGCTGGATGTCGGCCCGGCGGATAGCGAGGTGTTCCAGGGGTCGCTCGAATCCTGCCGCCAGCACGGGCTGAAGCACGAGATTCTGACCGGCACGCAAGTCAATGCGCGCCATCCGGGCTACCGCCTGCCCGACGACTTTGCCGCGGTGTTCCAGCCGGACGGCGGCTTCGTCCTCTCCGAGCGCGCCATCGTCGCTCATGCCACGATGGCGATGGCAGCCGGCGCGGAGATCCATGCCCGCGAACAGGTGCTCGAGTGGTCCCCGATTGCCGGCGGCGGTGTGCGCGTGGTCACCACGCGCGGTGCCTATGAAGCGCAACGGCTGGTGCTGTCGCCGGGCGCCTGGATCGGCGACCTGCTGCCAGCGCTCAAACCCATCGCTGTGCCGGAGCGTCAGGTGCTGGGCTGGTTCCAGCCGGCCCATCCGGAGCACTTCATGCCGGACGCCTTTCCGGTCCTCAACCTGCTGGTCCCGGAAGGCCGCTACTACCTGCTGCCCATCTACGGCGTGCCGGGGCTGAAGATCGGCCTCTACCATCATCTCCAAGAACGCGGCCATCCGGACACGCTGTCACGCGAAGTGACTGACGCAGACGAGACGGTGCTGCGCCGGTGCATCGCTCGCCATTTTCCCGATGCCGACGGGCCGCTGATGACACTCAAGTCCTGCATGTTCACCAACACGCCTGACGAACATTTCATCATCGATACGCTCAGGGATCAGCCGGAGGTCGTAGTCGTCTCGCCCTGTTCGGGCCACGGCTACAAGTTCGCCAGCGTCATCGGCGAGATTGTCGCCGACCTTGCCACCACCGGCGCGAGCCGCTTCGATCTCTCGATGTTCGGCCTCGCCCGCTTCGGCATGTGAGCGACCGTGCCGCATGCGACAGGCACTCCCGCCGGCCGCGTCCTTCCTGTATTGATCCAGGCCGACGGCAGGATTTAGCCGCCCAAGATCAACACCAACCACGCCACCGGACACCGGCCGCGCCGGGCGCCAGTGTGCGCTGCCGGTCAAGCGTCATGCCCAGTGCGACCCCGTTTGGCGAGAACCTCCGCGGCATTGCCGCGATCTCCGCCTGCAATTTTCTGTTCCTGATCAACGACACCATGATGAAGCTGGTCAGCACGGAGCTGCCGCTGGGCGAGATCCTGCTCCTGCGCGGCGTGATCGCTACCGCATGGCTCGCGCTCATCGTTGCCCTCACCCACACGCCGATGAATCTCCGCGTGCTCGTCAATCGGGCGGTCTTCTGGCGCACGGTCGGCGAGGTTGCCTCCGCCTATCTCTACTTGGTGGCGCTGTTCCATATTCCGATCTCCAACACCAATACGATCATCCAGGTGGTGCCGCTGATGGTGACGGCGAGCGCCGCCATCTTCCTGCGCGACGAGGTCGGCTGGCGCCGGTGGACGGCGATCGGGGTCGGCTTTGCCGGCGTGCTCATCATCATCCGTCCGGGGCTTGCCGGCTTCAATGAGTTCAGCCTGCTGGCGCTGGCCGCGGCGGCCTTCATCGCGCTGCGCGACATGATCACGCGGATCATGCCGCGCGGTGTGCCAACGCTGCTCATCGCCCTGGTCACGGCGGTCGTCGTCGCGGTCAGTGGGCCGATCTATGGCTTGGCCATTGGCGAGCACTGGACCATGCCGTCGGGGCGTGCCGTCGCTCTGCTCTTCGGCGCCAGCGTCTTCCTGATTGGCGGCTATCTGACGGCGGTCGACTTCATGCGCCACGGCGATATCGCCGTGGTGGCGCCGTTCCGTTACACGGTGATCGTCTGGGCGGTGATCGTCGGCTTCCTGGTGTGGCGCGAAGTGCCCGACACGCTGATGGTCGTCGGCACGCTGATCATCATCGCCACCGGCGTCTACACCTTCCATCGCGAGCGGCAACTCGCCCAGCGCGCAACCGCGAGGGCGGCTGCCGAAGGGGTGACGGAATAGGCGCGGCGCGATCTACCGTCAGCGTCGCTCGTGCTCCAAGAGCACTTCCGCGATGGCGTGGCGGGCGATGGCCGCCAGCCCTGGATTGGTCTCCCTCTCGCCGGCATGCATCTTCGCGGCAGCCATGGTCAGGCCCCCGCAATGCCGGCGGGTCCTACGGTGGCGACCGGCGCCGCCGGCGGCATGCGTCCGCCCTTGCCGTAGTAGCGCCTGAGCAGCCATGCGGCGGCAAAGGCGAAGGGCACGGCTTGCAGGATGCCGGCCGATAGCGACAGGCCATAATGATAGAAGGCGGCCGCGGCGAGACAGCCGGCAAAGCTGCCGATGTCCCATCCGGCTTCCGTGGCGATGTTGAAGCGCAGCGTGCAGGGCGAGGCCTTGGCCGTGTTGTACAAGGCCGTCCCGATGCTTGGAACGAAGAGCGGCAGGGCGAACGCCCCCAGCGCATTGGCGGTGACCGCCAGCCAGGGCGAGCCGAGGCTCAGCCCGCGCAGCACCACGACGGCGGCCGCGACGCCGTAGCCGATCGTCACCGCCCGGCGGCCATGGCCAAGATCGACATGGCGCCCGATCAGGAGGCTGCCGCCAGCGCCGGCCAGCCCGGCCAGCGCCATGGCTCCGCCATAGGCGGGAATGTTTCCGCCCAGCGACACGAACAGCGCGATCTGCCAGACGAACATGAAACCGGCATCGAACCAGCCATCGATCGCCAGCAGCACCATGGTCAGGCGTGCCGCCCTGACGGTGCCGGGCGCCTCCCGTTTGACCGGAACGTTGGGCACGCCGATGAGCGGAACCACGGCCAGCGCCTGCACCAGTCCGACCGCGGCGAAGGCGACACGCGGCCCGGCAGTGACGACGGCCCAAGCGCCAAGCAGCGGCGCGACGATGCCGACGACGGCCGCCAGCGCCTCGCGGGCGCCGATCTGGTGGCCACGATGCTCGACGTCGCCCAGCGAGGCGAAATAGGCGTGGTAGGTCGGCCAATAGAGGACATCCCCCACCGCCGTAATGGCGATGAGCGCATAGAGCGTGGGCCCGATGCCGTCCACCTCTGCCAGCAGCGGGTACTGAAGGGCCAGCGTGAGCGTGCCGGTGATCAGCAGCGGCTTCATGCCCCAGCGCCTGGCAAGCGGCAGGATCGCGGGGCGCAGGAGGAAGCGGCCGGTGACGATGCCGGCCATCACCACCAGAACGCTGGCCACGGGAACGCCGGCGCGCAGGAGGAAGACGAGGAAGAAGATGCCGCCGGAACCCTGGGCGAGAGCCTGGATGCCGGTGTGGAGGTTGACGCGATTGATCGCGTCATTGCGCAGGTAGGACATGAGATTTCCGACGGAGAGAATATGAGCGGACGACCGGCTCGGGGCCGGTCAGCGGCGCAAATGCGCTAGGCGTGCGTGGTTCCACTCATCGGAATACTCCGTCGAAGGCGCGGACGGTGCCGCACGGCGCCCGCATCCGCAACCCCGGATTCCGCCGGCTATGGTGATTTGCCCTGGTGGTGGCGCGCCGGCAACACCCCTATTCGATCACGAAACTGGGTGGCGGGCGGTGGCTCTCGGCAACGCCGGCCCATACCTTGGTGGCGATGTCGCGGAAGGCGGTGGCGTGCGGCCCGTTGGGCTCGGCGACCACGATGGGCGTGCCGGCATCGGAGGTCTCGCGGATCGCCATGTCGAGCGGCACCTCGCCAAGGAACGGCGTGCTGAGACGCTCGGCCTCGGCCCGCGCGCCGCCGTGGCCGAAAATGTCATAGCGCTTGCCGGTATCGGGAGCGATGAAATAGCTCATGTTCTCGATGATGCCGAGCACGGGCACATCGACGCGACGGAACATGTTGAGGCCCTTGCGTGCATCGATGAGGGCAAGGTCCTGCGGCGTCGAGACGATGACCGCGCCGGCCAGCGGCACCTGCTGGGCCATGGTGAGCTGGGCGTCGCCGGTGCCCGGCGGCATGTCGACCACCAGCACGTCGAGATCACCCCAGGCGACCTCGCGCAGCATCTGCTGCAGGGCCGAGACCACCATGGGCCCGCGCCAGATCATCGGCGTCTCTTCCTCGACCAGGAAGCCCATCGACATCACCTTGACGCCGTAAGCCTCCATCGGTTTCAGCGTGCGTCCGCCGACGACCTCCGGCCGGCCGGAGAGATGCATGAGGCGCGGCAGCGAGGGCCCATAGATATCGGCGTCGAGGATGCCGACCCGGAGACCGTTCGCCTTGAAGCCAAGCGCCAGGTTGACGGCGCAGGTGGACTTGCCGACGCCGCCCTTGCCGCTGGCCACCGCGACGATGGCGCCGACGCCGGGAACGCCGGCCTTGGCAGGCTGCGCGGCCGGTCGCTGGCCGAAGTTGGGCGCCTGGCCGCGCCCCGCGGGCACAGCCCGGGGCGGGGCGCCGGCTGGCTTGTTGCCCGCCTTGCGCTCGGCGGTGAGCACGACCATGGCGCCGGTGACGCCGGGGATCGCCTTGACCGCGGTCTCGGCCGCCGCGCGCATGGGCTCGAAGGCTGAGGCGCGCTCGGCCGGCACGGAGATGGAGAACATCACCCGCCCGTCGGCGACGACGATATCGGAGACCATGCCGCGGCGCACAATGTCGCGGTCGTCGTCCGGGCCACGGATGCTGCTCAGCCGGTTGAGGACTGTCTGCTTGTCGATTTCGGTCATGGATGGTCAGGAGTTTTGGGTTTGTGAGTGGCCGCACCATAGCCGCATCGCCCGGCGGGTCAACTTGGCCGCTTTCTTGCACGAATCCGGCAGATTGAACCGACCGGTTGCCACAAAGCTAGGCTTGGTGGAAATATGGTCACGACAGTTCTCGGGGGCGCGGTCCGGGGGGGCCGTTCCGGCCGAGATCCGTTCTAAAGAGTAGAGGAAACCACCATGCGCAGAACTGTCACAGCCCTGCTGGCGATTGCCGCCATCGCCGCCGGAACCAGCCTGGCCGCCGCCAAGGACTGGAAGGAAATCCGGGTAGGCACCGACGCCACCTATCCGCCGTTCGAGTCCGTCGATTCAAGCGGCGCCTTCGTCGGCTTCGACATCGAGATCCTCAACGCCATCTGCGAGGACATCGGCGCCAAGTGCACCTACGTCAATCAGGATTTCGACGGCATCATCCCGGCGCTGGTCGCCGGCAAGTTCGATGTGATCGACTCCTCGATCTCGATCACGCCGGAGCGCGAGAAGACCATCGACTTCACCAACAAGTACTACAACACGCCGCCGGCGATCGTGGCGCGCAAGGATGCCGGCATCAAAGGCGTGACCGTGGATGACCTCGCCGGCAAGACGATCGGCGTGCAGTCCTCGACCACGCATGCCAACTACGCGCAGCAGACCTACACCAAGTCCACCATCAAGCTCTATCCGAGTGCCGACCAGTTCAAGCTCGACCTCATCAATGGCCGCCTCGACGCGGTCAATGATGACGTCGTCGTGCTCGACGACTGGCTGCAGAACTCCAAGGAAGCGCAGGATTGCTGCGTGCGCGTCGGCACCATCAAGATCGTTCCGTCGATCCATGGCGAAGGCGTCGGCTTCGGCGTGCGCAAGGAAGACAAGGACCTGACGGCGCTGCTCAACAAAGGCATCGCCGACATTCGCGCCAACGGCACCTACAAGAAGATCAACGACAAGTATTTCGACTTCGACGCCTACGGCGAATAGGCGCTTCGGGCGGTCGGGCGCCTGGTCCGGCCGCCTCATTCTACCGGTCCTGTTGCGGGGGCAGCGCGGGAGCCGGGCATACTAGACCGCGACGGAAGGAATCTGGCGGTTGGGGGATTTGTTCAGCCTGCTTCAATTCGGCCCCAAGGGTTGGGGCGACGAACTTGCGGCAGGCGCCGGCATAACCATTGCGCTGTCGCTGGCAACGCTGCCGATCGGCGTGGTCGTCGGATTCTTCATGTCGCTGGCCAAACAGTCGGACGACCCGCTCGTGCGCCGCGGGGCGGAGATCTACTCCACGATCTTCCGCGGCCTGCCGGAGCTGCTCACCCTGTTCGTCGTCTATTACGGCGCTCAATACGCGGTATCCAGCCTGACCCGCGCCGTCTTCGGCACGCCGATGGAAATCTCGCCCTTCCTCGCCGGCATGGTGGCGCTCGGCCTCGTCCTGTCGGCCTATGCCAGCGAAGCCTTCGCCTCGGCCTTCCGCGGCATCCCGCATGGCCAATACGAAGGCGCCTATGCCATTGGCCTGACGCGCACGCAGACGATGAGCTTTGTCATCGTGCCGCAGCTGATCCGCCTCGCCTTGCCGGCGCTGTCCAACCTCTACCTGTCGATGATGAAGGACACCGCGCTGGTGTCGGCGATCACCCTCAACGATCTGTTGCGCCAGACAACGGTTGCGGTCGGCACCACGAAGGAACCGTTCTTCTTCTATCTGGTCGCCTGCCTGATCTATCTCGTCCTGTCGATTCTCTCGTCCATCGGCATCTGGCGCATCGACGCCTGGGCGTCGCGGGGGGCCACCTCGCGATGACGGCGGTTCCCACGACCATCGTGGAAGAGGCACCGCCGCCGCAACGCAGCCCGGTGACCTGGGCCGGCTACACCTTCATCGGAGTGTGGATCGTGGTTGCCGCCGGGCTGTTCTTCACTCTGATCCACAGCCTCGATGCCGACCGGCTCAGCCGCTTCGGGCCAGGCATCCTCGTGGGCTTCTGGACGACCATCAAGCTCTGCGTCCTGTCGCTGTCCATCGGCGTGGTCATCTCGATGCCGGTGGCCGCCGCTCGCCTGTCGAAGAACCGCCTGCTCAACGCATTCGCCTACGGCTACTCCTACTTCTTCCGCGGCACGCCGATCATCGCCCAGCTCTTCCTGGTCTATTACGGCGCCGGCCAGTTCGTCGGCTTCTTCCGTGCCGCCGGTCTGTGGTGGTTCTTCCGCGATGCGTTCAATTGCGCGGTGTTCGCCTTCGCCCTCAACACGGCCGCCTATCAGGCCGAAATCCTGTACGGCGCCTTCCGCGCCGTGCCGGCGGGAAGCTGGGAAGCCAGCCGGGCGCTGGCGCTGCCCGGTTTCATTACCCTGTGGAAGGTCATCCTGCCGCAAGCGCTGATGACGGCGCTCAGGCCCTACGGCAACGAGATGATCTCCATCGTCAAGGCCTCGGCGGTCACCAGCCTGATCACCGTGCTCGACATCATGGGACAGACCCGTTACGTCTTCTCGCAGACCTACGACATCTCGTTCTACCTGTGGGCGGCGGTGTTCTATCTGATCATCGTGGAATCGCTGCGTCGCACCCTCGGCGCGGTCGAGACGCACATGACCAAGCACCTGGCGGTGACGCGAAAGACCGAGACCCCCGAGGAGGTCACCCAGTCGGCGTAGCGCGCCATGCGGGCCCTCCCCCGCCCCCGTTCAGACTCCGGAAGGACATGCAGACATGGCAAACGTCTCCTTCATCGGCCTTGGCGTGATGGGCTATCCGATGGCCGGACATCTGGCCAAGCGCGGCGGTCACCAGGTGACGGTCTACAACCGCACCGCCGAGAGGGCCGCCAAATGGGTCTCCGAATATCCCGGCAAGTCCGCGCCGACGCCGAGAGAGGCGGCGGCGGGCGCCGACTTCGTCTTCGCCTGTGTCGGCAATGACGACGACCTGCGCTCGGTCACCCTCGGCGATGATGGAACCTTCGCCGGCATGGCGCCGGGCTCCATCTTCATCGACAACACCACGGCCTCGGCGATCATCGCCTACGAGCTCTATGCGGTGGCGAAGGAAATGAGCGTCGGCTTCCTCGACGCGCCTGTTTCCGGCGGCCAGGCCGGCGCCGAGAACGGGCAGCTGACCGTCATGGTCGGTGGCGACCGGGACATCTTCGACAAGGCGAAGCCGGTGATCGAATGTTACGCCAAGATGGTCGGCCTGATGGGGCCGGCCGGCGCCGGCCAGCTCACCAAGATGGTCAACCAGATCTGCATTGCCGGTCTGGTGCAGGGCCTCTCCGAAGGCATCCATTTCGCCAAGAAGGCCGGCCTCGATGTCGAGCAGGTGATCGGCGTGATCTCCAAGGGCGCGGCCCAGTCCTGGCAGATGGACAATCGCTACAAGACGATGAATGCCGGCGAATTCGATCACGGCTTCGCCGTCGACTGGATGCGCAAGGACCTCGCCATCAGCCTGGAAGAGGCGCGGCGCAACGGCGCCAAGCTGCCGGTGGCGGCGCTGGTCGACCAGTTCTACGCCGAGGTGCAGGCGATGGGCGGCAAGCGCTGGGACACCTCAAGCCTGATCGCCCGGCTGGAGAAGGATTAGTTTGGGCCTCATCCTGAGGTGGCCGCCGCAGGCGGCCCTCGAAGGATGGGTCTCATGGTTCGAGGCGCGCTGAAGCACGCATCTCGCCATGAGGTCTCGTGAGAGACCCCCTACCCCGCCGCGAGCCGCTCGCGCAGCGTTGCCAGATGCTGGTGGTAGATGGCCTCGTTCTCGATGTCGCCGTTGAAGACGTTATCGCCATCGAGGGTGAACTTGTCGGTGTTGCGGTGGTTGAAGAGCGCCCTGCCCTCGCGGTCGCGCTGCACCATCACCGTGCCGCCGCCCCATTTGTGCTGATCGTTCGGCCGCCCCATGTGGAACGGTCCGTAGGGCATGAAGCCGAAGGGAACGGTGTCGGGGTCGGCAAGGTTGTTGTAGCCGGTGAGCTTGCCGCCGGCCTTCGCCGCCGCGAGGTTCTGCCAGGCGAGGCGGAAGGTATCCTTGTCCCCCCAGACATGGCGGTAATAGACGTCCGAGCGCCGGTTGAAGTGGAGCACCAGCCCGAGTTCCGACCAGCACCGCTCCTTGTCGATGAGGAGCTGGCCACTGTCGAACTCCTCGGCGTCGTTGGGCGGAACGTTGAAGACCTGCCACACTTCTGCGGTGGGGTGCCACACCGAGCAGCGGTCGACGCCGAACACGTCGCGCCAGAACAGCGAGCCTTTTGCCCGGTATTCGGGATCGTCGAACAGGAAGGACGGGTCGCGCAGCGGGAAGCAGTCGCAGTCGAGCCAGAGGACCTCGCGAAAGCTCGATCGCCAGATCGAGAAGGGTTTCAGCGCGAAGCGGGCGACGTCGTCGTCAAGCTGCCGCAAGGTCAGCGGCAGGCCAAGCTCTTCGACCAGGGTGCGATGCCGGTCGGAGAGCTCGCCGGGACGGTGGAATCCCTCGATGGAAAGAGTCACATTGAGGCGCTTGAGTTCCGACAGGAGCACCCAGCACGAGGCGAACTCACGGTCGAAGACGGTGGTCACGATCCCCCTGCCGCTATGCTCCTTCGGCTGCCTGGCAAACATCTGAACCGCCATCTGCTGGGCTTCGTGCAGGCGTCTCAGGTCGCGGTCGTCCAAGGTTGATCCTTTCGGCGGGGTGCGTGACATGGCGAGAGTGTCGGCGAGTAGGCCATCGGCTCGGCGAAGCGTCAATGCGGCCAAGCCCGATCGCGTTCTCACCAGCGACCCGGTCGAGACCGCCGCCCGGATCGTCGCCGAACTGAAGGCGGCCGGCACGGTGGAGAACCGCGCCGGCATGGCGCACTACGGCATTACCGGCAACACGGCCGGCGTGTCGCTGGCTGCGATGCAGCCGATCGCGCGGCGCTACGCAAGGGACCACGCGCTCGCCGCGGCGCTTTGGCGGAGCGGCCTGCACGAGGCGCGCATCATGGCCTGCGACCTCGACGAGCCGGCGAAGGTGACGGCCGAGCAGATGGACGCCTGGGCGGCGGATTTCGACAACTGGGCGCTGTGCGACGGGGCCTGCCTGCATCTCTTCGTCAAGACGCCCTTCGTCGAAGACAAGATCCGGCAATGGGCGAAGGACGAACGCGAATTCGTGCGCCGTGCCGCCTTCGCGCTGCTCGCCGCCTACACCGTTCACGGAAAGGCGATTCCGGACAAGACCTTCGCGGGCTTTCTTGAACTGATCGAGCGCTACGCCACCGACCCGCGCAATTATGTACGCAAGGCGGTCAACTGGGCGCTCCGCCAGATCGGCAAGCACTCTCAGGCGCTGCACCGCCCGGCGCTGGCGCTCGCGCGCAAGCTCTCAGCCTCGGACGACAAATCGGCACGCTGGATCGGCAAGGACGCGGCGAGAGAGCTGACCGATCCCAAGCAGCTCGCGCGGCTCAAGGCGCGCCGGTGATGATCGGCAGGATGGCCGTCAGGCGGCGCCCTTGGCCCTTTCCTTGTCCTTGTCGAGCGTGATGTAGCTCAGCGGAAGCTCGGTCGTGTACTTGATCTGCTCCATCGCGAAGGTGGTCGACACGTCGGCGATGTCGATGCGCGCGATCAGGCGCTTATACAGATTGTCGAAGGCCTCGATGTCGGGGACGACCACGCGCAGCAGGTAGTCCACCTGCCCTGCCATGCGGTAGAACTCGACGACCTCGGGGAAGTCGCGGATCACTTCGGCGAAGCGGCGCAGCCACTCGTCATTGTGCTGGTTGGTGGTGATGGCGACGAAGGCGGTCACCTTGGTGTTCACCTTCTTCGGGTCGAGCAGCGCCACCCGGCCGGTGATGACCCCATCCTCTTCCAGCTTCTGGATGCGCCGCCAGCAGGGCGTCGTCGACAGGCCCACCCGGCGGCCGATCTCGGCAACGGGAACCGTCGCATCCTCCTGCAGAATCTGCAGGATCTTGCGGTCGAGGCGGTCGATCATTGCATCATCCCTCGCGATTCAATTTCATATCGCCCATATTTGTGGGATATTTTCCCACATAGGGCGCCGAAGAGGGGCGTCTATAGGAACGATATTTCGGCTTGTCAATTGGCGCCGAGGTGTTCGGCGACCTGCCGCCTGACCACCGGCAACAACTCGGTTTCGAACCAGGGGTTCTTCTTGATCCAGGCGTTGTTGCGCCACGACGGGTGCGGCAGCGGGATGACTGTCGGCCGGGCCGTGGCTGCCATGATCTCACGCCAGGCGGCGACCGTCTCGGTCAGGGTCCCGCGCTTGAGCGGCCCGAGATGCCAGGCATGGGCATAGGAGCCGACGGCGAGCAGGAGGTCGATCTTCGGCAGCGCGGCGAACAGCTCGGTCCGCCACGCCGGCGCGCATTCGCGTCGCGGCGGCAGGTCGGCGCCGCGCGAGTCCTGCCCCGGAAAGCAGAAGCCCATGGGCACGATGGCAAGCCGGCCGACATCGTAAAAGGTGTCCGCGTCGGTGCCCAGCCAGTCACGCAAGCGGTCGCCGGAAGGATCGGTGAAGGGCACGCCCGAGGCATGCACACGCGTGCCCGGCGCCTGGCCGACGATGCAGATGGTCGCGGTCGAAGACACGCTGAGCACCGGGCGCGGCTCGTGGGGCAGCGGCGCGCCGCCCGGCCGCTCGCGGCAGATACGGCAGGCGCGGATCGCCCCCAGCAGGCGGTCAAGCTCGCTCCTCCGGCTAACTCTCTGCCGCATCTCGCATTTACCCCCGGTTAACCATGATGCTGAGCAGCAAATTAAGTCCCTCCTGCGATCATGCATCCTAGCTCCCACAACAATCCGTGCCGGGAGCCCGCATCAGGGTCGCTCGCGTATTGATATGAACACCGCCTCGTCCGCTCGGGAAAGCGACAAGACGACCCGGAGCCGTGAGCGGGCCGAACGGCGCCGCACGGTCACGCGCGCGGTGCGCGATCAGCGCGAGCGCCTGACCTCGACCTCCGGCACGCGCCCCGCGTTCGACTACGAGCTGCTGCTCACCTTCGGGCAGAACCGTATCAGCGCCGCCTATGCGCTGCCGCTGCTCATCGCCATCGTCGCCGCCGCAGCCCTGCTGTGGATCCCGCCGCTCCTCGTCGGCGGTTGGGCGGCGCTGGTGCTTGCCATGCACCTGGTGATGCTGGCGCTCTGTCGCCGCTACATCGGCACGGCACCGGTCGACGTGCGGATCAAACCATGGCTCAGGCGTTTCGTCGTCGCCGAGTTCTTCACCGGCGTGGCGTGGGCGATGGTGCTTGTCCTCGCTCCGACCAATGCCGGCAACACCGCCGGCATCGAGATCTTCCAGTTCGCGACCATGCTGGTGGTCATCTCGGTGGTCACCTCGCTCGCCTCCACGGTGCCGACCGCCGCGGTCGCCGGCACGATCCCGATCACGCTGACGCTGGTGGCGATGTTCCTCCGCGACGGCGAGCTGCTTCTGATCGCGCTGTCGGTCATGGCCCTCGGCGCCCAGGTGTTCTTCCTGATCCTCGCCTCGCGCCTCTATTCGGCGACCCTGTCCATGCTCGGATACCGCGCCGAGAAGGACCTGCTCATCGCCGAACTGGAGACGGCCAATTCAATCTCGGACGAGGCGCGCCGCCGGGCGGAAGAGGCCAACCTGGCCAAGTCGCGCTTCCTGGCCGCCATGAGCCACGAACTGCGCACGCCGCTCAACGCCATCCTCGGCTTCTCGGAGATCATGAAGAACGAGGTGCTGGGCCCCGTCGGCCAGGCCAACTACAAGGAATATGTCGGCGACATCCACACCAGCGGCCAGCACCTGCTCAACCTGATCAACGAAATCCTCGACCTGTCGCGCATCGAGGCCGGCCGCTACGAGCTGCATGAGGAGCCGGTCAACCTCGCCCACATCGCCGAAGATTGCGCCAACCTGCTGCAGCTCAAGGCGCGGTCCAAGGACATCACCATCACCCAGAGCTTCGAGCGCGGCCTGCCGCGCCTGTGGGTGGACGATCGTGCCGTGCGCCAGATCACGCTCAATCTGTTATCGAACGCCATCAAGTTCACACCGACGGCTGGTGAGATCGCGATCACCGTGGCGGCGACGCCCGACGACGGGCAATACCTTTCGGTGCGCGACAACGGTCCCGGCATCCCGGTGGAAGAGATCCCGGTCGTGCTGTCGTCCTTCGGCCAGGGCTCGATCGCCCACAAGAATGCCGAGCGTGGCGCCGGGCTCGGCCTGCCGATCGTGCAGGCGCTGATGAGTACCCATGACGGCACCTTCGAATTGAAATCGAAGCTGCGTGAAGGTACCGAGGCGATCTGCACCTTCCCGCAATCGCGCGTGATGGAGGCCCTGCCGCCGGTCAGCGACGACCCCGAACAGGGGCCGGATCACCGCCACCGCCGCGGCTGGCTGAGGACGGGCTAGGCGCGGTTCGACACGCCGGCCGTCTCGAAGGTGGCCATGCCCCTGTGCAGCTCGGCGGCCGTCTTGACCAGCCCCATGGCGAGCGCCGCGCCGGTCCCCTCGCCCAGACGCATGCCGAGGTCGAGCAGGGGCTCTTTGCCCATGCGCTGCAAAGCCCGCCGGTGAGCAGGCTCGGCGGAGACATGGCCGAACAGGCAATGATCGAGCGCCGTCTCATCCATGGCGAAGAGGACGGCGGCGGCGGCGCTGGCGACATAGCCGTCGACGATCACCGGCACGCGACCCATCCGTGCCGCCAGAATGGCCCCGGCCATGGCGGCGATCTCGCGCCCGCCGAGGCGGCGCAGGACCTCCAGCGGATCGTCGAGATGGCCCGCATGAAACGCGATTGCGTCAGCGACCGCTGCGCGCTTGCGCTTGAGCCCGTCATCATCGACGCCGGTGCCGGGACCGACCCAGTCGCCGGCTTCGCCACCGAACAGGCCGCAATAGATCGCCGCAGCGATGGTCGTGTTGCCGATCCCCATTTCGCCGATGGCGAGCAGATCAATTCCGTCGGCGATCGCCTCCATGCCATAGGCCATGGTCCCGGCGCACATCTTCTCGTCGAGCGCCGCTTCCGTCGTGATGTCGCCGGTCGGCAGGTCGAGGGCGAGGTCGAAGACCTTGAGGCCGAGCTCATAGGTGCGGCAAATCTGGTTGATGGCGGCGCCGCCGGCGGCGAAATTCTCCACCATCTGGCGTGTCACCGCTGCCGGGTAGGCAGAGACGCCACGCCGGACCACGCCATGATTGCCGGCGAAGACCGCGACCAGAGGCCGGTTGACCGAAGGCGGCGCCCTGCCCTGCCATGCGGCCAGCCATTCGGCGATCGCCTCCAGGCGGCCGAGCGACCCCGGCGGCTTGGTCAGGGTCGCGTCACGCGCGCGCACCTCCGCGGCGGCCGCGGAATCGGGGCCGGGCATGGCCCTGACGAGGGCGCGGATATCGTCGAAGGGAAGCCCGCTCTCGGAAGGAATCATTCGGGCTCCAGACCGCGGAAGATGGGAATTTTCCGGGTCGCCGTTGGCCCGGTCGCGGCAAGGTTCTATAACCGCGGCGCTATCGGTCGCAAGCGACGAGCCTGAAACCCATGAGCGACGGCAATCCATTCCGGAACATGGATACGTCTTTCGACGATCTGAAATCGTCGCTGGCCTTTCTCACCCGGGTGCCGGCCGGCTGGCTCGGGGTCGATCCCGATGTCCGGCCCGACTTCCGGCGCGCCGCTGCCCTGTTCCCGGTTGCGGGCGTTCTTGTCGGGATCGCCGGCGGCCTGGTTCTTCTCATTGCCACCGCCATCGGCGTCCCGCCATGGGTCGCCGCGGCCCTGGCCGTGGCGGCGACCATGGCGCTGACCGGTGGGCTGCACGAGGACGGGCTTGCCGACGTCGCCGACAGCTTCGGCGGCTCGACCGCCGAACGCCGGCTGGAGATCATGCATGACAGCCGCATTGGCAGCTATGGCGCCGCGGCGCTGGTGCTGTCGCTGGTCATCCGCGTTGCCTGCCTGGCAGCGATCATCGCCGCCGGTC
Source organism: uncultured Alphaproteobacteria bacterium (assembly GCA_963782395.1). Classification (GTDB taxonomy): domain Bacteria; phylum Pseudomonadota; class Alphaproteobacteria; order Rhizobiales; family Kaistiaceae; genus CAVSRC01. The sequence goes on from CAWAJQ010000004.1 coordinate 1,092,321, forward strand.
CGGTTCAGGCGGCAATCTCGCTTGCCATCGCGGAAGGCGTCTCGCGGGCGGCGCTGGTGCGCCTGTGGAACGAGCTGCCGCCGGCACAGGAGAGCGGGCTCGCTCACGACACCGGCCCACCCGATCAGAACGCGATGGTCCTGGCGCTCGCCATCGCCGCTGCCCTGGCGCTTGTGGCGATCCCGGTGATCGGCCTCAGGCCCGCGGTGCTTGCTGCTGTTTTCGCGGCGCTGGCCACCTATATCTTCACGCGATTGACCGCGCAGGCGATCGGCGGCCGCACCGGCGATGCGCTGGGCGCCTGCCAGCAGGTAGCGTTGCTGGCGTGGTTGATCGGCGCCGCGACGCTGTAGGCGGTACACTTCGACCCCAGACGCTGTCCCATGATTTCGCCCTGCAACAAGCTCTGCGCCATCGATCCCGACACGCGGCTCTGCGCCGGCTGCGGCCGCTCGCTGACGGAGATCGGCAGATGGGCGAGCTATTCCGAAGAGGAGCGGCGGCGCATCATGCGCACCTTGCCCGAGCGGCTGACCGGGGCCGCTGCGCCTGGGCGGGACGAGCCGTGACCATGCGCCGGCCGCCGCGGTTGTTCTTCTGGCTCCTGCTGCTGCTGATCGCCGCCGGCGTCGCGGCGCTGGTGGTCATGCTGGCGCCCTCCTTCGGCTTCGACATGTCCTCCGGCGGACCCATACGCCTGGTCTATTTCGTTGCCCTGCTGCTTTTCGTCGGTTCAGCGCTGATCGGGCGCGGCATCCGTGCCCACGAGGTGTTGCGCGCCGTGCTCGGCTGGGGGGCCATCCTCATCGTGCTGGTCGGCGCCTACGCCTATCGCGTCGAGCTTGCCGGTGTCGGCGGACGCCTGCTCGGTGTGCTGGTGCCGGGCATTCCGATTAGTGGCCAGCTCACCGGCGAAGTCGGCAACAGCGTCGTCATCATGCGCAATGGCGACGGCCATTTCGCGGTGCGCACCGGCGTCGACGGCGTGTCGATGACGATGCTGGTCGATACCGGCGCCAGCCTGGTTACGCTCACACCGGAGGACGCAGCCAGGATCGGCATCGTTACGGCGACGCTCGACTTCGGCATGCCTATCCAGACCGCCAACGGCATGATCAACGCGGCCCCGGTCACGATCCAGCACATGAGCATCGGCACCATCGCGCGCAACAACGTCAAGGCGCTGGTGGCTCCGCCGGGTGCGCTTGAGGAGAGCCTGCTCGGCATGAGCTTCCTCAACTCGCTCTCCGGATATGCGATCTCCGGCGACCGGCTGGTGCTGAAGCCGTAGCGGCGGGGACCGGAGCCCTACTCCAAACTCTCCGCGAGGCTGGTGTAAATCGCCGCCTCGACCGACGGTGCCGGAGTGACCGCAGCCAAGGCCTCCTGAACGACCTCGATGCCGGCGCCGGGCCTGACCGCGCCGACGGTCAGGATGCGGCGCCATGACCGTGCGCCGGGCACCCCATGGAAGAGGCCGAGCATATGGCGGGTGATCCGCGACAGGTGCGTGCCGCGCTCAAGTTCCGCCGCGATCATGGGCAGCATCGCCACCACGGCTTCGTGCGGCTCCAGCCCCTCCTCAGCGCCGTAGAAGCGCCGGTCGATATCGGCAAGCATCGCCGGCGTGTGATAGGCGGCGCGCCCGAGCATGACGCCGTCGACATGGGCCAGATGGTCCTCAGCCTCGTCGAGCGAACCGATGCCGCCATTGATGCCGACGAAGGTATCGGCAAGCCGCTGCTTCAGCCGATAGACGCGGCCATAATCGAGCGGCGGCACTTCGCGGTTCTCCTTCGGCGACAGGCCCTCGAGCCAGGCCTTGCGGGCGTGGACCCAGATGGCGTCGCTGCCGGCCGCGACCACCGCGTCCGCCAGCGCGTCGAGGGCAGCCTCCGGGTCCTGCTCGTCGACGCCGAGGCGGCACTTGACGGTGACCGGCACGGCAACCGCCGCTTTCATGGCGGCAACCAGCTCGCCGACCCGCGCCGGGTCGCGCATGAGGCAGGCGCCGAACGTGCCGGACTGCACGCGGTCCGAGGGACAGCCGACGTTGAGGTTGATCTCGTCATAGCCGAAGTCGGCGGCGATGCGCGCGGCTGCAGCGAGCCTGCCGGCATCGGCCCCGCCGAGCTGGATGGCGAGCGGGTGCTCGACCGGCGCGAAGCCGATCAGCCGCTCGCGGTCGCCGTGGATGATCGCCTCGGCGGTGACCATCTCGGTATAGAGCAGCGCCCGGCGCGTCAGCTGCCGGTGGAACACGCGGCAGTGCCGGTCGGTCCAGTCCATCATGGGGGCGACCGCAACCACGCCGGTCGCAGGATGTTTCCCTGTTGGCAACTGCACGTTATGGCGCATGTCGCTCACTTGGGCCGGCAAGGCGCGGATGTCCAGATGCGGTTTCGATTCAGGCCCGGAGCGGCAGGCGGGCGGGCGGCTGAAACTGGGCATCGGCGCTCAGCAACGCCGTCAATTCGGCGGCCGGCATGGGGCGGCCGAAGAAGAAGCCCTGAAATGCGTTGCAGCCGGCGATTCTCAGGATCGTCGCCTCCTCCTCGGTTTCGATGCCTTCCGCGGTGACAGTGAGCTCGAGCGCGTCGGCGAGCGCGACGGTGGCCTGGACCAGCTTCTGGGCGTGCGGATCGCGGTCGATGTTGGCGATCAGCGAGCGGTCGAGCTTCAGCTTGTCGAAGGCAAAGCTGCGCAGATAGCCGATGCTCGAATAGCCGACGCCGAAATCGTCGAGGACAACGGCAATGCCGAGGGCACGGATCGAGTCGATTGCCCGCCGCGCACGTTCGGGGTGCGTGACGAGGTAGGTCTCCGTTACCTCGATCTCAAGGCGATTGGCGGGGAACCCGGTTTCCTCGAGCACACTGGCGACAGCCGCGGCAAAGTTCGGGTTCTGGAACTGCGCCGGCGAGGCGTTCACGGCAACCCTGAGGCCGGGCCATGCGCTGGCGTCGCGGCAGGTGCGCTTCAGCGTCCACATGCCGAGTTCGTCGATGAGGCCGCTCTCCTCGGCGATCGGGATAAATTCGCCTGGCGAGATCGGCTTGGCATCGTCGCCACGGGGCCAGCGGACCAGCGCCTCGGCGCTGACGATGCTGGTGCCACCGGCGCTGTAGACCGGCTGGTAGAACATGGTCAGCGCGTCGGTGGCGAGTGCGCGCCTCAGATCGCCGGCGATTTCGATGCGCCTGCGGCGCTGCACGTCGAGCGAATCGTCGAACATGCAGACGCGATTGCGGCCTTCCTGCCGGGCCTGATACATGGCCACATCACCCCGACGCATCACCTCACCGGCTGAGTTGTCGGCATGGCCAATCAGCGCAATGCCTACGCTGGCGCTGACGGAGATGATCCGTCCGCCGATGTCGAAGGGCTTACTGAAGAATTGGATGAGCCGCTCGCCCACCTCGGTGGCCCGGTCGCCTACGTGCGGCTTGTCGACGACGACGGCAAATTCATCGCCGCCGAGGCGGACCAGATAGCATTTGCCCGTCAGCTTATCGAAGCCTTTCGCCACCTCGCGCAGCAACTGATCGCCGATGTCGTGACCGTAGGCGTCGTTGACTTCCTGCACGCCGTCCACCTCGACGCAGACAAGAGCCAAGTCGTTGTCGCCATGCCGTTTGCCAATCACGCGCTTGAGATGGTCGAGCAAGGCCGCGCGGTTGGGCAAGCCGCTGAGCGAATCATGGGTGGCGGCATGACGCGCCAGAACCTCCCCGCGGCGAATCCGCGCAAAGCCGCGTGCGGCGATGGCGATCAGCACCAGCATGGTCACCACCAGCGCACCGAGCATGCCGATGACGCGCGGGTTCAGCCGAGCGAGCGCTTCGCTGCCGGGCGCTCGCGCCGCCCAGGTGAGAGCGGCAATGGTCCTGCCATCGGCGTCGACAAGCGGGATGGCGGTCTTGTTGCTGGCGGCGGAAGGAGGCGCCAGTGCCAGCCCTGTGATGAGATAGTCTTCCGACAACTGTTCAACGGCCGTCGGATCAAGCGCCTTGGCGAGGATAAGGAACCGTCTGGGCTCCGGTGCGGACATGGTCTGCGAAAAGGGAACGATCGGCCCGACCGCCATGACCATTGGCCCCCAGGCGCCGCGTACCAGCGCACTGCGGACATCTGGCGAGCTTGCCCCTCGTGACTCACGCAGGAGGCGGTCCAGCGATGGTCCGAATGCTTCCGCGGTCGGCATCGTCACGGTCTCGCCGTGATGATAGGCGAAGACGACCGTGCCGTCCGCATTGAGGAGATAGGCGGTATCGAAGAAGACCGGATCTTCCGTCGAGGAGACGAAGTTGTCGTCGACGAATTGCTGGTCGACGGCGCCGTAGAGCTTGCGCGCGGCGTCGTCCCAGATGGCATAGTCGCCATGGGTGTTGGCCATGTGGTGCAGCCGCGCCTGCACCGCCGCCTCAACCGTCTGCCGGGTCAAGGAAAGCGCCGTGCGGTTGACCTCGCGGGCGATCTCATTCACCGCCAGGACCAGCGTCGAGACGGTGACGGCGAGGATGATGACGGCCGGTATTACGACGCTAAGCGCAAACCGGAGATCCGGGCGCCCCATGCGCGACATTGGCAAGGCGCGGCGCAGGAAGGACATCGCGCGCAGCATTGGAGGGCGGGCGTTAAGGTTGCATGAAGCCCGCACCCGCGCTTTAACATTGGTAAATCAACCGTTTACCGTTCGGCTCAGGTCTTGGCGGCGACCTTGCGATCATCCAGCCGGCCGGCACCGGCGCCCCACCCGCTGCTTTCCTCGCTCGCCACGATCAGCGCGTCGATTTCGTTGGCCGCCACCGGCCGGCTGATCATGAAACCCTGAATGAACTCGCACTGGATGAGCCGCAGCAGCTTGAGCTGGTCTTCGTTCTCTATGCCTTCGGCGATCACCGACAGGCCCAGCGCATCGCCAAGCGAAACCAGCGACTGGATCAGCGCGTTGGCGGTGGCGTTCATGCCGATGTCACGCACGAAGGAGCGGTCCACCTTGAGAATGTCGAAGGGGAACTGGCGGAGATAGCCGATCGAGGAGAAGCCGGTGCCGAAATCGTCGAGCGCCAGCGTGAAACCGTATTCCTTCAGCATGGCGAGCTTGCGCTTGGCGATGGTCGGGTTGTTGACCAGGATGCCTTCGGTCAGCTCAAGCTCGAAGCGATCGGCGGTCAGGCCGTGGCTCTGCACGATGGCGCCAATGTCGCCGGCAAAGCTCGGGTCGCGCAGCTGCACAGGCGAAACGTTGATGGCCATGCGGTAGCCCGGCCAGCGGGCGAGGTCGTGGCACGCCTGATGGGCGACGAAGCGACCGATGTCGTGGATCAGGCCGGTTTCCTCGGCGACCGGAATGAACAGGGCCGGTGAGACCGAGCCGAACTCGGGCGACTCCCAGCGCGCCAGGGCCTCGAAGCCGACGATCGACAGATCGGAGGCGCGTACCACAGGCTGGTAGAAGACCTTGAGCTCATTGCCGTTTTCGATAGCGCGGCGGAGACCGGCTTCGATCTGCTTCCGCTCCAGCGCACCCGTCTCCATCGTCGGATGATAGGCGACCGCATCGCGCTCGGCGCCGTTCTTCGCCTGATACATGGCGATGTCGGCGCGTCGCACGAGCTCGCCGGGCTCGTTGCTGTGCTGGTTGGCGATGGCGTAGCCGACCGACGCGGTAACGTGGAACTCGAAGCCTGAGATGGTGAAGGGCTGGTCGAGCGAGCGCGCCGCGGCGGTTGCCGTGTTGGCGGTGGCGGCGGCAATGTCATCGGCAATCAGCGCGATGGCGAATTCGTCGCCGCCGATGCGGGCGAGCGTGGCCGTCGGCGGCAAGACGCGACCGAGGCGCAGCGCCAGCGCCCGCACCAGGGCGTCGCCACCGTGATGGCCGATCGAGTCGTTGACCGTCTTGAAGCCGTTGACATCGAGATAGATGACCGACAGCGCACTCTTGCGGCAGGCCTCGGCGTGCGGTCCCGACTCCAGCAATTCGGTGAAGCCGGCGCGGTTCATCAAGCTGGTCATCGAATCGGTGCGTGCCGCCGTGACCGCCTCGCGCTCGCTGTTGGTCAGCGCGATCGCCATCTTGCGGGCGCCGAACGCGGTCGTCAGCGCCACCGCGCAGAACAGGGTGAGTGCGATGCCGATCGGCAGCAGCGCGTTGCGCAACAGCGCGTTGCCGGGGGTCGGCGGCGTCCAGGCCACCACGCCGACGTCCTTGCCGGTGATGTCGTGCACCGGCACCTGGCTGCGGTTTGCCGCGCCGTGGCGGGCGAACTGAAGGTCGTCGATCAGGAACGAGCGGCCGAGATCGTGCAGGCGCTGCTTGCCGAGATACTGGCCGAAGACGATGATCGGCAGATCGGTGTTCTTCACCTCACCCGCCTTGGAGACCGGCGCCAGGTGCTGAATGGCGATCATCATCGGTACCGAGGGCGTGTCGGCATAGATGCTGCTGACGCCGGCAAGGTTGGCGACCGGCAGGCCGGACGCGATCTTGCGGATCGCATCAAGCGTAGCCGGTGTGATGATCTCGCCGACCTTGTCGGTGGTATTGTCGGTGATCCACTGATGGTCGACCTTGCCCTTGGGGGAAATGATCAGCAGGAGATCGGCGATGTCGGTGTCGGTGATGCCGGTGCCGACGTTGGCGTCGATCCATTCCTCGTCCTTGCGGACATAGGCGTCGTAGGCCTCTTCCCACCAGCCATAGTCGTTGGCGAGCTGGGCGAGACGCTTGCCCATCGACTTCAGGCCGCCGTCGACCATGGTCTGGGTGCCCAGCGCGGCCTGTTCGTTGTGCTTGTGGGCCATCCACGAAATGGTGATCACGACCGTCAGGACGGTAATGGCGATACCAGCAACAAGGTTGAGTGTAATTCGGCCGGTCAGTGCCTTTGCCATGGCGCAGTGTCTCGCAATGTTCCCGATTGGACCGGCACGCTGCCAAGCCGACCTTGCGATAGGTTTAATGATTCTATTTACTTTTGCTTAAGCACGACAGGGATTGCGCAAGTATTTGTACTCAAGGTTGCACCCGCAATTTTGCCCAATGACTGTTATCCGGCCTGCTTTTTCCGATTCACTTCAGCGTTTCAGTGGAGTTTTTAGTTGGAATAACGTGCGGACCAAATCCAGGCCGCCCAGGCCTCGCCTGTCGTTCCTCCCCGACGGGTTGAAGACAACTCTTCAATTCTATGGTTAATGCTTAGTGAAATAAGAACAATTTCGATCTGATGGACCTCCAAGATCGCCGTTAGCCAACGCCGTTTGGTTGACAATCGGTTAATCGCACCGCTTATTTCCCGGCGCGGCGGTTAAGTATTTGTTGAGTATGCGTACGAGGAGGCAGTCATGAGTCTCGCAGAGGCGCCGGAGGCGCCGTCCGCGGAAAGCCGTGCCCCCGCGGCAATGAGGACAGGCCCGGCAGCCGCCGGTCGATGTCCGTTTCACGGGGCCAAGCCCGAGGTCTTCGACGATTGGCTGCAACACGGCCTGCAGTGCTCTGCCGGCCGGCGCGAGTTCAAGCTCGGACGTTATTCGGTCGCCCACGTCCGCAATGGCGCGGACTATGCCGCGGCCTTCGCCCGCTTCCGGCGCGAGGTCGCCGAGGAGCGCAAGACCGGCTTCCTCGCCATCTTCGCCTATGACGAATCCTGCTTTCGTACGGCGGCGCAAGAGCTGCGGGCGTTGGGCGAAGCGATGCGCCAGGCCGGCCAGACGGACGATCCGCAAGCACTGATCGGCGGCAAGACGCTTAGCCATGCGATCGAGGTTCCCTGCCCGGTCACGGGCAAGCTGACCGCGTACGAGTTCTTCTCGGTTGCCTTCTGCCGGCACGCCGGCGACCCCAAGGATCCGCTCTACGATCCGTCGCTGAGCGCCCCCTTTACCGCCGTCAATACGACCTCGGACGCCTTCGCCTTCGCTCGGCTGGTGCACGATCAGGCGATCAAGGCATGGGGACGCGCGCCTCACGAGATGATCCATGACCGCGATGCGGTCGAGTTGCTTTTCAAGAAATGTGTCGTTGCCTGGCAGAACATGTCGACGACGACGATCACCAACTACAACCGCGTGACCCAGGATCCCGCGCGCGGCGTGCATCTCTCCGACGATCGCAGGCACTGGATCGCGGCTCATAACGATCCCGTCTTCGCCGAGTTGGAAAAGTGCCCGCACGTCCACGAGATGCCGATCATCTACGCCCAGCGCCTGACCGAGAAATGGTCGGCTAACCTTTTTGACGGACAACCCTACCTGCCCGGACGGGACGGGCAATCGGGCGGGGTACCTCTGCTCGAAGGGGCGTTCGAGGTGGAGGGCGTTGCGGCATGAGCTACACCAACTTTGATCTTCTCGAGGTGCGCACGATCTCCGAGGATCACAAGGCGATCTATGCCACCCGGCCGATCCGCAAGGACAGCCTGATCGGCTTCTTCGACGGCAAGTCGGTGATGGTCGACCTCGCCGACAAGGACACGCTCGACGACTTCTGGTGGCGCCAGTCGGTGCATCTGAAACTCGAGGGCACCAAGCTGCTCTGCCTGTTGCCGATGTGGGAGCCGGAGGGCGTCGATTACCTCAACCACAGCTGCCGGCCGAATGCGCGCGTCGAGGGCCAGCTCTATGTCTATGCCGAGCGCGATATCTTGCCCGGCGAGGAGATCACCGCGGACTACCGCACCTTCAACCTCGTGCCGGAAGGCAAGCGGTGCTGGTGCGCCGAGCCGCAATGCGTGATCTAGGCAAACGCGCATGAAGGTCTGGCGGGTAGCCGGCGTCCTGTCGCTGATCGGCGCCGAGGCGCTGCTCTACGGCTACAGCTATCCGTTCTTCTCGCTGGCGCTGGAGAAGCATGGGCTGGCGACCTGGCTGATCGGCCTCAACGCGTCGCTCGCCGGCGCCGGCATCCTGGTGGTCGGGCCGATCCTGCCGCGGCTCATCGCCCGCTTCGGCGTGCGTTCAATCGTGGCGGCGATGTTCGCCATATCGCTCGCCTCCTTCGCCGCGATCCTGGCCTCTGACAATCTCATCGTCTGGTTCGCCGCCCGCTTCGTCATGGGCGCTTGCTTCGCGGCCCTGTGGACGACGACCGAGATCTGGCTGAACGGCGTGGTCGACGACCGCCATCGCGGCCGCATCATCGGCGCCTCGGGCACACTCTACGCCGCCTGCCAGTTCGTCGGGCCGCTGGTGCTGGGCGGCGTCGGCGTCTCGGGCTCGCTACCGCTCTACGTCGCCATGCTGCCGCTGGCGGCCGGCGTCGTTGTCGCGCTCACGATCCGCCCGGCGGTCGGCGAAGCGGAGGACGAGGAGGACAGCGGCAGCCCGCAGACCTTGAAGCTCGCCCTGTCGGCGGCCGGTGGGCTGGTGGCGGCTGGTTTCCTCGGCGGCATCGGCGAGACGGCAATGCAGAGCCTGCTGCCACTCTACGGCCTCGCCCACGGCTTCACCGATGCTGAAGCGGCGCGGCTGGTCGCGGTTTTCAGCCTCGGCGAGGCGGTGCTGGTCGCCGGCCTCGGCTGGATGGCCGACCGATACGGGCGCACCGCGACGCTACTCCTCTGCTCGGTGGTGGCGGCGCTGACGAGCTTCGCCCTGCCCTTTGCGATGGGCCACACGCTCGCGGCCGCGCCCATGCTGTTCCTGGCCGGCGGCACCATCTCCGGCATCTACACACTCGGCGTCGTGCTCATCGGGCAGGATTTCCGCGGCCAGAAGCTAGCCGTCGTCTCAACAGGATTTGCCATGGCCTATTCGGCTGGCTCGATCGTCGGCTCGACGCCGGTCGGCTATCTGGTCGACCTGTTCGGCCCCGAGGCGCTGCCGATCGCGATTGCCGTCGGCTTCACCCTGCTCACGGTCTATCTGCTGCAGCGCGGCCGCCAGAGGCCGGCTGAGGAAAGCGTTCCCGAGGTCGCCGACGCGCCGGCGCTCGGCAGCGACGGGCTGCCCGAAGTCAATTTCGACATGTCATTCCTTCACCAGCTCGAACCGGTCCACGTCGAAGAGCCCGAAATTGGTGATCTTCATATGCGGAATGACCGGGAGTGGCAGGAAAGCAACCTGGAGGAATGGTTCCGGCAGCGTGCAGCCGAGCTCGCGCGCCGCGCGACGCAGCGGCATGAGGCCGGCGTGGACCGCCTCGAACGGCTCAAGGCTCATCAGCCCGGCTAGAGGCAGCGCCAGCTCAGCGATCACCTTGCCGCCATCGGTGACGGCGAAGCCGCCGCCGATCTCGCGCAGCCGGTTGACCGCCACCGCCATGTCGTCGTCGTCCACGCCGACGACGCAGATGTTGTGGCTGTCGTGGCCGACCGACGAGGCGATGGCGCCACGCTGCATGCCGAAGCCGGTGACGAAGCCGCGGCCGATCGAGCCGTCGACGCCGTGGCGCTCGATAACCGCCACCTTGGCAATGTCATTACCCGGATCGGCGACGCGCTCGTTGCCCTTAGCCAGCACCTGCTTGCGCACATGGTCGGTGACGACGCGGCCGGGCGCCACGCCGATCATCGAGAGTTCGGCAGCGGCGCCGGGGATGCGGAAATCGGCCGGGCCGATCTCGCGCAGCTTGACGCTGTCGAGGCCGACCGGCGCCACCTTCTTGCGCGTGGCAAAGAGCGCGTCGTCCACCACGCGGCCGGCGGAGATCACCGTCTTGACCGAGCATTCGGCCAGATCGCCCACCAGAACGATGTCGGCGCGGCGGCCGGGGGCGATCATGCCGCGGTCCTTGAGGCCGAAGGCATTGGCCGCCGACCAGCTCGCCGCGCGATAGACATGGTGCAGCGGCCGGCCGAGGCCAATCAGCGTGCGCACCATATAGTCGAGATGGCCCTCCTCGGCGATGTCGAGCGGATTGCGGTCGTCGGTGCACAGGCAGCACATGCTCGACGAATGCTCGTCGAGGATTTCCGCCAGCGCATGCAGGTCCTTGGTCACCGAGCCCTCGCGGATGAGCACGGCGAGGCCCTTCTTCAGCTTCTCGCGGCCGTCCTCGGCGATGGTGGTCTCGTGGTCGGTGCGGATGCGCGCGGTGAGATAGCCGTTGAGGTCGTAGCCGCGCACCAGCGGCGCGTGGCCGTCGATATGGCCGTCCTGGAAGGCGACGAGCTTGTCGAGAACGTCGTCGCGGCTCGAAAGCACGCCGGGGAAGTTCATGAATTCCGCCAGCCCGATCACCTTCGGGTGCGAAGCGAGTGGCAGCAGGTCTTCGGCGAGCAGTTCGGCGCCCGAGGTCTCGAAGGTCGTCGCCGGTACGCAGGAAGAGAGCTGGACGCGGAGGTCCATGATCGTCGTTTCGGCAGAACTCGAGAAAGAAGCGGATGCCTTCCAGGCCGAGCACATTGGCGATCTCGTGCGGATCGCAGATCGCCGTGGTGACGCCATGCGGCAGAACGCAACGGTCGAACTCCTGCGGCGTGACCAGCGAGGATTCGACGTGGAGGTGGGTGTCAATGAAGCCGGGCACGGCGAACAGCCCGGTGCCGTCGATCTCGCGGGTGCCCGCATAGGGCTCATAGGTGCCGACGATGCGGTCGCCGCAGATGGCGATGTCGGTGACCGTCACGCCGCCATAGACGATATCGAGCAGGCCGACATTCTTGATGACCAGATCGGCGGGCACGGCGCCCCTGCCCTGGTCGATGGCACGAGAGAGAAAGGCTTTGTCGGTCATGCTCAGGCTGCCCTCGGCTCGATGGATTTGAGGTCGGGTTCAATCTGCCGGCGCCGTTCCATGAGGTCGAAATCGGTCTGAAGGCCGAGAAAGAAGCCTTCCGATACGCCGAAAAAACGAGCAAGCCGCAAGTCGGTGTCGGCGGTCACATCGCGTTTTCCCAGCACGATCTCGTTGATGCGGCGCGGCGGCACATGGACCGCGCGGGCGAGCGCATTCTGGCTGATCCCCATGGGCTTCAGAAACTCCTCGAGGAGGATTTCGCCCGGATGGGGATTGGGCAGGCGATCCCGATCACGTGTGGTAGTCGACGATTTCGACATTTCTCGCTCCTCCGTCACGCCACTCGAAGCAGATCCGCCATTGGTCGTTGATACGGATGCTGTGCTGCCCGGTCCGGTCGGCGCTCAACCGCTCCAGCCGGTTCCCGGGCGGAACGCGCAAGTCCAACAGGGTGCGCGCCTGATTGATCAGGCGCAGCTTGCGCAGCGCCACGGCCTGGATATCCGATGGCAGCCGGCGGCTTCTGAGACCCGACCAGATACGCTCCGCCTCGGGATCGCGAAAGCTGTGGATCATGAAGGCCTATAACGCATCTCGTTATATGACGCAACACGTTATACATCAGTCGTCCTCCATGGCGATCAGCGAGGCGTTGCCGCCGGCCGCCGCGGTGTTGACCGAGATGACCTGCTCCAGCGCGAAGCGCCGAAGATAGTCCGGCCCGCCCGCCTTGGGGCCGGTGCCCGACAGGCCGGAGCCGCCGAAGGGCTGGGTGCCGACCACCGCGCCGATCATGTTGCGATTGACGTAGACGTTGCCGACCGGCAGCGCGTCGACGATTCGCTCCACCGTCTCGTCGATGCGGCTGTGGATGCCAAGCGTCAGGCCGTAGCCGGTGGCGGCGATCGCGGCGACGAGCCTGTCGCGTTCGCTGGGCTTCCAGCGCACAACATGCAGGATTGGCCCGAACACCTCGCGTTCAAGGCGCGAGCCGGAATCCAGCTCGATGATGTGCGGCGCGACGAAGGTGCCAGTCTCCGGCGCTGGCCCCGCATAGCGGATCTTGGCAAAGGGCGCAGCGCGCATGGCGGCGATATGAGCTTCGAGATTGGCCTTTGCCTCGCCGTCAATCACCGGGCCGATGTCGGTGGCCGGATCGCCTGGGTTCCCGAGGCCGAGTTCGCTGGCGGCGCCGACGATCATCTCCAGCACGTGGTCGGCGACATCGTCCTGCAGGCAAAGCAGCCTGAGCGCCGAACAGCGCTGGCCGGCGGAGCGGAAGGCCGAGGTCATGACGTCGTCGGCCACCTGCTCGGGCAGCGCCGTGGCGTCGGCGATCATGGCGTTGATGCCGCCGGTCTCGGCGATGAGCGGCACGATTGGGCCTTTCTTGGCGGCGAGCGTGCGGTTGATCGCCCAGGCGACTTCGGTCGAGCCGGTGAAGGCGACGCCGGCAACGTCGGGATGGGCGGTGAGCGCCGCGCCGATCCTGCCGTCGCCGAGCGCAAGCTGTGCCGCGGCCAGAGGCACGCCGGCCTTGTGCAGCAGTTCGAAAGCGCGGAAGGCGATGAGCGGCGTCTGCTCGGCCGGCTTGGCGATCACCGCATTGCCGGCGGCGAGCGCCGCCGCTGTCTGGCCGAGGAAGATGGCAAGGGGGAAGTTCCACGGCGAGATGCAGACGAAGACGCCGCGCCCGCGCCGGATCAGCTGGTCGCTTTCGCCGGTCGGTCCGGGCATCACCTCGGGCGTGAACAGGAGTCGTGCCTGCATCGCGTAATAGCGGCAGAAGTCCGCGGCCTCGCGCACCTCGGCGATACCGTCGTTGAGCGTCTTGCCGCCCTCGCGGGCAAGCAGCGCCACCAATGCATCGCGTTCGGCCTCTATTGAGTCGGCCAAGCGGTCGAGGGCGGCGGCGCGTTCGGTTGCCGGCGTCCGCGACCACGCCGCGAAGCCGCCCTTGGCCGCGGCAAAAACCTCATTGATCGATTCAACCGGCAGCTCCACCACATTGCCGGCAATGGTCTTTCCATCGACGGGGCTGACGACCGGACGTGCCGTGCCCACGACCTTGGCGGCGGTGAGCGGATGCGCTTCGAGCGGAGCGTCGCCGGCTTTCACCATGCCGGAGACGAGCGCATTGAGGTCGGCGCTGCTGCCAAATTCGAGCCCCAGAGAATTCCGCCGTGCCGGCTCGTAGAGGTCGCGCGGCAGGGGGACGTGGCTGTGGCGGACGCGGCTGCCGCCGTCGAGAAGCACCGCCGGCCGCCTGATCAGGTCCTCCACCGGCACGTCGGTATCCCCGACCACCGAAACGAACGAAGAGTTGGCGCCGTTCTCCAGGAGCCGGCGCACCAGATAGGCCAGCAGCTCGCGGTGGCCGCCGACCGGGGCATAGATGCGGGCTGCGATCGCCGGATCGTCCTTGCGCAGCGCGGTGAACAGCGCCTCGCCCATGCCGTGCAGGCGCTGGAACTCGTAGCCGTCCGGGTCGCCGGCCATCTCCACGATGGAGGCGACGGTGAGCGCGTTGTGGCTGGCGAATTGCGGATAGATGCGCGGGCGAAGCGCCAGAAGCCGATGGGCGCAGGCAAAATAGGACTGGTCGGTTGCGGGCTTGCGCGTGAACACCGGATAGTCGGCGAGCCCGCGCTCCTGCGCGCGCTTCACCTCGGTGTCCCAATAGGCGCCCTTGACGAGGCGCACCATCAGCCGCCGGTCAAGCGCCTTGGCAAGATCGCCGATCCAGTCGACGACCGTAGCGGCGCGCCTCTGATAGGCCTGGATCGCCAGGCCGAAGCCGTCCCAGCCGGCGAGCGATGGATCGGCGAGCACCGCCGCCACCACCTCCAGCGACAGTTGCAGGCGGTCGGCCTCCTCCGCATCGACGGTCAGGTTGAGGTCGTGTGCCTTGGCGGCGCGCGCCAGGTCGAGCAGGCGCGGCACCAACTCCTTCATCACACGGTCGCGCTTCACCGCCTCGTAACGCGGGTGGAGCGCCGAAAGCTTCACCGAAATGCCGGGTCGATCCGGCAGCGCGTCCTTGCCGGCCGCCTTGCCGATCGCGTCGATGGCGCCGGCATAAGCTTCGAAATAGCGTGTCGCATCGGCGGCCGTACGCGCCCCCTCGCCGAGCATGTCGTAGGAATGGCGGTAGTTCTGCTTTTCCATGGCCCGTGCCCGGCCGAGTGCCTCGCTGATGGTCTGGCCGAGCACGAAATGGTGGCCGAGCACGCGCATCGCCTGGCGCGTGGCGGTGCGCACCGCCGGTTTGCCGAGGCGGCTGACCAGGCCGGCGACCAGCCGCTCCGGCGTATCGCCGGGATAGACGATGCGGCTGGTGAGGCCGAGCGCCCAGATCGAGGCGGCGACGAAGGGCTTGCCGCCGCGACCGGCGTGCTCGCTCCAATCGCCGCTGCCGATCTTGTCCTCGATCAGGCGGTCCTGGGTGGCCGCGTCGGGCACGCGCAGCAGCGCTTCGGCGAGCACCATCAGCGCCAGGCCCTCGCGGGTCGAGAGCGCGAACTCGCGCAGGAAGTCCTCCAGTTCGCCGATGCCGCCCGCAGCCCCCCGAATCGCCTTGATCAGGCGCGTCGCGCGCTGGTCGATCCGCCGTTCGATCGCCTCGTCGAGGCGCGTCTCGCCGATAAAGGCGCGGATCAACGCGGCATCATCGTGCGCGTAAGGGGCGGCAAAAGAGAATTTCGCCACCGTGGCGGCTGCGCTGGTCATCGACGGTTCCTTCCTGCCCCAAACAGGATTGCAGGCTTTGTGCCATGGCGACAAGCCTCGTCGTGCTGCGACGATTGCCGAAAATCGCCGGATCGCCTATTCGGATTCGGGGGTGCTTTCAGGGCGAGCAGAAGGAGCGCCGGAACCATGCTGGGCAGAGGAGTGAAAGGGCTCGCGCTCGCGGCCGCCCTGGTGCTTGCCGCCTGCTCGCAAAAGGGTCCCTATCTCGACATCTCCGGCGGCGGCTTCGTCTTCAACTACCGCCTGTCGGAAGCCTATGCCGGCTTCATCGCGGCGCCGCTGCGCACGCTGCCCGAGCATGCGCGCATCGAGGCGACCTTCGAGAACCCGTCGGGCGGCCCTCCGATCGTGCTCTCGAAGGACGTCACGCCGGATCGCCGCGAGTATTCCTTCACCACCGATGCGCTGAAAGGCATCAAGGCGAACACGGACTACGACGTTGCCGTCCGGCTGATCGGCGCCGACGGCAAGGTGATCGAGACAATCGACAAGAAGCTGCATTCCGATCTCGATCAGTCGGTGCTCGCCGACAAGCCGCTGACCGTCGGTCCCGGCTACACGCCCAACCCAGACCTCGCACCCTCCAGCCAATGAGCGCGTCCGGAGACTGAGGAGGAAAAGCCAGATGGCTGAATCACTTGCCGGCGGATGCTCGTGCGGCGCGGTGCGCTTCCGGCTGACCGCCGCCCCGATGTTCGTCCATTGCTGCCACTGCCGCGACTGCCAGAAGCAGACCGGCAGCGCCTTCGCCATCAATGCGCTCTACGAAACCGACCGCATCGAGATGCTGGCCGGCACGCCCGAGCCGGCCTCCATGCCGACTGACAGCGGTCGGCCGCACGACATCTACCGCTGTCCGAAATGCAAGGTGGCGGTGTGGAGCGACTACGGCCGCCGGCCGTATCTGCGCTTCGTGCGCGTCGGCACGCTCGACGACCCCGCGGCGATCGCGCCGGACGTGCATATCTACACGCGCACGAAGCTGCCCTGGGTGGCGCTGCCGGCGGACGTTCCGGCCTTCGCCGAGTATTACGACATGAAGATGCTGTGGCCGGCTGAGGCACAGGAGCGTCGGCGTGCCGCATCGGCGGCGGCGCGCGGCTGAAATTTCTTCGACCTGTTGTCGAAATCACCGGGGCTTGTTCGTCGTCATGTCGAAGGCGCATTTGCGCCGCTGCCGCGAGGGAGAAGAGCCAAATGCAGTACATCCTGATGCTCTATGTCGACGAATCGGCGTTCCCGAAGCTCAGCCCCGAAGAGCAGCGGCGCGGGTTGGCCGCCTACACCGCCTACACCGAGGCGCTCACCAAGGCCGGCATCGTTGTCGGCTGGAACCGGCTGCAGCCAAGCCTATCGGCGACAACGCTGCGCGCGACGGCGGGCGAGATGCAAGTGCGCGATGGTCCCTTTGCCGAATCCAAGGAGCATCTCGGCGGTTTCTACATCATCGACGTGCCCGATCACGATGCAGCGCTGGCCTGGGCGGCGCGCTGCCCGGCGACCGGCCACGGTGCCGTCGAGGTGCGGCCGCTGTGGACCGAGCAAGGCTCCGGCTAGCCGGCCCCTTCCTCCGCCGCGACGGCGCGCTTCGCGCCGTCCTTGAGAAGGCGGGCGAGGCGCTCGGTCACGGCCGTGACGAAGCGCGGGTCAGCGGCAAGGTCTGAGCGGAAAACCTTCTCGACACCGACGAAGGCATGGACCAGCCGCCCGGCGTCGGGCCCGGCGGCGTCGGCGAGCGCCTTGAGCTGGCCGGCGAGCGGATCGCGGACGTCGATCGCCTGGCCCTTCTCGTCGGTCCCGGTGACGTAGCGCATCCAGCCGGCGACGCCGAGCGCCAGGTGGCCGAAGGGCGCGCCGCTTTTGAGGCAGTCGCGGATCGTGCCCAGCAACCGCTGCGGCAGCTTCTGGCTGCCGTCCATGCAGATCTGCCACGTGCGGTGCTTCAGGGCCGGATTGCGGAAGCGGTCGAGCAGCGCCGCCTTGTAGCCGGAAAGATCGGTCGAGGGCGGAACGCTCAGTGTCGGCGTCACTTCCTCCATCAGCGCCGCGACGAAGCGGGCATAGGACGCATCGCCCATCACGTCGGAGACCAGCTCGTAGCCGGCGAGGTAGCCGAGATAGGAAAGGCTCGAATGGGCGCCGTTGAGGAGCCTCAGCTTCATCTGCTCATAAGGCGCGACATCGGCGACGAGCTCGGCGCCGGCCGTCTCGAAGGCCGGCCGCCCGGTCGGGAAGCGGTCCTCGATGACCCATTGCGAGAACGGCTCGGTCACCACCGGCCAGGCGTCGGTCAGCGCAATCGCCGCGTCGACGCGGACGCGGTCCTCGTCGGTGGTGGCAGGCGTGATGCGGTCGACCATGGTCGAGGGGAAGGCGACCTCGCCGGCGACCCAGGCACCGAGATCGGCGTCGCGCAATTCGGCGAAGCGTCCGAAGACGCGCTGCGCCACCGTGCCGTTCGAGGGAAGGTTGTCACAGGTGAGAACGGTGAACGGCGCCACCCCCGCCGCCCGCCGGCGCGCCAGCGCCTCGATGACGAGGCCCGGCGCGGTGCCGGGCGCGGTCGGATTCGCGAGATCCCGCGCGATGTCCGGATGCGCCTCGTTGAGGGCGCCGGTCGCCGGGTCGTGGCAATAGCCCTTCTCGGTCACGGTCAGCGAGACGATGCGCACGCTGGGATCGGACATCGCGGCCAACAGGCGCTCGCGCTCCTGCGTTGCAACCAGCACGTCGACGATGCTGCCGATGACGCGCAGCTGCTCGCCCTCGCCCGAGCGGACCGAGAGAGTATAGAGGCAATCCTGCGGCTTCAGCGCGTCGCGCGTCGCAGTGCTGCGCAGGCTGGCGGCGACGATCGCCCAGGACGGATCGGCGGCGAGGGTTTGGTCGACAGTGACGGCCTGGTGGGCGCGGTGAAAGGCGCCGATACCGAGGTGGACGATGCCCGGCGTGAGCGCCGAGCGGTCATAGGCCGGCCGCGCGATTGTCTCCGGCAGCGTGGCGAGCGTCGACCCGCAGAGGCGCTGGCGGCTCCCGTTCCCCGTCATGAACGATACTCCTCCCTCACCGGACATTGAGCTCAGGCGGAAGGCTCGGCCGAAGACAAACGATCGTCATTGATCTGGTATCCACGTCCGCCGCCCCAGGGCTCACATCAGAAGGTTGGGCAGAAAGAGCACCACCTGCGGGAAGAACGCAAGCAAGGCGACCTCGATGAGCACCGCTGCGACAAACGGGATCGACTCGACGATGTATTCCTCGACCGGGGTGTTCAGCAGGCTGCACACGGTGTACATGCACACCCCGACCGGCGGGGTCATGGAGCCGAGCGTCACGATGGTCATCATCAGGATGCCGAAATGCACCTCGTCGACGCCAAGCGGGCGCACGATCGGCAGGAAGATCGGCGTCAGCAGGAGCACCAGCACCGTGCTCTCGACAAATAGCCCGGCAACGAAGACGAAGAGCAGCAGCAGCCCGACGATGGCCAACGGATTGGTCGTCAGATGGATCAGCGCGGAGGCGATCTCCTGCGGCGCCTGCTCGAAGATGATGGCGTAGCCGACCATGCCGGAGAAGACGATGATCAGCATGATCATGCCGATATCGGTCACCGCCTGACCGAGCGCCTCCAACAGCCCCGACCAGGTCATCTCGCGATGCGCGACAACGCCGACGACCGCGGCATAAACGACGGCGAAGGCACCGACCTCGGAGGGCGTGAACAGCCCGCCGCGGATGGCGATGAGCAGCGCCAGCGGGAAGAGCAGCGCCCATTTTGCTTCGGCCACAGCCTTGCCAACGGCCTTCAGTGTCGGCCGTGTTGCCATCTCGGAGCGGTAGTTCCGCCGCCGCGCGATGAACCACGTCGTGGCCATGAGGAACGTCATCATCAGGAGACCGGGGACGACGCCGGCCAGGAACAGCCGCCCGATCGAGACGTTGCCGACGAACCCGTAGAGGATCAGGCCGATGCTCGGCGGGATGGTGGAGGTGATGAGCGAACCGACGGCGATGACCGCGGAAGTGAAGCCCTTGGAATAGCCGGCCTTGATCAATTCCGGCCCGAGGATGCGCGCCTCCATCGCCGCGTCGGCAACCGCTGCACCGGAGACGCCGCCCATCAGGGTGGAAAGCACGATGCAGACCTGCGCCAGCCCGCCCGCCATCCACGAGACGAGCGTGTTCGAGCAGTTGATGAGCCGCGACGTGATGCCGGAATGGTTCATCATGTGGCCGGCAAGGAGGAAGAACGGCACTGCAAGCAGCGGAAAGCTCTGCGAAGCCGTCGCCACCTGCTGCACGCCGATGGAAACCGGGATCGTTCCGTTGGTCAGGAAGAAGGTGAAGCCGGCCATGCCGATGGCGAAGGCGATCGGCAGCCCAGCCAGCATCAGCACCAGGAAGGTCAGCGAGAGCAGCGTCACAGCAGGTCTTCCACTTCGCCGCGGCGTGGATTGGAAAAGACGAGGCTTCGCTCCGTCCGCCAGGTGCGGATCAGTTTCACCAGATGGCCGGCGAGCGTGATCGCCAGCATGAGGCAGCCGACCGGCACGGCGCCGGTGACGAAGGCGTAGCTGAAACCGCTGTCGCCGAAGACCCGCTGGATATTGAGCGTGGTGAGCTTGTAGCCCTCCCACACCATGATCAGCAGGAAGGCGAGCGTGAGCGCGGCCAGCGCTATCTCGATGACACGACGCCAGGCGAGCGGCATCCAGCGCACGGCGAGGTCCATGCCGATATGCACGCGCTTTCTAAGCGCCTGATTGGCGCCGATGAAGGCAATCCAGAGGAAGAGAAGCTGGGCGAGATCGACCGACCAGATCAGCGGGTGATCGAACCAGCGCAGCACGCCGGCTGCAAAGACGAGAACGACGATGACGACAAGCAGGAGCTTGCCCACCGCCGCCTCAAGACGAACCAGAAAATCGACCATCCTCCGCCACCCGAATCAAGGGTAAAAGGGCCGGCTCGCACTGCGGGCCGGCCCGGCCTTGGGAGACTACTTGGCGAGGATCGGCTCGATCTGTTTGCGCAGGTCGGAGTAGCCGAGCTTATCGTAAACGCTGGCAGTTGCCTCGACGAAAGGCGTGACGTCGATCTCGTCGATCTGCACGCCCTTGTCCGTCATCATCTTCTCGTAGTTGGCGAGAGAGTCCTTCGTCCCGTACGATGCGATGTCGCCGGCCGAAAGCGCGTCATCGCGAAGGATCTTCTGGATGTCGGCGGGGAGCTTGTCGAACCAGCCGGCGCTGGTGACGACGCCCGTGATCAGATTGATGTGACCGGTCTTGGTGATGTACTTGATGACCTCGTAGAGGCGGGCACCCCAGACCGCAGGGTCCTGCGCCTCGGCGCCGTCGATGACGTGCTGCTGGAGCGCCGGATAGACCTCGGTCCAGCCCATCGGCGTCGGCGTGGCGCCCATCGCCTTGATCGTCTCCATCCACACCGGCGCGCCAGGCGTGCGCATGCGCACGCCCTTGAGGTCGGCAGGTGTCTTGACCGGAACGTTGGTGAGAAGGTTGCGCTGACCCTGCCACCAGTTGAACGACAGCACCTGGAGGCCGGCGTCGTCATGCAGCTTCTTCACCCAACCCTCGAAGAGGTCCGAGGTGACGACCTTGCGGATGCCCTCGTAGCCCTGGGCCAGGAACGGCGCGCCGAGGATACCGAATTCCTTGGTGTAGACAGCCAGACGGCCGCCATCGACGACGACGGCGACGTTGCCACCGGCGCGCGCCTGCTCAAGCACGTCCTCGTCCTTGCCAAGCTGCGAGCTGGGGAAGAGGCGCACTTCGACGGCACCCTTGGTGTCCGCCTCGACCTTCTGCTTGTATGCCTCGAGACCCTTGAAGAGCGGGTCGTCGGTGGTCAGCGCCGAGTTGATGTTCAGCGTATAGTCGGCGGCGAGGCCGACTCGTGGCAATTCGATGGCGGCTACGGTCGCCAGCAATGCGATACCGATGCGCGGAAAACGCTTCATCATTTCCTC
>CAWAJQ010000005.1:0-785209 GCA_963782395.1 uncultured Alphaproteobacteria bacterium
TCCTGGTCGTATTGGTGGTTATGGGCCGCCTCTGATCCGCGGCGCGGCCACCGCGCAAGGGGGCGGTGCCTGACCCGTGCCAAGTCCGACCGGCCAGCGCTGCGATCGATGCTCGGCCGCCGGCGCGGCCTGAGTATATTCCGAGCCTCGTCCTGGCGACTTCGTCTCGGATACAGTTTGCATAGAGGCACCATTCAGATCGCGGCGCCCGCCCCCGCCCCCGCAGGGGCTGCTGCGACCGACCCGTGACCGGCTCTGCAGCGCCCCCCGCCCTGACTGGTCACGGGTCATCATCTCGCATTTGGATCGCCGGAAGAGGATCGCACACCATGGACCCGATACTCGTCTTCCTGATCGTGCTGGCTATCGGAATTGCGGCCGGGATCATCGCACAAAGGGTCGCCCGGCCCGGTTGGCTGACGCGGCAAATGGCCGGCGGACGGAGAGCCGACGTCACCAGCGCACTTGTCGGCATCGCGGGAGCGTTCATTGGCTTCCACCTTGTCGCTCTATTTCTACTGGCCGTGGGAACTGGCGGGCTGCTTCTCGGCGCAGCGGCAGGCGCGGCTCTGGTCCTGTGGGGATGGCGAGAGATCAAGCTGTGAACGTGCGGACAGATCGACCGCAAGTCGCTTGATTGGTACGCCCCGATAGCGCGATTTCGACGGCTCAGCCCCGTACCTCGCCGAGGTGGCATGGTCGCTTGTTTTCGCCGGTCGCAACCGCGGCTCCGGCTTTGCCCAGGAGGACGTGATGGCTAAGGGACAGAAGCGCAGCAACCGCGAAATCAGAAAGCCGAAGAAGAAGATGGAGCCCGCGGCGGCGCCGGTTGCGATGACCAGGGGCACACCGATTTCGATCGGAAAGCCGAAGAAGACCGGCTAGAGGCGTCGACGCGATCGTCCGGGCAACGGAGACGGCGGTCGCTTTCAGGCACCCGCGCAAGCGCCACTCCCTCGACCAGGACGACTGAGAAGAAGATTGGCTGAATCTTCGCGTGGCGGCGGTCGCGGGGCGCATTCGGCGGCCGTTGCCGGCCGACGCCGCAGAGAAAGGCGTTGATGAACGCGATCTTTCCACATGTCCGCCGGCACGGCGCTGGCGCGCCTCCGTGGAACGACACCGCACCGGTAAGAGAAGAGCTTTTCGGTCTCGAACGGCTCGAGCGCCACGCGGAGAGCCTCGCGGCAGCGCAGTCGGTGACGCCGACACCGCCAAACGTCCCGCCTCTCCGTAAGCGCTTCAACGACAATGCCGCGGTCCTGCTTGCCGCCTATCGCGCAAGCGTCGCGGAGCTGGAGGACGGCCGCAGCGTCGTGCCGGCGGCGGAGTGGCTCCTCGACAACTACCACCTCGTGCAAGAGCAGATTCGCGAGATCAGGGACGATCTGCCGCCCGGCTATTATCGCCAATTGCCGAAACTGGCCGATGGGCCGTTTGCGGGCTATCCGAGGGTCTTTGGCCTTTCCTGGGCGCTGGTCGCCCATACCGACAGCCGCGTCGACCCCGAGTCCTTGCGTCGGTTCATTGCCGCCTATCAGCGCGTCCAGCCGCTGACCATCGGCGAACTGTGGGCGGTTATTGTCACGCTGCGCATCGTCCTGGTCGAGAATCTGCGACGGCTCGCCGATCAGATGACCGCCGGACGGCAGGCGCGCAGAGACGCCGACGAGTTGGCTGACCTGCTGCTGACGAACGCCAGCGCCCAATCCATCCTGCAGACCGAGACTGCCGCGCTCTCGTCGCAGCCGCTATTGGAGCCCTTTGCCGGGCAATTGGCCAAGCGACTGAGAGACCTTGATCCGACGACGACGCCTGCCCTCGGTTGGCTCGAAGAGCGGTTGGCACGACAAGACACCTCGATCGAGCAGTTGGTCCAGCACGTCCAGCGCAGGCAAGGCGCATCCAACGTCACCGTGCGCAACATCATTACCAGCATGCGGCTGATGTCGAACGTCGATTGGGCGGAACTGGTCGAAAGCGTCAGCCTCGTCGATCAACGGCTGTGTGCGGCAAGCGCCTTTGCGGCGATGGATTTTGCGACGCGTGACATTTATCGGGGCGCGATCGAGCAATTGTCCCGGGGCTCGTCCCGCTCGGAGCTCGATATCGCCGACGAAGCCCTGCGGGCGGCACATGCGGCAGCGGCACAGGCGAGCGACCCGGCGGAAGCCGATCGCGTGGGCGATCCGGGATATCACCTGATCGCTGCGGGACGGCGCGCCCTCGAACGATCGATCGGGTTCCGCGCACCAGCCAGACTCCGGATCAACCGCCTCAGCGTTCGCCTGGGCATCGGCGGGTATATCGGCACGATCCTCGGCGCTACGGCAATCGTGATGGCGCTGGCATTGTGGGCTCTCGCCGGCGTCGGGATCGGGTGGCTGGCGCTCTTCGCCCTGGTGGCCTTGCTCCCGGCGACCGAGATCGCGACGACCCTGGTCAATCGCGGCATCACATGGACCTTCGGCGCGGTCACGCTGCCCGGGCTCGACCTGAAGGCGGGCGTGCCCCCCTCGTTGCGCACCCTGGTCGTCGTGCCGACGCTGCTGACCAGCGCGGCTGATCTCACGGAACAGGTTGAACGGCTGGAGGTCCACTACCTCAGCAGCGCCGGCGGCGATCTCACCTTTGCGCTGCTGTCGGACGGCGTCGATTCCGACGAGGAGTGTCCGGACGGCGACGCGCATCTGCTCGCAGTCGCCGCCGAGGCGATCGATCGCCTGAACCATCGGCATGGGCCTGGCCCCGACGGCAATCGCTTTCTTCTGCTGCACCGGCGCCGCGTCTTCAATGCGGGCGAGAACAAGTGGATGGGATGGGAGCGCAAGAGGGGCAAGCTGTGCGAGCTCAACTGGCTTCTCCGCGGCGCGACCGATACCACGTTCATGTCCGTCGGCGGTCGACCGCTGCACGTACCGGGCGGTGTCCGCTACGTCATCACGCTCGATGCCGATACCAGACTGCCACGCGATGCAGTCCCTCGACTGATCGGCAAGATGGCTCACCCGCTGAACCGGCCGAAATTCGACAGCACCGAGCAGCGCGTCGTCGATGGCTACGGCATCCTCCAGCCGCGCGTCACACCCTCTCTGCCGATTGGCCGCGAAGGCTCGCTCTTTCAGCGGGTCTTTTCCGGCCCCGGGGGCATGGATCCCTACGCGGCGGCCGTCTCGGATGTCTATCAGGACCTCTTTGGCGAGGGGTCGTACACCGGCAAGGGGATCTACGACGTCGACGCCTTCGAGGCGGCCCTTTCCGGGCGGGTGCCGGAAAACGTGCTTCTCAGCCACGATCTCCTGGAGGGAATCTTCGCCCGCGCCGGTCTCGCCTCGGATGTCGAGGTGGTCGAGGAGTTCCCGTCCCGCTACGACGTCGCCGCTCGGCGACAGCATCGCTGGACGCGGGGCGACTGGCAGCTCCTTCCCTGGGCCCTGGGGCGGGTGACCGGACTGCAAGCGGTTCCCCCGGTCGGCCGTGGCAAGATAGTGGATAACCTTCGGCGATCGCTGTTTGCGCCTTTCGCGTTGGCAACGGTCGCCGTCAGTTGGCTGCTGCCGCTGTCTTCAGGCATCAGGGGGACGCTGTTCGCCCTGGCGGCGATCGCGATCCCGGCGTTCCTCCCGACCCTGTTTGCCATCATCCCGCGCCGCACGGGCGTTCGCCTCGCCAGTCACGTCCGTGCGCTGGGCGGCGACTTGCGGCTGGCGGGCGCCCAGACCGTTCTTTCGATCGCGTTCCTGCCCGACCAGGCCTGGCGCATGGGCGACGCGATCGCGCGAACGATGGTGCGGCTGTTCCTGACCCGCCGTCATCTTCTCGAATGGACGACCGCGGCACAATCGGCGGCGAGCCCGCGGCTTGGATCTGCTCGGCTTCTATCGGAGGATGGCCGGTGGGACATTGCTCGGGCTGTTGGTGGCGGCCGGCGCGCTGGCGCTGGCGCCGTCATCGTGGCCGATAGCCCTTCCGATCGCATTCCTTTGGCTGACAGCGCCGGTGCTGGCTTTGCGTACCAGCCGGTCGCCAACTGTCGCACCGAGCCACGCCGTCTCGCCATCCGAGGCGCACGATCTGCGCCTCATCGCTCGGCGGACATGGCGCTTTTTCGAGACGTTCGTCACCGCCTCGGACAACATGCTGCCACCGGACAATTTCCAGGTGGCGCCAAAGCCGGTCGTCGCGCATCGGACATCGCCGACCAACATCGGTCTTTACCTGCTCTCCGCCATCGCGGCCCGCGACTTCGGCTGGGCGGGAACCAAGGAGACTGTCGAGCGTCTGGAAGCGACATTCGCATCGATGCGGAAGCTCCAGCGATTCAGGGGGCATTTTCTCAACTGGTATGGGACGCTCGATCTGCGCCCGCTCAATCCTGCCTACGTGTCATCCGTCGACAGCGGAAATCTGGCCGGTCACCTGATTGCGGTCGCCAACGCCTGCGAGGAGTGGATCGGCGAGCCCATCGCGCCAGAGGCTCGCCGCGGCATGGCGGACAACCTCGCGCTGGCGCGCGAGGCCGTCGCCGCCGTGCTCGCGACCAGCGGCGAGAACGGGCAGCAGCTTGTCGCGATGCTCGATGAGATCGATGGCCAGTTGACCGGCGCACAGACGATCGAGGCCATTTCGCCGCTCCTCAAGCGGCTGACGGAAAAGGCCGCCAAGGCGGCCCAGGCCATTCTGCCGGCAACGCGCCGATGAGGGAGTCCCGGACCACGTGTTTTGGATCGAAGCATTGCGCCGGGTGGTCGCCGAGCACGAAAGCGACCGCCTGCAAGGTGTCGGCTTCCCGTCTGGCCTCGCGGCCCGGCTGACGGCTCTGGCGGGTGCTGCCCGCGAGATGGCGCTGGCGATGGATTTCTCGTTCCTCCTCGATCCGGAGCGCAAGCTGCTGTCGATCGGATATTCGATCGCCGATAACATCCTCGACCCGAGCTGCTACGATCTGCTTGCCTCGGAAGCGCGCCTCGCCAGCCTGTTTGCCATCGCCAAGGGCGACGTCGCGACACGGCATTGGTTCCGTCTCGGCCGCGCTGCGACCCCGCTCGGCAAGGGATCGGCGCTGATCTCGTGGTCGGGATCCATGTTCGAATATCTGATGCCCTCGCTGGTGATGCGCGCACCGGTGGGCAGCCTGCTCGAGCAGACCAATCGGTTGGTGGTTGAGCGCCAGCAGTCGTATGGACGGTCGCTTGGCGTTCCATGGGGAATCTCCGAGTCGGCTTATAACGCCCGCGATCTCGAATTCACCTACCAATACTCGAACTTCGGCGTTCCCGGTCTCGGCCTGAAGCGGGGCCTCTCCGATGACATCGTCATCGCGCCCTACGCCACCGGTCTGGCAACCATGGTCGACCCGCGGGACGCCGCGAAGAACTTCGCCCATCTCGCCGACATCGGGGCGCGTGGCCGCTACGGCTTCTATGAGGCAGTCGATTTCACCCGCGCGCGCCTGCCCGACGATGAAAGCCTTGCGGTCATCAGCACCTTCATGGCGCATCACCAGGGCATGACCGTCGTCGCCATCGCCAACACTCTGCTCGACGGACGGATGCGCAGCCGGTTTCATCGCGAACCGATGATCCAGGCAACTGAACTGCTGCTCCAGGAACGCATGCCCCGAGATGTCGCCGTCGTGCCTCCCCGGGCAGCGGAGGCGAGGGCGACGCCGGCCGGCACGATGGGCATTCAGCCGACGGTGCGCCGTCTCAAGGTGTCCGCTGGGCGCGCTCCGATAACACATTTGCTGTCGAACGGTCGCTACACGGTCATGCTGACCACGGCGGGGGCGGGCTTCAGCCGCTGGCGCGACATTGCGGTGACGCGATGGCGGGAGGACACGACCCTCGATGACTGGGGTTCTTTCATCTTCCTGCGAGACACCCAGCAGGGCGACACCTGGTCGGCCGGAGCGCAGCCGTTCGGAGCTGCCGGCGCGGACGACGATGTCGTCTTCGGCGAGGATCGCGCGGAATTCGTCCACACCGGCGGCGCGTTGCTGACCACGACCGAAGTGCTGGTCTCGGGTGAGGACGATGGCGAGGTCAGACGCGTGTCTCTGACCAACAGCGGTCGTCGTTCGCGCGAGATCGAACTCACCTCCTACGCCGAATTGGTCCTCACGACGCCTGCCACTGACGACGCCCATCCCGCCTTTGCCAAGATGTTCGTCGAGACCGAGTACGTTGCGGAATTCGGTGCGCTGGTCGCCACGCGCCGGCCCCGCTCGCGCGATGAGGCGCAGGTATGGGCGGCGCACTTTGCTGTGGTTGAAGGCGAGATCCTCGCCGATCAGCAATACGAAAGCGACCGCTCGCGTTTCGTCGGCCGTGGCCGCACCGTCGGAACCGCCGCGGCGATCACTGGCGGCCGGCCGCTGACGAATACGGTCGGGGCCGTCCTCGACCCGATCTTTTCGCTAAGGCACAGGGTGAAGGTTCCGCCGGGGCAAGTCGTCCGGGTCGCGTTCTGGACCGTCGTTGCGTCGTCTCGTTCCGAATTGCTGGATCTCGTCGACCGGCACAACGATCGCAGCGCGTTCGAGCGCGCGAAAACACTCGCCTGGACCCAGGCCCAGGTGCAACTGCGCCATCTCGACGTCGAGGCGAAGGAGGCGGCGGACTTCCAGCGCCTGGCGGCTCCGATCCTCTACTGCGACCCGCGCTTCCGGGCATCCTCGGAAGCCATCGTCCGGGGGGCAGGGTCCCAATCGGGCCTCTGGCCGCACGCCATATCCGGTGACCTGCCGATTGTCCTCCTGCGTATCGACCAGGTTGAGGACATGGCCCCGGTCCGCCAGTTATTGCGGGCTCACGAATACTGGCGCGTGAAACGCCTCGGCGTCGACCTTGTCATCGTCAATGAGCGGTCCTCGTCCTACGTCCAGGATCTTCAGATCGCCATCGAAACTGCGGTCCGCAGCAGCCGGTCGAGGCCGCGCCTCGGCGACGAGCACGCGCAGGGCTCGGTCTTCACGCTCCGTGCGGATCTGATGAGCGATGAGGCGCGCGCCTTGCTTCAGTCGGTGGCCCGGGTTGTGCTCGTGGCCCACCGGGGACCGATCGCTGAGCAGATCGCCTGGCTGACCAGGGCCGAGCCGCCGCAGCAACCGCCGCTCGCCAGGACCATAGAATATCCAGTCCCATCGCTGCCAACGGCGTCGGCATTGCCATCGCTCGAGTTCTTCAACGGCCTCGGCGGCTTCGACAAGGATGGCCGGGAGTATGTGACCAGGCTCGAGGCCGGCGGCACGACACCGGCGCCATGGATCAACGTGATCGCCAATCCCGGCTTTGGCTTTCAGGTATCGACCGAGGGAAGCGGCTACACCTGGGCCGACAACAGCCGCGAAAACCGGCTCACGCCCTGGTCGAACGACCCGGTCGCCGACCCGACGGGGGAAGCCCTCTACATCCGGGACGAAGTGACCGGCGTTTTGTCGAGCCCGACCGCGCTGCCCGTTCGAGACGGTGGGGACTTCGTCGCGCGCCACGGCTTCGGATACAGCCGATTCGAGCACCAAGCGAACGGCATTTCCCTCGAATTGCTGCAGTACGTCCCGCTTGCCGATCCGATCAAGATTTCGCGGTTGACGCTGCGCAATGACTCCGGCCGGCGGCGCAGGCTGTCGGTGACGGGCTATGCCGAATGGGTGCTCGGCACCTCCCGCGGCGCTTCGGGACCGTTCATCGTGACCAACGTTGACCGCACGACCGGGGCGATCCTGGCCCGAAACCCATGGAGCATCGGGTTTTCCGACCGTGTGGCCTTTGCTGATCTCGGTGGACGGCAGACGGCGTGGACCGCCGATCGCGCCGAGTTCCTCGGTCGCAACGGCAGCCACGCTGCACCGGCGGGGTTGGTCGCAAGGCACCGGCTATCCAGTGTGACCGGCGCCGGGCTCGATCCCTGTGCCGCCCTGCAATGCGTCGTGGACCTTGCCGCGGGAGAATCGACCGAGGTCGTTTGGCTCCTCGGACAATGCGGCACGGCCGACGAAGCATCCGCCCTCATCGGCCGCTACCGGGCGGCCGACCTCGACGCCGTTCTGGACGAGGTGACCGGGCATTGGCGGACATTGCTCGGAGCAGTCCAGGTCAAGACCCCTGATCGCGCAATGGACATCCTGTTGAACGGCTGGCTGCTCTATCAGACGCTGGCCTGCCGCATCATGGCACGCTCCGCGTTCTATCAAGCAAGCGGCGCATACGGCTTCCGCGACCAGCTTCAGGATGGCACGGCGCTGGCATTCGCAGACCCGCAGGAGACTCGACGCCATCTCCTGCGCGCCGCCGCGCGGCAGTTCGTCGAAGGCGACGTTCAACATTGGTGGCTGCCGAATTCGGGAAAGGGCGTGCGGACACGCATCTCTGACGACCGGGCCTGGTTGGCCTTTGCCACCGCCGAGTATGTTGCCACTTCGGGTGAGGTTGCGGTTCTCGATGAGAACGTGCCGTTTCTCGGCGGGCCAACCTTGCGTGACGGTGAGAGGGACGCGTTCTTCCGGCCTTCCGATGCGGACGAATCGGCCTCCCTGTTCGAGCACTGCGCCCGCGCGCTCGATCAATGCGTCCAGCGCACCGGTGCTCATGGCCTGCCGCTCATCGAAGGGGGCGATTGGAACGACGGGATGAACCGGGTTGGCGACGGCGGCAGGGGTGAGAGCGTTTGGCTCGGCTGGTTTCTGGTCAGGACCATCGACATGTTCGCGCCGTTGGCCGAAGGCCGCGATCCTGCTCGTGCCGGGCGCTGGCGCGCCCACGCGGACTCGGTGCGGGAGGCGCTGGATCGGGATGCCTGGGACGGCCAATGGTATCGCCGCGCCACATTCGATGACGGAGCCTGGCTCGGCTCGCAGGAAAACCAGGAATGCCGGATCGACTCGATCGCCCAGTCGTGGGCCGTGCTGGTCGGCGGCGCTGATCCGGCACGCGCGGCAATGGCGATGGCCTCTCTGCAGGATCACCTGGTTCGCCTTGACGATGCCCTTGCGCTTCTGTTCTGGCCGCCCTTCGACAAGACGGAGCTCAATCCGGGCTACATCAAAGGCTATCCGCCCGGTCTGCGCGAGAACGGCGGACAATACAGCCACGCCGCAATGTGGGCGATCCTGGCATTCGCAAAGCTCGGCGAAGGCGATCGGGCCGGCGGGCTGTTCGCCCTGGTCAATCCGATCAACCACGCGCGCACGCCGGAGCAGACGTCGCGCTACAAGGTCGAACCCTATGTCGTGGCGGCCGACGTCTATTCGGTGCCGCCGCATGTCGGACGAGGCGGATGGACCTGGTACACGGGTTCGGCCGCCTGGATGTATCGCGCCGGCGTCGAAGGCATTCTCGGCATTCACCGGGAAGGAGCGTCTCTCCTCGTTGATCCGTGCATTCCGGCGACGTGGCCAGGATTTGAGGCGAGGATAAGACTGGGATCGACCCTGTACGACATTCGCGTCGACAACCCGTCCCATCGATGCCGCGGCGTTTCCCATGCCGCTCTCGACGACGTGCCAATTCAATGTCCCGACGGGCTGGTGCGCGTTCCGCTGGACGGGCAGGCCCACAGGCTCGTCGTTTCCATATAGCTTTGGATCAGGCGTATCCAAGTCGTCGCCAACATTCGCCAGCTCTTCAGGGGTACTCGAGCTGTTGCGCTACACGAAATAAGTCCGCCTTGGGCCATTCACGATCATTTTGATCTGGCGACGGGGGTTTTGCTCTTCGGTATATTGCATCAACAAAACCGGACATCGCTCGGCCCATAGGCGCTGGCCTCGGACATCGCCCACCATTCCGGGACCAGAGACTTGCCTGCGGCGGCGCTACTGGTCGGGTGCAGTGGCGAGAAGCTGCTGCTCTTGTCAGATCGGGATCACGTCACGCTGTTGGTCTGCGAGACCATGTCAACGCGCCTCGGATCTCGGTGATTGCAGCCATTGCCGAGCCGGCAGATAAAGAACGTGTTGTACCTGACCGACTGGCCGGTCGGGGCGCGGGGTAGGTATGTATTGGCGGCGATCATCGCGCTGGCGACTTGTCCCGCTTGACCGAAGCGCCCACCGGCCACGGCGCGAGATGAATGAATCGTCGCCGGAATTCACGTCGAGTTGCTTCGCGCAGCGAAGGGCCGCGCAGTGGCAGTGGCGTCGGCGACGATCGCGCGATGCTCCTAGCCGCATGCGAGTCCCGCCATCGGATGGTTTGGGCGCTGGCTGCAGAAGGCTCATACAAACAATAGGATAGGCGGGCCGATCTCGCGCGGCAAACCGAGCCGCAGAGACTGGAGGTCCGGTTTGCCGGGCTCCGCCAACGGGAGCGCGAGGTATTCGCGCTCGTAGTCTCCGGCCTCTTGAACAAACAGTTCCGAGCTCGGCATCAGCGAGATCACTGTAAGGGCGCATCGCGGACGGGTGATGCGCAAGTTGAAGGCGTCCTCGCTTCCGAAGCTGGTGAACATGGCCGCGAGCCTCAACGCCGAGCGTGACCACAGTGCGGCCGCGCGGAACCGACTTAGCTAAACATGCAATGGTCGCATCGCTTCCTCGTGACAGAAACCGTTGCTGAACCGGGTGCCGGAGGTGACCGTACTGGCGTCCCAGTGCAGCGTGGATTGATGTTTTGCGAAACCCTCAGTCGAGGCGGCAACGAACGCAGCGGCGAGGGATGGCGGACGAGCTTTTTCCAAATGCACCCCAATGCGGGCGGAGAACGATCCGGTTTCGGTAACGAATTCAGCGCGTTAAGACTGGCTGGGGCGGGAGGAATCGAACCTCCGAATGGCGGAATCAAAATCCGCTGCCTTACCTCTTGGCTACGCCCCATCGACAGACCGGCGCGGCAGCGGTCCGGCCGTGGCCCCGTATATAGGCTCGGCCGGCCCCCGGCAACGCATGGGCGCAGGCGGGAAATCACCGAACTGCTGCGGCCTTGCCGCCCCCCGACGGCAACGTTATAAGTCCGCTCCGCCAGGAACCGGAGTGTAGCGCAGCCTGGTAGCGCACCTGCTTCGGGAGCAGGGGGTCGCAGGTTCGAATCCTGCCACTCCGACCACCCTTCGCCCTCGGGCAGGCCCGTCGAGCAAAGGTTACGTCATGAGCCGGTTCCCCGCATGGTCCGCCGTGCCGTCCTAGAGCCGATGGCGGATCTCACCTTCGATCGCGATTTCGTCCCCCGTTATGGCCAGTCGGTGCCGGTGGCGCCGGGCGTGCGCCGGGTCACGGCGTCCAATGCCGGTCCGTTCACCTTTGCCGGCACCAACAGCTACATCCTGGGCTCCGGCCGCGTCGCCATCGTCGATCCGGGCCCCGCGGACGACGCCCACTTCCAGGCGCTGATGGCGGCGACGGCCGGCGAGACCGTGACCCACATCCTGGTCACCCACGCCCACCGCGACCATTCCAGCGGCGTGGCGCGCCTTGCCGCCGCGACCGGCGCACCGAGCCATGCCGGCCGGCGCGACGGCACCGCCAACGAAGGCGCGCCGGAGGCGGATGCCGGAATCGATCGGGATTTCGTGCCCGACACGGCACTCTCCGACGGAACGCTTATCGCCGGCGACGGCTGGCAGGTGGAGACGATCGCTACGCCCGGTCACGCCAGCGACCATCTCGTCTTCGCGCTTTCCGGCAGCGACCTCATCTTCTCGGGCGACCACGTCATGGCCTGGTCGACGACCGTCGTGGCGCCGCCGGAGGGGTCGATGGCAGCCTATATGGCCTCGCTCGACCGTCTGCTTGAGCGCCATGAGCACACCTATCTTCCCGGCCATGGTGGGCCGGTCAGGACGGCGCACGATCATGTCCGCGCGCTGAAAGCGCATCGCCATGAGCGCGCGTCGGCAATCCGCGCTTGTCTGGCCGCAGGCACGGCAACCATCCCGGCCATCGTTGCCGCGATCTATCAGGACCTGGACCCGCGCCTTGCCGGCGGCGCCGGCCTCTCCGTTCTCGCCCATCTGGAAGAGATGATCGCCGACGGTACGGTTGCGTGCGACGGCCCGCCGGGACCGGCTGCCCGCTTCCGGCTCACCCGGCGGTGACGGTGGTGCTGACGCCCTGCAGGGCGGCGTCGAGATCCTTGAAGAAGCTGCGGATGCGGTCGGCGTCGGCGCCGAGATCGTGAGCGGCGTTGCGCGCCGCGGAGCGCATGTCGACCAGGGCGCCATCGCCATCCGGTACGATACGGATGACGACGTCCTGGCGGAAGCCGAAGATCAGGGTGGTGGCGACCGCTTCAAGATGAGCAGTCTCGTCGGTCTCCGACGGCGCACGGGCCACCAGGATGCGCCAGTGGCGGCCGTCGACGATGGTCTTGGCCTCGTCATAGACGCGCGCCGTCGACACCGGATAGTGGCGCGGAACGATGTCGGGATAGGCGTCCTGCTGCGCCGCGATCTCGTCGTCGCCGGGATCGGTGATCGTCTGGTCGTCGGGGGCGCGGTCGGCCTGGGCGCTCTCGAATTGCGGCGGGTCGGTGGGATCGGTCGAAATGTCGATCAGGCGGGGCAGCGTGACGACCTTCCACGCCCCCATCGCCGGCAGCGCCAGCACAAGCAGGCCGACGATGAGGCCGCGGGTGGCGGCGCCGGCTCCCTTGCGTCCGTCGCGCCAGATGCCGGTGAAGGCGGCAAGCGCCATGATCGCGGCCAGCGCGGCCAGCGAAAAGCCAAGCGCCATGACCGCGTAGGTCGCCGTCGCCTCCAGCATGCGGGCGCGGTGGCCGATGGCCGCGATGATGAGCACGGGAACGGACAGCGCCGCCAGGCGCGCGCTCGCCGCCGCCAGCTTCGAACGGTGCTCGCCGAGACGCGACGTCATGCCGGTCCTCCGGAAACGCGTTCGGGGGCAATGACCACTGGCAAACCTCCTGAAACGGACGGCGTCATTGAAGGCACAACGGCCGCACCTGTCCAGACGGATTGCTGTTGCGAGGGCGTCCGGCCGGGCGGATATTCGCACCCGTCAGGCGTGAGCCACGAAATCGGCGAGATTGCAAGCCACAGCGAGGATCCAGCCATGTCAGACAACGATCAGGGCGCTCCCTCCCCCAGCCCGGAAACGGGCAGCGGGCCGTCCACCTTCGACGCGATCAGCCCCTATATCCATCCCGGCCGCCAGAACGTGATGCTCAACTACGTTCTCTACCTGGCCGGGCTGGTGCCGGCCTTTGGCGTGGTGCCGATCATCGTCGGTTTCGCGCTTGCCGCGATCAACCGACGAAACACGACCGGAATTTGGGCTTCCCACTACACTTTCCAGGTGCGCAGCGCCGGCATCGGCCTATTATATTGCGTCGTTTCGGGGATTCTGGTGCTGGCGTTCGGCCTCGGAATCATCCTCCTGCTCCTCACCGCGGTCTGGTGGATCGTGCGGGCGATCAGGGGGCTGATGGCCGCCAGCCGGACGGAAGCCATGCCGGACCCCGCGACGTGGAGCTGGTGAGGTGTGATCGACATCAATGTGGGCACCGTAGCAATTCGGTAACGAGGCGGTGTCAACATGGATTCGCCGTAATCGGCGTCCAGTGACGCGCCCCGGCGGCAGTGGCCGTCGGGCAATGAATGAACACTGAAGAGACACTCCCGTGAAGCGCAATAAGGAATTCGTCGAGCTCCGACCCTTCCGGTCCCGGGCCGACGAGGCTCTCGAGCACTCGCTCGAAACCAAGTACCGTCGAATTGCCATCCCCGAGCTGGTTGACCTTGTCCAGCAACGGCAACAGACGGCCAGCGACCCGTCGGTGCGCGCCGACGAGGACAAGCAGCTGCACTGACCTCTCAGTGCAGCGCTGACCGGGCCGCCGCCACCAGGCGGGCGGCCAGATTCAGCATCACGACCCCGATCAGCGTGTCGAGGATTTGCCGGGTTTTCCGCCGGGCGGCGCGAGGCGCTGCCCGAGCGCCATAGCCCGGACCCTTGAATCCATCGGCGCCTTGCCGCCTTGCCCGCATTAGGGGGGTGGGGCCGTTTCCGTACCCGCACCGAAGCGCAGCCCGTCGACAAGCAAAGCCACCATGCGCCGCGATTGGCCGGGCCCGGCAAGATGGGTTGAAGCGGCGAGGCTCGCGGCAGCAGTCATCAGTTCGTTCGCATCGACGTCTCGGCGTACTTCGCCTGCCGCAGCCGCTGCGTCGAGCAGGGAGTGCAGCGCCGGCACGAGATGCTTTTCGAAATAGGCGGGCAGCTGTTCGTAAGCCGGATCGCCCGAATGCAGGGCCGCGCCGAGGCCGCGCTTGGTCGCGACAAAATCCACGAAGCGCTGCATCCATAGCGCCAGCGCCTCACCGGGTTCGTGATCCGCCGCAAGCGCGGCTGCCGCGCCGGCGCAGGCATCGATCTCGCGGCGGAAGACGGCTGCGATGAGGTCGGAGCGCTGCGGAAAGTGGCGATAGACGGTGCCAACCCCGACGCCGGCCTTCTCGGCAATTTCACGCACCGGCGCGTCGACGCCCGATCTCGCGAACACTGCCTTGGCCGCCAGGAGCAGGGAATCGATGCTGCGTTGAGCGTCGGCGCGTATGCGGCGATCCCCGCTGCTCGGCACCCCCGCCCCCCCCTCCGGCCGCTTTCTCTTGTCGTTCACGATTTCCGCCCTTGAAAAACGGAACAACGTTCCATATTAAAACGGAACGGTATTCCGCTTGGGTCTCTATTTAGCGCGGCCGGGCGGTCTTTGCCACACTTCGCAGCACAGAAGGAGATGTCCATGACGGACAAGCGCATTGCGTTGGTCACCGGGGCCAATCAAGGAGTCGGTCTTCAGGTCGCCAAGGAACTCGTGGCCAACGGCCTCACCGTGCTGGTCGGGTCGCGCAATTTCGCCAACGGCGAGACCGCGGCCAGGGAGATCGGGCCCGGCGCCATTGCGCTCCAGCTTGACGTGACGGACCCCGCCTCGATCGCCGCTGCTGCGGAGCGCGTCCGCGCCGAGTTTGGCCGCCTCGACCTGCTGGTCAACAATGCCGCCATATCGAACACGAGAAAGGGCGACCTGTCGCTGGCGGAGCTCGCAAAGACAACCCTCCCGAGCAACGTGCCCCTCGATGATATGCGCGCCGTGTGGGAGACCAACGTCTTCGGCGTGCTCGCCGTGTACCAGGCGATGCTGCCCTTGCTCCGCCTGTCAGCGGACGCCCGCATCGTTAATGTGTCGAGTGGCGTCGGCTCGCTCACGACTAACGCTGACCCCGCATACTCCTATCGCAAGTTCTTTAGCCCGGTGTACGCGGCGTCGAAGACCGCGCTCAACGCCGTCACGCTCGCCATGATGATCGAGCTGGAATCGACCGGGATCAAGGTCAACCTGGTCTCGCCGGCCTTCACCAGTACGAACCTCAATGGATTTGAAGGCACGGAGTTGGTCGAGGACGGCTCGCGCGAGGTGGTGCGCGTCGCGCTGCTCGGCCCGGACGGCCCGACAGGCACATTCACGCGCTGGGAAAACGTCACCATCCCCTGGTGACGCGCACCGGCCCGGAAATCAAATCATCTGCAAAAGGATTTCAACATGCAGTACCGCACGCTCGGACGCACCGGCATCAAGGTCAGCCCCTATTGCCTGGGCGCCATGATGTTCGGCCCCATTGCCAATGCCGACCATCACGACTGCGCCCGCATGGTCCACAAGGCGCTCGACTTCGGCATCAACTTCGTCGACACGGCCGACCGCTACAGCGCCGGTGAGTCCGAGGTGATCCTCGGCAAGGCGCTCAAGGGCCGGCGCGATACTGTCGTGCTCGCCACCAAGGTGCATGGGCCGATGGGCACCGACCCCAACATGCAGGGCAACTCGCGGCGGTGGATCATGCAGGCGGTTGAGAATTCGCTGAAGCGGCTGCAGACCGACTATATCGACCTCTACCAGATCCATCGTCCGGCGCCCGACACCGACATCGAGGAGACGCTTTCCGCCCTCACCGACCTGATGCGGGCCGGCAAGTTGCGCGCCATCGGCTCATCGACCTTCCCGGCATCGGAGATCGTCGAGGCACAGTGGGTGGCGGAACGGCGCGGGCTGGCGCGCTTCCGCACCGAACAGCCGCCCTACTCGATCCTTGACCGCGGCATCGAACGCGAAGTGTTGCCGGTTGCCGAACGCTATGGCATGGGCGTGTTGGTGTGGAGCCCGCTGTCCAAAGGCCTGCTCACCGGGCGCTACCGCAAAGGCCAGCCGATGCCGGACTCGCCGCGGGTGAAATTCATGCCGCAGCAGATGTCCGATGCGCGCAGCCTCGATGCGGTCGAGCGGCTCGTCCCACTGGCGGCAGAGGCCGGCATGTCGCTGACCCACATGGCGATGGCCTTTGTCATGGCGCATCCCGGGGTGACTTCGGCGATCCTCGGCCCACGTACAATGGCGCAGCTCGACGATCTGTTGGCCGGCGCCGAAGTGCGACTCAGCGACGAGGTTCTTGACCGGATCGACGAGATCGCCCCGCCGGGCGTCAATGTCGGGCTCAACCAAGCCGACTACATCCCGCCGGCCATCGCCAAGCCCGGCCTGCGTCGCCGGCCCACCTCCGAACGCGCTGCCGCCTGACGACGTCAGCCGAGCCCCCGCCAGGCTTCGGCAACAAGGCGTGCGGCGATGGCGAACATGACCAGGCCGATCAGAGTATCGAGGACCTGCCAGGCCCGCGGCCGGGCAAAGACGGGGGCCGCCATCCGGGCGCCGTAGCCGAGGCCGAAGAACCACACGATCGAGGCAAGACCCGCTCCGGCGCCAAAGGCGACGGCCCCGGCGCCGGGATGGCGGCCGGAGAGCGCGCCGATCAGAACCACCGTGTCGAGATAGACATGCGGGTTGAGAAAAGTGAGTGCCAGGCAGGTGGCGATGGTCGCCGCCAGCCCTGCCGTCGAGCGGTCGGCAGGGGTCAGGGCGGCGGGCCGGATGGCGCGGTGGAATGACAGCAAGCCGTAAACCGCCAGGAAGGCGGCGCCGCCGAGGCTGACCAACGTCAGCAGCGACGGCGCCTCGTGGACCAGCGTGCCGAGCCCGCCGACGCCGGCCGCAATCAACACCAGGTCCGACAGCGCGCAGATGCCGGCCACGGCGAAGACGTGGCTGCGCGCCAGCCCTTGCCGGAGGACGAAGGCGTTCTGCGCCCCGATGGCGACGATCAGGCTGACGCCGAGCAGGAAGCCTTCGACCGCGGCCGAGAGAAGCGATTCGTCCATCGCGGTCAGAACAGCGTCGGCTCGATCGGATCGAGCAGGCCGGGATCGTCATTGTCGGCCTTGTTGACCCGGTTCGACACCGCCACCGCCTCGAGCAGGTCGTCCGCCGCGGGCCTGAGCAGCGCGCTCGCCTCCACGGGGTCGCCGGTCAGCCACTGCTCGAAATCTTGCGCGCCGATCACCACCGGCATGCGGTCGTGGATCGGCGCCACGGTGGCGTTGGCCCCCGTGGTGACGATGGCGCCGGAATCGATCTCGCCGCCGGTCGCGCGGTCAGCCCAAGTCTCCCACAGACCGGCGAAGGCGATCGGCTCCCCGGCTCGCGGCCTCAGCCAGAAGGGCTGGCGGGTTTTGCCGGAATTGGAGCCCGGCATCTTGCGCCATTCGTAGAAGCCGGAAGCCGGCACCAGGCAGCGGCGATAGCGCATGGCGTTGCGGAAAGAGGCTTTGTCCAGAATCCCTTCGGCGCGGGCGTTGATCAGAAGCGAGAACCTCTTGGGGTCCTCGACCCAGCCGGGAACCAGGCCCCAGCGCACCAGGGCGAAGCGGCGGGCGCCGCCCATCATGCGCACGACGGCGATCGGCTGGGTCGGCGCGATGTTGTAGCGCGGCGGGAAATCTTCGCCGTCGAGGTAGCCGAACAGGGCTTCGAGTTCTTCCCGCGTGGCAGTCAGGACGAAACGTCCGCACATGGTGACCTGGCGTGAATCGTGGGGGTGGCCGGGACAGGGCGTTCAGGATAGCAAACAATTTCGCTCCTCCGCTGCCGCCTTTCGGATACGGTCGAGCCGATGGATGGCCCGCCTGAAAACCTCCCGCAGCGACCGATCGTCGGCGTCAGCGCGCTGGTACGCCGCGGCGGCGCGGTGCTGCTTGTGCGCCGGGGCAAGCCGCCGCTTGCCGGCCTGTGGAGCCTGCCCGGCGGCAAGGTTGAATTTGGCGAACGCCTTGAGGCCGCCGCAATCCGTGAGATTCGTGAGGAGACCGGCATCGCTATCGACGGCCTTGAGCGAATCGACAGTGCGGAGATCATCGTCAGGGATGCGGCCGGAGCGGTGCGGTCGCATGCCGTGCTCACCGTCTTCGCCGGGCGCTATGTTGCCGGTGACGTCACGGCCGGCGACGATGCCGCCGATGCGCGCTGGATCACCGGCGACGCGCTCACCGCGCTGGACCTGACGGAGGATACAAGCCGCGTGATCGAGACACATGGATTGACGCCATGACCGGCCTCAGGATGACCGCCCTCGGGCTCATGACCGCGCTCGTCGTGAGCGGCGCGGCGGCGCCTCTCCCCGCCCGCGCCGAGGACCCCGGCAGTACGGCGCCGGCCTATCAGGCGGACATCTTGCGGCTTTCCGAGATTCTGGGAGCGGTCCAGTTCCTGCGCGAGCTTTGCGGCACCGACGAAGGATTGCTGTGGCGCGACCAGATGCAGGCGCTGATCGACGCCGAACAGCCGACCGACCTGGAGAAGGCGCGCATGATCGACCACTTCAACCGGAGCTACGAAAGCTACCGCTCGGTTTACCGGGTGTGCACCGATTCCGCCCGCCTGACGGTCGATCGCTACCAGCAGGAAGGCGCCCAGATTGCGGCAGAGGTCGCGGCCCGCTACGGAAAATGATGGTTTACAGATGGTTACCGCGAACCCCTAAGATTTTAATGACGCGTTAACCCTTTCTTCACGATGTGCTGGCGCCCACCCGTCGGCGTGGCTACGGTGCACAGGCATTAACCACGTGGACGACTCGCGGCGGGGCGACCGAACCATGACGATTGCGACAGAACTGGCGCCAGCGATTAAAAAAGAGCGCTCGATTGCCGAAAAGAAGCGCCTCGCGCTGACCTATCTCAGCGATGCCTGGGACGAGGCGCTGGGCGAGAATATCGACCCCGACATCCTCGCGAACTCCGCCCTGTTCCTGGCCCTTTCGGACCTGATCGCCGCCTATGGCGAGGAGGCGGTCGCCGAATTCGTCCGTGCGCTGCCGAAGCGCATCCGCGCGTTCGAGTTCAGCGTCGACGTCACCGTCCAGTAGCAGAGCCCGACCGGGCTCCCCTTGGCTTGAGACACCGGCGCTCCGGCCGGTGGCTTTCGGTCCTGTGGCCGGCTGTGCCGCTTTGTCCTAGGATGCCTGGGGACGACGCCGGGCGTAAGGGGCCGCCATGCGGCAAATATTTTCGCTGAACTCAGTCTCGCGAACGGTTGGGTTTGCGCTGGTCACTGCGCTCTTGGCCGTGGCCGCAGTGCCTGGGCCGGCACGCGCGGCGCCTGAAGGCAACCCCGTCCAGACCGAGACCATCGTCGTCCCGCCCGACAAGAGCTTCGAACCGGGCATGCCGGACGTGCCGCCTGACAGCACGGAGGCGCCGGCCCCGGCGCCGGACGCGCAGCAGCCCGCCGCTGAACCGGAAATCCCGATCCCCGAGGTCTTCTACGACGCCTCCAAGCTGCCGGTCCCGGTGGCGCGGCTGCGCCAGCAGATCATCGAGGCGGCAGCAACCGGCGACCCCGAGAAGCTGAGGCCGATTATCGAAGCCAACGACTCGCCGCCGCAACTGAGCCTCGACGAAGTCAGCGGCGACCCGATCACCTTTCTCAAGTCCGAGGCCGGCGACGAGGGCGGCCGCGAGATCCTGGCGATCCTGACCGAGGTGCTGGAGGCCGGGTTCGTTCGTGTGAACGCGGGCGGCCCGGACGAAATGTATGTGTGGCCCTATTTCGCCTACTACCCGGTGGACAAGCTGTCGCCGCGGCAACTGGTCGAGCTGTTCAAGCTGGTTTATGCCGGCGACTACGAGGACATGAAGGCCTACGGCACCTACCTCTATTATCGCGTCGGCATCTCGCCGGACGGCCAGTGGAAGTTCTTCCTGGCCGGGGAGTAGGCCCGCCCTTGGCCTTCAGCCGCGGCGGCTGCGGGCCAGGCCGTGCGCCACCAGCCTGTCGATAACCTCGGCATAGCTAACCCCGCTGGCCGCCATCACCTTCGAATACATGCTGATGTTGGTGAAGCCGGGAATCGTGTTGAGCTCGTTGACCACAACGC
Organism: uncultured Alphaproteobacteria bacterium; assembly: GCA_963782395.1. Classification (GTDB taxonomy): domain Bacteria; phylum Pseudomonadota; class Alphaproteobacteria; order Rhizobiales; family Kaistiaceae; genus CAVSRC01. The sequence continues at coordinate 20,221 of CAWAJQ010000005.1, forward strand.
GCCCCTCCGGCGTCACGAAGAAATCGGCGCGGGCCATGGCGTCGCAGCCGAGCACGCGGAATGCCCTGGCCGCCGTTTCGCGCACGCGATCCTCGACCGCCTGCGGCAGCTCGGCGGGCACGTTCAGCAACGCCCCGGTCCCGTCGATGTATTTGGCGTCATAGGTGTAGAAGCCGTGGCGCTCCGCCGGCACGATCTCGCCGCAGCGCGAGACGAAGAGGCCGCCTTCGGTATCCTCGAGCACGGCGCATTCGATCTCGCGGCCGCGAATGAATTCCTCCGCCAGCAGCTTGCTGTCGTACTGGAAGCCCTCGGCGAGCGCCGCGTCGAATTCCTGGCTGCCATGGACCTTGGCGACGCCGACCGACGAGCCCTGCCGGGCCGGCTTGATGAAGAACGGAGCCCCAAGCGCGCTTTCCAGTTCCGCGAAGTTCGGCGCGGCGTCCGCACGGATCGTGACCGACCGCGCCGCCGGCAGGCCCGCCTCGTTCAGCAGCCGCTTGGCGATGTCCTTGTCGAGCGCAATCGCCGAACCGGCGATGCCGCAGCCGGCGAGCGCCACACCTGCCACCTCTGCCAGGCCCTGAACCGAACCGTCCTCACCGGGCAGGCCATGCAGGACGGGGAACAGGATGTCGATCTTCGGCAATTCAACCGGGCTGCCATCGACAGGAAACGCCACCATCCGTCCCTGCCCGCCGGCCAGGAGGCAGACCTCCGTGCCGGTGGACGGCGTCGACAGCGTGCCATCCTTGAATTCCGCCAGCAGCCATTGTCCCTGGCGCGTGATGAAGATCGCGGCGGCGTCGTATTTCTCAGGGTCGAGCGCGGCCATGACATTGGTTGCCGAAAGCACCGAGACGTCGTGCTCCGCCGAACGCCCGCCAAAGAGAACGGCGATGCGCAGTCTGTTCGATGAGCTGGTCATGATCCTCTTTTCCATCGGGGCGGCGCCGCCGCGCCCGGCCGTGACTGGCAGACACGATATACACGAGACGGAACCGAGGCGATGGCTTCGCCCACCTTGCTCCGCCGCCTCGCGCCACCTAGTTAGGCTCGTGGGCATCAGCCGGGGCGGAGCATTCCATGAGTGACGGTCGGATAGCGGTGCTGGCGCGCCGGGGCGTGGTGGCGGTCGGCGGGCCGGACGCCGAAAAATTCCTCAACGATCTGGTGACCGCCGACATCAGCCGCGCCGGCCCGGGACAGGCGGCCTTCGCCGCGCTGCTGACGCCGCAGGGCAAGATCCTGTTCGATTTCATCGTCTTTCGCGACGGCGACCGCTTCCTCCTCGACCTGCCGCGCGGCATGAGCGCCGATTTCGTCAAGCGCATCGGCTTCTACAAGCTGCGCGCCAAGGTCACGGTCGAGGACGTCTCCGCCGACACCCAGGTGCTGGCCGTGTGGGGGCCCGAAGGCGTGCACCATATCGACGGCGTTGCGGCGCCCGATCCGCGCCTGGCGGCGCTCGGCTGGCGGGTCATCGCCCCCGCCGGCCAGCCGCCGGTGCTGCATGGCTTCGCCGCCGCAACGGAAGCCGACTACGACGCCCACCGCATCCCGCTCGGCATTCCCGAAGGCGGCATCGACTTCCCGTTCGGTGATTCGTTTCCGCACGACGCCGACATGGACCAGCTTGCCGGCGTCGATTTCGGCAAGGGCTGCTACATCGGCCAGGAGGTCGTCTCGCGCATGGAGCATCGCGGCACCGCCCGCCGCCGCTTCCTCATCACGCGCGGCAACGGCGCCCTGCCGGCCGCCGGAACCGATGTGACCGCCGGCGGCAAGGCGCTTGGCCTCCTCGGCGCGTCGGCCGGCGACACGGCGCTGGCGCTTCTCAGGCTCGATCGCGCCAAAGCGGCGATGGACGCCGGCACGCCGATCACGGCCGGCGATGCGACGCTCACCCTGTCGCTGCCCGGCTGGGCGACATTCGGCTGGCCGGCCGCCGCCGATGGGGACTGACGGGCGCGGGGGAATTGGCGAAAATGGCGTGCAAGCGTCGAACCCGACTGGACCCATGCCGAAACGCAAGGACACCTCCCCCCGCGCCTGGCAGCGGATGCTTTCCGGCCGCAGGCTCGACCTTCTCGATCCCTCGCCGCTCGATATCGAGATCGGCGACATCGCCCACGGACTGGCGCGCGTCGCGCGCTGGAACGGCCAGACCATCGGCGCCCATGCTTTCTCGGTCGCCCAGCACACGCTTGTCGTCGAGGAGATCGCCGGCATCCTCGCGCCGGAGATCGGCGCCGTCGGGCGGCTGGCCGCGATGCTGCACGATGCGCCCGAATATGTCCTCGGCGACCTCATCTCGCCGTTCAAGGCGCTGCTCGGCGGCGACTATCCGGTGGTCGAGCAGCGCCTGCTCGCCGCCATCCACCGCCGCTTCGGATTGCCGTCGCCGCTGCCCGCGGCGCTGACCGGCAAGATCAAGGCCGCCGACCGGTTCTCGGCCTATTTCGAGGCCGTGGCGCTGGCCGGATTTGGCGAGGCCGAGGCAGCAAAGATCTTCGGCCGCCCGCACGGCTTCGAGCCCGAGCGGCTCGACTTCACGCCCTGGCCGGCGGCTCGGGCCGAGCGGCAATTCCTCAAGCGTTTCAAGGTGCTGGCGGCAGCGGCCGACAAGGCTTGAGAGGGGAGTGACCGGGATCAATCCCGCCGCCCAGAGAAAGGCTATAAACTGCCGGCCCAATAGCAGAAAAACTGGAAATCCTTATGCCAGCCGTTCACGTCTGTCCTCTCTCCCAGGTCGCCCCCATCGTCGCGGCATCCGGTGCCAGCCACCTCGTCACCCTGATCAACCTGGCCACGCCGGTCGAGCGGCCGGACACGATTCCTGCCGAGAACCACCTGTTCATCGGCATCAACGACATCATCGAACCGATGGACGGCCTGGTGCTGGTGGCGGACGACCACGTCAGTTCGCTGATCGACTTCGTCGCGCATTGGGACCAGACGCGCCCGCTGGTCGTCCACTGCTACGCCGGCATCAGCCGCTCCACCGCCGCCGCCTTCATCGCGCTTTGCGTGGTGCGGCCTGAGCGCGACGAGCGTGCCATTGCCCAGGCGCTGAGAAGCGCCTCGCCGCTGGCCACGCCGAATGCGCGCCTGGTCGCCATCGCCGACCGGCTGCTCGGCCGCGACGGCCGCATGATCGCCGCCATCGAGGAGATCGGCCGTGGTGAGGCGGCCGTGGAGAACGTGCCCTTCGTCCTGGAGCTGGAGGACTGATTGACTGCGACCGCGCCGCAACCGCCGCCTATCGAGATCGGGCTGCATGCGGCAATCGTGGCGGTAGCCGAGCAGCAGCCGCTGATCCTGGTGGTCTCGTCCGGCGCCGGTGAACCGGACAATCTGCCCTTCGGCCCGTTCAACCCGCTTTCCCACCGGACGTTCGAAACCGGCCTGCGCGCCTGGGTGGCCGAACAGGCCGCCTTGAAGCTCGGCCACGTCGAGCAGCTTTACACGTTCGGCGACCGCGGACGCCACACGGTGCCCGGCGATACCGGCCCGCACCTGGTCTCGGTCGGTTACCTGGCGCTGACTCGCATCGGCGACGATTCGCGCGAGGAGCCGGCGCTGGCCCGCGCCCACTGGCGGCGCTGGTATGCGTTCTTCCCGTGGGAGGATTGGCGCGAGGGACGGCCGGCGGTGCTCGACGAGGCGATCCTGCCGGCGCTCCACCGCTGGAGCCGCGCGAAGCCGTCGTTTGAACCGGCCGAGCAACGGCCGCTGGGGCGGCGGGAGCGGTTGCGGCTGGCCTTCGGCGACGACGGCGCCCGCTGGGACGAGGAACGCGCGCTCGACCGCTACGAGCTGCTCTACGAAGCAGGCCTGGTGGTCGAGGCCGAACGCGACGGCCGGCCGCTCCTCGACCGTGCGGTCACACGGGTCACCGGAGCGCCCATGCGTTTCGACCACCGCCGCATCCTCGCCACCGCCATCTCGCGGCTGAGGGCCAAGTTGAAATACCGCCCGGTGGTGTTCGAACTGATGGCCGACGCCTTCACGCTGACCGCGCTGCAGCGCACGGTGGAGGCGATCTCCGGTCGCCACCTGCACAAGCAGAACTTCCGCCGCCTGGTCGAGGGCGCCGCCCTGGTCGAACCGACCGGCCAGACCGCCCCGCAGAAGCGGGGGCGGCCGGCGGCGCTCTTCCGCTTCCGGCGCGAGATTCTCAGTGAGCGCCCGGCGCCGGGCTTCCGCTTCGGCGTCCGGGCGTGAGGCAGGCTACGGGGCCGGCGCCGGAGTCGAAATGACCAGCTTGCCGTCCGTCTCGGCGACGAAGGATTCGCTGCTGGAGGTCGACTCGCCATTGTCGTCCTTCACATGGATCTTGACGACGAGTTTCTTGTAAGGCTTTGGCTTCAGGACGAAATTCCCGCCAGTCGGGCCGGGCATCACCGCGCCGGCCTTCTTCACGTCGTCCGGCGTGAGGTCTTTCAGGCCGATGTCGGTGATGGTGCCGCCGAATTCGGCCGTCATCATCCGCCCGTAGAATTCGAGCGCCATGGGATCGGCGCCGTCCGCGTAGAGAAGCGCCTTGAGCGCGTCGCCGTCCTTGGCCTCGTAGGCCTGCTTGTATGCATCGACGAAGACCTGCTCCTGCTCCGCCGTGGCGGCATGGGACAGGCTGGGGGACAGGCCGGCAAAGGCCAAAACGGCGACCAACGGAGCGCCGATCCGCATCAGTCTCAACATCTTCGGTGACTTTCTTTGTTGCAGCAGGTGACCGCAGTCTTCGCGGCAGAAGGCCCCCCAAAACCCCATTGCCGCCAACTGCCGTCCCCGATCCGCTGAACAGAGCCAAGCCGAAGAGACGCTCCCTTGGGGAGCGCCGTCCAGCAAGTCCTTTGCGTGTCCGGGGGTCGCAATTCTGGCGTAACCCCACGCCGGCATGACACGCGTCACGCCACCCGGCAAGTGCATCGCGTCACACCTTCCGGCGTGCCCCCGAAACCGGCCGCCACAGGCCCGTTGACCTGCATCAAGGCTCTTTTTGCGCCTCTGTGGTTTGTGGCCAGCGACAGTTTCGTTCCCACCTCAGACTGCGGGTTTTCTCATGACTAAATGGGTCTATTCCTTCGGCGGCGGTAAGGCCGACGGCAACGCCGAAATGCGCAACCTGCTCGGCGGCAAGGGCGCCAACCTCCACGAAATGTCCAACATTGGCCTGCCGGTGCCTCCCGGCTTCACGATCACGACCGAGGTCTGCACCTACTTCTACGCAAACGACCGCAAGTACCCGGGTGATCTGAAAGCCCAAGTCGAGGAAGCCGTTGCCCAGATGGGCAAGCTTGTCGGCCACACCTTCGGCGACGAGAAGGACCCGCTTCTGGTTTCGGTCCGCTCCGGCGCCCGCGCCTCCATGCCCGGCATGATGGACACCGTTCTCAATCTCGGCCTCAACGACAAGACCGTCGAAGTGGTTGCCGCCAGGGCTGACAAGCGTTTCGCCTATGATTCCTATCGTCGCTTCGTCCAGATGTACGGCCATGTGGTGCTCGACCTCGACGCCGATCTGTTCGAAGAAAAGCTTGGCGAATACAAGGAAAAGCACGGCTACAACCTCGACACCGAAATGACCGGTGACGACTGGCAGAAGATGGCCGAGACCTTCAAGGCCATCATCCAGAAGGAATTGGGCAAGCCGTTCCCGCAGGATCCCAAGGATCAGCTTTGGGGCGCGATCGGCGCGGTGTTCGGTTCATGGATGGGCGCGCGCGCGGTGACCTATCGCCGTATTCACGAACTGCCGGGCGACTGGGGCACGGCGGTCAACGTCCAGGCGATGGTGTTCGGCAACACCGGCGAGAATTCGGCGACCGGCGTGGCCTTCACGCGCAACCCGGCCACCGGCGAGCGCGCGCTTTACGGCGAGTTCCTGGTCAACGCCCAGGGCGAAGACGTGGTCGCCGGCATCCGTACGCCGCAGGACATCACCGAAGCCGCCCGTAAGATGGCCGGCTCCGACCGGCCCTCGCTCGAGGCCGTGATGCCCGAAGCCTTCAAGAAGTTCGCCGGCTATTGCGGCGTCCTCGAGAAGCACTATCGCGACATGCAGGACATGGAGTTCACGATCGAGGACGGTCACCTGTGGATGCTGCAGACCCGCAACGGCAAGCGCACCACCAAGGCTGCCCTCAAGATCGCCATCGACATGGCCGACGAGGGGCTGATCACCAAGGAAGAGGCGGTGCTGCGCATCGAGCCGGCCGGCCTCGACCAGCTGCTCCATCCGACCATCGACCCGAAGGCGAAGCGTGACCTGGTCGCCACCGGCCTGCCGGCTTCGCCCGGCGCGGCTTCTGGTGAATGCGTCTTCAATTCGGACGAGGCCGAGGCGCTCAAGGCTCAGGGTCACAAGGTGGTCCTGGTCCGCGTCGAGACCAGCCCGGAAGACATCAACGGCATGCATGCCGCAGAGGGCATCCTCACCGCACGCGGCGGCATGACCAGCCACGCGGCGGTGGTCGCCCGCGGCATGGGCAAGCCCTGCGTCTCCGGCGCCGGCGGCATTCGCGTCGACTACAACGCCCAGACGATGACGGCCAGCGGCCGTACCTTCAAGAAGGGCGACATGATCACCATCGACGGCAGCAGCGGTGAAGTGCTTGCCGGCCTGGTGGCGATGCGCGAGCCGGAGCTCTCCGGCGACTTCGCCCGGCTGATGGAGTGGGCCGACGGGGCCCGCCGCATGAAGGTCCGGGCCAACGCCGAGACGCCAATGGACGCCAAGGCGGCACGTTCCTTCGGCGCCGAGGGCATCGGCCTGTGCCGTACCGAGCACATGTTCTTCGATGCCGACCGCATCATCGCGGTGCGCGAGATGATCCTCGCCGATACGCAGGAAGGCCGGCGCGCGGCGCTTGCCAAGATCCTGCCGATGCAGAAGGGCGACTTCGTCGAGCTGTTCGAGATCATGAAGGGCCTGCCGGTGACCATCCGCCTGCTCGACCCGCCGCTGCACGAGTTCCTGCCCAAGTCCGACGAGGAGATCGAGGACGTCGCGAAGGCGATGAAGGTCGATGCGGAGAAGCTGCGCGACCGTGCGATCGCCCTGCACGAGTTCAACCCGATGCTCGGCCTGCGCGGCTGCCGTCTGGACGTGGCTTATCCGGAGATCGGCGAGATGCAGGCGCGCGCCATCTTCGAGGCCGCCTTCGACGTGGCCAAGAAGTCGGGCGAGTCGATCAAGCCGGAGATCATGGTGCCGCTGGTGGCGACCAAGGCCGAGCTCGATCTGGTCAAGGGCCTCATCGACAAGACCTACGAGGCAGTGTCCAAGGAGCGCGGCATGACGCTCGAGTACCAGGTCGGTACGATGATCGAGCTGCCGCGTGCCGCCCTCCAGGCCGGCAAGATCGCGGAGTCCGCCGAGTTCTTCTCGTTCGGCACCAACGACCTGACGCAGACCACGTTCGGCATCTCGCGCGACGATGCCGCGGGCTTCCTGGGGGCCTATCTGTCGGCCAACATCCTGCCCGGCGACCCCTTCGTGTCGATCGACCAGGACGGCGTTGGCGAGCTGGTGCAGATCGCGGCCGAGCGCGGCCGGGCGACCCGCAAGAACCTGAAGCTCGGCATCTGCGGCGAGCACGGCGGCGATCCGGCTTCGGTCAAGTTCTGCGACAAGGTCGGGCTCGACTACGTGTCGTGCTCGCCCTTCCGGGTGCCGATTGCGCGTCTGGCGGCCGCCCAGGCGACGATCGCCTCCAAGGGCAAGAAGGGGTCCAGCACCGCCTGAGTATGGCCTGAACAGGGCCCCGCAAAGGCCCTGAGTTCAACGCATTGTCGCCCCCTTTGGCGGGTCTTCTCCGCCAGAGGGGGCGATTTGTTTTGAGACCCGTCTTCGGCATTAACCGAGTTTCAAGGTTAATCCCCCATCACTTGACGTTCCTGGGGTAGCGCAGCCGTCCGCCAGTCGGGCCGGCCTGCGGGGTGTGTCAGTGGCGTGGGTGGAGTAAGGCGTGGTTGTACGGGGGAGACAGCGCAAGCGGGTGCGCAGGAAACGGTTCGGCCTGGGCCGTCTCGTCCTTGCCGGTCTGCTGCTGTCGCTGTCGAGCCAGAAGCTGGCCCACCAGGAATTATCCGATCACGCCGGCAACCGGATCGCCGATAGCGGCCGACAGGCCCTCGATCCAACCGTCACCGGTTCGGTTTCGGCCATCGAACGCATCAACCGCGCACCGAAATCGGACCGTCTCGCCGCCCGGCGGCCGCAACCGATCACCGCCGGCGCGCTGAAAGCGGCGAGCCTTTTCGCGGTGCCTGATTCCGATGCGGCCGCGCCGCGCATGGCATTCGTGCTGCCGGCGACAGCGACGAGCGCGGTGGCGGCCAATGCCGCGCCGCCGGCGACCGCGACGCCGGCGCCGAAGCCGGCGCCCGACGCCAAGGAAACGGTGCTCGCTTACGCCAATGCCGACGCGGGCGAGAAGGCGACCAGCAAGATCTTCGACGCGGTGATGGCCAAGAAGGGCCGCGGCTCGGTCGTCCTCGATCCGCATATCGATGCGCTACACGCCTGGGTGAATTACGCCCTGCCGGCCAATGTGCGCTCCGCCAGCGAGGTCAAGTGCCTCGCCACGGCGATCTATTTCGAGGCGCGCGGCGAACCGGAGCGCGGGCAGATCGCCGTCGCCCAGGTCGTGCTCAACCGCCTGAAGAACCCCGCCTACCCCAACACGATCTGCGCCGTGGTCTACCAGAACAAGAACCGGCGCAACGCCTGCCAGTTCTCGTTCGCCTGCGACGGCCGGCCCGACCGCATCACCGACCGCTCGGCCTGGGCGTCCTCGCAGGCGCTGGCGACCAAGATCCTCAACGACGACCGCACGATGTTCCTCTCCGACGTCGGCGCCGCCACCCACTACCACGCCAACTACGTGCGTCCGCGCTGGGCACGGGCAATGAAGAAGGTCGACAAGATCGGCCGCCATATCTTCTACAAGACGCGCGACGGCGGCTGGGGCTGAGGCTGCACATCCTTCGAGGCCGGCCTTCGGCCGGCACCTCGGGATGAGGGTGGAAAGAGCCCTCATCCTGAGGTGCGAGCGCAGCGAGCCTCGAAGGACGAGGGCGGAACAGGTTCCCGGCTACTCCCCGCGGCGCTGGATGCCGACAAGCAGCGCGTCGTCGATCTCCAGGATCTCTCGCGCCTCCTCGATGACCTGCGGGTCGAGCGTCACCGGCTCGAGATCGACCCCGGCGGCCAGCCGCTTGGCGATCACCTTCAAGGCCGCGACGCGGGCATATTTCTTGTTCTCGGCCGGAATCGCGTGCCACGGGGCGTAGTCGGTCGAGGTCTTGCGGAACATGTCGTTGGTGGCTTCCTCGTAATCCGCCCATTTCTTGCGGTTGCGGAAATCCTCATAGGAGAGCTTCCAGCGCTTGCCAGGATTGCGCAGGCGGTCCTGAAAGCGGCGCAACTGCTCCGCCGGCGAGATGTGCAGGAAGATCTTGATGACGCGCGTGCCGTGATCGGTGAGGGCGCGCTCAAAATCGTTGATCTCGCGATAGGCCCGCTTCCACTCGTCCTCGCCGGCGAAGCCCTCGATGCGCTCGACCAGCACGCGCCCGTACCAGGAGCGATCGAAGACCGAGATGGCGCCGTGCGGCGGCAGGCGCTCGAAGAAGCGCGCCAGATAGTGGCGCTGCAGGTAGTAAGGCCGCGGCGCCGAGATCGGCCACACCTTGAAGCCGCGCGGATCGAGCACGGCGGACATGCAGCGGATGGTGCCGCCCTTGCCGGCGGCGTCCCAGCCCTCGAAGACGATCGCCGCCGAGTGGCCGAGCTTGAGATAGGCCTGCTGGATGCTGCGTAGGCGCTGCTGAACGGCCGCCAGCTCCTTTTCGTAAACGGGTATCTCGAGCTTCTTGGAAAGGTCGATCGCAGAGAGGCGCGGTAGCTTGTCCTTCTGCGTGCTTGCCGACTTGGTCATCCGTCCTGTTCGCCCGGCGAGAGAGACTGCCGCCAATCGGTAGCACACTCGGGCGCGAGGCCGAAGCGGAGCCGGCTAATCCGTCCTCACCACCACATCGAGCGCCAGGTCGAGGATCGGCGCCGAGTGGGTGATCCAGCCGGACGAGATCATGTCGACGCCGGTCTCGGCGATGGCGGCAACCGTCTCCAGGGTGACATTGCCGGAGGCCTCGGTGACGGCGCGGCCGGCGACCAGCTTCACTGCCTCGCGGATATCGGCCGGCGCCATATTGTCGAGCAGCACGGCGTCCGGCTCCCCGACCATCGCCTCGGCGAGCTGATCCAGCGTGTCGATCTCGATCTCGACCTTGACCAGGTGGCCGGCCGCGGCGCGGGCGGTGCGGATCGCCGCGATGACCCCACCGGCAACCGCGATGTGGTTGTCCTTGATGAGAATGGCGTCGTCGAGACCGAAGCGGTGGTTCGAGCCGCCGCCGCAGCGCACGGCATATTTCTCGAAGGCGCGCAGGCCCGGTGTCGTCTTGCGCGTGTCGCAGATGCGCGCACGGGTGTGCTTCACCTTCTCGACGAAGGCGGCGGTGGCGGTGGCGATGCCCGACATGTGGCAGAGGAAGTTGAGCGCCACCCGCTCGGCCGCAAGGATGGCGCGGGCGGCCCCTTCCACTTCCGCCACGACGAAACCGTCGTCCAGCCTGTCGCCGTCGGAGGCTTTGGCGTCGAAGCGGATCGTCGGATCGATGGCGCGAAAGGCGGCGGCGGCGACATCCAGGCCGGCCAGAACGCCGGGCTTGCGCGTGACGAGATAGGCGGTGGCCGCCGCTGCGACGGGAATCGTCGCGGCCGAGGTGATGTCCCCTGCCCGGCCGAGATCCTCCTTCAGTGCGGCGCGCACGGCCCCGGCGACGAGCAGGTCGGGCAGGCCCGGCAGGTCGTTCATGCCGGAACCGCGATCGGCTGCGTGCCGACGACCGCCGCACTGATAGCCTCGGCCTCGGAGAGCGTCATGTAGGTGCGGTGCTGCCAGGCCGGGTCGTGCTGGGGGTAGTCGGCGCGGAAATGGCCGCCGCGGCTTTCGGTGCGGGCAAGCGCCGCGGCGGCGATGATGCGCGCGGCGGTGAGCATGTTCAGCATGCGCTCGGAGCGGCAGTCCCGGCCAAGGTCGTCGATGGTCGCCAAGGCCTCGATGAGGTCGTCACGCCGGCGCACGACGCCGACCAGGCTGGTCATGGTCCGGCGCAGGCGGGCCACGGCGGCCTCGTCCGGCATGGCCTCAAGCGTCATGTCGCCGGCCTCCTCGATGGCGGCGCGCTGCGGCTGCGGCAGATGGTCGGCAATGTCGGCGGCGATGCGGGCGGCGAAGGCGACCGCCTCGAGCAGCGAATTGGAGGCCAGGCGATTGGCGCCATGGGCGCCGGTCGAGGTGCATTCGCCGCAGGCCCACAGGCCGTCGAGCGTGGTGCGGCCCTGGCCGTCGGTGAGGATGCCGCCCATGTGGTAGTGCTCGGCGGGGGCGATCGGGATCGGCTCCCTGACCGGATCGATGCCGGCCTCGCGGCAATAGTTGTAGACGGTCGGAAAGTGCTTCTCGAATTCGGCGCCGATCGCCTCGCGGCAATCGAGAAAGGCGCCGCGCCCGGCCTCGACCTCGGCATGAACGGCGCGGGCGACGACATCGCGCGGCGCAAGCTCGGCGAGCGGATGGACACCGACCATGAAGCGCTCGCCGGCCTTGTTGACGAGCTTGGCGCCTTCGCCGCGCAGCGCCTCGGTGGCCAGCGGCGCCGGGTCGCGGCCGACGTTGAGCACCGTCGGGTGGAACTGGACGAATTCGGGGTCGCCGATCACGGCGCCGGCACGCGCCGCCATGGCCAGCCCGCCGCCCGCTGCCTCGTTGGGGTTGGTGGTGATGGCATAGAGGTGGCCAATGCCGCCGGAAGCGAGCACGACCGCCCGCGCGGGAAAGTGCAGGGTCGGCCCGCCGTCGTTCGGGCGCGCGACGATGCCGGTGATGCGCCGGCTCTTGGTGGTCAGGCGCTCGCCGACATAGCCCTCGAACAGCCGGATCGACGGCGTGTTGCGCACATGTGCGACCAGCGCCGCCATGATCGCCGCGCCCGCCATGTCGCCGGCGACATGAACCACGCGGCGCTCGGAATGCGCCGCCTCGCGCGACATGGCGAGGTGGCCGGCGAGATCGCGGTCGAAGGGCACGCCGTATTCGAGCAGGTCGTAGACGCGGTGCGGCGCATCGGAGATCATCAGGCGGGCGATCTTCTCGGCAACGATGCCGTCGCCGGCGGCGATGGTATCGGCGAGGTGCTTCTCGATCGAATCGCCGTCCGCCATGGCGGCGGCGATGCCGCCCTGCGCCCAGGACGAGGAGGCGCCCTCCCCGATCGGCGCGGCGGAGATGACGGTCACCGGCCGCGGCGCCAACCGCAATGCGGTGAACAAACCGCCGAGGCCGCCGCCGACGATGACGACATCGTCGGACACCAGGGGAATTCGGCTGTCGGCCGTTCGATCGAGCATTTCCTTGGCGCCCGGATGTTGGGCCGGCTCTGGTTCGCGAGGGGCCGGCTCTTCTTCTAGCTCTTCAGATTGACCATGCGCTCGACGGCGCGGCGTGCCTTGGCCGCCACCATCGGGTCCACGGTGACCTCGTCAGCCATATTGAGCAGGCTGTCGAGAATGCGCGGCAACGTGATCCGCTTCATGTGCGGGCAGAGATTGCACGGCCTGATGAAGTCGATGTCCGGGTTCTCGGCGGCGACGTTGGAGGCCATCGAGCACTCGGTGACCAAGAGCACCTTGGCCGGGCGGTTCTTCTCGATCCAGCCGGTCATCTTGGCGGTCGAGCCGGTGAAATCAGCCTCGGCGATCACGTCCGGCGGGCATTCGGGATGGGCGATGATCTGGATGCCGGGATTGGCTTCGCGGTATTCGCGCAGCTCTTCGCCAGTGAAGCGCTCATGCACCTCGCAGGCGCCGGTCCAGGAAATGATCTTCACGTCGGTCTGCGAGGCCACCCACTTGGCCAGATACTGGTCGGGCAGCAGGATGACGCGGTCGCTGCCGAGGCTCTCCACCACCTCCACCGCATTGGACGAGGTGCAACAGATGTCGCTCTCCGCCTTCACGTCGGCCGAAGTGTTGACGTAGGTGACCACCGGCACGCCGGGGTAGCGCTCGCGCAGCAGGCGCACATCGGCGCCGGTGATCGAGGCGGCGAGCGAGCAGCCGGCGCGGCGGTCCGGGATGAGCACCGTCTTGTCGGGATTGAGCAGCTTCGAGGTCTCGGCCATGAAATGCACGCCGCACTGGACAATGACATCCGCCTCGGTCTTCGACGCCGCCATGGCGAGCTGCAGCGAGTCGCCGGTGATGTCGGCGACGCAGTGATAAATCTCTGGCGCCTGGTAATTGTGCGCCAGGATCACGGCATGGCGAACCTTCTTGAGGTCGTTGATCGCCTTCACGTAAGGCGCAATCACCGGCCACTCGATGGCCGGGATCACGGTCTTGACGCGCTCGTAGAGATGGGCGGTCTCAGCGGCCACCTCATCGGTGTATTCGAGCGAGGGCATCGGCAGCGGTTCGCGCAGCGCATCATTCCTGCGCGCGCTTGCTGCAGGCCATACCCGTCCCTCGGTTTCCAATCCGATCGTCATGCGCCAAGGCTTCTCCATTCAGCGATATATACTCAATTGGAGCATATATCGGAGCTTAAAATAGCCGGCCAAAGCCGGGTTCACGCAGAGGGATATAAGCACGATCCGAGCAAAAAACAAACTCCGAACCCATGACACGTATGCATGGGACGTATCAGGATTTTTGATTGTCTGCCCGGCGAGGCGCCCGCTACACTTGCCGGCCGGGAAGGAGCCATTCGTCATGAAGATCGCGGTGATGGGCGCCGGCGGTATCGGCGGCTATGTCGGTGGCCGCCTGGCGGAAGCCGGCGAAGAGGTGTGGCTGATCGCCCGGGGCGCGCATCTGGCGGCGCTCAAGGCGCATGGCCTCACCATCGAGAGCCCGCACGGCAACGCTCACCTGGCCGCCATCGGCGCCGTCGCCGAGCCGAGCGAGATCGGACCGGTCGATGTCGTGCTCTTCACCGTCAAGCTGACCGATGCCGATGCGGCGGCGCGCGCCATGATGCCGCTGGTCGCCGCGCATACGAAGATCGTCACCCTGCAGAACGGTATCGACAGCAAGGACATCATCGGCCGCCACCTCGATCCGTCGCATGTGGCCGCCGGGGTCATCTACCTCGCCGCTTACATCAAGCAGCCTGGCGTCATCATCAATCCCGGCGGTGTGCACCGCATGGTCATCGACGATATGGGCGGCGATCCGGTGATGGCGGCGCTGTTCGCCGCCTGCGACACCGCCATCGGCCTCGATGCGCAGCCGACCGCCAACATCCAGCACGTGTTGTGGGAGAAGTTCATCGTGATGATCGCCTTCGCCGGCGCCACCTGCCTGACGCGACTGCCGATCGGCGCCGTGCGCCAGCAGCCTGAGACGATGGACTTCATGCGCCAGCTCGTCGACGAGGCCATCGCCGTGGCGCGCGCCATGGGGCAGGATTTCGACGATAGCCACGGCGAGCGAGTGGTGGCGCTGTCGCGGAACCAGCCCTACGAGCAGAAAGCGTCAATGCTGGTCGACCTGGAAGCCGGCAGGCCGCTCGAACTCTCGTGGCTGCACGGCAAGGTGGCTGCGCTCGGCGCCCGCTTCGGCATTCCGACACCGGCGACTTCGGCCGTGGTGGCGGCACTGGCGCCCTACTTCGACGGGCCACCACGGCTGGAGAAGAACCTGGAGGCGGGAGCACGGACATGACGACGGACAGAAGCGCACCTGCCCACGGCCTGCTGCAGTCGATCCCGTTCGTCATCGCCGCCGGCTGCATCATCTCCGCGGTCGGCTTCGGCCCGCGCTCGACCATGGGCTTCTTCCTCACTCCCATTACCAACGAATACGGTTGGGGGCGCGAGGTGTTCGCGCTCGCCATCGCCATCCAGAACCTCATCTGGGGCATCGGCCAGCCCTTCGTCGGCATGCTGGCGGACCGCTACGGCACGGCGCGGGTGCTTTCCGGCGGTGCGCTCGTCTATGCGCTGGGCCTGGCGCTGATGGCGCACAGCGGTACGCCGGTGGCGTTGCAACTGACCGCGGGCGTTCTCGTCGGCGTCGGCATCGCGGGCTCGGCCTTCCTGCTCGTGATGGCGGCGTTTGCGCGCTTGCTGCCGGCCTCCATGCGCACCATCGGCTTTGGCCTCGGCACGGCGGCGGGCTCGGTCGGCCAGTTCATCTTCGCCCCACTCGGCCAGGGGTTCATCACCGCCTATGGCTGGCAGACGTCGCTGATTTTGATGGCCGGGATCGTGATGGTGGTGCCGGTGCTGGCCTTCGTCATGCGCGGCAGGCCCGAGGCGGTGCCGGTCAGCCACGGCCAGGCGGACCAGACGATCATGGCGGCTCTGCGCGAAGCCTTCAGTCACGGATCCTATCGGCTGCTGGTCGCCGGCTTCTTCGTCTGCGGCTTCCAGATCGCCTTCATCACCGTCCACCTGCCGCCCTATCTCATCGACGTCGGCATTCCGGCGATGTACGGCGCCTATGCGGTCGGTCTCATCGGCCTTGCCAACATCGTGGGCTCGATCACCTCCGGCGTGCTGTGCGGCCGCATGGAGCGGCGCCACATCCTCATCGGCCTCTACCTCACCCGCTCGGCGCTCATCGCCATCTTCATCCTGCTGCCGCCGAGCATCCCCTCGACGCTGATCTTCTCGGCGTTGATCGGCTTCCTGTGGCTGTCGACGGTGCCGCCCACCCAGCAGATCGTCGCCGTCATGTTCGGCACCCGCTACATGGCGACGCTGTTCGGCTTCGTCTTCTTCTCGCACCAGGTGGGATCGTTCCTCGGCGTCTGGCTCGGCGGCTATCTCTACGACACCACCGGCTCCTACACGATCGTGTGGTGGCTGTGCGTCGCCCTCGGCGTCGCCTCCGCGCTGGTGCACATGCCGATCGACGAGCGCGCGGTCGAGCGCCCGGCGATGGTCGGCTGAGCGTCACCCCCTCGCCTATCCGGCCCCTGAACGCCTATGGTGCGCTCTCGCGAACCGGAGGGAGAACGACGTGGATCGCTTCAAGGCGCTGCTGATCACCCGTGACGAGGCGACCAAGGCGCAGTCGGTGGCCGTGACCGAGCTCGGCCTCGACGACCTCATGCCGGGCGACGTCGACGTCCGCGTCGAGCATTCCACCGTCAACTACAAGGACGGGCTGGCGATCACCGGCAAGCTGCCGGTGGTGCGGCGCTTTCCCATGATCCCCGGCATCGATTTCGCCGGCACGGTGACCGCGTCCTCCCATGAGGGCATCCAGCCGGGCGACAAGGTGGTGCTCAACGGCTGGGGCGTCGGCGAGGTCCACTACGGCGGCTACAGCCAGATGGCGCGGGTCTCCGGCGACTGGCTGATCCCGTTGCCCGAAGGGCTGAGCGGCGCTGAAGCGATGGCGCTGGGCACGGCCGGCTACACGGCGATGCTCTCGCTGCTGGCGCTGGAGAAGCACGGCGTGAAGCCGGCCGACGGTCCGGTGGTGGTGACCGGGGCGGCCGGCGGCGTCGGCTCGGTCGCCGTCGCGCTTCTCGCCGGTGCCGGCTACGCCGTCCATGCGGTCACCGGCCGTCCGGCCAAGGCCGATTATCTCAAAAGCCTCGGCGCCAGCGAGATCGTTCCCCGCGACGAGTTGACCGGAACACCCAAGCTGCTCGCCAGAGAGCGCTGGGCAGCCGGTGTCGACAGCGTCGGCGGTCCGATCCTCGCCAACGTCCTATCAATGACCAAGGTAGGCGGTGCCGTCGCCGCCTGCGGCAATACCGCCGGCATGGAACTGCCGACCTCGGTGGCGCCGTTCATCCTGCGCGGCGTCACGCTCACCGGCATCAACTCGGTCACCGTGCCCAAGCCCGTCCGCGTCGCGGCGTGGGAGCGGCTCGCCCACGATCTCGACCGCGACAAGCTCACGGCGATGACCACGACCATCGGCTTCGACGACATCCTGCCGGCGGCGCGCGACATCGCCGAGGGCAAGGTGCGCGGCCGGCTGGTGGTCGATATCGACTGACGCTGCTCAGCCTGGTCCGCCGTGCATGAAGCCCGGCCACAGGCCGAGGATGCCGAACAGGATGAGATAGATCGCGACGATGTAATTGAGCAGCCGCGGCACCAGCAAAATGAGGATGCCAGCGATCAGTGCGACAAGCGGCTGTATGGCGATTGCGCCCATATACATGGGGTCTGCCTCCGTGGTTGGCGTCGCATACGCCAACAGGCAGGCGCCCAGGCCCCGGCCTTGTCAAGCCGACGGCTAGAGCAGATTCGACTTACTCGGGGTCATATCCTGCGGCTTGGAAGTAGTTTTTGCACTCTGCGGACGAGAACTGGTTGAGGCAGTCAGCGATGACGGCCCACAGGTCATCAATGGTTCGGGCAGCGGCCTTGCGCAGGAGCGCCTTGAGCTTGGCGAAGGCCATCTCGATGGGGTTGAAGTCGGGCGAATAGGGCGGCAGCAGGAGAAGGCGGGCGCCGACCTTCTCGATTGCCTTACGGACGCCGGCGACCTTATGGGCGGGCAGGTTATCCATGACGACGATGTCGCCGGGTGCGAGTTCCGGCACGAGAACCTGCTCGACGTAAGCGAAGAAGGCGGGTCCGTTCATGGCACCGTCGAGCACCATTGGCGCCGTCATACCGGCCAGGCGCAGCCCGGCAGTGAAGGTGGTAGTCTTCCAATGACCGTGCGGGATTGGGGCGCGGCAGCGCTCGCCCCGCTTTGCCCGGCCGCGCAAGCGCGCCATCTTGGTCGAGGCCGAGGTCTCGTCGATGAAGATCAGCTTCTCGGGGTCGAGGTCGAGTTGGCCGTCGAACCAGGCCTCCCGGCGGGCCTTCACATCCGGCCGCTGTTGCTCGCTGGCATGCGCCGTCTTTTTTTGTACGTGATGCCGCCCTTGGCGAGGAACATCCACACCGTCGACGGCACCGCTCGCACGCCGCATTCCGCCGCCAGCCGTTCGGCGATCTCGGCCAGCGTGATGTCGGGGGTTGTTGCGATGAGATCGAGGATGACTCCTTCGTGCGCATCGAGCTTCGAGCGCGACGGCTGGCCCTGCTTGCGCGCAACCGTCTCGCCGGTCTCCCGATAGCGCCGGTACCAAGCCCCTGCCGTCGAGATTCCGATCCGGAACCGCCGCGCCGCCTCGCGCGTCGAAATCCCCTCCGAGACGGCCTCAATCACCCGACCGCGAAGGTCCTCGCTCAAGCTGCGTGTCATCATCCCCTCTCCGCAAATCACCTGCAGACAGTGAATCAGACAACGTCGCGCGCCGGAATCCCTTTCCGACTCCGCGTTCAGTGAAAGTGCTCTAGCCGCCGACGCGCGAGAAATCGGCGACGGCCAGCGTCGCCTGACGCAGGCGGTCGAGCAGCTTCAGGCGATTGGCGCGCAGCCTGGCATCATCGACGTTGACCATGACCTTGTCGAAGAAGGCATCGACCGCGGGGCGCAAGCGCGCCAGCGCCGTCATCGCCGCCTGGAAGTCTTCGATCTCGATGGCCGCCTTGGCCTCGCTGCCGGACGAGGCGATCGCCTCGAACAGTACCCGCTCCTCCGGCTCGACGACGAGTTGCGCATCGACGGCACCGCTATAGCGTTCACCCGACTTTCTCTCCTCGTCGCGCAGGATGTTGGCGGCGCGGCGGAAGCCGGCGAGCAGGTTGGCGCCGTCGTCGGTGTCGAGGAAGGCGGCCAGCGCCTCGATACGGCGCACGATCATGACCAGGTCGTCCTGATCGCCCAGCGCGAAGACCGCATCGACGAGATCGTGGCGGGCGCCCTGCTCGCGCAGCTGCACCTTGAGGCGGTCGGCGAAGAAGGCGAGCAGGTCGCTCAGCACCTCTTCGCGCACGAAGAACCGAGCGGCCTCGCTGTCCTTGGCCGCCGTGTCGCGGATCGATTTGGCGACGGTTTCCGCGTGCGCGGCAAAGAGCTGGGCCAGGCGCAGGCGGATGCCGTGATCGAGGACCAGACGGATGACACCCAGCGCCGCGCGGCGGAGCGCGAACGGGTCCTTCGAGCCGGTGGGCTTCTCATCGACCGCCCAGAAGCCGACAAGCGTGTCGAGCTTGTCGGCGAGCGCCACGGTGATCGCCACCGGGTCGGTGGGCACGCGGTCGGACGGGCCGACCGGGCGATAGTGATCCTCGATCGCCGTCGCCACCGACATGTCCTCATCGGCGGCAGCGGCGTAGTAGCGGCCCATCAGGCCCTGAAGCTCGGGGAACTCGCCGACCATCTCGCTGACGAGGTCCGCCTTGGCGAGCATGGCAGCGCGCTCGGCCAGCGCTGGATCGGCCGGCACCAGCACCGCGATCTCGCGCGCCAGGCGCTTGAGGCGATTCACGCGCTGCCCTTGCGTGCCGAGCTTCTCGTGGAAAACGATGGCGTCGAGTTTGGGCAAGCGCTGTTCGAGCGTGGTCTTGAGATCAGTGTCCCAGAAATAGCGGGCGTCTGCCAGGCGGGCGCGGATGACGCGCTCATTGCCGGCGATGATCGCCTTGCCGCCGTCGCTGGCCTCGATATTGGCGACCAGGACGAAGCGGTTGGCGAGCCTCCGCTTCGTCGCGTCGACGTTGAGCACGAAGCACTTCTGGTTGACGCGGATGGTGGTGCGGACGACCTCGGGCGGGATTTCCAGAAATGCCTCGTCGAAGGTGCCGATCAGAACCACCGGCCATTCGACAAGTCCCGCCACCTCATCGAGCAGCGCGTCGTCCTCGACCAGGTCGAGGCCGAGCGCCAGCGCCTGATTGCGCGCATCGGCGAGGATCATCTGCTTGCGCCGGTCGGCGTCGAGGATGACCTTGGCCTTCTCGAGCTTGGTTCCGTAGTCGTCGAAGCGCTTCACCGAAAACGGCGCCGGCGCCATGAAGCGATGGCCGAAGGTCGTGTCGCCGGAGTTCAGTCCGTCGATCGCGAAGGGCACTACCTCCGTGTCGGAGGTTTCCGGTCCGAAGACGCAGAGGATCGAATGCAGCGGCCGCACCCAGGTGAGGCTGCCGGCAGCGCCCGAGCTCGTCCCCCAGCGCATCGATTTCGGCCAGGGGAAGGCGCGAATGACGCCGGGCATGATCTCGGCGACGACATCCGGCGCCGGGCGGCCGGGCTTGTCGATCACGGCGACATAGAAGTCGCCCTTCTTGTCCTGCTGGATCGTCGCCTGCTCGATCGCGGTGAAGCCGACGCCGCGCAGGAAGCCCTCGATCGCCTTGTCGGGCGCACCGACACGGGGGCCCTTGCGCTCCTCGCGCTGGTCGGGCGAGCGGGCCGGAACCCCATGGACCGTCAGCGCCAGACGACGCGGCGTCGCAAAGGCTTTCGCCCCTTCATAGACAAGGCCCGCATCGACCAGCGCATTGGTGACGAGCTTCTGCAAGTCCTCCGCTGCCTTTCGCTGCATGCGGGCAGGGATTTCTTCGGAGAAGAGTTCGAGAAGGAGGTCAGGCATGGGTGGCTTTCTCCCGCCCGCATGATTCCATCAGTCTGTTCGTCCTCGCGCCTGCGGCGCGGCGGGCGAACGGGCGGGCGGGGAAGAGTTCAAGGAGAAGGTCAGGCATGGGCCGGCTCCGCGGCACGTGGCGGACACTGCAGCGGATGTTGACGTGGTCGAAGCGGATCATGCCCCGCCGCCCGCGGTCGCCAGCCACGCCTCGCCGCAGGCCTTGGCCAGCTCGCGGACGCGCAGGATGTAGCTCTGCCGCTCGGTCACCGAGATGACGCCGCGCGCATCGAGCAGATTGAAAGCGTGGCTCGCCTTGATGCACTGGTCGTAGGCCGGCAGCGCCATGAGGTGTTGCTCGTGTTCGGCATCCCAGCCGTCGCCGAGGTACTTGCGGCAGGCGCCTTCCGCCATTCTGAACTGCTCGAACAGCATGTCGGTGTCGGCGAACTCGAAATTGTGCCGCGAATATTCCTGCTCGGCCTGCAGGAAGATGTCGCCATAGGTGACCTTCTGGTCGCCCTCGCGGCCGTTGAAATTCAGGTCGTACATGCTGTCGACGCCCTGAATGTACATGGCCAGCCGCTCCAGCCCGTAGGTCAGCTCGCCCGAGACCGGCGCGCACTCGAAGCCGGCGACCTGCTGGAAATAGGTGAACTGCGACACCTCCATGCCGTCGCACCAGCATTCCCAGCCGAGCCCCCAGGCGCCGAGCGTCGGGCTCTCCCAGTCGTCCTCGACGAAGCGCACGTCGTGCAGCGCCATGTCGAGGCCGATCGCCTCCAGCGACTTCAGATAGAGGTCCTGCAGGTCGTCCGGCGACGGCTTGAGGATGACCTGGAACTGGTAATAGTGCTGTACCCGGTTGGGGTTCTCGCCATAGCGGCCGTCCTTGGGCCGGCGCGAGGGCTGCACATAGGCCGCCTTCCACGGACGCGGCCCGAGCGAGCGAAGCGTGGTCGCCGGATGGAAGGTGCCCGCCCCCATCTCCATGTCGTAGGGCTGCAGGATGGCGCAGCCATAGTCGGCCCAGTAGCGCTGGAGCGTCAGGATAAGGCCCTGAAACGAGCGTTCCGGGCGCATGTGGGCGGGGATGTCTTCGGTCACGGGCGGCGATCCCAGGGAAATGATGCCGCGCAGCACGCGGCGCGTCCCCTTTTAGACGGCGCGGCTTTGCGGTCAAGGGAAGCGAGAATCAGCCCTTGGGCGGGCGATAGACGCCGGTGACCGGGTCCTTCTCCAGGGTGAGCTGATCGGGCACCTGCTCGGCCCGTTTCTCCTCACTGCGGAAACGCGCCTTCACCTGCGCGATGCGCCGCTTCACCCGCCACCACAGGTACAGGACGATGACAAACAGGATCGCGATCAGTTCAAGGCGGCTCATGGGCGAATCCTAAAGCCCGAAACGGTTCCAGGCCAAATGCTCGTCGATGATTGCCGCAACCCGCTCGACGAGGGTCTCGGCCAGGCGGTCGCCACCCCCGCCGAGACCAAGGCGGCGGCGGATCATGCTCTTCTCCATCGGAATGACCTTCAGCCGCACCTTCTCGCCGTATTCCTCGCGCAGCACAGAGCGCAGGTCGCCGATGCGGTCGGCGAGCCCGAGCTCGACCGCCTTCGACCCAGACCAGAAGGCGCCGGAGAAGAGATCGGGATCGTCGGCAAGCTTGCTGCGCCGCTCCTTGACCAGGCCGATGAAGGCGGCATGCACGTCCTCCTGGATGGCACGCAGCCGGGCGACGTCCTCCTCGCGTTCGGGGCGAAAAGGGTCGAGCATGGCCTTGCTCTTGCCCGCAGTATGGACGCGGCGCTCGACGCCGACGCGCTCGATCAGGCCGGTGAAGCCGAAGCCGGCGGAGACCACCCCGATTGAGCCGACGATCGAGCTTTCGTCGACGACGATCTCGTCGCCGGCCGCGGCAATCATGTAGCCGCCGGAGGCCGCCAGATCCTCGACGGCGACGATCACCTTCTTCTTCTTTTCCTCGGCGAGAGCGCGGATGCGCCGGAAGATCAGGTGCGACTGGGCGGCGGCGCCGCCGGGTGAATTGACGACGAGGGCGACGGCAGGCGCGGATTTCACCCCGAAGGCACGGGCCAGCGGCCCGGCGACACCTTCCAGCGTCAGACCGGAGCGCAGTGGTCCACCGCCGCCGATCATGCCCGCCAGACGCACCACAGGGACGACCGGCCGATCGCCTCGAAAGCGCGCAGGGATCACGGATTTCAGCGAAAACGCCACGACTTCACCTCGCAACTCACGCCCGCGCGGCCCACACCGGATGCGCCGCGGCGAGCCCGGCACCGTCGCGCAGCATGCCTTCCACGGGAGACAGATAGGCGCCGCCGGTGGCGCCGTGAAGGATGAGCGGCGGCAATAAGCGCGTCGCCGCGCGGTTGCCTTTCACCGCACGCACGAGAATGCGGTGAGCGGGCTCGCCGGCCCGCGGCTGGACGGGCAGGATATCGAGCCCGCCGAAGCGGGTGCCGAGTGCCGCCAGCAGGGCGGCGATGCCATCGGCGCGGAAGATGGCGGTGAGCCGTCCCCCGGGTTTCAGCACCGAGGCGGCGGCGCGGAACCAGAGGTCGAGACCGCCTTCGCTCAAGACATGCGCCGCAGCCCGCGCTGTGCCAGGCGGTGCAGTCGTGGTTGCCGGCATATGGAATGGCGGATTGGTGAGCACCGCATCGGCCATGCCTCGGGCAAGGCCCGCCGCCTCGCGCGCCGCTTCCGCCGCCTCGATATCGGCCACGACGATCGAGACGCGCGCGGCGAAGGCCCGGTTGGCCGGCCGCTCCAGCGCGGCACCGGCGCAGCCGAGCGCCTCTGCATCGCGATCGGCCAGCATCACCCGCGCCGCCATGCAACGGGCCGCGGCCACCATGCCGGCAACACCGGCGCCGGCGCCGAGGTCGACGATCGTGCCGGCGAAATCCGGCTCCAGGGCGGCGCCGAGGAGAACCGCCTCCAGTCCGGAACGGTGGTGACCATGCGTCGGCTGGACGGCCTCGACCCGGCCGCCGATGAAGGCATCGACGGTGGTGAGCGGCCGGCCGGCTTCCGCGAGGCCAGACGTCATCCCTTCCTCGGCTTCTCGAGCTCGCCGCCGATCCCCGCCTGGCGCAGGATGGCGCGGGCGGCGTCGACCCGATCGCCGGGGACCAGCATGCGGCGCGGTATCACACCCAGCGAGCCCTCGACGACGCTCATGTTCTGGTCGAGGACGAGGACCTCGATGCCGGCGTCGCGCATCAGCGCCTCGACGTAGGAGATCAGGACAAGGTCGTTCGTCCGCAGCAATTCTTCCATTCGCCTCAGCGCCACCCTTGTCTCGAGCTACGGCAATTCCTTGCCGAGGTCGGCCTCAACCATCAGGCGGCGGGCCTCTTCGACCGACGCCTCGGGAACCAGAATGCGGCGCGGCATCATGCCGAGCGGCATCATCATGTTCATATCCTCATCAACCACCAGCGTCTCTATGCCGGCATCCTTGAGCAACGCCTCGACGAAGGAAATTAGCACCAAGTCTTTGGTTCTAAATAGTTCTTCCATTTCGGTCACTGCCGCCGCCGGTCGCCTGGAGCCAATTGCAACGATAGGAGGTCGCCGCGCGGGGTACAATCGCCGCAGCGCCCTTGTTCCCGTACCGCCCCTTCCCTAATCTCTCCCAAGGGCCAACCGCGGAGTATCTGGGTGGGTGTCGTCATCGCCCTCGAAGAGGGCAAGAACAGGCCGAGCGCGAGCATAGAGCCGCTGGTGCAGCTGACCCGCGAGGCCATGGCTGCGGTCAATGAGATCATCCTCTCGCGCGCCGGGTCCCAGGTCGAGCTGATCCCGGAGATCGCCCGCCATCTGATCGATTCGGGCGGCAAGCGGCTGCGGCCGATGTTGACGGTGGCCGCCGCCGAAATGTGCGGGCATAGCGGCGACGGCCGGGTGAAGCTCGCCGCGGCGGTGGAATTCATGCACACCGCCACGCTGCTCCACGACGACGTGGTGGACGAAAGCGACATGCGGCGCGGCAAGGCCGCCGCCCGCATGGTGTGGGGCAACCAGGCCTCGGTCCTGGTCGGCGACTATCTGCTCGGCCAGGCGTTCAAGATGATGGTCGAGGTCGGCTCGCTCGACGCCCTCGACATTCTCGCCAATGCCGCGGCGATCATCGCCGAGGGCGAGGTCATGCAGCTCGACGCCGCCCAGAACACCGCCACGACGGAAGACGAATATCTCGCCGTCATCCAGGCCAAGACCGCGGCGCTGTTCTCGGCCGCCGCCGAGGTCGGCCCGGTGCTCGGCAAGCGGCCGCGCAGCGAACGCGCCGCCTTCCGCTCCTACGGCACCAATCTCGGCCTCGCCTTCCAGCTCGTCGACGATGCGCTCGACTACGGCGGCAACTCCCAGCAACTGGGAAAACGAGTCGGCGACGATTTCCGCGAGGGCAAGATCACGCTGCCGGTGGTGCTTTCCTATCGGCGGGGGACCGATGCCGACCGGGCCTTCTGGAAGCGGGTACTGGAGGACGGCACCATCGCCGACGACGACCTCGACCACGCCATCGCGCTGATGCGCAATCAGAATGCGATTCGCGACACGATCGCGCGGGCGCAGCATTTCGGCGCCGTCGCCCGCGACGCGCTGGCGCCCTTCCCCGATTCGCCCCATAAATCCGCCCTTATCGAGGCGGTAGATTTCTGTATCGGCCGGGTCAGCTAGAGGCGACAGGCCACGGCGCTTGCGGCGGTGGCGTGAAGTCGTCATCTTGCCGCCAAACGTCCCCGCAATTTGCACAAGATGTCGAGGGTCATGATCGTTTCGAACCGCCTGAGCATCGGCCTCGCCGCCTTGATGAGCCTCGTCGCATGGAGTGCGGCAGCATCCACCAATGCGACGGCCGATCTTCCGCCGACGCTGGCCGGCAGCTATCTCGCCGCGCGCAGCGCCGATATAGCCAAGGACATCGGCGCCGCCGCCAACTTCTACAGCGACGCGCTCGCCGACGACCCCCGGAACCCGACGCTGCTGGAGCGCGCCATCATCCTGCACGCCGCCAACGGCAATCTCGAGCTGACCTTCGATCCGGCCAAGCGGCTGATCACAATCGACAGCGGCAACCCCATCGCGCGGCTGGTCCTGGCGATGCGCTCGGTCAAGACGCACGATTACGCCGCGGTGTCCGGTAACCTGGCCAATGTCGCCAAGGCGCCGCTGGCAACGCTGACCATCGGGCTGATCGACGGCTGGGTCGATTTCGGCCTCGGCAAGACCGACGACGGGCTGGCGGCGATCGACGCCCTCAACGGGCCGACCTGGTACGGCATCTTCAAGGACTATCACCGTGCCCTGATCCTCGACGCCGCCGGCCGGACGGACGAAGCGGCCGCTGCCATCACCAAGGCCTACAACACCGACGGCTCGGCGCTGAGGGTGGTGGAAGCCTATGCCCGCATCCTGGCGCGTGCGGGAAAACGCGACGTCGCCGTCAAGGCGCTGACCGATTTCGCCGGTACGTCGCCGCTGCACCCGGCGGTGAAGGGCCTGCTTGACGACATCCGTGCCGGCAAGGCGGTTGCCCCGCTGGCGACCAACGTCGAGGAGGGCGTTGCCGAGGCGCTCTACGGGCTGGGCTCGGCGATCGGAACCGACGGCGGGCCGGAACTGCCGGTCGCCTACCTGCAATTGGCGCTCTATCTCGATCCGTCGCTGTATCTGGCCGACATGGCGACCGGCGATGTGCTGCAGGCATCCTCCCGCTGCGACGAGGCGATCGTGGCCTACGAGCGCGTTCCCGAGAACCTGGCGCTGCGCCGCAACGCCGACCTGCAGATCGCCAGCTGCCTGCAGACCCTCGACAAGCCCGCACAAGCGGTGCGCTATGTCGAGCGCGTGCTCAATGCCGATCCGACCGACATCGAAGCGGCCGTCACGCTCGGCGATATCTACCGGGCGATCGACAAGTTCGCGGAATCCGCCGATGCCTACGGCCGCGGCATCGCCGCGATCAAGACGGAAAGGGCCGACGACTGGCGCATTTACTACTATCGCGGCGTTGCCGAGGAGCGCAGCAAGCAGTGGCCGAAGGCCGAGGCCGACTTCCAGCACGCCCTGAAGCTCAGCCCGGGCCAGGCCTCGGTGCTCAACTACCTCGGCTATTCGTGGGTGGATATGGGCATGCATCTCGACAAGGCGCTGGCGATGATCAAGCAGGCGGTCGATGCCAGGCCGAATGACGGCTACATCGTCGACAGTCTCGGCTGGGCCTACTACAAGCTGCACCGCTACAAGGACGCTGTGGCGACGCTCGAGCGCGCCATCGAACTCAAGCCCGAGGATTCGACCATCAACGACCACCTCGGCGATGCCTATTGGCAGGCCGGCCGCAAGCTCGAGGCCACGTTCCAGTGGGCGCATGCGCGCGACATGAACCCCGAGAAGGACCAGTTGCCGCTGATCCTGGCAAAGCTGAAACATGGGCTGACGGGCACCGGCGGCGACCCCACGGTTAGCCCGGTGGAGCCGGCGCCAACACAACAAGGGGCCGCGACGCCGGCGGCAGCGACGACGGCAACGGCCAGCGCCGCGAACGCCCAGCCGCAATCGGTGACGGTCGCCAAGGGCGAAAGCCTGTGGACCATCGCCGCCAGGATCTACGGCAACGCCGATCTCTATCTGCGCCTCTACGACGCCAATCGCGACCAGATCAGTGACCCGAACGTGATCTTTCCCGGCATGATCCTGAAACTGCCGGCCACGGGGGCGAACTAGCGAAACAAGCGGCCACGAACCAGCCATGGACCAGGTCGCAGAAGCCATCGGGGAAGCGACGGGCGCCGGCAATACGGAATTGGCGCCGGCCAAGGTCAATCTGGCGCTCCACGTCGGCGCGCAACGGCCGGACGGCTATCACGACCTGCAAAGCCTGGTGGTGTTTGCCGACGTTGCCGATGTCGTGAGCGCGCTGCCCGCAGCGCGCGACGCCGCGGCCGCGACGCTGACCATGACCGGCCCCTATGCCGATCTCCTGCGGGAAACCACCACGCCCGCGGCCAACCTTGCGGTGCGTGCCGCGGAGGCGATCGCGGCGCACGGTTCGCTGCCGGTCGACCTCAATCTCGTCAAGCGGATCCCCGTCGCGGCCGGCCTTGGCGGCGGCTCGGCGGACGCCGCGGCCACGCTGCGTCTGCTGAACCGGGTGTGGGAGCTCGGGCTTAGTCCGCGGACACTGGCGGACATCGCCGTGCGGCTTGGCGCCGACGTGCCGATGTGCCTCGTCTCCCGGCCACTCATCGCCAGCGGCATCGGCGAAAAGGTGACGCCGGTCGCCGGCATCCCGCCGCTCGCGGTCGTGCTCGCCCATCCGGGCATCGGCATGCCAACGGGCGCGGTCTTCGCCGGCCTCGGCAGGGAGACGCGTTCGCCGCTGTCCACCCTGCCGCCGAAATTCAATTCGACCCTCGATCTGGTCTTCTGGCTGAGACAGACGCGCAACGACCTGATCGACCCGGCGTGGGTGGTCTCGCGCCAGGCGATCGCCGCCGCCAAGGCTTTGGCCAGCGACCCCGACTGCCTGTTCGCGCGCATGTCGGGTTCCGGTGCCGCGGCCTTCGGCATCTTCATGAAATCCACCGCGGCGGAACGTGCCGCCGAGCGCCTCAAGGCTGCCAGACCGACCTGGTGGGTGGCGGCGGCAATGACCGGCGGCTCCTGAACGGGCCGGCAGGAGGGCACATGGCGGAAGGCGACGACAAGCCGTTCATCGCGGTCAGCTTCGCGGTGCTGACCGTCTCCGACAGCCGCACGCTCGCCGACGACCGGTCCGGCACGACGCTCGCCGAGCGCATCGCGGCGGCGGGCCACACCCTCGCCGACCGCGCCATCGTGACCGACGATCTGCGCAAGATCCGCGCGAAGCTGCGCAAGTGGATCGCCGATCCCGCCATCGACGCCATCATCACCACCGGCGGCACCGGCTTCACCGGCCGCGACGTGACGCCGGAAGCGGCTGAGCCGCTGTTCGAGAAGCGCATGGAGGGCTTCGCGGCGGTCTTCCACCGCCTGAGCTACGACAAGATCGGCACATCGACGATCCAGTCGCGGGCGACCGCCGGGCTCGCCAACGGCACCTTCATCTTCTGCCTGCCGGGATCGCCCGGCGCCTGCCGCGACGCCTGGGATGGCATCCTCGTCAGGCAGTTCGATTACCGGCAGCCGCCGTGCAACTTCGTCGAGATCATGCCGCGCCTCGACGAACACCTGAAACGGTCGAAGCTTCGGAAGCCGGCGCGCTAGCGCCGGACGCCTCCGCCAGCCATGCGGTTTTCGCCACCAGGCGGGCGGTGCCGCCGCCACGGAAAGCCCCAAGCAGCCAGGCCAGCGGTCCGGAGAGGATCCGCCCGCCACGGAAGGTCGCCGAAATCTTCTGCGCCTGGCCGGCGGTCAGCGCCCGGTCGATGAAGTCCATCGCCTCGGCCTGCCACTCCGGCTCGAAGATGTGCGAGGCCGGCGTGAACAGCAGCCAATCGCCGCGCGCCCGCTCGACGGCGGCGCGCCTGGCGTCGCTCTCCGCGGCGGCGTCGATGATGGTGCAGCCGGCGGCATCGGCCACCTTGCGGGTGCCGTCGTCGGAGCCGTGATCGACGACGATGACGTCGCGGATCAGGCCTTCGGTGGCTGCCGGCACGAGCGCGGCAAGCGCGTGGGCGAGGCTGACCTCCTCGTTCCGGGTCTCGATGATGGCCGTGATCATGCGCCGTTCATACGGCAGGCGGCCGGCCGGGTGCGACCGGAAATTTCGACGGCTCGCTATATTTGTCGTTTGTTCTTGATTTGTTCTAAGCAACGCGCTAGGAATATTTTCATGGAACAGCGCCCGCCCCGATTCGTGGAAAACACCGGCCGGCCAGCCAATGACATGGTCGGCGTCCGCATCGATCCCGACCGCCGCCGCGGGCGCGGCGCCGAGACCAACCGCTCCGGCCGCTTCGAGCCGCTCGCCCGCGAAGCGGTCGATGACGGCTGGGCGTCGCTCGACCTGCTGCCGCCGCTGAAGACCGAGGTTCAGGAGGAGACGCCGCGCCAGATCATCACCCGCAACACGTCGCCCGACATCTCCTTCGACCGCTCGATCAATCCCTATCGCGGTTGCGAGCACGGCTGCGCCTACTGCTTCGCCCGCCCGACGCACGCCTATATGGGCCTGTCGCCGGGACTCGATTTCGAGACGCGCCTGTTCGCCAAGCCGAACGCGGCGCGGCTGCTGGAAAAGGAGCTGGCCAGGCCCGGCTACCAGATGCGCACCATGGCGATCGGCACCAACACCGATCCCTATCAGCCGATCGAGCGGCGCTACCGCATCATGCGCGAGGTCCTGGAAGTGCTCGACCGCACCAGCCATCCGGTCGGCATCGTCACCAAGTCGGCGCTGGTCACGCGCGACATCGACATCCTGTCGCGCATGGCGGAGCGCGGCCTGGTGAAGGTGGCGCTGTCGGTGACGACGCTCGACCGCAAGCTCGCCCGCGCCATGGAGCCGCGCGCGGCGACGCCCGAGCGGCGGCTGGACGCGCTCCGCCTGCTCTCGGCCGCCGGCGTTCCAACAACCGTCATGGTGGCGCCGGTGATCCCGGCCCTCAACGAGAGCGAGATCGAGCGCATCCTCGAAGCGGCGGCCGCTGCCGGCGTGCGCGAGGCCGGCTACGTGCTGCTGCGCCTGCCGCTGGAGGTGCGCGACATCTTCAAGGAATTCCTCGAACGCGAATATCCCGACCGGGCGAAGCACGTTCTCTCGGTGATCCGCTCCACGCGCGGCGGCAAGGACTACGACTCCGAGTGGGGCAAGCGCATGCGTGGCGACGGACCCTATGCCTGGCAGATTGGACGGCGCTTCGAGATGGCGGCACAGAGGCTCGGCCTCAACCGCGACAAGCTGCGCCTGCGCACCGACCTGTTCACCGCACCGGGCGCCGAGAAACAGCTCGACCTCTTCGCCGGCCAGAAAGCGGCGTAGCGCAAGGCTCGCTCCAATCCCTCGCCGCAGGCGAAGCATGGTGGATGGGGAGTGACACGCGACGGACCCCATCCGTCTCCTCGCCGCGCTCGGAGCCACCCTCCAGCGAAGGTGGGCGTTCAGCGATGCGCGGGCAGCGATTGCCAAGGACGCGCCGCGGCGGCATCCTCTGGACACCCGCCACCGGAGCCGCCGTTCGTGACGCCCATGATCCTCGTGTCGGCCTTCATCGCCGGCGCCACCTACACCCTGATCCCCGGCCCCGCCTTCCTGGCCCTGCTTGGCATCGGCGCGTCGAGTGGTCGGCGGGCCGGCGCCGGCTTCGTCATCGGTCACTTGGCCGGCGACGTGACCTGGGCGTCGCTGTCGCTCGCCGCGATCATCGGCGCGCGCGCCGTCGGCCACACCTTCTTCGACGGGCTGGGGCTTGTCTGCGGCCTCTATCTCTGCTGGCTCGGCGGCACGGCGCTCAGCGCCAAGCGCGACGCCTCCGGCAAGATGGCCGGCCTGCAGCCCAAGCGGCCGCTGCTCCGCGGGCTCACCTTCGGCCTCACCAACCCGAAGGGCTATCCGGTCGCCATCGCCATGTTCACCGCGCTGCTGTCGAGCTCGGCCGACAAGCTCACCTGGTCGGTCTTTCCCGAGCTGCTGGCCGCCGCCTTCGTCGGCTTCCTGATCGCCGACGTGATCCTCGTCACCTTCGTCGGCGCCGCCTGGGTGCGCAGCCTCTACCGCCGCTACGACGTGTGGATCGCGCGCGCCTCCGGCCTCATCTTCATCGGCTTCGGGCTGCACGCCATCTATGAGGCCGGCCCGGGCCTTCTCGGCCGACGCGGCTGATCCGACGCTTGCGCGCATTCGCCGCCGGCGGCACGCTTCGCCGATGCTGCAGAAGGCCCCCGATTCGCCCGAGACGCCCACCGACCGCTACGAGCGGCGGGCGAAACGGCGCGGCGCCCGGCTGGTCGCCGGCGTCGACGAGGCGGGTCGCGGCCCGCTGGCCGGGCCGGTGGTGGTCGCCGCCGTCGTCTTCCCGCATGGGCGTTATCCGGAGGGCCTCAACGATTCGAAGAAGCTGACGCTCACCCAGCGCGAGCAGCTCTACGGACTGATCCTCAAGCGCGCGTCGGTGTCGATCGCCATCGCCAGCCGCGCGCGCATCGACCGCATGAATATCTTGCGGGCCTCGCTGTGGGCCATGAGCCGGGCGGTCGCCGGCCTGCCTGAGACGCCCGATCACGTCCTGGTCGACGGCAACATGGAGCCGCCCGACCTCGCCTGCAGCGCAGAGACGATCGTCGGCGGCGACCGTCTGTCGGTTTCGATCGCAGCCGCCTCGATCATCGCCAAGGTGACACGCGACCGGCTGATGACCGTAATCGGACTGGCCTTTCCCGATTACGGCTTCGAGCGGCACATGGGCTATTCGACGCCGGCCCATTTCGCAGCCCTCCGCCAGTACGGCCCCTGCCCGCACCACCGGCAGAGCTTCGCCCCGGTGCGCGAGCAGCAGCTCGACCTGGAGTTCTAGTTGGAGCCCAGGATATTCACGGCCTCATGGTGAGGTGACCGGTGGAGCCGGGCCCCGAACAATGAGCCGCCCTCCTTCGAGGGCCGCCTTGCGGCGGCCACCTCAGGATGAGGGCGGAACTGGCGTTGTGGGATTCTTTGCGCCGGCCGCTTGGCGGCGCTCAGTTGAGCTTCGCGCGGACTTCGCCGATCGCCTTGTCGATGAGTGCGGCGCCGGCCTCGCCCTTGGCCTTGGCGCCGAGGATCTTCTCGGCGGCGGCGACCGCCACGTTGGCGGAGAGTGCGCGCACCTCCTGCAGGGCCTGGACCTCGGCCTGGGCAATCTTCTGCTCGGCCACCTTGGTGCGGCCGGCGACATATTCTTCGGTGCGCTTCTTGGCCTCGACCGACAGCGCCTCGGCCTCGCGCTTGGCCTGGTCGATGATCTCCTCGGCTTCGACCTCGGCCTCGCGCGCCCGCCGCTGATAGTCGGCGAGCAGCGCCTGGGCCTCCTCGCGCAGCTTGCGCGCCTGGTCGAGCTCGCTGCGGATCCCCGCGGCGCGCCGGTCGAGCGACGAAGTCATCCAGCCGGGCACCTTGAGGTAGACCATGATGCCGATGAAGACGATGAGCGAGAACAGCGCCCAGAACGGTGCATCACCGAAGACGAACGGTGCGTCGAACATCCAGGGTCCCCTATTTCGCCATCGCCTCGGCGACGGCTTTGTCGGCCTCGTCGTGGCCGACCGTGGTGCCGGTAAGCATGGCGACGATCGCTTCGGTCGCTTCCGCCGCGATGGCGCCGACGTCCGACAGCGCCTGCGACTTGATCTCGGCGATGCGCGTCTCGGCGGTGGCGAGCTGCTTGTTGAGGGCGGCCTCGGATTCGGCACGCTGCGCGTCGGCAGCGACCTTGGCCTCCTCGCGGGCGGTCTCGGCGATGGTGAAGGCCTTGGCGCGGGCCTCGGCCAGGGCCTTCTCGTAGGCCGCCTCGGCCTCCTCCGACTCCTGCTTCAGCCGCTCGGCCGTGTCGAGATCGCTGGCGATGCGGTCGCGGCGGTCCTCGAGAATGCCGCCGATGCGCGGCACGATCACCTTCGCCATGATGTAGTAGAGAATGACGAAGGTGATCGTCAGCCACAGGAGCTGCGAGGGAAACCACGTCGAATCGAAGGGCGGGAACGCCTTGTGCTCGCCCGGAGGCGGCGCCTCGGTGTGCGCACCTGCCGCCGGCGCCGGCTGGGTTGCCTCAGCAAGCGTCATTGGCTGCTGGTTGGCGGCCATTGCCTATCCCCGATCTGTCGCCTCTGTCCGCCGATCAGGTGAACAGCAGGATGAGGGCGATGAGCAGCGAGAAGATGCCGAGCGCCTCGGTGATGGCGAAGCCGAAGATGAGGCGGCCGAACTGGCCGTCGGCGGCAGCCGGATTGCGGATGGCGCCGGCCAGGTAGTTGCCGAAGATGTGGCCGAGGCCAATGCCGGCGGTGCCCATGCCGATGCAAGCGATACCGGCGCCGAGTGCCTTTGCTGCTGCGAGTTCCATGGCGATGCTCCTGCTGAGAAATCCTCGGATGGAAGATCCTTGGGGGTCGATGGATCCAGCCGTCAATGGCTGGGGTGAAGCGCGTCGTTCAGATAGATGCTGGTGAGGATGGCGAAGACGTAGGCCTGCAGCGCCGCCACCAGCAGTTCCAGCGCGGTCAGCGCGATCGTGGCAAGAAGCGGCAACACGGCGCCGAACCAGCCGAGCACGCCGAGCGAGCCCAGCGCGGTGACGAAGCCGGCGAACACCTTCAGCGTGATGTGGCCGGCGAGCATGTTGGCGAACAGACGGATCGACAGGCTGAGCGGCCGCGACAGGAAGGACAGGAACTCGATGACGACGATGAACGGCAGGATCGCCGCCGGCACGCCGCTCGGGACGAACAGCTTGAGGAAGTGCAGCTTGTGCTTCATGAAGCCGACAATGACGACCATCAGGATGACCACGATCGCCAGCGCGGCGGTGACGATGATGTGGGCGGTGATCGTGAAGAAATAGGGGAACATGCCCCACAGGTTGCCGATCAGCACGAACATGAAGACCGTGAAGACGAAGGGGAAGAACTTCATCCCCTCGCTGCCGGCCGAATCGCGCAGCGTCTGCGCCATGAATTCGTAGGTCATCTCCGCCGCCGACTGCCAGCGTGACGGCACCAGGCCGCGCCCGCGCGTCGACAGGATCAGGAAGGCCGAGGCGGCGATCACCGTCAGCGTCATGTAGAGGGCCGAATTGGTGAAGGACAGGTTGAGCCCGCCGACCTGGATCGGGATCAGCGGTTCAATGGTAAACTGGTGGATCGGATCGTACAATTCAGTCCCTCGTCACCCCTTGCCGCCGTACACGTCGTCCGGCCCGGCGGGCCCCGGCTTCACCAGACCGGCTGACCGCATCACGGTCAGGATTCCGGCAGCAAACCCCAGAAGCAAGAACACTATCAACCCCCAGGGGCCGGTTCCAAACAGCCGGTCGACCCCCCACCCCAGTGCCGCGCCAAGGACTACCCCCGCCACGAAGTCGGCGCCAAGCCGAATTGCCATGGCATAGCCCGGCTTATCCGACTCTCCTTCGGCGGACGATGATTCCTTACCCGTCGCACGCCGCGCGTCCAACTGCCGATCGAGATCGCGCAGCCGCCTGGACAGTTCCGTCTTCCGGTCAGCCGACAGGTCCGGCTTGCCGTCCCCGTCGTCCATTCGCCGCTCCTCGCTCTAGCGAAAAAGTCCCGGCGCCCCCGAAAACCGCGCGCACAATAGTTAGCGTCCTGGGGCCTGTCAAGGATAGGTCAATATCTCTTATCCATTTGAAATGAAAACGCTTTTCGGCGCTGTTTGGTGCCCTGAGGGCGGCGCGATGCGGGCTTCCCCCGGGCTCCCGCGGCATGCGAAAAAGGAGCCATGGCCAATTCCGACGAAAAGCGCCGCAGGCGCGGCGCGGTGCCGATCTCAGCCCTGGTCGGGCGGGTGATCAATCCCGTCGCCCGCAAGCGCGGATTTGCCGCGGCCGACATGATCGCCGCCTGGGCGGATGTCGTCGGCGCCGAGCTTGCCGAATGCAGCCGGCCGGAGAAGATCGTGTGGCCGCGCGGCGAGGCCAACAGCAACCTGCCCGGCGTACTGACCCTCAAGGTCGACGGACCGCGGGCGGTGGTCGTCCAGCACCAGCTCGACCAGATCATCGAGCGGGTGAATGCCTTCTTCGGCTATGCGGCGGTCGGCCATGTGCGCATCGTGCAGGCGCCGCTGGGCCGCCCGGCGAAGCCGGCGCCGGCAGACGACCGGCCCCTTCCCCCCGAGGACGAGGCGCGGCTCAAGGCCGCCGTCAGCGCGGTCGAGGACGAGCCTTTGCGTGAGGCCCTCGACAGGCTCGGCCGCGGCGTGCTCAAAGGCCACAAGCAAGCGTGATTGGACTGGGGCCCGAAAGGCCGTAATTAGTCACTCGAATTGGCCGCCGGATCAGCGGCTTACTGCCCGAATCCCGTTTCCAAGGAACCAAACCCGTGAAGTGGAACTCCCGGCAAATTCTCATCCTTGTGGCGGCCGTCGTGGTCATTGCCGCAGGAGCCATCTTCTATGTCGTCAGCCGGCCGTCGAACGTCGATCTTGGTGCCGGCGGCAACAGCGGCGGCGCTCCGGCGGGGCCGAGCACCGAGGAACTGATGGTCGCCGGCCCGCTCGGCGACATCACCGAAGGCGATCCCAAGGCACCCAATACCGTCATCGAATACGCCTCGATGACGTGCTCGCACTGCGCGAATTTCCACAACACCGTCTACCGGGCCTTCAAGGCGAAATATATCGACACCGGCAAGGTCTACTTCATCTTCCGCGAGTACCCGCTCGATCCGCTGGCCACCTCGGCCGCCATGCTGGCGCGCTGCGGCCCCAAGGACCGCGAATTCCCCATGATCGACCTCCTGTTCGACCAACAGAACAACTGGGCCTTCGTGCAGGACCCCAAGACGGCGCTCATCAATCTGGTGAAACAGGCGGGAATCAGCGAAGCTGACTTCAACAGCTGCTTGACGAATCAGAAGATTCTCGACGGAGTGAACGCCGTGAAGGATCGCGCTTACAAGACGTTCGGCGTTGATGCGACACCGACGTTCTTCATCAATGGCGTTGAGCACCCCGGTGAACAATCGCTTGAGGAACTCGACAAGATCCTTGGCGGCTAGCCGGAGATGCCCTTTTGGGCGGCACTCCGGCGAGAGCCGCCCAAAAACGGGAGCTGACGTTTGAAGTTCACGCGACTGCGTGTCCTCGGGTTCAAGTCGTTCGTTGAACCGACCGAATTCCCGATCGAGCCGGGCCTGACCGGCGTTGTCGGGCCGAACGGCTGCGGCAAATCCAACCTGGTCGAGGCCCTGCGCTGGGTCATGGGCGAAAGCTCGTACAAGGCCATGCGCGCCTCGGGCATGGACGACGTCATCTTCCAGGGCAGCGGCAATCGCCCGGCGCGCAACACCGCCGAGGTGTCGCTGGCCGTCGACAATACCGACCATGTGGCGCCGGTGGCCTTCAACGATGCCGAGGCGCTGGAGATCACGCGCCGCATCGAGCGCGAGGCGGGGTCGATCTATCGCATCAACGGCCGCGACGTGCGCGCCCGCGACGTCCAGCTGCTGTTCGCCGACGCCTCCACTGGCGCCCACTCTCCGGCGATCGTCAGCCAGGGCAAGATCGGCGAGTTGATCGCCGCCAAGCCCGCCGACCGCCGCATGCTGCTTGAGGAAGCCGCCGGCATCGCCGGCCTGCACAATCGCCGCCATGAGGCGGAACTGCGCCTGCGCGGCGCGGAGCAGAACCTTTCCCGCCTCGACGACGTGATCAGCGAGATCGAGCAGCAGCTCGACGGCCTCAAGCGGCAGGCGCGCCAGGCGGTGCGCTACCGCAATCTGTCGGGCGAGATCCGCCGGGCGGAGGCGACCGTGCTGCACCTGCGCGCGCTCGCGGCGCAGGAGGCACTGAGCGAGGCCGAGACGGCGCTTGGCGCCGCGACGGCCGCGGCCAACGAACGCGCCGGTGAACAGGCCGAGGCGGCGCGGGCCCAGGCGGAAGCCGCGGCGCGCGTGCCGGACCTGCGCGATGCCGCCGCCCGTTCCGCGGCCGCGGCGCAGCGCATCACGCTTGCCGCGGAAGCGCTCAATGCCGAGGAAGAGCGCATCAGGAGCCGGCTCGCCGAACTCGACCGCCGTCTCGCCCAGCTCGCCGACGACATCGGCCGCGAGGAGCGCATGGTGGCCGACAACAGCGCCATCATCGCCCGGCTGAACGAGGAAGAGCAGGAACTCGAAGCCGCCAATGCGGCGATGAGCGAACGCCAGGCGACCGCCGCCAATCGCCGCCGGTCGGCCGAGGTCGCCGTCGGCGAGAGCGAGAAGGAACTCGCCGAACTGACCGGACAGCACGCCGAGGTCACGGCGCGGCGCGGCGCGTACGAGCGCGCGGTACGCGAGGCGACCGAGCGGGCGGCAAAGCTTG
The DNA here is from genome assembly GCA_963782395.1 of uncultured Alphaproteobacteria bacterium. Taxonomy (GTDB): domain Bacteria; phylum Pseudomonadota; class Alphaproteobacteria; order Rhizobiales; family Kaistiaceae; genus CAVSRC01. The sequence goes on from CAWAJQ010000005.1 coordinate 57,779, forward strand.
GCCAGGAGATCGAAACGGTGCGCGGCGAACTTGCCGCGCTCGATGGCGCCGGTGCCGCCGGTGCTGCCGTCGTGGAACAACGGCAGGCGGTGGAGACGGCGGAGGCCGAGGCGCGCACCGCTGAAGCGGCCGCCAACGTCGCCGACGAGCGCGTCGTGGCGGCGCGCGAGGCGCGCAGCGGTGCCCGCGAGCAGATGTCGGCGGCGGAACAGGCACTCTCCAAGCTCGAGACCGAGGCGGCAACGCTCTCGGCGATCCTTGCCGCCAACGCGCCCGCCGGCCACACGCCGGTGATCGATGCGGTGACCGTCGATGCCGGCTTCGAGGCAGCACTCGGCGCCGCCTTCGGCGACGATCTCGACGCCGCCACCGACGACGACGCGCCGGCCCGCTGGCGCCAGATCGACGCGACCGCCGATGACGGCGCCCTGCCGGAGGGCATCGAGGCTCTCGCGGTGCATGTGCGGGCGCCGGCCGTGCTGGCCCGTCGCCTGGCCCTTACCGGTCTGGTCGACCGGGCCGAGGGCGTGCGCCTGCAGGCGATGCTGAAGCCGGGACAGCGTCTGGTCAGCCGCGAGGGCGACCTGTGGCGCTGGGATGGCTATGTCGCCGCCGCCGATGCGCCGCGCGCCGCCGCTCAAAGGCTGGCGAGCCGCAATCGCCTCACCGAACTGGAAGCCGAGATCGAACCCGCCAAGGCAACGGTCGCGACCGGCCGCACGGCGCTCGAGCGTGCCGAGGCCGAATTGCGCGACGCCTCCGAGGCGGAGCGGCAGGGCCGCGACGCCCTGCGTGGCGCCCGCGCCGCGCTCGACGCCGCCCGCAAGGCGCTGGCCGATGCCGAGCGCGAGGAGAGCCGCATCGCCGCCAGGCGCAGCGGCCTCGACGAGGCGCTTGCCCGGCTGACCGCCAGCCTTGCCGAAACCGAAAGTGCCGGAGCCGAGGCGCGCACCGGCCTTGCCTCCGCGGCCGACCCCGAGGCGCTCGCCGATGCGCTCGCCACACAGCGCGACAAGGTCAACGAGGATCGCGCCGTTCTGGCGGAGGCCCGCGCGGCCATGGAGAGCCTGGCGCGCGAGGCGGATCTGAGGTCAGGCCGTCTGGCGGCGATCGCCGTCGAGCGGCAGACCTGGAACGAGCGCGCGGCCAATGCCCAGAACCAGATCGCGACGCTCTCCGAGCGGCGCGGCGAGACCGAGACCGAGCGGCAGGCGCTCGCCGCCGAACCGGCGCGGATCGAGGAGAAGCGCAAGGCGCTGCTCTCCGAGGCCGCGGCTGCGGAGGCGGCGCGCGCCGAGGCCGCCGATGCGCTGGCTTCCGGCGAAGCCGTTCTGGCCGAGGCCGACAGGCAGGCCCGCGTCGCCCTCGAAGCGCTCTCGGAGGCGCGCGAACAGCGCGGCCGCGCCGAGGAGCGCGTGGTTGCCGCCCGCGAGCGCGTCACGGAGGTCGCCGAACGGATTTCCGAGGCGCTGAACTGCACGCCGGAGGAAATCTTCGCCGAGACCGGCCTCAAGCCGAACGCCCCGCTGCCCGAGCTTGCCGACACCGAGGCGCGGCTGGAGCGCTACCGCAACGAGCGCGAGCGGCTGGGCGCGGTGAACCTCCGCGCCGAGGCGGAAGCCACGGAACTCGGCGAGCGGCGCGATGCGCTGACCGGCGAGCGCGACGACCTGATCGCCGCCATCCACCGCCTGCGCCAGGGCATCTCCGGCCTCAACCGCGAGGGGCGCGAGCGGCTGATGGCGGCCTTCGAAACGGTCAACGGCCACTTCCAGCGCCTGTTCACCCACCTCTTCGGCGGCGGCACGGCCGAGCTTCAGCTGACCGATTCCGACGACCCGCTGGAGGCCGGCCTGGAGATCGTCGCGCGGCCGCCGGGCAAGAAGCCGCAGATCATGACGCTGCTCTCGGGCGGCGAGCAGGCGCTGACGGCGCTGTCGCTGATCTTCGCCGTGTTCCTCACCAACCCGGCGCCGATCTGCGTGCTCGACGAGGTGGATGCGCCGCTCGACGACGCCAATGTCGTGCGCTTCTGCAACCTGCTGGAGGAGATGGCGCGCTCGACCGACACGCGCTTCATCACCGTGACGCACAATCCGATCACCATGGCGCGCATGAACCGGCTGTTCGGCGTCACCATGGCCGAGCGCGGCGTCTCGCAACTCGTCTCCGTTGACCTGGAGACCGCCGAGAGCTTCCGCGAAACGGCGTAAGGCGCGCCGGTCATGCCGTAGCCCGCATGTCGGGTGGGTCAGGCGTGCGATCGCCGAAACCCACGGCGAGCCAGATACCCCCTCCTATCCTCCCCCTTGTCGGACCCTGAAAGGGGAGGGCTTTGCGGAGCGAGTTAGGCGCAAAGGGAGGAGGTCGTGAACTTCTGGAAAATACTTATCCCCGCTCCCCAAACCGCTCTCATATTGGTTGGCATCCTCGCCCGCGAAGGGGCGCGCTCATGAGGCGTCATCAGCGTGGGGCGGGGTGCGGTGTCCGTCGTTTCCGTCTCGCAAGCGGAGCGGCGTGGGCTCGGAAGCCCGCCAGCGGAGATTTGTCTCCGCGCGCCATTGCCTCCAAAGGGCAGCGCTAAAGGCAGGCGGGGGTCAGCCACGGTCGGGCCGGTCGGCGAAAGCCGTCACCGGGACCGTGGTGGTCTAGAGGTTGGTTGTCCGGATGGAACCGCCTCGCCTTCGTCTCGGTTCCCAGGCGGGGCCGGAGCAAAAACCACCGCGGCGGGCGTCTGGTCGACGCCCATTTCGGACTACCCGCAGGCGTTGACCAGGCGCCCGCCACCCCCTTCGCCTTCGGGCAAAGGGAAGCTCTTTGAAATTCACCCCCCGGGGCCAATTGCTCGCGGGAACGAGAGACTGTGTCCCGCCCACCGTTCGCTCCCGCGAAGGCGGGAGCCCAGGGAAGACTCACCGCGTGGCACCGCTCGCCTGGATGCCCACCTTCGCGGGCATGAACGGGGTGCAAGTGAGGACCTTGCAATTCGGCGCCGCCTGCGCCAAGTGGAAGACGCCAACCGCACGACAGGAGAGACCGATGAACAAGACCGCGACGAATGCCTTCGCCCGCGCCCTTTCATTCGCTCCGGTCTCCTGCCATGCCCTCCAATTCCGCGCCCACCGTCGCGCTGCACGGCGTCACGCTGGCAACGCCTGACGGCCAGCCGCTTCTCGAAAATTTCGATCTTGTTTTCGGCAACGACCGAACCGGTCTCGTCGGCCGCAACGGCGTCGGCAAATCGACGCTGCTCGGCGTGATCGCCGGCGAGGCGGAGCCCCATGCCGGCACGGTCGAACGCTTCGGCCGTGTCGCCATGCTGCGCCAGAGTGTGCAGGCCGCGGCCGGCGACACGCTCGCCGACCTCATCGGCATCCGCGCGGGCCTCGCCCGCCTGCGCCGCCTCGAAGCCGGCAAAGGTTCGCTGACCGACGCGGCAGAAGCAGACTGGACGCTCGAATCGCGGCTGGCGGCGGCGCTTGCCGAGGTCGGCCTTGCCGGCTGCCAAACCGACCGGCCGCTGACGACGCTCTCGGGTGGTGAGCGCACGCGCGCCGCCCTTGCCGCCCTCATCATCGCCGACCCGGACCTGATCCTGCTCGACGAGCCGACCAACAATCTCGATGCCGACGGCCGCGCCGCCATCGTGGGTGTGCTCACCGGCTGGAAGAAGGGCGCCGTCGTGGTCAGCCACGACCGCGCTTTGCTGCGTCCGATGGATCGCATCGTCGAGCTGTCGGCCTTCGGCGCGCGCGTCTATGGCGGTGGCTACGACCTCTACGCCGCGCGCAAGGCCGAAGAGCGCGCCGCCGCCGAGCGCGACCTCGACGTCGCTAGGCGCGACATGATTGCCGTCGAGTGGCGCATTCAGACGGCGCGCGAACGCAAGGCGCGGAGCGATGCGCGCGGCGAACGCAACCGCGCCAGGGGCGACCAGCCCAAGATCCTGCTCGACGCGCAGAAGGAACGCAGCCAGCGCACGGCTGGTGGCGCCAGCCAACTCGCCGAGCGGCAGCGCGCGGCGGCCGCCGAGGCCCTGTCGGAGGCTGAGGCCGCGGTCGAGCGCATGCGCCAATTGTCGGTGCGCCTGCCATCGACCGGGCTGCCGGCCGGGCGGACGGTGCTCGCCTTCTCGGCGGTCGGCTACGCCTACGCCGATGGCGATCCGATCTTTGGCCCGGTCGATTTCATCATGGCCGGGCCGGAGCGCGTGGCACTCACCGGGCCGAACGGGACCGGCAAGTCGACGTTCCTGAAGCTCGCCAGCGGCGCGGCGGCGCCCACCTCCGGCACGGTGCTGAGGCCCACCCGCTCGGTCATGCTCGACCAGAGCGTCGCGATCCTCGATCCCGCCGCCACCATCCTCGACAATTTCCGCCGGCTCGATCCGGCCGCGACGCCGAACCATGCCCATGCGGCGCTGGCGCGCTTCCTGTTCCGCAATTCGCAAGCGCTGAAACCGGTCGGGTCGCTTTCCGGTGGGGAAATGTTGCGCGCGGGGCTTGCCTGTACGCTCGGCGGCAGCCACCCTCCCGAGCTTCTCATGCTGGACGAACCGACCAACCACCTCGATCTCGATTCGATCGCGTCAATAGAGGCGGCGCTCGCCGATTTCGACGGCGCGCTCATCGTCGCCAGCCACGACGAGGATTTTCTGGCCGCCATCGGCATCGGGCGGCGGCTCGAATTCCCGCTCGCGGGGAGCACATGACAATCGCCCCTGCCCTCCTCGCCTGGTACGACCGTCATGCCCGCAAGCTGCCGTGGCGCGTCGGGCCGAAGCAGCGGGCGCGCGGGATCAGGCCCGATCCCTATCGCGTCTGGCTCTCCGAGATCATGCTGCAACAGACGACCGTCGCGGCGGTGAAGCCCTATTTCGATGCCTTCCTGGCGCGCTGGCCGGACGTTACGGCACTCGCGGCGGCACCGCGCAACGAGGTTATGAAAGCCTGGGCCGGCCTCGGCTACTACGCCCGCGCGCGCAATCTACATGCCTGCGCTGAGGCCGTTGTGCGCGACCATGGCGGGCGCTTCCCCGACACGGCGGCGGGACTGAAGGCACTGCCCGGCATCGGCGATTACACCGCGGCAGCCATTGCGGCGATCGCCTTCGACGAGCCGGTGGCGGTGATCGACGGCAATATCGAGCGGGTGATCGCGCGGCTCTTCGCCATCGACGCGCCGCTGCCGGCGGCCAAGAAGGACATCCGCGCGCGCCAACAGGACCTGACGCCGGGCAAACGCGTCGGCGACTACGCCCAGGCGATGATGGATCTCGGTGCCGCGATCTGCACGCCGAAAAAGCCCGCCTGCGCGCTCTGTCCGCTCGTCGCGGAATGCGTGGCCCACGCCCGCGGCGAAGAAGAAGCCTACCCGGTCAAGGCGGAGAAAGCTGTCCGCCCGACACGCATCGGCATCGCCTTCGTCGCTGTGCGCGGCGACGGCGCGGTGCTGCTCCGCCGGCGTCCGGACAGCGGATTGTTAGGCGGCATGGCGGAAGTCCCCGGAAGCGATTGGGTGAATTGTCCCAGTGACATGGCGCCCGCCGCTCACGCGCCGATTCAAGCCGAATGGCGTCGGGTGCCCGGCACCGTCGTTCACGTCTTCACGCATTTCAGGCTGGAACTGAACGTGTATTGCGCGACGGTGCGACGGATGGAAAAAGCGCCGGCGGACTGCTGGTGGGCGCCGGCTGAGACGCTTGCCGGCGAGGCGCTGCCGAGCGTGATGAAGAAGGTCATCAAGGCGGCGCTACCGGGAGCAACGCGACGGACAGGAAACGGACGGGCAGCGTGACGGAAATTCGGCATATCGTCTTCGACATCGGCAGTGTGCTTCTCGAATGGGACGCGGAGATCCCCTATCGTCGGCTGATCCCCGACGAGGCCGAGCGACGCTACTTCCTCACCCATATCTGCACACACGAATGGAACTTCGAGCAGGACCGCGGGCGCTCATGGCGCGAGGCGGAGGACCTGCTGATCGCGCAACATCCCGAGCACGAGGCGATGATCCGCGCCTTCCGTCAGAACTGGGCGGAGATGCTGCCGCACCATGACCCGGACACACTGCAAATCCGCGACGCGCTCATGCGGCAGGGCTACGACGTGACGGCGCTGACCAATTTCGCCGCCGACACCTTCGTGGAGGCGCGCCGCATGTATCCCTTCCTCAACGCGTTCCGCGGCATCACCGTGTCGGCCGAGATCCACCTCATGAAGCCGGAACTCGCCATCTACCGGCACCACGAAAAGACCTTCGGCCTCGCTCCGGCGGCGACCCTCTTCTTCGACGACAATGCCGACAATGTCGAAGGCGCGCGCGCCGCCGGCTGGAACGCCGAACAGTTCGTCGGCGCCGACCGGATGCGCGCCGATCTCGCCCGCTACGGCGTGACCGTGGACTAATGGAGACGGCCGCCCGGCTGCCGGGCGGCACCCTGTCTCGGGACCGTCAGCCCGCGTAGCCCTGGCGCGCGGAACACGTCCCACGGTTACAATGAAACCCGATCGGCGCCCGGCGAATGGGATCACTCGATCAATCGACCCAGACCGGATTGGACCATGCCAGGCGTCCGGCGGCGTCGGTGACGACCAGGCGGAACCAGTCGCCGGCGAAGCGTTCGAGCGGCAGGCTCGCCCGCGTCATTTGTCGGCCGGCGACATTGACGGTGCGGCTGCCGCGCCCGAGGACGGCGACATTGACCACCGGCGAGCATTCGACATGGGCCTCGCCGCCCTCGACGGCGAAAGCGTGGATGAGCGGCCCCTGACTGGAATAGAAATCGCCGGCCTTCATGGCGGCAAGCAGTGCCTCGGGCTCGTTCGCCTCGGCTTTCACCATCATCCAGCCGCCGAAGCCGTCATCGATCCTGAAATGGGCGTCGTCGGCGGCGTAGGCGGTCAGGTGGTGGCCCTGGTTGAGCAGCAAGTCGAGCAGATAGGTACCGTCGGCGCGGGCGCATTCCAGCTGGCAGCCGTGATTGTAGATCTCAACGGCGTGGGCATGGGCGGCCATGGCACGGCCGTCGGCCTCGGTCAGCCCCGACCATTGCGGGTGGGCGATACCGACGAAGGCGCCGGCGGCTTTCGCCCGCGCCGCCAGTTCGACCCCGGTCTCGCTCTCGCCGGTCGGCGCGAAATCGGCCGGCAGGCCGGCGGCCAACACGTGCCATATCTCGCCATGGCTGTTGGCGGGCGCGTGGATCTCGGCGCCGAGGATGGTGGTGAAGCTGTTGGTGCGCAACGGCCGCGTATCGGCTACGGGGAAGTCATAGACCGGGAGAAAATGATCCGACAGGCAGAGGAAGTCGTAGCCAGCCTCACGATAGAGCCGGCAAACCTCCTCCGGCGCCAGCCGCCCGTCGGAAAGCGTGGAATGCGTGTGGATGTTGCCCCGCCAGAAGCGGCCGGGCGCGGAGAAAGCGTGTGTACCCATGAGCGTCACTTGTCGCCGACGTCGAAGACATGGTGATGACGATACAGCATTCTCGCCACCTCGGGAGGTTCGGATCGCCGCCGAACGGGACCAACCTTGCCGGCATTGAATCCTGCGATTTTCGTCGGCGCCGTTGATCGCCGCCGATCTTTCTCAATAGATATCTCCGATGACCAACAGAGCCATCCTGATCACCGGTAGCCAGCGCAGCGGCACCACCATGCTGAGCCTCGCGCTCGATTCCCATCCCGACGTCGTTTCCGTGGATGAGTTGCAGTTCCGCATCGAACGCATGCGTGAATACCTGAACGCCCCGGAATTCGCGCCCAATGTCTGCTTCAAATTGCCGGTCGCCGCCGCCTCCCTGTGGTTCGTCGAAAGCGTGAATGACATGCGCGTGCTGTGGATGCTACGTGACCCGCGCGCCGTCGTCGCATCCATGATCCGCCTGCCGCTGGAGCTGGACGGCAGGGCCGTGCCGTGGGCGGCGCATCCCGCGGGTGCCCTGGTGGAAATCGCCAACGCCGTCGAGGCGCTGGCGGGCGTGCCGCCGGAGCTGACCGGTGAGTGGGAGCGCTATAGCGCGAAAGCGAAAACTCTGCCGGAGCAGTGGTCTCCTGTCGATCTGGTCAGGTCGGCCGCTTTGTGCTGGCGCTTGAAGAACGAACTGCCGCGCTTCTACGATCGCGCGGGCATCGCCTACACGACCGTCGAATACGAGAAGCTGGTGCACGACCCGCAAGGGCAGCTGCGTGCCATCCTGGAATATCTCGGCCTCGACTGGCACGACGACGTGCTCCGCCATCATGTTCTTCACCTGGGGGTATCGGTCGGCCAGACCGACAACACGCGTGCCATCGACACCCGGTCGACCGACAAATGGCAGCGGACGCTCGGCGCCGACGAACTGGCGCTCATACGCCGGATATGCGGCGTCCGTGCGAGCGCGTTCGGCTACGCCCTCTGACGCTTGGCGCCGTTCGCCTTACGCCCCGGCGCTGTGCAGGGCGCGCCGCGCCAGCGTCCTGACATCGTCGATGGGCGCGCGCACGCCGTCGACGATCGTGTGCCAGAAGGTCCAGCCGTTGCAGGCGTCCAGCCCCTGCACCAGCGCGCCGACGCGATGGATGGAGCCGGTATGCTCGCCGACCCGCACGGTGCCGTCGGCCCGTACCTCGGCCTCGTGTCGGGAACGGGCATCGGTGAGGATCGTGCCGGGTGTGATCAGCCCGGATTCGACCAGAGAGCCGAAGGGAATGCGCGGCTCGCCGCGCTTGCCGCCGCTGACCGCGACGGCGGAGGCCGGCGCCGGCTCGACTGCGCCGATGCGGGTGATCGCCGCGGTGATGTAGTCGTCCTCGCGCTCGATACCGACGAAATGCCGCCCGAGCCGCTTGGCCACGGCGCCGGTGGTGCCGGTGCCGAAGAAGGGGTCGAGCACCACGTCCCCCGGATTGGAATTGGCGAGCATGATGCGATGCAGGAGCGCCTCGGGCTTCTGGGTGGGATGGGTCTTGTGACCCTCGTCGTCCTTCAGCCGCTCGTTGCCGGTGCAGATGGGGAACAGCCAGTCGGAGCGCATCTGGGTGCCGTCATTGGCCTCCTTGAGCGCGTGATAGTTGAACGTGTAGCCCTTGGCGCTGGCGTCGCGGCTGGCCCAGATCAGCGTCTCATGGGCGTTGGTGAAGCGGCGGCCGCGGAAATTCGGCATCGGGTTGGTCTTGCGCCAGACGATGTCGTTGAGGATCCAGAAGCCGAGGTCCTGGAGGATGGCGCCGACGCGGAAGATGTTGTGGTAGGAGCCGATCACCCACAGGCCGCCGTGCGGCTTCAGCACCCGCCGGCAGGCGTAGAGCCAGGCGCGGGTGAAATCGTCATAGGCCGAGAAGGAGGCGAACTTGTCCCAGTCGTCGTCGACGGCGTTGACCTCGGACTGGTCCGGCCGGGTCAGGCGGCCTTCGAGCTGCAGATTGTAGGGCGGATCGGCGAAGATCAGGTCCACCGAGGCGGCGGGCAGCTTCTCCAGTTCGGTAACGCAGTCGCCCTTCAGAATCGTGTCGAGCCAGGGAGCCTCGTCCCTGGCAACTCTCTTCAGCGCACCCATGACCACCCCGACGCAACACAACACCAAGCCGCGCGTCCCCCGCGCGGCGGAATTCAGGGCGAATCTTGCTGGGTCTACGGTTAATCTCCGGTTAGACGGCATGGTTAAGCGGCAGTGAAGATGCCGCCCGGGCGCACAGCTGCCATGCCGTATCACCCCCCTTTCGCGGGCGGGGCTATGGCGCTACATGAAACGCGCGCCGGATCATCCCCCTGCCCGGCCCAAGGACGGAACTCCAGATGCTCTATGTGTTCGATTGCGATGGCGTCCTTATCGATTCCGAGATGATTGCCGCCAGCGTCGAATCGGAATTGCTCGCCGAATCCGGCTACCAGATCACGCCGCAGGAGGTGAACCACCGCTTCGCCGGCCTGCCCACCCGATCGATCGCCGAATTCGCGGAGGCGGAGACCGGCCGCAAGCTGCCCGACGACTTCTTCGCGCGCGTTCGGGAGGAGATCGAACTGCGGCTGGCCCGAGAACTCAAGGCCGTGCCCGGTGCCCATGAGATGCTGGACCGCCTGGAGGGGCAGAAGCGCTGCGTCTGCTCCAATTCCGGGATGCAACGACTGCGGATATCTCTGGAGAAGACGCGCCTGTGGGACAGGTTCGCGCCGCACATCTATTCGGCCCCCGAGGTCGGCGACTTCCAGCCGAAACCGGCGCCCAATGTCTATCGCCATGCCATGGCCCAGTTCGGCGCCGATCCGCGCGACACGGTGGTGCTGGAGGATTCGGTGTTTGGCGTGGAGGCGGCCAAGGCGGCCGGGGCGCGCGTGATCGGCTTTACCGGCGGCGCCCACACCTGGCCCACCCACGCCGACATGTTGACCGATGCCGGCGCCGAGACGGTGATCAACCGGCTCGCCAACTTCCCGGCGACCGCCGAGGCGCTGCTCGCCTGGGAAGGAATGCCGGATTAACCATGAAATACTGCGGCAAGTCAGCGCAGCCCCTCGAATTCGCGGCAGACAAGGATTCGTTTCATGTTGCTGCCGTAATAGGCGGGTCATGGTCCCGCTCCGCCCGAGCCCGTTTCCCCTTTCAGCCGAAGGGCTGACATCCATCTCGGTGCTTCCCGCACCGCCATCCGCCATGTCGATCGATCGCGTCACCGCAAACGAGTCCGCGCGGCTGCTGCCGCGGCTCAGCCTTGCGGTGCCCGACCGGCTGCGCGCGCTGGTGCGCGGCAGCGAGGTGTGGCTGGTTATTCTGGCGGCGGTCGTCGGGGCCATCGCCGGCGTGGTCGTGGTGGCCATGAACGTGACCGTCGGCATGATGCACCGCCTGCTCTTCGGGATCGGCATGGGAGACCGGCTGAGCGCGGTCGACGAGCTTCCCTCGGATATCGGCTTCCTGATCCCCGTCGTCGGCGGGTTGATCCTTGCCGCAACCGGGGTGGCGTTGGCGCGGGCAAACTTCAAGCGTCCGGTCGATCCGATCGAGGCCAATGCGCTGCACGGCGGCCACATGTCGATCCGCGACAGCCTCATCGTGGCGCTGCAGACGCTGGTTTCCAACGGCTTCGGCGCATCGGTCGGCCTGGAAGCCGGCTATACGCAGATGGTCTCGGGCATTGCCTCCCGCCTCGGCATCAACTTCCGCCTGCGCCGCGCCGATCTCCGCATGCTGGTCGGTTGTGGCGCCGCCGGCGCTATCGCCGCCGCCTTCGGCGCCCCTCTCACCGGCGCCTTCTACGGCTTCGAGCTGATCATCGGCACCTACACGACGGCGGCGCTGGCGCCGGTGCTGACGGCCTCGATCGTCGGCGTCCTGGTCACCCACCTGTTCGGCATCGAGCCCTATTCGATCTCGGTCGGGGCGCTGTCGGCGTTCCACAGTTCGGACCTGCCGAACATGCTGCTGCTGGCGCTCATCTGCGGCGGTGTCGGCATTCTCGTCATGCGCGGCGTCACGCTCACCGAACTCGGCTTCCGCCATTCGCATATCCCGCGCATCGTGCATCCGATCCTCGGCGGCCTGATCCTCGGCGGCCTCGCGCTGATCAACCCGCATGTGCTCTCCTCCGGCCACGGGGCGCTCAAGCTGCAGCTCGATTCCGCGTTGCCGGCGATCGCACCGCTGGCCTTGCTGCTGGTGCTCAAGGCAAGCGCCTCGGCGGTGTCGCTGGGCTCCGGCTTCCGCGGCGGCCTGTTCTTCGCCTCCCTCTATATCGGCGCGCTGACCGGCAAGCTGTTCGCCGCGGCGATGGCCGCCTGGCTGCCGGCGCTGGCGCCCGACCCGCTGGTGGCGACCATCGTCGGCATGAGCGCCACGGCCGTGGCAATCGTCGGCGGGCCGCTGACCATGTCGTTCCTGGCGCTGGAGACCACCGGCGACCTGCCGATCACGCTGGCCGTGCTGGCGGCGGCGATCGTCTCGTCGATCACGGTGCGCGAGCTGTTCGGCTATTCCTTCGCCACCTGGCGGCTGCACCTGCGCGGCGAGACCATCCGCAGCGCCCACGACGTCGGCCGCATCCGGGCGCTCAACGTCGGCAGCCTCATGCGCCGCGACGTGCGCACCGTGCTCGGCGACATGCGCCTCTCCGCCTTCCGGCGTGACTTCCCGCTGGGGTCCACCCAGCGCGTGGTCGTGGTCGACGGTGCCGAGCGCTATCTCGGCATTGCGCTGGTTCCCGAGATTCATGCCGCCGAGATCAACGGCGACGGGGATTCCCGGACCATCAGCGAGTTCCTGCACTGGCAGAAGGACACGCTGGAGCCGCAGTTCAACGTCAAGGACGCGATGAAGGTGTTCGATACGGCCGAGAGCGAGGCGCTGGCCGTGATCGAGACCGGCAGCCGGCGGGTGATCGGATTGTTGACGGAAGCCCACGCGCTCCGCCGCTATTCGGAAGAGCTCGATCGCGCCCGCCGCGATCTCGTCGGCGTGGGCCGGTAGCCCCTACTCCGCCGCCTCTTCCCAGGCCTCGGGCTTCTCCCATTTGAGCTTCGGCGAGCGCGCGGCGCGGGTCTCATCGAGACGGCGGCGCGGGGCGAACACCGGCGCCTGATGGAAGCGCTCCACCTCGCCACGTTTGGCGCGCATGACGAGCTCACGCAGCGTCGCCACGAACAGATCGAGCGAGGCCTTCGATTCCGACTCGGTCGGCTCGATCAGCATGGCGCCGTGGACGACCAGCGGGAAATACATGGTCATCGGGTGGAAGCCCTCGTCGATCATCGCTTTGGCGAAATCGAGCGTGGCGACGCCGGTGCCTTCGAGGAAGTGATCGTCGAACAGCACCTCATGCATGCAGACGCGGTCGCCGAAAGGCTGGCTCATCACATCGCGCAAGCCGGCGCGGACGTAATTGGCGTTGAGCACGGCGTCCTCCGAGGCCTGGCGCAGGCCGTCGGCGCCATGGGAGAGCATGTAGGCGAAGGCGCGGACATACATGCCCATCTGGCCGTGAAAGGCGGTGAGCCGGCCGAAAGGCTGCTCGTTGCCCTGCACGCCGGCGCGCGTCTCGACCAGCACCGCCTTGCCGTCGTCCATGCGCAGGAACGGCATGGGCGCGAAGGGGGCGAGCGCCTTCGACAACACCACTGGGCCAGAGCCCGGACCGCCGCCGCCATGCGGCGTCGAGAAGGTCTTGTGCAGGTTGATGTGCATGGCATCGACGCCGAGATCGCCGGGGCGGACTTTTCCCACGATGGCGTTGAAGTTGGCGCCGTCGGCATAGAAATAGGCGCCGGCGAGATGCACGGCCTCGGCGATGGCGACGATATCGCGCTCGAACAGGCCGCAGGTGTTGGGATTGGTCAGCATGATCGCCGCCACTTGCGGGCTCAGGCGCTTCTTCACCTCCTCCGGATCGACGGTGCCGTCGTCGCGCGCCGGCACGGCAAGCACCTTGTAGCCGAGCAACGCGGCGGTCGCCGGATTGGTGCCGTGGGCCGACTCCGGCACCAGGACGACACTGCGTTGCTCGCCGCGAGCGGCGAGCGCCGCCTTGATCGTCATCATGCCGCAGAGCTCGCCGTGGGCGCCGGCCTTGGGGCTCAGCGCCACCGCTTCCATGCCGGTCATCTCGATGAGCCAGTGCGACAGCTCGCCGATGAGGCCGAGCGCGCCGGGAACGGTCGACAGCGGCTGCAGCGGGTGGATGTCGGCGAAGCCGGGAAGCCGCGCCATCTTCTCGTTGAGGCGCGGATTGTGCTTCATCGTGCAGGAGCCGAGCGGATACATGCCGGCATCGATGGCGTAGTTCTTCTGCGAGAGGCGCACATAGTGGCGCATCGTCTCCGGCTCGGAGAGGCCGGGGAGATCGATCGGCGTCGTGCGGGCGTGGGCACCCAATCTCGATTTCGCCTTTGGGGCGTCCGGCAGGTCAACGCCGGTCGTCTCGCTGCGGCCGATCTCGAAGAGCAGCGGCTCCTCGATCTGCAGGCCGCGATTGGCGGTGAAGGTGTCGTGCTGCGTGCCGGCATTGGTCGCAGCGGGAGCGGTCGGGCGGCCCTGATCGTTGAGCATCTAGAGGACCTCCTTCAGCGCCGCGACGTAAGCCGCGCGGTCGGCATCGGTGTTGATCTCGGTGGCGGCGACGACCATCAGGTTAGCCAGGTCCGGCGCCTCCGGTTCGAGCCGCGAGACGGGCACGCCGGCGAGCACGCCGCGCTTCGCCAGCGCCTCGACCACCAGGGCGGCGGGTTTCGGCAGGCGGACGGTGAACTCGTTGAAAAACGAGTCGTTCAAGACGCTTACGCCCGGAACCTGCGACAGTGATTCCGCCAGCTTGACCGCGTGGGCGTGGTTGAGGGCGGCGAGGCGCTTCAGCCCGGTCTCGCCGAGCAGAGTCATGTGGATCGAGAAGGCGAGCGCACAAAGCCCTGAATTGGTGCAGATGTTCGAGGTCGCCTTGTCGCGGCGGATGTGCTGCTCGCGGGTGGACAGCGTGAGCACGAAGCCGCGCCGCCCCTCGGCGTCCACAGTTTCGCCGCACAGCCTGCCCGGCATCTGGCGGACGAACTTGCTGCGCGTGGCGAAGAGGCCGACATAGGGCCCGCCGAAGGTGAGCGGATTGCCGATCGACTGGCCCTCGCCGACGACGATGTCGGCGCCTTGCGCGCCCGGCGGCTCGATGACACCGAAGGCGACCGCCTCGGTGAAGACGGCGACGAGCAGCGCGCCGTTCGCGTGCGCCTTCTCGGCGATCGGCTTGAGGTCGACGAGCTGGCCGTAAAAGGACGGCGACTGGACCACGACGCAGGAGGTCTCGCCGTCGATCGCATCGAGGATCGCTTCCGTGCCCGTCGGGTCGGGCGGCAGCTCGGAGACGCCGTCGGAAGATGAGCGCGAATAGGTGCGCACCACCGAGCGGTATTGCGGATGCAGGCCGCCGGAGAGCACGGCCTTCGAGCGCCGGGTGAGCCGATGAGCCATCAGCACCGCCTCGGCCGTCGCGGTCGAGCCGTCATACATGGAGGCGTTGGCGACCTCCATGCCGAGAAGATTGGCGACCTGGGTCTGGAACTCGAACAGGACCTGCAGCGTGCCCTGCGAGATTTCCGGCTGATAGGGCGTGTAGCTGGTGAGGAACTCGGAACGCTGGATGAGGTGGTCGACGCTCGCCGGCACGTGGTGACGATAGGCGCCGGCACCGACGAAGAAGGGCACGGAAGCCGCAGCAACGTTCTTCGCGGCGAGGGCCCCCAGCATGCGCTCCACTTCGATCTCGCTCTTCGCCGGCGGCAGATCGACGAGGCCGTCGAGGCGCTTATCGGCCGGGAGATCGGCGAAGAGATCGTCGACGGTGGCGACGCCGATGCGGGCGAGCATCGCCGCGCGGTCAGTGCCGGTATGGGGGAGGTAGCGCATGGGCTCTTGTCCTTCGGCGCCTAGCCGGGCGGTGCGACGGTGACCTTGGTCAGCAGCGAGTTGGCGATGAAGCAGTCGGCGTGGGCGGCGTCGTGCAGCCGCTCAAGTTCGTCCGCCTCCGGCGTCTTGCCGGAGAAGGCGATGCGCGGCGACAGCGTCACCTCGGAGACCCAGTATTTGCCGGCCTCGTTCTTCTCCATGATGCCGACGGCGGCGTCCTCATAGCTCGCGACGACGAAACCGCCGCGCCGGGCGATGTCGAGGAAGGTCAGCATATGGCACGAGGAGAGCGAGGCGATCAGCGCCTCCTCAGGATCTACCGCCGCGTCGACGGTGAAGCGGGCGGGCACGACATGGGGCGATGCCGTGGCCGGCACCTCGGTGCCGCCGTCGAAGCGCCATAGGTGACCGCGCGTATAGCGGCCACGAGCGAAATCGTCGGTGTCGCTCTTCCACGTAATCGTTGCGGTGTAGGTGTTGCCGCGCATAGCGCGATGTCCTTGATTCAGATGGTTTCGAGGAAGGCCTTGTAGGCGACCTCATCCATGAGCGCGTCGAGATCTGTGGCGTTGTCGGGCTTCAGCTTGACGATCCAGCCGTCGCCCTCGGCTGCTTCGTTCACCGCGCCGGGGCTGTCGGAAAGGGCGTCGTTGACGGCGACCACCTCGCCGGATACCGGCGCGAAGACTTCGCTCGCCGCCTTGACCGACTCCACTACCGCCGCCTCTTCGCCCTTGGCGATCTTCTTGCCGACCTCCGGCAGCTCGACGAAGACGATGTCGCCGAGTTGTTCCTGGGCGTGGTCGGAGATGCCGATGGTGGCGACATCGCCCTCCAGGCGGATCCATTCGTGGTCTTTGGTGTAGCGGGTGGCCATCGGGTTGCCTCGTCAGGAAACGGGTTTGCGGAAGTAGCGGTGAGGAACGAAAGGTAGCGGCACGACGGTCGCGGCGATTTCTTTGCCGCGCACCACCAGCGTGACCGGCGTCTCGGGCTCTGCCGCGTCAGCGGCGACGTAGCCCATGGCGATCGGCCCCTCGATGGTGGCACCGAAGCCACCGGAGGTGACCACGCCGATGGCGCTGCCGTCCGTGTCGCGAATCTCGGTGCCCTCGCGGGCCGGCATCCTGCCCTCCGGCCTGATGCCGACGCGGCGGCGCACCGGGCCCGCATCCAGTTCGCGCAGGATGCGCTCGGCGCCGGGAAAATCGGCGACTTCGCGCCGGCGCTTCGAAAGCGCGAAGGTCAGATCGGCCTCGACCGGCGAGGTGGTGGGGTCGAGGTCGTGGCCGTTGAGTGGCAGCCCGGCTTCGAGGCGGAGCGAATCGCGGGCGCCGAGGCCGATCGGCTTGACCCGCTCGTCGGCGGTAAGCCGGTCCCACAACGCCCCCGCCTCACCGGCGGAAGCCAGCATCTCGAAGCCGTCCTCGCCGGTATAGCCGGAGCGCGAGACGGTCAGCCTGCCGCCCTGCCAGTCGAACACGCCATAGGTCATGAAGCCGAGGTCGGTCGCGTCCGGAATCAGAGCGCCCATCACCGCAGCGGCCTCCGGCCCCTGCAAGGCGATAAGGCCGCCGTCGTCGGCGCGCATCAGCGTGGCGCGGTCGCCGGCAGCCTTGCGGATCAGGTCGAAGTCGCCGCCCTTGGTGCCGGCGTTGACGACGATGTAGAGCGTGCCCGCCCTGGCCGCATCGGCGGGCCGGGCGATCATCAGGTCGTCGATGACGCCACCGTCCTGGTTGAGGAGCAGCGTGTAGCGGATCCGGCCCGGTTTCAGCCCGGCGATGTCGCCGCAGATGAGCGGCTCGACGATGGCGGCGATGGCCGCGTGGTCGGCCTCAGGCTCGCCGCCCGGCGCGTTGAGCGACAGGAAGCACGGCCCCATGTGCGACACGTCGAACAGGCCGGCATGGGTGCGCGTCCAGCTGTGCTCGGCGATGATGCCGGTCGGGTACTGGACCGGCATGACATAGCCGCCGAACGGCACCATGCGCGCGCCAGCCGAGCGGTGGCGCTCAGCCAACACGGTCTCACTGAGGACGTCGGCGATGGCCGGTTCAACCACGGGAAGATCCTTCGACAGCAGGTGGATACGCGGCACGGGATCTTTCCCCGTCCGCGCCCCCTCTGTCTTCGGACCTGAGAGATTCCTGCCGGCTCACCGGCGCCTTCCCAGGGGAGGCGCGGCCCAAGCAGTTACTCCGTCGGTGAGCGGGCGAACTTCTCGCCTGCTGCTTTCCAGAGTGTCGCCGACCGGCCGGTCCGTTGGCCTGAGAGTTTCCGGGGCGGTTGCTCCTTCGGCGCCGGACCTTGCGGTCCGGTCTCTCCCGGCGGTCGTTAACGCCCGCCTGCCACAGGCAGACGGCTGCCAGAACGCGACTCCATCCCGGCTAGAACCATCCTAGAACTGCGGCAGCCCGAGTCAATCAGGTGCCGGCCTTGGCCTTCGGCTTTCCTTGGTCGAAGCCGACATAGATGATCAGGTCGCGGTCGTCCGAATTGACCTTGAACTGCACCTGATCGAAGACCGCGCTGTAGTCGGAGCCGAATTCCGGCGGCGTCAGGGTGGTGCTGACCGAAAACGACTTCGAAAACAGCACGCTGTTGTCGCGCTGGCGCGTCACGGCGATGCGGATCGGCATGGTGACGGTGCCGGCGCCGCCCATGGGCCCGGCGAGGATGCGGCCGGCGATGCCCACCTTGATGGACAGGGTCTGAGCGTCCAGCGCGTGGCATTCCCGCGCCGTCCGGGTGATCGAGCCCTGCGAGCGGATGTAAGCCGCATCGCCGTCGTGGCCGCGGTCGTAGACGACCATCGATTCCGTGCCTGGCAAGACCTGGACCGGCGGGCAATAGCCGGTCTTGAGGAAATAGTTGGGATCGATCTTGTCGGTCTGGACCGTCACCACGCCCTTATTGGCACCGTCCGCGGGATTGGCGGTGGCCTGGGGAGCACCGCCAAAAAGACCGGTAAGGCCGCCACTGCCCGAGTCGCCGCTGCTGGCGCAGGCGGCAAGCAGGCTTGTCAGGGCGAGGCTGGCGACAATTCCCAAGAGACGAGGCATGCGCCCCCCGGTAAACAGAGAAATATCAGGCCGCATGGGCGCTTCCTTGCAACTGAATGCGGCCTTTCTATAGCAGCGGGCTGCGGCCTTGGCGACCGGCTCGGGGCTCCAAGCCTTTCCCTTGCCGCGCCAGCCCCCGGTCGTTACCCTCGTCGGATGGGCCAACCTCACCCGGCCCTGCCTTGAACACGGCCAAAGACATAGCTCGGCGATGAAATATGTGAGTACGCGGGGGCGAGCGCCCGCTTCTGGCTTTTCGGACGTCCTGCTGGCTGGTCTGGCCGGCGACGGCGGCCTGTTTGTGCCCGAGGCCTGGCCGAGACTGAGCCCACAAGCAATCGCCGCGCTGGCGGGACGGCCCTACGCTGAAGCCGCATTCGAAGTGATCCGCCCCTTCATCGACGGTGAGATCGGCGACGACGCGCTCACCGCCATGTGCGTGTCCGCCTACGCCACCTTCCGCCATCCGGCGGTGGTGCCGCTCACCCAGATCGCGCCGGGCGCGTGGGTGCTGGAGCTGTTCCATGGGCCGACGCTCGCCTTCAAGGACGTCGCCATGCAGCTTCTGGCGCGGCTGATGGACCACGTGCTGGCCCGCCAGGGCAGACGGGTGACGATCATCGGCGCGACTTCCGGGGATACCGGCGCAGCGGCGATCGAGGCATTCCGCGGCCGCGACAATGCCGACGTCTTCATCCTGTTTCCCGAGGGGCGGGTCTCGCCGATCCAACAACGGCAGATGACCACCGTCGCGGCGGACAATATCCACGCCATCGCGATTCAAGGCACCTTCGACGACTGCCAGGCGCTGGTGAAGGGCCTGTTCGGCAATGAGAGGCTGCGCCAACGGCTGGGGCTTGCCGGCATCAACTCGATCAACTGGGCGCGCATCCTCGGCCAGATCGTCTACTACTTCACCGCGGCGGTAGCGTTGGGGAGCCCGGCCCGGCCGGTGTCCTTCACCGTGCCCACCGGCAATTTCGGCGACATCTTCGCCGGCTATGCCGCCAAGCGGATGGGGCTGCCGGTCGAGAAGCTGGTGATCGCCACCAATATCAACGACATCTTGGCGCGGACGCTGGCGAGCGGCCGCTACGAGCTCAACGAGGTGGCAGCCACCACCTCGCCCTCCATGGACATCCAGGTCTCGTCCAATTTCGAGCGGCTGCTCTTCGAAGCCTATGGGCGCGACGGGGCCGCGGTCGAGGGGCTGATGCAGCGGCTCGCGCAAGCCCGTGCCTTCGACATCGCGCCGGGGCCGCTGGAGGCGATCCGTGCCGACTTTGCCGCCGGCCGCGCCGACGAAGCCGAGGGCGCCGCAACCCTCAGCGACGTCCACGCGTCGACCGGCATGCTGCCCGACCCACACACGGCGATCGCGCTTGCCGTCAGCCGCCGCTTCGTCGATGAGGGCGTGCCGATGGTGACGCTCGCCACCGCCCACCCGGCGAAATTCCTCGAAGCGGTTGCGGCGGCGACCGGCGTCGAGCCAGCCGTACCCGACGCGCTTGCCGGCATCCTCGCCAAGAGCGAGCGTTACGCGACGCTGGCCAACGACGCCCGCGTCGTCGAGGACTACATCGCGGCCCACAGCCGCGCCATTTCTGAAGAGAGTTCTGACACCATGACCGTTCGCCTGTCGCGTCTCGAGTCCGGCCTTACGGTCATTACCCACCCGATGGATGAGCTCGAGAGCGCCGCCCTCGGCGTCTTTGTCGGCGCCGGCTCGCGCTCGGAGGAAGAACAGGAGCACGGCCTTTCCCACCTGCTCGAACACATGGCGTTCAAGGGCACGCGCACGCGCTCGGCCCTCGAGATCGCCGAGGAGATCGAGGCGGTCGGCGGCGAGGTGAACGCCGCGACCAGCGTCGAGACGACATCCTATTATGCCCGCATCCTCAAGAACGACGTGCCGCTGGCCCTCGATATCCTGGCCGACATCCTGCAGAACTCGGCCTTCGATCCGAAGGAGCTGGCGCGCGAACAGCACGTCATCGTGCAGGAGATCGGCGCTGCCCTCGATTCGCCGGACGACCGCGTCTACGACCTGTTCACCGAGGCCGCCTACCCCGCCCAGCCGATCGGGCGCACCATCCTCGGCACGCCCGAAACCGTGCGTGCCACCGGCTCGCCGATGCTGGATGCCTATCTTGGCCGCCACTATCGCGGGCCGCGCATGGTTCTGGCGGGAGCGGGCGCCCTCAACCATGATCGGCTGGTCGAACTCGCCACGGAACGCTTCGCATCCCTCGGGCGCGAGCCCGGTCCCTCCCCGGTGCCTGCGGTCTACAAGGGCGGCGACCAGCGCCAGTCGCGCGACCAGATGGAGACACAGATCATCGTCGGCTTCGAGGGCCGTCCCTATACCTCGGAGGGCTTCTACACCGCGCAGGTGCTCTCCGCCGTGCTCGGCGGTGGAATGTCGTCGCGCCTCTTCCAGGAAGTCCGCGAGCGGCGCGGGCTCTGCTACTCGATCTACGCCTTCCACTGGAGCTTCTCCGATACCGGCATGCTCGGCGTTCACGCGGCCGCCGGCCCCAGCGACGTCGGCGAGCTGATGCCGGTGATCCTGGGCGAGCTGGAGCGTGCCGCCCACGACATCGGCGAGACCGAACTGCAGCGCGCCAAGGCGCAGCTGCGCGCCGGGCTGCTGATGACGCTGGAAAACCCGGCCGCGCGGGCCGGCCAGCTGGCTCGGCAAATGCTCCTGTTCAACCGGCACATTCCGGTCAAGGAGCTGGCGGAGCGCATCGATGCGATCACGGTTGAGGAAATCCGCCAGCTGGCCGAAGACATCATCACCGGCAGCCGACCGACACTGGCGGCGGTCGGGCCGCTCGATGGAATGATGAGTGCCGAGAAGGTTGCGGAGCATTTTGGCGCGCGCCTGAGCGCGTGAGGCGGCGGCGATGGCGTTCCTGCGCTCGATCTCGACCAACACGATGCCACCGGTCCTGCGCGGGGACCGGATCATGCTGCGCACGCCGGTGCCCGGCGACTATGCCCAATGGGCGAAGCTGCGCGAGGGGAGCCGCGCCTTCCTTGCCCCGTGGGAGCCGATCTGGCCGGCCGACGACCTCACCAAGCTTGCCTTCCGCCGCCGCCTGAGGCGCTACCAGCGCGAGATTCGCAACGGCACCGGCTACCCGTTCTTCCTGTTCTCGCCCGACGGCGACACGCTTCTCGGCGGCCTCACCCTCTCCCAGATCCAGCGCGGCGTCACCCAGTCGGCGGTGCTCGGCTACTGGATGGGCGCCTCCTATGCCGGCAAGGGGCTGATGACCTCGGCGGTGCGCGCCGTCAGCCAGTTCGTCTTCGATGAGCTGCATCTCAACCGCATCGAAGCCGCCTGCCTGCCCCACAACGCCGCCTCCATTCGCCTCCTCGAAAAGGTCGGATTCGCCCGAGAGGGTTATGCCCGCAAATATCTGTGCATCGATGGCCGTTGGCAGGATCACCTGCTTTTCGGCCTGGTCCGCGACGATCGCCGGCCATAGGCAGGGTTTGGGGGCGGGACTAACCTAGCTGGCAGGTTCCGCTTGCCGGGCCGGAGGGATCAACATAGTACTCGACGAATCACTTCGGCCCTTGGAGGATCGGTTGCACTTCGCGCGTCGTATCGCGGTCCTCGTTCTCACTCTGCTGAGCCTCTTTGCCGTGTCGGCGCCGGCCGACGCGATCGAGGCGGTCGCAGTGCCCCTCGACGGGCGGACCCTCGACCTGACGCGCGCCATCCAGCTCTACCGTCAGCAGGACGACCGCATCCAGGTGTCCACCGCGCCCGGTGCCGACGGCATCGTCCGGCGCATCGAGGTCAAGGCGCGCGAGGCCAATGGCGGCACTTCGTTCTGGGCGGTGTTTGCGCTGGCCAACAACGGCGACGAGCAGATCGATCGCCTGCTGGTGGCGCCGCATTTCCGTCTCGCCGGTTCCGGCCTGCTGTGGCCCGACCTCGGCGCCTCGCGCATCGCCTCGATCACCCCCAGCCAGGGCTTCGCTCCCGACCGCCAGCCGAGCCAGGAAGCGGATGTCTTCCGCATCACGCTTGACCCGGGGTCGGTGGTCACCTTCGTTGCCGAGCTGAGGACACTCGACCTGCCGCAGCTCTATCTGTGGGACAGCGACGCCTACAAGGACTCGGTCAACAGCTACACGCTCTATCGCGGCATCGTGCTCGGCATCGCCGGCCTGCTGGCGCTGTTCCTGACCGTCGTCTTCGTGGTCAAGGGGACGGCCATGTTCCCGGCCACGGCAGCGCTGGCGTGGTCGGTGCTGGTCTATCTGTGCATCGACTTCGGCTTCTGGAACCGGGTCATCAACGTCTCGCCGGGGAGCGACCAGATATGGCGCGCCGGCTCGGAGGTCTTTCTCGCCGCCTCGCTGGTCATCTTCTCCTACACCTATCTCAACCTCAGCCGATGGCACGTGCGCTATGGCCATCTGACCATCGGCTGGCTGATCGGCCTCGGCATCCTGCTTGGCGTATCGGTGATCGAACCGTCGGTGGCGGCCGGCATCGCGCGCTTGTCGATCGGCTTTACGGCCATCGCCGGCTTCGGCATCATCGTCTACCTCGCCACCCACAGCTACGACCGCGCCATCATGTTGATCCCGACATGGGTGCTGCTGCTGGTGTGGAGCTTCGCGGCGTGGCTGACGGTCACCGGCAATCTGGTCAACGACGTGGTTCAGCCGGCGCTCGCCGGCGGGCTGGTGCTGATCGTGCTGCTCATCGGCTTCACCGTCATGCAGCACGCCTTCGCCGGCGGCCTGGTCATGCAGGGGCCGCTCGGCGAGACCGAGCGCAAGGCGCTGGCGCTCACCGGTGCCGGCGACATCGTGTGGGACTGGGACGTGGTGCGCGACCGCATCTTTTCGGGGCCGGAGGCGGAAGACCTGCTCGGCCTGCCGCGCGGCACGCTGGAGGGCCCGGCGCGCGACTGGCTGGAGATCCTGCATCCTGGCGATCGCGACCGCTTCCGCACGACGCTGGACACGGCGGTGGAACTCAGGCGCGGGCGCATCCACCAGGATTTCCGCCTGCGCTGCGAGGATGGCCACTACCGCTATTTCCACTTGCGGGCGCGCCCGGTTCTGGGCAGCGACGGCGAGGTGCTGCGCTGCGTCGGCACGCTGCTTGACGTCACCGAGGAGCGCACCGCGGAAGAGCGGCTGCTGCACGACGCCGTCCACGACAATCTGACCGGCCTGCCCAATCGGGAGCTGTTCATCGACCGACTGCGCGCGGCGATCACCCGCACCATGGCCGAGGGCGCTTCCCGCCCGTCGGTCTTCGTGCTCGACATCGATCGCTTCAAGCAGATCAACGACGGCTTCGGCGTCGCGGTCGGCGACTCGATCCTCTTGACCATAGCGCGGCGCCTCGCCCGCCTGCTCAAGCCGCAGGACACGCTGGCGCGGCTTGCCGGCGACCAGTTCGCCTTCCTGCTCATCTCAGAGAGCCAGCCGGAGCGCATTGCCGGCTTCGCCGAATCGGTGCGCCGAACTCTCAGGGCGCCGATCACGCTCGGTGAGAAGGAGATCTTCCTCACCGGCTCGATCGGCATCGCCATGCATGACGGCAAGCAGCAGATCGAGGCCGAGGACCTTATCAAGGACGCCGAGATGGGCACCTTCCATGCCAAGCGGCTGGGCGGCGACCGCATCGAGGCATTCCGGCCGGCGCTGCGCCAGCACGGCAGCGACCTCGCCACGCTGGAATCGGACCTCCGCCGGGCGCTTGGCCGCGACGAGATCAAGGTGCTCTACCAGCCGATCGTGCGGCTGGAGGACAAGACCATCGCCGGCTTCGAGGCGCTGGTGCGCTGGGACCATCCCAAGCTCGGCCGCATTCCGCCGAGCGATTTCGTGCCGCTGGCCGAACGCACCGGCCTCATCATCCCGCTCGGCCTGTTCGTGCTCGATCGTGCCGGCCGCCAACTTGCCGAATGGCAGGAAGAGCTCGGCCGCCACGCCTCCCTCTTTGTCAGCGTCAACGTGTCGAGCCGGCAGCTCCTGCGCCACGATCTCATCAACGACGTGAAGTCGGTGCTGGTGCGCTCGAACCTAGCGCATGGATCACTGAAGCTGGAAGTGACCGAGAGCCTGGTGATGGAGAACCCGGAATATGCGGCGCAGGTGCTCACGCGGGTGCGCGAACTCGGCGCCGGCCTGTCGCTCGACGATTTCGGCACCGGCTATTCGTCGCTTTCCTACCTGCAGCGCTTCCCCTTCGACACCATCAAGATCGACCAGACCTTCGTGCGTGGCAGCGGCGTCGGCGATCGGCGCGTGATCCTGCGCTCGATCATCTCGCTTGCCCACGACCTCAACATGGAAGTGGTCGCCGAAGGTGCGGAGTCGGAAGGCGATGCCATCGAGCTCAAGGAGCTCGGCGCCGAATATGTGCAGGGCTTCCTTTACGGCCAGCCGATGACGGCGGCGGAGGCCGGCAAGCTGATCTTCCGCACGGCGGACGAGGACGAAGAGGAAGAGCTGGCCTGATTTTCCTTTGAAATCAACGCCTTCAACAATTCGGCCAATTTCGGCGCTTGACCGTTGAAGCGATTGAAAAGGCTCAGCTCTTGTTCCGTGCGTAAGCGCCCTATACCTCTTGAACCATGCTGTCAGACGCCAAACCGCCCCTCGACATCCTGTTGTGCAGCCCGCGCGGCTTCTGCGCCGGCGTCGACCGCGCCGTCCAGATCGTCGAGCTGGCGCTGAAGAAGTTCGGGCCGCCGGTCTATGTGCGCCACGAGATCGTGCACAACCGCTACGTGGTCGACGGGCTCAAGGCCAAGGGGGCGGTGTTCGTCGAGGACCTCGACGAGATTCCCGACAGCGACCAGCCTGTCGTGTTTTCCGCTCACGGCGTCGCCAAGGCGGTGCCCGAGGCGGCGCGGCTGAGGAACCTGTTCCATCTCGACGCGACTTGTCCGCTGGTCACCAAGGTGCATCGCGAGGCGGAGATCCACTACCGCAGGGGGCGCGAGATCGTGCTCATCGGCCATGCCGGCCATCCGGAGGTGGTGGGCACCATGGGGCAATTGCCGCCCGGCACCATCACGCTGGTCGAGACCGAGGCGGATGCCCGCGCCTTCCAGCCGAAATCGCCTGAGAGCCTCGCCTACATCACCCAGACAACGCTGTCGGTGGACGACACCGCCTCGATCGTCGCCATCCTCAATGCACGCTTCCCGGCGATGACGGCGCCGCACAAGGAAGACATCTGCTACGCCACCACCAACCGGCAGGAGGCGGTGAAGCGCATCGCCTCCGAGATCGACGCCATGATCGTCATCGGGGCACCCAACTCGTCTAATTCGCAGCGCCTGCGCGAAGTGGCGACACGTGCCGGCTGTCCGGTCTCGCTGCTCGTCCAGCGCGCCACCGACCTCGATTGGCAGCGCCTTGCCGATGTGCGCCGCGTCGGCATCACCGCCGGTGCCTCGGCGCCGGAAGTGCTGGTCGAGGAAGTGATCGACGCCTTCGCCGGGCGCTTCGACGTCAAGGTCGAGGTGGTGACGGCGGCGGAGGAGGCGGTCGTCTTCAACCTGCCGCGGGCGCTGCGCGAAGTCGCCTGATCGGTATCGCCCCGTTGCATGGCGGGGCGGCTCGTGTGATCAAGCGGTCAGCGAAAGCCAGCGACAGCAACTCATGGCGGTCTACACCGAAATCCCCGACGACGAATTCGATGCCTTCATGCAGAGCTATGACGTCGGTCAGGTGCTCTCCTACAAGGGCATCGCCGAAGGCGTTGAAAACTCTAACTTTCTCGTCGTCACCGAGGTGGGTCAGTTCATCCTGACGCTCTACGAGAAGCGCGTGGCGGCGGCCGACCTGCCCTTCTTCCTCGGCCTCATGGAGCACCTGGCGGCCAAGGGCATCACCTGCCCGACGCCGGTGCACGACCGCGAAGGCAGGGCGCTGAAACGGCTCGCCGGCCGCCCGGCAGCGATGGTGACCTTCCTCGCCGGCATGTGGGTGCGACGGCCGCAGGCCGAGCATTGCGCCGCCGTCGGCGGCGCGCTTGCACGGCTGCACCTTGCCGGGGTCGACTTTGCGATCGCCCGCAAGAACGCGCTCACCGTCGACGGCTGGCGGCCGCTCTACGAACAGTGCGGCGGGCGCGCCGACACCGTGGCAATGGGGCTCGCCGCCGAGATCGAGCGCGAGCTCGATTGGGCCGAGACGGTGTGGCCGTCTGACCTGCCGCGCGGCGTCATCCATGCCGATCTGTTTCCGGACAATGTCTTCTTCCTCGCCGGCAAGTTGTCCGGCCTGATCGACTTCTACTTCGCCTGCAACGATATGCTGGCCTATGACGTCGCGGTCTGCCTCAACGCCTGGTGCTTCGAGAGCGACGGCTCGCTCAACGTGACCAAGGCACGGGCACTCCTGACCGGTTACACCTCGGTGCGCCCGCTCGGCGACGCCGAGATCGACGCGCTGCCGATGCTTGCCCGCGGCTCGGCGCTGCGCTTCCTGCTCACCCGGCTCTACGACTGGCTGACCGTGCCGGACGACGCGCTGGTGGTGAAAAAGGATCCGCTCGAATATTACCGCAAGCTCCGCTTCCACCGCAGCGTCAACGACGCCTCGGCCTATGGGCTCAGCCGGTGACGGAGAGCCGCATCAGCATCTGGAGCGATGGCGCCTGCTCGGGCAATCCGGGGCCCGGCGGCTGGGGCGCCGTGCTCATCTGGAACGGACACGAGAAGGAACTGAAGGGCGGCGCGGCGGAGACGACCAACAATCGCATGGAACTGACCGCGGCCATCGAGGCGCTGGCGGCACTCAAGAAACCGAGTGCCGTCGATTTCTACACCGACTCGCAATATCTGCGCGGCGGCGTCACCGGCTGGATCGCCGGCTGGCAGAAGAACGGCTGGAAGACGGCCGACCGCAAGCCGGTGAAGAACGTCGATCTGTGGCAGAGGCTCGACGAGCTTTGCCACAGGCACGAGATCACATGGCACTGGGTCAAGGGCCACGCCGGCACGGACGGCAACGAACGCGCCGACGAATTGGCGCGCGCAGGCATGGCCCCGTTCAAGCCGAAGAAAAAGAAGAAGCGGCCGGCGACTGACGCCAAGCCGTAAGACGTCAGGCCGAGATCTGGCTCAGCATGGTCGCGGCGCCGGTCGCCTGGATGCCCTTGCCGCCTTCCGGCTCGAAATTCAGGGTCTTCACCACACCGTCATCGACCAGCATGGAGAAGCGCTTGACGCGCGTGCCGAGGCCCGCGGCCGACAGGTCGACGGTCAGGCCGAGGGCCTTGGCGTAGTCGCCGTTGCCATCGGCAATGAAGTCGATCTTGTCCTCGGCTTCGAGGGCCTCGCCCCACGCCTTCATGACATGGGCGTCGTTGACGGCCATCGCCACGATGCGGTCGACGCCGTTGTCCTTGAGCGTCGCCGCATTGGCGACGAACTGGGGAATGTGGGCGTAGTGACAGGTGGTGGTGAAGGCACCGGGGACGCCGATAAAGACCACCCTCTGACCCTTGAACAGCTCGTCAACGGACACCTCGTTGACCTCGCCTTCGCCTTTCTTGACGCGGAACGCGCCCGCCGGAAGGCTGTCGCCCACCTTGATCATGTCGGGTCTCCTGGATGAAATATGCGGCTGCCGGACGGCAGGGAAATAGTGCAATCCGACAGGCTAGTCGAGGGCTGGCGCCGCGACCGTCTGCACGACGGCGCGGCCGCCGACGGCCATGGTTACGCGGATCTTCGCGCCCGCAATCGGCGTCTGGGCGCCGAGCCGGCTGAATTTCAGGTCGAAGAGTACCTTGCCGTCCTTGCGGCCGGCAAAGGCCGGGGCATAGGGCGCCCAATCCTGCGGGCCCTCGACCAGGACCTTGGGCTCGTCGCCGGCCGGCACGGTGGCGGCGACCTCGAACACCGGGCGCATGTCGGTGCCGCCTTTGCGGGCGATGCTGTCCACGGCGAACACGCCGGGCTCAGGCGGCCCCGGCAGGCGGGCCTGCGCCGTCGCCAGAACCGCCTCCGTCGCCGGATCGTTCTCGCCGGGCGGCACGGTCATGTGGGCGGTGACTTCGTCGGGGACGCAGACTTCCTCGCACACGCCGAGACGCACGGTGAGGGCAATCTCGACCGGCATCTTCGGATCGGTCACATGGGCGCTGAACGGCAGCACGACCCCGCCGATATAGACGTTGGTCACGCTGTAGCCATCGTCGACAACCTCCGGCACCGGAAAGGAGACCGCCGGCTTGTCGAGGTTGTGCGACGCCGAGAAATTGAAGTCGGGCGCGATGCCGGCGGTACCGGGATTGCTCCAATAGGTCTTCCAGCCGGGCGGCAGCGCGATCTCGATGGCGCCGTTGATCGACCCGCCGGTGTCGAGACCCGAGGCGACCAGCCGGATCCTGGTCTTCTGGCCTTGCGCCCAGTCGCCGGTGGCTGCGGCAGCCGGCGCGACGAGCGCCAGGGCGAGGATGGCGGGCAGCAGCCGAAGCGAGGTTTTCAGCAAGCGTTTCATGACGCGCAACATAGTGCGTGGAACCTCAACAACCGATCAACACCACCTGGCGCGGCTTTCATTTGTTCGTGAGCCGCCTTGTTTCCAGCGTCGCGGCGAAGGGCGCGGCGGGGCATTCCATCCAGCCGGGAAAGGCTCTAGGCTTCCCGCATCATGGTCATGTCTCCGCATAGCGCCCCGAAGGGCCGTGGTTACCTCGACGGCCAATTCCTCATCGCCATGCCGACGATGCAGGACAGCCGCTTTGCCCGCACGGTGGTGTTCATCTGCGCCCATTCGGCGGACGGCGCCATGGGCATCACCATCAATCAGCCGGCGCCCGAAGTCACCTTCCAGGACCTGCTGGTGCAGCTCGACATCATCCCGGAGGGGCCGGAAATCCGCCTGCCGCCGCCGGTGCGGCGCATGCGCGTCCATC
The DNA here is from genome assembly GCA_963782395.1 of uncultured Alphaproteobacteria bacterium. Classification (GTDB taxonomy): domain Bacteria; phylum Pseudomonadota; class Alphaproteobacteria; order Rhizobiales; family Kaistiaceae; genus CAVSRC01. The sequence goes on from CAWAJQ010000005.1 coordinate 87,132, forward strand.
GCGGTGGGCCGGTCGAGACGGGCCGTGGATTCGTGCTGCACAGCGCCGACTATTATGCCGAGAATTCGACGCTGCCGATCAGCGAGACCATCTCGCTGACGGCGACGCTCGAGATCCTGAAGGCGATCGCCGCCGGCAACGGGCCGGAGAACGCGCTCCTGGCGCTGGGCTATGCCGGCTGGGCGCCGGGGCAGCTGGAAAGCGAGATCCAGGCCAATGGCTGGCTGCATTGCCCGGCGCGCTCGGACGTGATCTTCGACGCGAACCTAGAAGGCAAATACGACCGCGCGCTGGCGCTCATCGGCGTCGATGTGACGCGGCTATCCGGCGAGGCCGGCCACGCCTAGGCGGCCTTGCCCGCCGCCCGCCTGTCGCTCAGGCGCCGCACCAGATAGGGCACGTAGACCAGCGCCAGACTCAACGCCAGGCCGTACCAAGTGATGGCATAGCCTAGGTGATTGTTGGGGAAGGTCACCACGGTCTCGCCGCCCTGCGGCAGGCCGCCGGGGCGCGCCGGATCGAAGCGTTCGTCGATGATGTAGGGCGCCACCTCCGACGCCGGCAGGCCCTCGGCCGCGGCAAAGAGCTTCGGATCGCGCGAAATCCACTGGTCCTTCGCCGGATTATCGGCGGGCATGAACCATGACCGGTATCCCGGCTGGCGCAGGGGGCCGACCACGGTCGTCTCACCCTCGACCTGACCTTCCGGGCGCGTCGCCGGATCGGCCTTGGCCAGCGGCACAAAACCCCGGTTGACGTAAACGATCCAGCCGTCGGTGGTCGTCAGCGGCGTCATGACGAAATAGCCGAGGCCACCGACCGGGCCTTTCGGCTCGGTGAGCGTGTAGAGGACGTGGATCTCGTGGCTGTTGTCGAAGCGGCCGGCGACCGTGACCGGTTGATATTCACGCGCGCCGAGATCGAGCGTCGGCCACGCCTGAGGCCCGGGCGCCGGCACCGGATCGGCCTTGAGCCCCGCATTCACCCGCGCGATCAGCGCCTCCTTCCAGTGCAGGCGCTGCACCTGCCAGGTGCCGAGACCGCAGAGGATGACGAGCACGACCAGGACCACTGCGGACTGCCACAGCAGGCCGCCGCGCGTGGCGGGTCTGGGATGGGCCTCAGCCATGCCGCTTAGGCGTCCGACAGGCGCCCCTCGCTGGCCCTGTGGCGATATTGCTGGGCGATCATCAGGCCCTTCAGCGGCCTGAGCAGACCGATCGACAGGCCAAGGACCAGCGGAACAAGGATGACGGCCATCAGCCAATAGGGCGGGTTGAAGGTGAACTCGATGACCAGCGCCAGGCCAACGACGATGAAGCCGACGATCATCATGATGAACACCGCCGGGCCGTCGCCGGCATCGGCAAAATCGAACTCAAGGCCGCAATTCTGGCAGCGCGGCGCAACGGTGAGGAAGCCCGCGAACAGGCGCCCCTCGCCGCAGCGCGGGCATCGCCCATGCAAGCCGACTGAGACCGGCTGCGGCGGATAGAGAGCCTTGTCCTCAGGATTCATTACCACGTCGCCCGGGGGGACTCAGCCGTGATGGATCGGCGCGCCCCAACCACCCCAAACATAGATGCAAAAGAAGAGGAAAAGCCAGACCACATCGACGAAATGCCAGTACCAGGCGGCCGCCTCGAAGCCGAAATGCTGCTTCGAATTGAAGTCGCCCTTGACCGCGCGGATAAGGCAGACGGTCAGGAAGATCGTACCGATGATAACGTGGGCGCCGTGGAATCCGGTCGCCATGAAGAAGGTCGCGCCGAAGATGTTGCCACCAAAGGAGAACGGCGCGTGGGCGTATTCATAGGCCTGCACCGAGGTGAAGGTGAGGCCGAGGACGACCGTCAGGATCAGCCCCCAGACGAGCCCCTTGCGATCGTCGTGGATGAGCGAATGGTGCGCCCAGGTGACGGTGGTGCCCGAGGTCAAGAGGATCAGCGTGTTGAGCAGCGGCAGGTGCCACGGGTCAAAGACCTCGATCCCCTTCGGCGGCCAGTGACCGCCGGTGAAGGTCGCCTTGGCGATCTGGATGGCGCTGTCAGCCGAGAGGCTGGAATCGAAGAAGGCCCAGAACCAGGCGACGAAGAACATCACCTCGGAGGCGATGAACAGGATCATGCCGTAGCGCAGGCCGAGCGCCACGACGGAGGTGTGGAAGCCCTCGTGCGCCTCCTTGATGACGTCCCGCCACCACACCAGCATGGTGTAGAGCACGCCAAGCAAGCCGGGCGCGATCAGCCAGATGCTGGCGCCGTGCATGTACGAAATCGCGCCGATCGCCAGGACGAAAGCCGAGATGGCACCGGTGATCGGCCACGGGCTCGGGTCGACCAGGTGATAGGGATGTTGCTTCGCGTGCGCCTCAGCCATGGTTCCAGTGCTCCAGGATCGTCCCCCGCCGCGTGACCGCGGCGGTGGGCGTCAAAGAGGGTTTTCCCCCGATGTCGTCGCCACTGAGGCGACCGGTTGCGTCTTGGCAGGATAGAAACTGTACGACAGTGTGATGGTGTCGAAGTTCTGCAGATTGGGATCGTCGGCATAGGCCGGATCGACGAAGAAAGTGACGCCGAGCTCCGACTTCTCGCCGGGCTTGAGAGTTCTGGTCGGTGAAGCAGAAGCAGGCGATCTTGTTGAAATAGGCGCCGGCCTGGTCCGGCGCGACGTTGAACGCGGCAGTGCCGGTCTCGGTCTTGTCGGTCCGATTCTCGGCCTGGAAGGACACCGTGCCGACCTCGCCGAGCTTCACCTGCACCTGGCGCTTCAACGGGCGGAAGCTCCAGCCGAGATTGTTGCTGATGTTGCTGTCGAAACGCACGGTGACGACGCGATCGAGGACCTTCTTGGGCGCGATCTGGGCGCGGCGCGTGGTGCCGCCATAGCCGGTGACCTGGCAGAAGATGCGGTAGAGCGGCACGGCGGCGTAGGACATGCCGACCATGCCGGCGACGAACACCAGCAGGATCGCGGCAGTGAGGCCGAAACTGGAGCGCCGGCGCGGCTTTGGGTTTGCTTCGCCCGTCATGATCACATCGGCGGGGTGAGCACGTTCTGACCAAGGCGAACGATGGTCAGAAGGAAGAACAGAACCACCAGGACGCCAAGCGCAATCGCCGTCGCCACCGCACGGGCGCGGCGCCGCTTCTGTTGCGCTTCGGTCAGGCGCAGGCCGTCGTCGCCATCAGCCGTCATCACCATCATGCCGCCAACCCGGTGAGGCCCTTCTCCGCCAGGATAACAGCGAAGAGCAGGAACAGATACAGGAGCGAGAAGGTGAACAGCCGCCGCGCCGGCAGCTTGGCGGCGTCGCCGTCCGGCATGCGGAACACTTGCCAGGCGAGGGCGACGAAGACGGCGCCGAGGCCGCCGGCGATCACCGCATAGGACCACGAGGTGACGCCGACAAACGGCGGCAGCAGCGCTGCGGCCACCGCGAGGACGACCGCATAGGCGAGGATGTGCCGCTTGGTCGAGGCTTCGCCGGCGACCACTGGCAGCATCGGCACGCCGGCCTTGGCGTAGTCGTCGGACTTGTAAAGCGACAGCGCCCAGAAATGCGGCGGCGTCCACAGGAAGATGATGAGGAACAGGGTGAGGCTTTCCATGCTCACCCCGCCTGTCACCGCCGCCCAGCCGACCATCGGCGGCAGCGCGCCGGCGGCGCCGCCGATGACAATGTTCTGCGGCGTCGAGCGCTTGAGCCACATCGTATAGACGAGGAGGTAGAAGGCGATGGTGAAGGCAAGCAGCCCGGCGGCGACGATGTTGGTGGCAAGCCCCAGGAAGACGACCGAACCGACCGCCAGCGGCAAGCCGAAGGCCAGCGCCTCGCCGGCCGTCAGCCGTCCGGCCGGTACCGGCCGTTTCATCGTGCGGCGCATCACCGCGTCAATGTCGGCGTCGTACCACATGTTGAGCGCACCGGAGGCGCCGGCTCCGACTGCGATAGCGAGCAGCGCCTCGAAGCCGATCACCGGGTTGAGGCCAACCGGCGCGATGGCCATGCCGACGAAGGCGGTGAACACCACCAGCGACATCACCCGCGGCTTGAGCAGGGCGATGTAGTCGCTGACGCTGCCGCCGACCACCAGATCGGTGCTGAGCGCGCTGCCTGCTTCGTCCGAGTACGCCATTTGCGTCCTTTGTCCTTGCCGCCGCGTCTTGTTTGCTTCCCGGTCGCGCCTACGGCGCTCCTCGCCTCTTGTTTGCTTCCCGGTCGCGCCTACGGCGCTCCTCGCCTCTTGCCTAGCGGATGCGCGGCAGGGTCTCCCACTGGTGGAAGGGCGGCGGCGACGACAGCATCCACTCCAGCGTGGTCGCCCCCTCGCCCCACGGATTGTCGCCGGCGGGCCGCTTCTTCGCGAAGGCTTCCCACATCGCGTAGAGGAAGATCAGGACACCGAACCCGGCAATGTAGGAGCCGATCGAGGAAACGAAATTCCAGCCCGCGAAAGCGTCGGGATAGTCGGCATAGCGGCGCGGCATGCCGGCCAGGCCCAGGAAGTGCTGCGGGAAGAAGACCAGGTTGACGCCGACGAACGTGACCCAGAAGTGAATGTTGGCCAGACGCTCGTTGTACATGTAGCCGCTCATCTTCGGGAACCAGTAGTACCAGCCAGCGAAGATGGTGAAGACGGCGCCCAGCGACAGCACGTAGTGGAAGTGGGCGACGACGAAGTAGGTGTCCTGCAGCACGTAGTCGAGGCCGGCATTGGCCAGCATCACGCCGGTCACGCCGCCGACGGTGAACAGGAAGATGAAGCCGATCGCCCACAGCATCGGCGTGCGGAACTCGATCGAGCCGCCCCACATGGTGGCGATCCACGAGAACACCTTCACGCCGGTCGGCACCGCGATGACCATGGTGGCGGCAACGAAATAGGCCTGCAGGTCGAGCGACAGGCCGACGGTGTACATGTGGTGGGCCCAGACCACGAAACCGATGAAGCCGATGGCGACCATGGCATAGGCCATACCCATGTAGCCGAACACCGGCTTCTTGGAGAAGGTCGACACGATCTGGCTGGTCATGCCGAAGCCGGGCAGGATGAGAATGTACACCTCGGGGTGGCCGAAGAACCAGAACAGGTGCTGGAAGAGCACCGGGTCGCCGCCCTGGTCGGGCTTGAAGAAGGCGGTGCCGAAGTTGCGGTCGGTCAACAGCATGGTGATGGCGCCGGCCAGAACCGGCAGGGCCAGCAGCAGGAGGAACGTCGTCACCAGGATCGACCAGACGAACAGGGGCATCTTGTGCAGCGTCATGCCCGGCGCGCGCATGTTGAAGATGGTGGTGATGAAGTTGATGGCGCCGAGGATCGACGAAGCGCCGGCCAGATGCAGCGACAGGATGGCGAAGTCCATCGCCGGGCCGGGCTGGCCGGTGGTCGACAGCGGCGGATAGATCGTCCAGCCACCGCCGACGCCGTGGGCGCCGGGGGCGCTCGGCATGAACAGCGAGATGACCAGCAGCAGGAAGGCCGGCGGCAGCAGCCAGAACGAGATGTTGTTCATGCGCGGGAAGGCCATGTCCGGCGCGCCGATCATGATCGGCACGAACCAGTTGCCGAAGCCGCCAATCATGGCCGGCATGACCATGAAGAAGATCATGATCAGGCCGTGCGCGGTAACAAAGACGTTGAAGAGTTCGGGATCGCCGAAGATCTGCAGCCCCGGCTCCATCAGCTCCATGCGCATGGCGACCGACAGGGCGCCGCCGACGACGCCGGTGAAAATGGCGAAGACAAGGTACATCGTGCCGATGTCCTTGTGGTTGGTGGAATAGAGCCACCGCCGCCATCCGGTCGGGTGTGCATGCGCGTGCGCTTCGCTATGCGCCTGATAACCTGCGCTCGTCGACATACCTGTCTCCTCTGATCGAGCCTTCCCGGCTGCTGCGGCGGGGAGCCCTTAGTCCTGTGCGGTCGCGACCTTGGTCGCGTCCGATTTTTCCACGGCTGCGGCAAGCTGCTTGTTGGCGGTGTCGAGATCCTTGACGGCGGTCTTCGCCCAGGCGTCGAACTTGTCCTTGCTGACCGCCTCGACCACGATCGGCATGAAGGCATGGTCGCGGCCGCAAAGCTCGGAGCACTGGCCGTAGTAGACGCCCGGCTTGTCGACCCTGAACCAGGTCTCGTTGAGACGGCCGGGGATGGCGTCGATCTTGATGCCGAAGGACGGCACCGCGAACGAGTGGATGACGTCGGCGCCGATGACCTGCATGCGCACGACCACGCCCACCGGCACGACCATCTTGTTGTCGACGGCGAGCAGGCGCGGCGTGCCGGTCGGATTGCCGTTGGCGTCACGCAGCAGCAGCGAATCGAACGAGAGGTCGCCGTTGTCGGGATATTCGTAGGACCAGTACCACTGGCTGCCGGTCGCCTTGATGGTCATCTCCTTGGAGGGATCGAAGCCGGCGATGGCGCGGGCCGGATCGTGCTCGGCGAAGAGCAGCGAGAAGGAGGGGACGGCGATGCCGACCAGGATGAGGATCGGCACTACCGTCCAGATCACCTCGATCACCGTGTTGTGCGAGGTCCTCGACGGCACCGGGTTCGCCTTGGCGTTGAAGCGCACCATGACGTAGACCAGCAGCGCCAGCACCAGGAGCACGATCAGCGACACGACGATCAGCAGCCCGTTGTTGAAACGGTGGATCATCTCCATGATCGGGGTCGCCGCCGGCTGGAGGTTCATTTCCCAGGGCGAGGGATTGGCCAGGGCTGGGCCGCCGGGCGCCATCAGCCCGCCGCCGGCCAGCGCCAGACCCAGCGTTGCCCGCTTCAGTGCCGTTCTCACCGATTCGCTCCTTCCCCAACCCGAGCTGCCGCTCGGCCCCTTGCCAAAACGGCCCCCCGGCCGCCGAAATCCGGCGGTTCCCTGCCGTAGGTAAAAGACAACCACCCTGCCCGGCGACACGCCGGCCCGGCATGGTGGTTGGAACTATGCTAAAGAAAAACCATAAGCCGGTCGTTCTCGCAACGGCCTAACGTAGCCGGCCATGCGGCAAATTGCGCCTGTGGCCTTCGATTTGCCGCGATCAGAGGGCCGCATGACCGGGACGACGGTGCCCCGCTGCATTTCCTTGCGGCGCGTGTTTGTTGCAAGATCGGCTGGGTCCGCCCGCGATTCGGCGGGTTTTTGCTTGCCTGCGCGCTGCCAGGCTCATGTATCGACGGCAGGATGTACGAAGACGACGATTACGAAGTAGAGCCGCGAAAAAGCCCGCTCGTTCCCATTCTTGCGGTCGTCGCCGGTATTCTTGCCATCGCCGTCGGCGTGGTGGTGGTGCTATTCGCGATGGGGTTCTTCAACCGCGGGCAGCCGACGGTCGCAACCTCGACCACACCGCCCACCTCGACCGCCATGCCGGCACCGCCCGACGCCCAGCCGGCAACGCCGGCCGCCGAAACCGACGTTCCCAAGGCGGTCGTCTCCGTGGCGCCGCCGAATCAGTCCGAGCCGCCGGTTCGCTCCACTCATGGCGACTGGCAGGTGCGCTGCGACACGCCGCCCGGCGCCCAGAGCGAGCAATGCGTGCTGATGCAGTTCGTCACGGCTGAGGATCGCGAGAATGTCGGCCTGACCGTGATCGTGCTCAAGACGGCCGACAAGAAGTCCCGGATCATGCGCGTCCTGGCGCCGCTGGGCGTGCTGCTGCCCTCCGGGCTCGGCCTCAAGATCGACACCGCCGATCTCGGACGGGCCGGCTTCGTGCGCTGCCTGCCGAACGGCTGCGTGGCCGAGGTGATCCTCGAGGACAAGCTGCTCAACCAGCTCGAGACCGGCAAGACGGCGACCTTCGTCATCTTCCAGACGCCGGAAGAGGGCATCGGCATCCCGATCTCGCTCAACGGCTTCGCCGACGGCTTCAAGGCGCTGCCTTAGGCGAGAGCGGCGTGGCCGTCCGCGTCTTTCGAGGCCGCCTTCGGCGGCACCTCAGCGTGAGGACGGAGAGAATTTTCCTCATCCCGAGGTGTGAGCGCCGGCCAGCCTCGAAGGATGAGGTGCGACCCGGACTTGTGGGCTGCTGCCGCCGATTTGCGGCATGGCAGCCGGCGCCCTATCTGTAGGCCCGACGCCGCCCTCCCCTTGACCCCCAGGACCAGCCATGACCGACCAGCCGCACAGCATTCTCGACCGCGCCGGGCTTGATCGCGAGACAGCCCGCAAGGCCGTCGCCGAGGCGCTGGCGGGCGCCGACGACGGCGAGCTCTATCTGGAGTTCGCCGAGGCCGAGAGCCTGCTCTTCGACAACGGCCGGCTCAAGGCGGCGAGCTTCGACACCAATCAGGGTTTCGGCTTGCGCGCGGTCGTCGGCGAGGCGGCGGGCTTTGCCCATTCCGGCGAGATTTCCGAACCCGCGATCCGGCGGGCCGGCGATGCGGTGCAAGCGGTCAAGGCCGGCCACAAGGGCACGTATGCCGAGGCGCCGCGGGGCACCAACCGCGCGCTCTATGGCGACGAGAGCCCGCTCGGCAGCCCGACCTTCGCCGAGAAGGTGAAGCTTCTGGAGACCATTGACGCCTTCGCGCGCAACCGCGACCCGCGCGTGCGCCAGGTGACGGCATCGCTCGCCGGCTCCTATCAGGAGATTGAGATCCTGCGCGCCGACGGCAGCTTGGTGCGCGACGTGCGGCCGATGGTGCGCGTCAACGTCTCGGTGGTGGTGGGCGAAGGCGACAAGCAGGAATCCGGTTCGCACGGCATGGGGGGGCGCGAAGGCTTCGGCCAGTTTGTCGCCACCGACCGCTGGCAGTTCGCCGTCGACGAGGCGCTGCGCCAGGCGCTGGTCAATCTCAACGCGGTTCCCGCACCGGCCGGGACCTTCGACGTGGTGCTCGGCCCTGGCTGGCCGGGCATCCTGCTGCACGAGGCGGTCGGCCACGGGCTGGAAGGCGATTTCAACCGCAAGGGCGAGAGCGCCTTTGCCGGCCTGATGGGCCAGCGTGTCGCCTCCCCCGGCGTCACCGTCATCGACGACGGCACGATTGCCAACCGGCGCGGCTCGCTCAGCGTCGACGACGAGGGCACGCCGACGCAGTCGACCACGCTGATCGAGGACGGCATCCTGGTCGGCTACATGCAGGACCGGCAGAACGCCCGCCTGATGGGCATGGCGCCGACCGGCAACGGCCGCCGCCAGTCCTATGCCCATGTGCCCATGCCGCGCATGACCAACACGATCATGCTGGCAGGCAAGGACGACCCCAAGGAGATCCTGGCTTCGGTCAAGGACGGCATCTATGCCGTCTCCTTCGGCGGCGGCCAGGTGGACATCACCTCAGGCAAGTTCGTCTTCTCCTGCACCGAGGCCTATCGCATCCAGAACGGCGTCATCGGCCAGGCGATCAAGGGCGCCATGCTCATCGGCAACGGGCCGGATGCGCTCACCCGGGTGAAGATGATCGGCAACGACATGCAGCTCGACCCCGGCGTCGGCACCTGCGGCAAGAACGGCCAGGGCGTGCCGGTCGGCGTCGGCCAGCCGACGCTGCGCATCGACCGCATCACCGTCGGCGGCACGGCGACGTAGCCGGCCGGGTGGTTAGCGGCGCGCCTTGCGCCAACCGGCGGCGCGCGCCTCCGCCTCGCTGCAGAACCAGCGCTCGCCGTATTGCGGGCTGATGATCGTTGCGTCGTAAAACATCTGGCCGGGCACGTGGTAGGTGCGCTCGCGCGTGTTGATGCTGATGTTGCCCTTGATGACGCATCCGGGTTTCTGGGCAGCGGCATGGGAATCGCCAGCAGCGGCGAAGAATGACGGGACGTCGGGAAGCGGCACATGGGTCCGGGCAACCGCCAGCGAGCCAAGAGCACCCACGCCAGCAGCGACGACCAACTGGACAGGAAGGGGAACACCCATCTTCGGCTCCTCGTCGCCGACTACGTAGGGACAGAGGCGCCGCAACTACAAGTTACAGTGCTTTGGACGGTGAATCGAAGGTTTCCGGGGACAGGCCCACGGCACGCGCCCTGCATGATCTCATTGGACACCGGCTTTCACCGGGGTGACGACACGGTATTGTCCGGCGTCTCAAGCAAGGGGGCGACCATGGCGGTGGACGCGCAGAGTTCCGAACTGGTGAGTGCGGTCGCGCTGCTCGGCGCGGCGGTGGTTGCCGTGCCGATCTTCAAGCGCATCGGCCTCGGCGCGATCGTCGGCTATCTGGTTGCCGGGGTCGCCATCGGCCCGTTCGGGCTGAAACTTTTTCGCGATCCCGAATCGGTGCTGGGCGTCGCCGAATTCGGCGTCGTGCTGCTGCTGTTCATCATCGGGCTGGAGCTGAAGCCATCGCGCCTGTGGGCGCTCAGGGCCGATATCTTCGGGCTGGGCGCGGCGCAGGTGATCGTCTGTGGCGCGTTGCTGACCGGCGCTGGCGTGCTCGCCGGCCTGACACCGGCGGTCGCCTTCGTGGCGGCGTCGGGCATGGCGCTTTCCTCCACCGCGATTGTCCTGCAGATTCTCGAAGAGCGCGGCGAGAGCACCGAGACCTACGGCCAGAAGACCTTCGCCATCCTGCTGCTGCAGGACCTCGCCATCGTGCCGTTGCTCGCGGCACTGGCGGTGATCGCGCCCTATGGGGTCGATGACGGGCAATCGCGCCTCGCGCAGATCGGCATCGCGATCGCGGCGATCACCGGCGTCGTCGCCGTCGGTCGCTACCTGCTCAACCCGCTGTTCAAGGTTCTGGCCGGAGCGCAAGCGCGCGAGATCATGGCGGCGGCAGCGCTGCTGGTGGTGCTCGGGGCGGCGCTGGCCATGCAGGCCGGCGGCCTCTCGATGGCGATGGGCGCCTTCATCGCCGGCGTGCTCTTGTCGGAATCGAGCTTCCGCCATCAGCTTGAAGCCGACATCGAGCCGTTCCGCGGCCTGCTGCTCGGCCTGTTCTTCCTCGCCGTCGGCATGTCCATCGATCTCGGTCTGATCGCTGACCAGTGGCCGCTGGTGCTGGCGGCGGTGGTCGTCTTCATGGCGGTGAAGATCGCCGGCATCTATGGCGTCGCGCGCCTCTTCCGGAACGGCCACGGCGACTCGTTGCGCTTGGCTCTCCTGCTGGCTGAGGGCGGCGAATTCGCCTTCGTCATCTTCACCACGGCGCAAGGGCTCGGCCTCCTCGACGCCGGCACCTCGGCGCTGCTCACCGCCGCGGTGATCGTGTCGATGGCGCTGACGCCGCTGGCGCCGATCGTTCTCAAGGCGCTTCTGCCGGAGAAGCCCCAATCGCTCGACGGCATCGAGCTTCCCGACGGGCTCACCGGCAGCGCGCTGGTCATCGGCTTCGGCCGTTTCGGCCAGGTCGTCAGTCAGGCGCTGCTGGCGCGCGGCATCGACGCGACGATCATCGATTCCGACACCGAGATGATCCGGGTCGCCGGCAATTTCGGCTTCAAGATCTATTACGGTGACGGCACCCGTCTCGACGTGCTCCTCGCGGCAGGCGCCAGGAACGCCAAGATCGTCGCCGTCTGCGTCGACAAGCGCGCCGATGCCGACCGAATGGTCGAACTGCTGAAGACGGCCTGCCCCATCGCCAAGGTGCTGGTGCGCTCCTACGACCGCGGCCATACGCTCGACCTGATCGCCGCCGGTGTCGACTACCAGATCCGCGAGACCTTCGAATCGGCGATGGCCTTCGGCGAGGCGGCGCTGCTGGCGCTGGGCGTGCCTGCCGAGGAGGCAACCGAGGTGGTCGAGGGCGTGCGCAAGCGCGACGCCGCCCGGCTGGAGTTGCAGATGGTCGACGGCATCACCGCCGGCCGCGACCTGATGAAGCACAACCTGCCGACGCCGACGCCGCTCATCCCGCCCAAGCACAAGGGCCGGCCGCTCAGCGAGGAGACGGCGGTGGTGGCTGCCGGCGGAGAAGAGGACGGGTCGGCGGACTGACGCGAGAACCGACCGGCATTGGGCGCGCCCTCATCCCTCATGGTGAGGCGCCCGGCGCAGCCGGGCCTCGAACCATGGGGCCATCCTTCGAGGGCCGCCCGCGGCGGCCACCTCAGGATGAGGCCGATAGAGTGTCGCCGCTCACGGATAGAGCCGCGAGGTCTCCCAGCCGTCGCCCTTGCGGCGATACTGGACGCGGTTGTGCAGGCGGAAGGGCATGTCCTTCCAGAATTCCCACTCGACCGGCGTCAGCCGGTAGCCCGACCAGTAGGGCGGCCGCGGCACCGCGCCGATCGGATATTTGGCGGCATAGGCGGCGACCGCCTTCTCCAGCGCGAAGCGCAATTCCAGCGGGCGTGACTGCTGGCTGGCCCAGGCGCCCAGCCGGCTGGTGCGCGCCCGGCTGGCGAAATAGGCGTCGGCCTCGGCGTCGCTGACGACGGTGATGGTGCCGCGCACGCGCACCTGCCGCTTGAGGCTCTTCCAGTGGAAGAGCAACGCCGCCCGTGGATTGGCGGCGAGTTCCTGACCCTTGGCGCTTTCGAAGTTCGTGTAGAAGACGAAGCCCGCGGCATCGTGCGCCTTGAGCAGCACCATGCGCAGATTGGGCATGCCCTCGCCGTCCACCGTGGCCAGCGCCAGAGCGTTGGGATCGTTGGGTTCGGACGCCTCGGCCTCGCGAAGCCACTCGGCAAATAGCGAATTTGGATCTGCTGTTGCTTGGAAGTCACTGTTCATTAATGAAATTTCCCGATGCTTGCCCGAAGTGACAATGGAGTAACAGTATGTCCGCGCGCAGGCATTCGTACATTCCCGCGTTCAAGCCGCGCCAAATACCGCGCTCCTGCAGTGCAGTTGCAGCGGCCATCTTAGCCCTTTCGCTCGGCGGCTGCGCCGGCCTCGGTCTCCCCTTCGGCGCCGAAATGGCTTCGACGGACCCCATGACGACCGGCAGCATCAAACCGACCCTGGTCAGCGCCAGCGTCGTCGACGGCGTCGATGCCTCCGACTGGGAGGCGATCCGCCGCACCGTTGCCGCCACGTCCGCCGATTCACCCGTCGATCGCCTTGCCTGGCGCAACCCGGACACCGGCTCGGCCGGCAGCATCGTGGCCTTGAGCGCCGCGCACCGGCAGGGCGTCCTCGAGTGCCGTACCTTCGCCACCACGGTCAACGACCAGCGCGGCGTTCGCCGCTATCGCGGCGAAGCCTGCCAGCGCAGCAACGGTCGCTGGCAGCTCTACGGCATGGTCGCCGACGACGCCCAGCTCTCCTGACCCGCGCCTGAAGTCGAGGCAAACGCTGGCAATTGCTGGCGGAATGACCATATTGACGGTGGTCGGCGATTCCTCCGGCCGGCGACCAGTCTGCTGATCATTCGACCATGCGCGATCCTTATGAGGTGCTCGGCGTCAGCCGGTCGGCCAGCGAAAGCGAAGTCAAGTCGGCTTTCCGCAAGCTCGCCAAGAAGCACCACCCTGACCAGAGCAAGGACCCCAAGGCGAAGGAGCACTTCGCCGAGGTCAATTCCGCCTACGAGATCGTCGGCGACAAGGACAAGCGCCGCCAGTTCGACCGCGGCGAGATCGGCGCCGACGGCAAGCCGCGCTTCCAGGGTTTCGAGGGCTTCGGCCGCGGCGCCCATCCGGGCGGTGGCGGCCGCACCTTCCGCTGGTCGAGTGGCGGCCCCGGCGGTGGCTTCGGCGGCAGCGGCGGTGGCGAATTCTCGGCCGACGATATCCTTGGCGACATTCTCGGCGGCTTCGGCCGTGGCGCCGGAGGCATGCGCGGCGGCGCGCGCGCCCACGCACAGCGCGGCCAGGACGTGACCGCCACCGCAGCGGTGACGCTGGAACAGATCGTTCACGGCGAGAAGGTTCGTGTCGATCTGCCGACCGGGCGCACGGTCGAAATCTCCGTGCCGGTCGGCACGCGCCCCGGCCAGGTGATCCGGCTCAAGGGCCAGGGTCAGCCGGGCGCGCTCGGCGGTCCGTCCGGCGATGCGCTGGTCACCATCGATTTCGTGCCGCATCCGCTCTTCCGGGTGGATGGCGACACGTTGCGCCGCGAGATCGCCGTCACCCTCGACGAGGCGGTGCTCGGCGCCAAGGTGCGTGTACCGACACTCGACGGGCAGGTGACGCTCACCGTGCCGCCGAAGTCGAGCGGCGGCCGGGCGCTGCGCCTCAAGGGCAAGGGCCTGCCGCGTTCCGGCGGCGGGCGCGGCGACCTGCTGGTGACGCTGAGGATCGTGTTGCCGGAAGGCGGCGATGGCGATCTCGAGGCGCTGATGAAGAAGTGGCGCGAGGCCCACCGCTACAGCGCCCGCGACGAAACGTCTGAAACGTAGCCTCGCGGTGCGCAGGGGATCCGGCCTTGGCCAACACCCTGGCGACCGTTTCCGACGTGATGTCCCGACTGGTGGACGGGGGCGCCGAATGCTTTCTCTTCGGCGGCTGGGCCGAGGAACTGCTCGGCCTGAGGCCGCCGGGACCACACCGCGACATTGACCTGGTTCATTGCGGCGTGAACTTTGCGGCCATCGAGCGCCTGCTCGCCGCACGGTCCGACCTCTTCGCCGAGGTGCCGGCCAAGCGCTTCGCCCATAAGCGCGCCTTTGTCCATGACGGCGTGCTGTGCGAGGTGCTGCTTGTCCGCAATGCCGACCACGCCCCGTTCACCTTTTTCTGGGGCGACACGCGCTTCGCCTGGCATGTTCCACTGCTGGAGACGCGCCCCATCCAAATGGACGGGGCTGCCTTCCGCGTCGTCTCGCGCGACAACCTCGGCAAGTACCGGCAAGAACGCCCGCTCATCCTGCCGGGGCGCTGGACCGATCCCGATTCGCGTTTGCCCTAGTCCCGTGGCGCTGCCGCGCGACGCAGGCGGTCGTTGATCGCCTCGCCCAGCCCCTCCTCCGGAATCGGCGCCACCGCGATGGTCTCGACCTGACGGTCGAGATTCCTGAGTCCGGCGAAGAAGTTGGCGGCAGCCTCTGCGAGATCGCCCGAAGGGCTGAGATTGATGGTAGCGACCGCCTCACCGGCCCCGGCCGGCAGATCCGGACCGAAGGTGAGAAGCCCCTCCCCCGCGCGCACGCTGGTCGCATTCATGCGCACGCGCGCCGCCGGCGCGTAGTGCGAGGCGAGCATCCCCGGCGACGCCGGTGCATCGCCCGGCGGCGCGGCGACGCCCAACGGGGAGCCGAGCACCGCCTCGATGTCCGCCCGCGCCAATCCGCCGGCACGAAGCAGCAGCGGCTTGTCGCCGGCAAGTCCGACGATGGTCGACTCCAGGCCGACCGGCGTCGGGCCGGCGTCGAGGATGGTGCTCACAAGATCGCCGAGATCGCCGATGACATGGAGGGCGGTGGTTGGGCTGACATGGCCGGAACGGTTGGCGCTCGGCGCCGCCAGAGGCTTGGCGCTCGCGGCGAGCAGCGTCTGGGCAACCGGGTGCGCCGGCACGCGCACGGCCAAGGTGTCGAGGCCGGCCGTCACCATGTCGGCAATGCCGGTGTCGGCCTTGAGCGGCAGGACCAGTGTCAGCGGTCCTGGCCAGAAGGCTTCGGCCAGCCTCTCGGCTTCGGCGCCGAAGCGCACATGGCGCGTGGCGGCGGCAGCAGAGGCGACGTGAACGATCAGCGGGTTGAAGCGCGGCCGCCCCTTGGCGAGGTAGATGCGTCCGACCGCCGCCGGGTTGGTGGCGTCGGCGGCGAGCCCGTAGACGGTCTCGGTCGGCATCGCCACCAGCTCGCCGCGGTCGAGGGCTTCCACCGCCGCGGCAATGCCCTCGCCGGCTGCGACCTTCATGTCGAAAATACGGGGGCGAATTGCGCTAGCCTGTGCCATCGGTGAGAGTGTCGGCCGTCCGGACGAGCCGGGTTCTCGCCCGCAGCAACAAGCCGCGTCAAGCGGCCGCCGGAGGTCTTGTTTCATGAGTGGCATAACACCCGTCGCCGATGTCGTCTTTGCGCTGAGGGCCTATGGCGGGCTCGAGCGCCTCATTGCCACCGGCGCGTTTCCCGATCTCGACGGCGAGACGGCGGACGCCATCATCGAGGAAGCCATCCGCTTCGCGGAGAGCGAATTGCTGCCGCTCAGCCAGTCCGGCGACCACGCCGGCGTGAAGCTCAGCGACGGCATGGTCACCACGCCGCCCGGCTGGAAGGAAGCATACCGGCGCTGGATCGAAGCCGGCTGGAACGGAATCGGCAGTCCGCCCGAATGGGGCGGACAGGGCCTGCCGGTCGTGCTGCAGACCGCACTTCAGGAAATCTGGAACGCGGCCAACGCCGGTTTCGCCGTCGGCCCGATGCTGAACGGCGGCGCCGTCCAGGCGCTCAGGACCTACGCCAGCGAAGATCTCCAGAGGCGCTATCTTCCCAAGCTCGTCTCCGGCGAATGGATGGTGACGATGGACCTGTCGGAGCCGCAGGCCGGCTCGGAGCTTGGCGCGCTCGCCACCCGTGCGGTGCGCGCCGAGGACGGGACCTACCGCATCTTCGGCCAGAAGATCTTCATCACCTACGGCGATCACGATTTCACCGACAACATCATCCACTTGGTGCTGGCGCGCATCGCCAATGCACCGGGGGGCACCCCCGGCATCTCGCTGTTCCTGGTGCCCAAGGTGCTCGACGACGGCAGCCGCAACGACATCGTGGCGGCGGCGAACGAGCACAAGCTCGGCATGCACGGCTCGCCCACGTGCACGATGGTCTATGGCGAGGGCGGCAGCGGAGCCACCGGCTGGCTGGTCGGCAAGGAGAACCGCGGTATCGTCTGCATGTTCACGATGATGAACCATGCGCGGCTCGACGTCGGCGCCCAGGGCGTCGGCGTGGCCTCGCGGGCGCTGCAACTGGCGCTCGCCTTTGCCGCCGAGCGCCGCCAGGGCCATGCGCTCGGTGCCCCGCGCGGCGAGATGAGCCCGATCGGCGCCCATCCCGATATCCAGCGCCACCTCATGCAGATGACCGCGCTCACCGCCTCGTCGCGGGCGATCTGCTATGCCTGCGCCGAGGCGTTCGACATGAGCGAGGCGGCGCCGGAGGCCGAACGCCGTGCTTGGGCCGATCGGGCGAGCCTGCTGACCCCGGTCGCCAAGACGTTCGCCACCGAGGCGGCCAACGCCGTCACTTCGGCCGGCATCCAGGTGCATGGCGGGGCCGGCTACATCGAAGAGACCGGCGCGGCGCAGCTCATGCGCGATGCCCGCGTCTTTTCCATCTACGAAGGAACCAACGGCATCCAGGCCATCGACCTCGCCACCCGCAAGCTGAAGCTTAGCGGCGGCGCAGCGGTCGCCGTGGTCGTCAACGAGATCGCCGAGGCTGCGGCGGCAATTGCCGAGGCCAACCGGCCGGAATTTGGGCAGCTTGCCGCCCGGCTTGCCGAAGCCGGCGAGCATCTGGCCGCGGCCACGGCATTCCTCGCCAAGACGCTGGCGAACGGCGACCACCAACCGGCGCTGGCGGGCGCAACTCCCTATGCACGGCTTTTCGGCCTTGCATTTGGCGGTGCGCTTCTGGCAAAGGGCGCCCTCAGGGTGGACGACGACAATCGCGATCGGGCGATCGCGCTGGCACGGTTCCATGGGGAATCGCTGCTGGGCGAAGCGGCGTCGCTGGCGGCGACCGTGATCGAGGGGGCGGAAGGCCTGCAACAGGCAGCGCACCACTTCGATATCGCCCGGCCGTCGGCGTGAACGCCCCTGTTCGCGGGAGGGGTCAGGAGTGAATCGATGAGCGATCCAGTGATCAGCGAGATCGCCGAGGGGGTGCAGACCATCCGCATCGAGCGGATGGACGCGGAAAACCGCATGTCCGCCGAAATGTGCGAGCGGGTGGCCAATTCGCTCGCCTTCGGCGAGAGTTCCTCGCGCGTGCGCGCCGTGCTTCTCACCGGCACGCCTGGCATGTTCACCGCCGGCCACGACGCCAACGACCTGCAAGGCTTCCTCACCGCCGGCGGCATGGGCGAAAGCGTCATCCGGCTGCTCAAGACGATGGCTTCCTTCGACAAGCCGCTGATCGCCGCCGTCGACGGCCCGTCCTTCAGCCTCGGCACGATCCTGCTCATCCTCTGCGACTATGTGGTAGCCAGTGAATGGTCGATCTTCTCGGCGGCGCAGGCGGAGATAGGCATGCCGCCGGAGGGCGCTGCCAGCATCCTGGCACCGGCGCTGATGGGCTATCACCGTGCCTTCGGCCTGCTGGTGATGGGCGACCATCTCGATGCTCAACAGGCGATGCACGCCGGCCTGGTCAACAAGATCGTGCCGGCCGATGCGGTGGAGAGCGCGGGCCAGGCAGCGGCGCATATCCTTGCCGAAAAGCCGCCGGAGGCGGTGCGCATGCATCGCCGGTTGATGCGCGGCGACCGGCTCAACATCCTGCAGCGCATCGACCTCGAAGCGACCAGCTTCTCCGATCTCTTGCGCTCGCCCGAAGCGCGTGATGCCCTTCAGGCCTATATTGACGCCAGCCGCTGAGTCCCGCGCCCCTGGGAGCCTTCTTGTCCACTCTTCTCATTCAAGATCCGGTCTTCGCCGACCACATCGCACCGACCGGGCATCCCGAGCGGCCCGACCGCATCCATGCCATCGACAAGGTGCTGTCGGCGGCGCCCTTTGCCGATCTCGTCCGGGTCGGGGCGCCGGCGGCGGCCACGCCTGACCTGCTCGCCACCGCGCACGCCGCATCCTACGTCGACGAAATCCGCACCGCGGTTCCCGACCAGGGCATCGTGTCGATCGAGGCCGACACTTATCTCGGCCCGCGGAGTTACGACATCGCCGCACGCGCGGCGGCCGCCGCCTGTCTCGCGGTTGACGAGGTGATGAGCGGCCATGTCGCCAACGCCTTCGCCGCCATCCGGCCGCCCGGCCACCATGCCGAGCCCGACCGCCCGATGGGCTTCTGCCTGTTCAACAATGCCGCCATCGCCGCGCGCCAGGCGCAGCGCAAGCACGGCGCCGAGCGGGTCGCCGTCGTCGATTGGGACGTCCATCACGGCAACGGTACGCAGGCGATCGTGTGGGACGATCCGTCGATCCTCTATTGCTCGACCCACCAGATGCCGCTCTATCCTGGCACCGGCGCGCAATCGGAGACCGGCTGCGGCAACGTCGTCAACGTGCCGCTGGCGCCCGGTTCCGGAGGCACCGAGTTCGAGATGGCATTCGCCGACCGGATCGTGCCGGCGCTCGATGCCTTCGCGCCCGACCTCATCATCATCTCCGCCGGCTTCGATGCCCACTGGCGCGATCCGCTGGCCGAGATCAACCTCAACGAGGAAGATTTCGTCCACGCGACGCTGACTCTGATGGAGGCGGCGACACGCCATTGCGGCGGGCGTGTCGTCAGCCTGCTCGAAGGCGGTTATGATCTTGCCGGGCTTGCCGGATCGGTCGCCATGCACGTGGCGACGCTGATGAAAGCCTGAGGAACGAGGAGACCGGATGGCCGACCAGGACCCCGCGCCCGTCGAGGGCATGACATTCGAGGCCGCGCTCAAGGAGCTCGAGCAGATCGTCAGCCGGCTCGAGCGTGGCGAGGTGCCGTTGGCCGAGTCGATCGTCATCTACGAGCGCGGCGACGCACTCAGGAAGCACTGCGACGCCCTGCTCCGCCAGGCCGAGGCGCGGGTCGAGAAGATCAGGGTCGGCGCCGACGGCAAGCCGGCCGGAGCCGAGCCGCTCGACGAGGACGGCCCGGCCTGACCTGCCTACTCGGCCCAGGGCGGCGTGAACGGCGCCTGGCCCGGGTGCATGGCCTGTCCGCCGACGGGAAACACCACGACGGCCTCGAACGGCTCCTCGCCGGGATTGCCCAGGGCGAAATCCCTATCCGCCGGAATGATGGCCGCACCGCCGGCAGCCAGCGTATGCGCCACGCCGTCGAGATGGACGGTGGCTGTGCCGGACAGGGCCACGAAGATCTCCTCGCGGGTAAGGCGGTGGACGGTCGGCTCGGTGCCGGGGTCGAGGCGGACGCGCCAGGCGCATGTTTCGCGCGCCCCGCGTTTCGGCGAGGCCAGTCCGGTGAAGCGGACGCCGGGTATCTCGAACGAGGGCGCGTCGGCGGAATGGATGATGGTCATTTCACTGCCTCTCTGGTGGATGGTGATTTCGTCTGGTAACTTGACTATATAGCGGATCGAGCGAAATGGTCAAGCGACTTGACGATGATGAATTCCCGGAGCTGCTGGATCACGTCGGAATCCAGCTGTGGCGGGCGGCCGCGCTGTGGAAATCGGAATTCGACGCCGGCATGATCGCCAGGGGGCACGAGGTCTTCGCCCATGCCCGCTCCGGTCTGCTCGGCCACATGGACCGCGGCGGCACGCGGCAGGCCGATCTGGTCCAGCGCAGCGGGCTGACCAAGCAGGCGGTCCAGCAGTTCATCGACGAACTGGTGGCAGACGGAATCGTCGAGCGCATCCGCGACCCCGACGACGGACGCGGGCGGATCGTCGTGTTCACGGCGCGCGGGCGTCAGGTGCTGGCCGACGCCAACGGGGTCAAGCGGCGGGTCGAGGAGCGTTTTCGCCGGAAACTCGGGGCGGAGCGCTTCCGCGAACTGGTCGGGGCGCTCAAGGATATGGCGTGAACATTGCGCGGGCCGGGCGGGCGTGCCAATAGTCGGGGGGCTCATCCTAGTCAGGCGGACCCCTTGAATTCTTCGCCAGCCACCCCCCTCCTCGACCGCGTCAAGACGCCCGAGGATCTGCGCAAACTGCCTGAATCCGACCTCAAGCAGCTCGCCGACGAGTTGCGTCAGGAGACGATTTCGGCGGTGTCGGTCACCGGCGGCCACCTCGGCGCCGGCCTCGGCGTGGTCGAGCTGACGGTGGCGCTCCACTATGTCTTCGACACGCCACGCGACAAGCTGGTCTGGGACGTCGGCCATCAGGCCTATCCGCACAAGATCCTCACCGGCCGCCGCGACCGCATCCGTACCCTGCGCCAGCCGGGCGGCATCTCCGGCTTCACCAGGCGCGCGGAGAGCGAATACGACCCCTTCGGTGCGGCCCACTCCTCGACCTCGATTTCCGCCGCGCTCGGCATGGCGGTCGCACGCGATCTCAAGGGCGGCAGCGAGAACGTCATCGCGGTCATCGGCGATGGCGCCATGTCGGCCGGCATGGCCTATGAGGCGATGAACAATGCCGGCCATCTGAAGTCACGCCTGATCGTCGTCCTCAACGACAACGACATGTCGATCGCGCCGCCGGTGGGCGCGATGTCGATGCATCTGGCCAAGTTGGTGTCGGGACCGACCTATCGCGGCCTGCGCCGATGGGCCAAGCGGATCGCCGAATACCTGCCGCGCTATTTCCGCGAGCGAGCGCGATTGGCGGAAGAATTCACCCGCAACTTCTGGACCGGCGGCACGCTGTTCGAGGAACTCGGCTTCTACTACATCGGCCCGATCGACGGGCACAATCTCGACCACCTGCTCCCCGTTCTGCGCAACGTTGCGGCGATGCAGAACGGTCCGGTGCTCGTGCACGTCCGCACCAGGAAGGGCAAGGGCTACGCCCCGGCCGAGGCCGCGCCCGACAAGTATCACGGCGTCGGTACATTCGACGTGATCACCGGTGCGCAGGCCAAGAGCCGATCCAACGCGCCGGCCTATACACGCGTGTTCGCCGAGAGCCTCATCAAGCAAGCGGAGAAGGACGACCGCATCGTCGCCGTCACCGCGGCGATGCCGGGCGGCACCGGTCTCGACCTTTTCGGCGCGCGGTTCCCGCAGCGCACCTTCGACGTCGGCATTGCCGAGCAACATGCCGTGACCTTCGCCGCGGGATTGGCGACGCAAGGCTTCAAGCCTTTTGCGGCAATCTACTCGACCTTCCTGCAGCGCGCCTACGATCAGGTGGTCCACGACGTCGCCATCCAGAATCTCCCCGTGCGCTTCGCCATCGACCGCGCCGGTTTCGTCGGCGCCGACGGGGCGACCCATGCAGGCGCCTTCGACACGGCCTATCTCGCCTGCCTGCCGGGCTTCGTGGTGATGGCGGCGGCGGACGAGGCGGAGCTCGTCCACATGGTGGCGACGGCGGCGGCGATCGACGACCGCCCGTCGTCCTTCCGCTATCCGCGCGGCGACGGCATCGGCGTCGAGATGCCGGACGAGGGCGTGCCGATCGAGATCGGCCGCGGGCGCATCCTGCGCGAGGGCGGCAAGGTGGCCCTGCTCTCCTTCGGCGCGCGCCTCGGGGAATGCCTCAAGGCGGCCGAGGAACTCGATTCCTACGGCCTGCCGGCGACGGTTGCCGATGCGCGCTTCGCCAAGCCCCTCGATACCGCCCTCATCGACCGGCTGGTGCGTGAGCACGAGGTGCTCATCACCATCGAGGAAGGCTCGGTTGGCGGCTTCGCGTCGCACGTCCTGGCCTATCTGGAGAAGAGCGGCGCGCTTGAACGGGGCATTGAGGTGCGTTCGCTCACCATGCCCGACCAGTTTGTCGACCAGGGCAAGCCTGAAGCGATGTACGCCGCTGCCGGTCTCGATGCCGACGGCATCATGGCGGCCGTCTTCGCGGCCTTCGGCCGTACGCCGGCCGCCGCGCACCCGCGTCTTGCCTGACGCGGCCCGCTTCACCTGCGACGAATTTTCTAGATCGGAATAGTTCCAAATAGTGCCGAGAGCCCGTACAAGGCTCTGATGTCCCGGCGCTCCCTGCTCGCTCTGCTGCGCGGCCCTGACGGCCGCTCGATGGCGCGCGGACTGGCGCTGATCGTTCTGGTCAACGTGCTGCTCGCCGGGCTCCACGGCGGCGCCCTGGCCCAGTCGGCGGCAACCGACACGCCGGCGATCTGCACCTTTGCCGGCCCCAACAGCGATCCTGGCCACCCGGCCAACGACCCCGATCGCCGCGCCTGCTGCACGCTCGGCCTTGCCAGCGTCAATGTCATGCCGCCGTCGCCGCCGGTTCTGGCCGATGCGCCGCCGCCTGTCGCGCTACCGGTGTTCATCGCGCTGCCGGCCGGCCATGCCGCACCTCACCCGCTTGATGGCCCGGCCAATCCGCGCGGGCCTCCCCTCCTCGGCTGAATCCGATCTGCCTTCACTGATCCGTTTCAACCGGCGGCCGCGCCCGACGCGGTTCCGCCATCCTGTCGAGGACAATGCTCGCATGACTCGTTTCTTCAACCGCGCCGCCATCGGCGCCCTCTTCGCCGCCGTCGCCTTCGCCGCACCGGCGCTTGCGCATGAGGTCAAGGTCGGCTCTCTCGAGATCACCAACCTGTGGGCGCGGGCGACACCGCCCAAGGCGCCCACCGGCGCCGGCTATCTGACCATCACCAACCACGGCGGCGAAGCCGACACGCTCACCGCCGTTTCCACGCCGGCAGCCGAGACCAGCGAACTCCACATCATGAAGGTCAAGAACGGCATCATGAGCATGCATCAGGTCGAAGGCGGCATCAAAATCCCGGTCGGAAAGACCGTTACCCTTGCCCCCGGCGGCTACCACCTCATGTTCATCACGTTGAAGGGGCCGCTGAAGGATGGCGGCAAGTTGCCGGTGACGCTTACCTTCGCGAAGGCGGGTAAGGTCGACACCTTTCTGCACATCATGCCCGTCGGGTCGATGGGCCCGACCGCAGGAGGGAACACGATGAACATGAACGGTGGAGCGACGAACATGGACACGGGCAAATGACGGGCATGCGCGCCATTCGCATTGTCGTCTGGGTGGCGGTCATCGCTCTGGTCGGCACCGTCGGCTGGATCTATTTCGCCAGCCAGCGCGGGACCGTCGCCGGCATCGTCGCATCGCAGATCGGCGGGCCGTTCACGCTTACCGACCAGAACGGCAATACGGTCACCGAAGCGGCGCTGCAGGGCCACCCGTCAGCGATGTACTTCGGCTACACCTATTGTCCGGACGTGTGCCCGACGACGCTCGCCGATCTGACCCAGTGGATGGGCGACCTCGGCGCCGACGCCGACAAGATGAAGGTCTATTTCATCACCGTCGATCCGGCGCGCGACACACGCGACGTCATGGCGTCCTACATGCAGGCCTTCGACCCGCATTTCATCGCGCTGACCGGTCCCCAGCCCGAGATCGACAAGATCGTCAAGGAGTACCACATCTACGCGCACAAGGTGCCGGGCACGAACGGCAACTACACGATGGACCACACGGCCACCGTCTTTCTCCTCAATTCCAAGGCCGAGCTGGTATCGACCATCGACTACCAGGAGAAGACGGACAAGGCGCTGGCCAAGCTCAAGCGCCTGATCGGGGCATCGTGACCGGAAGGGGCGCCGGCGCTATGCTGGCGCCCCATGAGCCTGACGTCGAAACTCGTCCTGTCCTTCGCCGGCCTGGCCGCGGTGGCGCTTGGCGGCTTCCTGTGGCTGCGCTTCGGCAATCTGGTCTATTTCGACGTCATCGCGGCCTCGTTTGCCGGGTGTTTCCTCTAGAACCGGCAGCTGATATCTCCCACCCATGACCACAAGGCTCGATCTGGCGCTCGTGGAGCGCGGACTGGTACGCACGCGGGCGCGCGCCCGCGACGCCATCCTGCGCGGCCACGTCACCGTCAACGGCAGGCTGGTGGCACGGCCGGCCACGACCGTGGAGCCGGACGCGGCCATCGCGCTCGACGATCCGGCGAGCGGCTATGTCTCGCGCGGCAGCCTCAAGATGATCGCCGCGCTCGACCGCTTCGGCTATTCGCCCACCGGCCGCGTCGCCCTCGACATCGGCGCCTCGACCGGCGGCTTCACCCAGGTGCTGCTCGAACGCGGCGCAGCGAAGGTCTACGCCATCGATGTCGGCCACGGTCAGCTCGATCCCAAGCTGGCGGCGGACCCGCGCGTCATCAGCCGTGAAGGCGTCAATGCGCGCGATCTCCGCCCCGAGGATATCGGCGAGGCGGCCGGCGCCATCGTCGCCGATGTCAGTTTCATCTCGCTCAAGCTGGTGCTGCCGCCGGTTCTGGCGCTTGCCGGTCCGGGCGCCTGGGGCGTCTTCCTGGTCAAGCCGCAATTCGAGGTCGGCCGCGAGGCGCTGGGCAAGGGCGGCATCGTCCGCGATCCGGGTCTCGCCGAGCGGACGGCGGCAGACATCGCCGGATGGCTGGAAACCGAGATGGCCTGGCGCGTCGATGGCGTCATCCTGTCGCCGATCGAAGGCGGCGACGGCAATCGCGAATTCCTGCTTGGCGCCCGCCGTGACTGAAACGGTGACGATCGCCGAACTCGGTCATGCCGGCGACGGCATCGCGGAGGTCGGCGGACACCGCCTCTTCGTGCCGTTCACGCTGCCGGGCGAGACCGTGACCATCGCGCGCCAGGGCGCGCGGGCGCATCTCGTCGACGTGGTGGAGCCGAGCGCCGAGCGCGTGCAGCCGGCCTGCCGCCATTTCGGCACCTGCGGCGGCTGCGCCCTGCAGCACATGGAGCAAACCGCTTATCTCGAATGGAAGCGGGAGATCGTGCGGCGCTCGTTCCTGCTGCACCACATCGACGCGGAGATCGAGCCGGTCATCGCAACGCCGCCGGGCGGGCGCCGCCGCGCGATTTTCTCGGCCGTCCATACCAGGGACCGCCTGATCCTCGGCTTCCACCGCCGCGCCACCCATGAGATCACCGCAATCGAGGAATGCCCGGTGCTCTCCGGCGACATCGTCGCGGCGCTGCCTCTCATCCGTGTCATCGCCACGCGTGCCGTGCGCAAGCGCCATCAGGCACGCGTGACGGTTCTCGTCGGCAACGGGCTCGATATCGCCATTGACGGTGGCGGCACACTCGACCGCCCGGCGCTGGCGGCGCTGGGCACGTTCGCCCGCGAACAGGCGATTGCCCGGCTGACCGTGGACGGCACCGAAATCTTCATGAACCGCCGGACGGAGATCGGCGCGGACGGTGCCGCGCTGCTGCCGCCGCCCGGCGGCTTCGTGCAGGCATCGGCTCACGCCGAACGGGCGCTGGCCGAGGCGGTCATTGCCCATTTCGGCGATGCCGCGCCGGTCGCCGATCTCTTCTCGGGGCTGGGCACCTTTGCGCTCAGGCTGGCGCGCCACGCGGCGGTGACGGCGGTCGAGGGCGATCTGGCCCTGCTGCAAGCGTTGGAGCAGGCAACCCGCCACGCAAAGGGCCTCAAGCCGGTGACGACGCTCCGCCGCGACCTCTTCGCCAACCCGCTTGCCGCCGCCGAGCTCGACCGTTTCGCGGCAATCGTCGTCGATCCGCCGGCCGCCGGCGCCAAGGCACAGACGCAAGCGATCGCGCAGTCGCGCGTTGCCAAGGTCGTGGCGGTGTCATGCAATCCGGCGACGCTCGGCCGCGACGCCCGCATCCTTATCGATGGCGGCTATCGCCTCACCCGCGTTCTGCCGGTCGACCAGTTCCTGTGGTCGGCCGAGATCGAGGTGGTGGCGACCTTCGACCGCTAGCGATCGATGATGTCGGTCGCCTCGATCTCGATGCCGAAGCCGTCGAGGCCGACATAGTGCCGCTCGCGGCTGGCCATGAGGCGGATCGACTTGACCCCGAGGTCGCGCAGGATCTGGGCGCCGAGGCCGACCTCGCGCCATTCATCCTCGCGCGTCGCATGCGTATCCGCGGGATTGGCGGCGTCGCGCGTGCGCCCGCCTGCGGCGGCGACACCGACAGAACCTTCGCGCAGATAGACGATGATGCCGCGCCCGCCCCTGGCCAATTGGTGGAAGACCCGGTTGAGCACGCTGTCCGCACCAAAGACGTCGTCGATCACCAATTCGCGGTGGAGCCGCACCGGCACGCCGCAACCATCGCCGATGTCGCCGAAGACCAGCGCCAGGTGCTGGGTGGCGTCGTAGGGCAGATGATAGGTGTAGGCGTGCGCCGGGCCGGCTTCGGTGGTGACCGGGAAGTCGGCAACGCGCTCGACCAGCTTTTCGCTGCGCTGGCGCCAGGCGATCAGGTCGGCCACGGAGACGAGGCGAAGGCCGTGCTCCGCGGCGAAGCCCGTGACGTCGGCGCCGCGCTTGACCGTACCGTCGTCGTTGACCAGCTCGGCAAGCACGCCGACCGGCTCTAGCCCCGCCAGCCGGCAGAGATCGACCGCCGCCTCGGTATGACCGGAGCGCATGAGCACGCCGCCGTCACGGGCGATCAGTGGAAAGACATGGCCGGGGCGGACAAAATCGACGGCGCCGACATTGGCATTGGCCAGCGCCCGGATGGTGTTGCAGCGCTCTTCCGCCGAGATGCCGGTGGTCATGCCGTGGCGGAAATCGACCGAGACGGTGAAGGCGGTGCCGAGCGGCGCGTCATTGTCGGCGACCATCGGCTGCAATTGCAGCCGGCGCGCCGTCTCGCGCGGCATGGGAGCGCAGACGATGCCGGTGGTGTGGCGGACGATGAAGCCGATCTTCTCAGCCGTCGCGTGCACGGCGGCGACGATCAGGTCGCCCTCGTTCTCGCGGTCGGCGTCGTCGGTGACGACGACGATCTCGCCGCGCTTGAAAGCCTCGATGGCCTCGGCCACCGGATCTGGTTGTTTTGTCATGCTGGTCTGTCCTGGCGCCGGGTCAGTCAACCGACCTGGCCACGGTGCCTGAGATAGTGATCGGCAAGCACGATGGCCAGCATCGCCTCGCCGATGGGAACCGCGCGGATGCCGACACAGGGGTCGTGGCGCCCCTTAGTGGAGACGTCGACCTCCTCGCCGGCCTGGTTGACGGTGCGGCGCGGGGTGAGAATCGACGAGGTCGGCTTGACGGCGAAGCGCACCGTCACCGGCTGGCCGGTGGAGATGCCGCCGAGGATGCCGCCGGCATTGTTCGACAGGAAATGCGGCCGGTCGCCCTCGCCGATGCGCATCTCGTCGGCGTTCTCCTCGCCGGAGAGCGCGGCGGCGGCGAAACCGGCGCCGATCTCGACGCCCTTGACCGCGTTGATCGACATCATCGCCGAAGCAATATCCTGATCGAGCTTGGCGTAGATCGGCGCACCGAGCCCGGGCGGCACGCCCTCGGCCTCGACCTCGACCACGGCGCCGACCGACGAGCCCGCCTTGCGCACGCCGTCGAGATACTCGGCCCACATCTCGGCAGCCTTGGCGTCCGGGCAGAAGAACGGGTTGCGGTCAACCTCGGCCCAGTCCCAGCGCGAACGGTCGATCTTGTGCGGACCGATTTGCACCAGCGCACCGCGCACGATCATGTCCGGCACCACCTTGCGGGCGATGGCGCCGGCGGCGACACGGCTTGCCGTCTCGCGCGCCGAGGCGCGGCCGGAGCCGCGCCAGTCGCGGATGCCGTATTTCATCTGATAGGTGAAATCGGCGTGGCCCGGCCGATACATCTCTCTGATGTCGCCGTAGTCCTTCGAGCGCGCGTCGACGTTCTCGATCACGAGCGAAATCGGGGTGCCGGTGGTCAGCATCTCACCGGTCGCTTCGTCCTCGAACACGCCGGAAAGAATCTTCACCGTGTCCGGCTCGCGGCGCTGGGTGGTGAAGCGCGACTGGCCCGGCCGGCGCCTGTCCATGTAGTGCTGGATCTCGGCCTCGGAAATCGGAATGCGCGGCGGGCAGCCGTCGACCACGGCGCCGATCGCGGCGCCATGGCTCTCGCCCCAGGTGGTGACCCGGAAAAGGTGGCCGAAGGTGTTGTACGACATCGGTTTCCAGCGTTTGGGCGTGAGCCGGCGCCGCATTTTCTAGGCGGGCGGAGCCTAGGCGTCAAAGCAAAACGCTGCCGGCGACGGCCCTACAGCCAGCGCCCCTCGCCGTTACGCCACAGAAAGACGCGGTTATGGGGGAAATCCTCGACGACCGAGGTCATCGGGTCGAGGTTGAGCAGGTGGGCACGCAGGACACGGCCGACGCCGCCATGGGAGACGACGAAGGTCGGCCGGTCGATCGTCGCCAGCCAGCCGACGACGCGGACGGACAGCATGGCGTAGCTCTCGCCGCCGGGCGGCTGGAATGTCCATTTTTCGGCCACGCGCTGGGCGATCCAGCCGGGATGCGCGCGATCGATATCGCGATAGGTGAAGCCTTCCCACTCGCCGAAGGTGAGCTCCTTCAGCCGGTCGTCGGTGCGGTAAGCGGTGGGATCGAGCCCCATGGCAGTGCGGGCGATCTCCATGGTCTCGCGGGCACGATGCAGCGGGCTGGCGACGAAATCGTAACCCAGTGCTTCGGGAATTTCGCGGAGGACGGTTTCGCCGTTGTGCTTCGCCTGACCGCGGCCCTTGGCGTTGATCGGCACGTCGTGCTGGCCCTGAAGGCGTCCTTCAACGTTCCAATCGGTTTCGCCGTGGCGCAGGAAGACAAGCGTGGGGGTTACGGACATAGGTGGGGCAAGAGCCGATGACGGCTCGATGGTCTCTAGACGGAGGCGATGTCCGGGGCGTCCACCGCTTTCATGCCGACGACGTGATAGCCGGAATCGACGTGGTGGATTTCGCCGGTCACGGCACGTGACAGGTCGGAGAGGAGATAGAGCGCAGCGTCGCCGACCTCCTCGGTGGTGACGGTCTTGTGAAGCGGCGCGTTGTATTCGTTCCACTTGAGGATGTAGCGGAAATCGCCGATGCCGCCGGCGGCGGCGAGAGTCTTGATCGGGCCCGACGAGATGGCGTTAACGCGGATGCCCTCCTTGCCGAGATCGACGGCAAGGTAGCGCACGCTCGCCTCCAGCGCCGCCTTGGCGACACCCATGACGTTGTAGTGCGGCATCACCTTCTCGGCGCCGTAATAGGTCAGCGTCAGGATCGAGCCGCCATTGCCCATCAGCTTCTGCGCGCGCTGGGCAATCGCCGTCAGCGAGTAGCAGGAGATGAGCAGCGTCTTGGAGAAGTTGTCGGCCGTGGTATCGACATAGCGGCCGGTGAGCTGCTCGCGGTCGGAAAAGGCGATGGCGTGGACGACGAAATCGAGCCCGCCCCACAGATCGCGCACGCGGTCGAACACGGCATCCACGGTCGCCATGTCGGTGACGTCGCAATGGCCGACGACCTCGGCGCCGATCTCGGCGGCCAGCGGCCCGACCCGCTTCTTGAGCTGCTCGCCCTGATAGGTCATGGCCAGCGTCGCACCCGCCTTGTGGCAGGCCCGGGTGATGCCCCAGGCGATCGAATGGCTGTTGGCGACACCCATGACCAGGCCCCGCTTGCCCGCCATCAATCCTTCCGCACCTGCCATTTTCCAAGTTTCCCGCGTGTTGCACTGCCGGCGGCGTTCCTATCGCACAGCCCCTCGGGCGCTTCAAGCAAGCCGGTGGACGTGCCGGGATCGCAACCCGCCCTAGAATAAATCCTGGGGCTGCGTGTTATCGGCGGTGGGCGATTGTCGTTCCGGCCGCCCGGCCATGAGAAAAAGGGAGACTTTCTGGATGAAGCGACTGATTTTGGGCCTCGTTGCGGGCCTTTTTGCCGCTGTGGCGATCGCCAGCACGGCCTATGCCATGGACCCCGCCAAATTTGCCGACAGCTCGCTCGGCAAGATCCTCGTCGATCCCAGCGGCATGACCCTCTACATCTTCGACAAGGACAAGAAGGGCGCGACGATGTCGGCCTGCACCGGCAAATGCATCGCCGCGTGGCCGCCCTTCGTCGCTCCGGCGGGCGCCCAGGCCATGGGCAGCTGGACCGCCGTCGACGTCACCGACAAGGACGGCAAGGCCGAGAAGATGTGGGCCTATGACGGCATGCCGCTGTACTATTTCGTCAAGGACAAGAAGGCCGGCGATGTCACCGGCGACGGCGTCGGCAGCGTCTGGCACGTCGTGAAGGAAGCCATGTAACACGCCTGCCCTCCCGGCGGCGCTGCCCCAGCGCCGCCGGCCCTGTTCGGCGCGGCGGGAACTGCCTAAACTCCCCTCGCCATGAATGCCCCCAGCCAGCCGCTGCTCGACCGCTTCGCCGGAATCGTCGGCTCCACTTATGCGATCCGCGATCCTGAAGCGATCCGCCCCTACCTCACAGAGCCGCGCGACAAGTTCCGAGGGGCGAGCCCGATGGTGCTCAAGCCCGGGAGCGTCGGCGAGGTCTCGGCGATCCTGAAACTCGCCAACGAGACGCTGACGCCGATCGTGCCGCAAGGGGGCAATACCGGCCTGGTCGGCGGGCAGATTCCGTCCGGCGCCGGCAACGAGATCGTGCTGTCGCTGGCGCGGCTCAATCGGGTGCGCGCCGTCGATCCCGACAGCAACATCATGATCGCCGAGGCCGGCGTCACACTCGACGAGGCGCGCGCCGCCGCCGACGCTGTGGATCGCCTGTTCCCGTTGAAGCTCGCCTCGGGCGGCTCGTGCGACATCGGCGGCAATGTCTCAACCAACGCCGGCGGCACCGAGGTGCTGGCCTATGGCAACATGCGCGAGCTGGTGCTGGGCGTCGAAGTGGTGCTGCCCACCGGCGAGGTATGGGATGGCTTGAGGACGCTGCGCAAGGACAATACCGGCTACGACCTCAAGCACCTGTTCATCGGTGCCGAGGGCACGCTCGGCGTCGTCACTGCGGCGGTGCTGACGCTGATGCCGAAGCCGCGCGGCGTCGCCGTCGCCTTCATCGGCATCAAGGACCCGGCGACCGCGCTGAAGCTCTTCCACCTCGCCCGCCAGCGCGCCGGACGCAGCCTGACCGCTTTCGAGATCATGCCGCGGGTCGGCCTCGAATTCGTGCTCCGCCACGCGCCCGGCACCCGCGATCCGCTCAGCGCGCCGCATCCATGGTACGTGCTGATGGAGTATTCCTCCGCCCAAGGCCAGGAGGATGCCGACTCGGCCGCCGAGACGATCTTTGCCGCCGGCCTCGAAGCCGAGCTGGTGGACGACGGAGCGCTCGCCCAGTCGCTGGAGCAGGCGGCGGACTTCTGGCATCTGCGCGAAGCTATGTCGGAGGTGCAGAAGCTGGAGGGCGGCTCGATCAAGCACGACGTCGCGGTGCCGCTGGCGCATGTTCCGGAGCTGATCGCGCGGGCTTCCGACGCGGTGGGAAAAATCATCCCGGGCGTGCGCCCCTGCCCCTTCGGCCACATCGGCGACGGCAACATCCACCTTAATTTCAGTCAGCCGGTCGCCATGGACAAGGTCGCCTTCATGGCGCGCTGGGACGAGGTCAACGGCATCGTTCACGGCATCGTCGGCGAACTTGGCGGCACGATCTCGGCCGAGCACGGCATCGGCGTGCTGAAGCGCGACATGCTCAGACAGGTCAAGAGCCCGCTCGAGATCGAACTGATGCACCGCGTCAAGCAGGCGCTCGATCCCAACGGCATCCTCAACCCCGGCAAGGTTCTGTGAACCCAATCCGGTGAGGACCTGCTAACCCTCTCGAAAATCACTCAAATTTAACCCAACCGATTAAGCCGACGCCAAGCCTGCTGTGGCATGGTGCTGTCCAACAAGCGAGGACCCACAAAACCGGGCCCGCTTCGGGAGCGTTAAGAGGCGTCAAAGTGGCCGGTGAAGCGACCGCCGGGTCGAGCTGGGGATTCCGGCTCGACCCGCACATCCTGCCCGTGCGAGTTCCCGCCCGAGACGGCGGCACAGCAGACACGGGCTTCATCCTCGACCGCGAGCTGGCGATCGTGCGCCGTGAGCGCGGCGCCGGGCCGCCGCTGACGGTGCCGCTGTCAAGCTACCGCGGCGTCGCGGTGCGCATGGAGCCGGCCGGGGCTCCCGGTCAGGTGCACGTCTTCGTCGAACTGCTGCACAAGGACCCCAACCTCACCCTGCTGCTCATCGTCGGCGACGAGCCGGAAGATGTGGCGGCCGACTGGCAGGCATGGGGGCGCGCCCTCAAACTGCCGCTGCTGGTTGTCGGCCAGGATGGGTCGGTGAGCGACCCGCTCGGTGAACTCGGTAGCGTCTTCATTGGCCCGCCCAAGGCACGCCGGCGCTATTCCTTCTTCGCCGGCCGGCGACCGCGCTTCCTGACAAGGCGCAAGACCGGCCATTCGCGCCAGACCGAGCAGCTCAACGGCCGCGAGATCATCGCCCGGAACTAGCCGCCCCAGTGGCGGACGACCATATCGACGACCAGTCCCGCGAAGACGATCCAGCCGTAATCACGGTTGGAGCGGAACAGCATCAGGCAATTGTCGGGGTCGTCGATGGCAATGGTCCTCACCTGCCAGCCGAGATGAGCGGCGCCCAGCGCCAGGCCAAGATAAGCGAGCGGCCCGACGCCGGCCATCCACCAGGCCGCGGCAAACAGAACCGTCGCTAGACCGTAGAACAGCACCAGCAGCGGACGCGTGTTGGCGCCGAACAGGCGCGCCGTGGAGTGCACGCCGATGAGGGCGTCGTCCTCCTTATCCTGATGGGCGTAGATGGTGTCGTAGCCGATGGTCCAGGACATGCCGCCGACGTAGAGCAGCACCGGCGCCCAGTCGAGCCGGCCGAAGATCGCCGGCCAGCCCATCAGCGCACCCCACGAAAAGGCGATGCCGAGCCCGAGCTGCGGCCACCAGGTGATGCGCTTCATGAAGGGGTAGATCGCGACCGTGGCGAGCGAGAGCACACCGAGGCCCACAGTGAACCAGTTGAACTGGAGCAGCACGACCAGGCCGACCAGCGCCTGCAGCACCAGGAAGGCAGCCGCCTGTTTCGCGGTCACCTGTCCGCTGGGAATCGGGCGCGAGCGGGTGCGCGCAACCTGCGCATCCAGGTCGCGGTCGACGATGTCGTTATAGGTGCAACCGGCACCGCGCATGGCGATGGCACCGATGAAGAAGAGAATCAGGTGCCAGAGATTGGGGAAGCGCCAGCCGGCGGCGTCGGCGGCGAGCGCCGATGACCACCAGCACGGCCACAACAGCAGCCACCAGCCGATCGGCCGCTCAAGCCGTGCGAGGCGCGCGTAGGGTCGCACGGCCGCTGGCAGGAAGCGGTCGGCCCAATGGCCGCGCACGGCATCGGCAACCGTGTGATTGTCGGCGTTCATGGCCACGGTCATAGGGCGTTCGGCGCGCGGCGGAAAGCGGGCGAATGGACTTTCGCCGCGCCGGTTGCTAAGCGCGCACGGTCGAAAAAAAAGCGAGGGGCGCAGAATCCCCCATGAAGGTGCTGCTCATCGGCTCGGGCGGTCGCGAACACGCTCTGGCGTGGAAGCTTGCCCAATCGCCGCGGCTCTCCCGGCTTTATGCGGCGCCGGGCAATCCCGGCATTGCGGAGGTCGCCGAGCTCATCGCCCTCGACCCGACCGATCACGTGGGAATCGTTGATTTCTGCCGGTCTCAGGCAATCGATCTGGTTGTCGTCGGCCCGGAAGCGCCGCTTGTCAACGGCATCGTCGACGCGCTCGCCGCCGCCGGCATCAAGGCGTTCGGCCCGAGCAGTGCGGCTGCCGCGCTCGAAGGCTCCAAGAGCTTCACCAAGCAGATATGCGCCGAAGCGAATATCCCGACCGCCGCCTGGCGCCATTTCGACGACGCCGAATCGGCGGCGGCCTATGTCCGCGAACGCGGCGCGCCGATCGTGGTCAAGGCGGACGGGCTTGCCGCCGGCAAGGGCGTGACGGTGGCGGCGACGGTGGATGAGGCGATTGCCGCGGCGTCCGTCTGCTTCACCGCACCCGGTGCGGAAGTGGTCATCGAGGAATGCCTCATCGGCGAGGAGGCGAGCTTCTTCGTCCTCTCCGACGGCACCGCGGCGCTGCCCTTCGGCACGGCGCAGGACCACAAGCGCGTCGGCGACGGCGACACCGGTCCCAATACCGGCGGCATGGGCGCCTATTCGCCGGCGCCGGTGATGGACGAGGCCATGGTGGCGCGCGTCATGGGCGAGATCGTGCAACCAACGCTCGCCCTGATGGCGCGCCGCGGCACGCCCTTCCGTGGCGTCCTCTTCGTCGGGCTGATGCTGACCGCCGACGGGCCCAAGCTCATCGAATACAACGTCCGCTTCGGCGACCCCGAATGCCAGACGCTGATGCCGCGCTTCGATGGCGACCTTCTCGACCTGATGCTGGCGACGGCCGAGGGAAGGCTGGCCGAACACCACCCGGCGTGGCGCGCGGAGGCGGCGCTTTGCGTCGTGATGGCCGCACGCGGCTATCCTGGTGCCTACAAAAAGGGCGCGCCGATTGGTGGCATCGACGCGGCCCAGGCGCTAGAAGGCGTCAAGGTTTTCCACGCCGGCACGGCCATGAACGACGGACGCCTCACCGCCGCCGGCGGCCGCGTGCTCGGCGTCACGGCGCTCGGCCCGACTATTGCGGAGGCCCAGAAACGCGCATATGCGGCAGTTGCCGCCATCGACTGGCCGGACGGGTTCTGCCGCACGGACATCGGCTGGCGGGCAGTCAGCAAATAGGATCCCCATGACATCTCCCATCGCTCCGTTCCTCGCCAACACCCGCATCGCCTATTTCACCATGGAGATGGCGATCCGCTACGAGATCCACACCTATTCCGGCGGTCTCGGCGTGTTGGCGGGCGATATCGCGCGCTCCGCCGCGGACCTCGGCATGCCGATGGTCTTCGTGCTGCTGGTCAGCCGCGCCGGCTATTTCCGCCAGACCATCAACCACGACCTCTGGCAGACCGAGCAGCCGAGCTGGTGGGCGCCGGACGACTGGTGCGCGCCGCTGGAGACGACGGCGACCGTCGAGATCGAGGGGCGCCCGGTGGTGATCCGCCCCTGGCTCTACGTGCAGACCGGGGTGACCGGACATCAGGTGCCGATCCTGCTGCTCGACACCGATCTCGAACAGAACAGCGCGCTCGACCGCACGCTCACCCATCACCTCTATGGCGGCGATGCCGCCTACCGTCTCAAGCAGGAAATCATTCTGGGCATCGGCGGCGCCCGGGTGTTGCGCGAACTCGGCTTCACCATCGACAAGTGGCACATGAACGAGGGCCACGCGGCTCTGCTTACTCTCGACCGCCTCGCCCAGGCGAAGGCGGCGACCGGCACGGACGGCCTGGCCGAGGCACGCCAGCAATGCGTGTTCACCACGCACACGCCGGTCCCGGCCGGGCAGGACCGCTTCCCTTACGACCTCTACGCCAGGACCGCACCCGAACTGGTTCCCCTCGACACCGTCAAGGAACTCGCCGGCCCCGACGAACTCAACATGACGCGGCTGGCGCTCAACCTCTCCGGCTACGCCAACGCGGTGGCCGAGCGCCACGCGGAGACTTCGCGGCACATGTTTCCCGGCCATGAGATCCACGCCGTTACCAACGGCGTGCACACGCTGACCTGGGCGCACAAGGAGATGGCGGCGGTCTTCGATGCCCATACGCCCAAATGGCGGCTGGACCCGAAGGCGCTGACCGGTGTCGCCTCGGTACCGGACGATGTCATCTGGACGGCCCACCGCAGGATCAAGGCTGAGCTGATCGAGCTGGTCTTCGGGCGCACCGGCATCGTCCTTGACATGGACAAGCCGATCCTCGGCTATGCGCGGCGCATGACGGCGTACAAGCGCCCGCTGCTTCTCCTCAGCGACATCCAGCGCCTGGCCGCGATCGCCGAGCACTGGCCACTGCAGATCGTCATCGCCGGCAAGGCGCATCCCCGCGACGGCGGCGGCCACGAGGCCATCCACCGCATCCTGGAGACCGCCGGAGAACTGGCCGGCCGGG
Source organism: uncultured Alphaproteobacteria bacterium (assembly GCA_963782395.1). Lineage (GTDB taxonomy): Bacteria > Pseudomonadota > Alphaproteobacteria > Rhizobiales > Kaistiaceae > CAVSRC01. Next base: position 123,591 of record CAWAJQ010000005.1, read on the forward strand.
TGCGCATTGCCTTCGTGCCGGCCTACAACATGAACGTGGCCAAGACGATCGTCGCCGGCGTCGATGTGTGGACCAACACGCCGACTCCGCCGATGGAAGCATCGGGCACCAGCGGCATGAAGGCGGCGCTCAACGGCGTCCCCAATTTCAGCGTGCTCGACGGCTGGTGGGTGGAAGGCTGCCAGGATGGCGTCAACGGCTGGGCGATCGGCGAAGACGGCGGCGACAGCTCCGACGGCGCCCATGCCGCGGCCCTCTACGCCAAGCTCGACGGCACCGTGCTGCCACTGTTTCACGGCAACCACGGCGGCTGGTGCTCGGTGATGAAGCAGGCAATCGCCACCACCGGCTGGCAGTTCAGCGGCAACCGCCTGGTCGGCCAGTATGCCGAGGAGGCCTACGGCCTCACCACCAGCGGCGTCGCGGCGCCGGCCGCCAACTTGAGGCTTGTGGAGAAGTAGGCCAGTCTGTCGACGCGAGAGGCGATGGACAGACCGTGCCGTGGGTGACGCCCAACGTATTCAAGCAGGCGCCGGACGAACCCCTGACGGTGCTGCCGCTGTTTGGCGACGGCCCGACGGCGGTCAGCTTTCGCCACATCGTCCATGCCTACACCGATCGGTCGCATCCCGAGAACACCGCCGTCCAGTCGATCACCTTCGACACGATCCGGGGGGCGCAGGGCTATGCGCGCCCCGACTATCCGACAAGTCTGGTCGTGGTCACCTACCCCGAAGACGACGTCCTGGTGCCGGCCGATGCCGTTGCAGCGCGTCCGCTGACGCGCGTCGTGACCGACATCGCGAATTTTGCGGTGGCGCGGCCGCTGCCCCTTCTCTTCGATGTCCTGCAGAACGGCATGGAGGCGGCCATCGCCGACGACTGGCCGTCCGTCGGCGCCGAATACGTCGTCTTCAGCAATTCCGACATCCACCTGCAACCGCCCTTCTATCGCGTGCTCGCCGAACTGATCCGCCAGGGCTACGACGCCATCACCGTGAACCGGCGGACCATTGAAGCGGAGCCCGGACGCCGGTCCTTCTCGCCCCTCTTGATGGCCGAGCTCGGCACGCCTCATGGCGGATTCGACTGCTTCGTGTTTCCGGCACAGATGTTCCGGGAGTTCGCCTTGAACCGAAGCTGCTGCGGGGCCGGCCGCGTCATGCGCAGCCTGCTCTACAATCTGGTTGCGCATGCCCAACGGTTCCTGATGCTGACGAACGCGCACCTGACGTTCCATCTGGGCAGCGACCGGAACTGGAAAAAGGACGTCTTTGCCGACTACGGGGCGTTCAATATGCGTGAGGCGCTCTCGGTCGTCACGGCACTGGCTGGCGACCCTGAGAAGGCAAGCCGCCTGGAGCAGTTCATCACCATCCACGAAGGCAGGCTCTTTCGCGATGCACTGCCGGAGGCGCTCGGCCGGGCGGCGACGGCAGCCACCTCTCGCCACGCGACCTGAGGCGCGCGCCTCTCCCGATCTTTCCCCGACGCCCCCCAATCCGGCCACCAGGGGCCGTCGGTCAGGGCACGCCGATGCTTGATGTCCCGGCCTCGGCGAGCGCCATCACGGCGTCAGCATTGACCGGACCGAAGTTGCCGTCCTGGCCGACCGAGCCATAGGACAGGCCGAGGGGACCGGCCAGGCGTTCAAAATGCGCGCTCCATCTTTGCGGCGGGCGGACCTCGATGACCTGCGCGCCGGTCCGCATCCAGACGATGTTGGCCAGCGCCGCACCGTGCTGGGCAATCACGACGTCGGCGGTGCGAAACAATGCGATCTGCTCGGCGAGCGCCAGGTCCTCAAGCTGGAGATTCTGGGCGCCCGGAAAGCGAAGCGTCAGGGCCGCAACCAGCTCTGCGTGGTTGGCGATGTAGCGCCGCTCGCGGCCGCTCGCCCGCCTCTCGGCCCTGCCGGACAGGTAAAATGGATGCGCACGTCCCCGCTCGATGATGATGACGCGCGGCCGTGCTGGTCGCGACCTCACGATGGCGTCCATGTGACCGGAGATGCGCTCGCCCCAGCGGCGCATCGCGAACGATACACCTTTGCGAAGGCCTTCGATATCGACCATCGGCTGGCGCTGGACGACATCCAGGCTAGGCAACACCGCATATTTTGGCGGGCGTGCGTTGGCGTGAGACGGGGCGCGCATGGCAGCGTGGGCTTCCCGGTCCACAATGACGAGCCCCGGCAAGTCGAGTTCGCGGATGATGCGATCCATCGGCCCGCAACTGCGCACCAGAACCGGCGCATGGCGCGGCGCTCCGTCGAGATAGGCGCAAAGGGGCAGGAAGAAGCCGAGTAGGAAGTGGTAGAAGTGCTCGACGCTGCCAGCGCGGTTCCGGATGGTCAGATGTGTCGGCCGGTGCAGTCGCAGCATCGCGAAGCGCCAGAGCTGTGCCAGGTTGATCAAGCATTACCCCTGGATCGGCAAGGATTTGCGGGCTCGGGCCGACCACGGACCTATCACCATGCCATCGCCGTGGATAGCGATTTTGCGGGTGCGAAGCCGGCCCCCGGCGGGCGCTGCCGCTCCGCGGACATCCCGCTCCGGGTCTTTCCCTCCCCGCCCGAATCCGCCAGACTCCGGCCATGCCCATCCGCCGTCTCAGCGAGGACATGGTCAACCGCATCGCCGCCGGCGAGGTGGTTGAGCGGCCGGCGAGCGTCGTCAAGGAACTCGCCGAGAACGCGCTTGACGCCGGTGCCACCCGCATCGAGGTGGTGACGGCGGCCGGCGGCGTGTCTCTCGTCCGGGTCAGCGACGATGGTGGCGGCATTGCCCGCGACGAGCTCAAGCTCGCGGTCGAGCGCCATTGCACCTCCAAGCTTGAGGGCGGTCTCGACGCTATCGACAGCCTCGGCTTCCGCGGCGAGGCGCTGGCGGCGATCGGCGCGGCGGCGCGGCTTCGCGTCACCTCGCGCAAGGACGGGTCCGACGCGGCGTGGGAAGTCGCGGTCGAGGGCGGCGTGGCCCAGCCGCTCAAGCCCGCGGCCCTGTCGAAGGGCACGCAGGTCGAGGTGCGCGACCTCTTCTTCGCCACCCCGGCGCGGCTCAAGTTCCTGAAATCCGAGCGGGCCGAAGCCAGCGCCATCACCGACGTGGTCAAGCGCCTTGCGCTCGCCCATCCGGCGGTGCGCTTCACGCTTGCCGGCAGCGACCGCAGCGCGATCGATTATCCGGCGGCCTTGGGCGACGACGGGCTCGCGACACGCATCGCCGCAGTGCTCGGCCCCGACTTCGGCGCCAATGCCCTTGCCATCGACGCCATGCGCGAGGGCGTGCACCTCGCCGGCTATGCCGGCCTGCCGACCTTCAGCCGCGGCAACGGACTGGCGCAATATTTCTTCGTCAACGGACGGCCGGTGCGCGACCGCCAGCTTCTCGGCGCGCTGCGCGCCGCCTACGCCGACGTGATGAAGCGCGACCGCCATCCGGTCGCCGTTCTCAATATCGCGCTCGACCCGGCGCTGGTCGACGTCAATGTCCATCCGACCAAGGCCGAGGTGCGCTTCCGCGATTCCGGCCTCGTGCGCGGGCTCATCATCGGCGCCTTGCGCGAAGCGCTGGGGCAGACGGAGCTGCGCTCGTCGAGCGAAGCCGCCGGTGCCACCATCGCCGCCTTCCGCGCCGCCGGCGGCTTCACGCGGCCGCAGCGGCCGGTCATGCCCTCCTGGCGGCCATCGCCTGTTGCCGGCAATGCGGCGCTCGCGCCGGGCTTTGCCGAGGCGGCGCAGGCGGCCTTCGCGGTCGTGCAGCCTTCGGCCGAGGCCCACGTCGCCGAACCAGATCCGGCGCTCACCGCCCGTCCGCTCGGCGCGGCGCGGGCGCAGATCCATGAAACCTACATCGTCGCCCAGACCGAGGACGGGTTGGTCATCGTCGACCAGCACGCGGCGCACGAACGGCTGGTCTACGAGCGCATCAAGGCGGCGCTTGCCGAACACGGCGTGCCGAGCCAGATCCTGCTCATCCCAGAAGTCGTCGACCTGCCGGCCGAGGACGTCGATCGTCTCGCCGAGCGTTCCGAGGAGCTGGCGGAACTCGGCCTCACCATCGACCGCTTCGGCGCCGGCGCCATCATCGTGCGCGAGACGCCGGCCCTGCTCGGCACCGTCGACGCTCCGGGGCTCGTCCGCGACCTTGCCGACGAGATCGCCGAGTGGGAGCGCACCGCCGGCCTCAAGGACAAGCTCGACCGGGTCGCTTCGACCATGGCCTGCCACGGCTCGGTGCGCGCCGGGCGGCGGCTGAAGCCGGCGGAGATGGATGCACTGCTCCGCGAGATGGAGGCCACGCCCAACTCGGGCACCTGCAACCACGGCCGGCCGACCTTCATCGAACTGAAGCTCGCCGATATCGAGAAGCTCTTCGGCCGGCGCTAGAAGCGCGCGAGTTTAGCAGGCCCTACTTCAATCGCTTTGCCAGTTTCGGGATTTCTTCCAGCAGACCGGGGACATCCAAGGTCTTGATAAGTACGGAACCGGGTTCCTCCACCGGGCGAGTCAGATACTTCGTACGAGCCATCTCTTCGATTGCGCTTCTGTTTTCCTGGAACTTGGTGATGCGCCCTTCGATCGACAGGGTGTCTGCTGCAAAGTGGTCCTCCAGCGCCTCTCGGCTTATGGCGCAACGGACTGACTCGCCGTTCGCGTCGCCGACAAAGGAAACGATGTCGCGATCCGACACGTATCGTGGCGCTGGGTTTTGAAAGGTCAGATCGAGTCCCGGGATAATCGATCGCGGCTGTTCAACGACCTTCAACGTCAAGTCGCGGGACGTCTGAGGCAATTGCCTCATGCCTCCCGCCAGCAGATCTCGCCATTTCTTGCCTCGGCCGGCCGCTTCCTGCCATGCCGCCGCCACATCGCCTGGTTGTCCTACGACAAGGGCGGTAAGGAGTGCATCGGCTTGGGCAATGTCTTTGTTGCGTTTGGCAGCCGCTCCGCCGCGGCGCTGCGCAACGATCAGCTTGTGGATCGCATACCGTTGAGGCTCCGGTACGTTGATGTAGACCCCAGCCTTGTAAAGCATGACGGCCGGCTGGGCATCGCGTATCAGGAAGTCCAGGAAACGCAGCGCTTGCGCGTATGTCCGCAGAGCGGGCAACGGTTGAGGCTCGTCCGTGTCGGGTCCCTCGTTCGGCGTGAGAAAATCGACACGCAAGCTCCCGGCGCGAGTTTGATAGCTGGTCGCTGTCGGCGTTCGGTTCAGATTTGGGACTGCGGAAAAGGAGGGATCAGCCTGCTGTAGGACGTCGAGGGCTGGCAGGGCAATTTGATCGCCGATTTTCTTTGACCTGCTTGCAAACTGCGCAATGTCCACGTCCCCCGTTTGCAACAAGCGATCGGGTAATTTCTCGCCAAGCATGGCCGAGTAGGTCTGGTATGCGACCGTGCCAACCAGCACACAGCCAAGACGAAATGCTCCAGCGGTCGCAAGAGCGGCTACGACGTTGCCTATTTCAGATTGGGGACGCGGCATCCCCTGCCGAACGAGCGTGGAGACGAGAGCCGTTCTCTCCCGCTGGCCCGTTCTGGCTTCTTGATGATGGGAAATCCGATCAAGAAGTTCGGATGTCTCGGGGCCCACATATCGCTGGATGCGGCCCGCCTCCGTGGGAAGTTGGAAATACCAGTAGCGTCGGCCCTTTATCGTCTTCGATACGAAAGCGCCTTTCTCGGGAAAGGTATCGAGAAAAGCCCCTGCCGCAGACCGCTCGAGGAGTTCGGCATAGGCCGTTTGGATGATGAGGACCGGGGCCGGCACCAGACGAACCCATTTGTTATACGCAACACGCAGTATGCGTATACTACAATTAACTCACTGAATCAATGATTAGTTATACGCAACCTGCAACTCGCGTATAAACACAATGCCCATCAGATCACCGTTTACGGTGGAACCGATGGGGCCCATCGTCGGCAAAGTGATTTCGAGCACTCCATCTGCCAACGACCATCATCCTAGCCCCGAAATCGGCCGCTTTCCGGTACAATCCGGCGTTGGTTGGGACCGAATCACCTGGAGGTCAACCCTGAGACGGCTCGTCGTCGCCATCGTGATTCTGGTCGTGCTCATCGTCGGCGCGGCCGTGATTGTGCCGCTGTTCATCCCGACCGACGCGGTGCGCGCTGAACTCATCACACGCATCCAGCAGGCGACAGGACGTCAGGCGCGCATCGACGGGCCGATCTCGATCAGCCTGCTGCCCACCGTGCATGTCTCGGCCGGTGGCATCGGTCTTGCCGGCGTCACCGGTAGCGGTGAGGCGCTCAAGGTCGGTTCCGTCTCCTTCGGCGTCAGCCTGCTGCCGCTTCTCTCCGGCCGCGTGGCCATCAACTCGGTCACCATCGTCAAGCCGCAAGTCGTCTACGCGATCGACAAGAACGGCAACAGCAACTGGCAGGCCGCTTCGACGCCGGCGGCCGACACGACGGCTGCCGCCCAACCGAAATCGATGGAAGACCTGATCATCTCCTCCGAGGCGTCGCAGCAACAGCAGCAGGCGGCGACTGCGGAAATGCTGGCCACGATCGACCGCATCGGCATCAGCAAACTGACGATCAGCGACGGCACGCTTGCCTATCGCGACCAGCGCAGCGGCACCGCCGAGACGGTGACGGCGATGAACCTGACGCTGGCTGCGCCCAACCTTGCCTACGGTGCCTCGCTCGACGGGTCGTTTGCCTGGGGCGGCAAGACGGAAAAGATCGCGCTCAAGGTCGGTGCGCGGCCCGATCCGACCAGGCTCGCGGCGCTGCCCGTCGATCTCACCCTGTCGGACGATCTCGCCACCATCGCAGCCAAGGGCACGGCGCTCGACGGCGACAGCCTGTTCAACGGAACCGTCGCGGCGAATGGCGGCTCGCTCGCCGGGCTGGCGGGCCGCTTCGGCGCATCGCTGCCGGCGGCCCCCGCCTATGGCAAGTTCGACCTCTCGGCGGGGCTCGCAGCGACAGCCAAGAAGATCACCGTCAGCAAGTATCAAGTCACGCTCGGCGACGCCCAGCTCGGTGGCCAGGCAGTGATCGCGCTCGACCGTCAGCGGCCGGGCATCGGCCTGCTGGTGACGGCCGGGTCGATCGACGCCGATTCCTTCGTCGCGCCGGCATCGGCAAACGCCGGCGGCGGTGGCGGCAAGGGCGCGGCGGCAGAGAAACCCATCGACCTTTCCACGCTTGGCGCGGTCGACGCCAATGTCACCGTCACGGCCCAGGCGGTGAAGGTCGGCTCGGTGGCGCTCAAGGATCTCAGCATCGACGCCAAGCTGGTCGATGGCACGCTCACCGCGACGATCAACAAGGTCGCGGTCGACGGCGCGCCGGGCTCGGGCAACGTCACGGTCGCCGCAAAGGGCGGCACACCGGCGATCTCCGGTGCGGTGAAGATGAACGGCCTCGACGTTGCCGGCGTTCTGGCTCTGGCCGGCGTATCGGCACCCGTCACCGGCAGCGCCGGTGTCGATGTCGCCTTCAGGACCAGCGGCGCCACGGCTTCCGCGCTGGCCGACAATCTTGACGCCAGCGGCGCGCTGTCGCTCGCCAAGGGCAAGGTCACCGGCCTCAACCTCGCGGACTCGGTCGGCGGCGACAAGACGGCCGACGAGATCGACGACATCAACGTCACCGCATCGTTCAAGTCGCTCGCCTCGCCGATCTCGGCCAAGGGCGCGTTCACCTGGCGCAAGGTGCGCTTCGATGTTTCGGCCGGCGCCGACGTGCGCGCGCTGCTCGCCGGCAAGACGACCAAGGTGGCGCTTCAGGCACAGTCGAAGACCGTCGATCTCGGCTTCGACGGCGAGGCCGGCATGAGCGGCCTCGGCAAGGGCGAGGTGAGCCTCGCGACGCCCTCCCTGCGCAATCTCCTTGCCTGGATCGGCCGGCCGATCGGCATCGGCGGCGGCCTGCAGAACTTCTCGATCAAGGGCGCCGTGGCACTCGGCAAGGACACCTTCACCTTCGACCGTGCCGCTTTCACGCTCGACAAGTCGAGCGGGCTCGGCACCGGCACGGTGACCTTCGGCAAGCGCCCGTCGGTGAGCGCCGGCCTGTCGATGAAAGTGCTCGACGTGACGCCCTATGTCGCCGCCTCCGGTGCCGCCGGCAGCGGGGCGAGCGGTGCCAGCAGGGGCTGGAGCACGCAGCCGATCGCCTTCGATGGCCTCAAGGCGGCCGATGCCAACCTCAACCTCAAGGCCGACCAGATCATCGCCAACAAGATCAAGATCGGCGCGACGGCGATGACGGTGGCGCTCTCCGGCGGCAAGCTGACCGCCAAGCTCACCGACATGAGCCTCTACCAGGGCAAGGGCAGCGGCGCGCTCACCGTCGACGGTGCGGCGGCGACGCCGGCAGTGGCCGCTTCGTTCCAGCTCTCGGGGCTCTCCGCCCTGCCCTTCCTCACCGATGCCATCGGCTTCGACAGAATAGAGGGCACCGGCGCCTTCTCCTTCGACCTTTCCGCCAGCGGCAACAGCCAGTCGGCCCTCATGCACGGCCTTAAGGGCAAGGGGGCGACGGAGTTCCGTGACGGCGCCATCCGCGGTTTCAACCTCGCCTCGCTCAAGGGCCTGTCGCTGCAAAGCGTTCTCGGCGGGCAGCTCGGCACCGCCGACAGCACGGAATTCAGCCGGCTCGCCGGCACCTACACGATCACGGGCGGCGTTCTCACCAACAACGACCTCGTGCTCATCGGCCCGCTGATCCGCGCCAGCGGCGCCGGCACCGTCGATATCGGCAACCGCACCATCGCCTACCGGCTGGAGCCGAAGATCGTCGGTACCTTGCAGGGACAGGGCGGCAGCACCGATGCCAAGGGGCTGACGCTGCCCTTCCGCATCGAAGGCTCATGGGACAATCCGCGCACCATCCCCGAGTTCGGCAATCTCCTCTCCAATCCGGGCCAGGCGGTCGACCAGATCAAGAGCGTCGGCGGCGGCCTGCTGAATTCGGTCTTTGGCGGCGGCAAGGACAACAGCGGCGGCAACGCCCAGGCGCCGGCCGCACAGCAGCCAGCCGCGCAGACGCCGGCAGCGCCATCGGGTCAGCAACCTGCGGCGCCAGCGGCCGGTCAACAGCAGGACGGCGCTGCGTCCGACCCGCTGCAATTGCTGATCCCCCAGCTCGTGCCGCAGACAGGCCAGTAGACGGAACGCACTCAGCGCTTATGTTAGGGGGCGTCTGCTGCTGGAAGGCATTTGTGACATGATGAATCGTATGGAACGACCGGGACGTGGAGGGGAAGCGCGACTGCGTTATCTCGATGGCGACTATCAGGTGGTCGTCCCCGGGAGCTTCGTGCACTGCGCCGTGACCGGCCTCGAAATCCCTCTCGACGAAGTGAAATACTGGAGCGTGCCGCGGCAGGAGGCCTATGTCGACGCCAATGCCGCGCTGAAGCGCTTCCAGGAGACCGGCCGGATCTAGCTCTTCGCACGCGCGGCGGCACGCACCGCCGCGTCGATGGTCTCACCGATCGCCGTCAGATTCTCGAATTCCAGCATCACCTGCAGGACGTCCGCCGTGTCGTGCAGCTTGCCGGCGGCGCCGCCGCGGCCGGCAAGGCGGACGTGGTCCTTCTCGGTCGTCACCAGCCTCAGCTTCTCCGCTTCCGCCGCGGCGAGAAGTTCGGCCGCCTCGGCGTCGGTATAGCGATGATGGTCGGGAAAACTGACGGTGCGCACGACCGGTGCATGCGCTTCGGCGAGCGTGGCGAAGAATTTCTCGGGACGGCCGATGCCGGCGAAGGCAAGGATCGGCTCCTTGCGCCACCCGCGCGCCCTGGTCGGCCGCAGGTGGCCGCGCAGGGTGGCGCGGCCTGAGCGCGCGGCGGCGCGGACCAGCGGTTCGGCCGCCGTGCCGTCGCCGACAACCAGCAGCGCATCGGCGCACTGAAGCTGAAGCTGAAGCGGCGCGCGCAGCGGGCCAGCGGGCACGACGCGGCCGTTGCCGATGCCCACCGCCGCGTCGACCACGACCAGCGACAGGTCCTTGGCGAGGGCGGGATTCTGGAAGCCGTCGTCCATGACGATGAGGTCGACCCCCTCCTCCACCAGGCGGCGGGCGCCGGCGGCGCGGTCCTTGGCGACGACCGTCGGGCCGGCGGCGGCAAGCAGCAGAGCCTCGTCGCCCACCCGGTCGGCGTTGTGGCTCTCGGGATCGACAAGCAGCGGCCCCACCTCACGGCCGCCATAGCCGGAGGCGAGCAGGCCGGCCCTCAGCCCGCGGCCGCGCGCGATGCGGGCAAGTGCAATCGCGGTCGGCGTCTTGCCGGCGCCGCCGACGACGAAATTGCCGACGCAGATGACCGGCACCGGCGGGCGGTAGTGTGGCGGGCGCTGCATGCGCCATGCCGATGCGGCGCCCCACAGCCGCGCGGCCGGCCACAGCGCCATGGCCGCGGCGCTCCCCCCGTTCCGCCACCAGAAGGCCGGCGCTTTGCGCGTCATGGCGCCTCCGGCGCGCCGGCGAGGAAGGGAGCGACGGCGGTGAGCGTAGCGTCCAGCGCCCCGGAGAAGCGGGCAAGCCCGGCCTTGCCGGCCGCAGCCCGGGCGGCGACTGCGGCGGGGTCATCCATCAGCGCGGCGACGGCCTCGGCGAGGCTCGCGGCATCGCTGATCGGCGCGCCCGGCACGGCAGCGTCGAGCGCGGCGTAGATGGCGGCGAAATTGTGGACGTGCGGCCCGTGCAGCACGGCAGCATCAAGACGGGTGGGCTCGATCGGATTCTGGCCGCCGTGGGGGATCAGCGAACCGCCGAGAAAGGCGATCGGCGCCAGGCGATAGAACAGGCCAAGCTCGCCCAGAGTATCGGCGAGATAGATGTCGATCTCGTGCAGCAGCGGATTGCCGCGGCTGCGCTGGGCGACGGTGAGGCCCTTGCCGGCGAGCGTGGCGCGCACGGCGTCACCGCGCTCGGGATGGCGCGGCACGACGATGGTCAGCGCCTCAGGGTGACGCTGGCAGATGAGCCGGTGCGCCTCGGCGATGACTTCTTCCTCGCCTTCATGCGTGGAGGCGGCGACCCAGACCGGCCGGCCGTTGATGGCTATGGCCAGGCGGGAGACGGCGCCACTGTCGGCGGTGAGCGCCGGCACGTCGAACTTGAGGTTGCCGACGGTTCGTACATTGGCCGCGCCGAGCCCGGCGAAGCGGGCGGCGTCGGCTTCCGATTGGGCAAGGCAGAGCGCGATCCTCGGGAAGACCGCGGCGGCAAAGCCGGCGAAACGCTTCCAGCCGCGAAAGGAGCGTTCCGACAAACGGGCGTTGACGACAACCAGCGGAACGCCCGCTTCGGCCAGCCTGCGCACCATGGTCGGCCACATCTCCGATTCGACGAAGATCGCAAGATTTGGCCGCCAGTGGGCAAGGAAACTGCCGACAAAGGGCGCCAGATCCAGCGGCGCGAACTGGTGCACCGCGCCCCCGGGCAGCTTCTTGGCGGCGATGGCGGCCGACGTCACCGTGGTCGTCGTGAACACCACGGCCAGGCCGATCCTGGTCAGCCGATCGATGAGCGGCAGGACGGCGTTGGTCTCTCCGACGCTCGCCGCATGCACCCAGACGAGGCGGCCGGGCGGCCGCGGCAGGGAGGCGCGGCCGTAGCGCTCGCTGAGGCGCTGCGGGTCTTCCTTGCCGCGGGCGACACGCCGCGAAAGGATAAACGGAACGACGGGCCGCAGAAGCACGCCCGCAAACCGGTAGCCCGCCGCCATCGCGGCCGTGCCAATTTCAGTCATGGCGACCATCCGTGATCGCATAGGCGCGGGCAGTGATGGCGTTAAGCGCGCGTTCGACTTCGAGACGCTTGTCCTCCAGCTCGCTCTCGGTGGCGCGGCGGGGAACCCAAATCGGATCGCCATAGACGGCGGCGATGCGGCCGAACGGCAGGCTGAGCGCTGTGCGGTCCCAGGACCGTGCCCGAAAACGATTGCTCGACACGGCGACCATGGGAAGGATCGGTCGCTGGCTGAGGCGCGCCAGCGCGACCACTCCAGGGCTGACGGTACCGTGCGACCTGGCGTCGAAATCGGCGGTCAGGAACACGCTGCGCCCGCGGTCGAGGGATGCTTTCAGGCCGCGGAAGGCGGCGACCGAGCCCTTTTCGAACATGCGCGTGCGGTCCGTGGCGCCGGACCCGCGCACGGTGCCGAAGCCGAGCTCGCGCAGGGTGCGGCTGAGGACCTCGCCTTCGCCGGCGCGCGACACCATGACATCCGCCGAACAGTCCCGTGGCAGCAACACTGGCATGATGAACACCTGGCTGTGCCAGGTCGTGGCCACGAATGGCGCATGGCGTTCGAACATCTTTTCGATCGACGTCGGTTCGGCAATCAGCCGGCTCGTCGCCCGCACGATCCTGAGATAGGCCGTCACCGTGGACGACAGGAACGCATAGGCAAATTCCGAGCGCAGGAGACGACGGCGCAAGGCGCTGGCCCAGCCGCGCACGCCGTGCGGTTGAACAGGTGAGGTGTCGGGACGCTCATCCATGGCGTGATACGGCCGGCGATTGCCGCCTCACCGGCCGCCTGTGCCCCCCTCCTCCTCAATCTCCGGTTCGAGCAGGCGGTGAAGGTGAACGATGAAATAGCGCGTATGGGCGCTGTCGACGGTGGCATGCGCCTTGGCGCGCCAGGCGTCGTAGGCCGTGCGGTAGTTCGGAAAGATGCCGATGATGTCCAGCTTGTGGAGGTCGGCGAAGCGAATTCCTTCGACCTTCTCCAATTCCCCTCCAAAGACCAGATGCAGAAGCTGATCGTTCGGTCCGGCTGTCCGCGCTCCTGGCTGGCTCATCGCTAGTCCCCGTCCATTCCTATACGGCGCCGGGCGTGTTTGGCGCCCTTGCGACAATGGTCATGATCCGGGCGGCTTGGTGCATCAAAAGGCAGGGTTCCGCAAGTCTCCGCTACCCGCCGACGCCTGGCTGCGGGCTGAGCAAAGGCCGGAAATTGCGGAATGCCTAGCTTCCGGCGACCGTCATGCCCTCAATCGCCACCGTCGGTGCGTTGGCCGCATAGCGGTAGGTCAGATCGTTGGCGACGCGCAGGGCGCGATACATGTCGATCAAGTTGCCGGCGATGGTGATCTCGCTCACCGGATGGCCGATCTCGCCCTTGTTGATGATGAAGCCGGCCACGCCACGGCTGTAGTCGCCGGTATTCATGTTGACGCCGTGGCCGATCAGCTCGGTCACGTAGAGACCGTGGTCGATCGCGGCGATCATCTCCTCCGGCGTCTCGGCACCGGGAAGCAACGTCAGATTGGTCGAACCCGGCGACGGATTACCGCCGCGGCGGGAGGCGCGGCCGTTGGTGGCCAGGCCAAGCTCGCGCCCAGTGGCGCTGTCGAGCAGCCAGGTCTTGAGCACGCCGCCGGCGACCACATCAAGCGCCACACCGGACACGCCCTCGCCGTCGAAGGGGCGCGAGCCGAGCCCGCGCTTGCGCAGCGGGTCGTCGGTGATGCGGATACCGGCGGAGAAGAGCGGCTGGCCGAGCCGGTCGCGCAGGAAGCTGGTCTTGCGCGCAATGGCGGCACCGTTCACGGCACCGGCGAGGTGACCAACGAGGCCAACAGCGACGCGCGGATCGTAGACGACCGTCACGCGTCCGGTCGCGACCTGGCGCGGGTTCAAGCGGTGCACGGCGCGCTCGCCGGCATTGCGGCCGATGACCTCGGGATCCGGCAGGTCGGCGCGATAGACCTTGCTCTCGCCATCATAGTCGCGCTGCATCGCCGTGCCGGAGCCGGCGATCGCCGAGGCACCGAGGCCGAAGCGCGAGCCGAGATAAGAGCCGGCGAAGCCGCCGGAGGTGGCCAGCACCAGGCCGCCCAGCCCCCAGTCGGCGCTGGCGCCGCCGGAGTTGGTGACGCCGGGCACGGCACGGGCGGCGTCCTCGACCGCGAGCGCCGCCTCGGTCAGCTCGTCGGCGGATGGAATGGTGCTGTCGAGCAGATCGAGATCGGGAAAGCCGGTGGCAAGCGTGCCCGTCTCGGCGAGGCCCGCGAAACGGTCCTCGGGTGCAACCTTGGCCATGGCCACGGCGCGCTCGGCCAGTTCGGCCGGGTCGGTGAGCACATTGGCGGAGACCGTCGCCGACCGCCGGCCAACGAAGGCCCGCAGCGTGAAGTCATCGCCCTCGGCGCGGCGGGTCTCCTCCACCTTGCCCAGGCGCACGTCGACCGACAGCGAGATGCCACGCACGCAGACCGCATCGGCCGCATCGGCGCCCGCCTTCTCAGCAGCGGCAACCAGGCGCTCGGCGCGCTCGGCGAGGTCGGTCTGGTCGAGCATTTCGGTCATGGCGTTTCCCTGCGGATTTACTGGTATCGGCTCGTGGCCTGATCTAGGCGCTTGGGGCCCCGTCAACAAGCATCGGCGGGGCGATCTCAAGATTCCGGCGGGCCGACCCGCACCACGGTCATGTCGCCGCTGCCGAACAGGCGCCGCGCAACCCGGCGCACGTCGTCGATGGTGACGGCGGCGATGAGGCCGTTGCGGCGGTCGACATAGTCGACGCCCTTGCCGTCGATCTGGAGGCCAAGAAGCTGGTCGGCGATGCCGCCGGAGGTAACGAAGCGCAATGGATAGTTGCCGATCAGATACGCCTTGGCATTGGCGAGTTCGTCGGCGGTGGGGCCGTCCTCGGCGAAGCGGGCGATCTCGTCCTTGATGAGGGTGATGACCGCCTCGGCCTGGTCGCTGCGGGTCTGGGAGCCGCCGCTGACGAGGCCGGAATGCTCCAGAGGATCGAGCCCGAGGCCGACCGAATAGGCGAGACCACGCTTCTCGCGCACCGCCTGGTAGAGGCGCGAGTCGGTGCCGCCGCCGAGAATATAAGTGGCGACAACCGCCGGAATCAGGTCCGGGTCGCTACGCGTGATACCCGGCGCGCTGATCTGGATGACCGTCTGCGGCACCGGCAGGGCAACATTGATGCGACCGGCCGACTTCGCCGTCACGTTGGGGACGTCCACCAGATTGGATTTCACCGGCAGGTTGCCAAAGATCGCATCGAGCATGGTCGCCGCCGTCTTGGCGTCGATCGCGCCGACGATGGCGACCTTGAGATCGTCGCGGGCGAAGGTCTTGCGGCGAAACGCCTGGAGATCGTCGACGGTGATGGCGGCGACGCTGTCGGTCGTGCCTTCCACCGGCCGGCCATAGGGATGATCGGGAAACGTCGCCTTGCGCATCGCCTCGGCCGCAAGCCGGTTGGGGCTGCGCTCGCCGCGCTTGAGCGAGGTGATGATCTGGGCGCGGACGCGCCCGACCGGCTCGGAATCGAAGCGCGGCTCGGTGAGCGCCAGCTTCAACAGTCGCGCCGCCTCGTCGCGATTGGCGGTGAGCGTCCTCAGCGAGCCGTAGAAGTCGTCGCTGCCGGCATCGAAGCTCATGTCGATGGAGAGGTCGTCGAGGCGTGCCTGGAACGCCTGGCTGTCGAGATTGCCGGCGCCCTCGTCGAGCAGGCCGGAGAGCATGTTGGCAACGCCCGGCCTGTCCGCCGGGTCCTGCGTCGCCCCGCCGGCGAAGGCGTAGGACATGGAGATCAGCGGGATCGAGTCGTCCTCGACCAGCCAGGCGGTAATGCCGCCGGGGCTCACCACCTTCTGGATGTCGATGGCTTCGGCGGAAGCGCTCCATACGATCGCCGTGAGCGCGAGGGCGGCCATCGCCGCCACGCGCGAAAATGCGGTGCGGCGCCCCATCACGAGCGGCCCTCCGTCGCCTTGGGAAGCAGGTAGCCGGTGACCGAATTGCGGGCGGCGAGATAGGTGCGCGCGGCCGCCTGCACGTCATCGACCGTGACTGCGGCGATGCGCTCGGGCCAGGACTGCACCTCCGCCAGCGTGTCGCCGGTGGCGAGCGATGCGCCGACGGCGTTGGCGAGCGTGCGCGGGCTGTCCTCGGAATAGATCACGCTGGCGCGCACCCGCTCCTTGGCGCGGGCAAGTTCGTCGGCCGTGACGCCCTTGTCGATCAGCTCGGCGATCACCTTGTCGATGGCAGTGCCGAGTTGCTCGACGGTCGTGTCGCCGCGTGGCGTGGCATAGAAGCTGAAAGCGGAGGCGCCGATCGGCCCTGAAATCATAGCCGGCACCGGCGCCGGCAGCGATGCCCTGCTCAACCACCAGCTGACGGTAAAGCCTACTGGTGCTGCCGCCGCCGAGAATGTCGGCCAGCACCTCCAGCGCCTCGGCCTCGCCCGGCTTGCCGGTGTGCTCGGAGGGGGCGAGGTAGAACCGGCGGAAGCTCGGCTGGGTGACGCGCGGATCGGAGAGCGTCACCAGACGGGCGGCGTCTGCCGGCGGTTCCCGGAGGCGCACGCGCCGCGGCGTGTCGGCGCGGCGGGCGAGCTTGCCATAGGTCTCTTGCGCCAGCGTCTTCACCTCGTCCTCGGTGACGTCGCCAGCGACGACAACGATGGCGTTGTTGGGCGTGTAGTAGCGATCGTAGAAGCGAAGCGCATCGCCGCGGTCGAGGGTCGCCATCTCGCTCGCCCAGCCGATGGTCGGAATGCGGTAGTGGCTGTTCTCGTAGAGCGCCGCATCCATCGCCACGCCGAGGCGGGCGCCGGGGCTGTTGTCGATGCGCATGCCGCGCTCTTCCAGGATCACCTGACGCTCGGGAATGAGTGCCGCATCGATGATCTCGAGATTGGCCATGCGGTCGGCCTCGAACTCCATCATCAGCTTGAGATGGTCCTTGGCGACCGTCTGGTGATAGGCGGTGTAGTCCTCGGTGGTGAAGGCGTTGTCGTCGCCACCGACGGCCTCGACCCGCGCCGAAAACTCACCCTCGGGGTGGGACTTGGTGCCCTTGAACATCAGGTGTTCGAGAAAGTGGGCGATGCCCGACTTGCCCGGCGGATCGTCGGCGGCGCCGACGCGATACCAGACCATGTGGGTGACGACCGGGGCGCGGTGGTCGGGGATGACCACCACCTGGAGCCCGTTGGCAAGGTTGAAGGTCACTGCACTGGCGGCGAATTTCGTCGCATCCGCAGCCAGTGCGACAGCGGCGCTCGCCGTCAGCAAGAGCGCCGCAAGAGCGCCCGCCGCCGCGCGTTTCATGGGGAGGTGGGTCAATCGCTTCTCCATGCCACGAGGATCGCGGCGGTTATGTCGCCCGCATATAGCGGCCCAATATGGACTATCCAGTGACCGTGCCGCCAAGGCGCAGAAAGACTATCTGGGTGTCCCCTACCCGGCGCAGGTCGATCACGTCGAGGCCGGGGATCGGGGCGATCTCGGCCGACGCCGCCTCCTCCAGGACGACGAGGGCGCCGGACAGGAGCCAGCCGCCGGCAAGCGCCGAGGCAAGCGCCCGCTCGCCAAGGCCCTTGCCATAGGGCGGATCGGCGAAGGCGAGCCCGAAGGGCGCCACGGTGCCGGCCGGCCCCAGTTTCGTGGCATCGCGACGAAAGACGCGCGTGCGCCCGGTCAGCCCCATGGTCTCGATATTGGCGCGGATGGCGCCGCGCGCCGTCACCGCCTCTTCGACGAAGAGCGCAAAGGCGGCGCCACGCGACAGGGCTTCGAGGCCCAGCGCACCGGTGCCAGCGAAGAGATCGACAACGCGGGCCCCGGCGACGACGTCGCCGTGGCCGCCATGGGCGAGGATGTCGAAGATGGTCTGGCGCAGCCGGTCGGCCGTCGGCCGCGTCTCACGCCCGGAGGGCGCCGCAAGCGCGCGTCCGCGAAACTCACCGCCGACGATGCGCACGGCCCGGTGACCTTCCCGGCTTGCTGCCTTGGGCCGGCTTGCTGCGTTGGGCCGGCTTGTCGCGTTTCGGCGCTGCCGCTTCCTGTTTTGGTGGCGGACGCAGCGGCGCGTCAAAATCGGCGTGTGCCGCGGCGGCGAGCTTGGCACCCAACTGGTCGCGCAGCACCCGTCCGCGAATCTCGACGATCGCGCCCGACTTCAGCTCGCCGAGCTGGAAGGGCCCGTAGGAGATGCGGATCAGCCGTGTCGTGGTCAGTCCGAGAAAGCCAAGCAGGCGCTTGACCTCGCGGTTCTTGCCTTCACGCAGACCCAGCGTCAGCCAGTGATTGCTGCCCTGGCTGCGATCGAGCGTCGCCTCGACCGTGCCATACATGACGCCGTCAACGATGACGCCCCCGGCAAGCTGGTCGAGCGCATCCTTCGGCATGTCGCCGTGGGCGCGCACGCGGTAGCGCCTGAGCCAGCCGGTCGACGGCAATTCGAGCAGACGCGCCAGCCCGCCGTCATTGGTCAGAAGCAGCAGGCCCTCGGTATTGATGTCGAGCCGGCCGACGGCGACCACGCGCGGAACCTCCGGCGGCAGGGCGGCGAACACGGTCGGCCGTCCTTCCGGGTCGCGCGCCGTGGTGACCAGCCCTTTCGGCTTGTGATAGAGCCACAGCCGGGTGCGCTCGCGCGCCGGCAGCGAGACGCCGTCGACGGCGATGCGGTCCGCCGGGCCGACATTGACGGCGAGCGAGGTCAGAACGCGGCCATTGACGGCGACGCGGCCGTCGGCGATCCAGCGTTCGGCGTCGCGGCGCGAACACAGGCCGGCGCGCGCGATCACCTTGGCGATCCGCTCGCCGGTCGCCGATTCGTTTGGCTGCCGTGCTGCGCTCATGGCGCCGGTGATTAGCAGAGCGCGCGGGCGCAAGCGAGTGGAGGTGGCATCATTGGCGAATGAACCTAGCCCGATGGCGATGGCGCTGGAGGAGGCCCGCGCCGCGGTGACCCGCGGCGAGGTGCCGATCGGCGCCGTCATTGTGCGCGACGGCGTCGTGCTGGCGCGCGCGGGCAACCGCACCATCGCGCTTGACGATCCGACGGCCCACGCCGAGATGCTGGCGATCCGGGCAGCCGCCGAGGCTGCCGGTTCACAGCGCCTCGTCGACGCCGACCTCTATGTGACGCTGGAGCCCTGCGCCATGTGCGCCGCGGCGATTTCCTTCGCGCGTATCCGCCGGCTTTATTTCGGCGCCAGCGACCCGAAGAGCGGTGCGGTGGAAAGCGGCGTGCGCTTCTTTGGCGACCCGACGTGTCACCATGCGCCGGACGTCTATGGCGGCATGGCGGAAGACGAAGCCGCGGCGCTGCTCAGGGAATTCTTCGCGGCAAGACGCTAGGTGTGAGCTTTCAACAGGTTGTCCATCCGGTCCCGAGCGAGGAAGCTGGAGTTGCGAAGCTTCAGCAAGGCCTCGGAGGAGGACCGGATGAACGTGCACAAGAATGCCCGTCTGACGCCGCATAGTCGAGCCGATGTGGTGCGGCGCATAGAGGCCGGGCAGCCTATGGCAGCGGTTGCCGCGGCCTTTGGCGTGTCGGTGCGCACGGTGCGCAAATGGGTCGAGCGCTTCCGCCGCGAGGGGCCGGAGGGGCTGAAGGACCGCTCATCACGGCCGCATCGCCTGCATAAGCCGACGCCAGAGACGGTCGTGACCGAAGTGGAGCGGCTGCGCCGGCAGCGCTGGACCGGCAAGCAGATCGCGGCCGAACTCGGTATCTCGCCGGCCACCGTCAGCCGCATCCTCCGGCGCCTCGGGTTGAACCGCATCAGCGCGCTGGAGCCGGCCGAGCCGGTGCGCCGCTACGAGCGCGATCATCCCGGTGAACTCATCCACATCGACATCAAGAAGCTCGGCCGTTTCGACCGGGTCGGCCACCGCATCACCGGTAACCGTCGGGGACAGAGCAACTCACGCGGCGTCGGCTGGGAGTTCGTCCATGTCGCCATCGACGATGCCTCGCGCCTGGCCTTCTCTCAGATCCTGCCCGACGAAAAGAAGCAGAGTGCCGTCGCCTTCCTGCGCGCCGCCGTCGCCTACTACGCAAGCCTCGGCGTCACCGTCGCCCGGGTCATGACCGACAACGGTGCCTGCTACAAAGCCCACGCCTTCCGCGATGCCTGCCGCGATCTCGGCCTCAGGCACATCAGGACCAGGCCCTACACGCCCAAGACCAACGGCAAGGCCGAGCGCTTCATCCAGACGGCATTGAGGGAATGGGCCTATGCCCGGGCTTACCCCACTTCCGACGACCGAGGCGACGAGCTGCCGCGCTGGCTCCACCGATACAACTGGCATCGCCCACATGGCAGCCTAAACTCAAAACCGCCCATCAGCAGACTCGCCCTAACCAGCAACAACCTGTTGAGGCTCCACAGCTAGAGCCTAGCCCGGCGGCGTCGTGTTCGTCGCCGTGGTGTCAGGCGTCAGGCCATCCGTGGCCGTGGTGTCCTTCTCCCAGGGCCAACGGAACGCACTCTTCTTCTTGGCGTCGAAGACCACCGGCGCGCTGGGATCCGGGACGCGATAGTCGCTCGGCGGGTCGGTGAGATAGCGGCGAATCGGATTGCCGTTCTCGTCGACGGCAACCTGGCCCTTGGCTGCCGCGAACAGCTTCGTCGCCCGCGCGTCCTGCTCAGGCGTGCTGTGCGCCCGCTCAGAGGCCGGGATGCCCTGATTGACAAGCGTCGGGCTCGGCGCACGCGACGCGTTGGTCGCGGCTTCTGGCGGCAGGCGGAAGCCGGGGTCGCGGCACTCGGGAAGAACCTTGTTGTTTCCTTCCGAGCAGAACTTGTCGAGGGCTGCCGCTTGTTCCTTGACCTTCTTGGCCTGGGCGTCGGGGTCGGTTGGCCAGTTGGCCGCTACGGCCTGCTGGTCGTTGCCGGGCGGCGGCAGGGGCGCACCGGCCGGCGGCTGAACGATGCCGGGCCTGGCGGTGTATTTGATGGGTGCCTTCGCCTGCCCACCGAGATCGGCGATGCCGGCAAGGTCCTCGAGCGTCTGCACCCCGGGGGTGGTGCCGGTGCCATAGGTCGTCTGGCTGCAGGCCCCCAAACCCAAGGCCAACGTCGCGACCGCAACGCCGATGCAAACCGACCGAATCGAACCTGTCATCACACTCGCTATCCGTGGCCGGCCCGCCCGATGCGCCAGCCCTGCCGTTATGGCGGCAAATACGGGCAAAAATCCGGCCGTTCCGGTGTCTGTCCTAGCCGAAATGGGCATTGGGGACAACAGACGCGCTCAGAACCCGATCCTCGCCAGCGCCCGGTCGAGATCGCTTCCCGGGCCGGCCGCGGCCTGGATCGCCCGCGCGGCGGCCGAATCCTCGTGCATGGCGGCAATCAGGGCATCGACCGAGGCGAACTTCTTCTCCGGCCTGAGCCAGGCGAGGAAGCTGACCGCCAGCGTCTTGCCATAGAGGTCGCCGGCAAAGTCGAACAGATTAACCTCGAGCAGCGGCGGCCCGTTGTCGAAGGTCGGCCGCCGGCCGTAGCTGGCGACGCCGTCGTGCTCTGCGTCGTCGGCGGTGCGCACCTGCACCGCATAGATGCCGTGGGCGAGCCCGCAATCGGGCGCCAGACGGAGATTGGCGGTGGGAAAGCCGAGTTCGCGGCCGCGCCGCTCGCCTTCGGCGACCGTGCCGATGACGAACCAGCGATAGCCGAGCAGGCGGTTGGCGCGGGCGATATCGCCCTCGCCCAGCGCCGCGCGGATGTCGGTCGATGCGAACAGCGTGCCGTCGGCGTCGCCCACCGGCTTTACCACGTCGACCGAGAAACCGAGCCGCTGGCCCGCCGCGCTCAGCACATCGGGCGTCCCCGAACGGCCCTTGCCGAAATGAAAATCGTAGCCGACCACCGCCGCCTTGAGCGCGAGGCGGTCGCGCAGGATGGCGGTGACGAACTCCTCCGCGGTCTTGGACGCGAACGCCTTGTCGAAGGTCGCCAGAACCAGGCCGTCGACGCCCAGCGCCGCCAGCAGGCGCGCCTTGGCGTTGACCGCCGTCAGCCGGAAGACCGGCGTCTCGGGGCGGAAAAAGGTGCGCGGATGCGGCTCGAAGGTGAGCGCCACCGCCGGCACATGCAAGCGACCGGCGTCCGCGCGGGCACGCTCGAGCAGTGCGGCATGGCCGCGATGGACGCCGTCGAAATTGCCCACCGCCACCACCCCGCCCCTCAGCGAATCGGGGATGCGGTCAACCGGAACGGGCTCAAGCGCCGGTCGATCGTTGCTGGTCACGCGTCGCCCTCCCAGGTGAGGCGCTTGATGACCCCGCTGGCGGCGAGCCCGGCCGTTGCCAGATTCGCATGCACCTTGCCGAGGTCGGGGGCGTCGCGTGCGCCGAAATCGGCGGCATGGATGCCGCCGGCGACAAACAGGACGTCGATCCCCTGACCAACGGCGCCGCGGACATCGGTCTCGATGGCGTCGCCGATGGCGAGCACCGATTGCGGCGCCACCGGTTCGCCGACGATGCCGGCAATCCGCCGCACAGCCGCTTCATAGATCAGAGCATGCGGTTTGCCGATCATCATCGTCTCGCCGCCAAGCTCACGATAGAGCGCGGCGAGCGCACCGGCACACCACACCAGCTTGCCGCCGCGCTCGACGACGATATCCGGATTGGCGCAGATCATCGGCACGCCGCGCGCCTGCCAGGCGGCAAGGCGCTCCCGATAGTCGTCGGGGGTCTCGGTCTCATCGTCGAAGAGGCCGGTGCAGGAGATGATCTGGCAGGATTGCTCGTCGCCGAAGGTGAGCGGCAGACCTTCATAGGTGGGCAGGTCCCGTTCCGGGCCAACACGGTAGATGCGCACGCCCTGCTTCCCTGCAAGAACGTCTCGCGCCAAGTCGCCGGAGGTGAGGATGTCGTCATAGGCATCGTGCGACACGCCGAAGCGGTCCAGCTGGCTGACGACGTTCTCCTTGGGGCGTGCCGCATTGGTGATGAGCAGGACGGCACCGCCCCCGGCGCGGTATCGGGCAAGCGCGTCGACCGCCGGCATGTGCGCCCGAATGCCGTCATGCACCACGCCCCAGACGTCGCAAAGCAACGCCCGGTAGGCGGGGGCAAGCTGGGCAAGGCCGGTTACGAAGGCGGGCGTCGCATTATTCGTCACGCGCACCGCCTATGGGCTCGCCGTGTCACGGTCAAGAGGGTGGTGAGCCAATTCGGTACGCCCGGCCGCGGTAAAACATACCGTTTGTTTACCGTGTTGGCGGACAGTCGCCGTTCAGGGTTCGGAGTGACGGGTCGCCGGGGTCATGGCACTCAATCACGAGGTATCACAGCCGGTTGGCGTCTTCGTCGTCGACGCCGACGCCGGCCAGCGGCGTTTGCTCGCGGGTCTCATTGCGGAGCACACCGGCGGACGCTTCACCGCGACTACCTGCGCCAGCTATGAGGAAGCGCTCACCGCCGCGACCACCAGCCACGACGCCATCCTCATCGCCGATCTGGCCACCATCGGCGGTCCGAGCCGCGTTCCGGAATTCGCGCGGAACGGCTCGACGCTGATCGCCATCAGCGACACCGGCTCGCTCTCGACGGCGGTGGCAGCGGTGAAGGCCGGCGCCATCGACTTCCTGCCGAAACCGATCGGCGCCCGCGCTTTGATCGAGCGACTGAATGCCGCGGTCGCGGACTGGCGGCCGCGCGCAGCGGGGGCGGTTGCACCGACACTTGCAGCACACGCGGCCAGCGGCTGCGATTTTGCCGATTTCATCGGTCGCTCGCCGGCGATGCTCGCGGTCTACGACAAGATCCGGCGGATGGCGCCGTCGCAGGCGCCGGTCTTCCTCACCGGTGAGAGCGGCACCGGCAAGGAACTCGCAGCCGAAGCCATTCACGCTCACGCCGGCGCCGGTGGGCGGCCGTTCGTCGCCATCAATTGCAGTGCCATCCCGCGTGAGCTGATGGAAAGCGAAATCTTCGGTCATGTGCGCGGCGCCTTCACCGGTGCCACCGAGCACCGGGCGGGCGCCGCCGAACTCGCCGACGGCGGCACGCTGTTCCTCGACGAGATCGCCGAGATGGACTTGCGGTTGCAGGCGAAGCTCCTGCGCTTCGTGCAGTCGGGGACATTGAGGCGCGTCGGCGGCACCGAACAGAAGCGGGTTGCAGTTCGGATCGTTTCGGCGACAAACCGCGACCCGTTCAGCGAAGTGCAGGCCGGGCGCTTGCGTGCCGATCTGTTCTACCGGCTGCACGTGCTGCCCATCCACCTGCCGCCGCTGCGCGAGCGGCGCGACGATATTCCGCTCATCGCCGAACACTTCCTGGCCCGCTACGCGGCGGAAGAGGGCTGCGGCGTGGTGACGCTGGCCGCCGGCACGCTGGCGGCGCTCTCCACCCATGACTGGCCGGGTAATGTCCGCGAACTCGCCAATGTCGTCCGCCGCATGGTGGTGCTCGGCGGCACCGATATCCCCCATGCGCTGCCGGCCGCGGCCGCGGCCGCGGCGGACAGCGAGCTTTCGCCCGATCCCGCGGTCAAGCCCTACTGGCGCCAGGAGCAGCACATCATCGAGGCGGCGCTTGACGCCTTCGGTGGCAACATCGCCCGTGCCGCGGCGGCGCTTGAACTCTCCCCGTCGACGCTCTATCGCAAGCGCCAATCCTGGCCGCAGCGCGGCATGGGCGGCGCCTGACCTCACAGTTTTCCGCCGGTTTCAGCGGTCCGCGGCTTGCATGATGGCGCCGGGGGTCGGATCATGGGCACCAGCGGTGCTGGAGCCGGAGGATAAATCATGGGCATGGGCATTTGCCGGCGAAGCGTTTTTGCGGCAGCGGGGCTGGGGCTCCTGATTGCCGGTGGCCTGGCGACGACCGCATCGGCCGGGGCAATTACGAATTTCGCCACGGATGCGGACAATCTCCTTGTTCAGGGCAAGCCGGCGGAGGCGCTGGGCGCCCTCGACCAGGCGGTGGACGCCTTCTGGGCGGCCTCGCCGCTGCAGTTCCGTATCGCGACATTCGCCTCCTCGGGGAAGGGCTTCGGGCAGTACGAGCCGCTGGCCGACGCCAGCTTCCGCTCCGGCGATGCAGCGACCGTCTATCTGGAGCCGGTCGGCTACGGCTTCACCTCTGCCGATTCCTCCTTCACGGTCGCCTTCACCACCGACATCGAGATCCACACCGCCGGTGGCATCCTGCTCGCCAAGACGGATAATTTCGGCAGTCTGGAATGGCAGGGGCGGACCAGGAACTACGCCGTCCCCGCCGTCGTCAACGTGACGCTGCCGACGCTCAAACCCGGCAATTACAAGCTGGTGCTGACATTGACGGACGGCGCCACCGCCAAGCACGCCTCGGTCACCCTGCCCTTCGCCATCGTCGAATAGCCGCCGGCGGCGCGCACGGCTTCGATCGGGTTAACAATTTCTTTCGTTAACCCTCTGGCAACCATAGGATTTTGTCAGGTTGCGCCACGGATGGCCGGCGTGATATCGGCGCCATTCCTCGTATCGGCGCCTCGTTCAAGCCATCTGCCCTCGGGCCTTGACTTGCATCAACCGCCTCCCTAAATCCCGCGCGGCTGTTAGCACTCACCATGGTCGAGTGCTAACAGGTCCCCATTTGCAGGCTGATCCACCAACGGATCGCGCCGCTCAGAGAGGAACCGACAACATGAAATTCCGTCCCCTCCACGACCGCGTGGTCGTTCGCCGGGTCGAATCCGAAGAGAAGACCGCCGGCGGCATCATCATTCCGGACACCGCCAAGGAGAAGCCCCAGGAAGGCGAGATCATCGCCGTCGGCCCGGGCGCTCGTGACGAGACCGGCAAGCTCATCGCGCTCGACG
Organism: uncultured Alphaproteobacteria bacterium; assembly: GCA_963782395.1. Lineage (GTDB taxonomy): Bacteria > Pseudomonadota > Alphaproteobacteria > Rhizobiales > Kaistiaceae > CAVSRC01. The sequence continues at coordinate 149,177 of CAWAJQ010000005.1, forward strand.
TCAAGGTCGGCGACCGCATCCTCTTCGGCAAGTGGTCCGGCACCGAAGTGAAGATCGACGGCGAAGACCTCCTCATCATGAAGGAGTCCGACGTCATGGGCATCATCGAAGGCAAGGCCGCGAGCCGCAAGGCCGCCTAGCAACAGGCGCCTGCCCGCCTATCGCTCCCTTTTTGCAGATTTCGAAGGAACAACAGCAATGGCTGCCAAAGACGTAAGGTTCTCCACCGACGCGCGCGACAAGATGCTGCGCGGCGTCGACATCCTCGCCAACGCCGTCAAGGTGACGCTCGGCCCCAAGGGCCGCAATGTCGTCCTCGACAAGTCGTTCGGCGCGCCGCGCATCACCAAGGACGGCGTCACCGTCGCCAAGGAAATCGAGCTTGAGGACAAGTTCGAGAACATGGGCGCCCAGATGGTGCGCGAGGTCGCTTCCAAGACCAACGACATTGCCGGTGACGGCACGACGACCGCCACGGTTTTGGCCGCCTCCATCGTCAAGGAAGGCGCCAAGGCGGTGGCCGCCGGCATGAACCCGATGGACCTCAAGCGCGGCATCGACATGGCCGTCGCCGAGGCCGTCGGCGACCTCAAGCGCCGCTCGAAGAAGATCAAGACCTCGGAAGAAATCGGCCAGGTCGGCACGATTTCGGCCAATGGCGAGCGCGAGGTCGGCAACATGATCTCCGACGCCATGCAGAAGGTCGGCAACGAGGGCGTCATCACGGTCGAGGAAGCGAAGAGCCTCGAGACCGAGCTCGAAGTGGTCGAGGGCATGCAGTTCGACCGCGGCTATCTGTCGCCGTACTTCATCACCAATGCCGAGAAGATGGTGACCGAGCTCGAGGATCCCTTCATCCTGCTCCACGAGAAGAAGCTCTCCAACCTGCAGGCGATGCTGCCCGTGCTCGAGGCCGTCGTGCAGTCGGGCAAGCCGCTGATGATCGTGGCCGAGGATGTCGAGGGCGAGGCTCTGGCGACGCTGGTCGTCAACAAGCTGCGCGGTGGCCTCAAGGTCGCGGCGGTGAAGGCGCCGGGCTTCGGTGATCGCCGCAAGGCCATGCTCGAGGACATCGCCATCCTCACCGGCGGCCAGGTCATCTCCGAAGACCTCGGCATCAAGCTCGAGAACGTCAATCTCCAGATGCTCGGCCGCGCCAAGCGTGTCACGATCGCCAAGGAGAACACCACGATCGTCGACGGCGCCGGAAAGAAGAAAGAGATCGAGGGCCGCATCGGCCAGATCAAGGCGCAGATCGAGGAGACTACCTCCGACTATGACAAGGAGAAGCTGCAGGAGCGGCTGGCCAAGCTTGCCGGCGGCGTTGCGGTCATCCGCGTCGGCGGTGCCACCGAGGTCGAGGTGAAGGAGAAGAAGGACCGCGTCGACGACGCCCTCAACGCCACCCGCGCGGCGGTCGAGGAAGGCATCGTGCCGGGCGGTGGCGTCGCGCTGCTGCGTGCCCGCAAGGCGGTCGCCAAGCTCTCCTCCGAAAATGCCGATGTCGAGGCCGGCATCAAGATCGTGCTGCGCGCGCTTGAGCAGCCGATCCGCCAGATCGCCGAGAATGCCGGCGTCGAAGGCTCGATCGTGGTCGCCAAGGTGCTCGAATCGAAGTCCGACACGTTCGGCTTCGACGCCCAGAGCGAGACCTACACCGACATGGTCGCGGCCGGCATCGTTGACCCGACCAAGGTCGTGCGCACCGCGCTGCAGGATGCGGCTTCGGTCGCCGGCCTGCTGGTCACCACCGAGGCGATGGTGGCGGAGCATCCGAAGAAGGAAGCCGCTCCTGCCATGCCGGCCGGCGGCGGCATGGGCGGCATGGACTTCTAGGTCCATCCCTCCAGCACAGAAATACGGAAAGGCCGCCCTCGGGCGGCCTTTTTCATTTTCAGCGTGCGCTTGTCAGGCGTTGGCCCGGGTCGGCGCGGTCGCGGCAGGCAGGTCGTCGAAGCAGCGCTCGAACATCTCGCTGGCGGCGCCGAGCCGGCGCGCCAGCAGACGCATCAAGGTCCGCACGAAATCCTCGTCGTCGCGCACCAGCACCTCGAACAGGTGCGGGTCGATCGGCAGCAACTCGACGTCGCCGACAGCGACCGCGGTATCGAGATGCGACGTGCCGGTGATCAGGCTCGCCTCGCCGAAGATCTCGCCGGGGCCGATGGTCTCGACCGGCAGGCCCTTCTGGCGCAGCTCGACGCCGCCACGCTTGACGATATAGGCGCAACTTCCTTCGTCGCCGCGGTGATGGATGGCAACGCCATCGACGAAAATCAGGACGGCGCTGCCGCTGGAAGCGATGACGTCAACGTCGAAGATGGTTCCGTTCATGGGGTCTCCCCGGGGTCCTTCGGGCGGCCGCGAGTGTCGACCCTGGGGCTTTAAGAAACGGCGTAGGCCACCATTCAAATTGCTCCGATTGCCCGCGTTCCCCTGTCAGGCAGGAGTGGTCTCCGCTTCGATCGGGGCCAGCGGCTGGTCGCGCAGCGTCGCCTCGAAGGCGCGCAGGCGCTTGTAGATCGACATCAGCTCGACGATCGTCGACCACGAATTGACCAGATACTGGAAGGACGATTCCACCTGACCGAAGGCGCGCAGAATCTGCTGCATGACGCCCAGCGTGAAGCCGGCGGCAACGATGGTCGGCGCGAGAGCGACATAAGGAACCAGGACACCGGCCTGGAGATAGCCGTAGCGGGCGACGTTGAAATACAGGTAGTTGAGATAGATGCGGAAATAGTTGCGGCGCACATTCGCGAACAGCTCGTAGAGCGTCGGCGGCTGGGCCCGTTCCCCGCGGTCCTCGCCGAGCACGAGTTCCTTGCGATAGGCCGCCTCGACGCGCTGGTTGCGGAACTGCAGACCGGGCAGGCGGATGCCGGCGATGGCGAGCAGCCCGGTGCCGAAGATCGCCCACAGGATGGCGATGATGACCAGGGCCTGGGGCACTGCGCCGACGATCGGCAGCTCCTTCACGAAGGACGACAGGCCCCACAGGATCGGCAGGAAGGCGATCAGCGTCATCACCGAGTCGACGAGGCTGACGCCGAGGTCCTCCACGGTGGAGGCGAAACGCATGGTGTCTTCCTGGACGCGCTGCGAGGCGCCTTCGATCAGGCGCAGCTTCTGCCAGTTCTCGACGTAGTAGTTGTTCATCGCCGTGCGCCAGCGAAAGATGAAGTGGCTGACCAGAAACGCATTGAAGACGGCAACGAAGATGTAGACCATGGCGATGGTCAGGAACGTCGCGAGCTGCCCGAAATAGGCGTCGCTGGTGACGGCATTCGCCGAGGCCAGCGACTTCTGAATGAGGTCGTAGAAGGAGCCGAACCAGTTGTTGATCAGCACATTGAGCTGGACCTGGAACCAGACGATGAACAGGATCACCGACGAGGCGACGATCGACCAGCGGAACCAGGGATGGGGCGAGAACTGCCGCCAGGCCAGGGCGAAGATGGCGCCGCAAACGAACATGTACTGGTAGAGCCAGGCATCGACCGCGATGTCGTTGGCCGAGGCAAAGGTGGTCCGCGCCGTGTCGCCACCGCCGGGTACCAGCGGCGGCGGATAGTGGACACCCACGATCCAGCCGAGGCTGAGGTGTTGCCCGAGACCCCGTGCGAACAGATACCAGACGGCCATGCAGACGGCCGACCACACCACGGCCGAGATGAAGAGCAGCCGGGGCTTGGGGAAGAACGAGGCGAACATCGAGCGGTTCCTTCGCGTGCCGCCGGACGGCGGTCACTGGTTCAAGGCGGGAATCATGATCGCCCGCGCAGGATGGAGAAGGGGTCGCGCGGGCGCAATCGTGATGTGATGGGGAAAAATGGCCCGCAAATGGCGGTTGCCAAGGGCTGGCCGCGCCGGCCGGGCGTCAGGCGCGGGCCGTCTTGCGGCTGACCCGGCGGATGGGCAGGCCGGTTTCCGAGGAGGCTCGGCTGTTGGTGGTGCGTCCCTCCGCGCATGGAGCGGCATTGGATCGCTGCCACGGTTGGGCTTGGCGAAAGCTGGCGCCGGCCTTGGCAACCTTGCCGCTCTCCCGGCGATGGGCTAGGAACCGCGCGCCATGGCAAGCAACGACCAGAAACCGAAAGCACGGCTGCCGCGCGGGCTGATCGACCGCTCGGCGGCAGACATCCGCGCCACCGAGCGCATGATGGCGCGCATCCGCCGCGTCTACGAGCGCTACGGCTTCGAGCCGGTCGAAACCCCGCTGATCGAATACACCGAAGCGCTCGGCAAGTTCCTGCCCGATCAGGACCGGCCCAACGAAGGGGTGTTCTCGTTCCTCGACGACGACGAGCAATGGCTGAGCTTGCGCTACGATCTGACGGCGCCGCTTGCCCGCTACGTCGCCGAGAATTACGAGCGCCTGCCCAAGCCTTATCGCAGCTACCGGTCGGGCTGGGTGTTCCGCAACGAAAAGCCTGGCCCGGGTCGCTTCCGCCAGTTCATGCAGTTCGACGCCGACACGGTCGGCGCGGCCTCCGTCGCCGCCGATGCGGAGATGTGCATGATGGCCGCCGACACGCTGGAGGAACTGGGCATCCCGCGCGGGCAATACGTCATCCGCGTCAACAACCGCAAAGTGCTCGACGGCGTCATGGAGGAGATCGGCGTCGCCGACGAGCACCAGAAGCTGGTGGTGTTGCGCGCCATCGACAAGCTCGACCGCCTCGGCATCGAGGGCGTGCGTGAGCTGCTGGGGGCCGGACGGCGTGACGAAAGCGGCGACTTCACCAAGGGCGCCGGCCTCGACCCGCGTCAGGTGGCGACCGCCCTCAAGTCGCTCGAAGCCGGAGAGCAGGGGCGCCCGCATCCCGGACAGACCGCCATCGGCCGCGAGGGCTCGGCCGAGCTCGACAGGATCGCCGATCAGGTGGCCGCCGCCGGCTACGGCAGCGACCGCATCCGCATCGACGCCTCCGTCGTGCGCGGCCTCGAATACTATACCGGGCCGGTCTACGAGGCCGAGCTGCTGTTCGAGACAGTCAACGAGAAGGGCGAGCCGGCGCGCTTCGGCTCGGTCGGCGGCGGCGGGCGCTATGACGGGCTGGTCGGCCGCTTCACCGCCGAACCGATCCCGGCGACCGGCTTCTCGATCGGCGTGTCGCGCCTGCAGTCGGCGCTCTCGGCACTTAACAAGGGCGAGACGGACGATACCGCCGGCCCGGTGGTGGTGCTGGTGCTCGATCGCGAGCGCATGGGCGAATACCAGCAGATGGTCGCCGAACTCAGGCGCGCCGATATTGGCGCCGAGATGTATCTCGGAGAGTCGGGCATGCGGGCGCAGATGAAATATGCCGACCGGCGCAACGCACCGCTGGCCATCATCCAGGGCGGCGACGAGAAGGCGCGCGGCGTCGTGCAGATCAAGGATCTGGCGCTCGGCAAGAAGCTTTCGGCCGGAATTGAGGACAATGCCCAGTGGCGCGAGGAGCGGCCGGGCCAGGAGGAGGTCGCGGTCGGCGACCTGGTGGAAGCGGTCAATCGCCTGCTCGGCCGCGGCGAGCGGCGCCCCTAGCGGTGCGATGACCGAGCCCTATGAATCGCTGCGCCGGCTCCTTGCGGAGGCCGGTTACGCTTTCGTCGAGCCGCCGGTCGTTCATCCGGCCAGCGTGTTCGTCGAGCTTGCCGGCGAGGACCTGCGGCGCCGCCTTTATCTGACCAATGCCGCCGACGGCACGGAGCTGGCGCTCCGTCCCGACTACACGATCCCCGTCTGCCTGCACCACCTTTCCACCGGCGGCGCCAAGCGCAAGGCGGGCTACGCCTATCTCGGGCCGGTGTTCCGCCACCGCCGGAACGAGCCCGGCGAGTTCCTGCAGGCGGGCATCGAATCGCTCGGCCGCATGGATCGGGTCGCCGCCGATGCCGATGCGCTCAAGCTGGCGCTCGACGCGATCGCCCTGCTGGGCGTCAAGAAGACTGCGGTGCGTATCGGCGACTCGGCCATCTTCGGCGCCGTGCTCGATGCGCTCGACCTGAGCCCGCCGTGGAAGCGGCGGCTGGCGCGTAATTTCGGCAATCGTGAACGCGTGGCGTCCCTGATCGCCCGTGCCAATGGCGGCCTCCCGGCGGCAGCCGCTGCGACCGGAGGAGTCCAACGCAGCGCCGCGCGGCGCCGCGCGGCGGAGGCGCTGGACGCGGCCGGCCTTGCCACCATCGATGGGCGCACCGCCGACGAGATTGCCGACCGCTTTGTCGAGAAGGCGGTGATTGCCGCCGGCATCGGCGACCGTCCGGCCAAGGTGCTGGCGCGCTACCTGACCATTGCCGGCACGCCGGCGCGGGCGCTCGCCGCGCTGCGGAGGCTGGCGGCAAACGAGGGGCTGGCGGTCGGCAAGGCGCTCGACCGCTTCGAGATGCGCGCGGAGGCGCTCGCCCGTCGCGGTGTCGACCTGCCGCGCCTTGCCTTCGCCGCCGATTTCGGGCGGCGGCTCGACTACTACACCGGCTTCGTCTTCGAGGTTCACGACGCAGCCCGTCCGGACAGCGGCCAGATCGTCGGCGGCGGCCGCTACGACCGCATGATGGCGTTGATCTCCGCCGGAACTGCGGTGCCGGCGGTTGGCTTCTCCATCTGGCTCGACCGCATCGGAGAGCGCCGATGAGCGCGCCGCTAGTGGTCGCGGTCCCCTCCAAGGGCCGCCTGCAGGAAAATACGCTCAGTGCCTTCGCCAGGGCCGGGCTGGAGCTCACGCGCTCCGGTGCGGCGCGGCGCTATCGCGGCCGCATCGCCGGCATGGCCGGGGCCGAGGTTGCCTATCTGTCGGCACCGGAGATCGCTCGCGAAATCGGCGCCGGCGCCGTGCATCTCGGCGTCACCGGCCGCGACCAGGTGGAAGAGACGGTTCCCGACTGGCAGCGCCGCGCCGCCTTCGTGGCGCCGCTCTGCTTCGGCCATTGCGAGGTGGTGGTTGCCGTACCGGAAGCCTGGATCGACGTCGACACCATGGCCGACCTTGACGACGTGGCCGCCGACTTCCGCCCGCGCCACGGGCGCCGGCTGACGGTGGCCACCAAATATATCGCCCTCACCCGGCGCTTCTTCGCCGGCCATGGCATCGCCGATTACCGTATCGTCGAGAGCCTGGGGGCGACCGAAGGTGCCCCGGCCTCGGGCGCAGCCGACCTCATCGTCGACATCACCACCACCGGCACCACCCTCAAGGCCAACGGCCTGAAGATCCTGTCAGACGGCGTCATCCTGAAATCCGAGGCGCATCTGGTCGCAAGCCTGGCAGCGCCGTGGGACGCCGCCAGGCGCAAGGTCTTCGCCGCCCTTATCCGCGCCTTCGGCGTGACGGGCCGCGCCGCGGACAGCTTGGTCAAGAAGCTGCCCTAATTTGGCCATGCTCCGGCATGGGCCATGCGCAGGATGCAGTGCTGCGATGCAGCAAACCCCCTGCCTCCCATTTCTGCAGTGATTATATTCCGGGCAGAGTTTGGAAGGAGAAAACCGATGAACCGCTTTGCCCGTGTCCTCAACAGCCTGACCGACGGCTTCAACACGGCCCGCGTGCAGCACAGGCTCAATCGCATGAGCGACCGTCAGCTCGCCGATATCGGCATCAGCCGCGACAACGTCTCGCTGCGCGCGCTGGCGCTGGCGCAGTCGCGCTAAACTGGCCACTTCGAGGACGACTCAGGTGACCAATTTCAGGCGTTTTGCCGCCGGCGTTGCCGAGGGCTTCAGGACTGCCCGCTTTCACCAGGCGCTTGCTGGCATGAACGACCGCCAGCTTGCAGATCTCGGCCTCGCCCGCGCCGACATCTCGCAGCGCGCGCGTGAGTTGGCGCGCTCGCGCTAGGCAGCGGCACAATCCGAGAATTTCAGTAAGGGCGGCGGAAAGCCGCCCTTACTGTTTCCGCCTCCTTGTGGCACCAGCAACCGGGGTGGTGGTCGTTGGTGAGCCCCATGGCCTGCATGAAGGCATAGCAGGTGGTCGACCCGACGAATTTCCAGCCGCGCTTCTTCAGGTCCTTCGACAGGGTGACCGATTCGGGCGTCTGCGACGGGATGGCAAAGACCTCGCGCTTCTTCGCCTCCGGCTCGTACTCCCAGAAATAGGCGGCCAGCGACCCCCTCTCGCGCTCCAGCTCGACGGCGCGCGCGGCGTTGTTGATGGTGGCTTCGATCTTGCCGCGGTGGCGGATGATGCCGGCGTCGGCAAGCAGGCGCTTGACGTCCTTCTCATTGAAGCGGGCGACCTTGTGGAAGTCGAAGCCGGCGAAGGCCTTGCGGAAATTCTCGCGCTTCCTGAGGATGGTCAGCCACGACAGGCCGGACTGGAAGCCCTCCAGGCAGATCTTCTCGAACAGGCGGACATCGTCGGTGACCGGCCGTCCCCATTCGTGGTCGTGATAGGCCATGTAGTCCGGCGTGCTGGCGCCCCAGGCGCAGCGCCGCTTGCCGTCGGCGCCCTTCACCAGTTCCGGTTTGTCTGCCACCTGGCTTCTCCAAAGTAACCGTTCATTCACCATGGCCGAACGCGGCCACCATTGGTTTACCATTTGCTCGTCGGCGCCCATTACCGTCTCCTACGGAAGCGGCCCAACGAAAAAACGTCGGCGTCAGGCAGGTCCGTTCCGTCCCGCGGGCAACCGCTTGTCGCGCAATAGTACCGAGTACGCCGATGTTTACCCGTGCCTTTCCTTCAATCGCGCTTGCCGCGTTCGCCTTCGGCATTGTCCACAGCGGACAGGCCGCCGCGCAACCGGCTACCTTCACCGACGGTCCGCTCCTGTTGCAGCTGATGGCGCCCAACCGCCTCGGCGTTGCCCGGTCGGCACCGCAGCCGGTCGCCTTCTCGCCGGCAACCATCGCACCGCAGCAGCGCCGGCCAACCTATGACCCGCGCTACGGCCGGCCTATCGACCCGGCCTTCCTGCCGCGCGAAGTCGCCTACCAGACCAGCCAGCCCAAGGGCACCATCGTCATCGATACCGAGGCGCGCTACCTCTACCTGGTCGAGGGCGACGGCATGGCCAAGCGCTACGGAGTTGGCGTCGGCCGTCCGGGCTTCGAATGGGCGGGCGTCCACAAGATCACGCGCAGGGCCAAGTGGCCGGAGTGGACGCCGCCGGAAGAGATGCGCCAGCGAGTGCCGAACCTGCCGGTCCATATGGTCGGCGGCGTCAATAATCCGCTGGGGGCGCGGGCGCTCTATATCGGCTCGACGCTTTATCGCATCCACGGGTCCAACGAGCCGTGGACGATCGGCCACGCGGTCTCCTCGGGCTGCATCCGCATGCGCAACCAGGACATCGTCGATCTCTACGACCGGGTGAAGGTCGGAACCAGGGTCATCGTCCAATAGCACGGGGAGCGGGCGGATTTCTGGCCGCTTTGGGGGAGAGGCCGTCCGCTCTTCGTCGGGCGGACGGCCCTCGCCTCACCAGGTCGTGACCACCAGGGCAGTTGCCTGTGCTCGCGTTAATTCGCTATCGTTCCGGTGTTGCGCACCGCGGCTGGACCAGCGCAATCCTATTGAGGGGGCTACAGATGTTCGGCAAGAAGCTGATTGTGGCGGTGGTTCTCGGCATCGCGCTCGCCAGCGCCGGTGCGGCCAATGCCGACGACAACCCGATCGATGCGTTCTTCAACGGCCTCGGCCAGATCTTCTCCGGCGATGGCGGCGACGGCTTCCAGGGCCAGGCGCTCTATCCCGAGCAGGTGTCGCGCTATCGCGTTGTGCCGTCGCAATTCCAGCGCACGATCGTCGGCTACAACACGTCCGAGAGGCCTGGCACCATCATCATCGACCCGCGCTGGCACTACCTCTACCTGGTGCTCAGCAAGGGGCAGGCGATCCGCTACGGCATCGGCGTCGGGCGCACCGGCTTCGGCTGGCACGGCGTCGTCCATGTCGGCCGCAAGGCGCAATGGCCGGGCTGGACACCGCCCCGGGAAATGGTCGTCCGCGAGGCCAAGCGTGGCCACAAGCTGCCGGCCTACATGAAGGGCGGCCCCGGCAATCCGCTCGGCGCCCGCGCCCTCTACCTCTACGGCAAGGGCGGCGACACCGGCTTCCGCATCCACGGCACCAGCGAGCCGTGGACCATCGGCCTCAATGTCTCGTCCGGCTGCATTCGTCTGGTCAATCCGGATGTCATCGACCTCTTCAATCGCGCCAGGGTCGGCGCCAAGGTCATCGTCCTTTAGCGCCGCCATTTCCTGACTTCATGGCGGTAAATTCCGGGCGCCCCGCAAGGGGCGCCCTTTCCTTTAGCGCCGGCGCCATTCATGATGACCGCCACTCTCCCTAGCGCTTTGCCCCATTTGCCCGTGTCGACGCTGCGATGAACGACGCCACGCCCTCCGCTCACCCGCCGGCGCTCGACAAGGCCGCCGTCCGCCAGATCATCCTCGGCATCCTGCTGGCCATGCTTCTGGCGGCGCTCGACCAGACCATCGTGGCGACGGCGCTACCGACCATCGGCTCGGAATTGCACGACCTCGAACACCTGCAATGGGTGGTGACCGCCTACCTGCTTTCCGCAACGGCGGTGACGCCGCTTTACGGCAAGCTCGCCGACATTCACGGCCGCCGCAGGATGCTGCTCATTGCCATCTCGACCTTCGTCTTCGGTTCGCTGCTGTGCGCGCTGGCGCCGGCGATGATCGTGCTGATCTCGGCGCGCTTCATCCAGGGGCTCGGCGGCGGCGGCCTGATCGCGCTTGCCCAGACCATAGTCGCCGACGTGGTCTCGCCGCGCGAGCGCATGCGCTACCAGGCCTATTTCGCTTCCGTGTTCGTCACCTCCAGCGTCGTCGGCCCGGTGATCGGCGGCTTCTTCGCCCAGGATCTGCACTGGTCGTTCATCTTCTGGATCAACCTGCCGCTCGGCGCCGGCGCTCTGGCGATGACCTATGGCGTGCTCAAGCGCCTGCCGCGGCACGAGCGGCCGCACAAGCTCGACGTCGTCGGCGCGCTGCTTATGGCCTTCGCCGCGACCAGCCTGTTGCTCGCCCTGTCATGGGGCGGCAGCACCTATCCCTGGACCTCGCCGCAGGTCATCGGCCTCATCATCGCCACGGTGGCCGCCTGGGGCCTGTTCGCCGGGCGCCTGCTGACCGCCAGCGAGCCGTTCGTGCCGCTCGCCGTCATGCTCAATCCCGTCGTCGGCACCGGCACGGCGTCCAATTTCTTCGTCGTCGGCACCATGGTCGGCCTGACCATCTTCGTGCCGATCTATTTCGAGGCGATCGTCGGGCTCTCCGCCAGCCAATCGGGCCTGGCGCTGATCGCGCTGATGGGCGGCACCGTCACCGGCGCCCAGATCGCCGGCCGCATCATGACCTGGACGGAGCACTACAAGCGCGGGCCGCTGGTCGGGCTCGTGATCGCGGCAATCGGCATGGCGGCCCTGGCCTGGGGCTCGGGCACGCTGCCGCTGTGGCAGATCGAGGTGCTGCTCGCCATCTCCGGCGTCGGCATGGGCACCATCTATCCGGTGACCACGGTTTCGATCCAGAACGCGGTCGAGCCGCACCAGCTCGGCACCGCGACCGCAACCTTCAATTTCTTCCGCTCGCTGGGCAGCGCCATCCTGGTCGCCGTCTTCGGCGCCATTTTCCTGAGCGGCCTCGGGGTCGGCGGCCAGTCGATCGGATCGCTCGAAAGGCTGGTGGCCATGGCCGCCAAGAACGGCACGCCGATCGGACCGGTCTTCACCATGATCTTCGGTGCCGCTGCGATTGCGCTGGTGGTCGGCCTCATCTGCTTCATGGCGATGGAAGAGAAGCCACTGAAGAGCCGGGCGGGGACATGAGGCTCGGGCGCAATGCCACCGGCGCGTAGGGTGGGTTAGCGCCAAAGGCGCGTAACCCACCGGCTGAGCCCACTGCCAATTCGGATGGTGGGTTACGGCGCTTGCGCGCCTAGCCCCGCCCGCAGGCTCCGCTCACACGATCAGTCGATAGGCCGGCAGCGTCAGGAAGGGTGTCAGCGTGTCGGCGATGGAGAGGTTGCGGAAGAGTTCGATCGCCTCGGGGAAGCGGCCGGCGGCGTAATTGTCGGCGCCGATCTCGCTTTTCACCCGTTCCATCTCCTCGGCCAGGATCCTGTCGAAGAGCTCGACCGTCACCTTCTGGCCGTCCTCGAGCGCGGCGTTGAAATGCATCTGCTGCCAGATCTGCGAACGGCTGATCTCGGCGGTGGCGGCATCCTCCATGAGGCTGTAGAGCGGCACAGCGCCGCGGCCCCTGAGCCACGCCTCGATATATTGCACGCCGACACGGATGTTCTGGCGCACGCCCTCCTCGGTGCGCGTGCCCTCATGGACCTCGAGCAGCGCCTTCTGCCCGACAGCCACGTCCTCGCGCATGCGGTCAAGCTGGTTCGGCTGCGGCATCAGCCGGTCGAACACCTCCATCGCCACCGGCACGAGGTCGGGGTGGGCGACCCAGGTGCCGTCGTGGCCGGCCCTGGCCTCGCGTTCCTTGTCGGCGCGCACCTTCTCGATGGCGATGCGGTTGATCTCCTCGTTGCGGCGGTCGGGGATCTGCGCCGCCATGCCGCCCATGGCGAAGGCTCCGCGGCGATGGCAGGTCTTGATCAAGAGCTCCGAATAGGCCTTGAGGAAGGCCCTGCCCATGTCCACCTGGCCGCGGTCGGGCAGCAGGAATTCCGGCTTGTTGCGGAGCGTCTTGATGAAGGAAAAGATGTAGTCCCAGCGGCCGCAATTGAGCCCGGCCATGTGCTCGCGCAGCTCGTAGATGATCTCGTCCATCTCGAAGGCGGCGGGCAGCGTCTCGATCAGGACGGTCGCCTTGATGGTGCCCACCGGAATGCCCAGCGTGTCCTCGGCATAGGTGAAGACCTCGTTCCACAGGCGCGCTTCGAGGTAGCTTTCGAGCTTCGGCAGGTAGAAATAGGGCCCGGTGCCGCGCGAGAGCAGCGTCTTGGCGTTGACGAAGAAATAGAGGCCGAAGTCGAACAGGCCGCCGGCGATCGACTGGCCGTCGACAACCAGATGGTCCTCCGGCAGGTGCCAGCCGCGCGGGCGCACCAGCAGCACCGCCGGGTTGGTGGAGAGCCGGTATTCCTTACCGCTCGTCGGATCGGTGAAATTGATCCTGTCGGCCCAGCGGTCCTTGAGGTTGATCTGGCCCTCGATCTGGTTCGCCCAGGTCGGCGCGTTGGCGTCCTCGAAATCGGCCATGAAGACCTTGGCGCCGGAATTCAGCGCATTGATCACCATCTTGCGGTCAGTCGGCCCGGTGATCTCGACGCGGCGGTCGAGCAGGTCGGCGGGAATCGGGGCGACGGTCCAGTCGCCGTCACGCACATGGGCGGTCTCGGGCAGGAAATCCGGCAGGGCGCCACCGTCGAGGCGGGCCTGGCGCTCGTCGCGAAGGCTGAGGAGACGCTGGCGCGACGGGTTGAACTTGCGGTGCAGGCCGGCGAGGAAGGCGAGCGCCTCGTCGCTCAGGATCTCCTCATAGCGCGGACCCCACGCGCCCCGGATTTCAACGCCCGGCACCTTAGACTTGCGCTCAACGACCGACATTTCTGGCTGTTTCTCCCACCTGCTGCGGCCTCTGTATGGCACAGCCTTGAGCCCGAAAGAACCCGATTGGCAGGGGATTTCAGGAAGGGCCGTCGCGCGCCTTGCAACCCTGCGACATCCTGCCCATATGTGTCGCCCGCGGCGGGAGACCCTTGCATGGCGACCGGAAACGCTTCGACACAGCCGGTTATCGCGATTTCCGGTCTTTCCAAGACCTATGCCTCCGGATTCCAGGCCCTGAAGGGCATCGACCTCGAAATCCGCCGGGGCGAGATCTTCGGCCTGCTGGGCCCCAACGGCGCCGGCAAGACCACGCTCATCAGCGTCATCTGCGGCCTGTCGACGCCGACGGCCGGTACGGTCACCGTCGCCGACCACGACATCGTCCGCGACTTCCGCGCGACGCGGGCAATGATCGGCCTGGTGCCGCAGGAGGTCACCATCGACATTTTCGCGACGGTCTGGAACACGGTCACCTTCAGCCGCGGCGTCTTTGGCAAGCGCGCCGACCCGGCGTACCTCGAGAAGGTCCTGAAGGACCTGTCGCTGTGGGACAAGAAGGACGCCAAGATCATCACGCTGTCCGGTGGCATGAAGCGACGCGTCATGATCGCCAAGGCGCTTGCCCACGAACCGGAAATTCTCTTCCTCGACGAGCCGTCCGCCGGCGTCGACGTCGAGCTTCGCCAGAGCATGTGGGCAACCGTGCGGGCGCTGCGCGACGCCGGCACCACCATCATCCTCACCACCCACTACATCGAGGAAGCCGAGGAGATGGCCGACCGCATCGGCGTCATCAACAAGGGCGAGATCATCGTCGTGGAGGAAACCGCCGAGCTGACCCGCAAGCTCGGCAAGAAACAGCTGACCCTGCTGCTGTCGCATCCAATCGCTTCGGTGCCCGAGGCCCTCGCCGGCTACAAGCTCGAGCTCGGTCGCGATGGCTGCGACCTCACCTACACCTACGACACGCAAGCCGAGCGCACCGGTATCACGCACCTGCTCGCCGACCTTTCCGCGGCCGATATCCACTTCCGGGATATCCAGACGCGGCAAAGCTCGCTTGAGGATATCTTCGTCGACTTGGTCAGGAGCGACAACCTGTGAACGCCATTGCGACCTGGACGATCTACCGCTTCGAAATGATGCGGACCTTCCGTACGTTGCTTCAGTCGATCGTGGCGCCGGTCATTACCACATCGCTCTATTTCATCGTGTTCGGTTCGGCGATCGGCTCGCGCATAAGCACGGTCGACGGCATCGACTACGGCGCGTTCATCGTGCCGGGGCTGATCATGTTGACGCTGCTGACGCTGTCGATTTCCAACGCCTCGATCGGCATCTACTTCCCGAAATTCACCGGCACGGTCTACGAGGTCCTTTCGGCGCCGATCTCGTACCTCGAAATCGTCATCGCCTACGTCGGCGCGGCGGCGACCAAATCGGTGATCCTTGGCCTGGTCATCCTCGCCACCGCCTCGTTCTTCGTGTCGATCCACATCGACCACGTGGCGGTCATGGGGCTGTTCATGGTGCTGACGGCGGTCACCTTCTGCCTGTTCGGCTTCATCATCGGGCTGTGGGCGGACGGCTTCGAGAAGCTGTCGCTGGTGCCGCTCCTGTTCGTGACGCCGCTCACCTTCCTCGGCGGCACGTTCTATTCGATCAAAATGCTCCCCGATTTCTGGCAGTCGGTGTCGCTGTTCAACCCGGTCGTCTATCTGGTCTCGGGCTTCCGCTGGAGCTTCTTCTCGACCGCCGATGTCAGCGTGGCACTCAGCCTCGCGATGACGCTCATCTTCCTCGCCATCTGCCTGGCGGTCATCGCCTGGATGTTTCGCACCGGCTACCGGCTGAAGACCTAGCGGCCGGTCTGCTTGGCCGCGGCGATACGGGCGACAAGCCGCCGCATGGCTTCGCCCACAACCGGCGCCGCGCAGATCGCCGAGACGACCGCCACGCCATCGGCGCCGGCCGTGATGGTATCGGCGGCATTGTCGGCATTGATGCCGCCGATGGCGACGATGGGCCGCTCGCAGGCGGCGCGCACGGCTGAAAGCCCGGCCAGTCCCATGGCGGGCGCCGCGTCGACCTTGGTGGTCGTCGCAAAAACCGGCCCGACGCCGAGATAATCCACCCCGGCAAGATCGCTCGCAGCGAGGTCGGCCATTGCCGTGATCGACAGGCCGAGGATCGGCTCCGGCCCCATCAGGGCGCGGGCATCGGCAACAGCCATGTCGGACTGGCCGAGATGGACGCCGTCGGCGCCGGCAGCCATTGCCACGTCGACACGGTCGTTGATGACGAAGGGAATGCCGGCCGGCTTGAGCAGCGCAAGAAGCGCCCGCGCCTCATCGACCAGAGCCCGCGTTTTGGCGGCGGGATCGCGGAGTTGCACCATGGTGGCGCCGGCGGCGATCGCCTGGCGCACGGTCTCGATCACGCCGCGCGCGCCACATAGCTGCCGGTCGGTCACCAGATAGACCGAAAGGTCGAAAACAAGGCGGGGCATCAGACCATCTCGATCTTCGCCCGGCGCGCCAACGTCGTTGCGTTCATGGTGTAGAGCGCGTCGCAGAGCTCCGCCGGCAGATGGCCGGGACCGCGGCAGCGGCTGGCGGCTTCGGCGCCGGCCGCCGCGTAGACGGCAAGGGCAGCGGCCGCCGCCTCGAAGGGCGGGCGCACCGCGCCGAAAGCGGCGACGCAGGCGGTGAGGGCGCAGCCGAGTGCGGTCGACAGCGGCATCAGTTCGTCGCCGCCGGTGACGGCAACGATCGTGGCGCCATCGGTGACGTAGTCGGTCTCGCCGGTGACGGCGACGATGGCGCCGGTGCCGTTGGCAAGCGCGCGCGCCGCCTCGATCGCGGCGCCGGAGCCGGCGGTCGAATCGACGCCCTTGCCGGCCGCACCAGCTTCGCCGGCAAGGCTCATGATCTCGCTGGCATTGCCGCGAATGATCGCAGGCTTCATGGCCGCAAGCTCCGCCGACACACGCGTGCGGTAGGGGGTTGCGCCGCAGCCGACAGGGTCGAGCACCCAGGGCTGGCCGAGGCTGATCGCCGTTGTCGCGGCAAGCTTCATGGCCTCGACCCAAGGCGGCGACAGCGTGCCGATATTGATCGCCAAGGCGCCCGAAATCGCGACGAAATCTTCGACCTCCTCGCGCGCATGGACCATGGCCGGCGAGGCGCCCAGCGCCAGCAGGACATTGGCGGCGATCTCCATCGCCACGTAGTTGGTGATGTTGTGGACGAGCGGGCGCTGCCGGCGCAGGTCGTCGAGCGCCGCTGCGGCTGCCGGAATGTCAAAATCTGTCATGGCCAACGCCCCTCGGGCTGTGCTTGCCCGGCTGACGGCGCATGACGCTTTCTTGGCTGATGCATCCTCAATCCCTCCGCCGGCATGATCCGGATCAGGTTCGACGGGTTGGCGAACGCCTCTCAGCCCGGACAGGGCACCCCGTTGAGACAGCAGTGACGGTAAGGACTTGCGGCAGCCGGCGCAAGGGCCGGCTACAGGCCTGCGAGCACCTCCAGGATGCGGCCGGACTTCATCTTCCGCCAACCCTGGCCGAGGCCGTCGAACGACATGGTGTCGGCAGGGTCGAAGCCGTCATGGACCAGATGCAGGCGGGTGCCGTCCCGCGTCCCTTCCAGCGTCCAGGTGACCACCGTGTCGATGGAGGCGCCGCGCCACGAATAGCTGAGCCGCCGCGGCGCCACGACATCCAGCACCTCACAATGGACGATGCCGTCGAAACCTGCGGCGGGGATCGGCTGCGTGCGAAATGTGAAACAGTGCCCTACTTCCGGGCGAAAATCGTTGGGCATGAGCCAGCGTGCGATGAGTTCGCTCTCGGTCAGGCAGCGCCAGACCTTTTCCGGCGGATAGGGGAAGTCGTAGTCGACGCGGATGGCGCGCCGGGCCTTGGCGGAAGACGTGTCGTTCATTCATCCAACTCCTCGAGAAGTTCGGCGAGGCGGCCGAGCCGGTCGCGCCAGAAGGCGTCCTGGAGGGAGACCCAGTCGATCAACAGCAAAAGCGAGCGCGGTTCGGCGCGATAGAAGGTGCGGCGCCCTTCGTGGCGCTCCGCCACCAGACCGGCACTGCGCAGCGCTGCCAGATGTTGCGAAACCGCCGGCTGCGAAACCCCGGCGCCGGAGGTCAGGGCGGCCACGCTCGCCTCGCCGTCGCGCGTCAGGCGCTCAAAGACAGCACGACGCGTCGGGTCGGCAAGGGCCTTGAACAGCGTATCGAGGGCAACGGGCTGCATCGCGCATATTCCATAAGTGTTTACTTATTAAATAAGTATACACTTATGGATGTCAAGCGATTTGCTTCAGCCCCGCCGGCCTCGGCCCGCCATAGGCCCAGTCGATGAGTTCCACCGTGTGGACGACGGGCATATCGCTGCCGCTGGCGATCTGGGTGATGCAGCCGATATTGCCGGCGGCGACAAGGCCGGCGCCCGTCGCCTTGATGTTCTTGACCTTGCGGTCGCGCAGGCGAACGGAAATCTCCGGCTGAAGCATGTTGTAGGTGCCGGCCGAGCCGCAGCAGATGTGGCCCTCCGGCACCTCGCGCAGGTCGAAGCCGGCGCGCGCCAGCAGCGTCTTCGGCGCGGTCGTCACCTGCTGGCCGTGCTGCAGCGAGCAGGCGGCATGATAGGCGACGGCGAGCCCCTTGCCGTTCTCCGGCGTGCCGAGGTCGAGGGTTTCCAGATATTCGGTGATGTCCTTCGCCAGCGCCGACACAAGCTTGGCCTTTTCGGCATAGGCCGGGTCGAGGCGCAGCATGAAGCCGTAATCCTTGACCGTCGTGCCGCAGCCGGACGTGGTGACGATGATGGCGTCGAGGCCGCCGGCCTCGATCTCCCTCACCCAGGCATCGACATTGCGCCTGGCGTTCTCATGCGCGTCGTGCGTGCGCCCCATGTGATGGGTGAGCGCGCCGCAGCAGACCTCGTCGGCCGCCTGCACCACCTCGACGCCGTGTCGCGTGAGCAGGCGGATGGTGGCCGCGTTGATGCCGGGGTCGAGCACCGACTGGGCGCAGCCGCGGAGCAGCGCCACACGCCCCTTGCGCGCGCCGACCGCCGGAAAGATGCCGGGCCGGCTTGCCGGCGACGGCCGCGGCAGGACCTTCGGCGCCAGTCTCAGCATCGCGGCGAGGCGATTGCCGCCGGGCAGTTTCGCCACGAGCCCGGCCAAGGGCCGCGCCAGCCGCGCGCCGCCGAGCGCGGCACGGAAGCGTGCCGGATAGGGCAACACGAAAGCGAGCAGAGACCGGATGGCGCGGTCGGCGAAAGGCCGGCGATAGGTTTGGTGGATATGGGCGCGGGCGTGGTCGACCAGATGCATGTAGTCGACGCCCGAGGGGCAGGTGGTCATGCAGGCGAGGCACGACAGGCAGCGGTCGATGTGGCGGACGACCTCGACGTTCGCCGGCCTGCCACTCTCCAGCATGTCCTTGATGAGGTAGATGCGCCCGCGTGGGCTGTCGAGCTCGTCGCCGAGCAGCAGATAGGTCGGGCAGGTCGCGGTGCAGAAGCCGCAATGGACGCAGGAGCGGAGGATCTTCTCCGAATTGGCGACCTCCGGATCGGCGAGCTGGGCGAGGGTGAAGCTGGTCTGCATGCCCTAAGCCCCATTCTCACCATTGGCTGCCGCGGCCACGCGATCCAGAACGCCGGGAAGATTGTCGTAAATATCGTCATTCCAGAACCGGAGGACACGATATCCCTCGGCTTCCCGCGCTGCAGTCCTGATTTCATCCTTGCGGTGCTCTGTCGTCGTGCTGTGCGTGGCGCCGTCGACTTCGACAATGAGTCTCTTCCGGCGGCATGCGAAATCCACGATGAAATTGGCGACGGGAACTTGCCGCCGGAAGGTCAGGCTGGGAAGCCGATGACCCCGAAGCGCGCACCACAGTAGGCGTTCGGCATCTGTCATTGAGTGACGCATGCGCTTGGCTTTGGCACGCAGGCCAGCGGCAATCGGCACATGCGACGGTGGTCTGCTCGCTGTGCCCGTCATTCTTAAGCCCCAACCGCCGGATGGGGACGCCTCTCCCCCCCTGTGGGCCCCACAAGGGGGGAGGTCATCCCACAGCTCGAGCCGTGCCGCGCCGAACGTCATCACAGCCCCTTGTAGATGCGGCCGGGGTTGAGGATACCGGCCGGGTCAAAACTCTCCTTGAGCTTGCGGGTGAGCGCCATCAGCGGCTCGGGCAAGGGCTGGAAGACATCGACTGCATTGCGCACGTCGTCCGGCGCGCGCACCAGCGTGGCATGGCCGCCGACGGTTGCGACCGCGGCACGCACCGTTTCAGCGCCGGCGTCCGGCCCGTCGCCGCCGGCAATCCATATCAGCCCACCGCCCCAGTCATAGAGCGCGCGGCAGGCGAAAGCGCGGTGCAGAGTCTCGACCAGTGCCGGCGCATCGCCCGGCTTCACCGACAGCCGCCAGACCGGCGCGGTGTCCGGTGCGCCCAGCGCATCGACGTCGCGGATGGAACACCACAGCGCGACGGAAGCGTCCGCATCGAGCACGGCGGCGCCGGCAAACGGACCAGCCGTCGCCCGCATGCGCTCGACACGGTCGGCGACCGAGGCGGCGAAGCCTTCGAGGCGGATGCAGGTGCGCCCCGGCCCCTTGCTGGAGAGCGGGATGTGCGCCGCACCGGTGACCGAGAAGGGCGTGCCGAGCGCGGCGGAGAGCGCGGCAACCGCGGCGGCATCGTCGAGACCCTCGACAACCAGCGTCGCCTCGGTCTCGGGCGCGGGCAGAACCTTGAAGGTCACCTCGGTCAGCACGCCGAGCGTGCCGTAGGAGCCGGCGAGGAACTTGACCAGGTCGTAGCCGGTGACGTTCTTCATCACCCGCCCGCCGGACTTCACCGCCTCGCCACGGCCGGTGACGGCGCGCACGCCGATCAGGCCGTCGCGGGCGGCGCCGCCCGTGATGCGGCGCGGGCCGGAGAGGTTGGCGGCGGCGACGGCGCCGATGGTCGGCTCGCCCGTCGAACTGTAGAGCCTGCGATAGTCCGGCGGCTCGAAGGTCAGGCGCTGGCCGTTTTCGGCGAGCAGCGCCTCGATTTCGGCAAGCGCCGTGCCGGCCTTGGCCGAGATCACCAATTCGGACGGTTCGTAGAGGGTGACGCCGCGCATTGCGGCGGTGGAGAGGGACGCCGCGGCCTGCACGGGACGGCCGAGGCCGGCGCGCGTCCCGCCGCCCATGATCGCCAGAGGCGTCCGCCGGTCGGCGGCAACGGCGACGATGTCGGCAATCTCGGTTTCGTCGATCTGCAACAGGGGTTCGCTCACGCTTCCGCTCTCTCCGGCCGGCTAGCAATAGCCGCCGCGGGAACGCGAGGAAAGGCTGCCCTTGTCGTCAGGCGAGGAGCGTCGCCGCCCAAGTGCCGATGTAATACGGCCAGACGACGATGGCGAAGACGCCCTGCCAGAAGCCGAGCTTCAGGAAGCCGATGGAGAAAAGCCAGCCGGCGGCCCAGATGAGCCCGAGGCAGGAATGCTGTTCGACGCGGATCTTGTCCATGCCGCCAGAATCGGCGGCCGGCGGGGCGATACCTTGATGCCGCTCAATTCTGGGATGCTTCCACCTCCTGCCAGAAGGGTGTCAGGAGGCGTCAGTTAGGCTGCGTCCTGTTTCATCGCGACGGGAGAGTGCGACCATGGTCTTGAAGGGAAGCTGCCACTGCAAGGCGACGCAATTCGAGGTGAGCGCGGCGCCGGAAAGCGTCACCGCCTGCACCTGCTCGTACTGCTCCAAGCGCGGCGCGCTGTGGGCCTATTACACGCCGAAGGAATTTCGCCCGACGACAGCACGCGACCGCGTCGCCACCTATCAGTGGAACAGCTACACCGTGCTGCATCACTTCTGCCCGGTCTGCGGCTGCACCACCTATTCGGAATCGCCCGACTGGTCGACCGGCAAGGCCGATTTCGACAATCCCAGGGTTGGCGTCAACGCCCGCCTGTTCGACGATTTCGATCTTGCCGCGGTCGAGGTGAAGGAGATCGACGGCAAGAACCTGTGGTGAGGTTCAGGCCCCCGCCGCCGCCCGCTCGGGCCGCCCGTCGAGCGGGAAGACCTTGGCCGGGTTGAGCAGCCAGCCGGGGTCGAAGACGCTCTTCACCCGCATCTGCTGGGCAAGATCGATGGCCGAGAACTGCACCGTCATCAGGTCGCGCTTCTCGATGCCAACGCCGTGCTCGCCGGTCAGGCAGCCGCCGACCTCGACGCAGAGTTTCAGCACGTCGGCGCCCGCCTGCTCGGCCTTCTCGATGTCGCCCGGCTTGTTGGCGTCGTAGAGAATCAGCGGGTGCAGGTTGCCGTCGCCGGCATGGAAGATGTTGGAGACGGCGAGCCCATAGCCGGCGCAGATCTCCCCGACGCGGGTCAGCACCTCCGGCAGGCGCCCGGTCGGGATGACGCCGTCCATGCACATGTAGTCGGAAATCTGCCCCATGGCGCCGAAGGCAGCCTTGCGCCCCTTCCAGATCGCGGCGCTCTCGGCCTCCGACTTCGACACCCGCACGACCTGCGGGTGGAAATCTTCGGCGACCGTCTTGATGCGCTGGATGAGGTCGGCGATCTCGGCTTGCGAGCCTTCCACTTCGACGATGAGCAGCGCCTCGACGTCGAGCGGGTAGCCGGCATGGGCGAAGGCCTCGCAGGCCTTGATCGCCGGTCCGTCCATATATTCGATCGCCACCGGCACGATGCCGGAGCCGATGATGGCGGCAACGCAGCCGCCGGCGGCCGCGGCGCTCGTGAAGCCCATCAGCATCGGCCGGGCGCCTTCCGCCGCGCGCAATATGCGCACCGTCACTTCGGTGACGACGCCGAGCTGGCCTTCCGAACCGACGACGAGGCCGAGCAGGTCGTAGCCCGGTGCGTCGAGATGAGCGCCGCCGATTTCGACCACGGTGCCGTCGATCAGCACGATTTTCACGCCCAGCACATTGTTGGTGGTCACCCCGTATTTCAGGCAATGGGCGCCGCCGGAGTTCATGGCGACGTTGCCGGCAATCGTGCAGGCAAGCTGGCTCGAGGGATCGGGGGCGTAGAAGAAGCCCCTGTGAGCGACGGCATTGGAAATGTTGATGTTGGTGACGCCGGCTTCGACCGTCGCCACCCGGTTGTCGTAGTCGATCGACAGGATGCGGTTCATGCGCGCCAGGCCGAGAACGACCGCATCCGGCGAAGGCAGCGCGCCGCCCGACAGCGATGTGCCGGCGCCGCGAGCGACGACCTTGACGCCCTCCGCGCCCAGGAACTTCAGCACTGCCGCCACTTCCCTGGTGGAGGCCGGCAGGACGACCGCCAGCGGGACCGCCCGGTAGGCGGTGAGCGCATCGGTCTCATAGGCGCGGCGCTCGTCTTCTTCCGCGACGACCGCATCGGCGCCGACGATGGCTGTCAGCCCGGCGACGATGGCCTCGCGGCGGGTGATGGTGCCCTCGTCGATTGCGGGCATGGCAATGGCGGTCATGGCTGCCTCTCCTCTAGCCCGCGACCATAGCCCAAGGCCCATCCTGCCGGCAAAGCGTTGATAGGACCCGGTCCGGCCTGCTATCGAACCGGGGCGCGGCCTGTCGCGTCAAGGAAGAACAATGCCGGAAAACCAAGGCAAGCCGCGGGTCGGCCTCTTCGTCACCTGCCTGGTCGATCTCTTTCGCCCCACCGTCGGCTTCGCCGCCGTGAAGCTGCTGGAGGCGGCCGGCTGCACGGTCGAGGTGCCGGCGGCGCAGACCTGCTGCGGCCAGCCGACCTATAATTCCGGCGACCGCAAGGACACCCGCGCCATTGCCGAGCAGGTGATCGCGGCCTTCGAGCCCTACGATCATGTCGTGGCGCCGTCCGGCTCCTGCGCCGGCATGCTCAAGGTCCACTATCCGACGCTGTTTGCCGGCGACGCCGCCTGGGAAGCCCGTGCCGAGGCCTTTTCGGCCAAGGTGTTCGAGCTTGTCAGCTTCCTCGTCGACGTGCGCGGCATGGAGAAGGTCGACGCCGCCTTCGACGGCTCGGTGACCTATCACGATTCCTGCGCCGGCCTGCGCGAACTCGGCGTCCGCGAGCAGCCGCGCAAGCTGCTCAAGTCGGTCGCCGGGCTGACCATGAGGACTCTCAGGGAGGCCGACGCCTGCTGCGGCTTCGGCGGCACCTTCTGCGTGAAATATCCCGACATCTCCAACGGCATCGTCGAGAAGAAGACGGAGCGAATCGTCGAAACCGGCGCCGGCACGCTCCTCGCCGGCGATCTCGGCTGCCTGATGAACATGGCCGGCAAGCTCCAGCGCCAAGGCCGGACGGTCAAGGTCCGTCACGTCGCCGAGGTGCTCGCCGGCATGACCGACACACCACCGATCGGCGAGGGGAAAGGCTAATGCAGACCACCTCCCCCGCCTTCAAGGAAAACGCCCGACGAGCGCTCGGCGACGCCCAGCTGCAGGAGACGTTCAGTCTCGTGAGCGGGAATTTCGCCAAGAAGCGCCAGGATGCGGTCGATGCGCTGCCCGAGTTCGAGGCGCTGCGCGATGAGGCACGCGCCATCAAGAACCATACGCTCGCCCATCTCGACCTCTACCTCGAAGCCTACGAGCGAAAGGTCGTGGAGGCTGGCGGCGTGGTGCACTACGCCGAGACGGCCGAGGACGCGCGCAACATCATCTTGCATCTCTGTCGCAAGGCCGGCGCCAGGACGGTGACCAAGGGCAAGACGATGATCGGCGAGGAGATCGCCATCAACGAGCACCTCGAAAAGAACGGCATCGAGCCGGTGGAGACCGACCTCGGCGAATACATCATCCAGCTTCGCCACGAGTCGCCGAGCCACATCATCGCGCCCGCCGTGCATCTGGTGAAGGAGCAGGTCGAGGCCGACTTTCGCCGGGTGCATACCGACCTGCCCGCCGACCGCGACCTTTCCGAGCCGACGGCGCTGCTCGCCGAGGCGCGCGGCATCTTGCGCCAGCGTTTCCTGGCCGCCGACGTCGGTATCACCGGTGCCAACTACCTCGTCGCCGAGACCGGCACCTCGGTGATCGTCACCAATGAGGGCAATGGCGACCTCACCCAGACGCTGCCGCGGGTGCACATCGTTCTCGCTTCGCTGGAGAAGATCACGCCGACGCTTGCCGATGTCAGCCAGATCCTGCGCCTGCTGTCGCGCTCGGCCACTGGCCAGGACTTGTCGGTGTACACCACGTTTTCCACCGGACCGCGGCGGCCGGGCGACCCCGATGGGCCGGAGGAGTACCACGTCGTCATCCTCGATAACGGCCGCTCGGCCGTCCTCGGCACACAGTTCCAGGACATGCTGCGCTGCATCCGCTGCGGCGCCTGCATGAACCACTGCCCGGTCTATTGGGAGGTCGGCGGTCACGCCTATGGCTGGGTCTATCCGGGGCCGATTGGCGCGGTGCTGACACCGACGCTCATCGGCGTCGACCAGGCAGGCCACCTGCCCAATGCCTCGACCTTCTGCGGGCGCTGCGAAAGCGTCTGCCCGATGAAGATCCCGCTGCCCAACATGATGCGCTATTGGCGCGAGCGCGAGTTCGAGCGCGCCCTGTCGCCGGCGACCTGGCGCTGGGGGTTGCGGCTGTGGGCGTGGGCCGCCCGCCACCCGCGCCTCTACCAGTTCGGCACGAAACTGGTGATGCGTGTGCTCGGCAATATGGGCGCGGCGCGTGGCCGCTTTCGCCGGTTGCCGCTCGCCGGCGGCTGGACCAAATATCGCGACCTGCCGGCGCCAGAAGGGCAGACCTTCCAGGAGATGTGGGCCGAGCGGAGGAAGGCGTCATGAGCGGGCGCGAGGCCATCTTCGGCAAGGTCCGCCGCTCGCTCGGCGTCACCGGCGACGAGCCTGCCCGCAAGGCGGCGGTGGAGGAGCGCTTGCGTGCGCGGCCGCGCGGCGTGGTGCCGGCGCGCGGGGCCTTGCCACCCGCCAAAAGGCTGGCGCTGTTCGTCAAGCTGGCCGAGGCGGCGTCCGCCAGCGTGGCGCGCGTCGCCGATGCCAGCCAGGTGCCCGCGGCGGTCGCCGATCTGCTGCGCCAGCGCAACCTGCCGGCGGCGGTGCGCATGGGGGACGACAAGCGTCTTGCCGCCATGCCCTGGGAGAAGACGCAGATCGAGATGAAGCACGGCGCTTCCGACGGCAATGACGTGGTCTCCGTCGGCCACGCCTTCGCCGCGGTTGCCGAATCCGGCACGCTGGTCATGACCTCCGGCGCAGACAATCCGACGACGCTGAACTTCCTGCCGGAAGCGGCCATCGTCGTGCTCGACGCCGGGGACGTCGTCGGCGACTATGAGAGCGTGTGGGACCGGCTGCGCCAGACAGAAGGCGATGGCCTGATGCCGCGCACGGTCAACTGGATCACCGGCCCGTCGCGCTCTGCCGATATCGAGCAGACGCTGCTGCTCGGCGCCCACGGCCCGCGCAGCCTGCACATCATTGTGGTGGGCGGCTAGGACCCGTTTCCCTGCCCCGTCCCCGCCCAGCCGTGCTGCTTGAGGTGACGCTCGAGGGCACGGACCATGAGCGACAGGCCGACCGTCATCACCAGATAGAGGAAGGCGACGACGTTGTAGGTCTGGAAGAACAGGAAGGTCGAAGCCGAATAGACCTTGCCGATCTGGGTGATGTCCTGGACGCCGAGCGAGGAGACCAGCGCCGAGTCCTTGATCATGGCGACGAAGTCGTTGCCGAGCGGCGGCAGCACGGTGCGGAAGGCCTGCGGGAAGATGACGAAGCGGAAGGTCATCATGCGCGAGAGCCCGAGCGCATAGGCGCCCTCGACCTGCTCGCGCGGCACCGATTCGATGCCAGCGCGGAAGATCTCCGACAGGAAGGCCGAGTAGCTGACGGTGAGCGCGAAGATCGCCCGCGCTGTCATGTCGAAGCCGCGCGTGGTCAGCTCGGGCAGCAGGCCCCAGGCGATCGGCCAGGCGGCGAGCCAGTTCCACGCAGCCACCAGAGCCGGCGCGCCGACGAAGGCGACGTAGAACAGCAGCACCAGCACCGGCACGCCGCGCACGATCTCGACGTAGAAGGTCGCGACTTCACGGACGACGCGCAGGCGCGAACCGCGGCCGAGCGCGACCACCAGGCCAACGATCGCGGCGGCGGCATAGGCAACCACCGATACCCAGACCGTGGTGAAGACGCCGCGACTGAGGGCGCGAAAGATCGTGCGGTAGTCGCCGCTGGCGACGAACAGCCAGCAGAGCAGCAGCCCGATGAGGACTGCCGCGAGCAACCAGAACGGAAACTCGCGGCGCTGCCTGTTCCTGCCCGGCGCCTGTGATGCGGCGGTCGGGTCGGCTGCCGTCACTGCTGGTTGTTGTAGTCGAAGAACCACTTCTTGTTCAGCGCGTCGAGCGTGCCGTCATCCTTCATCGACTTGATGGCCGCATCGACCGGCTGCACGAGGTCCGAGCCCTTCTTGAAGATGAAGCCGAATTCGTCGTGGCCGACCGGGTCGCCAGCGACCTTGAACGAATTGGGCGAGGCGCCCATGTAGCCGGCGGCGGACGCGTTATCCATGAACACGGCATCGACATCGCCAGCCTTCAGCGCCTGCACCGTCGCACCGAAGGTGTCGAACAGCTTGATGCGCGGGCTCGGGTTCTTGTCATCGGTGCCGGTCACGTCGAGCGCGGTGTAGAAGTTGGTCGTGCCCGCCTGCGCGCCGATGAGGAAGTCGCCGGCGCCGAGTGACTTGGCGTCGGTGAAGCGCGTCTCGTCGGCGCGCACCAGCATGAACTGCTCCGAGACCATGTAGGGAACGGAGAAATCGACCTGCTTGGCGCGGTCGGCGGTGATGCTGATGCCGTCCATGCCGACGTCATAGAGCCCCTGCTGCACGCCCTGGATCATGGTGTCCCAGCTCGACAGCTTCCACTCGACCTTCATATTGAGCCGCTTGGCGATCTCGTTGAAGCCGTCGTACTCCCAGCCGATGCCCTGCCCGGTCTTGGGGTCGGCGAAATTGAGCGGCGTATAGGCGTTCTCGGTGACCGCGATCACGGTCTGCCCCTTGAGGTCAGGCAGCGAAGCGGCGTGCGCGACGCCGATGGTTGCGGCCAGCGCCGCAGCAAGAATGGCTAACGATTTCATGGAACTACTCCTCGAAAATCCGATTGAACCCTAATCCACCCGGCCCTTGCGGGAAAGGCCGGGCACACCCTTCAGCGAACGAGCTTCACCCACGCCCGTGCGATGGCAAGGCCAGCGGCGTCGGCCGCCGCACCGTGGCTGGCGGCATCGCGCTTGTGGCGTTCCGGCCAGCCCGGCGTCTCCTCGGCAATCAGCTCCGCGAAGTCCCGGTTCCATTGCTCGACCAGTGTCCGGTCGGCCTCGAAATGGAACTGGATGCCGTAGACCGCGCGGCCGATGCGGAAGGCCTGGTACTCGGTCATGGCGCTGGTGGCGAGATGGGTCGCGCCCTCAGGCAGGGTGAAGGTGTCGAGATGCCAGTGAAACAGCGGCGCGCCCTCGCCGAGCGCCGAGAGAACGGGGTCGCTGCGGCCTGCCTCGGTCGGCTTCACCGCCTGCCAGCCAAATTCCATGGGACGGCCAAGGAGATTCTCGGCGCCGTGGCCGCGCGCGACGAGCTGGGCGCCCAGGCAGATGCCGAGCACCGCCTTGTCGGCCTCACCGAAGGCGCGGGTAAGCGCCGCGACCCCAGGCAGATAGGGATGCTCGTCATCATCGACGGCGCTCTGCTCGCCGCCGAGCACGATCAGGCCGTCATAGCCGTTCGGGCTTTGCGGCAGGGTGCCACCGTTCCACACTTGGCGGATGTCGGTTTCGATGCCGGCTTCGGCGAGCGCGGCGCCGACCTGGCCGAGCGTCGTCCCAAAGTAGTTTTCGATGACCAGAACGCGCATTGTCGCCCACCGTCTCCAAGAGACTTGGTAGCATGGCGGCGACGGGCAAACGAGTGGAAGACGGACGGATGCGATTGGGCGAATCCCGCACGCCGGACGGCATGCGGCTTTATGCCATCGGCGACGTGCACGGCTGCGACGCCATGCTGGCGGAGGCGCACGAGAAGATCACCGCCGACCTCACTCTGCGCCCGGTGGCCGATCACCGCACCATCCATATCGGCGACTACACCGACCGCGGCACCGATTCGGCAGGCGTCATCGAGCGCCTGGCGCGTATGACCGCCGCCGACCGCCGCGTGCTCTGCCTCCTCGGCAATCATGACGCGCTCTTCGCCGGTTTCCTCGCCGACCCTGACGCACATGGGCCAACCTGGCTCTCCAATGGCAGCGAGGCGACGCTCAGATCCTATGGCGTCACGCCGCGCCGCTCGCTCTTCGGCAGCATCGACTATCGCCGCCTGTCCACGCGGCTGGCAGAGGCGCTGCCGCCGGGCCACCGCGCCTTCATCGAGACCCTGCCGCTCACCGCCCGTTTCGGCGATTACCTGTTCGTCCATGCCGGCATCCGGCCGGGCGTGCCGCTCGACGAACAGGACCCGGAAGACCTCATCTGGATCCGCGAGGACTTTCTGTGGGACGGCCGCGACCACGGCTTCGTCGTGATCCACGGCCACACGCCGGCCAATCCGGCGGAGGTCATGCCGAACCGCATCAATGTCGATACCGGCGCTGTCTATGGCGGCCCCCTCACCTGCTTGGCGCTGGAGGGGACGGAGTACAGGTTCCTGTGAAACTGGTGCGGTGTTCGATCTCCCCCGAGCACTTGCCACATGTCACCTCCCCCCTTGTGTGGGAGGGGACAAAACTGATCCGCCATTGGAGAAATGCGCGCCCAAAACGAAAAACGGCGCGGCCGGGGCCGCGCCGTCGAAAGTTCCCGTGGGCCGCAGCGTCTATTTCGGCTGCGGCACGATGCGGATATAGGGCTTGGGCTCCTTCCAGCCGGCGGGCCAGATCTTCCTGGCCTCGTCGTTGCTGAGCGAGCCGCCGATGACCACGTCCTCGCCCACTTTCCAGTTGGCGGGTGTCGCTACCTTGAACTTGGCGGTGAGCTGGATGGAATCGACGGCGCGCAGGATCTCGTCGAAGTTGCGCCCGGTCGACATGGGATAGGCCATCATCAGCTTGATCTTCTTGTCGGGCCCGATGACGTAGACCGTGCGCACGGTCTGGTTGTCGGCGGCGGTGCGCGGACCGGACGGGTCGGCGGCAGCCGGCAGCATGTCATAGAGCTTCGACACCGTGAGGTCGGCGTCGCCGATCATCGGGAAGTTGAGCGCCGTCCCCTGGGTCTCCTTGATGTCCTTGGACCATGCGCCGTGGCTGTCCACCGGGTCGGCGCTGAGGCCGATCAGCTTGACGCTGCGCTTGTCGAAATCGGGCTTGAGCTTGGCAGCCATGCCGAGTTCGGTGGTGCAGATGGGGGTGAAGTCCTTGGGGTGGGAGAAGAGGATGCCCCAGCTGTCGCCCAGCCAATCGTGGAAGCGGATCTTGCCCTCGGTGGTTTCCGCCTCGAAATCGGGCGCGGTGTCGCCGATACGCAGAGCCATGAGAATTACTCCTGTTCTAATTTCGCAACGTGATCGGCATGTAAGCGACCGCCCCCCGTGGCTACAAGCGAGGCTTTTCGCCGCGCTTGGGGCTGACAGGAAAAGCCGTCCGGCCAGCGGCCGAACCGCGCATTTCCGTTCCTGCAGGCTGATTTCAGGCTGCCGCGACGGCCGGAACCGACAGGTTGTCGAGCGAGGAGACGATGTGCTCGGCCAGAGCGTCAACGATGGGCGAGGCCGGCCGGTTCCATGAACGCACCAGACCGATCTGGCACATGGGCAGGCGCGGGAAACCATCGCCCTCGCCGAGCACCCGCATGCCGGGCCTGAGCGCCGATTCGGCAAGCACGCTCACCGCCAGACCGGCGAGCACTGCCGCCGCCGTCGCCGTGGCATTGGCGCTCTGATAGAGCACGCGATACTTGCGGCCGGCGGTGGTCAGCGCTTCGATCGCCGCAGCGCGCCACATGCAGGGCGCCTTCGACAGCGCCAGCGGCAGCACCTCCGTCTCCTCGGCCGCATGGTGGGCCGAGGTGACCCAGAGCAGCGGCTCCTGGCGGATCACTTCGACATTGTCTTCGCCGCAATGGGTGACGATGCCGAGATCGATCTCGCCGGTGCGGGCCTGGCGGATCAGTTCGGAGGACTGGTCGCAGACGACCGACACCTCGACACGCGGATTGGAGCGGGCGAAGCGCGCCAGCACCTCGGGCAGGAAGCGGTCGGCATAATCGTCCGGGGTGCCGAGGCGGACGGCGCCGGTGAGTTCGGCGTCGTCGAAGGCAGCAACCGTCTCGTCGTTCAGCCGCATCATGCGGCGGGCGAAGCTGAGCAGCCGCTCGCCCTCCTCCGTCAGCCGGGAGGCGCGGCCATCACGCTCCAAGATCGGCTTGCCGATCCGCTCCTCCAGCCGGCGCATCTGCATCGACACCGCCGACTGGGTCTTGAAGACCGCCTCCGCGGCCCGTGTGAAGCTGCCGGTTTCGACGATCGCGATGAAGGTGCGCAGCTGATCAAGGTCAAGCGTCGCGGTCATTTCCTGCCCTCCGGGGCACATCAACCAAAACGATGACAGATATTAGAAACATTCGTTGGAATGATCAATCCGGCGCGTGCATATACCGGGTGTCGCCGAGCAAACGAACCCCCTAACCCTGCCCCTGAAATGGGCCGCAGACGGGCCCGCGACGCCCCGAAGGAGCACGAAATGGCCACCACCGAACTCACCCAGAGCACGCCGACCGGTGCCGGCGAGAAGCTGCGGCAGCTTGTCGGGGCGGGTTTCGCCCGCCTCGTCGACCTTTGGGACGCCGCGCGCAACCGCCGCTCGGTCGCCCGGCTGCTGGAATGGGACGATCACATGCTGCGCGACATCGGCCTGACGACGGGCGACGTCCGCTCGGCGCTCGCCGCGCCGACGGGCCACGATCCGTCTTCCCATCTGCACGCGATGGCGCTCGAGCGACGCATGGCCTCGCGCGCCGCCGGCGCCGAGCGGCTTGAGCGGCAGAGCTATTTCCTGCGTGCCATCACAAAGCAGGCATCGCCCCGCCCCTCATCGGACGAGCGCAGCGATCGCCAGAGCGCCTGACACCGTTTCCTCGGAGCTGCTGGTCCCCTGGAAGCTCCGGCAACCTGGCCCGCCGTCCCCCGGCGGGCCTTTTTCTTTGGGGTAGTGGGCCTTCGCGGCCATAGCCGCGCGACCTCCTCCCCTTGTGGGGGAGGTGACCTTGATCAAGCGTCCGCGAAAGCCGCCGCCTCAGTGCGTCATCAGCACCGGCAGGGTCATCGATCCGAGGATGCCGCGCGTCGCCCCGCCGAGGAAGAACTCGCGCATGCGGCTGTGGCCGTAGCCGCCCATCACCATCCAGTCGGCCGCTTCGTCGGCGGCAAAACTGAGGATGGTCTGGCCGATATCGCCGGTGGCATTGGTGATTTCGCGCACCTCGACATGCAGGTTGTGGCGAGCGAGATGGGTGGCGATGTCGGCGCCGGCAAGCTCGGTCGACCGCTTGATGTTCTCCTTGACGATGACGACCACCACTTCCTTGGAGAGATGGAGCAGCGGCAATGCCGCGCGCACGGCGTGCGCCGCCGCGGCGCCGCCGTCCCAGGCAACGATGGCGCGCCCGGGCGTGAAGCTGGTGACTCCGGCATAGGGGACGATGAGAACGGGAGCCCCCGACTGGAAGAGCATCGCCTCGATCAGCGCCTCGCGCATCGGCTCGGGGGTGTCGGGGTTCTGCTGGCCGACCACCAGAAGATCGCTCAGCGCCAGGCCGCGCGTCACGCCTTCGAGGCCGTCGCCGCCGATCGATTCGGTGGTCCGCGACGTGTAGCAGAGGCCCGCGGCGGAAGCGATCTGCTCGAAGGCGGCGGCCGCCGATTTGGCGTCATTCACCGCCTGCTCATGGGCGGCGACGATCAGGTCCGTCGGCAGCGGCGTGGTCATCGTGTAAACGGGCACCACCGGCTCGAAGGCCAGGGCAACTCCGGTCAGATGCGCGCCGAGCTGGCGCGCAAGATCGGCCGCGATCACCGTCGGGCGGCGGGCGCCGCTAAGATCGACGATGACGTGCATGTCACTGATAGTACTGACCGCGCTATTCATTGTATTGCCCCTCCTCCTCTACTGGCCAGTATCTCCTGGGGCGGCCAGCACCACCTTGACCGGGATCAAACCAATTCTTGCCACGGCCGCGATCCTCAATAGGCGTAGGTCTCGAACATACGGTCGATATCACCGTGCCAGTCGCGCTCGTATTCGCGCATGATCTGGTCCGCCTGCGTCATGCCGCTCGCCAGAACCTCCTCGATGGACGACAGGAAGATCGTCTCGTCGATGCCCTCTCCATTGAGATTGGAACGCCGGCTCAATCCCGCGCGGGCGAGCGCCACGATGTCGCGGCCGATATCGCGAACGGTGCGGCCGTGGATGGTCGCCTTCAGCCCGTTCTTCGGCACCGCGTCACGCAGGGCTTCGCGCTCGGCGCCGGTCCAGTTCTTGACGATCTCCCAGGCGCCGTCGATGGCGGCCGAATCGTAGAGAAGCCCGACCCACAGCGCCGGCACCGCGCAGATGCGCCGGCCGGGGCCGCCGTCGGCGCCGCGCATCTCGAGGTAGTTCTTCAGCCGCACCTCGGGGAACAGCGTGGAGAGATGATTCTTCCAGTCCGCCATGGTCGGCTGCGCGTCGGGCAGCGCATTGTCGAGGCAGCCGGAAAGATAGCTGCGAAAGGTAGTGCCGGTGACGTCGTAGTAGTGGTCGCCGCGCTTGACGAAATACATCGGCACGTCGAGCGCCCAGTCGACATAACGCTCGAAGCCGAAACCGTCCTCGAAGGCAAAGGGCAGCATGCCGGTGCGCGCCGGGTCGGTGTCCTTCCACATCTCGGCGCGATAGGACTGGAAGCCGTTGGGCCTGCCGTCGGCAAATGGCGAATTGGCGAAGAGCGCGGTGATCACCGGCTGCAGAGCCAGGCCGACGCGCATCTTCTTCACCATGTCGGCCTCGTCGGAGAAATCGAGGTTGGCCTGGATGGTGCAGGTTCTCAGCATCATGTCGAGGCCGTGGCCGCCGACCTTGGGCATGTAGGCGCGCATGATGTCGTAGCGCTGCTTGGGCATCACCGGCGTCTCGCCGAGCGACCACTTGGGCGAGAAGCCGGAGCCGAGAAAGCCGATACCGAGCGGCGTGGCGCATTCGCGTACCTGGGCGAGGTGGGCGTTCACCTCGCGGCAGGTCTGGTGGATGGTTTTCAGCGGCGCGCCGGAGAGCTCGAGCTGGCCGCCGGGCTCAAGCGAGATGGCGCCGAGGCCGAGCGGGTCGGTGAGGCCGATGATGCGGTCGTCGTCCTCGATCCGGTGCCAGCCGAGCAGCCCTTCCATCGCCTCCAGCAGGCGGCGGATGCCACGCGGCCCCTCATAGGGCACTGGCGCGTGGTCGGCGAGGTAGAAGCCGAACTTCTCGTGCTCGGTGCCGACGCGCCATTCGGACTTTGGCTTGGAACCCGATTCGAGGGTCGCAACGAGCTGGTCGCGGGATTCGATCGGCGTCGCGTCAGAAACGTCGCGTGCCATTCAACAGGCTTTCCGAGGGCGCTAGAGGAAACGGAGCGGCAGATTAGAGAAGTCCGGGCCGGGTGCAAGTCCGCTCAATGTGGGGCGGGCGCGGCGTTGCGCCAGTCCCCCAGGGCCGATTGGACGAGCGCCAGGGCGGCCACGGCGGCGGTGTCGGCCCTCAGAATCCGCGGCCCCAGCGGCAGGGCGGTGACAAACGGCCGGGAGCGCAGCAATTGCCGTTCCTCGACCGAAAAACCGCCCTCCGGGCCGATGAGAACCGCCAGTGGTGCCGGCGCCAGCCCCGCCAGAATCGACAGGGGATCGGCTCGTTCCTCGCCCTCGTCGCAGAAGATCAGCCGCCGTCCGTCCTCCCGCCCCGGCCAGGTTTCCAGCAGGTGGCGGAGCGCGATCGGCTCGTCGATGGCGGGAATCGTCAGGATGCCGCATTGCTCGGCGGCCTCGATGGCGTTCCCCTCCATGCGTTCCTGGTTCACCTTGCTGACCTGGCCATGCTGGGTGAGCACCGGGCGCAGGCGCCCTGCCCCCATCTCCACCGCCTTCTGGACCATGTAGTCGAGGCGCGCCTGCTTCAGCGGCACGAAGAGGTAGTGCAGGTCGGGAGGGGCCGGCTGGGCGCGCAGCGGCTCGCCAATCTCGAGGCTCCACGACTTGCGCCCGCCGCCACGCAGGATTGCCCGCCATTCGCCGTCGCGGCCGTTGAAGACGAGGATGCCGGCGCCGTCCGAGAGGCGCAGCACGTTGGTGAGGTAGTTGGCCTGGTTGCGGTCGAGCACGACCGTGCTCCCGGCCACGAAGCGGGTCGAGCGCAGGAACAGGCGAATGGAGGTGAAATCGTGTGTGGTCATGGCGCGTTCTACCACGGAGCGGGCACGGAAATAGCGCCTCCCCTTGACCCCGGCCCCGTCCGGCGTCACCCATGGCGCCATGAGCGACACTGCTGCCAACATCGCCGAATACAGCGTCTCCGAGATTTCCGCGGCGCTGAAGCGCACCGTCGAGGACGCTTACGGCTATGTGCGCGTGCGTGGTGAGATCTCCGGTTTCCGCGGGCCGCATTCCTCCGGCCACTGCTATTTCTCGCTCAAGGACGACAAGGCCCGGCTGGAAGCGGTGGTGTGGCGCGGGACGCTGCCGCGGCTGAAATTCAAGCCGGAGGAAGGCGTCGAGGTGGTCGCCACCGGCAAGCTCACCACCTTCGCCGGCCAGTCGAAATACCAGATCGTCATCGAGGCGCTGGAGCCGGCTGGGGTCGGCGCGTTGATGGCGCTGCTCGAAGCCCGCCGCAAGGCACTTGCCGCCGAGGGCCTGTTCGCCGAGGAGCGCAAGCAGCTCCTGCCCTATCTGCCGCGGGTCATCGGTGTAGTCACTTCGCCGACCGGCGCGGTCATCCGCGACATCCTGCATCGCCTCGCCGACCGTTTCCCGACGCGCGTGCTGGTGTGGCCGGTGCGGGTCCAGGGCGAGACCAGCGCGGCCGAGGTGGCAGCGGCGATCGCAGGCTTCAACGCGCTGCCAGAAGGCGGCGCCATCCCGCGCCCGGACCTGCTGATCGTGGCGCGCGGCGGCGGCAGCCTCGAAGACCTGTGGAGTTTCAACGAGGAGGTCGTCGTGCGCGCCGCGGCGGCGTCCGCCATTCCGCTCATCTCGGCGGTCGGCCACGAGACCGATTTCACCCTCATCGACTATGCCGCCGACGTGCGGGCGCCGACGCCAACGGCGGCAGCGGAGATGGCGGTGCCGGTCGGGTCCGAACTGATCGCCTCGGTCGGCGACCTGGCCGGCCGCCTCACCGGGGCGGCGCTGAGAAACATCGAGACCAACCGGCGGGACTTGCGCGCCGCCGCCCGTGCCCTGCCCCGTGCCGAGGATCTCTTCGCCATGCCGCGACGCATGTTCGACGAGCTGGCAAGCCGCATCGGGCGGGCGCTGACGGCCAACACGCAGGCGCACCGTGGCCACTACGACCGCGCTGCCGTGCGCCTGTCGCCGGCCGGGCTTGGCCGTCTGGTCGAGCGGGCGCGCGAGCGGCTGACCCAGCTCGGCGACCGCAAGGCGCTCTTCCTCGCGCGCCGCATCGAGCGGCTTCGCTCCCGCTTCGGCGAGGCGGCGCGGCTCCTCGACGTGGTGAGCTACCGCTCGATCCTCGAACGCGGCTTCGCGCTGGTGAGCGACTTCGAAGACCGAGAGCCGATCCGCTCGGCCGCTGCCGTGCCGGACGGCAAGGTGCTCGACATCGAGTTCCGCGACGGCCATGTGCGCGCCGTCTCCGGCGGCACCATCACGCCGCGCCCGCGCCGCCGCAAGCCAGCCGATGACGGCTCGCAGGGAAGCCTGCTTTAGGAGCAGGCACCCTTCATCCTCTGAATCAGGTTGAAGAGCCTACGTCGCCGAAATGCCGAGTCCTTTGAATCGCTTGGGCGGAATCCCTCACGACAGCTTCAGCCGCATCACGTGCCGCCGCGTTCCGGTCATGCCGAGGTCGCGGAAGCCCGCTTCGGCGAAGACCGGGACGAACCCCATGAAGCGGAAGCTCGGGGAATCGGGATCGACCGGATAGGCCTCGACCATCGTGGCGCCGCTTGCCCGAGCAAGGTCAACGGCACCGGCCAGCAGCCTGCGCACCAGCCTGTGCCCACGCAGGCGGCGGGGCACGTAGAAGCAGACAAGCGACCAAATCACTTCGCCCGGCCCCGCCGGCGGGCCACCGAGAGCGCGATGGGTTTCGCGCGGGGCGATCGATACCCAGCCGACCGCCTCCTCGCCGCGATAGGCAAGCAGCCCGACGGTCGAGCCTCCCGCAATGCGGTCCATCATCATGCGCTTGCGATCGGCCGGCGCCTGCGACTTGGCTTCGGCAGCGCTGCGCCGCCAGACCATGCACCAGCAATGCCTGGGCGCACCGGGCGCGGAGAAAAAGCGCGCGAAGGCATCGGCGTTGGCAGAAGTCACCGGCCGGAAGTCGAGACGGTCCGACATGTCTGGCACCATGCCGCGCGGTCCGGATCGGCGCCACCCGTTTCCGGCAGACTACTGACGCTGGCGGATGCTCATCAGATAGGCGGTCAGGTCGGCGATATCGTCGGGCGGGACAATCAGGTTCGGCATGCTCGGATGCGATATGCGGAAGAAGGCGTAAAGTGCGATCTCCGTCATGCCCTCGGCATTGGCAATGTCCTGGAATACCGGCGCTTCAGGGTTGGGGCTGTCAAAATGCCCGCGGCGCACCTCATGGCACTCGGCGCAGTTGGTCTCGGCATAGGCGCGGCCGCGCTCGGCGTTGCCGCGCTCCTGCTCCTGCTCCTGCGCCAGCACCGGGCCGGCCGTCAGGATGGCGGCGATTGCCAGGACGCAAGGGATGCCACGTTTACGCATGGTGCCATGGTGCGCTTACCCGTGGCGGCGGCGTTGATCCAGGTCAGGTGCGCTCAGCGCCGGCCGCTACCGCGAATTTCGGAAAGGGTGCGCGACGGGGTGATTGCCTCCGCGTCGAAGGCGAGGTCGATGATCGCCGGCTTTTGCGCCGCCACGCAGCGCTCGAAGGCGGCGGCGAAATCCTCCGTCGTCGCCACCGTCTCGCCGTGTCCACCGCAGGCGCGGGCGTAGGCGGCAAAATCCGGGTTGGCGAGGTCGGTGGCAATCCGGCGGTCCGGATAGTGCCGCTCCTGATGCATGCGGATGGTGCCGTGGATGCCGTTGTTGACCACCACCACCACGACGGCCGCCCCCTCCTGAACGGCGGTCACGAATTCCTGCATGGTCATCTGGAAATCGCCGTCGCCGGCGAAGACCACCACCATGCGCTCAGGATATTTCAGCTTGGCCGCGAGCCCCGCCGGCAGGCCATAGCCCATCGAGCCGGAGATCGGCGCAAGCTGGGTGCCATAGCGGCGATGGATGAAAAAGCGATGCACCCATACGGAGTAATTGCCGGCGGCGCTGGCAATGATTGCGTCCTCGGGCAGGCGCTGACGCAACCACGCGACGATCCGGCTGAGCTGCACGGAGCCCGGATTATCCACCGGCGCGACCCAGGCCCGGTACGCGGCATTGGCTTCTTCGGCGCTGCCGGCCCACGGAATCTCGTTCGGCGGCTGCAGTCCCTCCAGCGCCGCGGCGAAGGCGGTCGGGCTGGCATTGATGGCGAGCGTCGGCCGATAGAGCCGGCCGAGCTCCTCGGCGCCCGGATGGACGTGGACGAGCGTCTGGCGCGGCTCGGGGCTGTCGATCAGCGTATAGCCGGAGGACTGCATCTCGCTCATGCGCCCGCCGATGAGGAGCAGCAGGTCGGATTCCTTCACGCGGGCGGCCAGCACCGGGTTGATGCCGACGCCGATATCGCCGGCATAATTCGGATGATCGTTGTCGAAGAGGCCCTGGCGGCGCCACGAGCAGCCGACGGGAAGGCGAAAACGCTCGGCGAAGCGCTGCAGGCCGGCAACCGCCGCCTCGCTCCAGCGCGAGCCGCCGGCAATGACGAAGGGCCGCTTGGCGCGCCACAGCATCTTCTGCAGCTCTGCCATCTGGGTGAGGCCGGGATGGGTCTCGACCTGCGCCCATGGCCGCGGATTGGCGACGGTGGTGGTCTGGCGCAGGACGTCCTCGGGCAGCGACAGGACCACCGGGCCGGGGCGGCCGGAGGTCGCCTCATGGAAGGCGCGGCTGACGAATTCCGCCGCGCGATCGGCGCTGTCGATCTCCTCGATCCACTTCGCCATCTCACCGAACATGGGCGGGAAGTCGATCTCCTGAAACGCTTCGCGCCCGCGTGATGCGCGCCCGACCTGGCCGATGAAGACGATCATCGGGGTTGAATCCTGGCGGCCGACATGGACGCCGGCCGAGGCGTTGGTGGCGCCCGGCCCGCGCGTCACCATGACGATGCCGGGGCGGCCGGTGAGCTTGCCCCAGGCTTCGGCGGCCATCGCCGCGCCGCCTTCCTGGCGGCACAGCGTCACGGCGATCGCGGAATCGTGGAGGGCGTCGAGCAGCGCCAGATAGCTCTCGCCGGGAACGCAGAAGACACGCTCGACACCGTTATTCTCCAGCGCCTCGACGATCAGCCGCGCCGCCGTCGGCTGGTTCTCAATGCCGTCCGCCATCACCCACTCTCCGGCGATCAACCAAGTGAGGGCACCATATAACAGGGACGTGCCGATACGGCATTGGCTGTGTTCCGGCTGCCGCCACGCCGCCCACAACTCAACACGGTCATCCTCCGGCTTGACCGGAGGATCGGCTGCGGCAAATGCGGTGATGGCTGTCGAGCAGACAACGATCCTCCGATCTCGCTTCGCTCGTCGGAGGATGACGGACTCAATTCATCAACCGGAAGCGGTTGGCCCTTCTGTGCCAAAGAGCCAGCTGCGTCGCGCCTCTAGACGTCGGTGATGGTGACGACGCGGAAGGTGTGCATGTCGCCGTCCTCGTCGCGGATCGAGACATATTCGCCCGGCACGAAGCGATGGGTCGCCAGCTTGAAGCCGGATTCGTCGCCCTCGTCGCCATCGATGTCGTAATGGAAGCCCCAGCTGCCGCCCGGCCGGTGAACCAGGTGGCCAATGTCCTCTTCCTCGCCGGCCCAGTTGCGCACCACGCGGCAACGCTCCCGATGCTTGCGCCAGCCTTCCGGGTCGAGATGGCCGTCGCCGTCCAGCGGCGCGGTGAACAGATAATAGTGGCGGTCGCTGCCGTCGGGGAATTCTGGGGTGCGGGCGAGGTTGAGGCGGATTGTCTTGAGGCCGCTCTCTGGCATTTCTGCCTCCCGGTGGTAACACACGACTCGCGGAGCCTACAGAGCGGCGGGGTCGGCGACCAGCCGACAATTCCCCTCACTGGCGTCCGCCTGCTAGACTAAGGCTTGCCGACCAGGGAGGACGCCCGTGCCAGGCGGGAGATGGATATTACCGGCGGCCACGGTGGCCGCGGCACTGGCGATGGCGACGGCGGTCGCCCATGCCGAGGACAACACGCCGGAATTTCCGACCACGACCTTCGCGGACGGCGCCACCAGCGCATCGGTCACCGCCGGCGACGTGACCGCAACGGTGCGCCTGCTGCGCGGCCAGACGCCCAACCCCGACAAGGACAAGGTGTGGCTGCGCGTCAAGGCCAAGAGCCTGCCCGTAGCGGAAGCCTACGCCCCCGACGCCGGTTTCGACACGCCGGAGGCCGAAGCGAGTATCGCCGAGATCGACCCCGGCAACCACCACCCGGAAGTCTATTTCACCGCCTATACGGGCGGCGCCCATTGCTGCACGGACGTGATCGTCGCGGAGGAGCAGCCGCATGGCTGGGTGACGGTCAACGTCGGCGAGTTCGACGGCGGCGGCGACTATCTCCAAGACATCGATCACGACGGCCTGGCGGAGATCGTCACCGTCGACAACCGCTTCCTCTACGCTTTCGACTGCTACGCCTGCAGCGCGGCGCCTCTGGTCATCGATACG
Source organism: uncultured Alphaproteobacteria bacterium (assembly GCA_963782395.1). Classification (GTDB taxonomy): domain Bacteria; phylum Pseudomonadota; class Alphaproteobacteria; order Rhizobiales; family Kaistiaceae; genus CAVSRC01. Next base: position 189,764 of record CAWAJQ010000005.1, read on the forward strand.
GTGCGGGGCGGCAAGGTGGTCGATGTCTCCACCGACCCGCGCTATCTCGCGGCCCACCGCGACTGGCTGGCGCAGCTCGAAGACACGGTCGAGCCGTCGGAACGGTGGACCTCGCCCGGTTTCCTCGCCGGCTGGGTGGCGGCGAAGGTGCGTGTCGGCGAGGGCGCGGATGCGTGGGCGGCGCTGAAGGCGCATTGGGACTATGCTCATGACGCCGGCGAGGAAACCTGCCTGACCGGCGCCGACATCGACGCTTGCCCCAAAGGCCAGATCAAGGTGATGAAGTTCCCCGACCGGCTGAAACTGTTCCTCGACCAGAACGGCTACGGTTCGTGATGGCTGAGAGACACCAGCCGACGTTTGCACCGGACATACCCGTATGTCCGCGTTGCCTGAAGCCGCTGCCGCTGTGCATCTGCGACGAGATCCAGCCGATCAGCAACCACATCGCGCTCCTCATTCTCCAGCACCCGCAGGAGCAGGACCGGCTGCTCGGCACCGCGCGCATCGCCGCGCAGCAATTCGCGCAAGCGACGCTCCGCGTCGGCCTGTCGTGGCCGAGCCTCGCCAAGGTGCTCGGCCGTCCCCCCGACCCGAAACGATGGGCGACCCTCTTTCTCGGCCCGGCGCGGGCCGCCGACTTTCCGCCCGGCCGCGAGGTCGCCGCCTTCGACCACAAGGGCGCGGCGCTTGCCGATCAGGATCGTGCGCTTGCCGGGATCGACGGGATCATCCTCCTCGACGGGACGTGGAGCCAGGCCAAGACGCTGTGGTGGCGCAATGCCTGGCTGCTCAAGGGCAAGCGCCTCGCGCTGAAGCCGCGGCGCCCGTCGCTTTATGGAAAACGCCGGCGTGAGGCGCGGCGCGAGGGCCTGTCGACCATCGAAGCGGCGGGACTGGTGCTCGCCCGCCTGGAGGACCGGCCGGAGATCGAGGCGACGGTGACGGCAACATTCCGCCGGATGCTGGCGCGCCACGACAGCGCCGCGGAACCGCCACGCGCCGATTGACGGCCGTTGCCACCTGTCATTGAATCGCCCCGTGCGCAGGAGGTTCCGCCATGCCGTTCCGTGACCGCAGGGACGCCGGGGCGCGTCTGGCGGCTGCGCTCGGTCGTTATAGAGCCGAGAGCCCGGTAGTGCTCGCCTTGCCGCGCGGCGGCGTGCCGGTGGCGGCGGAGATCGCCACCGCCCTTGCCGCGCCGCTCGATGTCATCCTGGTGCGCAAGATCGGCGTTCCTTATCAGCGCGAGCTGGCGATGGGCGCCGTGGTCGGCGGCGGCCAGCCGACCATCGTGCGCAACGAGGACGTGATCGCGCTCGCCGACATCTCCGAGGCCGAGTTCCAGGCGGTCTGCGACGCCGAGCTCGCCGAGATCGAACGGCGGCGGCGCGTCTATGCCGGCGAGCGCCCGCCGGTCGCCATTGCCGGCCACACGGCCATCGTGGTCGATGATGGTCTCGCGACCGGCGCCACCATGAAGGCGGCGCTCAGGGCATTGAAGACACGCGCGCCGAAGCGCCTGGTGATGGCGGTGCCGGTGGCGCCGGCCGACACGCTGGCGGACATGGCAAGCGAAGCGGACGACGTCGTCTGTCTCGAAACGCCCGAGCTCTTCGGCGCCATCGGCGCGTTCTATGACGACTTCCGGCAGATCTCCGACAGGGAGGTGATCGCCCTGCTCAGGAACTGCGGCGCCTCACCCGCGCCGCCGCCGGGCGAACGCTGAGCGCGCGTCGGCCGCGACGAGAGGATGCCGTGCTTGGCGAAGGCCTCGTCGCCGAAAGGCAGGTGCGGCCCGCAGAGCCTCGCGGGCTCAGGAGGACCTCCCGAGCCTTGGCCAAATTCCGACATTTCCGAATAGGTAATTGGTCGGGCTGGTACAGCTGGCTGGGCTCGAACCAGCGACCTACGGATCCACAATCCGCCGCTCTACCAACTGAGCTACAGCTGCACGTCTGCCGGCGGCGGGGAACCTAGGATCATTGCCGAGGCGGTTCAAGAAAAAAGGCCGCCCCGCCGCGCGTTGACAAAGAAACGGCCCGGAGCCGTTTGCGGTCCGGGCCGTTTCAGCAATCCCGCGCGCCAGGTGTCAGGCGGCGTTCATTTCCTTGAAGGCCTTCTCGACCTTCTTGGTCACCGGCATGGTCGTCGTGGTGACGTACTTCTCGCCGAGGGCCTGAAGCTCTTTCATCTGCTCGGTCACCACCTCAAACTGCTTGCGGGCGAAGGCCGACTGAAGTTCGATCAATTCAGACATCGTCTTGGCTCCGAACATATCGCGGACCAGCGCAAACGAAGCATCGCTGTTCGACTTGGCGGCGTCGATGGCCTTGGTGCCGATGGCGAGCGCACCATCACGGGCGTTCTCGAAGGTCTCCTCGACGAGGCCGGTCGCCTCCTCGCTGGCGCTCTTCAACGTCGCATAGGCGTCGCGCGCCTGGGATGCCGATTTCTCGGCGAATTCGCGGAAAGCAGCAGGAACCTCAAAGGTTGGCGTCGGAAAGCTGAACGCTTCGAACGGCGCAGCGGCCGATTTCGCCGTCTTGCTGGTCTTGCCGGTAGCGTTGGTCATGGGGCTTGGTCCTCGAACTTTTCCGTCCCGCATCGTCGGAAGGTCCTCCTTCCGCAACCGGAACTCGCGTGACATTCTGGTGGTCAATATAGGGAGCTTTTTGTGCATTGCAACAAAATTATTGCATCGCACAAGACGCGGATCGAGGGGGAGCGGTCGAATTGCCACCAGGCGCTCAGGAGGCGGGTTAACCGTGGTGACAGATCGTGCAGGCGGAAGACCGCTAGCGCGTGGACCGCAGCCAAATCCGGCTGTATTAACATATCGTTAAGCTTCGTGACGGCGCGCGAAGCGGGTGAGCACAGGCCGATCGGATGAACGGCAAGACCTATCCCTATCTCGACCTGGTCGCGCTGGCGCCGGTCGGTGCCGTATTACTCGATCCGCGCCCCGCTCTGGTTTTCAGCGGCGACGGCACGCGCATCCTGTGGGCCAATGCAGCCGGCGCCGCCCTGTTCGGCGAGCGGCACATGGCCGCCCTGCTCGATCGCCGGCTGTCTCAACTGAATCCGTTGAAGCCGCAGATCGCGCGCCTGGCGCGGCTGCTGCCGAGCGCGGCAAGCCGTCTCGAAATCCTGCGCATCGGACACGGCGTCACCTTCACCACGCTGACCGCCGCCTGCCGCCGGCTCAACCTCGCCGACCACACAAGCGCGGTCCTGGCCGTCGCGACGGCCGGTGCAAGCTCTGAGTCGCTCGTCACGCGGGCCGAACGGCTCGCCGATACGATCGCCGAGGACGACTGCCTGGCAGCGGTCCTCACCCAGGACGGAAAGGTGCTCGGCGCCTCCGGCGGCTACGACACGCTGGCGCCGGCGGAAGCCGCGATCGATGCGCTGGTCGTCACCGCGGGCGAGGCCCGTGACCGGCTCGCGAAACAGACCATCGCCATCGGCCGCGCCGTACGACCGGCCGGTGTGGCGCGCTTCAGCACGGGTGAGCGCGCCTGCTTCCTTCTCATCGTCGGCCCGGCCGAAACCGTGCCGCTGGCCGCGCCCGAACCGGCACCAGAGCCCGCGCGGCAAGAGCCGGTCGCGGTGACCCCGCCAGAGCCCGAGCCGGCTGCCGAGGTTCCCCCGCCGTCCCCAGCGCAGGTGGCGGCACCGCAACGGCCGTTGCCGGACCGTTTGCTCCGCTTTGCCTTCGCCCTCGACCGCGATCGCCGCTTCACCTTCGTCTCGCCGGAGCTTGCCCGCGCCGTCGGCGGCGCTGAGGCGGCCATCCTCGGCAAGTCGTGGGAAACGGTCGCCGAGGTTCTCGGCCTCGATCCGCAGAACCGTGTCGGGGCCGCGCTTCCCGTGGCGCGTGCGTGGTCGGCCCGGGTGCGCTGGCCGGCCGGCGGCGACGAAACGATGGCCGTCGATCTCTCGGCCTTCCCGATACCGACCCCGGACGGTCACGGTTATCGCGGCTTCGGCCTTTGCCATCTCGACGATCGTGAGCCCGACACGCGGGCGACACGCCAGTCGCTGGCCGAGATCGCGGAGGTCGCCGAGATCCCGACGCCGGAAACAGAGCCGCCAGGGCCGGCCGAGGTCGCGCCCCCCGCCCTTGAGCCTGCTCATCCCGAGCCATCCGAACCGGAGGCGGAGCCGCCGGCTGCCGAAGCGGTCGCAACGCCGCAGCCGCCTGCCCCGGCCCGGCCGGCAGTGCCAGCGTTCGACGACGACCTCGACGATGTTGCGCGCAAGATCGTCGAGCAAGGCGGGCAGGCGCCGTCACGGCGCGGCGCCGCCGGCCATGCCGAGGCCGACATCCCATCCTCCAACGTCGTCCACCTGCCCCGGGCGGCATTGCGGCCGCCGCCACGGCTGAACGGCACCGAGCGCGAAGCCTTCGAGCGTATTGCCGAGACCCTGGGTGCGCGCCAGCAGGACGATCAGCCGCCCGCGACGGGCGAAGCGGCGGCGTCGGTCGGCGAAGCGGCGGGGCCGGCGCAACCGCCTAGAGCCCCGGCGGTCGAGACCGATACGCGCCTGCTCGACCGTCTGCCGGTCGGACTGGTGGTGTTCCGCGATCAGCGGACGCTGTTCGCCAACCGCGCGCTGCTCGATCTTGCCGGCTACGATTCGCTGGCCGCTTTCATCGATGCCGGCGGCGTCAACGCGATCTTTCCCGACGGCGCCAAGGGCTGGGCAAACGGCACCGCAGTCGGCGGCGGTCCGCTGACCGTGCGCCGTTCAGACGGCGAGCCGGTGGCCGTCGAGGCACGGCTCAATGCCGTCACCTGGGGTGAGATAACCGCCCTGATGCTGACCATCTCGCCCCGCCGCGAGGACGACGCGATGGCCGAGGACGAGGAGGAGTCGCTGGTTGCGGCGCTCGCCACGGCCGAAGCGCGCAGCGACGAGCTGGCGGCAATCCTCGACACGGCGACCGACGGCGTGATCGTGGTCGACCGCATGGGCCGCATCGGCAGCATGAACCGCGCCGGCGAAGCGCTGTTCGGCATCGACGCCGGCGAGTATATCGGCCGGCCGTTCACCGATCTTCTTGCGGACGAGAGCCACCGCCCGGCGCTCGACTATCTCGACGGGCTGGCCGCCAACGGCGTCGCCAGCGTGCTCAACGACGGGCGCGAGGTCATCGGCCGCGTGCCGCAGGGCGGGCTGATCCCCCTGTTCATGACCATGGGTCGCATCGCCGACGGCGACAAGTTCTGCGCCGTGCTGCGCGATATCACCCACTGGAAGAACGTCGAGGAAGAGCTGGTCGCCGCGCGCCGTGCCGCCGAGACCGCCAACGCCCAGAAATCGGATTTCCTCGCCAAGATCAGCCATGAGATCCGCACGCCGCTCAACGCCATCATCGGCTTCTCCGAAGTCATGATGGAGGAGCGCTTCGGCGCGATCGGCAACGAGCGCTATCGCGCCTACCTCAAGGACATCCACGTCTCGGGCCAGCACCTGATGAGCCTGATCAACGACCTGCTCGACCTGTCGAAGATCGAGGCCGGCAAGCTCGACCTGTCGTTCGAGGCCGTCGCCGTCAATTCGACGATCCAGGAATGCGTGGCGCTGATGCAGCCGCAGGCCAACCGCGCGCACATCATCATCCGCACCTCGCTGTCCGGCGATGTGCCCAACGTCGTCGCCGATCCGCGGTCGCTGCGCCAGATCCTGCTCAACCTGCTGTCCAATGCGGTCAAGTTCACCCGCCCCGGCGGCCAGGTGATCGTGTCGAGCGCGATGGAACCCTCCGGCGAGGTGATCGTCCGCATCCGCGACACCGGCATCGGCATGTCCGAGAAGGACGTCGAGACGGCGCTGAAGCCGTTCCGCCAGATCGCCACCAGCAAGGCCGGCGATCAGCGCGGCACCGGTCTCGGCCTGCCGCTGACCAAGGCGCTGGTCGAGGCCAACCGGGCGAGCTTCGCCATCGACAGCGCCGTCGACCAGGGCACGCTGGTCAAGATCACCTTCCCGACGACGCGGGTCCTGGCGGGATAGCGCCGGCCCGTGCCAAGGCACGACCCTCAAAGCTGGCACGGCTCATCTCCCCTCCCTTGAGGAGGAGATGGCAGTCCGCGGCAACCCCTCACCTCTTCAGCGCATCGATATCCCTGAAATTATCCAGCGCCTCGGGGTTGGCCAGCGCGCCGGCATTCTTGACCGACCGGCCGTGGACGACGTCGCGCACGGCAAGCTCGACGATCTTGCCGGACTTGGTGCGCGGAATGTCGGCGACCGCGACGATGCGCGCGGGAACATGGCGCGGACTGGCGCCGGCGCGAATCGTCGCCTTGATGCGCCGGGTCAGGTCATCGTCCAGCGCAACCCCCTCCTTCAACCGCACGAAGAGAACGATGCGCACGTCGTCCTGCCAGTCCTGGCCGATGCACAGCGCCTCCAGCACTTCGGGGATCTGCTCCACCTGGCGGTAGATTTCGCCGGTGCCGATGCGCACGCCGCCGGGATTGAGCGTGGCGTCTGAGCGGCCGTGGATGATGAGGCCGCCATGCGCCGTCCATTCGGCGAAGTCGCCGTGGCACCAGACGCCTGGGAAACGCTCGAAATAGGCGGCGCGGTATTTGGCACCGTCGGGATCGTTCCAGAAACCGATGGGCATGGAGGGGAACGGCCGCGTGCACACCAGTTCGCCCTTGCCGGCGGCAAGCGGGCTGCCATCCTCACCGTAGACGTCGACCGCCATGCCGAGGCCGGGACCCTGGATCTCGCCGCGCCACACCGGCTCGGTCGGCACACCGAGCACGAAGCAGGAAACAATGTCAGTGCCGCCGGAAATCGAGGCGAGATGCACGTCGGGCTTGACGGCATCATAGACGAAATCAAAGCTTTCCGGGGCAAGCGGCGAGCCGGTCGAGGCGATGGTCCTTACCTGCGACAGGTCGTGATGGCCGGCCGGCCGGTAGCCGGCCTTCTTCACCGCATCGATGAATTTTGCCGAGGTACCGAAGAAGGTGGCGCGCTCGTCTTCGGCAAAGGCGAACAGCGTTGCCGGCGAGGGATGGAAGGGCGAGCCGTCGAAGAGAAGCAGCGTCGATTGCGATGCCAGGCCCGCGACCAGCCAGTTCCACATCATCCAGCCGAGCGTGGTGAAATAGAAGACGCGGTCGCCCTCGCCGATACTGGAATGCAGGCGGTGCTCCTTCAGGTGCTGCAACAGCGTGCCGCCGACAGAATGGACGATGCATTTCGGTACGCCGGTCGTGCCCGAGGAGAACAGGATATAGAGCGGGTGGGCGAAGGGCACGCGCGTGAAGGCAACCGGCCTCAGCGCGAACGGCGCCAGCGCCGCCTCCAGCGTGACCGCACCGGGCAGTACCGAGGCCACGGCATCGGCATCGCCGAGGAATGGCATGATGATGGTGCGCTCCAGACCGGGAAGCTCAGGGATGACCTCAGCGAGCTTCTCGGCGAGGCGGATTTCCTTGCCGGCATAGCGATAGCCGTCGACGGCGAAGAACACCTTGGGCGCTATCTGGCCGAAGCGGTCGACGACGGCGTTGGCGCCGAAATCGGGCGATGCCGACGACCATACGGCCCCCAGCGAAGCAGTGGCGAGCATGGCCGCGATCGCTTCCGGTGTATTGGGAAGCAGGCCGGCGACATGGTCGCCGATGCTGACGCCGGCGGCGGCCAGCGCCTGCTGGAGACGCGACACCAGATCGGCGAGCGCGCGCCAAGAGAGGCGGCGGGTCGTGCCGTCCTCGCCGCGAAAGACGATCGCCGTGCCGTCGTCCCGGCGCTTGAGCAGGTTCTCGGCGAGATTCAGCCTTGCATCGGGAAAGAAGCGGGCGCCGGGCATCGCTTCGCCATCGATGAGGCGCCGCGCGCCCTTGTCACCGATCACGCCGCAGAAATCCCAGACAAGGTCCCAGAAGGCGGCGCGCTCGTCGATCGACCAGGCGTGCAGCGCGGAGTAGTCGGCGAAGCTCCGTCCGGCGCGCCTGGCCGCCTCGGCGGCGAAGCGGGTCAGCGGATGGGCGGCGATTTCGTCGCGGTCCGGTTGCCACAGCGGCATTTCGCCAGTCATTGTCGCTTCTGCTCCCTGATCGCGCCCGCCCATCAATCGATAGCGTCACGACCGCCGGCTGTCATCGCCAGCGTGCCGCTGCACGCTGTGCAAACCGCCCAGTGACCGGCCGCGACCAGAAATTCCTTGCGGTTCACGGTATTTCTTCCTACCCAGAGATGCCCATCAGGGAACTCCGATCGCATGAAACGCATAGCCATCCTGGCCGTTATTGCCGTCGGATTGGCGGGTCTTGCTGCGCTGGCGGTGCCGCTGGTCGTCTCGCCCGATCTCATCAAGCAGCGCATCGCCGAGCGGATTTCCGCAGCCACCGGACGCGACGTGACGCTCGCCGGCGAGGCCAGTCTGTCGATCTATCCGCACCTTGCCGTCACCATTGACGGGCTGACCATCGCCAATCCCAAGGGGATGAGCGACGATCCCTTCGTGGTGGCCGACAAGGTGACGGCGCGTCTCCGCTTGCTGCCACTGCTGATCGGGCGGATGGAACTGGACGCGTTCGAGCTGGTGCAGCCGCGCGTTCATCTCATCACCGAAGCCGATGGCCGCGCCAATTGGGCGATGGCGCGTACCGACGCCGGCAACGGCGGCCCGGCAATCGCCGATCTCGCCCTTGGCCGGCTGCAGATCGACAACGGAACCGTCGTCTATGACGACCTGGCCGGCAAGCGCCACGAGGAATTGACGGCCGTCGACCTCGGCCTCACCTGGGCAAGTGCCGCATCGGCCGCCAACGGCAACGGCAAGCTGCAATGGCGGGGCGAGACGATCGAATTCAACGGTTCGGTCGCCAGCCCCCTCGACCTTTTCGCCGGCAAGGGATCGTCGCTCCGCTTCGCCATCGCCTCGACGCCGCTGCGCCTGTCGTTCAATGGCAAGGCGCTCGGCCTCGACGGCGCCGATTTCGAAGGCGATGCCTCGGTCAGCACTCCATCGCTGCGCAAGGTGGTGTCGTGGCTGGGTACGCCGCTCGGCAACGGCTCGATCCTCGGCCCGGCGTCGATCGAGGGCCAGCTCTCCTGGCACGGATCGGGGCTTTCGTTTTCCAAGGCTGCATTCAGTCTCGACGGCAACGATGCGCGCGGCGCGGTGTCGATCGACTTCGGCGGCGCGCGGCCGGCCATACAGGGCACCATCGCCGCCGACAAGCTGGACCTTTCGCCCTATTTCGAGGCCGCCCGCGCCGACGTGAGCGCCGCCGGGCCGTGGCCTTTCGCCGCCACGCGGCTGCCGATTGCCAACCTTGCCGATTGCGACCTCAGGCTTTCGGTGAGCGAGGTGCTGATCGGCGGCGTGCGGCTGACCGCCTTCGGAGCGACCGGCACGATCAAGGATGGTGCGGTGTCGGTGAATATCGGCGAGGCAAAGGCCTACGGCGGCAATCTGGGCGCCATCATTGGCGCACAGATGGCCGGCAACAGGCTCATCACGCACGTCAAGGCGACGATCGACGGCGCCCTGGCGCAGGCGCCGCTCAAGGAGCTGCTGGATATCGACACAGTCAGTGGCAAGGCCAATGCGAGCATTGATATCGACGGCGGCGGCGCCACCTGGGGCGAGCTGGTGCATTCGCTCGTCGGCGGCGCGTCGATCACGATCGCCGACGGCACGCTCGGCGGGATCGACATGAAGGAAATCGCGGCCCGCATGACCGACCCGCTCGCCGAACCGATGCCGCCGGGGAACGGCTCGGCACCGTTCAGCCGGCTTGCCGGAAAGCTGGCGATCGCCAATAGCGTGCTCAGCACCAGCGACCTGACGGTCGCGGGGCAGGACTATGCAGTGGCGCTCAACGGGCGCGGCTCACTCATCACCGGCTCGGTCGAGGCGAACGCGACGCTGACGATGAAAGCCGGCTCCGGCAAGACCATTCCGCTGGCCGTCACCGGGACCTGGCGGGCGCCGCTGATCGGCCCGCGCCAGCTGACCCTGAAGGGTGGCGACGCCGGCCAGCCGCGCGGATGACCGATATTTAATGTCGGCAGACGTAGGGCGCCCGCCGGCGGCCCGTGTTGGCGATGAAGGGCGTCGAATTGGCGATGCCCGCAAGAGGAAAATCGTTATGTCTGCCAAGACCTTGATTATCGCCACGGCGATGCTTGCGGCTTCCACCGCCATGACCCTGCCGGCCCTTGCAGCGGGCGGCGACGGCACCGGCCCCAACGGCACCGGTCCCGGCCCGAATGCGAACCCGCCGACCGCCACGCAGACCGTGCCGGTGCGCGCTCAGATCATGTTCAACCTGCTCGACACCAACCATGACGGCTCGATCTCCAAGGACGAATTCGCCGTCATCTCGACCGCGACTTTCGACGCGCTCGATCAGAATCATGACGGCAAGCTGACGCAGGACGAGCTGGGCAGCCGCTTCGGCGCGATGCTCGGCCAGCGCGGTGGCCGCGGTGGGCCCGGCATGGGCCAGGGTCGCCACTGGCAGGATCGCGACGGTCGCGGTGGGCCTGGTATGGGTCAGGGTCGCAACTGGCAGGATCGCGACGGTCGCGGTGGGCCCGGCATGGGTCAGGGCAGGATGGCCTTCAACGGCGGCCCCGGCAACGGACCGCAGGGCGGCCCGCCGACCTTTGCCGACCTCGACACCAACCATGACGGCGTCATCTCGGCGGACGAGTTCAAGGCTGGCATGCCGGTTCCCGGACAGGGATTCGGCCCCGGCCCGCGGCGGTAGGAAACGAGTGCAATCGGGGCGAGCCGAGGGAGACCGATGGAATGGCTCATGACGCTCGCCCCGGTGGCCACGCCGCAAAAGGCGCGACGGCAACCGGCTTCTGCCGGTAAGATCGAGGCCACCGGGGGGCGACGCTCGTTGGATACGAATGCCGGCACGACCGATGAAGCGCTGGTGGCGGAGATTGCCGCCGGAAACCAGCGCGCGTTCGCCGAGATCGTGCGCCGGCATGGCGGCCGGCTGAAAGCGCTGGCGCTGCGGTTCAGCGGCGGATTGGCGGAAGCCGACGACATCGTGCAGGAGACCTTCTGGAGCCTGTGGCGCAACGCCGGCCGCTGGCAGCCGGGGGGCCGCCGTTTGCAGCCTATCTGACGCGGATGACGATCAACCGTGCCATCGACGGCGAGCGCAAGAAGAAGACCCGGCGCTTCTTCGGCTTGGACGCGGTCGAAGATGCCGCCGATCCGGGCCCGCCGGCCGACGAGAAGCTGGCGGCCAGCGGCGCTCTGGCGGCGGTCGCCCGCGACATCCATGCATTGCCCGCACGGCAGCGAGCGGCCATTCTGCTGACGGCGGACGGGGAACGATCCAATGCCGAGATCGCCGAGGCGATGAGGCTGTCCGTCGGGGCAGTCGAGCAGCTTCTGGTGAGGGCGCGGCGGACATTGCGAATGCGACTCGCCGAGCGCGAGGCGCAAGGGGGACTGGAGCCATGAACCTCGAACGATTTGAAGAAACCCTGAGCCGGCTGGGCGGCAACCTGACGCGGTGGCCGGCAGCGCAACGCACCGAGGCGGAGGCGCTGATCGCGGCCGATCCGCGGGCAGCGAAGCTCCACGCCGAGGCGGCCACGCTCGACAGCCTCATCGGTGCGGCGGTGACACCGGTCGCCATGGACTCCGCCGCAATGGGCCGCATCATGGCCGGCATCGACCACCGCGGCCACCGTGACCTGACGCTGCAGCCGACACGGCGCTTGTTCGCCTGGGCGAGCGCGGCGATGGTCGTCTTCCTGGTTGCCGGCTTCGCCGCCGGCGTCGCGATCCCCGCCAATCAGGGCGAGGATACGCTGGCCGGGCTGATGTTTGGCTCGAACGGGAGTACATACACCGTCGATTTGGGGAGCGTGCTATGACTATTCGTGGCCCTTTCGCGGTCACGCTGATCGTCCTCTTGTTCGTGTCGCTGGCCGCGAACCTCGTGGTCGCCGGCTTCACGGTGGCACGTTTCAGGGGACCGCCAACGGGCGCCGGCGAGATCGACCGGATCGTGGCACTCGGCATCCGCGCCTTTCCGCCGGAGATCCAGGGCGACATCAGGGATCAGGTGCGCGCCCATCGCGGCGAGTTCCGCGCCGGCCTGGTGGCCGTGCAGGCGTCGCGCCAGCGCATGTTCGAGGCGATGCGCGCCGACCCGTTCGACCGCGCCGCGCTCGATCAGGCCTTCGCCGACGTGCGCACGACGACCAACGACGTTCAGACTATCGGCCAGACCATCGTCGCCGACGCCATCGCTCAAGCTCCGCCGGATGTCAGGGCGCGGATCAGGCCGCGCGGCCCCTTCCCGTAGGTTTGGTCGTCAGGTTGCCTGCGCTGCCGCCAGGCGCTCGGCACGCTGCCGCTCCACTTCGGCACGCTTCGAAGCAATCGAGGCTATGATTACGCCTGTCGTGACGATGCCAATGAGAATCGTGCACACCGCATTGATCTCCGGCGTCACGCCGAGACGGACCTGGCTGTAGATCTTCATCGGCAGCGTCGTGGCGCCGGGGCCGGTGGTGAAGCTGGCGATGACCAGATCGTCGAGCGACAGGGTGAAGCCCAGCATCCAGCCGGCGACCACTGCCGGGAAGATGATCGGCAGCGTGATGACGAAGAACGTCTTCAGCGGCGGCGAGCCGAGGTCGAGTGCCGCCTCCTCCAGGCTGCGGTCGAAGGTGACCAGCCGCGATTGGATGACCACCGCCACGTAGCACATCGAAAACGTGATGTGGGCGAGCACGATGGTCCAGAAGCCGCGCGCCAGGTTGAGGGCGACGAACAGGAGCAGCAGCGACAGGCCGGTGATGACGTCAGGCATGACCAGCGGAGCGTAGATCATACCGGAGAACAGCGAGCGCCCCTTGAAGCGGCCGAAGCGCACCAGCGCCACCGCGGCCATGGTGCCGAGCACGGTCGCCACCGTCGCCGACAGCAGGGCGACGCGGAGCGTCACCCAGGCGGCGTCGAGCAGGGCCTGGTCCTGTAGCAGCTCGCCGTACCATTTGGTCGACCAGCCGCCCCACACCGTGACCAGCTTGGAGGCGTTGAACGAGTAGATGACCAGGAGGACGATCGGCGCGTAGAGGAAGGCCAGGCCGAAGGTGATCGCGGTGAGATTGAAGCGCGAGAAGGTCTTCATCCTTCTCTCTCCGCGCGGACCTGCTCCTGGTTCTGGAAGAGGACGATCGGCACCACCAGAATGAGCAGCAGGATCACCGCCACCGCCGAGGCCAACGGCCAGTCGCGATTGGAGAAGAACTCGTCCCACAGCGTCTTGCCGATCATCAGCGTGCCGTTGCCGCCGAGGAGATCCGGGATGACGAATTCGCCGGTGACCGGGATGAAGACGAGGAAGCAGCCGGCGATGACCCCCGGCATCGACAGGGGGAAGGTGATCTTCCAGAACGCCTTCAGGCGCGTGCAGCCGAGGTCGGCCGCTGCTTCCAGCAGCGATTCGTCCATCTTCTCGAGCGCCGCGTAGAGCGGCAGGATCATGAAGGGCAGATAGGAATAGACGATGCCGATATAGACCGCCCAGTTGGTGTTGAGGATGGTCAACGGGTGATGGATGACGCCGAGCCAGAGCAGCAACTCGTTGAGCAGACCCTCCTTCTTGAGGATGCCGATCCAGGCGTAGACGCGGATCAGGAACGAGGTCCAGAACGGCAGGATGACGAGCATCAGAAGAGTTGGCTGCCAGCGTCGCGCTGCCCGCGCCATGCCATAGGCGATCGGGTAGCCGATGAGGAGGACGAGGAAGGTGGAGGCGATGGCGATCCACAGGCTCGACAGGTAGGCCTTCCAGTAGAGCGCGTCGGTGGTGAGGAAGGTGTAGTTGTCGACGGTGAACTTCTTCGCCTGATCCCACAGGGCGGCGAGGCCGGCGCCGAGGTGGAAGGTCGGGAAATAGGGCGGCTGCGCCAGCACCGATGTGGAGAAGGACATCTTCACCACGATCAGGAAGGGGATGAAGAAGAGCACCAGCAGCCAGGCATAGGGGATCGCCAGAACCAGCCAGCGCGCCCAGCCCGTCTTCTTCTCGCCCGCAGCCATCCCGAGCACCGCCTATTTCGTCAGCACGAGGCCGCCATCGCGCGACCAGGTGAGCCAGATCTTGTCCTCCCAGGTGATCGGCCGCTCGACCAGGCGCGTCGCGTTGGCAACGGTCGCCTTCAGCGTGGCGCCGGTCGCCAGCCGCACGTGATAGATCGAGATGTCGCCGAGATAGCCGATGTCCCAAACCTCGCCGGGAACGGCGTTGACCGAGGTATCTGCGGGTGGCGACAGCGAGACGCCGATCTTTTCCGGCCGCACGGCAAACCAGGCGGTGTCGCCGACGGCAGCCGCAACCTCCTGCCGGTCGAGATCGACGATGGCGCCGGTGCCGCTGCATTCCAGCCGGAGGGAGCCGCCGCTGGCGGCGGTGACCTTGCCCTCGAGCAGATTGATGTTGCCGATGAAGTCGGCGACATAGCGCGAATTGGGCTGCTCGTAGATTTCGGACGGCGTGCCTATCTGAACGATCTTGCCGTGGTCCATCACCGCAATGCGGTCGGCCAGCGTCATCGCCTCTTCCTGATCGTGGGTGACGATGACGAAGGTGAGGCCGAGATCGACCTGCAGATCGGACAGCTCGAACTGGGTCTCTTCGCGCAGCTTCTTGTCGAGCGCGCCGAGCGGCTCGTCGAGCAGCAGCACCTTGGGCTTCTTGGCGAGCGAACGGGCGAGCGCGACCCGCTGGCGCTGACCGCCGGAAAGCTGATGCGGCTTGCGCGTGGCAAATGCCTCGAGCTTGACGAGCTTCAGCATCTCCTCGACACGCGCCTTGATGTCGGCGGCCGGCATCCCCGCCTGCTTGAGGCCGAAGGCGACGTTGCCCTCGACCGTCATGTGCGGAAACAGGGCATAGGACTGGAACATCATGTTGCTCGGCCGCCGGTAGGGCGGCACGCCGGCGAGGTTGCGGCCCTCCAGCACAATGTCGCCGACCGTCGGCTCCTCGAAGCCGGCAATCATGCGCATCATGGTGGTCTTGCCGCAGCCGGAGGGCCCGAGCAGGGCGAAGAACTCACGTTCGTAGATGGCCAGCGAGATGTCGTCGACGGCGGTGAAATCGCCGAACCGCTTGGTGACGCCAACAAACTCGATGAACGGTTTGGCGGCAGGGTCGTTCCACGGAGCGAACTTGCGCCGAACCGGTCCGAGAGCGGTCTTCGCCATCATGCCCCCCGAAATCGGTGGCGGCGTCCCGAGGCGCCGCCACCCGGTCGATCGGTCACTGCCCCGTCTTGATTGCCGTCCACATCCGCGTCCACAGGCGCTGGAACGACTGGTCCGGGGGGGTGGTGGTGAACGTCTTGTCGAGAACGTCCTTGGGCGGATAGATGGTCGGGTCGCCAATGACGTCCTGGCTGAGCAGCTTCTGCGAATCAAGATTGCCGTTGGCGTAGTAGACGTAGTCGGAATTCGCCGCGGCCACCTTCGGATCCATCATGTAGTTGATGAAGGTGAGCGCGTTCTCGGGATGCGGCGCATCCTTGAGGACCGCCATCGAGTTGAACCACATCAGCGCCCCCTCCTTGGGGATCGCGTAGTCGATGCTGACGCCGTTCTTGGCCTCGTCGGCCCGGTCCCTGGCCTGGAACACGTCGCCGGAATAGCCGATCGCCAGGCAGATGTCGCCGTTGGCAAGGGCGTCGATGTATTCGGAGGAGTGGAATTTCTGCACATAGGGCGTGACGGCCTTCAGGGCGTCTCCCGCCTTCTTCAGGTCATCCGGGTTCTTGGAGTTCGGATCGAGGCCGAGATAGGCCAGCATCGACGGAATCACGTCGTCCGGCGAATCGAGGAAGTAGACGCCGCAGCTCTTGAACTTCGAGACGACCTTGGGATCGAAGACCATCGCCCAGGAGTCGACCGGCGCGTCGGGCATGATCGCCTTGATCTTGTCGATGTTGTAGCCGATGCCGGTGGTTCCCCACATGTAGTCTTCGGCGTACTTGTTGCCTGGATCGTAGGCGGCCAGGCGGTCGGAAATGAATTTCCACTGGTGCTTGTCGTTGGGCAGTTTTGACTTGTCGAGTGGCTGCAGCACACCCGCCTTGATCATGCGTTGCAGGTTCGGGTTGGTCGGCACGATCACGTCGTAGCCGGACGCACCGGCATAGACCTTGGCCTCCAGCGTCTCCATGGAATCGTAGACGTCGTAGGTGACCTTGATGCCGGTATCCTTGGTGAAATTGGCAAGGGTGTCGTCGGCGATGTAGTCCGACCAGTTGTAGACATTGACCACCTTGTCCTCGGCGGAGGCAGCGGTGGCTACGAAAAGGGCAGCAGCGGCAAGTAGCAAAGCTTTGCGAGCAGGCATGTCGGTCTCCTTCCCACGACCGGGCCGGAAGCCCCCAATACGCTTGGACAGCGCCGGTTCCGGACGGTTTCTACACCACGTTAAGGTTGATCGCCGACGACGACAACCAAATCGTGCGCCTGCCATGCTAGAAACGGGCCGTTCGTTGTCCGGTTGCCGATGCTCGCAATTGTGCGCAAAATCGCCGGACCGCGCCCTTTCGACCGCTTCGGCCCTGCGTGATGCCGGCGCCATGGCGGCAACATAGGTGAACCGTGGCACGCAAGAAGAAGTCCCCGCCGAACCCGGAACGGACCCGGGGCGTCGCATCGCTGGCGGAAGCGGAAGCATGGATTACCGCGCGCGACATGGAAGACATCGAGTGCATTGTTCCCGATCAGGCCGGGGTGGCGCGCGGCAAGATGATGCCAGTGCAGAAGTTCCTCGCCGGGCCGACCATGGCGATGCCGGTGTCGATCTTCACCCAGACGATCGCCGGCGACTGGCCGCACGACGACGAGACCTTCCAGAACGACAGCGCCGACCAGGACATCCACCTGGAGCCGGATTTCTCCACGCTCTCGGTGGTGCCGTGGGAGAGCGACCCCACGGCGCAGGTCATTCATGACGCCTATCACGCCGACGGGCGGCCGGTGGAGATCGCCCCGCGCCAGGTGCTGCGCCGGGTGATCGAGCTCTACCGCAATCACGGCTGGGTGCCGGTGGTGGCGCCGGAGATCGAGTTCTACCTGGTCAAGCCGAACAAGGACCCGGACTATCCGCTGGAGCCGCCGACCGGCCGCTCGGGGCGGCCGGAATCGGCACGGCAGTCCTATTCGATCGCCGCGGTCAACGAGTTCGACGACCTGTTCGACGACATCTACGATTTCTCCGAACAGCAGGAGCTCGAGATCGACACGCTGATCCACGAGGAAGGCGCGGCGCAGATGGAGATCAATCTGCGCCACGGCGATCCTCTGGTGCTCGCCGATCAGGTGTTCCAGTTCAAGCGCACGATCCGCGAGGCGGCGCTGCGCCACGACATGTACGCCACCTTCATGGCCAAGCCGATGAGCCACGAGCCCGGCTCGGCCATGCACATCCACCAGTCGGTCAACGACATGGAGACCGGCGTCAACATCTTCTCGGACAAGGCCGGCGACCCGACGGCGGAGTTCTTCGCCTTCATCGGCGGCTCGCAGAAATATCTGCCGGCGGTGACCTGCATCATGGCGCCCTACGTCAATTCCTACCGGCGCCTGATCCGCTACGGCTCGGCGCCGGTCAACACCATGTGGGGTTACGACAACCGCACGGTCGGCCTGCGCGTGCCCTATTCTCAGCCGGGCTCGCGGCGCATCGAGAACCGCATCCCCTCCTCCGACGCCAATCCGTATCTCGCCATCGCCGCCTCGCTCGCCTGCGGCTATCTCGGCATGACCGAGGGGCTGATGGTCAGCGAACCGACGGCCGGCTCGGCGCACGAGGAGGAGATCGCCCTGCCGCGCGGCCTGCTCGAGGCGGTGGCACTGTTCGAGGAATGCGAGGAGCTGGTCGAGATCTTCGGCAAGCGCTTCGTCAACACCTACCGCGCCATCAAGCAGGCCGAGTTCGAGACCTTCATGCAGGTGATCAGCCCGTGGGAGCGGGAATACCTGCTGCTCAACGTGTGAGAGGCGTCATGCCGAAGAAGATCGACCTCGCCGCAGCGCCGGTCAGCGCTGGCACGCTCTATCCGCCGCCCTTCGACGAACCCTGCCGTGCCCGCCACCGCATCAAACTCGGCGATGCCGCGGGCCTCGCCCAGTTCGGCGTCAACCTCTGCACGCTGCCGCCAGGCGCCTGGTCGAGCCAGCGCCACTGGCACAGCCAGGAGGACGAGCTGATCTACGTTGTCTCCGGCGCGGTGACGCTGGTCACCGGCGACGGCGAGGAAATTCTTCGCGCCGGCGACGCGGCCGGCTTCAAGGCGGGTGAGGCGGACGGCCATTGCTTCCAGAACCGCTCCGACGCGGACGTCGTCCTGCTCGAGATCGGCACACGCATCGCGGACGACATCGCCGTCTATTCCGACATCGACATGAAGACGACGCCGGACGGCGCCTATGTCCGCAAGGACGGCACGCCCTATCCGACGCAGGAGCGCCGCAGCGGGTGACCTCCCCCCACGCCCCGTCCCTCTATGCCGCGACGGCGGACGCCGGGCTCGCCTTCCCGTCACTCACCGAATCCGTGCGGGCCGATGTCGCCATTATCGGCGGCGGCTTCACCGGCCTGTCGGCGGCGCTGCACCTGGCGGAGGCCGGTATCGACGTGGTGCTGGTCGAGGCCAACCGCGTCGGCTGGGGGGCGTCGGGGCGCAATGGCGGCCAGCTCCACACCGGCCAGCGGCGCGACCAGGACTGGCTGGAGGCGCATCTCGGCGCGGAGGCAGCCCGCCGCCTGTGGGTGCTGGCCGAGGAGGCCAAGGCCGTGACCCTCGGCCTCATCGACACCCATGCCATCGCCTGCGACTGGCGGCCGGGCCTCATCGAGTCGGTGCACAAGGAACGGCTGGTGGCCGACGAGATCGCCTATGTCGACAAGCTCCGCGACACCTACGGCTATGACGCGGTCACATGGCTCGACCGCGCCGCGCTGGCGCAGGCGATCGGCACCGATGTCTATTTCGGCGGACGGCGTGACGCCCGCGCCGGTCATCTCGATCCCCTGAAATTCGCACAAGGGCTGGCACGCGCGGCAACCAAGGCCGGCACCCGCATCTTCGAAGGCACGCGGGCCATCGGGCTAAGCGGCGGGGGATCGAATGGATTCACCATTGCGACAACATCGGCCAGCGTTGCCGCCGACACCGTCATCCTCGCCGGCAACGGCTACCTCGCCGGCATCGACGGAGAAGTCGAGGCGCGGGTCATGCCGATTGACAACTATATCGTCGCCACCGAGCCGATCGGCGCCGGCCGGCCGGGCGGCCTCATTGCCGGCGGTGAGGCGGTCTCCGACACGCGCTTCGTCGTCTATTACTTCCGGTCGAGCGCCGATGGCCGCCTGGTCTTCGGCGGCGGCGAGACCTACGGGCGCCTCGGCCGCAGCGATGTCGCGCAGCTGGTCCGCAAGCATCTCGCCGGCATCTATCCGCAGCTTGCCGAGGCGCCGCTCGCCTATGCCTGGGGCGGCACGCTGGCGATCACGCTCCAGCGCCTGCCCTATATTCGCCGCGTGCGGCCAGGCGTCTATGCCGCCGCCGGATATTCCGGCCAGGGCGTCGCCATCGCCCCCTTCGCGGGAAAGATGCTGGCGGAAGCGATCGCCGGCAATCCCGGCAAGCTCGATACCTTCGCCGCCCTTCCCGTGTCCGCCTTCCCCGGCGGGGCGCTGCTGCGCTTCCCGGCTCTGGTCGCCGCCATGACCTGGTACAAGCTGCGCGACAGCCTGTGACGGCCTGACAGTTCCGCTTCGCCGCCGCCGGATGTAGAAGGCGCACTCGAATTTTGGACCGTGCCGAAGGGGGCTTCCGCCATGTCCGAGACTGCCGCCACCCTGACCGATTCCGGCATGGACCCGCGCAAGCGGCGCGTCGCCCTGTGGGTGATCCTGCTCGCCTTCGCGATGGACCTGCTCGAACTCGACCATCGTCAATATCGGCATCCCCTCGATCCAGCGCGAACTCGGCACCAGCTATGCCGCCATCCAGTGGATCGTCGCCGGCTATCAACTCACCTTCGCGCTCTTCCTGATCACCGGCGGCCGGCTCGGCGATATCTTCGGCTATCGCAGGATGATCCTCATCGGCATCGGCGGCTTTGCGCTCTCCTCGGCGCTGTGCGGCTTCGCCGTCTCCAGCGAGATGCTGGTCGCCGCGCGCCTGCTTCAAGGCCTGTCGGCGGCTCTCATGGTGCCGCAGACTCTGGCCCTCATGCAGGTCATGTATCCGACCGTCGAGGAGCGCCAGCGCGTGTCGGCGCTCTACGGCGCGGTCGCCGGCATCGCCACGGTTTCCGGCCCGGTCGTCGGTGCCCTGCTGATAACCGGCAACCCCTACGGCTTCGGCTGGCGCACCATCTTTCTCATCAACCTGCCCTTCGCCGTCGTCGCCATCGGCCTCGGCCTCGCCTTCCTGCCCGACCGCAAGTCGCCGCATCCGCTCCATGTCGACATGGTCGGCGTCGGGCTGATCCTCGTCGCCATGCTGATGCTGATGTTCCCGCTGATCGAGGGGCGCCAGCTCGACTGGCCGCGCTGGGCGTTCGTCTCGATGGCCGCCTCGCTTGCCGTCTTCGGCCTGTTTGCCGTCAGCCAGATCAGCAAGGACCGGCGCGACGGCTCGCCGCTGGTAGTGCCACACCTCTTTCGGGCGCGCTCCTTCGTCGGCGGCATCACTATCACGCTCGCCTTCTACGCCGTCGTCGCCTCCTTCTTCCTGGTGCTGACGATCTTCCTGCAGATCGGCATCGGCTACGACGTGCTGACGGCCGGGCTCACGGCGGTCCCCTTCTCGCTCGGCATCGGCATCACCGTCACGCTGGCGCAGGGCGTTCTGGTGCCGCGCTTCGGCCGCAACACGCTGACCGCGGGGCCGCTCATCATGGTCGTCGGCTTCGTCCTGTTCATGGTCGAGATCGGCGTCTACGGCGGCGACCTGTCGCCCTGGGCGATCGCGCCGGTGCTGTTCGTCACCGGCACCGGCATGGGCTGCGTCGTGGCGCCGATCTATCCCTTTGTCCTGGCGCAGGTGCTGGTCAAGGATGCCGGTTCCGCCTCCGGCGTCATCAACGCGGTCGGCCAGGTGGGGGGCGCCGTCGGGGTGGCTGCGGTCGGGGTCGTCTTCTTCGGCCTCATTGGCAGTCAGGCGACGGTCAGCGTCGACAGCGTGCGCGCGCCGTTGACCAGCGAACTCGTGGCGGCGGGCGTGCCCGAGGCCACCGTGCCGCAGGTCATCGCCGCCTTCGAGGCGTGCTTCCATGATCGCGCCAATGCCAAGGATTTCTCCGAGGTGCCCGCGAGCTGCGCCGAGGCCGAAAGGGCGCAGGCCGCCTTCGCGGCATCCAACCCGGCGCTGGCAACCAAGGTTGGCTCCATCATCGCCCGGAATGCCCGCGAGGCGTCCCACCGCAATTTCTCCGCTGCCATGACGCAGACCCTGATCTGGCAGGTGGCGGCGCTCCTCATCGTCTCCCTGCTCACCTTCCTGCTGCCGCCGAAGCCGCGGCGACGGGAGGAACTGGCCGAGGCCGGTCTCGGGACCTGAGGCCCGGCGCTGCCCGCACGATCCGGCGCCGGTCCGGCGCCACTGCGCCGCCTTCCCGACCCTGGGTTCCTGCACCGCCAAAGACACCCTATCTCCGCAACACAAAATTAATCAAACGACCGATTGACAAATTAAGTCATTCGATCGTATGACGGCGCCGGAGCAACGATCCAGGCGCGTGCAATGGCTCAACGCCGATTGAAACCGGAAACCGGAATGGAACAGACAATACCCGCCGAAACGCCCGCAAGGGCCGATGGCGACACGCCCCGCTCGGGCTCGCCGCACTATCGGCGCGCCCGGCGCGACCGCGGCGCGGAGACCCGCGCCCAGCTCATCGAGGCGGCCCTCGATGTCTTCGGCCGGTTCGGCTACGAGGGCGCCACCACCCGCGAGATCGCCAAGGCGGCCGACGCCAACCTGGCGGCGATCGTCTATCATTTCGGCAGCAAGGAAGCGCTGCACATCGCGGTCGCCGAGCATGTCGCCGGCAGCATCCTGGCCAAGGTCGGGGCGACATTGGCGGCTGCCGCCGAACCGTCAGCGACCGAAAGTCCGGCGTCGGCGCGCGCGGCACTCGAGCGCCTGTCCGCCACCATGGTCGAGGTCATGCTCGGCTCGGCCGAGGCGGAGCGTTGGGCGCGCTTCATCGTGCGCGAGCAATTGCAGCCGACCGCCGCCTTCGAGGTGATCTACCGCTTCATGGGCGGCGCGGTGGCGACCGCGGCGCGGCTCGTCGCTGCCGTTCTGGGCACACCCGAGGACGAAACGATCCGCATCCGCGTCTTCACACTGCTAGGCCAGGTCATGGTGTTTCGGGTCGCGCAGGCGCTGGTGCTCAGACGGATGGGGTGGTCTGCCATCGGCGAGCGCGAGCGCGATGAGATCAAACGGATCGTCCGCCAGAACATCGATGCGATTCTCGAAGGAGCCAAGTCATGAGGCGCCGGATTATCGTCCTGCTGGTCCTGATCGTTGCGGCCGGCGGCGGCTTCGCCTGGTGGTGGTTCAACCAGAACGGCAACGGCAACGGCTCCCTGGTGCTCTACGGCAATGTCGACCTGCGCCAGGTCGACCTCGCCTTCAACGACGGCGGGCGGGTTGCCGCGGTGCTGGTCGACGAAGGCGCCAAGGTCAAGAAGGGCCAGGTCCTGGCCCGCCTCGACACCAGCCGCATTGTGCCGCAGATGGCGCAGGCGGAAGCGAATGTTGCCGCCCAGACGGCAGCGGTGGACAAGCTGCTCAATGGAACGCGTCCGGAGGAAATCGCGCAGGCGCAAGCCAATGTCGATGCGGCCAAGGCCAACGCCCACAACGCCGAGCTGACCTATCACCGTCTGGTCATGCTCAGGGACAGCCCGAGCGGCAGCCCGTCCGTGACGCAGAGCCAGATCGACAGCGCCAAGGCCGCCATGGATTCCGCCGTTGCCCAGCAGGAAGTCGCAGAGCAGTCGCTGACGCTCGCCAAGGCGGGACCGCGCAAGGAAGACATCGCGGCAGCCGAAGCCCAGCTCAAGGGTGCCGAAGCGCAACTGGACCTGCTCCGCCAACAGCTGAAGGACGCAGACCTCGACGCTCCGGACGACGGCGTCGTCCGTTCGCGCCTGCTCGAGCCCGGCGAGATCGCCTCAACGCAGAAGCCGGTCTTCTCCATCGCCATCGTCACGCCGAAATGGGTGCGCGCCTACGTCTCCGAACCGGACCTCACCAAGGTCGCGCCGGGCGCCGCGGCAACCGTCACGGTCGACGGCGACACGCAGAGCTTCGCCGGTCATATCGGCTTCATCTCGCCGGTGGCGGAATTCACGCCGCGCGCCATCCAGACGGCCGAGCTGCGCACCAGCCTCGTCTACGAGGTGCGCATCCTGGTCGACGATCCCAACGACGTGCTGCGCCTCGGCATGCCGGCGACGGTCCACCTGACGGCGAGCGAGACCGCTCAGAAATGAACGACTCCCTGCCTGCCATCGAAGGCCGCGGCATAACCAAGGCGTTCAAGCGTGCCAGCGGCGAGGTGGTCACCGCCCTCGACGACGTGTCGCTCACCGTCGAGCATGGCGGGCTGACGGCGCTGGTCGGCCCCGATGGCGCCGGCAAGACGACGCTCATCCGGCTGATGGCGGGATTGCTCACGGCGGATGCCGGCGACCTGTCCGTGCTCGGCATCGATATCGCCCACGACCCGCAGGCCGTGCAGGACCGCGTCGGCTACATGCCGCAGAAGTTCGGCCTCTACGAGGACCTCACCGTCCAGGAGAACCTCGACCTTTACGCGGATCTCCACGGGGTCACGGCTGCCGAGCGCCGCGACGTCTATCCGCGGCTGATGGACATGACCGCGCTCGGGCCCTTCACCAAACGCCTCGCCGGGCGCCTCTCCGGCGGTATGAAACAGAAGCTCGGCCTTGCCTGCACGCTGGTGCGCGCCCCCGACCTGCTGCTTCTCGACGAACCGACGGTCGGCGTCGACCCGCTGTCGCGGCGCGAGTTGTGGGAGATCATCCTGCACCTAGTCAACGATCAGGGCCTGACGGTGCTGATCAGCACCTCCTATCTGGACGAGGCGGAGCGCTGCAAGCACGCCATCGTCATGCACGAAGGGACGGTGCTGGCGAAAGGGCCGCCCCGGTCGATCACCGATGTCGCGGCGGGCCGCGCCTTCCTCGCAACGCCGCCGGAAGGCGAGCCGGCGCGCCTCCTCCAGGCGCGGCTTCTCGATGATCCCAACGTCACCGACGCGGTTCCCGAGGGCGGCCGCGTGCGGCTGGTGAAGGCAGATGGCGGCGCGCTCGGCAGCGTCGAAGTGACCCCGGTCGCGCCGCGCTTCGAGGACGGCTTCATGGTGCTGCTGCACAAGGCCACCGAGGCCAAGGCGGTTGCCTCGCTGTCGCTCGGCCGGCCGGCCAAGGCGCGCGACAGCGAAACGGTGGTCGAAGTCAGCGAACTGGTGCGGCAGTTCGGCACATTCACCGCCGTGGACCACATCAGTTTCGCGGTGAAGACGGGCGAAATCTTTGGCCTGCTCGGGCCGAACGGCGCCGGCAAGACCACGACCTTCCGCATGTTGTGCGGGCTGCTTCCGGCATCGAGCGGCACGCTCAAGGTTGCCGGCGTCGATCTCAGGACGGCGCGCGCCTCCGCCCGCCAGCGCGTCGGCTACGTGGCGCAGAAATTTTCGCTTTACGGCCAGCTCTCGGTCACCGAGAACCTCGCCTTCTTCGCCGGCGCTTATGGGCTTGCGGGAAAACGCCGGGCCGAGCGCATCGCCTGGGCGATGGAGCAGTTCGAGCTCGGCCCGCTGGCGAAATTGCCGAGCGGCGAGCTGCCGGGCGGCTACAAGCAGCGTCTGGCAATGGCGGCGGCGCTCATTCACGGGCCGGAGATCCTGTTCCTCGACGAGCCGACCAGCGGCGCCGACCCGCTTGCCCGCCGCGAGTTCTGGCGGCGCATCACCGCGCTCGCCGAGCAGGGCGTGACGGTGATCGTCACCACCCATTTCATGGAAGAAGCCGAATATTGCGACCGCGTCGTCATCATGGACGCCGGTCGGGTGCTGGCCCGCGGTACGCCCGCCGAAATCCGCGCCCGCGCACCGGCTGAAGAGAACCGCCAGCCGACCATGGAGGACGCCTTCATTGCCGTGGTCGAAGAGGCGCGGCGCGAGCATGGCCGTCCGGGCGAGAGGAGCGCGGCATGAGCGCGGCACGCACCAGCGACGCGGGCGTTCATCGTGCCGGTCGGGCGCGGCGGGTGTGGGCGCTCATCGTCAAGGAGAGCCGCCAGATCATGCGCGACCCGAGCTCGATCGCGCTCGGCATCGTCATGCCGGTCATCCTCATCCTGCTTTTCGGCTATGCGCTGTCGCTCGACGTCAGGAACGCGCCGATGGCGCTGGTGATCGAGCAGCCGTCGGCCATGGCCAGCGAGGTCGCCGCCGGCTTCCGCCTGTCGCCCTATTTCGATGCCCAGGCGGTGACGTCCATGGCCGAGGCCGAAAAGCTGATGCGCGCCCATGAAGTCGACGGCATCGTGCACCTGCGCGACGATTTCGCCAGGCAAGTCGCTGCCGGCAAGGGCGAGGTGCAGGTGCTCCTGCACGGCACCGACGCCAACACGGCGCGCATCATCCAGGCCTACACGCAGGGTGCCATCGGCATGGCCGGCCAGCGCCTGGCAGCCGAAGGCAATACGGTCGCCGGCTCCGGCCCGGTCTCGGTGCAGAGCCGTATCTGGTTCAACGAGACCAATGACAGCCACTATTTCCTCGTCCCCGGCCTGATCGTGCTGATCATGACGCTGACCGGCGCCTTCCTGACCGCGCTGGTCATGGCGCGTGAATGGGAACGGGGCACGCTGGAGGCGATCTTCGTCACGCCGGTGCACACCACCGAGATCCTGCTCGGCAAGATCGTGCCCTATTTCGGCCTCGGCATGGTCGGCTTCATCCTCTGCGTGGTGGCGGCGGAGGTGCTCTTCCATGTGCCGCTGCGCGGCTCACTCATCGTGCTCACCGTCGTGTCGATGATCTACATGCTGGTCTCGGTCGGCTTCGGCCTGTTCATCTCTTCGGTGACCAAGAGCCAGTTCGTTGCCTCGCAGATCGCCCTCATCGCCTCCTTCCTGCCGGCGATGCTGCTCTCCGGCTTCCTGTTCGACATCCGCTCGATGCCGACCGCCCTGCAGATCTTCACCTACATCCTGCCCGCCCGCTACTTCGTCACCCTGCTGCAGACGATCTTCCTGGCCGGCGACATATGGCGCGTCATCCTGCCCAACACCGCGGTGCTGACGCTGATGGCGTTCATCCTGCTTGCCGCAACTTTGCGCGCGACGCGCAAGAAACTGGCCTGAGGCGGTTCCCATGAAAGACAGCCTGCTGCGCATCCTCAGCCTGGTCCGCAAGGAAGTGCTGGCGCTCTTACGCGACCCGCGCAGCCGCGTCATCCTCTTCCTGCCGCCGCTGCTGCAGTCCTTCCTCTTCGGCTATGCCGCCACCTTCGACCTCAACCATGCGCCCTATGCGGTCTATGACGAGGACCGCAGCGCCGCCTCCAGCGACCTGCTGGCGCGCTTCGACGGCTCCGGCGTGTTCCAGCGCGTCGCCACTATCCGACGCGATGCGGACATCGCCCGGCTGATCAACGACCGCGACGCGATGCTGGTCGTGCGCATCGGGCCGGATTTCGAGCGCAAGCTTGCCGCCGGCCGGCCGGCCGACATCCAGGTCATCGTCGATGGGCGCAACTCCAATACCGCCGGCACGGCCGTCGGCTATGTCAACAGCATCGTCGACGGCTTCAACGCCGACTGGCGGGCCGCGCACGGCCTCGCCGGCCCGCCGCTCACGGCCAGCGTGCGCGCTTGGTACAACGGCAACCTCGAGACAAGCTGGAACATGATCCCTGGCCTGATTGGCACCATCACCCTGCTTCAGGTGCTGATGCTCACCGCGCTTTCGGTGGCCCGCGAGCGCGAGGATGGCACCTTCGACCAGCTGCTGGTGACCCCCATCCGGCCGGCGGAGATCATGCTTGGCAAGGCCCTGCCCTCGACCGTGGTCGGCCTCATCCAGGCGACCATCATCTTCCTGGTGGCCGAACTCTGGTTCCAGATCCCCTTCGCCGGATCGCTGATCACCCTCTACGGCGGCCTCATCCTGTTCGTGATCGCCGCCGTCGGCATCGGGCTGTTCGTCTCGTCGCTGGTGGCGAACATGCAGCAGGCGATGCTGTTCTCGTTCGTCCTGCTGATGCCCTTCATCCTGCTTTCCGGCCTGGCGACGCCGATCGGCAACATGCCGGAGATCTTCCAGGCGATGACGCTGATCAATCCGCTGCGCTATGCCATCGACATCACGCGCCGGGTCTATCTGGAGGGAACCGGGCTGGCGCAGCTCGTCGGCGATCTGTGGCCTCTGGTCGTCATCAGCGTCGTGACGCTGCCGATCGCGGCGTGGATGTTCCGCAACAAGCTGACCTGAATCGAAGAGCCCGGCACGGCGGCCGGGCTCTCGTTTTCGCGCACTGCCTATTTCGGCATCGTCGGCGGTGCCGCCACATAATAGGGCGTCTTCGGTTCCTCGCCCGGCGGGACGTAGTCAGGCATCGGGTCGCCGGGATCGCCGAGCGACTTGATGTAGCGATAGAGAGCGCGCAGGTCACTCTCATCCATGGCGTGGACGTTGTAATAGGGCATCGGCGGCCGCGCCGTGAACGTCTGGGCAAAATGGACAAAATCGTCCTCGCTCATGTCCTTGACCTTGAGCAGGATGTTTGCCGGATAGGTCGTGCCCCACGGCCCCATCCAGCCGATCGGCGTGCCGCGCAGCGCCTTGGCCGGGTCGATCTTGCCCTGTGAACTCGTTGTAGCCGGCGGTGTGGCAATCGTTGCAGCCGCCGATGATCGACACCTGGCGGCCGCGTTCGACAGAAATATCACCGGACGCCGCCTGGGCCGCCAGCGGAATTGCCGACAGGCAGGCAGCTGCCAGCCAAAGTGACAAGCGCATCGTCTTCCCCTCCTTCGCATGGGCGCGACCGTGTGGGCCACGCCAGCAGCGGAAGCTAGACCGCGGCGCAAGGACAAGCTGTGACCGACGTCACGGTTCAGGAATTGGGTATCGCCGGCGTGCCGGTGGCGGTCGCGACAGGGAGCACGATTTCGGCGCGGAGGCCGCCCTCAGGCCGATTCGACAGGATGACATCGCCACCATGGGCACGCGCCACCGAGCGCGCGATGGTGAGGCCGAGGCCCGCACCGCCGGTCTCGCGGTTACGCGAGGCCTCCAGCCGGCGAAACGGCAGGAAGACGGCTTCCATCGCCTCCGACGGGATTCCCGGACCCTTGTCGTCGACCGCGATGTGGATCGCGGCGGCGTCGAACGCCAGCGACACGCGGGCCGAGCCGCCGTATTTCACCGCATTGTCGATCAGGTTGGCGATCGCACGGCGCAGGCCCACCGGCCCTGCCAGGCATTTCAGCCGCGCCGGCAGGTCGGGCGATAGGTCGAGCGTCACGTTGGGCATGTCGGCGCACAGCGATTCGGTGAGCGAGATCAGGTCGATCTGCTCGCGTGCCTCCGGCTGGGCGGTGTCGCTGGCGAAGGCGAGCACCGAGCGGGTCATTGCCTCGATGTCCTCGAGGTCGGTGAGCATGCGGGCGCGCTGATCGGCGTCCTCGACGAATTCGGCGCGAAGCCGCAGCCGCGTCACCGGCGTCCGCAAGTCGTGCGAAATGGCGGCGACAAGCTGGTCGCGGTCGCCGATGAAGCGGCGCAGCCTTGCCTGCATGAGGTTGAAGGCGTGGGCGGCAGCGCGCACCTCGCGCGGTCCCTTCTCGGGCAGCGATTTGGCATTGATGTCGCGGCCGAGCCGCTCCGCCGCATTGGCCAACAGGGCATAGGGCGCCGTCAGGCGGCGCAGCGCCCAGATCGAACCGGCGAGCACCAGGGCGATGACCACCATGGTCAGCAGCATGGCGTTGTCCGACCACAGGCGCAGCGACGGCGCCACCGGCACGGTGAAATTGGCCCAACTGCCGTTGCCGAGTTGCACCGAAACCAGATAGGCGTCGTCGAAGGCATAGTGCTGCTCGATGTCGGAGAGGAAGCGCTCCACCGGGCCGGCATCATCTCCGGGCGGATCGGGAATGGCGCCCGGATCGGCGACCACCGGGCCGCGCCCGACATCGACCTCGGTGACGCCGGAATCGCCCAGCCGCGTCTGCAATACATCCTCCAGCTCGGCGATCTCGTCGTCGCTGGCGCCCTTGCTGGTGGCAATCGGGTTGGCGCCTACCGTCACCTGCAAGGTCGGCGTCGACAGCGCCTCGGCGAGGTCGGCGCGGCTCTGCACCGGCTCGGCGGCAATCGCGCGGGAGAGCGACGACACCCGCTCGGCGAGGTGGAAGAAGGCATTCATGCGGGCGTTGAGGGCGCGATTCTGCAGGATGACGCCAACCGTCGCTACCTCGGCAATGACCAGGCCGCCGATGACGATGAGCAGCGCCCAGGCGGCGAGGCTGTCGGGAAGGAAGCGCCTCAAGCCACCTCGACCTCCGGCGTGAACATGTAGCCGTCGCCGCGCACGGTGACGATCATCTCCGGCGCCTTCGGGTCCACCTCGATCTTCTTGCGAATGCGGCTGACCTGGACATCGATGGAGCGGTCGAAGGGCGTGGCGTCGCGGCCGCGGGCAAGGTCGAGAAGCTGGTTGCGGGTAAGCACGCGTTGCGGGCGCTCGGCGAAGACGATGAGCAACTCGTATTCGCCGGTGGTGAGGTCGACGATGAGCCCGTCGGGTGCCTCCAGGCGGCGCCGGCCGAGGTCGAGCGACCAACCGGCGAAGCGCATGCGCTTGGGCGTTCCTGCCGGCTTGCCGACCCTTGCGGCTGCGCTGGTACGGCGCAGGATGGCGCGTACCCGCGCCAGAAGCTCGCGCGGGTTGAACGGCTTGCCGATATAGTCGTCGGCGCCCATCTCGAGGCCGACGATGCGATCGGTCTCGTCGCCCATGGCGGTCAGCATCAGGATGGGGATCGGTGAGCGGGCGCGCAGGTCGCGGCAGAGCTCCAGGCCGCTCTTGCCGGGCAGCATCAGGTCGAGGATCACCAGATCGATGCCGTCGGCGGCCAGCGCCGCTTCCATCGTGCGCGCGTCGGAGGCGGTGGCGACCTCGTAGCCGTGCCTGACGAAGAAGCGCGACACCAGATCCCTGATTTCGCGATCGTCGTCGACGATCAGAAGCTGTGGCGTGGCGCCCAAGGTGTTGCCCGCCCGAGGAGATGAACCATCACGTCAACCGTTGCCGGCGCCTCGGAGGACATGTCTGCTCCGCCCGGATCGCGGCAAAATTCAGGCAGCCCCGTCACGCGCCGGCAGAGGCGGCCGGCGCGTGACGAGATGTCAGGTCAGCTTACGCCTTGCACTCGGTGGCGGCCTTCATCGCGGCGGTCGCGGCGGACTTGGTCTTGTAGGTATCCTTGCCGATCATCGTGAAGGCCTTGCCGTTCGGCTTGTGGCTGGTCACCGAGCACTTGTGGGTCTTGGCGCTCTGCTCGACGTAGTAGGTCGTGGCGGCAAAAGCCGGCGCGACAAAGGCGGTGACAAGCGCAGCGGTGATGAGAACCTTGCGAAGCATGGGGGCAGTCTCCAGTTGTGGGGTGTTCCCGCCGGCTTGCTGCCGGTCGGGGCGTCGCCCGGCGGGTCAAGCGCTGTCCGCTTGGCGCCGCGCGCGACGGGGTGGAGATCACCACGGCTCTGTAAGCCCAGTGTTTCGCGACTGCGGCTCGATTGTAACGGTGTGTTACGCGAGGTGGCCGACTGGCGGCTTGGCCACGTTCTCGACCGGTGGCGCACGCCGGGTCAGCCCCAGCCTCTCGCGCATGATCCAGCGTATGGTCATCAGCACCGAGACCGCGGCAAGCCCGCTGGACAGGCCCACCCAGATGCCGATGCCGTTGAGTTTCACCCAAAAGGCGAGAACGAGGCCGACCGGCAGGCCGATACCCCAATAGCCGAGGCCGGCGAGCCACATGGGCACGCGCGTGTCGCCGAGGCCGCGCAACATGCCGGCTCCGGTCACCTGAGCGCCGTCGACGATCTGGAAGATGCCGGCCCACACCAGGTAGGAGGCGGCCAGCCCGGCAACCACCGCATCGGCCGGATTGGACCAGTCGAGGAAGAGGCCGACGAGTTCATGCCTGAAGATGAGGATCAGGGTCGCCGTGCCGCAGGCATAGATCAGCGCGATGCCATAGGCCGACCAGCCGGCACGCGCGATACCGGCGGTGTTGCTGGCGCCGTAGGCGCGGCCGACGCGCACGGTCGCCGCGGTCGCCAATCCCAGCGGCACCATGAAGGTGAGCGACGGGATCTGGATGGCGATGGCATGAGCGGCGAGCGCCGACGCGCTGATCAGCCCCATGAGGAAGGTCGCCGCGTTGAAGATGGTCGCCTCGAAGGCGAGCGTCACGCCGATCGGCAGGCCAACGCGCCAGACGGCGCGGAAGCGCTGCCAGTCCGGACGCCAGAAACGCCCGAACAGATGATAACGGCGGAAGCGCCGGTCGAGCGTGATGAGCAGCGCCAGCCCGCCGGCCATGAAGATGTTGGTCAGCGTCGTGCCGATGCCAGCGCCGGGAAGCCCCAGCGCGGGAAAGCCGAAATGGCCGAACATCAGCGTCCAGACGAGAAGCGCGTTGATGACGAGCGCGCTGCCGCCGATCCACAGCGCGGTCAGCGGGCGCTCCAGCGCAGCGACGAAATTGCGCAGGATGACGTAGAACAGGAATGGCAGGAACGACCACTGGAAGGTGTGCAGATAGGCGGCGGCATGGTGAGCGATCGCCGGCTGCTGGCCAAGAGCCAGGAAGATCGCCTCGCCGTGCCAGAGAACGAACCAGATCGGCAGGGTGATGGCGATCGCCGCCCAGAAGCCCTGGCGCATGGTGCGGCGCACGTCGCGCACCGAATGGCGGTTGCGGCCAAGCTCGATGGCGATCAGCGGCGCCGTCGCCGTCACCACGCCGATGGCGAAGATGAGGAAGGCGAAATTGAGGTTGACCGCCAGCGCGCCTGCAGCAAGCGCATCCGGTCCCAGCCAACCCATCATGACCACGTCGGTCGTCGCCAGTCCGACCTGGGCAACGTTGGTCAGGATGATCGGCCAGGCAAGCGCAAGCGTAGCGGAGATTTCCGCGCCCCACGCCCCGCGCGAGG
This sequence comes from uncultured Alphaproteobacteria bacterium, assembly GCA_963782395.1. Taxonomy (GTDB): domain Bacteria; phylum Pseudomonadota; class Alphaproteobacteria; order Rhizobiales; family Kaistiaceae; genus CAVSRC01. The sequence goes on from CAWAJQ010000005.1 coordinate 222,093, forward strand.
ACGGCGCCTTGGCAACAATGTCAGTCATGGAGCGAGCTTCTAGACCCGCTTGCGGAGCCGCACCACCCCCTCCGGAACGAGGACGCGGCCACTGTGTCGTCGCAGCCACGTCCCCGCTGGAAATCGCCCTATCGCGGCCGGCACGTCGTCGGATAGCTGCCGCCGCGCGACCAGGTGATGGTCTCGGCGTAGCCCACCAGTGCGTCGCCGCCGCGGCCGACGTAGCGGGCGCCTCTGCGCGAGGCGACGCGGCCGAGCGGCGTCGGCACACCGCCACCGCCCTCGGTGACGATCACCCGGGTGTTGGCATCGTCGAAGACCACGCTGATGAAGCTGCCGTCGTCGCAGGCAAAGGGGATGGCGCCGGCGTCGGGTGAGGGCATCTGCGGCACGGCAACCACCGGCGGGGTTGGCGGCGGCGGGCTGCAGAAGCTCAGGAACGGACGTGCCTTGGCGGCGCTGCCGCTCAGTGAAAGCGTGTAGGGCGCCGCCGAGCCGATCTGGATGGTCAGGCTGCTCTCGCGGATGATCGCCTGCCACAGCGGATCGTCGGTCCTGAGCTTGATCAGCGGGTTGGACAGGCCGCTCAGTTGCGACACGTCGGAGCCGGTCGCCGGATAGCTCTGCGCAAAGCTGCCGGCGGAAAAGCCGACGGTGACGGTGCTGCCCGGCTGCACCTCAGGCGCGCTCCGCCCGAGGGCGATCGTCGCCTCATTCGAGGCCGGCGAACAGACCGCGGTGAACTCGCTGTCCTCGGTGTTGGGCACGGCAAAGGCGAGGCTGCCATTGTCCCTGGTCGAGGAAAACATCCACACGGCGTTACTGGCGACCGGTGCCGGCTCGCCGGCCGTGGCCGGCGACTGGGGCGGTGGCGCCGTCGTGGTCGTGGTCGTGCCACCGGCGGAGAGCAGCGTCACGCTCACCTGCCAGTCATTGGCGCAGATATCGACGGCGCGGGCGATGCGCCGTCCGTCGGAGAGCACCAGGCCGAGATCGCGCGAGCAGGCGATGCCGTCCGCTCCGGGCGCCACCAGCACTTCGACCGCATTGCCGACGCGCCGGTTGATGGCGACCGGCTTGCCGGCCATGAACACGCCGTCGATGGTGGCGTTGGGGTCGTCGACGCTGATCGTCACCGCCTGGGTGCCGGCCGGTTGTCCGGCGGCCGGCGCAGGCACCGCCGGTTCGGCGGCAGGCGTTGCCGGAGCGGCAGGCGCCGCGGGAGCGGGGGGCGCGGCGGCGGTCGAGAACGGCACGGTCACCTGGGCGCCATTGGCGCAGATGTCGGTGTCGATGGTCGCCACCAGACCGTTGGAGCCGGTGAAGGCGATATGTTCGGCGCAGGGCACCGAACCGCCGGGGTTGTCGACACGGAAGAAGGTGACGCCGCCGCCCTGCCCGGCGACGGGAAGCTCCTTGCCGTTCAGGCTTGCGCCGGTGATCGTGATGTTGCTCTGGTCGCTGCGGGCGCTGAACAGGCGGCTGTCGGCATGGGCGACGCCTGACAGCAGCATGACGGCGACCGTGCCGGTCGCCAGAAACTCGATAAAACGGGACATCCCGTTCTCCCCATGAAGGTCCTGCCCGCCCTCTTTCACGACCATTTGTGCCAAAGCCTACGGGCCTGACAAGCCCCACAAGCATGGCGAGATCGCGGCACCGGTCATCCGGCGAGGTGGAAGCGGTTCTCGGCGCACCCCGGCACGTCGACCTGGAGCGCATAGAGCCCGCCCGACAGGCGCTCGTCGGCACGCCTGGCGGTGGTGATGTAGAGCGTCTTCAGCTGCGGTCCGCCGAAGGTGCAGGTGGTCACCTTCGACACCGGCATCTCGACGATGCGGTCGATGTCGCCGTTGGGGGCAATGCGCACGATGCAGCCGCCGTCGTAGCGCGCATTCCACAGATGCCCCTCGCTGTCCATCGCCGAGCCGTCCGGCAGGCCGCGCTCGAAATCGGTGAAGAACGGGCGCCCATTGGCGATGCGGCCGGTCTTGAGATCGTAGTCCCACAGAAAGATCGCATTGGCGAGCGTATCGGCGGAATAGAAGCGCGTGCTGTCCGGGCTCCAGCAGAAGGTGTTGCTGATGCCGATGCCGGTCTTCTCGGTAACGCACGCCCCGTCGGGCTTGACGCGGAAGAGCGCCCCCATGTCGTCGCGCTCGATGGCGAAATCCTCGCCGTCGCTGCCGACATTGTTGGCCATGGAGCCGACCCAGAAATTGCCCGCCGGGTCGGGACGGCCGTCGTTCAGGCGCACGCCGGACCGGCCGCGCTCGGGATTGGCAAAATCGGCGCGGGCGTCGTTTGCCGGCTGCCACAGGATCACGTGCGAGCCGAGGGCGACGATGAGCGTGTCCGGGCGATCGGTGAGGCCGAGGGTGGTGACCGGCTCGGCGAAGAACCAGTTCCTGACATCGCCGGTCTGCGGTTCGAAGCGATGGATGAGGAAACGGTTGATATCGACCCAGTAGACGGCCTTGTGCAGGGCATGCCAGACGGCCCCCTCGCCCGTGCCGTCGCCGGACGGAACCACACATAGCGGTGAATGCATGTTACCCCCTGGAATCGCGGGCTGGCCGCGCTACAAATCCTCTGCCAATAGGCCCGCGATCAGTGTAGACCGCACGAGCCGGAACCCGAAAGCCGTCGGGGGCCGGTGTCCTCCCAATCTGAGCCTTCGGAGTTCTTGCCGCCATGACCAGCCGCATCATCGCCGTCGAGCCGTTCGATTTCATCATCTTCGGCGGCGCCGGCGACCTCGCCTATCGCAAACTGCTGCCTGCCCTCTACGAGCGGCACCTGGATGGCCAGATTCCGACGGTGACACGCATCATCGGCGTTTCGCGCCGACAGCTCAGCGACGCCGAATACCGCGAGGCGACACGCGCGGCGCTCGCCGAACACGCCTCCGACGGTGCCGCTGACGCCGTGGCGCTCGAGACCTTCCTCAACCGGCTGCATTTCGTGTCGGTCGATGCGACCGCCGAGGCCGGCTGGGACGATCTTGCAGCCATGCTCAGCGAGGGACAGGAGCGCATCCGCGCCTTCTACCTCGCCGTCGCGCCGGAGCTGTTCGGCACGATTTGCGCCAAGATCGGCGACAAGGGCCTGATCACGCCGCGCACCCGCGTGATCATCGAGAAGCCGATCGGCCACGACCTCCAGTCTGCCCGTGACGTCAACGATCTCGTCGGCCGCGTCTTCAAGGAAAGCCAAATCTACCGCATCGACCATTATCTCGGCAAAGAGACGGTGCAGAACCTGATGGCGCTCCGCTTCGGCAACGCGCTGTTCGAGCCCCTGTGGAACGCAGCCCATATCGACCACGTGCAGATCACGGCGGCGGAGAACATCGGGGTCGGCGGGCGCGAAGGCTATTACGACCAGGCCGGGGCGCTCCGCGACATGGTGCAGAACCACATGATGCAGCTTCTCACCCTGATGGCGATGGAGCCGCCGACGCGCATGGATGCCGATGCGGTGCGCGATGAGAAGATCAAGGTGCTGAGGGCGCTGAAGCCGATCGATGGGGGCAATGTCGCGCAGCTTGTCGTGCGCGGGCAATACCGTTCCGGCGTCGGCGTGCAAGGGCCGATGGCCAGCTACACCGAAGACATCGACAACGCGGAAAGCGCCACCGAGACTTTCGTCGCCCTCAAGGCCGAGATCGAGAACTGGCGCTGGGCGGGCGTGCCGTTCTATCTGAGGACCGGCAAGCGCCTGCCGGTGCGCACCTCCGAGATCGTGCTCACCTTCCGCAATATCCCCCACTCGATCTTCGATTCGAGCGTCGGCGCCATCGAGTGCAACCGCCTGGTGCTGCGCATCCAGCCCGACGAGGGCGTCAAGCTGTGGCTGATGATCAAGGATCCCGGCCCCGGCGGCATGCGCCTGCGCTACGTACCCCTCGACATGAGCTTCGCCGAGGCCTTCGGCGTGCGCAGCCCGAACGCCTATGAGCGGCTGATCCTCGACGTCGTTCGTGGCAACCAGACCCTGTTCATGCACCGCGACGAGGTCGAGGCGGCATGGGCGTGGATCGATCCGATCATCGATGCCTGGTCGACGACCAGCGAAGGACCGCGGCCCTATCCCGCCGGCACCTGGGGACCGACCGCCGCCATCTCGCTGATCGAGCGCGACGGCCGCACCTGGCACGACGACGAGGCGTAGCCATGCTTTGGGCGACGGTGGCGATCTGGGTGGTCTTTGCCGGCCTCTACGTCGTCTTCGTCCTCATCGGCCGCCGCCGGCGCGCGCGCCGGACGCTCGCCGACTTCACCCGCTAGGCGGGCGCCGTTCCAGCACCACCTGGCGGCCCGCTCCTTGCACCAGCGCAGAGGGCGGTGCCATCGAACTTTCAGCTTGGGCCGCTAAATGAGGCCCCGAACCCCGACGAGCATGGCCGGTTGTGGCCGCCCTTGAGGAGTCCGCCCATGAGCATCCAATCCCGCATCGGCGAAGTCACGGACCGCATCGCCCGGCGCAGCCAGTCGGCGCGCGAACAATATCTGGAGCACACCCGCAAGGCGGCCGAGACACGGGTCAGGCGCGGCAAGCTCTCCTGCTCCAACCTCGCCCACGGCTTCGCCGCCTGCGCGGTTGCCGACAAGGCCACGCTCAGCGGTGACCAGGCGCCCAATCTCGGCATCATCACCGCCTATAACGACATGCTGTCGGCGCACCAGCCCTATGGCCGCTTCCCCGACCTCATCAAGCAGGCCGCGCACGAGGCCGGCGGCACGGCACAGGTCGCCGGCGGCGTGCCGGCCATGTGCGATGGCATCACGCAAGGGCAGACCGGCATGGAGCTGTCGCTGTTCTCGCGTGACACGATCGCCATGGCGGCAGCTGTCGGCCTGTCGCACGACATGTACGATGCCGCCGTCTTCCTCGGCATCTGCGACAAGATCGTGCCGGGCCTGATGATCGCGGCGCTCACCTTCGGCCACATGCCGGCGGTGTTCATCCCCGCCGGGCCGATGCCGACCGGGATGCCCAACCTCGAACGCTCCAAGGCGCGCCAGCTCTATGCCGAGCGCAAGATCGACCGCGCCGCGCTGCTCGAAGTCGAAGCCAGGTCCTATCACGCGCCCGGCACCTGCACCTTCTACGGCACCGCCAATTCCAACCAGATGCTGATGGAGATCATGGGCCTGCACCTGCCCGGCGCCACCTTCGTCAACCCGGACACGCCCTTGCGCGATGCACTCACCCGCGAGGCGGCCAAGCGGGCGCTGGCCATCACCGCGCTCGGCAACGCCTACACGCCCGTCGGCGAGATCGTCGACGAGCGCACCATCGTCAACGGCGTCGTCGGCCTGCACGCCACCGGCGGCTCGACCAATCACACGCTGCATCTGGTCGCCATCGCCAAGGCCGCCGGGATCACGCTCACCTGGGACGATTTCGCCGACCTGTCGGAAATTGTGCCGCTCGTCGCCCGCGTCTATCCGAACGGCGCGGCGGACGTGAACGACTTCCACAAGGCCGGCGGCATGCAGGTGCTGATGCGCGAGCTTCTCGGCGCCGGCCTGCTGCACGAGGACGTGCGCACGGTGTGGGGCACGGGTCTCAGCGGCTATCTCAAGACGCCGGAGCTCGACGGCGATGGCGGCATCGCCTGGCATGAGAGCGCCAGGACAAGCGGCAACGACAAGATCATCTCTACCGTCGCCAGGCCCTTCTCGCCCGAGGGCGGGCTGAAGCTCCTGACCGGCAATCTCGGCCGCGCGGTGATGAAGGTGTCGGCGGTCGACCCGGAAAACCAGGTGGTCGAGGCGCCGGCCATGGTCTTCGATTCGCAGGAGGGCCTGCGTGAGGCTTTCGAGGCCGGACGGCTGACCAAGGACTTTGTCGCCGTCGTCCGCTTCCAGGGGCCGCGCGCCAACGGCATGCCGGAGCTGCACCAGCTGACCCCGACTCTGGGCCTCTTGCAGGATCGCGGCCTCAAGGTGGCGCTGGTCACCGATGGACGCATGTCGGGCGCCTCCGGCAAGGTGCCGGCGGCAATCCACGTGACGCCGGAGGCGGCCGAGGGCGGCACGCTGGCGCGCATCCGTGACGGCGACGTCATCCGCCTCGACCCGCGCACCGGGACGCTCGCCGTCATCGCCAATGCCGCCGACCTTGCCGCGCGCGCACCGATGGCGCCGGACCTCTCGGCCAACCAGTACGGCAACGGCCGCGAGCTCTTTCGCATGTTCCGCGGCAACGCCCAGCCGGCTGAGTTGGGCGCGGGGATACTGTAGGCGCTAGGCCACGGCTGGCGCTGCCACCCGCGCCCGCCACTGTTCGACATTGACGCCGCGGATGAGCAGCCACAGGCAGAGCGCCACCTCGGAGATGACCGGCACGACATAGAGCGGCGCCACGCTCTCCGCCCGATCGGGAAACAGGAAGAGCGCGTAGCTGCCGATGAGATAGACGACGCCGGCAGCGCTCACCAGCCAGCCCAGCGCCTTGGGCAGGTAGCCCGAGCGGGCGACCAGGAAGCCGAGGACAAGGCAGCTCGCGCCGAAGAAAATCAGGCCGAGATCGTAGCCGTGGCCGTGCATGTCGATGGCCATCACCACCAGCGCGTAGAGCTGGGCCGGCTCGAAGGCAGCCGCGTGGCCAGCGTCATTCAAGAGCAGAAGCGCGGCGTATTGATGAAGCAGGCTCGCCGCGATGACCGCCGTCTGGATCAGCCGCAATGCGGCGGCGGTGAGCGCCAGCGTCGCGTTCACCGGCCTGAGCAGCACATAAAGCAGCACGGCCAGCGCAACATCCGAAAGCGCCATCACCGAGTCGGCGGCAAAGCTGGCGCGAAAGAGCCCCTTATACGCGAGGATATTGGCAGCCGTCGTCGTTGCATCGCCGGCAACGATCAGGTTGCCGCGGACGAAGACCTCGCTCCACAGGCCGAAGACGATGATGACCAGATAGAGGACGCCGGCCGCGCGGGCGTAAGGCTGCGGTGAAGTGGTGATGGCAGGAGCCGAGGGTTGCATGTCGCTCTCCGAGGTCGCTGGACTGCCGCCCACTATACGGAGCGAGTCCGTCGCGCCAACCCGTCTAGCGCGCCAGCAGGTTGGAGCCGACGACCAGCGCGCCGGCCGCGAGCAGGATCGCCAGCACCACGCGGTCGAAATGGCGGTCGCCGAGACGTCTGTAGAAGCTCTTGCCGGCATAGGCGCCAACCAGCGTTGCCGGCACGGCGAAGGCGAGCGCGCGGAACAGGTCGACGGTGAACAGGCCAGCCACCGCGTGGGCGACGATCGCGACGGCGAGGATCGCCATGTTGAACGGTTGCAGCACGGCGCGGCGCGCGTCCTTGCCCCAGTCGCGCAATCCGCTCCACATCGCCGGCAGCGCACCGGAGAGACCGGCGAGCGCGCCGAGAATGCCGCCAAGGAAACCGACGACACCATCGGCGGCGACGCTCTCCGGAACCTTCAGGCGCACGCGGCCCGACAGCATCACGACGCTGTAGGTGACGATCAGCGTGCCGACCCAGAAGCGGAAGGTGGCGACGTCGATGCCGGTCAGCAGCCATGTGCCGACGGGGATGCCGATCAGCCCGCCGATGATGAAGGGGGCGAGCCGCCGCGTGTCGATGGCATGGGCGATCAGCGATACCGACTGGAGATGGGCAACGACCGCGCAGATGGCGGCAAGAGAGGCGGTGTTGGCCGGCGAGAGCGCCAGCAGCCACAGCGGAATGGCCGCCATCGCCAGGCCGAACCCACTGAGACCATTGGCGAAACCGCCGGCGAGCCCGCCCGCAATGATCCACAGGATCGAATGGCTCACGGCGCCACCCCGCCCTTCGGCTGGATGCCGGTGTGCCAGGCAAGCGCCTCATCGTCGTCGCGCACGACGATGGCAACGGTGGCAATACTTCGCCGGGGCGGGGAGACCATGTGCGCCTGTCTAGGGCGGCGGCGCTCCCCGCGCAATCGCCGCGGCGGTTCGTGGGGGCCAGCCTCCTCCTTCGAGGGCGGCTTCGCCGCCGCCGCAGGATGAGGCTGGAAAAGAACCCTCATCCTGCGGTGCGAGCGTGGCGAGCCACGAAGGATGAGGTGCGCCCCCATGAGCTCACTTCCCCTGTGGCGTCAGGGCTATCGCATATGGCACGGCGCGACACCTCTCCCAATGGGGCGAGGGGGCGTGCCACAAACAAGTGCCCTGCCTGAAAGGGGGAGGTCGGATTTGCCTGATGCGTCAGCGCGCGCTCAGGCCCTTCGCCGCGCCCACGGGCGCGTGCCGGCCGGAATTTCGGTGCCGCGGTCAAGCGCCGGCTGGAGATAGTGCGTCATCTCCGGCCACGCGCCCGCCGACAGCGCGGCGACGAGCACGGGATCGTCGGTAAGGAAGGCGTCGATGCCGACGCGCTTCATCAGCGGCACCTGGTCGATGATGTAAACCCCGGCGGCGCGGATCTCGCCTTGATAGCCGTCGCGCTCGCGCAGCAGCCGCGCGATGGAAAAGGCGCGCCCGTCGGCGAATTTCGGGATGGTCAGCGCGATCACCGGAAAGCGCGACAGGTCTGCCACGACATCCGCCCAATCGTTTCCCGGCTCGATCAGAAGGCCGAGCGGCGCCACGCGCTCAGTGAGCGTGGCGCGCTCCTCGCGCCAGCGTTTCAGGCCCACGATCGCCTTGCCGTCGCCGGGCAGCGGCTCTCCATCCGCAACAATCGTCCAGTCGTCTTCGATGAAGCGCCCGTTCTTCCACAGAGGCATGGTCAGATCCCGCTGCCGTCGGCTTCGAGGCCGGTGTGGATGCCGCACTCGGTCTTGTCCGTTCCGCGCCAGCGCCCGGCGCGCTGGTCCTCCCCCGGCGCCACCCGGCTGGTGCAGGGTTCGCAGCCGATCGAGGGATAGCCGCGTACGACCAGCGGATGCGCCGGCAGGTCGTGCCGGTCCATGTGGGCCCTGATGTCGTCGGCGTCCCAATTGGCCAGCGGGTTGATCTTGATACGTTCGCCATCCGCCTCGAACAGGCTCAGGCCGGCGCGTCCCGTCGACTGGAAGCGCTTGCGCCCGGTGAACCAGGCGTCGAAGCCCTGAAGCGCGCGGGCGAGCGGCTCGGTCTTGCGGATGCGGCAGCAGAGATCGGGATTAGTCATCCACAAGGCCCGGTGCGGGTCTTTTGCATGCAGGCGCTCAGGATCGGGCGTCACGCTGCGCACATCGCTCAAGCCAAGTTGCGCGACCAGCCGGGTGCGGTATTCGAGCGTTTCGGCGAAGAGCCGGCCGGTATCGAGAAAGATCACCGCCACGCCGCGGTCGACTTGCGACAACAGGTGCAGGAGCACGGCCAATTCGGCGCCGAAGCTCGACACCAGCGCGATGCGGCCCGCATAGAGTTCGTTCACGGCAACGGCGATGGCGTCCAGCGCATCACGCGCGCCATAGCGCGCGTTAAGCGCGATGGCTTCCGCCTCGGCGCCGTCCTCCGGGTCGACGGCGAGCGCCACGGCATCAAGCAGTCCCATAGAGCGCCTCGTGAAACGGTGCTTGGCCGACGCGGCGATAGGCGGCGAGGAAGCTCTCGCCTCTGCCGTCGCGCACGTTCAGATAGGTGTCGACCAGCGTCTCGACGGCGTCGACCACCTCGTCGGAGGAGAAGCCCTTGCCGATGATCTCGCCAATCGACGTGTGCTCGTCGCCGGAGCCGCCGAGGGTGAGCTGGTAGAACTCCTCGCCCTTCTTCTCGACGCCGAGGATGCCGATATGGCCGACATGGTGATGGCCGCAGGCATTGATGCAGCCGGAGATCTTGATCTTCAGCTCGCCGATCTCACGTTGCCGCACCGGGTCGGCAAAGCGCTCCGAGATGCGCTGGGCGACGGGGATCGAGCGGGCATTGGCGAGGGCGCAATAATCGAGTCCCGGGCAGGCGATGATGTCGGTGACCAGACCGGCATTGGCGGTCGCGAGCCCGGCCCCGGACATCGCCTCGTACAGCGCCGGCAGGTCGTCGCGCGCCACGTACGGGAGAATCAGGTTCTGCTCGTGGCTGACGCGCACCTCGCTCTGGCTGTAGCGCTCGGCGAGGTCGGCGACCAGCTCCAGCTGGTCGGCGGTGGCGTCGCCCGGCGTGCCGCCGATGGGCTTGAGCGAGATGGTGACGATGGCGTGGCCGCCGACGCGATGCGGCACGGCGTTCTGCGCCACAAACGCAGCCAGCATCGGATTGCCGGCCTCGGCGCGCTTCAGAACGGTGCTTTCCGCCGGCCGAGGCGTCAGCGCCGGCGGGGCGAAATAGGCTTCGATGCGGCGCACCTCATCGTCCGGCAGGCGCAGCGCACCGGCGCGGATGCGCTGCCATTCCTCCTCCACCTGGCGGCGGATCTCGTCGGCGCCCGCCTCGTGGACGAGGATCTTGATGCGCGCCTTGTACTTGTTGTCGCGACGGCCGAAGAGGTTATAGACGCGCAGGACCGCCTCGACATAGGAGAGCAGGTCCTCCTCCGGCAGGAAGTCGCGGATCAGATGGCCGATCATCGGCGTGCGGCCGAGGCCGCCGCCGACGGAGACGGCGAAGCCCAGCTTGCCGTCGGCATCGCGCTTGGCGTGCAGGCCGATGTCGTGGACCTGGGTGGCAGCGCGATCATGCGGCGCGCCGGTGACGGCGATCTTGAACTTGCGCGGCAGGAAGATGAATTCGGGATGCAGCGACGACCACTGGCGGAGGATCTCCGCATAGGGGCGCGGGTCGATGATCTCGTCGGCGGCGGCGCCGGCGAAATGGTCGGCGGTGACGTTGCGAATGCAGTTGCCGGAGGTCTGGATGGCGTGCATCTCGACTTCGGCGAGGTGATCGAGGATGTCGGGGATGTCCTTCAGCGCCGGCCAGTGGAATTGCAGGTTCTGCCGCGTGGTGAAGTGGCCGTAACCGCGATCGTATTTGCACGCGATGAAAGCCAGCGTCCTGAGCTGCGCCGGGTTGAGCGTGCCGTAGGGAATGGCGATCCTGAGCATATAGGCGTGGAGCTGCAGGTAGACGCCGTTCATCAGGCGCAGCGGCTTGAACTGCTCCTCGGTCAGCTCGCCCGACAGGCGGCGCGCCACCTGGCCGCGGAACTGGTCGACGCGCTCATGCACGAAATCGCGGTCGAACTCGTCGTAGCGGTACATCAAGAAGCACTCGCCAATTTGGCGCGTTCGGCGTCGCCATAGATAACGGTCGGGCCGCGCTCGGCGCGGATTCGCTCGCGCAGACGTACGGGTACGGGCACACCCGACGTCACCACGACATCGATCGGATAGGCTTCGAGAACGACCTGGGCGGCGGCCTGTTCCTTGGCATGGGCCGCGGCGGCGTCGAGGTCCGGCCCGTCCTCCACAACGCGTGCCTCGGCTATATCGACCGTCCAGACGCCCTCGCCATCCAGAAAGACGACGAGGCCGCTGCGCAGGTCGTTCGCAGTGATGACCTTGGCCGGGCCTTCCTTGGCTGCCTTGAACATGGATTACGCCGCCAGTTCGGTGAGCGCCGCGGGTTTGCCGGCAATGGCGCCGGCAGCGACCACGTCGCCGATGATGATGAGAACCGGTCCGCTGATCTCCGGCTGTGCGGCGAGCGCGGCCAGCTGGTCGAGGCGGCCGGCATAGGCGCGCCGGTCGGCGCGCGAGGCGTTCTCGATCACCGCCACCGGCGTCGCGGCGCTCATACCCGCCGCGACCAGCCGGGCGGCAACCTTGGCCGCTACGGTGCGGCCCATATAGACCACCACGGTCGTGCCACGGAGCGCCAGGCCCGCCCAATCGGGAAGTGTTTCGCCGTCGGCGGTGTGGCCTGTGGCGAAGACCAGCGATGAGGACACTTCGCGCAGCGTCAGCGGGATTTCCGCTTCCGCCGCGGCAGCGAAGGCCGCGGTGATGCCCGGCACAATGTCGAAGGAGATGCCGGCGGCGCGCAGCGCCGCGATCTCCTCGCCGGCACGGCCGAAGATCAGCGGGTCGCCGGACTTCAGCCGCACCACGCGGCGGCCGGCGAGCGCTTCGTTGACGATCAGCCGGTTGATCTCGTCCTGGCCGACCGAATGGGCGCCCTTGGCCTTGCCGACATCGATGCGGCGTGCGTCGCGGCGGCCCTGGGCCACGATCGCGTTCGGCACCAGCCGGTCATAGACGATGACGTCGGCCTCCTGCAAAGCGCGCTGGGCGCGCAGCGTCAGCAGGTCCTCCGCCCCCGGCCCGGCGCCGACCAGCGACACATGGCCGGACCAGCCGCGGTCGATCTCGAGTGCGCGTAGCGCCGCGTCCTCGGCTTCCCTGCCACGGCCGGCAAAGACCTTCTCGGCGACGGGGCCGGAGAAAAGCCAGGACCAATAGCGCCGCCGGTCGCCGAACGAGGTGAAAGCGGTGCGGACGCGACCGCGCAGCGTCTCGGCCAGCGTCGCCAGATCGCCCAGCGTCGGCGCCAGAGTCGCCTCGATGCGCGCGCGGAGCTGCCGGGTGAGCACCGGCGCGATGCCTTCGCTGCCGATGGCGACCGCGATCGGCGCCCGGTTGACCAGGGCCGGCGTGTAGAAATCGCAAAGCTCGGGACGGTCGACGCAGTTGACCGGCACGCCGGCCGTGCGTGCCAATGCCACCACCTCGCGGTCGCTCTCCTCGGAGCCGGTGGCGGTAAAGACCAGCGCCGCACCGGCAATATCCTCAGGCGCGGGATGGGCGCCGCGCCAGTCGCCACCGGCGGCGATCAGGTCGGCGCCGGTGCTGCTCTCCAGCGCTGCGGCGAAGACGACGATCTCGGCGTTGGTCTCGGCGATGAGGCGGATCTTGGCGGCGGCTTCGGGACCGCCGCCGACGATGACGACACGGCGCCCGGCGACCTTGTGAAAGGCCGGGAACACGGCGAGCTTGCGGGTCTTGTCGGACATCGCGCGACCTCCGTAGAGCACCGCCCGGGAATTGCCGGCGCGGGCGGACAGCTTGGCGCGAAATCTAGGGAGTACGCCCGAAGGCGACGACGACGCCGGTTCCAATCTCGTGGAAGCGCGGGGAAAAACTTTGCGGCCCACGTCCGGGCGGCGCAAGAAACCGGCAGGCGCCCACAACGTCCCTCCCCTGGAAGGGGAAGGTGGCCGACGCAGTCGGCCGGGGAGGGGTCATGGCGCCAGGATTGTATCTTCGACCCCCTCCCCGGCGCCTTCGGCGCCGCCTCCCCCTTTCAGGGGGAGGAAAACAACCGAGAGCGCGTGAACTCAGTCGCGCGGGAAGGCGTGGCCCTTGTCGTCGAAGACGTGCAGAACCTCGGCCGGGGCGGCGAGCGCGACCTCGGCGCCGCGCTTCAGCTCAACGTAGCCCTCGAGCTTGGCGACGATCGGCTCGCCATAGCCGCAATCGACATAGAGCAGGCTCAGTTCGCCGAGGTGCTCGATGATGTCGATGCGACCGTGGAAGAGCGGCTGGGCGCCACCATTGGCCAGCATCAGGTTTTCCGGCCTGACGCCGAGCGTTCCCTTCATGCCCACCGCACTCGCCGGGATCTTCGCGGTCACCGCGACCGATTCGTGCTTCTCGGGTCGCACCCGTGCCGCGCCGTCGCCTGCCTCGATGGTGCAGGGCACCATGTTCATGGCGGGCGAGCCGATGAAGCCGGCGACGAACAGGTTGTCCGGCTTGTTGTAAAGCTCCATCGGCGAGCCGACCTGCTCGATGATGCCGGCACGCAGCACGACAATGCGATCTGCGAGCGTCATCGCCTCGACCTGGTCGTGGGTGACGTAGATCATCGTCACCTCTTTCATGCGCTCGTGCAGCTTCTCGATCTCGATGCGCATGGAGACGCGCAGCGCCGCGTCAAGGTTGGAGAGCGGCTCGTCGAAGAGGAAGACGCGCGGATTGCGCACGATGGCGCGGCCGATGGCGACGCGCTGGCGCTGGCCGCCGGAGAGCTGCTTGGGCAGGCGGTCGAGATAATCCGTCAACTGGAGGATCTCGGCGGCGGCGCGGACGTCTCTGTCGATGTTTTCCTTCTTGGCCTTCGCCAGCTTCATGCCGAAGGCCATGTTGTTATAGACGGTCATATGCGGGTAGAGCGCATATGACTGGAAGACCATGGCGATGCCGCGCAAGGCCGGCGGCAGCTCGTTGACCACCTCGCCGTCGAACTCGACCGTGCCCGAGGTGATCTCCTCGAGCCCGGCGATCAGGCGCAGCAACGTGGATTTGCCGCAGCCCGAGGGGCCGACGAAGACCACGAACTCGCCCGACTTGACATCGAGATCGACGCCCTTGATCACGTCGACGTGGCCGAATGATTTCTTGACGTCGCGCAGACGCAGCTCGCCCATCTTACTGCTTCCCTCTCTCGCGCATCGCGCTTAGCCGCCCTTCACCGAGCCGGCCAACAGGCCGCGCACCAGATAACGCTGCAGTGAGAAGAACACCAACAGCGGAACCACGATCGACACGAAGGCGGACGTGGTCAGAATCTCCCAGTCGCCGCCGCGCGAACCGAGCAGCGCGCGCAGGCGCCCGGTCAACACCAGCTGATTGTCCTGCTGGCCGAGGAACACGATCGCCACCAGCAGGTCGTTCCACACCCACAGGAACTGGAAGATGGCGAAGGAGGCCAGCGCCGGAACCGACAGCGGCAAGACGATGCGCACGAAGATCTCGAAGTCGGTGGCACCGTCGACGCGCGCCGATTCCATGATCTCGTTGGGCAGGCCGGCGATGTAGTTGCGCAGCAGATAGATGGCCAGCGGCAAACCGAAGCCGGTATGCGCCAGCCATATGCCTAGGTAGGTTTTGGCTGGAACCCCGAACACATGCCCGACATCGTTGTAGAACCTGAGCAGCGGGATCAGCGACATCTGCAGCGGCACGACCAGCAACCCGACAACGATCGAGAGCAGCAGCGCCCGCCCGGGGAATCGCATCCAGGACAGCGCATAGGCGGCGTAGGCCGCGATCAGGATCGGGATGATCGTCGCCGGAACGGTCACGGTCAACGAATTGATGAAGGACTGGCTAAGCCCCGAAGCGGTCAGCACCGTCTTGAAGTTTTCGAGCGTGAAGGTCGGCGGCTTCAAGGCCGTATAGTAGAGCCTGCGGCCGGCATCGGCGGCAAACGGCGTATCCGAAGCCATCTGATAGCTGCCGTCCTTGGCGATAGTCAGCGTGCCACCGTCCGGCAAGGGCGCCGTCTCGCCCACCTTGAATTCCTTGGGCTTCATGATCCTGGTGCCAAAGGCAACAACGCTGCCGGGGCTGCCGGCGAGCACATTGCCCTTGATCAGGTATTTGCCGTTCTCCTGCACCTGGGTCGCGGGATCGGCGGATTGAACGATGAAGTTCTGCTCGTTGGTGGTCAGCGCCGTCCACCAGCCCGAGACGGCGATCGCGTCCTTGTTGCGCAACGAAGTCACCAGGATGCCGAGCGTGGGGATCGTCCAGATGAGGACGATCAGGACGACCGACGCGTGAACGAGGTATTTTCCCCACTTGCCTTTGCGGCGTCCGACTCTGGCCATATCAGCGCCCCGCCTGCTCGGCGTTGAGACGCCGGATGTTCCAGATCATGATCGGTATGACCGCCACCATGATGACGATGGCAATCGTCGCGCCGCGGCCGAAGTCGCCGCCGCCGCGGAACATCCAGTCGTACATCAGATTGGCCAGCACGTCGGTGTTCCACTGACCGTTGGTCATGGTCAGCACGATGTCGAAGACCTTGAGGACGGTGATGGTGATCGTCGTCCACACCACCGCGATGGAGCTCCAGATCTGCGGCACCATGATGTAGAAGAAGATGTGCCAGCCCTTGGCGCCGTCGATCGTCGCCGCTTCAATGGTTTCCTCGGGTACGCCGCGCAGCGCGGCCGACAGGATGACCATGGCGAAGCCGGTCTGAATCCACACCAGAATCGCCATCAGGAAGAAGTTGTTCCAGAACGGAAGGGTGATCCACGGCTCCGGCGACAGACCGAACAGCTGCATAAGGGCGTTGAGCAGACCGATCTGCGGCTGGTCGGCGCCGCGATATTCGTAAATGAACTTCCAGATGACGCTGGCGCCGACGAAGGAAATCGCCATCGGCATGAAGACCATGCTCTTGGCAATATTGCCCCACCAGACGCGGTCGGTGAGGTAGGCGATGACCAGGCCGATGAAAGTGCTCGCGGCCGGCACCACGATCAACCACTGGATATTGTTGAGGACCGACTCGCGGAACTGCTGGTCGTTGGCGGCCCAGGCATAGTTCGACAGGCCGACGAAACGCACGCCGTTGCGGCCAAAGAAGCTCAGGCGCAGCGAGTCGAGGGCCGGATAAACCAGATAGAGGCCGAGGAAGAGGATCGCCGGAGCGAGGAACAGCCAGGGGCGGATGGAGGCCGAAATTCTCTGGTTGCGCGCGGCTTGCGCCGCGGGACCGCGCGGCGGCCAGATGACGTCGAGAATCTTGTTGGCAAGGTAAAAATAGCCGGCCGCACCGCCGACGCCGATCACAACTGTGATGAGCGCGCTAAACAGCTGCCACATTCTGTTCCCCCCTCGCCGAAGGATGGCACGGCGCCGATTGTTCTTGTGGCAAGGCTACCGGCAAAGAGCGAGCGGCACAACCGATGTAACAGCGGACCGCCGCCTGGACTTCTGCAGGTCCCGGGGAAAACCCCGGAACCTGCTGTTTGATCACGTCAGTGCGAAAACTGCCGCATCGTCTACTTGAGCGCGTCCCAGTCCTTCTGGATCTGGTCGGCCACGTCCTTGGCGGACTCGCCGCCCACGTAGTTGACCATACCCTTCCAGAACGAACCGGCACCGATCTTGCCGGGCATCAGGTCCGACGCGTCGAAGCGGAACGTGGTGGCGTTCTGGATGATTGCGTTCTCGCTCTTCAGCACGTCGCTGGGATAGACATCCGTGTTGACCAGCTTGGATGGCGTGAAGAAGTTCCACTGGTTCATCGCGATCTCGGAAGCAATCGGCGTCTCGAGGAACTCGATGAAGGCGCGGGCAATCGGCGCGTCCTTGGTGATGCCGAACAGGGTGCCTGCACCCTCAACCGGCTTGCCGAGTTTCGGCTCGCTGGCATAGGGCGGGAAGTAGAAGAAGTTCGCGTCCGTGCCGAGCTTGGTGCCGTCGGGGAAGAAGGCCGGAATGAACGACGCCTGGCGGTGCATGTAGCACTTGGGCGGCGAGGTGAAGAGGCCCTTCGGGCTGTCGCGGAAGTCGGTGGAAGCCACCGCCGCGGCGCCGCCGTCGACGAACTTGTCGTTCTTGGCGAACCAACCGAATTCGTCAATCGCCTTGATCACACGCGGATCGTTGAACTTGACGCTGTTGTCGACCCAGCCGTCATAGACGTCAGGCGGGTTGAGGCGCAGCATGAAGTCCTCAACCCAGTCGGTCGCCGGCCAGCCGGTTGCCGCCTGAGAACCGATGCCGATGCACCAGGGGGTGCCGCCGTCCTTGACGATCTGCTCGGTCAGCGCCTTGAGATCTTCCATCGTCTGCGGGATCTTGTAGCCGGCTTCCTTGAAGTTTGCCGGCACGTACCAGACGAGGCTCTTGAGGTCCGCCTTCCACGGGAAGGTGAAGAACTGCTTGTCGCCGTTCTGGTCCTTGTAGGTCGACAGGTCGACCCAGGACTGACCGGCCGCGTAGTTCTTGATCAGCCAATCCTTCACATCGTTGCTGAGCGGGCTGAGATAGCCCTTGCTGGCGATGTCGGCGGCGAGGCCGGGTTGCGGGAAGATCGAAATGTTGGCAGGGCTGCCTGCCTGGGTGTCGATGACGATCTGCTGCTCGAAGGAATCCGAGCCGGTGTGCTGCACGGTCGCGCCGGTGGCTTCGGCGAAGTAGGCCAACACCTTCTCGAACCCGGTCTTGTCGGCAAGAGTCCACGGCCCGAAGACCGAAAGGGTCTGACCGGTGAAATCATACTTGTCGGCGAACTCGTGGTAGCTCTTCCAGTTGAACGCCGGATTGCTGTCGATCGGAACAGCAAGATCGGCGGCGGCGGCTGTCCCGGCGGACAACGCCAGGGCGGCAGTAAAGCCCAGTAAGACGTGGCGAAGTTTCATAGTGAGAACCCTCCCTTGGAGCAAGGTTAGCAATAGAATGGGTGACGTGTTTTGGATGAAGCACAAGCCCCTCTGGGGCCCACGCGTCATGCTGACTACCTCCCATGAAGCCCCGGGATTCCAGTCGACGCAAGTCAACTAATTCCCAAAGCGCTTTGGAGGGTATCATGTTCGATGGGGCTGGCAGCGTCAAGCTATCCGTCATCTTGTCCGATTCTGTGACGCTGCTTTAACGCCGCAGGCCACGCCCGGAGGCAGCCGGAATCGTGCCTCGTCGGCTGTCTCTTCGCGCCGCTACCAGACCGGGAATCGCCCGTCTGCCGCGCTTTTTCCGCGTGACTTGCGCGCTTTTCCGAAAGCGCTTTGAATCGCGCGAGGGAGACACGCACCGAAAATGAAGCTCAAGGACCTGGCCGACAGTCTCGGCCTGTCGCAGACGACCGTCAGCCGGGCGCTCAACGGTTACCCGGAGGTGAGCGAGGCGACTCGCCGGCGCGTGCTCGAGGCTGCCCAGCGCTCTCACTACCGGCCCAATCCCAGCGCCCGGCGGCTGGCCACCGGGCTTGCCGGCGCCGTCGGCGCGGTGCTGCCCACCGACCGCAATTTGCTCGTCGATCCGCATTTCGTCGAGTTCCTGGCCGGCCTCGGCGAGAGGCTGGTCGAGGACGAGATGGACATCGTGCTCAGCCCGGCGCGCGGCGGCGACGAAACCGGCACCTATCGCCGCATCGTTGCCGGCAACCGGGTTGACGCCCTCATCCTGTCGGGGCCGCTGGTCGAGGACGAGCGCGTGGCGCTGCTCTCCGAACTCGGCCACCCCTTCGTGGTGCACGGGCGCACCGCCAGCCCTACACCCTATGCCTGGCTCGACATCGACAATGAGGCCGCCTTTCATCAGGCCACCAACCACCTGCTCGATCTCGGCCACAGGCACATCGCCCTTATCAACGGCAGCACACGCTTCACCTATGCAGTGCATCGCGAGCGAGGCTTCCGCAGGGCACTGGCCGAGCGCGGGCTGGCGCCCGATGAGCGGCTGATCGGCGACGGGCCGATGACCGACGAAATCGGATTCCGCCTGGCGGAACGCTTCCTCGCCGTTGAACCGCGCCCGACCGCCTTTCTGGTCTCCTCGATGATGCTGGCCTTCGGCTGCCTGCGCGTCATCCGCGCCGCGGGGCAGACGCTCGGCCGCGATGTGTCGCTCATCGCCCATGACGACGTGTTCCCCTTCCTCAATGCCGACCGCATGGTGCCGCCGCTGACGACGCTGCGCTCGCCGATCCGCGGGGCGGGTACGCGGGTTGCCGAGATGGTGATGGACCTGCTCGGCGGACGGGCGCCGGAGACGCTCCAGGAGTTGTGGCCGGTCGAGCTGGTGATCCGCGCTTCGACGGGCCCGGCGCCGACTTGACGCGACCCCGCGCCTGTTGGACATAGCCGCGCATGACACGGGAGATTTCTGCCGGCAGGTTGATCGCCGTCGACTGGGGCACGAGCAATGTGCGTGCCCGGCTCGCCGATGGCGACGGCGCCGTGCTCGCCGAGGCGACAAGCGACGACGGCATCGCCAAGCTTGCCCCGGGCGCGCACGAGGCCGCCTTCGAGCGGCTGACCGCGGGCTGGCCCGAGGTTCCGGCGATCATGGCCGGCATGATCGGCAGCCGTCAGGGCTGGCACGAGGCCGCCTATCTCCCCTGCCCGGCGGCGACCGGCGCATTGGCAGAGGCGATCGTTCAATTCCGTTCGGCGAGCGGCCGGCCGATCGCGATCGTTCCCGGCGTCATGTTGAAAAGCCTCGCCCGCGACGGCGACGTGATGCGGGGCGAGGAGACACAGATCGTCGGCCTCGTCGACGGCGAACCGGGCTTCGACGGCGTCGCCGTCATGCCCGGCACCCATTCCAAATGGGTGAGCATCGTCAGCGGCGTCATCGGCGATTTCCAGACGGTGATGACCGGCGAGCTGTTCGATCTCTTCGCCCACAAATCGTTCCTGCGCCATTCGGTGGCGCAGGAGGCCGGTGATCTCACGGCCTCGCCGGATTTCGCGCTTGGCCTGCGGCGGACGGTCGGCGAGGGCCTGCCGTTCCTGGCCGCGCTCTTCTCGGTCAGGGCACGGGCACTGCTCAGCGATGTAAAGGCGGACGACAACCTCGCCTATCTCTCCGGCCTGATCATCGGCGGCGAGATCGCCGCCGCTCAGGCGACCGGACGGCTGAGGCAGGGAACCGCCTTGCGCATCATCGGGTCACGATCGCTCGGCCGTGCCTATGCCGGCGCGCTTACCAGTGCCGGGTTCGACGCCAAGATCCTCGATGGCGACGCATTGGCGCTGGCCGGCCTCGCCCATCTCGCCCGCGCCATCGATTTCCTACCTGCGGCTTCCAGGAGCACTTCATGACCGACATCTTCCATGGCCACCGGCCGCTGATCGCGATCCTGCGCGGCATTGAGCCCGAGGATGCGGCGCCGGCGCTGGAGGCGCTGATCGCCGCCGGCATCGGTCTCGTCGAGGTGCCGCTCAATTCGCCCGATCCGCTCAGGAGCATCCGCATCATGGCCGAGGCCGCGGGGGACCGCGCCTGGATTGGCGCCGGCACCGTGCTCACGGTCGAAGAGGTCGAGGCGGTCGAGGCGGCCGGCGGTGGGTTCATCGTTTCGCCCAACGCCAATCCGGCCGTGATCGGCAAGACCAAGGCGGCGCGCCTCGGCTCCTTCCCCGGCGTCTTCACGGCAACCGAGGCGCTTGCCGCCATCGCTGCCGGCGCCGACGGGCTGAAGTTCTTCCCGGCCAACCTGCTCGGCCCAGAGGGCATCAAGGCGATCGGCGTGGTCCTGCCCAAGACGATGCCGCTGCTCGCCGTCGGCGGCGTCGATGCAGCCAACATCGCCGCCTATCGCAAGGCGGGCGTGGCCGGCTTCGGCCTCGGATCAAACCTCTACAAGCCCGGCATGGGCGCCGCGGAGGTCGGCCGCCGTGCGAGAGAGATCGTGGCGGCCTATGACGCACCGGGCTGATCCCGGCGATCCCGTCATCCGCCCGATCGCGGACGGCGACGTCGCGACGGTGATCGCGCTGTGGCACGCGTCCAAGGTAACGCGGCCGTGGAACGATCCCCGGCACGACATCGCCTTTGCGCGCCGAAACCCGCATTCCACCGTGCTGGTGGCGGAGGTTGCAGGCGCTATCGCCGCGGCGGTGATGGTCGGCGAGGACGGCCATCGCGGCTGGGTCTACTACCTCGCCGCCCTGCCGGAGCGTCGGGGCAGCGGCCTTGGCCGCGCCATCATGCAAGCGGCGGAAGCCTGGCTTGCCGCCCGCGGCATCTGGAAGGTGCAGCTCCTCATCCGCGAGGACAACGCCGCCGTGCGCGGCTTCTACGAGCACCTCGGCTATGCCCGCAATCCGACCGTCGTCTTCCAGAAGGTGCTGAAAGAGAAACGTGGTTGATCTCGTCCATTCGTGCTTTAGCCTGTCCCCGGTGCAATCTGCCGCATGGAGAGACCGATGCGCCGTATCCTTCTCGCCCTGCTTCTCGTCGGGGTGGTCACGCCGGCCTTCGCCGGCCCCTATCTGTTCGAGCTCCTGGAGATCAAGGGCTACAGCAAGGGCTTCCATACGCTGTTGGCCGGCGAGAAGAACCTGCCGGCTTGGGTGAAGGACTTCGCCAAGACCATGAACGGCGTCGCCAACCCCAGCGAGGACATCACCGTCGGCGGTGCGCTCGACGTCTATGCCACCGTGTGCAAGCCGCACGACTGCTACGGCAATACGCTGCACGTGATCTTTGCCAATGGCGGCGACCCTGCTTGGGGCCTGCTTGAAACGCCCGCCGGCAGTTCGTTCAAGACCCGCCTGCTCGGCAAGCCGGACAAGGCGATGGCCGACGCGCTGAGGGCAAAGGTGACCGGCAACTGAAGCGCCCGGTTCAGCCGACGCCCATCCGCGCCAACACCCGGTCGCGCCGCACATAGTGGTGGTGGAGCGCCGCCGCGACGTGCAGGCCGACCAGTGCGAGCAGCACTATGGCGGCCAGGAAATGGGCGGCCATCGGCGGAAAATGCCAGAAATCGGCGAGCTGGCCGGGTGCGTGGAAGAAGAGCACCGTACCGGCACCCGACAGCGCCAGCAGCCCGACGCCGCTCGCCCCGAGAAGGATGATCGCGGCATAGATCAGGATGCGCACGACCGCTTCCGCCGACGTCTGCCAGCGCGGCTGCCCGCTCGGCGGCGCAGGCCGGCGATCGACGAACCACCAGATGATGCGCAGCACCGTCAGCAGCAGCACGAACAGGCCGAGCGGCACATGCGCCCTGAGCAGCGCCGCCTTCATTTCGGGGTCGCTGCTGTTGGCGGCGGCGAAGCCGAGAACGACGAGCGCGACGATGGCCGCCGCGCTCAGCCAGTGAATCGCGATCGCGACGGAACCGTAGCGATCGCCGGTGCTTCTTGCGGACATCAGATGGCTCCTTGGCGGGCATGGCTCGATGGGGTATATATAGCATGCGATGTAATTACATAGCAAGCTATATTGATGTCTAACGACGAGCTTCCCATCGGCTACCTGATGAATTGGGGCGGCCGCCTGTTGCGCCGGATGGCCGACCGGCGTCTGAAGCCGCTCGGCCTGTCCTCGGCCTATCTGCCGGTCATCAACGCACTGATCGCCGACGACGCGCTGCCGCAAAAGGCGCTGGCGCGGATCGCGGCCATCGAGCAGCCCACCATGGCGGCGATGCTCGTCCGCATGGAGCGCGACGGCGTCATCGTGCGCCGCCCGGACCCGGACGACGGACGCAGCGCGCTGTTCTCGCTGTCTCCGGCGACGAAGCGAAAGGTCCCGGCCCTTCGCCGGGCCATCGAGCAGGTGAACGAGGACGCCCTGAGCAGCCTGCCGGCGAATGAGCGCCTGCGCTTTCGCCGACAGCTGCAGGCCATGGTCGCGGGTCTCGAGGGGCAGCTCCACGGCGAGGCGGAGGAAAGCTAGACGGTCAGATGGCGGCGGACCTTGTCCGGGTCCATCTCGTCGCGCGTCCCCGACAGGATGATCTCGCCGCGATCCATGACCGAGAAGGTGTCGGCGAGCTGGTGGACGAAGTCGAAATACTGCTCGACCAGCAGGATCGCCATCTCGCCCTTGGTCCTCAGCCACTCGATGGCGCGGCCGATGTCCTTGATGATCGAGGGCTGGATGCCTTCGGTCGGCTCGTCGAGGACGAGCAGCTTCGGCCGGGTGACCAGCGCGCGGCCGATTGCGAGTTGCTGCTGCTGGCCGCCGGAGAGGTCGCCGCCGCGCCGGCGCAGCATGTCGGCGAGCACCGGGAAGAGATCGAACACGTCGGCGGGAATCGAGCGCTGGCTGTTGGGCAATTGCGCGTAGCCGGTTTTCAGGTTCTCCTCGACGGTCAAAAGTGGAAAGATGTCGCGGCCCTGCGGCACGTAGGCGATGCCGAGGCGGGCGCGATCGTGTGGCGCCATGCGGCCGAGCACCTTGCCGTCGAAGGCGATCTCGCCGTCGGCGATCGGCTGTTCGCCCATGATGGCGCGCAGGAACGAGGTCTTGCCGACGCCGTTGCGGCCCATCAGCGCGGAAACCTTGCCGATCTCGGCGGAGAACGAGACGCCGCGCAGCGCCTGGGCGGCGCCATAATAGAGATCGACCCTGGTGGCTTTCAGCATGGCTATCGCCTCTCTCCGCCCTCATCCTGAGGTGCCAGGCGAAGCCGGGCCTCGAAGGACGAGGGCGGCCTCGTGGTTCGAGGCGCGCTTCGGGCGCACCTCACCATGAGGCCGATCGGGTGCTGTGCGTGAATGACCACGGTCATCTCCCCAGATAGACCTCGACGACGCGCGGATCGGCCGACACCTCGTCGAGCGTGCCCTGGGAGAGCACCGAGCCCTCGTGCAGCACCGTCACCTTGACGTCGAGCGCACGCACGAAGGCCATGTCGTGCTCGACGACGATCACCGATTTCTCGGTCGCGATCTCGCGCAGAAGCTCGGCCGTGGTCTCGGTCTCGGCGTCGGTCATGCCGGCGGCCGGCTCGTCGACCAGCAGCAGCTTCGGCTCCTGGGCCAGCAGCATGCCGATCTCCAGCCATTGCTTCTGCCCGTGGCTGAGATAGGCGGCGAGAACGTCGCGGCGGTCGCTCAGGCGGATGATGGCGAGGATCTCCTCGATGCGCTCGGCGGCGGACGGCGCCACCGGACGGAAGAGCGCCGCAGAGGGCGCGCGCGAGCCGGCCAGCGCCAGGTCGAGGTTGTCCCACACCGTATGGCTCTCGAAGACGGTCGGCTTTTGGAACTTGCGGCCGATGCCGAGCGTGGCGATCGCCGCCTCGTCCATGCGGGTCAAGTCGACGTTGCCGTCGAAATAGATGTCGCCGGAATCGGGGCGCGTCTTGCCGGTGACGACATCCATCATAGTGGTCTTGCCGGCGCCGTTGGGGCCGATGATGGCGCGCATCTCGCCGGGCTCGATGATCAGCGACAACTCGTTGAGCGCCCTGAAGCCGTCGAAGGAGACGGTGACGCCATCGAGATAGAGAAGCGAGTTGTGCGCCTTGTCGTTCATGTCCCTCACTCCGCCGGGTTGGGCACGGTGTCTTCCACCATGTCGGTGGTCGGCGGCGGATTGGGCGCCGGCGCCTCGGCCGCCGGCGGGGGTGCGTGGCGCCCGCGGTTCATGAACCCCGCGAGCGTGCCGACAATGCCCCTTGGCAGGAACAGGGTGACCGCGACGAAGAGGCCGCCCAGAGCAAACAGCCAATAGGGGGCAAAGACGCCTGATGTGAACCAGGTCTTGGCGAAATTGACGATCAAGGCACCGACGATCGGCCCGACCAGCGTGCTGCGGCCGCCGACGGCGCACCAGATAACCACCTCGATCGAATTTGCGGGCGCGAACTCGCCCGGATTGATGATGCCGATCTGCGGCACGTAGAGCGCGCCGGCGACGCCGGCCATGCAGGCCGACAGCACCCAGACCACCAGCTTGTATTTCTCGACGCGGTAGCCGAGGAAGCGCGTGCGGCTCTCGGCGTCGCGCACGGCGACCAGTACCTTGCCGAACTTCGAGGCGACGACGGCCTTGCTGATCAGATAGCCGAGGGCGAGCACAACCGCCGAAGCGAAGAACAGGGCGCCGCGCGTCGAGTTGGCCTGTATGTTGAAGCCGAGGATGTCCTTGAAGTCGGTGAGGCCGTTATTGCCGCCGAAGCCCATGTCGTTGCGGAAGAAGGCAAGCAGCAGGGCGTAGGTCATCGCCTGGGTGATGATCGACAGATAGACGCCGGTGACGCGGCTCCTGAAGGCGAACCAGCCGAAGACGTAGGCGAGCACCCCCGGCACGACGAGCACCATCAGCGCCGCGAACCAGAACATGTCGAAGCCGTACCAGTACCAGGGCAGGTGCTTCCAGTTGAGGAAGACCATGAAGTCGGGAAGGACCGGATCGGCGTAGACGCCGCGCGTGCCGATCTGGCGCATCAGGTACATGCCCATGGCGTAGCCGCCGAGGGCGAAGAAGGCGCCGTGGCCGAGCGACAGGATGCCGGCATAGCCCCAGATCAGGCCGACGGCGAGCGCCAGCAGGCCGTAGGTCAGGTACTTGCCGATCAGCGGCACCAGATAGTTCGGCACGTGGAACGGGCTGCCCACCGGCGTCCACAGATTGAGAGCGGGGATGAGCGCCCCGAAGCCGAGGATCAGCGCCAGGACGATGAGCGCGGAGCGATCGATGCCGCCGCCGAGGAACCGGCCGATCATGCTTCCACCGCCCGGCCCTTGAGCGCGAACATGCCGCGCGGGCGCCGCTGGATGAAGAGGATGATGAAGACCAGGATGGCGATCTTGCCGAGAACGGCACCGGCGTAGGGCTCAAGGAACTTGTTGGCGATGCCGAGCGAGAAGGCACCGACCAGCGTGCCCCACAGATTGCCGACGCCGCCGAAGACCACGACCATGAAGCTGTCGATGATGTAGCCCTGGCCGAGGTTGGGGCTGACATTGTCGATCTGCGACAGGGCCACGCCGGCGATGCCGGCGATGCCCGAGCCCAGCCCGAAGGTCAGCGCATCGACCCAGGGCGTGCGGATGCCCATGGCCGAGGCCATGGCGCGGTTCTGGGTGACGGCGCGCATCTGCAGGCCGAACGTGGTGAAGCGCAGGACGGCGAGCAGCAGGACGAAGACGCCGATGGAAAAGACGACGATCCAGAAGCGGTTGTAGGTGATGGTCAGGTTGCCGATATCGGTGGCGCCGGACATCCATGACGGATTGCCGACGTCCTGGTTGTCGGGACCGAAGATGGTGCGCACCGCCTGCTGCAGGATCAGCGACAGGCCCCAGGTGGCGAGCAGCGTCTCCAGCGGGCGGCCGTAGAGGAAACGGATGATGCCGCGCTCGATGGCGACGCCGACGGCACCGGCGACGAGAAAGGCGGCCGGCAGGGCAATCGCCAGCGACCAGTCGAACAGCCAAGGCGCGTTGGTGCGGATGATCTCCTGTACGACGAAGGTGGTGTAGGCGCCGAGCATCACCATCTCGCCGTGGGCCATGTTGATGACCCCCATGACGCCGAAGGTGATCGCCAGGCCGATGGCCGCGAGCAGCAGGACCGAGCCCAGCGACAGGCCGTACAAGAGGTTCTGCAGGACGTCCCACAGCGCCAGCGAGCCCTTGATGACCCCGATGGCCTTCTCAGCCTCGGCAAGCACCGATTTCGGCGCCGTCGGCGGTAGGCTCTGCAGGATCGCCAGGGCATCCTGGTCGCCGCGATCGCGGATCACGTCAACGGCGGCCAGCATGTCGGCTTCGCTGGCGTCGGGCATGGCCAGGATCACCGCGGCGCGCGCCTGAAGCTGCACGGCCTTGATGGCCGGGTCGGTCTCGGCGGCGATTGCCTTTTCAAGCTCGGGGAGCGCCGAGGCATCGCGCGACTTGAACACGGCCTCCGCCGCGGCGCGGCGCTTGGCCGGATCGTGCGCCATCAACTGCAGTGCGCCCATGGCGGCATCCAGCGCACCGCGCACCAGATTGCTGACGCGCACCTTCTTCAGCCCGAAGGGCACGTCGCCCTGGTGCGGTTCGCCGGTCACGGCAACGATGAGGTTGTCGGAGGAAATCCTTGATGTAGGCCTGCTGGTCGGAGGTCGCGAAATAGAGGTGCCCGTCCTTGAGCGCCATCAGGACCGCCTCGGCGCGGTCGCTGCCGCTGGCGGCGACGGCGTTCACGACCTTGACGGTCTCGGTATAGCTGTCCTTGGCCAGACCCTGCAGCGCGGCGGTGAGATCGTCGGCCGGCGTCGCGGCGGCACCGAGCGACAGGCCCAAGAGGAACAGGATCAGCAGGATCGGCGTGCGCAGCATCGACATTCAGCGAAGACCATTGTCCTTTCGAGAGACCGGACGGGGCCCGGGAGCGCCCCGTCCGGCAGTCTTCACGCGGGACCTATTTGGAGGCGGTCTGCTCTCCGCCGCACTTTCCGGTCTTGACGTTGAAGTTGCCGCAAGACATCGGAGCGCGCCAATCGGAGATCAGATCCTTCGAGCCGGGCAGGTAGTCCGACCACGCGTCGCCGGGGACTTCGCCGGGCGACTGCCAGACGGTGTTGAACTGACCGTCGTCCTGGATTTCGCCGACCAGCACCGGCTTGGTGATGTGATGGTTCGGCATCATGGTGGCATAGCCGCCGGTGAGGTTCGGCACGGTGACGCCGACCATGGCCGGGATGACCTTGTCGGGATCGGTGGTGCCGGCCTTCTCGACCGCCTTCACCCACATGTTGAAGCCGATGTAGTGGGCTTCCATCGGGTCGTTGGTGGTGCGGTCCGGCTTCTTGGTGAAGTCGTGCCACTCCTTGATGAACGCCTCGTTGGCCGGCGTATCGACGCTTTCAAAGTAGTTCCACGCCGCCAGGTGACCGACGAGCGGCTTGGTGTCCATGCCCGACAGCTCTTCTTCACCGACCGAGAAGGCAACGACCGGAATGTCGGTCGCCTTGATGCCCTGGTTGCCGAGCTCCTTGTAGAAGGGAACGTTGGCGTCGCCGTTGACGGTCGAAACCACCGCCGTCTTCTTGCCGGCCGAGCCGAAGGCCTTGATCTTCGACACCTCGGTCTGCCAGTCGGAGAAGCCGAACGGCGTGTAGTTGACCATGATGTCCTCCGGCGCGACGCCCTTGGCCTTGAGATAGGCCTCGAGGATCTTGTTGGTGGTGCGCGGATAGACGTAGTCGGTGCCTTCAAGCACCCAGCGCTTCACCGAGCCGCCGTCGGCGCTCATCAGATAGTCGACGGCCGGAATCGCCTGCTGATTCGGCGCCGCGCCGGTGTAGAACACGTTGCGCTCGCTCTCCTCGCCCTCGTACTGCACGGGGTAGAAGAGGATCGAGTTGAGCTCCTTGAACACCGGCAGCACCGACTTGCGCGAAACGCTCGTCCAGCAGCCGAACACCGCGGCGACCTTGTCCTGGCTGATCAGCTCGCGCGCCTTCTCGGCGAACAGCGGCCAGTTGGAGGCCGGATCGACAACGACCGGCTCGAGCTTCTTGCCGAGCAGGCCGCCCTTCTTGTTCTGCTCGTCGATGAGCATCAGCATGACGTCTTTCAGCGTGGTCTCCGAAATCGCCATGGTGCCCGACAGTGAATGCAGGATACCGACCTTGATCGTATCGTCGGCAGCCCGGGCCGACGTGGCGAGCGGCACCGCTACCGCGGCCGCCAGCGCCAATGAGCCGAGAAGCCGGCCCGTCGATTTGAACATCGTCATGAACTCTCCTCTTGACGTCGCCTGCGGGAGGGCAGGACGCGCGTTGGTTCGGCGTGTTGCGTGACGACCGCCCCTTAGCCTGAACCCCGACATGCACCCGGCATGCCATTGCCGGCCATTTGGTCGTCACATGAACCTTCGGACAGTTCGTGCGAGCGCGCATATACGTCGATTGACGTAGATCGGGCGGCGGCACCGCGCCAATCCCCGCCGGGCGCTGCCTCTTTCGCGGGCGGCGGCCCGCATCTTGCATCGCAAAGAGGCAGCAAGGTCAGGAGGGGTAAAGAGCAATGGCGGGGCGACAGAGAATCCTGCCGGTCCGTCGCGAGTACAATCGCTGGGTCGCCAATCAGACGCTGGAAGACTATGCGCTGCGCTTCACCGCCAAGAGCGCGCGGCGCTGGTCGACGCCGCGAGTCGCGCAGACCGCCATCGGCGCCATCTCCTTCCTGGCGCTGGAAGCGATCGGCGGCTCGATCACCCTCTCCTACGGCGTCACCAACACCATCGCCGCCACCATCGTCGCCGGCGTCCTGTTGTTCCTCACCGGCGTGCCGGTGGCGCGCTACGCCTCGCGCTACGGCGTCGATATCGACCTGCTCACCCGCGGCGCCGGCTTCGGCTATATCGGCTCGACCATCACCTCGCTGATCTACGCCACCTTCACCTTCATCCTCTTCGCCATCGAAGCCTCGATCATGTCGACGGCGCTCGACGTGTGCTTCGGCGTGCCGCTGCCCATCGGCTATGTCATCAGCGCGGTGGCGGTGATTCCGCTGGTCACCCACGGCATGACGCGGATCAGCCGCTTCCAGCTCATCACCCAGCCCCTGTGGATCGGCCTTAACATCCTGCCGGTCGGCTTCATCGCCTGGCAGGACTGGGGGAGCTTCGAGATCTGGCGCAACTTTCCCGGCCTTGGCTCCACCGACGCCGGCTTCGACCTGTTGAAGTTCGGCGCGGCGGCCTCGGTGATCCTGGCGCTGATGCCGCAGATCGGCGAGCAGGTGGACGTGCTGCGCTTCACGCCGGCCGGAGAGCGCGGCAAGCGCGGCTGGATCGGCGCGCTGCTCGCCGGCCCCGGCTGGGTGGTGCTCGGCGCGCCGAAACTCCTGTTCGGCTCGTTTCTGGCCGTGCTCGCGCTCAGCCACGCGGTCCCGGCCGAGCATGCCGCCGAGCCCGCCCAGATGTACCGCGTCGCCTTCGGCTACGTCATTCCCTGGCAGGATCTTGTGCTGCTCCTGACCGCCGCTTTCGTCGTGGTGTCGCAGCTCAAGATCAACGTCATGAACGCCTATGCCGGGTCGCTCGCCTGGTCGAACTTCTTCTCGCGGCTGACCCACAGCCATCCCGGCCGCGTCGTGTGGCTGGTCTTCAACGTGTCGATCGCGCTGGTGCTGATGGAACTCGGCATCTACACGGCGCTGGAGATGATCCTCGGCCTGTTCTCGATCGTCGCCGTCGCCTGGCTGGGCTCGATCGTCGCCGATCTCACCATCAACAAGCGCCTCGGCCTGTCGCCGCCGGGAATCGAGTTCAAGCGCGCCCACCTCTTCGACATCAATCCGGTCGGCGTCGGCGCCATGAGCATCTCGGCGGCGCTGGCGCTCTCCTCCGCAACCGGCGTCTTCGGCCCGACGGCGCAGGCGCTTGCCGTCTTCATCGCGCTGTTCGTGCCCTTTATCGCCGCGCCGGCGATCGCCTGGGCGACCAAGGGCAAGTACTACCTGGCGCGCAAGCCGCGGGCGAACTGGCACAATCAGACGGTACTCCGCTGCACGGTGTGCGAACTCGAATTCGAGCCCGAGGACACCGCCTATTGCCCTGCCTATTCGGGGCCGATCTGCTCGCTGTGCTGCTCGCTCGATGCGCGCTGCAACGACCTGTGCAAGCCGAAGGCGCGACTCCAGGCGCAGGCGTCGGCCGTCGTCAGTGCGCTGCTGCCGGCGCCGCTGACGGCACGCATCAGCCCGCGCATCGTCCAGTATTTCGGCCTCCTCGCCGTGTTCACGGCGCTGATCGCCGTCGTCCTGCTGCTGGTCGACTACCAGGTAACCACCGCGGCGCCGGCCTATGCCGATACGGTCGCCCGGTCGCTGTGGGCCGCCTTCTTCATTCTGCTCATCATCGCCGGCATCCTTGCCTGGTTCCTGGTGCTCGCCCATGAGAGCCGGCGCGTCGCACAAGAGGAATCGGCGCGCCAGACGACGCTGCTCCTGCGCGAGATCGAGGCCCACAGCCGCACCGACGCCGCGTTGCAGAAG
Source organism: uncultured Alphaproteobacteria bacterium (assembly GCA_963782395.1). Taxonomy (GTDB): domain Bacteria; phylum Pseudomonadota; class Alphaproteobacteria; order Rhizobiales; family Kaistiaceae; genus CAVSRC01. Next base: position 253,162 of record CAWAJQ010000005.1, read on the forward strand.
GCCAAGGAGGTGGCCGAGGCCGCCAACCTTGCCAAGAGCCGCTATCTGGTGGGCCTCAGTCACGAATTGCGCACGCCGCTCAACTCGGTCTTCGGCTACACGCAGATTCTCGAACGCGACGCCGCCATGCCGCCAGAGCAGAAGGGCCGCATCCACGTCATCCGGCGGAGCGCCGAGCACCTCTCCGGCCTCATCGACGGCCTTCTGGAAATCTCCAAGATCGAGACCGGCCGCCTGCAGCTCCAGCGCAACGAAATTCCTCTCGACGAGTTCCTCACCGACATCGTCGAGATGTTCCGGCCGCAGGCCGAGGCGAAGGGCCTCGCCTTCCACTACATCAAGCCCGAGAAGATGCCCGACCTGGTGTCGACGGACGGCAAGCGGCTGCGCCAGATTCTCGTCAACCTGTTCTCCAACGCCATCAAGTTCACCGAGACCGGCCATGTCGCGCTGAAAGTCTCCTTCCGCAGCCAGGTGGCAACGCTGACCATCGAGGACACCGGGGTGGGCATCGCGGCCGACGACCTCCCCAAGATTTTCGAGCCCTTCGAGCGCGGCACGGCCGAGCGCACGCGGCTGGTGCCGGGCACCGGCCTCGGGCTGACCATCGTGAAAATGCTGGTCAATCTCATGGGCGGCGACGTCAACGTGAACAGCGAGCCCGGCAAGGGGAGCACCTTCGACATTCGCCTGATGCTGTCGACGGTCCGCCAGGGGCGCGCGTCGGCGGCGCCGAGGCGGCGCATCACCGGTTATCTCGGCGAGCGGCGCACGGTGCTCATCGTCGACGACGATCCCGACCAGCGCGACCTGATCCGCCAGATCCTCGAGCCGCTCGGCTTCACGGTGCTGGCGGCCGGCGACGGCGCCGAGTGCCTGGCGCTCACCGCCGAGCTCACGCCGGACCTCTTCATCCTCGACATCTCCATGCCCGGCATCAACGGCTGGGACCTGGCGCAGGTGCTGCGCGATCGCGGCCAGCGCGGCGCCATCCTCATGCTGTCGGCCAATGTCGGCGAAACCCCGCCGCCGCCATCGGAAGAAGACGCCCATGACGCGGTGATGGTGAAGCCGTTCGAGGTTCAGCATCTGCTCGACCGTTTCGCCGAGCTCACCGGCGTGGTGTGGCAGGAGGAGGCGCCGCAAAAGGCCGACCTCACGCCGGCCACTGCCCTCGCCTCGCCCGGCCGCGAGCATGTCGCCGAGCTCCTGCGCCTCGGTCGCATCGGTTATGTGCGCGGCATCGAGAGCAAGCTCGACCAGCTCGACGCCGAGGAGCGCAACCGGGCCTTCGTCGCCGAGATGCGCAAGCATGTCCGCGCCTTCGACTTCCGCCGCTATACGGCCGCGCTCGAGGGCATCGGCGATGAATGAGCCGGTCAAGGCACGCGACATCGTGCTCGTCGTCGACGATTCGCCGGAGACGCTGGGCTTCCTCACCGACGCCCTGGAGAAGTTCGGCGCCACCGTGCTGGTCGCCACCGAAGGCGCGCAGGCGCTCGACGTCGCCGAGCGCATCACGCCGGACGTCGTGCTCATGGACGCAGTCATGCCAGGCATGGACGGCTTCGAGACCACGCGGCGCATGAAGCGCAATGCGGCGCTCGCCCATGTCCCGGTCATCTTCATGACCGGCCTTTCCGAAACCGAGAACATTGTCGAGGGGCTGGAATCCGGCGGCGTCGACTATGTCACCAAGCCGATCGTGCTCGACGAACTGTTCGCGCGCATCCGCGTCCACCTCGTCAATGCACGCACGGCGCAGAGCGCCCGCGATGCGCTCGACACCACCGGGCGCACGCTGCTCGCCGCCAACCGCGACGGCGAAATTCTCTGGTGCACGCCGCAGGCGGTGAAGCTGATCGAAGAGGTGCTTCCCGACTGGGATGGCGCCGCCCTCCCCGAACCGCTGCGCACATGGCTGCGCGTGGTCGGCAATGCCAAAGGAACGCTGCCGGCACCGCCGACGGTCCCCATAGACGACGCGCGCCGCGTGCACTTCTCCCTGCTCAGCGCGACCAGCGAGAGCGAAATCCTGTTCCGCATTTCAATCGACGGCACCGATGCGCAGGCGGCGGTGCTGCGCAAGCTTTATGGGGTGACCGGGCGCGAGGCAGAGGTGCTCCTGTGGGTGGCGCAGGGCAAGTCCAACCGCGACATCGGCGAGATTCTGGGGCTCAGCCCGCGCACGGTGAACAAGCACCTGGAAACGATCTACCAGAAGCTCGGCGTCGAGAACCGCGCCTCCGCCGCCATCGCCGCGGTCAAGGCACTGGACGAGCACTGACGTCGCAGGCCCATGAGCACACGGCCACTGGAAATGCGCGATCTCGCTGCCGATGCTACCAGAGGTCCCGACCGAACCTGGGTATCACGAACGAATCAGGTAGCGGTCCGGTTCGGCAAACACATCCATGAGCCGACTACCGGCGTAAAGCCGCGCAGAATGCAGCGTGCCGGCCGGTATGTCCCAATGGTCGCCGGGTTTGTAGTCGCGCTTCGCGCCGCCAATGGTCAACTGAATGCGCCCGGCGAACAAAGCGCCCCACTGCGGTCCATGCTTGTGCTCGGGAACGTCCAGGTCCTTGTGGACGGTGAAGAAGACCACGAGTCCGGCATCGGACCGTATGGCATGCAAGCTGACGGCGTCTTCGGGAAAGGGCGTGACGAGACCGGGGAAGCCGATCATGAACTTCGGAAAATCCACGTTTTCTTTCCTCCCTTCGAGGCGAAGCCCGGGAACACTACTCCACCCGCACCGTCACCCGGTCGGACTTGCCGTCGCTGTCGACCACCGAGAGGGTGACGAAGCCCGGCCCGTCCGGCTGCCATGTCTCTGAGCGAGCGAAGGGCGTGCGCGCGATTGGCGAGCCGTTGACGAACCAGGTGAAGGGCGGCGCGCCGTTGCGGACCTTGATGACCAGTGGCGATGGATCGCCCTCGGCGATGCCGAGATCGACCGAGACGCCGTCCAGCGGATAGGCGATCTCGGGATCGTCCTGTTTCTGCTCGAAGGTCGCCTGGCCGGGATCGCGGAAATAACGCAGCGGCGCCGGCAGCGCCGCGGTGGATGAGACCGTCAGCACGCCCGGCGGCGCCCGCCTCAGGGCAACGCGTTTCGCCCCGATGCGGTCGAAGGCTTCGAAGAGGATAGGCGCGGCGCTGACAATGCCTGACAGGCCCGGCACCGGCGTGCCGTCCGGGCGGCCGACCCAGACGCCGACCACACGGGCGCCGTCGAAGCCGACCGCCCAGGCGTCGCGATAGCCGTAGGAGGTGCCGGTCTTGTAGGCAATGCGGCCGGCGATGCCGTTCAGCGGCGGCGGCACGCCGGCGAGGATGTCGGAGACGTACCAGGCGGCACTCGGCGACAGCACCGGCGCGCCGGAGAGCGCCTGCGCCGGCTCGCCGACACCGTCGTTGAGCGCCACCGCGGTGCCGCCGCGGGCGATCGCGGCATAGAGCGAGACGAGGTCGCGCAGCGTCACGCCGACGCCGCCGAGGCCGATTGCCAGGCCTGGCGCCGACTGGTCTGGCAGTTGGGCACTGACCGCTGCCCGCTTCAGTCGCGCCACCAGGCGTGCCGGGCCGACGGCATTGAGCGCCACGACGGCAGGAACGTTGAGCGACTCCTGCAGCGCCTCGCGCACGGTGACGGTGCCGCGATGGAAACCGTCGAAATTCTTGGGCGCATAACCGCCAAAACCGGTCGGCCGGTCCTCGATCAGCGTCTCGGGCAGCGCCAGCCCCTGCTCGAAGGCGAGACCATAGATCAGCGGCTTCAGCGTCGAGCCCGGCGAGCGCACGGCGCGGGTCATGTCGACATGGCCATCGCGCTGGTCATCGAAGAGGCCGGCGGAACCGACCGAGGCGAGGATATCGCCGGTCTCGACGTCGGCGACGACGACGGCGATGGAGAGCTTGGGCCCCAGCCCGGCGGCGCGGTCGGCAGCGAGCTGTTCGAGCGAGGATTGCAGGTCGCGGTCGATGGTCAGGCGATGGACGGCCTCGTCCGGTTCGGCGGCGACCGCCTGCAGGGCGAGATGGGGGGCGAGCAGCGGGAACGGTTTGCGCGCGCCCGGAACGCGCTCGCCGAGCGCGGCCTGGGCGGTGTCGGGATCAACGACGCTTTCGGCCACCAGACGGTCGAGAACGCGGTTGCGCGCGGCGCGGGCGGCAGCGGCGTCGCGGTCGGGCCGGCGGACTTCAGGCGACTGCGGCAGAGCGACGAGTAGCGCCGCTTCGGCCGTGGTCAGCCGCTTCGGCTCCTTGCCGAAATAAGCGAGCGACGCGGCGCGCACGCCTTCGATATTGCCACCGTAAGGGGCGAGCAGCAGATAGAGGTTGAGGATCTCGCCCTTGCTGAAGCGCGCCTCCAGCTTTTGCGCCAGCGCGATCTGCTGAAGTTTGCCCATGATCGAGCGGGTGCTGTCGCCGTCGATCAGGCGCGCCACCTGCATGGTCAGCGTCGAGCCGCCGGAGACGATGTGCCCGCCGGCAAGCACGAACTGGCCGGCGGCGCGCACCAGCGCGAGAAGGTCGACGCCGCCGTGGGAATAGAAGTGCTGGTCCTCGTAGCCGATCAGCATCTTCAGGAATTTCGGATCGACATCGGTCCCGGTCACCGGCAGGCGCCAGCGGCCATCCGCGATGGTGAAAGGTCTGAGCAGCTTGCCGTCGCGATCGACCACAATCGTGGAGGTCGCAATCGCCTTGGGATCGGACAGCGGCGGCAGCGAGGCTTCGATCTTGTTCCAGACGATCGTGCCGCCGACGCCGGTGGCAATCCCACCCACGAGCAAAACCGCTACTCCGATAAGCGCGTAGCGGCGAAAGCGGCGTTTGCGCCGTGTCGCGGGCGGCAGTCGTCCCCTTCCCCCTTGCGGGGGAGGGCTGCTTTTCTCGGAGAGGGAGTCCGTGGCGGACGTCTCGGCACTCATCGAGCCGTTGCCCATTCTTGCCTCCCCTTGCGGAGGAGGGAGAAGACTTGCCCGGCGCGCGTCATGTCCATCGCCGCCGCCTTAGCGCGTCGGGCCGACCACTTCGACGGTGGCGGTGGCGGTGCGGGCGTTGAACTCCGGCCGGTACATGTCCTCGACCGTCGCCGCCGGATAGGTGAAGGTGCCCGGCGACACGGCACGCACGCTGTAGGCCACCGTGTAGCTCGTCGGCCCGCCGTCCTGTCGGTCGATGGCCGCGACGAATCGGTCGGTACGCGCCTCGGTGTGGCCGACCTTGTCGGCCTTGAGCCAGTCGAGGCTCGCCGTGCTGCCGCTCGCCGAGATGTCCGGGTTCTCGATCTCGAAACCGGCGGGGATCGGATCGACCACCAGCAGGCGGCCGCCGGCATCGTGGTCGGCGGTGACGGTGAGCACCACGACCAGGCGGTCGTTCTGGCCGACGGTGGTGATGTCGGCCGGATCGCCGTCCGGCGTATGGGCGGCGCGCTCGATCTTATAGCCGTTGCCGCCGGCGGGTTCCGGGGTCAGCGGGACGCCGGTCGCCGCCACCACGGCTTCCAGCGGTTGATCGCCGAGATTGGCGATCGCCACCGGTTTTTCCGCCAGCGCTTCGCCGGTGTAGCGGCGGAAGAGCGGCGCGGCGATGGTCTCGCCGTCGATGGAGAACTCGGTCTTGGCCGAATCCTTGATGAGCGCCGCGGCAGCAAGCAGCATCCAGCTATCTTCCTGCGTGCTGGTATAGCGCTTGTTGCGCTCCATCGCGGCGATCCTCAGCGCCAGGCTGTGCAGATCGACCGAGCCCACCTCCGTCTCGGCGGCAAGCGTCAGCACCGCGGCGCCGTCGCGCAGCGACGTGCCGTAGTCGTTGCGCCAACCGCGATTGGCCTCGTCGCGGTCGAGAGCGGCCATGGCCGCCGCGAAGGCGCGGTTCGCCCGCACGCGGTCGCCATAGAGCGCCATCGCGGCGCCGAGCTGTGCCTTGGCGAGCGGCGTGGCGAAGGCGTCGAGCTTGGAGTTGGTGTAGTAGCGCAGGTCGCCAATCGCCGCCCGCCCTGCCCGCGCCAGCACGTAGAGCGCGTAGGCGATGTCTTCGCCACCCTTCTCGAAGTCGTTGGCATAGGCGACGCTGTTGGCGAGATTGTCGAGCGCGATGGTGCGCGCCACTTGCGGCACGTCGTAGCCCTTCTCGGCGGCGCGGGTGAGGAAGTCGGTGACGTAGGAATTGAGCCACAGGTCGCCGCCGGCATCCTCTGGTCCCCACAGGCCGAAGGCGCCGGAGGCCGCCTGGTCGGCGAGCACTGCGCGAATCGCATCTCGCACGCGGTCGCGGATCTCGGTATCGGCGGCAATGCCGACCGAAGCGGCGACATCGTCGAGATAGACCAGCGGCATGGCGCGGGAGGTCAACTGCTCGACGCAGCCATAGGGGTAGCGGTCGAGCGCGGCGAGGATGCCGGCGACGTCCAGCGGCCCGGCGCCGCCGAGCGACACCGCGACCGAGGCCGTGCCCGGCACGAACTCGCTCGTCAGCGCGCTGTCGACGGTGAGCTTGCCGCCGGCCGCCACCGAAATGACGTCGCGGTGGGTGACCGGCGAGCCGGCCGGGCGGACTCCGAGCATCAGGTTCGTCGGCCAGTCCTCGCCGGTCGGCGCCTTCAGGTCGACCGACACGTCGAAATCGCCAACCGCCTTGGCATCGAGCGGGATGACATAGGAGACGCGCTGCTTCTCGGCCAGCGTCACCGTCTTCTCGGCATCGTCCGCCGGGAAGTCGATGCCCTCCCCGGTCGCGACCGACAGGTGATAGTCGCCGGCGGCACCCGAGACGTTGTTGATCTCGACCAGCAGGCGCGATTGATCGCCCTTCAGCAGGAAGCGCGGGATCGACGCGGTCACCACCACCGGATCGCGGACGAAGATATCCTTGCTCGCATGGCCGACGCCGTCCTTCGACCAGGCCATGACCATGACGCGCACGGTGCCGTTGAAATCGGGCACGTCGAAGGTGACCGAGGCCTTGCCGCTGTCATCGACCTTGAGGATGCCGGAATAGAAGGCGAGCAGCTTCTGGGTCGGCGGCGGTGCCTTGAGCCGCGTCATGCCGCCGTCGCCACCGGAGCGCACGACGCCGGGCACGCCTTGGGTGCGGTCGATCAGCAGGCCGTAGATGTCGCGGATTTCCATGCCGAGCTTGCGCTGGCCGAAATACCAGTCGTCAGGCGCCGGTGCCTTGAAGCTGGTGAGGTTGAGGATGCCGACATCGACCGCGGCAATGGTGACATAGGCCTCCTCGCCCGGCTTGAGATTGCCGATCGAGACCGGAATCGTCATGGGCCCGCGCGGGCGCATTTCGTCCGGCAGGTCGGCCGTGACCTTGAGATCGCGGTCGCCGGGATCGACCTTGACCCAGGTGAGGCCGAGGGCGCGCGAGGGCATGCGCTTGGCGGCGATGTCCATCGGCCGGTAGAGGGTCGCGGTCACATAGGCGCCGGGGCCCCATTTGTCGGTGACGGGAAGGTCGACCGTGGTGCCGCCCTCCGGCACATCCACTGCCTTCATGGCGATCAGCCGGTCATCGATGACGCTGATGAGCGCAATGCCAGGAAAGCGCGGGTCGAGGCGCAGCTTGGCCGTGTCGCCGATGCGATAGGCGGGCTTGTCGAGCGCCACCTGCAGCGTGTCGGGCGTATCGGAGGAGGAGACGGCGCGATACCAGCCGGCATAGAATTCGACGCTTGATGCGGCCGGGTTGTCGCCGTCGTCCTCGACGGTCAGGCGGTACTGGCCCCAGTCGGTCGGCGCTTCGATGGTCGTCGGCTGGTCGGCGGTGAAATCGACCGTACCGCCGGCAACGCGCTTGGCGTTGGTGATGAGCTCATAGGTCCACCGCCCGTCGGCGCGATACCACTGATAATCGCTCTCGATGCGCTCCAGCTTCCACTTGACGCCGGCCTTGGCCAAGCGCGTGCCGTCCGGCGCGACCATGATCGCCTGGAAGCGGGCGTTCGCCCCTTGGTCGAGGTCGCCGGCGAAGAGCGGCTTGACGCCGATCATCGGTGCGGTCGGCTCGATCGGCCGTGTCAGCGTGCGTTCGACGGCGCGGCCGTTGGTGTCGGCAACGCGGATGATCATGTCGGCCTGCAGCGGGTGGGTGGTGACCGGCAGGTCGGGCAGGTCGATGTCGAAGCTCGCCTTGCCGTCGGCGTCGGTCGCTGCATCGATCTCCAGCGGTTGGCGCGATGGCTCGACGGAATCGTCCTTGAGACCGAAAGTGTAGCCGGGGAAGGCGTCGAGACCGTCGGTCGTCTTGATGTCGAGATCGCCTTCGATGGGCAGATCCGGTGCCGGCGCGCCGTAGAGATAGCGGGCCGAGACGTCGATGGTGACCGGTGCATCGGTCTTCAGCGCCTTGGCGGCGGTATCAAGCTCGACCGCCAGCCGCTCAGGCTCGAAGTCCTCGACCAGAACCGAGGTTTCGGCGATGGGCTTTCCCTTGGGGTCGGCATAGAGCTTTGTCGCCCACGAACCGCGCATGGCGTCGGCCGCGAGCGCCACGTCGTCGGAATAGCCGCCGAGGCCGCCGTCGCGGAGCGTCTTGCGCAGGAACTCGACGCCGTCGGGGCGCTCGACAACCAGCGTCATCGGCAGGTCGGTGACGGCGTTGGCACGCGCATCGCGCACCAGTGCCGTGAGATGGATCACCTCGCCCGGCCGGTAGATGCCGCGCTCGGGGGTGAGAAACGCATCGAGCGCCTGCGGCGCCGGGCGACCGGCAACGCCGCGGTCGGTCAAGTCGAAGGCGGCGCGCGTCAGATCGAGGAAGGCATAATCGCTGTCGGTCTGGGCGACGACCAGTTGCGGCGCCATGCCGCCGGTGCCGCGGGCGAGACCGGGATCGAAACGGGCGGTGCCGGCATCGTCGCTCACCGCGGTGCCGAGGACGTCGTTGTTGACCGCGATCAGCTGCAGCTTGACGCCGGAAACCGGCTCGGCGGTCGACAGCGAGCGCACGATGGCGTGGATGCCGTCATGGCCGGAGAGCGCGGTCAGCCCGAGATCGGAGACGATGAACCACTGGGTGGCGAGCGGCCCCCATTTGTTGGGATCGTCGGTCGCGGGTTGCGCGGTGATGACATAGGCGCCGGGCTGCATCTTCGGCACCGCATCGGCGATCGGGATCGCCGTCACCATGGTCTGGTTCAGCTTCGATGAAATGTCGATCTCGCCCTGCCACACCTTTTCGCCGGTCTGGTCTTCGATCTGCTGGGCGGAGTAGGTCGCAAGCCCGCTCAGGAAGCTGCCGTCACGGACCGCTTCAGCGATGCTGCGATCACCGATCCGGTAGATCGCCGCCCGCGCCTTGTCGGTGTTGACCGAACTCAACGGAATCGAGGCGCCAGGGCCGGCGGGCAGGACATAGGCGTTGCCAGCAAAGCCGACCCAGGGCGCGCGGTCGCGCACATAGATCGAGAGCTCGACGGGGCTCTCCAGCTTTTCGCCGTCGGCGGCCGGCAAGCCGGCGCGCACGCGCACGATGTAGCGGCTGCCGTGCGTGACGCCGTCGATGCAGATCTGGCTCTGCTGCGGCTCGACGGCAAGCCCGTCACCGCCCTCGACGGTGACGAAATCGGCAAGGTCCGGCCGTGAAACGGCGAGCTTGTCGGAGAAGACGATGCAGACCTGTGGGGTGGCGCTGTCCGCCTGCACGTCGTGCGAGACGATGCGGAAGCCGTGCTCGGCGATGAGCTTTTCATAGGCGTCGCGGACGCTGCCCATGGCGGCCAGCGCCAGGCTGGCGCGATAGGCGCGGATGGCGGGCTTCCACTCCTCGCGCTTGGCAAGGCTGGTGCCGGCGAGCGCCAGCGCGATGGCGCGGGCAGCCGTCGTATCGGAGCGCAGGTAGCCGTCGATGGCGGCGGCGCTGGCGTCGGTCGCCGCCTGCTCGCGGTCGGAATAGTTCTTGGGCGTGCGCGACACGCTGGCGCGGGCGAAGTCGAGCCAGGCAATCGCCTCGTCATCGGCGACTGCAAGCGCCTGTCCAAAGGCCACGGCGGCGCCGTCGTAGTTGCCGGCGCGCATGGCGGTGGCGCCCTCGTTGCGCAAGGCGCCGTAGCTCTCGCCGTGGGCCGCGAAGCGGTCCTTGAGCGCGCCGACGAGCGTGCGCGCCTCGTCGATGAAGGTGGACGGCAGGAAGTCGAGTTCGGCGAGCCGCTGACGCTCGATCGACGGTGTCAGGTCGATCGCTTCGACGACGCGCCCGGCGACCGCATCCGGCGTGGCGGCAAGCGCACCGAAGTCGGATTTCAGGAAGCACCATTTGGCCTTCGTATTGAAGGTGAAGGCGCGGCAGCTTCCGTCGGCGAGGCAGTCGGTTTGACATCCGGCCTGATCGACGTCCTTCACCGTCTTCATGTCGAAGCCGGAATAATCGGCGTTCGGCGTGACGATGACCCGCTTGGGTGCGGCCAGAGCCGGCGTGCCGGCCATGTAGAGCGCTGCGGGAAGAAGAAGAACGAAAGCAAAAAGGGCTGCGATCAGCCGACGGAACACGTCGCGCATCAAAAATCCTCCGCAACGCCCCCGCTCCGAAGAATTCGCGATCTTATGGGGGCGTGTCGCCACCGTCAAAGGCAGACAATCGCAGTCCGGTATTGGCGCAAATTGAATCGGATTGATGACGGAAACCCGGCCTGCGCGTGCTGCCTAGCAGGCGGATTGACGGCCGTGGAGTGATGGCGGTCACAGGAGATGACTTGCCCGCGGAGGCTTGTTGCCTGCCATGTGGGCGCGTGGCACGCTCTCGACCGTCGATGATTGGCAGAACCTACGAACCGCGAGGATGCGCGCATGCGGCTTGGCAGACCGGCAGCCGGAACACCCCGCCGAACCGCGCCCCGGCTGGTAGCGGCATTGGCCGCCGCCGGGATCGTGGGGCTTGCGTCGTCCGCGCTCGCCGGCAACTGGACGCGCTACACCAACGACCGCTTCGGTGCGTCGGCCGAGGTGCCGGCGACGGGCTTCGTGGTGCAGCCGCCGCCGACCAACGGCGATGGCCGCGGCTGGAAATCAGCCGACGGCAAGGGCGAGATCTTGATCTACGGCTCGTTCACCGGGGAGGCCGAGACTTTCGATGACTATCGCAAGCAGTTGCTCGGTTTCGCGGCCGACGACGGCGTCGCCGTGACCTATCAGGCCGGCGAGAAGAATAGGTGGTTCGCCTATTCGGGCACGGTCGATGGCGACATCATCTATCTCAAAGCGGTCCGCGCCGAGGCGTGCTCGACCCTGGTCGTGAACCATATCCACTTTCGCTATCCGGCGGCGCAGAAGACACGCTACGACGCGATCGTCGCCCGCGGCGCGAAAACGCTCAGCACCAAACCCGCCATCGAGTGCCGGTAGGCCCTATCCCGGACCCTGCGCCCACGGGCCGTGGAAGCCCTTGCCGTCCTTGTCGGTGCGCTCGAAGCCGTGGGCGCCGAAGAAGTCGCGCTGGCCCTGGAGCAGGTTGGCGGTGGTGCGGCCGGTGCGGACAGTGTCGAAATAGGCGAGCGCGTTTCCCAGCGCCGGCATGGGGATGCCCTTCGACACGCCCGTCGAGACGACGTGGCGCAAGGGACCGTGGCTCTCCTTGAGCAGCCCGGCGAAGGGCTCGACCATCATCAGATTGGTGATGGTGCCGCTCTGCGAAAAGGCGCGTGAGATGTCGTCGAGGAAGACCGAGCGGATGATGCAGCCGGCGCGCCAGATTTTTGCAATCGTCCCCATCGGCAGGTTCCAGTTCCACAGGTCCGAGGCGGCCTGGAGCACCACGAAGCCCTGCGCATAGGCGGCGATCTTGCCGGCGAGCAGCGCCTGCTCGAGCGCGGCGAGAATCGCGGCGCGGTCGCCGGACCCGGCGCCGAGCTTGGTGTCCGCCTTACCGAAGAGCTTTTGTCCGGCGAGGCGGAAATCGCGCTGGGCGGAGAGCCCGCGGGCGGCCACCGCCGCCTCGATCACGGTCGCCGGCACGCCGAGGTCCTGCGCCTCGATGGCCGACCAGCGGCCGGTGCCCTTCTGGCCGGCGGTGTCGAGGATGATCTCGACCATCGGCTTGCCGGTCCCGGGGTCCTTGGCTTCGAGAACCTGACCGGTGATCTCGATGAGATAGGATTTCAGCCGCCCCTCGTTCCACTTGCCGAAGACGTCGGCCATCTCGGCCGGGCTCATGCCGAGCCCGTCGCGCATGATGCCGTAGACCTCGGCGATCATCTGCATGTCGGCATATTCGATGCCGTTGTGGATGGTTTTCACGAAGTGGCCGGCGCCGTCCGGCCCCATCAGCGCGGCGCAGGGCTCGCCGTCGAACTTGGCGGAGATGTCGAGCAGGATCTTCTCGACCCGCTGCCACGCATGCGTCGTGCCGCCGGCCATGATCGAGGGGCCGTGGCGGGCACCGACCTCGCCGCCGGAGACGCCGATGCCGAGGAACTCGAAGCCGTGCGCGCCAAGCTCGGTCACGCGCCGCTGGGTGTCGCGGAAATTGGCGTTGCCGGCATCGATCAGCATGTCGCCCTGGACGATCTCGCGGCCGATCTTGTTGGCCTCCTCGTCCACCGGCGCTCCGGCCTGCACCATGAGCACGATCGGGCGCGGCGGGTGGATGGCGTCAGCCAGCTCCCTGAGCGTCTTGCACGGCACCAGCCGCTCGGCCAGCGGCCCGGCATTGGCCATGAAGGTGTCGATCTTCGAGGTCGTGCGGTTGTGAACGGCGACCGTGTAGCCCTTTTCGGCCATGTTGAGGGCGAGGTTGGAGCCCATCACTCCGAGACCGACGAGACCGATATCCGCCATGGCGTTGTCCTCTTGTTGATGAAGAACGTGTTGTGGGCCGGCGGTCGCAGGCAAGGCAAGGCGTCGGCGGGCGGAACACTATGAAAGATAGCGCCTCCGGTCCATGCCCGACTGTCAGAGGCCGAGCTCGTGCTCGCTGCGGTCGAGGATCAGCGGAACGATCAGGTCCTCCTCGTCGTAGAGGTGGCGGTTGAGCAGGACCATGAGCCGGTCGCTGGCTTGCGTATAGGCGTCGCCGGCAAAGCGCAGCCCGTCGCCATCGTCCGGCGCGACGGTGAGAAAGCCGTTGGCGGTCTCGACCAGCCGGTCCATCGCCGCATGGATGACGGCGTGGTCGCTCTCGAGAACGTCGAAGCCGCGTTTCAGGCGCTTTTCCGCCGCCACGAAGATCGGGAAGTACTGGTAGTCCTCGATCTGGTGATGGCCGTTCAAGTGCGATAGGAACATATCGAGCCGCGGCGCGAACCAGGAGCGGAAATGGGTTGGCGTCACCCTGCCCTCGCGGAACTCGGCCGTCGCAACGTCGAGCTTGCCGGCAAAGCCGCGGAAGCCGTCGTGGATATCGAGCCAGAACTTGGTCACCGCGCCGATCTCGCCGCGCGGCGGCCAGGTCGCGCGCGGGAAGCGGTCGAGGAACAGGCGCAGCTCGTCCGGCCAGCCGCTGCGGGTCTCGAGGTCGAGGGATGCGGGATCTGACATCGGACCCATATGGCGCAGCGGGCCGAATTTGTCAGCCAGGCACTTTCGGGTAACCGACCAGCCGCCAGCCCTAGACCGCCAGATAGTTGGCCCTGAGCTCGGCGTTCTCCAGAACGTGACTGGCTTCACCGTCGAAGACGACCTGGCCCATGTCGAGGATGACCGCGCGGTCCGCCAGCTCGAGCGCGGCGATGGCGTTCTGCTCGACGATGACGGTGGTGATGCCGTTGGCTTTGATCTCGGCGACGATCTTCTCGATTTCCTTGACGATCACCGGCGCCAGCCCTTCATAGGGTTCGTCGAGCAGCAGGAGCTTCAGGTCGCGGGCGAGCGCGCGGGCGACCGCCAGCATCTGTTGCTCGCCGCCGGAGAGGGTCGTGGCTTCCTGGCGGCGTCGCTCGGCCATGCGCGGGAAGTGGTCGTAGATGCGCTCGAGCGTCCAGCCGATGGGCGGGGCGACCTGGGAGAGAATCAGGTTCTCCTCGACGGTCAGCCCGCCGATGATGCGCCGGTCCTCGGGCACGAGCTGGAGGCCGGCCTGGGCGGCTTCGTGCGCCTTCACGGTGTGCAGGGCCTGGCCGGCGAGCCAGACCTCGCCGCTCTTCATCGCCGGCGCATCGGCGCGGGCGATCGAGCGCAGCGTCGAGGTCTTGCCGGCGCCGTTGCGGCCGAGCAGCGCCAGAACCTCGCCTTCCCTGACCTCGAAGGAAACGCCCTGAACGATGTAGCTCTCGCCGTAATAGGCGTGGATGTCGCGGCAGGAGAAATAGGCCGGCGCGCCGGTGGCGGTCGCCGAACCTGCGGTCGCTTCGGCAATAGCGTCCATGGGCGCGCTCATTGGTGGGCGCCTCCGAGATAGGCTTCCTGCACCTTGGGGTCGCCGCGCACCTCTTCGGGCGGTCCGTCGGCGATGATGCGGCCGCCCGCCAGCACGGTCACGCGGTCGGCGAGCGAGAAGACGACGTGCATGTCGTGCTCGATGATGACCTTGGTCATGCCGCGCGCCTTGATCTTCTTGAGCAGATCGATGGTGCGGTTGGTGTCGAGCCGCGACATGCCGGCGGTGGGCTCGTCGAGGAGCAGCAGGCGCGGCTGCTGGACCAGGCACATGGCAAGTTCCAGCCGCCGCTTGTCGCCGCGCGACAGGCTCGCCGCCTCCTGGTCCATGTGGTCCTGAAGGCCGACATCCTCGATCATCGCGTGCGCCTGATCGTGAAGTTCGCGCTCGCCCGCGATGGTCTTCCAGGCGCGGACGCGGAAGGCGCCGTCGCGCTTGGCGAGCGCCGGGATGAGCACATTCTGCAGCACGGTCAGGTCGGGGAAGATCTCCGGCGTCTGGAAGACGCGCGCCACACCGAGCTGGTTGATCTCGTGCGGGTGCTTGCCGGTGAGCGTGGTGCCGTCGAGACGGACCGAGCCGGCGTCGGGCGTCAGCCGGCCGACGCAGATGTTGAGCAGGGTCGACTTGCCGGCGCCGTTCGGTCCGATGATGGCGCGCGTCTTGCCCTCTTCGATCTGCAGGTTGATGTCGGTGAGGGCGTGCAGACCGCCGAAGCTCTTCTGAACGTCGTCGACGTCGAGAACGATGTTCGCCATGGTTGCCCTCACTCGGCCGGCTGTTGGGCGCGTTGCAGGGAGGGCGACGGCCCGTCGCCGTCGCGGTGCAGCAGGCGGCCGATGCGGCGCAGACCCTCCATGACGCCGCCGGGCAGGAAGACCACGATCAGCATGAAGACGAGGCCGAGGGTGAGCTGCCAATTGCCGCCGACGAACAGGCCGACCAGCTTGGCGACCACCGCACGAACGCTGTCCGGCAGGAACGAGAAGAGCGCCGCCAGCTGCTGGTCGTTGATCGTCGACAGGATGTTCTCGAAGTACTTGATGATGCCGGCACCGAGGATCGGGCCGACCAGCGTGCCGGCGCCGCCGAGGATGGTCATGAGAACGATCTCGCCGGACGCCGTCCACTGCATGCGCTCGGCGCCCGCCAGCGGGTCGGTCATCACCAGCAGCGAGCCGGCGAGCCCGGCATACATGCCGGAGATGACGAAGGCGGCCAGCGCATAGGGCCGCGCGTTGAAGCCGATGAAGCCCATGCGGGTCTGGTTGGAGCGTAGTGCCCGCAGCGTCATGCCGAAGGGCGACCGGAAGATCCTCACCGAGATGAAGAAGACGACGATCAGCACGATTGCCGCGACATAGAAGCCCGAATATCCGGTGAGCTTGATGGCGAACAGGTTCGGCGACGGCAGCGAATCCGCCGGCGTCCATCCGAAAGCCGCATCGAGCCAGTGCGGATCGCCGTTGATCACGCGCAGGCCGTTCTCGCCGTTGGTGATCGGCGTGAACACCGAATAGGCGAGGTTGTATGACATCTGGGCGAACGCCAGCGTCAGGATCGAGAAATAGATGCCCGAGCGCCGCAGGCTGACGTAGCCGATGACCAGGGCGGCCAGACCGGACAGCGCCACCGCGAACGCGACGGCGGGCAGCACGTTCATGCTGATCAGCTTGAACGACCACATGGTGGCGTATGAGCCGACGCCCAGAAAGGCGGCGTGGCCGAAGGAGAGGTAGCCGGTGAGGCCGAACAGGATGTTGAAGCCGATCGCGAAGATACCGTAGATGGCGAAACGTTGGAGGAGATCGGGGTAGCCGGCGCCCAGCGGATTCAACCACCACGGCATGGTCAACACGACGACAGCGAAGATCGCCATCGTCACCGCTTCGTTGCGCAGCAGGGCAGCGACAGCCTTCATTGCCTCAGCTCTCCATCACGCCGGTTCGACCGAGGAGGCCCCGCGGGCGCAGAAGCAGCACGGCAACGGCAACCAGATAGATGATGATGTGGTCGATGCCTGGAACGATCGCCTTGATCTGATTCATCGCCGAGAAGGATTCCAGCACTCCAAGCAGGAACCCCGCGAGCACGGCACCGCCCAGCGATCCCATGCCGCCGACAACGACCACCACGAAGGAGAGCACGAGGAACTCCATGCCCATGGTGTAGCTCGGCGACACGATGGGCGAATACATGACGCCGGCCAGCCCGGCGACGACCGCAGCGATGCCGAAGACCGTAGTGAAGCGCCGCTGGATGTTGATGCCAAGGAAGCCGACGGTCTCGCGGTCGCGCATGCCGGCGCGCACCACCATGCCGTAGGTGGTGAATTGCAGGAAGCCGAAGACAAGCGCGATGACGACGATCGAGAAGCCGAGATAGATCAGTCGCCACCAGGGATAGACGATGCCGGCGCCGAGACCGAGCCAGGCTCCGACATTGGCACTGCCAGCGAAGACCGGAGGCGCGGTGATCGGGATCGAGTTGGAGCCCCAGATTGCCTTGACGATTTCCTGCAACACGATGGCCAGCCCGAAAGTCACCAGAATCTGCTCGGCATGGGGCCGCTTGTAGAAGAACTGGATAAGGCCCCGTTCCATCGCCAGCCCGATCAACAGCATGACCGGGATGGCGAACAGGATCGACAGGGGAACGGTCCAGTCGATGATCGTCTGGCCGAAATCGCCGAACCACAGCTTGAGGTACGGCACGTCCTTGAATGCCTCGAAGAAGGTGACGGACGGGTCCTTGACCTTGGTGGAGAGTGTCAGGAGATTCTGGAAGGCGACGGTACAGAACGCGCCCAGCATGAACAGGGCGCCATGGGCGAAATTGACGACGCCCAGCGTGCCGAAGACCAGCGTCAGGCCGAGCGCAATCAGCGCATAGGCACCGCCCTTGTCGAGCCCGTTGAGGAACTGGAGGACGATTGCGTCCATGCTTGCCACCCCAAATCGCGCACAGCAGCGAACTTACAGCAAACCAGGCCGGCTGTTGCGCGGAATAAAATTGGCCGGCCGCCCCGGTGAAAGAGCGACCGGCCGGCAGATCACGCTTGCCTAGCCCGGAATGTACGGACCAAGCTCGGCCTTGCCATCCGGATTGAAGTCCGGGATGTTCGGGTCGTATTCGACCTTGGCGCGCGGCACCACATCGAGGACGTTGAGCAGGTCGAACTGGTTCGAGGGCTTGTCGTTGCCCTGAACCACCAGCACGTCCTTGAAGCACTGGTGATCGGCGGCGCGGTACTCGGTCGGGCCGTTGCCCATGCCGTCGAACTTGAAGCTCTCCAGTGCCTTGATGACTTCCGGCGGGTAGAACGTGCCGGCCTGCTCGACCGCGTTGGCATAAAGCAGGGTCTGCACGTAGCAGGTCTGCGCAGCTTGCGACGGCGGGCTGCCGTACTCGGCGCCGAAGGACTTGGTCAGCGCCTTGGTGGCGTCGTCAGGCAGCTTCCAGCTCCAGTTGGAGGTGCCGAGGATGCCTTTGACCGCATCGCCCATGCCCGCCGCCATCAATTCGGAGATGAGCGGCACGACGATCTCGAACTTCTTGCCGTTGACCATCTTGTCGCGCAGGCCGAACTGGGTGGCCTGGGTCAGCGAGTGAACGGCGTCGAAGCCGTAGTGGTTCAGGATAAGCACGTCGGCGCCCGAATTGAGCACCGGCGTGATCCACTGCGAGAAGTCCGGCGCGCCGACCTTGGTCAGCACGGTCGCAACCGTCGACCAGCCTTCCTTCTCGGTGGCGTCCTTCATCGACTTCTGCTGGGTCCAGCCCCAGGTGTAGTCGCTGGTCAGGTGATAGGCCTTGCGGTCGGTGCCGTATTCCTTGGCCAGCACCGGCGCGAGCGCCTGGCCGGACATGTAGGCGTCGAAGAAATGGCGGAAGCCATAACGGCGACGGTCCTTGCCGGTGGTGTCGTTGGAGTGAGTCAGGCCGGCCATGAAGATGATGCCGGCGTCCTGGCAGAGCGACTGCACGGCCACGGCGACGCCCGAAGAGGAGCCGCCGTTGATCATGATGACGCCGTCCTTCTCGATCATCTGCTTGGCGTTGGCGCGCGCAGTGTCGGCATTGGTGGCGGTGTCGCCGGTCACGAAGGTGACCTTCTTGCCGAGGACGCCGTTACCCTTCAGATGCTTGGGCGACATGGTGTTGAGCAGGCCGCCGTCGCCTTCGCCGTTGAGATGCTTGACGGCGAGCTGCTGCGCCTTGAGCTCGTCCTTGCCCTCGTCGGCATAGGCGCCCGACTGTGGCACGTTGAAGCCGAAGGCGATGGTCGGGCCCGAAGTCGCCTTCGGGTAGTTACCGATGGGCTGTTCGTCGGCCCAGGCATCGCGAACGAAATGCATCGGGCCGACACCGCCCAGGGCGAGTGCGCCCAGGCCGGCAGTCGTTGCGAGCGATCCTTTCAGGATGGCGCGCCGCGAATACGGCGTTATCAGCCGCGATTTGCGGTCTGTCATGATAGCTCCTCCGGTCGTTTCCGTTTCGGGCGGGGCCGAGGATCGAACCTCGGGAGTCTTCTGTCCTTCCCCCACGCGCAGCCTAGCAGTGATTGTCAAGCGTTCAATAAATGATTGATTTTATTGTCATTATTTGTCAACTTGTTGCACTGCCGGCCGTAAGATTGTAAAGAAATTACAAGCGGGAGGGACGCCCATGGCCCGGGCTCCGGTCGGACACAGAATTCGCAAGCGACGCCAGGAGCTTGGCAAGTCGCAGCAGGGGCTGGCCAGCCAGGTCGGCATATCGGCGAGCTATCTCAACCTCATCGAGCACAACAAGCGCCCCATCGGCGGCGCGCTGCTGCACCGCATCGCCGACGCCGTCGGTCTCGACAGCCGCTCGCTGGCCGGCACCGAGGAGGCGCGACTCATCGCCGAACTGGGTGAGGTCGCCGCCGATAGCGGCGTCATCGGCGCCGACATGACCGGCGCCGATGCGGCCGAATTGGTCGCCCACAATCCGCGGGCGGCGCGCGCCATCCTCGGTCTCTACCGCGCCTATCGCGAGGCGCGGGCGCGTTCCAACCTGCTTGGCGAGCGCCTCGGCGAGGACACCTTTCTGTTCGAGGTGAGCAACCAGATCCTGGCGCTGATCACCACCATCCGCTCCTATGCGGAAATCCTGAAGGATTACGGCGACCTCTCCGACACTGAACGGGTCGGCTTCGTCAACACGCTGGTCGGCGAAGCCGAAACGCTGGCGGCGCGCGCCGGCGACATGTTCGATTTTCTCAGCGGCCGCGGCGCCCGGCGGCCGCGCCCGGCCCCGCGCGAGGAGATCGAGGATTTCATTTCCGACCACGCCAACCACTTTCCGCGCATCGAACTGGCGGCCGAGGAGATGGTGGCGAATCTCGCCTCCGGACAGGCGACGCTGGAATCGCTGCGCGACCACCTCGAGCGTGACCTCGGCATCTCGGTGCGCTTCGTGCCGGCGGCCGAGGTGACGCCGGCCGGCGAGCGCCTCGAAGGAGCGACGTTTCTGCTCTCGGACGAACTGGCGCGCGCTTCCGTGCGCTTTCGCCTCGCCCGGCTGATCGGCGTCACCACCTACAGCGTGCTCCTCAACCAGATCGTCGCAAGCGCCGGCCTTGCCTCGCCGGGGGCGGACAGCCGCCTCACCAAGGCGCTCGCCAGCTATTTCGCCGGCGCGGTGCTGATGCCCTACCAGCCGTTTCGCGTCGTCGCCGACGAGCTGCGCTTCGACGTCGTTCGCATCGGCCACCGCTTCGATGCCAGCTTCGAGCAGGTGTGCCACCGTCTGACCACGCTCAGCCGACCCGGCGCCGAGGGTGTGCCGCTGCACTTTCTGCGCACCGATGTCGCCGGCAACATCTCCAAGCGCTTCTCCGCCTCGGGGCTGCGCCTGCCGCGCTACGGCGGCGCCTGCCCGCGCTGGATCGTCCACCACGCCTTTGCCTCGCCGGGGCGCGTGGCCAGCCAGGTCGGCCGGCTGCCGGACGGCGAAACGTTTCTCTGCATCGCGCGCGCCGATGTCGCCGAGCCCGGCGGCCGCGATACCGCCGGGCACCATGCCGTGATGATCGGCTGCGCCATCGAGCACGCCGATCGCTTCGTCTATGCCGACGGTCTCGATCTGGCGGCATCGCGCACGATCGTGCCGATTGGCGTCACCTGCCGGCAATGTCCGCGCGACGAGTGTGTCCACCGCGCTTTCGACCGGGTGCCGCTGCCCGGCGGGCCGCCGTCAGCGCCGGTGACATGACTTGTGGACGCCTATATGCTCTCGACGCCAACGCACCGGGAGCAGCAAGGTGGAGGTGTTGGCACGAGTTCGACCGGAGGGAGGGGGCCTTGGCCCAGTCGGTTCTCGTCGCGGAGGATGAACGGAATCTGGTCGAGGCGCTGTCCTTCCTGATGCGGCGGGCAGGCTACGAGGTCAGTGTGACCCACGACGGTCCGTCCACGGTCGAGGTGGCCCGGCGGATCAAGCCGGATCTCGTCCTGCTCGACATCATGCTGCCCGGGTTCGACGGCTTCGAGGTCGTTTCGGCGATCCGCCGCGAGGCGGGCGACCGGCAACCGCGCGTCATCATGCTGACCGCCAAAGGCCACGAGAAGGACCGCCGCAAGGCGGTCGGGCTCGGCGTCGACGATTACGTCACCAAGCCGTTCTCCAATCGCGATGTGGTCGAGCGGGTGCGTGCGCTGCTCGCCGGCGAGGATGCGCCCCCGTGAAGCGTGACCAGATGCTGGTCAAGACCGGCGGGCGGTTGACGGACCGTGCCCTGGTGCTGCCGATCCTCGCCTTCTTCCTGCTGACGCCGCCGATCCTCAGCATCTTCAACGCGCCGGCCCTGGTCTTCGGCATCCCCCTCCTGCACGTCTATTGCTTTGTGGTCTGGCTCATCGCCATCGCCTGCGGCGGCTGGCTGGCGAACCACATGATCGCCGAGGGCGGCGAGACGGGCGGCGAGGCGGCGGGACCGACCGAACCGAGGTGAGCCGTGGCCAGCTCGACCGCCGTCATCATCGTCGCGCTTGCCTATCTGGGGCTGCTCTTCGCCATCGCCTGGTACGGCGACCGGCGGGCGCTCGCCGGCCGCAGCCTTATCCACTCGCCGCTGGTCTATACGCTGTCGCTCGGCGTCTACTGCACCTCGTGGACCTTCTACGGCGCCGTCGGCACGGCCGCCCGCCGCGGCGTCGAGTTCATCACCATCTATACCGGACCGACCATCGTCTTCCTCGGCTGGTGGTTCCTGCTGCGCAAGATCGCGCGCATCTCCAAGTCGCAGCGCATCACCTCGATCGCCGATTTCATTGCCTCGCGCTACGGCAAGAGCGCGCTCCTCGGCGTGCTGGTCACCGTCATCGCCACGGTCGGCGCGATGCCCTACATCGCGCTGCAGCTCAAGGCGGTGTCGACCTCCTTCGCGGTGCTGGTCAACTACACGATCTACGCCGACATCAACGGCACGCTCGGCGGAACGCCGCCCTCGATCCTCGGCGACGCGGCCTTCCTGACCGCGGTCGGCATGGCGATCTTCGCCATATTGTTCGGCACCCGCCATCTCGACGCCAACGAGCACCACGAGGGCATGGTGGCGGCCATCGCCTTCGAATCCTGCGTCAAGTTCCTCGCCTTCCTGGCGGTCGGCGTCTATGTGGTGATCGCCTTCGGCCCCGGCATCGGCGAGGCCGAGGCGAAGCTGACGCCGGCGCTCGATAATCTCGTCCTGCTGCCGCAAGGCGACGCGGCGCGCTTCCTCACCATGACGTTCCTGTCGATGGCGGCGATCATCTGCCTGCCGCGCCAGTTCCACATCACCATCGTCGAGAACGTCAACGAGCGGCACCTGGCCACGGCCGCATGGATGTTCCCGCTCTATCTCTTGATGATGAGCCTGTTTGCCCTGCCGATCGCGGCCACCGGGCTGACGCTGCTGCCGGGCGAGGCCAATCCCGACTTCTACGTGCTGACCGTGCCGATCACCCAGGGACAGAACGCACTGGCGCTGCTCGCCTTCATCGGCGGCCTGTCGTCGGCAACCGCGATGGTGGTGGTGGCGGCGATCGCGCTGTCGACCATGGTGTGCAACGACCTGGTGATGCCGGCGCTGCTGCGCATCCGCTGGCTCAAGCTCGATGCGCGCGGCGACCTGACCCAGCTTCTGCTGTTCATCCGCCGCGCCGGTATCTTCCTGATCCTGCTGCTCGGTTATGCCTATTACCGGGTGACCGGGGAATCCGGTCCGCTGGCCCAGATCGGCCTGGTTTCTTTCGCCGTGGTTGCGCAATTCGTGCCGGCGATCATCGGCGGCCTGTTCTGGCGCAACGCCACGCGGCTGGGTGCGGCGACCGGGCTGACGCTGGGCTTCCTGACCTGGGCCTATACGATGCTGGTGCCGCTCTTGGCGCGCAGCGGCGTCATGTCGGAGGCGATCCTCGACGGACCGTGGCACATCGCGGCCCTGCGGCCAGAGGCGCTGTTCGGCCTCACCGGCTGGGACCCGCTGACCCATGCGCTGTTCTGGAGCATGGCCGCCAATATCGGCGGCTACATCCTGGTGTCGCTGTTCTCGCACCAGGAACTGATCGAGCGCATCCAGGCGATTGCCTTCGTCGACGTCTTCCGGCGGCCGCCGGGCGAGGCGGAGATCTGGCGCCGCTCTGCTGCACTGGACGAGCTCTATGCCCTTCTGCAGCGCTTCATCGGGCCCGAGCGCGCGGCACGCGCCTTCAGCGACTACGCCGAGACGCGCGGGGTCAACATGGGCGACCGGCTGGAGGCCGACGCCGACCTGGTCGCCTTTGTCGAGCGGCTGCTTGCCGGCAGCATCGGCGCGGCGTCCGCCCGCGCCATGGTGGCGGCCATCGCCAAGGGCGAGACGCTCTCCTTCGAGGAGATGATGGCGATCCTCGAAGAGACCCAGCAGGTCATCGCCTATAGCCGCGAGCTGGAACAGAAGTCGCGCGAGTTGGAGGTGACGGCGCGCGAACTGACCCATGCCAACGCGCAGCTCAAGGAACTCGACCGGCTGAAGGACGACTTCCTGTCCACCGTCAGCCACGAGCTGCGCACGCCGCTGACCTCGATCCGCAGCTTCTCCGAAATCCTCAGCGAACCAGAGGGACTGCCCCCCGATCAGGCCGAACGCTACCTCGCCATCATCCAGAGCGAGACGCAGCGGCTCACGCGCCTGCTCGACACCATCCTCGACCTCACCCGGCTGGAGCAGGGCCAGGCCGATTGGAGCATGGCGGAGACCGATCCCGCCGCCGCGCTCGAGGACGCCGCGGCGGCGACCGGCGGTCTGTTCCACGGCGCTCATGGCGATGTCGAGGTGAGCATCGCGCCCGCCGAACGCATGGTCTATGCCGACCGCGACCGGCTGATGCAGGTGTTCATCAACCTCTTGTCCAACGCGGCGAAGTTCGCCGATCCCGAACACGGCCACGTCTGGGTCGCAGGCAAGAACTACAGCGCCGGCTATCTGATCGAGGTGACCGATAACGGCGAAGGCGTGCGACCGCAGGACCAGCAGATCATCTTCGAGAAATTCGCCAAGGCGCGCGACCGCAATACCGGCAGACCGTCGGGCAGCGGGCTGGGCCTCACCATATCGCGCCACATCGTCGAGCATCACGGCGGGCGGATCTGGGTCAACTCGCCACCGGGCGAGGGCGCGACCTTCTCGGTCTTCCTGCCCGGCGTCGACGCGCCGTCACAGGCGCCGGCAACGGCGCCGGATTTCGCCGGTGCGAAATAGCCATGACCGCCGCCCCAGCGCTTGCCAGCATCCGCGCCTGTGTCTTCGACGCCTATGGGACGCTGTTCGACGTCGCGTCCGCCGTGAACGCGGCCCGCGACGACATCGGACCGGAGGCCGACCGGCTGAACGCACTGTGGCGCGACAAGCAGCTTGCCTATAGCTGGCTGCGCGCCGCCCAGGGGCGCCACGCCGATTTCTGGCAGGTGAGCGGCGATGCGCTCGACTTCGCGCTGGAGACGCTTGCCATCGACCGGCCCGATCTCAAGCCGCGCCTGATGGACCTCTATCTCGGCCTCAAGCCGTTTGCGGAAGTTCCGGACGTCCTCAAGCGGCTGAAGGCAGCGGGTTTCATGACCGCGATCCTCTCCAACGGCACGCCTGACATGCTCGCCGCACTGGTCTCGGCGGCCGGGCTCGAAGACCTGTTCGATCAGGTGCTCTCGGTCGAAGCGGTCGGGGTCTTCAAGCCGCACCCAAAGGTCTATCAGCTTGCCGTCGATCGCCTCGGCGTGCCGGCAGGGCAAATCGCCTTCCAGTCGTCCAATGCCTGGGACGTCCATGCCGCGGCGGCCTTCGGCCTGAAAGTGGTGTGGTGCAACCGCACCGGCCAGCGGCGCGAGCGCCTGCCCGGGGCGCCCTCGGCCGAAGTGAAGTCGCTCGCCGAACTGCCGGGACTGCTCGGGATCGCCTGATCGCCAATACGGCATCGAGGGCCGGCTTGGTGGAGCCGGCCCTCGAGCGGTTGGGTTACTGGAAGTCCGCCATGTTGTCCTTGGTGACCAGAGCGGCTCCGGAGTCGATCAGCGATTCGACCTTCTCGCCGTTGATCGCCTTGACGAGCGCATCGACGCCGAGTTCGGACATCTTCGCCGGGAACTGCGCCACCGAGGCGTCCTCCATTCCGGCGGCAATGGCTTCCGGCTCGCCACAGCAGAAGTCGAAACCGACCAAGATGATGTGATGGTCGAGGTTGGCGTTCTTGATGGCCTGGGCGGCACCGGCTGCGGGCGGACCGCAGGCCGAGTAGATCGCCTTGAGCTCGGGGTTCGCCGTCAGGATGTCCTGGGCGACGTTGATGCCCTTCTCTTCCGTGCAGTCGGTGGCGCCCTTGCCGACGATGTCGGCGTTGACGCCCTTCAGGCCTTCCAGCATGCCGTTGACCCGGTCGTCGAGGGCGGGAACGCCGGGAACCCCTTCGAGGATGCCGAGCTTGTCGCCGTCCTTGAGCACCGTCTTGAGGTAGCCGCCGGCCAGCTTGCCGGCCTCGAGGTTGTTGGTGGTGGCCAGCGACGTGGCGTTCGCCCAGCCGGGAATACTGTTGTCCATGAGGACAACCTTCACGCCCCCCGCCACCGCCTTGTCGAGCGTCGTCGCCACGCTTGGATCGACCGGTGTGATGGCGATGCCCTGCACGCCCTGGGCAACCATCTTCTCGATGAGCGCGATCTGGCCTTCAATGTCGGTCGCCGATTTGCCTTGGCCGTAGACGATCTCGACGTTCGGATGGTCCTTGGCCCAGGCCTTGGCGGCGTCTTCCATCGTCTGGAAGTAAGGCACCGGGAACTTGGTGATGTACCCGATCTTGATCTTGTCGGCCGCCAGGGCGGGTCCCGCTACCGCAACAGCGAGTGTCAGGCCCCCCAGCATGAGTCTCAGTCTCATGGCTCCATCTCCCGTTTTGGATCGGCCCTCAACGGACCGACTCCGTGCATTCGCCGCTCGGTTGGCGGCGAATCTCCTAGACCTCCGCACCGACAATCATGGAGACCAGCTCCTGCCGGTTCGAACGGTCCGGTTTCAGTTCGCCGACCTTGCGGCCCTGGCGCAGGACGACCGCGCGGTCGGCAAGCTCGACCACATGTTCCATGTTGTGCGTGATGAGGATCACCGCGTTGCCCTCGGCGCGGAGCTGCATGATCAGGTCGAGGACCTTGCGCGACTCGCGCAGGCCGAGGGCAGCCGTCGGTTCGTCGAGGATGACGAGCTTGCCGGCGAAGACCGTGGCGCGCGCCACGGCGATGGCCTGGCGCTGGCCGCCGGACATGAGCGCGACCGGCGCGTCGAATTTCGGCAGCTTGACCTTGAGGCGGTCGATAACCGCGGCCGCTTGGCGGTCCATGGCGCGCTTGCGCAGGAAGCGCATGCCACGCGGCAGCCATTGGGGGAATGCGATCTCGCGCCCGCAGTAGAAGTTCTGCGCCGGCGTCAAATTGTCGAAGAGAGCGAGGTCCTGGTAGACGGTCTCTATGCCGGCGCGGCGCGCGGCGGCCGGCGAATGCAGCGCGGCTTCCTCGCCATCGAGCAGGATGTGGCCCCCGTCGAGCGAATGGACGCCGGCGATGCACTTGACCAGCGTCGATTTGCCGGCGCCGTTGTCGCCGAGCAGCGCCAGCACCTCGCCGCGATAGGCGTCCAGGCTGACGTCCTTGAGGGCATGCACGGCGCCGAAGTGCTTCTCGGCGTTGCGGACCGTGAGAACCGGGACGGCCGACGCGGCGGTCATTGCGCCCTCGCTGCCTGGATCGTGCGGGCATGCGCTTCCAGATGGTTGCGCAGAACGTCCGCCTCGACCGCCACGACGATGACCAGGCCGATGGCGATCATCTGGAAGAAGACGTCGACATCGAGCAGGTTGAGGGCGTTGCGGATGACGCCGATCATGACCGCGCCGATGAGGGCGTTGGCGACGTGGCCGCGGCCGCCGAGGAAGCTCGCCCCACCGATGATGACGGCGGCGATGGTGTCGAGCTCGAGCAGGTTGCCGTAGAGCGGCGAACTGGCTGCCGTGCGGCCGGCGAGCACCACTGCGCCGATCCCCGCGCACAGGCCGGAGATCACATAGGTCGACAGCAGCACCCACTTGACCGGGATGCCCATTTCGACGGCCGCTTCCGGTTCGCCGCCAACGGCGTAGGTCCAGCGGCCCCAGACCATCCACTTCGCCATGATGAAAATGGCGATCGCGACCAGGACAACCACAAAGAAGGCATTGGGAACGCCGAAGGTTTCCCCGCTGCCGACGGCAACGATGGCGGCGGGCATGCCGCGCATGGTCGTGTGCCCGACCGACAATTCGAGCGCGAGACCCCGGCAGATGCTCAGCGTCGCCAGGGTTATGATGAAGGGGTGCGGCAAGCGCCCAAACACGTAGACGGCGCCGTTGACGAAGCCGACAAACGCGCCGGCGGCTAGTATCGCCAGCACGACCAGCACCGCCGAGTCGGTGACCTTGAACAGGAGGCCGCCAACCACGGTGGCTAGCGCAAGGTTCGAGCCGACCGACAGGTCGATGCCACGGGTCAGGATGACCAGATGCTGGCCGAGCGCGACGATGGCGATGACCGCCGTCTGCGCGAGAATGTTCTTGATGTTGATCGGCGTCAGGAAATACGGCGTCAGAAGGCTGATCACCGCCACCAGGACGATGAGGATCAGCAGCGGCCCGATGCTGACCAGCCGCAGGCCCAGTGCAATGACGGCGGTGCCGCCTGTGCGCTCGCCCCTCGCCCGGGCATCCTCCGACCGCTCACTCATCGCCCCCCTCAACCGGATTCTTCAGTTCGTTATTGGTGTCCCTTACGGACAAAAATCATTGCTCTAGGCAATCCCAGACTCGCGGGGCGGTCAACATGTTTTTTACTTGTAAAAATTCCAATCCAAAGGGCTTTCAAGAACAGCCCGAGGACAGTCTATATATTCAATAAGACGCATTCGAAGATGTGTCTGCCTGACCTTGGCGTTAGATTGCAGGAGCACTTTGCGGCCGCGGCGCCGGCCGACCGGGGATTGAGTGCGAACTTATTCCCGCTCTCGGTATCTGTGCGACATGCGCTCATCCGCTCCCTTGAAAGGGGTCCCGTGTCGACCGGAACGTCGTGGGGGAGCGGCGCGATGCCCCTACGCGGACGAGGTGAATCCGGCCTCACCGATCGGGGCGTTCCCGGCGCGACCGTCGGCACTACGACCGGCTGCCCTCAGAGCCTAAGCCCCGCGCCAATGCGGGGGATGCTCTTTGAAAGGGTCATGACCCGGTCGAGGCTCGCGGCGCTATCGCAGGCGCCTGCGATACCTGGGCGTCCGCTTGGAGGCGGGCACGACAGGCATTTGTCGTGGCGGTCGCGCCTACTGGCTCACCGTCTGGCGCTGATAGTCCTTGATGTCGGAAAAGGTGAGCTTGGGCGCGCGCTCGATCTCGTAGTTGAGCATGAAGGCCGAGGTCGCCATGAAGACCGGCGAGCCGTCCAAATCCTCCGCCATGTCGGCGCGGTGCGCGGCAACGAAAGCGTCGAGATCGGTGCGGGCGGCGGCGCTCACCCAGCGGCAGACGTCGAAACGCGAGGTCTCGAAATCGATAGCGAGGTTGTATTCGTCGTTGAGACGCTGGCGCAGGACGTCGAGCTGAAGGGCGCCGACCACGCCGACGATGGGCGGCGAGCCGTCGGTGGGCATGAACACCTGGACGACGCCCTCCTCCGCCATCTGGGTCAGCGCCTCGCGCAGCTTCTTGGCGCGCATGGCATCGCCGACACGCACGCGCCGGAGGATCTCCGGCGCGAAGCTCGGCACGCCGCGGAAGGTCAGCACCTCGCGCTCGGTCAGCGTATCGCCGATGCGGAGCGTGCCGTGATTGGGCAGGCCGACGATGTCGCCGGCATAGGCCTCGTCGGCGATGGCGCGCTCCTGGGCGAAGAAGAACTGCGGCGCGTTGAGCGCGATGGTCTTGCCGGTGCGCCCAAGGCGGGCCTTCATGCCGCGGGTGAGCTTGCCCGAGCAGACGCGCATGAAGGCGATGCGGTCGCGGTGGTTGGGGTCCATGTTCGCCTGGATCTTGAAGACGAAGCCGCTCATCGCCGTCTCGTCCGGAGCAACCTCGCGCTCCTCGGCTTCGCGCGGCTGCGGCGACGGCGCATAGGCCGCCAGGCGCTCGATCAGATCGCGGACGCCGAAATTCCTCAGCGCACTGCCGAACAGGACAGGCGTCAGATGGCCCTCGCGGAACGAGGTCAAATCGAACGGACGCGAGGCCGCCTTGGCGAGCGCGATCTCCTCGGCGATCGTCTCGCGTTCGCCTTCCGGCAGATAGTCGGCAAGCGTCGCGGCGGTGAGTTCGTCGACCGGCTGCAGCCCGCCGTCGCCGTCGAGGCGGTGAATAGCGTCCTTCTCCAGGTCGTAGACGCCGGCGAAGCTCTTCCCCATGCCGAGCGGCCAGGTCAGCGGCGTGGTGTCGAGCGCCAGCCGCTTCTCGATCTCCTCGGTGAGATCGAAGGGGTGGCGGCCGTCGCGGTCGAGCTTATTGATGAAAGTGATGATGGGGATGTCGCGCAGCCGGCAGACCTCGAACAGCTTCAGCGTGCGCGCCTCGATGCCGCGGGCGGCATCGATGACCATGACGGCGGAATCGACCGCGGTCAGCGTGCGGTAGGTGTCCTCGGAAAAGTCCTCGTGGCCAGGCGTGTCGAGCAGGTTGAAGACCGTGCCGCCATGCACGAAGGTCATCACCGAGGTGACCACCGAGATGCCGCGCTCGCGCTCCATCTCCATCCAGTCGGAGCGGGTCTGGCGGCGGTTGGCCTTGGCGCGCACCTCGCCGGCAAGCTGGATGGCGCCGCCCCAGAGCAGCAGCTTTTCGGTCAGCGTGGTCTTGCCGGCGTCCGGGTGCGAGATGATCGCAAAGGTGCGCCGGCGCTGGGCTTCGTCGGATATGGTCATCAGCGGGTTAACAAGAACGGAGCAGCGGGGGCGGGAAGAGCGCCCGCGAGGCGCCTCCGACTACATCAAACCCGGCATCCCGCACAAGGTGCCGCTCAACACGGTCGCCGCCGTCCGGCAAAGCAAAAGCGGGCGCCGGGGGAGCGCCCGCTCACAGGGAGGCAGGGAGGAGGAGAAGAAATTCAGCCACAACCCGGCGCTACTGGGCCGCGTGAGCCTTGGCGATCGCCGGAATCTCGCCGCGCCGGACGCCGATATCCCACAGATCGTGGTCCGACATGCGCATCAGCTCGTTGTAGGTGTCGCGGTATCTGCGCCAGCAGCGATAGGCCTTGGCAATCCGATCCGTGTTCATCGTCGTGCCCTCTTTCTCGCTTGTTACGCACAGTAGATAGGCCCGTTCCGGCCGCTGCGGCAGGTGCGATTCTGCAAGGCTGCGTTGCAGAATTCGGGCCGATCGGCGAGACAGCGCAAAACGGTCGCATCGAGACAGGAGAGATCCCCATGACACTGCGTACACGGCCGGAGAAGCCGGGCGAACGGCCTGAAGACCGGCTGGCCGCTCTTGGCCTTGTTCTTCCGGCGGTCCCGACACCGATCGCCAACTTCGTCAATGTGACGCGTGCCGGCGAGCTGCTGTTCCTGTCCGGACAGGGACCTCTGACAGCCGAAGGGCGCCTGATGACCGGAAAGGTGGGGCGGACGGTGACCGCGGAGGAGGCCTATGACCATGCCCGCCTGACCGGGCTCAATCTGCTCGCGGTGATGCGCAACGAAGTCGGCGCACTGTCGCGGATCAGGCGGGTGGTCAAGCTGTTCGGCATGGTCAACGCGACGGACGATTTCGTCGATCATCCCAAGGTGATCAACGGCTGCTCGGACCTGTTCGTTGCCGTCCTCGGCGAGGCGGGCGCTCACGCCCGTTCCGCGGTGGGCATGAGTTCGCTGCCGAACAACATCACGGTCGAGATCGAGGCGATCGTGCAGATCGCTCCGGATTGACGTTCCCGTCTAGCTGCGGCCGGCCTTGATCTCGGGCGTGTCGAAATGGTCGATCAGCGCCGCCTCGATATAGCCGGGATCGCCCCTGGCGATGAGGTGCCGCAAACGCCGGTGCAGGGCGACCTGGGCCACCTTCTTGCGGTTTGCGTGCCAATCCCGGCAGAAGAGGATGATGAGGTGCGGTGCCAGTCCTTCCCAGAATTTGTGCAGGAAGAGATTGCCCGACATCTTCATGATCTCGCGGTGAAACGCCACGTCGCAGAGGGCCAGTGAAGTGGCGTCGTCAGAGCGGACCATGCCCTGCATGGTGTCGAGGATCGCATCAAGCGGCTTGAGCCGGCGGGGATCTGCGCGCGCGAGGGTCATGGCGTTTCTGACTGCGGTGCTTTCGAGCCCGAGACGGACTTCATTTATCTCGCGTGCCTGTTGCGTCGAGAAGTCGATGATACGCAATCCACGGCGCTTGAGCGGGACCACGATGCCGATTGCTTCGAGATAGTGCAGTGCCTCGCGCGCGGGGACGCGGCTGACGTCCATCAGTTCGGCCAGCCCCTCCTCGGTCAGGCGCTCGCCCGGCTGCTGCTCGCCATTGGCGATGGCCAGAATGACCCTTTCGGCGACTTCCTCGGCAATGGTGCGCGGGCGTGGCAACGGCCCCAGCAGCTTGTTGTCCTCGATCGCCGGCGTATCCACCGCCGACTGGGCGCGGACTGCCCGCCGGCGCGACCCACCGTTCCTGCGGCCTTCCTGCAATCGGACGGCACGTGCCATCGCTTCGGACCCGATTCCTTCCGCCGCAAATTCCCGCAACAAGCGTGATGCGCTATGTCTGAAACAATGAGTGTATATTGACTACCGTATACAATACATGCAACGGTTATCTGACCCGGCGGGCCAAAACAGTCGCGGTAGGAAGATGCAATCCCTGAAAATCGAAGCGGTAGCCTGCGTTCCCCTGGTCGGCGAAAGCCCC
Organism: uncultured Alphaproteobacteria bacterium; assembly: GCA_963782395.1. Lineage (GTDB taxonomy): Bacteria > Pseudomonadota > Alphaproteobacteria > Rhizobiales > Kaistiaceae > CAVSRC01. The sequence goes on from CAWAJQ010000005.1 coordinate 284,928, forward strand.
AAGGGCGGCTGGACCAACGAGATCAAACCCGACGATTCGGTTCACGCGATCATCGCCGTCCACACCAGCGCCGGGATCAGTGGTTACGGTTCGACGTTCACCGATGGATTTCTCGCGCGCGAGGCGGTGCGCATGCTGACGCCGCTTCTGGCCGGCGAGAATGCCGCCGAGGTCGGCCGCCTGACCGAGAAACTGCACCAGAACACCTTCTGGATGGGCCGCGGCGGCACGCTGACCAACGTCATCAGCGGCATCAACATCGCCCTGTGGGATGTTCTCGGCAAGGCGACCGGGCTCTCCGTGTCGATGCTCCTCGGCGGCCGACACAAGGCACGGGTGAAGCCCTATGCATCGCTGCTCATGGACGAGCCGGCGAAGATGGCCGACGAGATCGCCTCCTATGTCGAAAAAGGCTATCGCGCCTTCAAGATCGGCTGGGGTCCGTTCGGCCGCACCGGCTCATTTGCGGCCGACGAAGCCATCATCCAGGCGGCGCGTAGGGTTCTGTCGCACGGCGAGAACCTGATGGTTGATCCGGGCGGCAGCGACGCCTTCTGGCCCAACCGGCTGAAATGGGCCATGCGCACGGCCGACATGCTGGCTCCGTACGAGGTCGACTGGTTCGAGGAGGCGCTCTGCCCCGATGACCTCGACGGTTACGTCGCCTTGCGCAAATACAGCCGGGTGCCGATCAGCGGCGGCGAGGTCCTGACGCGCCGGCAGAGTTTCACGCCGTTCATCGAGAGAGGCGCCTTCGACATCATCCAGCCCGACGTGACCAAGGTCGGCGGCATCAGCGAGCAGCGCCGCATCGTCGAGGCGGCGGAGGAGCATAACATCCGCTATGTCGGCCATGGCTGGAACACGGCGCTGGGCCTCGCCGCCGACCTGCAGATGGCGGCCGCCTTCCCCAATACGGACTTCGTCGAATATATCGGCGGCAGCCGCTATGTGGACGGCATCCTCGACAAGCCATTCACCCTCGACGGCGAAGGCTATCTCGAGATTCCCGATGCCCCCGGTCTCGGCGTCGGGCTCGACCCCGATCGTCTGCGTGCTGTCACCGTCGACATGGATGCGCTGCGCCTGTAGGCGGCTAGCTGTGGAGCCTCAACAGGTTGTTGCTGGTTAGGGCGAGTCTGCTGATGGGCGGTTTTGAGTTTAGGCTGCCATGTGGGCGATGCCAGTTGTATCGGTGGAGCCAGCGCGGCAGCTCGTCGCCTCGGTCGTCGGAAGTGGGGTAAGCCCGGGCATAGGCCCATTCCCTCAATGCCGTCTGGATGAAGCGCTCGGCCTTGCCGTTGGTCTTGGGCGTGTAGGGCCTGGTCCTGATGTGCCTGAGGCCGAGATCGCGGCAGGCATCGCGGAAGGCGTGGGCTTTGTAGCAGGCACCGTTGTCGGTCATGACCCGGGCGACGGTGACGCCGAGGCTTGCGTAGTAGGCGACGGCGGCGCGCAGGAAGGCGACGGCACTCTGCTTCTTTTCGTCGGGCAGGATCTGAGAGAAGGCCAGGCGCGAGGCATCGTCGATGGCGACATGGACGAACTCCCAGCCGACGCCGCGTGAGTTGCTCTGTCCCCGACGGTTACCGGTGATGCGGTGGCCGACCCGGTCGAAACGGCCGAGCTTCTTGATGTCGATGTGGATGAGTTCACCGGGATGATCGCGCTCGTAGCGGCGCACCGGCTCGGCCGGCTCCAGCGCGCTGATGCGGTTCAACCCGAGGCGCCGGAGGATGCGGCTGACGGTGGCCGGCGAGATACCGAGTTCGGCCGCGATCTGCTTGCCGGTCCAGCGCTGCCGGCGCAGCCGCTCCACTTCGGTCACGACCGTCTCTGGCGTCGGCTTATGCAGGCGATGCGGCCGTGATGAGCGGTCCTTCAGCCCCTCCGGCCCCTCGCGGCGGAAGCGCTCGACCCATTTGCGCACCGTGCGCACCGACACGCCAAAGGCCGCGGCAACCGCTGCCATAGGCTGCCCGGCCTCTATGCGCCGCACCACATCGGCTCGACTATGCGGCGTCAGACGGGCATTCTTGTGCACGTTCATCCGGTCCTCCTCCGAGGCCTTGCTGAAGCTTCGCAACTCCAGCTTCCTCGCTCGGGACCGGATGGACAACCTGTTGAAAGCTCACATCTAGAGCGGCCGCGCCGAGACCGCATAGCGGATCGAGACGGGCTCATCGGGCGACACCGAAATTGCGGTCGCGATCCCCTTCGCATTGAGCGGATTGGCCGCCACCGACACCGCATCGGCGAGATCGAAGGCGGCAGCGATCGGTTCGACGCCGAGCCCACGATAGCGCCCGTCGAAGGGGGCATCGGTGGCGCCATGATCCGACAGCCATATGAGCGTCGAGCGCACCAGGCTCCTGTCCCAATCGAGCACCGCGGCGACGCCCTCCCGGCGATAGTTGAGCACAATCGGCCCCGTGACCCCGCCGAGAAGCACGACGTCCTCCACCGGCCGCCCGGGCGGAAGGTGGGCGAGATCGACGGGACCGCTTGGGCCCGGCACCACGGCGAGCGCGGAAAAGGTGCGGTCGGGAAGCGTCACCATTTTTCCCGGCGGGACGACCCCCGGATAGGTGAATCCCATTGCGAATTCGGCTTCGAGTTCAAGACTGCCGGGCGCTTCGGGCAGCCTGAAGATCGGATGCAGGCCAAGCGAGATCGATGCCCGCCGCCGCGCGTGAATGTCGAGGCGAAAGTCGAGGGCTGGTTCTCCGTCACGCCCCGAAATGGTGCGCTCGAGGCGCTCAATCGGCGAGTCCGCCTCATAGGCCAGCTGCATGCGCGCCTCGGCGCCGTCGCAGGAGAGGATCTCCCAGTCGCGGTCGGCGGATGGGCCATGCGGCGTGCCGTTCTGATGCGTGCCGACGGCCTTCCGCCACGCCTCCGACATACCCTCGGGCGGCTGGCTTGAGCCGAAGGGGACGCCGACGAATTCGCCACCCAATTCGCGCAGGTGACCAGGGATGGCGGGATCGCTCAGGCTGCCCATCCATTCGGCCCTGGCGAAGGGACGGAACGGCTTGCCGCCAACAAGGAACTCAGCCCAGGCCAGCATGCCCGCAGTCGGGAGCACCGCGAAGCGCCCGTGCGACCATGACAGGAGACGTTCGCGGTCGCTCATGGGCCGAGCGCGTAGACGCGGTTGCGGGTGCCGGCAACATCGGTCTGCACGACGAAGACGCTGCCCGAAAGCGGGGCCGCGGCAAGACCCGCCGCATCGAGGCCCTCGCGGGCGGTGGTGATGAAGAGCTGCCGGTCGTCCGTACTGCCGAAGCACAGGCTGGTGACGTTCGGCGCCGGCAGGCGGATACGGTCGAGCAACGCGCCCGCTGGCGAATAGCGGCTCACGCACCCGCCGCCGAAATGGGCGACCCAGAGACAATCCTCGCTGTCGATCGTCAGCCCGTCGGGCATGCCCTCGGCCTCGTCGAAGCGGACAAATTCCCGCCGGTTGAGCAGCTGCCCTTCGGCGTCGATATCGTAGGCAAGGACGCGGCGCCCGACGCTATCGCTGAGATAGAGCCGGCTGGCATCGCGACTGAAGGCCGGGCCGTTGCAGACCGCGAAGCCGGCATCAACCGGCACGCCCTCCCTGCCCGCGAAGCGGTAGAGAATGCCGCGCGGATCGGTCTCGCGGCGGTCGGCGGTGCCGACCCATAGCCGTCCGAGGCTGTCGACCTTGCCGTCATTATAGAAGAGATGCGGCATCGCCGCGGTCGGGTGGGAAAACGGCGTCACCGCCCCGCTCGCCCGCTCGAAAAGGACGAGACCATCGCGGCTGCTGAGGAGCAGCATGCCCTCGCGGCTGGTCTCGACCGCCATGCCCGCCGGGCTCGATCCGGGGAAGCGGGTCGCGGTCGGGATGCCCTCCCCCGGCTTGAGGCTATGGAGCACGCAGGCGGCGGCATCGATCCACAGAAGCTCGCCGGACCTCTCGAGCCAGATGGGGGTCTCGCCCAACTCGCAGGGAATTTCCGCCAGCAGCTCCGCCTTCATGGCGGCGCTTCAGAAGGTCGCCGATACGCCGCCGTCGACCAGAAGAATCTGTCCGGTGACGTAGCGGGCGTCGTCCGAGCACAAGAAGAAGGCCGGCCCGGCAATGTCTTCGGGAAGCCCCGCCCGCCTCAAGGGGATGCGGCCATATTTCAAATAGATATCCTGGAACCAGTCGGTCTGGTGCTCGTGCCCAGACCCGTCGGGAAGCCGTGCCATGTCGGTATCGATGAAGCCGGGGGCGATGGCGTTGACGATGATGCCCTCGTCGGCCAGATCGCAAGCGAGCGCGCGGGTGAAGTTGACGATGCCGCCCTTTGCCGTCGAATAGGGGATCGAATCCCGGCTGCCGCGCACGCCCATGATCGAGGCGATGTTGAGGATGCGCTTGCCCTCGCCGCCTTTGCGCAGGAGATCGATCATGGCCATGGTGACGCGGATGGCGCCGTGCTGGTTGATCTCGATGACGCGCAGATAGTCGGCCATGGTCATCTGGGCGAAGCCGGTCGCGTCGAGAATGGCGGCGTTGTTGACGAGGATATCCAGCCGCCCGTAGCGCGCCGCGATCGCGTCCCTGAGGGCTGCGATCGAGGCCTCGCTGCCGATGTCGACGGGGTGGGCGATGACGTCGCCGTCGAGTTTTGCCGCGGCCTTCTCCGCCTGTTCCGCCTTGATATCCGCGATCACCACCGCGGCACCTTCCCTGGCGAGCCGGGCAGCGATCGCCAATCCGATGCCGCCCGCCGCCCCCGTGACCAGGGCGATGCGTCCTTGCAGACTTTCGGTGCTCATAGGTTTTCGAGCTCTCCCTGCGGGGTCAGCCTTAGAGAGGCGACGATGGCAAGTGTGATCGACACACCGAGGACGATGGTCACCAGGGCGTTGATCTCCGGGGTGAAGCCGACCCGCATCATGCCCCACAGGCGCAGCGGCAGTGTCGTGGTGTCGCCGGCCAGGAACACGGTGATGAACGTTTCGTCGAACGAGATGGTGAGGGCGAGAACGGCGCCGGTGACGGCGGCGGAGCGCAGCTGCGGCCAGAGCACGTAGCGGAAGGTTTGCAGCGGCGTCGCCCCGAGATCGGCCGACGCTTCGACCATGGTCTTCGGCGTGGCCTGCAATCGGGTCAGCACCAGCCGGTAGAGAATGGCAAGCACCAGCGCCGTGTGGCCGATGGCGATGGTCAGGATGCCGCGCGGAATTCCGATACCGTTGAAGAAGATGAGAAGCGACAGGCCGGTGATGATCGGCGGCATCAGGAACGGCAGATAGACCATGAGCTCGATCACGCGGCGGAGCATCGCTCCTTCCCACTCGACGTAGAGCGCAATGACGATGGCGAGGATGGTCGCGACCGTGACGGCGATCGCTCCGCAGATCAGCGTCGTCTTGACCGACGCGACGACGGAGGGGTTGTCGAGCAGCCGGCCGTACCAGACGAATGTCAGCTTGTCCCAGTGCACGCCGGACCGGTCGGTGGGCACGACCGAGAACACCGCCGAGATGATGACCGGGGTGTAGAGCACGAAGAAGGTCGCGAGCGTTACCAGCCCCAGCACCACATCGACAATGCGTTCGGAGAACGACTTGCGCATCGGCTACACCTGACGACTGCTGGCGAGCCCGGCGAGCACGATGATCACCAGGGCGAACCCGAACAGGATCACCGCCAGGGCGGCTCCGAACGGCCAGTTGTAGGCGAGACCAAACTGCGACCAGATCACCCGCCCGAAGGTAAACCCGTTGGGCCCGCCCACCATTTGTGGCGTGATGAAATCGCCGAGTGCCAGGACGAAGGTGAACAGGGCCCCGGCGATGGTGCCGGGCAGGCTGAGCGGCAGGATGACCCGGCGAAAGGTATCGGCCGCCCCTGCCCCGAGATCGGCCGAGGCGTTGATGAGGGTGGTTGGAATGCGCTCGAGGGTGAGAAAGATCGGCAGGATGACGAAGGGCAGGAAGATCACCGCCATCGAGATGAGGATAGCCGTCCGATTGTAGAGGAACAGCAGGCTCGGCTGCTTGAGGATGCCGGTGAACAGCAGAAGCTGGTTGAGGAAGCCGGTCAGCCCGAGGATCGAGCGCATCGTGTAGATCTTGACGATGTAGCTCATGAACAGGGGCAGGATGAGCAGGAGCAGCAGCGTATATTTGGCCCGCCCGCGAAGCCGCCAGATGAAATAGGAGACCGGGTAGCCGATGACGATGCCGATCGCCGAGACCGCGGCGCAGAGCTGGATGGTGAACAGGAAGGTCCGCCAATAGGCCTCGTTCTGGAAGAAGCCGATATAGTTCTTGAGCGTCATGTCGGGCACGATGACGTTGCTCGAGACGCGCCAGAACGACATGACGAAGAAATTGGCGATGGGAAGCACCACCAGCACCACGGGTGCCGCGATGACCAGAACGAAGAGGGCGAAGCGCAACGGCCGGCCCGTCATGACGCATGCTCCACCACCGCAATGTCGCTGCTCTTGATCGACAGCGTCACCGGTTCACCGCTCTCGTAGTGATGCATGCCCGGCTCGCTCGTCACCTTGACGGTGAGCGCCATCTCGGGCTCGCCTGCCCTGACCACGAGGTGGCTGCTGGCGCCGGCGAACCTGATATCCTCAACCTTGGCGGCGAAGGAGAGCGCGCCTTCGCGCGACCCGAGGCCGAAAAGCTCCGGCCGCATGGCGATCGTCACCTTGCGCCGGCTGGCAGCTACCCCTTCCGGGCGGGCGATGGTGCCGAAGGGCGTGGCCAGCCGGCCGTCGCCGTCGATCTCGGCGTCGCAGAGATTGTTGTCGCCGAAGAAGCTCGCAACGAAGGGGGTTTGCGGCCGGTAATAGATGTCCTCGGGCGTGCCGATCTGTTCGACGCCGCCGACGTTCATCACCACCAGCCTGTCCGACATCGAAATCGCTTCCTGCTGGTCGTGGGTGACGAACAGGAAGGTGGCCCCGATCTGGCGCTGAAGGTTCTTGAGGAACACCTGCATCTGGCGCCTGAGCTCGGCATCCAGCGCCGACAGCGGCTCGTCAAGCAGCACCACCTCGGGCTCGCAGACGATCGCGCGGGCAAGGGCGACACGTTGGCGCTGGCCGCCGGAGAGTTCGGACGAATAGCGCTTGGGAAATTCGCTCAAGCCCACCACGTCCAGCGCCTGCGTCACGATGCGGGTGACCTCCGCCTTCGGCATGCGGCGGATCATCAGCCCGTAACCCACATTCTGGGCAACGGTCATGTGGGGAAAGAGCGCATAGTCCTGGAAGACGGTGTTGAATGGCCGCTTGTTGGTGGGCACCCGTCCAAGGTCCTTGCCGTTGAGCACGACGCGTCCGCTGGTCGGCTGCGTGAACCCCCCAACCAGCCTGAGGATGGTCGTCTTGCCCGAGCCCGACGGCCCGAGCACGGTGAGGAATTCGCCCTTGGGGATTTGGAGCGTGATCGGGCGCAACACCTCCGTGTTGCCATAGGTCTTCGATACACCGTCCAGAACAAGGCTCATGGATCAGGCCACAGTGAAACGTCGCATCACATCATAGTCGAGCTCGACGCCGAGCCCAGGCTTGTTCGGCAGGCTGATGGTGCCGCCGTCGAGCGTGAGTTCCTCGTGAGCAAGCTCGCGGCGCAGTTGCTCCACGCACAATTGCGGTGGCAGATATTCGACGAATGCGCAATGATTGGTGACGAAGGCGAGATGCGCCGTCGCCGAGATGGAGATGCCGGTCTTCCAGCAATGCGGCACGATGGTCAGGCCGCGCTCGGCCGCCATGTCGCATACGATCTTGGCTTCGCCGATACCGCCGACGCGACCGACGTCGGGCTGGGCCACCTGGACGCCGCCGATGTCCAGCAGTTCCTTGAATTCGTACCGGGTCGCCAGCCACTCACCGCTTGCGATTTTCATAGGCGCTTCGGCGCTCACCTTGGCCATGGCCTCGACGTTGTCCGCAAAGATCGGCGTTTCCAGGAAATACAGGTCGAACTCTTTCCAGTCCTTGATGATGGACAGGCAGGTGTCCGCATCATCCCACAGATATTGCACATCGACCATCAGCGTGATGTCCGGCCCCACGGCCTTGCGCACGGCGGCAACCACTTCAGTGTGCCTGTCGTAGGATTCGCGCATGCCGGAATGGGCATAGGGTCCGTTCATCGTCACTTCGCTCTTCATGGCGGTGAAGCCGAGCGCCTTGGCTTCGAGAGCAGACTTGACCAGGGCGTCGCGATATTCCGCGAAGCTCTTCCCGGCCGGCTGCAGCGAGGCATAAGGGGTGATGCGGTCGCGGGTCGCGCCGCCGAGCAAGGCATGCACCGGCTGCCCCACCGCCTTGCCGCACAAATCCCACAGCGCCATCTCGATGGCGCTGAGGGTGTGGATCACCATCCCCCGCCGCCCGTTCATGGCGGTGCCGAGATAGACCTCGCGCCACAGGTCGCCGATATCAAAGGGATTGGCCCCGATCAGCATCTCCTTGATCGAGCGCCCCATGGTGTGGGTGCCGGGAGCCTCGATGATCGCCTTGGCCATCCACGGGTTGGCGTCGCATTCGCCGATCCCGGTGACGCCGCCGTCGGTGTGGATCAGGACGACGAGGCTGTCCTGGGCGGAGGAGGTGAAGCGCGGATCGTAGTCAGGGGCCAGCAGCACGTGGCTTTCGACGTCGGTGATGGCAAGCCGGGGGGGCGCTCCCTGGAGGACCGGCGAGATCGTATGCATCGTAATATCCATTGTTGCGCAATGAAGGGAGGCGGCAGGAGCTGCCGCCTCACAGGTGCACTTGTGTCGTCGCGGCTTAACCTGCCGCTTTCGTTTGCGGCCTATATTGCCGCTTTGACCTCGTTCCAGACCTGCACGCGCTTGTCGAAGTTCTCGGGCGTCAGCAGGAAGGTGAGCTTGTCCGCATAGGTGAAGGCGTTGCGGACATTGGCGTCCTCGTTGGTCGTGTTGCCGTAGCTCTTGTCGTCCGAAAGGATCGTGCCGACCTTCTTGTCGAGGCAGGCATTGATCCAGGCATAGGCGAGCTCGGTATCCGCCGCTCCCGCCGACATCTCCCAGCAGTCGAGCCAGCCAATGGCGCCTTCCTTCGGGATGGTCATCGCCGCGTCGACGCCCTTCTCCTTGAGGCTGGTGACCTGCGGCTCGCCCATCGAGAACATCGCCTTGATCTTGGACTGGGCGAAGATGTTCACCCCCTCGTCGAAGCCGGCGAAGTAGGTCAGAAGCAGCTTCTTCTGGGCGATCAGCTTCTCCTTGACCTGGTCAAACTGGGCATCGCTCAGGTTGAACGGCTCCTTGATGCCCAACACCATCGCACCCAGGGTGATGCTGTTGTTGGCGTCGTCGAGGGCGATCAGCTTCTGCGCGTTGGCCGGATCCCACATCACTTCCCAGCTGTCCGGCGCGGCATCGAACTGAGCCTTGTCGTAGACCAGCGGCAGCGACCCCCAGGCGAAGGGCACGCCGTAATGGGTGTCGCCCCGCATGGTCGGCGGCACCTTCTGGAAGGCCGGGCTGAGATTGGCCGAATTGGGGATCTTGGCCATATCGAGCGGCTGGATCAGCTTGGCTTTGATATAGCGGTCGAAGCCCGAGGTATCGACCGAGATGAGGTCGAAATCGGCCCCCTTGGAGCCCTGCATCTTGGCGAACATCTCGTCGACCGAACCGGCATAGGAAACCGATACGTCGGCGTCATACTTCTTCTTGAACGGGTCCAGCCATTCAGGCTCGGCATAGCCTTCCCAGCACATGATGCGTAGCGAGCGGCTTGCCGCCCACGCCTTACGCATCACAAACGGTGCGGCCAGAACAGCCGCGCCACCCGCCAGTACCTGGCGTCGGTTGATCAGCGTCCTGCTCCCCTTCAAGCTGCTGGCACGATCGTCCTTCTTTTCCAAAGTCGACATCTGCTTGAACTCCCCTTCGTGGACGTTAGTCAGGCTAACCTGCAGGGCTTTCTGATTGGCCCTGCATCTCCCTATCGAAGATCTGCTTGCCGGCAACGTGGTCCTCGATCTCCTTGTCCAGAAGATCGGGGTTCCCGGATTGCAACGCCTCGACATAGGTATGATGCTCTGCCGCAATGCGTTCGAACTCGGTGTCCCGGTAGGTCTCGATCGCAAACATGATCAGCACGTGCCGCGCGATCGCCGACCACAGGGTCGAAAGAAGTGGGCTTCCGGCGATCTCGAATATCGCGGCATGAAACGCGATGTCAGCCTGGTTGATGCTGAACCAGCCTTGCCTCGGGTTCCTGACCTCGCGTTCGATTTCCGCCACCCGCTCCAGAAGCAGCTTGAGCAACTCTCCATTCGTTTTCAGCTTCTGCGCCACGATGCGTGCCGCAAGCCGCTCGATGGCCACCCGGGCATCGTGAAGCTGTGTGCCCCAGGCACGGTCGAAATTGGCCACCCGCATGCCCCGCCGCGGCGTCGGCACGACGATGCCCTGGCTTGCCAGGATGCGGGTTGCCTCGCGGACGGGGACGCGGCTGACACCGAGAGCGTCGGCCAGTTCCACCTCAATCAGCTTCTGGCCCGAGACGAGCCTGCGCCGGGCGATCGCCTCGACGATGTGGTCGGCGACCTGATCGGCCAGAAGGCCCGCCCGTAATGGCGCGAGCGGATTTTCGGTGTTGAGGAGGGGTAATTCCGCGGCAGTCATGACAATCTCTGTGGAATGTATACATAATTCTTTTAGCGCACCGAACCATCATGGTCCACCCTCCTTCTTGACCGAGCCGAAGGGCTGCCCGTCGGGCGGCTGGGCGCCTCCGGCAAGCGTCTTTATTCATTGAATTGATTGACGGAATTGGCCTGCTCCCTGGGGCGCGCCCGAGGGAGAGGGCGTTCGCCTACGCCAGAAGCGGTCGCCGCGTGGCACCCGATGTCACGCCAGCAACCTGATCAGTTCCGGCACAAAACGGGACGCATTTCCCTGATCGACCTCGGCCTTGTAGGTGTCCCTGACGGATTCGGCGATGGCCGAAGCGGCCTTCAGATTTCCGGCCATGGTGCAGTAGTAGTCGAGATCCTTCGCCGAGTTGGCCAGGGTGAAGCGAAAACTGCCGGTTTCCTGTTCCAGTATGAAGGGTGAAAGCCTGTCGAGGACCACGCCCGCGCCGCCGCCATGGGCGAGCACGTCATGAAGGACCGCCGGGTCGATACCCGCTTTGTTGGATGCCGCCGTCGCCTCACACAGCACTGCCGAGAAGCCTAGCGACACGAAATTGTGCAGAAGCTTCAGCGTGTGGCCTGCGCCGATTTCGCCGGCATAGGTGATGTTTTCGGCGAAGCTCTCCAGGAGAGGGCGCTTGGCCTCGAAGACCTTGCGGTTCCCGCCGACGATCAGGTTGAGGCGACCCTCGGCGGCCTCCTTCGGCGTGCGCGTCATCGGCGCGTCGAGCATGGTCCCACCGGCCTTTTCCACCAGGGCAGCCAACTTTCTTGTCGAGTCGGGCACGGCCGTCGAACAGTCGATGACGACCTTGCCTTTCGACAGCGCAGCAAGGATTCCATTCTTGCCGGTCATCACGGCCTCGACCTGCGGTGTGCCGGTCACGCACAGGATGATCGTGTCGCAGCGCGCGGCGAGCGAAGCCGGGCTGTCGGTCACCCAGGCACCGGCCCTGCGCAGGTCGTCGGTCGGTTGATTGCCAGGATGATCAACGAAGCCGATCTGCCGACCATTCCTTTGCAAGCTCGATGCTATCCCGTGGCCCATCAGCCCGACACCGACGATGCCGACAATGCCATCACTCATTCGTGCCTCCTGCGCACATCGCCGATGTTGATGACCCGTCCCGGTCAGTGGCGCGGCGGGTCCGAACGTCTCCTCGCCCATCAACAGGGAAGCACCGACGCCGGACCAGCGCGTGCCGAAGGTCCGAATTATAATAGCCAGTCACATGGAAATGGTGGATCGAGGTGCCACGACACCTAGAGATCAAAGTTGGTGGGCATCATGACCACGTCGCGGATCGTCATGCCGCGCGGCCGCGTCAGCATGAAAAGGACCACGCTGGCGACTTCACTGGCCTCCAGCAGACTCCCCGACTCCCTGGCTTCCTTGAGCTTTTCCGCCGGCCAGTCCGCAAGCAGCGCGGTAATGACGGGGCCGGGTGAAATCGACCCAACGCGAATGCCGTGCTTGAAGACCTGGCGCCGTACCGTCTGGACGAAGCAGTTGATCGCCCATTTGGAGGACGCATAGACCGGCTCCCATGGCGTCGGGAAATGCGCCGCCAGCGAACTCGTGACAATGATGTCGCCGGTGCGGCGCTCGATCATATGAGGCAGCACGTCGTGGATATTCTTCATCACGACGTTGACGTTCAGGTTCAGCATTCGGTCGATAGCGCCGGTGTCGGCATCGACCAGGTCGCCGCCCACATATGTGCCCGCGTTGGCGTGGAAGATGTCGAGTTGACCAACCTTCTCCAGCACGCGCGGCGCCAGCGTCGCGCAGTCCGCCGGGTCGAGCAGATCGATGACCAGAGGCATCATTGCGTCGCCGTGCTTCTTGGCCAGCGCTTCGAGCGCCGCCTTGTCCCGGTCGACCATCACCACGCGCGCGCCCGCGGCCATCATCGCTTCGGCGCTCGCCAATCCGATGCCCGACGCCGCGCCGGTCACGGCAGCAGTCTTGCCTTCCAATTCTCTCGTCATTGTCCTCTACCCCGAGGGTTGCCAATCTTATGCTCGCCTTGCGGCGTGGTCGTAGAACGCCCCCGCCCAATGGATAGGAAATTCCTGCGCGCCTGGCCAGAAGCGGTTTGTGGCGACCCCTGTGATATCCCCGTCGGTATCAAATCCTGCCAGGTTTGGACGTCCGCGGTATCGATGAGGCGTTGCATGTCAGTTCACGCCTTCTGAAGAAGGGCCGCTTCGAGTTCCGCTTGCGTCGGTGGGTTGCAGCCCGGGCGCGCGCAATTGAGTGCTGCCGCAACGTTGGCACGCTGCAGAAGCGTGTGCAGCGTGTTGCGTGTCAGTGCTTCCAGCCCCTTCGGTGAAAGCGCACCGACGTCCGCCAAACCGGCGAGCAAAGCTGCCGTAAAGGTATCGCCCGCGCCGACGGTATCGGCAAGCCGCGGTATCGTTTCGGCTGGCATGTCGATGCGGTTGTCGTTCAGCCAAGCGCTTATGCCGCCGCCACCCTTTGTGAGTACGATGAGCCAAGCTGCCGTGGCATCGCGCAATGCCGCGATAGCGGCTTCCGGCTCAAGAACGGGAAACAGCGCCTCGAGATCCTCGTCGCTGAGTTTGAACAGATGCGTTCGTTCGGACATGCGTTTGATGCGTGCCCGATAGCCCGCGATGTCGGAGATCACCGACACCCGCACGTTCGGGTCGAGGGACACGAACACCCCCTCGTCGAAACATGCGGCGCAGAATCTCTCCCAGGCTTCGGCGTCGGAGCCATCGGTCAGCGTCAAAGACCCGGTATGGATTGCGTGTGCGTCCGCGGGAAGAGCGGCCCTGAGACTCGAAACTGTGACCGCCCTTTCTGCAGTGCCACCGCGCTCGAAGCTATATGATGGAATGCCGTCGCTTATCGTCACCCGTGCCATCGTTGTCGGTTCCGGTCGCCGTCCGCCGGAAAGGATAACGTTCGAAGTCGATAAGCGTCTCGGCCAGCATGTCGCCCCAATGATCATCGGAGATCGGGGAGATGTAGGTGACGTTCGCGCCAAGCCGCCCCAGAGCCATTGCGACATTGTAGGGCGATCCACCGGGATAGGCCGTAGCGACCCCTTCACGGTTCACGTAGTCGATAAGATTCTCACCGCCGACGGCGATCGGGGCCCTTTCAACCGCGGCCCTGGCTGTACCTATGTGACTGATGCTGTTGGACATCTAGGGCCCCGGTGCACCCGCGTTCTGCCGCCAGGTGGCGTGATAGCGCGGCAAATCGGGCAGTCGCACGGGCGTGTGCGCGGTCAACGCGACCTCCAGCTTCGGTGGGTTGCCGGCCGGGCTCATCAGCGCCAGCGCGGCCGCGCCGACCGCCGTGCCCTCCTGAAGTGACGAGGACACCGTCTGGTCCGGCCTGAGCGCCGCCAGCAGATCGCAGAAGAGATCGTTGCGCGCAAATGGGCCATCGACGACGATCGGCGAGCGCGACTCGACCGCGTCGAGCGCCTCCGCGGCCATCAGGGCGGTATAGAGTGTCGCCAGCGACGCGCGCTCGGCCGGCGTTCCGGTCAACGCACCCTCGATGCGGCCGCGATTGCCGCTGCCGGCGACCGGCCCGCCGGTGTCGCTGAACGACGGCAGAGCAAAGACCGAGCGCGCGATGATCGCTTCGAGCTCCGCCACCGAAGCCGCCGTGGGCGGCGCGCCGGCAAGCAGCTTGTTGAACTCGCCGCCACCGAAGAAACCGCAACACCCAATCGGCCGTCCAAACACGTCTGTGAAGGAGAAGGTGTTGCGCTCGGGGTCGAGCCGGGTGATGTCCGCCTGGCTCTCGAAACCGATGATGAACGTGCCGGTCGACAGCAGCGCCAGCGCGCTGAAGCCGCCGGCGAGGTAGCGCAGATAGTTGGCGTCGGAATCGTGGACGCCGCAGAGGATGCGGCCGCGTCCGCGGAAGCCAGCCGGGCGGAACGCGGGCTTCAGTTCACCGATGTCGTCCCAGGCGCGTGCCAGCGGCGCGAAGCGCGGCGCCCAGCCGCGCGCTCTCGTTAGCGACGAGAGGTCGCCGTTGAAAACGTCGAGAAGCTGGCTGAAGGCGCCGAGCGCCGTGATCTCGATGGTCGGGCGGCCGCCGAGGCGGAAGGCGAGATACTGGCTCCAGGTCATGATCGTCGCGATCTGCGCAAACGCTTCGGGATAGACGGTCTCGAGCCAGTAGAGCTGCCGACCGGGCGAGAGCGCCGCCGGCCAGGTGTTGCAGAAGGTCTCGGTGAACGGCGGAGCGATCCTGGCGTAGCCCTCGGCGACCGCCTCCGGCGGCTCGGCAAGGTAGTCCATCACCGGCGTCGCCAGGTCGCCGGCATCGTCGACGCAACCGAGCGTCGAGCCGAACGCGCTGATGACGATGACGTCGACTGGCAGCGCGCGGTCGAGAGCGCCTATCGCTTCGACCGCGAAGGCGACGATCCGCTCAACGTCGACGTGCTTGTATGGCGGGCCGTCGTGGTGGGCGGTCTCGGTCGTGAGCCGGTCGACCTCGTTCAACGCCCCGTCGAAGACGACGACCTTGCTGTTGGTCGCGCCTATATCAACCACGGCGATGCCGCGCGGAGCGTTTCCAGCCATCTCAATCCACCCAGCCATCGCGGCAACGATCGAAGCCGCAGGACCGACTTAATGCTTTCGTCAGTTCATCTCCTGTCCGCCGGTAACGCTGAGCGCCACGCCCGTGATGTAGGACGAGGCGTCGGACGCGAGGAACGTCACGGCGTTGCAGATGTCGTCATAGCTGCAGCCGCGCTTCATTGGCACCTGGTCGACGTAGGACTTGCGCACGTCGTCGACGGTCTCCGCCCCGGGCACCTTGCCGGCGTGCAGGTATTGGACAAACAGGCCCTTGTCGGGGTCTGTCCACAACGGCGAATCGAGCAGATTGCCGGGGCAGATCGCGTTGCAGCGCACGTTGTGCCTGGCCATTTCCAGGGCGACGCTCTGGGTATGGCCGATGCTGCCGAACTTGCTCGCGGCGTAGGCGGAATTGGCGGCGCTGCCCTTCTTGCCCGACTTGGAGTTGATGTTGATGATCGAGCCGGAGCGCTGCTTCTGCATCACGCGGCAGGCGTGCTTGGTGACGAGGAAATAGCCGAACAGGTTGACCGTCATAACCGCGCGCCACGTCTCCGCGTCGGCCTCGGTGATCGGCGCGGCAATCAGGATCGCCGCGTTGGAGACGACGACGTCGACGCGGCCGAACTCGCGCTCGGCGTCAACGAACAGCTTCTCGACCTCGGCTTCTTTGGTGACATCGACTTTGACGCCGACGACACGGGCCGACGTCGCCGCAGTGATCGCCTCGGCGGCCTGCCGTGCACCCGCCTCGTTGACGTCGGCGACGACGACGACGCAGCCTTCGTTCGCCAGCCGTTCTGAGATCGCCCGGCCGAGCCCCTGCGCGCCACCGGTGACGATGGCGACCTTGCCGACAAGCATCGTGGTCATGGCTTGGCGAACCTCTTGAGCAGCGCTGCTTCGGCCTCGATGTTCCAGTGTCCGTCTTCGAGCTTGGCGTCGCCGCCGAGCTCGGAAAGCGGCGTCAGCGCCAAACCACCGCATGACGGATAGACGAGGATCTTGCCGGGCACGAGGTTCTTTTCGACGGCGCGAATGCCGTCGATCGCGCCTTCGAGGCCGGCCACCGCGGCGACCGACAGATTGGTGTCGAGTTCGCGGGCGGCAACCTTGGCAAGCACCTGCTGCATGTCCTTCAGCACCGAGCCGCTGGTGCCGATGAAATAGAGCTGCCTGGCAACATAAGCGTCGAGGTCGACGAGTGCAGTCTTGTCGGCGGGAATGCCGGCGAAGACGTTGATGATCCCTTTCGGCGCCGAGGCCGCGACGGCCTGCGCGACCAGCGCCGGGACAGGCGCCATCAGCACGGTGTAGTCGAACGCTTCGCCGGGCTCAGCCTGCGCCGGGTTGTAGCCGCGATAGGCGACGCGGTGCGTTTCCGCCAGCGGCGCGGCGAGCCTGCCCAGCCCGGCGAGACGCTCCTCGTTGAGGTCGCCGGCGTAGATCGTCACGTCCGGAATGCCCTGACACAAGAGGCGGATGACGTGCATCGTCCCCATCGGGCCCGCGGCGCCGACGATGTTGATCTTGTCGCCAGCACGGATTTCGGCGGTGGCCGGAACGGCGGCATAGGCCGCCGCCGGATCGGCGCCGGCGGTCCCGACGATGCGGATGCCGCCATAGTGGACGCGGCCGATCTGGGTTTCGACCGGACGACCGAACTTGCCGCCATCCTGCACGATCGCCAGAAGCCCACCGGGCGCGAGCTTGGCGAAGAGCTGCTCCGCAGCGGCCGCATCGGCGCCGAAATAGACGATGTCGTCGAAACCCGCATCGGGCTGTGCGGCGAGGGCGTCACCCTGGGCGAAAGTGATGGCACCCGCCTTGCCCGGCAGTGTCTCGACGACGCCGGGATCAACCGGTGCGTCGCCGACCACCAGCAGCCGCCCCCCCGATTTGAGCGAGCGTCGCTGAGCCTCGGTATAAGCGTTCTCGACGCAGGCCCACGGTTCGACCAGGGCGAGTGCCGAGGCCGAGAGATCCTCGGGCGCCGGGATCAGCATCGACTCGCCTTCGGGCGAGGTGATGACCCGTTCGTCGAACAACACGTATTCCTGCAAACCGCCCTCGAAGTTGTAACCGAAGGCCGCGTTGGACTTCGCGGTCGGCAGCCAACGGTAATCGGTCTCGACGATGAAGCGCTCCCCGATCTTGTAGCGACCGACGCCCTCGCCGACCTTGACGATGCGGACGACGGCTTCATGGCCGGGAACAGTCGGCGCATCGCCGGGAACGTAATTGGGCATCTCGGCCACGATCTGCGGCGCAAGGCCGTCGAGCACGACGGATTTGCGGCTGTGCTCGGAGAACTGCTTCAGCAGTTTGAGATCGGAGAAGCACAGGCCGATTGCTTCGACCTTGGCGAGCACCTGGTGCGGGCCCGGGCTGGCCACTGGCTTGGCGGGATTGAGTGCAAGCTTGTCGGGACCGACCAATTGGACGGCGCGCTCCGTGTGTGGAATCTCGTTCATGGCTAGCCTCCCTCCAGGCTTGCGAGCACTTGCTGCGGTGTGGCAGCCGCGTCGATCGCGGCGAGCTTGTTCTCATCCCCCGGCCGCAGCGCACGGCCGGCAGCGAGGAAGAACTCGTTCTTCGTCGCGACCGAGGTGAAGCTCGCCTTCGCCCACGCGCTGAGGTAGCCGAGCCCGAGCTCGCGCTGGAGCACGGTGTGGGCGAAGACGATAGTGGCGCTGCGCAGGAAGAGAGGTGCCAGCGGCTTCAGTTCGGCCGAGTCGAACGAATCGACGAACTTCTGCCCCGGCGCGTTCATCTCGGTGCCGACGATGACCGGGAAGCCACGTCGCTCGGCGAGCGCGACGACGTCATAGAGGTTCTTGATCTTGTCGTCGGGCTTGTTGGGTGTGTAGTTACGGTCAGGAATGACGTTCAGCGCCGCGGCGCCCGAGGCTGCCGCGATGTCGACGAGGTCCTCCATCCGCCGCTCGCCGGCGCTCATGCCGTCGAGCCAGGCAACCGTCGGGATGGCGCCCACCTCGGCGACGAAGCGGTTCATCAGCGCCATCTCGGGAAAGGCCCCGCGATCGGGCGCGACATAGCCGACGCCGCCCTTCTTCATCGTCTTGGAGCGGATCAGTCCCTGCAGCTTGGCGCTCTCGGCCGGCGCGGCGCCGATCCGCTCGATCCAGAAGGCGGCGCGGCTTGTCGGTTCGGCAAAGACCTCGGTCGCCTTGCGGTCATAGGCTTCGCAAAGATGCCGCTCGGTGGCGTTGCCGTTCGGCGTCAGCGGCGCGACGTCGCGATCGAAATCGAGCCGCAGCGGGTCAAGATAGTCGTTGACGCGCTCGACCATGCCACGTGTCCGCTGCTCGGCCGCAGTGCGCATCTCGGAGAGGAACGGGTGCGACACGGCGCGCGGGAAGCCGACCCCCATGTTGTAGGCGACGCCCGGCTCGCCCGGTGAATTGATTTCCAGCTCCGCAAATTCCGGCACGAAGGCGCGCGATTCCAGGCTGCCACAGGTCCTGAGCCCGATCAGCTGCCCCGCTGCGAGAAATTCTTCGATGCCGTCGAGGACGTCGAAATCGACGATGCCCGCCGCCGCGAGTCCCGCCTTGCGCGCCAGCCAGGCGAATTTCGACGGCGAATAGCCATAGGCGTTGTAGGAGAAGAACGTGTGGGCGTGGAGATTGACCTCGACGCCCGGCGTTGGCAGCACGATCTCGCCGGATTGGACGTCGCGCCACAAGAGGCGCAACGCCTCGCCACGACGGGCGGGGTCGAAATCGTCAAGCTGACGCTCGAGCTCGTCAATGCGGATCATCGTCCTGCCAAACGCAACTGCGTACCTCCCCAAACGGCCCCCGCGTTGCGGCGGGCCTAATTCTCGCGCCTAGCGCCTGCGTGGCGGCGCGTGAACGCTTTCCCCGTGCACGGCGTGCACGGCCTCCATCCAGGCTTCCGAAAAGGTCGGATGGGCGAAGATCGTCCTGCCGAGTTCGCGCGCCGTGAATTCGGCGCTGATCGCCGTTGTCGCAGTCGCGATCAGCTCGGTGGCGTGCGGCCCCACCGCGGCCGCCCCGACCAGCTGATCGGTCGCGGCGTCGGCGATCCACTTGACGAAGCCCGTCGTATCGCCCGCAGCGAGGCCCTTGCCGAGGCCCGCGAAACGGAACTTGCCGGTCCTGACCGCGCGCCCTTGCGTCCCCGCCTCGGCTTCGCTCAGGCCGACCGTGGCGACTTCGGGCGCGGTGAAGATGACGTTCGGCACCAGCGTCGCATGCCGATGCGGCCTGCCTGAGACCGCGGTCTCGGCGGCAGCCAGCCCTTGCGCGGTCGCGTAATGGGCGAGCTGGGTCTTGCCGGTGACGTCGCCAATCGCGAAGATCGTCGCTGCCTTGGTGCGGCAGCTGTCGTCGGTTGCGATGAAACCGCGCGCGTCGGTCGCAAGGCCCACCGCAGCGAGGTTGAGGCCGGCGGTCACCGGCCGCCGCCCGACCGCGTTGAGCAGCATCTCGGCCTCGAGAGTTTCGCCGTTTACGACGCCACGCACGCCCTTGTCGTCGGACTGGATCTCGCCGAGCGGCTTGCCGGTCAGCACGCGTACGCCGAGGCCCTTCTCCATGTGCAACCGCACTTCGCTGCGCAGGTCGGCGTCGAGCAGCATGAGGATATCGTCGAGCAGCTCGACGATCGTCACCTCGACGCCAAGGGTGGCCGCCATCGCGGCAATCTCGCAGCCGATGAAGCCGCCGCCGAGCACGATCATGCTCTTTGGCAGCCGATCGAGCGCAAGGAAGGCGCGGCTTTCGACGACGCGATGATGCTCAGGGATGAACTCCGGCGTCGCCGATGTCGAGCCGGTGGCGATGATGATCTTTTTCGCCGCGATCGTCGATCCGCCCTCGATCGCGATTGTCTCACGGTCCTTGAATGAAGCGGTCCCGGCAAACTGCTTGACGCGGTTGGCGGTGAGGAGCTGCTGCACCCCGCCGCTCAACTGCGCCACGACCTTGTCCTTGCGGTGGACCATCGCGGCGTAATCGAATGTCGCCCCGCTGACCGAAACGCCGAATGCCTTGGCGTCGCGGACATGAGAGAACGCCTCGGCCGAAGCGATCAGCGATTTGGTCGGAATGCAGCCATAGTTCAGGCAGGTCCCGCCGAAACGGTCCCGCTCGACGATGGCGACGGAGGCGCCGAGCTGCGCGGCGCGGATGGCGGCCGGATAGCCGCCCGGCCCCGCCCCGATCACTACGACGTCAAAGCGCTCCATATTGCCTCATCCTCGAGTTTCGACTTGATGCTGTTGACGAAGCGCGCCGCCGTCGCGCCATCGATCAAACGGTGGTCGGATGACAACGTCATCTTCATGATGGGGCGGAGGACAATATCGTCGCCGCTCGCGACCGGCCTGTTGATCGTGCTCGACACCGCAAGGATGGCCGATTCGCCGGGGTTGATGATTGCGGTGAAGTTCTCGACGTCGAGCATGCCCATGTTCGAGATCGAAAAGGTCGAGCCGCTCATCTCGTCGGGCGCGAGGCCGCCGGCGCGGGCCTTGTCGATCAGCGCCTTGGCACGGGCGCCAAGCTCGGCCAGCGTCATCTCGTCGGCACCGCGGATGACGGGCACGACTAGCCCCTGATCGAGATTGACCGCGATACCGAGATGGACGCGGCTGTGCCAACGCACGGCCTTGCCGTCGGTCGCGCTGTTGACGGCCGGGAATTCCTTGAGCGCCAGGACCGAGGCCTGGGCGATGAAGTCGGTGACGGTCAGGCGCTGACCGGCGGCCTTGGCCCGCTCCCGCGCCGCCAGCACCTGGCTCATGTCGACTTCGACCGTCACGTAGAAGTGCGGCGCCGTGACGACGCTCTGGCTGAGGCGCTGGGCGATGACCTGCCGCATCTTGGAAAGCGGCACCGGCTTCTCGGCGATTGCGCGCTCGACATCGGCGACCTCGATGCGCTTGCCGGCGTTGTCGGCCCGCAACGCCAGCAGATCGAGGGCCTCCTTGGCCGCCAGCGCCCTCGCGGCGGGGCTGATGCGCAGATTTTCGTAGTCGTGCTCCGCGAGATAGGCATTGACGTCCTTTTCGACGATGCGCCCCTCCGGGCCGCTGCCGGCAATGGCGTGCGCGTCGATGATGCTCCTCTTGGCGAGCGCCGCCGCGCGCGGGCTGATGCGAAAGAGCGCCGGGGCGGTGGCGGGTAAAGGTATCGCGGCGACAACCGCGGGCGCAGGCGCGGCCGCGCGCCGCGCGGCGGCCTTGGCGGCGGGGGCAGCAGGCGCCGGGGCGGCCGGCGCGGGACGCGGGGGCTTGGGAGTCGCCGGAACCGCCTCGCCCTTCTCGCCGAGATATCCAACGACGCTCTGCACGGGAACGGACGCGCCGACGCCGACGACGATCTTGAGCAGCGTGCCGGCGTTGAAGCTTTCGACTTCCATCACCGACTTGTCGGTCTCAGCCAGGAACAGGACGTCGCCCTTGGCGACCGCATCGCCTTCCTGCTTCAACCATTCGACGATGGCGCTGTCTTCGGTCATCTGACCGAACTTCGGCATGACAATCGGTGTGATCATGGTCGGCGGCCTAGAGGATCGAGGTGGCGGCGGCGATCAGGTCGTCGACACCGGGCAGGAACGCCTGCTCCAGAACGTGCGACTGCGGCGAGATGCCGTTCTTGGCGCCGACCCGCAGTACCGGCGCATCGAGATAGTCGAACGCCATCTGCTGCACGGTCGAGGCGACCTCGCCGGTGAAACTGCCGTTGTGAACCGCCACGCTGGCAACCACGCAGCGCCCGGTCTTCTGCACCGAGCGGATCACCGTCTCGATGTCGAGCGGCACCAGGCTGCGCAAGTCGATCACTTCCGCCTCGACGCCCTGATCCGTCGACAGCTTCTCGGCCGCCTTGAGGCAATCATGGACCGCCGGTCCCCAGGAGACGAAGGTGATGTCACTCCCCGCGCGTTTCACGTCGGCGACGCCGATCGGAACCAGATGTTCGCCCCCGGGAACCGGGCCCTTCGCGCTGTAGAGCAATTGCGATTCGACGAACAGCACCGGGTTGTTGTCGCGGATCGCCGACTTCAGCAGGCCCTTCGCGTCGGCCGGGGTCGACGGATAGATCACATAGAGGCCCGGCGTGTGGCAGAAGATCGATTCAAGCGTTTGCGAATGCTGGCCGCCATAGCCCTTGCCGCCACCGGCCGAAGCGCGGATGACCAGCGGCACCTCGGTCTGCGCGCCGCTCATGTAGTGCCACTTGGCGATCTGGTTGCTGATCTGGTCGGACGACATCAGCGCGAAGTCGAAGTACATCAGCTCGACCACCGGCCTCAGACCCCGCATCGCCGCGCCGCAGGCCGTGCCGCAGATGCAGGCTTCGCTGATCGGCGTGTTGAACACGCGCTGGCGGCCGAAGGTCTCGAGCAGCCCCTTGGTCACCTTGAACGCGCCACCATAATCGGCGACGTCCTCGCCGTAGAACACGACGCGGTTGTCGCGCTGCATCTCCTCGGCCAGTGCGTCGCGGATGGCATCCTTGTAGGTGATCTCGCCATTGACCTGCTTGGCCACAGGCGCCGGCTCGTAGAGCGCGACCTTGGCGAACTCAGGCGGAACGGCCTCGCTCTTGGTGTCGGTGTACATGAACGTCAGCACGTCCTTGACGTCCGGGTCGGGTGCTTCGGCGGCGCGCTTGGCGGCGCGCGCATTGCGCGCAATGACGCGTTGTTCGACTTCCTCGATTCCCCTGGCGTCGAGGACGCCGGCAGCGATCAGCGCCGCCTTGTAGGTCTCGATCGGGTCGACCGCCTTCCACGCCGCTTCCTCTTCCTTGGTGCGGTATTCGTTGCGCGGGTCGCTCAGCGAATGGCCCCAGTAGCGGTAGGTGTCGGCCTCGATCAGCACCGGCCCCTTGCCTTCGCGGCAGAGCTTCGCGCCGCGCGCGACCGCGTCTCGCACCGCCAGCACGTCCATGCCGTTGACGACCTCGGCGTGCATCAGATTGTCGGCGAAGCCGGCGCCGCGCTGGGCCAGGCGGCGGACACCGGCGACCTCGTCGTCGGCGCGGCTGGTCATGCCGTAGTGGTTGTTGCAGACCAGGAAGATGATCGGCAGGCCGAAGGCGTGGCCATCGGCGTAGTGGTTGGTGAATTGTGACTGGGCGGCGAAGTTGAGCGATTCGAGTACGACGCCGTTGGCGTAGGCGCCGTCGCCGGCGAAAGCGCACACCACGCCGCCGTCCTCGAAGTAGCGGCTCGCCAAGGCCGCGCCGGTGGCGATCGGCACGCCGCCGCCGACGATCGCGTTGGCCCCGAGATGGCCGACCGAGAAGTCGGCGATATGCATCGAGCCGCCGCGCCCCCGGCAATAGCCGTCGTCCTTGCCGAACAGTTCGCCGATGGTGCGGAAAACGTGCTCTTCGAGCGCCGCCTCGAGCACCTCCTCACGGCTGTTGGCGCGGCATTCCGGCACGCGTTCGCGCAACGCCTCCTCGCTCATCAGCCTGAGCGCGACCGTGCCCTTGGTGAGGCTCTCGCCGTGGCCGCGATGGGTGGAGGTGATGTTGTCGGTGATACCGAGCGCCGCGCACGCGCCTGCTGCCGTCGCTTCCTGGCCGGCCGAAACGTGGGTCGGGCCGCGATAATTGTAGTCGCGGATCGGGTCGTAGGCGCCGGAGCGCAGCTTGACGATCATTTCCTCGAATTCGCGGATGACCATCATGTCTTCAAGCAGCGCGATCGCTTCTTCGGCGCTGATCGATTTGGATGTGAGCTCCGACTTAAGGCCGGCCTGGTAGGCGTAGGCGGGGATCTCGCCACAATCGATGACGAATGGGTCGAAGCGCGGCCGCATGTCGCTCAAATAGGTGCTACGCTCAGTCGTCATCTCATTCGTTCTTTCCGTTCTGCGTCATCCGCACTTCGCGGACAATCCTCGCCGGCAACCAGCGGGCAATCAAGTCAAAGAGGACGCCGAGGTAAGCTTGTGACGCGCACCTCGGCGCAAGCAACCGGGATAGGGATAATAAGGTCCTCCCCCGGTCCCGGGATAGTCTCAGTCGTGCGGTCATCGCCCTCAGCGTGGGAGCAGCCACGCCAAGGGCGAGACCGCCATCACCCGTAAAGCGGTCCATAGGCCTGGCAGGCGCGATAGTCCTGACCCTCGGCGTCCATGCCGAACGCCGCCCAGGCGCTCGGGCGATAGATCGCCGCCTCGTCAACGTTGTGCATCGACACCGGAATGCGCAGCAGCGACGCCAGCGCGATGAAGTCCGCCGCAACGTGCCCGTGCGCCAGCGCGCAATGGTTGGCACCCCACGCCGCCATTACCGAGTAGACGTCGCGGAACGGCCCCTTGCCGGTCAACCGTGGCGCAAACCAGGTGGTCGGCCAGCTTGGATCCGTGCGTCCCTCCAATGTTTTGTGCACCGATTCCGGCAACTCGACGCTCCAGCCCTCGGCGAGCTGCAGCACCGGCCCCAGCCCCTTGACAAGGTTCAGGCGCACCATGGTGAACGGCACGCCGCCGCGCGTGAGGAAGTGGCTGGAGAACCCGCCGCCACGGAAATATTCCTCGACGCCGGGGCACCAATCGGTCGCCGCCAAAGTCGCATCTGCCTCCGCCTCGGTCAGTTCCCAATGCGCCTTCATCGTCGCCTTGCCGGCGGCATCGGTCACCACACAGGCCCCATCCAGCGCCGCGGCGCCGGAGTTGCTGAGGTGCAGCAGCCCGCCCGCGGCGTTGCCTTCGAGCTGGTGCCCGGTAACGCGCTTGACCGCATCCGGCGACCAATAGGTGCGCACGTCGGCGAAGATCTGCGCCTTGCCGCTCATGAGGTGGCCGAAGAGCATCGTCACGCCGTTCAGGCTGTCGTTCTCGGTCGCCAGCATGATCGGCTCGCGCAGGCCGTTCCAGTCGAACGAGGAGTTGAGCAGCGCCTCGGCGACGTCGCCGTTGGGGTACTGGTCGGTCCACTGGCGCTGGCCCTGGAAGCCGCCGACGATGGCGTTGAAGCCGAGCGCCTCCTCGCCCCAACCGGCCTCGGCGAGCTTGGGATTGCCGTGCATCATGTCGCGAATCGCCATCGTCATGATCAGGCTCTCGCGCAGGATGCGCCGCTTGTCGTCGGCCGGCCGCGGCTCTGCGTTGCGTTCTATGCCGTAGCGGAAATGCTTGTCGGCCCACGCCAGGGCGCGGTCGAGTTCCGCCTTGTCGTAGATGGCGTTGTCAATCCGCCGCCGCACCTCGGTCATGTCGACGGTCTGCACCCGCATGCCGAGCCAGGATTGGAAGAAGTCGTGGTTGACGATCGAACCGGCGATGCCCATCGAGACGTTGCCGACCGAGAGGTAGCTCCTGCCGCGCATGTGAGCGACGGCCAGGGCGGCGCGGCCGAAGCGCAGAAGCTTATCCTCGACGTCGGCGGGAATGGCCGAGTCGTTGGCGTCCTGCACGTCGCGGCCGTAGATCGAGAAGGCAGGCAGACCCTTCTGACTATGTGCCGCCAGCGCCGCCGCAAGATAGACCGCACCGGGCCGCTCGGTACCGTTGAAGCCCCAGATCGCTTTCGGCCGCTGCGGGTCCATGTCGATGGTCTCGCTGCCGTAACACCAGCACGGCGTCACCGAGACGGTCACACCGACGTTGGCGCTGGCGAACTTGGCTTCGCAGGCGGCGGCCTCTGCCATGCCGGCGATGGTGGTGTCGGCGATCACGCACTCCACCGTTTCGCCGCTCGGATGGCGCAGCTTGGCTGACAGCAGCGCCGCCGTGCGACGCGCCATCGCCATTGTCTGCTCTTCCAGTGATTCACGCACGCCGTTGCGGCGGCCATCAATGACCGGCCGTACACCGATCCTCGGCAAGAACCTGGTCATGTTGCTGACCTCACCCCTTGGCCCGTTTCATCCCTTTGACGGTCGACGGTTCTACCCGGACTCATCATAACCGACGCAGCGCTCGGTTTTTTGATTTCGCGCAATGCTAGCACTATGCTACGTCGAATTAGCACTCTACGACGCGACACCGTGGCTGGCAAGCGACAGGGACGGCAGGTGCCAAAGACGATCGGCGAAATTGCTCGCGAGACAGGCTTCTCGGCAACCACCGTGTGGCTGGTCGCAAACGGGCAGGCCGGCAAGTACAGAATCAGCGAGGCGACGAGAAAGACCCTTGAGGAGTACATCGAGCGGCACGGCATCGTGATCAATCACACCGCTCGGGCGCTGAAGCTCAGGCGCACGGATACGATCGGCTTGGTGGTGCCTGAGATCGGCAATGCATTCTTCGCGCGCCTGACGGCTGGCCTCGAAGAGCTTTGCCAGAGCAACGGCTTGGTTCTGCTGACCGCATCGACTAGCGAGGATCCGGAACTCGAAGACCGGGCCGTTCGCACTCTGTGGGCGCGCGGCGTCGATGGGCTGATCGTCGCGCCCTGCCGAACGCCCGACTACGGCAGGCTGTTCGCAAAGAACGCCAGGACGTCGATCGTCGTGGTCGATCGCGCCTATCCGGGCTCGAGCTACGCCTCCGTGACAACCGACAACTTCGCGGCGAGCATCGCGCTGACCCGGGCTGTCCTGGCGACTGGCGCGCCGTCTACCGCCTTCCTGTGTGGCCAACCGGATTTGCCGAGCATCGCCGACCGCATTCGCGGCTTTGCCGCCGTGTGCCAGGAAGCAGGCATCGCCTCACCGGACAAACTGATACTGCGCACGGCTGAAAATACCGTAGGCGCCGGAAGGGCCTTGATGGAGCGATTGCTGGCCCGCAGGCACCCGCCCGCATCGTTCGTAAGCTCCTCGCTGATGGTGCTGGAAGGCGCGATACAATGTCTGAACGAGCACATGGGGCACATTCCGCCCGAAACGGTTGTGGGCACGTTTGACGATCAGGAGTCCCTGGATTTCCTGCCCAACCGCGTTTTTTCAGCACGGCAAGATGAGAGGGGGTTGGCCTCCGCAGCGTTTACCCAACTCAAGGAGCTGCTATCGGGGAAGGCGGCGGCGCCCGAACAGATTACGGTGCCCTTCGAGCTGATCCGGCGCGGCGGCGCTCGTTCCTCGGTGGATCGCCCGATGCGCGGTTAGTGTACGCCATCAGTCAGTCGTTCCTGCCCCAGCAACCGAAAAGAATGCGGGTCACCACAGTCTTGGCCGACCGGCGGACGGACGAGAGAACCGGCGTCGCGCGCCGCCTCCGCCATGCGCCGATCGAGGGCCTAGAAGGCGGCGACCGGGATCCAGATCATGAAGAGCAGGGTGCGGACGAGCTCTACCAGCAAGACGCCCCACAAGCGACGCCGTTGGCAGAGAAGCTGAAGCCAGATGACTTACCGAGCGTCGGCGACAGCCGGCCCGTCGCCGAGCTTGATCCACCACGTGCTGTCGTTGACAGCATAGACCATGCGCGACGTCGTCGTGGCGCCGAGTGAGTAGGTCGTGTTCCGCAGGTTGTCGAGCACCACAGGCCCGCGTTTCGTTTGCACTACGAGAACGGCATGCGCGGCAGAGCCCGATCGCGCCGCCAGACCGAGGATGCGCATCGACGATGAGGGTATGCCAAGCTTGCGCAGCAGCATGTACTTAGCGATCGCGTAGTCTTCGCAATCGCCGCCGTTGCGAACGAATTCGCTCGGGGTCTGCCACACGTCGCCCGGATCGTTGACGTAGCGGATCCGATTGACGATCCGATTGACTCTGTCCACAACGCTGCCGCGGTGCTCGCCGCGGGCGCTGTCCACCAGATGCAGCCATGCCGCGCTCTGGGATTGAGCGTGCTGGCGCTCCTCTACCGCACGCCACGAATCGAGATTTTCGGCGCCAAAGGTAAGCGCAGGGGAACCATACAGCGTCGCCAGAACGACACCGCCGGAGTCGTTGGCACCGCCAGCGGGAGCAGCCATGCCAACGGAAGTCGATCCAAGCAAAGCGGCAAACATGAGCACGACAGTCGTGCCGTGTATTCTGCCGAGAGTCACTTTTCTGGACATGGCCGCACCACCCAAAAACAGTGAAACAAGCCTATCGACTCAGTGTTAACCAATTGTTCCACCCAGCGCGGACCATGTCCCCGCGCTGGGTACAAAAAACTGTGGAAAAGTTGATGTATCGTATGAATTGAACGGTCTCAGCTCGCGGTCCGCGGGATGTTCCAATCAACCGGATCGCATGCCTTCACAGGGCTCCAAGAGGAACCCGCCGGGGTTTGCTTGGCCGCTTTCGATTATCCTGTGCCCCGGTTGTTCCACGGTCCGTTTGATGTCCAGTGATGCGCACGGCATCCATCAGCCCAAGGCTCGAAAATCGATTCCGTAGCGATCCATACGCAGACATTGCGGGACACCGGCAGCGTGCTCACGCATGGCGACCGGCGTGTCTTGCCGCGCCCAGAATAATCGCTCGTCGAGCTGGAATTTCTGAATCTTGTCGCCAGGCGACTGTGCCGCGAAAGTCCTTTTTGAGGGAACTAGTGGCGCCGCAGCGTTAACCAAACACCTATGCAGTTTTTTAATGTTCTTGACTAAATTCTTAATCAAATGGTAATTCTCGCGTGGATGCGGCATCCGCTAGTAGAGAGTTGCGTCGTGCCACCGAAAGTCGGCTTGTTAGGCACTTTGAGTTCCGTTGCACTCGGCATTGGGATCGCGGCCGGCAGCTCTGCTGCCTCAGCCCAAGACCAACAGCGGTATGTCGAGCTGTGCACCTGGATTCAGAACGAAAACAGCGTGTCCCATCTGCAGGCCATCATCAATCGTCTGAGCCGGGCCGATCAAAACGGCTATTTTGATGCGGCAACCGGACAGAACTACTCGAAGGCCTGTTTGACGTTAGCGGCCCAGAAACTGGTGACGCTCACGGCTACGGCCGAGGGTCCCAGGCGCCGGGTGTAGGTCCGGGGCGGATAGCAACGGGTGGGCTCAAGTATTACGATCCTCGCGACAGGACCGTAATACGCCAAGTTGAAATACGGCTGGCCGGGGCGACACCTTGGCCAGCCGCGATATTTTCAAGGGACGTGCCGCATTCGGACCGAATGGTCGAATGCCGGTATCGGGCCTGCCGAAGCAACCCGGCACCACTCCTTCCCATCTTTCTCATCTCGCTCGAGATTCTTTCGCGCGCCGCTTGCGTAGCCGCGCCTGCCCGCTCGGCGGGCTGCCGCTACGCGACGCCAGCCGAAGGTCGACTGGCCGACACGACGGCCTCAATCAGCCTGGACTGAAGCTCGGAACACTGCCGGACGTCGTGTTCTCGCCACACACGTTGCGTTGCCGCCTTGCCGAGCGCGGCGAAGAGGCCAGGATTGGCCACGAAGGCCCGGAGAGCGTCGTACCAATCGTCGACTGTGTTGCCCACAACAACGGCACCGCCACCCTCCGCGCGCCGTCTTGCCCCGGAGCGTGACAAGAAGGTTGGTAGTCCCATGGCGGTGCATTCGAGATACCGCATTTCCACGGCCGCCGCCTCCACTTCCGTGTGGGGCACAAAGGCCGCGTGAAACGGCCCCTGGATTCTCAGCCAGCGGGCCCACCGCGGATAGGACTGAGCCGACGCCGGCGGCGTCAGACGCGTTATCCACCCCCGCTCGGGCGGGCCTTTCCGCTCCGAAACAACTGAAACGCGGAAGGCCCCCGCCCGCTCGTCGGCCAGACGACGCAGCGCGGACCAGAAGAACTCAAGATCGCTGCGCCCTTGCGGCCGCTCGAAGAGCAGCAGCTGCAGCGGCTGGCTTGGCGCCGGATCAGGCGATTCTTGCGCGTAGTCCTTCCATAGTCTCCGGTCCACACCGGATGGAACGTGATGCGCGGACCGGGCCAGACCGCCATATCGGTTGTGCAGCTCTTCGTCCGCGAACCAGACCTGATCGGCGGCAGCAATCAGCTTGTGGTCGACCTCACCCGACGGTTCGCGATCCACATCGACGATGATGGCCGCGCCGGATGCCTTCATGGCCTGCACGCGCGCTTTGAATTGCCGACCGTCGATGCTCCCCTGCTGAACGATATAGACGTCCGGCCTGCCGCCCACGTCATCTTCGGCAAGAGAGAGTTCGACCTTTGCCGCATCATCGGTCAAAGGGCAGATCAACCGAACAAACGCCATGTCGTCGGGCGCCTTCTGCGCCGTCGTCCGTACCAGCGCACGCACGCGCGGACGATCGTCCCCGGAGCGGCGGAAAGCGACGGGCTCGACCGGCGCGCGAAGGCTGCGGACGCCGCCCTCGGCCAGGCCGATCAATGTCATGGCATCGGCAAGGATGACGCCTGCTCGCTCATCGAAATCGTGGTAGCGCGCAACCCATTCGACGACCTGCCTTCTCGACCGGAGAGACGTTCTTCGAGCATCCCGCAGGATCTTGGCCAGTTCACCGGGACGGCGCACCATACGGACTGCCGATCCGAAGATCCGCTCGATCGACGGAACATGGTCCGAGACCAGGTTCCCCCCTGAAGCGAGCACGTCATAGACGCGGTTCGAGACAAATCCGAAATCGCGCATCGCCTCGTAGTGGTCGTTCAGGACCACGCCGGCGCCGGCATAGAGCTGGGCCAGCTTCGCATTGTCGACATAGTCTGCCTTGACCAGCCGCGCTGGCGCTGATTGCTCCCACCCAGAGCCGTAGATCGCCGGCTCAAATCCCGCGTCGATCGCCCAGTTGACGATCTCGCGCCGCTCGCTGCGGGCATTGCCCGAAACGACGCTGCGGGCATTGCCCACAAAGACAATGTCGCCGCGCGACGGCGCCTTGGCCGAATTGACCGGATGGAACCGCCTCGTATTCGTTGCCTGAAGCAAGGCTTTCACCGGCACCGAAAGCACCGTTCGCAGGAACGCCGCATAAGGCAGCGATGCGACGTAGGCCAGGTCGAAGCGCTCATACTCCTCGTAGAGCACCTTCTCGGGATGGCTGATGTTCCAGATCATGTTGACCTGGTTGGGCCGCGGCTCGTACGGCAGCACACCGCGGATGACGATCGCCACGTCGTCGGGCGTCGGGCGCGCGTCATACCAATCCCAGGGCGGATCGATGAAGGCGACGTGTCCCCTCCGTTCGAGCGCCTCCTTCAGCGCGGTGGCGAAGTGGTAGTCTCCCAACTCCTCGTAAGGCGCATATTCGGGGCCGCGAAATGCCGCGATCTTGATCCCGAAGGTGAGCGACAGACGTTCGGCGACAATCGGCCGCCAGCCGGATTCGTTGGAGCTCAGTTCAGTCTTCGCCTCTATGACCTTGAGCCAAGCGTGCAGACCGGAGGGCGGCGCAAGTTGGACCCTGACATTGTCGCCGCGATATTCGACGCCGAGGAATGGCGCGAATTGTGGCTCCTCTCTTCGGGCGTAGCGCAACAACAGCTCTGTCGCGGCAAAGGGGATGTCGGGTTCAAATCCGCCGAATTCGTCGTAGAGCGCGCGCCGATGGCAAAGTGCATTCAGCGCAACGCTGCCATCCGACAACAGCGTCCGTCGATCATACTCGGCCCCCTGGTAGCCCACGCAGGCCGTCTCCACACGGAATTCGGCAACGCAGTATGCTGCTGACCGGTCGTCCGCCGCCATGAACAGCGACATGTATTCGAGGAAACGCGGCTTCCAGCAATTGCCCGGATCGAGGTAGGCGATCAGATCGCCGGCAGCGATGCCGAGCGCCGCGTTGCGTGCCGCAAACGCGTCATTGGCTTCGGTGTGCACCAGCTTGACGCGACGATCGGACAGGTGACGGTGCGAGATGACACCGGACGAGCCACGCCCGCCGAAGGTGGCAACGACCAGTTCGAACTTGGCGTGGCTCTGGCCGAGCACTGAAGCGATGGCTTCATCGGCGCCTGCGGTGTTCACCTTGACCGCCATGATGACGCTGACGAGCGTGCGCCTGGCCTGGCGCCGAACAGTCGCATCAACGTCGCCGAGGCGCGCGACGAAAGCACGCTCAAGCGTCTCGTCGAAGAACGGATAGACATGGCGCGACGGGACCAAACGACCATCCGGCCCGTCCATGTCCGCTTCCTCTGGCAACGGCTGATTGCCGGAGCCGCCGCCGTGCGTCAGAAAGTGCTCAAGCGGATTGATCCCGGCGGGATACAGCTCCGGATGTTGCCGGTAGTAGCTTCGAATGTCGAACAGCGGGCTTGGATCCCGCGAGGACGCCGCGCCGCGCTCGATGAAATGCGCGAGCGGGTTTTGATGCCGCGTGAGTACCTCGGGGTTCGCCTCCCGGTACCACGCGGTATGGAAATAGGGATTGGGATCGAACTCCGTATCCAGGCCTTTTTCGATGTAGTGGACCAGCGGATTTTCGCGGCGAACCAGCTTCTCGACCTGATGGGGGCTGACGGACGTGACTTCCGAGCGTTTGATCTCCATGAGCCGGTATTGGAGATCCTTGTCGGGCAACGCCGTTCCCGGCACGACGCGAACCGCCCCAGCCGGTCCTGCCGCGTTGCCGGCCACCAGCCCCATCTGGCGTCCTGCCAAAACCCCGGCCAGGCCGAAGACCCGTTCGAGGGCATGGGCTGTTCGCTCTTCGGCGCTGTTGCCATCTTCGCGCTCGAAGACGACTCCCAATTGAGCCAATCGTGCAAACGGCTTGAACTGGGCAGTCCGCCCCCAAAACATCGTTCCGGCAAAGAAGCCCCAGTCGTCGGGCAGCTTCCTTCCCGGGAAACACAGCCGAGCGAGCCGGAAAAGATCGTCCGTATTGCTGGGCAGATGACCGGCGGTCGAGAGGAAGAAGGGCTCCGGCCCGACGATCGCCAGGTCGGGGTGAGCGGAGAACGCGCCGAGGATCTGATCGACGAGCGCTGGTGAGCCGACCAGTGCCCGGTAGAAAGTTCGTCGCCACGGCGTGCCGTAGCCCGAGTGTCCGCGTTTCGTATGGAGTTTGCAGAAAACGTCGTAACCACCGGACAGCAGCAGCGGCAGCAATTGCAGGAACGGGCCGACATCGCGGCCGGCATTCTCCGCTTCGATGATCTCGACCTTGGCATCGAGGCGGTCGAGCGCCTTCATCACCGACGGTGCCGAGCAGGCTTCACCCGTTGCAAAGACATCGGCGGACAGCCCTGCCCGCGCGATCGCATCGATGAGTTCGATCGCAACATCTTCGTAAAAGAGGTGCAGAACGATTGCCGGACGCATGGTTCACTCAGACGACCGTGAGCCGGATCGCGAACGGAGCAGCTGCTCGCCGTAATAGTTGGTATCGAAGAGCGGATGCGGGTTTCTGCCCTCGGCGGCGCCTGCCTCGATGTAATGCATGACGGGATCAGCACCGGAACGGGCGACGTCCGGATTCATCTCGAGGTACCAGGCCTCGTCGAAAAGACCGCTCGCCCTGACCATCGCGGCAAGACGGTCAAGCTCGCTGGCTCGGGCGCGCGCCGCTCTGCTCCGGGTCTCTTTGCCTGACGTGGCCTTGCGGGGCGTGCCACGCGCCTTGCCGGCGGCACCGGCTTCGGCTTGCCGAGCATCGCGCGCGTCGCCGCCGGCTGCCATCGGGCTCAGCGCCAGATCATCCGGCGCGCTCAGGTCCATGGCGCCGGCAACGCCCCACTTCCGATAAATGAAGCGAATTCGGGCGAAGGCCCGCGACCAATCCACCGAACCCGACTCGGTTCGGTAGGTCTTGCTGGGGAAATACTCGAATGCATAGCCGCGGTTCAGGAAGGTGCGCAGGTCGGCCGAGTCGGTCAGAAAGACCGGCGCGAAGCTGCGACCGCGGCGTTGCGTGTCGATCACCAGGTCGATCGCCGCATCAAGCGCCGCATCCCGCAATCCGAAAACCAGGATCGCAATGACTGTTGGATCGTCTGCGGAAGCATTGGACCACCCGGGTGATGGCTGGGCCGGCATTTCGGGGCAAGATCCCACGCCGATCGACGGCGCGGCGGGCGCCTGCCATGCCGCGAACAAGGTGGGTTTCACCTTGCCGTTCGGGACCGGGCGATACTTTATGGCGACGACCTTGGCCCGGATGTCCCTGGCCGAGCCAGCAATCCCCGACCGATACATCTCGAGCGCGCGCTCGAGGCGTTCCAACTGGCCCTCGACCAGGCCGATTTCATCCTTGCCGAGTGCTCTCTTCATGGACGGGACCGCTCCGGCATGATCAATGCGTCGAGCGTCGCCGCAGCATCTGCGGCGCCATTCCTGCGATCGAAGGCAGCGCAACGCTCCTGAAGATACGCCCGTGCCTTGTCGCTCATCAGCACCTGCAGCATCTGAGGAAGCTCGGTGACGTTGCCGCTTTCCAGATGCAGGGCCAGACCCGATTCCTGAGCGAACGCCGCCCGTTCGAACCTGCCATCCGCCGAAGCCCGATCGGCAACAAAGATGGTCGGCATGCCGTGGGCGATCCGCTCGCAGAAAGTGCCGTATCCAGCGTCGGAAACGCAGAAATCGAACGCTCTGTGGAGCTGCCCAATCGGCTGCCCCTCGATCGTTGTCGCCGAGAAGACACCCAGGCCGCCGGCGGCAAGAGAACGCTCGGAAATGGCGAGCTGAACGCCGGGCAATTCGCCCGCCTCGCGCACCAAATCCTTCAGGATCGCCCGGCTGAAGGGGTCTTCTGCATCGAGATCGATGAGCACTGCCGGCGCCGCCTCGTCAAGGCCCACCGCTTCGGCTGCGACAGCCCGGGGGAGAAGCTCGTCGGGTTCGAACAGCAGGATCGGGTCGACCGTCAGCAGATCGCCGCGCCGCCGATCGGCGCTCCCGTTTGGCTCGGAGAGATCCAGGACGACGTCGAAGTATTTCGCCGCACTGGCGTATGTCGGCCGTTCGTAGTCACTTGCGCCGGCCCTGATCCATGAACATTTGCAGTCGCCCCTGGCGGCGACGGAATGCAACAGCTCCGCCGGCGGCAGCGGACCATCGAAAACGACGAGCTTTGCCCCATACGCATCGATCCACCAGTCGACGTCGATGGCGCACCACCGCTCCCAGGCCCCGGTATCGGGCCATGACAATCCGACGGGCGACAGGCACTCGCACCGATACCCGAACTGCTCGATCACATCGGCGTGGCGGCCAAAGACGACGAACACGGGTTCGACCTCCCGTCTCATCTGCCCGGCAATCGCCAGCAGCCGCATGACGGCGCCAAAATCATTCTCGCCGGTCGCAATGAACAGCGCCCGACGGACGGCTGCCTTGTCCGCCCTCGCCCGCTTTGGCTGAACTGCACGTCGGCGCTTCGGCGCGGTTTTGGCTTTATCGGTCTTGCCGGCTCGCGCAATCCTGGCGAGGAAAAGCGATTTCGAGAACCGCCTTGCGGCAACCGCTTTGGCGGCGGCACCGGCGGCGCGCAGTCTGGCCGGCCTGGCTAGAATCCTCTCAATCACCCGTCCGGCGTCGCCGGGGTCGCAATAGACAGGCCCGGGGCCGACGATTTCGCTGAGATAGCGCGGCAGGACGACCGGCTTTGCGGCGGCCAACGCTTTGGCGATGATCGCCAGCGGCAGCGCGATATTCCCCGGAGATGGGAAAACGGCGACCACATCGACCTTGTTCAGATAACGATCGATGGCGATGTGGCCGTATTCCAGGCCCAGATCCGCGTCGCCTTCGCGTGACCGGCCGCCGAGAAGAAAGACATCGTAGGCGGCGCTCTCCAGGAAAGGGTAATCGCGCGTCGCCATCGACCGCGCGTCCGGCTCACTGCCTAGGATCCATCCCAAGGCCCGCTTGCGCCGCTTGCTACCGCCCGCACGCACGCCGACAACCGCGCGCCAATCACGCGGCGCGATCGCGCTCGTCGCCCCGTGCCGGCGAAGGTGGTCGCGGCTCCAAGGACTGGTTGGCGCCCACGAGAGCGAACCGAACAGTTCCTCGAAGCGTTGCTCTATCGCGCTTGGGTCGCCATTCAGGTTCATATCCGCGACGAGAACCGTGCGCCGCGCCGACAGCCGCTGGAACTGGGTTCGCAGCAGCAGCTGCTCCTCGGGCCCGTGGACGATCAGCAGATCCGTTTCAGCCTGTGATGCCGGATCGATCAGTTCAATGGCGTTGTTGTGGATGCACGCCGCAACCTCGGGAGCAATACGTGCCGGCCGTTGCCGGGTTTCGGCATGGATCAGGCCAACGCGATAGCCGGCCGCCGCACAACACCCGACTTCGGCAGCAATGCGGACGTCGCCATCGCCCGGTATCGTAAGGTCTGCTAGCCAAACGATATCGAAGCGGTTCGACCGCCGTCTGTTGCCTGGCGGGTGGATGTTCTTAGGGCCGTGACTGACCATGGTCACACCAGCCCCGACGCCGCTTCGCCGTGCCGCCGGCGGTCGCGTCGATACGCAACGCTTGTTGCCCGTACTGCCCGACGATTGGACGTTTGCATTGCTCTCACGTTTCTATTTCCGGGGGCGGCGACGCCCCTCGTACTGGCCGTAGTAGAAATAGTGGTCGAAGCCACTTGAGAGTTCGCCGCGAGCGATGGCCCCGGCAACGTCCGGATTGTTCATCAGGTAGGAGCTTTCGTCGAAGTCATCCGGCGGAGCCAGGCGCTGGTAAGGTCCGTCGTGCAATGCGGCCAACCGGGCAGCGGTCAGATTGCTCATCTGCGCGAGGTCCGTCGGCGTGTTCGCCCCATCGGACAGAACCGTGCCAACTACCCGAAGGGTGTCGACATCCTTGGCCTCAGCCATTTGGGCGATGCGTTGCGAAGAGACCCAGAACAGATCGCTGGCAAGCGGCCCCGATGACGCAGGCGCAGGTGCAGCCATCGGTGCGACAGCCTTCGTCGAACCGGTGACATTCCTCATGCTATCGACGATCTCGCCGAGGTGAAGGCCGATGCCGACGATCGAGGCGCCGGCAGGGCTTCCCATAGCGTTCAGCTTGCGGATCAGGTTGTTGCGGACGACGGCCGCAAATTCCTTGTGACTGTCCCGGGCCGCAAGAAGTGAATTGCCGAACAGGACGCCGTCGCTGCGATCCCGGAGGTGATAGTTCGCGAGGTATCCGGGCAGGACGGCGATATTGCTTTCCATCAGGAAGCGGATGTTGAAATCCCAATCCCCGAGGACGGGCAGTGCCTCGTCGTACCCGCCAACCTTTTTGTACATCGATCGCCGGAACACGAACGCGATCGGCGCGAAGAAATTGCCGATGGCCATCTGCGTTATGTGAACGGAAGTGACCCAATCGTTATAGGGACTGCGGTCGTGAATCACGATTCCGTTGGGCGTGAAGGACTCGGAGACGTACGTGCACTTCGTGATTACGCCACCGTATTTCTCCCCGACGCTGCTGTTGAGATAGCCGAGCGTGCGCTCGAGGAACATCGGCTCCCAGGTATCATCGTCGTCATGGATCACAATGAAATCGGATTCGACATGACCGATGCCGATATTGGAGGCGGCCTCCATGCCTCGGTTGATCATGTTGTCGATCAGGACCACCTTGCTCGGATCGCAATCGGACGTCGCGATTGTCTCCCGAGCCTGCTCGATGTCGCCGCCGTCATTGATGATCACATGGACGTAGTCGCCGAAGGTCTGCTCGGCGACGCTGTGCAGGGCGCGCCTGAGAAAGATCGGACGATCGAGCGTGCGGGTGATGACGGCAACAGCCGGATAGCGACCCTGACTGACGGAAGCGGGCACAGGGAGAGGCGGCGCAACGCTATCGGCCGCCGCCAGCTTCTTCTGATAAAGGATCGCGATTTCCGGCGGATACTCCAGGGCAACCTGTCCCGGTGCCCAGATCGAATCCGCGATGCGTCGGTCGGCCGAATCGTCCGGCCCACGTGCCGAAACGGGCAGCAGCAACGGTACCTTCTTGGCCCGACCGAAGTCCATCGAACGGGCCGAGCCTGAAAACGAGCGCGTCTCCGCGGCCGTAGGAAAGACTGCCACCTTGGCGATCGCCTCCCATGCCTCGGTCGCCGCCGCAGCCCAAGCACCGGGGGTCGGACGCTCATCGAGCTGGTCTATGTAGTCCAGGACCCCTGCAAAGATCGGGTCCGTCTGGCGCGTCGGCTTGTCGGCGAGGTTTGCGGCCGCCTGCGGGGCAACGATGATTTTGCTGCCGCGCTTGCGGCGGAGCAGCTCGATGCTCTCGCCCGTCGGCTCGAACAGGCTCTCGATGAAGTGCCGCGCCAGATACACGCACGATTCTGGACGCTTGGGGTCCCATCCCTCGCGATCGACGACCAGCCCGATCATCCGGTCCCAGTGATCCAGCTGAGGCCTGTCGACGTGGAACCGACCGAAATAGGCACCCCACCAGTTGATCTTGGGGAAGGCATGCGACAGGAGCGCCTGTGCCGTTCCCTGCCAGCCGGTATCGACCAGGAGGGCCGAGGAGCGGCCTTTCATGACCTGCGCAAGATAGTCCTCGAACAATTCGCTCTGCTGATCGAGATGCGCTTCCAAGGCCTTGGCGGCAGGCCCGCCTTCCGCCAGGAACAGGGCCACCGCGGAGACCGACCGGCCGAGGCTCGGATCTCCGAGGTCCAGCTTTGCCAGTCTACGGTCGTGGCGCAGAAGCGCGGCGATCATGACACGCAGGGAGGCATGCGCGAACTCGGCGGTGAGCAGCTCCAGCGTCTTCTCCCGGCTGCGCCGCCACGCGCCTTTCGCCACCATGAGGCGGGAGATCCAGAACATCTCGCTGTTCTTCAGGGCCGGCAATCCGGTGCGCTTCACGAAGGCATCGAACGCCCGGCCGATGCGCACACCCGCCCGCGAAACGAAAAGCACCCTGCCCCGCGGCTCTTCCTCGAAGTAGCTGGCAACACCGTGGAGCCGCGCCAGATAGTCGACGACGGCCGGGCCCATCAGCCGGAACCCGAAATCGTAAGCCTGGCTGTTATCCTGCCGGCGGGCCCTGGCGCGGGCCAGTCGCAAGTGGTTTGCACGCGACGCCTTCAAATCTTTGCCCATGACCTGACATCCAAACCGATGGCCTCCATCGCGCGGATCCAGCGCTCAAGTCCCGCCTTGCGGATTCTGATTTCCTCATCCGATACCGGGAAATGGAACGCGCCCCAGCCGTGAAGCTTTGCGTTCCGATAGTCGCTCGTGAAGTTATCGCCGACATGGAAGAACGACTTGGGCGGCCGACGCATTTGGCGGCATATGAAATCGAAGGCAGAACCGGAGCGCTTGTTCACCCCTACGTCGGCACTCGAGTGCACGAAGTCGATCAGGTCCAGCATGGACGGAGCGACCTTCCGCACGAGCCCGAGAATATCGCCCGACCTCAGATACATGTCGCTGACCAGGATGACCTTGCGTCCCTTCTTTCGTGAGAATTTTCCGGCGACTTCCGTCAGCACCGTGTTCTCTGCGAGATTTTCTGCCTCGTATTCTATTTCGGCCTTGACGAAATACTTCGTGACGCTCGGCGGCAGCGCCAGGGAACGGCAGACGGCGCGGACGATGTCGAGAATCTCGCCCTCAACGTGCGCGTTGATCGGCCTCTTGACGGTGTAGCTCGTCTGCATGGCGCGGGCACGCGCGACAAGAAGGTCATGGGCCGCGGGAGCGTTGGCGATCCCGAAGCGGTTGTCGCCATTCAGCAGGCGCGCCCAAGACTGGCTGATTTCCTCGAAGCGAAGCGCCTCCGGCTTCTTGTTGCGCAACAAAAGCGTGTCGAAGACATCCAGGGAGAGGACGGTTGCGCCGGACTTTTCCAACTCGTCGACAATTGCGGCAACCAGATAGTCCCGGTCTCGCCCGGCTACGAGCTTCTGCCGGTCCTTGGCCGATTTGACGATGCGGGTCGCCGCCGCAAAGCGGTGGACTTGCGGCGCAGACACAACAACTTCGTGGTTAACAGCTTTGTTCATGGTTGGATGAGCTTGTTCCAGAACTTCTAGCCTCTTCGCGCGTAGCGCGCGCCGCATTAACAAGCATTACCACGTCATCGAACTTGCGGTGATGCATTCTCTGGCGCCAACAAGCACTTGGCGCGAGAATATTGTTTGTACTTGTGAGGAAATTCAACGGGAAATTTAATTAATGCTTAACGCTGACGCGCCCAAACCTTTATCGTATTTGCCAGCTGCCGCGGCGCCGATGCAAGGACGGAGACTTCTCCCGAACTGGTGTCATGAACAAACCGCGCGGGAAATTCGACGATGCGTAGTCCAGCGCGCTGCGCCTTCGAAAACAGCTCGACATAGATCTCGAATCCATCGGCCTCCAGCGGAGCGATCGTCTCCAGGATCGACCGTCGAAAGCCGAAGGAGCCCGAGGTGAAGTCGCTGAGCGACAGGCCGAAAAGAACCTTGCACAGGGCGCGGTACACCATGCTGGGGACGCGTCGCCGCAGCGGGTAGTCGGCCCGCACGCCGGCATATCGGGAGGCAACGGCGATGTCGCTGTCGCGCAGCAGCGAGAGGCATTGCGTGACGACCTCGCCGGGCGCAATCGCAAGGTCGGCGTCCGAATGCACCACGATGTCGCCGCGCGCAGCAGCCACAGCCGTGCGGAAGGCAAAGCCGGCGCCGCGATTGACGGTATAGCCGACCGCCTTGATCCGCTTGTCCTGCGTCTGCAGTTCGTCGAGGAGCGCGGCCGTATCGTCCGTGCTGCCGTCGTTGCAGAAGATAATCTCGAATTCGGGCGACAGCGCCGACAATGCGGTAAGCAGCGTTTCGGCCGACTTGCGGATAATCGCTGCTTCGTTGAAGCACGGGACGACGATGCTGACCGACACGCTGCTGGTCATGCACCGGCTGCCGCGTTCAGCGTTTCGGCGACGAATTCCACCTCGGCCGGCCGCATGCCAGGATAGATCGGCAGGCTCAGGGCCATGGAGGCATGGCGGCACGCGACCGGGTAGTCGACGGCAGCGAAGCCGCGGTCACGGTACATCGGCAGCATGGGAAGAGCCGCTGGATAGTGCACGTCGACCCCAATTCCGGCGTTGCGCAGGACGTCCATGACACGGTCGCGGTTGCGCACCCTGACGACGAACAGATGGTAGATGTGGCTATCGTCGTCACCGACCTGGACCTGCTCGATGCGTTCCGGCGACAGCAACCGGCGATACATCGACGCGATTTCGCGGCGCTCGGAATTCCAGCCGTCCAGATGCGGAAGCTTCATTGTCAGCACGCCGGCCTGCAGCGCATCCATCCGCGAATTGCAGCCGGAGATCAGGTGCTGGTATTTCGCCAAGGCGCCGTGATTGGCGATCATCCGGCATTGTCTGGCAAGCTCCGCGTCGTTGCAGGTGATCGCCCCGGCATC
Source organism: uncultured Alphaproteobacteria bacterium (assembly GCA_963782395.1). GTDB lineage: Bacteria > Pseudomonadota > Alphaproteobacteria > Rhizobiales > Kaistiaceae > CAVSRC01. Next base: position 326,354 of record CAWAJQ010000005.1, read on the forward strand.
GCCGATCGCACCCAGATTCTTGCTCGGATAGAAGCTGAAGCAACCGATGGTCCCGAGCGAGCCGACGCGCTGGCCTCTGTATCGGGCGCCTGCGGCCTGGGCACAATCCTCGACCACTGCCAGACCGCGGCGCTTGGCGATATCCAGTATCGCCTCCATGGGAGCGGCCTTGCCATAGATATGGACCGGAATGACGGCCTTGGTGCGCTCGCTGATGGCCGCCTCGAATGCACCCGGATTGAGCATGACGGTATCCGCATCGACATCGCAGAAGACAGGCGTCGCCCCCGCCAAGGTGATGGCCTCCGCTGTCGCGAAGAAGCTGACGGCGCTCGTGATGACCTCGTCGCCCGGGCCAATCCCGAGAGCACGCAGCGCGATCCACAATGCGTCGGTGCCGTTGGCCAGCGAGACGCAGTGTTCCACTTCGTTGAAGCCTGCAAAATCCTGCTCGAATTGCGCGACGTGGTCGCCGCCAATGAATTGGCCGTCGGACAGAAGGACTTCGAAGAACTCAATCAACTCGCGGCGCAGCGGCGCATGTTGCGAATTGAGATTAACCAAGGGCACCGTTAACGACTTCATCTTGTTTTCTTCCGGACCGCAGACTGTTATAAAATGCAAATTAGATGAAAACCATTCAAGATACAGCTCTGCTCGGTCCCGCGTCTCCTGAAGCACCACTTGCAGGGCGCCATGCTGGTGCCGCCAAAAAGATGCTTCGTTCGACCGACAAGGATCTGGTTGTCTCTGTCGTCATCACCCTTTGCAACGAGGCTGCCCTCGTCGAAAAACTCCTCGACCGCGTCACCGCGGTCATGGAGGCCGGTTATTCGAACTACGAGATCATCGTTGTCGATGATGGATCGGTCGATAATACCGCGGCGCTCCTTCGCGAAAGGTTATTGATCGCACGAAATTTACGCGTGCTGGTGCTTTCCAAGCAGTTTGGCAAAGAAATCGCGACCACGGCTGGCCTCGACCACGCGATCGGCGATTTTGTGGTGATCCTGCCGGCGGATTTCGCCAGCGTCGCGGATCTGCTGCCACAACTCGTCGCGCGTGCCCAGCTCGGATTTGACGTGGTCTATCTCGCCTTGGGCAATGCCAGCCAGAAAGGGCCGCTGCATTACCGCCTGGCCTCCTCCGCCTTCCACCGGCTGAACCAGAGGCTCACGGGGATCGCGATCGACGATCATGCGACCGAATTTCAGGCGTTGAGCCGGCGCGTCGTGAACGCGATCGTCCAGTTCCGCGAACATAATCGCGTGCTGCGCATGCTGTTCGGCTACATCGGCTACAAGGTCGATGCCGTGGTCTTGCGCGACAGCCAGCTCGCCGAGGCGATCCAACGCACGTCCTATGGCGAAAAGGTCAAGCTGGCCATCGATTCACTCATTTCGTTTTCGCATCGCCCGCTGCGCTATGTTGCCCTGCTCTCCGTGGTCATTTCCATCGCGACGCTGTTGGCCGCCGTCTACGTGTTCGTCGACAAGCTGATCAACACCCACGTCGTCGAGGGCTGGTCGTCCTTGATGGTCGTCCTCCTGATCATGTTCTGTATCTTGTTCTTGTTTCTCTCGGTTATTTCCGAGTACATCTTCAGGATACTCGACGAATTCGAAGCAGCGTCCTTTGTACTTTGTAAGAGACGACCATGGCGGAACGAGTTTTGATGTTAAACACATTGTGGACATTGACTAAGTACGCGGGCGTCGGTGTCGTCAATACGATTATCGGCGTCGGTGTCATGGTCATATTGGGGGTTCTTGGCGCCAATTACGTGATTTATACCTTTTTTGGATATGTCGTTGGACTGTTGGTCAGCTACACCTTGAATTCAAGAGTGACGTTCAAGAAAGAAGGATGGTCGAACAAAAGGGTCGTCTATTTCTTTGCTGTGAATTCAACTCTGATCATTCTCGTCGAATTGGCGCAGTATCTACTGATTGACCGACTGGGGGCAGCCGAACTGCCCATCGTGGGGTGCGGAATGCTGACCTATACGGGGATCGGCTTCACGCTGAACAGGGTCTTTGTGTTCTCGATAGAGTGACCGCGTCCATGGTTGAGCGCTACGACTATTTGGTGGTGGGTGCCGGATACTTCGGCGCGCAGATCGCGTTGATCCTCAGCCGACTGGGCGCGCGCGTCGCGCTGGTCGATCGCGCAGAGGAGATCTGCACCCGCGCCAGCTACGCCAACCAGGCGCGAATCCACAACGGTTATCATTATCTGCGCAGCTATTCGACGGCGATGGGCTCGCATCGCAACTACGACCGCTTCCTGCGCGAGATGCACGGCAGCGTCTCGGGGGATTTCGAGCATATCTACGCGATTGCGGGACAAGGGTCCTATACCAACGCCTACCAGTTTCAGAGGTTCTGTCGCGAACTCGGGCTTCCATTCTCGCGCGTCAGCGCGGAATCGCGCGCCCTGTTCGATCGCAATCGAATAGAGGACATGTTCGTCGTCCGCGAGGCTGCATTCAATGCGCTGGCGGTGCGCAGGGAGCTGCTGACCCAGCTCAAACGCGCGCCCGGCATCGAGCTGATGCTGCAAACTGAGTGTCGGCGCATCGACATCGTTGCCCCCGATCTCCTCAAAATCTCCACCTCCCGGCAGCCGATCGAAGCTCGTGGCGTCTTCGTCGTCACCTATGCCGACATGAATGCCCTATTGCGGCGAAGCAACCTGCCGCTCCTTCCCCTGAAGGCGGAGATCGCCGAAGTCTGCCTAGTCGATGTTCCGCAGGAGCTTCGGCAGAAGGCGGTCACCGTCATGGATGGCCCGTTCTTCTCGACCATGCCGATGCCGGCTGAGGGCACCCATTCGCTGACCCACGTGCGCTACACACCTCACGTGGCCTGGGACCTCTCCGAACAGGACCTGTCCTCGACGGCCATCCTGTCGGCCTACAAGCAGGAAAGCCGCTTCGCATACATGCAGCGCGACGCGGCTCGTTACCTGCCCGCGGCCGCCGCAATGAAATATCGCGGCTCGCTGTTCGAAGTGAAGGCAATCCCGATACGGCATGAAATCGATGACGGTCGACCGATCATTGTCAGCCGGCTTCACGACGAGCCCACCTGCATTGCAGTTCTCGGCTCCAAGATCGACAGCGGCTACGAACTCGAGGGCGCCGTGCTCTCCTGCCTTTCAGGCAGGCAGCCTGCGATGGTCGCCGACTAGGCGATCGCCGAACTTAGGTGAGATTCCGGCAGGCATCCCCGTCTTCAGATCTTGCGGGCGATGACGAAGACCGAACTGCCGAACGGCCAGCGAAAGCCGCGTGCGATGGCCGCATTCTCGGCCAGGAGCGTTGAAAGAAGCAGCTTGTTGTCGGGATGAGACTTGTCGAGATCGCTGTGAGCGGTGTCGTCCGTCTGTCCGCGCGCTGCCTGCTTCGCCGACCGCAGGTGCGTGAGGCGGCTCGCAACAACCAGCGGAAAAAGGATGCTGACCCGATAGCTTAGTCGGGCAATCTCAAGCCCGAGATTCTCCATCAGAATGCGAACGCGCGTAACCGTGTAGCGTTCGCTGTGGTGATAGGCGGCATCGTGTTCACTATAGAGCCAATTGTAGGCAGGCAGGTTGAGCATGAGCAGCCCGCCGCGCCTGAGCCGGCTCGAAAGGGCGCGCAGGCCCGGCATGGCGCTGCCGACGCCAGGGCTCGAGATCACATCGCAGGAAACAACCAAGTCGAGTGCATCCGCGTGGATATCCGGCAGGCAGATGTCGCTTTCGTAGACGTCGGCGGCGGGCGCCTTCTGCCGGGCATAGGACACCGCCTCGGGCGATATGTCGAAGCCACCAAGATAGCTGCTTTCGAAACGGCCCTGGAAATAGTGAAGGATGAGGCCGGTGCCGCAACCGGCATCGAGGATCGCGGGCCGCACCGGCAGCTGCAGATCAGGCCGATCAAGTGAAACGGCGATGGCGTTGAGCAGACCGCGATACCACCAGTGCCGCTCCTCCTGGCGCGCCATCACCTCGTATTCGTGCAGGTTCATCCCTGGCTCCTCAGCCGATCATGCCTGGTCACGTGATCCGCGCATCATCGCCGCGCCAAGCGAACCGAAACACCATCCGGTCAGTAGGGAATCTCGAACAATGCACTGTCCATCGAGCGCAGGTCCACGATGGCCCAATCGGTCGGAATGCCCGATGTCATCGGCGTGACGACAACCGGCAGCTTGCGCTGCGGATCGACATAGCGCAGGGCAAAGCGGATCAACCCTTCCCGCGCCCAGGATTGATAGGAACTCAGCCGGACGGCATAGAGATCAGTTTTCGGCCGGCTGATCGGCTGCGTCCAGAAGCGGCTGTCAGGTGGCGGAATGAGATAGATGCCGTGGACATCCTGAAAGGGAACCAGGGCAATCTGGGCGCGGACATGTTCCAGCTCGGCATGCTGCGGCAGACCAATGCCGACAACAGTCGCGATGCTCGACATCAACCCAATTGCCGCGATGGCGGCCATGCCTGCCACGCGAAGGCCATCGGCTATCGCGGCGCGTATCCGTCCGGCAGCGCGCCACATCGCGACCGCGGCCGCTGCAATCATGCCGGCGGTTCCCAAGTCGGCGCCGTTGTACAGCCTGGCCGCAGTGAATTGGTTGATGGCGACGGGGATGGCACCCGCGACCAGCACAAGGGCGATTGCGGCCAACCATTTCCAGATACGTTCGCGCCGGTCCGCCACAAGCCACAAATCGATCAGAACGCCCGCAAGTACGAACAGCACGACGATTGTTGCCGAGGCAATCGGACTGATAACGAGATTGGCCCAATACACGGCGTCCTGTGGGCGCGCATATTTCAACCTGCCGATGATATCTCCCCATGCCACGGCCTGGGCCGCTCTACCGACAGGCACGGCGCCTGAGCGGACGGCCACGTCAAGCGCGACGAGATCCGCCATCATTGCCACGATGGCGACAACAAGGCCCCCAATCACGACCCATCGGACAACCGGGCGCTCATCTTGCGTTGTCAGCAGATACGCGGCGACAATCCCGAACAGGTAAAGGGCGACCATCTGGTAGAGCAGCAGACAGAGGAAGACGCCCAGCGCCGACAGCGCGATCCAGGGAATGACATGTCGGCCCGTCAGCGCGGCGCGACGGATCGATATCATTGCAAGAATGCCGACAATATACGTGGCGTATTGCGGTAGGGTGATGAGCCAAACTGCGTTTATCTGCCAGCCGATGCAGGCCGCCACCAGTAAGCTGACGGCAACGCCAACGCGTATCGACCGGGCGGATGCGGCGATGAACGCCGCCAAGGCGCCGAAGAAGATTGCACCCAGCGCTATGTGAAGCACTTTCAGCGATACCACGGCGCCTGCGCTCGACGTCGCCCAATAGGTTATCCAGTTATAGATTGCGGCTTCAAAGGGCCTGAACTGATCTTTCGCCTCTGAGTGCCATGAAAAGCCGACCTTATAAAGGGCATAATCATCCGAAAAAAGTACGTCGGCGAATATCCACCATGAATACATGGCAAAATAGGTTAACGCCGAAACGACTCCAGCACGCAACGCGAGATCAAGACCGGAGCCTTTGTACTTTGAACCTAACATCGCCTCGGGATCGGTGCATTTCTCTTGGGTGACGTTACGCTTGCATAGACAGCTTTGGCGAGCAACGCCGGCAGGAACGAATTTGAAATTAACACTACTTCGACATAATTGCCGAAGGAGGCTGTGAAGCGGCCGTTTCAGCTTGGCCGTCAGATGAACCGGGCTCCCACTTTCGAATTTCCATGCTATTGATTTGATGCGGCGCTGTACGGAGTAACACCCGTGTCGATCGTGGAGACGCGGAGCGCAAGCTGGAACGGCAATTTTGACGCAATTCGTCTGATGGCTGCTTGGCTCGTCCTTCCGAGCCGCAGCGATTCTTTGCTTGGCACGCATCATGAAGACCTGGTTTGCCGCCGCCCTCGGCCCCCGTGGAGGCTGCGGCGACCATTGCGCATGGCGACGGCTGAGCCCAGGCCATGAACCTGATCAGCCATATGCGCGCTGCCATCATGCTCTCGCTCCTGCTGACGAGCGCAGCGCAGGCCGACAATTTCGCCGACTGCACCCAGGGCAAGGATCCGGGTCTCGGCATCCAGGCATGCTCGGCCATCCTTGCCGAGCAGCGGACAGCGGACATCAACGCCATCGCCTACTACAATCGCGGCAATGCATACGCGGCGAAGGGTGACTACAGACATGCGGAGAATGATCTGGGTCGGGCAATCCGCTACAACGCCAAAGACGCCGACGCGTATTATAACCGCTCATACGTCCGCGCCGCGCTCGGCGACTATCGTGGCGCGCTTGCCGATCTCGACGCCGCCATCAAACTCCGGCCGGACTACGGGGCGGCCTTCAACAATCGCGGGGTGGTCAACGGACGAACCGGGCACCTTGATGCCGCGATCGCCGATTACACGACCGCCCTCACCTACATGCCGAAATTCGTGGCGATCTATGTCAGCCGCGGATTTGCATACGAGCAGAAGGGCGAACTGCACGATGCGATCGCCGACTTCTCGCGCCTGATACAGGCGACATCGGCTCCAGCCTGGGTCTACTTCGTCCGCGGCGTCGACTATGCCAAGACTGGCCAGCTTCCGGCGGCGGCCGCGGACTTCGCCAAGGCAACGGAACTCGACCCCAAGTACAGCGACGCATATTTCAATCTGGGCGTGGCCAACGAAGCCCTTGGCGAACCGGCCAGCGCCTTGGCCGCCTATCATGCTGCTGCGGGCCTGTACACAAGCTCGAATGCGATGCGCAATCAGGTTCTTGCACGGATAGCTGCCCTGCAAGGCCAATCCTCGTCGGCGACCGGACCGCGCTAGCCTTGGGTGCCAATCTAGCCCGGAAACCGCTTGTTCGGCGCCATCGGGAACATGGGCCCCGTGAGAGGAAGGTCAACCAGCGCCCTCCGGCTCTCTTCAACAACCGCACGCTCATCTGCGCTATCCGCTGATACCGATTGATCTGCGGTATTGACCGCTACTGTCGCAGGATCGCTGGTCGATGGCGCTGCGTCGGCGCGATCGACGGCTTGGACGGCCTGGTCCTGCGCCGAGTTCGGGAGGACATCCGCCGGCGGTGTCGCGTTTGAATTGACGGACGCCTTGGCGCTGCGTTGCGCTTCCTTGTTGGCGCTCTGCCAGTCCGCCCCGGTGGAAGCCACAGTGACGGCAGGGATTTCAGTTGCCGGTGCGGCGGTGACCGTCGCGACGGCCCGCGCGGAACTCGCGACCGGCGCCGGTTCGAAATGATCGCTGACCTCCGGATCGATGGCCTTGGCGCTGAACAGGTTGTCGTCAATCGCCGCAGAGGCAGTTACGTCCGCGGCGACGGAAGCGGTGGAGGTCGGCGTCGACTCCACAACTGCGGGATCGACGGCCTCTGCGCTCACCGCACGGTCGTCGGGCATCGTCGGCGCCGTTGCGTCCTCGGCAACTGCAGCGGGGGGAGGTGTCGACAGCGCAGGCCTCTCGTCGGCTACGGGCTCGACGGCATCCGAGCGCAACGCGTCAGCCGAGGCGTCGGCGACAATCGCCGCGCTGTCGGCCCCGACAGCCGCCGGAACGTCAGCGACCGCGCTGGGGGTCACTTCTTGGGAAGATGTAACTGGCGTGGCGGCTGGTAAACTGGCGGCCGGTGTCGGAACCACGATGACCGGAATCTCCGCATCGTAGTCCGGCAAGGATGGCGCGAACTTCAGCCCAAATACGGCCAGCGCGATCACGGCGAGATGCGCAGCAACGGATGCGACGATCGCACCGGTGAAGCGCCCTGGCGACGCATAGGCTTGGCGTCTTTCGACCGCCGATTCGACGACACGCGGGAGCGGGACCGGGGACAGGCTTGCCTGGCTACCCGGCGCCATCCTCGCTCGCGCGTCGTCATCAGGTCGCCGCGCCTCACTCAGGACAGCAACTCCGGCCGACGTCGCCAATCGGATTGCCTCCTGATGATCGCTTGCCACGACGCCGTTCCCGGTCAGAAGTCGAACGGCACCCCCGCCCGGCTGGAAAGCGCGACGGAGTTCAGGCACGCCGCCGGGTCGACACCGGTCCCCTTGCAGCTCGTCACGTCGTCGAGAACAAGGCGACCGATGCTCTTGCACTCGACCTTGTTGCCGAGATCGAACCGAAGGACGCGTGTCTTGTTCGTCGGCATCGTGCCGACATCGAGCGACAGAAATATGTCGGCATGCCCCTCCGTGTCGAATGCAACGACACGCAGCGTCAGGGCGTCCAGAGTCGCGGCCAAACCATTGTGGAGGACAAAGACAGCCCGGCATCCGGAGTTCGCCTGCTGGAGTTCGTTGAACTCCACGTCGATCTTTTGCTCTTGCGCACTGGCAAATGAATTAACCAACGTAAGCGACGCAAAAAGAACGCCTAGTACGATACGCATGGGACAGTCCTTCCCTACTCGATACACCTAACGCCGCTCTATAGTTGCGGGCCATAGTAAGCTGAATCCGGATATTGAGCAAAGCCGCTGCAAAATAGGGTTACTGCTGCGTGGCAGAGAGCCTGCTGCAGCCTCTGGCACAGCGCGATCGTTGTCCTCAGCCTCGACGATGGGCACCGGGATACACCGTATCTGCCGCAGGACATCGCCAGCGAAGCTGCCCGTCCTCCCGTTACGGACCGCGCCAACTTCACGGCGATTTCGAGTGGCAGTGAACGCGCGTCGACCTCCACCATTCGAGTTCCCGGAGGCACACAAACATGATCGGCCTCTGACATCGGCTAAGCGTGCCAAAAGCAGAAATGCCTATCGGAACGCCGGCCTTTCAGTGCGTTGCACACACGCCCATGCTTCTCGGATTTACGGTCGTATCAACGCCTCAGGCCGCACGATGCCGTTGTCGATGCGACTGTTTTACTTCGCTGGCGCATAGTAATTCCTTGCGCCCGGCATCGTTTTGTCGATCGCTCGTGCGAATTTTTCGTCGTCTTGAGGGAAAGCCTGATCGCGGGCGACTGCAGCAAGGCATAGAAAATACAGGTAACTACATGTATGATATTTTGGGCCGAGCGCAATGGCGGCCGTTCAAAAAGAAAAAATCTAACGCCATGGCTTTTTCAATGGCCCAGGGTTAAGATAATACATCGCCTTGCCATTTGTGATCAGGAAGCGGCGACCGAGAGACCCCAAAGCGCTCCCCCTGCCGGCAAAATCTGAGTCAATACGGCGTCCCCTTGGGAGCGTCGTGACCGATGACTCTCTCCGCAGGATCTCGACCATGAGCCTCAGCTTTCCGAATCCAAGCCGTAGCTACGATGCGGATTGGCGTCGTATCCGCTTCTGGGGTCATGACAGCGCGATGGAGGTCCGTTTCTTCCTGGAAGTGGACGCGATCTTCGTCCTCTACCCCAAGACGAACAACACCGAGGCAGGAATCCTGACCGCTTTCGACGCAGCTCGGGAGCGCATCTTCGCCGTCGCTGCCAAGGTCTACGAACCCGGCCAGCATCGCAGCTTCTACACCTTGACCGCCGATCGCTTCTCGCGAGCGACCGCCGCATGACGGCCCGGGTGACGGTCAAGTCCGTGCGCTTCACGCAACCGTTCCGCCTCGGCGGGATCACCGATGTGCAAGCGCCCGGCACTTGCCCGATCACCACCAAGGAAGAGCAGACCGCCAGCGACCTGACCGTTCAGAACTGGCAATGCATTTCGACAACCATCACGATCCCCCGTGACGGCACCACGCAGGACCATCGCATCGACTCGGTCGATCTCGACACGAGCTTGCTGCGCGACAAGGGTCTGACCGTTCCGCCCGCCGGCGAGATCTGAAACCGCACAGCGGAGAGAGAAAAGTGTCATGAGGATTCCTGAGCAAATCAAACCCGCAGCCTGGGGCGCCGTCGGCGGAGCAGTTGCCTTGGCCATCATCGGGTTCAGTTGGGGCGGTTGGGTGACCGGTGGCAGCGCCACAGAGGCCGCAGGCCAAACCGCCAGGACCGCCGTGATCGCTGCCCTAGCCCCGATTTGCGCGACGCAGTTTCGCGACCAGGCGGATGCGGCAGGCAAACTCGCCGAACTCAAGGCGCTGAGCGGCTACGAGCGATCCGATTTCATCGTCAAGGGCGGCTGGGCGACGATGCCGGGCAGCGAGGCTCCGGTCAACGGCGTCGCCTACTCCTGCGTCGATATCCTGACCACCGACGCCTGAAGACCGTTTGGGGGCAAGAAGGAAGGCAGCGACCGGCAGCGCCGTCAGAAGTGTTCCCGGACCGCCTAGCCCCTGCTGCGATGACCGATAGAGAAAGCGACCCACGCCATGAGCCCGCACAAATACATCGTTGGAGAAACGATCACCTTCATAAACGAGCATCGAACGCGTTTGGCCGCCAGCGGCCACTACCGGATCGTCGCCCAACGCCCGATCAGCGACGGCGAACCGTGGTACGTCATCAAGAGCGACCTTGAACGCTACGATCGCGTGGTCGCCGAAAGCGACCTGCAATGAACGTGATCGGCAAGGTCCGGCTCGCCTGCCGATACGGCATGGGCCGGCAGAACGGCTGGCGCAAGTCGGTCGCCACGCAGTTGCACGACAGCCTGCCCCGCCGGTTGACCAGCGGCCGGCCGCCGATCGGCCTGCCGCTCATCCTGATCGTGATGCTGGTAGCAATCGCATGGCCCGCTTCCGCCTCGGCCGCAGCCTGCTATCGCTACGGCCAGGTCGTCACCCTGTCCGGCCAGTACTTCGCCAAGGTCGCGCCCGCGGATGACGGGATCATCCGCGACCCGCTGACCGACGCCGCGCGGCGTGCCACGCTTCTCAGGCTGACCACGCCGCTCTGTGTCGACGCCGACATCGTCAGCCTCGGCGTCCCAGCGTCCTTGTCGGTGCGGCTCAATTGCCCCGGCGTTCACCCGGCTGACGGCACTGAATTGTCGATCAAGGGGCGGCTGCTCGGCGCGCATACACACAGCGGTCAAACCCCGGTTCTGCTGATGTGTTTGTGAGCGGCGTCGCGATTGCACGGTCGACAAGGTGATAGGGCCGCGCGGCGGAACAAGGTCTTCTTAGCCGCTTTTCCGGCGAGCCCGGCGAACGTCCGACAATCGACTGCCAGATGCCATTGGGACGTGGCGGCCGGGAGACCTCGAAATGCTCCCGGCCGATGTCGCCGAAGAGCGCCGGCTCCCACCGCAAGCCAACGGCAGGCTGTCGAGACCATCGCGGGGCAGACGTGCTTGCCAATCATGTCGCTGGAACGCGGCGACGCGCCGGCATTAGGGCAATCGGCCTTGCCGTTTCAGACTTCGGCAGCGCTCCCCACCGTCAAGCCGGCGTCGCGGGTCAGGCTTGCCTCAAGGTCGATCGGGTCGATGGGGTAGCTCTGAGTGATGCCGCCGCGAAAGATCTGGATCGTGGTGGCAAGCCTTCGCCATCCCTGTACGTTCATGCCGCCGATCTGCTCTTCGTCGGTGGTCACGTCATAGTCACCTGGCTGCAGGACACCGCCGATGCCACCGAGAAAGAACGGTTGCGTGAATCGCACGGTCTTGACCGTTGCTCGGGCCGTCATGCTGTTGCGACCCGCGAAAATTGATCACTGGCCAGTGTGTAGAAGCTGCGATGCTGGCCGGGCGCGTAGACCTTGGCGGCAACGGCGAAGATGCGTTCCCGCGCTTGGTCGAAAGCCGCCAGAATGGCTTCCTCGGTGTTCTTCGTACTGGGATAGAGGATGAAGATCGCGTTCTCCTCCAGGAAGAAACGCACTTCCATCGCGCTGTCATGCCCCCAGAAGCGGATGCGGCGCGAAACGGGATCGTAGCTGCGGCTGGGATTCGGGAAGCTGAGGCTCATTTTCGATGTCCTTGCTGGTGGTCGACGGGAAACGCGGCGCGCGCCCCGTGAAATGTTGCAAGGGCTACGCTTCTGCCGGCGCGTCGGCCTTCTTCTGCGCGGGCTCGTCCGTTAGCAATGCTCCTGTGAGGTAATGGCTACAGTTATAGTTACAAGTCCAAAATAAATATTTCGGGAATTGTAGGATTTTAGGCCGTGTTTATATAGTTCATACAAACAATATTTCGAAAATTCCTTGACAGAACCGCGTGGCGAACATAAATCAAGGGCAACTTGGCACTCCCATCCGTAGAGTGCCAACGGGCATCCCCTGGACAATCCCGACGCCGGGCGCGCCTCCAACAAGGAAAACACCGATGAAGTTCCGACCTCTCCACGACCGTGTCGTGGTTCGCAGAATCGAAGCCGACGCGAAGACCGCCGGCGGCATCATCATTCCGGACACCGCCAAGGAGAAGCCCCAGGAAGGCGAGATCATCGCCGTCGGCCCGGGCGCTCGTGACGAGACCGGCAAGCTCATCGCGCTCGACGTCAAGGTCGGCGACCGCATCCTCTTCGGCAAGTGGTCCGGCACCGAAGTGAAGATCGACGGCGAAGACCTCCTCATCATGAAGGAGTCCGACGTCATGGGCATCATCGAAGGCAAGGCCGCGAGCCGCAAAGCCGCCTAGCGGCACCAACGCGCGTCAAGTCTCCCAACCGAATTCGAAGGAACAACAGCAATGGCTGCCAAAGACGTAAGGTTCTCCACCGACGCGCGCGACAAGATGCTGCGCGGCGTCGACATCCTCGCCAACGCCGTCAAGGTGACGCTCGGCCCCAAGGGCCGCAATGTCATTCTCGACAAGAGCTATGGCGCGCCGCGCATTACCAAGGATGGTGTCTCCGTCGCCAAGGAGATCGAGCTTGAGGACAAGTTCGAGAACATGGGCGCCCAGATGGTGCGCGAGGTCGCTTCCAAGACCAGCGACATCGCCGGTGACGGCACGACGACGGCGACAGTGCTTGCCCAATCCATTATCCGCGAAGGCGCCAAACTCGTGGCCGCCGGCATGAACCCGATGGACCTCAAGCGCGGCATCGACATAGCCGTCGCCGAGGCCGTCAACGACCTCAAGCGCCGCTCGAAGAAGATCAAGACCTCGGAAGAGATCGCTCAGGTCGGCGCAATCGCCGCCAATGGCGAGAAGATGATCGGCGAAAAGATCGCGGAGGCGATGCAGAAGGTCGGTAACGAGGGCGTCATCACGGTCGAAGAATCGAAGGCTCTCGAATTCGAACTCGAGACGGTCGAGGGCATGCAGTTCGACCGCGGCTATCTGTCGCCGTACTTCATCACCAATGCCGAGAAGATGGTGACCGAACTCGAGGACCCCTACATCCTGCTCCACGAGAAGAAGCTCTCCAACCTTCAAGCCCTGTTGCCTCTCCTGGAAGCAGTCGTTCAATCGGCGCGGCCGTTGCTCATCGTGGCCGAGGACGTCGAGGGCGAGGCTCTGGCGACGCTGGTCGTCAACAAGCTGCGCGGCGGCCTCAAGGTCGCGGCGGTGAAGGCGCCGGGCTTCGGCGATCGCCGCAAGGCGATGCTCGAGGACATCGCCATCCTCACCGGCGGCCAGGTCGTTTCCGAAGACCTCGGCATCAAGCTCGAGAACGTCAACCTGCAGATGCTTGGGCACGCCAAGAAGGTGACGATCTCCAAGGAGAACACCACGATCGTCGACGGCGCCGGAAAGAAGAAAGAGATCGAGGGCCGCATCGGCCAGATCAAGGCGCAGATCGAGGAGACTACCTCCGACTATGACAAGGAGAAGCTGCAGGAGCGGCTGGCCAAGCTTGCCGGCGGCGTTGCGGTCATCCGCGTCGGCGGCGCGACCGAGGTCGAAGTCAAGGAGCGGAAGGATCGCGTCGACGATGCGCTCCATGCTACCCGTGCGGCGGTCGAGGAAGGCATCGTTCCGGGTGGCGGCGTCGCGCTGCTGCGTGCCCGCAAGGCAGTCGACAAGCTGAAGTCGGACAGTGCGGACGTTCAGGCGGGCATCAATATCGTGCTGCGCGCCCTCGAATCACCCATCCGCCAGATCGCCGAGAATGCCGGCGTCGAAGGCTCGATCGTCGTCAGCAAGGTGGTGGAGTCGAAGTCGGAGACGTATGGCTTCGATGCCCAGACCGAGCGTTATGTCGACATGGTCGTTGCCGGCATCATCGACCCGACCAAGGTCGTGCGTACCGCCCTGCAGGACGCCGCTTCGGTTGCGGGGCTGTTGGTGACCACCGAGGCGATGGTCGCCGAACGCCCGAAGAACGAAGCTTCAATGCCAATGCCGGCCGGTGGTGGCATGGGCGGCATGGACTTCTAAGGAAGTCCACGCGGCCATCTTCTTTCCTGCCGAAGTCGGGCAAGCCCCGACTTCGGTGGCGGCATGGACTTCTATTCTAGGTCCCGCCCCGCTCGCAAAGGCAAGGAAAGGCCGTCCCTCGTGGTAGTGGACCGGCCCCCGGGGTCGGCTTGCGGTCGTCGGCCTCGCCAGTCGCCAAATCGACCATGCGCTTGACCTGCACTGGCTCAGGTCGCGAGGCGTTTGAGCCGCTTATTCATCATGGCTTCCTGTGTGACGCTTTTCCAGCCAAGCATGAGCTTCATGCTTGATCCATTGCTCGGCATCAGCTTCGTTCGCAAAGTTGAGTACGTCCGCAGTGCGGCCATTGTCCCAAGTTACCCTTACGTACCAGCCGTCACCGACCTTAGCCGGGCGGGCCTTAAAATTAGCTCGTGAGGGACCTAGCGCCATACCGGCAATATGAGGCGCGTCGGACTGGAGCGCTAGCGCTGAAATCGGCCCGCCCTATTCAAACTGATCCACCGCCTCCCTCGGGATGGCTTTTCTTTTCCGGTCCGGTGGGTAGCGTTCCGCCTAGGCCGACGTCACCTCGACTTCGACCGACATCTGCAGCAGCGCGTCGCTGGTACCGGAGAAATTTCCGGCGACCGGAATGACTTGTCCAATGTCGCGACCGGCTGCAACGGGGATCAGGTTGAAGTTGCCGACGCTGCGGTTGGTCGGATCGAAAGTGATCCAGCCAGCGCCTGGCACATAGACCTCGGCCCAGGCGTGCGTCGACCCCGCGCCGGTCGAGCCCACGGCCCCCGCATTCGGATTGTGCAGATAGCCTGACACGATCCTCGCGCCAAAGCCGAGACAACGCGCGGCCTCAACGAAAAGAATGGCAAGGTCCCGGCACGCGCCCCAGCCGCGGTCGAGGGTCTGTAAAGGCGACTGCGTGCCCTCTTGTTCGCGGCTTTGGTAGGCGACGTGCCCTGAAATGCCGAGGCTAAGGTCCTTCAGCAGAGCCAGGGTATTGGTCGGATTGCCGCCGATAAACGTTTGGGCCCAGCCACGCAATCTGCCGGCCGGATCCGGGTATTGTTGGACCGCCAATGCGCCGAGGTCGATCCAGTCGTCGCTCGAATATTGGAAGGGGTAGGAGACGGCCGAAGCGTCAATTTCGAAAATGGGCCAAGCGACGGCGTCGAGTTCCAGTTCGCTCACCGCATCAATCCGGAGCGTGTCGGTCATGGATTGAAAGGTGGCTGTAGCGACGGCATTGCCTGAAACATCGTGCGCCCAGGTCACCAGCGCGGCAGGAACGACGGCTATATCCATCGCGATCAATCGGAGATCGCGGCTTTCGCGCGGACGAAGCATGAGCCGATGCGGACCGAGGCTGACCGGCTGGCGGTAGCGATAGGTCGTTGTGTGTCGAATCTTGACGGGCACTAAAGGCACCTCCGGCGCGTCGTCGGCGCGGTCATCTCTCGGCGCCAAAACACGGGCATTGGTTTCTTGTCGATCCGGCACCGCCGTGCCTAGATGTGGAGCCTCAATAGGTTGTTGCTGGTTAGGGCGAGTCTGCTGATGGGCGGTTTTGAGTTTAGGCTGCCATGTGGGCGATGCCAGTTGTATCGGTGGAGCCAGCGCGGCAGCTCGTCGCCTCGGTCGTCGGAAGTGGGGTAAGCCCGGGCATAGGCCCATTCCCTCAATGCCGTCTGGATGAAGCGCTCGGCCTTGCCGTTGGTCTTGGGCGTGTAGGGCCTGGTCCTGATGTGCCTGAGGCCGAGATCGCGGCAGGCATCGCGGAAGGCGTGGGCTTTGTAGCAGGCACCGTTGTCGGTCATGACCCGGGCGACGGTGACGCCGAGGCTTGCGTAGTAGGCGACGGCGGCGCGCAGGAAGGCGACGGCACTCTGCTTCTTTTCGTCGGGCAGGATCTGAGAGAAGGCCAGGCGCGAGGCATCGTCGATGGCGACATGGACGAACTCCCAGCCGACGCCGCGTGAGTTGCTCTGTCCCCGACGGTTACCGGTGATGCGGTGGCCGACCCGGTCGAAACGGCCGAGCTTCTTGATGTCGATGTGGATGAGTTCACCGGGATGATCGCGCTCGTAGCGGCGCACCGGCTCGGCCGGCTCCAGCGCGCTGATGCGGTTCAACCCGAGGCGCCGGAGGATGCGGCTGACGGTGGCCGGCGAGATACCGAGTTCGGCCGCGATCTGCTTGCCGGTCCAGCGCTGCCGGCGCAGCCGCTCCACTTCGGTCACGACCGTCTCTGGCGTCGGCTTATGCAGGCGATGCGGCCGTGATGAGCGGTCCTTCAGCCCCTCCGGCCCCTCGCGGCGGAAGCGCTCGACCCATTTGCGCACCGTGCGCACCGACACGCCAAAGGCCGCGGCAACCGCTGCCATAGGCTGCCCGGCCTCTATGCGCCGCACCACATCGGCTCGACTATGCGGCGTCAGACGGGCATTCTTGTGCACGTTCATCCGGTCCTCCTCCGAGGCCTTGCTGAAGCTTCGCAACTCCAGCTTCCTCGCTCGGGACCGGATGGACAACCTGTTGAAAGCTCACACCTAGAGCACGTTTGAGAGGAGGCCGCCGCCCGATTGGCCAAGTTGTTTGATTGATTTGTGCCAGTTTCGACTGGGAAAGGATTCGGCCCAAACATCACCGCCGCCGGCCCCTCGATCATGGTCTTCATAGTCGGGTTGAACGACCAACGATTGATCGGTATGAATATGTATTAACAAATATCGTGGTCGCACCCCGCCATGACGCTTTCCGCCAATCTCTTCGTCGAGCGTCATGCCTTGGCTCAGCTCCTGTTCTGGTCGGCGTTCTATTACCTGTTTCCAGCTGCTTCCGCCGCAATCGCGGCAGATACCGGCTGGTCACAACCTCGCATTGCTCTCGCTTTCACGGCGTCCTTTCTGGTCTGGTCGGCGCTGTCTCCGCTCGTCGGCCGGATGGTGGACGACGGCCGCGGTGCGACCGTCATGACAGCGGCCGGTGTTGCCGGCGCCGCGGTTCTTGTTGTGTTGTCCTTCGCGCCGACATTTTCCGTCTTTGTCATCGCTATGCTCGCATTGGGGGCGGTGATGGCTGCAACGCTCTACGACCCCTGTTTCGCGATCGTGTTACGCAAATATGGAACGCGAGCGGGGCCGGAGGTCACAAAAATCACGCTGATTGCGGGTTTCGCCACTCTGGTGACATTTGGAGCGACCGCGCGCCTTCTGGAACTGGGTTCCTGGCGAACCGCATTCCTGTTCTTTGCCGCCGCCGCGCTGGTCGCAACCGTTATGTTGCCGCGCGACCAGGCAGCGAGCGCCCTGATCCTCGCACCACATCGTCCCGAAGCCGCACCGGCGCTCGCTTCACGCAAGGTCGCAACGATCGGATTCGGCTTCGCTACGGTCATGTTCAGCCACGCCGCGCTGCTGTTCACCCTGCCCATTGCCTTCCAGGGTGTCCATGGCCTTGCGCTTGCGGCGGCGCTGCCGGCGCTGCTGGGGCCTTCCCAGATCGCCGGCCGACTTGCCTGGAGTGCCTTGGCCAGCAGAGTTCCACTGGAAATCGCGGCACGCGTCCTGTTCGTTGTCATGCTTGCACCGCCGTTGATCCTGATCGGATTCGAGCCGACGATCGGCCTCGTTCTTTTCGTCGTCGTTCTGCAAGGAGCCGGTTTCGGCATTCACACGGTGTTGCGGCCGATACTCGCGGCAAAGCTGCTGCCAAGCGATTGCTTAGGGCGAGATCTCGGGCGCATCGCGATGATCGGGCTGGTCATGATGGCGATCGCGCCTGCCATGGCCGGTTTGGTGCGGGCCTGGGCCGGTCTTCCGGCGCTGCTGGGGCTGCTCGTGATGATGAATCTGTGTGGCCTCGCTATTGTTTGGCAACTGCATCCGCGTGCGGAGGCGATCGCATGAGCGCGGTTCACATTGCTGGCGGCGCAATGACGCCGTTCAACCGCCGCAAGGACGGAAGCTCCTTCCGCGACTGGGCGCGCGCAGCCTTCGATGGCGCACTTGCAGATGCCAGCCTTGCGTCAGGCGATATCGATGGATTGGTGGTCGCTTGCGAAAGCGACTTCTTCACGCTTCAAATCAATCCGGCCGCGTTGCTTGCCGATGAATTGGGCCTGACGGGCGTTGCTGCTCTCAGGGTCGAAGGGGGTGGCGCATCCGGGCATTTGGCCGTTCACGCAGGCGCGGCGATGGTGGCTTCCGGCCAATGCCGGCGCATCGCCGTCCTGGGGGTGGAACCTTCGGCCTCGCATCTGGCTGTGGCGGACGTCTCACGGCTCTACGGCCTGTCCTTCGATGCCTGGTGCGACGGAATGACGGGGATCGACGCAACAGCGCTCTATGGGCTTTCGGCTCAGGCGTTCATGGACGCGACGGGAGCGACGACTGCCGATTTCGCCGCTGTTGCGGTGCGTAATCGCCAGAATGCGCTGAGCAACCCGATGGCCCATCTGCCGCTCGATATCTCACCGGCGGATGTCGCCGCCTCCCCCTTGATTGCGGCGCCCTATCACAAGCTCGATTGCTCGCCGCTCAGCGACGGGGCGGCCTGCGTGATCCTGGCCTCGGCAGAGGCTTTGCCGCAGGGAGGGCGTGGACGGACCCGCCTAGCGGGCATGGGCGCGGCGACCGACCGCGTGCGCTTGGGCGAGCGAAGAGATCCCGCACGCTTCGCGGCCAAGGCAACGGCGGCGAAAAAGGCGCTGCATCAGGCCGGAATCGCGCCATCCGACGTCGCGCTTGCCGAGGTTTATGACAGCTACACGGGTGCGCAGCTTCAGGCGCTGGAAGGGCTCGGGCTGAGTGCGGATGTCGTGGCCGATGAACGCGCCGGTCGTTTTGCACGCAATGGAGGCCTGCCGGTCAACCTCTCCGGCGGCTTGCTCGGTCAGGGCGCGCCGGTGGGCGCCGTTGGCGTCGCGC
Source organism: uncultured Alphaproteobacteria bacterium (assembly GCA_963782395.1). Classification (GTDB taxonomy): domain Bacteria; phylum Pseudomonadota; class Alphaproteobacteria; order Rhizobiales; family Kaistiaceae; genus CAVSRC01. The sequence goes on from CAWAJQ010000005.1 coordinate 345,500, forward strand.
AGATCCTCGCCTGCGCGTTGCAACTCGAGGGGCGCTATTTCGGCGCTGTGCCGGAGCGCAGGCCGGCTTGGGCGCTGGCCGATACGCATGGCGGCATCGCCACACTCTGCGCCGTCTCCATTCTCGCAGGAGATGACCGATGAGATACGCGCTGAATCTCGACTATCACATCCCCGAAGGCGGACTCGCGCCCTATTTCGATGGGCTCCGCCAGGGCCGGGCCATGGCCACGTCCTGCGGACGGTGTGGCGCGGTCTACTTCCCGGCGCGGCTGCGCTGCAGCCAATGCGGGCGTGACTGCGGCACGTGGCGCGAACTCTCCGGCCGGACCGAGATCCTGCGTCGTTCAGGCGGCGCGGAAGGTCGTTTCGCGCTCGTGCGTTTCGAAGGCGCGACGGTGCTCGCGACGGCGGCGATCACCAATCCGGGAAACGACAGCGCGACCGGCGTTCTGGTTGCCGGCGATGAAGGCCGTCTCGGCCCGCTCGTTCGCCTCGATGACGGAAAGACCTGACATGCTCGAAGAGTGGAGCGACGAGCGCCTGGCCGGACTCGGCCTCCTGCGCGAAGACGGACGGATCGCCATCGCAATCCCGGCCGATGCCAATATTCATGCGATGACGGTCGGCCTTCATCTCGGCCTGCAGGCGGCCGATCGGCCGGCCATGCTCTTTGAGCGCGACGACGGATCGGTCGAGACATGGACTTTCCACCAGATCGACGACGCGGCGACCGCCCTCGCGGCGGAGCTGAGATCGCGCGGCTATGGGCGGGGCGACCTGATCGGCCTTCACACCGGCATGCGACCTGAGACGGGCATCGGCCATATGGCCGTGTGCAAGCTCGGGGCCACCGCCGTCACCCTGTCGCAGCTCTACGGTCCCGATACGCTGGCACATGCGTTGAACCATTGCGGTGCGCGGTGCCTGCTGACGACCGAGCGCGCATGGGCGCCGCTGCGCGATCTGCGCGCCGAACGCTTCCCGCAGCTGGTCGACGTGCTCGTCAGCGATTGCGCAGCCGCCGAAGACGAACTGGGCGCGGTGATTGCCTCTCCGCCGCCGGCCGACTTTGTGCCGGACTACTCCCGTGCGGACGATCCTGCACTGCTTATGTACACGTCGGGCTCGACCGGCATGCCGAAAGGCATCCTGCACGGCCACAGGGTTCTCGCTTCCTACCGTCCTTCGATCGCCCTGTTCTTCAATCTGTCTGCCGACGACGCCGACGCGGTCTTCTGGTCGCCATCGGATTGGGCCTGGGTCGGTGGCCTGCTCGACATGTTGTTCCCCGCCTGGATGGCCGGACGGCCAGTGGCGACTTCCGAAGCACGCTTCTCCGCGGAATGGGCCTACGGCTTCATGGCGCGCCACCGGGTGACGCACACCTTCCTCGCGCCGACCGCGATCAAACGCCTGGCGCAGACGCGCAAACCCCGCGCAATCCATGATCTCGCTTTGCGCGTCGTTTGCACGGGCGGCGAAGCGCTGGCAGCCGACGTCCTGGTCTGGGCAGAAAACGAGCTCGGCGTCGTGTGCAACGAGTTCTACGGCATGACCGAGGTCAACCACCTGATCGGCAATTGTGCGGCGCTGTTCCCGCGCAAGCCGGGGTCGATGGGCGCTGCCTATCCGGGACACGACGTGCGCCTCGTCGATGCCGAGGGGCTTGAGGTCGGCGACGGCGAGGTCGGCGAGATCGTCACCCCGGCCGACGCACCCACGCGCTATCTCGGCTATCTCAACAATCCCGGGAAGGAAGCCGAATTGCGACTTGGCCCGTTCATCCGCACCCATGATCTGGCTATCCGCGATGGCGACGGGTATTTCTGGTACAAGGGCCGCTCCGACGACCTCATCAAATCCTCCGGCTTCAGGATTGGGCCGGCTGAGATCGAAGAAAGCCTGCTTGCCCATCCTGCAGTCGCCGAAGCGGCCGTGATCGGCAAGCCGGATCGTGAGCGCGGTCAGATCGTCAAGGCCTTCGTCAAGCTCGCCGCAGGGCACAGCGCCGGCGACGCGCTCACCGAACAATTGCGCGCCCATGTGCGGTCCAATCTGGCGCCCTACAAGGCGCCGCGCGAGATCGCCTATGTCGACGGCTTCGAAATGACCTCATCCGGCAAGATCAACCGCAAGGCGCTGCGCGCGCTCGAAGGCAGTTGACATAACAAATTTGTATTTATTAATTTATGCTGGCGGAGGGAGCAGAATCTTGAAATTCGGCATTCATGCGGGGCTTTGGATGAAGAACTGGCACGACGATCCCGTGCCAATTCTGCGGATCGCGGCCGAACTCGGCTATCAGGGCGTCGAGCTTTCGCTGCTCGGCATCGGGCGCGACCGCGCCGCGGCCGTGGGCGCGGCCGCGCGCAGCCTGGATCTCGAACTCACCTGCTCCACCGGCCTCGGCCGGGACGACGATCCGACGTCAGCCGACACGGAAACGCGCAACCGGGCCGAACATGCGCTTGGCGAGGCGATCGCGACATGCGAGGCGCTCGGCGCGCGCAGCCTCGCCGGGGTCGTCGCGGCGCCATGGGGTGTGTTTTCACCCAAGGACCGGACGGGACGAGCGGAACGTTCGGCCGGCACGCTCGGCAGACTCGATGCCCGTCTCGATGCGGCCGGGGTGCGCCTCAGCATCGAGGCGCTCAACCGGTTTGAAACTGATCTCACCTGCACTGCCAGCGAGACCGTCGCGCTCGCGAAGGCAACGGGCTCGCGCCATATCGGCGTGCTGCTCGACACCTTCCACATGAACATGGAGGAGAAGCATCCGCCCGCGGCGATCCGCACGGCGGGAGACAGGCTCTTCCATTTCCACGTCTCGGACAACGATCGCGGCGTGCCCGGGCACGGGCACTACGATTTCCGCGCCGACGCCGACGCGCTGCGTGACATCGGTTACCGGGAATGGGTCACGGCGGAGATGTTCGTGGTTCCCGGCAGTCCGGCAAGCGCCGACGTCAACATCTGGCGCGCCATCGAGTCCGACCCGACAAAGGCCGCACGTGCGGCCCTGTCGTTCATGCGCGAGGTCTTTGACGGTGAACACTGACGATGTGTTTTCGGCGCTGAAAGCCCGCTGCGCGCAAGAGGCGGACATGCTCGACAGGCTCGATGCGGCGATCGGCGACGGCGATCACGGCACCACCATGCTGCGCGGGCTGAGCCGGGCGGTCGATGCCGTGCCTGGCCAGAAGGCACGGACCTTCATGCGCGCCTCCGGAGGCGCGTCCGGCACGCTTTTCGGCCTCCTCCTGCACGAAATCGAGCTGCATTACGACAAGGGTGAACCGCTGGTCGCAGGACTGGGGCGCGCCGCGGCACGCATTCGCGAACTTGGTGAGGTAAATCGGGGCGACAAGAGCATGATCGATGCCTTGTCGCCGGCGGTCGACGCACTCTGGTCGGGCGGATCGCTAACCGACGCAGCAGCAGCAGCCGCGCGTGGCCGTGACGCCACACGCGATCTCTCAGCGCGGCGCGGCCGCGCGCAATATGTCGAAGGTGGCGGCATAGGCAATATCGATCCAGGCGCGGCAAGCGTGGCCTGGATTCTCGATGTGCTGGCGGCTCAGGGAGAGACGCCGTGAAGAAGCTCTTCAATGCACGCGAGACCATGGTCGATGACATGATCGACGGTTTCGTCTCGGCCTATCCCCAGGTGCGCAGGGGCACCATCGATCCGCGCATCGTTGTGCGCGCTCGCGCCCAAAAAGACCCGGATAGCAAAGTGACCCTGCTCATCGGCAACGGCTCCGGCCACGAGCCGATCGCCATGGGGTTCGTGGGAGAAGGACTTCTCGACGCCAACGTGGTGGGCGAGGTGTTCGCCGCGCCGTCGGCGGACCTGATCGTCGACGGCATCCGCGAGGTGAATGGCGCGGCCGGCAGCATTCTCCTCATCTCCCGGCACTCAGGCGACATGATCAACGGGCGTGCTGCGGTGATGCTGGCCGAGGAAGAGGGTCTCAAGGTCGTTGCGCTGCCGATGTACGACGACATCTCGTCGGCGCCGCCCGAGCGGCGTGACGAACGGCGCGGTGGGCCCGGAACCATGTTCATCTACAAGATCCTCGGGGCGGCGGCCGAGGAAGGCGCCGATATCGACGCGCTAGTCAGCCTCGGGATGGCGGTCCGGGATCGCACGGTCACGCTGGCGGCAGCCCTTTCCCCCGGGATTTCACCGATCACCGGGCGGCCAATGTTTTCCCTGCCGGACGACGAGATCTACCTGGGCATGGGGGTGCACGGCGAGCCGGGCGCCGGCCGCGTGAAGACCGGCCCGGTTGGCGATCTTGTCGAGAACATGGTGGTGCGGCTTCTCGCCGATCGGCCGATCGCGGCCGGAGGCGAGGCCCTCACCATCGTCAACGGCATGGGTGGCACGACCATGATGGAATTGCTCACCGTCTGGCGCGAGGTGCGGGAGGCGCTCCGCCGCCGGGACATCCGGGCCCGTGCGCCGATGATCGGCTCCTACGTCACGACCCAGGAAATGGGCGGCTTCTCGATCTCGTTGCTTGAGCCCGAGCCCAACATGCTGCGGCTCTGGCTTGCACCGTCCGACAGCGCCAGCTTTCCCCGGATTCACGACATCGGCGCGGGGGATGCGGCATGAGCAAGCCCTCCGTCCTTGTCCAGCGGCCGGTGCGAGGCGTGGCCATCGATCAGGGCAGCGGCCTTGGCGCGGCGTTGCGCGAGGCAAGGGGAGCCGCTGCGCGTGACGATGATCTGTTGACGTTCAAGCGGTTGGTAGTGGAAACGTTGAGTCCCCTCGCCTCGACCATGCTGATCGACGCGACCTATGGCGCGCGCCTGCTGGAACACATCGACCGGCAATGCGAACCGATGCTGGCTTACGAGGCCGATGTCTATCGCATCGCCGACGACGACCGGATGACGGTCATGCCCGACAATCTTGCGGTCACCGACTATGCCGGCCTGGGCGTGCGCATGCTCAAGTTCTTCCTCTATTTCTGCCCGCATGACGAACCGGCCATCAACGAGCGCAAGTTCGCACGGGTCCGCTCCATTGCCCGGCAATGCGACGCCAACAATCTGGTCTTTCTATTCGAGCCGCTGGTCTATGACCGGGCTATCCCCGACCAGACGTCGGTGGAGTTCGCGCGTGCCAAGCCGGGACTGGTCGAGCAATCCACGAGGATTTTCGCGCGCCCGGAATTCGGGATCGACATTCTCAAGGTCGAGGTGCCGGTCAATCTGGATCACGTCGAGGGGTATTCGTCCGCCCCCGCGATGTCCCAGGCCGAGGCTCGCGCCTGCTTCCGGCATTCCGCCGAAGCGGCCGGTGACATTCCGATCCTGTATCTGTCAGCAGGGGTCACTTTCGATCGCTTCGAGACCGGCCTTCGGATCGCACGCGAGGCGGGCGTCTCGGCTGCCGGGTTCATGTGCGGGCGTGCGATCTGGTCAGACGCCATCGCGGCTTTCGGGGCGGAGGGGCCGGCGGCCGCCGCGCGCTGGCTGGCCGGTGAGGGGCGCCGGCGGCTCCAGCGCTTGAGCGAGGTGTTTGCATGAACGGCGTGGCACTTCTTCCTGAGGTCGCCGCGTTCCTGGAGCGTCGGCAGGGATTGCGCATTGGTGGGGCAGTCCATGAAACCGGCCATGATCTTCCGGTGATCGATCCCTCCACCGAGCAGCCGCTTGCCATGGTTTCGGCGGCCGAAGCCGCGGAGGTCGACATGGCCGTCGACGCCGCGCGCCGGGCGCTTGACGGTCCATGGGCGCGGCTCTCGCCGCACGATCGCGGCCAGCTGATCTGGAAGCTCGGCGATGCGATCGAGGCGCGGGCAGCAGTCTTCGGGCAGCTCGACGCGCTGGACAACGGCAAGCCATTCGCGACCGCGCGCGACGTCGATGCCGTGCTTTCGGCACGGCATTTCCGCTATTTCGCTGGCTGGACCAGCAAGATCGAGGGCGCGACGATTCCGGTTTCCGCGCCTGGCCGTGTCAACCACACGCGCATCGAGCCGGTCGGCGTGTGCGGCCTCATCACGCCCTGGAACTACCCGACCCTCATGGTTGCATGGAAGCTCGCGCCCGCCCTGGCGGCGGGCAATGCCGTGGTGCTCAAGCCGGCCGAGCAGAACTCCGCTGAGCGCTCTCTATCTTGCCGATCTCGCCCTGGAGATCGGCTTTCCGCCGGGCGTCCTCAACGTGGTCCCCGGATACGGCGCGCGCGCCGGCGCGGCGCTGGCGCGCCATGGCGGCGTCGACAAGATCGGCTTCACCGGTTCGACCGAAACGGGCCGCGCCATCGTCGCGGCCTCGACGGGCAATCTGAAGAAGGTGTCGCTGGAGCTTGGCGGCAAGGCCGCCAACATCATCTTCGGCGACGCCAACCTCGAGCGGGCCATACCGGGTGCCTTCTGGGCGCTCTTCGGCAACAACGGCCAGTCATGCACCGCCGGCGCGCGGCTCTACGTGCAGCGCGACCTTCACGACCGCGTCGTGGAGGAGCTTTGCCGGATGGCGACACGGCTATCCGTCGGGCCCGGCATGGACGATCCCGGCCACGATCTCGGTCCGGTCATCTCCGAAGCACAGATGGAGAAGGTACTCGGCTACGTGACGGAAGGTACGGCCAACGGTGCCGAGATAGTCGCCGGCGGCCGCCGGCTGGGTAATCGCGGCTACTTCATTATGCCGACCATCCTTTGCGGGGTGCGCGACGACATGCGCGTGGCCCGCGAGGAGATCTTTGGGCCCGTCCTTTGCGTCTCGCCTTTCGACGAGGAAGACGAGGCGCTGGCACGCGCCAACGACACCCCCTACGGCCTCGCCGCGGGATTCTGGACGCGGGACGTCAACCGGGCCGCGCGGATGAGTGCCGGCCTACGGGCCGGGACGGTGTGGGTGAATTGCTGGGGCGACACCGATGCGGCCTCGCCCTTCGGCGGCATGGGGCAGAGCGGCTACGGGCGCGAAATGGGGCGTGATGCCCTGGCACTCTATACGCAGACGAAATCTGTATGGCAGGCCGTGGATATGCTTAATTGATTATGATGAATTGACCAATCGGGGCATGCGAATGGATCCGACCCACGTCGCCAAATACAAGACAATCCACGACGAGTTGCTGCGCCGTCTCAAGGATGGCCACTATTCCGTCGGGTCGCGACTGCCGACCGAGGACAGCCTGGCGCAGACCTTCGATGTCAGCCGGGTCACCGTGCGCAAGGCGTTGGAGCTGCTCGTGCAGGCCGGCTATGTCGTCTCCCGTCAGGGCAGCGGCTATCACGTCAGCACGCTTTCACCGCCATCGACCACCTGTCTCATCTCCTTCACCGACGCGGTGCTGAACCAGGGCCATATTCCCGGTGCGCGCCTGGTTGGCCTGACGCGCTTTGAAGCCGATGCGGCGGGCACGCCATCGGAAGAGTTCGGCGGGCCGGTCATCCGCATCCAGCGCGTGCGCACGGTCGACGGAGAGCCGCGCATGCTGGTCAACACATGGGTGCCGGTGCGCCTCGTCCCCGGAATTTCCAAGAAGGATTTTCCCCAATCGGGAAGTGGTCAGTCGATCTTGCGCATTCTGGGCGATCGTTTCGGGCTCAGCTGGAACAGCGCGTGCGAAACCATCCGCCCCTGCGTCGCTCCCGACAATGTCGCCAAGCTGCTCAACCTCCCTGCTCGGACGCCGGTCCTGGCGCAGGTGTGCTCGGCAATGGACGAGAAGGGAAACCTGGTCTTCTACGACGAGGTATTCCGGGATTCGCCCATCACCTTCCAGCTCACCAGCGGGCGGCGGCAGGAAGTCGCCGCGGTGACGTCATAGAAAGGTCCCAGGTGCTCACGGTCGGCCTCGTTCGCGCTTCCCTGCCGAGCTATTTCCCGGATCGGCACGATGTCTATCCACCGGCAAGGCGTCTGGTCGAGGAGATCGCGGCCACGCTCGGCGCGGCCGTGGTCGAAGCGCCTGACGTCCCTATGGACGGGCGCGCAACACAGGCGGCGCTTGACCATCTTCGTGAGCGCGGGGTGAATTTCATCCTGTTGCTGCATGGCGGCTTCACCATGGGCGACGTGGCCCGCCAGATTGCGGCGTCGGACCTGCCGATGGGTGTGTGGGCGACGCCCGAGCCGAGCCATGTCGGCGACATCCAGCTCAACAATTTCGTTTCCCTGAACATGTCGATGTCGATCGCGCGTGGCGTGCGCGATGTCGCGCGACGGCCGGTGCAGTGGTTCTTCGGCGCGCCCGATGATCCGGCACTCAAGGCGCGTCTGACCCAGACGCTGCGCGCACTTTCGGCCGCGCAGCAGGTGCGCGGCTCACGGATTGGCGTGGTCGGCGGTCTGGCACCGACATTCTACAACATGGAAATCTCGGAAAGCCGACTGAAAGCCGGACTGGACATCGACGTTGCCCACCGCGACATGCACGAGCTGGTCGGGCGGATGAACGCCTGCGAGCCGGCGGACGTGGAGAGCGAGCTTCAACGGCTGGCCATCGCCGCCGATATCCGCGGCGTGTCGGACGAGCAGATGCGCCTGACGGTCCGCGCGGCCCTGGCCATGCGTGCGATCGCCGCGGACGGCGCCTTCGATGCCCTGGCCGTCTCCGACTGGCCCGCGCTTCAGGAAAATCCGGGCATGCACCCGGGTGCGGCCTTTTCCTGGCTCGAGGAGACGAACAACCTTCCCGTCGCCTCCGAGGGCGACGTGCTGGGGGCTGTCACCCAGCTTGCGGTGCGCGCACTGACGGGGCGGGTCGGTTGCCTGCTCGACATGACTTCGCCGCAAATGGCGCATGACCGGATATTGATGTGGCATGGCGGCGGCGGCCCGCTCTATCTGGCGCGGCACAAACCGTCTTGGATCAATCACCCGATGATCGGGCGCGGGACATCTGAGGGTCCCGGGTTCGGCGCGATCGCCGATTTCGAGTTTGCCACCGGGCCGGTAACGATCGCGCGCCTCGCCCATGACGGCACGGCCCTGTTCGCGATCGATGCCGATGTCCTGCCGGGCGATGAGCCAGGCTTCGCCGGATGCCGCGGCTGGCTCGGCAAATTTGTCGACAGGACCGGCCGGGCATCTGCGGCCGACATCGTCACGACCGTGCTGGAGCACGGCATCGAACATCATTTCGTCCTCATGCCCGGACAATGGCGCGCCGTGCTGGACGAGTTCGCCGGATGGACCGGCATGGCACCCATGCGCCTGATCGTTGCGCATGACGGTCTCCCGGCCGGTTAGTGCGCGAAAAGCGGTTGACGCATGGAAATGTCGACTATAATTTGTATCTACAAATTATGTATAACTAATCTGACGCCTGGGGAGGGTGGAACTTGACGCAGGTCGAACTCAGATCTGTTCGCAAGGCGTTTGGTTCCTTCGTTGCGATCGAGAACATCAGCCTGTCGATCCGTTCGGGCGAACTTGTAGCGCTGCTGGGTCCGTCGGGCTGCGGCAAGACCACCACGTTGCGCACCATTGCGGGGCTGGAGGCCCCCACCGCCGGCGAAATCCTGTTCGACGGGCGCGAAGTGTCCAACCTGCGCGTTCAGGACCGCCAGGTCGGCATGGTCTTTCAGCGCTATGCGCTGTTTCCTCACATGACGGTGGAAAAGAATGTCACCTTCGGCCTCGAGGTGCGCGGCGTCGGCAAGGCCGAAATCGCCGAGCGGCTCGACGAGATGCTTGAGGTGGTCCAGCTCACGGGCTTCCGCCACCGCTTTCCGGCCCAGCTCTCTGGCGGCCAGATGCAGCGCGTGGCGATCGCGCGCACTCTGATCACCAAGCCTTCCGTCCTCATGATGGACGAGCCGCTGGCCAATCTCGATACCAAGCTGCGCGGAGAGATGCGCCGGTTCATCCGGAATCTCCAACAGCGCGTCGGCATCACCACCATCTTCGTCACCCATGACCAAGTCGAGGCAATGGAGCTTGCCGACAGGATCGCCGTGATCTTCGATGGCCATCTCGCCCAATACGCCCCGCCCGACGTTGTCTATCAGCAGCCGGATACGGTGGAGGTCGCCGATTTCATGGGCGCGTCCAACATCTTTCCTGCCACCGTGCTCGATGAGGGCCATATCGACCTCGGCTTCGCCAGGCTCGCTGTCGAGCCACAGCAGCGGTTCACGCCGTCCAGTCGGGTGAGCGCCATGCTGCGCAACGAAGGCATCGACATCCGCCCTGAAGAGGACGGTGGGGCTGATGATCTTCACGGGAAGATCGTTGCACGCGACTTCTTCGGCGCGTCCGTCAACTACCTGATTGAGTGCGGAGAGGCACATCTCATCGTCTCCGAACAATCGCGCAGGCTGCTCGAAATCGGGTGCCCGGTAAGGCTCGGCATTGAACCGCAGCGCATCTGGCTGATGCCGGCCCCCGCTCGAACTAGATGACAGGCAACACTCACAGGGAGGAAGGGAACATGAGAAAACTGATGTTAGGTCTTGCGGCAGGTTATCTGGCATTGTGCCTGCCCGCACAGGCGGCGAATGACGCCGCGGCAAAATTCCAGCAGGACTTCCTTGCCGGCAAGCTTGACTGGGCGGCCGTGCAGCAGGCCGCCAAGCAGGAAGGCGCCGTGAACCTCTACTATTGGGGCGGCAGCGATCGCCTCAATGTGTGGATGGACCAGGTCGTGGCGCCCGCCATGGCCGAGTTCGGCGTGAAGCTGAAGCTGGTCCAAGTCACCGATACGAAGGATGCCATCGACCTGACGCTGGCCGAGAAAGGCGCCGGCAAGGGCATCGGAGAAGGCAGTGTCGATGCGGTGTGGGTGAATGGCGAGAACTTCGCCACGCTCAAGGGGCAGAAGGCGCTGTTCGGCAGCTTCGCGCAGAAGGTCCCCAACGCCAAGAACATCGACTGGGACCCGAAGGACAGCCGCTCGCTGCTCAACCTGCGTGATTTCGGCGTGGTGAACGACAGCGCCGAGATGCCGTGGTCGGGCGAGCAGTACGTCTGCGCCGTCAATGGTGGCCGGGTGGCCGACAAGGACGTTCCGCACACCTTCGATCAGTTGAAAACCTACCTGCAGGCCCATCCCGGCAAGTTCGCCTATGTCAAGCCGCCGAACTACCTCGGCAACACCTTCGTCCAGGAAGCGGTCTACGCGCACAATCCCGACGGCAACGGTGCCATTCCGTTCCAGAAGTCGCGTGACGAACTGGGCGCGGCCGAGATCGCACGGCTGATCAAGCCAGGTCTGGAATACCTGAAATCCATCCAGCCCCTGCTGCTCAACGCCAGTGGCGGGAAGCCGCGCTATCCCGAAAACGTCGCCGAGCTCGATGGCCTGTTCCTCAACGGCCAAATCGACTTCGACTGCAAGTTCGGTCTTTATGCGGTTGCCAACGACTTGGCCACGGGCACATATCCCGAAAAGGCACGCGAGTTCATCTTCCCCGAAGGAACGATGATCAAGAACAAGAACTATCTGGCGATCCCGTCCACCGCGCCTCATCCGGCGGCCGCCCTGTTGCTGACCAACTACATGGCTTCGGTGGAATCACAGGTCTCCAAGCTCAAGCAGACGGGAATGCCGGCGGGTATCAATTCGTGGCTGCTGTCCGCCGCCGATGCCAAAGCCATTACCGACGCATCGCCGGGGCATGTCGGCGTCACCCAGGAGGACCTCGACAAGAATACCGCGCCCGACACCAACGCGACGCTGGTTAACGTGATCGAGGCCACATGGCTCGACTACATCGAGCGCGGCAGTAACAACTCGATCGAAACGATCGTCCAGCGCGCGGTCAAGAACCTGGCCAGCAAGTAGCTGCTGATGTCCCCGCCGGCCGCGCGCTGGCGGGGACACATCGAGACGGAGACCGGGAATTGGCAGCTTACACCGCCGCGAGGCGCATGCGCCGCGACCGCCTGTGGCTGATGCTGCAGATGACACCTGTGGTGCTCGTGCTGGTCGTTCTGTTCGGGGGCGCGCTGCTGTTGGCCGTGGTCCAGTCGCTCGGCTTCGCGCCCTGGTTCGGCGTCAATACCTTCCCAGATCTCGCCTATTTCGAAGCACTCTGGGGCTCCGCCTCGTTCTGGACATCCCTCTGGCTCACCCTCTACTACGCCATCGTGTCGACGCTGATTGCGCTGGTGCTGGCGGTGCTCCTGGCGCTCGCGCTGATCAAGTCGTTTCCCGGCAAGACCTTCTACAAATACCTCTACAAGCTGCCGCTGATGATCCCCTACACGGTCGGCATCGCGCTGGCGGTGCTGATGCTGTCCAACGGAGGCATGATTTCACGCCTGGCGGCGCTTGTGGGCCTGATCAACGATCCCGGCCAGTTCCCGCAGATCGTGAAGACCCACTACGGCTGGGGCATCATCACGGTCTATGTCTGGAAGCAGCTGCCGTTCATCGCGCTGGCCGTCTATGCCGTGCTGCTGGGGATCGGCAGAGAGACTGAAGAGGCCGCCGCCATCCTCGGCGCCAGCCGCAGCGCCATATTCTTCCGCGTGACGCTGCCGCAGATCCTGCCGGGCATCGTTTCATCGACGCTGATCTGCTTCGCCTTCAATGTCGGCGCGTTCGAGGCGCCGTTCATCCTCGGCGGCGGCTATCCCGATACGCTGCCGGTCATCGCCTGGCGCTATTTCAACGACGCCGACTACACGCTCCAACTCCAGGGCATGGCGACCGTCGTGTCGATCGGCCTCGTCGCCGGCGTGATCCTGTTTGCCTACCTGGCTTCCTATCGCCGTTTCGAACGCCGCATCGGTCGGAGCTGAGATGAAACGAACCGCATCCGACAACGCGCTCGCGAACCGGCTGTCGCCGTTCCAGAAATTCTACCTGGTGGTCATTGCCGGGTTCATCCTCGGGCCGTTCCTGCCGCTGATCATCCAGAGTCTGGCGTTCCGGTGGGCCTGGCCCGAGATGCTGCCGGCGCGATGGTGGCTGGAGCAGCGGCAAAGGTCCCCAATTCCGCTCGCCTGGGACTATGTGCTGTCGCCCTACAGCCGCGTCTGGGAAGCGACCGTCAACACCGTCTCGATAGGGCTGGCGGTCACCATCATCTGCCTGGTCATCTGCCTGCCGGCCTCGCGCGTGCTGGCCCGCGAGAGTTTTCCGGGCAAGAGCGCCTTCGAGTTCTTCCTGTCCCTGCCGCTGATCATCCCGGAGGCGGCCATCGGCATCGCGCTGTTGATGATCTTCATCCGCCTAGGGCTGGCCGGCTCGTATTTCGGTATCGTGATCGCTCATCTCATTCCAACCATTCCCTACATGGTGCGCATGCTGACGGCCGTCTATCAGGGGCTGGGCCGCGAATTCGAGGATCAGGCCATGATCCTCGGCGCGAGCCGGTGGCAGATTCTCACCCGCGTGACGTTGCCCATGCTGATGCCCGGCGTGGTGGCCGGCGCTCTTTTCACGTTCCTGGTCTCGACCAACATCTTCCTGCTCACCTTCTTCCTTGGGCAGGGCAAGATCATCACGCTGCCGACCCTTCTCTTCTCGAAGATCTCGGGGGGCACGATCGACGCCTCAGCCGCCGGCATCACGCTGATCGTGACGCTGCCGGGGATCATCCTTCTCATCATCTCGGAACGCTTCATCAACGAAGAAGCCTTCGGCAAGGGCTTCGGCAGCTGAGAGGACACCGATGCCTGTTCCGCAAAGCGTGTTGGATCGTTTTCCCCGGATAGACCCCGGGCTGATGGAGGAACGGCTCGGACGGCCCGGACCGCGGCCACGCGTGATCATCGACACGGATACGGCGAACGAGATCGACGACCAGTTCGCGCTGGCGTGGGCGCTCCTTTCGCCCGACCGACTCGATCTCGAAGGGGTGACGGCCGTGCCGTTTTCCTTCGCGCATCATCGCGACAGGCTGATCAAGTCGATCGCGCTTCTGCAGCGCGGCAAGCCGCCATCGGCCGATGAAGAGCGCTTCATGGGCGGCCTCGCCGGCTGGGCAAAGCGCATGGTCGCGCAAGGAAGAAGCGGCCAGGACATCCGCTTCGTCGGCCCCGGCGAGGGCATGGATCTGTCGTATCGCGAGATCGAGTGCGTGTTCGACAAGTGCCATGTCGAGCCGGATGGCCGGATCCTGCGCGGCTCCCCCTCCTATCTCAGCGATTTCGGCTCTCCCATCGAAAGCCCGGCGGCGGACTTCATCGTCCAACGGGCACGGGCCGACCGGCAGCGCCCGCTCTACGTGCTGGCGATGGGCGCATTGACCAATGTCGGCTCGGCGCTGCTAAGGGCGCCCGACATCATTGAAAACATCGTCGTGGTATGGACGTCGGGCTTTCCCAGCTATGCACCGTTCTCCAACGAGCCCTCGCTCAATCTGGTGCAGGACAGGCTCGCTTCGCAGCTGCTTTTCGAATGCGGCGTGCCGCACGTCTATCTGCCGGGCTATCACGTCGGCGCGCAGCTCAAGATCTCGCTGCCCGAGATGGAACGCTTCGTGAAGGGCAAAGGCGACATCGGCGACTATCTCTACCACCTGTTCACCCACAATCATCTGCACGAGATGTTTGCCATCTCCGAGCCGGAAGCCAAGACGTGGGTCATCTGGGACATGATCGACGTGGCGTGGCTTTTCGACGAGGACCTCGTTGCGACCCACCTGACACAATCACCCAGGCTCAATGACGGATTGTTCTGGGAACACGCGCCGGATCGCCATGCCATGCGCGAAGCATTCGACGTCAATCGGGACGCCATTTTCGAGGACCTCTACGGCCGTCTCGAACTGGCAGGACGCTGATTGGTACTAGCGTATTCTGCGCGGTGGGGGAGGAGGCGAGGAACTGCGGCGCTGGTTGCATCGCTGCAATCGAGCCGTTCTCGCGGCAGCCTCCGCGCCGTGCATCAATAGGCGCGGTCTGTAGGAGAACAACCTATCGAGGCTCCACAGCTAGCCCTTGACCGCCCCTTGCAGCAGGGCCGCGACAAACTGCTTCTGGAAGATCAGGAAGAGCACGATCGTCGGCGTGATGATCATCAGGGACCCGGCACACAGGAGCGGAATATTCGTACCCCACTGGCCCTGGAACGCACCGAGGGCGCCGGCCATGGTGCGCTCAAGCGGGTTCTCGACGAGGACGACCGGGAGAAGGAACTGGTTCCAGGTCCACAGGAACTGGAGGATCGCGAGCGAGGTGATCGCAGGCCGGGCGATCGGCACCTGCACGAGCCAGAAATGCTGCCAGGTGCTGGCACCGTCGATCTGCGCCGCTTCGCTCATCTCGGATGGCACGTTCACGAAATGCGCGCGCATCCAGTAGACCGAGAAAGGCATGAACAAGCCGATGAGCGGTAGGATGATGGCGAACTTGGTGTTGAGCAGGCCGAGCGCGCGCACTTCGTAGTAGAGCGGCGTGATAACGCCCTCGAACGGCAGGGTCAGGCCGAGGACAAACAGCAGGTAGATGAAGCGATGCCCGCGCGGCATCAGTGCGGCCAGACCAAACCCGGCCAGCGTTCCGATGAAGACCGACACCGGGACGACGAACAACGCGATGATCGTGCTGGAAAGCAACAGCCGTGCCATGCTCGCGTCGTTGAACGCCTCGACGTAGTTCTGCCACTGCGGATCGGATGGCCACTGCAAACCGGGTGGATAGGTTCCCGACGGCGCCAGGGAGGCCGAGAACATGGTGATGAAGGGCAAGAGGGTGACGAACATAAGACCGACGAGGATGGTCTTCGGCACGATCCCGCTGAACACGCCTTCCCTCATTTCGGCGTCCTCCGCATGTACCACTGGATGGGGAGGATGCAGACGATCACCAGCACCATGAGGACAACCGCCAGAGCCGATGCGAGCCCTACCTGCCGGTGCGCAAACGCCAGGCGATAGATCTCAAGCCCGGGAACCGTCGTCTGCAAGCCGGGACCGCCGCCGGTGGCGATGTAGACGATGTCGAAGCTCGCCAAAGCGGCGATCACGGTCACCGTCACGCAGACACCAATCTCCTGACGCAGGCCGGGGACGGTGATCCAGACGAATTCCTGCCAGGGCGACGCACCGTCGAGCTTGGCGGCTTCATAGAGGTTGGGATCGATCTTGGTGATCCCGGTGACGAGCAGCATGGTGCACAGGCCGAGCAGCACCCAAGCGCCGATGATGCCGACGGCGGGAAGCGCGAAGTCGAAATCTCCCAGCCAGCCGCGCGCCAGGTTCCCCAGCCCGACGATGGTCAGAAGCTGATTGACGACGCCGTCCGATGCCAGCACCCAGCTCCAGGCGATGCCGGCGGCAACCAGCGGGATCACCTGGGGAAGGAAGAGCACGACGCGCACCGTCGCGCCGAAGCGCCCGGCAAGCTGGCTGCGGATCGCCGAGGCAACCGCCAGGCCGATCCCAACCGGGATGATGGTGAAATAGGCGACGAGCTGGAAGGCATTGCCGATGACCTGCAGCAGGTCAGAATCGGTCAGTACCGTGACGTAGTTGGACAGGCCGCGGAAGCTCGAGGGGCCGATACCATCCCAATGCAGAAGCGAGTAGTAGACGGACACGAGGATCGGCCAGAGCACGAACGTCGCGTAGAAGATCAGGGCGGGAGCGATGAACGCCCACGCCACCAATGCACCGCGGCTCCTCGATGGTGCGAAGAGCCGCGGGCCAATGTGCGTGTCGGTCGACTGCTTCTCGATCATCGACTCGAGATGTTGGCGAACGTCCGGCAGCCTAGCGCGAAAGTTCCTTCTCGTATTCTGCCTGCACTGCCTTGAGCATGCCGGCGGCGTCCTGGCGCCCGCCGACCATCCGCTGCAGTTCCGGCGTCCAGCCATCGGAGAAGATCGCACCGGTCGCGTTGGCGATGAAGTCCATCGCGCCGTTCTCCTTGCCGATGATCGTTCCGGCCGCCAGCGTTTCGGCCGTCACGCTGCCGGGAGCAACCGCCGGCATGGGCAGGTCGGTCGGTCCACCGGGATTGGAGCCACCGACCTCGACGTTGATCTTCCTGGCCTCGGGATTGTTGCTGACCCAGTTGAGGAAGAACGCCGCGCAGTCAGGATGCTTGGCCTTGGCGCCGATGCCATAGGTCAATGGCGCCGACATGGCGGCGTGTTTGCCGCCGGCCTTGGCGGGCGGCATCAGGAAGAAGCCGGCGTTGCCCGCCATCTGCTTGTCGAGATTGCCCGACTCCCAATCGCCATTGAAAAGCAACAGGGCCTTGCCGCCGATGAACCGGCTCATCCCGGTGGCGTAGTCGATGGCGTTGGCGTCGGAGGGGAAGTACCCGGCCTTGATCCACTGCTCCAGATGTTTGGCCGCATCGAGGTTCGCTGGCGTGTCGATGGTCGCGCCCGGGCGCTGGAAGATCCAGTCGTTGATCGGGCCCGGAGGACCGAAGGCACCCATCAGGTTCTGGAGCGGGAACGCCAGGCCGGCGTTCGGCTTGTTCCACTGAACGATCGGCTGGATTCCCGCGGCCTTTGCCTTGGCCATCAGGTCTTCCAGTTCGGCCACCGTCTCCGGCACCTTGGTCATGCCGATCTGCTTGGCCAGCGTCTTGTTATAGAAGATGCCGGTCATGCTGTAGTTGAGCCCCATGGCATAAAGAGAGCCTTGGCCACGCGGCCGGCCGCCATCGGCGACCCGGTTCTGCGACAGTTCGGCCGGCGGGTATTTGTCCCAGCCAAAGGCGGTGACGTAGCCGTCGAGGTTCTTGAGCTGCCCGTCCTTAACCAGGTCGCTGATCGAGGGCAGACGGATCAGGTCCGGAGCGTTGTCGCTGGCCAGCACGCGCGGGCTGTTCTCCATCAGGTTCTTGAACAGGTCTTCCTTGATGTCGAACTTGACGTTCGGGAACTGGCGCGAGAACTCCTCGGCCAGCTTGTCGGCAAGCGGGAACCCCGTTTCGAAATAGGCGTTGAGGGTGACCGGGTCGGTACCGCAACTGGGAGCGGCTACCGCGACCCCGCCGGTGGTTGAAGCGACGGCCATCGCAAAGAGGCCGGCTGTTGCAAAGTTTCGCACAATCAACTCTTCCTCCCCTGTGCTCTTATTGCTAAATGCATTTAGCATATGCGCGCCAAAACGGTCAATGGAGGAGGGCGTTGTGTGGCGGCGTGCGCTCGCTTCAGTGCGCGGGGGCGACCACGGCGCGCAGCGCGTTGATGATCGATGTGGCGCGATTGTCGCCGGCGCCTTGCATCAGGTTCGTGACAAAGGCGAAACCCAGCCTCAGCTCCGGCTCGGCGAAGGCGACCTGCCCTCCGGCGCCGTCGTGCCCGAAGCCGCGCGAGGTGAGATAGCGGCGTGCCGGCGAGTCGAGCTGGAATCCCATTCCCCAGCGCGACCAGGGCGGAGGCACGGCGAAGACCGGCTCACCCTGGCTCTGTACCTGCGTCGCGCGAACAACTGTTTGTTCATCCAACAGCCTGACCCCTGCCGTCTCACAGACCGTTGCCGACCAGATGCGGGCGAGCGATCGCGCGTCAGCTATTCCCCCGGCGCCGGGAATCTGTGCATGCCACAGACGCGGGTCGTTGAAGCCAACATCGGGGCCGGCGAGCGCCGCCGGCAAGGCATCGCCAAGCGTCGTCGCGCGGCTCTGCCAGTCGTCGCTTTCCGCGGCCGCTGCCTGCTGCGCCAGGCTGTCGCCAACGGTGAGATACGAGACCCTGCCATCCTCGGCGGGCGGAAGCCCGATCCACGCGTTGGCCCCGAGCGGACGGGCGACTGCTTCGGCGAACTGCTCGCCTGCCGATCGACCAGTTACGCGCCGGATCAGCTCGCCGACCAGCCACCCATGTGTCAGCGCGTGATAGGCGTGGCCCCGACCGGGCGGCCATAGCGGTTCCTGCTCCTCCAGGAGGCCGACCATCCTTTGCCAATAGAGGATATCCTGCGTCGTCAACCGAGCGCGCGGCGCAGACAACCCTGCCTGATGGCTGAGCAGGTGGCGGACCCTGGCCTGCTCCTTTCCCGCCTGAGCGAACGCGGGCCAGTACTGCGCGACCGGCGCCTCGTAGTCGAGCCGGCCGTTCTCGGCCAGTTGCGCGGCGAGAATCGACATCAGGCCCTTGGTGCAGGAGAACAGGACATTCACCGTCTCCTTGATCCAGGGCGCATCGGTGCGCGCGTCTGCGATGCCGCCCCACAGGTCGACAACCGGTTGGCCGTCGCGATAGACGCACACGGCCGCGCCGGCCTTGCGGTCGTTTGCCACCACCGCAGCGAAGGCGTCGGCAACGCGCCCGAACCCTTCGCCGACGGAGCCTGAAATCGAATCACTCATTGTCAGCGCCTGCCGCGGGCAGCCGTCTTAGCAACGGCCGCCGGAACCTTCCAGGGATGGGCCAGGCTACCAATTGGCTTGCAGTGCCGGCCGCAATCGGTTGGCGGCTGACGCAGCAACAATGCTGCCGCAGCCGCTTCGGGTGAGGCTTGCTAAAAGCATTTAGCCCATGCGATTGTCAATCCTCGGTTCCGGCGCACGATGAAGATCGTCCGTGGCGCATGATGCAGGTCATCGGACGGTAGAACCATCGCATGGCCGGTAGGTGGTCTGTGCGCCCATGGGCTCCGCGCGCGCCTGATCCGAAAAGGCGCTCACGTCCAGGACAACAGCCGATGCTAAACATCCAGAATCTCCAATCACCACGCGGCGCTGCCGCCGATTTCATTGCGGCGAGCGAAGCCGCGGGTCTGGATCTGCATTCGGTCCTGCTTCTGCACCAAGGTTCCATCGTTGCGGAGGCGTACCGGGCGCCGTTCGACCCGGATACGCCGCATCGCATGTATTCGGTCACCAAGAGCTTCGTTGCGAGCGCCATTGGCCTGGCGATCGCCGACGGCCTGCTGACGGTCGACGATCGCGTGGTCGACATCTTCCCGGACCTCGCTCCCGATCCGATCGACGCGCATCTGGCCGAACTGCGCGTCAAGCATCTGCTGACGATGTCGGCCGAGCATGCGGCGCGTCCGGCGGCGCCGGGTGCACGCGACATGCCGTCAGTTGCCGCGTACCTTGCCGAAAGACTCGCGCTGCCGCCCGGAAGCCGTTTCGAGTATTCCAACCCCTCCTCCTATGTGCTGGCTGCGGTCGTGCAGCGCCTGGCGGGCGAGCCGCTCGACGCGTATCTCCGCCCTCGCCTGCTTGATCCGCTGGGAATCGCCCTGCGCCCCTGGCTGAGCAGCGAAGAGGGCGTCAACAATGGCGGTTGGGGGCTGCACCTGACGACGCGCGAACTGGCGCGGTTCGGCCAGCTCTATCTGCAACAGGGCATGTGGCAGGGGCAGCGCCTGTTGCCGGCGGCCTGGGTCAACGAAGCCACGAGCAAACGGATCGCATCGTGGGGCAATGCCGGCGCGTCCGACTGGGTCGCCGGTTACGGCTACCAGTTCTGGCGGAACCACCGGGAAGGCTACCGCGCCGACGGCCTGCTCGGTCAGTTCTGCATCGTGCTGCCCCGGCTCGACGCCCTCATCGCCATCACCGCCGGCACGCTGAACACCCAACGCACGCTCGATCTTGCATGGGAGACGCTGGTGCCGGCGCTCGACGGCGTCGTCGATCCGGTGTCGAGCGAAGCAAATCCGGCGTTCCCGGCGACGACGACGGGGGCGCCGGGTTCACCCCGCGCGTACGAACTCAGCGTCACCACGTTCGTGTTGAGCGAGCCGCTGGCGTTGCCGACACGTCTATATGGCGGCCAGGTCCCGATCGTTTCCGCGAAACTGGAATGGCGCGACGATGGCGTCGCGCTCATTCTGACCGACCGCAATGCGACCTATCGGCTGCCTATCGGCGTCGATACATGGGCCGGCGGGACGAGCCCCATATCGACCGGCTACCCCGAGCCATATAAGGGCCTGGCCCGCTGGGAAGCCCCCGACCGCCTGGCGGTCGAACTGGTCTTCACCGAAGGCGGTTTCCGCACGACGTTCGTCTTCAGCCTCGATCCCCTCGCGCTGACACTCAAGACCCCGGCGAATCCCGGCCTCGAGTGCCGCACGATCGTCGGCAGGCCGTTTCCATGAGCAGCCTTTGACGACGACAGCCTCCGGCCGAGTTGACCTTGAACTTGGCGACTACCGCCCGGATGGATATGACATGCACGTACTGTCGTCGGGATTTCCTCATTGAAGCGATCTTCAAAGACCCATAAGCGGCGCGTGACACTGGCCGATGTTGCCCGGGCAGCGGGGTTGTCCCCGACCGCTGCATCCATGATCCTGACCGGGCGCCCGGATACGCGGTTGTCGGCCACGGCCCACGCCAAGGTCATGGCGGCGGCCGCCAAGCTCGGCTACCGCCCCAATGTTGCGGCGCGCAGCCTGCGCACCGACCGCACGCAGTCGATCGCGTTCATATCGGATGTCGTGGCGACCACACGCTTCGCCACCGGGCTCATTCGCGGTGCGCTGCAGGCCACTGAACGCACCGACTATGTGATGCTTGTCCTGGAGACGGGTGGCGAACCCGCACGCGAATCGGAAGCGATTGCTGCCGCCCTCGATCGCCAGGTCGACGGCATTATCTTCGCCTCGATGCGGGCACGCGAAATCTTCGTTCCGGACATGGCGTTCGCGACCCCGGTCGTGATGCTGAACGCGACCAATCCACGGTTCCCGGGATCGGTCCTGCCCGACGAGCTGGAGGGCGGACGGTCCGCCGTTCGCCTTCTTTTGGATGCCGGCATCGACTCGGGGATCGCACTCCTTGGCCAGAGCGACCGGGCCGAGAGGGGCCTCTTCCGCTCGCAGACCATCGCTCGCCGCGTCAAGGGAATCCGCTCCGAGATGAAGCGCAACAAGCTGACCTTTGCGGCGGAGGAATCGTGTTGGAACTGGGAGCCCGAGGAGGGCTACCGGCTGACGAAGAGGCTATTGAGGCGGCGAAATTCCCTCCGCGCCATCCTCAGCATGAACGATCGCTTGGCGTTCGGCGTGTATCAGGCTCTCGCCGATGCCGGACTCAAGGTCCCGGATGACATCTCGATCGTCTCTTTCGACAATGACGAACTGGCCGCCTATCTGCGACCGGGCCTGACCACGATTGCATTGCCGCACGAGCAAATGGGCGAGCTCTCGGTCGAACTCCTGCTCTCTGGCCGGATCGATGCCGAACACCTTATCCCCATGCCGGTGGTCAAACGCGGGTCGATCCGCCGGGCGACCGGCAATGAATGACCTGCGCGCCCTCTGACACAATGTCTTCCCAATCGAATTTCGCTCAGTGGCACGCCTGGCGCCGTCGAGGTTGCCGCGGACCGCTAACGTCCAGTTGCCGAAAGGCGTCTCCTACAGCACCCATGCGGCGAGAGCCCAGTCTCGCAGGTTCTCAGGGATATTTGATTTATTGGCGCGACGGTTAAGAGGTGGTGCCCAGGGGCGGATTTGAACCACCGACACGCGGATTTTCAGTCCGCTGCTCTACCAACTGAGCTACCTGGGCCAACACACGCGCCGCGGACCATCAGGCCGCGGCGCGTGGCGGTTATAGTGAAACCGCGGTGGGGTGTCCAGTTCGGCAAGAAGGCCGAAACCAGCCCTATTTTCCGAGAATTTGCCCGGTCCAGGCGGCCAACGCATCGGCCAGTTCGGCCCTGACATCGGTATCCTTGCGTCCGCTCTTGGCCGGCACCTTGAAGGAATGATTGGCGCCCTCGACCAGGCGCAGCGCGGCGCGCGGGCCGAGCCTGCGGCACAGGGGCTCGATCAGATCCCGTTGGGCGAATTCATCGCGCGTTCCCTGCAGGAACAGCATGGGCAGGCGGACGTCCTTCAGGTGGTCGCCACGCTCGTCGCCGGGCTTGCCGGGCGGATGGAGGGGAAAGCCGAGGAAGGCAAGGCCGACGACGCCGGCCAACGGCTGGAGAGCCTGAGCCTGCGAGGTCATGCGGCCGCCGAAGGACTTGCCGCCGGCGATGAGCGGCAGGCCGGGTGCCTGCCGTGCCGCCTCGGCAACCGCCGCGCGGACGGTCGCATGGGCCAGGGACGGTGAATCCGGCCGGCGGCCACCGGCTTCCATGTAGGGGAACTGGTAACGCAATGTGGCGATGCCCCGCTCCGCCAGGCTTGCTGCCATGGTGGCGAGGAACGGATGCCGCATACCGGCACCGGCGCCGTGGGCCACCACGTAGAGGGCGCGGGCGCCGGACGGCAGCATGAGCAGGCCGGAGACCCGGCGCTCCGCCGCGACCGCGAAGCCGAGTTCCGTGGCGTCACGATTGCCCGCCACCGCCCTCTCCCTCCTCGGCATCGGGGGTGTCTTCTTCGACTGCGGGAATGGCATAGGATCCCGACAGCCAGCGGTTCAGGTCGATCGTGGCGCAGCGCTTCGAGCAGAAGGGATGCAGCGTCCGGTCGGACGGCTTGCCGCAGACGGGGCACTTGCCGCGCGGCCTCAGCGGCACGATTTCGGCGCTCTGCGGCTTACCTGCGTCGGCCATCGTCGCCTAGCCGGAGTTCAGCCAGTTGAAATGAACGGGATAGCCCTCGCCGGTGAGCAGCGTCATCGTCTCGTGGAGCGGCAAGCCAACGACGTTGGTGTAGGAGCCGGAAAGCTTGACGACGAATGCGCCGGCGATGCCCTGCACGGCGTAACCGCCGGCCTTGCCGCGCCACTCGCCCGAAGCGAGGTAGGAATCGACGTCCTCGCGGGAGAGCCGCTTGAATCGCACACGCGTCTCAACCAGACGGCGGCGCAGATGGCCGCCGGCGTTGACCAGCACCACGCCGGTGTGGATGCGATGGGCACGGCCAGAGAGCTGGCGCAGGCAGACGGCGGCCTCCTCAATGGATTCGGCCTTGCCGAGAATGCGGCGGCCGACGCTGACGACGGTGTCGGCAGCGACGATCAGGGCACCGGCAAGGTCGGACTCGGTCCTGGCGAGAGCGATCGCGGCGTTCGCCTTCTCCTCGGCCAGCCGCTTGGCGAGGTTGCGCGGCGGTTCGCTCTTCTTCGGCGTCTCGTCAATGGTGACCGGCATCACCCGGTCGGGCTCAACCCCGATCTGGGCGAGCAAGGCCAAGCGCCGCGGAGAACCTGAAGCGAGGATGAGTTTGACGCGCCCGGCCATTCTGGTTCCGTCAGGAGATCGATGGGAGGGCCGCCGCAGCCCGTTGGCGATCGGCAACACGGCCCCTGGTCGCCCCGTAGCTAGCGGATCGCGGGCAAATTGTGAACATGCTTCAGCCCTTCCAGTACAAGGCGGCGACCAGGGTGAACAGGCAGCGGGCGGTTGCCCGGTCGAGCTCGATCTTGCCATTGAGGCGCTCGCGCAACAACTCGGCGCCCTCGTTGTGCAGGCCGCGGCGCCCCATGTCGATCGCCTCGAACTGGGCCGGCGCGGTGCTGCCGACGGCGGCGTAATAGGCATCGCAGACGACGTAATAATCGCGCATGACGGTTCTCAGCGGCGTCATCGACAGGATATGCGTGACCAGCGGCCGGTCGTGATCGTCACGAATGTCGAAAATCAGCCGGCGGTTGGCCACCGACAGGCGCAGGTGAAATTCCCCGTCGTGGCTGCCGACGGGCGCGAAGACGTTGCTGGCAAGCAGGTCGCGCATGGCGGCCGCGCGCTCGCGGTCGATATAGGGCGTGCTGCGCCGCATCGCGGCGTCGTCAAGCTGGACGGCGACAAGCCGGCCAGTCGATGTGTGCTTCCCCTCCCCGGTCACGGCTACCGATTGAGCCGGACTGAGACGGATCGGGCGTGGGCGCCGAGACCCTCGGCCTCGGCGAGCGTGATGGCGGCATCGCCGAGCTTGCGCAACTGCTCGGGACCGAGCTTCAGCAGCGAGGAACGCTTGATGAAGTCGTACACCGAGAGGCCGGAGGAATAGCGTGCCGAGCGCGCGGTGGGCAGAACGTGGTTGGGCCCGCCGAGATAATCGCCGATGGCTTCCGGGGTGTAGCGGCCGAGGAAGACAGCACCGGCATTGCGCACACGCTGCAGCAGGGCCTCAGGGTCGGCGACGGCAAGTTCGAGATGTTCGGGCGCCACGCGGTTGGCCAGTTCCATCGCAGCGGCCATCGACTTCACCACGATGATGGCGCCGTGATCGCGCCAGCTCGCCCCGGCGATCTTGCCACGCGGCAGCAACGTCAACTGGCGGTCGACGGCGGCGGCGACGCGGTCGGCCAGTTCGGCGGAATCGGTTATCAGGATCGACTGCGCCGCGGCGTCGTGCTCGGCCTGGGCGAGAAGGTCGGCGGCGAGCCAGTCGGGATCGTTGTCGCCGTCGGCGACGATCAGCACTTCGGAGGGGCCGGCGATGGTGTCGATGCCGACGGTGCCGAAGACCAGGCGCTTGGCGGCGGCGACATAGTCGCGGCCGGGGCCGACGATCTTGTCGACCGGCTTGATGGTCTCGGTGCCGTAGGCAAGTGCAGCAATCGCCTGGGCGCCGCCGACGCGATAGACCTCGTCAACGCCGGCGATGCGGGCGGCATAGAGGACCAACGGGCTGGTGACGCCCGGCGGCATCGGCACCACCATGACGATGCGCTCGACGCCGGCGACCTTCGCCGGAATAGCATTCATCAACACCGACGAAGGATAGGCGGCGGTGCCGCCCGGCGTATAGAGGCCGGCGGACTCGATCGCGGTCCAGCGCATGCCGAGCTCGACGCCGATCTCGTCGGTGTAGCGGTCGTCGGCCGGCATCTGGCGGCGGTGATGCGCGGTGATGCGGTCGCGGGCAAGCAGCAGCGCCTCGCGCTGGGCGGCCGGCACCGCCTTCTCAGCGGCATCAATCGCCTCTTCGGAGACGCGAAGCTGGTCCGGCGTCAGCGCCAGGCGGTCGAATTTCTCGGTGTACTCGATCAGTGCGGCGTCGCCGCGCCGGCGCACATTGTCGATGATCTCGCGGGCCGACCGGTCGACGTCGGCGGCCATCTCGCGCTTGTCGTTGGCAAGCGCCTGGAAGCGCGCCTCGAAATCGGGATCGGATTGGACAAGTCTGATTGGCACTTTGGCGTCCCCAGGTTCTGCTGTGACGCCAGAATCAATCGCCGGATTCGGCCGTGCTCTCGAGATCGTGCTCAGGCTTGGCCGACGTCGCCCAGGCGGCACCGAGATCGGCCAGGCGCCCCTCGATGACCTCGACGTCGAGCTGCACCGCACCGCCGCCGGCAAAGACAAGCGTCACTCTTCCGGCAGGGGTATCGGCCGTTTCAAACGAGACCGCAAGCAGTTCCACCACCGCGTCGGGACGGTCGCGGTCGATCCGGCTGGAGCGGACGGCGCTGACGCGATCGAAGGAGAGGACCGAGCGGCGGCGCTCATAGGCCTTGCGCTTGCCGTCAGCCGCCTTCTCCCAGATGAAGCGGTTCATGGCGACGGCGAAGCGGCCTTCCTGCGGCAGGTAGACCAAGTCGCGGACCTTGAGCACGGCGTCCTGGACGTGGGCCGAGATGACGGCGAGGTCCTCCTCGTCGAAGGCACAGAGTTTCAGGGGAGTGGCGATGTCGGACATGGGTTGGGACCGCGTTGATACCTGCCACAGGTAATGCGTGGCCCGCCGCGGCGCAACCGGGTGTCTAGGCGCTCAACCGCTCGATGTCCGCCCCACAGGCGCCGAGCTTCTCCTCAATGCGCTCGAAGCCGCGATCGAGGTGGTAAACGCGGTTGACCACGGTCTCGCCCTCGGCGCCGAGGCCGGCAATGACCAGGGAAACCGAGGCACGCAGGTCGGTCGCCATCACCTGGGCACCGGTCAGGCGGGGGACACCGGTGACGGTGGCCACCTGCCCATCGAGGTGGATGTCCGCCCCCAGGCGGGCAAGCTCCTGAACGTGCATGAAGCGGTTCTCGAAGATCGTCTCGCGAATCCGCGACCTGCCGTCGGCGCGGCTGACCAGGGCCATGAGTTGCGCCTGCAGATCGGTGGGGAAACCCGGGAAGGGTTCGGTGGTCACCTCGACCGGCGACAGGCCGTGGCCGTTGCGGGTGACGCGGATGCCTTGATTGGTCGCCGTCACCTCGGCGCCGATCTTGGTGAGCACGTTGAGCGGCTCCTCGAGCAGTGCCCTGCTGGCACCTTCGAGCAGCACGTCGCCGCCGGTCATCGCGACGGCAAAAGCGTAGGTGCCGGTCTCGATGCGATCGGGCATTACGGCATGGCGGGCGCCGGTCAGCCGATCGACGCCCTGGATGCGGATGGTGGACGTGCCGGCGCCGGCAATCTTGGCCCCCATGGACGTGAGGCACTGGGCGAGATCGACGATCTCCGGCTCGCGGGCGGCGTTCTCGATGACGGTCTCGCCCCTGGCCAGCGCTGCCGCCATCAGGGTGACATGGGTGGCGCCGACGGTGACCTTGGGGAAGGTGACGCGGGCGCCGGTCAGCCCCTTCGGCGCCCGGGCGACGACGTAGCCGCCGTCGATATCGATATCGGCGCCGAGCGTCTTGAGGGCCTCGATGAACAGATCGACCGGCCGCGTGCCGATGGCGCAGCCGCCGGGCAGCGAGACGCGCGCCTGGCCCATGCGGGCCACCAGCGGCCCGACCACCCAGAAGCTCGCCCGCATGCGCGAGACGAGGTCGTAGGGCGCGACGGTATCGACGATCTGGTGTGCCGAAAGCTGCAGCGTCTCGCCCTGGCCGTTCTGGCCGGGGCGCTTACCAAGCACCATGCAGTCGACGCCGTGATTGCCGAGGATGCGCTTCAGCATGGCGACGTCGGCGAGCCGCGGAACGTTTTCCAGCGTCAGCGTCTCATCGGTGAGCAGGCTCGCGATCATCAGGGGCAGGGCCGCGTTCTTGGCACCGGAAATGGCAATCGAGCCATTCAGGCGATTGCCGCCGACGATGCGGATGCGATCCATGAGCCGCCCCCAAAATAGAGAATCAGACAACCGGCGCCGCTTCGGGCACCGGCCACCGGGCGGGTCTATCCGACGAATGCGGCTGACTCAAGGTCGGCGGCCGGAAGGCTTGGATTTGCCTGGCATATCCGCCGGTTCCGGCGCTGCCCCGCCCTCCGTGCCGCCTTCCGGGCGGACGCGAGAGGCCGCCTTGCGCCGGCGCAGATTGGCGCGCAGCGCCTCGGCGAGACGCTGTTCCCGCGTGCTGGGTCCGCCATCGGAGGGCTTGCGGCCGGTCATGCCGGCATTCATAGCCCCGCGTCACGGTTGCCGAAAGCGCTTGGAACGCTTGAACCGCACTCGCCTCTATGGCAGTTAAACGCCGCGCCAATCGCACGCGGCTGCCGTAGCTCAGTGGTAGAGCACCCCCTTGGTAAGGGGGAGGTCGTAAGTTCAATCCTTACCGGCAGCACCAGCTATTCTGCGGATTTCAGACACTTCTGGCCAACGCGGCCGCGGCCACCCTCGCGCGCTTCTGGGAGGAACCCCGGCCGTGCGGGTTCACCACCGCTGGTGCACGAAGGGCTTCACGTCCTCGTCGTAGATCTTCTTCAACTCTGTCATCACCTCCGGCGGAAGCGGCGCCAGCCCCGCGGCCATGGAATTGGACATTGCCTGCGCCTCCGTCCGCGCGCCCGGTATCACCACGCTCACCGCGTCGAACATCAGGATCCAGCGCAGTGCGAACTGCGCCAGCGTGGCGCCCTTCGGTACCAGCGGCCGGATCCGCTCGACCACCTCCAGCCCCTCCTCGAATGGCATTCCCGAGAAGGTCTCGCCGACGTCGAAGGCCTCACCATGGCGATTGAAGTTGCGGTGGTCGGCCTTGTCGAAGGTCGATTCCTTGGTGAACTTGCCTGACAACAGGCCGCTGGCCAGCGGCACCCGGGCGATGATCGCCACATCCTTCTTCTTGGCCACTTCGAACAATGAATTGATCGGCCGCTGGCGCAGGATGTTGAAAATCACCTGCAGGCTGACGCAGCCGGGGTACTCCATCGCCTTGAGGCCCTCTTCGAGCCGCTCCACGCTTGCGCCATAAGCTTTGATCTTGCCGCCGGACACCAGGTCGTCGAGCGCCGCGAAGACCTCCTGATGGTAGAAGAGATCCGTCGGAGGGCAGTGCAACTGCACCAGGTCGAGCGCGTCGGTCTCCAGATACTCCAGGCTCCGCTCCACCCAACTCGCCATTTTCTCCGGTGTGTAGCCCTCGACAGACTGATGTGGCAGCCGCTTGCCGAGCTTGGTCGCCACGAAGGGTCGCGGCCCGCCGCGATTGCGCAGCACCTTGGCAATCAGCTTCTCCGACCGCCCGTCGCCGTAGACGTCGGCCGTGTCGATGAAGGTCACCCCCTCGTCCAGCGCCGCCTCGAGCGCGGCCAGCGCCTTGTCCTCCTCGACCTCGACCCATTGGCCGCCGCCGATCGCCCAGGAGCCGAAACCAATCTCGCTCACCTCACGGCCCGTCCGACCGAAGCGCCTCGTCCTCACATCTTTCTCCTTTTGCAAATGCCGGAACGTCAGATATCGATAACACATCAGTGCATATCAACAACACGCTGGTGCAACAAGACCGCTCTGACGACCGGTCCGAATGTCCCGCTCCTGCGACTTTTCGTGCCTCCCAGCACCGGCGCCTTGACGAGGTATCGATAACATGTCATGCTTTTCGTTGCCCGAAGGGGAAGGTGGGTTCAGCTGCTCCGGAGAGAGGGGCAAACCCCTGCCAGCGGAACCCGGAAAACGCCGGCCTGCACGGCTGCAACAACATTGGAGGAACGAGATGTCCAACAGGTTTACGTATACCTTGATGGCCGGCGCGTTGACGGCCGGCGTGATGCTCATCTCGGGCGGCGCAGCATCGGCCGCGCCATTCGAACTGGGAATGGTGATCAAGTCGACCACCAATCCCTACTACAACGCCACCCTCGCCGGTGCCGAGATCGCAGCCAAAGAGGTCGGCGGCAGCGTCAAGAACTACGGCCCGACCGAGTTCGAGCGCCCAGGCGCAGGTCGACATCATCAACAGCCTCGCCGAGCGCCACATCCCGGCCATCGCCATCGCGCCGAGCGATCCGGACGCGGTCGTGCCGGCGATGAAGCGGGCCGAGAAGCTTGGCGTGAAGGTTATCACCTTCGACGCCGATTCCTCCGGTGGCCGTCCGTTCTTCGTCAACCAGGCGACGAGCGATTCCATCGGCCGCTTCGGTGCCCAGCTGCTGATGCGTGAGATGGGGCCGCATCCCTCGGGCGAAGTTGCCATCGTCTCGGCCCAGCCCACCGCCGCCAACCAGAACCTCTGGATCAAGGCGTTCGAGGACGAGGTTTCGAAATATCCGGACGTGAAGATCGTCGACACGGTCTATGGCTACGACAACGAGCAGAAGGCCTATGACGCGACGGTGGCGTTGACCACCAAGTACCCCGACCTCAAGGGCATCTTCGCGCCGACCTGCCCGGGCCTGCCCGCCGTCGCTCGCGCGCTCGAGTCGGTCAACAAGGGCCACGGCACCATCAAGGTCTCCGGCAACTGCGTGCCCAGCATCACCGCCAAGTACATGCTCGACGGCACGATCGGTGGCTTCTACCTGTGGGATCCCTCGAAGCTTGGCTACGTCACCTTCTACGCCGCCAAGGCGCTGGTCGACGGCACGATCACCGGCAAGGTCGGGGATTCCTTCACCATCGCGAAGGGCAAGTGGCCGGGCAAGTACACCATCGGCTCGAACGGCCAGATCATCACCGGCCAACCGGTGGAGTTCACCAAGGACAACTACAAGAACTTCAACTTCTGATTTGACAGTGCCGCAGCGGAGAGGGGAGGCTCCCCCTTTCCGCCGGAACAAGGCGCCCCGGCGGGAGGCTGGTCCACCCGCCCGGGCCGCGCAGATGCGCCGCCGCAAGCAAGGCCCACTCAGTGAGCACGCCCGTTCTCGAACTCCAGGGAATCTCGAAGAGCTTCGGCTCCGTCGAGGTCCTGCACGATGTCGGCCTCATCCTCAATGCCGGTCGCGTCCATTCCCTCGCCGGCGAAAACGGTGCCGGCAAATCGACGGTGGCGAAGATCATCGGTGGCGTCTATCGGCCCAACGAGGGCCACATCCTCCGCGACGGGCGCCCCGTCCACTTCGACGATCCGCTGGCGAGCCGCGCCGAAGGCATTGCAGTCGTCCACCAGCACCCGGCGCTCTTCCCTGATCTCACCGTCGCCGAGAACGTGTTCATCGGCCAGCAGCCCCGTCGCCAGGGCAGGATCGACTGGCGCGGCATGATGGCCCGTTCGCACGAACTCCTGGCCCGTCTTGGCGTCGACATCGACGCCGCCACCCCGGTGCGCGAGCTCGGCGTCCCCGAGCGTCAAGCGATCGAAGTCGCGCGCGCGCTAGCCATCGACGCGCGGGTCCTGGTGCTCGACGAGCCCACCTCGGCGCTCTCGGGCAAGGAGGTCACCCGCCTCTTTGACCTCGTCGGCCGGCTGGCCGCCGAGGGCGTGGCGATCCTCTTCATCACCCATTTCATCGAAGAGATCATGACCTTTTCGCATGACGTCACGGTGCTGCGATCCGGCCGCCATGTCATCACCGACGAGACGAAGAACTTCACCCCCGAAAGCATCGTGCGCAACATGATCGGCGCCAAGCTCGACAGTTTCTTCCCGAAACAGGAGGTGGAGATCGGCGGTCCGGTGCTCGAGGTCCGCGGTCTCTCCGGCGCCGGTTTCGTCAAGGATGTCAGCTTCGAGGTCCGCCAGGGCGAGATCCTCGGCTTCTTCGGCCTCGTCGGAGCAGGTCGGTCGGAGATCGCCTCCATGCTCTTCGGCAGCGTCCGGCCCGACGCCGGCACGATCTCGATGGAGGGCCACGAGATCGCCGTCCGTTCCCCGCGCGAGGCGATCCGTAACGGCATCTCGCTGGTGCCGGAGGACAGGCACCGACAGGGCCTGGTCCTGCCGTTCCCGATCCGCGCCAACGAGACGCTGCCGGTGCTGCCCGTCTTCTCGGGCCTCTTCGGCCGCATCGACACCGCCCGCGAACAGAACGCCGCCGCCGAATACGCCAAGCAGATGCGCGTGGTGGCGTCAGGCATCGAGCAGATCACCGGCACGCTTTCCGGCGGCAACCAGCAGAAGGTGCTGCTGGCCAAGTGGCTCATGCCCAACCCGAAGCTCCTGATCCTGGACAACCCGACGCGCGGCATCGACGTCGGCGCCAAGGCCGAGATCCACCGAACGATCTCCCATCTCGCTGCAACCGGAATGTCCATCCTGATGATCTCGGACGACGCAGCCGAACTCATGGGCATGGCCGACCGCATCCTGGTCTTCCGCGGCGGCCGCATCTCCGCGACCGCCAACCGCGGCAGCTTCGATCGCGAAAAACTCCTCCTGGCCGCCGCTCATATCCAGCAACCGGTTCATCAGGCCGCGGGGGCAGCCCATGCGTAAGTCGAGCGGGATTGAAGTCTGGCTGGAGGGGCCGTCGTCTACCTACCATCCATGCCGGCGAGAAAAGCGGTCTCGGGCACTGCGTCGACGGCAACCCAATGGTAGGGTCGCATGATCGTGGCCTCCTTCGAACGTAGCTCCGCGCGGGCCGGAACCAGCCCCTCCCCCTACCGTCGTTGGTACGCGTGGCTGTTGCGGGCGCGGGAGCCGAAGCTGATCGGCGTGCTGCTGATTATCTGCGCCGTCATCGCCATCCGCGAACCCCGCTTCCTGCAGGCATCGAACCTCGAACAGGTCGCGCTCTCTGCCACGTTGACGGTGATCGTCGCCCTCGGTCAGTCTCTCCTCATCATCGGCCGGCAGATCGATCTCTCCGTTGGCGCCATGGTGGCTTGGAGTGCATTCGTCGCCGCCGAATGGCTGTCGCACCACCCGGACGCGCCGATCATCGTGGTGGTCCTGATCGGCCTGGCGGTCGGCCTCGCGCTCGGCTGTGGCAATGCCCTCCTCGTAGCCGTTCTCCGTATTCCCGCCATTGTTGCCACCCTCGGTACACTGGCGATCTATCGCGGCGGCATCATCGTCTATGCCGGCGGCCGCCAGATCTCGGCGACCGTGCTGCCGGATAGCTATGGCGCCGTCGCCCAGGTCCATATTCTCGGCGAGAGCCCACTGGTATGGATAGCGTTGGCGTTGACCCTCCTGCTCGGATGGGTCTCCCGCTACACGCGTGTCGGGCGCAACATCTATGCCATCGGCTCCAACACAGAAGGCGCCGAGTTCGCGGGCATACCCGTACGCCGGCAGATCGCCTTCTCCTTCATCCTTTCAGGCGCGCTCTGCGGTCTCACCGGCGTCCTCTGGGGTGCCCACTTCGGCACCGTCGACGCCGTCATCGCCCCCACCTTCAACCTGCAGACCATCTCCGCCTCCGTCGTCGGCGGCGTATCGATCTTCGGCGGCAGCGGTTCGGTCTACGGCGCCGCCATCGGCGCGGTGATCTTTGCCGTGCTGCAGAACGGCGTGCAGATGGTCGGGCTGAACCAGTTCTGGATCCAGGCGCTGCTTGGCGCCGCGATCCTCGTCACCGTGATCTTCTACAGCCGCATCACGCACAGCGCCGGCGCCACCCAGGCCGACCACCGTAGCTTCCTCGAACGACTTGGCCTCGGGAGGGGAAGATGACCGGTGCGCCTCGCTGGCTGTTTCGTTGGGAGAGCTTCCTGCTCTTCATCCTCATTGCGGTCATGTTTGGCGCGGCCCAAGTCTCGCCCTATTTCCTGACGGCCTCGAACTTCTCCATTGCGCTTGCCGGCGCCATGCCGGTTGCGATCATCGCCTTGCCGATGACATTGGTCATTATCACCGGCGAGATCGATATCTCGGTGGGGTCCATGGTTGGCCTCTGCGCCACCGCCATGGCTGTCTGCATCGAGCATCACATGCCGGTGGGCTTTGCAATGTGCGTCGGTCTCCTGGTCGGCATGGCCGCGGGGCTCTTCAACGGCGTCATCATCGTCGGATTCGGGTTGCCTTCGCTGGTCGTCACCGTGGGCACGCTCGCGCTCTTCCGCGGCATGGCCCAGATCCTGCTCAAACAGCGTGGCGTCTCCGACTTTCCAGACTGGTACCAGCAGATTGGCTTCGGCACTATTCCCGGCACCCCCATCCCGTGGAGCGTGGTGATATTCCTGATCTTCTTCGCGGCCTTCGGCTTCTTCCTCCATTTCACCTATCGCGGCCGCTCGGTCTACGCCATCGGCAACAACCGTGATGCCGCGCGCTTCTCCGGCATCAACGTCGAACGCACGATGATCGGCATCTTCGCCGCCTCCGGCGTCGTCTCGGCGGTCTCCTCCGTCATCCTGACCTCGTACCTCGCCTCCGCCCGCTCCGACATTGGTACGGGGATGGAGCTTACCGTCATCACCGCCGTCGTCCTCGGCGGGGTGAACATCTTCGGCGGCTCCGGCACCATCATTGGTGTTCTCTTCTCTCTGCTCGTCCTCGCCTTCGTGAAAAATACGCTCGGCCTGATGGGCATGACGCCCGAACAACAGGACATCGTGACCGGCAGTGTCCTCGTCGGCACACTGATCGCCTTCGGCGGCATCAGGAACCTGGATGGCCTGCGTGCGCTCCTCAGCCGGGGCGCAGTCGGGAACCGGTAATGCCCGAGCCCGGCACCCGCCGCCAGATTGGCCGCACCGACCTCACCGTCACCGTCCTCGGCGTTGGCGGCGGTCCGTTTGGCAATCTCTTCGCTGCCGTCTCCGACGAGGCGGTGGCGGACACCATCGGCGGCGCCGTCGAGGCAAGCATCGGCTATTTCGACACCTCGCCCTTCTACGGCTTCGGCCTCTCCGAGCGGCGGGTGGGCGACGCGCTCCGGTGGCTGCCGCGCGAGAGCTTCACTCTTTCCACCAAGGTCGGCCGCCTGCTGACACCGCTACCGGGTGGCGTGACCGCCCGCGCCCCCTCCGCCTTCAAAAGCCCGATGCCTTTCGATGCGATCTTCAACTATGGCTACGATGCGGTCATGCGCTCTTGGGAGGACAGCCTCCAGCGTCTCGGCCTCGCCACGGTCGATATCCTGCTGTTCCACGACCTCGCGCGCGACATGCATTCGGCCGAGGATTACGGCCGCCACTTCCGGATCGCGATGGAAAGCGGGATGCGCGCGGCCGAGGAACTGCGTGCCGGCGGCCAGATCAAGGCCATCGGCTTCGGCGTGAACCACGTCGAACCGTGCCTCGAGACGCTCGAGGCTGCTGACCCCGACGTCTTCCTGCTCGCCAGCCGCTACACCCTGCTCGAGCAGGCCGAGGCCGCGCCCCTGCTGGCCGCCTGCGCCAGGCGCGGCGTCTCGATCATCGCCGGTGCGCCGTTCAACTCCGGTGTCCTCGTCGTCGGCTCGAAAGCCGCCACGACCTACGACCACGCCCCGGCGCCGGCGCATATCCTCGAGCGCGTCCGCGCCATCGAGGCGGTCTGCGCCACCCATTCCGTGCCGCTTCCCGCTGCAGCGCTGCAGTTTCCGCTGCGTCATCCGGTGGTCGCAACCGTCCTGCCCGGCCTGAGGAGCCCAGCCGAGCTCGCCTCAGCCGTTGACTGGTTCCGCGTTGATATCCCCGAAGCGTTCTGGGCCGATATGGCGGCCCAGGGCCTTATCGAGGGCTGAAACTCAGGACCGCTGCGCTCCGTTCCGGTTCAGCGTGATCCCGTAGAGCGAGGTGTTCGCGCAGATGTAGAGCTGGTGCTTCGCCCGCCCGCCGAAGCAGACGTTGGCGACAATCTCCGGCACCAGGATCTTGCCCATGAGATGCCCGTCCGGCGCGATGCAGTGCACCCCATCGCCAGCCGACGTCCAGATATTTCCCTCCGTATCGAGCCGGAACCCGTCCGAACAGCCATTGTCGACGGTGTGGAACACGCGCCCGTTCACCGGACGGCCGTCCTTCATCTCGTAAACCTTGATGTGCTGCGGATCACCTTTGTAGATGCGTCCGGTGTCGGCGACGTAGAGCAGCCCCTCGTCAAGCGAGAAGGCGAGCCCGTTGGGACAATTCATGTCGTCGATCATCGCCTCGATTGCGCCGGTGGCGGCATCGACCCGGTAGACCCGGCAGGGTTGCTCCTGCGGCGCCTTGTAGCCCTCGTAGTCGCTGGCGATGCCGTAGTGCGGATCGGAGAACCAGATCGAACCGTCCGATTTCACCACCACGTCGTTCGGCGAGTTGAGCGGCTTGCCGTCGAACCCGTCGGCGATCACCGTGATCGAGCCGTCGAGTTCCGTCCGCGTCACCCGTCGTCCGCCGTGTTCGCAGGAGACGAGTCGTCCCTCGCGGTCGCGCGTGTGCCCATTGGGGTAGTTCGACGGCTGGCGGTAGGTGGTCAGCCCGCTGCCCGGCGTCCAGCGCATGATGCGGTTGTTCGGGATGTCAGAGAACAGGAGGCACCCGGCATCGCCGAACCAAACCGGCCCCTCGGCCCAGTCGAAGCCGGTGGCGAGCTGCTTCAGCGGCGCGTTGAACAGGACATAAGTCTCGAAGACCGGATCGACGGTCTCATAGAACGACATGGTGCCCCCTTAGGCTGTTCTGGTATCGTTGACACAATCTCCTGGCAAACCACGCTCAGAAGGCGATCTGCGCCTTTATCGCCCGGTTTCGGTCCGACGCAATGAGGAATCCTTCCTCGGCCCGATCCAGCGGCACGGTCTGGGTGATGAGCGGTTTCACGTCGATCAGCCCCTTTCGCATCATCTCTACGGCAGTGAAGAATTCGGCGTGGAAGCGGAAGGAGCCGCGGAGCTCCAATTCCTTGGCGGTGATCGCCTGCATCGGCACGGTCATGTCACCGCCGAGGCCGAGTTGCACGATGACCCCGCCGGGCCGCATCAGGGGAATGGCGCCAGCCAGCGCGGCTTCCGCGCCGGTACATTCGATGAGCACGTCGTAATGCCCCTTGTCCGCTTCGAAGGCGGCAAGCGCCCGCGGCTCACGGCCGACGTTCACGGCCACGTCGGCGCCGTTTGCCCGCGCCATTTCTGCCGCGAAATCAGAGAGATCCGTAGCGACGACCTGTTCCGCCCCGGCCCGGCGCGCGACCAGCACCGCAAGCAGTCCGATCGGCCCGCAGCCTGTCACCAGCACCCGCCGGCCGAGTATCTCACCTGCCCGGCCCACGGCATGCAGCGCCACCGACAGCGGTTCCGCCACCGCAGCCTCGGCCGGGCTCAGTCCCTCAGCCGGCGCGCATTGTACGGCATCGGCAATCAACTCCTGCCGGAACGCTCCCTGGATGTGTGGGAAGACCATGGCCGAGCCATAGAAACGCATGTTGAGGCACTGGTTCGGCTTGCCTTCGAGGCAATAGCGGCAGGTTCGGCAGGGGCGCGAGGGCGAGACGGCGACCAAGTCGCCCTGCTTCAGCCCATCGACCCCCGGTCCGAGCTCGGTCACATGCCCCGCCACCTCGTGGCCAATGATCATCGGCTCGCGGATACGTACCGAGCCAAATCCGCCTTCGTGGTAATAATGCAGGTCCGAGCCGCAGATGCCCCCAGTCGAGACCCGGACCCGCACTTGGCCAGGCCCGGGGTTCTCCTCCGACCGATCCTCGATTCTGAGGTCGTGCGGGGCGTGGATGACAATGGCTTTCATGGGATTTCAGACGACGGGCGTGGGAAGCGAGCGACCAGCGAAATGAGCGTCCAAGTTGTCGCGCATGAGTCGCCCCATATCCTTCCGCGTTGCCACCGTGCCCGAGGCCTGATGCGGTTCCAACAGGATATTCGGCAGCTCGAAGAAACGCGGATTGATGTTCGGCTCGCCGTCGAAGACATCCAGCGCGGCCCCCCCGAGCGCCCCCGAGGAGAGGGCCGCGACCAGCGCCGCCTCGTCCACGTTTGAGGCACGCGAGACGTTGATCAGCACCCCCTCCGGTCCCAGTGCCTCCAGCACCGCGGTGCTCACGATATGCCGCGTCTCGGCCGAGGCGGCGAGGGTCACGAAGAGGAAATCCACGCCACGCGCGAGTTCCACCGGATCCGCGACAAACGTCCACTTCGCCCCATAATCCTTTGGTGCAATGTCGGAATAGCTGATCTCCATCTCGAAGGCTTCGAGCCTCCGAGCGACCGCATTGCCGATCCTCCCAAGCCCCAGAATGCCCGCTTTCGAGCCCCAGACCCGCCGGCCGAGTGCCAGCCCGCCGTTGCCCGCCCAGTTGCCAGAGCGTACCCAAGCCTCACCCTCGACGACCCGCCGGGTAATCCCCAGCATCATCGCAACACCGAAATCTGCCACATCCTTGGTCAGCACGTCCGGTGTGTTGGTCACCCGGATTCCGCGCTTGCGGCACAGGTCGATATCCACCGCGTCAAAGCCGACTCCGTAGACCGAGACGATCTCCAACGCTGGACAGGCTTCGATCATGGCGGCCGACGCCCCGAGTTCTCCGCGGGTGGAGATGCCACGAATCCGCGGCCCCACCGTGCGCAGGAAAGCCGCCTTGTCCTCCGCCGCAAAATAGCGCTCCACCTCGAAGGCGGCGGCGAGCGGCTCCTCATCCCAGGCCGGGAGTGGGCCGACCTGAAGGATCGTCGGTTTTGTCATGGAATGCCCGTGTCTTGACAGCGATTGTTATCGATATCATACACAGGCGTCGAAAGTTTTGTCCAGCCCGAAACAAAGCAGGAAACACCCATGGGGTCCCAGTTGTTCGACCTGAGCGGACTCCGCGCCCTGGTGACCGGTTCCTCGCAGGGGATCGGCCTCGCGCTCGCCCGTGGCCTGGCTGAGGCGGGCGCCACGGTGGTGCTCAACGGCCGCGATACCGGCAAGCTGGCTGCCGCGGCCGAAACCCTGCGCGGCGATGGTCTCCATATCGCCACGCTCGCCTTTGACGTCACCGACCACGCCGCAACGCGCACCGCGGTTGACCGGGTGGAAGCCGCGGGAGAGCCGATCGACATTCTCGTCAACAACGCCGGAATGCAGTTCCGCACCCCGTTGGAGGATTTCCCGCCCGACGCCTTCGAACGGTTGCTGCACGCCAACATCTCCAGCGTGTTCAACGTCGGCCAG
This sequence comes from uncultured Alphaproteobacteria bacterium, assembly GCA_963782395.1. Classification (GTDB taxonomy): domain Bacteria; phylum Pseudomonadota; class Alphaproteobacteria; order Rhizobiales; family Kaistiaceae; genus CAVSRC01. The sequence goes on from CAWAJQ010000005.1 coordinate 384,322, forward strand.
GCCTGCGCCCGCCACATGATCGCCCGCGGCGCGGGCAAGATCATCAACATCGCCAGCGTCCAGACTGCGCTCGCCCGCCCTTCGATCGCGCCCTACACGGCGACCAAGGGCGCCGTCGGCAACCTCACCAAGGGCATGGCGACGGACTGGGCGAAACATGGGCTGCAGTGCAATGCCATCGCGCCCGGCTATTTCGACACGCCGTTGAACGCGGCGCTGGTAGCGGATCCGGCCTTCACCGAGTGGCTGGAGAAGCGCACCCCGGCCGGCCGCTGGGGTCGGGTCGAGGAACTCGTCGGCGCCTGCGTCTTCCTCGCGTCGCGGGCATCCAGCTTCGTCAACGGCCACGTCCTCTTTGTGGACGGTGGTATCACGGCCTCGCTGTGAGCGGCTGGGCGGCCATCATGGGCGTGGCGGGCTGCGGCAAATCCCACGTTGGCGCCGCAGCGGCCGCGGCGACGGCCGGCTCGTCCGCTCGGCGGACTGGACGGCGCGGCCGCCTGAGCGACAGGGACAGCTTGGAAGAATCGCCAAATCCCGGCATTGTCTGGGAGAAGCTAAGGATTTCTGGGGGAGACAGATGCCACCGACGGTGAGGATGGTGGATTTGGCCCGGGCGGCCGGCGTCTCGTCGATGACCGTCTCGCGTGCTTTTCGGCAGGACAGCTCAGTCGACGAGCGGACGCGCCGCCGCATCCTCGAGATCGCCGAAGAGATGGGCTACGTCTTCGACACTACTGCGGCCAACCTGCGCCGGCAGAAGACCGGCTTCGTGGCCGTCACCGTCCCCTCGATCAACAACGCCAATTTCGCAGAGACGGTCTACGCCCTCTCGGCCGAACTCTCTGCCGCCGGCCTTCAGGTTCTGCTCGGCTATGACCTCTACGACACCGCCGTTGAAGAGCGGCTGATCGAGCAGCTCGTTCGCCGCCGCCCCGAAGCCATCGTCGTCACCGGCGGCAGCCACACCGAGCGGACTCGCAAGCGGCTGGCCGCGTCCGGTGTGCCAGTGGTCGAGACATGGGACCTGCCGGCACAACCGATCGGCAATGTCGTCGGGTTTTCCAACGCACGGGCGATGGAACTCATGGTGGACCATCTCGTCGCCCAAGGCCTGACGCGCATCGCCTTCCTCGGTGGTGAGACCAGCGAGGATACCCGCGGCGCCGACCGCCGCCGCGGCTTCCGCGAGGCGATGCGCCGCCACGGTCTCGACGACAGCCATCTGGTGCCGGTCGGCGCACCGCACGCCACCATGGCCACCGGCGCCCAGGCAATGGCGGCGCTGCTCGACAGCGAACCTGGGATGGAGGCGGCCATCGGAGTCTCCGACCTCGCCGCCTTCGGCGCGCTCAGTGCGTGCCAGACTCGCGGCATGCGCGTGCCAGACGACATCGCCATCGCCGGCTTCGGCGCCTATGACGTCGGCGCGGTGTGCGTGCCGCCGCTGACCACGATCGACCCGCACTGCGCCGAGATCGGCCGCCGCACCGGCAAGCTCCTCGTCGACCTTCTGTCAGAGAGCGAGCCCCGCCGTGCCCGCGTCAGCATCGAGATCGACCCGGCGATGCTGGCGCGGGGATCGACCAGCCGCAAGGACCGGCCCACCGAAAACTAGCCCGTTCTCGCGGTGCGTTGGAGTAGAAGAGGTGAGCCGGCCACCATGCCGTCCATCACCTCGCCTGCCCTTATGGCAATGGCGGCCCCATGGCGACAATCGACCGAAGTGCCAGCGTCGCTCCTGATGCGGCCTCAGTTCAAATGACTTCGAGGTAGTCGCGGTCTGGCAAAGGCGCGAACGGGGGGCTCGGCAATGTCTGATACCAGAAGGCAACGGACGCGATATCGTCCTGCAATGGCAGGTAGCGACGAACGTGCTCGTGCGTATGCTCCGGCGTCTGGGTCCGCCAGCCAAGCGCCTGGATCGTGACCCTCAGATCCTTCTCGAACCGGATCGGATCGCGCAGGTGCCAGCGATACATGCCGAAGCGCTGCTGGCTGTGGTAGGTGCCGTCGGGCCGGATGACTTGCGGCAGTCCCGCATAGGCGGTCGTGAACTCGCGGTAGCGGCTCTCCATGGTGTCGTCGACAACCCCCCCGTCGAAATTGTAGGCGCCGCAGAAGTAATCCTCGGTGCCGGTGCCGCAGATCGTCGGGAATGGGCCGTCGCCGTCCATGAAGAATTTGATCTCGCCCTCGCCCCACCAGCCGGAGTTGTTGACGCCCCAGGCCATGTAGGTGCCGACGTAGTGGCCGCGGCCGACGATGCCGTCGACGATCGTGTAGTCGGCCTTGTAAGGCAGCGGATTGGTCCGCCGGAACTGGGCGTGGAAGTATGCCGCGTCGTCGGGAACGTCGGTGAGCGTGTAGTTGATCTGGTAATAAACGATGCCGTAGTTCTCCGGGTCGCGATTTTCGAGCGTCACCCGTGCGGCCTTGCGGAAGGGCATCTCCCAATAACAGTTGAAGGCCCTGCCCGGGTTGACGCAGACGGCGAGGGAATTCACCTGCGCGAACTGGTTCCAGCCGCTGCAGAAGAAATCGCCGACCGGGCACTCGACCGAGGGCTGCTCCTGGTCGTCCCAATAGATGCGCAGGATCATGTCGCGCCACCTCAGGTTCGCCGAGGTCAGCCAGATCTGCTGGACCGCGCCCGCCCCCCTGATTTCGCCGAGCACCCGCGTCTCGCCCGGCTCGATGCGGATGGAGGGCGAGACCTTCCAGCCCTGTATGCCGCCGTCCTCGCCCAACCCGCGGGCGTGGACCGCCCCGGTGCCCTCGGTCGCCATGCCGCCTTTGCCCTTTTCGCCGGTAAAATTCTCCGGCGAGATCGACCGGGTCGTCGCGGCAGACAGGCGGTAGAGGTTGGAAAGGCTGGCGCCGAGGCCGTTGAAACTGCTCATCTGAAATACGTCCGTTGGTTGGGTCGGGGAAAGGGCTATTTGAGGCCGCTGGTCTTGATCGATTCCATGATCTGCCGCTGGAAAACCACGAACAGGATCAGCATCGGAGCGGCCACGACAACCGAGGCCGCCATGATGTAGTTCCAGGACGCCGCATACTGGTTGTGGAAGTTGGCGATGCCGACCTGCACCATCCATAGCTTGTCGTCGGAAGTGACGGTCAACGGCCACAGGAACGAATTCCAATTGGCGAGAAAGAACAGGATCGCCAAGGCGGCGACGATCGGCCGGCTCAGCGGCAGGATGATGCTGCGGTAGATGCGCCAATAGCCGGCGCCGTCGACCAGCGCCGCCTCCTCCAGCTCGCGCGGGATGCTGAGATAGAACTGCCGGAGGAGAAAGATGCCGAAGGCATTGAAGATCGACGGGATGATAAGGCCGGCATAGCTGTTGAGCATGCCCATCGCCCGCACTTCGATGAAGAGTGGCACGATGATGACCGGCAGCGATACCAGAAACGTCGAGAACATGAGAATGAACAGCGTCTCGCGGCCCGGGAAACGCAGCCGGGCCAGCGCATAGCCGGCCATCGTGTGGAAGAACAGGGCGACGATGGTGACCGCCGCCGACACGAAGAAGCTGTTCAGCATGTAGCGGACGAACGGCACCTCGGTCAGCACATAGAGGAAGTTGTCGAGCTTCGGCGTCTTGGGGAGGAGGTGCGGCTGGAACACCTCGGTCGGCGGCTTGAAGGCGATCGAGAGCATCCACAGAAGTGGGAAGAGTGTCATGAAGGCCAGGACCAGCGCGACCATCATCCACGCCAGGCGTACGACATTCACCTGTCCCTGCGTGAAGAGCGCGCCGCTATTCATAGTGGAAGCGCCCGCCCCGCGTCAGAATGAAGAGCACGCCGGTCAGCACCAGCAGGATCACCACCAGGATCGAGGCCATCGCCGCGGCGTAGCCGAAGGCGCTGTACTGAAATGCCTGCTGGTAGATGTAGACGATGATGACCTGGGTCGAGTTGGCCGGCCCCCCCTTGGTCATGACATAGATGAGGTCGAAGGCCTGTTGGCCTGCGACCGCCGCAACCAGCGAAACCAGCAGCACGAAGAAGCTTGTCGGACGGAGCATCGGCAGCGTGATGTACCAGAAGTTCTGCACCGCGCTGGCCCCGTCGATGCGCGCTGCCTCGTAATATTCCTTGGGGATGTCCTGCAGGCCGCCAAGAAAGATCAGCATGTAGAAGCCCATCAGGAACCACACGGTGATGAAGACCACCGCGTAGAGCGCGTGGCTCGGATCGCCGAGGAGTGAGAAGCCGTGAATGCCGATCGCGGAAAATAGTCGCGCGATAATGCCGACCTTGTCGGCGCTCAGGAGCTGCCAGACAACGGCGATGACCACCAGGCTCACCACCTGCGGCGCAAAGAAGATCGAGCGCATGACCGCGTTGAAGCGGTTGTTGTTGCGCACCAGCAGCGCCAGGCCGAGGCCCGAGACGTAGAGTGCGGGGACGAGCAGCACCACGTAGAGCCCGGTCACCCGCAGGCTTTGCCAGAACAGCGGGTCGGCGGCCATTCGCTGGTAATTGTCGAGGCCAATGAAGGTGAATGCACCGAAGCCGTTGACGTCGTAGAGGCCGACGACGATGGCCAGCACCATCGGCAAGCCGACAAACACGAGCAAGCCGAGAAAATCGGGCGCGATGAAGAGGTAGCCGGCGAGCCACTCGCGGTGACGCGTACTCAAACCGCGCGACCCGACACGCTCGCTTGCTGCGTTTGTCCTTGGCTGCTGCGCCAAATCGGTCGTCATCGATATTTCGCTATCAGCGAGGAACACTCGGGCGAAAGGCCGGCCGGCGCCCGATCCGCCTCGGGAGACGAACGTCGGCAGGAACAGGCGGCATGTCCGGCGCGCCTGAAGCGGGCGCGCCGGACGAGGCGCCTACATCATCGGCGCGCCCTTGTATGTGGCAAGGAAGGCGTCGAGCTGCTTGCTCGCTGCCACCGCCGTTGCCTGCGGATCGGCACCGCCGAGCTGGGTCTGCTGGATGGCGTCGGAGATGATCTTGTAAACCTCCGGCGGCAGCCGCGGCTCGGCCCGGACGCCGGGCAGGATATCCTTGGCAAAGACGGCCAGGTTCCCCTTGTTGAAGGCGTCCGCTCCCTGCTTCAGCGCGCTGGTGCGGGTCGGCATGTCGGACTTGGCGACCGTGCACCAGTCAACTTCGCGCTGGATCGAATCCGGCGCCATCGAGGCCAGCGCCCAGGCGATGAACTTGCCGGCAGCCTCCGGGTTCTTTCCCTTGGCGTTGGCGACGAACGCCCAGCCGCCACCCACCGTGACATACTTGCCGCCCTGGGGAACCGGCAGCTTGAAGATGCCGTAAGGGAAGTCCTTGGCGTTGTTTTCCAGCGACGAGATCGCCCAGATGCCAACGTTCTGGATGGCGCAATAGCCGGCACCGAGGTTGGCGAGGACGTCCCAGGCACCGCTGTTCACCTGGCGCGGAGCGATCCCCATGTTGATCGTGTCCTGCCAGAGCTTGAGGGCCTGAACCACAGCCGGCGAATCGAAGGCGCTCTTGCCGTCGGCGGTCTGGAACTCGCCGCCGCCCTGCCACATGAACGGGTACCAGGTGAAGTTCTGGTAATACCCCGGCTGCGTCTCGAACAGCAGACCGTAGCGGTCGGACGTCGTCAGCTTCTTGCCCAGTTCGAGCAGTTCGTCCCAGGTCGTCGGCACATCGTTTTCGTTGAGCCCGGCATCTTCGAAGGCCTTTACCGAGTAGTAGAAGGCCATCGGCTCGAGTTCCATCGGGATGCCGTAGATGTTGCCCTCGACCTTGCGGCTGGCAATCACGCCCTCCGGGAAATCGGCCTGGGCCTCGGGCGTGATGTAGGGGCTGAGGTTGAGCAAGACGCCGCCGTTGTAGTAGCGGAGAAAATCGCCGGGCGAGATCAGGAAGATGTCGGGCCCTTCACCGGACGCGAAGGCAGTCGAGAGCTTGCTGCCGTTCATGTAGTCCTGGTTGGGCACGTAGACGAGTTCGACCTTGTCTTGGCTCTGTGCGTTCCAGGCGTCGGCCATTTTGACGAACCAGTCGACCTGGGTCTTTTCCGATCCGCCGGGCGCATAGAACTGCCAGAACTGCAGTGTGTCGCTCTGGGCGAATGCCGACCGGCCCAGGAACGGTGCCGCGGCAAGACCCGCACCGAGTGCGGCGCCGCTCTTGAGTATGGCCCTGCGGCTCCAGCCGGCGGGCGCTTTTGTCTCGAGACTCATTGGTTTCCTCCCATTTCGAGTTCTTCGGACATGCACTGTCGGGCCTCCGGCCGGCGGCCGGTGCCCCTTTGCCTGCCTCAGGCGGTGTCGAACCTCCTCAGCGTGCAGGGCAGTGTTTCGGAGCGGGCCTCCCCGCTCCAGCGGCCATCGATGCGGTCGCGCAGCATCTCCAGGGCCCGCATGGCAAGCAGCGAAGGCTTGGAGCCGACGCGCGTCAGCCTTGGCCGCACGTAGTCGAGGTGATCGAAATCGTCGAAGGTGCCGAGCGCGACGTCGCGCGGCGATTCGACCTTGCGGTCGTACAGCGCCGCGAGCCCGCCGCGCGCCATGAGCGAGTTGGCGAAGAAGATGGCACTCGGCATGTTCCCGCCGTGGGTCTCGAGCAGCCACTCGACCGCTTGATAGCCCGACGGGACCAGGTAGCTGCCTTCGAAACGCAGCGCTTCGTCAGGCACACCGCCGGCGTCGGCGAAGCCCTTTTCAAACGCCTCGCGCCGCACGCCCGCCTGCTCGAAGAAGCTTGGGCCGGTGACGTGCGCCACCCGTCGATGCCCCTGCTCGGCGAAATAGCGCCCCATTGCGTAGCAGCCGCCATAGTCATCGAAGCCGACCGAGTTGATCGCACGGTTCGGCAGATGCCCCATGAACACAGACGGGATCTCGAGCAGCTTCAGATCCTCGTGCATCCAGTGGAAGGCAAAGTCGGCAACGATCAGTCCGTCGATGCGCTTCAGCTCGATCTGCCGCAGGTATTCGCGTCCATGACGCACCGAGTGCCCGCCCGGCACATCGGTATTGAAGATCAAGGTGTCGAACTTGGCCTTTTCGAGCTCGGACTGAAGAACCTTCACCAACTCCGTGTAGAACGGGTTCTCGACGTCCGGTATCAGCACGGCAACCAGGTTCGTGCGGCCGGTCCTGAGGCTCTGCGCCTGGGGGTTGGGCCGATAGCCGAGTTCCTTGATCGCCTCCTCGACCCGGCGGCGCAGAGGCTCCGACACACGGTCGGCGTGGTTGAGCACGTGCGACACCGTCGTCCGCGAAACACCTGCCCTCTCAGCCACCTTCGAGATCGTGCTCATAAAGGAGCAGTATCCGACGGTAAATCGATTTGCAAATCAATTTACAATGCGCAATCTACCCACAACCAGCGGTCGCCACGTATTCGCTGAACGGCAACGACAGGAAGACAGCCGAAGCGCGCCCGTGGCCGAATTTGCCGAAAACTGGTGGCAAAGCACGTAACTAACGAGTTACTTTTGCCGGCGGAGAGACCACCGCTGGCCGAATGCCGGGCGCCGCCTGCCTGGGATCGGGCAGGTGCGGCCCGCACACGAACGCCGCGGCACCGCGCCAGAAATGCGCCGACAAGGTGCCGGAGCAATGCTGGGAGAAGCGCCTGATGAAGATCGATGTCGACCTGACGCCAGAACGGCTGCTGCCGGCGATCGAGCATATGTGGCAGGTATCGGGCGGCAAGATCCTGTCGATCGATGCCACGCTCGACCGGTCCGCCGGTGCGCCGGTGCATACCGTCGCCGGCCGCTACACGCCGCGTGGCTGGACCGACTGGACGCAGGGGTTCGAATTCGGTTCGGCGATCCTGCAGTTCGACGCCACAGGCGAGGAACGTTTTCTCGACCTCGGCCTCGCCCGCACCCGCAGCGACATGCCGCCGCATATCACGCATTTCGGCGTCCATGACCACGGCTTCAATCAGGTCTCGACCCACGGCAACCTGCTCCGCCTGATGGCCGAGGGGCGCATCGCGCAGAACGAATGGCAGAGGGAATATTTCGAGCTGGCGCTGAAGTGCTCGGCGGCGGTTCAGGCGCGGCGCTGGACCGATCTCGGCGACGGCGCCGGCTACATCCACTCCTTCAACGGTCCACATTCGCTGTTCATCGACACCATGCGTACATTGCGTGTACTAGCCATTGGACACCAGCTCGGCCATGTGATGAAGGGCGAAGGCGACGCCGCCATCCCGCTGCTGGGCCGGCTTGTCATGCATGCCCGTACAACGGCGACGTACAACCTGTTCCGGGGCGAGGGCCGCGACATCTGGGACGAGCGCGGCCGCACGGCGCACGAGGCGATCTTCAACGTCGTGAACGGCGCCTTCCGCTGCGTCAACGCCCAGCAGGGCTATTCCGGCTTTTCCACCTGGATGCGCGGCCTTTCCTGGGCGATGACCGGCTACGCGGAATTGCTCGAATTCCTCGACACGGTCGACGAGACGGCGCTGGCGCCCCATGGCGGCAAGGCGGAGGTGATCACCCTCTTCGACCGCGCCGCGGCGGCGACATGCGACTTCTACATCGCCCACAGCGCGACCGACGGCATCCCTTATTGGGACACCGGTGCGCCGGGGCTGAAGGAGCTGGGCGACGTCTATGCCCGCCCGTCGGAACCGGAGAACGACATCGAGCCGGTGGACAGCTCGGCGGCGGCAATCGGCGCCCAGGGCCTCATCCGCTACGGGCGCTGGCGGGCCGCGCACGGACGCGAGGACGCCGCGACCTACAGCCTGGCCGGCCTGACGGTGCTCTCGACCCTGCTCGGCCCGGCCTATCTGTCGAGCAACACCGATCATCAGGGGCTGGTGCTGCACAGCCAATATCACCGCCCGAACGGCTGGGACCACGTCCAGCCGGGCCGGCACAGCCCGTCAGGCGAGGCGACCATGTGGGGCGACTATCACATGCGCGAGCTGGCGCTTCTCGTCCAGCGACTGGCCAAGGGCGAACCCTATCCGACGTTCTTTGCCATCTAGGGGGTGCGTTCCATGACCGATCCACAGAGGCGCCGCGTGGCGCTGGTCACCGGCGGACGACGGGGCATCGGGCTCTCCGTCGCCGAAGGTCTCGCCGCCGACGGTTTCGACGTGGCGATTACCGGCACGTCCGCCGAGGACGACGTATCGCGCGCCGCGCTCAAACGGATTACCGCGCACGGCGGCCGCGCCGTCTATGTCGCCGGCAGGGTCGACGCCGTCGAAGACCACGCCCGTGTCCTCGATACCGTCGAGGCGGAACTCGGGCCGATCGACGTCCTGGTCTCCAATGCCGGCATTGCACCGCCCGAGAGGCTGGATCTCATGGAGACCACGCCGGAGAACTTCGATGCCGTCCTCGACGTCAACCTGCGCGGCACCTTCTTCCTCGCCCAGGCCGTCGCCCGACGCATGCTGGCGGCAGGGCCGAAGCCAGGCCAGGCGCTGATCTTCGTGTCATCCTGTTCGGCCGAAATTGTGTCGCTCAACCGGGTCGAATATTGCGTGTCGAAGGCCGGCCTCGCCATGGCCGTACAGGGGTTCGCCGCACGGCTCGCGGCCGACGGTATCGCCGTATTCGAGGTTCGCCCCGGGATCATCCGCACCGACATGACGGCGGGCGTCGCGTCAAAATACGACGCGCTGATCGAATCCGGATTGGTCCCGGCCAGGCGTTGGGGCGAAAGCGCCGACGTCGCTGCCGCGGTCTCTGCGCTCGCCCGCGCCGACATCGCCTTCTCCACCGGGACGATCGTCAACGTCGACGGCGGGCTGACGATCGCGCGGCTGTGAGCCCCAAGAACTGCGGCCACGTCACCTTTCAGAGACGTGGCCGCGCTTCGGCAATTCAATCAGGGAGCAGGTCAGGAGCCCTTCCCGAGCCCCTCAATTCCCTCGTACCTCCGGTCGTCCTGCAGTTCGAGCCACATGGCGTTGACGACAGCGAAGATGGCCGCGAGCGGCAGACCGAGGATCCAAGCGAAATACCACATATCCCTACTCCTTCCTCAATAGACCACGTCGCTGCTTTCAGTGACTTCCTTCTCGGTCACCTTGCCCCACAACACCTTATAGACCCAGGTGGTGTAGGCCAGGATGATCGGAACGAAGATCACCGCAGAGACCAGCATGACGAACAGCGTCTGGTGCGAGGACGAGGCGTCCCAGACCGCCAGCGAGGAATTGGGATCGGCGCTCGATGGCAGGATGAACGGGAACATCGTGAGGCCGACCGACGAAATGACACCGATGATCGCAAGGCTCGAGAAGAGAAGGGTCGAGACCTCACGGCCGGCCCTGAGGCCGAGATAGGCAAGTGCTGCCCCGGCAAAGCCGAGGATCGGGGCGATCACGATCCACGGACGTGCGCCATAGGCAGCCATCCACGACCCCTGACGAGCGACCTCGTTGAGAAGCGGGTTTGACGGGCCGTCGGCTGGCACGGCGGACGTGAACGCGTAGCCGCTGACGCCGAAGGCGAGCCACACGCCGGCAAGCGCGTAGGCGACGATCATCACCAGGGCGGCGACCGACCCGATCTTCCGGGCCCGTGCCTGAACGGCGCCCTCGCTCTTCAGGTTCAGCCAGGTGGCGCCGTGCATGACGAGCATCGACAGCGACACGATGCCGGCGACCAGCGCAAACGGGTTGAGCAGGCCGAAGAAGTTGCCGTCGTAGAAGGGCATCATGTCCTGATTGAAGTGGAAGGGTGCGCCCTGAAGCACATTGCCCATCGCCACGCCGAAGATCAGCGCCGGTACAGCGCCGCCGACGAACAGCGCCCAGTCCCAGGCATTGCGCCAGGTGGCGCTGTCGCGCTTGGAGCGGTACTTGAAGCCGACGGGCCTGAGGATGAGGGCGGCCAGGACTACGAACATGGCCAGGTAGAAGCCGGAGAAGCTGACCGCATAGAGCGGCGGCCAGGCGGCGAAAATGGCGCCGCCACCGAGGATGAACCAGACCTGGTTGCCTTCCCATACCGGGCCGATGGTGTTGATCGCCACGCGCCGCTCGGCGTCGGTCTTGCCGACGAAGGGAATGAGCGCACCGACGCCCATGTCGAAGCCGTCGGTCAGCGCAAAGCCGGTGAGAAGCACGCCCAGCAGCAGCCACCAGATGACCCGCAGGACGTCAAATCCAATGAGTTGGTAGAGGACCATTGTCTTCACTCCGCGGGCTGCATATCGCCGCCACTGGCACTCAGGCGGTCATAGTGGTGCTTCATCCATGCGTCCGTCTCGGCAACATCCATGTAGGGACCCTTGCGGATGTATTTGAACATCAGCCCCATCTCGATGATGAACAGGATGGAGTAGAAGGCCACGAAGCCGACGAGCGTGAGCAGCAGGTCGAGAACCGAAAGCTGCGATACCGCCAAGGCCGTCGGCAGAACGCCGTCCACCACCCATGGCTGGCGACCGTACTCGGCGACGAACCAGCCGAGTTCGGCCGCGATCCACGGCGTCGGGACGATGATCACCGCGAACCACAGTGCGGCGCGCGAGAAGCGCATGCCCTTGAACGACGCCTGGTAGAAGAACCAGGCGAGGATGGCGATGAAGGCGAAGCCCAAGCCCACCATGATGCGGAAGGCCCAGAAGAGCGGCCAGACGGTCGGAATCGTATCGGTTGCCGCCTTGGTGATGTCGGCGTCGGTGGCCTGCAGCGGATCGGCGACATAGCGCTTGAGCAGCAGGGCGAAGCCGAGGTCGGCGGAGTGATCCTCGAAGGCTTTCTTCACGTCCTCGGTGGCCGCGCCCTTGGCCTCGCGGATCTTGATCAGCGCATCATAGGCGACAAGGCCGGAGCGGACGCGCTCCTCGGCCGTCTTCTCCAGTTGGTCGATGCCGGGAATCTGGGTGGTCAGCGAGCGCGTGCCGATCAGGCCCATGAGCCAGGGAATCCTGACGGCGTAGTGTGTTTCTCGTGCCTGCTGGTCCGGGATGCCGAAGAGGGTGAAGGAGGCCGGCGCCGGCTGGGTTTCCCACATGCTTTCGATCGCGGCGAGCTTCATCTTCTGGTTAAGGGTGACGTCGTAGCCGGATTCGTCGCCGAGCATGACGACGGACAAGGCCGATGCCAGGCCGAAGCTGGCCGCCACCGTGAGCGACCGGCGGGCAAGCTCGATATGCCGGCCCTTGAGCATGTACCAGGCGGAAACGCCGAGGACGAAGACGGATGCCGTGACGTAACCGGCGGAAACGGTGTGCACGAACTTCGCCTGCGCCACCGAGTTGAAGAGCACGTCAAAGAACGACGTCATCTCCATGCGCATGGTGATCGGATTGAACGCCGCACCGACCGGGTTCTGCATCCAGCCGTTGGCGATCAGGATCCACACGGCGGAGAAATTCGAGCCGATGGCGACCAGCCAGGCGACGACCAGGTGGGCCCGCTTGGACATCCGCTCCCAGCCGAAGAAGAAGAGACCGACGAAGGTCGCTTCGAGGAAGAAGGCCATCAGGCCTTCGATCGCAAGCGGGGCGCCGAAAATGTCGCCGACGTAGTGGCTGTAGTAGCTCCAGTTCATGCCGAACTGGAATTCCATGGTGATGCCCGTGGCCACACCGAGGACGAAATTGATTCCGAAGAGCGTGCCCCAGAACTTCGTCATCTGCCGCCATACGGGCCGGCCGGTCGTCACATAGACCGTCTCCATGATCGCAACGATGACGGAGAGCCCGAGAGTCAGCGGAACGAAGAGGAAGTGATAGAGCGCCGTCATCGCGAACTGCAGTCGCGACAGTTCGACTATGTCCATGTCGATGGCCCCTTGATTTTCTTGGTCAGTACCGGCGTGCGCAATGCATTAGAAGTTGCGAATATGGTGGCACGCCCAGTCCGTATTTGATCTAGGTCAAATCGGCGCATTTTCTTTGGAAATCTTCCACTTTTGGCCCAGCGACACAGTGCGCCCGGCCCATGCACGCTCCTCCGGCCTGTGCGCGGCGATCACAATCGCCGCATCGGGGAACGCCGCCCGCAACCGTGCGAGGACGGTCTCCGCCGTGTCATGAGGCAGCCCCTCCGTCGGCTCGTCAAGGAGGAGAATGCGCGGGCGTTTGATGACCATGCGGGCAAGAGCAAGGCGGCGACGCTCGCCACCGGAGAGGCCGCGGCCCCCCTCGCCCAGGCGGAATCCCAAGCCGCCCCTGTCGGCAACGACCGAATCGAGTGCGGCCAAATGAAGCGCCTCCCACAGCATTGCGTCGGTCGCGCCGGGGCCGGCGAGCTTCAAGTTTTCCACAATCGTTCCACTGACGAGCGCCGTGCGCTGCGGCAGGTAGCCGATGATTTCGCGACAGCTCCTCCGCGGACAACGACTTGACGGGCCGTCCCGCGATGAGGATTTGACCGATTCGCGGGCTGAGGAGGCCGCGCGCCAGATTGAGCAGCGTGGTCTTTCCCGAACCGCTAGCGCCGGTGAGTGCCAGGTTTTCCCCGCTCCCGACGGCGAAGGAGACCCCTTCGAACAGGCTCCGCTCGCCAACTGCGTAGCCCACGTTCTCAAAGGCCAGAAGCGGGGCATCGGGAATCGGCGCCGCACTCATCGCGACAGCAGCCTCGGGGGGAGCCTCCAGCTGCCCGCCGATCCTGCGTGCGGCATCCATCATCCGGCCGAGTTCACCGATGCCACGGGCAAGCGGCGCCGCCACCTCGAACAGGGCCAGCGCGGCAAAGAAGCCGATCGCGGCGCTTGCTGCGTCGAGTTCACCGCCGAGCGTCGCATAGGCGCCGAGAAGCAGCGCGCCTGCCGCCGCCAGCGTGGTGAAGGCGGCAATGACGAAGACCGATTGACGATCGGCCGCATCGATCTCGTTGTCGGCCCGCTGCAATCGTGTGTGGGCGTCCATGACCGATTGCCGCCAGTCTTCCAGACGACCGGTGACCACCAGCTCGCTCTGGCCGCGCATCATGTCGATGAAGCGCATCCTCAGCGCCTGCATGGCCCGCTGCCCGAGCCGGGACGAACGCCGGGTGCGCCTCAGCGTCAGCAGCATCGCAATGGCGATACCGGCAAGGAAGCTGCCGATCTCGAAGGCAGCGATGAGCGGCGTCGTCAACCAGGCCAGCACCAGATAGGCCGCACAAAAGATCAGAAGAGCGGAGATCGCCGGGATCACCAGCCTGAGCGCCAGCCCGTCGAGGACATCGACATCGATGGTCAGGTGATTGAGGCGTTCGGAGCCGCGCAAGCGGGAGAGATCGGCGACCGGTTTCCGCAGCATGGCGGCGAGCAAGGTGACGCGCAGCGCCGCCAGACCGCGCAGGGTGGCATCGTGGGTGGTCAGCCGTTCGCCGTAGCGCGCCGCCGCCCGGCCGAAGGCCAGCGCGCGCACACCGGCGCTCGGCCGGAAGACATCGAAGACGAGCCCCGCCCCCGCCAGGCCGGCCATGCCTGCCGCCGTGATGAACCAGCCCGACAGCCCCAGCAGCGCGATGCCGGCGGCGAGCGTGATGACCGACAGCAGGATGCCGAGAGCCAGCGCGCGCATCTGCCCGCGCCAGACCCGGATGAAGATGCCGGCGAGCGCTCTCATGGCGCGTCCGCCAGCTTGATTGCGCGGTCCATGCGCCGGACCAGGCGGGGATCGTGGGTGGCGACGATCAGGCTGGCGCCGTTGTCGGCGGCCGCGATCAGCGCATCGGTCACTTTCTCCGCGGTGGCGCTGTCGAGGTCGGCAGTCGGCTCGTCGGCAAGGATGACGGAGGCGCCGGCATAGATTGCGCGGGCGATGGTCAGGCGCCGCGCTTCGCCGCCGGAGACCCCGGCGCCATTCTCGCCGAGCCTCGTTTCGACGCCGCGCGGCAGGCCGGCGAGGATATCCTCGGCCGCGGCGGCCTTCAGCGCCTGCTCCAGCTTCAGCGGATCGGCATGGGCGTCGTTCAAGGCGATGTTCACGCGCAGGCTGGCATTGAGCATATGCGGATGCTGGGCGACATAGCCGATCCGCTGCCGCCAGCTATCCGCCGTGGCGTCGTCGAGCGGCACACCGGCGACCGTGACCACGCCAGCGCTCGGGCGGACAAAGCCTGCCATCAGGCCGAGAAGTGTGCTCTTGCCGACACCGCTTTCGCCGGTGACCGCCAGCTTTTCGCCGGGGCGGAGCGTGAAATCGGGAAAGCGCATGGTGCCGGAAGCAAGATCGCTGACGGCGATCACCGGCGCGCCGGCAAGCGCGTCGGCCTTGCCGCCGCGGCCGAGGATACGCGGGGCCGCGCGTCCTTCAAGGTCGGCGATCTCGCCGGCAACAGCGAGCGCCGCCGCGCGGTCGTGCCATGCGGCGGCCAGGTCGCGCAGCGGCTGAAAGAAATCCGGCACCAGAAGCAGGATGAAGATGCCCCCGGAAACAGAGAGCGGCACGCCGTAGGTGCCGAAGGAGAAGGTGCCGAGCAGGCTGAAGCCGATATAGACGGCGGCGAGCGCGATGCCGAGCGCGGAGAAGAGCTCCAGCACGGTTGAGGACAGGAAGGCGATCCGCAGCACCGCCATGGTTCTCGCGCGCAGGCTGTCCGCGGCGCGGTCGAAACGGTCGATCGTCGCACCTTCCGCATTGAGCAGGCGGATATCGGCACCGGCATTCAGCCATTCGAGCAGCATGACGTTGAGCGTGCCGGTCTCGGCCATGTGCCGTTCGCTGGCCTCGCGCGCGGCAAAACCGATGAGCGCCATGAAGAGCGGAATCAGCGGGCCGGAGATGAGAAGGATGAAGCCGGCCGCCCACGACCACAGGAGGGTCGCAAGGAGGATCGCCACCGGCACGACGGCGACCTTGATGGCGGCAATGCGATAGCGGGTGAGCCACGGGATGAGGAGATCGAGCTTGGTGCCGATCAGCGTCGCGACGCCGGCGGACGAGCCCTGCGAGACAGCAAAGGGAGAGGTAAGGCTTTCGCTCTCGACGAGAGCCGCACGCCGTCCGGCGACGACCCGCTGCGCCGCCCGGAAGGCCATCCGGCCCGCGGTGAGTTCGCCGGCATGGCGGACGAGGCCGAGCGCCAGGAAGAGCGCCACGGCCACGAGCGCGCGGGCGGTCGTCGCCTGCCCGCGGACGAGCGCGCCAATCAGGTCGGCAGCGAGCCATGCCTGCCCGATCCACAGCAACGCCGAGGCCGAGGCGAGGGACCCGGCCAGCGTGATGGGAAGGTGGCTCGTCCGCTCAAATCCATCAAGCACGCGGCGGGCGGGGTCAGTCTGGTCCTTCGCGGTCATCGTCCTCAGAAGGCCATGAAAACATCCGGGGTACTTCTATACGGCGGATGCCCGCTTCGCAGATGGAAAACGGGGGGCTAAGGTCATCGTCCTTTCGACAGCGTCACATGAGACCGGCATGCCCGCGACCCGCGAAGAATTGGCCCGCTATCTCGACAGCCTCGGCATCGCCGCGCAAACAGTCGACCACCCGCCGGTGTTCACGGTCGAGGAAGCACGAACGCTGCGCGGGACGATTGCCGGCGCGCACAGCAAGAACCTGTTCCTCAAGGACAAGAAGGGCGCCCTGTTCTTGGTCGTCGCCCGCGAGGAGGCGGTGATCGACCTCAAGCGGCTGCATGGCCGGATCGGAGCCTCGGGGCGGCTGTCATTCGGCCAGGCCGAGCTTCTTCTCGACAAGCTCGGCGTCACCCCAGGCGCGGTGACGCCATTCGGGCTGATCAACGACGACCCGCCAAGCGTGCGCGTCATTCTCGAGGCGGAACTGGTGGCCGCCGACACGGTCAACTTCCATCCGCTGGAAAACACTGCGACAACCAGCCTCGCCAGCGCCGACCTTCTGGCCTTCATCCGCGCCACCGGCCATGAGCCGGAGATCGTCGACCTCACACCGGGCGATCAGGCCGGCTGAAGGGCGCCCTCCGCGCTACTCGATCTGCCGGGCGAACCAGACGATCGTCCGGCAGTAGACGTCGGCCTTGTTCCATTGGTGCAGCACCTGGAAGTTGGCGGTGCCTTCGCCCCATGGCGCACCGGCCTGCCAGCCGTAGCCTTTGAGGTAGTTGGCGGTCGAGGCGAGCGCATCGGTGGAGGAGTGGATCAGGTCGACGCGGCCGTTGCCGTCAAAGTCGATGCCGAACTTGACGTAGGACGACGGCATGAACTGGGTCTGGCCAAGCTCCCCTGCCCAGCCGCCCTTCATGGCGGCGGGCGTCAGGTCGCCACGCTGGACGATCCTGAGCGCCGCCAGCAGCTCGCTGGTGAAGAAGGCCGAGCGCCGGCAATCATGGGCGAGCGTCACCAGGGAGCGGATCGCCGGCGTGGTGCCGGTGCCGCCACCGAAGCCGGTCTCCAGCCCCCAGATCGCCACCAGGATGGGCGCCGGCACGCCAAAGCGTTTCTCCAGTCGGGCGAAGAAGGCGGCGCTGCGTTTGAGGTGCTCCTTGCCGATGCGGATGTGAGCGGCGGTGACACGCTTGGCGCGGTATTTCTCGAAACTCTGTTTGAAATAGTGCTGGTTGCGGTCGAGCTTGAGGACGGCCGCGCTCGGCGTGACCCCGGACAGGGCGGCATTCAACGTTCCCTGCGAGATGCCGGCGGCCGCGGCCTCCTTTTCGAACGCGGCAAGCCAGGTGCCGAAATCACCGCCGCATTTGGCGGCAAGCGCCGGTCCCGCCAGCGATACCAGCCACAGAACGGCGCCGAGCGCCACGAACCTTGCTGCAATCACGTGCATCATACCCTCGCCTTCCACCACGGCAGCGATGATATGCCGGCAAACGGCGCCGCAGCAACGAGCGCGGTTGCGATTCACGCCGAGCGAGGTAACCTTAGCCATCGAATGATCATCAAGTGCGTAGCGTTTTTTGCCGTCACAAGACCGTTGCGTGCCCCTGCTAGGGCCGGAAAGACACGGTCAGCCATAAGCGGAGGTAAACGCAGGATGACGAAGATCATAGTGAAGACCATTGCGGCTGCGGCGCTGTTTGCCGCCAGCGGCGCGATAGCCAACGCCGCCACCGAGATTCAGTGGTGGCACGCCATGACTGGCGCCAACAACGAGGTCGTCGAGACTCTGGCCAAGCAGTTCAACGAAAGCCAGAGCGACTACAAGGTCGTTCCCGTTTTCAAGGGCACCTACAACGAAACCCTCCAGGCCGGCATCGCCGCGTTCCGCGCGCATCAGCCGCCGGCGATCCTGCAGGTCTTTGACGTCGGCACCGGCGTCATGATGAACGCCGAAGGCGCCATCGTTCCGGTCGCCGAGGTGCTGGAGAAGGGCGGTTTCAAGTTCGACAAGAGCGCGTACCTGCCGGGCATCGTCGCCTACTATTCCAAGCCGGATGGCACGATGAGCTGCTCCCCGATCCTTGGACAGTTTTCGGGGGGATTTAAGCTACTTTCTGCCTCTGCTGGTCGGTTTCGATCTGGTTGAAGTAGACCACGGCGGGCGGTTGTCCGCCATGGGCGGCATGAGGCCGCTGGTGATTGTAGAAGGCGATCCACTGAGCGACGCCAGCCTTGGCTTGCGAGCCGGTCTCCCAAGCGTGCAGATAGACGCACTCGTACTTCAGGGATCGCCACAGGCGCTCGATGAAGATGTTGTCGATGCAGCGCCCCTTGCCATCCATCGAGATCCGGGTGCCAACCCGTCTCAGCCGGTCAGTCCAGGCGAAGCCGGTGAACTGACTGCCCTGATCCGTGTTCATGATCTCGGGCGGGCCGAAGCGGTGGATCGCCTCATTCAGCGCCTCGATGCAGAAGTCCGCCTCCAGCGTGTTGGAGATGCGCCAGGCCAGCACCTTGCGGGTGAACCAGTCCATGATGGCGACCAGATACAAGAAGCCCCGCCGCATCGGCAGATAGGTGATGTCAGCGCACCAGACCTGGTTGGGCCGTTCCACCCGCAGGCCGCCCAGCAGATAGGGATAGGTCTTGTGCCCCTTGGCCGGCTTGCTGGTGTTGGGCTTCTGATAGATCGGCATCAGGCGCATGAGCCGCATCAGTCGCCGGATGCGCTTGGGGTTCACCGCGCGGCCCTCGTTCTGCAGGTGCCAGGTCATCTGTCGGACGCCGTAAAACGGGGTTTCCAGGAACTGCCGGTCGATGAGCTGCATCAGGGCGAGGTTCATTTCGGTCTCGCCACGCGGCTGGTAATAGAACGACGACCGAGAGATCGACAGCAGGCGGCACTGCGCCCCGATCGACAAGGCCGGATGGTCGGGTTCGATCATCTGCCGCCTCACTTGCCGGTCCAGGGCTTGAGCTTTCGTGACAAAAAATCGTTGGCGACCGCCAGCTCCCCGATCTTGGCGTGCAGCTCCCGAACCGTCTCCTCGCCGACCTCGGCGGCCTTCTTCTTCCCGCCGCGCTCGAAGATGTCCGCTGCCCCTTCGAGCAGCGCCTTCTTCCATTGATGGATCATCGTCGGATGCACGCCGTAGTCGGCTGCCAGCTCCGACACCGTGCGCTCGCCCTTCACGGCTTCCAGCGCCACGCGAGCCTTGAAGCCCGCCTCATGGTTCCTGCGTTTCGGCATGTCCTGGTCTCCTCTCCTTGAAGACCAGCAGACGTCAGATCGTAGCTTCCGTCACTGTCCGAAATTCGGGGAGGCGCTCATTCAGCACCTTCCTCTATCGCTATCGCAACCTCGTCGAGCGCTTCTTCAACAAGCTCAAACACTTCCGTGCCGTTGCCACACGATACGACAAACGTGCCGACAACTTCCTCGCCGGTGTCAAACTCGCTTCAGCCAGAATCTGGATGCGATTTAATGAGTTGATGGCCTAGACCACCACGGTCCCGGTGACCGATTTCCCGGACCGGTCCAACCGTGGCTGACCCTCACCTGCCTTTAGCGCTGCCCTTTGGAGGCATTAGCGCGCGGAAGGTGCCTTCCGCCAGCGGGCTCCCGGGCCCACGCCGCTTCCCTCTGCGTCGAGGGAGGCGACGGACACCGCACCCCGCCCCACGCTGCAAGACGCCTCATGAGCGCGCCCCTTCGCGGGCGGGATTACGAGCATCATCTCATGGGCTCACGGGGGCGGGGATAGATTTCTTTTCGCCTTCCGTCCCGCGCCTCCGGCCACAATAGTGAAGTATACACTTGACTTTTTGGTGCCATCGATTTAGTGAAGTTGGCACTTCACCATTGGAGGTTACCATGACCGTTTCCCCGATCACCCATGATACGTTCCTGATCGAACGGGACTTTCGCAAGCCACCGGCGATCGTGTTCGGGGCGTTTTCAGAGCAGGAGAAGAAGAAGCGCTGGTATGCCGAGAGCGAAGCTCACAGGCAGCTCTCCTACACGTTGGACTTTCGTGTCGGCGGACGGGAGGAACTGATGGCCGAGATGCTGCCGGGAACGCCGATCGCCGGAGATCGGCTTCGTTGGTCGTCCGTCTTCCTCAGCGTCATCCCGAACGAGCGAATTGTGTTTTCGCAGGTGCTGGACAGGAACGAAAACCGCATATCCTGCGCATTGGTGACGGCCTCCTTCCTGCCCGGCCCAGGCGGGTGCAAGGTTTCGCTGACGCACCAGGCCGTCTTCTTCGAGGGGGCGGATGGCCCGGAGATGAGGCGCATGGGTTGGGAAGCGCTCCTGGACAAGGCCGGGCGCTTTGTTGACGCCCAATGACGAGGGCTCCGGTGTCATCGCAGGTCGATCGACTTTTCCACGCGCTTGGCGATCCCACCCGCCGGGCGCTGATCGCCCACTTGGTCAAAGGCCCGCTGTCGGTATCGGATCTCGCAAACGCGCTCGACATCACAAAGACGGCGGTCGGTCAGCATCTGATGCTGCTCGAGGGCTGTTCTCTCGCGAAGAGCAGGAAAGTCGGTCGCGTAAGGGTGTGCAACTTCGAGCCCAAGGGCCTCGCCTTGCTTCAAGACTGGGTCGCGTTTCATCGCAACGAATGGAATGCGCGGCTGGACCGCCTGGAACGGCTCCTGGACGAATGAAAGCCACCGCGGCCTTGGTCTTCCGTGGGCCTTTCCCTTGTGGCCGCCTGGCAGCGTCTCAGCCCGCCCCGAGCGCCCGGCGGCCGACGGGATAGACGCCGTCATCGCCAAGGACGAAAACGCGGAAGCTCGCCTTGCGGAAGAGGCCGGCGAAGGCTGGGTCGCGCACGTCGAGGCCGCCGGCATAGGCGCCGAAGGCCGGCAGGATGAGGCGATGGCCATCGCCGGCGAAACAGCGGCGGCGCACCGACTTGCCGCGGCCGACGACGCGGGCGGCGGGATGGAGATGGCCGGAGATCTCGCCGTCGGCCGGGCCGGTCGCCGGCTCGTGGCGGAAGGTGAGCAGGCCGACGGAGAGTTCGTCGAGGCGCTGGCCCGCGAGCCCTTCCGGCAGGCACGCATCGTGGTTGCCGGCGATCCATACCCAGTCGCGGCAGGACTGGAGGCGGGAGAGCGATGCGCGGTCGGCGGCGGAGAGCCGGTGGGCGCCGTCATCGTCATGAAAGCTGTCGCCGAGGGCTACCACCGTCTTCGGCTGAAGGATATCGACCAGAACGGCAAGGCGGGCGAGCGTCTCGCCGGTGTCGTAGGGCGGCAGCATCTGGCCGCGGCGGGCAAAGGACGAGCCCTTCTCCAGATGCAGGTCGGCGACGCAGAGCAGGCGCTCGTCGGCCCACCACAGGACGCCCTCGCGAAAGGCCTCGAGCACGACGCCCATGACGCCGACCAGCGCCGGGGCCGGGCCTGGCGCCTTCTGCCCGTCTGCAGCGGCCCTGCGTGCCGACTCAGCCATCGCCCATCGCGTCCCTGACCAGGTCCTCGGCCGCCTCGCGCAGGACATGCTCGTCGGCCTCGCCGCCGGCCACCGCTTCGCGGCCGATCTCCAGCATCACCGGCACGGCGAGCGGCGAGATGCGGTCGAGGCGCCGGTGGACGATGTGGCCCTTGATTCGCCTGAGCATATCGCCGAGGCGGGCGATGTCGAGCAGGCCGGTGGCGGCGTCGTCCCAGGCGGCCTGCATGAGGACGTGGTCGGGCTCGTGTTTGAGGAGCACGTCATAGACCAGGTCGGTGGAGATGGTGACCTGACGGCCGGTCTTCTCCCTACCGGGATGGCGCTTCTCGATCAGGCCGGAGATGAGAGCGCAATTGCGGAACAGGCGCTTCAACAGATAGCTCTCCGCCATCCAGGCTTCGAGGTCGTCGCCGAGCATGTCCTGGTCGAAGAGTTCGGCGAGGCTGGGCTCCTTGCGGGCAAAGGCGCGGCCGAGATCGCCGAGGCCCCAGACGGCGATGGAATAGTCAGTGGCGACGAAGCCGGTCGGCCGCAGCTTCGCCCGGTCGAGGCGGCGGGTGAGGAGCATGCCGAGGGTCTGGTGGGCGAGCCGGCCCTCGAAGGGATAGGCGACCATGTAGAAACGGGCGCCGCGGGGAAAGGTCTCGACCAGCAACTGGTCGGCGCGCGGCAGGACCGAACGATCCTTCTGGATGCGCAGCCAGTCGGAAACCTGATCGGGGAGCGTGGTCCACTTGTCCGGGTCGGCGAGGATGGCGCGCACGCCGGCCGCCAGATAGGTGGAGAGCGGAAACTTGCCGCCGGAATAGATGGGAATCTTCGGCGTGTCGTCGGCGGTGCGGGTGGCGACCACCTCGTTTTCGTGGATGCCTTCGAAACGGAGGATCAGGCCGGCGAAGAGGAAGGTGTCGCCGGGCGACAGGGTCTCGATGAAATATTCCTCGATGCGGCCGAGGACGCGGCCGCCGCGGCCGGCAAAGCCGGCGCCGCGATTGCGCGAAACACGGACGTTGAGGAGCGCCGTCTCGACGATGGTGCCGACATTGAGGCGGTACTGCTGGGCGATGCGCGGGTGCGAGATGCGCCAGAGCCCGTCCTTGTCGCGGCGGATCTTCGCGAAACGCTCATAGGTTTTCAGCGCATAGCCGCCGGTGGCGACAAATTCCACCACGCGGTCGAAGGTAGCGCGGTCGAGGGTGCGATAGGGATAGGCCGAGGTGACCTCGGCATGGAGGGCATCGGCATCGAAGGGCGCCGAGCAGGCCATGCCGAGGATGTGCTGGGCGAGAACGTCGAGCGCGCCGGGGCGGATGGGCGGCGTGTCCTGGGCGCCGAGATAATTGGCATCGAGCGCGGCGCGGCACTCCATCACCTCGAAACGGTTGGCGGGCACCAGCAGGGCGTTCGACGGCTCGTCCATGCGATGGTTGGCGCGGCCGATGCGCTGGGCGAGCCGGCTCGCGCCCTTGGGCGCACCGATATGGACGACGAGATCGACATCGCCCCAGTCGATGCCGAGGTCGAGGGTGGAGGTGCAGACCACGGCGCGAAGCTTTCCCGCCGCCATCGCGGCTTCCACCTTGCGGCGCTGGGTGGCATCGAGCGAACCGTGGTGGAGGGCGATGGCTAGGCCCTCGGTGTTGATGCGCCAGAGCTCCTGGAAGACCAGCTCCGCCTGGCTGCGGGTGTTGACGAAGAGCAGCGCCATCTTGTGGGTGCCGATGGCGGCATAGATGTCGGCGAGCGCATAGCGGGCGGAGTGGCCGGCCCAGGGCACGCGCTCCTCCGATTCGAGGATGGCGATCTCCGGCCTGGCGCCGCCGGCGACGGTGATGAGGTCGGCGAGATTCGCCCCCTCCCCCCTCGGCGCGGTCCCCTCTCCCCCTGTGGGAGAGGGCTTTGCCTCTTGGCGAGCGACAGACAGGCCTAGAGGTAAAGGGTGAGGGGTATTGGACGACGGCGAGGCTGCAGACCCCTCACCCTCCTTCGCTAAGCTCGGCTTCGCCTCGCCAAGCGAGGGAGCCCTCTCCCACAGGGGGAGAGGGGGAGAGCCCGTGCCACCACTCCGCGGACCACCCTGTGCCACCAGCCAGGCGCGGAGCGCGTCGGGGTCGGCGACGGTGGCCGAGAGGCCGATGGTCTTCAGGCCCGGGGCAAGGCTGCGCAGGCGCGCCAAGCCGAGCGAGAGCAGGTCGCCGCGCTTGTTGGTCACCAGAGCGTGCAGCTCGTCGAGGATAACGGTGTCGAGGTCGGCGAAGAAGCGGTCGGCGTCGGGCGCGGAGAGGAGGAGCGCCGCCTGCTCGGGCGTGGTGAGCAGGATGTCGGGCGGATTGAGCTTCTGGCGCTGGCGCTTATGGAGCGCGGTGTCGCCGGTGCGCGTCTCCAGCCGCACGGCAAGCCCGATCTCGGCGACCGGCTCACCGAGGTTGCGGGCAATATCGACGGCAAGCGCCTTCAGCGGTGAGATGTAGAGGGTGTGGATGCCGCGGCCGGCCGGCGCATTGGACGGCGGGCGCTCGTGGAGCGCGACGAGGCTCGGCAGGAAGCCGGCGAGCGTCTTGCCTGCGCCGGTCGGTGCGATGAGGAGCGTCGAGCGGCCGGCGCGCGCCTTGGCGAGTAGGTCGATCTGATGCGGTCGCGGGGTCCAGCCGCGCGCGGCGAACCAGGCGGAAAACGGCGCGGGCAGCAGGCCCGCCGGGTCGGCAATCTTGCGGCGCGCGGTCACCGGGAAACAGGTAACGCCGGCGCGGCATTGCGTCCATTCATTGCGGGTCGCCTTGTGCCTCGGCATCCCGTATATGTCTCGCCAGTCAGCCGCAGGGAACCCGATGAACACCGCCACCAACACCTACAAGAAGCCGTCAAGCCGAACCAAGAAGACCGCCCCGGTGCGCCGGGTCACGCTCTCGGAAGAGGCCAAGAAGGCCTATGAAGACCTGGTCAGCCGCCGCGACGAGCGCGCCAAAACCTACGAGCAGCACCTGGCGACCGACAGGCGGTAGGCCCAGGGGCCCTCTTCAGGCCGATCTTCGGCCTAGCCATTTGCCAGGCACCCGTTTGACGGGAGAGACTGCCATTCTCGCGTGATGATTCGTATGCGTTTCTAGCAGCGACAGCGTTCGCGTCGCGGCCGGAAGGGTCTGCAGCTGAGAAGCGGGCCGGGGGAAAACCATTGGATCACGTGTGGCGGTACAGTCCGTTCGCCGTGGTTGTCGGGCTCGGCATCGCCACGGCGGCGGCGGGCGTCGTTGTCACGCCCCTGCTCTATTGGCCCCTTGCCGTCCTGGTGCCGCTGGCGGCGCTCGGCGTGTTCGACGCCGTGCAGGCGTCGCACGCGATCCTCCGCAACTATCCGATCATCGGCCATATCCGCTACCTGATCGAGGAGATCCGGCCGTCGATCCGGCAATATCTCATCGAAGACGACCGCGACCCGGTGCCGTTCAGCCGCGAGCAGCGCAACGTCGCCTATCGCCGCTCCAAGGACATCCATTCGAGCCACCCCTTCGGGACGATCATCGACGTCAATGAATCCGGGCACGGCTGGATCTGCCATTCGATCCGCGCGCACGAAATCGCGGATTGCGACTTTCGCGTCACCATCGGCGGCCCGGCCTGCCGGCAGCCCTACGCGGCATCGATCGTCAATATCTCCGGCATGAGCTTCGGCGCCATCAGCGCCCATGCCATCCTGGCGCTCAACAGCGGCGCGGCGATGGGCCGTTTCGCCCACAACACCGGCGAAGGATCGATCAGCCCCCACCATCGGCAACCGGGCGGCGACCTCATCTGGCAGGTGGCGACCGGTTATTTCGGCTGCCGCGACGCCGGCGGCAATTTCGACGCAGACGCCTTCCAGCGGACGGCGGCGCTGCCGGCGGTCAAGATGATCGAGATCAAGCTCAGCCAGGGCGCCAAGCCGGGGCATGGCGGCGTGCTGCCGAAAGCCAAGATCACGGCCGAGATCGCCGCAACGCGCGGCATCACCGCGGATAAGGATTGCGTATCGCCGCCGGCGCACAGCGCCTTCCATACGCCGCTCGAAATGATGGCGTTCATCACCCGGCTGCGCGACCTCTCCGGCGGCAAGCCGATCGGCTTCAAGCTGTGCGTCGGCCACCGCTACGAGTTCCTGGCGATGGTCAAGGCGATAATCGAGAGCGGCGTGACGCCCGACTTCATCGTCGTCGACGGCACCGAAGGCGGCACCGGCGCGGCGCCGCCCGAGCTCACAAACCACGTCGGATTGCCGCTCACCGACGGATTGACCTTCGTGCACAACGCGCTGACCGGCGCCGGCTTGCGCGACCGCATCCGCATCGGCGCCAGCGGCAAGCTGGTCACCGGCTACGATCTATGCCGCATCTATGCGCTCGGCGCCGACTTCGCCATGATCGCCCGCGGCTTCATGTTCGCCGTCGGCTGCATCCAGGCGCGCTCGTGCCACACCAACCGCTGCCCGACCGGCATCTCCACGCAGGACCCGCTGCGCCAGCGGGCCGTGGTGGTGCCGGTGAAGGCGGAGCGGGTGGCGAACTTCCATCGCAACACGCTGAGGGCGGTCGCCGACGTGCTCGGCGCCGCCGGGCTCGCCCATCCCAGCGAACTGACCCCGCAACACCTGCAGTTCCGCCGCGAGGACGGCAAGGTGATCCACGGCGACGAGATCCACCGGCTGATCCGGCCCGGCGCGCTGGTTGACGGCACCGAGGCCGGGCCGCTGGCCCGCGAATGGGCGCGCGCGCAGACGACGACGTTCGCGCCGGCCGAGGTGGCGGCGTAGCCCCGGTCCCGTGGTGGGGCCAGCCTCGATCCTTCGAGGCCCGCCTCCGGCGGGCTCCTCAGGATGAGGCCGGAGGGGGGTGCAGGATGAGGCCCTGACCGCCGCCCTGTGCAACCGGCCGCGGCTGGTGCATAAAGGCGCGCCTTCGCCCGGTCACGCCCCCGTGCAACCCCGCCACATCGCCCTCGCCGTCCTGCTCGCCTTCGTCTGGGGGCTGAACTTCGTCTTCATCCGCCTGGCGCTCACGAGTTTTCCGCCGCTTCTGCTGGCCGCCCTGCGCTTCACCATCGCCGCGCTGCCGGTGCTCGTTCTGCCCAAGCCGCCGGTTTCCTGGGGCACGCTCATCGCCATCGGCGGCATGCTCTTCGTCGGCCAGTTCGCGCTGCTGTTTCCGGCGATGGCGGCCGGCATGCCGGCCGGCCTCGCCTCCATCGCGCTGCAGGTGCAGGCCTTCATCACCATCGCCATTGCCGCCGTGGTCTTGCGCGAATGGCCGAGCCGCCGACAGCTCGCCGGGGCGGCGGTCGCCTTTGCCGGCCTCTTTCTGGTCGCTGCCACCGTCGGCACCAACGGTGTGACGCTGGCGGGCTTCCTGCTGCTCGTTGGCGCGGCCGCCTGTTGGGCAGGCGGCAATGTGATGCTGCGCCGGGCCGGCGCAGTGGACATGCTGCCGCTGATGTCCTGGCTGAGCCTGGTGCCGATCCTGCCGCTGCTGGCGCTGTCGCTCGCCGTCGAAGGGCCGGCGCGGATCGGCGAAGGCCTGGCGAGTGCGACGTGGCTCTCGGTCGGCTCGCTGCTCTATATCGCCGTCGTCTCGACCAGCTTCGGCTACGCCAGCTGGGGCCACCTGCTGAAGCTCTATCCCGCGGCGGTGGCGGCGCCCTTTTCGCTGCTGGTGCCGGTCTCCGGCACTCTGTCCTCGGCGTTGATCCTGGGAGAACGCTTCGGGCCGCTCAGGCTGGGCGGCATGATGCTGATTTTCATCGGCCTCGGCATCCTGGTGATGCCGAGGCGACGGCGCGCCTCCTGACAGCTTTCGGCCCGCCCGCAGGTCAGTCTGGGCATCCCACCGGCGATCGCACGGCCATCGTCATCGGACGAGACGTCGATTCGCCGGTGCTCCTTGGCGGAGCGTCAGGCGCGCTTGATCAGCCGGATGACGAACAGCAGGATGATGGCACCGATGGCCGACGAGATGATCGCACCGATGATCCCACCGCCCAGATTGACGCCGACCGCCGGAAACAGCCAGCCGGCGATGAGCGCCCCGACGACGCCCACGACCAAGTCACCGACCAGGCCGAACCCGCCGCCACGCACCACCTGACCGGCAATCCAGCCGGCAACGATGCCGACGATGATGAAGATGATCAGAGATGTCATGCCTTCCTCCCTTTTGGTGGCGCCAACACTATTCCCGCCGCTGGAAGCCGCAATACCCCGCAAGCAGCAATCCACTGACGCGGCGCGGACAAGCGTCCATATCCCACCATGATGCGTCCGGAAGAGCTGCTCACCCCCTCGCCTGCCGGCCTGTGGTGCCCTGAAGGCGATTTCCATATCGACCCGACCCGGCCGGTGAAACGGGCGCTGGTCACCCACGGCCATGCTGACCATGCCCGTCCCGGCCACGAGCGGGTGCTGGCGACCAGGGAGACGCTGGCGATCATGGAGGCGCGTTACGGTGCCGGTTTCGCCGGATCGACCCAGGCGGTGGCCTATGGCGAGCGGCTGAGGCTGGGCGACGTGATCGTCTCCTTCCATCCGGCCGGGCACGTTCTGGGCTCGGCGCAGATCGCGGTGGAACACAAGGGCCTGAGGATCGTCGCGTCGGGCGACTACAAGCGGCAGGCGGACCCGACCTGCGCCCCCTTCGAGCCGGTCGCCTGCGACGTGTTCATCAGCGAGGCGACCTTCGCCCTGCCGGTATTCCGCCATCCGCCGGCGGCGGGCGAGATCGCCAAGCTTCTGGATTCGGTGAGGCAGTTTCCCGAACGGGCGCATCTGGTCGGCGCCTATTCGCTCGGCAAGGCGCAGCGCGTGATCCGCATGCTGCGCGACGCCGGCTACGACCGCACGATCTATCTGCACGGCGCCATGGAGCGGCTCTGCCGGCTCTATGAGGAACTCGGCGTGGCACTGGGGCCGCTGGCGCCGGCCACGGTCGAAGGTGGCAGGAAGGGGGACTTTGCCGGGGCGATTGTCGTCTGCCCGCCGAGCGAGATCGCCGAACGCTGGGCGCGGCGCTTTCCCGACCCGGTCGCCTGCGTCGCCTCGGGATGGATGCAGATCCGCCAGCGGGCCAAGCAGTCCGGCGTCGAACTGCCGCTGGTGCTATCGGACCATGCCGACTGGGACGAACTGACCGCGACGATCGCCGAACTCGATCCGGGCGAGGTGTGGGTCACCCACGGCCGCGAGGAGGCGCTGGTGCGCTGGTGCGCCCTCAGGGGCACGCCGGCCCGGCCCCTCCACATGGTCGGATACGAGGAAGAGGCGGAATAACCACGCGATGCGGCTGGGTGACGTCGGCGGCGTCGAGCGCCATCGGCGGCCCGTCGGCCTGCGGAACGGTCGGGCCTGACGGGTCGAAGCCGCCGGTGAGTTTGACCGGCGCACCGGCCGCCGCTGCGGGCGCCGCCGCGGGAACCGGAATCTTGGCGACGGCAACGGGCGCCTTCGTCGCATCTTCGGCCGAGGCCGGCTGCTGCGTGGCTCCGTCAGGCGGCGCGGTGTTCGCCACGTCGACCGGTGCCGCGTCCGCCGGAGCAGCGCCTGTCGCGTCGGCAGCCGGCGCCTGGTCCATCGCGGCAGCGCCCGCCGCGTCCGCGGGGGGAGCCGGAACGTCCATGGCCGCCGCGGGCTGAGCATCCGCCGGCGGCGGGGCCTCGGCCTGGGCCGCTGCCCCGGCCCCATCCGGCATCGGCGACGAAGTGAAATCGCTGCCATCAAAGTTCGGCGCGCCGGCCAGCGGCGGCTCCTGCGGCGCGGCCGAGGCGTTCTCGATGGCGGGGGCGGTCTTCACCGGCTCGGCCATGGGCTTGGCCACGACGGCGGCAGCGGCGCTGCGCTTCGACGCGACGTGCGCGTGGACGCCGTAGATCGCCGCCGAAGCGATCAGCGCGGCGAAGACGCCGGCAAAAAGCGGCGTCAGAAGCGGCGTCGGGCGATATTTCGGGGTGAAGACGGAGATGGCGGCGGCGAGGACGGCGACGATCAGAATGGTCCCGCCGACAACGCCCATGTGCGCGATGCGCGGCGAGAGCGCTCCGACCACCACCAGGGCGACGACGCAGAGGGCCGTCACAAACAGCAGCAGGATCGCGAGCACCAGGATACGCAAAGACACACTCTGATCACGCATGGCCTCACCCCGCTCGGGCCGGTGATTATACGCAGGTTCAGGGCAAAGGGTAACCGTCCACGGTGGCGAAAGAGCGCAAGCGGCGGGGAAACGCGGCGACCAATGTGTGGCAACCGGGGACACGGCGATTGCGAACAAAGCATGAATCGGATTTGCTCGGCGCCGACACAATCGTTTGATTCGCAAGGCGATGTCAGCCGCACATCTCGACACGCTCAACCCCGACCAGCGCCGCGCCGTCGTGCACGGCGTGGGCGGGGCGACGCCGCCGGGGCCGCTGCTGATCATCGCCGGCGCCGGCTCGGGCAAGACCAACACGCTGGCGCACCGGGTGGCGCATCTGGTGGTGGGCGGCGCCGACCCTGCCCGCATCCTGCTGATGACCTTCTCGCGCCGGGCGGCGAACGAGATGACCAGGCGGGTGGAACGGATCGTGGCGCGTGCCTTGCCCGCGACCAGCGCACCGCCGACGCTTGCCTGGTCCGGCACATTCCACGGCATCGGCGCGCGGCTCTTGCGCGAATACGCAAGCGCCATCGGCCTCGACCCCAACTTCACCATCCATGACCGCGAGGATTCGGCCGACCTGATGAACCTGGTCCGCCACGAGCTCAAGCTGTCGCACACGGAGAAGCGCTTTCCGACAAAGGCGACGTGCCTGGCGATCTATTCGCGCACGGTCAACCAGGAGGCGGAACTCGACGCGGTTCTGCAGCAGGCCTTCCCCTGGTGCGCCGGCTGGCGGGAAGAGCTCTCCGGCCTGTTCCGGGCCTATACGGAGGCCAAGCAGAGCCAGAGCGTGCTCGACTACGACGACCTGCTGCTCTATCTCGCCGCGATGCTGGAGGAGCCGGAGATCGCCGCAGACATCGGCGGCCGCTTCGACCACATCCTGGTCGACGAATATCAGGACACCAACCGGCTGCAGGCATCGATCCTCATGGCGCTGAGGCCGGACGGGCGCGGGGTGGTGGTGGTCGGCGACGACGCGCAATCGATCTATTCCTTCCGCGCGGCGACGGTGCGCAACATCCTCGATTTTCCGCGAAGTTTTGACCCGCCGGCGGCGGTGGTGACGCTCTCGCGCAAACTACCGCTCGACGCAGGCGGTCCTTGCCGCCTCCAACGCGGTCATCGGGCTGGCGGAAGAGCGCTACGCCAAGGAGCTGTGGTCGGAGCGCGCCGCGGGCGACAAGCCGGCGCTGGTGGCGGTTGCCGACGACGCCGACCAGGCGCGCTACGTTGTCGAGCGGGTGCTGGCCAACCGCGAGGAAGGCGTGGCGCTGAAACA
Organism: uncultured Alphaproteobacteria bacterium; assembly: GCA_963782395.1. Taxonomy (GTDB): domain Bacteria; phylum Pseudomonadota; class Alphaproteobacteria; order Rhizobiales; family Kaistiaceae; genus CAVSRC01. The sequence goes on from CAWAJQ010000005.1 coordinate 415,425, forward strand.
GCAGGCGGTGCTCTTCCGCGCCGCGCATCACTCGGGCCAGCTCGAAATCGAGCTCACCCGGCGCAACATCCCCTTCGTCAAATATGGCGGGCTCAAATTCCTCGACACGGCGCATGTGAAGGACGTGCTGGCGCTGTTGCGCTTCGCCAGTAACCCGCGCGACCGCGTCTCCGGCTTCCGGGTGCTGCAGCTTCTGCCGGGAATCGGACCATCTAGCGCCGCCGACGTGCTCGACCGGCTGGCGGAAACCGACGCGGCCGGCACGGTGCTCGCCAGCTACCAGCCACCGGCGCGGGCGGCGGCGGACTGGCCGGATTTTGCCCGGCTCGCCGCGGACTTGCGCGGCGGACGCGCCGGCTGGCCGGCGGAAATGGAGCATGTGCGGTTGTGGTACGAGCCGCATCTGGAGCGCATCCACGAGGACGCCGTCATCCGCCGCAACGACCTTCTCCAGCTCGAACAGATCGCCGCCGGCTATCCGAGCCGCGAACGCTTTCTCACCGAGCTCACCCTCGACCCGCCGGACGCCACCAGCGACGAGGCCGGGCCGCCGCTGCTCGACGAGGACTATCTGATCCTCTCGACCATCCACTCGGCCAAGGGACAGGAGTGGAAATCGGTCTTCGTGCTCAATGGTATCGACGGCTGCATCCCCTCCGATCTCGGCGTCGGCAGTCGCGACGAGATCGAGGAGGAGCGGCGGCTGCTCTATGTCGCCATGACGCGGGCGGAGGACGAGCTCGACATCATGGTGCCGCAACGCTGCTACGTGCTGCAGCAGCGGCGCGGCGGCGACCGCCACCTGTTCGCCCAGCGCACGCGCTTCATCCCGGAGGCGATTCTCTCCCATTTCCGCGCCAGCCTGTGGCCGCCGACCGCGGCCGACGCGCCGCCCAGACGAGCGCCCGGCGCACGCATCGACGTGGGCGCACGGCTGCGCCGACGCTGGGGCTGACGCGCGCCTTCGCGGCGCCTACCTTCTGCTGATGCGCGCCTTCGCCGCCCTCCTCGACCGGCTCGTGCTGACGCCCCAGCGCACGATCAAATTGCGCCTGATGACGGACTATTTCCGCGCGGTTCCGGACCCCGACCGCGGGTTTGCGCTGGCCGCGCTCACCGGCGACCTCGATATCCCCAGCGTCAAGCCGGCGATGCTGCGCGCGCTTGTGACGGCGCGGGTGGACGAGGTGCTGTTCGCTTATTCCTACGATTATGTCGGCGACCTCGCCGAGACGATCGCGCTGATCTGGCCGGCGGCGGACGGAGCCGACGAAGAACCACCCCGGCTTTCCGCGATCGTCGGACGCCTGCAGGCGGCGTCGCGAACGGAGGGGCCGCGGCTGGTGGAAGCCTGGCTCGACCGGCTCGACACCTCCGGACGCTGGGCGCTGATCAAGCTCGTCACCGGTGGCTTGCGCATCGGCGTTTCGGCGCGGCTCGCCAAGCAGGCGGTGGCCGACCTCGCCGGGCGGCCGGTGAACGACATCGAGGAAGTGTGGCACGGCCTGATGCCGCCCTATGGCGATCTCTTCACCTGGCTGGAAGGACGCGGGCCGGCGCCGGAATCGGACGTGAAGGCGCCGTTCCGCCCGGTGATGCTGGCGCAGGCGATCGACGAAGCGGACCTCAAGACGATCACGCCGGAGATCTATGCCGCCGAATGGAAATGGGACGGTATCCGCGTGCAGGCGGTGCGCGAGGACGGCGTCGTGCGGCTCTATACGCGCACCGGCGACGACATCTCGCACACCTTTCCCGACATCGTCGAAGGGCTGGACGTGGAAGCCGCGCTCGACGGCGAGCTGCTGGTTGGACATGCAGATACAGCCGGATTCATCGTGCGCAGCTTCTCCGATCTTCAGCAGAGATTGAACCGCAAGACGGTGACGCCAAAACTGCTTGCCAGCCACCCGGCATACCTCCGCGTCTACGATGTTCTGGTCGATGATGGCGAGGATGTCCGGGCGCTCTCCTTCCGCGAGCGGCGCACGCGGCTGGAAGCGATCGTCGCGCGCTCGCTGTCGGGCCGCATGGATGTGTCGCCGCTGCTCTCCTACGCCGACACCGGCGCGCTGGCGGCCCTGCGCGCAGCGCCGCCAGAGGCGGTGATCGAGGGCGTGATGCTGAAGCGCTGGGACTCGGTCTATGAGCCCGGCCGGCCGAAGGGGCCGTGGTTCAAGTGGAAGCGCGACCCGCACACGGTCGACGCCGTGCTGATGTATGCCCAGCGCGGCCACGGCAAGCGCTCGTCCTATTATTCCGACTACACCTTCGGCGTCTGGCGCACCGGCGAGGCGGGCGAGGAACTGGTGCCGGTGGGCAAGGCCTATTTCGGCTTCACCGACGCGGAACTCGCCGAGATCGACCGCTTCGTGCGCAACAATACCGTCAACCGTTTCGGCCCGGTGCGCGAGGTGGTGCATGAGGCCGGCAAGGGGCTGGTGCTGGAGGTCGCCTTCGAGGGGCTGCAACGCTCCACCCGCCACCGCTCCGGCATTGCCATGCGATTTCCCCGCATATCGCGACTTCGATGGGACAAGCCGCCGGGCGAGGCCGATAGGCTGGAGACGCTGGAGAAGATGGTCGGGGCGTGAGACCGTCGCTCTGCGGTGGAGCCTAGGACGAGCCCAGCAGTTTCATCAGTTTCAACTGCTTGCTGTAGGCATCGGGAATCGAGCCGTATTTCAGCGACTGCGTGCAGTCGTCGAGGGCCTTCTTCGGCTCGTTCAACTCCATGTAGGCGTAGCAGCGGTTGTTGTAGGCGACCGCCACGCTTTCCTTGTCGACCTTGGCGGGATCGTAGAGATAGTCGTACCGGTTGAGGACGTCGAGCGCGCCGCGATTGTCGTTGCGGCCGAAATAGATCATCGACATGTCGATCGCGGCGTTCGCGCGGAGACGGTGGTCGGAGGCGGCGACGATGGTGAGATCCTTCAAGGCGGCCTCCCGATCGCCCTTCTTCGTGTAGGCGCTGCCGCGCCAGTAACGCGCCTCCAGGGTGCTTGCCGCGTGGTCGATCGCCTGCGTGCAGAACTCGATGGCCTCGTCGTAGTTCTTCAGCCGGTAATAGCCGTAGCAGATATATTGCTCCTCAAGGGGCAGGTCGCCGAGCGCCAGCGCGCCCTTCTCGTAGGCGATCATGTCGGCGGTCTGTCCGAGCCTGTCGTGGACGGCGGCGAAATTTTCGAGAATGCCAGCGATGGCGCGGTCTTTCTCGGCCTCGTCCGGAAACGTCGTCGCATCGATATCGGCAAGGGCCTCGCGGTTCTTCTGGAGGGCGTTGTCGTAGAAGCCTTTGCGGTACCAGGAACTCGGCGACCAGCTTGTCGATGATGTAGTTGTTGGCGGTCGGCTTGCCCGGCTTGAGCTCGGTATTGCTGTGCAGGCCGTCGGCGGCAATCTCGAGAATCACGCCGGTGAAGGTCTCACCGCCGGTCCACGTCATCATCTTTGCGAGGATCGCTTCGACGGCGAGGCCGAACTGATACTTGTCGGTTTGGTCGTAGAGCTGCAGCGCGGTCCGGATGGACTCCCCGAGCTTGGGGGTCACCACGCTGCGCATGGCGGTTGAAACGCAGTTGGCGAGCTTGTCGCTGTCCTGATCGTCCGAATAGCAGGACGTCGCCGCGGTCTCCAGAAGGTAACGGTAGAGGGAGACGTAGAGAAGCTTCAGCGGCGAGGTCTGGTCGGCGCCACCGGCATAGTAGTCGACAAACGCATACATGGACTGCACGCTGCCGCCCCACTTCGGCTGAAGCGTTTCCAGCATCATCGTGTAGAGCCGGAAGTAGCCGGGATACTTGTCGATGGCCTGCTGGAAAGCGTCGACCATCTGCTGCGTGGCGCCCTGCCCGCCAAGGATCCTGATCTTCAGAAAGAATGCGTAGGGATTGGCCGGGTCCAGCCTGAGCGCGGCTTCGCAATCGGCCAGCGCCTTGCCGGAATAGGCCTGGAAGGCGTCGAGCTTCGCTGCCGCCGTCTTGTTGCCGTAGTCATGGCCGCGCTTGGCCCAGGCAAGCTCGAAATAATACTGCGCCCGGATCAACCGGGCTGCCGCGTTGCTGGCGTCCTGCGCGACCCAGGTGTCGAGACCGGTTTCGAATGCATGGTCTTCGAGATCGGCAATGCCTTCGATGAAGTCGGTGAAGGGATAGAAGCGCCAGCTCTCGACATGGCTGCCCGCCATTACATCGACGTAGGTCTTTTGCGCGGTGGCGTAGTCGCCCTGCTTGACGGCGTTGCGGACGCGCCGCGCCTTTTCTGTGGGCAGTTCGGCGGTACGCTGCGGCAGGTTGAGGGCGGCGACCTTGCCGGCGATCGCGTCGTTCATTTCGGCGGCGTTGGCAGCGCCCGCCGTGTTCTGGCGCCAGACATTCAACCCGGCGAACCCCGCCACGACAACGATGGCAACGAGCAGCACGGCGATGCGTGCGCCTGTCTTCGACATTGACGCCACTCCCGACACGATGGCGACGGCGTCCTGCCATGCGGATGACGGGTGAGCCGGCCGTTTCGGCAACCCTAGGGCGCGCCGCTTAAGAAACCGCCAAACCCAATGCTAAAATGACGACGAACGCCGTCGTCCCGGCGCGGTTGCTGCCACCCCCCATGCCGGTCGCGGCCCCGGCCTCCTGCACACCTCACGCAAATGCGAGCCGGATCGCGCCGCCTTTGCGCGATTTCGCGGCCGGCGGCCGGCGCCGGCCTCGCAGATCCTCACAGGCCGGGCAAGCAGCCTTGATCAGGCGTGATGCGCCTCGGCCGACGCTCTCTGCCTAGGGTGGCGACCGGCGGTCCCAATCGCGGCCGCGCAACGCTTCCAAAGAGAGGACCCCCATGCACACGAAAGAGACATTCGCATTGACGGCTTTCGCGCTCGTCCTGTCCCTCGGCGTCGCCGGCCCGGCGCTGGCAAGCTCGACCATGTGCACGAAAGACGCGATGGCCAAGGGCGACACCATGGCCAAAGCCGATACCATGGGCAGCGATGCCATGGCCAAGGGCGACGCCATGGCGACGGCCGACGATTCCATGAAGAAGGACGACGCCATGAAGGGTGACGCCATGGCCAAGACCGACACCATGGCCGCCGATGCCATGAACAAGGACAACGCCATGGCGACGGCCGACAATTCCATGAAGAGCGGGACGATGATGGCCGACTACACCGTCAAGATGGGCGACTCACTGTGGTCGATCGCGGCGGCAACGCTCTGCGACGGCAACCGCTACCACCAGATCGTCGAAGCCAATGCCGACATGCTGCACGGCGGCATGATGATCCATCCGGGCGAGGTCCTGCATATTCCGGGCGACTGAGGCAGCGTCTCACCCGCGCCGCGCAGGCTACGACGCGGTCTTCTCCGCGCCAGGCGGCACGAGCAGGCTGGCGCGGAAGTGCTTCGACAGCTTCAGGCCCTGGGCCTGGTAGTTCGACGCCATGTCGGTGCCGTAGAGCTTCGCCGGACGCTCGGTCATCGGCTCATAGACCAGGCGGCCGACCGTCTGGCCGTGCTCGAGGATGAAGGGCACCTCGTGGCTCCTGACCTCGAGCACGGCATGGCTGCCGGTGCCGCCGGCCTTGCTGTGGCCGAAGCCGGGATCGAAGAAACCGGCATAATGGACGCGGAACTCGCCGACGAGCGGGTCGAAGGGCACCATCTCGGCGGCATAATCCGGCGGCACGTGCACCGCCTCGCGCGACATCAGGATATAGAACTGGTCGGGATCGAGGATCAGCTCCGACGACCAGTGGCGCGGGATCGGCTCCCAGAAATCGAGCGGCATGTATTCGCCGCGCTTGTCGACGTCGATGACGGCGGTGTGGTGCTTGGCGCGGTAGCCGACGATGCCCTCGGCGGTGCCGCCGAGATCGATCGAGACGGTAAGGCCGTTCTCGACGTGAGGAGCGCCATCGACCAGCCCCGCCTTTTCGTGCAGCGCAAGCAGCGCCGCATCGTTGAGCCGGGCATCGCCGGTGCGGAAGCGGACCTGCGACAGGCGCGAGCCGACGCGCACCAGAATCGGGAATGTGCGCGGGCTGACCTCGATATAGAGCGGCCCGTCGTAGCCGTTGCGGATGGTATCGAACTCGCGCGCATGGTCGGTGATGATGCGGGTGAAGATATCGAGGCGGCCGGTCGACGACTTCGGATTGGCGGCGGCGCTGACATCGCGCGGCAGCTTGAGGCTCTCCATCAGCGGGATGATATAGACGCAGCCGGTTTCCAGAACGGCGCCTTCGGTGAGGCTGAACTCATGCAGCTTCAGCTTGGCGAGCCGGTCGGCAACCGGCGACAGCGGGCCGGGCAGGAAGCTGGCGCGCACGCGATAGGCGATTTCGCCGAGCCTGAGATCGAGGCTCGCCGGCTGGATCTGGTCAGGATCGAAGCGCCTGGCGGCGCGGATGGCGCCGGCCTCGGCCATCTGCTCGATGATCTGTGCCGGCAGGATGCCGACCGTCTGCTCCGCCATGACGCCTCACGCGACCCGCCGCCCCGCATGGCGGTCTCGCCCTGCCATAGCCGAAGTCGCGATTGACGCCAAGGTCGCGGGACCGTATGACACACGGTGTTCGTGGTCATTTGAGCCGGCCGGCTTGCAGCCACGTTAAACAAGTCGCTAAAAGGTCGGAGGGGAATGGAACCCGGTCCGACACGCGCGGCCCGGGTTTTTTGTTGTTTGAGGAAGGAGACGGAGATGGCGGGGAAAACACGGAAGCGGGCCCTGCGGCCGGCGACCCAGCTCGTCCACGGCGGAACGCTGCGCTCGCAGTTCGGCGAGACCGCCGAAGCACTGTTCATGACCCAGAGCTACGTCTACGACAGCGCCGAACAGGCCGAGCGGCGCTTCAAGGGCGACGAGCCGGGCTTCATCTATTCGCGCTACGCCAACCCCACCGTCGCCATGTTCGAGGAGCGCATGCGCCTGATGGAGGGCGCCGAGGCCGCGCGGGCGACCGCCAGCGGCATGGCCGCCGTCACCTCGGTCTTCCTCTCCTGGCTCGAGGCCGGCGACCACGTGGTCGCCGCCAAGGCGCTGTTCGGCTCGAACCGCTACGTCATCGAGGATCTGCTGCCGCGCTACGGCATCAAGTCGACGCTGATCGACGGCAACGACCTGAAGGCGTGGAAGCGGGCCGTGCGCAAAAACACCAGGGCCTTCTTCCTGGAGAGCCCGACCAACCCGACGCTCGAGGTGATCGACATCGCCGCGGTCGCCGAGATCGCCCACGCGGCGGGGGCGAAGCTGGTGGTCGACAACGTCTTCTCGACGCCGCTGTTCCAGAAGCCGCTGACGCTGGGCGCCGATATCGTCGTCTATTCGGCGACCAAGCACATCGATGGCCAGGGACGGTGTCTGGGCGGGGTGATCCTCGCCGGGCAGAAGTTCATCACCGACCATGTGCACACTTTCCTGCGCCAGACCGGCCCATCGATGAGCCCGTTCAATGCCTGGGTGCTGCTCAAGGGGCTGGAGACGCTGCCGGTGCGCGTCGAACGACAGACAGAGAACGCGGCGGAGCTCGCCGACCGGCTCGCCGGCCACAAGCGGATTTCGCGCGTGCTCTATCCCGGCCGCGCCGACCACCCGCAGGCCGAGATCGCCAGGCGGCAGATGACCGGCGGCTCGACCATGGTCTCCTTCGAGGTGAAGGGCGGGCGCAAGGGCGCCTTCGCGGTGGAGAACGCGCTGCGCGTCATCCGCATCTCCAACAATCTCGGCGACGCCAAGAGCCTCGTCACCCATCCCTCGACCACCACCCACCAGCGGCTGAGCGAGGCGGCGCGGCTGGAGCTCGGCATCACCCAGGGGCTGCTCCGGCTGTCGGTGGGGCTGGAGGACGTCGAGGACCTTTGCGAAGACCTGTTGGGGGCGCTGGACGGGCTGTGAGGCCGGCGCGCCGCCAGACACCCCTCACCCTTCCGGCCCAAGTCTCCCGGTCGCTCCGCTCCCTGCGTGGTCAATGGGCAAAAGCCCTCTCCCACAAGGGGAGAGGGGGAGGCCCCGGGGGTATGATTGACGCGACCGACGCCTGCCGCATAATTCCGCCAGTGGGGCGTTCTGGAGTCGTTTCATGTACCGGGAAACCACCCGCGACATTCAGGTGACCGTCGAGCCGAGCTTCGTCGAGGACGAATCCGCGCCGGAGAGCGGGCACTATTTCTGGGCCTACCGCATCGAGATATCCAACCTCGGCGAGGAGGTGGTGCGGCTGAGGTCGCGCCACTGGCGGATCACCGACGCCAACGGCAAGACCGAGGAGGTGCGCGGCGCCGGAGTGGTCGGCAAGCAGCCGGTGCTGAAGCCGGGCGAGACCTTCGCCTATACCAGCGGCTGCCCGCTGACGACGGCGTCCGGCATCATGGTGGGCACCTACCAGATGCAGAACGAGAAGGGCGAGCTGTTCTCGATTGCCATTCCCGCCTTCTCGCTCGACCTGCCCGACACGGAGCGCGTGGTGCACTGAGTACACCGGCGGCGAACAACGGGACGGACGGGGCGCCGCGCGACATCCTCGATCAGTTCGGGATCGGGCCGGAGGCGCTCATCGGCTGGGGCGGGCAATCCTGGGTCTATGCGCTCGGCGAGACGCAGATCCTGCGCATCCTGAAACGGCCGAGCGAGACGGCGGCGCTCAAGCGGCAGCAGACGCTGCTGGCCGAGATCGACGGGCGGCTCGACATCCCGACGTCGGTGATCGAGGCGATCGACGGGCAAGGCCGCTACACCATCGAACGGCGGCTCAAGGGAACGAGCCTGCTGATGCTGATGGCGCGGCTTGGCGGCGCCGACCGCAAGGCGGCGATCGCGGCCTATGTCGCCGGTGGCGAGGCGACCGGCCGGCTGCTCATGCCGGAGCGCCCCTTCGGCCAAATCCTCGGTGCCCGGCCGATCACTGCCGAGACGTGGACGGGGTTCTTCCGCGCGAGCCTCGACCACTGGCTCGCCCGCAACGGTGTGGCGATCGCGGCAGCGACGGGGAGCGTCCAGCGCGTGAGCGCCAACGCCCTGGCGCTGCTCGCCGCACTGCCCGAGCGGCCGGCGAAGGCGCTGGCGCATGGCGACTATTTTCCCGGCAACGTTCTCATCGACGACACGCTGGCGCTCACCGGCCTGGTCGATTTCAGCGGCTTCACGCTTGTCGGCGAACCGCTCTATGACGCGATCACCGCGGCGCTGTTCCTGGAAATGATCGCCGAGGCGCGAGCGGAGGACGTGGCGCTGGCGCGGCACCTGGTGCTCGCCCGCCACGGCGAGGCTGTCCTCTCCACCGGCCGCTTCTACCGCGCCTATGCCGCGGTGCTGATGGCCGACCCGGCCAACGCCGCGCCGCCCTATCCACGGCTCTTCGCCTGGAGCGTGGCGAACCTGAAGGCGCTGGCGGCGGGGAAGCTGGCGTTCTAGGGGAAGCGGCGATACCCGGCCTCATGGTGAGGTGCCCGGCATGGGCCGGGCCTCGAAATGAGGCGGACATGCGCGTCCCCGTGTCTTCATCCTCTGAATCAGGTTGAAGCGCTTCATCCTCCGCTTCAAGTTGAAGCGGAGCTCACATTCCAATTCAAGCGCGAGGAAATTCCTCAGTGCCTTGAATGGCTTGCGCCAGGAGCGAAATCCGCCGGGTCGAAGCGGTAGCGCTTGCTGCAGAACTCGCAGGTGACCGAGATGGCGCCGTCCTCGGTGCTCTCGGCAATCTCTTCGGCCGTGAAGGTGGCGAGGAGCCCCGCGACGCGCTCGCGCGAGCAGGAGCATTCGTCGCGAATCTCGGCGGCGCGATAGACGCGCACGCCGCGTTCGTGGAAGAGGCGGAAGAGCAGCGTCTCGACCGGTACCATCGGGTCGGTCAGCTCGTCGTCCTGAATGGTGCCGACCAGGACCTGCGCCTCGGTCCAGGCATCGTCCTCTTCCAACTCGGCCGGCCCGGCTTCGCCGGGCTCGTCGCCGCCCGGCAAGTCCGCCTGGCGCATGCGCTCGGGCGCATCGGGCAGGAACTGCACCAGCAGGCCACCGGCGCGCCAGCGGTGATGCACGCGGTCGCCCTCGCGGACGTGGATCTCGGCGGCAGCGAGGCGGACGCGCGTCGGGATTTGCTCCGACTGGCGGAAATAGGTGTGGGCGACCTCCTCCAGGCTCTCGCCCTCCAGCGGCACCACGCCCTGATAGCGGTTCATGTGGTTGCCCTGGTCGACGGTCATGGCGAGCGTGCCGTGGCCGAGCAGCGCGCCGGGACCGGCGGCATGGGCCGCTTCCGCCATGGCGACCGCCGCATCGTCGAAGCGGGCATAGGCGCGGATGCCGCCATCGGTGCGGTAGTCGACGACCAGCATATCGACCGGGCCGTCGGTGCGCGTCTGCAGGATGAACTTGCCATCGAACTTCATCGACGAACCGAGCAGGACGGCGAGCACCGTGGCCTCGGCGAGCAGGCGGGCGACCGCAGTCGGATAGTCATGGCGGGCGAGGATGGCGTCTATGACCGGGCCCATCTGGATGACACGGCCGCGCACGTCGATGGCCGCCACCTCGAAGGGGCGAACGGCATCGTCGCCCGCCGGGCCGAGAGGCTCGCCGGTTTTCTCGATCCGCACCGTCATGCCGTCATCCCGCCAAGGCAGAAAGCAAGAATGCCCTTCTGGGCGTGCAGGCGGTTCTCCGCCTCGTCGAAGACCACCGAGGCCGGGCCGTCGATCACCTCGTCGGTGACCTCCTCGCCGCGGTGCGCCGGCAGGCAATGCATGAAGAGCGCGTCCGGCTTGGCCGCGGCCATCAGGCGGCCGTTGACCTGATAGGGCGCCAGAAGGTTGTGGCGGCGCTCGCGCTCCTCGTCGCCCATCGACACCCAGGTGTCGGTGACGACGCAATCGGCGTCGACCACGGCTTTGTCCGGGTCGGTGGTCGTGGAGACCCTGGCGTCATTGGCCGTGGCCCATTCGATCAGCTCCGGCTGCGGGCCGAGCTCCGGCGGCGAGGCGATGCGAAGTGCGAAATCGAAACGCGCCGCGGCGTGCACCCATGAGGCGAGAACATTGTTGGCGTCGCCGAGCCAGGCGACCGTCTTGCCGGCGATCGGCCCGCGATGCTCCTCGAAGGTCATCACGTCCGCCATCACCTGGCAGGGATGGGACAGGCGGGTGAGCCCGTTGATGACCGGGATGACGGCGTTGGCGGCAAGCTCCGCGACCAAAGCGTAGTCGAGAGTGCGGATCATGATGGCGTCGACATAGCGCGACAGCACGCGGGCGGTATCGGCAACCGTTTCCTCGCGCGAGAGCTGCATCTCCTTGCCGGTGAGCATGATCGTCTCGCCGCCAAGCTCGCGCATGGCGACATCGAAGGAGACGCGCGTGCGGGTCGATTGCTTGTCGAAGATCATGGCCAGCATCTTGCCGGCGAGCGGCCGGGGCTGGTCCGGCGTGCGCCGCAGGCTTTTCAGGCGGCTCGAACTCGGCGAGAATGGCTCTCAGCGTTGCCGTGTCGTAATCGGCAATATCCAGAAAATGGCGGACCATCGGCGCACCCCTACCCCGCTGTGGCTTTGGCCGGCGTGAGCGCGGTGAGCGCCGCGTCGAGGCAGTCGATGGCAGCGTCGATCTCGGCCTCGCTGACGTTCAGCGGCGGCAGAAGGCGGACGACGTTCTCGCCGGCGCCGACGGCCAGCATGCCATGGTCGCGCAACGCCGCGACGACTTGCGCAACCGGCGTGATGCAGCGCAGGCCGATGAGCAGCCCCTCGCCGCGGATCTCGGCAACCACAACGGAATGGGCGTCGACCATGGAGGCCAGCCGTTGCTTGAAGTAGAGACCCTTGCGGCGCACGTCCTCGAGGAAGGCCGGAGCGGCAACGATATCCATAACCGCGTTGCCGACCGCCATCGCCAGCGGGTTGCCGCCGAAGGTGGTGCCGTGGGTGCCCGGCGTCATGCCCTTGGCGGCCTCCTCGGTCGCCAGGCAGGCGCCGAGCGGGAAGCCGCCGCCGATGCCCTTGGCCAGCGCCATGATATCCGGCGTCGCACCCGACCATTCATAGGCGAACAGCTTGCCGGTGCGGCCGATGCCGGTCTGCACCTCGTCGAAGATGAGCAGCAGGCCGTGCTTGTCGCACAATGCCCGGAGATCGCGCAGGAACTGGGCGGGAACCGGGCGGATGCCGCCCTCGCCCTGGATCGGCTCGATCATGATCGCCGCCGTATGCGGCCCGATCGCCGCCTCGACGGCCTTGAGATCGCCGAGCGGAACCTGCACGAAGCCGCCCGGCGCCGGGTCGTAGCCTTCCTGATATTTCGGGTTGGCGGCAGCGGCGAGCGTCGCCAGCGTGCGGCCGTGGAAGGCGCCGGCAAAGGTGACGATCTCGAAACGTTCGGGGTGGCCGCCGACGAAATGATAGCGCCGCGCCGTCTTGATGGCGCACTCGACCGCCTCGGCACCGGAATTGCCGAAGAAGACCTTGTCGGCGAAGGAGAGCGCGGTGAGCTTTTCGGCCAGCGCCTCCTGCTCCGGGATGCGATAGAGGTTGGAGACGTGCCAGAGCCGGCCGGCCTGCTCGGTCAACGCCTTGACCAGTGCCGGATGGGCGTGGCCGAGCGCGTTCACAGCGATGCCGCCACCGAAATCGAGCAGCTTCCTGCCGTCGGTCGTCTCGACCCACGCGCCCTCGCCGCGCACGAAGGCAATCGGCGCGCGCGCGAAGGTGTCGTAGAGCGGTGAGCGGTCCATTTCTGCCGCCTCGGGCCCGCGGCCCGGTCCGTTATCCAGAGGCCAAAACTAAAAAGTGCCGCCGGAGGGCAGCACCTGATCCTTGGCCGACCTTATCGGCCCAAGCCGTTGATGTGTCAATCAACACGGCGCCGGACGGGGGCGGATTTCACCCCGTGCGCACCAGCGCGCAGCGATGCGGCAGAGCCACATTTTGGGGAAAACAAAAGTAATCCACCTATCGATTCGTCCGGACTCTGTCAGCGAGTCAACGGCTATTGTAGCGTGGCCCCTGTCGAGTACGACGAAACGAAATTTGCGGCGGTCCTCAGTATCCATTGTCACGCGTTTGGCGTTGCCCAGCGGAGCGGGCAACGCGCGAAGGAGGATTCCGAGTCTGCCGCAGGCAACAGGATGATGCGGTATGAGCTGGACAGACGAACGCGTCGAGCTGCTCAAGAGGCTGTGGAGTGAAGGGCTGAGCGCGAGCCAGATTGCAGCGCAGCTCGGCGGCGTGACCCGCAATGCGGTGATCGGCAAGGTGCATCGCCTGTCTCTGTCGGGACGGGCCAAGCCGGCTTCGTCGAGCCCACGCCCGCGCAAGGTGCGCGCGGCGTCGCCGGGCCGATCGATGCGCCATTACGTATCGGGCAACACGGCGCTGAAGACGCACGCCAATCCGGCGCCGCGACGCCTGCCCGCGCCGGTGGCGCTGGAAGACATCGTGGTGCCGATCAGCCTCAAGGTCTCGCTGCTGGCGCTCAACGACACGATGTGCAAATGGCCGGAGGGCGACCCCGGCAGCGAGGGCTTCCACTTCTGCGGCCATCGCAACTGGAACAGCCTGCCCTATTGCGAATATCACGCGCGGCTGGCCTACCAGCCGGTCGACCGCCGGCGCGACCGGCGGAGCGGCAGCGGGTACTGAGGAGAGCGCCCGGCAGGGCAAGTCGCCGGGCTTATCCTTTTGGTGAGGCGCGAGCGCAAGCGGGCCTCGAACCGTGAGGCCCATCCTTCGAGGGCCGCCTGCGGCGGCCTCCTCAGGATGAGGCTGGCGTGATTGGCTGGCGCCCGACTTGGCGCCGATCCCTATTTTCCGCCGGCGCTGACGCTCTCGGCCTCGATCAGCGACCAGACGAAATCAAGCGACAGGAATTTCTGGCTGCCTCCGGCGGCCTGGCCGGGGAGCAGGAACTCGCCGGGCTGCGGCTCGCCGTTATAGCTGGTGACGCGGCCGTCGGAATCGATCTTGAACGCCGGCAGGCGCATGGGCGTCGGCTTCTCCGGCTGATGGTCCTTGCCGTCGCGACCGAGCACGAAGCTCGCCGCTTCGTTGCGATTGGGCCCGATGGTCGAGCGCACGTGGCACGACATGCAGGATGCCGACTGCTGGAAGCCGGTCTCCAGCTCCGAATTGGCGAGGATCACGGGGTTGCCGTCGGCATCGGCATAGTCGATCTGGGTGCCGCGCAGACGATAGTTCTGCCAGCGCGTGCCTTCGAGGCCGAAGCCGGCGGGAATGCGATTGCAATCGAGCTGGGTCGCCGGGCAGGCGACGCTGTCGCGCGACGGATTGAGCCAGCCTTCATCGAAGACGCCGGGGCGATAGGGATTGTCGACGTGCTCGAAAGTCGCCCACAGCCAGTGGGGCAGGACCTTCGAGGCGATGTGCAGCGCCGTCAGGCCGTAGGTGTAGCGCTTCTTGGTCTTGGCGTCGCGGAACTCCTCCCACTGATAGCGCGCCTTGTCTTCCTCGCCGATCGCCCGCCACACCGCCTGGACCTGGATGGAACCGGGCGGAAACGAGATCGGCCGGCGGTTGTAGAAGAACCACTGCTGGCCCTCGATCGTATAGAGGCTGTTGTCGCGGATGTAATCGAAGGTCGCCCGATTGAGCCGCACCTCCTCCTGCTCGTCGCTGACATCGCCCGACTTGACCGAGGCGACGTCGCGGAACATGGCGATCTGGCGCGGCACGGAGCGGGAGCTGAGCGCGTGCGCGCCCGACCACTGGATCTCGTCCCAAGCCGGCGGCTCGGTCCCCTTGGGGAGATAGATCTGGTCGGACGTGGCCCAGGTCTCGAACATGACCGGGCCGGGGTCGCCATAGGGACGGTCGCTGGCCGGCATGCGGCTGGATTCGTCGGCCGGCCAGGTGAGCGCCACGAACATGTTCCAGGCGAAACGGTCGGGATCGCGGGCGGCGAGCGCCGCGTCGGCCGGCACCAGCCAGGGGTCGGCGGCCGCGGCCGGGAGCCCGGAACCGGCGAGCGCCAATCCGGCCAGCAAACCCAACACAAAGCGCCTCATATCGCCCTCCGCCGCTCTCCAAGCCATGCGAGTATCAGGCTAACAAACGGCGGATTAACGGCAAGTGCGTGATGAACGCGCACTTTGTAACGATCAGGCGGTGACGGCGAAACTCTCGTCGAAGGAATAGCCGGAACCGCGCACGGTGCGGATGGGATCGCGGCCGCGGCCGAGCGCCTTCCTGAGGCGGCCGACATGGACATCGACGGTGCGCTCGTCGACGAAGACATCGCGGCCCCAGACGCTATCGAGAAGCTGGGCGCGCGAAAATACCCGGCCGGGGCTCTGCATGAGGAATTCGAGCAGACGGAACTCGGTCGGGCCGAGGTGCAACTCGTGGCCGTTGCGGCGGACGCGATGGGTGTCGCGGTCGAGCTCGATATCGCCGCCCCTGAGCACGGCGGCGACCAGCTCCGGCTTCGAGCGGCGCAGCATGGCGCGCACGCGCGCCATCAGCTCGGGAACCGAGAACGGCTTGACGACGTAGTCGTCGGCGCCGGTGGCCAGGCCGCGGACACGCTCCGACTCCTCGCCGCGCGCGGTCAACATGATGATCGGCAGCGCCCGGGTGGCGTCGCGGGTGCGCAGGCGCCGGCACAGCTCGATGCCCGAAATGCCGGGCAGCATCCAGTCGAGCAGCAGCAGGTCGGGCACGGTCTCGCGCAGCCGCGTCTCGGCATCGTCGCCGCGCTCGACGGTATCGACCGCGTAACCCTCCGCTTCGAGGTTGTAGCGGAGCATCAGCGACAGCGGCTCCTCATCCTCGACGATCATCACCTTGGGGGTCATTGCCGCAGCTCCCGATCGCCCATCGTCCGCCCGCTTCAGGTTTCGTTGTAGTCAACCGAGGTGAGGCTCGACGTGTCCTGCTTGGGACGTTCGTCGGCGAGCACCACGCCGGTGATCAGATAGTGGAGCGTCTCGGCGATGTTGGTGGCGTGATCGCCGATGCGCTCGAGATTCTTGGCGCAGAACAGGAGATGCGTGCACATGGTGATGTTGCGTGGGTCCTCCATCATGTAGGTGAGGAGCTCGCGGAACAGCGAGGTGTAGATCGCGTCGATCTCGTTGTCGCGCTCCCATACGGCGAGCGCCGAGGAGAGGTCGCGGGCGGCGAAGGCATCGAGGATCGCCTTGAGCTGGGCGAGCGCCATCTCGGCGATGTGCTCAACGCCGGCGACCAGCCGCTGCTGGCCGAAATTGGTCTCGATGGCGATGACGCGCTTGGCGGTGTTCTTGGCCAGATCGCCGACGCGCTCGAGATCGTTGGCAATGTGGATCGCCGCCATGATCTCGCGCAGGTCGCGCGCCATCGGCTGGCGCCGGGCGATCATCTGGATGGCGCTCTCCTCGATCTGCTGCTGCAGCTTGTCGATGGCGTCGTCGCCGACAATGACGCGCTGGGCAAGCGCGGCGTCGCGGTTGACCAGGGCGGCGACCGAGTCGGCAACGTATTGCTCGGCAAGGCCGCCCATCTCGGCGATCTTGCGGGAAAGTTCGCCCAACTCCTCGTCGAACGAGGCAACGGTGTGTTGGTCCGCCATGGTCGCGTTCTCCGCGTCGTGATCAGCCGAAGCGGCCGGTGATGTAGTCCTGGGTGCGCCGGTCGGTCGGCGCGGTGAACATCTTGTTGGTCTCG
The DNA here is from genome assembly GCA_963782395.1 of uncultured Alphaproteobacteria bacterium. Taxonomy (GTDB): domain Bacteria; phylum Pseudomonadota; class Alphaproteobacteria; order Rhizobiales; family Kaistiaceae; genus CAVSRC01. Next base: position 432,067 of record CAWAJQ010000005.1, read on the forward strand.
TCGTACTCCACCAGCTCGCCGAGGTACATGAAGGCGGTGTAGTCCGAAACACGCGCCGCCTGCTGCATATTATGGGTGACGATGGCGATGGTGTATTCGTTCTTCAGCTCGTCGATCAGCTCCTCGATCTTGGCGGTCGAGATCGGATCGAGGGCGGAGGCCGGCTCGTCGAGCAGAACGACCTCGGGCTGGACGGCAACCGTGCGGGCAATGCACAGGCGCTGTTGCTGACCGCCGGACAGGCTGAGGCCGCTGGCGCGCAGCTTGTCCTTGACCTCGTCCCACAACGCCGCCTTGGTGAGCGCCGCCTCGACGCGATCGGTGAGCTCGGCGCGCGACGGGCGCTCGTAGAGCTGAATGCCGAAGGCGATGTTGTCGAAGATGGTCATCGGGAACGGCGTCGGCTTCTGGAACACCATGCCGACCTTGGAGCGCAGCAGATTCACGTCCTGATGGGGGTCGAGGATGTTGTCGCCGTCGAGGATGACCTCGCCCTCGGCGCGCTGGTTCGGATAGAGGTCGTACATGCGGTTGAGCACGCGCAGCAGGGTCGATTTGCCGCAACCGGACGGACCGATGAAAGCCGTCACCCGGTTCTCGTAGAGCGGCAGGCCGATCGACTTCAGGGCCTGGGTGTCGCCGTAATAGAAGTGGAGGTCGCGCACCGTCATCTTCTCGGCCATCGGCGCGCCGGCCAATGCCGCATCGGGCGCACGGACCTCCGGCGCGGCCGTCGGGCCGGCCGTCCTCAGGCTGGCGTCGCTCATGTGGATTTCCCCAAGCTCGAGAGATAGCGCGCGACGACATTGAGCGTCAGCACGGCAAAGGTAATGATCAAGGCGCCGGTCCAGGCGAGCTGCTGCCAGTCGTCGTAAGGCGACAGGGCGAACTGGAAGATGGTGACCGGCAGGTTGGCGATCGGCGCGTTCAGATCGAGGCTCCCGAACTGATTATTGAGCACCGTGAAGAGCAGCGGCGCGGTCTCGCCGGTGATGCGGGCGATGGCCAGCAGAACGCCGGTGACGATGCCGGCGCGGGCGGCGCGATAGGAGACGTCGGCGATGAGCTTCCAGCGCGGCGAACCGAGGCCGGAAGCGGCCTCGCGCAGCGAGTCCGGCACCAGCAGCAGCATGTCCTCGGTGGTGCGGATGACCACCGGCAGCACCAGGATGGCGAGTGCGACGCCGCCGGCCCAGGCCGAGAAGTGGCCCATGCGCACGACCATGATCTCGTAGACGAACAGGCCGATGACGATCGACGGGGCCGAGAGCAGGATGTCGTTGACGAAGCGCACCACCGAAGTCAGGCGCGAATGGCGGCCGTATTCGGCCATGTAGGTGCCGGCGAGGATGCCGATCGGCGTGCCGATGACGACGCCCATGACGGTGAGGATGAGGCTGCCGACGATGGCGTTGGCGAGGCCGCCAGCGCTGCCTGGCGGCGGCGTATTGGCCGTAAACACCTCCAGCGACAGGCCGGAGAAGCCGTTCCACAGCAGCGTCGCCAGGATGAGGAACAGCCACAGGGCGCCGAAGGCGGTGGCGCCGACCGACAGGGCCATGACGATGGTGCTGCGCCGGCGGCGGCGATTGTAGCGGGGCATGGACATCGACTTCATGATCCGAGGCTCTTCTCGATGCGCATCAACATGATGCGGGCGGCGGCCAGGACGAAGAAGGTGATGACGAAAAGGACGAGGCCAAGCTCGATCAGCGAGGAGGTGTAGAGCTCGCCGACGGCCTCGTTGAACTCGTTGGCGATCGAGGCCGAAATCGTCGTGCCGGGCGCCAGGATCGAGGCCGAGATGCGATGGGCGTTGCCGATGACGAAGGTGACGGCCATGGTTTCACCCAGCGCGCGGCCGAGGCCGAGCATGACGCCGCCGATGACGCCGACGCGGGTGTAGGGCAGCACCACCTTGCGCACGACCTCCCAGGTCGTGCAGCCGACGCCGTAGGCGGCCTCCTTGAGCACCGGGGGCACGGTGAGGAACACGTCGCGGGTGATGGCGGTGATGAAGGGCAGCACCATGATCGCCAGGATCAGCCCGGCGGTGAAGATGCCGATGCCATAGGGCGGGCCGGCGAAGAGCGCGCCGATCAGGGGCACGTTGCCGAGCGTGTCGATGAGGAACGGCTGCACGGTCTGCTGCAGGAAGGGGGCGAAGACGAACAGGCCCCAGATGCCGTAGATGATCGACGGGATGCCGGCGAGCAGCTCGATGGCGATGCCGATCGGCCGGCGCAGCGGATAGGGGCAGAGTTCGGTGAGGAAGATGGCGATGCCGAAGGAGACCGGGATGCCGATCAGCATGGCGATCAGCGAGGTGACGATCGTGCCGTAGATGGGCGCGATGGCGCCGAACTTCTCAGTGACCGGATTCCACGACTGGGTGGTGAGGAAGCCGAAACCAAACTGCTTGATGGCCGGGATCGAGCCGAGGACCAGCGACAGGATGACGCCGCCGAGCAGGACCAGGACCAGCATCGCGGCAAGGAAGGTCGCCGTCCGGAACGTGCTTTCGCCGATCTTGAAGCGGCGGAGGGCCCGCAGGCGATTTAGCTCGATACCGCTGACTGCGTCTGGGCTGCTCAACACCACCTCGGTCATCCGAATCTCCGGCGGGTTCTATAGTCTATGCGGGATTTGGCAAATCGGGCCGGGACAAAAGAACTTTCCCACCAGAAGGGTTCCGGCGCAGCACGCGCCCGCCCGGGAGGGCGGACGCGTACATGCCGTTGGTATGGCGAATTACATCGCAGCGTAGACGGGCTTGCCGTCGCCGCCGACGATATCCTTGGCCCACATCGCCTCGACGCTCTTAACGACACTTTCGGGCATCGGGATGTAGATGAGTTCCTTGGCCATGTCGTCGCCCTTGGCATAGGCCCAGGAGAAGAACTTCAGAGCCTCGGCGGAAGCGGCGTCATCGGCGGGCTTCTTGTACATGAGGATGAAGGTGGCGGCGGTCATCGGCCAGCTGGTGGTGCCGGGCTGGTTGGCGAGGATCACGCCGTAGCCGGGCTTGCTGTTCCAGTCGGCGTTGGCGGCCGCGGCGGCAAAAGCGTCGGCGGTCGGCTGAACCTGCTTGCCGTCCTTGTTGATCATGCCGGCATAGGTCATCTTGTTCTGCATGGCATAGGCGTATTCGACGTAGCCGATCGAGCCCTTGGTGTTCTGGACGTTGTTGGCGACGCCTTCGTTACCCTTGGCGCCGATGCCGACCGGCCACTCGACCGAGGTGTTGACGCCGATGTTCGACTTCCAGTCGGCGCTGACATCAGCCAGATAGTAGGTGAAGTTGAAGGTGGTGCCCGACCCGTCCGAGCGGTGGACGACGGCAATCGCCGAGGAGGGAAGCTTGACGCCGGGATTGGCCTTGGCAATCGCCGGGTCATCCCACTTGGTGATCTTGCCCATGAAGATGTCGGCCAGCGTCTGGCCGTCGATGTAGAGTTCGCCCGGCTTGATGCCTTCGAGGTTGACGACTGGAACGATGCCGCCCATGACCATCGGCCACTGGGCGAGGCCGTACTTGTCGAGCACGTCGGCGCCAAGCGGCGCGTCGGATGCACCGAACGTCACGGTCTTGGCCTCGATCTGCTTGATGCCGCCGCCGGAACCGATCGACTGATAGTTGAGCCCGATACCGGTCGCGGCCTTATAGGCATCGGCCCACTTGGCGTAGATCGGATAGGGGAACGTAGCGCCGGCGCCCGAAATGTCGGCAGCACTGGCGATGGAAGCCGAAAGCGCCGCAGCGACGAAGCCGGCCGCGATGGCGAGGTTGACGTGTTTCACCTGACCTCTCCCTGTTGGAGGTTTGGGGGGACGAACACGGACAGCGCGAGAGCAGCGGTCCATGTGCGGCGGACACTAGTAAGACGTCGCGAACGTTCTATGACGGCTGTGCAACGGTTTTGCGACAGGCTATGCGCCTGATTTCGTTATTCTTTTTGTCCTATGCCGGTTTCATCGCGATACGCCGCCGGCGGGAAGGTCACGGTGAAGACGGCGCCCTCGCCGAGCCGGCTTTCGATGGTCATGCGGGCGTAATGACGGGCGAGGATGTGCTTGACGATGGCGAGCCCGAGGCCGGTGCCGCGATGGCGCCGGCTGTCCTCGACATCGACGCGATAGAAGCGCTCGGTGAGCCGCGGAACGTGCTCTTCGGGGATGCCGGGGCCGAAATCGCGCACGCTGACGCTGGGCCCCGAATCCTTGCCCGCCGGCGCAAGGGTGACGGTGACCCGCTCGCCCGACTGGCCGTACTTGCAGGCGTTCTCGATGAGGTTCTCGAAGACCTGGATGAGCTCGTCGCGATCGGCGATCAGTTCCACCGGCGTGTCGGGCAGGACCGTCTCGATGGCAACGCCGAGCTCCTGGGCCAGCGGCTCGAGCGCATCGGCGACGTGGCGGACGACGGCGGCGAGATCGACATGGTTGACCGGGCGGACATGCGCCTTCATCTCGATGCGGCTCAACGACATCAGGTCTTCGATCAGGCGGCTCATGCGGGTCGCCTGATCGTGCATGATCTGCAGGAAGCGGTCGCGCGCCGCCGGGTCTTCGCGGGCGGGCCCCTGCAGGGTCTCGATGAAGCCGGTGAGCGAGGCCAGCGGCGTGCGCAGCTCATGGCTGGCATTGGCGACGAAATCGACTCGGACGCGGTCCATGCGGCGGCGCTCGCTGAGGTCGTCGAGGATGAGGACGACGAACTCGCCGCGCGGACGGCGCGCCGCGGTGAGATCGGCGAACCAGGCGGCGAACCAGCGCTCGGTGGGGATGCGCTCGGCGAACTCAACCCGCTCCGGCGGCCCGCCACCGGCCACCCGGTGGAAGGCGGCGACGAGATCCGGATTGCGCAGGCGGAAGGTCAACGACTGGCCGGCACGGATGGCGAAAGCCTCGATGGCCCGCTCGTTGGCGTAGCGGACGATGCCGCGGCGATCGAGAATGAAGCAGGGGGTGGGCAAGGCGTTGGCCAGCGCCTGGACGCCGCCTTCCGCGGCGATGGCGGCGGCGGGGTTCGCCGTGGCGGGAAGGCGCGGCACGGCGCGGGCGCGGGGCAGCACGGCGACCAGAACCACCAGGCCGAGGAAGATTGCTCCGGCGGGAACCGGGGCAACGACTGCGGTCAGGACAAGGACGAGGAGCAGAACGGCGACGGCCGCTATCAGCCAGCGGCTTTCGGACAGCCGGCTGGCGACCCCGGCCAAGGCGAGGCCCGAGGCCCTGCCCTGCGGACTGGCGACAACCATCCCCGTGATCCCGTTCAGGCGGACCGGCGCCAGGCCGCCCGCGGTACTCCAAGCGATTCACGGCCGTGGCGTCCGACCGACAGGCAGCGATATAAGGTCTCAAGGGGCACAGCGGCAAGCCGCGACAATATCGGGATCATGCAGCGATGGCGAAGAATCACAAGGCCGGCAAGGGAAAAGGCGGCAAAAAGGCACCGGTGAAGAAGGGCGATGACATTCCGTCGGTCATCGCCCCCGACATGGACGCGAAAGTCCTTTCCACCAGCCACGGCAGCTTCGACCTGGAGGATCCGACGCTGCCCGACTGGGTCGAGCGGCGGGCGCTGGAATCGGGCGGCTACCCTTATGACGACACAATCAAGGACAAGCATTACGAGGAGGAACTGACCCTTCTGCAGATCGAACTGGTCAAACTGCAACGCTTCATTAACCAGTCCGGTGCCCGTCTGGTGGTGCTGTTCGAGGGACGCGACGCCGCCGGCAAGGGGGGCTGCGTCTTCACCATGCGGCAGTACATGAACCCGCGCACGGCCCGCGTCGTGGCCCTGCCCAAGCCTACGGAAAAAGAAGTCGGCCAATGGTATTTTCAGCGCTATACGGAGCATCTGCCGACGGCCGGCGAGTTGGTGCTGTTCGATCGGTCCTGGTACAACCGGGCGGGTGTCGAGAAGGTCATGGGGTTCTGCACTGCGGACGAGACAGCGGAATTCCTGAATCAAGCGCCGGCATTCGAGAAGATGCTGATCCACGGTGGTATTGTACTGTTCAAGTTCTGGCTCAATATTGGCCGGGAAATGCAGCTCAAGCGTTTCCACGAACGGCGCCACAATCCCCTCAAGATCTGGAAGCTGTCGCCGGTGGACTTCGCCGCCCTCGAAAAGTGGTCCGCCTACGGCGCAGCGCGCGATGCGATGCTGGCGGCGACGCACGGCCGGGCGACGCCGTGGACGGTGGTGCGCGCCAACGACAAGCGGCGCGCACGCCTCAACGTCATCCGCCACGTGCTCAGCGCATTTGCCTATCCCGGCCGCGACGACGCATGCGTGGGCAAGACCGATCCGCTGATCCTGGGCGGACCCAAGCTGATCACGGACTGAGCGCCGGAGCGTAATGAGCGACTTTTACTCCATCCTCAGAAAGTCGATCCTCGAGCGCGGCATCGTCGACAGCGGCGAGCGCGACGCGATCTACGCCCAGGCGCGGCGCGCCATGGTCCGGCGGCTGTGGTCGTTCGAGCCGGCGCTCGACGAGGAGGAGATTGAACGGCGCATCGCGGCTTTCGACGTGGCGGTGAGCGACATCGAGGCAGATGTCATGGCCGCCTTCTCGGACGCCGACGACGCGCCCGTGGAGCCGGACGACGATAGCGCGGAGCGGCAGGCGGCGCCTCCCTACCGTGACGACGACCGCGCGGCGGGTTACCGCGAGAGGGACGCCTATGAGAGGGACCCCTACCGGTCCGATCCCTATCAGGCCGATCCCTATCAGGATGATCCCTACCGGGCCGACCCCTATCAGGCTGATCCCTACCGAGCCGCCCCCTACCGGACCGACCCCGATGAAACGGACCGCGCCATCGCCGACGACCGCCGGGCGGCCTATCGCGAGCCGGCGGTACGTCCGGTCGCCAATCCGCGGCGGCTGCCGGCGCTGATCGACCCGGTCGCCTTCGGCCGCCAGGTGCGCGAGGCGGGACTGGTCCGCTATTACGAGGAGGCGCGCTACATCCGCGAAGACACGCGCTACGTCCAGCGCCAGCCGCAGGATCCGTACGACGACACCGGCCGCGAGGCGCCCTATCGGGAGCCTGAGGTCGACGAACCGCCACCGCCACCGCCCCGGCGCGGCCGACAACTGGCCCGCCGCCGGGCGCCCGAGCCGCCAGTCGACCCCTATGAGGACGTGCCGGGTTACCGCGAGGAGCCTCCGGCACCCCAGCCGCCACAGCGCCAATACGACCGCTGGTCTCAGGACGGCCCGCCCCGCATGCGCCCGCAAAGGCCATCGGCGCCGCCGACGAGCGCACAACGCCGGCTGGGGCTCGACGACGACCTGCCGCGGCGCCGGCAGCGGCGGCGGCAACGGCCACGGCAGCCTCTCAGCGAGCGCGACAAGATCTTCATGCTGCTCGGCGTCATCGGGGTATGCGTCCTCATGCTCGGCGGCATTGGCGTCTATGTGCTGGTGCCGCGCGACGGCGGCGTGACGGTCGATATCGACTCGCGCCACGAGGTGAGCGACGCGGCAACGGCGGTGCGCCTGGCGGCGCAGGCGATGGCGGTCAGCCAGACCTTCATGCTGTTCGACGGGCGCGACCCGACCGTCTTCGAGACCTCGCCGGACAATCCGGTCCGCTTCGACGCCTCGGCGGGGGCGGTGCGCATCTCGTCGTCGACGGGTTCGCCGGGGGTCAAGGCGCTGATCGGCCCCGGCCTGGCGACACGGCTCGCCGGGCACGACGTGCGCGTCACGATCGTGGCACGTTCCGCCAAGAACAGCGGCGCCGCCACCATGCGCTTCGCCTATCAGAGCGGGGTGGCCATCAGCCACTGGCAGACCGCCAATCTCGGCTCCGACTACCAGGCGGTGGCGCTGACCTGGCGGGTGCCGTCGCTGCAGACCGACCGCGCCGGCGACGTGCTGCTGATCCAGCCGGGCGTGCCCGGCACCGGCACCGGCGCCGACGTCAAGTCGATCAAGATCGACCTGCTGTCGGGGTAGGTTCCACCCGCCATCACGCGCTCAGCCTCATGGTGAGATGCCCGGGCAGCCGGGGCTCGTCCGTCGAGGGCCGCCTTCGGCGGCCACATCGGGATGAGGCCCCAACTCCGGCCCTCATGGTGAGGTGCGCGCTAATGCCTGCCGAGATAGCCGCCGGCGGTGAGCCGGGCGATGATGCGGTCGGCCAGCTCCTCGGGCGTCGCGGCCGTGGTATCGAGGTGCAGGTCGGGGGAAAGCGGCGGCTCGTAGGGACTGTCGATGCCGGTAAAATGCTTGATCTCGCCGGCACGCGCCTTGGCGTAGAGACCCTTGACGTCGCGCGCCTCGGCGACTTCCAGCGGCGCGTCGACGTAGATTTCCAGGAACTCGCCCTCCTCCACCATGTCGCGCGCCATGCGGCGCTCCGAGCGGAAGGGCGAGATGAAGGAGACCAGCACGATCAGCCCGGCATCGACGAACAGCCTGGCCGCTTCGGCGACGCGGCGGATGTTCTCGACGCGGTCGGCATCGGTGAAGCCGAGATCGCGGTTGAGGCCGTGGCGGATATTGTCGCCGTCGAGCAGATAGGTGTGGCGGTCGGCGAGCGTCAGCTTCTTCTCGACGAGATTGGCGATGGTCGACTTGCCGGCGCCCGACAGGCCGGTGAACCACAGGACGACCGGCTTCTGGCCGAGCCCCTCGGCGCGCACCTGCTTGTTCACGTCGAGCGCCTGCCAGTGGACGTTGGTGGCGCGGCGCAGGCCGAAGTGGATCATGCCGGCGGCGACGGTAGCGTTGGAATAACGGTCGATGAGGATGAACGAGCCGGTGGCGCGGTTGTCCTCGTAGCGGTCGAAGGCGATCGGCTCCGACAGCGACAGGTTGGCGAGACCGATGTCGTTGAGCGCCAGCGTCTTGGCGGCGAGCGGCTTGAAGGTGTCGACGTCGACCTGATGCTTGAGTTCGCTCACCGCGGCGCCGACGGTGCGGGCGCCGGCCTTGAGCAGATAGGAGCGGCCGGGGAGCAGCGGCTCGTCCGCCATCCAGATGAGATGGGCGGCGATCTGGTCGGAGCTCTCCGGGCGATGGTCGGGCGAGGACAGGATGTCGCCGCGGCTGATGTCGATCTCGACGTCAGTGGTGACGGTGACCGCATCGCCGGCGGCCGCTTCGTCCATGTCGCCGTCCATGGCGATGAGGCGCGCGACCTGCGCCATCTGGCCGGTGCGCGCCACGACGACGGGTTCGCCCGGACGGACGGCGCCGGAGGCGACGGTGCCGGCATAGCCGCGGAAGCCGGCATCGGGCCGGTTGACCCACTGCACCGGCAGGCGGAAGGGCGCCGCGGCGACGCCATCGGCGACCTCGACCTGCTCGAGATGGGCGAGCAGCGTGGGGCCGCCATACCAGGGGGTGCGTGGGCTCAGAGCGATCACGTTGTCGCCCTCGCGGGCGGACAGCGGGATCGTCACCAGCGTCTCGAAGCCGAGCGACCGGGCGAACTCGGCGAATTCATTGCGGATGTCGACGAAGCGTTCCTCGTCGAAATCGATGAGATCGATCTTGTTGACCGCCAGCACGACGTGGCGGATGCCGAGCAGGGAGACGATGTAGGCGTGGCGGCGGGTCTGGGTGAGGATGCCGTTCTGAGCATCGACGAGGAGGACGGCGAGTTCGGAGGTCGAGGCGCCGGTCGCCATGTTGCGGGTGTACTGAACGTGGCCGGGCGTATCGGCGACGATGAAGCGGCGATGCTCGGTGGCAAAATAGCGATAGGCGACGTCGATGGTGATGCCCTGCTCGCGCTCGGCGGCGAGGCCATCGACGATGAGGGCGAAATCGATCTCCTCGCCGGTGGTGCCGAAACGCTCCGAATCGGCCTTGAGCGCCGCGAGCTGGTCCTCGAACAGAAGCTTGGAATCGTGCAGCAGGCGGCCGATCAGCGTCGACTTGCCGTCATCGACGCTGCCGCAGGTCAAGAAGCGCAGCAGGCCCTTGTCGCCGCCGGTGGCGAGGTATTCGGCAAGCGCGGCCGTCTCGGCGGGCTGGTCCATCAGAAATAGCCCTCGCGCTTCTTGGCTTCCATCGAGGCGGCCTGATCGAAATCGATCAGCCGGCCCTGGCGCTCGGAGGTATGGGCGACCAGCATCTCGGCGACGATCGCCTGGAGGTCGCTGGCCTCCAACTCGATGGCCGCGGTCAACGGGTAGCAGCCGAGCGTGCGAAAGCGGACCTTGCGCATCTCGGGCACCTCGCCCGCTTCGAGGCGCATGCGCTCGTCATCGACCATGATCCACTGGCCGCTGCGGCTGACCACCGGCCGTTCGGCGGCGAAATAAAGCGGCACGATGTCGATGTTCTCGGTCAGGATGTATTGCCAGACATCGAGCTCGGTCCAGTTGGACAGCGGGAAGACGCGGATCGATTCTCCGGCTTTCACCCGCGTGTTGTAGATCGACCAGAGTTCGGGCCGCTGGTTCTTGGGGTCCCAGGTGTGGGTGGCGGAGCGGAACGAGAAGACCCGCTCCTTGGCGCGGCTCTTCTCCTCGTCGCGGCGGGCGCCGCCGAAGGCGGCATCGAAGCGGCCGGCGGTGAGCGCCTGCTTGAGCGCATCGGTCTTCATCACCTGGGTGTAGTGCTGCGAGCCGTGGTCGAAGGGGTTGATGCCGCGCGCCTTGCCGTCCTGGTTGGTGTGGACGCGGAGGTCGAGGCCATACTTCTTCGCCGTGGCGTCGCGGAAGGCGATCATCTCGCGGAACTTCCAGGTGGTGTCCACGTGGAGCAGCGGAAACGGCGGCGGCGCCGGGTAGAACGCCTTCAGCGCCAGATGCAGCATCACCGAGGAGTCCTTGCCGATCGAATAGAGCATGACCGGCCGCTCGAAGGTGGCGACCACCTCGCGCATGATGAAGATTGCCTCGGCTTCGAGACGCTTGAGGTGGGGCTGACGGGTGGCACTCATTCCGTGGCGGCTCTTCGGGCTTTCGGGCTCTTGGCAGCGGGCGCGACCCTAGCCAGTGGGTTATCCACCGCCAAGCATGAAGCGGCCAATCTTTACCCCATGAGCCGGGAGATTTCGCTGCAAAGCAGCAAATGACGAAACAGGATTTCGGTTCCGCTATTCCGGCCCGCATAGCGGCACGACGCGGCCGGCGGCGACAAACCACGGATTGCGGTAGCCCTCAGCGCCCGGCCCCTCACCCGGGCCATAGGTGAGCGGGCGGCCGTCGAGGGTGACTACTGTGCCGCCGGCGGCACGCAGGATGGCGTCTCCGGCGGCGGTATCCCACTGCATGGTGGTGCCCATGCGCGGATAGAGATCGGCCTTGCCGCTGGCAACGGCGCAGAACTTCATGGACGAGCCGGCCGAGACGAGCTTCTCCACGTCGTAACGGTTGATGTAGGCGTCGGTCTCCGGCGTGCGGTGGGAACGGCTGGCGACCACGGCAATGCCGCCGTCGGGCGCCGGGCGGACGCTGATCGGCTGACGCTCGGTGACGACGCCAGCGACGACCACAGCGCGCCAGGCGCCGGCACCGACGACACCCCAGAAGAGCTTGCCGGTTTCCGGCAGCAGGATGACGCCGAGGGCGGGCGCGCCATCGCGGATGAAGCCGATATTGACGGTAAAATCGTTGCCGCCGCGGACGAATTCCTTGGTGCCGTCGAGCGGATCGACGAGGAAGAACTCGCTGCCGGTCTCCGGCACGCGCCCCTCATAGGCGGCTTCCTCGGCGATCACCGGCACACCGGGAGCGATCTTGCCAAGCGCGGCCGAGATCACCGCTTCGGCGGCGCGATCGGCCTCGGTAACCGGACTGGAATCGGCCTTCCACTCCACCTTGGCGCCCTGGCGGCGCACCTTGAGGATCGCTGCGCCGGCGGCCATGGCGACGGGCAGCAGGGCCTCGGCGACATCGGCAAGGGGGGGAAGGCCGGCGGACGCTTTCATGGGCGTCTGTCTAGACGAATATCGCGACGGGGCAAGGGGGCCGGGAGCCTGAAAAAGTACGGGGCCCGCTCCTTTCGGGCGGGCCCCAGTCAGTCATGCAGAGCCTTGTGCGGCCCTTACGTGGCGGTTCAGGCCGCCATCATTTCCCCCGGATCGGTGAAGACCAGCGACAGGCTCTCGGCCACGGCGCGATGGGTGATGCGGCCACGGTGGACGTTGAGGCCATCCCTGAGATGCAGGTCGTGGGCAAGCGCCGCCAGACCGTGATCGGCGAGCGCCAGGCCGAAGGGCAGCGTGGCATGGTTGAGCGCGTGGCTGGAGGTGAGCGGCACGGCGCCCGGCATGTTGGCGACGCAGTAGTGGACGATGCCGTCGACGATGAAGGTGGGATGCTCGTGGGTGGTGGGGCGCGAGGTCTCGAAGCAGCCGCCCTGGTCGATGGCGACATCGACGAGCACGGCGCCGGGCTTCATGAGGCCGAGCATCTTGCGGGTGACGAGCTTGGGGGCGGCGGCACCGGGAACCAGGACGGCGCCGATGACCGCATCGGCCGAGGCGATCTCCTCGGCGACCGCCTCGCGGGTGGCGAAGCGGGTGACGGCGCGGCCGACGAAGAGGTCGTCGAGTTCGCGCAGGCGGGGCAGCGACCGGTCGAGGATGGAGACAGCAGCGCCCAAGCCGACGGCCATGCGCGCGGCTTGCGTGCCGACGACACCGCCGCCGACGACCACGACCTTGGCCGGGGCAACGCCCGGCACGCCGCCGAGCAGGATGCCGCGGCCGCCATTGGGCTTCTGCAGGGCGGTCGCCGCGGCCTGGATCGACAGGCGGCCGGCGACCTCGCTCATCGGGGCGAGCAGCGGCAGGTGGCCGTTGGCGTCGGTGACGGTCTCATAGGCGATCGCCGTGACGCCGGAGTCCATCAGCCCCTTGGTCTGGGCCGTATCGGCGGCGAGGTGCAGATAGGTGAAGAGGATCTGGCCGGGGCGGAGCTGGACCCACTCGCTGGGCTGCGGCTCCTTGACCTTGACGACCATGTCGGCCTTGGAGAAGACCGCCGCCGCATCGGCGGCGATGTCAGCGCCGGCCGTGCGGTAATCGGCGTCGCTGGCGCCGATGCCGGCACCGGCGCCGGTCTCGACCAGAACCCGGTGACCGTGGGCGACATATTCGCCGACGGCGGCCGGCGTGAGGCCGATACGGAATTCGCTCGGCTTGATTTCCTTGGCGACGCCTACGAGCATGGTGGGATCCCCCTCGGTGAGAGTTATTCAACTTATATACTGCAAAATTCTCGCGTTTTTCGTGCATTATCACTTGTATAACCCGCTGTTGCGCACGTAAACTTGCGTATGTTGGCGTCTTGAGGTGATTTCGTGCAAATTGACAATTTCGACCGCAAGATCGTCGCAGCGCTGGCTGCTGACGGCCGCATGACCACCGTGGACCTGGCCTCGCGGGTGGGTCTGTCACCATCGGCCTGCACGCGCCGCCTGCAGTCGCTGGAGGCCAATGGCGTCGTCACCGGCTATCGCGCCACGATCGACGCGGAGGCGATCGGACTGGGCATCACCGCCTTTGTCGAGATCACGCTCGACCGGCAGAACGACGAGTCGCTCAGGACCTTCGAGCGGGCGCTGGCGGAATGCCCGAACGTGCTCTCCTGCCACCTGATGTCGGGGACCAGCGACTATCTCATCCGCGTGGCGGCGCGCGACCTGCACGACTTCCAGCAATTGCACGCGACCGTGCTCGGCCACCTGCCCGGCGTGGCGCGCATCGAATCCAAGTTCGCCCTGCGCGAGGTGATTGACCGCCCGCTGGTGCCGATCGGGTGATCCCGGCGCTGCCGGCGAAAATTCGTTCACCATGTCGGGTGAATCCGCTCCATCGAAGTTGACGGCCCACCCAGTCTCAACGCGTTCGGTCGATCATCGGCCGCAAGGATGGTGGCCCATGACGAAGACCGGCAGGCGGAAGAAGCTCGGACTGGGCGAGAGCCTCAGGCGCGGCGTGCTAACCCATCGCCAGCTTGTTGGCCTGTGGATCGAATACGGCAAAGATGGCGTGTTTGAGCGGGTGGCCCAAGCCCTGGACCTCATCAAGACCAGCGACCCACTCCGATACCGCCGCATTCTTCGGGATATAGACCGGATCGTCGTCGCCCCTCTCCTGACGGGCGCAGAAGCTCAGTATTCTCGCGAAATCAATGCCTGCGAGATCGACGAGCGATTCATGCTGGGCGAGCGATATGCCCCCGAACTGGCTGCATCCGTCATCGTCCACGAGGCGACCCATGCCCGCCTGGAGCTCATGGGCTTCGTCTATGTGGAAGAGCGCCGGCAGCGGATAGAACAGATATGCATGCGCCGGGAACGCGCTTTTCTGACCAGAGTTCCCGGTGCGGAGGCGGCCAGCGAGGCGGTAGAGCATCGGATGCAACACGATTCCGACTTATCGCCAGAAGGCTTTGCCAAACGCCACGAAATGGGCGAGCGAGAAGCGTTGCGCTATCTCGGCGTGCCAGACTGGCTGGTGCCGATTCTTTCGGGCGTCCGCACGTCGGTCACCGCCGTTCGGCGCCTGCGATACCGGATCTTCGGATGACATCCGCTTATGACGTCATCATCGTCGGCGGGGCGGTGCATGGCGCGTCGGTCGCCTATCACCTGGCCGCCGATGCGGGCTTCGACGGCAGCGTGCTCCTGATCGAGAAGGACCCAAGCTTCGCGTTCGCGGCGACGGCGCTTTCGGCGGGCTCGATCCGCCAGCAGTTCTCTTGCGCCATCAACATCGCCATGTCGCTGCATGGCATCGCCTTCCTGCGCAGCGTGGGCGAACGGCTGGAAGTCGACGGCGAGCGGCCGGACATCGGCTTGCGGGAGGGCGGCTATCTGTTCCTTGCCACGGAGAGCGGCGCGGCGACGCTTCAGCGCAATCACGCGCTGCAGACGGAGATGGGCGCCGACGTCCTGCATCTCGATCCCGCGGCGCTTTCGGCGCGCTTTCCCTATGTTGCGACAGACGACATCGCGGCCGGGGCCTGGGGACAGAGCGGCGAAGGCTGGTTCGACGGCTATGCGCTGATGCAGGCGCTGCGGCGCAAGGCGCGGGCGCTTGGTGTAGAGACGCTCGCCGCCGAGGTGGTTGCTATCGAGCCCGGGGGTGGCAAGGCAACCGGCGTGCTTCTGGCGGACGGCACGGTCCTTTCAGGCGGCGCGGTGGTGCTGACGGCCGGCACGGGCACACCACGGCTGGCCGCGGGTGTGGGCGTGGCGCTGCCGGTGGAGGCGAGGAAGCGCATGGTCTTCACCTTCGCCTGCCGCGAGCCGCTCACCGGTTTTCCGCTGCTCATCGATCCTTCCGGCGCCTATGTGCGGCCTGAGGGCGACCTCTATCTCTCAGGCATGGCGCCGCCGGAGGCGGACGACCCGCCGGCGGAGGATTTCGCCGTCGACAACGCCTTCTTCGAGGAAACCCTGTGGCCGATCATCGCCACCCGCGTGCCGGCCTTCGAGCGCATCAAGCCGGGGCGCGCCTGGGCCGGCCAATACGACTTCAACACATTCGACCAGAACGCCATCGTCGGGGCGCTGCCAGGCTTCGCCAATCTCCATGTGGCGACCGGCTTCTCCGGCCACGGCCTGCAGCAGGCACCGGCGGTCGGCCGCGGGCTCGCCGAGCTGATCGTCCGCGGCTCCTATCGGAGCCTCGACCTTTCGCCGCTCGGCTTCGACCGCATCGCCGAAGGGCGGCCGCTCGTCGAGGAAAACGTGGTGTAGGCCCGTCCTTCGAGGCCCCGCTTCGCGGGGCGCCTCCGGATGAGGGCGGCGACAAGCAAAGCGGGCGCCCGAAGGCGCCCGCCACTTGCCCCGGTATTGCCAGAGACTACTTGCCGAAGGCAGCGTCGGTGACCGCGTGGGTCCAGGCGCCTTCCGGCTTCTTGGTGATGATCTTCTGGTCGAGCAGCGCCTGTTCGGTACGCTGATAGGCCGCCTCGTTGAGAACGCCGTTGGCGCCTTCGGTCAGCTTGGCGACCTCGCCCATCATGTAGATCTGGTGCTGAAGGTCCTGGCCGCCATTGTCGATGACGATCTGGGCCAACTCTTCCGGATGGGCCAGAGCATAGTCCCAGCCCTTCATCGAGGCGCGGACGAAGCGGACCATCTTGTCGAAGAAGGCCGGATCCTTGAGCTTGTCCTCGAGGGTGTAAAGCCCATCCTCGAGCAGGTCGTTGCCCATTGCAGAATAGTTGAAGACGGTGAGGTCTTCCGGCTTGAAGCCGGCATCAATCGCCTGGCCGTATTCGTTGTAGGTCATGACCGAGATGCAGTCCGCCTGCTTCTGGATCAGCGGCTGAACGTCAAAGCTCTGCTTGAGGACCGTGACGCCATCCGGGCCGCCGTCGGTCGACAGGCCGAGCTTGTGCATCCAGGCGTAGAACGGATACTCGTTGCCAAAGAACCAGACGCCGAGCGTCTTGCCCTTGAAGTCCTCGGGCGTCTTGATGCCGGTGTACTTCGGGCAGATCAGCTCCAGGCCCGCCTTGGCGAAGGGCTGGGCGATGTTGACAAGCATGGTGCCCTTCTCGCGCGCGGCCAGCGCGGCGCTCATCCAGTCGACGATGACATCGGCACCGCCGCCGGCGATCACGGTCTCCGGGGCGAGGTCCGGGCCACCCGGCTTGATGGTAACGTCGAGGCCCGCGTCCTTGTAGAAGCCCTTGTCCTTGGCGACGTAGTAGCCGCCGAACTGGGCCTGGGTGGTCCACTTCACCTGCAGCGTCAGCGAGTCCAATGCGAACGCCGGTACGGTCGCCAGCGCAACCGCGGCGACGAATGCTCCCAACACGATCTTCTTCATGTGCAGCCCCTTCAGGATTGACGAAACGACGGATGCCAGAACGTTGCGGCACGCTCGATGAGCGAGACGATGCCGTAGAACGCGGTGCCGGCGAGTGCCGCCACCGCGATTTCCGCCCACACCATGTCGGTGTTCATGCGTCCGACTTCGGTGGAGATGCGAAAGCCCATGCCCATGGTCGGCGAGCCGAAGAACTCGGCCACGATGGCGCCGATCATCGCCAGTGTGGAATTGATCTTCAAAGCGTTGAAGATGAAGGGAAGCGCCACCGGCAGACGCAGCATGGAGAACTGCTGGCGGTAATCGGCGGCATAGGTGTGCATCAGGTCGCGCTGGGTCGCATCGGAGGCATGGAGACCGGCGAGCGTGTTGATGAGCATCGGGAAGAAGGTCATGGCGACGACCACAGCCGCCTTCGACGGCCAGTCGATGCCGAACCAGGTGACCATGATCGGCGCGACGGCGACGATCGGCAGCGCGGAGACGAGATTGCCGACCGGCAGCAGACCGCGGCTAAAGAAGGGCACGCGGTCGGCGATGACGGCGACGGCGAAGCCGGCGAAACAGCCGATGGCGTAGCCGACCAGCACTGACTTCAAGAAGGTCTGGCGGAAATCGGTCCACAGGGTCGGCAGCGAGGTCACGATCTTCGCCCATACGGCGCTCGGCGGCGGCAGGATGACGAAGGGCACGTTGAGGCCGCGCACCAGCACCTCCCACAGGAAGATGATGGTGGCGCCGAAGACGACGGGGATGAAGATCTTGAGCAGGACCCCGCCGAACGGGCGCGCCGGCTCGGTGACGCTCAGCCGCTTGACGGAAACCCAGGCGAGCATCCAGGCGACGACAACCAGCGCCCAGAAGCCACCAGCCGCGGCGAGCCTGGCGAAGCCGCTCAGATCGCCGGTCTTGGCGAGCGCGGCGACGCCGTTCAGCGCCGAGACGGCAACGACGGCGGCGAGCAGGCCGCCGCCAAACATGATGAGGTTGCCGACTGCAGAAACCCGGCGCACGAGGCCGGCGAGGACCGCCAGCACGACGAGCAGCGCGGCGAGAAGGAGCTTCGAATCGCCGGTGACGAGATAGTCCGGCGTTCCGCCGACGGTCACCAGCGGAAAGGCGAGCGCCGCGATCACCGCGACAAACGCGACCCAGCCCTGCCAGTTGACGCCGGCATTCACGGTCTGGTTCACCGGCGGCCCCCACCCATGCGCCACATCACCAGCCGCTCGGTGATGCCGACCGAGGTGACCAGCAGCGCGGCGAGCACCGAACCGACGACCAACGCCGACCACATCTGGATCGACTGGCTGTAATAGGAGGCAAGCAGCAGCTTGGCACCGATGCCGGCGATAGCGCCGGTGGGCAGTTCGGCGACGATGGCGCCGACCAGCGCGGCGGCGACCGCGATCTTCATCGACACGAAGAGGAAGGACAACGACGAGGGCCAGCGCAGCTTCCAGAACACCTGCCAGGGAGATGCGCTGTAAGTGCGCATGAGGTCGAGGTGGAACGGGTCGGGCGAGCGCAGGCCCTTCACCATGCCGACCGTGACCGGGAAGAAGGACAGGTAGGTGGAGATCAGCGCCTTGGCGATGAAGCGGCTGAAATCGTTGGGCAGGTGCATCTGGCCGGAGAGCAGGTTGAAAGCGACAACGACCAGGATCGGCGCCAGCGCCAGGATGGGGATGGTCTGCGAGGAGATCACCCAGGGCATGAGACTGCGATCGAGGCTCTTCACGTGGACGATGCCGACGGCGAGCAGGATGCCGAGCAGCGTGCCGGAGATGAAGCCGACGAAGGTCGAGGTGAACGTTACCCAGGCGTGGTAGAGCAGGCTCGACGGCTTGGTGGGATTGGCGAGTACGACGCTCTTGTAGGTGTCGACGGCGACCTGATGGGGCGCCGGCAGGGTCGGTTTCGGCTGGCTGTAGGTGGCGACGATGAATTCCACCGGCGAGCGGGTGACACCGGCGCGCTGGTCGAGATCGCGCTGGAAGGGCGCGTCGAGCAGGAAGGCGCCGAGATACCAGATGACGATGATGACCAGCACCACCACGCTGACGGCGACGAAGCGGCTGGCGAGGAAGCGCGCCAGGACGCTGCGGCGCGCGGGCGCGTGGGCGTAGGCGGTGCTTGCCGCGCTCACGGCCGGCCCCCGCGGCGAGAACGCAGAACCGGCTCAGTCGTCATAGCTGTTGCCGGCGCGCAGGCCCTGGCGGACACGGTGCGCGATCTTGAGGAACTCCGGCGTCTCGCGGATGTCGAGGGTGCGATCGCGCGGCAGCGTCGAATCGATGATGTCGTGGACCTGGCCTGGGCGCGGCGTCATGACGACGATGCGCGTGGACAGGAAGACGGCCTCCGGAATCGAGTGGGTGACGAAGACCACGGTCTTGTTGGTCTGGGCCCAGAGCTCGAGGAGCTGCTGGTTGAGGTGGTCGCGGACGATTTCGTCGAGGGCGCCGAAGGGCTCGTCCATGAGCATCAGGTCGGGCTCGACGGCCAGCGCCCGGGCGATCGAGGCGCGCTGCTGCATGCCGCCGGAGAGCTGCCAGGGATATTTGCGCTCGAAGCCGGTGAGGTTGACCAGTTCGAGGTTGCGGGCGATGCGGTCCTCGCGCTCGATGACGCCGAGCCCCATGATCTCCAGCGGCAGGGCAACGTTCTTGGCGATGGTGCGCCACGGATAGAGCGCCGGCGCCTGGAAGACGTAGCCATAGGCGCGGGCAAGCCGCGCCTGCTCCGGCGTGACGCCATTGATGAGGATGGTGCCGGAGGTGGCGTGCTCAAGGTCGGCGATCACGCGCAGAAGCGTGGTCTTGCCGCAGCCCGAAGGGCCGATCAGCGAAATGAATTCGCCGCGGTGGACGGTCAGATTGATGTCGGCAAGGGCCTCGACCGGGCCGTCGTTGGTGTTGAAGGTGAGGTCGAGGCGCTTGATGTCGATGACCGGCCCATCCGCGGCCGCGACCGGCGCCTCGGCAGGCGCGGGCGTGGGCTCCGGCTCGTCGCCGACCAGCGCCTTGGTGAAGACCTCGCTGGCGGCCGCGGCCGAAACCGGCGGCTTGCCGCCGGTGGATTCGCTGAGCCAGCCAGGCTTGCGCTCGGCAAGGGGTGTGCGCGGCTTGATGAGCGGCGGACGCTTGGCGGCCGGAGGCGCGACCGCAGGCGCAACGAGTCTCTCGGCAGCGGGAGCAGCCGGTTTGACCACCACGGTCGGCGTCTCGGCAGGCGCAGCGGGCTTGGCAGCGGAGAGGGGTTCCGGCGCGTCTGCTGCCGTCCCGTCGTCGGACTCGAGATCGACCACTTCGACCTCGAGCCGCGTCGGCGGGGCCTTTTGCGGCGCCGCCTCGCCGACGACCTCAGCCTCGGCGACCGCAGCATCTGGCGGCGGCGTCTCGGCTGCGTCCGGCTGATGAGCCCGCCTCAGAAGCTCGGCAAGGGATTGAGCCCCCTTAACATCCTTGTCGGACATGATCCTCGCTCACACTCCCGCCGGCATGTTCTTGGCCGAGCGTTCCACGGGCTGCGGGGTGGTCAATGCCTTCCACGACGACAATGCCTGATTGACCGGGGCATTGGGCGTGCGCTCGACGAAACGGCCACGGCCGTCCTCGGCGCTGAGCTTGCCGTCGGTGAAGACGACCTCGCCGCGCGACAGGGTGTAACGCGGCAGGCCGGTGACCTCGAAGCCCTCGAAGACATTGTAGTCGATGGCGGAAGCCTGGGCCGCCGCGGTGATGGTCTTGGACTTCTCCGGATCCCACACCACGAGATCGGCATCGGCGCCGACGACGATGGCGCCCTTGCGCGGATAGACATTGAGGATCTTGGCGCTGTTGGACGAGGTGACGGCGACGAACTCGTTCATGGTCAGCCGGCCGGTGCGCACGCCACGGGTCCACAGGATGGGCATGCGGTCCTCAAGACCGCCGGTGCCGTTGGGGATCTTGGTGAAGTCGCCGATCCCCATGCGCTTCTGCTCGCTGGTGAAGGCGCAATGGTCGGTGGCGACCACCTGCAGAGAGCCCGCGGCGAGGCCGGCCCACAGCGAATCCTGGTTCTTCTTGTTGCGGAAGGGCGGCGACATGACCCGGCGGGCGGCATAGTCCCAATCCGGGTTGAAGTATTCGCTTTCGTCGAGCGTCAGGTGCTGGATGAGCGGCTCGCCAAAGACGCGGCGGCCGAGCATGCGCGCCCGGCGGATCGCCTCATGGGCGTCCTCGCTCGACACGTGCACGACGTAGAGCGGCACGCCGGCGGCGTCGGCGATCATGATGGCGCGGTTGGTCGCCTCCCCCTCGACCTCGGGCGGACGCGAGTAGGCGTGGCCCTCCGGTCCGGTGGTGCCCTCGCTCATGTATTTCTGCTGCAGGCGGGCGACGACATCGCCGTTCTCGGCATGGACCAGCGGCAGCGCGCCGAGCTCGGCGCAGCGCAGGAACGACTGGTACATCTCGTCGTCGTTGACCATCAGCGAGCCCTTGTAGGCCATGAAGTGCTTGAAAGTGTTGACGCCGCGCTTGACCACCTCCTCCATCTCCCGCCACACCTGCTCGCCCCACCAGGTGATCGCCATGTGGAAGGAGTAGTCGCTGGCCGCCTTGCCGGCCTTCTGGTTCCAGGTGGCGAGCGCATCGAGCAGCAACTCGTTGGGATTGGGCAGGACGAAATCGACCACCATGGTGGTGCCGCCGGTGAGCGCCGCCTTGGTGCCGGAGGAGAAGTCCTCGTAGGCGGTGGTGCCCATGAAGGGCATTTCGAGATGGGTGTGCGGGTCGATGCCGCCGGGCATGACGTAGCAGCCGGAGGCGTCGAGCACGGTGTCGCCCTTGAGGTCCTTGCCGATGGCGGTGATCACGCCGTTGTCGATAAGAACGTCCGACGCATAAGTCATGTCGGCGGTGACGATGGTGCCGCCCTTGATCACGGTCGTCATTGGCTACTCCTCATGACTGAAGAGCGGACTTGGAAAGCCGCTCATTCCCCTCACTCGCCGCCTTCACCCTCGCCGCCGTCCTCGTCGTCGTCTTCTTCACCCCGTTCGTCCGGGGTGCCGACCTCGCCCTCGGCGCGGCCGACGACGGTCATGCGGCTGATGAAAGGACCTTCGAATTCAAAAACGTGCTCGACCTTCAGGTTCTGCAGGATTTCGCCGTCAAGCGCGCGCACAAGCTGGTCGACGAGCACATGGGCTTTGCCGTCCGGCGTCATGTCGATGCGCATCGGCTCGACCGTCGGGTCGATCTCCTGCCACTGCTTCTGCCAGTATGCACGCACTTGGTCGCGGCCGTGAAGACGGCTGCCGCTGCTGACATCCGGCCAGTCGACGCCGGGCGCCAGGTGATCGAGGGCGGCGTCGATATCGCGCGCGTTGAAGGCGCGATAGAGCGCCTCGAGCATGGCGGTGCGCTCGTCCGCGGAGCCGTTGCCAGGAGCCGCGGACGGCGCGTTCACGGCACAATCTCCGCCGTATCGAGAACCGCGTGGCAGAGGACGTCGGCGCCGGCCTCGGCCCATTCCTTGGAGATCGACTCCGCCTCGTTGTGCGACAGGCCGCCGACGCAGGGGCACATGACCATGGTGGTCGGCGCCACCTTGGCCGCCCAGCAGGCATCGTGACCGGCACCGGAGACGATGTCGAGATGGCTGTAGCCGAGCTTCCTGGCGGCCGTGCGCACACGATCGACCAGAACCGGGTCGAAGGTGACCGGATCGAAGTGGCCGACCACCTCAACGGCGCAGCCGACGCCGAGCGCCTCGCAGATCTTCGGCGCTTCCGCCTCGATGCGCGCGCGCATGCCGTCGAGCTTGGCCTGATCGACGGTGCGGATATCGACGGTGAAGGTCACCGTTCCGGGGAGGACGTTGCGCGAATTGGGCGAAAAGAACATCTGCCCGACGCCGCCGACGGCGTTCGGCTGAGCGTCCATGGCGACCGTCTGCACCATCTCGAGGATCCGCGCCATGGCCAGCCCGGCGTTGACGCGCATGGCCATCGGCGTGGAGCCGGTGTGCGCTTCCTTGCCGGTGAGCGTGAACTCCAGCCACCACAGGCCCTGGCCGTGGGTGACCACGCCGATCTGCCTGTTCTCGGCCTCGAGGATCGGCCCCTGCTCGATGTGATACTCGAAATAGGCGTGCATCTTGCGCGCGCCGACTTCCTCATCACCGAGCCAGCCGATGCGCTTCAGCTCGTCGCCGAAGGCCTTGCCGTCCGGGTCCTTGCGACCGTAGGCATAGTCCAGCGTGTGAACGCCGGCGAAAACGCCGGAGGCAAGCATGGCCGGGGCGAAGCGCGCGCCTTCCTCGTTGGTCCAGTTGGTGACGACGATCGGCCGGCGCGTCTTGATGCCGAGGTCGTTCAGCGTGCGCACGATCTCCAGCCCCGAGAGGACGCCGAGCACGCCGTCGTAACGGCCGCCGGTCGGCTGGGTATCGAGGTGCGAGCCGACATAGACCGGATCGAGGTCCGGCTCGCTGCCCTCGCGGCGCATGAACATGGTGCCCATCTTGTCGACGCTCATCGCGAGGCCGGCGTCATCGCACCATTTCCTGAACAGCGCGCGGCCCTTGGCGTCGTCATCGGTCAGCGTCTGGCGGTTGTTGCCGCCGGCCACGCCGGGGCCGATCTCGGCCATCTCGTGGATGGTGCCCCACAGGCGCTCGCCGTTGATCTTCAGGTTGTCGGTGGGTCCGGCCATCGTCTCCCCGCTCAGATGTCGGTCAGCCGCGCATAGGTCTCAGGCCGGCGGTCCCTGAAGAACTGCCACGTGTTGCGGACCTCGCGAACCATGTCCATGTCCATTTCGTGGACGATCAGCTCGTCCTTGTCGCGGCTGGCGATCTTCTCGATCTGGCCGCGCGGGTTGACGAAATAGCTCTGGCCGTAGAACTCACCGATGTTCCACGGCGCCTCGGTGCCGACGCGGTTGATGGCGCCGATGAAGACGCCGTTGGCGACGGCCGAAGCGGGCTGCTCCAGCTTCCACAGATATTCGGAAAGGCCGGCCACCGTCGCCGATGGGTTGACGATGTATTCGGCGCCGTTCAGCGCCAGCGCCCGCCAGCCCTCGGGGAAGTGGCGGTCGTAGCAGATGTAGACGCCGAGCTTGCAATAGGCGGTCTGGAACACCGGCCAGCCGGAATTGCCGGGCTTGAAGAAGAACTTCTCCCAGAAGCCGCCGACATGCGGGATGTGCGTCTTGCGGTATTTGCCGAGATAGGAGCCGTCGGCATCGATGACGGCGGCGCAATTGTAATAGACGCCGGTGATCTCCTCCTCGTAGATCGGGACGACGATCACCATGGAATGCTTCCTGGCCAGCTCCTGCATGAGCTTGACGGTCGGCCCGTCGGGAACGGACTCGGTGGCGGCATACCACTTGGCGTCCTGGCTCGGGCAGAAGTAGGGCTGGTCGAACACCTCCTGGAAACAGAGCACCTGGACGCCTTGTTTGCCGGCCTCCTCGATCAGCGGCAGGTGGGCCGCGATCATCTTGTCGCGGATTTCTCCCGGCGACATGGACGTGTCGCCTTTGAGAGACATCTGGATCAGGCCGCCCTTCAGCTTGGTCATTGCCGTTTCCCCGTCAGTTCATTGTCGGGAAGGTGAAGACCGCCCCGGACTTGATGCCTTCCGGCCAGCGCGACGTGACCGTCTTGAGGCGCGTGTAGAAATGCACGCCCTCGGGCCCGTAGATGGCGTGGTCGCCGAACAGCGAGCGCTTCCAGCCGCCGAAGGAATGATAGGCGACCGGCACCGGGATCGGCACGTTGACGCCGACCATGCCGGCTTCGACCTTGTCGGCGAAAGACCGTGCTGCATCGCCGTCGCGGGTGAAAATTGCGGCCCCGTTGCCGAATTCGTGGGCATTGATGAGGCCGATGGCGTGGTCGTAGTCCGGCGAACGCACAACGGACAGCACCGGACCGAAGATCTCTTCCTTGTAGACGCGCATTTCGGGAGTCACGCGATCAAGAAGCGTGCCACCGACGAAGTATCCGTTCTCGTACCCCTGCAGCTTAAAGTCGCGCCCGTCGACGACCAGCTCGGCGCCTTCCTTGACGCCGAGATCGATGTAGCCGAGCACTTTCTGCATATGCTCCCGGGTGACCAGCGGCCCCATCTCGGCATCGAGGTCGGTCGCGGGGCCGATCTTGAGCGCGCGCACGCGGGGGGCAAGCGAGGCAACCAGCCTGTCGGCGGTCTCCTCGCCCACCGGCACGGCGACCGACACCGCCATGCAGCGCTCGCCGGCCGAGCCGTAGCCGGCGCCCATCAGCGCATCGGCGGCCTTGTCCATGTCGGCGTCGGGCATGACGATCATGTGGTTCTTGGCACCGCCCAACGCCTGCACCCGTTTTCCGTGTGCGGTGCCGGTGCGGTAGACATATTCGGCAATCGGGGTGGAGCCGACGAAGGACACCGCCTTGATGTCCGGGTGGGTGAGGATGGCGTCGACGACTTCCTTGTCGCCATGGACGATGTTGAGCACGCCGTCCGGGAAGCCGGCCTCGCGGAACAGTTCGTGAGCCACCATCGAGGCGCCGGGGTCCTTCTCCGATGGTTTCAGCACGAAGGTGTTGCCGCAGGCGATCGCCACCGGATACATCCACATGGGCACCATGGCCGGGAAGTTGAACGGCGTGATGCCGGCGACGACGCCGAGCGGCTGGCGGTCGGTGTGGGTGTCGATCGCCGGGCCGACATGGCGGGAGAACTCGCCCTTCAGCAGATGCGGAATGCCGCAACAGAACTCGACCACCTCGATGCCGCGCTGGACCTCGCCGACGGCATCGGCGTGGGTCTTGCCGTGCTCGCGCGAGATCGCCTCGGCGATGCGGTCGATATTGGCGTCGAGCAGCTCCTTGAAGCGGAACATGAAGCGGGCGCGCTTGAGCGGCGGCATGTCGGCCCAGGCCGGCAGCGCCAGCTTGGCGGCGGCCACAGCGGCGTCGAGCTCGGCCGCCGTCGACATCGGCACGACCGCCGATTGCTCGCCGGTCGCCGGGTTGAAGATCGGCGCCGTGCGCGGGCTGGTGGAACGGCTCAACTGACCGCCGATGATGTTCGAGATCGTTTCCATGGGCCTTTCTCTGATTGGGCTATAGAATGAAAATTCCACAAACCTATATATGGAATGAACGTTCTATACTACGCCAAGCCCTTGAGGATACCCCTCAGGGTATCGAACAACTGGTCGACCTCGGCCTTCGAAATGATCAGCGGCGGCGACAGGGCGATGATGTCGCCGGTGGTGCGGATCAAGAGGCCCTTCTCGAAGGCCTCGATGAAGGCGGTGAAGGCGCGCTTGGTGGGCGAACCGGGGATCGATTCCAGCTCGACGGCGCCGACCAGGCCGCAATTGCGGATGTCGATGACGTGCGGCAGGTCCCTCAGCCCGTGCAGGGCGTCGGCCCAGTAGTCGGCAAGCTCGGCACCACGGGTCAGCAGCCCCTCTTCCTCGTAGGTGTCGAGCGTGGCGATGCCGGCGGCGGCCGACACCGGATTGCCGGAATAGGTATAGCCGTGGGCGAACTCGATGAGATGCTCGGGGCCGTTCATGAAGGCGTCGTAGATCTCCTTCTTCACGAAGACGGCGCCCATCGGGATGGTGCCGTTGGTGACGCCCTTGGCGGTCAGCACGATATCCGGCACGACGCCGAAATGATCGACGGCGAAGGGCGCGCCGAGGCGGCCGAAGCCGGTGATGACCTCGTCGAAGATGAGCAGGATGCCGTGCTTGTCGCAGATCGCCCTGAGCTTCTCGAGATAGCCCTTGGGCGGGACGAGGACGCCGGTGGAGCCGGCGACCGGCTCGACGATGACCGCGGCGATGGTCGAGGCGTCGTGGAGGGCGACGAGGCGCTCCAGCTCGTCGGCGAACTCGGCGCCGTGCTCGGGCTGGCCGCGCGAGAAGGCGTTGCGGGCGAGATCGTGGGTGTGGCGGATGTGGTCGACACCGGTGAGCAAGGTGCCGAACATCTTGCGATTGCCGACGATGCCGCCGACCGAGATGCCGCCGAAATTGACGCCGTGATAGCCCCGCTCGCGGCCGATCAGACGGAAGCGCGAGCCCTGGCCGATGACGCGCTGATAGGCGAGCGCGATCTTGAGGCCGGTCTCGACCAATTCCGAACCGGAATTGGTGAAGAAGACATGGTCGACGCCGGGCGGCATGTAGGTGACCAGGCGCGCCGCCAGCTCGAAGCTCTTGGGATGGCCGATCTGGAAGGCGGGCGCGTAGTCGAGTTCCTTCACCTGAGCGGCGACCGCCTCGACGATCTTCGGGCGGCCGTGGCCGGCATTGACGCACCACAGGCCGGAGGTGCCGTCCAGGACCTGGTGCCCATCGGCATCGCGGTAATACATGCCCTCCGCAGCGACGAGCATGCGCGGCGCCTTCTTGAACTGCCGGTTTGCCGTGAACGGCATCCAGAAGGCTTCGAGATTGTTGGTAGTCACTTGAGTGCGCGCCACGACACTTCCCCTCTGGCGCCGCTGCCCCCATGCCCATCAGCAAATGGCGTCGGTCAGGCCTGACAGAACCCGGGCAGATTGCACCGGTGGGCCTTTTCCTCTAGGAGAAGACGGCGTGATTTCCTGACCATTTGGTCAAGGGAACGTTAGTCAGTTTCCTGAGGTCGCTCAAGGGGGCAGTTGGCCGTGATGACCGCCGGATCGACGAGGCGCGGCGTTTGCAGACCGTGATCCTTCCCCCCTTCGCCTGCTACGGCACAATGCGTCCATGAGCCCGGCAAACAGCGCCCGGGCGCAGCGCACGCGCAAGCGCACACGCATCCAGGAAGAGAACGAGGAACGCATTCTCAACGCGGCGCTGGAGGTGTTCTCCACCTACGGCTTTCGCGGCGCCACGGTCGACCAGATCGCAACGCTGGCGAAGATGACCAAGCCCAATCTGCTCTATTATTTCCGGCGCAAGCAGGACATCTACCGGGCGGTGCTCAACCGCACGCTGGAGATGTGGCTGACGCCGCTGGAGGAGCTTTCCGGCGACGGCGACCCGGCGGCTGAGATCACCGCCTATATCGACCGCAAGCTGGAGATGTCGCGCGACAACCCGAAGGAATCGCGCCTGTTCGCCATGGAGATCATCCAGGGCGCGCCGATGCTTTCCGACGTGCTCGCCGGCCGGCTGAAGCGGCTGGTCGACGAGAAGACGGCCGTCATCCGCCGCTGGATCGCCAAAGGCGCGCTGGCGCCGGTCGACCCGCACCATCTCATCTTCATGATCTGGGCGACCACCCAGCACTATGCCGACTTCGAGGTGCAGATCCGCGCCCTTCTCGCCGACGCCATCGACCGGCCGGACCATTTCGCCCGCGTCAAGGCGACGCTGGAGCAGGTGTTCCTTAGCGGTGTGGCGCCGCGGGGCTAGTTCGCGCTCACCGGGGCATCGGCCGATTCCGCCGCGGCGGCGGGGCCGACGATCGAGAAGCTTGGCCTCAGCAACTCCTGCTTCTGCCTGACCTTCGACAGGTCGAACATGTCGGCATAGTAGGCGGGGCCGACCATGCGCACGGGCTTGACCGGCGCATCGGCAACAGCTACGGCCGCAGCCACCGGCTTGACGGTGAAATGGCCGGCGGCATTGGCAAGCGTCTCGGGGTCTTCCGAGAAGGGCCGGCGAACCTGCGGCATTGGCGGGGGCTTGCGCGGCACCGCGGCGACCTTGCGGCGCTGCGGTAACGCTGAGAAATAACGTTGGGCCAACGCCGACAGCCCGGTGTGCAACTCGGCAGCACAGGACGGGGCGTAGGACTGGCGATAGGCGAAGGCATAGGGCTGGTCGCCGTAGCGCTGGCCGGAGAGCGAGGTGGCGTTGGCGACGTCGTCATTGTTCGGCTGCACGAACAGCTCGGCCTGGCCGTCTTGGGCGTACATCGACTGGCAGGCGGCGGCATCGGTATCGAAGCGGCTGCTCGCAGCGTTGAACTCGATCGGGAAATAGTAGCCGTCGCAAACGCGCACGCAGAGCGTTCGCGTGCCGCCGGCCACCGGAACGCCGCAGCCGTTGTTGGCAAGCGCATCGCGCAGGCGGGCGACCTCGGCCTCGGGCGAGGTGCCGAAGAAGAAGAAGTTGTTGCCGCGCAACTGGCTGAGCTGCCGGCTCAGCTGGTTGACCTGGGACATGATCGCCGGGCACTGGGGGCTCGCACGCGGGCCGAAGAACAGGAAGCCGCCGGTGCAGCCATAGCGCCGGGCAGCCAACTGGGCCTGCGCCAGCTGCGTCCTGATCTGATCCATCTGGACCATCTGCCGGCCGCTCACGCCGGCGCTGCCGGCCTGCTGGAGGGCGCCGAGATATTGCGCCTGCAGGCGGTCGCAATAGCTGAACTGAAGCCGGTACTGGGCGCGCGCTGTCGGCCCCGCCGCTACAAGAGCTGCGAAACCAGCACCGATCAGCCCGATCAGCCTCAAGCGGTCCATGTCGCGGCGCGTTGCCTCCATCGCCGGTCGCGGATTACCCACCGAACCACTTAAATATGGTTCAAATCAGATTGCCGGATTGTGAAGGCGGTCACGGCAACGGTCCGCCTCATGCGCCGGTCGCCCGCGCGCGGCCGGCCTCGAGCAGCAGGATGATCGTCTTGGCGTCGGCGATCTCGCCGCGTTCGATCATGGCAAGCGCATCGTCGAGCGGCATTTCCAGAACCTCGATATCCTCGCCCTCGCCTTCGGCGCCGCCGCCGGCGGAGAAGCGATCGGCTGGCGCGTAGTCGGCCATGAACAGGCTGATGCGTTCGGACAGGCTGCCCGGGCTCATGAGAATGTCGATGACGTGCTTCAGCGCGCGGACGTGGCAGCCAAGCTCCTCCTCGGCCTCCTTGCGGACCGCCTGCTCGGGCGCGAGGTCGTCGTTGAGGCCGGCGCAGACCTCAACCAGAAAGCCGGAACCGCCCTGAAGCTTGGCCGCCAAGCGAAACTGGCGGACGAGAAGGACGGTGCCGCGCGCGGCATCGATCGGCAGGACAGCGGAGCCGTTGCCGTGGTCGTAGACCTCGCGGATCTGGGTCTCGCTGCGGCCGTCGCGGCGGGTGTAGTCGATGGTGTAGCGGGTGAGCCGGCCCCAGGCGGCCGACAAGACCTCCTCGGACAGGATGCGCGCCGGGGACGGATCGCTCATGGATGACCTTCTCATGCGGTGACTGTAGCCGGGCCGACCAGGAAACTGGCGCAGTTTAGTAAAACGCCGGGCGGCAGGGTAACGCCGCGTTGGTACGGACATGGTCAGTTCTGACGGGGGGCCGTCAAGAGAGAGAAGATCGCATGTCTGTCCGCCTTAGAACCGTTTCCCTGGCCTTTGTCGCCGCTTCGGCGCTCGCCCTGTCGGGCGCGCTACCAACTCCATTTGCCAGCCAGCCGGCCCTCGCCCAGGGCAATGGCGGCAGCCATGGCGGCGGTGGCGGGAGCCATGGCGGCGGAAGCCACGGCGGTGGGGGCGGCAACTCCAGCGCCAGCTCCAATTCCAGCGGTGGCAGCAGCCAGGCCAGCACGGCGCCCGGCCACAACAAGACGAATGTCCAGTTCGCCAGCACCGGCAGCCAGAGCAGCAGCGGCACACCGAAGGCCGTCATCCGCCAATATGTGTTGTTGACCGGCCTGAAGCAGGGTGACGTCGCGCGGACGCTCAAGTCGTGGAATTCGCTCAACCGCAATCCCCGCGCCTTCGCAAATGCCCTCAAGAATCCGAGTTCGCTGCCGGCGGTGCAGATCGCCTATATCCGCGACAACATGCTGGCGCAGCAGAAGCTCGACGACTTCCTGACACTGACCGGAGGCGCGACCAATCCACCGACCGATCAGCAGTTTCAGGACGCCTCAGCCTATCTGAGTGCCGAGCAGACGCTTGGGGACCTGGATCCGTCGTTGGTCCAAGCGGCCGCTCCCGGCACCTATACACAGGAGGAAGTGGACGCGGCCAACACCGTGCTCACCTCGAGCTACACCACCGTGACTGAAGCGCAGGCGGTGGTCGACCAGTACAACGCCTGGACGGACTATCAGACCGCCGAGGCAACCGCGACCGACGCCTTCAAGGCGGCGAGCGTAAGCTATCGCAATGCCGACCAGGCAACGCTGGACGCGCTGCGCAAGCTGGTCGACGACATCGTCAAGACCGAGGGCCTCGATACGATGGTGTCGAACCTCTGATGCCGTCTGGCCGGGGTGGCGCAAGCGCCCCGGCCCCTTTCCCCGGTCGCCGCCTTTCTAGTTCGTGCCGTCCGGGCAGACGGTGCGGAAGCGCTTCAGGTTGCCGGCGTCGTCGGTGGTGGCGAAGGTGGCCTCGGTCGTGCCGGCGCGCACGATAAGTTGCCGGCTATAGGCGGCCTCGTCGATGAAGCGTGAGACCACCAGGGGATCGCTGACGACTTCGGTCTGCTGGTCGGCGGCGCGCGCGCCGACATCGTGCGGCGGCTGGCCGTCGAAGCGATAGGAAAGCCCGGCGGCTGGCCCGACCGGGGCATCCCAGGCGATGAGGACCGACGGCACGGCATCGCTGCACACGATGCCGAGCGAGGCGGTGCGCATAACCGACGGCGAGGCCGGGGTGACATCGCTGGTGTGTACGGTGACGGTCGGACCGCCAGGGGCGTCGGTCCATTGCCAGCCGGCGGCAGGCGGCGCGATGGCGACAGCCGGCGAGATCGCGGTCGCCGGCGGCTCGGCGACGCAAGCCGCAAGCATCACGCCCGCGCACGCCGCGACGGCGGACGCCACAATTGTCCGAAGTGCCATGCGCATTCCACCCCGTCTCACTGAAGCGGCGGCAGGCAACCGCATGACGCGCGTCGGGTCAAGACGGGATGTGGGGCATCGTGATGCCCGGCCTGGAGCTGCCGCGGACGCGCCCAGCCGGGAGGGCCGCAATGGCGCCTGTCGCCGGGATCGTCGGCACGCCAGCGAGCCGCGAGGCCACCCTTTGCGGTGCGCCAACGCGCTTCAACAAAACCCGGCGGCTTGATTCCGGAATCGATTTTGGATATACCGGAATCGATTTTGGGAGGGAGCTTTGCCGAACGAAACGCGTTCGTCAGAGACGGCGTGCGCCATCGAGTGCCGGCACCTCGACAAGTGGTACGGCGGCGTACAAGCGCTCAAGGACGTCAGTCTGGCCGTCGGCCGGGGCGAAAGCGTCGGCCTGGTGGGTGACAACGGCGCCGGCAAGTCGACGCTCATCAAGATTCTGTCCGGCGTTCACCGGCCCGACCACGGCGAAGTGTTCGTCGACGGCGCCAGAGTTGACATCCGTAACCCGCGCCGGGCGATGAACCTCGGCATCGAGACGATCTACCAGAACAACTCGATGGTCCCGACCATGAGCGTCGGCCGCAACGTGTTCATCGGCCGCGAGCCCCTCAAGTGGTCGCTTTTCGGGATCGGCCCCATCGACAGCCGCAAGATGCGCGAGGAGAGCATGCGGGCGCTGGCCGAGGTCGACCTGCGTCTGCGCTCGGCGGACGCGCTGGTGGCGGAGCTTTCCGGCGGTCAACGCCAGGGCGTGGCCATCGCGCGCGCCATGCATTTCAAGTCGCGCGTCTTCATTCTCGACGAACCGACCAATCATCTCTCGGTGCGCGAGATCGACAAGGTCCTGGAATTCATCCGCAGCCTGCACCAGCAGGCCATCACTGCAATCTTCATCAGTCACAACATCCAGCA
Source organism: uncultured Alphaproteobacteria bacterium (assembly GCA_963782395.1). Lineage (GTDB taxonomy): Bacteria > Pseudomonadota > Alphaproteobacteria > Rhizobiales > Kaistiaceae > CAVSRC01. Next base: position 464,534 of record CAWAJQ010000005.1, read on the forward strand.
TGTCTTCCGCTGCTGCGACCGCATCATTGCGATGGCGCGTGGCGAGATCATCGCCGACCGGCCAAGCCGGGAGACGACCGTAGAGGAGATCAGCGCTCTCCTGTGAGAGCGGCACCGACCGCCATTGAGGGATCGCTGTGTGGAGAGCTGACGCCACCAACCGAGCGACAGCAAAAAAGAGGAAGGGGAGGAAAGGCATGAAGATGAGAATGCTGACCACCGCGCTTGGCCTGCTGGCCGCGCTCGCCGTGGCACAGAATGCTTCGGCACAAGACAAGCTGCGCTTCACGTTCGTGCATCCGTCCGGCACGACGAACATCTTCTATCAGGCCGTGCAGAAGGGCATGAATGAAGCTTGCGCGATGATCAACGCCGACTGCCAGATGATCTATGCGCAGAACGAAATGGACATCCAGCAGGAACTCACGAACTTCGACACCGCCGTGGCCCAGCACGTCGACGGCATCATGGTGACCATCGTCAACGACACCGCCTACGACGCGGCAGTGAAGCGTGCCATCGACGCGGGCATTCCGGTGATCGCGGTGACCACGGACGACAGCGAGGGAGCCGCCGGCAACGCCCGCCTGTCCTTCGTCGGCCAGAACTACCATGCCGCTGGCTACGCTCTGGCGAAGTCAATGGCGACGCTGTTCAAGCCGGGTCCCGTGCACGTGCTGCTCGGCGTCTCGGCGCCGGGTCAGAACTGGGCGGAAGCGCGCATCGCCGGCATCGTGGAGTATCTCGAGGAATACAAGAAGGCGAATCCGGACCGCGAGGTGACGTGGGACAAGATCAATTCCGGCCTCGACCTCGCCAAGACCGGAAGTCTGGTCGCCGCCTATGTGACGCAGCATCCGGAGACCACGGCCTACTTCGACGCCGGCTTCTGGGAGGCGGGCGCTGCGGTCTCGGTGGCCGACCTTGGCTACAAGCCGGGGCAGCTGCTGATGGGTGGTTTCGACACCGTTCCGGCTGCCCTTGAGCAGATGAAGAAGGGCTACGTGCAGCGCGTCGTCGATCAGCAGCCCTATCTGCAGGGCTTCCTGTCGACCATGCAGCTCTACCTGATCAACAAGTACAAGCTGAGCGGTTGGGACGTCGACACCGGACGCAACATCGTCACCCCCGACGACGTCAACTCGATCATGGCCCTGTCCAAGCAGGGACTGCGCTAGACCACGGCGTTGCCTGGCCCGATCCGGGCCAGGCAACCCCGCACGGGGAACCGGATGACCAATCGCGCCAAACTCCTGCTGGTCCGCCCCGAGATCAGTGTCCTCATCATCACGGTTTTCGTGCTTATCGGGTTCGAGGCGCTGTCGAGCCAGTTCCTCAGCGTCGCCAATATCCGCGTGGTCCTCGGGGTCGCGCCGGAAGTCGGCATCGTCGCCGTCGGCGTTGCGGTGCTGATGATCGCGGGCGAATTCGATCTTTCGGTCGGTGCCACCTTCGCGCTGGCGCCCATGCTGGGCGTCGTGCTCGCCTCGCTCGGCGTCAACTCCTACCTCGCCTACGGCCTCGGCCTCATCGCCTGCCTGCTCGTCGGGCTGATCAACGGCCTGGTGACGCTGTCATTCGCCATTCCGTCGTTCATCACCACGCTTGGCTCCATGTTCGCCGTGCGCAGCGCCGTCGTCCTGATCGCCGGCGGCCTGCCCCCGCCCCTGCCCGACAACCTGCCGCAATGGCTGTTCATCGGATTCATCGGGCCGTTCCGTGCCTCACTCTTCTGGTATGTGCTCATCATCGCCGCGGTCGCCTGGATGCTCGGACGAACCAACCTCGGCAACTGGATCTTCGCGACTGGCGGCGACTATCAGGCGACCAAGGATCTCGGCGTGAACGTGCGCGGGGTCAAGCTGTTCTCCTTCATGCTGTGTTCGCTGCTCGCCGGTTTTGCCGGCATCATCCAGGGCCTCAGGGTGCAGGCGGCAATAACCTCGCTCGGCACCGGGCTGGAGCTGGAGACGATCGCCGCCGCGGTGATCGGCGGCACGGCCCTGCGCGGCGGTGTCGGCTCGGTATTCGGTGCGGTCCTCGGCGCACTCCTCATACGGCTCATCGACAATGGCCTGGTGATGTCGCGGATCAACGCCAACTGGTTTCAGATGGCCGTCGGCGTGCTCACCGTCAGCGCGGTGATCTTCAACGAGCTGCTGCAACGGCGGGCCAGACGGATAGCGGACTGATGAACGGGTGGGGCGTCACGACCGAAGTCATCGCCGGCGATCTTGGCTGGGGCGAAGGCCCGGTCCATGTCCCGTCGGAACGCGCCATTCTGTTCAGCGACATCAACGCGAGCACCATCCATCGCTGGCGCGACGGCGCCGTGAGCGTCTATCGCAGCCCAAGCAACCGTACCAACGGCAACACGATCGACCGGGAGGGGCGGCTGATAAGCTGCGAACATCAATCGCGTCGCCTCGTCCGCACCGAACACGACGGCGTCGTTCGCGTGCTGGCCGAGTCCTACGACGGACGACGTCTCAATTCGCCGAATGACGTCGCAGTCGCCAGCGACGGTGGCATCTGGTTCACGGACCCGCCCTACGGCCTGCTGCATGGTGATGCGGGCGCGGACGCCAAGCAGGAAATCGACACCGCGGGCGTCTATCGTCTCGATACTGAGACGGGACGGCTGGAGGCGAAGATCGACGTTCTGGACAAGCCCAACGGCATCGTCTTTTCGCCGGATGACCGGCATCTCTATGTGTCGGATACCGGCTATTCCGAGCGTCCGGAGGGCAACCATCACATCTTCCGCTTCGATCTCTGCGGCAACACGCCGCTTGGCATGGCCGTGTTCAAGGCGATCGAGCCGGGCGCCTGCGACGGCCTGCGGATCGACGGCGCCGGCAACATCTGGAGCACGGCGGGCGATGGCGTGCACTGCTACGCCGCCGACGGCACCGAAGTCGGCCGCATCGACCTCGGCGAGATGACCACGAACCTGTGTTTCCTGCCGGGGGCCGACGAGCCGGGGGTGTTCGTCACGACCCCGACGCGGGCGATCGTGTGCCGGCTTGCCGCCGATCGGGCGGCCGACGGGTTCTGTCGCGATCCCGCACGGAGCGGTCCGCGATGACGACGCCGGGGGCCGCGTCATGACCATACGACAGTTCCAGCGCGCCAAGATCGCTGACGTCGCCAAGGCCCTCGGCCTTTCCGTCAGCACCGTATCGCGGGCGCTGAACGGCTATCCCGACGTCAGCAGCAAAACGCGGCGGCGGATCGAGGAGCAGGCCAGGCGCATGAACTACCAGGCCAGCAGCCTGGGGGTGAAGCTGCGCAAGGGCCGTGGGCACGCGGCCGGATTCGTGCTGCCGCCGACCGGGTTCGAGTTCGCCGATCCGGTGTTCCTGGCCGCCCTCGCGGGCATCGACGAGCGGCTGCGTCAGGCCAATATTCAACTCATCATCACGACATCGGCCTCGGGCGAAGACCAACTGCCGACACTGCGACGGCTGGTGGAGAGCGATCAGATCGACGCGGTCATTCTGGCGCGCCTGCGCGTCGACGACCCGCGCGTCGCCTACCTGCGCAAGCGCAACATCCCGATGTCACTTCTCGGCCGTGCTTCCAGCGGCCAGCCGGTGCCGTCGCTCGAACTCAACCATGCGGCGGGCGTCGAGCTGGCGGTCGAGCGCCTCGTCCGTCTCGGCCGCCGCCGCATCGCCCATCTCAACGCACCGCTGCACTACAATTACGGGCTGGACCGCGCCGCGGCATTCAAGACGACCATCGCGCGACACGACCTGCCGCCGGCCGACCAGATCGAACTGAGGGGCAGCCTCAACGAACACTCGGGCACGGCAATGACCACGGAATTGCTGGCGCGCGACAATCCGCCGGATGCGATCCTGACGGCCAACGACGCTATGGCGATCGGCGCGCTGCATGCGATCACCCGGCGCGGTCTTCAGCCGGGAAGAGACATTTCGCTCATCGGCTTCGACGACATCCCGACGGCGGCGTTGATGAACCCGCCGCTGACCACGCTGCATATTCCCTTCCACGCCATCGGCGTCCGCCTGGCCGAGCATCTCCTGCAGGCGCTGGACGACGACGCCGGCGAGCCGCCCTTCTACATGCAGGACCCGACGCTGATCGTTCGCGGGACCTGACCGGCGGCCCGGCGCCGATGCCGCGGCACCCTCCTTCCTTCCCCTACTCTCCCGGCTTGACGAAGCAGGCCGGGTTGCTGGGGTGGTCGGTCCAGGCGAGGTAGCCGGTGGCCGGCGCTCCGGTGTGCGGATCAACGCCCTCGGTGAGTCTCTCCATGGTGATGCAATCCTCGACCGGGCAGACGTTGACGCAGAGATTGCAGCCGACGCACTCCTTGTCGACCACCTCGAAATAGCGCTCACCGTTCCTGGTGGCGGTGATCGCCTGATGCGAAGTGTCTTCGCAGACGATGTGGCAGCGGCCGCACTTGATGCAGAGATCCTGGTTGATGCGCGCCTTGGTGACGTAGTTGAGGTTGAGGTACTGCCAGTCGGAGAGATTGGGCACGGCGCGGCCGACGAGATCGGAGAGGCTCATCTCCTTCTCGTCGAGATAGCCCGAGAGGCCGGAGATCATCTCGGAGACGATCTTGAAGCCGTAGGTCATCACCGCCGTGCACACCTGCACATTGGATGCGCCGAGCGCCAGGAACTCGGCCGCGTCGCGCCAGGTGGTGATGCCGCCGATGCCGGAGATCGGCAGGCCCATGCACTCCTCGTCGCGGGCGATCTCGGAGACCATGGACAGCGCGATCGGCTTCACCGCCGGGCCGCAATAGCCGCCATGCGAGCCCTTGCCGTCGATGGTCGGCACCGGCGCGAAATTGTCGAGGTCGACATTGGTGATCGAGTTGATGGTGTTGATCAGCGACACGGCGTCGCCGCCGCCCTTCTTGGCGGCGCGGGCGGGATAGCGGATGTCGGTGATGTTGGGCGTCAGCTTGACGATGACCGGCATGCGGGTCGCCGCCTTGCACCAGCGTACCACCATCTCGATGTATTCCGGCACCTGGCCGACGGCCGAGCCCATGCCGCGCTCGCTCATGCCGTGCGGGCAGCCGAAATTGAGCTCGACGCCGTCGCACTCGGTCTCCTCGACCGCGCGCAGGATGTCTTCCCAGTTGTGTTGCTCGCAGGGGACCATCAGCGAGACGACCAGCGCGCGGTCCGGCCAGTCGCGCTTGACCCGCTTGATTTCCTCGAGATTGACCTGCATCGCGCGGTCGGTGATCAGCTCGATATTGTTGAGGCCGATGAGGCGGCGGTCGCCGGAATGGATGGCGCCGTAGCGCGGGCCGGCGACGTTGACCACCGGCGGGTCTTCGCCCAGCGTCTTCCACACGACGCCGCCCCAGCCCGCCTTGAAGGCGCGCACGACGTTCACTTCCTTGTCGGTCGGCGGTGCCGAGGCGAGCCAGAACGGGTTCGGCGACTTGATGCCGACGAATTCGCTACGAAGATCGGCCATTGGATCAACCTCCCTGGGCGGCGCTGCCGACGAGCGCGCGATGGATCGACTCGGCGGCGTCGCGGCCATCGGCGACGGCAACCACGGTGAGATCGTTGCCGCCGGCGACGCAATCGCCGCCGGCCCAGACGTCGGGCAGGTTGGTGCGGCGCTCGCCATCGACCTTGATGCGGCCACCCTCGAGCTGGATCCCGGCAATGGCGCCGTTGAGCGCCTCGCCGTCGAAGGTCTGGCCGATCGCCTTGAACACCATGTCGGCTTCGAGGGCGAAGGTCTCGCCGGTGCCGACGAGGCGGCCGTCCTCATCGCGCGTATATTCGAACGCAATGCCGGTGACGCGGCCGGCGACTTCGGTGAGGTCCGTCGGCCTGGCATTGAACAGGATGGTGACGCCGTCAGTCTGGGCGAGCTCGCGCTCGTAGCGGCTGGCGCCCATGCGCTCCGCGCCGCGGCGATAGACGATGGTGACCTGCTCGGCGCCGAGGCGCTTCGACTGGGTGGCGATATCGATGGCGGTCATGCCGCCGCCGACCACGACCACGCGGCGGCCGACGGGCAGCGTGGACAGGTCCTTCGTTTGGCGCAGACCGGCGATGTAGTCGACCGCATCCTCGACGCCGGCCATGTCCTCGCCGGACAGCCCGAGCGCGTTGACGCCGCCGAGCCCGATGGCGAGGAAGATGGCGTCGAAATCCTCCCTCAACTCGCCGAGAGTGAATTCGCGGCCGAGCACCTTGCCGGTCTCGACGTGGATGCCGCCGATCCCGAGGATGAACTCCACCTCGCGGCCGGCGAAGCCATCGACGGTCTTGTAGGCGGCGATGCCGAACTCATTGAGGCCGCCGATCTTCGGCCGTGCGTCGTAGATGACGACATCGTGGCCGTAGAGGGCGAGGCGATGGGCGCAGGCCATGCCGGCGGGCCCGCCGCCGATGACGGCAACGCGCTTGCCGGTGAGCGGGGCGCGGGCGAACGGGTGGTTGCCAGCGTCGATCACTACGTCGGTGGCGTAACGCTGCAACTCGCCGATCTTGACCGGCTTGCCCTCGGCGACCTCGCGCACGCAGACTTCCTCGCACAGCGTCTCGGTCGGGCAGACGCGGGCACACATGCCGCCGAAGATGTTCTGCGAGAGGATGGTGCGCGCCGCGCCGGCGGGGTTGTCGGTGAGGATCTCGCGGATGAAGAGCGGGATGTCGATGCCGGTCGGACAGGCGGCAACGCAGGGGGCGTCGTAGCAGAAGTAACAGCGGTCGGCCTCGACGAACGCCTCATGGCGCTCGAGCGGCGGGTGCAGGTCGCTGAAGTTGGCGCGGTACTCTTCCGGCTTCAAACGACCGGCAGCAACGTCGGGAACCCTGTCGCCCGCCATACACAAACCCCTTTGTCTGCCGGCCCCGCGCAAAAGACGGGCCGATCTCGGTCCTTGATCATTTGGACAAATTCCCGGACAAGCGTCAAGCGCGACAAGGAGATGCGCCCGGCGCCCGGCGGCCGTGACAGGCGACCGGTCACAGGCTATTCATGATGCGGGCTGGCAGTTCCGTCGATCCATCGAGGCAACGATGCGCGCGAAACTGATCGTATTCCTGGTCCTGGCGGGGGCATTTGTTCAACTGGGGCCAGCAACGGCGGCGGAACTCTTCCGCGCCGGCGTGGTGAGTTGCGTGTCGCTGTCGCGATCGGTGACGGCGATGTCGGTCACCCGCTGCCGCGGCGGCGAGAACCCGGCCAAGCGCGAAATGTTCGGCAGCTGCGAGGGCAGCTACGTCGCCAACCGGGTCACGGTTCCCTTCGTGGTCTCGGCCTATATCCGCGAGATGAGCAAGTTCCTGCCGGACAACAAGAGGCCACTGAAATTCGACTATCGCGGCCTGCGCTGCCAGTTGAACACCTGGCGCCTGCGCTCGGTGCACAATTGCAGCATGCTCGACGGCGGCAACGGCATGGCCTGCCAGGTGTGCCTCAGCCTGTTCGGCAAGCACTGCTACGACGCACGCATGATGGTGACGCCGCAGAGCCGCACGGCGCGGCGGTAAGGCAGAGCGCGAAGGTTTGCACTGCCGAGCGGCTTTGGAGCAAGCAGCGGCGGCACGGCACATCGGCCACCGCCGGTCACGCGGAGAGTTCTACTTTCCTTCGCGCCCGTAATCGTCTTCGAAGCGGACGATGTCGTCCTCGCCGAGATAGTCGCCGACCTGCACCTCGATCAGCGTCATCGGCGTCTTGCCGGGGTTGGCCATGCGGTGAATGGCGCCCTTGGGGATGTGGACCGTCTCGTTCTCCTTGACGGTCATCACGTCGAGCGCATCGCGCTCCATGCCCAGCGTGACCTCGGCGACGCCTTCCACCACCGTCCAGTGCTCGGCGCGGTGGGCGTGCTTCTGCAGGGACAGGCGGGCGCCGGGCTTGACGACGATGCGCTTGACCTGATGGCGGCGGCCGTGATCGAGCGACTGGTAGTAGCCCCAGGGCCGGTAGTGGCGGACGAAATCGCCATAGACGGCCTCCGGCGCGGCGCCGATGGCGGCGGTCAGCTCCTTCACCCGGTCGGCCGCCTTGCGCGAGGCGACCAGGACCGCATCGTCGGTGGCGACGACGACGATATCGCTGACGCCGACGACGCCGACCTTGGGGCGGCTGGTGCTGACATAGCTGTCTTTGGTATCGACCAGGACGGCGTCGCCGACGGCGACGTTGCCGGCGGCGTCACGGCTGTCGGCATCCCAGACGGCTCCCCAGGTGCCGAGGTCCGACCAGTCGAAACGGGCGTCGGCGACGGCGGCATTCACCGTCTTCTCCATGACCGCGTGGTCGAAGGAGATCTTCGGCGCGGCGGCGAAGGCTTCCTTGTCGAGATGGAGGGTGGCGCCGCCGTCGGCGGCCGCTCCGGCAGCGATGGCGGCCGCAGTGGCGGAAGCGATATTCGGCGCGTGGGTGCCAATCTCGGCCAGCGCCGTGCGGGCACCGAGCAGGAAGATGCCGCTGTTCCAGAGATAGCCCTCGGCCATGTACTGGCCGGCGCGCTCGGCGTCCGGCTTCTCGACGAAACGCGCGACGGCGCGGGCGCCGGTCGCGGCCAGCGGCGCGCCCGGCTGGATGTAGCCGTAGCCGGTGGCCGGCCAGGCCGGGGGCACGCCAAAGACAACGATATTGCCGGCCTCCGCCGCCGGCAGCGCGGCCTCCACCGTGGCGCGGAACCCGGCGTGATCGTGGATGACATGGTCGGCGGCGAGAACCAGGAGCGTGGCCTCGGGGTGTTCGACGGCGACGAAAGCGGCAGCCGCGGCGATTGCCGCGGCGGTGTCGCGGCCTTCCGGTTCGAGCAGCACGACGGCAGCGGTGCCGGCTTCCGCCAGTGCCGCGGCGACGAGATGGGCGTGATCGGCGCCGGCGATGACCACCGCCGGGCCGAACAAGGACGGCTCGGCAATGCGCTGAAGCGTCAGGGCGAAGGTGGAGGCGCCATCGACCAGCGGCAGGAACGGTTTGGGACTGTCGCTGCGCGAGGCCGGCCACAGGCGCGTACCGGCGCCGCCGCACATGATGACTGGAATGATCATTTGTTTGCCCGTTCGCCGCCCTTATCGAACCGGTGGTTCCCTAGAGCCTTTTGCGGCGAAGATGCAAGCCGGCGGCCCGCCCATGGTTACGCGAAGGTCGTGCGGGCGAGACGGTCGAGCAGAGCCGCCAGCGCGCGCGGGCGCGTGAGGTGCGGCGAATGGGCGCCGGGAAATTCGATCGGCTCGACGTTCAGCCAGTCGCGCGCCACCCGGCGCGACCATTCCGGCGTGATGGCGCGATCCTCGGCACAGACGATCGAGACCGCCGGGACGGCCGGCCAGCGGGTAGCCGGCGCACGATCGCTCCAGTAGCCCTTCTGGTGGCGCAGGCGGGCGAAGGCCCAGGCGGCATCGGCATCGCTTGCGTCCTGATAGAGGTGGCGGGCCGCGTCTGCCGCGCCCGGCCACCAGGTCAGGCCCTCGGCATCGCGCTTGAGCTCCCTGCCGAAATCAGGCGGGCTGATATCGGCGTTCAAGCCGGCCTTGCGATCTTCGGCGAGGCTGCTGCCCGGACGGCGCAGGACCGCCGCCAGATAGACGAGACCGCGCAGGGACACGCGATCGGCCAGGAGCGGCGCCACCAGGCCGGCCATGGAATGGGCGACGACGATGAGGCCGTCGGCACCGCGAAAAGCATCGGCCGCGGCGTCGGCATAATCGGCCGTCGTCGCGTCAGCCCGGTCGATCGGCATGTCGACGGTGAGTGCGCCGTGACCGAGCACCTGCAGTTCCGCCACCACACGGGTCCAGCACCAGGCGCCGTGCCAAGCGCCGTGGATCAGCCCGAACGTCGCCATCGCTTGTCCTCTCGGGCCTCACTCTACACGGAGTACGGCCAAGATCGGACGGGCTGCGCGCTCGTGCTCGCTCCTGCGCGTTGGCGCGCTATTTGCTCTGTCTGTCAGGACAACGCCTGGCGCTGGGGGCGCTTGAATGCGGTCAAATCGCCGCCTTGTCCGGAGATCAACCCATGAGCCAGCACCTGCCGATCGTCGATATCAGCCCGCTCAGCACCGGCGGGCGGCACGCCCTGGTGGCGGTTGCCGACGCAATAGGCAGGGCGGCACGCGGCGCCGGATTCTTCTATCTCGTCGGCCACGACATCGATCCGTCGCTGGTCAGCGCCGTCTTCCGCGAATTGGCTCGTTTCTTCGACCTGCCGGAGGCGGACAAGAGCAAGCAATCGATCACCCACTCGCCGCACAATCGCGGCTACGTGGCGATGAAGGCCGAGCGGCTCAACCCGACCAAGGCGGCGGACCTGAAGGAGGCGTTCAACATCGGCCTCGACCTCACGCCCAAGGACCCGCGGGTGATCGCCGGCGAGCCCTTCCGCGGGGTCAACCTGTGGCCGGACCTCGCCGGCTGGCGCGAGATCATGCTCACCTATTTCAACGCCGCCTGGTCGGTCGGCCGCGACCTGCACAAGGCGATCGCCGTCGACCTCGGCCTCAGCCCGGACTTCTTCGACAAGAAGCTCGACCAGCCGATGGCGACGCTGCGCCTGCTGCATTATCCGCCGCAGCCGCCCTCGACGGCGGCCGGCCAGATCGGCGCCGGCGAGCACACCGACTATGGCGACGTGACGCTGCTGCTCACCGATTCGGCCGGCGGGCTCGAGGTCAAGCGGCGCGACGGCGGCTGGATTCCGGCGCCGACAATTCCCGGTGCCTTCATCTGCAACATCGGCGACTGCCTGATGCGCTGGACCAACGACGTCTACGTGTCGACGCCGCATCGCGTGGTCAATCGCGGCCAGCGCCACCGCTACTCGGTCGCCTTCTTCATGGACCCCAACCCGGACGCAACGATCGCCTGCCTGCCGACCTGCGTTTCGGAGACACGGCCGCCGCGCTATCCGCCGATCAGCGGCGCCGACTATCTCAGCCAGCGGCTCGACGCTACCTACGGCTTCCGCGCGCGCTCCACCGCCTGAACGAGCACGCCCGGCCGGGTGGCCGATCAACCCCTTCCGACGAAGGAGATGCTGACATCGTCGCCGATGCGGAATATCTCGGCGCGAGCCACCGCAAAGTCCGCATCGTCGAGATGCTCCATCATCAAGGGCACGTCGCGCCCGAGGCGATCGAGTTCGCTGAGGAAGGCCGGATAGTCGACGACGGCGCCCGCCTGGCCGATATCGAGAAAGCCTCTGCCGCCGAGGACGTGACGATCGCCGGGGTCGGCATCTGGCGGAACCTGGTCGCCCGCGACATGGACGTGCGCAAGGCGCACCGTGATTTTGCGGCCAGCCCGGCTAGGGCCGCGACCCTTCGTGGCGATTGCGATCCGCCAGGACGATGATGCGGGGGTCGTCGACGTCGCCTTCGTCGTCGCCGGCGATCTCCATCAGCCGCGCCCGGTCGTGAATGGTGACACGATCCTTGCGCACCGTGACGACGCTCTCCTCACGCAGACTGCGCAGGACGCGGTTGACGTGGATGGCGGTGAGGCCGATGGCATCGGCAATCAGGTATTGGCTGACCGGAAAGGCGAAGCCGTCGGCGTCGGCATTGCCGATAGACATCAGGCGGCGCTCCAGCTTGATCAGAAGCCGGGCGACACGGGTACGGCTGTCGCGCCGGCCGAGGTCGACGAGCTGGTCGACCAGTGCGCCGAGCATCTGCGACTGGAGACGGAGGAAGATCTCGAGGATCTCCGGCCACTCCTGCGACGCGCGGCGAATCGAGTCCTTCGATACATCGCTCACCACGGTCTCGGTAATCGTCTCGACGCACAGTTCCGCGCTGCCGCCGATGGAACAGCCGACACCAACCAGATCGCCGGGGAGAAGGAAGCCGACGACCTGACGTTCGCCATTTGCCAGCAGGGCATAGGCGAAGGCCCAGCCCTCACGGATGACATAGGCCGACGCGTGTTGATCGGCGGCACGATTGAGTTGCATGTGGGGCCGCACACGCCGCGGCGGCCCTTGCATCAATGTGACGATGCCTGCTTGCTCTCGTGTCAACGCGCTGATGGACAAAAGCCGTGTGACGAACGGATCGGTGGCTTGAACTGCGGCCTCCTCGACTGAGGTGGCGCGCCGCACGGACGCAAACTGATAGGCCATGTAATGCTCCGATGACTTCCCCAGTCATTCCCCGCACGGGGCACATGGTGCGCGGCCTACGCGATTTCCACTTCAAATTTCCGAGACCGTCTGGCGGGTGCGCTGTCTGCTGACATGGTCGTCGCAGACGCGAAACAACAGGCGCCGCGCGCCGCGGAATCCGCAGCGTCGCGTGCCTGCATCGATGTGACAGTCGTGACGGATTTGTCGATCGCCGCGTTTGAATCCGCGATTGCGCAATTCCCTCACCTGCCTTTAGCGCAGGGGAGAAGACGGCGGCAGCCGTCTCCTCCCGTCTTCAGAGTTTTGGCCTTTGACTCGCCGGCCTACGGCGCCCACTGGCCGTCGCAGGCGTTGATGCCGCCGATGGCCGAAAGCGCCTTGCTCTGGCTGGTGTAGGGACCGCCCATCAGCTGCTCGCCGCTGGCGGCAGTGCGGTTTACCGCGTAGCAGGCATGGGTATTGGCGTCGGCCAGGACGTACCACGAGCCCATCGTTTGCGCGAAAGCCGCCGGGGACGCGGCGATCATCAGGGTTGCCAAGGCCGGAAACAGAATCTTCTTCATCGCTTTGCTCCATCCACATGAGCCACGGCCGATGCCGCGTCTCTACCTATTCGAGGTTACGTGCCCGCATGCAGCCCGGCGCTAATCCTGGTTATGATGGACAAAATTTAACGTTGGCCGGCGGGCTCGATCGAGGAAGGCGGCCACCGTGGCCGCCTCCTTCCTGCCGATCCGGGGCTACATGCCGCCGATCTGACCCGTGCATGCGCCGATGCCTTTGATGGCCGACAGCGCCATTTTCTGGCTGGCGTAGGGACCGCCCAGCGTATTCTCGCCGGTGATGCCGATGCGGTGGGCGGCAAAGCAGCTGTGCGTGCTCATGTCGACCAGGACGTACCACGGACCGGACTGCGCGAAGGCGGCGGGAGACGCCAAGGTCAACAGTGTCGCCAACGCGGGAAAGAGAATCTTTTTCATCGATTTGCTCCTGATACACGGACCACGGGTCAAGGCCGCGGTCTTCGCATCAGGAGGCTAGCCGGCGACAGGCCCGCTTGCCCTAACCTCAATTAGCGATGACGATTTTTCCCTCGACGCCGAGACGCCGGGCGCCTTGTCGTCAGACATCGGAACGGAAGAGGCCGGCGAAACGCGCGCGCAAGGCGTTCTTCTGGACCTTGCCCATGGTGTTGCGCGGCAGCTCGTCGACGAAGAGCACGCGCTTGGGCTGCTTGAAGCGGGCGAGCCGGTCGGCAAGGGCAGCCAGCACCCCGGCCTCGTCGATGGTTGCGCCCTGCTCCGCCACGACGACGGCGGTGACGCCCTCGCCGAAGTCGTCACGCGGCAGGCCGATCACCGCGCTCTCGACGACGCCGGGGATCACGTCGATCTCGCTCTCCACTTCCTTGGGATAGACGTTGAAGCCGCCGGTGATGATGAGGTCCTTGCCGCGGCCGACGATGTGGACATAGCCGTTGTCGTCGATCAGGCCGAGGTCGCCGGTGATGAAGAAGCCGTCCGAACGGAACTCGGCGGCGGTCTTCTCCGGCATGCGCCAGTAGCCCTGGAACACGTTCGGCCCCTTCACCTCGATCACGCCAATCTCGCCCGGTCCCAGGAAGCGGCCGGTTTCGGGATCGACGACGCGGGCCGAGACGCCCGGCAGAGGCGGGCCGACCGTGCCGGGAACCCGGGCACCGTCGTAAGGGTTGGAGGTGTTCATGCCGGTTTCGGTCATGCCGTAGCGCTCGAGGATGGCGTGGCCGGTGCGGCTCTCCCATTCGCGATGGGTATCGGCGAGCAGCGGTGCCGAGCCCGAGGTGAAGAGGCGCATGGCGGCCGTCGCCTCGCGGCTGAGGCCGGCGTGCTGGAGCAGGCGGAAATAGAAGGTGGGCACGCCCATCATCGATGTTGCGCGCGGCATCAGGCGAAGGATTTCGTCGGCGTCGAACTTCGGCAGGAAGAGCATGGCGGCGCGGGCGAGCAGAACGACGTTCACCGCCACGAAGAGACCGTGGGTGTGGTAGATCGGCAGAGCGTGAATGAGCACGTCGTCACCCGTGAAGCGCCAGGACTCGGTGAGCGTCGCCGCATTGGAAAAGAGGTTGGCGTGGGTGAGCATCGCGCCCTTGGAGCGGCCGGTGGTGCCCGAGGTGTAGAGGATGGCGGCGAGATCGTCGTCGCCACGCGGAACGGTCGCGAAGCCCGGCGGCTCGGCCGCCGCCGCTTCGGTAAGGCTCCCGTGCCCGTTCGGGCCAAGCGTTTCAACCGCGGTGCCGCCTGCCAGCGCTGCCACGCCATCGCGCCGCGCCGGATCGCAGACGGTGAGCGCCGGCTCGGCGTCGGACAGGAAATAGGCCAGTTCGTTCAACGTGTAGGCGGTGTTGAGCGGCAGGTAGACGGCGCCGGACCTGACGGTGGCGAGATAGAGGACGAGGTTCTCGACCGACTTCTCGACCTGGACGGCGACGCGGTCGCCAGGTTTCACCCCGCGCGCAACAAGCAGATTGGCGAAGCGCGCCGACGCAGCGTCGATGTCGCCATAGGTCCAACGGACGCCGTCGGCAGTCTCGATCGCGATGCGCGCCGGGCTGTGCCCCTGCCCCATCAGGCGCGCATAGAGATTCCCGTCGCTCATCACGGCTCGTGGGTGCGCGCGGCGGCAACGAGCTGGGCCGCGGCGCGGCGCCGCGACGTCGAGCGGTCCCGTCGCGAGCCGGCACGGCCGGCGGGCAGCGCCCGGCGCACCAAGGCGGAGGCGATCACCTCGTCGCGCTCGGCATAGGCCTCGTGATTGCGCTCGATCGTGCGCGGATCGTAGAGATAGTTGACCATCAGGCCATAGGACTGCTCGAGGCCCTTGGGCGACGTGTCGCCGAGCATGTTGAGCCGTTCCAGGCGGGCACCGTTGCCGAGATGGAAGCGGGCGATGGCATCGGCCACGCGGCCGCTGCTGTCGCGCGCATCGAGGAAATAGGCGGATGCGGCGGCGAGAAACGGCGCGCCGATCTCCTCGACGATCGCCGCATCGTTCTGCCAGCCGGGCGTGTGGAGCACGGCAAGCGCGGCGCGCGTCTCCGGACCGAGCAGGCTCTCTTCCTCCAATTTGCGCTCGGCATCGAGCCAGCGGGCGAAGCGGGGCACCGGCGAGAGGGTGACGAAGGTGGTGAGGCCCGGAAATTCGTGCCGCAATTCCTCGACCACCTGCTTGATGAGGAAGTTGCCGAAGCTGACGCCGGCAAGGCCGCGCTGGGTGTTGGAGATGGAGTAGAAGACGGCGGTGGTCGCCTCCTCGGGCGTGATCGGCGCGCGGTCGGTATCGAGGATCGGCGCGATGCGCCCCGGTATCTCGCGCGTGAAGGCCACCTCGACGAAGATCAGCGGATCGTCGGGAAGACGCGGGTGGAAGAAGCCGTAGCAGCGCCGGTCGGGCGGTCCCAGCCGGCTCTTGAGGTCGTCCCAACCGTGGATGGCGTGCACCGCCTCGTAGCGGATCAGCTTTTCGAGGACGCTCGCCGGCGTATCCCAGTCGATGGGCCTGAGGATGAGGAAGCCGCGATTGAACCAGGACGAGAAGAGATGGACGAAATCGGCATCGACCGGCGCCAGCCCCGGATCGTCCTTGCAGGCGTCCATCAGCACCTCGCGCATGCGGATGAGCGATGCGGTGCCGCCCGGGGCGTAGTTCAGGCGGCGGATGAGCTCCTGGCGGCGGGGCTCGGTCGCCCGCTGCAGGCGCGCCAGCGGCCTGGGCTCGGAAGCCGCGCGCCAGGCATCGATGGCCGCCTCGACCGCTTCAGCGTCGGCGCCGAAATGGCTGGCGAGCGCCTGCAGGAAGGCGAGCCGCGCTTCGCCGTCGGCCGCCTCGAATTCGGCCAGCAGACGCTCGGCCAGCGCCATGCCCGAAGCCTCGCCGCGGCGCGACAGCAACTGCTCGCCGAGGTCGATGAGACCAGACCCACCGCGCGCGCCCAGTGCGCCGAACTGGTCCACCCGGAAGAGCGCCCGGCCGCGGGCGGTGATCGCGTCCAGCAACTCGGAAAGAAGCGCCGAGCGCCCCGACGACCGTACCTGTCGTGGTGTCTTCATCTCAGGCTTCGCCTCTCCGCGCCCCGTCACTCCTTATATGTGGCCCTCGCGGGTGCAACTGCCAGAGCGGTGCGCGGCCTTGTCCGCTTGACTGTTGACGGGCCACAAGCAAGTTGGCGTCCCGACACACTCGCCATAACCGGCCCTCCCAAGAATGACCCTAGACAAAACGACTGACTGGTGGCGCGGCGCCGTCATCTATCAGATCTATCCGCGCTCCTTTCAGGATTCGAACGGCGACGGCATCGGCGACCTCGCGGGCATCACGCGCCGGCTCGGCCATGTCGCCGATCTCGGCGTCGAAGCCATCTGGATCGCGCCCTTCTTCGTCTCACCGATGAAGGATTTCGGCTACGACGTGGCCGGCTACACCGACGTCGACCCGATCTTCGGGCGGCTTGCCGATTTCGATGTGCTGGTGGCTGAAGCCCATCGCCTCGGCCTCAAGGTGATCATCGATCAGGTGCTGTCGCACACTTCCGACGCGCATCCCTGGTTCAGGGAGAGCCGCGCGACCCGCACGAACCCGAAGGCCGACTGGTATGTGTGGGCCGACCCGCAGGCGGACGGCTCGCCGCCCAACAACTGGCTGTCGATCTTCGGCGGGTCGGCATGGCAATGGGACACGCGGCGGCGGCAGTATTACTTCCACAATTTCCTCACCGGGCAGCCGGACCTCAACTTCCACAACGGGCAAGTTCAGGACGCGCTGCTGGACACGGTCGAGTTCTGGCTGAAGCGCGGGGTGGACGGCTTCCGCCTCGACACGGCGAACTTCTATTTCCATTCGCAGACGCTGAAATCGAACCCGCCGGCAGCGCCCGGCGCCAACGGAGAGGTCGCCGACGCCAACCCCTACGGCATGCAGGAACATCTCTACGACAAGAGCCAGCCGGAGAATCTGGTGTTCCTCAAGCGTTTCCGCGCACTGCTTGACCGCTACGAGGCAACCACAAGTGTCGGCGAGGTCGCCGACGGCGCACGCGGGCTGAAGACCATGGCCGCCTACACCTCCGGCGGCGACAAGCTGCACATGTGCTACACGTTCGACTTCCTCGGAGCGACCTTCTCGGCGCGTTTCTTCCGCGAGAAGATCGAAGCCTTCGAGGCCGTGGTCGCGGACGGCTGGGCGTGCTGGGCCTTCTCCAACCACGACGTCATCCGCCATGTGAGCCGCTGGGGCGCTTGGGGCGACCGCGACACGCTGGCGCGGCTCGCCATCGCTATCCTCTTGTCGCTGCGCGGCTCGGTGAGCCTCTACCAGGGCGAGGAGTTGGGCCTGACCGAAGCCGAGCTTGCCTTCGAGGACCTGGTCGATCCTTACGGGATAACGTTCTGGCCGGAATTCAAGGGCCGCGACGGCTGCCGCACGCCGATGGTGTGGGAGGCGAAAGCGCCGAACGGCGGATTCTCCGGCGCCAAGCCCTGGCTGCCGGTGCCGGAAGAGCACCTGGAGATGGCGGTGAGCGTCGAGAGCGGCGACGAGACGTCCGTGCTGGCGCACTACAAGAGGCTTCTCGCCTTCCGCCGCAGCCATCCGGCGCTGGCCAGCGGCGCGATCCGCTTTCTCGATGCGCCCGAGGACGTTCTCGCCTTCGTGCGCGCGGGCGGCGGCGAGACGATCCTCTGTGCGTTCAATCTCGGCAAGAAGGAGGCGCGCGTGAACGCGCCGGCGGCGCTGACGCCGCTCGACGGTACGGGCTTCGCTGCCAGGCCGGATGCGGATGGGCTGAGCGTGACGCTTCGGTCGGGGGAAGCCTTCTTCGGCCTCATCGAGGCGGTCTAGGGCCACTCAATATCCCGACGGCTTTAGCGCGCGTCGGGCTGAGGCGGAGACGCGAGGGCAACCGCAGCAGGTCATTCAAAAGAAAAGATTGGCGCGCCCGAAGGGATTCGAACCCCTGACCCCCAGATTCGTAGTCTCTGGCCACACGACGCCTCTTAGTTCAACGAAGTACGGCCACGTTAACCCAACCCATTGATGAATGTGTCTTTTTCTCGTCTTCGATGTACAATGACGTTTCGCTGGGTGTAGTGGAATGAAGCACCGTTTGTTTACCCTGGTGCTACCCCGAAGCGGGAGACGACGATGGCGAAGAGGCTGACAAAGGCTGCCGTTGAGCGGATCGCGGCGGGTCTGACCAGGCGAGAGATACCCGACGCAGCGTGCCACGGCCTGTACCTCGTTGTGCAGCCCAGCGGAAAGAAGTCGTGGGCGGTGCGCTGTCGCCTGCGCAGCGGAAGGTCGATCAAGAAGACCATCGGTCCGTGGCCCGCCTTCGGGCTGGAGGCCGCGAGGGACGAGGCCGAGGCCGCAATCAGGGAGGCGAAGCGTGGCGACGACCCGAGGCGAGAAAGGGGCGTGCTGGTCGAGGACGCGATCGCCGAGTGGCTCAGGCGTGACCAGGCGAAGAACAAGAGCGCCTTTGAGGTCGAGCGGGTCGTCAATACCAAGGTTCTCGACCCGTCGTCGCGGCCATGCTGGCGGGGCAGGGCGCTCGGGCAGACAACGCGCGCCGATTGCCGAGAGCTCATCGAGGCGGTGGCCGACCGCGGCGCGCCGACGACGTCGCGCAGGCTGCACGCCCACCTGCACAAGTTCTTCCGCTGGTGCGTCGGCGTCGGCCTCCTCGCGGCAAACCCCATCGCCGATATGCCGAAGCTCGGCAAGGAAGTGTCGCGCGACCGCGTTCTCACCGATGCCGAGCTCGGATTGATTTGGCGTTCGGCGCCCGACCTAGGCTACCCCTTTGGTCCGGCTGTCCAGTTGCTGATTCTGACGGCTGCTCGACGCGACGAGATCATGTCGCTGCGATGGTCGGAGGTCGACGTGGACGCCGCCGAGGTCCGCCTGCCCGGCGAGCGCACCAAGAACGGCAGGCCGCACGTCATCCCGCTGTCGCCCTTGGCCCTCGACATCGTGCGGTCGCTGCCGCGTCTGTCGGTCGGCGGCGAAGATTCCTCTTTCGTATTCACCACGACGGGTAGGTCGCGCGCCTCTGGCACGTCGCGCGCCAAGGCACGCCTCGACAAGATGGTGGCCGAGCGGTCGATCGCCGAGGCGGCGGAGCGTGGCGGCGATCCCATCAGGGTGGAGGCGTGGCGCATCCACGATCTCCGCCGAACAGCGGCGACGCGCATGGCGGAGTTGGGCGTCGAGCCGCACGTCGTCGAGGCGCTGCTCAACCACGTCAGCGGGTTCAGGGCGGGCGTGGCGGGGACGTACAATCGGGCTGCGTATGCGGAGCCGAAGCGCGCCGCTGTTGAGCAGTGGGCACATCACGTGGCGCCTGTTAACCATGTTTGTTAACCATTACAGAAATTTAACTGATGCCGCTTCCACTCCAGCGCGCATCCAACGACTATATTGAGCATCTTACGTGTTTTCACGCTCGTGAGGTTTCGAGTGGCCATGAACGACCGTTTTGCGCGCTCCATAAGATAGCCCTGGCACAAGCGTGCCGGGGCTGGGCACAGCCCTGGAGCAAAGCAATGGTCGTTCGTGAAGGCCCCCAATGGGCCGAGCGCCTGATGGCGATGGCGGATGTCGTCGCCCTTATCGGCGTCAGCAAGGTCACCCTCTACCACTGGATCAAGATCGGTGACTTCCCCGCCGCGATCCGTCTGTCGGAGCGCCGAGTCGCGTGGCGCGAAAGCGACGTCATGGGCTGGATCGATTCCAGGCCGACGCCGGCCGCTCACATGAAACGGGAGGTTGGAACCGGCGACTTCGCCAAGCCTTCGCGGCCTATTGACGGGGAACCGGCGGGCGAGCGGGGATCTGCGTGATGACCGTGAGTCTTGGCGAGGCGCGCCGCTTCCTGGAATGGCTTGACCCCAGCAAGGACGCCCGATTCTTCTACTTCACCAAAGACGACAACAAGGCGCGCGGTGATCGGCGCCTCATCCGTCCGACGCGCAAGCACCCCGAGCCGTTGAGCCTGGAGGACCTCGTCGCGTTCAACAGGCGCGGGGCCGGCGTGTTCGTCGCTCCGAACGAGTTCCGCGTCGGAGCCACCCAGCGGCTCGCCGCTGACGTGGTCCGTGTCCGCGCGCTCTGGTCCGACCTCGACGGGACCGACCTACACCAGGCCGAGCTCCATCTCCCCCCGGGCCTGGAGCCGACCCTCATCGTCCAGTCGTCGCCGGGCCATTTCCATCTCTATTGGCTCGTCGAGGAGGACTTTCCCCTCGGCGCCTTCAAGGCGTGCCAGCTCAAGCTCGCCGAGTTGACCGGCGGAGACATGGGCGTCGCCAAGAATGCGGCCCAGGGCGTCCTCCGGCTCCCTGGCTTTCTTCACCAGAAAGGCGAGCCATTCCGAACCTTCGTCGATCGACTCCCGGCGCGACACTGGCGCCGCTATTCCGGGAGGTTCGTCCTGGACATGCTCGGTGTATCGGTCGAATCTTCCGACACGGCGGATTCGTCGTCGATGCAGCACCGCCCGGGATTCGAGGCGGAGTGGACGCCGGTACCGGCCGACTCCCTCCGGCGCGCTCTTTCGCATCTCGACCCGAGGCTCTATCGAAGCCGGCCGAAATGGCTCCGGCTGGCCATGGCCTGCCATCACGCCACTGGCGGCCAGGGTCACGAAGCCTTTCTGGACTGGAGCGCCAAGGACCCGTTGTACGGTAACGCCTGCCGGGCCGCGAACTTGGTGCAGTGGCGCAGCCTCGACGGTCGCCGGGTCACGAATCCCGTCACGGTCGGAACGCTGATCGCCGAACTCCGCGCCGTCGAGACCGAAGCGGCCGACGAGGCCGCAGACGACCTTCTATTTCACGACGAAATCCCCGACCCCGGTGATCCATCGCCCGAGTTGATCGAGCTGATGCTCGAAGACGTTGGCGCGTAGCGAAGGACAAAGAACATGAGTGATGAAACGATCGCCGAGGCCGAACGCCTCCTGGCCGCCAACAACATCGACGGTATCGACGTGAACTGGTTCGCCTTCACCGTGAGCGAGGCGCGCGAGATGGAGGCCAAAGGCCATAGTGCCAACCAGGCGTTCTACGCGCTCAACGGCGAGAGAAAATGGGGGAGTGCCGCTGGCCGGGCCTCCGAGGTTGCGGTCTGTCACGTCTTTGGCATCGACCGCGACGCCCTCGGCTACGTTCACCCTGGCCAGATGTCACACGCCCAGGCCGCAACGACGCGGCGCAAGGAACTCGTCGTCCTCCGAGGGCACCGCGTCAAGCCGCGGGCGGTCGAGGCCCTGTGGCGCGGCGTGCTCTATGTCGGGAAAGAGACCCTGATCACGGGGATGCCCGGCGTCGGGAAGTCGACGATGGCGAACTACATCGCTGCCTGTGTCACGACGGGTAAGCCCTTCCCGGGCGAACCCGCCGACATGGAGAGGGAGCCGGGCTCCGTTCTCATTCTCACGGCGGAGGATGATCCCGAGGACACACTCATCCCCGAATTGCAGGCGTGCGGCGCAGAGATGAGCAACGTGTTCATCGTGCCGTCGGCCAAGATTGGCGACGAGTACACGGGCTTCGACCTCAACGCCGACCTCGCCCTCATCGAGGAAGTCGTCAAGGGACAGGACCTCACGCACGGTTCGACGGATAGTGACCCCATGAAGTTGATCGTGGTCAGTCCGATCACGGCTTACCTCGGCGTGAAGGCCGACTCGAACAACGTGAGCCAGGTGCGCGCCGTTCTCGACCCGATGTCGGCCATGTTGCGCAGGCACAGGATCTCCGGGCTCTACGTGGGCCACCCCCGCAAGAGCGCCGGTGACGAGATCGCGTTGTATCACACGCTCGGCTCGGTCGGTTTTGTGGCCGCGGCCCGTGTCTGTTTCTACGCGATGCCGGACCCCGAGTCGCCTGACGGCAGCGGGCGGCTGCTGCTGAGGAGCAAGACGAACGTCGACAAGGACTCGCCCTTCGGCTTCGGCTACAGCCTCGTGGGCGCGACGGCGGTCTTCGAAGACGGCACCGCTTTCAACGTGAAAAAGGCCAAGTGGATGGGCCGAGACGATCGGAGACCCGACGACGTGCTGGCGCTGGCGAAGGAGCTGCGGAGCGCGAAGGCCGAGGACTCGAAACTGGCGCGCGCGAGGAAGCTCCTCGAGGACGAACTCGGCATGGAACCGCGACGCGCGGCCTACCTCAAGAATCGAGCGAAGGAGTGCGCCATCTCGGAAGCCACGCTGGACAGGGCGAAGGCGGAGCTGGGCGTCATCGCCCAGCGCGTGAAGAACGAGTCGTGGTGGAAGTTGCCCGGCACCACGGACGGCCAGGACAATCTCGACGGTGTCGCCGACCGCGAGCAACGAAAGCCGCCGCGGAAGATGCCCGACGAGAGCCAGGTGCAGCCGCCGTTTTGATCAGGATCGAGAGTCGAGGGACACCGGCTACGCGACAAATCCGAGCGGGCACCAGTGCCAGGGGGATGATGAGGAGGAGTCAAAATGCAGAAATCAGCCGTTTGACTCATCATAACCTCGTCTAGGTCATTGCCGTCGAAATTGACGATGAATGGTGAAATGGCGGTATTGAGCCGTTTGACTCCTCCTCATCATCCCCCTGGCACTGGGTCGTCTCATGATCCGGAAGCCATCGCACGATGCTGAGCCCTCATCGTGGTGCTCGAGGACAGCCTCACGCCGGTTGAACAGTCTCGCCTCGCTCGGATTTCGATCTGAGGTGGGCTAGGTCCGCCCCGCTGACGAACTGGTGGCCGACCGGCCAACAGCGCCGGCCACGCTGCCTCACGCGCTCTCAGCGAGGTGGGGCACCGAGTGCTGTGGCCTAGGCACGTGTCCGTTCATCCCACCTCGAACCCCCGCACTTAGCTCGGTGGCCGACCGGGCGTCGTCCAGATCGGGATGTTCGGCTCTCGCCTCTGGTCCTGGCCTGTTCGAGTTCGCTCGGACCAGATGGAGCTCGGGTGGGTCTACTAGCTCTGGCTCGGACCGCCTAGGGTGGGCGGGCATACCCCACCCCTGCTAAGTCTTCGACATTTGGTTCATGTGGGAAATTTCCGAGAAGGCGTTCGAGAAATGCACCTCACGAACACAGAGGCCACCCTGTCCCGGGGTGACTGCGGAGCATCGTCGTCGGTACTGCCGACCCCCCGGCGGTCTAGGTTCTTCTCGGCCATATACCCCGTAGGGGTACCGCGACAGCCCGCTCCAGTTTTAGCGTGTGACGACTCTCAGCTCTTTCAACCCGGCTAATGTAGCGTCCAAATCCCGCGAGGATCCGCCACTTCGCCGACGGGCGACTTGAAAGAGACTGTCCGTGGCCTGCTTGGTGTCCGCATAGCCCTTTCGATTTTGGTCCGTGCCTGCGGTTGCGGCAACCATCCGCAGGGTTACGCATCGTTCGCGACAAGCGGCAGAGAGCCTATCCGTGCAGCCGCGTCGATATCCGTGTTGCGCCCGCTAATGGAATCACTTGCGACCAAGATTACTGGCTCAACCTGTCAGCCCGTTCCGGCTTTGCCTCGAAAGCGACCAAGTTTTCGCGTTGCTGCGAAAAGACGCGATGCGCCAGAAGCGAAAGTCCTCGCGATCGCACTTTTTGCGATCACGTGTGAAGAAAGGACTCGACTTCCTGTAGAAAACGCGGCCATGCCGACTCGCCCGCGAGCAAAACGTGATTGTCGCTTTCAAGTGTGACGAACCGAGCATCTGGGATCGCCGCTGCGACCATGCGCCCCTGTTCCAGCGGCACCACCCCATCTTGCCGACAGTGTAGCACAAGGGTCGGCACCCGGACCCTTGGCAAAACCGACAGGAGGTCGATGTCATCACAGGCGCGGCGGATTCGTTCTGCATTCTCGGCGCTGGCCGTGATGCGTTGCAGGTCGGCAAACCATTTGATTTGCTCCCGCGACCCGCTCGGAATGAACACCGACGTAAAGGCGCGCATGAAGGCGGAGTTTTCGTCGCCCCAGCCCTGCCGCAACATGGAGAGAAAGGTGGCCGCCTTCTCCTTCTCCGTGGGCGAGCCGCGGCGGTTTCGCCCTTGCACGTAGGCGCCTAGTAGTATCAGTTTCGCGACGCGCTTGGGATGGCGCGCGGCATAATCGATCGCGACCGAGGCACCCTGTGAAATGCCGAGGACAGCGAAACGGTCTACGTTGATCGCGTCCACCACGGCTCCGAAATCACGCACAAAGCCCGCGAATGAGATATCAGCAACGGTGCGGTCGGAAAGGCCCGTCCCGCGGCCATCATAGCGAATCAACCGGCGGCGCTCGGCCAGCCAATGCAGTAGCGGCGACCAAGCCGGGCTGTCCCAGTCGTACTCGACATGGGTGAGCCAGTTGGCGGCCTTGACCAAGGGGGCGCCGGCGCCCACGCTGGCGCAGGCGATGCTCACTCCATCTGAGCTCCGGCAGAACGAAACCTCCTGCTTGGATTCAACGGCCGGCCGAATCTCGGCGTCGGTGGGCCGCTCGACGATCTCCTGCACAGGCGCAACAAAACGGAAGCCCCGGCGAATGACGGTGCGGATCAGTAGCTGCCGCTGACCGCTGTCGCCGATGGCCTTCCGCGCTGCGTATATGCGGCTGTCCAATGTGGAGTCTGAGACAATACGTCCGTTCCACACCCCGGCTATCAGGTCATCCTTACTCACGACCCGGTTGCGATGACGAATGAGGTAGACGAGAAGATCGAAGACCTGAGGCTCGAGCGCAATCATCCCGTCGGCGGAACGGAGTTCGCGCCGGCCAGGGTCTAGGCAATAATTCTCGAACAAAAACAACGAGTCAATCCTCGTGCGACGTGCCGGGACCTGACGGGTCAACGGTAGCGCACGCGCACCGGGAGCGAAATCAAGTTCTTCTCAAGGGCAAATCAAGCGAGCCCCAAAGCGAGGGCGTGCGCCGTTCCGCATTCTCCGAGCATCGAGCACGGTTCGACTAACTTATGGAGGCTGCGATGCAACCCACTATCCGCCGGCGCAGCAATGGCACGATCGACGTTGAGTACTATAGCACCATGGCAGAGAACATGCGCCGCGAAGCTTCGATCGACATTATGCGAAACGCCCGCCCCACCATGTGGATGATGGTTGCTTGCGGCGCGATGCTGTTCGCCGCCGCCGTCTTTGGCCAGCATTACTCGGTACCCCAGCAGGCTCTGCACAGATTGTCTACGAGACATAAAGCCGTTCTCGCCGTCTGTCATGACGTAACGAGACCACCGCCACGTGACCTAGCCGGTCAAGGCCGATGTCGCTGATGGGTCATGAGCGTCGATTAAGCGGCGCAATGAGGATGACCGCTTATCTCTCGGAAGCCGACCTGCGGGGCGTCAAAACGGACGTCGGTCCAGCGCCACAAGCGGACTCTGGCGATCGCGGAGGAGCATTCAGGCAATACCGCACGGCAGTTCGCAAGGGCGGGCAAACCAGCGCGCTGAGGGCGCCTTCAGGGCTCAGAATGGCTAGGCACAGAACCTGTGGGCATTACCACTCCGCGAAGGTTCCGTCCGCGTGGCGCCATATTGGGTTACGCCAGCGGTGGCCGATGGCGGCCTGTTGAACGACATAGTCTTCGTTGATGTCGATCCCTAGTCCCGGGCCCTCAGGCATCGCGACGAAGCCGTCGCGATAGCCGAACACGCTCGGGTCGACCAGGTAGTCGAGTAGATCGTTTGTCCGATTGTAATGAATGCCGAGGCTCTGTTCCTGGATGAAAGCATTGTAGCTCACGGCGTCTATCTGCAGATTTGCCGCCAGAGCGATCGGGCCGAGCGGGCAGTGGAGAGCCAACGCCACGTCATAGGCTTCCGCCATCGTGGCGATCTTTCGCGTCTCGGTGATTCCACCCGCATGCGAAGGATCTGGTTGGATGATGTCGACGTATCCGCCCGAAAGAATTGCCTTAAAATCCCATCGCGAATAGAGGCGCTCGCCCAAAGCGATGGGTGTGCCGGTATGGTTGGCGATTTCTTTGAGTACCTCGGCGTGTTCGCTCAGCACCGGCTCCTCGATGAACATCAGCATGAATGGCTCGAGTTCCTTTGCCAGCGCTTTGGCCATGGGCCGGTGCACTCGGCCGTGAAAATCGATGGCAATTCCAAAATCGGGCCCCATTGCCTCGCGAACGGCGCTCACTCGCTTCAAGACCGCGTCGATTTTGGCGTGGCCGTCGATGATCTGCAGTTCCTCTGTGGCATTCATCTTGACAGCGGTGAAGCCGTGCGCCGCTGCGTCGCGCGCGGCTTCGGCCGTGTCCGCCGGACGATCGCCGCCGATCCATGAGTAGACGCGGATCCTGTCCCGCAGCCTTCCGCCTAGCAATTGATAAACTGGTACGCCGAGCGCCTTTCCCTTGATGTCCCAAAGCGCCTGGTCGATCCCGGCGACGGCGCTCATGTGAATCCCGCCGCCGCGGTAGAAGCCGCCGCGGTACATGACCGTCCAGTGGTCCTCGATAAGGAAGGGATCTTTGCCAATGAGATAGTCGGAGAGTTCGTTGACGGCGGTGGCCACCGTACTGGCACGTCCTTCCAACACCGGCTCGCCCCACCCCGCGATTCCCTCGTTGGTCTCGATCTTGAGAAAGCACCAGCGTGGGGGAACGATGTATGTCGTGAGCTTGGTGATCTTCATCGCCATTGTCTTTCTTGCCGGTTCCGATGCGCGCGCGACGGCGTGGCGACGGCCACCTCCGTCGCGTCCGATAAGCGGCCTATGGGCGAATCCCCTTCTTCCCCACCTGCACCGTCGCACCTCGAATTGCAGTCGGAGGCGGCAGCCCGGCTCTTTGCAAACGGCTGGTACTTTCGCGGGCGACCACCGCATAGCCAAGATCGATCACCTTCTCGTCGGGCCCATGCCCTTCGATCGCTTGGACAAGCATATCGATTGCCCGCCGGCCCATCTCGTCGCGGTTGGTCAGCACGCTGGTAAGACTGGGGTGGGTCGCGCTCATGATCTCAAGGTCATTGAAACCGCAGATGCCGAGGTCGTCGGGAACAGCGATACGCCGCCGCTGGCTCTCGAAAAGCGCGCCGACCGCGAGGTCGTCGTTGATGCAGAAGACGGCCTCGACATCCGGCCGGCGCCCGAGCAGATCACCGAGCAGCTGGCCGCCCAGCGTGGCCGACGATGGGTGGGTCGTCGTCACGATTAGGCGCTCGTCGAGCAGACCGGCTTCGCCGAGCGCGTCGCGGAAGCCCTGCAGGCGACGCTGGGTCCGCGGGTCCATGCGGGCGCCGATGAGGCCGATGCGGCGATAGCCCCCCTCGATCAGGTGAGCGACGGCATCGTGCGCGGCGCGCCGGTGCGAAAAGCCGACCATCATGTCCACTGGCGTGTCGCTGATGTCCATGATCTGTACGACGGGACAACCGGCACTCTCGAGCATCGCCCGCGAGGCGGCCGACTGGTCGATGCCGGAGACGACCAGACCGGCCGGTCGCTGGCTGAGGAAGACGCGCAGGAGCTTCTCCTCCTCGATCGTCGAATAGCGCGTATTGCCAAGCTGGAGCTGGTAGCGCGTACCTTCGACGGATTCGTACATGCCGTGGAGAACATCGGAGAAGACGTTGTTGGTCACCGACGGAATGAGCGCGCCGATCACGTTGGTGCGCCGCGACGCCAGCGCCTGGGCGGCGAAATTGGGCACGTAACCGAGGTCGGCCACCGCCCTGTCAATGCGGGCGAGGGTCTCGCCAGACACCAGCGACCGGTCATAGAGCGCCCGCGAGACCGTGGCAGCGCTTACGCCCGCCGCGGCAGCCACGTCCGCAAGCGTTATCTTCCCGTGATGTCTCACCATTTCAGGCGCTTCATACTTTATGCCGAATCATATTCTGGAAAGTTTAGGTTGACAATGTAAGCGCTTGCATGCTGAAAACGAGATGGGAGGACTGGCGAGATCGTGTCGGATTCTCGAAAATTCGGCGGCAACGCCGCATCGCGCTTCTTCGTATTCATGGGCGTGTGCGGTGCCGGCAAGACCACGGTTGCGCGGGCTGTCGCCGGCGCCGTTGCGGGCGACTTCCTGGAAGCCGACAACTTCCACCCGCCTGCGAATGTAAAGGCCATGTCCGAAGGCCGACCGCTGACCGACGACCAGCGCTGGCCGTGGTTGGACCTGGTGTGCGACGCCGCTGTCGCCACCGATACCGGGCGCCCGGTCATGATCGCCTGTTCCGCGTTGGCACGGCGCTATCGCGATTTCATGCGCGCCCGCCTGCCGGGCGCCATCTTCATCCATCTCATCGGCACGGCCGAGATCATCCGCGAGCGCATGATACGGCGCAACGCGCATTTCATGCCGCCGGACATGCTCGAAAGTCAGTTCTCGATCCTCGAGCCGACGGACGACGAACCGGACTGCCACAAGGTCAATGTCGATGGCTCGCAGGGCGCTGTCATAACGCAAGCCATCTCGATCTGCCGGCGCCTCATCGCCGCCGTGCCGCCGGAGGCGCCACCCGGCCCCACAGAAGCCACTCGCGGCCCAAAAGTGTCAAAGGAGGAAAGACCATGTTGAAAACTGCAGCCAAACTATCGCTTGCGGCCATCGCCGTAACGCTTCTGGCCGGCACCGCCCTGGCCCAGAATTACACTTTCAAGTTCCAGTCGAGCGATCCCGCAGGCAACCCGAACTTTGTGTTGCAGCAGGAATGGGCGAAGAACGTCAGTGAGATGACCAACGGCCAGGTCACGATCAATCTTTTGCCTGTCGAATCGATTGTCGGGCACGCCGAGACGCAAGACGCCATCGCGGCTGGCATTCTCGACGGCCATATCACCGACGTTTCCTATTTCTCCGGAAAAGACCCGGCCTTCGGCCTGATCGCCAATCCGGTCGGTGCGTGGTCCGATCCGCATACCATGCTCGACTTCATGCGCAATGGCGGCGGCGGCGAACTGATGCAGCAGCTGGACGGCGACTATGGTCTGCACTTCATCGGCGCTACGACGCCGGGCCTCGAGGCGCTGGTTTCCAAGGTGCCGCTCGACAGCGTCGCCGACCTGAAGGGGCTGAAAATCCGCGCGCCGGAAGGTCTGGTAGCGAACGTGTTCGCTGCGGCGGGCGCTGCGCCGGTCAACCTTCCCGGTTCGGAAGTGTACACGGCACTCGACAAGGGCGTCATCGACGCGGCCGATTACACCGTCTTCTCGACCAACCAGGCGCAGGGCCTCAACGACATCGCGCCGAATCCGGTCTATCCCGGCTTCCACTCGCTGCCGCTCGTGGAGATCGCGATCAGCAAGAAGGACTGGGACAATCTGCCGGCGGACCTTCAGGCCAAGCTGACCCTGTCGGTTGACCTATTCGCCGATCATGAACTCGTCGTGCTTGACAGGCGTGACAAGGAGGCCGTTGCAAAGGCTAAGGCGGGTGGCAAGATCCACATCCACGACTGGTCGACCGTAGAGCGCGCGAAGTTCACCACAATTGCCCAGGGCGAGTGGAAGAAGGTCGCGGCCAAGTCGGACAACGCCCAGAAGGTCTTCGACGTCCTCACGAAGTACCTTAAGGACAACGGCCTAATGAACTAAGGTCTCTCAAGCCGGCGGGCGCAACGCCCGCCGGCTTCGTTCAGCACAGGGGACCGCTGACATGTCGCACGACAGATCCTCCGGCACTGACGACGTTGAAGACGCTCTTCCCACGCACACCCTTGCCGATGAAAGCGCCATTCCGGAAACCGGATTCCTGGGGCACATCATTCAGAAAGGCGGCGTTTTCGTTGCGAGCCTGTTTCTGGTCTCCGCCGCCATCACCGTCTTCGAAGTCTTCATGCGCTACGCGCTCGACGCGCCCACCATCTGGGTGACCGAGACGACGATCTTTCTGTGCGCGGCGGCCTTCATCTATGGTGGTCTCTATGCCGTGGCGCGTGACCGGCACATCCGCGTCGTTCTGATCTACAACGCCTTGCCGCAGAACTGGCGCCGCGCCTTCGACATCGGCATCTCGATCCTCTGCCTGATCTCAGCCAGCTTCTTCGCCTGGGCGAGTTGGACCTGGGTTGCGCGGTCGTGGTGGGCGCCGGGCGGCAGACTGCGCCTTCAGGGAACCGGAAGCGCCTGGAACCCACCGACGCCAGCGTTGCTCAAGGCCTTCCTGATGATCGTCATGATCGCCATGGCCGTCCAGTTCGTCATCCTGGCGGTCAACTATGCGCGGCGGGGCCGCTAGACCATGTTTGATCTTTCCTCGATGGGGATTGCCGACGGCACGCTTCTCATGTTCGCCATGCTTTTCGGCATGCTTCTGCTCGGCATGCCCCTGGCTTTCGTGACGCTGTTCGTCGCCCTATTCTTCGCCGTCGGATGGTTCGGCCCGATGGCCGTGCCGCTGATCACCGAGCGTGTCTATTCCTTCGTTACATCCTACGTCTTCGTCTCGGTGCCGATGTTCGTGCTGATGGCGGCGATCCTCGATCGGTCGGGGATAGCACGAGATTTGTTCGACGCGATGAAGCTAATTGCCGGAAATCTTCGCGGCGGGGTCGCCATCCAGACAATCTTCGTGGCCGTCATCCTGGCCGCGATGAGCGGCATCGTTGGCGGCGAGATCGTGCTCCTCGGCCTGCTCGCGCTGCCGCAGATGCTGAGGCTCGGCTACAACCGCAACTTGGCAATCGGCGTAGTCTGCGCCGGCGGCTCGCTTGGCACGATGGTGCCGCCGTCGATCGTGCTCATCGTATACGGGTTGACTGCCAACGTTTCCATTGGCGACCTGTTCACCGCCGCCTTCATCCCCGGCTTCATGCTGGCCGGCTTCTATGTCTTGTATGTGCTGATCCGCGCCTATCTCAATCCCTCGATTGCGCCGGTGCTGGGAAAGAACGAAATGCCGTGGGGAGAACGGATCAGACTCCTCAGGGGCCTGATCCTGCCGGCGCTGGTCATCACCTTCGTGCTTGGCTCGATCTATGGTGGCATCGCCTCAGTGACCGAAGCCTCGGCGGTTGGCGTCGCCGGCGTGGTCGTGTCGACGGCGATCCGCGGTGAGCTAACCTTCGAGCTGTTGCGCGGTGCCGTTGTCCAGACGCTCGCCACTTGCGGCATGATCGTGTGGATCGGCATCGGCGCCAGCGCCATCGTCGGCGTATACAACCTCATGGGCGGCCTCGACTTCGTCAACAGCTTCTTCACCGGCATCTCGGACAACCCGATGGTGATCGTCCTGCTGATGATGCTGATCCTCTTCATTCTCGGCATGTTCCTCGACTGGGTGGGCATCGCGCTGCTGACGCTGCCAATCTTCGTGCCAATCGTGAAGGGGCTCGGTCTCGACCCGATCTGGTTCGGTGTGGTCTTTTGCATGAACATGCAGGTCGCATTCCTGTCGCCGCCATTTGGGCCGGCCGGCTTCTATCTGAAGAGCGTCGCGCCACCGGACATCACGCTAGGCGACATCTTCAAGTCGGTCCTGCCGTTCATTGGGTTGCAGATCATCGCGCTCAGCATGGTGCTCATATTCCCCGGTATTACCGGGCGGTGAGGCATCGCGTTGCCGGGCGTGGCGACACACCCAGTGGCATTGGGCCCAAGCTTTGGATGCAGGTCCACGTCTGCTTCGGGTCATGAGCGTCGATTAAGCGGCGCAATGAGGATGACCGCTTATCTCTCGGAAGCCGACCTGCGGGGCGTCAAAACGGACGTCGGTCCAGCGCCACAAGCGAACATCCTGCAAGCGTTTGCTCAGGCCAGAATCGACCTCACCGTCGCGAAGCGACCGTGCACAAGCCATTTGCTCTCGCGGCACCAAGCCAATCCAGGCGCCGAGGCTCCTGCAGACCTCGAAGGCGAGAGCATCGGCAGGACGGCCACGCCCCCCGATCAGTCGACCGGCAGGCCTACCTCCGACAGCATTTGCCGGTATTCGGGCCGATCGCGGATCGGCCAGAAGGCCGGGTTCATCTTGAGCCCAATCAGGCGTTCCTCGTGCCGCTTCAGGCTGATGCGCAGCCACGGCATCGCCTCGCGCCACTTGCCGACCATCGCGTAATCACAGGCGATGTCCCAGGCCAGCGCCTCGCCGCGCTCGTAATATTTCGTATCCACCGCCACGATCGCCTCGACCATGGCCTCCTTGCCGCCTTTGGCAAGCGCGGCAAGACCCGCCTCGGCAACTGCACGGTAGCGGGGCACCTCGATCAGGTCGCCCAGCTTGGCGTTGTTCTCAAGATAGCCGGCGTAGTCGAGCTGCCCGAGCCGCAGGAAGGCAAGTGCGGCGTAATCCCACGGGTGACCAGGATCGCGCTTGATCAGTTCCTGAATCAACGCGATGCCCTCCTCCTCTTGGCCGCTGTAGAACAGCGCCTGCCCCTTCATGTTGAGGATCGTGGTATTGGCGGGATCGAGCTCCTGCGCCCGCACCAAGATCGGCACGGCGTCGGCAGAACGGCCGACGAATATGAGCGAACTCCCGTACCACATCAGCGTGTTGGCGTCGTTCGGATTGAGCTGCATCGCTTTCTCGAAGCGGTTGAGCCCGGTCTCGACCTGCCACAGCCAGTGAAACTCGACGAAGGCCAGGACGCTTTGGCCGAACGCGTAGTCCGGGGCAAGCTCGACGGCCCGACGGGCATGTTCCTCGGCCTTGGGATAGGCATCCCAGCCCGACATGCCGCTGTATTGCCGCGCCAGATTGTAGGTCATCGCGAGGCTCGCATGAGCCTCGGCATAGTCGGGAAAAATCTTGAGCGCCTGGGTCAGCACCTTGATGGCTTCGGCGATGCCCTCGGGCGTGCGTCGATTCCACAGATAGGTGCCGCGCAGATAGAGTTTGCGCGCCTCCTCGGGGACGTTGGGCGTTTCAAAGCCCCCGGCCGGCGGGCCGCTGGCGCGGCTCGACCAGTAAAGGGAGCCGCCGACGACCGCGGTGACGGCCAGGCCGATCGCGGCGAGCACCACGCGGCGCGACCGCGGATTGCGAGCGGCAGCCGCTTCGACGACGGGCGGCGCCAGCGTCTCGTCGGCCAGCGTGGTCCGCCCGTTATCCGATCGCAGCCATACCTCGAGCTCGGAGGCAAAGGCATGAACCGGCACTCCGCGGCCGCCGCCTGAACCGACGCGATAGATCGGGAGCTGCTGTTCGGCCGCCCAGCGCCTAACCGTGCTCACGTCGCGGCCGAAATAGCCCGCGATCTGACGCCATCCCTTCAGCGGCTGTTCCGCCGATCCCTTGCCCAGCTGTTCCTCCGCCATCCCGATCCGCTTCCTCGCCCTGTTGGCCTCATCTCCCAAATCGTCGGCCTTCCGAGGCGATGCCACGATCAACCACGATTATACTTATCTTCAATGGCGCATTATTCGAAACCCCTCACGGGCGCCCTGGTTCCCCTTTTTACCCTTCAGGCGAGTCGCACGGTGCCCTTTCGCCTTCCAAAACTTCGGCGCGCGGCCGTTTCTCGCGAAATGAGCGAAGTTACGCATTCTTACGCGAACTTGTCGGGGTTCTCAAACGCCGCCAAGGCAAGTAAAATATATGTGGGTATTTGGACTGCATCTCTGAATCTATGTCCTTTATAGCATAGTCATTTTTGCAGCTGCGGTAGTATTGTCTGCGAATTCGCTCGGCTTGTGTATCAATACATAAAACAACACGCAGGGCTTGGCCGGACGGGGAGAGTTAAGGGGGCATGATGGTCTTTAACGAATTTTCGCAGGCGGAAAGCTATCGCTGGATCCGTTCGACGATGGCCGTCATCGGGCGGCTATCGGTTCAACCGGGCGCTCGGGACGCGATGACGCGCGCTGTTCGGAGTTTCCGGCCGGCAGAGCGGGCCAATCGCACCCTCGGATGGCGCCTTTTGGCGGTAGCAATCGCCTTCTGTGCGAGGGTCACAGTGAAGGGCCTTGGCGAGGCCTTCGCCCAGCCCTTCGTCGGCTGGTTCAGGCTGGCGAGCCGGCGCCAGACCTCGGACGGCCAGACCGCGATCGGTAACAGTCCGACATAGTGAGCCCAATCAGAATGCCGGACTGCATGAACCCAGGAATGCCACGGCGATCGTCGGTGCGCGGCCTGATCCGCGTCGCGGCCAGCATCGCACCGGTCCTCGTGGCGATCCTGATGGCAGCGCCGGCGGAAGCCGCGTGCGATGCGACCGCGCCGGCAAGCAGCACAACGGTGACCTGCGACACGAATTCGCCTAATCCCGAAACCGACGCCATCATCGCGCCGGGCTCGACGGATGTGGAGGTCGATTTCGAACCGAACGCCGCGCTGCAGACGGCGACCAGCCCGGCAATCGATCTCGGCGGCGGCGCGCTGATCGACATGGCGACGGGTTCGCAGATCGCGGATTTCGACCCATCCACGGTGCCCGTCACGATCATGGACGTGATCGACGGCAGCTTCACCGGTGTCACCGACCAGACGACGCTCGACGCGCTGTTCGACAGCATTCAGGGGGAAGCGCCGGTCCGGCCGACGCCCGCCGACGCGACGATCAACCTCGGCATGACCGACAACGCTCCGCTCCAGACCAAGATTCACGAGATCACCGCCATAGTCACCGTCAACAAGGCGATGATGGCCGATCTGGCGATGAACGCCATCACGGATTACATCTCGGACACAGGCACTGGCCCCGAGGACGTGACTGCGCGCGTTCCCTCCGCTGCGGCTACGTTGACACCGCCGGCATCGGCAGGCGGCCCCAACACCGTCTTCGTCGATGGCGGAACCGTGATCTCGGGCGGCGCGGCGGCGATACGCTCGGCGGGCGATAGCGCGCTCGATGTCACCGTCACCGGCGGCGGTACAATTGCAAGCCTCACCAAAAACGCTCCGGCGGTCCTGCTCGATGGTGTCGGTGGGCTCCACGTCGACCTGGAGGACGGCAGTATCGCGACCTTCTTCGACGGCTCCGCGGGTGTCGCGTTGCCCTTCGACGGCTCGGCCATGAGCGTCATCATGGCCGGCGATTCGCACATCCTGACCGCCGGCGACGGCTCGGCCGCCATCCTCGGCCCCGGCGCGAATAGCGTGTTCAATCTCGAGGTTTCCCGGCAGGCAACCGACGCGGTGCCGACGATCGCCACCTTCGGCGACAATTCGGCCGGCATTTACATGCACGGCGCGGGCGGCTCGACCGGGACGCTGCAGTTCATCGGGGCCGGTCCGGGACCCGATCCCGCCTTCCAGACCAGCGGCGCCAATTCGACGCTGATCGACATGGATCTCGGCGGCAACTCAAGCCTCAGCCTGACGGGCGAAAATACCAGCTTCGGCACCTTCGGCGACGGCTCGGGCGTGATGAGCCTGCTCACCGGCAGCAGCAGCGACACGCTGGTCTATCTGCTCAATTCAACGCTGACCTCGGCAGGCGCGGACGCCACGCTGCTGGAGACCTCGCGCGACGAAGATGCGCTCACCCAACTCGTCGCCATCGGCGATACGTTCACGGCCACCGGCGATAGATCGGCGGGCATCGTCTATCGTAACACCGGCGGCGGCGCTAGTTCGAGCGATTCGTTCTTCATCGGCACGGACACGGTCTCGACCGCCGGCGACGATGCGCCGGCC
This sequence comes from uncultured Alphaproteobacteria bacterium, assembly GCA_963782395.1. Taxonomy (GTDB): domain Bacteria; phylum Pseudomonadota; class Alphaproteobacteria; order Rhizobiales; family Kaistiaceae; genus CAVSRC01. The sequence continues at coordinate 500,213 of CAWAJQ010000005.1, forward strand.
TTCCTGGTCGAAGCCGGGGGCGAGTTTTCGGTGCGCACCGTCACGGTCGGCTATAGCAGCTTCACCACCTTGGGCGCCAACAGCGCCGGCTTCTTCGTCGGCGGGCTGGGCGACAGCTCTGCGCTCGATGTGAGCGCAACGTCGACGACGATCGACACGACCGGCGCCAATTCACCCGGCTTCGTCGTGGACGGCTATCTGGGCACAGGTTCGGCATCGACCTTTAGTCTCGGCGGCACCTTCTATGGAGGCACGGGTCCCGGCGGCCCCCCCTTTACTGGCGCGCTGACCGTGAGGACCGAAGGCGACGGCTCCGCCGGCGTCAGCCTCGGCGGCAGCTATGGCGATAACAGCGTGATTTCGCTGGATATGGCCAATGCCGACATCGCCACCCAGGGCAGCGACGCGCCGGGCTTCGAACTCAAGACCATTCCGACCGACAGCAGCACCGGCGTGAGCGATTTCGATCAACTCACGATCGCGACCGAAGGTGACCGCTCCGTCGGGTTCTCGTTCGGCGCCGTCGATCCCGTCAGCGTGGCGCCCGGCGCTTTGCCCAATACCAATTCCTCGCTCTCGTTCTCATTGGATCACACTGATGTCACTACGCATGGCGACGATGCCACCGGCATGTTCCTGCAAGGCTATCGCGACGGGATAACCGACAGCGACCAGACGTTCTCGATAAACCATCTGACGATCAATACGTCCGGTGCAGGTGCTGACGGTCTTGTGATCGGCGAGAATTTCGGCCGCGAATTCGGAGCGGCCGACGGGAACTTCCAAAACGTTCTCTCGATTGAGAGCAGCGTCGTCACCACCACCGGGGCAAATGCCGACGCTCTGGTCATCGGCGCTAATACCAACCTCACCGCCGATGCCAGCCGCATCGGCGAAACCGCCCCCGACGGCTCCATCATCAACGGGAAAATTGACACGTTCGATACCTTCGTCGCCACCGGCGCCGGCGGGCGTTCGATCCGCAATAACGGACTGATCGACGGCGGCGCCAGCGGCATCGTGCTGACGGCAGGCATAGGTCTGCGCGGCAACATCGCCAATGGCGGCACCATCACGTCGCAGGGGCCGAATGCGGTCACCTACGACACGGCCGCCAACAGCGACGATCTGTTCGAACTCGACCCCGGCGGCGTTGTTGTCGGCAACGTTCTTGCCGGCAATGGCACAGACACCTTTGTGCTCGGCGGCGTGGGGACGGATAGCTTCGCGCGGTCTCTCATAGGCACGCAGTATCTGGACTTCGAGGCGTTTGCGAAGGAGGGCGACTCGGTCTGGACGCTGACCGGCAGCAACGATCTGATGTGGACCGTGCGCGGCGGTGAGTTCGTGCTTGCCGGGGACACTGCGCCGATCGGCGAGACGCCGTTTGTGGTGACAGGCCCGGCGCGCGTCACGGTGGCGGACACCGGTTCGATCACGACCAATACGGCCGCGAGCCCCGCCATCCGTCTTCAGGACCCGCTGGCGTCGGCGGTGGTCAATGGAACGGTCCTTGCCTCGGCATCTGACGGCATCGTCGGAGAGGCGGGCGGCACGGTCATCGTCAACAGCGGCGGCTCACTAACCGGCAGCCTGACGGGTGCCACGTTCTCCGGCGGCGCCGCGGACGTGACCGTGGCCGGTACGGTCACCGGCAATGGTGGCACCGCCGTGCAGTTCGGCACCGGCTTCGACGACCGGTTCGAACTGCAGCCGGGTTTTTCCGTCAACGGTACGGTCGAAGCCGAAACCGGCACCGATACCTTCGTGCTCGGCGGACCGGGAACGGCGAGTTTTGACGTCGCGCTGATCGGTACGCAGTACAACGGCTTCGACTCCTTCCTCAAGAAGGACGCATCGACCTGGACGCTGACCGGGACGAACGCGGCCGCCGGGCCCTTCCTCGTGAGCGGAGGCACGCTCGTCAACAACGCGGTCCTGCAAAACATGCTGATGACGGTCGGTCCGGATGGCCGGCTCAAAGGCAATGGCACGCTCGGCGGGCTTGTCGTCAACGGAACGGTGGCGCCCGGCAACTCGATCGGCACGATCAGCGTGGCGGGCGATGTGGTGTTCAACACCGGCTCGACCTACGAGGTCGAGATCGCCGCGCCGGACCAGGCCGACCTCATCTCGGCGACCGGCACGGCGACGATCAATGGCGGTGCGTTGCAGATCGTCAAGCTCGATCCCGACACGAGCTACGCGGACGGGCAGACCTACCGCATCGTCGAGGCGACCGGTGGTGTGGTGCACAACGGTGACTTCACCTTCGACCAGCCCTTCTCGCTGCTCAACACCGACGTGGTCTATGGCGCCGATTACGTCGACCTGACGCTGATTGCCAACGTGCCGTTCAATACGCTGGCGGATACCTACAACCGGTACCAGTCGGCGACCGGATTGCAGGACCTCGCGCAGAGCGGCGACGCGCTCGCCGTCTACAACGAGATCGTGCAGCTCGGACTGAATTCACCGGAGGCAGCGCGCCAGGCCTTCGACCTCGCCTCGGGCGAGATCCATGCCTCCGGCCAACACATCATCCGGTCGGGCGCCCGCACCTTCACCCGCATGCTGCAGCAACAGGCGGATGCCGCACTCGGCGAGGGTGGACGCGGGGTCAAGACGGAGACCGTTGCCCTCGGCTATGCGTCGGCCAGGACGCGCAAGCTCGACATGATGTCCGCCGTCGCCCGCGACCTCGACAGCAAGCCGGAAAACGAGACGTTCCGCGGTGCCTTCCTCGCCCCGCTCGGCGACCAGCGGTTCGATCGCTGGCGACGGCAACGCCGCCGCGCTCGATTGGCGATCGGCGGGCGTGATCGGCGGCTACGAGGGGCCGGTTGACGTCGTCTTCGGCCGGGCGACTGTCGGCTTCGGCGCCGGCTATCTACATAGCAACGGCACTGTTGATGCGCGTCTCTCGACCCTCGACCTCGACGGCTTCCATCTCGGCGCATACGGGGCGTGGACGGACGGAACCTATGTCGCGACCGGCGCCCTCGCCTTCGGCGCCGCCGACGTCCACACCAGCCGCCGCGTGATGTTCGGGGGCATCGACCGGACGGCCGAAGCGAGCTACTGGGCTCAGACGGTCGACCTCGAGGCGGAGGTATCCCGCCCGTTCGACATCGGCGACGACACCCGTCTCGCGCCGCTGGCGACGCTGAGCGCCGGCTGGATGGGCCACGGGGCAACCACGGAGACCGGCGCCGGATCGCTCAACCTGGCCGTCGCGTCTGAGAACCAGGGCTGGTTCGATACCGGCCTCGGCGTCTCGCTCTCGCGACGCTTCGTCGCGGCGAACGGCATCGATGGGATGGTCGAGGCGCGCCTCGTCTGGGAGCACGGCTTCGGTTCGACCGTGCCGCGCCAGGGGCTCGCCTTCGCCGGTAGCCCGACGGCTTTCTCGGTCGCCGGGCCCGACCAGGGAAGCGATCGGCTGCGGCTCGGCCTGAGCCTCGGCGTCAAGGTTGGACCCCGTGCGGATTTCCGGGCAAGCTATGACGGGATGTTCTCCGCCGCCGCACAGGATCATAGAGCGAATGTCGGTCTCAGGGTCCATTTCTGAACGGTTGCGGCGACTGTCGTTCACGGCAGTCGCGCTGCCCCTCTGTCTCGTCGCCGCGCTTCTGGTTTCCTCGTCGACCCGGCCGCGCGCTCAGCCGCCGGCCAATGAACTGCCCGGCGGAGCGCAATCGCTCAACGAGCAGCACGGCGACTGGGTGGTCCGCTGCACCATTGCCTCCGGCAAGGTGCATTGCTCCCTGTCGCAAAGCCAGGTGCGGCAGAACGACCACCGCCGAGTCCTGTCGATCGAGCTGGTGGTCGGCGCCACGCGCAGTGAGCTCAGCGGCGCCCTCGTGCTGCCGTTCGGTCTCCGGCTTTCGGCCGGAGTGGACCTGCTGATCGACGACAAGGCGCTGCTGTCGGCTCCATTTTCGACCTGCCTTCAGATGGGCTGTCTGGTTCCGCTCAAGTTCGGCGCCAAGGAGGTGAGCGCCATGAGCACCGGCCAGAAGCTTGCGGTCGCGGCGGTGATCGAGGACAGCGGCAAGCCGATCAAATTGACCATCTCGCTCAAGGGCTTCACGTCGGCGCTCAATCGAACGGCCGATCTGACAGGCATCCAGAAGTAGGCGGCGCCACATCGCCACCGCCAGACGATACCCGCCTCCTTGAATCGCCGTGTCAGACGGCCGATGGCCGTTGCGGTCGATGGCCGGGCATGTCCGCCTTGGGTCATTTTCGACCGATCCGGCCGGCTCTGGCTGCCGGCGCATGTCGGCTTCGCCCCGAAAGCGACCGAGATTTCGCGTCGTCACGAAATGACGCGAAGCGCCACAAGCTGACCTGCTTTCAATGCTGAGGCGGCCGTTCCAGAGCCGCAGGCCTTGTGCAGGTCAGGAACCTGCCCGCGCTCGCGAAGAATCCTGCACCGCCTCGTCGATCTCCTTCTCGCTCACCTGCTCCGGAGCCTCGTCCATGGGCTGACTGGTGAAGCCACTGAGGTTCGCCGAGAGCTCGGTGGCGTCACGCTGGATCTGGACGGGACTGGTGACATAGGCGGTCACCAGCTCGGCCAGCGAGCGCAGTGCGTGAAGATGGATGCGCTCATAGCCATGTGAGGCATCGACACCGAAGGTGATCAGCGCCGTGCGAATGTCCGCCCCGGCGACAATCGCCGAAGCCGAATCGGAACGGTAGTAGCGGAAGAGATCCTTCTGGAAACGAATGTCGTTCTCGCGGCAGAGCGCAACCAGCTTGCGGGTCAGGTGGTAGTCGTATGGCCCGGATTCGTCGGCCATGCAGATGGTCACGCCGAATTCGTCCGAGTTCTGTCCCGGTGCGCTAGTGCCGTTGTCCACGGTCACCATGGAGGCGACTTCCGGCGTCAGGATGGCGGCGGCGCCGTTGCCGACTTCCTCGGCGATGGTGAAGATGAAGAAGGTGTCGACGGTCAGCTCGCCGCCTGCCTTCAGCAGTGCGTCCATGGCGGCAAGCATGACCGCCGCACCCGCCTTGTTGTCGAGATGGCGCGAGACGATGAATCCGTTTTCAAGGAATTCGGGCGCCGGATCCACGGCAACGATATCGCCGACGTCGATGCCAAGGTGAGTGACATCGGCCGCGGAGCGCGCCATCGCGTCGATCCTCAGTTCGACATAGGGCCACCCGACCGGCAGGGCATCCACCTCTTCGTTGAAGGTATGGCCGGACGCCTTCAGCGGCAGGATCGAACCGCGAAAGGCCCCGTGCTCCGAAAATATCGTGACCCGGGCGCCTTCGGCGAAGCGTGCCGACCAGGTGCCGATCGGGACGAGCTCAAGCCGCCCGTTCTCTTTGACCCGCTTGACCTGGGCGCCGAGCGTGTCGAGGTGCGAAACGATGGCGCGCGCCGGCCTGTCGCTCCGGCCCGGCATGAAAGCCCGGATGCCGCCGCGGCGGGTCACCTCGAAGCGAATGCCGAGCCGGCGAAGCTCGTCGCAGCATTTGCGTACGATCGTGTCGGTGTAGCCGGTTGGACTCGGTATTTCGAGAAGCCGGGCGAGCCGGGTCAACAGATAGTCGGAATCGATCGCGAGCCTCGACATGATGCTCCCCTCGCGTTTCAGGCGACGGCGCTTGGCACCGCCGTCGGCATCGATAGCGGAAAAGGCAAGTCCGCGAAACGTCCCGCCGGGATTCCGCGACAATCAGTCGAGGACGCCGAGCGGAAAGTAGAAGGAAACCACCCAGTTGGGCTGGTCAACGACCTCGCTGATCCGCAGGTCGCCAGCGACCGACGAGAGCATGTAGGCCTCCTCCGGCAGCATGCCGGTGCGAGCCGACAGCAGGTCGATCATGCCGGCGACGGCGTTGCGCGCCGCCGTCATCAGGTCGGGACCGATCCCGGTGGTGACCGCGTAGCCGGCGTGGTCGACATGGCGCGTCACCGGACCCGGTGTGGTGAATCGCGGCATGGACGGTGCCGCGCCCTTGACCAGGTCGAGGGTCACGGTCGCCGTCATGGCGCTTTCGATCGCCGTACCGCAGACCTCGCCGTCGCCCTGGGCGGCATGGGTGTCGCCGATGGAAAACAGCGCCCCCGGCACTTCGACCGGAAGCGTGAGCACGGCGCCCGCCGTCAGGTCGCGGATGTCCATGTTGCCGCCGACCGGGCGCGGCGGAATGACCGTGTGGTGGCCGGGCGCCGCCGGGGCGACGCCGATGGTCCCGGCAAATGGCCTCAGCGGCACCCGGGCATGTCTGCCGAACAGCAGGGGCGCGCGCCCCGTCCGGTCGTAGGTCCACAGATGGAGATGCGGCTCGGTGAACTGGTCGGCCAGCAGGCCGAAACCAGGGATGATCGCTGTCCAGCCGAAACCCGACGGCGCGAAATCGTGAATGGTCAACTTCAGCGCGTCGCCCGGTTCCGCACCGTCGACGAAGACGGGCCCGATGACCGGATTGATCTCGTCCGGGTTCATCGCCGCGATGTCGGCGGCGGTGCTCGCCTCCGTGTAGTGGCCGTTGCCGGCGTCCCGACAGTCGAAGGCGATGGTGTCGCCGGGTGCGCAATGCAGAACCGGCGCGATCGACCTGTCCCAGCCGAAATGGCGATGGCCGCCGTGGATCGTATGACCGGCACGCCCACCCGGCATCGTCAGGCTCCCTGCCTGCGGCCCGCCCATGCGCGCATGGCGGCGCGCGCCAGCATGTAGCGTTCGGCCTCCTCCATGTGCTCGCGCATGATGCCGCGGGCCCGCTCTGCGTCTCCCGCCTTGATGGCGCGCAGGAGCTGCACCTGGTAGTGCAGGCCGCGTTCGCGCAGTTCCGGATTGGGGCGGCTGTAGATTTCGCGGCAGACCGTCATGTCGCGCAGCAGGCTCAGCATGAACACGCACACGAAGCCGAGGATCTCGTTGCCGCTCTGCCGCGCCAGTTCGGCGTGGAAGTCGAGTTCGGCGAGGCGCTGCTGATACTCCTCGTCCGCCGTCTTCGGCTCCGCCTCATAAAGCCGGATCGTTGCCTGAAGGGCGGCGAAGGCTTCAGGCGTAAGCTTGCCGGCGATCTCGGCCGCCAGCTCCGGCTCGAGCAGCTTGCGCATGGCATAGATGTCGGCGATCGACGGCTGTTTGAACAGGAACAGATTGTCGAGAAGCTGGATCGCGTCGGCCGGGGCCAGCGCCGAGATGAAGGCACCGCCCCCGGGCCCGGTCTTGCTGGTGATCAGGCCCTGGATCTCAAGGATCTTCATCGCCTCGCGCAGCGTCCCGCGCGAGGCTTTCAGCGTCTCCGGGGTCAGCCAGTCGTGCGGCACCCGGTCACCGGGCTTCAATCCGCGCTCGGCGATGAGATTGCGGATGTGCTCGGCAATGATGTCGGGGCGCTTGCGCCGCCTGCGAGCGAGCAGCACCTCCGAAGCTTCGCCGACGGGGTCCGCGGCTTCGCTCATTTCTCGTCGCCTCCACCATGCGGGTGATGGCAGGCCGCCAGATGGTCGGCGCTGCCGGCCTTCGCCTCGAGGTCCGGATGCCACGCCCGGCACTCTTCCGTCGCGCGCGGGCAGCGGGCGAAGAACGCGCAGCCCGGCGGTGGATCGTAAGGGTCGGGCAGTTCGGTATTGGCGTCCTCCGGGATCAGCGACCGCCGCCCCGGGGCCGGCGCCGAGCGCAGGAGAAGATGGGTGTAGGGGTGACGCGGGTGCGCGAAGACGTCGCGCGCCGTGCCGAGTTCCGCGACCCTGCCGAAATACATGACCACCACCCGGTCGCTGACGCTTTCGACGACCGAGAGGTCGTGGCTGATGAAGACGTAGGTAAGGCCGAAGCGCGTCTTGAGATCGTCGAGCAGGTTGAGGACCTGCGCCTGGACGGAGACGTCGAGGGCGGAAACCGGCTCGTCGAGGACGATCAGTTCCGGCCGCGCGGCGAGCGCACGCGCGATGCCGATGCGCTGGGCCTGCCCGCCGGAGAATTCGTGCGGGTAGCGGTCGAGGAACTCGGGCGCCAGGTTGACCGCATGCATCAGCTCTTCCAGACGCGCCTTGCGTTCGGCGCTGCCGAGGCCGAGCAGATGGATGAGCGGCGCATTGAGGATCGCCCGGATGGTCTTGCGCGGATTGAGCGAGGCGATCGGGTCCTGGAAGATGTACTGCACCCTGCGGGCGAGCGCCCGCGAGTCGCGCTTCGCCTCCGCCACGAGGTCGCGGCCGTCGAGGGTGATCTTGCCCGTGGTCGGCCGGTCGAGGCCGACGACCAGGCGGGCGAGAGTCGATTTGCCGCAACCAGAACTCTCCGACGACGCCCAGCGTCTCGCCCTTGCGGACATCGAGCGACACGTCCTCGACGGCGTGAACCGCCGCGCGCTCTCCGCCGAACAGCTGGCGCCCGCCACCGAAGGTGCGCCCGACATGGGCGATCGAGAGCATGGCGCCGTCAGGCATGGTGCGTCTCCGGCTCGTGCGGGTGCAGGCAGCGATAGCTGCGCCCTTCGCCGATCTCGCTGAGCCCGACCGGCCCCGCCCGGCAGTCGTCCTGGACGCGCGGGCAGCGGTCGGCGAAGGCGCAGCCATCGGGAAGGGCGTTGGCCATCGGTGGCCGGCCCTCGATCGCATCGAGGCGCCGCTCGGGCTCGCCCAGCACCGGCACGCAATCGATCAGCTTGGCCGTGTAGGGATGGCGCGGCGTCCTGAGCACTTCCTCGGTCGTGCCGGTCTCGACGATCTGGCCGGCATACATCACCGCGACACGGTCGCAGATAGTCGAAACCACCCCGAAATCGTGGGTGATGAACAGGATCGCCGCATTGCGCTCGTGCCTGAGCTTGTCCATCAGCGACAGGATCTGCGCCTGCACGGTCACGTCGAGCGCCGTCGTCGGCTCGTCGGCGATCAACACATGCGCGTCGTTGGCGAGCGCCATGGCGATGCAGACGCGCTGGCGCATGCCGCCGGAGAGCTCGTGCGGATAGGCCTTCAGCCGTTCCGCCGGGTTGGGAATGCGCACCAGCGCAAGCAACGCTTCCGCCCGCCTGGCGGCTTCGCGCCGCGAGACCGGCTGATGCGCGCGCACCGCTTCGCCGATCTGGTCACCGACCGTGAACAACGGGTGCAGCGTCGACAGCGGGTCCTGAAAGACATGCGAGACGGCACTGCCGCGAAGCTGCCGGATGCGCTCGTTGGTCGCCGCGAACAGGTCTTCGCCGTCGAGATACGCGACGCCGCCGACGATGCGTCCCGGCGGTGTCGGCACCAGCCCCATGATCGACATCGCCGAGACCGATTTGCCCGAACCCGACTCGCCCACAATGCCAAGGCATTCGCCGCGCCTTATGCCGATATCGACGCCGCCGACCGCCTTGTAGACGGTGTTGCCGATATGGAATTCGGTGCGCAGCCCCTGGACATCGAGGAGGGCGCGGGGATCGTGCCGGCGGTCCGCTTCGACCGCTCTACGGGCGATGGCGGTGCGCGCCACGGGGCGGGTCAGCGCGCCCGACTTCAGGCGCGGATCGAGCACGTCGCGGATGCCGTCGCCGATCAGGTTGATGCTCATCACCAGCGCGAAGATCATCAGGCCGGGAATGATCGAGACATGCGGTGCGGTGAACAGGATCTTGCGCCCGTCGCCCAGCATGGAGCCGAGATCGGCCTGGGGCGGCTGGGCGCCGAGCCCGAGGAAGGAGAGGCCGGCGGTCTCCAGGATCATCCAGCCGACGGTCGTCGACATGACAATGATGATGACCGGCATGACATTGGGCAGGATCTCGCCGAACAGGATGCCGGCATGGCTCTTGCCGGAAAGGCGGGCGGCGTCGACGAACTCGCGATGCGAAAGTCCCAGCGTGATGCCGCGGATGTTGCGCGCGAAAAAGGGGACGTTGACGATGGCGATGGCGTAGAGCGCATTGATGAGGCCGGGGCCGAGGACCGCGACGATGCCGAGCGCCAGCAGGATGTAGGGGAAGGCCATCACCATGTCGACGCCGCGCATCATGATCGAGTCGAGGCGCCCGCCGGCATAGCCGGCGACGAGCCCGATCAGCGAGCCGAAGAAGGCGGCGATCAGCGTCGCCGAGATGCCGACGGCAAGCGACACCCGGCTGCCCCAGACGAGGCGCGAAAGGATGTCGCGGCCGAGCGCATCGGTGCCGAGCAGGTGGCCGGCGGTGAAGGGCAGGTGCAGCCGGTCGACCGGCCGGGTGATGTCCGGATTGGGCAGGTGCAGGAGAGGGGCGGCGAGCGCGATCAGCACGATCGTCACGAGTATGACGAGGCCGCCGGTGGCGAGTGTGTTGTTGAGCAGCAGCCTGACCGCGCTGGGGCGCGCGCCGCGCGTGTTCGCTGCCTCGGTCACAACGACGTCAGCCATCAGCGCAGCCTCGGATCGAGCAGGGTCTGGACCACGTCGGCGGCCAGATTGAACAGCACATAGGCTGCCGCGACGATCAGCACGCCGCCCTGGACGAGCAGGAAGTCGCGCGTCGAGATGGCGTTGACCAGCATCGAGCCGATGCCCGGCCACTGGAACACAGTCTCGATGTAGACCGCATTGCCGATGACGAAGCCGCCCTGGATGCCGATGATCGGGATCACGCCGACCAGCGCCGCCTTGAAGGCATGGCGGTAGATGACGCGGCGCTCCGTCAGTCCCTTGGCGCGCGCCGTGCGGATGTAGTCCTGCCTGAGCACTTCGAGCATGGAGGTGCGGGTCAGCCGGGCGATGACGCCGGTGGCCACGGCCGCCAGCGTCATCGCGGGCAGGGTGAGATGGCGGAACAGGTCGGGCAGGTCGCCGCCGCCGTAGAAGGCGTACATGCCACTGGCCGGGAAGATGCGCAGATCCACGGCGAAGAGGAGGATGAGGATCAGGCCGAGGAAGAAGGACGGCGTCGAGATGCCGATCAGTACGAAGAAGGTGACGATCTTGTCGGTCCAGCCGAACTGGCGAACGGCGGAGACGACGCCGGCGAGAAGTCCGAGAACCGAGCACAGAACGAGTGAGGTGCCGGCGAGGATCAGCGTCGCCGAAAACCGGTCCACGACCTCGTCGACCACGGGGCGCTTGAGGCTGTAGCTGCGACCGAGATCGCCATGCAGGACGAGGTTGCCGAGCCAGTGGACGTATTGGACCAGCAGCGGCCGGTCGAGGCCGAGCTCGGCATTGAGCTTGGCGACCGCCTCCGGCGAGGCCAGCGGTCCGAGGATGGCGACCGCCGTGCCGCCCGGAATGAGGGCGATCATGAAGAAGACGATGACGGTGAGACCAAGCAGCACGGGAATGGCGGCAAGCAGGCGCTTAGCGATGTAGGCCGCCATGTCGAGGACCCCGTGCCGACGGATCGTCCCGGCGGCGCGACCGCCGCCGGGAGCATGCGTTGCCTTTCTACTGCGGCTTGGAAACCTTCTGAAGCATCAGGAAGAAGGACGGCTGCAGCTTGAAGTTCTCGACCGAGGCCGCGGTCACCGCATTCTGCTTCCAGTTGGCGACGAAGACCCAGGGCGCGTCGTCATGCACGATCTCCTGCATCTGCTTGTAGAGCTTGGCGCGCTCGGCCTGATCGGTCGAGGTGCGGGCCTTCTCCAGAAGCGCGTCCACCTTCGGGTTCGAGTAGTATCCGGAGTTGAAGCCGCCCTTGTCGGGGAAGGCGCCGGTCCTGAGCGTCAGGAAGGGCAGCGTGTCGGGATCGTTGGTCATCCACGCCATTTCGGCCATGTCGGCCTTGCCGTCGATGCCGGGGTTCACCTTGCCGAGGAAGGTGTTCCACTCATAGGTCTCGATCTTGACCTTCATGCCGACCGCTTCGAGGTCGGCCTGGATGGCGGTGCCCATGGCGACCGGATCGAGCATGCCAGAGCCGCCGTCGGTGACGTAGAAGGTCACGTCCTGGCCCTTGTATCCGGCTTCCTTGAGCAGCGCCTTCGCCTTCGCCGGATCGTACGGATAAGGCTGCAGCTTGTCGTCATAGGCCCAGGCAAACGCCGGCGGCGTCGGGCCGGCCGCGACCTGCGCGGTGCCCTGCAGGATGTCGTCGACGATCGCCTTCTTGTTGATGGCGTAGTTGGCCGCCTGGCGGATGAGCTTGTTTTTGAACGGCCCGTCCTTGGTATTCAGGATCAGGAACCAGACGTGCGGTCCCGCCTGCTCGTAGACGTTGAAGCTCTTGTTGTTCCTGAACTGGGCCAGGCTGTCCGGCGGCACCTCGACCATCACGTCGAGACCACCCGACAGCATCTCAGCCACGCGCGTGTTGGCGTCGGTGATCGGGCGATAGACGATCGCCTCGAGCGGCGGCTTGCCGTCCCAGTAGTCGTCATTGCGGGTGACGACGACCTTCGAGTTCGAATCCCACTGCTCGAACTTGAAGGCGCCGGTGCCGGAGGGATGCCGGCCGAAGTCCTTGCCCCACTTCTTCACCGCCGCCGGCGAGACGATCAGGCCGGCCGGATAGGCGAGGTTGGACAGGAACGGCGCATAGGGTTCCTTAAGCTTGAAGACCACGGTCATGTCGTCCGGCGTCGTCACCGTGTCGATCGACGAGAAGAAGAAGGCGAGCGGGAAGGGACCCGTGTCGTGGTACGGATTGTCCTTGTCGAGCATGCGGTCGAAGGTAAACTTGACCGCCTCGGCATTGAACGGCGATCCGTCGTGGAACTTCACGCCAGAGCGCAGATGGAAGGTGTAGGTCAGCCCGTCGTCGCTGATCTCCCAGGATTTGGCGAGCGCCGGCTCGGGCTGAAGCGTGCCGTCCTTATAGCGGACCAGCCCGTCATACATGTTCATCAGGATGCGGAAGTCATTCACCGCGGTGTCGACGCTTGGATCAAGCGACTTCGGCTCCGCGATCTGGCCAACGACGAGCACGTTGGGTGGGGTCTGGGCGACTGCCGCGGACCCGAAGGCCATCAAAAACGCGGCGACGGCCAGGGACAATATGCGTCTCATGGCTTGCTCCCTCTGTCTGGCTGCGCCACAAATTAATCATTAGAAATTGAATTTGCGCAAGTGTTCTTCATAATGAACAGGCGCAAGGCCAAATTTAACTGGCAAAATACCGCCGAAGCCATTGGCCCGAAATGAGGTTTCATGTCCGCCCAAAATTGCGCCATCGACCTTGTCCGGCTCCAGGCACTGCTCGACGGCATCAATCGTTTCGGCCGTAACCCGGCAAGCGGGGGCTTCAACCGCCCGGGATTTTCCGAAGCCGACATGGCCGTGCGGCGCTGGTTCGCCGAGACGATGGCCGGCGACGGCATGACGGTGACCAGCGATGCTGCCGCCAACGTGTTCGGTCGCTTCGGCCCCGCCGAGGGGCCATGCGTCATGGCCGGCTCGCATCTCGACACCGTGCCGGAGGGGGGGGCTTTCGACGGCGCGCTCGGCGTGGCGGTGGCGCTTGAATGCGTGCGGGCGATGCGCGACGCCGGCATTGCGCCCGCCACGGCCATTGAAGTGGTGGCAACCGCCGAGGAGGAAGGCCGCTTCGGCGGCATGCTGGGCTCGCAGGCGATCGCCGGCCAGGTATCGCCAGAATGGCTCGATGCCGCGGCCGATGCCGAAGGCGTCAAACTGAGCGCGGCGATGCGCGCCTGCGGTCTGGACCCGCAGGCGGTGCCCTCGTGCAGGCGCGCGCCCGAATCGGTGCGTGCCTATCTGGAGCTGCATGTCGAACAGGGGCCGACGCTCGAGGTGGCCGGCATCCCGGTTGGCATCGCCGATTCGATTTCCGGCGTCTGCCTCCTCTTCGTCCACCTCCACGGCGTCGCCAACCATTCCGGCACCACGCCCATGACCATGCGGGCGGACGCCTTCGCCGGATTAGCTGCGATCGCGGCGTCGATTCTGGCGCTCATCGCCGCATTCGGCACCGGTGAGACCCGCATCACCATCGGCAAGGTCGAGGTCCGCCCCAACTTCGCCCATACGATCCCCGGCGACGCTGCGTTCACCGTCGTTCTCCGCGACACGGACGAGCAGGTGATGCGAACGGTCACCGAGCGGATGATCGCGACGATCGCTGCAGTGGCGGCGGCAAACGGCCTCACGCATACGGTCGAAACACGGAGCTGGCTGCCGCCAGTGAAACTCGACACGGACCTGGTCGCATTGCTCGGCGAAAAGGCGGCATCACTCGGCATCCGAGCAAGGACCATGCCCTCCGGCGCAGGGCATGATGCCCAGACGATGCAGTCGCTCTGCCCCTCGGCGCTGATCTTCGTGCCCAGCCGCGGCGGCGTCAGCCATGCCCCGGAAGAATGGACGGGCTGGCCCGACATCGAAAAAGGCGCAAACCTGATGCTGGCTGCGCTGATCGAGCTGGCCGCCGGCTAAGCATGAAGAAGAGAACACGCGTGTGTGGGCGTCCTGGCACCTTTTGTGTGACGCCTGCTCAGGGTCAATGACGTCGGTATCGACGCCTTAGGTCGACGTCCGGTTTGACCTCAACAGCGGCAAGCAGGCGGACATCGACAAACCGACGCTGAGCGCCACAAGAAGACGTCGGGTGGATGTTGCCGCCATCAATGACGCAACAGCTTCGTCATCGGTTTTCGGTCCGCAGCAACGGCAACGAGTTGCCAGAGTTCAGCGGGTGAAATCGCCAAAAATCTAGGCCAGTCCAGTTGCCGTCAAAGCCTCGCGGCAACAACTCTGTCGCGAGGTCCTTCCGCTCGACCACTTGGGCAATCGTGACGTTGAGCTCGCCGACGCTAGACCAAAAGCTGCACACGCTGCCGGGCCGCCGAATCCGCCGGCGCCGAAATTGAAAGGGCAAGGGGATAGATCGCGCGCTTACGCGGTGCCCGTCTTCTCGCTGGCGTATCCCCAAGAAACGACCTGACGAAGGTCCGCATCGGTGTAGCCCGCCTGCGCACGTCCCGTGTGGTTGAGCGGATGATCCGGATGCGTTCCGCCTCTCTGCAGCTTGCCGGCCTGCACGGCGGCCAGCTCGCGCATGGCTTCGTCGAGATTGTTGATCACGAATGCCTCCCGCGCCGCCTCGGCGCGCGCGGTAAAATACGTGAACGCCTCTTGGCGCGCCCGGAGAATCGCGTCCGGCTCCGGCCCGAGAAGCTCTCGCGACCAGCGCAGTCCGGACTGCGCGTGAAACACTTCGTCGCGAAGGATGTATTCGAGCACATCGGCGATGTCCCCCTGTCCGGCGGTGCGGCGACGCATGATGTCAAGGGCCAGATTGTCGATCGCAAGCCCTTCCATAAAGGTCTGGCGGATCAGCATGCGCCAGAGCAGTTCCTTGCGACTGCCTGGCGCGCACGGTTCGAACTCGTAGAGGCCCTCATAAGACGACACGCTGACCGCGAAATCGCCATGACGGAATCCACGGGTCGTCATCAGGCGCGCGATCATGATGGCGTGGCGGGCTTCGTCGGACGCATGGCGAGCCATGTCGCGGTGGAACGCCCACGGCATGTCCGGATGTTCGTAGGAATTGCGCGCGATGAGCTCGAGCGCCGTGTACTCCTCGTCGAGCTCCTTGTGCAGAAACATGCCGACATCCTGCTCATCGCCGACCGGATCCGCCGCCACAAGCCCGAGCGAACCGGATTCGCTGAGCTGCGACCACTCGGGCCGGGCAGCAGTCCGTGCGCGGTCGACCGGGTCCCACAGGGCGTTCTCGAGCGTGAGCGGTTCTCCTGCCGTCCGCGCGGCCCACAATTCATCGAGCTCGCGCAGCCACGCCGTGCCATCGCTACGCCGCTTCACCCGCGATAGGGCACGGCCGTCGCGCCGGTCCTCTTCGATGGCGGGCAGAAACGAGCGGATCAGCTCGATCGATGCGCGGTCACCATCGGGATCGGTTTGACGCACATGCGTCTTGTAGCCGTCGGTCAGGCGCGGATAGAGCCATCGATAGACGCTCGCGGCAAACCGGTCCGGCGTCTGCGCGCGGTCGATATGAGAGACCACGGAGCGCAGCCCCGATGCCACCGTGGCGTCTTCCGCGGTGGCGTGGCAAAGCCCTTTCACGCGGCTGCGCAGCGCCGTGGCCCGCTCCATTGCGCGATGCATCTGCAAGCCGAACGCAACCTTGGCGTCGAGCACCGGCATCTTGACCACCCAACCGCCCAGCATGTGCGCCAGCGACCGCTCAAGAAAGGCAAGCTGAACGAGCGACGCCGAGGCTTGCGCCGGTAGCCAGAACCCAGCGCGGTGCCTTGCCCTCATAGCCTTACCGCGGCTGCGTGTTGCCGGGACGGATGACGTTCATGCGTGGCTTGGGGGATTGCATGATGACGCCCTGCTGCGGCTGCTGCACGGCCGGCAGCGCCGAGAACACGGCATTGTAGTAGGCCGGATCGGAGCTGATCCCCAGTTCGATGGAATGGCCCCACGGACAGCATTGGTGCGCATTCGCGGCCTCGAGATAGGACCGGCCCACCGCCGCCAGAATTGCACGCCCCACGACCATTCGCTCGGTGATCAGGTGCACATTGACCGCATCCGCAGGCAAACGCATGCTTCCGGCCTCTGCCCGGCGATCCGCCACAACCTGTCGGGCGTCCTTGCGTGCGGTCTCGAACTGCACGCGGTTCATGTGGCGCAACACGTGCAGTTCGTTTTGCGAAAGATGATATTGCGCGGCCACGGCGTCCGGATTGCGGAAGATCCGTTCCGCCAGACCGTTGTCCGAAAGCGCCATGCCGGCGAGCCGGACCAGTCCTTCCGTATTTGGTGCGACGTGCTTGGGCGCGAACCTCAAGATCTTGGCCATCAGGTTCATGTTCGCCGTTGTCGGCTTTGCCCTCATCAGCAGCGTCGCCGCGAGCGCCTCCTTTATCGGCAGGCTCAGGGACATCGCGAATGCCGCCAGCGTCGTGGCCGACAGTAACAAGGCTTTTCGGAATGACGATTCGCTTTGTGTTTTCATGCCGTTCCTCCTCGCGCGAATATTCCAATCGCGGGAATGGAGCCCCCCTGGCAGAGCACGCGGCCGGAAATCGCCCCGGTACGGCGCGCCGCCGGAAATGGTCTAATTCAAACATGTCGTTTCAAAGGCGGTGAAGCCGCCACTCCGACCGTTCTGATATCAATAGGTTAAGCACGGGCATGGGCCGGCCGCCCGGTTTCTCGGCTGGTCCTGGGTCGCAAACAGGTCACTGAAGCGAGGTTCCGCGCCTTGGTGGTGCGGCCTTAAAATTGCGGCTCGTCAGCCTCTTTTCGATAATAGGAATAAAGCTCGAACAAGCGGGAGGAGTGCGCAGGCGATCGCACGCCTCTTTGCTTTTTCCTATCTCGCTGTGGCTTGATGTCGCCTTGGGGTCATTCACGCCCGAAACTGTGGGCTCGGCGTGTCAGCGCATTTCCGCTTCGCGCCGAAAGCAACCTAATGACGTGATGCATGGAACCCTTGCAGGGGCGCGCCGCGCAATTCTTTCCTCAGTCTAGCGACATCAAAAACGGCAACCCCGCCCATCACCCTCCGCTCCATCACCGGCGCGCGGCGCACGTGCCGCGTCACCCAGGAAGACGCTGACGGCTACTGGGTGCTTTTCCGCTCGGCATGAAACAGATCCTTGCTACGGTGGCGTGCGCAGTTTGGTCATTGAGACGTGAGAACGGCATGGCTTCGAAGAAAACACTGATCGCCAAGAACCTCGAGGCCCTCGGTGCTGTCCGCCTCGCCGAGCTTCTGATCGAGATTAGTAGCGGCAATGCCGCGGCCAAACGCCGTCTCCGATTAGAGTTGGCCGCGGCGCAGAGCCCCGGCGATGTCGCGAAGGAGATCCGCAAGCGGCTGACAACGATCGCGCGCTCAACATCCTTTGTTAACTGGGAGAACCGGAGGGCATTGGTTGAGGACCTCGAGACGCAGCGCAATGCCATCGTCAATCAAGTGGCGAAGGCGGATCCCGTTGAGGCCCTGGACCTGATGTGGCGCTTCCTGGCGCTGGCCAATCCGGTGTTTGGGCGCTGCGACGACAGCAGCGGAACGGTGATCGGCATTTTTCACGCAGCCTGCAACGACCTTGGCCAAATCGCCCAGGCCGCGAAGACCGATGCGACAAGTCTGGCCGACCGGGTATTTGGGGCCCTGAACGAGAACGACTACGGCCAGTACGACGACCTCATCAGCGTTCTGTCCCCAGTGCTTGGGGACGAGGGACTCGAGCATCTCAAGCGGCGCATGGTTGATCTTTCAGAGCAACCTCTGGCGAAGCACGATTCGGGAGAGCGTGAAGTCATCGGCTGGGGAGCGGGTGGGCCGATGTACGCCGACGACTACACTGAGCGCCACCGCGACATCAGGGTGCGCCTGGCGCTTCAGGAAATTGCTGATGCGCAGGGTGACGTCGATGCCTTCATCGCGCAACAGACCGGCAAAGCCAGGACAGTTCCGAGCGTAGCCGGCCGAAATCGCGCAGCGCCTTTTGGCGGCAGGCCGCGCCGAAGAGGCGTTGAACGCCATCGATGCCATCGATGAGGATCGCCCCGGCTGGATCCCGCTGGAATGGGAAGAGACGCGCGTCGCGGTGCTCGAGGCCCTCGGCCGTTCCGAAGAGGCTCAAGCGTTCCGCTGGGACTGTTTCCAGCGCAGGCTCGAGCCGACGCATCTGCGGGCCTACCTGAAGCGCCTGCCTGACTTCGATGACTTCGAGGCCGAGGAGCGTGCGCTTTCATTTGCGCTGTCCTACCCCAGCGTCCATCAGGCTCTTCGTTCCTGACCTCATGGCCGGCCTTGGATAAAGCCGCGTCGCTCGTTTTGGGGCGTTCGGCAGAACTCGATGGCGATCACTACGAGATCCTGACCCCTGCGGCCGATGCACTCGCGGGCAAGCAGCCCTTGGCCGCGACGGTCCTCCTGCGGGCGATGATCGACTTTTCACTGAAGAACAGCCGGTCGACCCGTTATCGACACGCTGCGCGCCACCTCGTCGAATGCTCGGCGTTGGCGGCGGTGTTCGAAGACTATGGTGCTTTCGAGCCGCATGACAGTTACGTCGCACGGCTACGCAGGGAACACGGCAGGAAGACCTCTTTCTGGAGCTTGGTTGCTTGAGATGCGATCGAGGAACGAGAAATACTGCATCTACCAGCGTTCAGTCTGCACTCGCCACGCTGGGAAGTGCGCTTGGCGTTTCGCGTTTCAGCCATTCACTCAACTTCGACCATCTCCGCCGACCGGAGGCGTTGCGGACAGCGATGGCAACGGCCTTCTTCTGGCCGACGATCACCACGAGGCGTTTGCCGCGGGTGATGCCAGTGTAGAGCAGGTTCCGCTGCAGCATGGCGTAGTGCTGCGTCATCACCGGAATGACGACAGCGGGATATTCCGAGCCCTGGCTTTTGTGGATGGTCGCCGCATAAGCGGGTACCAGGGTATCGAGTTCACCAAGACCATAGGTGACCGAACGCCCATCGAAGCTGACGACGAGTTCGCCCGCGTCCGGATCGACGTCGTCGATATGGCCGATGTCGCCGTTGTGGTCCTCCTTGTCGTAGTCGTTCTCGATCTGCATGACCTTGTCGCCGGGCGCGAAGGTCCAGCCGAAACGCTCGACCTTGCGCTCGCCGGCCGGGTTCAACGCCGCCTGCAGCTCGATGTTAAGCGACCGGGCGCCGACGCCGCCACGGTTCATCGGGCAGAGCACCTGGATGTCGCGGATTGGATCGAGGCCGAAGCGTTTGGGGATGCGGGTCTTCACCAGTTCGACGATGCGCGCCACGGCGGTTTCGGGATCGTCGGCCGGCACGAAGTAGAAGTCGCTAATCTCGTCCGGCTTGCTGAGATCGGGGATATGGCCGTGGTTGATGCGGTGAGCGCTGACGATGATCCGACTGGCGGCGGCCTGCCGGAAGACCTCGCTGAGGCGCACAACAGGTACTGCACCGGAGGCGATGATGTCGGCCAGCACTTGTCCCGGTCCGACCGAGGGCAGCTGGTCGATATCGCCGACGATCAGGAGGGCGACGTCATCTGGCACCGCCTTCATCAGTGCTTGCATCAGCATGACATCGACCATCGACGCCTCGTCGACGACCAGCAGGTTGCAGTCTAGGGGATTGTCGCTGTCGCGCTTGAAGCCGCCACCCTTGGGGTCGACCTCAAGCAGCCGGTGGATGGTCCTGGCCTCGAACCCGGTCGCCTCGGTCATGCGCTTGGCGGCGCGGCCGGTGGGGGCGCAGAGAAGGAGCCTTACTCCCTTGGCCGAGAGCACCCGCGGGATCGACTTGACGATCGTGGTCTTGCCGACACCTGGCCCGCCGGTGATGACGAGCACCTTGGACGTCAGCGCCAAGCGGATCGCAGTCTTCTGGCTGTCGGCAAGCTGCAGGCCGCTGCGCTGCTCGACCCATGGCAGAGCCTTGTCCGGATCGATAGAGGGCCAAGGGAGGTTGCCGTTCGCAAGCCGAATCAGCCGTTCGGCAATGGCCCGCTCGGCCCGGTACAGCCCCGTCAGAAAGACGCAGGGCGTTTCGCCCACACCGTCGGCGACCACCGTGCCCTCCGACAGTTCCAGATCAAGAGCCGTGCGGATCAGATCAGGCGGCACCTCCAGCAGTCCCTCGGCAAGCGGGATCAACTCCTCGGTTGGCAAGCCGCAGTGCCCCTCGTCCATGGCCTCGGTCAGGGCAAAGGAGATACCGGCGCGCATGCGGATCATGGCGGTCTTCTCGATGCCGAGCTTCATGGCGATGGCATCGGCGGTCTTGAAGCCAATGCCGCGGATGTCACGCGCCAGTCGGTAGGGGTCTCCGACATGATCTGGACGGCATCCGGGCCGTAGGTCTTGTAGATCCTCACCGCCCGCGCCGTGCCGACCCCCTGCTCATGCAGGAACACCATGATCTCGCGGACGACCTTCTGCTCGGCCCAAGCGTCGGTGATGCGCCTGGCGCGGACCGGCCCAATGCCGGTGACCTCTCGTAGGCGCTCCGGCTCCGCTTCGATCGTGTCGAACACCTTCTCGCCAAAGGCCCGTACCAGTTTCTTGGCGTAGACCGGGCCGATGCCACGGATCATGCCGGAGCCGAGATACTTCTCGATGCCGTCGATCGACGTTGGCGCCGACGTCTTAAGAAATCGCGCTTTGAACTGCTGACCGTGTGTGCGGTCGTTGATCCACTCGCCGGAGGCGGTGATCCACTCGCCGGCCGAAATGGTCGCCGCATGGCCGACGATGGTCACCAGATCGCGATGTCCGCGCGCCTTCGCCCGGAGAACGCAGAAGCCGTTCTCGTCGCTATGGTAGGTGACCCGCTCGACGAGGCCGGCGAGAACTTCCTGGGTCGATGATTCCGGCTGCGGCTTCATGCGGTTGCCAGATCATCCGTTTCTCGGCTACGCCCTGCGCCGAACCAAGAGCTGGCGGTATCAGCCGGTCAAACGCGGCAGGCTGCTTGGCCCGTCGCGGAAGCCGGCACCAAGACGTCAACGGGATCGGAGGGGTAAACCGATGCTGTTCCGAAGTGACCACAAATTCGTCACCTTGTTAAGGACTGTGCCCGTAGAACAGGGTGGCGGGCGACCTGGATCAGCTATGCGGCAGCATCGCTGGGCATTTCTGTGGCAGGTCTGACAATGCAGGGTTCCCAGCCAATAGCACTCGCGCACGGGCACGTAGTGCGCGAGAGGAAAGTCCCTGCAGTCACTATTCTGTTCTGGGTCGTGAAGGTGCTGACAACCGCCGTCGGCGAGAGCGCATCCGACTATCTTGTGCATGTAATCGATCCGGTGATCGCCGTCGGAATCGGCGGCCTTGGGCTTACGGTCGCGCTGGCGCTGCAGTTCAGGGCGCGGCGATACAACGCCTGGGTCTATTGGTTCGCGGTGGCGATGGTCGCAGTCTTCGGGACGATGGCTGCAGACGTGCTGCACATCGTGATTGGCGTGCCCTACCTTGACTCCACCATCTTCTTTGCCGTCTCCCTCGGCGTCATCTTCGCGCTGTGGTATGCGGTCGAGAAGACGCTGTCCATCCACAGCATCGATACTTGGCGCCGCGAGATCTTCTATTGGGGCACCGTCATGGCGACATTCGCTCTCGGCACGGCCGCGGGAGACATGACGGCCGTGACCCTGCATCTGGGCTACCTCGACTCAGGGCTTCTTTTTGCCGGCCTCATAGCGCTGGTGACTGCCGCGCATTACGCTGCCAAAGGCGCGCTTGATCTGGAGCATCGGCAACAGTCGCGCAATGCCGTGCTCGCGTTTTGGCTCGCCTACATCATGACACGGCCTTTGGGAGCGTCGTTCGCCGACTGGACCGGCAAGGCGCAGGGTTTCGGCGGTCTCGGGTGGGGGGATGGTGTTGTCACCCTCGTCCTGGCCGCGATGATCGTCGGCTTCGTCTGGTTCCTTGCTGCAACACGCTTTGATGTTGAAGATGAGCATGCGGTAAACCGCGCGGATTCAGTTGTCGTCGCGACGAAAACTGAACCGCGGACGATCAATCGGACGATGTAAGCACCTGTGACGAAGCCTCCAAGAGCGGAGCGTCAGAAGCGCGTCGTTCCCACCTTGCGCGTCTGAACTGACATGACACGCAACGGCCTCGCTTCGTTTACAGAAAATTAAGCCCGTGAGCAAAGGCTGCCGCCACCTGCCAAAGCGTTGGCGAGGCAAGTGTATGTTGCGTATGACAATCATGACCTTGCGGCGGGCCACACCAAGCGCATGGCGACGGACAGCGTTGGTTGCCGAGCTCGTGCTGGCGATCGCCCTGGCCGGCTGTGCGCTGGGTCCCCATAGCTTTGGCGGTCATTGGTGGCTCTCCAGCAATGAGTGCCTCGCCAGGGTGATGTATTTCGAATCGAACCGGTCGAGCGATGAGGGCATGCTGGCCGTTGGAACGGTTGTGATGAACCGCCTCGCATCCGGCAAGTATCCTCGTACGATCTGCGGCGTGGTTGGTCAGCCGGGCCAGTTTGCGGCCGGCGCGCTCGACCGACCAATGTCGGGGCCGGGACGCGCTCGGGCGGAACGAATTGCGGCTGCCGTCCTGGCGGGCGCGCGCCATCTCGGCGTGGGCCACGCCATGTTCTTCCATACGGCCGGGGTCAGTTTTCCATACCGCAACATGCACTATGTGCTTGTTGCGGGCGGCAATGCTTTCTACGAGAAGACCAGCGGCCACGATACTGGCTGGATGCCGAAAACGCCTACTTGGCAACAACGCAGACTTGCAGACGCGGACAGGCTCTCGCTTTTCTTGACGACTGGCCGCGGGCTGTAGCGTGCCCATTCGTGAAGCCCAAGCGGCCTAATTCTGCGCTCATTCTGACTTGGTAGACGCTATTGCAAGGCGCCTGAAAGCTGGCCCTCGACAAGAATCCCTTGCACACGGGGTCTGGGTCGGCGGAGCCGGCTCCAACGTTGGAGAGCTGGATGAGACGGCGCGACTTCCTCGCACGAGGCGCTGGTGCGATGGTTCTCATGGCAGTTCCCGCGCTCGCGGATGCAGCCATCCCCTCTCTTCGCGACAATCGCGTCCCGGCCACCTACGATTGGAATGCCGCGCCGCCCATGGACTCGCGGCAGGCCTTCGTCGACTGGATGGCAAAGAACCGCGGTGAAGACGCGAAATTCCTGGGTGACCGTTTCGATCGGTTTGTGCGTTTGGTCCGCAACGGCGACCTGTGGGACGACCGGAACAAGCGTGCGTTTCTGATGACGCCGCGCGAAGATTTTGTGCTGGCGCCGAATTTGCCCCGCGCCTACGACAACGCCTTTCTCGACATCAACTACGGGGTCACCATTTCCGGCCCGCACCTTGTCGGCCGGATGACCTCGTCGATCGATGTACAGAAGGGCGAGAAGGTGCTCGAGGTTGGCACAGGCTCCGGCTATCAGTCCGCCTATCTGTCGAACCTGACCGACGCGGTTTGGACGATCGAGATCATCAAGCCTCTCTTTGAGCGCACCGGCGGCATCTATGCCGACCTGATCGTTCATGGGTACACGGAATACAAAGCGATCACCCGCAAGAACGACGACGGCTACTATGGTTGGCCGGAGGCTGCGCCATTCGACAAGATCATCGTCACCTGCGGCATCGATCATGTGCCGCCGCCGCTCCTTCAGCAGCTCAAGCCAAATGGCGTCATGGTGATCCCGGTCGGCCCGCCCGGCGCACAACACGTTCTGAAGATCGTCAAGGAGCAGGTCAACGGAAGCTTCCGCGTCGCTCGCTCGGACATCTACAACGGTCGCATCGTGCCCTTCGTACCCTTTACCAAGCTTGTGGGCGGCAAGATCGTGGGCACGCACAACGGCGGCTGATAGAAGGTGAGGGCGGGGCGCCGGTCGGATCGTGCGCAAGGAGCTGAGGATGAACAGACGGGACTTTCTGGCTCTCTCCGGCAGTGCGTTGGCCGCAGGAATCGTGCCCAATCTGGCCGTCGCCGACGTTCCGGTTCCCTATGACTGGAACGCCATGCCGCCGATGGACTCGCGACAGGCCTTCATCGACTGGATGGCGAAGAACCGCGGGGAAGATCCGAATTTCCTCGGTGAGCGGTTCGACCGCTTCCTCCAGCTCATCGCGCATCATGACGTCTGGAACGACCGCAACAAGCGCGCCTATCTGATGACGCCGCGCGAGGATTTCGTCACCAAGGCCAATCTCTCGCGCGCTTATGAGTGGCACTATCTCGACATCGGCTTTGGCGTCTCCATAACGGGACCGCACACGGTGGCGCGCATGACCAACACCATCGACCCGCAGTTCGGCGAGAAGGTTCTCGAGGTCGGAACCGGCTCAGGTTATCAGTCGGCCTACCTGTCGAACCTGACCGACAAGATATGGACGATCGAGATCATCAAACCGCTCTTCGAACGCACCGGCGGAGTCTATGCCGACCTGATCGCGCGCGGCTACAGCGAGTACAAGGCCATCACCCACAAGAACGATGATGGATACTACGGCTGGCCCGAGTTTGCGCCGTTCGACAAGATCATCGTCACCTGCGGCATTGATCACGTTCCGCCGCCGCTTCTGCAGCAGCTGAAGCCGAACGGCGTTATGGTGATTCCCGTCGGTCCGCCTGGCGCGCAGCACGTTCTGAAGATCGTCAAACAGCAGGCGGCCGACGGTAGCTTCCGCGTCGCCCGCTCCGATATCTACCACGGCTCCATCGTCAATTTCGTGCCCTTCACCAAACTGCTGGGCGGCAAGATCGTCGGCACACACAACCAGTGAGCACGGTCCGGCCGAGCGGACCTCCTCGGCCGATCCGGCTTCATGCTAAGGTCGTCGCGGCGTAAGCCGAACGGCCAACGCGGCATCGAACAGAGACCCATCATGGGCCCGGTCCCATCAGCGCATAGTTCTCCGCCCCTCGATGCCGGCCTGACCGTCTACGTCTCGCTGGGCTTCGTCGCCGGCGCCGTCATCGCCTTGCAGATCGCAGTGATGCGCGTGTTCGCGGTCGGCAGCTGGACGCATTTCGGCTCGCTGGTCATCAGCCTCGCCATGCTCGGCTTCAGCCTATCGAGCGTGATCATCTTCCTGTTCACGGACTGGTTCGACCGGCACTGGCAGAGCGCGGCGGCGATCGCCTTGTTCCTGTTCGGACCGCTGACCGTCGCCGCCAACTTCGCGGCGCAACAGGTGCCGTTCAACGCCATCTTCATCGTATCCGACCCGGCGCAGAAGTGGCGACTATTCGCCAATTTTGTCCTCTATCTGCTGCCTTTCCTGTCAGGCGCGTTCTTTCTCGGCATCATCTTCCTGAAGAGCCGTACCGGCTTCAACCGTGCCTATTTCGCCGATCTGACCGGCTCGGGGTTAGCCGGGCTGGTCATCCTCGGCGCGCTCTATGCGTTCGCGCCGGAGACGATTGTCGTCGTGCCGTTGATCCTGTGGGCGGCAGGGGCGCTGGTCTGGTTTGCCGGCCGTCAGAACTGGCGCGCGACCACGGCCGCAACAGTCGTCGCAGTGGCCTCCATCGTCGGCTATCTCGCGCTGCCCGGGCTTCTCAACGTGCCGGCGATCGCGGTCACCCAGTACAAGGGCGTTTCCTACGCCCGCAATTTCCCCGACGCCAAGCGCATCTACCGCAACATCTCGCCGTTCGGCGATCTGCAGATCTACAAAAGCTCCTACATGCACTTCGCGCCGGGCCTGTCGGACAACGCCGCTTTCGACGTGCCGGAAGTCCCGGCCAATACCTATGTCGGTATGTATATCGACGGCGAGGGCCCCGAGGGCATCATGCGCGAGCTGCCCGCGGCGGACGCTGCCTACTACCGCTACCTTCCGGCCTATTACCCCTATGTGCTGAAGCACAATCCCAAGACCTTCGTCGTCCAGTTCGGCGGCGACATATCGACAATGGTCGCGTTGCACGCCGGGTCGCAATCGGTGACCGCGGCCGAGAGCAATCCGGCGATCCTGGCGGCCTTCCGCGATCCGCGCCTCAAGCAGGCGACGTCCGACATCATCGACAATCCAACGCTCCGCGTGATCGATGGCGATGGACGCCTCTACCTCGCCAACACCAGCAACCGCTACGACGTGATCGACCTGAGCCTGGCCGGCTCGGTGGGACTGTCCAATCCCGGCGGCTTCGCGGTTGTCGAGAAATACGACTACACCCGCCAAGCCATGCTCGACTACATGCGGGCACTTGCCGACGGCGGCATCCTGTCGGTGACGCTGTGGAACAAGGAGGAACCGCCCAAGTCGGTCCTCAAGTTCTACGCCACCATCGCGTCGGCCGCTCAGGCGTTTGATGCGAGCGCCGCAGCGCAATCCCTGTTCGTCGCGTCGAGCTACCTGTCGACGACCACCGTCCTTTACAAGAAGGGCGGGTTCACCAGCGACGAGATCGCCAAGCTCAGCGACTACACGCAGGCGATGTCGTTCGACGAGATCTATTCACCGGGCTTCGCCTATGACACCGCCAAGACCGAGAGGTTGCTGGCGCAGTATCGCGACTCGATCTTCGGAAACGGCGCGGGCGGCGACGCCGCTACTGGCGATGCGACCACCGCCCCGAGCGGCGACACCTCGCAAGCCGGCGCGGCCGACGGATCGACGGCGGCGGATTCGCCGCCTGCCGACGGCACCGACATGGCGCCGATGCCGGCCACCACGATGGGCCGCTTGGTCTGGCACTATCTGATCCATGGCGGCTGGCCCGCGATCGCCGGGCAGTACGTCTTCGACGTGCGGCCGCTGACCAACGACCGGCCATATTTTGCCGGCTATGAGAAGCTTCGGGACCTGCCCAAGACCCTCGACCGGCTCGACCTGTTCCAGGACGACTGGGGATATCTGGTCCTGTGGGCGACGCTTGGCGTCGCAGCGTTCGCAGCGCTGTCGCTGATCCTGGTGCCGGTCGTCTTTGGCTGGCGCGCGGCCTTTGCGCGGGTTCCCGGCAAGCTCGGCACGATTGTCTATTTCGCCTGCCTGGGGCTCGGCTACATCATGGTCGAGGTCGGCCTGATCAGTCGCTTCACGCTCGCCCTGAGCAACCCGACGATTTCCGCAGCGGTGCTGATCAGCGGGATGCTGGTGTTTTCGGGGCTTGGCAGTCTCGTCTCCGAGCGCATTGCGGAGCGCGCCCGTGGGATTCTGCCGCTGATCCTTGCCGGGATCGCGGCACTGCTGGTGACCTATGCCTTCGCGCTGGCGCCGGTGCTCGACTGGATCGACGGGCTGGCCTATCCGCTGCGGCTCCTGTTGTCGGTCGGCGTGGTGGCGCCGCCGGCCTTCCTCATGGGCTTTCCCATGGCAACTGGCATGGGCTGGCTTGCCCGCCTCGACAAGGAACACATGTTCGTCTGGGCCTGGGGCATCAATGGTTGCTTTTCGGTGGTCGGCGCCGCGGCAATGCCGATCATAGCGACCAGCTTCGGGTTGAGCGTGGTGCTCGAAGTGAGTGGTGCCGCATACCTGCTGGCCATACCCGCTTTCTTCGCTCTCTTGCGGCCCGCCGCGCCAGCCGCGCGGCTCGCGATCGCATGAGCGGCGGGACGCCGCGACTATTGGGCCGCAGCTTGGCAACCGCCGTGCCCCTGCTGGTCGCATGCACGCTCTCCGCCATGGCCGGACAGGCATTACCGATGGCACCACTCAGCCACATGGTTTCCGCGCTCGTTCCCTTCAAGAACACGGCCTTCCCCTACGAGGGATATGACCCGGAAACCAAGATGCCATTTCTGGATATTTCGCAGAACGGACGGCGCGGACATACGTCTGGACGCGGCGGCCGAATCTACTGGCTGGACACGACCTATTCCGACAATCGCGCGCTGCTTGCGCTGCCTGAAGGATTCGATCTCAAGCGACCGGCCGTGCTGGTCGTCTTCTTCCACGGCAACAACGCCACCCTCGAGCACGACGTCATCGGCCGCCAGCAGGTTCTGGCGCAGCTTTCGGCCTCGGGCCTCAACGGCGCGCTGATCGCACCGCAAATGGCGGTCAACGCGCTTGATTCGAGCGCGGGCGGCTTCTGGACGCGCGGAATGTTTGGGCGGTTCCTGCACGAGGCTGCCGAGCGCCTCGGCGACCTCTACGAGGATGCGCCAAAGGCACGGGCGCTGTTCGGCCGGTTGCCGGTGGTGGTCGCCGCCTACAGCGGCGGCTACGATCCGGCGGCGTATGCATTGACCATCGGAGGCGCCGGCAAGCGGGTCATCGGCGTGATCCTGCTGGATGCCGCCTTTGGCCAGACCGACAAATTCATCGACTGGGCGGCGGGCAACCGGCGGCGCGCCTTCTTCTTCAGTGCGTTTACCAAGTCCTCGGCCGCCGGCAACGCCGCGATCGAGGTCGGCCTGTCGGACAGGCACATCGGCTATTCCGACACGTTGCCGCGCGCCTTGGCGCCGGGCCAGGTGACTTTCCTTCCGGTCGAGGATGCCGATCACGAGGACTTCGTCACCGAGGCGTGGGTTCAACAGCCCCTTGCCTGGCTGTTCGCCCGCATCCCAGGGTTCTCGCGCTCAACAAGGGAAGATCCTTGATCGTGGTCCGCCATGGCAGCGGGCGACCAAGCCTATCTCAGGGAACCAGTTGGCGGCCCCTAATTCGCTCCTCATTTTGGCGTGCAAGGAAGCGGATTGATGGGATCGCCTGCTTTATCGGCGAGCGATGTCATCGCCGAGATGGGGCGGCTGGAATTCGGGGCGCGTAACCGAAGGACGACAACAGATGAAGCCCAGTCTCCCGCTGACCCTGGCTCTTGCGGCGGCCTCAATGATGAGCCTGCCTGCCACGGCAGCCAGCACCGCGCTGACTCCGACGCAGATCAAGGCAGATTTCGGAGCGGGCAAGGCCATCAGCGGTGTGGCAGTGCCAGGCGGTAGGCGGTACGGCTTGACGCTCGGCACCGATGGTACAGCCCAAATGACGATGCTGAACGACAAGTCCACGAGAACAGGGACCTGGAAGATCTCGAAGACAGGTTACTGCTCGAAATGGGGCAGTAGCGCCGAGCACTGCTACACGATCCAGGAGAACGGCAAGCAGTTCGACGTGCTCAACAACGCCGGAACCGTGATTGCGCATTGGACAAAATAGTCCTGCATCGAAGTGGTGAAGTCAGTTGCGGGTGCTCGCGCGGCAACAAGCCTATGCCGCCTTAAAAAGGCGCGTCGCTGTCCGAATGTCCGCCGCATGCGGCGCCCGCACATGAGGCGTGGATCATTGGCCCGCGTGGCCGGCGCTCGCCGAGAACCGCAATGAAAATCAGATTGATCGGAGCAACGATTTACTTTCACCCGGAAGGGCGAGCCGCGTGACGCTCGTCGCCGGCTTCCTCTCCTTGCAGCGGATTTCACCAACGGGTCGGGTTGCCGTCTTGTTGTCCGCCGTCCTCGCCCTCGTCTCGGTGACCGGGTATTCGGCGGCGGCCAAGAGCCGCTTCACGCCGCGCTTCGTCTCGGTGAGGGCAAAGCCGGCAAACGTGCGCCGGGGGCCCGGCACCGACTACGCCATCAAATGGACCTATGTCAGACGCTGGGAGCCGGTGGAGGCCTTTGAGCAGTACGCCAACTGGCGCCGGATTCACGACTGGCAGGGAGACACCGGCTGGATGCTCGGCGCGCTCCTGTCGCAACGCCACCGAACCGCGCTGGTGGCCCCGTGGAGCCATGGAGTCAACGTGCCGCTTCGTGATCGGCCACGCGGCACGGGCCGCGTGCTTGCGTGGCTGGAACCTGGTGTGATGGTTCAGCTCGTGGGCTGCGACGGGAAGTGGTGTCGATCGAGCGTTCGGTCGATCAGTGGCTTCATAAAGGAAGTGCGGCTGTGGGGCGCATATCCGGGAGAACGGTTCTAGCGTGTTCCTGAGCCTGGCAACCATGATTTTCCGATCGGCTTGCGATGCGAGGTCCGGACGCCACAACGTCGCGAACAGGCGATGACATGTCTACGATGCCGGGCGCGCGCACGTTGGCCTTAGCTCGTTGGATCAGGATTGCCCTCAAATTCCTGGTCGTTTCAGTCGTGGTCGTGGTCGGCTCCGTTTCGGCCGTTGCCTGGTATTACGGTCGCAACCTTCCCGACTATCGCAAGATAACCGAGTACCATCCGCCAGCAGGCCAACCGATCGTCGCGATCGGCGACCTGCCGCCCGTGCTCATTCACGCCTTTCTATCGGCCGAGGATCGTAACTTCTTTTCACATCCCGGCATCGACATCGTGGCCATCGTGCGCGCGATGTTCGTCGACGTCTTCAGAGTCGCATCCGGTCAAAGGCCAATCGGTGCATCGACGATTACCCAGCAGGTAGTCAGGCGCTTCCTTCTCTCCGACAAGGTGGCGCTGCGGCGAAAGATCGAGGAGATCCTGCTGGCGTTGCGTATCGAACAAGTGTTGTCCAAGGACCGGATACTGGAGCTCTACGTCAATACGGTTTATCTGGGCTGCCGGAGCTGGGGCGTCGCGGAAGCCGCCGAGAACTATTTCGACGAGCCGGTCGACAAGTTGACTCTCCCGCAGGCCACGTTGATAGCCGGCCTGCCGCAGGCACCGAGCGCCTACAACCCGTGGCATTTTCCTAGGCTGGCGAAGGAACGACGCAATCGAGTACTCAGTCTGATGGTGGAAGATGGTTACATTACAGCCGCGCAAGCCCGCGCCGCCAAAAGCACTCCCGCGCTGACGTCAACGAAGCACACCGGAAAGCCTTGCTAGATGCAAGTGTCAGGCCCGGATCGTGGGGTACTCACCGGCCGTGCTGCTCCGCGCTCCAGCTTCACTGCGCTGAGCTGAGTGCGGGTTCTGGTGCAGCAGCGTGTGAGGTGGCCATCGACAAGTCGGCGAGATGCGCACTCAAAAACCCGACCATGGCGAATGAGATCACCAGGTGGCAAACGGCCAAAGGAAGCATAGCCGCCGACAGGATCGTTGCGACGCCGAGACAAGCTTGCGCCAGCACGAGGGCGGCTGTCCACGCTGCCGCGCGTCGTATGCCGCTTTGAGCGAAAGAAGGAAGGCGACTGACGATCACGAGGCCAGCTGCATACAGCAGAATCACGTAGCCAAGCAGCCTGTGTGCGAATTGCACGTTCAGTGCATTTTCAACCAGGTTCTTCCACCACGGTGAAAAGAACCAAAGACCCTCGGGAACCAACGCGCCATCCATCAGCGGCCAGGTGTTGAAGACGGTGCCGGCTCGAAGGCCGGCGACCAACGCGCCACCAATCACCTGAACGAAGACGAGGGCAGCGAGGCCGGCAACAGCCCAGAGCCAGCGAGCAGACGTGGGCAGTGGCCGCCGCCTCGCCGTCGTGCTCCTGGCAAGCCAGATGCTCCATGCAAACAGGAGGCAAGCCGAGGCTAGCCTTGCGGCGACGACGAATTGCGCCAGATCTTTGCGGTGGCTGAGCCCGGACCAACCTAGCCACCATCCCAGAGATGCGTGAAACCCACCAAGAAGAATCAAGACCCAGCACCCACGTCCAATTTGCTGCGCCCCGTGACCGCGTGTGATCAGGACGGCGAACCCGATCACCAGCACAATATCGATTACATGCTCGGCGAGCAGATGCGCCCACTCCAGCAGGTAAGCATGTTCGAATTGAATGAAGTTCATGCCGGCGTCCTCGTCGACGCTAAAGGCCGGAATCTGTCGGAACCGCTCGAATAGCATCTGCCAATCGTGTGTCGAGAGCGGCGGCAGGAAGCTGCTGATTGGAGCGAAAGTCCCGACCAGCGGTCCGGGATGGTCAAGGCGGGACATTGCACCGAACAGGACCAGGAAAAGAACTAGCAATGCAATGAGATAAAGCCATTGCCGGAGCAACGGTTCCTGTTCATCAGCCACTCGGTGATCCAGGGTTCCTAGATGGGCCTTGGTCACTTCAGATGGACCTTGGTACTCCTCACTGCGGGGCTGCAACATTCGGCAACGGCTGCATGTACATACTCAGATACAGCGCGGTCAGCAGCGGATCAGCAACGGAGACTAGCTTTGCGGCGTAAAGCCGGTCGGAACCGATCGCGTCAAGCATCACGACACTACCGACGTGCGCGGAAAGGTCCAGCATCTTCACCGCGACATTGGGCGATGTGGTGGCAACTTCAACCTCGCCTCCCACAAGAGGATCATTGTCCATCGACGAGAGCATGATGACCAATTTGCTCGGCGCCGAGACGTAGCCGATCACGCAGGTGTTGACGATGGTCGTCGGGCATAGACTCAATACCGGCGAAGTTTGTGCCGCGGCCGCCGAAGAGCCCGGAGCCGTGAACATGATGACGACCAACAGGGCGGCGAAAAGCGACCGGCAGGTAGCTTGGCGCCACGTCTGAGATGTGGTGGGGATTGTGATCACATGGCTCATGCGGTCTCTCGCAGAACGGCGATCGGCGAACGCTCGACGCGACGACCAGCAACAGCAACGGCGACAATGACGGATATGAAAGTCGTCACGATCAGCACACTGATATACGGCCAGGGTACCGTCAGGCCCTCCGGCGGCGGGTCAAAAACCCCAGTCAGCAGCTTGACCAGCATCCATGCGACCACCGACCCAGTTATGGCGCCGCTGATCGCGCCCGCCACAAGGATCAGCGCCGCTTCGCCTCTCAGGAATGCGAGCAGTTGATGCGGTCGCGCTCCCAAGGCCGACATGATGGCGAAGCTGCGCCGCCGGTCGAGCACGCCGAGGGCAAGCACCAGGCCAGCGGCACAGCCGGACAGAACGACAGCGTATCCGAGTTCCAGTTTCGTCAATCCACCGAGATCGACGGCCGTCAGACTTGATCCGATCAGCCGGGTCGCCTGGTTCAGGTCACTTACCTTCATACCTGGGAGGCTCTTCACAACTTGCGTTACCCGTTCATGCACGGCGGTCGGATCTCCGGCGGTCTTGAGGAGAACGACCTCCCGGGAAAGGTTGCCGGTGACACTGGATACATATTGGGCATTGGCGACGAGGAACGAATCCCGCGGCGCGGTGGGAAATTCGCGAACGACGCCGACAAAGCGGAAATGAATAACATGGTATTGATTGTCGGCGGCGCTCTGCAGCCGAAGATTGATGGTGTCGCCCGGCGCGAGCTGGAAGTCGTTGACTGTCTCCTGCGACACGAGAACGCCATCCGGCGTGTTCTGCAGAGCTGCGAGCGTCGCTCGCCAGTCGCCGTTGGCGAAGTAGGCGTTCGACATCGTCGTCGCCTGGTCAATCGTAGCCGGGTCAATGCCATAGAGGTCTTGCAGGTCGGTGCCGACATAAGCGAGGCGGTGCTGCATGGCCGCTGCCGCGGTGACGCCCTTCACCGCTTTCAACTGATCGAGAACCTGCCCGGCCGGCGCCGCAGACGTTCCCGTGACAGTAACATCCGCGCCATTGGTCAGTTCGGCATCGACACGCGACTGCGCCTGATAGGTCGCATTGAAGATCGCCGTGGAAACGGCGAAGGCGATGGCCAAACCGGTGAGGACGGCGCCGGCCGCAATGCGCTTCGGTTGCCGTGCCAGTGCGCTGGCGACCAGGGGCGCAAAGGAACCGGCGACCAGCCTGATCGCCCCGTTGAGGACGGGACGCCCTCGTGTCAGGCTGAAACGTATCGTACGCAGAGCGAGGAGTCCCATGCCTAGCCAGAACATCAGCGGAGCGAGGAACGACCAGTAGTCGATCGAGATCGCGGCTACCCCTTCCGGTGCGAGCACAACCTGGTAGCCCATTGCCGCCGTCTGCCAGAAGATGATCCCCGCAAAGGCCAGAAGCACGAAGTCCAGGTAGGTTCGTGCCCACAACGGCGGGTGCTCCGCACCAAGGAACGACCGCCCGGCCGTAATCGTAACGTTGCGCGCGTCCCACCATGCGGGAGCCAAGACTGCCGCTAATGACAGGACTACACCGATGGTGGCCGCTATGGCGATCCAGACCATCTCATGAGCGGTGAATAGCCCGGTTGAGAACAACAGCCACGACGCCAGTTCGCCGATCGCAACACCGATCAACGATCCCACGATCCCGACCGCCAGCGCTTCCGATGCGGCAAAACGGACGAGCAGCGATGTTGATCCACCCCTAAGCCGCAGCAGGGACTGATCCCGTCGACGTCGCCACGCACCCGAATGCGCAACCGCAAACGTGAGAAGGACGGCGATGGCGATGCCGGGCGTGCCGAGAAAGAAGAACAGGATGCGCGCATACGACGCGTCCTCGCGCGCGGTGCCCAAAACGGCGGCGAGGTTGTTGGAAAGCATCGCGCTACCAGCAACCCGGGCTTCGAAATTGTGGCCCTGGCTGCTGGTCAGCAGGTAGGCGGACAGCGGATCGCTCGGAAGGCGCGAGTGGTCGAGCTTGGCGTGGATCTGCATGCGAATGCTGTCGGGCCGCACCTGTGCCTGTTGATCAAACAGCGCATGCCACTTGGCGATGGGCAGGATGAGGACATTGTCCGGCGGGGCCTGCGGCGCGGCATTGGGAGGAAGACCGATCCCCTGGAACATCGAGTCGGCGTTCGGTAGGTCAACGACGCCATCGACTGTGACGATTGCATCGGCCAGGCCGGGGCGGTGGATTGTGACGGTATCGCCCGGGCCGACATGGAGATTGGCAGCCGTCTGCTGGGCGATGAGGATGCCTGGTGAGCCCAGCAACGGCCGAATGTTGCCCGGGAACTTCGCATTATAAGAGGCAGGCATGCCCAGCACCTGACCAGGGCCTGTCACCTGTACCGTGCCGCCCGCCGATGCTTCGAAACCGTCAACGGAGGCATAGCCAACGGTTTCAACTTGCGCGACACGCGCCGCCGCGTTCATTGCGGCGCGAACAGTGGCTTCCGGAGTTCCCGGGACGAGCTGGACTTGCCAATCGATCGGCACATTGCCGGTCGCTCTCGCCGTCATCTCGGACGCGCTGGAGAGCATGAACGAGCCCAGAGCGACGATAAGTCCAACGGTGACCGCGATCCCACCAACTGTTCCAAGGACGATGCCGGTCCGCGTCCTGGCCAAGCCTATGAGCCACGTCGAGATCATTGGTTTGAGCCTCCATTTGAGGTGCTGAGACGGCCATGCTCCATGTGCCAAACCTCGTCGAAAGCCTCAGCGACTTCGGCGTCATGGGTTGCAACGATCAGAGCGCATTCGCTGGCTTCGGCCCATGCGATCAGCGTTGCGATCACCTGGCCGCCCGTCGCGTGATCAAGTTGTCCGGTCGGCTCGTCGGCAAGAAGCAGCCGCGGACCGCTTGCCATGGCCCGGGCCAAAGCGACGCGTTGCGCCTGTCCGCCCGACAACTCGTCGGGAAGCTTGTCGGCAAGATCGACCAATCCGAACCGCGACAACTGCGAGTAGGCCGGTATCTTCGGGGCTGTTCATCATTGCCAAGCACAAAGATCGGCAGGGCAACGTTTTCCCAGACGCTTAGGAATGGCACGAGGCTTGGAGCCTGGAACGCGACCGAGATCTTCCCCGGCACCAGGCCAGTGCCATCGCCGAATGCGGGCCATTCGATGCGTCCGTCGCTGGGCCGGTCGAGGCCGGCCATTAGGTGCAGCAGTGTCGATTTGCCACTGCCCGAAGCACCCATGATGGCGACCCTTGTCGCGGGGCGAATGGCGCACGTCGCGGACTTGAGTGCCTCGATATCCCTGCTGCCTTGCCGGTAGCTTCGACTGACGCTGGTGGCACTCACCAGATTCGCAGTGTTCTTGCGTTCATTCATCGCTAAGCCGTCCATCGCGGAGCCGCAACGTGCGGTCGGCCGCTTGTGAGACAATCGGGCTGTGGGTCGCGACGAGGATCGCGGTGCCATCCTTTCGCCGCGCAACCAAGTCGTCGATGATGCGCCGTTCGGTCTCGGCATCGACCTCGGCGGTGGGCTCGTCACAGAGCAGGATCTGAGGCTCGGCGGAGAGGGCAACGGCAAGTCCGGCGCGCGCGGCCTCGCCGCCGGAGAGCTCTGCCGGCAGCGCATTCCAATGTGCCGACAAGCCAAATCGCGCCACCAAGGCCGAGATCTTCTCGCCGTCGCGTTTCCTCGCAAGCTTCTGCTGGAGGCGGATGTTCTCGGCGACAGTCAGGTGATCGATCAGATTGCCCGACTGCATGAACACGCCGATGTGCTTTGCTCGCATTGTTGCGCGAGCAGGTTCCGGGCGGCGGCTGAGGCGCAGGCCGGCGATATCCACCTGCCCGCCATCCGGTTCATCGAGGCCAGCGAGCAGGTGGAGTAGCGTCGACTTGCCGCTGCCGGACGGGCCCATCAGGGCAACCATCTCGCCGGCATTTACGGACAACGACACGCCGCGCAGAGCCACGACCTCGGAATCGCCGGTATGATAGAAGCGGTAAAGCTCAGTTGCTTCGACTGGCATCGTCATCTCATTGCCAGCGAAACGAGTCGGCCATCAGCAACCAGGCATCAACATTGTCCGCCCCTTGGGGCGCCGCCATGTCCAGCGTCACGAGCTTGCCGTTCTTGTAGAAGAGGTAGCGATCATGCTCGAGGCGGACCTGCTTGTTGGTCACCGGGTTCGGGATCGGAGTTGGACGTGTAGGCGATCATGACCGCGGTACTGCCGCCGACCTTGACGTCCTTGACCTGACTGACCTTTACGGCGTGGCCCATGCTCTCCAGATCCGGCACTTGCGTGCTCCTGACCGATGCCATCGTCGGTGCCGTCGATTGGGCTGAAACGATGACGTCAATGGTGTTGTATTTGTCCGCGAAGTGCGCCGACGATGCATCTGTCTTGCGCGCCCAGCCTTCGGGCACCTTGATGGTGAAGCCGAGGGGCGAGGCGTAGGGTACGAACGTCTGGGTGTCCGGGATGTCGCCGGGCGGATTGTGCTCCGGCGCTACGGCTTTCTCGGCGGCAAAGGCAGGAATTTGTGGGGCGGCAACCATTCCGGCCGCCAGCACCAGCAAAAGCAACCAACAACGGCGATGCTTTTGCTTGAGCGATCTTGCGAGGCGTCATGTTCTCTCCAGTCAGGTTCGCGTTGCGGTTCCCCAGCGCGCCTGAATGGACCACGTCAGAATTAGCGGCCAATTAGGTTGCGAAGCCGTCTTGAAGGCTTGGCAGCGATGTGCAATGCGCAGCCGTTGGGTGCGCGTACCCGATCTGCCTATCGCTTTCGCGCGGAGAATTGCCGCGGAAAGGTCAAGAAGTCGCCGCAAGTGGCCGCAGGCTTATCGATTGCAGAGGTGAACCGGTTCAGATGCGGGTTCTGTTGGTAGAAGACGACACAATGGTCGGCCGCAGCCTCGACCGGGCTCTGACGGATTCGGGGATGGCCGTCGACTGGGTGAGGAGCGGTGCTGAC
The DNA here is from genome assembly GCA_963782395.1 of uncultured Alphaproteobacteria bacterium. Taxonomy (GTDB): domain Bacteria; phylum Pseudomonadota; class Alphaproteobacteria; order Rhizobiales; family Kaistiaceae; genus CAVSRC01. Next base: position 537,898 of record CAWAJQ010000005.1, read on the forward strand.
TGCATCGCCGCTGTGCACGACAGCACCTACGGCGTTCTGCTCCTCGACCTCGGGCTGCCAGATGGGACAGGCCTCGACATCCTGCGCAGGCTGCGCGAGGAGAAGAAGGATGTGCCCGTCGTGATCATCACTGCGCGGGACGACATCGCCACGCGCATTGCCGGCCTCGACAGCGGCGCCGACGACTATGTGGTCAAGCCTTTCGATTTTGATGAGCTCAGTGCGCGCATCCGAGCCGTCGTTCGCCGGCACGAAGGGCACAGCAGTTCGACCATTGTGGCCGGTCCTGTCGAACTGGATATCGCCCGGCACGCGGCCACGTTCGACGGGCAGACATCAGTCCTGCCGCACAAGGAGTTCGCGCTTCTGCGAGCGCTGGCCGAACACCCCGGCACGATCCTCTCCCGGGGGCAGCTTGAGGACCATCTCTACGACTGGGGAAACGAGGTCGAGAGCAACGCCGTCGACGTGCTGATCCACTACATTCGCCGAAAGTTCGGCAAAGACATCATCCGCAATGTGCGCGGGGTCGGCTGGATGATCCCCGGTCCGCAATCATGAGATCGCTGCGCAACCAACTGCTGGCTTCGTTGTTTGCACTTGTAACGGTACTCGGTGCTCTCGGTGGCGTCGGAGCCTATCTGGTCAGCCGCAGTGAGGTCGACCAGTCGCTCGACGGACAGCTTCGCCAGATCGCATTGAACGTTGGCGACACCGACAATCCGGTCAGCCCGAACCGCGCCGATGGCGTGAAGCTGGACCCGGAGGACGCGTTCGTGGTCACCATCTGGGACTTCGTGGGAGCGCCGCGCTCGTCCGATCCGTCGTTCCGCGCTCCCCTGCCCAAAGATACCGGCTACGTGAACTTCACTGCCGAAGGCGAACAATGGCGTGCCTATGCTCAAGTCGGCCCGAGCCGCAGTGTTCAGGTCGCCCAGCGGATGGTCGTGCGTGACGAGTTCGCAACCAACTCGGCCTTGCGTGCGGTTCTACCGTTCGCGGCCATGATCCCGCTCGGCTGGCTGGTTGTCGGCCTGGTCGTTGGACGAGTCCTGCGGCCGATCCGTGGCGTCACTGAGCAGCTTCGCCACTGGGGCAAGTCTACAACGAACCCTCTCGTCCTGGATGAAGTTCCCGATGAAATCATGCCGCTGGCGCTGGCAACCAATGACCTCGTGACACGCCTGCAGAGCCAGCTCGAGTTTCGCGAGCAGTTCATCTCGGATGCTGCCCACGAACTGCGCACGCCGCTGACCGCCCTGCGCCTTCAAGCACGCAATCTGAAGGCGAGCCTCGATTTGGTGGATGAGGCCGCTCTACTTGCGGACATGGAAACGGGCGTGCTCCGGATGTCGGACATGGTGTCCAAGATGCTGCAATTGGCGCGAGCGGACGCATCGGCCGCAGTCCGCAATCCGGTTAGCGTTGATCTTAACGAGACGATCGCCAGTTCGCTCGAGCAGGTCATGCCAATGGCGATCGCCAAGGAGATCGACCTGGGTGTGTCGGCTGCGGTTCCGGCAACTGTGTTTGCCGATCCCGAAGAAATCCGCACCTTGGTCACCAATCTCGTCGAGAATGCTGTCCGCTACACACCCAATGGCGGCACCGTCGACGTGTCGCTGGAGCGGTCCGGATCGGATATCAGACTTGATGTCCGCGACACGGGCCCGGGCATACCGGAACATTTTCTCGAACGTGTGTTCGGGCGCTTCGTCAAGGTCAACGCATCGGATGGCGAAGGTAGCGGCCTGGGGCTGTCCTTGGTACGCGCGATCGCCGAACGCTGCGGCGGGCACGTGGTTCTTGCCAACCGCCAAGATTGCCACGGGCTGGTCGCCAGCGTTTCGTTTCCACTGACGCAGCCAGCGTCATGAGCGAGACGCTCACGTGGCGGCTGGATGTGAACGCGGCGCTTGATATGGCCTTGTTGTTGCGCCCACCGGGGCCGCGCTCCCTGACGGGTGAGCAAAGTGGCACCATGCGAGAAGGATCGAACTCGCCAATGAATTTTCGCTCAAATTCGCTGCCTTGGAACGCGTCACGCTGCTGTCGCGGCCAGCTGTCAACGCCGGAGCAAAGATGGATCGGCGGACCGGAGCAATAATGCATCAGGCGGCGCGGGCAGAAGAAGGCTTCGCTAGGGATGCCTTTCGGCATTTGGCGATCAGGCTTGGGGGGTCTCGCCGGCTGAGTTTCGTCGAGGATGCTTCGCGATCGATGCTTGCTCTGTTTGAGGCAGTAGCTGTCGCCGTTCATCTCGAGGATGTGGACGTGGTGGGTGAGCCGGTCGAGGAGCGCGCCGGTCAGGCGCTCGGAACATCGTCCTCGGGTGGCTGATCAACTGGTAGCGGGTTTCAGCGCACGGACGGCTCACGAAAGCGTCGGGCTCGGCCTACCTCGTCGTTGGAAACGATCTCCTTGCCTATCGGCCAGAGCGCCAGACCGGCGAGCTTCAAATGCGCCCACGCGAACGGCAGTCCGATAATGGTGATCGCCAAACAAACGGCCGTGATCAGGTGGGCAAGAGCTAGCCACCAGCCCGCCAACAGGAGCCAAGGAAGTGTCCGTCATCAAAACGAATGGGACGGGTGAGCTTTCCCGCGATTGGAGGACTGGGCTCATCGGGTTTTGAGGTTAAGCCGCTTGGCTGTGATGGCGCAAACGGCGGTTTCGGATGGTCATTTCCTTGATGCGCTTTCTCCTTTCGATGACGGCTTGATCGCGGCCGAAGTAGACGTCGGCCGGTGTCAGATTGCCGAGGCTCTCGTGGTAGCGGTGGTGATTGTATTGCTCGACGAAGGCGCCGATCTGGCGCTCGAGGTCGCCCGGCAGGAAGTAGTTCTCGAGCAGGATGCGGTTCTTGAGCGTCTGGTGCCAACGCTCGATCTTGCCCTGGGTCTGGGGATGAAGCGGTGCGCCGCGGACGTGATCCATGCCCCGGTCCTTGAGCCAGTCGGCCAGGTCGCCGGCGATGTAGGAGGAGCCGTTGTCGGAGAGCAGCCGCGGCTTATGGACGACATGGGCCTGATCACAGCCCGACGCCTTGAGCGCCAGGGTCAGCGTTTCGGTGACGTCCTCGGCCTTCATCGTCGTGCACAGCTTCCAGGCGACGATGTAGCGCGCGTAGTCGTCGAGGATCGTCGACAGATAGAACCAGCCCCAGCCGATGACCTTCAGGTAGGTGAAGTCGGTCTGCCAGAGCTGGTTGGGCGCCGTGGTCTTGTCCTTGAACTCATCGGCCGCCTTGATGACGATGAAGGCCGGGCTGGTGATCAGGTCGTGCGCCTTGAGCAGCCGGTAGACCGAGGCTTCCGAAACGAAGTAGCCGCGCTCATCGGTGAAGGTCACAGCCAGTTCCCGCGGAGACAGGTCCGGCTTCTCAAGCGCAAGGTCGACGATCTGCCGGCGCACGTCATCGGGAATGCGGTTCCAGATCCTGCCTGGCCCGCTGCCGCGGTCCTTGAGCCCGGCCATGCCGAAGGCGTGATAGCGATCATACCACCTGTAGAACGTGGTCTTGGCGATGCCGAGCTTGTCCAGGGTGCGCCGTGCCGGCAGGTGCGACTGCTCGACCAGGCGGATGATCTCGAGCTTCTCGGAGGCGGGGTATCTCATTCGTCGTCGCCCCCATCCGCAAGAGTGCTTTTTTTAAGCAGCCGGTTCTCGAGCGTGAGGTCCGCGACCAGTTCCTTCATGTCGCGCATCTCGCGGCGCAGGTCCTTCACCTCGCCAGTGTTGGCCTGGCGTTCGGTGTCGCCTGCCAGCCGCTTCTTGCCGGCTTCCAGGAACTCCTTCGACCAGCTGTAGTACAGGCTCTCGGCGATCCCCTCGCGGCGGCATAGCGCGGCGATCGATTCCTCGCCACGAAGCCCCGCCAGCACGATCCGGATCTTCTCTTCGGCAGAATGCTGCTTGCGGGTGCGTCGCCGGATATCCCTGATCGTCCGGTCGGCGGCATTCTTGGCATCAATCGGTTCCCGTCTCATCGTCTTCCTCCTGACTGGAAACGATGAGCCGCAAATCCTCCTCTACGCAATCAGCTCAATTGGGCCCGTAGGCGCTGATCCCGGACAGTCCCAATCGAAGGTCGGCCGGAATACTCTTCTCGGTCTACCGCTGAGTGTCCGAATGGCAGGAGGGTATAGAGAGCTATGTTGGCGGCGGCCCGCGCCCAAGGGATACCAATGATGGTCAGGGCCATGATGACAGCGGCCAGAAGCCAGCCGGCCGCCATCCAAATCCCGCCGAACACGAGCCAGAGGACGTTCAGTAGCAGGGACATCTCAAACTCCAATCAGCCCGCCAGCGCCATCATGTGGGTGCTGTTATCCCTGTTCGCCAGGCATCGCGATCGATCTTGGGCGCTCACCGTCGTCCTACCATGGGAGCCAGGCCGACGCCGAAGATCGGTGAAAACCGCCTGCGAACTCAATTTTCTGAGAACCATCTATTCGGTATCAATCGGAAAAGGTGGCTATCCGAGCGTTCATCTACCTCCGTCCGGCTGTTCATCGATCAGTACTTTTCGCGCTCCGCCTGATCGGGTAAGCGTCGAAGTGACGGGCTAGGAAGAGGCGCAGTCTGTTCGCGCGGCTGCCGGGACGGCCTAAGATGGAGCGCCCAACCGTGCGATCGGACGAATCTCCTGCCAAGCCGAAGCTGCTCGTTAGGCTGCCGCCCGGCATCTGGGCGCTCGGCTTCGTCAGCATGTTCATGGACATCTCTTCGGAGATGATCCACGCGCTCCTGCCGGTCTATCTCGTGACAGTGCTGGGCGCGTCCATGCTCGCGGTCGGTGTCATAGAGGGCATCGCCGAAGCGACCGCTAACATCACCAAGATATTCTCGGGCGCTCTCTCCGACTGGCTCGGAAGACGAAAGCCGCTGGCGATTGCCGGCTACGGTCTTGCCGCTATTACCAAGCCAATCTTCCCACTTGCGACAACATTGGGATGGGTGGTTGCTGCCCGCTTCATCGACCGTATCGGGAAGGGCATTCGCGGTGCCCCTCGAGACGCTCTGGTTGCAGATATTGCCCTACCCGACCTTCGTGGCGCGAGCTTCGGGCTGAGGCAGTCGCTCGACACCGTTGGTGCATTCCTCGGACCGCTTGCGGTCATGGGCCTGATGACCCTCACTTCGGACAACTTCCGCTTCGTGTTCTGGGTTGCGGCGGTGCCGGCCTTTGTGTCCGTGACCATCCTGGTAGTGGCGGTCCGGGAACCAACTCGACATCAGGCCCCTGAGACGGCTCGTCTTCGTTTGTCGGATGCAAGACGGCTTCCACGCGGCTTCTGGATCGTGACTGCGGTCGCCACCGCTCTCACCCTTGCCCGGTTCTCCGAGGCGTTTCTCATCCTGCGGTCGCAGAGCGTCGGGTTGCCAATCGCCCTCGTGCCAGCAGTCATGGTGGTCATGAACGTCGTGTACGCTGTTGCAGCCTACCCTGCCGGGGTGCTTTCCGATCGGATCGGTCGCGGCGGGTTGCTCGCCGTCGGCGTCGTATGCCTGATTGTAGCGGACATCTTTCTCGCCTTCGGTACGTCTGTCACTCTCATCATGGTTGGGGTCGCATTCTGGGGCCTTCACATGGCTCTCACCCAAGGACTTTTTGCCAGCCTTATTGCTGACTGTGCACCTACAGACCTTCGCGGGTCCGCGTTCGGAGTGTTCAACTTCGCTGGAGGTATCGCAATGTTGGTTGCGAGCGTGGTCGCTGGGGGCCTTTGGGATGCCTATGGCCCGACAGCGACCTTCATCGCGGGCGCGGGGTTTACTGCGGTATCGCTGATCGGCCTGTTGTTGTTCATCCCCGGTCAGGTTCGAGACACGCAAGGGTGAAGGGCCTCAGGTGCGACGGACGACGCGAAGGACCGCGAAGGGTTCTTTTTAGGATGCTCTCCACAACCATCGGCTTCCGCTCGCCCGGGCAGCTAGAAGAGCTTGCCAATTGAGACGAGAGCGAAACCAAGCACACCGCCAGCAGCCGGACCGATGACCCAGCCGCGAAGGTTGCCGAAAATCAGACGGCCGCCTGCACGAGTTGGGCTGCCGTCGCCATTGGCATGTCGAGCTTGACGATGTCGAAGGCGACCCGTTCGAAGAGTGACCGTCCCCAGGTGAGGACGCCGACCGCAAGACCAACGCCACCAATTAGTCCCGCGACAAGCGGGCCGGAGAATCCAGTCGAGAGAAAGACGGCCGTCGCGTTCGACACATCATTTGCTCCCATTGTCAGCGAGGCGGCGCCCCCGACCACCGCCAGCATGCGACCGATTGCGCCGGCGGTGCCACTTCGCGCAAAGCCAGAAAGCGCATCGAATGCTTTCGTGAGGCGATAACCAAGAACGCAGGCGACGACCGGCGCCAGCGCCCACAGGACGAGGAGCCGAATGATTGTGTGCCACTGAATCGCAAGACCGAGCGTAGCGCCGGCGCCGATAATGCAGAACGCCAGGATCCGTATCGTGGAGGTAGGAATCCGCCGCTGGGTGAAGAGCGTCGTGAGGAGAAAGGCAGCGCCGACGATCGCAATAGCCGGGGCCGAGCCGATCTGCGACGAGGATATTGTGTCCAACGTTTTCAAGTGCGTGGCGGCTGAAGAAGGTGACGCCAACCAAGGTGAACGGCGCCATCACCCAAAGTACCGGCCAGAGACGGATGCTTGCGGTCGCGTGCGGCCATCGTCACACGCCACGACGACGCTTATGTCGATCCCTTTGCGGCTATCGGCGGATTAGCCAACCGCGGCTTGACTTGACCGGCACTCGGGTCAGCGACTGGCCCGTTTGCCGCCCTTCGCCGACGTCTTGGTCTTCCGCTTCGGCAGAATACCGAGCTTGACCGCCTTCATGCGCACACCGGCTGCGGTGCGGCCCATGGCCTTGCCGATCTCGGTCATCGGCGTCTTGGCCTTGATCAGCGCCTTAAGCTGACGGATGTCTTCCCTGCTGTAGTTAACGCGATGGTTCGAGAGCTTCTTCGTTGCCATTGGTGTCTCCGTGAAAGTGTCGGCTAGGCGTCGCCCATAAAATCCGACTTGCCGATCTCCAAGCCGTTGTTGCGCAGGATGTCGTAGGCGGTGGTGACGTGAAAATAGAAGTTCGGCATCGAGTAGTGCACGAGGTAATCGCCGCCGTTCATCGTCTGCTTGCGATCACCAACCGGAAAGGTGATGTCGCGGTCCTCGGCGCCGTCAACCGTTTTCGGATCGACGCTCTTCAGGAACTCAAGGGTCTTGGCGATCAGCGCCTTGAGGTCGTCGAATGAAGTAGCCTTGTCGTCGAGGGGCATCGGCTCGGACCCGCTGAGACGCGCCGCGCCGCGCAGGGCGTAGCTGCAAGAAATCTGCACCTGAACCGCCAGTGGCAGCATGTCGGGGTAAAGGCGGGCTTGGATGAGGGCGGCAGGTTCGATCTTGCGCTGGGTAGCGTATGCGGCGGCTTTTTCGAGGATCGCCGCCAGGGCCTTGAGCCGTCGGGTATAGACGGGAACAGAAGCATCGTAGATCGAGAACGTCATTGGGGTTCTTTCTTGAGCGGGATTCTTGACGGGGAGGGCCGGCCAGTGCCGAGCCCGCGCTTCTATACACTGAAGCCCGCATCCGTGCGCCACTTTGTGCTGATTGCCGGGAGCCTATCTTCCGGCCCGTCAGCTTACGGAGAAATCTGATGGCCTGCTCGATGGTAGATGCCATGGTCTCGTTGGGCTTAATGGCGAGCTTGCCGGTCTCTTCGTGGATTAGGAACCAGCAGCCACGCATGGTGCTTTCTCCAAGCGGTAGCCTTTCTCACCAGCTAGCCCGCGCAGGCGGCCCATGTCATCCCGTGCCATCGCCGCTCCATGCCTCGGTCAGGGCTCGCGCAACTTCTTGCGCCAGCGTCTTTGCCTCATCGAGCGCCAGGGCGATCACTGGGTGGGCCACGTGCGGCTCGCGACCACAAATCTTAACCGAACCGCTGCAGTCGGCGTTCGGGTGTCCCGTGATATGTTGCGCCGCTAGGTCACATCCATCATGCGTACGACGACCTTGGACGGCGGCAGAGGCTAGTTGCTCCCGCAATCTGGCGGCGACGTAGTGTTGGCTATGGCCTCTCGTCGCGGCACCGACCCAGTCCCAGACCTGTTTGCGGTATCCACGAAGGTGGCTACATCACAACGGGCTGTGTCGGAGGCGGAAATCGCTCCAACCGTCGTAGCGCGTTACCTATTGCCCAAAGACCTGCCGGGTGCATTGACGCGGTTGTCGGATGCGGAGATCGACGCACTGCTTATTGCGTCGACGGAAGAGGCTCGGCGGCGCGGCCGACTGTATCCGCCAAGACGGCGGGATGCTGATCAGCAGATCAAACGGTACGCTCCCGGAACAAAGGCTAAGCCAGTAGGTCATACTTCCTCGCCTGGAAGCGACACCGCCTTGGCGGTGGGAAAGGCCAATGCGGTGCGGGCTGCCTTCATGGCTGGAGTCAAGCCTTCCACCATTGCCCGTCAGTTTGGGATTTCACAATCCGCTGTGAAGCAGGTGCTGGCTCAGATAGGGCGGGCGCGGAAGCTCTGACAACCACCGGGCGGTGCCATAAAAGCGGAAACGGGTCGGCTACACGCTCGATTTCATACTGCGCTGCATACCCCGGACCCATCCATAATCTACATCGCCTCTGGGTAAATCCCTCGGCTACACGAGTAATTCCGGGGCGTGCATCAGCTATGCGCCACCGCGCCGATGCCATTTAGTGAAGGACATGATTCTTCGCTGGGAGCGCCCCAAGCAGCTGCCGACGCGCTCGGGCACAGGCCATCACGGTCGCGTGCATCTCGTGCTCCGCGTTCTTGGTCGTCTCCCTGATGTGGCGGCTGGTGGCCTCCATGTCCTTTTCGGTGCCCGGCTTGCTGTCGTCCGTGGCTACCTCCACCACGGCCGCGAATAGCGCCCGCATCTGAGACAGAGCATCTAGACCGCGCTGGGCTCGTTCCGGAATATCGAGCGCTTCCTCCTTACCGAACAGCCCATCGATGAAGCCATCGAGTTCTTCCATCCGGATCTGGGCCAGTTCTGCCAGCCCCTGTCGGGTGGCGGAGGTCTGGATCCGGGTCAAGCGGAAGGGCGCATTCCGGTCCTGATGGCGGGAGAGCCGGTTCCACAGCCCCATGACTAGCGCGCCGATCAACTCGTTGGCATCGTCGAGAGACTCGAACTCTGGCAATTCACCGCCCCACAGGCTCTGGACCACCTTGATCGGCGATACCTCCATGTTCGGGCTGGCGATGTTGCCGAGGAACCTCGTGCGCATCTGATGCCACGGAACCGGGCACTTGTAGCGCACCAGCAGTTGCCGCACCTCGTCATCGCTGACGGTGATCGGATCGGGTGTCTTCTTCGCCATCCTTCGGCCTTACAGATCGGCTGAGCCTGCGCGGTGAACTGCTTTACTGAGCTGCTGGCGGTTCAGTGACACGATCCTAAGCTAAAGCTTCCCGCTTTTCGAACTCCGGGGGTCCTCAGTGGCCTGCAGGACGCAGAAGCCGTTCTCGTCGTTGTGGAAGGTGGACATGGCCAAATCGATCTTCCAGGTGTCAAGGGATCGATGCGGCTGGTGAGGTTGTCATTCGGCGGCGGCTGACGCGAAGGAAGGTGCTGGAGTTCTCCGCAGAGCTACCGGCCTGCCTCGTCGGCGTTGAAGCCTGCGCGCCGGCACACCACGGGGGAAGAGAGCTTCGCAAGCTCGGTCACGACGTTCGCTTGATGCTGCCGGCTTATGTGAAGCCGTACGTCAAGCGGCAGAAGAACGACGCGGTGGACGCCTTAGCTTCCAAACTGACTGGAACATGAAGGTCACCGGGACGATAACTCCACAGGTCCTGGACGCACTTGGCATCGCCGCAAACTGACCCGGGATTTCTCAATCTCTGGCGAACTCACGTGCGAGCAGCGGGGACGGGTGCGTGCCACCACCGCCGGGCCGAGGCGGCCTGATCAGATCGACAGAAGGCGAAGGCGCCGGGGACCGGCTCGGGCGCGCCCTGGCCGAGGTCAGTGCATAGAGTCTTCCCCGAAGAGTTCGCGGTAGCGCCGCTTGCGCTTCTCGAAGAAGTCGTCCGGGTCGTCGAGCAGAGCGACGGCCCTGTCGGTCACGCGGCCCTTGCTCATCACCTCGTCGGCGATCTGTGTGAGATGGTCGGCGAGGCCGTGAAGCTTCTTCGCGTCGCCCTCTGGCAGGAGGTCGTCGGGTATGTCCTTGTGGCACATGACCCTAAACCCGAGCGACTCCAGGTCGGTGAGTATGTGGTGACTGCCCTCGACCTTGCGAAGGAGCTCAGCCTTTCGACGTAGCTCGTCCGCCTCGGCGGGGCTCGAGTCACTTGCCCTAGTCGCGTACTTGTGGGCGTTTGTTTGTGCGTTCTCCCGCAACAGGTCAGCGAACCCTTCGTAGAGGTCGTAGAGCGCGAACGTGAGGTAGTCGCGCTTGAGCCGCTCAATCTCCTTGGCCGTCGCGCCCGCGGCATTCATGACCTCGTCGATGGCGTCGGCGAGCTTCTGCTTCCGCGCGATGGGAATACCCCCTATCCGACTACCCCTGCCGAGCTGGAGGTAGGTGTGCTCGGCCGTCACCCTCGCCACGGCGGACAGCTTCTCGACCAGTTCGTCGGCCTTCCGCAGCTTCGCCTCGACCAGGCCAAACGCCTTCAGGCTCTCCAAGTCGCGCACTAGGACGAGGACCAGGAAGATCGCTGCCGACAGCGTTGCGCCCGCGATGCGGTCGAGGATGATCAGGTAGAAGGCGAGTGCCAGGAATGGCACGGCGGCGATCTGGTGGAGGTGGCGCCATGTCCACCGGCCAACACGTGAGAGGTTGCCCTTCGTCTCAGCGGTCATCTAGCTCCCCGGAATCGCGGCCAACTCCATCGCGCTAGATCGTACCTTAATTGCCAACGCCCCGCAGGCGGCCGATCGTCTCCGACAGAGAACGCAGCACGTCGAGTGCCTCCTCGAACACGTAGCCGTATGTCTGAGGCTGCCTGAGCATCTTGTTCACTCGATCACTGATGGACCCAGTGACCTTCATGACCTCCACGCCGATCTTGTTGGCGAACTCCTCGTCCTGGGTGATTATCTCCAGCGTGTGGTGTGAGGTGACTTCGAGACGATGCAGGATTCGGACGAGCAGCTCCTCGAACTCCCACCGCTCCTGAACGGTCAACATCAACCGGACTTCGCCGCACCGAAACTCCCGGTCCAGAAGGTTCGTCTCCCTCCCCACCCTGGACAAGAACGCGACGATGCGCTGTGCCGCGTCAGATGCCTCGTCCAGGCTCTGGCTTAGGAGGCGAGCGTTCATGTCGCGATTGGAGGGAAACAGAGGCTTCTTCGGTTGCGAGAGCTGCATGCCAAGCATAGTGAGCTGGGCAACAGTCGATAGAACGGTGGCCACGACCATCGTGATCGTGAACGGGTCAGGGTCAATCCATTCGGCACGCTCGGTCATTTTCCGGACATCCTCTAGGTCACGCGCTACACAAACGGGATGTGAGTCGCCCAGTCGGATCATAACAACGAGCGGTTACCACTCGCGGAGGCTGCATTGTCGCTGGTCCTCTCCTCCAAACAAGAGGTATGCCGCTGTTACCCCTGGCGCTACCCCGACGAAAAATCGCCGACGATGCTATAGCGCTAAGTCCTTGAAAAGATTGGCGCGCCCGAAGGGATTCGAACCCCTGACCCCCAGATTCGTAGTCTGGTGCTCTATCCAGCTGAGCTACGGGCGCCTGGGCCTTGTGCCGCGGCCGATAGGGCGGGGCATGGCCGGCCTTAGCTACTGAATGGCCTCACCGATTGCAAGGGCCGGCAGCGCCCGGTCGCCGGCTTTTCGGGCCGGCCAAGGCAACGCCCTGTCCCGGCCAGGTGGCGGGCCGAGGCGTCAGCCGTTGCCGTTGCGGCCGTTGGTGCGCGGGCGGTCGGGGATGGTGATTGAAAAGGTCGCGCCGGGGCCGCCATCGACGAGGGCGATGGCACCGCCATGGGCGCGCACCAGTTCGGCGGCGATGGCGAGGCCGAGGCCGGTGCCGCCAGGGCTGACCGAGCCCTGGAAGGCGCGGAAGAGCGAGGCGCGCGCCTTCTCGGGCAGGCCCGGACCGGTATCCTGCACCTCAACGGTGACGACCGGCCCTTCGCGAGCGGCAGACACGGTCAGCCGGCAGATCACCGCCGGGTTGGGATTGGCTTCCATCGCCTGGACCGAGTTGCGGGCGAGATTGACCAGGACGCGGAAGAGCTGGTCGGGGTCGGCATCGACCTCGAGGCCGGGCGGCACCTGGTTCTCCCAGGCGATCATGGGGTTCTCGACCAGGCCGAGACCATCGGCGACGTCATCGACCAGGCGGCCAAGGGCGACCAGGCGGCGGGCGGGCGCCGGCTCGCGGGCGCGGCCATAGGTGAGCGTCGACTGGCAATAGGCGATGGCGCGGTCGAGCGCGCCGATCAGCTTGGGCGCGAAACGCTGGACGTTGGGGTCGGGCAGGCTGCCGAGGCGGTCGGAGAAAAGCTGCGCCGAGGCCAGCATGTTGCGGAGATCGTGGTTGATCTTGGAGACGGCGAGCCCGAGATCGGCGAGATGGCGCTGCTCGCGCAGCGTGCCCTGCAGGTCGCGCTCCATGGCCGCCAGACGCTCCTCGGCGACGCCGACCTCGTCGCCGCGGCCGCTCGGCGCGATCACGCGGGTGACGTCCTCCGGCGCCTCGGAGAAGGAGACGATGTTCTCGGTCAGGCGGCGCACGGGCCTGACCAGCAGCCGGTTGATGGTGAAATAGAGAAGGCCGGCGGTGATGATCGAGATGAGCGCCGCCAGCCAGACGATGTTGAGCGAATAGGCGAGCATGGCGGAGCGCAGCGGCCGGTCGCTGATGATCAACTCGAGCACGGCGCCGGAACGCGAATTGCCGACGACGCGCAGCGTGCGCGGCTGTTGCGCGAACAGCGTATCGAAGGCATCGACGACCTCGCTGACCGGCTCCATGATTCTCAGATCGGCGGTGCGGTCGACCCGGGGCGGCATGTCGACGGTGGCGATCAGGCGGCTGGTGGCGCCGGTGCGGATGGCGATGGCCTTGGCACCGACCGCGGCCAGCAGGTCCTCCTGGATGCTGCGCGGCACTTCGGAGGCGACCGACTCGGCCAGGACCGAGCTGGCGGCATCGGCCATGGTCATGTGGTCGAGCAGCCAGTTGGCGCGAAAGTTGGCGATCGAGGGGACGTAGATCAGCACTTCCGAGAGCATGACGTAGAGAACGGTCAGCACCAGCAGCTTCCACGACAGGCCGAAGCCGCGCCGCGCGGAAGCCCTGGGGGCGGCCGCCGTCTGATTTGGCTCGCCGTTGCCGGGTCGGTCGTTCATGCGCTCAACCGAGCTTGCTCAGCGCAGTGATGATGCGCTTGCGCCAGATGGCGGTCAAACCGGGCTTTTCTGCGCCATCGCGCTCGGCGAGGCCGGCGGCGACGCGGCGGGAGATCTCGGCGCGGGTCAGGTAGGGCGCCGGTAGCGCGGCGAGCGCCGAGATGGGCAAGCGCCGGGAGACGGCCAGCGACCACAGCGCGATCATCTCGCCGGCGTCGTGGCCGACAATGCCGGCGCCGAGAATCCGGCCGCGGTGGCCGACGACGACCTTGATCATGCCGGCCGGCATGCGTTCGATCTGGGCGCGGTCGTTCTCGGCAAAGGGGAAGCGCAGAACGCGCACGCCCGATCCGTGGCGCCGGCGCGCCTCGGCCTCGTCGACGCCGACGGTGGCCAGTCCCGGATCGGTGAAGGCGGTGAACGGCGCCTCGTCGGAGCTGTCGGCAACGGGCAGGCGGAAGAGGATCGCCTTCACCACCTGGCGCGCCTGCACCTGGCCGCGGGCGCCGTCCGTCCGGCCGGCGACGGCGTCGCCGATGGCATAGACCCGCCGATTGCCGGTCCTCAGTCGGCGGTCGACGACGATGCCGTTGGCGTCGGCGCGGATGCCGGCGATGGCGAGATCGAGGTTGTCGACATTGGGCTTGCGCCCACCGGCGATCAGCAGGTGCGAGCCGTCGATGGCGGCGTCATCGCCTTCCGGGTCGGAGACGGTGAAGCGCACGCCGCCGCGCCGGCGGCCGACCGAGACGATATCGACGCCGATGCGCACGCGGATGCCCTCGGCGCGCAGCCGGTCGACGACAATCGCGGAAAGCTCCGGATCGGCCTCCGGCAAGGCCGGGCCGCGATCGAGCACGGTGGTATCGATGCCGAGCCGGTTGATCGCCTGCGCCAGCTCCAGCCCCTCGCGGCCGGCGCCCAGCACGATGAGATGGGTCGGCTTGCGGCTGAGCTCGAACAGGCCGGAGAGGGTCAGGACGTCGATGCCGTCGAGACCGGGGATTTCCGGCGGCGCCGGCAGCGCCCCGACCGCCAGGATGGTGCGGCGGGCGCGGATCACGATCTCGCCGGCCGCGACGGTGTCGCGGTCGGTGAAGCGGGCGGCGGCATTGACCACCCGGATGCCAAAGGCGGTCAGTCGCTCGGCCGAAACATTGGCGGCGATGGCGGCGCCGACGGCGGCCATATGCTCGCGCACCTTGGCAAAATTGACCTGTAGCGGCGCGCCGGTGACGCCCATGGCGGGGCCGCGGCGGAGCAATTCGTTGACTTCCGCGGCGGTGATCAGCGCCTTGGCGGGGATGGCCCCGGTGGCAAGGTCGGAACCGCCCGACGCCCCCTTCTCGACCAGGACGACGTCGACGCCCTCGCCGGCAGCAGCCAGCGCCGCGGCGATGCCCGCCGGGCCGCCGCCAATCACGCATAGGTCGGGGTTAAGGGTCTCCGGCATGTGTCGTCTTCAAATCCAAGCAATTCCTGGGGCCGTAACGGTGGCAATGATAGCCGCTTTCCGGTAAAAGCCACCGCACGAGAACGACCGCCGCGGCCGGAGGCGGTTTCGTTGACTCAATTCAACCCGCTCCTTATAAGCCCGGCGCGGCCGGTCCGCGCGGAGACGACACGATATGAAACGTACCTATCAACCGAGCAAGCTGGTCCGCAAGCGCCGCCATGGCTTCCGCGCGCGCATGGCCACGACCGGCGGCCGCAAGGTGATTGCCGCCCGCCGCGCCCGCGGCCGCAAGCGGCTCTCGGCCTGAGGATCGGGGCAGTCCCCGCCGGCATGGAGCGCCTGAGGCGCCGCGCCGATTTCAAGGCTGTTGCTGGCGGCAGGCGGGTTTCGCGCCCGGGTTTCGTGCTGCAGGCGCGAGAGAATTCCGAGGGCGACGGGCTCAGGCCACCGCGGATTGGGTTCACGGTGACGCGGAAAATCGGTAACGCGGTCGTGCGCAATCGCATCCGGCGGCGCCTTCGGGCAGCGGTCGACGTCTCCGGCGGGCACCTTGAAACCGCCACGGATTATGTGCTTGTCGGGCGTCGTGCCGCCCTGACCCTTCAATTCCAGCGGCTGGTTACCGATTTAGAGACCGGGTTGGCCGCACTTTCGCGCAACCGCCAAGCGCCGGACAGGTCCGTTCAATGAACGACAATAACCGCAACTTCATCGTGGCGATCGTGCTGTCGATGGTCGTTCTGTTCGCCTGGCAGTTCTTCTTTGCCGGGCCGCAGGTCGAACAGGCGCGCAAGCAGCAGGAGGCCGCCCAGCAGCAGGCGGCCGAAACGCAGCAGCAGCAACCGGCGGCAACCAGCGGCCAGGCGGCCGGCAACGCAGGCAGCCCGAGCACGCCGGCGACGACGACGGCACCAGCGGCCGGCAGCGCACCAGCCGCGGCGCCCGTGCAGCAGACGGTCGAGACCCGCGACGAGGCGCTCGCCCAGTCCAAGCGCGTGCCGATCGCGACGCCGGCCGTCACCGGCTCGATCAACCTCACCGGCGGGCGCGTCGATGATATCCGCCTCAACAACTATCATGAGACGGTCAACAAGCAGAGCCCGACCATCATCCTGCTCAGCCCAAGCGGCGGGCCTGACGCCTATTTCGCCGATTTCGGCTGGGCGGGCGCCGCCGACGCCGGCCCCCTGCCCGGCCCGGCCACCGAATGGACGGCACCCGCCAGCGCCACGCTGACGCCCGAGACACCGGTGACGCTGACCTACGACAACGGCGCCGGGCTCGTCTTCAGCCGCCAGATTGCCATCGACGACCAGTACATGCTGACGGTGACCGACACGGTCACCAACAAGGGCAATGCCAGCATCGCCCTCGCGCCCTTCGGTCGCATCACCCGCGTCGGCGAGCCGCCGACCTCCGGCTACTATATCCTGCACGAAGGTCTGGTCGGCGTGATCGGCGACAAGAGCCTGCAGGAATACAAGTACAAGGACATCATGAAGGACCACGAGGTGACGTGGTCAGACAAGACCGGCGGCTGGCTGGGCATCACCGACAAGTACTGGGCGGCGACGCTGATCCCCGAGCAGACGCAGCCCTACACCGCGCACTATATCGGCAAGGAAAGCGGCACGACGCCGGTCTATCAGACCGATTTTGCCGCCGCGGCGGAGAACCTGGCCCCTGGCGCGTCCATTGTCCAGACCACCCGCCTGTTCGCCGGTGCCAAGCGGGTGAGCGTGCTGTCCGCCTACCGCGACAAGCTCCACATCGAGAAATTCGACCTGCTGATCGACTGGGGCTGGTTCTTCTTCATCACCCAGCCGATGTTCACATTGATCGACTGGCTCTATCGCGTGTTCGGCAATTTCGGCGTCGCCATCCTGCTGGTGACGGTGATGGTCAAGGCGGTGTTCTTCCCGCTGGCCAACAAATCCTACAAGTCGATGAGCCAGATGAAGAAGCTGCAGCCGCAGATGACGGCGCTGCGCGAGCAATACAAGGACGACAAGGTCAAGCAGCAGGAAGAGCTGATGAAGCTCTACCGGACCGAGAAGATCAATCCGCTCGCCGGCTGTTGGCCGATGGTGATCCAGATCCCGGTCTTCTTCTCGCTCTACAAGGTGCTGTTCGTCACCATCGAGATGCGCCATGCGCCGTTCTTCGGCTGGATCCAGGACCTCTCGGCGCCCGACCCGACGCACATCTTCAACCTGTTCGGACTGCTGCCCTACGACCCGGCGTCGGTGCCGATGATCGGCCACTTCCTGGCGATCGGCATCTGGCCGGTGATCATGGGCATCACGATGTTCGTGCAGATGAAGCTGAACCCGACGCCGCCCGACCCAACCCAGGCGATGCTGTTCACCTGGATGCCGGTGCTGTTCACCTTCATGCTGGCGTCGTTCCCGGCGGGCCTGGTGATCTACTGGGCGTGGAACAACACGCTGTCGGTGACACAGCAGTACATCATCATGCGGCGCTCGGGCACCGATGTGGATCTGTGGGGCAACATCCTCGGCACCTTCGGCGTCAAACCGAAGAAGACGCCGGTGCATGTGGCCGAGCCGGCGGGCAAGCACGCGCCGGCGACGCCGAAGGCGGCCAACAATTCGGTGAAGCCGCAGGCGGATGACAGCAAGCCGGCGAAATCGACGGTGAAGTCGCGCCGCGCAGCCGCCAAGGCCAAGGCGAGGGCCAAGGCCGCCAAGCCCGCCGACGCCAAGAGCTGAAGCCCGGCCGGCGGCGCCATGGCCGAACCACACGACGCGCTTGAAGAGGCGGAGCGCCTGGAGGCCGGGCGGCTGTTCTTCGCCAAGCCATGGCAGTTCATTGCCGGTGCGCCCAAGCCCACCGTCCTGCCGGTGGCCGATGCCATCGAGGTCGCCTTCGCCGGGCGCTCCAATGTCGGCAAGTCGTCGCTGATCAACGCGCTCACCGGCAGACAGGCGCTGGCGCGGACCTCCAACACGCCGGGGCGGACGCGTGAGCTGAACCTGTTCTCGGCCGAAGCGGGCGTCGCCATCGTCGACATGCCGGGCTACGGCTATGCGCGTGCGTCCAAGAGCGACGTGGCAGCGTGGACGCGCACCGTGTTCGACTACCTGCGCGGGCGGCCGCGGCTCCGCCGCGTCTATGTGCTCATCGACGCCCGCCACGGGCTCAAGCCCAATGACGAGGAAGCGCTCGCCACCCTCGACAAGGCGGCGGTCTCCTATCAGATCGTGCTGACCAAGGCGGACAAGGCGAAAGGCGGCGACCTGCCGCGGGTCATCGCCGCGACGGCCGCAAAGATCGCCAAGCGCCCGGCGGCGCACCCGGAGGTGCTGGCGACATCGTCAACGACCGGCGCGGGGATCGATGTGCTGAGGGCGGAGATCGCGGGGCTGGCGTAACCGCGCGTTTGTCCCCCTGTCGCAAACCCGGTATAGAGCGGCCCCCGAGAGAGGGATGACGACCATGAGCCAGACCACCGATCAGGACACCGCCGAGGCGATCGCCCGCGCCCGGCTGCTCTCGGCGGCGCTGCCCTACATGCTGGCCTATGACGGCAAGATGGTGGTGGTGAAATATGGCGGCCACGCCATGGGCGACCCGGATCTCGCCAAGGCCTTCGCCCGCGACATCACGCTGCTGGAAACCTCCGGCGCGCGGCCGGTGGTGGTGCACGGCGGCGGCCCGCAGATCGCCGACATGCTGAAAAGGCTCGGCATCGAATCCGAATTCCGTTCGGGACTCAGGGTGACCGACAAGAAGACGGTCGAAGTGGTCGAAATGGTGCTTGCCGGCGCGATCAACAAGGAGATCGTGATGGCGATCAACGCCGAGGGCGGCAAGGCGGTCGGCCTCTCCGGCAAGGACGGCAACATGGTGTTCGCCGAGAAGGTGACGCGCACCGAGGTCGATCCCAATTCGAACATCGAGAAGGTGGTCGATCTCGGTTTCGTCGGCGAACCGAAGCGGGTCGATCGCGCGGTCATCGACATGGTGCTGTCGGCGGGACTGATCCCGGTGATCGCGCCGGTGGCCCCGGGGCTCGACGGCGCCACCTACAACGTCAATGCCGACACCTTCGCCGGTGCCGTGGCCGGCGCGCTCGGCGCCACGCGCCTGCTGTTCCTCACCGACGTGCCGGGCGTGCTCGACAAGGGCGGCACGCTGATCAAGGAGCTGACCGTCGCCGAGGTGAAGAAGCTGATCGCCGACGGCACCATCACCGGCGGCATGATCCCCAAGGTCGAGACCTGCATCGACGCGCTGACGCGCGGTGTCGAGGGCGTCGTCATCCTCAACGGCAAGACGCCGCATGCCGTGCTCCTAGAACTCTACACCGACCACGGCGCCGGCACGCTGATCCTGCCATGAGCGCCCGCGAAGGGGCGAAACAGCAGGATCTCGAACGGTTCGCGACGGTCGACGCCTGGGTCTTCGACCTCGACAACACGCTCTATCCGCGCCACGTCAACCTGTTTATCCAGGTGGACAAGCGCATCCGCGCCTATGTCGGACGGCTGCTCGACATCGGCCCGGAAGAGGCCCATCGGGTGCAGAAGTGCTATTACCAGCGCTACGGCACGACGCTGCGCGGGCTGATGGAGGAGCACGGCATCCAGCCCGACGACTTCCTCGAATATGTCCACGACATCGACCATTCGGTGGTGAAGCCCGACCCGCGGCTGGCCAGCGCGATCGAGCGGCTGCCGGGGCGCAAGTTCATCTTCACCAACGGCAGCCGGGCGCATGCCGAGAAGGTGGCGACACGGCTCGGCATCCCCGACCATTTTGAGAGAATCTTCGATATCGTCAGCTCCGAGCTGCTGCCCAAGCCGAACCGCGAGACCTATGACCGCTTCCTTAAGGTCACCGGCGTCGACCCGCTGCGGGCGGTGATGTTCGAGGATCTGGCGCGCAACCTGGAAGTGCCCAAGGCGCTCGGCATGGCGACCGTTCTGGTGGTGCCGCACGGCACACGCGAGGTGCTGACCGAGGACTGGGAGATGGAAGGTCGCGACGCGCCGCATGTCGAGTTCGTGACCGACGACCTCGCCGGCTTCATCGAGGCGGTGCTGGACGCGCTATAGCGCCGAAACGGGCAGCATGTGCGCCACGCCGCGTTGACTTCCCTCGACGCGTCACTAAGGTCCGCGGCCGACCCTGACGAACGGACTTTTTCGATGACCCCCGACACCGCCGCCCTGCAAGCGACCATCGACGCCGCCTACGAAGACCGTGACACCATAAGCCCGGAAACGACCGGCGCGGTGCGCGAGGCGGTGGACGCCACTCTCGCTTTGCTTGACTCGGGCGCGGTGCGCGTGGCTGAGAAGGGGGAAGCCGGCTGGACGGTCAACCCGTGGCTCAAGAAGGCGGTGCTGCTCTCCTTCCGTTTGAACCCGATGGGCCTGATCCCCGGTGGCCCGAACGGCGGCGGCTGGTGGGACAAGGTGCAATCCAAGTTCGCCGGCTGGGGGCCCGAGGATTTCACCCGCGCCGGCTTCCGCGCCGTGCCCAACTGCATCGTGCGGCGCTCGGCCTATATCGCGCCGGGCGTGGTGCTGATGCCCTCCTTCGTCAATCTCGGCGCCTATGTCGATTCCGGCACCATGGTCGACACCTGGGCGACGGTCGGCTCCTGCGCGCAGATCGGCAAGAACGTGCACATTTCCGGCGGCGCCGGCATCGGCGGCGTGCTGGAGCCGCTGCAGGCGGGCCCGGTGATCATCGAAGACAACTGCTTCATCGGGGCACGCGCCGAGGTGGCCGAGGGGGTGATCGTCGGCGAGGGCTCGGTGCTGTCGATGGGCGTCTATCTCGGCGCCTCGACCAAGATCGTCGACCGGGCGACCGGCGAAATCCACATGGGGGCCGTGCCGCCCTATTCGGTCGTCGTGTCCGGTTCGCTGCCGGGCAAGAACTTGCCCGGCGAGAACTACGGTCCGTCCCTCTATTGCGCAGTCATCGTCAAGAAAGTCGACGAAAAGACGCGCGCCAAGACCTCGGTCAACGAACTGCTCAGAGACTAGATACGACTCACCTCCGCCTGTAAACTCAGCCTCCTCATCAAACGCACATGGAAAGGGGGCACGTCATGGGTGGGTTCCGGCGCTTCATCATCAAGACCGCTGAAATCATGATGCTGGTCTTCGTCATCGGGCTGACGCTCGGGCTTGCAATCGCAGGTGCGATTGGCGGGCAGGACCAGGGCAGCGCGGTCGCCATCCTTGGGTTCATCATCGGCGGGGTCGTCGGGTTCATCCTGGCTTCGGTTCTGGCGGCTTTCTTCTTCCTGCTTGCCGAGATTGCCGCCAACACGCGTCAGGAAGTGCTGCATCAGGAGCATGCCCAGCACTAGGGGCTTTTCCCCTGGGACGACGACCGGGGGTATCCTAGGCTGCTGCAATGCACGATCCGGGAGGAGGGGCCAGCATGAATTTCGACTACAATCATCTTTATCTGACCACGGACGGCCGCATCGGACGCAAGACCTTCTGGATGGGCATCATCGCCCTGGTCATCGTCAGTATCGTGATCAATGTGATCGTCGGCGTCCTCTTCGGCTGGGCGAGCTTCGCCGTTTTGCTGATCGGGTTCATCGTCCAGGTCGCACTGGCCTATCCGGGCTACGCGCTGATGGGCAAACGCTTCCAGGATCGTGCCAAGCCGGGCATCTATGCCGCCATCGTCATCGGCATCAGCATTCTGGTCGCGTTGTTCTCCCTGATCGGCCTCACCGGCGCGCCGGGCGTGCCTAATGCTTTTGGGATGCTGACCTCCCTCATCGAGGTGGCGATTGGCATCTGGATCGTGATCGAACTCGGCATCCTGCGCGGCACCGTCGGCGACAACGCCTATGGCCCCGACCCGCTGCAGAGCTAGTCACGGCGGCGCGTTTGCGGAGCTGGCGGGAGCGACCTTGGCGGTGCTCCCGCCCGCAGCGTCATGAAACCGGTCCGCGCCAACGACCTTCTGCGCTTCTTCTTCACCGCCGGCGGGCGCATCTCCCGCCAGGAATACGTGCTCGGCCTTGCCTTCGTCTATGCGGTGGAGGCCGTCCTGATCGCCTTTGCCGTGCACCAGGCCGACCATGACCTGGCGCTGGGCCTGGTGCTCATGGGCACCGCCTTCCCCTCGACCGTCGCCCTGTTCGTGCTGGCCGCCAAACGCTGCCATGATATCGGCTTGTCCGGCGTGTTCGTGCTGCTGCTTGTGGTGCCCTTCGTCGGCCTCCTGTGGCTGATCACGCTTGCCTTCGTCGCCGGCAATGCCGGCCCCAACCTCTACGGCCCGCCGCCACGCTTCGATCCCAATTAGCGGCGACGATTGACGGCCGGCGGGAAGCCTCGCTAAACCGCAGGCGCACCGCCTTCCTCCCAAGCGCGAGCCCATGACCCAGACATCTGACCCGGCCGCCTTCCTGAAGGCGCTGATCGCCTGCCGGTCGGTGACCCCGGCCGAGGGCGGCGCCCAGGGCTGGATGGCGCAAGTGCTTTCCGGTGCTGGCTTTGCGGTCGAGCGGCTGACCTTTTCGGCGCCGGGCACGCCGGACGTCGACAATTTGTTCGCCACCATCGGCAGCGGCGCGCCGCACCTGGTCTTCGCCGGCCACAGCGACGTGGTGCCGCCGGGCGACGAGGGGCGTTGGACGCATCCGCCTTTCGCCGGCGAGACCGCCGGCGGCGCCCTCTACGGGCGCGGCGCGGTGGACATGAAGGGCGGCATCGCCTGCTTCATGGCCGCGGCGCTGGGCAAGCTTGCCGAGGAGGGAACGCCGGCCGGCACGCTGTCGCTGCTCATCACCGGCGACGAGGAGGGCCCGGCGGTGAACGGCACCGTGAGGACGCTGGCCTGGGCGCTGGAGCAAGGCCACCATTTCGACGCGGCGCTGGTTGGCGAGCCGACCTCGCGCCAGAAGCTCGGCGATACGGTCAAGATCGGCCGGCGCGGCAGCCTGTCGGGCACCATCACGGCGATCGGGCGGCAGGGTCACGCCGCCTATCCGCATCTCGCCGACAATCCGCTACCGCGGCTCATCCGCGTCGTCGACCGGCTGGCGCGGCTGACGCTGGACAAGGGTAGCGCCGATTTCGAGCAGTCCAACCTGGAGATCACCAGCATCGATACCGGCAACCCGGCCTTCAACGTCATTCCGGCGGAGGCGCGGGCGCGCTTCAACGTGCGCTTCAACGACGGCTGGACGACCGAGACGCTGGCGGCACATCTCGGCGCCGAGATCGACGCGGCACTCGCCGAGGCACCCGGCGCGGCCAAGCTGAGGCTCGCCATCGAACCCGGCGCCAGCGAGTCCTTCCTCACCCCCTCCGGGCCGCTTCTCGACAGCCTGTCGCGGGCGATCGGCTCGGTGGCCGGCGTCTTCCCGTCGCCTTCGACCGGCGGCGGCACATCCGACGCGCGCTTCTTCAAGGGCGCCTGCCCGGTGGTCGAGTTCGGCCTGGTCGGCGACACCATGCACCAGGTCGACGAGCGCGTGCCGCTGGCCGACCTCACGCAACTGACCGCGATCTACCGCGCCTTCCTCGACCGGTTCTTCACCGCCGGCGAAGGCAGGGACTGATGGACCGCGCCGAGATCGCCCACTCGCTGAGAGGGGCGTGGCGGCTGTTCATCGGCCGGGCGGACGCCATGCGTTTCTTTGACACCAGCGTCGACGGCTTCTGGCGCTCGTTCCGCGCCGTCATCCTGGTGGCGCCGCTCTACGCTCTGACGGCGCTGGCCGACCGTTACGACTTGCTGACCGACGCCAACCCCACCGACGATTTCAGCAACGCCCAGTTCTGGGCGGCCAAGGCGCTGACGCTCGCCGTCGACTGGGTGACGCTGCCGATCATCCTCGGGCTCATCGCCGACTTCATCGGCATACGACGCGGCTACCCGGGCTTTATCGTGGCGCGCAACTGGGCGACGGTGCTGATGATCATTCCGTTCGCCGTCATCGGGCTGATCGACCTCTCCGGCGTGGTCAGCACCAATATGCTGGTGCTGCCGTCCCTGCTGGCGCTGGTCGCCACTTTTCGCATGAGCTACGCGATCGCGCGCAAGGCGCTCGGCGCCAGCGGCGACGTTGCCGTCGCCTTCGTGATGCTCGACTTTCTGGTGAGCCTCGCCATCGTCATGGCGGTGAACCGGCTATTCGGCATCGATTCCCCGGTTCAGTAGTCGACAGCGACCAGGTAGAGGCCGTCAGGCGGTGCGACCGGGCCGGAGCGGGCGCGGTCAGCGGCCTCGAGCGCTTCGCCGACGGCCGAAACCGGCCATTTGCCGTCGCCCACCTTCTTCAGCGTGCCGACCATCGAGCGCACCTGGTTGTGCAGGAAGGAACGCGCCTCGGCGATCACCATGACCTCCTCGCCGGCACGCGACACGTCGAGCCGGTCGAGGGTCTTCACCGGCGACTTCGCCTGGCACTCGGAGGAGCGGAAGGTGGTGAAATCGTGGTTTCCGACAAGCGCCTGCGCGGCGGCGTGCATGACCTCTTCGTCAAGGCGCTGACCGACCGACCAGACGCGGCCACGGTCGATGACTGCCGGCGCGCGGCGGTCGAGCAGGCGATAGAGATAGCGGCGCCTGACCGCCGAGAAGCGGGCGTCGAATTCGGGGGCGACGATCCGCGCGGCGAGGATGGCGACGGTCTCAGGCTTGAGGTGCGCGTTGAGGGCATCGCGCACCGTATCGGACGGCCAGTCGCGGGTGAGATCGATATGGGCGACCTGGCCCAGCGCATGGACACCCGAATCGGTGCGCCCGGCGCCCTTGACCACCACCGTCTCGCCGGCGAAGGCGACAATCGCCTCCTCGATCGCCTGCTGCACCGAGCGGCCGTTCTGCTGCCTCTGCCAGCCGACATAGGGGCGGCCGTCATATTCGATGGTGAGCTTGTAGCGCGGCATGTTCAGCCGAGCACGGTGAGCGGGGCGTGCAGGCCGCGCAGGAACTCGGCCGCGCTGACCGCGCCTTTGCCGGCGCGCTGGACCTCGGTGAGTTGCACCGCGCCCGAGCCGCAGGCGACGGTGAACCGGTCGTCGAGCACGCTGCCGGGGGCGCCCGCGCCTTCGGCAAGCGTGGAGCGCAGGATTTTCATGCGCTCGGGCCCCTTGCCGAAATCGGCAAGGCACCAGGCGCCGGGGAAAGGCGACAGGCCGCGGATGTGGTTGTGGACCTCGGCTGCCGGGCGCGACCAGTCGATACGGGTTTCGGCGTTGTCGAGCTTCTTGGCGTAGGTGACGCCGTCTTCCGCCTGCGGCGTGAAGCCGAGATCACCGCGTGAGAGCGCGGCCAAAGCGCGCACCATGAGGTCGGCGCCGAGCGCGGCGAGCCTCGCCGCCACTTCGCCGGCAGTGGCGTCCGGCTCGATCGCGATCCGCTCGCTCATGGCGACCGGGCCGGTATCGAGCCCCTCCTCCATGCGCATGACCATGACACCGGTCTCATGATCGCCGGCCATGATGGCGCGGGCGACCGGCGCCGCACCACGCCAGCGCGGCAGCAACGAGCCATGCAGGTTGACCAAGCCGCGCGGCGGGACGTCGAGGAAGGCTTTCGGGAGGATCTGGCCATAGGCGGCAACGACGCCGACATCGACCGCAAGCGCAGCGAAGCGTTCCGCCTCGCCCTCGTTCTTCAGGCGGGCGGGCGTGAACACCGGCAAAGCGAAGCGCTCGGCCACCTCGTGCACCGGCGACTTGCGCTCAACCATGCCGCGGCCGGCGGCGCGCGGCGGCTGGGTGTAGACGGCGGCGACCTCATGGCCCTGGCCGACAATCTCGGTCAGTGTCGGGACGGCAAAATCCGGTGTTCCGAAGAAGGCGATGCGCATGGGGCGCGGCATAGCGCCCCCTTGGCTGACCGGCAAGGCTCGGACGTCAGCCGGCGCCTGGGAGGCGCCGGCGACCGGCTATTTCAGCGTCCGACCTAGTGGCGGCAGCGATCGCGATAGTACTTGCCGTGGTACTTGTAGGTGCACCAGCCACCATCGAGGTGCTTGACCAGAACCGCACCGGCAAGCGCGCCGATGCCGGCACCGATGATCGCACCACCGACCGAATTGGTGGCGACGCCGCCGATCGCGGCGCCGATGACGCCGCCGCTCACCGCACCCTCGGTGGTGGTGCAGCCCGCAATGCCGAGACTAAGGGCCGAAACCGCGGCCACGGCCAGAACCGTCTTCCTCATGCCAGCTCTCCCTGTTGCTTCGCCAGACAATGCCGCGGTCGTCGCCCCGGCGGAACGATCATCAAGGGCGCCGGATTGTGGCTGAAACGAGGCTTTGTCGTGGAACGCGTGCGGCCGGCGGGCAACGCCATGCCTACAGGGCCGGCGGTTTGCCGCCGATTTTCGCCTGCTTGGTGAACCTCTTGATCACCATGTCGCGCTTGAGCTTCGACAGGTAGTCGATGAACAGCTTGCCGTCGAGATGATCGACCTCGTGCTGCACGACGACGGCGAGCCAGCCTTCGGCCTCGACCTCGTGCGGCTTGCCGTCGCGGTCGAGATAGGCGACGCGCACCTGGGCCGGCCGTTCGACTTCGGCGAAATATTCCGGAATCGAGAGGCAGCCTTCCTCGGCGGCAGCCATATCGCCGGAGCGCCAGAGAATCTTGGGGTTGACCAGGAAGAGCGGATCGGGCTTCGGCTCCTCGCCCTCCTCGGATTCACGCGAGGCGACATCGATGGTGATGACGCGGCGCGGTACGCCGACCTGGATGGCGGCCAGTCCGATGCCCGGCGCCTCGTACATGGTCTCCAGCATGGAATCCATGAACTTGCGCAGATCGTCGTCGACCCGTTCGACGGGGTCGCTGGTCATGCGCAGCTTGCGGTCCGGCAAGGTGATGATATCGAGCTTTGACACGCGCTTCAGATATGAGAGGAACCCTTCCGGGTCAACGCTTTCGAGGGATTCGGCGCCGGTGAAGACGCGCAAGACAACCGCGCCCCGCAAGCTGAGGCGCAATCCGGTTGCCCGCTCGCTGCGCTCTCCCCTGTTCCGGGAGAAGGTGGTGGAGCCGCCCGACCGGCCACGGCGGCCGCCGCGCAAGCCGAAGCACCCGAAGCAACCGGGCGAGGACGAGACGGAGAGCGGCGACTAGACCGCCTCCGCCAGATCCGGCGGTTCTTACCGTCCTCGGTTGCGTTTCCTAGAATATCTCGCTGAGGAAGTGGTCGCGGCGCACCCGCTGCGGGTGCTGATCCAGCCTCGGGCGTGTCTTGGCGAGGGAACCATCTGGATCGGCCGAGGCGCCATGGCGGTCGGCAGCGCGCTCGTCCGGCGCCGGCAGCGCGCGTTCAGACGCATCGCCTTTGCCGAATGTACCTCTCACCGCTGCTCCGCTCCGCATCTCATCGTCTCCGTTCCAGGTGTTTCGCGGCGGGACGTTAGGCGGTGGCCCAAGGCGCACGCGCCATTCGATCGGGGGATATACGCTTCACGAAGCGGTGAATTCGAGCGGGGGTGTGACGGCTGTCACAGGCCGCCGAATAACCGCCATGGTTCATCTGTTTCCGCCGACCATGACCGAAACCGAATTGCTGTCGACGCTGGTCGGCGAGATCTACGATGCCGCGCTCAACCCGGCGCTCTGGGGCTCCGCGCTCGACGGCGCGACACGCTTTGTCGGCGGGTGCGCGGCGGCCCTGTTCACCAAGAGCGCCAGCCTGAGCGGCGCCAGCGCCTATGATTCGGGTATCGAGGCGCGCTTCACCGAGCTTTATTTCGGCAATTACGTCAGGATCGATCCTCTCTCTTTTGGCCACGTCTTCGCCGAGCCCGGCCGGCCAACTGCCGTCACGGACCTGATCGCCTACGGCGATTTTCTCGATTCCCGCTTCTACGCGGAATGGGCGCGGCCGCAGGGCTTCGTCGATTTCGCCGGGGCGGTGCTCGACAAGTCGTCGGACGGTGCCGCCATGTTCGGCGTGTTCCGCCATGAGCGCGACGGCGTGGTCGACGAAGAAACGCGCCAGCGCATGCGGCTGGTGGTGCCGCATGTTCAGCGGGCGGCGTTGATCGCCGGCGTGATCGACCAGCAGACCACGCAGGCAGCGAACCTGGCGGAGAGTCTCGACGGCGTCGCCTGCGGCGTGTTCCTGCTCGACGCCGACGCGCGCGTCCTGCATGCCAATGTCGCCGGGCGCCGCATGCTGGAGGCGGCGGATTTCCTTACCGTCACCGGCGGCCGGCTGACCGCGGGCGACACCGCTGCCGGCGGCGAGCTTGGCCAGATCGTCAGGACTGCGGCGGCCGGCGAGGATTTGCCGGGCAGCAAGGGCGTCGCGCTGCCGCTCATCTCCCGTGACGGCGAGCGCCATGTCGCCCATGCCCTGCCGCTGGCCTCCGACGCCCGCCGGAACGCCGGCGGACGCCGCGCCGTCCTGGCGCTCTTCGTCCACAAGGCCGCCATCGCGGCGCCGTCGATGCCCGAAGCAATCGCCCGCGCCTACGGGCTGACGCTGACGGAGCTGCGCGTCCTGCTGGCCATCGCCGACGTCGGCGGCGCGCCGGAAGTCGCCGACACGCTCGGCATCGCGACGAGCACCGTGAAGACCCATCTCGGTCGGCTCTATGAAAAGACCGGCACGCGCCGCCAGGCCGACCTCGCCAAGCTGGTCGCCGGCTATGCGTCCCCCCTGCTGCGCTGAGGACATCCGCCTCTCCAATTCGTGATCGCTACATCCGCCGATCGGCGGACGCGGCCGGCGGGCCGCCTCGGCAATGTCCGCGCCCCAACCGCTGCCAGCCGAAAAGCCCCACCGGCAGCACGTCAATCGGCACCGTCAACAACGAGGTTCCCCATGTCGGAAATCGCCGCACGGCTGCCAGACACTTCGCCGCTCACCAGCGTCATCGGGACGATCGGGCAGACGGTGAAACGTGTCGTGGCGGCGCACGCCCGATGGCGCATGCGGCGCAAGACGGCCCGCATCCTGGGCGGGCTCAGCGACGACATGCTGAAGGATCTCGGCCTGACGCGGTCCGACCTCCGCGCCTATGAGGGCAAGGAGGGCGGGCTCAGCGACGACATGCTGAAGGATCTCGGCCTGACGCGGTCCGACCTCCGCGCCTATGAGGGCAAGGACAACATCCGCAACTGGCGGACTATCGACCGGTGGCGCTGACGGCGCCGGCCCGCCGGCAGTTCGTGCCGGATATCGACTTACCCCGAGAGCAACTGCAAAAGAGGAGACATTGCATGAAAACTCAATCCTGGCTGCCGAGCCTTGCGCTTCTGGCCGTTTTTGCGGCTGGCGCCGCATCGGCGGCGGAGAACCCGCTGGCGGACCATGTGCGCAGCGCCAACGACCGCTTCAAGGACGCCAGCGCCGCGCTAGCCGAGGGCTACGCGCCGATCCCCTGCGCCAGCGGCGTCAACGGCGGCGCCATGGGCATCCACTACGTCAACGCGAAGTACCTCAAGGACGACGGGCTCGATGTGGCGCACCCGGAAGCGGTGATGTACGAGCCGGGACCGGGTGGGAAGCTGACCCTGATCGCGGTGGAATACATCACCACCAAGGGACCGGCCCAACTCGAAGGGCACCTCTTCAACTTCACCGGTACACCGAACCGCTACGGCCTTCCCGCCTTCTATGAGCTGCATGTATGGGCGTGGAAATCGAACCCGACGGGCACCTTCGCCGACATGAACCCCACCGTGTCGTGCGAGGCGGCGACCGGCCAATAGGCCGGCGGCGTGGCCACCCCCTCCGAACCATCTCCCGAACCGGTCCCCACCCCCTCCCGGTTCGGCCGGGCCGGCGAATACGGGACAGGAGGGTTCCTGTTTTGTACTCGCCGGCCTTTTCGGGCTATCCTTTGCCGATGAACGAGACGATCACCCGATTCGGCGATGTGACCATCACCGGCGCGACGCTTGTCGCTGGCGGCGCGGCGGTGCTGTTGCTGGTGCTCACCGTCGTCACCTTCTTCGCCTGGCGCAGGGCGGCCCGGCGGGTGGAGGTGCTGGAGGAGGCGCGCGAGGACGGCATCGCGGCCGGGCTGGCGGAGCTGCGCAATCACCAGAGCGAGATCACCGGCCAGGTGCGCGGGCTGTCGGACCGGCTCGATGGCTTCGGCCACCGGGTCGGCCAATCCATGTCCGAGACCGCGCGCGGCACCCATGAAAGCCTCGCCAAGCTCGGCGAGCGGCTGGCGGTGATCGACAAGGCGCAGCGGACGATCACCGACCTGTCGGGCCAGGTGGTCGAATTGCAGCACATCCTCGCCAACAAGCAGACGCGCGGCGCCTTCGGGCAGGCGCGCATGGAAGCCATCGTGCGTGACGGGTTGCCGGCTTCGGGCTACCAGTTCCAGGCGACGCTTTCCAACGGCAACCGGCCGGACTGCCTGATCCTCTTCCCCAATGGGGGCCCAAGCCTCGTCATCGACGCCAAGTTTCCGCTCGAAGCGTGGAACGCCATCCGCGCGGCCGTGACGCCGGAAGCCAAGAAGGCGGCGGAGAGCCAGTTCCGCCGCGACACCAACAAGCACGTTCAGGACATCGCGGAACGCTACCTCGTCCTCGGCGAGACGCAGGACACGGCCTTCATGTTCGTGCCGTCGGAATCGATCTTCTTCGACATCCACGAGCACTATGAGGACATCGTGCAGCGGGCGCACCGGTCGCGGGTGGTGATCGTGTCGCCGTCGCTGCTGATGCTGTCGATCCAGGTGGTGATGTCGTTGCTCCGCGATGCGCGCATGCGCGAACAGGCGCACATCATCCAGCAGGAGGTTATCCGCCTGATGGACGACGTCGGCCGGCTCGACGAGCGCGTGCGCAAGCTCGGCCTGCATTTCGGCCAGGCCAACAAGGACATCGAGGATATCCTTGTCTCCAGCCGCAAGATTTCCGGCCGCGGCGAGAAGATCAAGGCGGTCGAGGTGGCCGACGGCGACGCCGCTGAGGATGCGGCTCAGGCGCCGGAGCGACCCGCCCCGCCGCGCCGCGAACCGCCGCAGCTGCCCTTCAGCGCGTTCGAGGAAGTGTAGGCAGGCCCAACCCGGAAAGCAGCATGGTCAGGATCAGCATCTTCTATCCGAACAGGCCGGGTGGCCGTTTCGACATGGATTACTACATCGACACCCACATGCCGGCGTCAATCGAGCGGCTTTCCGCCGGCAAGGGCTATCGGGGCGTCTCGGTGGACCGCGGCATCGGCGGCGGGGCGCCCGGCGCACCACCGGCCTTTGTGGCGATGTGCCAGTACCTGTTCGACACGGCCGAGGACTTCATGGCGGCCTTCGGCGCGCACGCCGCTTTCCTGCAGGGCGACATGGCGAACTACACCGACATCGAACCGGTGATCCAGTTCAGCGACGTCGCGATCTCGCACTAGAACCCCCGGCCGCCCTTGAGGAACTCGATCTCCTCCGGAGTTCGACTCGCGGCCGAGGACCGCGTTGCGGTGGGGGAAGCGGCCAAACTTGCGGATGATATCGCGGTGCCTGGTGGCGTAGTCGAGTTGGTCGCGGCAGGCCTCCAGATGGTCCGGCGGCGCTTCCAGCGCGCGGTCGGCGTAGAGTTTCACCGACATGTCCTGAGCGGCGACATCCTCGCTGTGCTCGAAGGGCAGCATGACGAAGGTCTGCTCGGCTACGAAGAAGCGGCGCCAGTGGACGACGAGCCGGCGGGCGATGGCGAGAGCGGCGGCATCGCAGGCGAAGGCTTCGCCGCTGTCGCGGTGGATCTGGCGCGGGAACTGGTCGAGGAGGACGACAAGCGCCACCTGCTGACGTCGGGTCAGCACCGCCAGGTCCCAAGCGGCGTCGCGCGCGGCCACGGTGTTCGCTCCCCAGGTGTCGCGGATATGGGTGTCGATTTCCGGTGTCGGGCGGAACCAGGCCGTCCGCCGCTCATCGTCCACCTGTCCGTCCCAGGCCTTCAGGTCGCCGAACCAGTAGGCATGGACCGAGTCCAGTACCGTCGCGTCCATTCGTCCCCCCTTCCCTAGAACGGCGTGCGCTGACGGATCGCGGCCGAAAGCGTGCCCTCGTCGAGATAATCGAGTTCGCCGCCGACCGGAACCCCGTGGGCCAGGCGCGAAACCTTGACGTCGAGGCCGGCGAGCCTATCCATGATGTAGTGCGCGGTGGTCTGGCCTTCGACGGTGGCGTTGACGGCGAGGATGACCTCGCGCACGCCGCCGGAGGCGACGCGGGCGACCAGCTTGTCAATGCCGAGGTCGTCCGGGCCGACGCCATCGAGCGGCGACAGGGCGCCGCCGAGCACGTGATAGCGGGCGTTCAAGGCGCCGGCGCGCTCCAGCGCCCACAGGTCGGCGACGTCCTCGACCACGACGAGCAGGCCGTCCTCGCGGCGCGGGTCGGCGCAGATGGTGCAGGGGTCGCTGGAATCGATGTTGCCGCAGGTGGAGCAGACCACGACCGACTCCAGCGCCACGTCCATGGCGCTCGCCAGCGGCGCCAGCAGCTCATCCTTCTTCTTGACCAGATGCAACGCGGCGCGGCGGGCCGAGCGCGGCCCCAGCCCCGGCAGCTTGGCAAGAAGCTGGATCAGGCGCTCGATCTCGGGGCCAGCGACGGAACGGGGCATGAATCGGTTAACCTCGCTTCTCGTCCCGCCACAAACGGCGTGGCGCCGCTCCTGTCAACTCGGGCCGCGCGCCCCATCTAGCAAAGCCTGATAGGATGAGGTGGGCGATGTCTTCAGAGAGTTTTCCATGCGCAGATTGCTTCCTACCTTCGTTTGCCTCGTGGTCGCCGCCTGGGCGGCGGCCGCGCCCGTCCAGGCCGCACCGATCTCCATCATGCGGCTGATGGCGCCCACCGCGCTCCCCGACATGGCGCTCGGCAAACCGACGGCGCCGGTGACGATCGTCGAATACGCCTCGATGACCTGCCCGCATTGCGGCAATTTCGACAAGACCGTCTTCGACACGCTGAAGACGGACTATGTCGACACAGGCAAGGTCTATTACGTCTTCCGCGAATATCCGCTCGACGATCTCGCCTTCGCGGCCTCCATGGCGGCGCGCTGTGCCCCGCCGGACAAGTTCTTCCCGATCATCGACACCTTGTTCCGCACGCAGAACGACTGGGCCTACGTCAAGGATCCCGAGCCGGCGCTGGTCGCCGAGCTCACGCCGTTCGGCTTCACCAAGGCAACGTTCGAGGCCTGCCTGAAGAAGACCGACATCGCCAATGGCATCAACGAGATCGCGAAGCGCGCGCAGACGGAATTCAGCGTCGACGGCACGCCGACCTTCTTCATCAACGGCGAGAAGCACGTCGGCGAGATGGACGTCGCGGCAATGAAAGCGATCCTCGATCCGCTGCTGGCGAACGCGAAGAACTAGCGGATGAAGTGATCGACATAGTCGCCGCCGAGCCCGGCGGCGGCGTAGTGGCGGCGGCACATGGCGATCTTGGAGAACACGTCCTCGTAGCCGAGCGCGTTCCCGTCCGGATCGACATAAAGCATGATGCCGTTGACCTGGAACAGAGTGATCATCTCCTCGCAATCGTCGGGGACGACCAGCGTGTGGGTCTCACCCGGCGGCTCGTAGACATAGCCGCCCTCCTCCGCCACCCAGTCGTGCTCGAGATAGTGCCACCTGCCCTTGAGCACGTAGCCGTGAACCGGGTTGGTGTGACGGTGGCGGGAGAGCACGCCGGAGCGCGTCACCTTGAGCAGATTGACCCAGTAACCCTGCGAGACCGACAGGCAGAGCGGGCGGAACCAGACATTTTCCGCCTGCGGCACCCAGATACGCTCATCGTGGGGCAAAGCAGGGGCGACGACGAGGTCGGCGGCCATCTCGGCCGGCTGCGGCAGGCGATAGGGCGTGCGCCTGTCGGCGTCGGTGGTCATCAGAACGGAAGGGTCATGCCCGGCGGAAGCTGCAGGCCGCCGGTCATCGCGCGCATCTTGTCGGCAAGCAGCGCTTCCGCCTTGGCGCGGGCGTCGTTGACGGCCGCGACGATGAGGTCCTCGACAATCTCGGCCTCCTCCGGCTTGAGCAGGGAGGGATCGATTTTCAGCCGCTTCATCTCGCTTTTTCCCGTCATGACCACCGAGACGAGGCCGCCGCCGGCATGGCCCTCCACCTCGAGTGCCGCGACCTCCTCCTGCAGGGCCTGCATCTTCTCCTGCAGCTCCTTGGCCTGCTTCATCATGCCCATCAGGTCGCCAAGCGCCATCGGTCAGTCATCCTCATCATTGGTTTCGTCGGGGGCAGGAAGCGTCGCCTCGTCCAGCGCCGGGCCAACAGCGGCACCGCCGAGCACCCGCACATCGACGATCTCGGCGCCGGGGAAGGTCTGCAGCACCGCGGCGACCAGCGGATCGGCGCGGGCGTCATCGACCAGGCGGTTCTGGGCGCTCTGCCGCTGCTCGGCGATGGTCGGGCCGCCGCCCTCGCGGGCGACCGCGATCATCCAGCGCGTGCCGGTCCATTCCTCGAGCTTGCGCGACAACGCGCCGGCAAGGCCAGGGGAGGCGTGTTCGGTGAGCGCGACCTCGATCTTGCCCGGCTCGAAGCGGACGAGATGGACATACGTCTCCAGCTCGTGCTTCAGCTTCATCTCGCGATTGCTGCCGGCGAGCGCCACCACATCGGCAAAGGCAGCAACGCGGGCCGTCGGGGTCGGGCGCGCCTGCGGCGCCGGGGCGGGGGCGCGGGCGACCGTGCCCGTGGCGCTCATGCGGGCGCGGCTGCCTTCGCCGGAAGACATCGGTGTCCGCTCGGGCGCCGGGGAGGCGCCGCCATTGCCTTTCAGGGCGCGGAGCGCCTCGTCCGGCGTCGGCAGATCGGCGGCGTGGGCGAGGCGCACGATGACCATGTCGGCTGCCGCGAGCGGTCGCGACGCCTCGCGCGTCTCCTCAATGCCTTTCAGAAGCATCTGCCAGGCGCGGGCGAGCGCGCGCAGCGACAGTTTCTCGGCAAAGTCCTTGCCGCGATCGCGCTCCTCGGCGGTCAATGCCTCGTCTTCCGCGGCGCTCGGCGCGAGTTTCAACCGCGTCACCAGATGGGTGAAGGCGGCGAGATCCTCCAGCACGACGGCCGGGTCGGCGCCGACGTCGTAGAGTGCCTTCAGCCGGTCAAGGGCCGCGGCGACGTCGCCACCCATGACTTCCGCGAAGAGGTCGATGACCAAAGCGCGATCGGCGAGGCCGAGCATCTGGCGCACCTCCTCGGCGGAAACCGCGCCGGCGGCATGGGCGATCGCCTGATCGAGGATCGACAGCGCGTCGCGCACGGAGCCTTCGGCGGCCCGGGCGATCATGGTGAGGGCGGCGTCGTCGATCGCAACCTGCTCCTTGGCGGTGATCTCCCTGAGCAGGCCGATCAGCGGCCCCGCCTCGATGCGGCGAAGGTCGAAACGCTGGCAGCGCGACAGCACCGTGAGCGGCACCTTGCGCACTTCCGTGGTGGCGAAGATGAACTTGACGTGCTCCGGCGGCTCTTCCAGCGTCTTCAGCAGGCCGTTGAAGGCCGCCTTGGAGAGCATGTGCACTTCGTCGATGATGTAGACCTTGTAGCGGGCGATGGCCGGCTTGTAGCGCACCGCCTCGATGATCTCGCGGATGTCGTCGATGCCGGTATGGGAGGCGGCGTCCATCTCGATGACGTCGACATGACGGCCCTCCATGATGGCGGCGCAGTGCTCGCCCATCTCGTCCATGTCGATGGTCGGCTGGTCGGCCTTGCCGGGGACCGAGTAGTTGAGCGCGCGGGCGAGGATGCGCGCGGTGCTCGTCTTGCCGACGCCGCGCACGCCGGTGAGCATGTAGGCTTGGGCGATGCGGCCGCTGTGGAAAGCGTTGGTGAGGGTGCGGACCATCGGCTCCTGGCCGATGAGATCGACGAAGCTCTGCGGGCGGTACTTGCGGGCAAGCACGCGATAAGGGGCGTCGCTCGCCTCAGCGTGTCCGGTGCCGTCCATCTGGCTTATCGTTCGCTCCGGCCCGTGGCGGGCCCCTGGAAATCAAGGGCTGGAGTGGGAGACTGGCGGGCGACCCGCGCCGAAACTCGTTAGGGCTGCTTCCTTCCGGACCTGACCCGGTTGGCGAGCGACACGTCCGCCACCAGCCTCCCGAGGGCATCATATCATATCGACTGCCGGCCAGGGCAAGGCCGCAAAGGCAGCTTTTTCCGCCCTTTGCCCTGTGATCTCCCAGGCTGCCGGCGTATGGTCGCGGCCGATCCCTCCCCTGCCCCGATCGAGCCGCCATGTCCGAAGCCTTCACCCTCGACCCGCGCCTGGCCGCCGATTCGACGCCGGTGACGAATCTCGGCCTCTGCGACCTCAGGCTGATGAACGACGCCCGCTTCGCCTGGCTGCTGCTGGTGCCGCGGCGCCCCGGCATGGCCGAGATCATCGACATGGAGAAGCCGGACCGGGCGCTTCTGTTCGAGGAGATCGTGGCGGTGATGACGGCGCTCAAGGCAACCACCCGATGCGACAAGCTGAACGTCGCCGCGTTCGGCAACCGGGTGCGCCAGCTTCATGTCCATGTCATCGCCCGCTTTCAGAGTGACGGTGCTTGGCCGAATCCGGTGTGGGGTGCCGGTGCAGCGGTTGCCTATGACGAGGCGAGGCGGGACAGACTGATCGCCGATCTCGCCGCCGCGCTTTCGCCCTGACCTCACGCAAGCGAGACTTGGGAATGACCAGCCTCTTCGACGGCCTGCCTGCGGTCGAGCCGAGCAGCCTGACCGGATACGCCGGCAACGTCATCGACCGGCGGAGCGAGGGGCGCGGGCCGGATTCGCTCGCCGTGACGCTCGCCGACCCTGCGGCACGGCTCTACCTCTTCCGCGGCGAGCCGGCGCTGATCAAGACCGGCGACGACCCGCTGTTCAGTACGGAAGAGGCCGAGGCACTCGGCGCCGACCTGACACGGGCGGTGCTGCTCGGCTGGAGCGACGGCGGACCACGGCTTGCCGCGGCGCTCAGCGAAGAGGCGCCGATCGACGAGACCAAGGTGGCGGCGGTGACGCTGCGGACGCTGGCCGGTTCCGCCATGCTGGCCGCCAGCCATCTCGGCGCCCTGGCCCAGGCCCGCGCGCTCGTCACCTGGCACATCCGTCACGGCTTCTGCGCGGTCTGCGGCACGGCGACCACG
Source organism: uncultured Alphaproteobacteria bacterium (assembly GCA_963782395.1). Classification (GTDB taxonomy): domain Bacteria; phylum Pseudomonadota; class Alphaproteobacteria; order Rhizobiales; family Kaistiaceae; genus CAVSRC01. Next base: position 574,848 of record CAWAJQ010000005.1, read on the forward strand.
AGCACGCTCGGCGGCGCACGACGCGACTGCCCGAACTGCGGGGCACAGCATTTTCCGCGCACCGACCCGGTGGTGATCATGCTGGCGCTCGACGGCGGTTCCGGCGGCGAACAGGCGCTGCTCGGCCGCTCGGCGCGCTTCACGCCGTCGATGTATTCGTGCCTCGCCGGCTTCATGGAGCCGGGCGAGACCATCGAGGATGCGGTCCGGCGCGAGACGGCAGAGGAATCCGGCGTCAAGATCGGGCGCGTGCGCTACCACGCCAGCCAGCCGTGGCCCTTCCCCTCGTCGCTGATGATCGGCTGTTTTGCCGAGGCGCTGACGACCACGATCCACCGCGACGAGAACGAGCTGGAGGACTGCCGCTGGTTCAGCCGGGAGGACGTGCGCCGGATGCTTGCCGGCAACCACCCCGAAGGCATCACCGTGCCGGTCAACATGGCCATCGCCAGCCATCTGATCCGGGCCTGGGCCTATGCCTGAGGCGGCTCACGGCATAGGAGCCGGGCGCCGCCGGTGCTAGCCTCGCCAGCCAGCGACGACCACCCCGCAAGGAGAGGCCAAGCGATGCGACGACCGATCACCTTCCTCGTCTCGATCATGCTGCCGTTGCTTGCGGCGCTGGCCGGCACTTCCCAGGCGGCGGACAGCGACGTGGCCGGCGCGCGCGACTACCCCGGCATCGCGCGCTTCGCCGGCAGCGTCATCACCGGCTACGACGCCAGGGACTTCGACAAGACGCGCCTGCAGCTTGCCCCCTTCGCGAATGGCGAGGCGACCAACGACCGGCGGCCGCAGGGCCGCGTGACGCGCATCGCCTACCGCACCGATCCCGGCCCCTCGATACTGGAGGTCTATAGCGCCTTCGAGACGCAGCTTGCCAATGCTGGATACGAGACCGTGTTCGCCTGCGACGCGGATGCCTGCGGCCGCGTCCACTTCAGCCAGGGGCTGGATGTCCTGTTCGTCCCGTTCATGTGGGTCGACGGCCTTAACTATCTCTACTTCGTCGGCCGCAAGAGCGGCGCGGATGGCGGCGAGACCTGGGCGACCGTGCTCGTCAGCCACCACTTCAATACCGTCACTGCCCAGCTGGTGGTGACCGAGGTCGGCGCCAGCGCGACACGATGACCGGCGCCGCGATGCGTCGGCTCCAGCCGAACCGCCGGAGTCGCGCTGGGGGACTGGGCTCCGTCGCGCTGTGTCCGATGTCACAGGCGCCCAAACCCGTGGGTGGTAGCTTTTCCGGCGGCGACAACCAACCGCAGAGAGAGGCCGAGCGATGCGGCGAGCGATCTCCTTCCCCGTCACCATGATGCTTGCGGCGCTGGCGGCACTGGCGAGTGTTGCCCTTGCTTCAGCGGCCGACGGCGACGTTCCTGGATCGCGCGATTACCCCGGCATCGGCCGCTTCGCCGGCAGCGTCATCACCGGCTATGACGCAAAGGATTTCGACGCGACTCGCCTGCAGACCTCCGCCTTCGCCGACGGCAAGGCAACCGGCGAGCAGCGGCCGGAGGGCCGCGTGACGCGCATCGCCTACCGCACCGGCGCCGGCCCCTCGATGCTCGAGGTATCGCGTAATTTCGAGACGCAGATCACCGGGGCGGGCTTCGAGACGGTGTTCACGTGCGATACCGACGCGTGCGGCGGCATCCCCTTCAGCGAGGCGCTGGATGTTCTGCCGATCCCGCAGATGTGGGTGGACGGCTTCAACTATCACTACTTCGTCGGCCGCAAGACTGGCGACAACGGCGCCGTCACATGGGCGACGGTGGTCACCAGCCAGAACAACGACAACATCACCACCGAATTGGTGGTGACGCATGTGGGTGCTATCGCCAACAAAATGGTCGACGCCGCCGCCATGGCCAAAGGGCTCGGCGAAAAGGGCCACATCGCGCTCTACGGCATCTATTTCGATACCGACAAGGCGGTGGTGAAGGCGGAGAGCAAGCCGACGCTCGACCGGATCGCGGCGCTGCTCACCGGGGCGCCCGACCTCAAGGTGGTCATCGTCGGCCATACCGACAGCCAGGGCACGCTGACCTACAACATGGACCTGTCGCGCCGGCGCGCGGCGGCGGTGGCGGCGGTGCTGGTCAAGTCCTACGGCATCTCGGCGGCGCGGTTGGCGACGGCCGGGGTCGGCTATCTGGCGCCGGTCGGCTCCAACCAGACCGAGGACGGCCGTGCCCTCAACCGCCGCGTGGAACTGGTGGAGCCGTAGGGGCGAAGCCCGCATGAAAGGTGCGCTGCTCCTGGCCCTGCTGCTTCTCGCCGGGTGCGACAAGCCCGGCGCGTGGAGCGCGATCGTCTATCCCGATCGCACCGACCGCAGCCATTTCGAGGTGACGCCGCGCTTCCAGACGCTTTCCTATTGCCGGGACCAGGCCATCGAGCGGATGAAGGCGGTCGAGGTCAGCCCTGGCGGCGGCGACTATGAATGCGGCCGCAACTGCCAGCTCGACGGCGACCCCCACAAGATGAACATCTGCGAGGAAACGCGAAATTAGCCGCCGGCCTTTCCACGGCTTGGGCGCTTGCGCTGAGGCGGCCGCTCGGCCAATCTTGCTGATCCCACCTCAAGACGCCTGTGGGCTCGCCCGGTGCCGCGGATCCGGCCGCACGGCCGCCCGCCCCTTCCTCGCGAGCACAGGCCCTGACCGACGAAGGCTAAACCGATGAAGACCTACACAGTCCCCCACACCGACCTCACGGTGCCGAGCGTCGTGCTCGGCCTGATGCGCATCGCCAAGATGAGCGATGGCGATATCCAGAAGCTGGTCGGCACCGCGCTCGACAAGGGCATCACCTTCTTCGACCATGCCGACGTCTATGGCGGCGCAGTGCACCGCTCGGAGGAGCGTTTCGCCGAGGCGATGAAGCTGACCCCCTCGCAGCGCGAAGGCATCGTCCTGCAGAGCAAGGCCGGCATCAACATCACCGACGGCCCCACCTACTTCGACTTTTCGACTGAGCACATCCTGGAGGCCGTCGACGGGTCGCTGAAGGCGCTGCGAACCGACTATCTCGACGTGCTGCTGCTGCACCGCCCCGACACGCTGATGGAGCCGGAGGAGATCGCCGCCGCCTTCGACAAGCTCGAGGCAGCCGGCAAGGTCCGCGCCTTCGGCGTCTCCAACCAGACGCCCGGCCAGATCGAACTCATCAAGACGGCGGTCAAGCAGCCGCTGCTGTTCAACCAGGTGCAGCTCTCGATCACCCATGCCAACCTGTTTGCGCAGGGGATCGCGATCAACATGAACGGGCTTGCCCAATCGGTCGACCGCGACAACGGGCTGCTCGACTATTCGCGCCTCAAGGGCATGATGCTGCAGGCGTGGTCGCCCTTCCAGAAGGGCTTTTTCGATGGCGTCTTCGTCGGCGACCGCGAGACCCACGCCGAGCTCAACGACGTGCTCGACGAGCTGGCCAAGACCCATGGCGTGACACCGACGGGAATCGCGGTGGCGTGGATCGTGCGTCACCCGGCCAACATCCAGGTGGTGCTGGGCACGACCAATCCGGGGCGCGTTGCCGAATCCGCCGCCGGCGCGGACGTGAACCTCAGCCGGAAGGATTGGTACCGCCTGTTCACCGCCGCCGGGCACACGGTGCCGTAGCGCGGCATTCAGCAGGACCGGGAGGCACGGCTCCGCCGTAATCTCCGTACATGCCCGCACAGGCGGGCATCCAGGCGAGACGTGCCACACGGCGAGTCTTGCCTGGGCTCCCGCCTTCGCGGGAGCGAACGGTGGGTGGGCTTCCCCCTACTCCAGCCCTTCCCTCAGCGGGCCGGCCGGGTAGACGCCGAGAATGCGGACGTGGGCGGAGAAGAAGTCGAGCTCCTCCAGCGCCAGAGCCAGCGGGCGGTCGTCCGGGTGGCCTTCGACATCGGCGTAGAACTGGGTGGCGAAGAACTTGCCGTCGAGCTGGTAGCTCTCCAGCTTGGTCATGTTGACGCCGTTGGTGGCGAAGCCGCCCATCGCCTTGTAGAGCGCGGCGGGAACGTTGCGCACGCGGAAGACGAAGGTGGTGATGACCTTGCCGCGGCCGCGGCGGGCGCGCTGATCGTCGTTCGACAGGATGACGAAGCGGGTGGTGTTGTGGGCGGCGTCCTCGACATTCTCCTTGAGGATATCGAGGCCGTAGATCTCGGCCGCCATGGCCGGCGCCAGCGCGGCCTGGGTGATGTCGCCGGCCTCGGCGACCTCGCGCGCGGCACCGGCGGTATCGCCGCTGACGACGGTCTTCCAGCGATGCTGGCGGATGACGTTGCGGCACTGGCCGAGGGCATGGATGTGGCTGTGCACGGTCTTGATCGTCTTCAGCGAGGCGCCCTCAGGCGCCATCAGCTGGAAGCGGATGGGCAGAAAGTGCTCGCCGATGATGTGCAGGCGCGAATTGGGCAGCAGGTGGTGGATATCGGCGACGCGACCGGCGACCGAATTCTCGATCGGGATCATGGCGAGATCGGCCGTGCCCTTCTCGACCGCGGCGAAGCAATCCTCGAAGGTCGGGCAGGGAACCGCCTTGGCCTTGGGATAGACCTCGCGGGCGGCGACCTCGGAATTGGCGCCGGGCTCGCCCTGGAAAACGATGGTCTTGGGTTTTGGCATGGTTTCTCGCCCGCTCAATGCGACCCCCTCCGGTCCGCCAAGGCGGACCACCTCCCCCTGAAGGGGGAGGATGAGGGCCGGGCGTGGCTTAGCGCACGGACGCGGAAACGGGAAGCTTTCCTTGCATTCCCTGTCGCGCGTTCCGCGCTCCCCGCCTCTTGCTTTCTCCCGGTCGCGCCTCTTGTTGGTGCACCCCTCACTCTTCCGGCCTAAGCCTCTCGGGCGCTTGTGCACCCTGCGAGGCAAGGCCGAAAGCCCTCTCCCACAGGGGGAGAGGGGCAAGACAAAAAACGCCTCTCCAGTAGCGCTCAGGCTTTCAGCAGCTCGCGCGCGCGCTCAAGGTCGGCCGGTGTGTCGACGCCGAGCGGCACGGTGTCGACGATGGCGACGTCGATGCGCATCCCGTGCTCCAAGGCGCGGAGCTGCTCCAGCCGCTCGCGCTGTTCGAGGGGCGTGGGCGGCAGGGTGACGTAGCGCTCCAGCGCCGCGCGGCGATAGGCGTAAAGCCCGATGTGGTGATAGAGCGGCCCCGGCCCGGACGGCGCCGTGGCGCGGGTGAAATAGAGCGCCCGCAGGATGCCGGCGTCCTCCTCGGCGAGAGTCAGCGGGCTGCCGACCACCTTGACCACGCTGGGGTCGGTCTTCTCCTCCTCCCGCGTGATGACGGCGCAAATGGTGCCGATATCGACCTCGGCCAGCGCCAGCGGCGCCAGCGCCGCCTGGACGGTTGCCGGCGAGACGGTGGGCAGATCGCCCTGCAGGTTGACGACGATCTCCTCGTCGGCGCCGATGATGCCGAGCGCCTCGTGGATGCGCGAGGTGCCGTTGACATGGTCGGCGCGGGTCATCACCGCCTCGCCGCCGTTGAGCTCGATGGCGCTGGCGACGGCGAAATCGTCGGTGGCGACGACGACGCGGCCCAAGCCGGCCTCCACCGCCCGGCGCCAGACGTGGACGATCATCGGGTGGCCGTGGATGTCGGCCAGCGGCTTGCCCGGCAGGCGGGTGGAGGCCATGCGGGCGGGAATGAGGACGATAGCGCGCTCGGTCACGGCGGATTCTCGGCAAAACGGCGCAAACGGACAGGATCGAGGACGACAATTCGTCTCAACCCCGCCGGCTTATACGTGTTGCTTCGTGCGGCGGAAAGCTTGTAGTTTCCGCGCCTGCGGGTGGCTGGAACGATTCCAGACGCCGTCACCTTCGGGGGGTGTTTGCATGTTTCCGGCCGCCAGAGCCCGCGGCCGAGACCCGGGGAACATGCTGCGGAGCGGGTTGACGAATGGACTCTTTTGAACTCAACAAGATTGCCGGTGCGGTTCTTGCCACCGGCCTCGGCGTCATGGCCGTGAGCATCATTTCCGAGGCGATCTACGCGCCCGCCGCCCCTGAGAAGCCCGGCTATGTCATCGCCACCAACGAGACCGGCGGAAACGGCGGTGCCAGTGGCGGGAGCGGTGGCGCGCCGACCGTCGCCCCGATCGCGGCGCGTCTGCAGACGGCGGACCCGAAGAAGGGCGAGGCGGTCGCCAAGAAGTGCCTCGCCTGCCACACGCTCGACAAGGGCCAGCCCAACAAGGTCGGCCCCAACCTCTATGGCGTCGTCGGCTCACCGATCATCCATCCCAACAACGGCTTCAACTATTCCCAGGCGTTCCAGGACAAGGGCAAGGCGGGCTTCACCTGGACCTTCGAGAACCTCGACACCTTCCTGACCGAGCCGCGCAAGGATATTCCCGGCACGGCCATGTCATTCGCCGGGCTGAAGAAGCCGGAAGAGCGGGCCGACGTGATCGCCTATCTGAGGACGCTCTCCGACAACCCGGTGCCGCTGCCGCCAGCGCCGCCGGCCGGCGGCTCCGACAATGCCGCGCAGGCGCCGGCAGCCGCGGGCAACGCGGCAAACGCCGGCGGCAATGGCGGCGGCGCAACGCCGGCGTCCTTCGTCGACGAGGTCAAGAACGGCGACGTCAAGAAAGGCGAGGCCTCGGCGCGCAAATGTCTCGCCTGCCACACGCTGGAGAAGGGTCAGCCCAACAAGGTCGGCCCCAACCTCTACGGCGTGGTCGGCACACCGATCATCCGGCCGGAAACGGGCTACAACTATTCCCAGGCCTTCCAGGACAAGGGCAAGACCGGCTTCACCTGGACGTTCGACAACCTCAACCACTTCCTGACCAAGCCGGGGGAATTCATCCCCGGCACCAAGATGACCTTTGCGGGGCTCCCCAAGGAGCAGGAACGCGCGGACGTGGTCGCCTATCTGAGGACGCTGTCCGACAATCCGGTGCCGCTGCCGGGTGATGGTGGCGGTGCGGCGGCTCCGGCACCGGCTGACAGTGGTGCAGCAGCACCCGCTGCCCCGGCAGACAACGGCGCCGCGGCGCCGGCCCCGGCGGCTGGTTCCGCGCCGGCCAGCGGCAGCGACGCTCAGCAGCCGGCGCCGGCGGCAACCGGGCAGTAGCCCGACCGCGGACCAAAGGCCGGCGGCGGACCGCCGGCCCGGACGCGTGCCGGTTAAATTTCGGTCATAAATTGGCCGGCGGGCTGGTGTTTGTTTTGCCGACCGTCCTTAATATGCGCGCGCATAGGGCCGGGCCACGGAGAGCCACAGCCGCATGAAGAGGATCCCGACGATCATCGCGGCGCTTGCCGCCCTCGCGGCGAGCGCGGTTGTCGCATCCGCCCAAGACACCGCAACCGGTCCCGACGGGCTGCCGCCGCCGGGGCCGTGGCAACACGCCGTCAGCCTGATCGGCGAGCCGGGCTATCCGGCGGGCTTCGCCCATTTCAACTACGTCAACCCGGATGCGCCCAAGGGCGGCACGGTGCGCCTGCCCGGTTCCGGCCAGACATTCGACACGCTGAACCCTATCCTCGACAAGGGCGTCGTCGCCGACGGGCTGGGGCTGATCTACGAATCGCTCACCATGCGGGCGATCGACGAGGCCGATATCAGCGCCGAATACGGCGAGATCGCCGACGCGCTGCGCTACCCGGCCGACTATTCCTACGTCACCTACCGCATCAACCCGAAGGCCAAGTGGCACGACGGCACGCCGATCACGCCGGAGGACGTGGTGTGGTCGTTCGACGAGACGGTGAAGCTCAACCAGCGCCAGCGCTACTATTACCATCACGTCACCAAGGCGGAGGTGACGGCGGCGGACCAGGTGACCTTCATCTTCGACCAGAAGGGCAACCACGAACTGCCGGAGATCGTCGGCGAACTCATGATCCTGCCCCAGCACTGGTGGGAGGGCACCGATGCCAAGGGCAACAAGCGCGACATCTCCCAGGGCACGCTGGAGCCGCCGATGGGCTCCGGCCCCTACCGCATTGCCGATGTGCAGGCGAGCAGATCAATCACTTATGAACGGGTGCCCGACTTCTGGGGCAAGGACCTCAACGTCAACATCGGCAGCAACAACTTCGACAAGGTCAGCTTCGAGTACTACCGCGACCTCAACGTAGAGTTCGAGGCGTTCAAGGCGGACGACCTCGACTTCTGGTCGGAGAACGAGGCCAAGCGCTGGGCGACCGCCTACGACTTCCCGGCCGCCACCGAAGGCAAGGTGACGAAGGAAACGGTCAACACCGAGCAGGTGTCGGGGGTCATGGTCGGCTTCGTGCCCAACCTCAGGCGACCGTTCTTCCAGGACCGGCGGGTGCGCCAGGCGCTGAACTATGCCTTCGACTTCGAAACGCTGAACAAGACGATCTTTTTCGACCAGTACCAGCGCATCAATTCGTTCTTCTTCGGCCTGCCGCTGGCGGCCAGCGGCCTGCCGACCGGCAAGGAGCTGGAGATCCTCAACTCGGTCAAGGACGAGGTACCGCCCGACATCTTCACCAAGCCCTACGAGAACCCGGTGGGCGGCGACCCGGGGAAGGTGCGCGCCAACCTGCGGCATGCCTTCGAGCTACTGCAGCAGGCGGGTTACACGCTGAAAGGCAACCAGATCGTCGGCAAGGACGGCAAGCCGGTGACGATCGAACTGCTGCTCAACGGCGCAACGATCGAGCGCGTCGCCCTGCCCTACCAGCAGGCGCTGGCACGTATCGGCATCAAGCTCACCATCCGCGAGGCTGATTCCAGCCAGTTCGTCAACCGCCTGCGCTCGCGCGATTTCGACATGGTCTATTACGGCTGGGGCGAGAGCAATTCGCCCGGCAACGAGCAGCTCGACTTCTGGGGCTCGAAGGCCGCCGACAGCGAAGCCTCGGAGAACTATGCCGGCATCAGGGACCCGGCCGTCGATACGATCATCAACGACATCATCTACTCCAAGAACCGGGACGATCAGGTGGCGGCGGTGCATGCGCTCGACCGCGTGATGATGGCCGAGCAATACGTCATCCCGAGCTACACGATCCTCAGCGACCGCATCGCCTACTGGGACCGCTTCGGCCACCCGGATTACAAGAAACTGCGCTTCGACGTCGGCTTCCCGACGACATGGTGGTGGGACGCGGCCAGGGCGGCCAAGACCGGAGGCGCGCAGTGAGGCGGCCCCCACGCGGCCTCACCCGCCGCGGCGTTCTGGCCGCGGGCGGCGCGGTGCTCGCCGCCCCTCTGCTGCCGCCTTTCGCCTGGGCCGCCGGCAAGACCGGGCTGCATGGGTTGTCGATCTTCGGCGAGTTGAAATATCCGGCCGATTTCAAGCAGTTCGGCTATGTGAACGCAGATGCGCCGAAGGTCGGGCGGATGAATTTTCAGCCGCCCAGCTGGGTCTTCAACCAGTCGACACAGACCTTCAACACGCTCAATTCGTTCGTGCTCAAAGGCGATGCGCCGCCGCGCATGGAGATGACCTTCGACACGTTGATGGCGGGCGCCGGGGACGAGCCGGACACCTCCTACGGGCTCGTCGCCGAAACGGTGGACGTGTCGGACGACGCCAACACGTTCACCTTCCACCTGCGCACCGAAGCGCGCTTCCACGATGGCTCGCCGCTCACTGCCGAAGACGTCGCCTTCTCGCTGATGCTGCTCAAGGAGAAGGGCCACCCGCAGATCTCGCAGGTAATTGTGCCGATGGCGAATGCCGAAGCGAGCGACGTGCGCACGGTCACGGTGACGCTCGACGGCACCCAGAACCGCGCCACGATCCTCACCATCATCGGCCTGCCGATCTTCTCCAAGGCGTACTACACGAGCCAACCGTTCGATTCCTCGACGCTCGATCCACCGCTGGGCTCCGGCCCCTACAAGGTGGGCGGCATGTCGGCCGGGCGCTTCATCGAATATCAGCGGGTGGACGACTACTGGGGCAAGGATCTGCCGGTGAACGTCGGCCAGAGCAATTTCGACAAGATCCGCATCGACTTCTACCAGGAGCGCGAGACGGCCTTCGAAGCCTTCAAGAAGGGCCTCATCACCTACCACGAGGAATTCACCTCGCTCACCTGGGCGACCGGCTACGACTTCCCGGCGTTCGCGGGAGGCAAGGTGAAGAAGTCGCTGTTCCCGGCGGAGGCCCTGCCCTCGCTGCAGGGCTTCTTCGTCAACACGCGGCGGGCGAAATTCGCCGACCCGCGGACGCGGCTCGCCATCGGCCTTGCCTTCGATTTCGAGTGGTCGAACAAGAACCTGTTCTTCAATTCCTATCAACGCGAGTTTTCCTACTTCCAGAAGTCCGACTTCATGGCCGAGGGCAGACCTGGGCCGGACGAACTGAAGCTGCTCGAGCCCTATCGCGGCGACCTGCCGGCGGCGGTGTTCGACGAGGACGCCTACGTGCCGCCGAAGACCGACGGCTCGGGCAACGACCGCGCCATGCTGAAGCGCGCCTTCGACCTGCTGGCGGCCGCCGGCTGGACACAGAAGAACGGCACGCTCGTCGACGACAAGGGTGAGGCGCTCGCCTTCGAGTTCCTCATCAATGCCTCCGTGTTCGAACGCGTGCTCTCCCCCTGGGTGCAGAACCTCAAGCGCATCGGCGTGGCGGCGACGATCCGCCAGGTCGATTCGGCACAGTACCAGTCGCGCCTCAACGACTACGATTTCGACGTGATGCTGATGGCCATCGGCTTCACGGCAACACCGCTCGACGGGCTGGCGCCGATGTTCGGCTCGCATGCCGCCGACACGCCGGGCACCTACAATTATGCCGGCATCAAGAACAAGGCCGTCGACGGGCTGATCGAGGCGCTGAAGCAGGTCAACAACCGCAAGGAGCTGGAGACGACGCTGAGGGCGCTCGACCGGGTGCTGAGGGCCGCCCAGTACTGGATTCCGAGCTGGTATCAGGCTAATCACCGGGTCGCCCACTGGGACATCTTCGGCTGGCCGGCGAAGAAGCCGGACTATGCCTTCACGCCCGAGGCGACCTGGTGGTTCGACGCCAAGAAGGCGACGACGATCGGCTACAGCGGGTAGGATGCAGGCCATGCGGCGCTTCCAGTTGCCCAGTGCCCTTGCAGTCACCCCTCACCCTTCCGGCCCAAGCCTCTCGGGCGCGTTCCGCGCGCTGCGAGGCAAAGGCCGAAAGCCCTCTCCCACAAGGGGAGAGGGGGGGAATGAGGGGCTGCATTTCCACGTGGCCGACGCGGGCTGAGCGATGGGCGCCTATATCCTTCGCCGCATCCTGCTGATCATCCCGACGATCATCGGCATCATGGCGATCAGCTTTGCGGTGGTGCAGTTCGCGCCCGGCGGGCCGATCGAGCGCATCATCGCGCAGTTGCAGGGCACCGACGTCTCGGCGACCGCACGCATCACCGGCGGCGGCGACTTCGCCGGCACCGGCAACCAGCAGGGCGGCGGTGGCGGCGACGAGGTGACCTCGAAATATCGCGGCGCCCAGGGACTCGATCCGGAATTCATCAAGTCGCTGGAGAAGCAGTTCGGCTTCGACAAGCCGCCTCTGGAACGCTTCGGCCTGATGCTGTGGAACTATGCCCGCTTCCAGTTCGGGCAGAGCTACTTCCGCGACATCAGCGTGCTCAAGCTGATCAGCGAGAAGCTGCCCGTTTCGATCTCGCTCGGTCTGTGGATGACGCTGCTCTCCTACGCCATCTCGATCCCGCTTGGCATCCGCAAGGCGGTCAAGGACGGCACGCGCTTCGACATCTGGACGAGTGGGGTGATCGTGGTCGGCTACGCCATCCCCGGCTTCCTGTTCGCCATCCTCCTGATCATCCTGTTCGCCGGCGGCTCCTTCCTCGACCTCTTCCCGCTACGGGGGCTCACCTCCGACTATTGGGCAAGCCTGCCCTGGCCGGAGAAGATCCTCGACTATTTCTGGCACCTGGCGCTGCCGCTGACCGCCATGGCGCTCTCCGCCTTCGCCACCACGACGCTCCTGACCAAGAACTCGTTTCTCGACGAGATCCGCAAGCAATACGTGATGACGGCGCGGGCCAAGGGCCTGACCGAACGGCAGGTGCTCTACGGCCACGTCTTCCGCAACGCCATGCTGATTGTCATCGCCGGCTTCCCCGGCGCCTTCATCAGCGCCTTCTTCACCGGCTCGCTGCTGATCGAGACGATCTTCTCGCTCGACGGACTTGGCCTGCTGTCGTTCGAATCGGTGCTGAACCGCGACTATCCCGTGGTCTTCGCCACGCTCTACATCTTCTCGCTGATGGGCCTGGCGGTGAACCTGATCTCCGACCTCACCTATACCTGGATCGATCCGCGGATCGATTTCGAGACGCGCGAGGTGTGATTGGACAGCAAGCTCGAGCACAGGCTGGAAAGCGCCGGCTACGAGACGATCGAGCCGCTGCCCGGCGAGGAACAGCCGCCGCCGACGCGGCTGTTCACGCTGTCGCCGATCAACCGCCGCCGGCTGGAAAACTTCAAGCGCAACAAGCGCGGCTACTGGTCGTTGTGGATCTTCCTCGTGCTGTTCGGCCTGTCGCTCGCCGCCAATGTGATCGCCAACGACCGACCACTGATCGTCTCCTACAAGGGTGAGATCCTGTTCCCGGTTCTCACCGATTATCCGGAATCGAAGTTCGGCGGGTTCCTGGCGACCACCGACTATCGCGACCCCTTCGTGCAGAAGGAGATCAACGGCAACGGCTGGATGGTGTGGCCGCCGATCCGCTACTCCTACGGTACGGTCAACAACGAGATCCCGACACCGGCGCCGGCGCCGCCGTGGTGGACGATGACGCTGGAACAGCGCTGTTCGGCCTACCCGGACGGGGTCAAGGACGAGAACTGCACCATCGGCAACTGGAACTGGCTGGGTACCGACGACCAGGCGCGCGACGTCGTGGCGCGGCTGATCTACGGCTTCCGCATATCGGTCGAGTTCGGGCTGACACTGGCGATCATATCGTCGTTTATCGGGGTCTGCGCGGGCGCGGTGCAGGGCTATTTCGGCGGCTGGATTGACCTCGGCTTCCAGCGCTTCATCGAGATATGGACGTCGATCCCGGCGCTCTATCTGCTGCTGATTATTTCCTCGGTGATCGCGCCGAGCTTTTGGGTGCTGCTCGGCATATTGCTGCTGTTCTCGTGGGTGTCGCTGGTCGGCGTGGTGCGCGCGGAGTTCCTGCGCGGGCGCAACTTCGAATACGTCAATGCGGCCCGCGCGCTTGGCGTCGGCAATCTGACGATTATGTTCCGCCACTTGCTTCCCAACGCCATGGTGGCGACGCTGACCTTCCTGCCCTTCATCCTCAACGGCTCGATCACCACGCTGACCTCGCTCGACTTCCTCGGCTTCGGCCTGCCGCCGGGCTCGCCGTCGCTGGGCGAACTGCTGGCGCAGGGCAAGGACAACATCCATGCGCCATGGCTCGGCCTCACCGGCTTCATCGTCATCTCGCTGATGCTGTCGCTGCTGATCTTCGTCGGCGAAGCGGTGCGCGACGCATTCGACCCAAGGAAGACCTTCGCATGAGGACCGCGCGGACCGCTGTTGCCGCCCTGATGCTGCTCGCCACCGCACCGGCGCTGGCGGCTGACGACCGCGAGGTCGGGGCGCCGCCGGAGACCTGGTCGGGCGTGTGGGGCCTCGATGTCGAGGCCTCATCGGCGGCGCTGGCGCGCGACGGATGGAAGTTCCTGGCCATGTCCACGATGTCGTGGCCCGATGGACGCCAGGCGATGGTGACGATGTGGATGAACCAGCTCGGCGATTTCGCCCGCTGCTTCGACTATTTCGACGCGCATATGGTGCAGGCGGGCGGCAAATGCGAACGATCGGGGACGGGGCTGTGAGCGGCGAGCCCCTCCTCTCGGTCAAGAATCTCGGCGTCGCCTTCAGCCAGGGTGGCGCCACGACCATGGCCGTCGAAGGGGCCACCTTCGACATCGCCAAGGGCGAGACCATGGCGCTGGTCGGGGAATCCGGCTCGGGCAAGTCGGTGACGGCGCTCTCGGTCATGCGACTGCTGCCGACCTCGGCGATCCATCCGGCCGGCACGATCCATTTCAAGGGCAAGGAACTGCTTGCCGCCGGCGACAAGGAACTGCGCCATGTGCGCGGCGGCGAGATCGGCATCATCTTCCAGGAGCCGATGACCTCGCTCAACCCGCTGCACACGATCGAACGGCAGGTGAGCGAGGTAATGAAGGTGCATCGCGGCCTCTCCGAGACGGCAGCGCGGGCGCGCACGCTGGAGCTGCTCGAGCAGGTCGGCATCCGCGACGCCGAGAGCCGGCTCGGCGCCTATCCGCACCAGCTTTCCGGCGGACAGCGCCAGCGCGTGATGATCGCCATGGCGCTCGCCAACGAGCCGGACCTGTTGATCGCCGACGAGCCGACGACGGCGCTCGATGTGACCGTGCAGGCGCAGATCCTCAAGCTGCTCGCCGACCTGCAGAAGCAGACCGGCATGGCGCTCCTGTTCATCACCCACGATCTCGGCATCGTGCGGCGCTTCGCCAGCCACGTGTGCGTGATGACCGGCGGCCATATCGTCGAGCAGGGGCGCACGGAAGACATCTTCACCCATCCGCAGCACGCCTATACGCGCCATCTGCTGGCGGCGGAGCCGAAGGGCGACCCGCCGAAGCCGGACGCCAGCGCACCGGTGGTGATGGAAGCCGACAGACTGAAGGTGTGGTTCCCGATCCGGCGCGGCTTCCTGCGCAAGACCGTCGGCTACATCAAGGCGGTGGACGGCATCGACGTGACGGTCAGGCGCGGACAGACGCTGGGCGTGGTCGGTGAATCGGGTTCCGGCAAGACGACGCTCGGCCTGGCGCTGATGCGGCTGATCTCGTCCGAGGGGCGCATCGCCTTTCTTGGTCAGGGGATCGACGGGCACAGCTTCAAGGCGATGCGGCCGCTGCGGCGCGCCATGCAGATCGTCTTCCAGGACCCCTACGGCTCACTCTCGCCGCGCATGTCGATCGGCGACATCGTCGGCGAAGGACTGAAACTCCACGCCGCCAATCTTTCGCCGGCAGAGCGCGACAAGCGCGTCGCCGCGGCGCTGGAGGAGGTCGGCCTCGATGCCGCCACCCGCAACCGCTATCCACACGAATTCTCCGGCGGCCAGCGCCAGCGCGTCGCCGTCGCCCGGGCCATGGTTCTGGAGCCGGATTTCGTCATGCTCGACGAGCCGACCTCGGCGCTCGACATGAGCGTGCAGGCGCAGGTGGTCGACCTCTTGCGCGAACTGCAGAGGCGGCACGACCTCGCCTATCTGTTCATCAGCCACGACCTGAAGGTGGTGCGGGCGCTCGCCAACGACATCCTGGTGATGCGCGCCGGCGTGGTGGTGGAACAGGGGCACGCACAGCACGTGTTCGACAATCCCAAGACCGACTATACGCGGGCGCTGATGGCGGCGGCGTTCGATATCGCGGCCGCGCCGGAAGGCGTGGTGGCGCAATAGGCGCCGGCCGGGCGACGGGGCGATGACCAAGCCAGCGATTCTCTTCGCCATCACCGTCTGGGACCCAACGCCCTGGGTGGATGCGGTCAGGGCCGCCGACCCGGCGCGGCCGGTCTTTCTCTGGCCCGACGTTCCTGACCGCGACGCGATCGCCTATGCGCTGCTGTGGAAGCCGCCGGCCGCCGCGCTTGCCGGTCTCAGGAACCTCAAGGCAATCCTGTCGCTCGGCGCCGGCGTCGATCACCTGATCTTCCGCAACGATCTGCCGGACGTTCCGATCGTGCGCGTGGTCGATCCCGACCTCACCGGGCGCATGGTCGAATGGGTCGTGTTGCAGGTGCTCATCCACCATCGCCGGCAACGGCTCTACGACCGCCAGCAGCGCGAGCGCGTGTGGAAGGAACGATCGCAGCCGGCGGCGCATGAGGTGCGGGTCGGCATCATGGGGATGGGCGTGCTCGGGCGTGCTTCGGCCAAGGTACTGGCCGGGCTCGGCTTCCGCGTCGCCGGCTGGAGCCGGCGCGGATCGTCGGCTCCCGGTGTCGAGAGCTTCGCCGGAACAGACGGGCTCGACGCCTTCCTCAAGCGCACCGACATCCTCGTCTGCCTTCTGCCGCTCACCGCCGAGACCCGCGGCATCCTCTCGGGCGCACTGTTCGCCAAGCTCGCCCATGACGGCCGGCCGGGCATGCCGGTAGCGATCAATGCCGGCCGCGGCGGGTTGCAGGTGGAGGCCGACATTGTCGCGGCGCTGGAGAGCGGTGTGCTCGGCGGCGCCAGCCTCGACGTTTTCGAGACGGAACCACTCGATGCGGCAAGCGCGCTCTGGGGCATGGAAAATGTCGTCATCACGCCGCATTGCGCGGCGGCCAGCGCCGCGGAGGCGCTGGTTCCTCCCATATTGGCCCAGATCGCGAATTTCGAGGCAGGCAAGCCGCTGACCAACGTGGTCGACCGCAAGGCTGGGTACTGAGCGGCCTTCATCGGTTCACCCCTCACCCTGTTTCTCTAGTCTTGCCTTCGCTCGCAACGAGAAACAGCCCTCTCCCACATGGGGAGAGGGGGTGGGATTGGCAGCGTTACTGATTCGTCGATCGGCCTTGGAGCCGGCGGACGCTGCTTGGGGCGCCGATGCGGGCGACCGCGTCGGCCAGCGGCTCGATGACCACCGCCATCTGGAAGCCGCTGGCGTGAACCATGTATTCGCTGTCGATCATGATGCCGACATGGCCGGGCCAGAAGACGAGATCACCGCGACGCAGGCCGGCGCCCGGCTCGACCGCTTGGCCGACCATCGTCTCCTGCAGGTCGGTATCGCGCGGGGCGCCATGGCCGGCAGCCATCAAAGAGAGCTGCACGAGGCCGGAGCAATCCAGCCCGATGCTGGTGCGTCCGCCCCAGAGATAGGGCGTGCCGAGAAAACGCTCGGCGACGGCGACGAAATCGCCTTCCGGCGGGGCATCGAGCGGTGCGACATGAGCGGCGACGACGGCGCCCTCCCCGCCCTCCAGCAGGCGATAGGCGGTGCCGCGCGTCTCGACCGTGTCGCCGAGCGCCAGGCGGACGCCGAGGGAGAAGCAGGCGCCTGCCGGCAGCTTCAGGTCGGGACCGGGATAAAGGAAGGTGCGCAGTGCCGTGACCCGGTGGGTCGGCGCGGGAGCGCCGGCTGTGAGTGCATCGGTGGGGACGTAGCCGACATAGGAATCGGCTTCGAGCTGGCCCCACGACCAGCCCTCGCCCAAATCCTCGAAGACGATGAAGGTCTCGCCGCGGAACGCCTCGCTCTCCAGCCCAGCGTCGGGCCGCGGCGTGCGCTTGATGGGGGCCGCCGCGGCAACGACGCGGCGCGTCGCGCCTTCGACAAAGCGCGTCGCTTCGACGACGCCCTTCAGCCGGATATCGGCGAGGTCGGGCCGGAAGGCATGGAGGCGCGGGTCGAGGGTGGTCATGCGCCAATTATCGCATGAGCGACGACGTTGCCGCTACGGCGGCAGGTGGCGGAAGCGGGCGATGATGGCGTCGCCCAGGCGCTCGACGGCGAGCGCGCCCTCCAGAGTGCGCTGGACCAGAACGTTGCGGCGGTCGGCCTCGTCGCGGCGGCGGGTGAGGAGCCCGAGGCGGCCCATGGTGTCGAGCGCGCGGGTGACCACCGGCTTGGTGACGCCGAGCTTGGCGGCGAGCCCGCGCACCGTGTGCGGCGGCGGCTCGAGATAGACCGTCAACAGCACCGCCATCTGGCGCGTGGTCAGATCCTGCTCGCCATCGCGAACCAGATCGAAGATCACGTCGTGCCACAGGCGAAGCGCCTGACTCGGCCGGAACTCGGCTGGCATGGTGCTGCCCACTCCCCCGTCGCGACCAAGATCGTTACGGACCCGTACTAACCTTGACGGGAGAGAGCGGGAGATTCAAGCGCGCATCGTCAACGGGGTTAAGCCGCATGCTTAAGACGGGCGCGGGCCTTCCTCGCAAAGAAGGGCATAGAGGGCGCGGATGAGCTGGGCTTCGCCGCCCTCCGGCCTGGCCGGTTTGGCCGCCGGGTTCCAGGCGAAGATATCGCCGTGGAGCCAGCGCTGGCCCACCGGCACGAAGCGGGAGAGGAAGAGCGCGGCGGTGATCGAGCCGGCATGGCCGCCGGAGCCGGCATTGTTGATGTCGGCGATCTTCGAATTGAGCATGGTCATGTAGGGCGCCCACAGCGGCATGCGCCAGAGCGGATCGGCCTGCCTGGCGGCGTGCCGGGCGAGCGACGCGGCAAGCCCATCGTCGCGCGTATAGAAGGGCACCACTTCGGGGCCGAGGGCGACGCGGGCGGCGCCGGTCAAAGTGGCGAGATCGACGATGAGATCGGGCTCGTCCTCGCTGGCCAGAGCCAGAGCATCGGCCAGGACCAGGCGGCCTTCGGCATCGGTGTTGCCGATTTCGACGGTGAGACCGTTGCGGGCGGTGAAGACGTCGCCGGGACGGAAGGCGGCGCCGGCGATGGCGTTCTCCACCGCCGGGATGAGGACGCGGAGGCGGACGGGCAGACGCGCGTCCATGATCATGTGGGCGAGGCCGAGAACGTTGGCGGCGCCGCCCATGTCCTTCTTCATCAGCAGCATGCCGGAAGCCGGCTTGATGTCGAGGCCGCCCGAATCGAAGCAGACGCCCTTGCCGACCAGCGTCACGGAGGGTGCGTCGGGTTCGCCCCAGGTGAGGTCGATGAGGCGCGGGGCGCGCTCGGGCGTCGCGGCGGCGCCGACGGCGTGGATCAGCGGGAAGTTGTCGGCCAGAAGCCCCTCGCCGACAATCTCGGAGAAGACGGCGCCGTAACGCATGGCAAGGGAGCGGGCGACTTCGGACAGTTCCGCGGGCCCGAGATCGTTGGCGCCGGTATTGACGAGATCGCGCGCCAGAGTGACGCCGTCGGCGATGCGGCCGATTTCCGCCGCATCGACGCCGGCCACCAGAACGAGGCGGCACAGTTCGGGCGGGCCCTTGCGATAGCGGGTGAAGCGATAGGCGCCGAGCGCCCAGGCGAGACTGGCCAGCGCCGGGTCGTCAAAGCCGGATGCCAGACGGTAGGTGCCGGCGGGGAGCTTGGTCGGCAGCGTGCCGGCGGCAAGCGAGGGCGCGTCCTCGCCATCGCCGAGGCCGAAGAGGACGGCGGCGGGACCGCCATCGGCGCCGGGCACCAGGCAGACCTCGCCGGCAGCGGCAGTGAAGCCGGCGGCTCCAGCCCATTCGGCCGCGCGCGGCGACACCATGGCCACAAGGCCAGCAAGGCCATCCTTGGTGAGGGCATGAACGGGAACCGCCGGTTCGCCGCTGTCGGCGGGAAGCAAGCAATCGGGCACGGGAAAAATCTCCGGAAGGCAAGGGGCGCGGCGGCCATCATGGCGGGGCGACGGCGGCGCCACAATCCCGCCCGTGCAGCCAGGCGGGGGCGCCCATTAACCAAGCATTAGGGTTAACAGAATATTTCTTGGCAGGTCCGTGGAGCCTGCAAAATGATTGTGACCGCGCGTCCCCTCCCCTCCCTCAAGCGCCGCCTGATCCATGGCGCCATGGCCGCGCCGCTGTGCCTGATGCTGGCGCTTGGCGGCTGCGCCTCGACCAAGAAGATCGACACGACCACCACCGGCTCGATCGCCCAGCCGAGGACACAGGCCGAATACCAGCAGGCGGTGAGCTATTGGGGCCAGAAATACGACGCCGACCCCAAGAACCGCGACGTCGACCTCAACTACGCCACGGCGCTGCGCCACACCGGCCGCAACGACCAGGCGGTGGCGGTGCTGCAGAAGGCGGCGATCTTCTTCCCCGACGACCGCGAGGTGCTGGCCGAATATGGCAAGGCACTGGCCGGCGCCGGCAGCTACGACCAGGCGCTCGACGCCATCCGCCGGGCGGAGACGCCCGACAATCCGGACTGGCAGCTGATCTCGGCCGAGGCGGCGATCCTCGACCAGATGGGCAACCACGGCCAGGCGCGCACCCTCTATCAGCAGGCGCTGAAATATGCCCCCAACGAACCCTCGGTGCTGTCCAACTACGGCATGAGCTACGTGCTCACCGGCGAACTGCCCGAGGCGGAGAAGCTGCTGCGCCAGGCGCTGGCGCAGCCCAATGCGGATAGCCGCGTGCGCCAGAACCTGGCGCTGGTGGTCGGCCTGCAAGGCCGCTTCGCCGAGGCCGAGAAGATCGCCGGCACGGATATCTCGCCGGAGCAGGCGAAGGCGAACGTCGCCTATCTCGAGCAGATGCTCAGCCAGCGCAACACCTGGCAGGCGCTGAAGACCAACGGCCAGGGCCAGCACGCCGCGACAAGCGGCTGAGGCGGGGCACGCCTCTGATCCTTCGAGGGGCGCCTTCGGCGACCGCCTCAGGATGAGGCTTCAAATCCAGCCCTCATGGTGAGGAGCGAGCGAAGCGAGCCTCGAACCACGAGGGCTGCCTTCGCCATCGTGCCTATAGACAGCGGCGGATGGCCGGCAACGCGTCCTGCACGGCGGCGCGCCCTTCGGCGATCACTTCCACCGCGCGGTGATAATCCATGAGGCCGATTCCGCGCAGGCGCGGCACGAGCATGACATGCGGCGGCTCGCCGGCGAGGCGCGCGCGGGTGATGTGGTCCTGCATGATGTCGATGGCGCCGGCAAGCACGTCGAAATAGCCGGGAGCGCCTCTTTGCGCGATGAGGCGCGGAGCGATCTGCGCGATCTGGTCGCCGAGCGTCGCCGGCAGTTGCGCGAGTATGTGGGCGAAGGATTCAGGCGGCGGGCGATCCGGCGGATGGGCGGCGGCGACCGGTTCGTCCTTTCTCCAGCGGCCGAGCTGCTCGCCATTGAGGTTGACCGCGATGACGACCTCGGCGCCGAGCGCGCGGCAGAGCGAGACCGGAACCGGATTGACGAGGCCGCCGTCGAGCAGCCACTGGCCGCGGTGGCGCACCGGGCTGAAGATGCCGGGCACGGCGATCGAGGCGCGCACGGCATCGAGCACCGGCCCGGACTGGAACCAGACCTCGCGACCGGTGGCGAGGTCCGTGGCGACGGCCGCAAAGGGCTTGGCGAAATCCTCGATGGCGCCGGTAATGCCGAGTCCGCGCAGGAACTTGACCACGGTCTTGCCGTCGATGAGCCCGCCGCCGGACAGGCTGACGTCCATCAGGCCGACGATCTGGCGCCAGGTGGCGGCCTCGCCCCACTTGCGCAGTCTTGCGAGCTTGCCGGCAAGATAGGCGGCACCGACCAGCGCGCCAACCGAGGTGCCGCAGACGACGTCAGGCTCGACACCGGCCTCGAGCAGTCCCTCGATGATGCCGACATGCGACCAGCCGCGCGCCGAGCCGCTGCCGAGGGCGAGGCCAATACGCGGGCGTGTCACGGCTGCCGAGCCTTTCCTGGTCGGACGGGATCACTGGCTCCCGGGCCGGCCTGATCCTGCCGCAAAAATCGCCTCGCCGGAATGCCTCCATCCGCCGGCGAAGGCCCGGCGCTGCCGCCACGGCCCCCTGCCCGGCTCCACCACCCCGGTCAGGGACTGGGAATGTTGGCGTGCATGATCTGGATCGCGGCCGGACCGAGAATGACCGCCATCAGCACCGGCAGGAAGAAGAGGATCATCGGCACGGTGAGCTTGGGCGGCAGGGCGGCGGCCTTCTTCTCGGCGTCGTTCATGCGCTGGTCGCGGTTCTCCTGGGCGAGCACGCGCAGCGCACTGCCGAGCGGCGTGCCATAGCGCTCCGCCTGGATCAGACTGGTCATCACCGAACGGACGGTCTCCAGTCCGGTGCGTTGGCTGAGATTGTCGAAGGCCTGGCGGCGGTCGGGCAGGTAGGAGAGTTCGGCAGTGGCGAGCGTCAGCTCCTCGGCCAACTCGACGGACTGCTGGCCGATTTCCTCGGCGACCTTGCGGAAGGCGGCCTCCAGCGACATGCCGGCCTCGACGCAGATGAGCATCAAGTCAAGCGCATCCGGCCACGCGCGCTTGATGGAAAGCTGGCGCTTGGAGACGAGGTTGGAGATGTAGAGGTTCGGCGCGTAGAAGCCGGCATAGGCCACGGCAATGACGATGATGAGCTTGATGCCCGCCGGCTGCTGCAGCTTGGCGGCAAAATAGACATAGAAGAAGGCCACGGCGAAGAAGAGCAACGGCAGGGTGGCGCGGGCAAACAGGAAGACAACCAGGGGCGCCTGACCGCGGAAGCCGGCCATGCGCAGCCTGGCGACGGTCTTGTCGTCGGCGAGCGCCTTGCGCAGGTTGAAGCGATCGACGACGCGCTGCATGTAGGGCCTGGCGGACTCGCGGCGCAGGTTGGCACGGTTGGCCTCGGCGGCGATACGGGCACGCTCGCGGGCGCGGATCTGCTCGCGCTCGACCGCCACGCTCTTGATGCGCGAAGCAAGCTTGTCGCGCTCGAACAGCGGCTGGACGATCGTATAGGCGGTGGCGAAGACGGCCAGCGCCGCAAAGATGGCAACCAGCGTCTGTGGGGTCGTGAAGGTGTCGTAGACGACTTGGAACACCGGCGCCCTCTCTCAGAAGTCGAAGTGGATCATCTTGCGCATGACCATGATGCCGGTGAACATCCACACGGCGGAGCAGCCGAGGATCACGTGGCCGAGCGGCGCCGTGAACAGCAGCTTGATGTAGTTCGGCGTGGTCAGGTAGACGAGCGACATCACGACGATCGGCAGGGCGCCGATGATCACGGCGGAGGCCTTGGCCTCCATGCTCATGGCGCTGATCCTGCCCTTCATCTTGCGCCGCTCACGCAGCACGCGCGACAAGTTGCCGAGCGCCTCGGCGAGGTTGCCGCCGGCACGCTGCTGGATGGTGACGACGATGGAAAAGAAATTGGCCTCGGGCACCGGCACACGCTCGGGCAGCTTGGCGACGGCATCGCCGAGGGTGAGGCCGAGCGCCTGGGTTTCAGAGATCTGGCGGAATTCCGACTTGACCGGTTCGGCCAACTCGTTGGCGATGATCCTGACGCAGTCGTTGAGCGGCAGGCCGGCTTTGACGCCGCGAACGATGACATCCATGGCGTTGGCGAATTCATCGACAAACTTGTTCATGCGGCGCTTGCGCAGGAAATTCACCGCCCAGCGCGGCAGGCCGAGGAAGCCGGCGACGCCGGCGGCCGCCGCAATGTAGATCGGTGCGCCCATGATCCAGGCAACGACGTAGCAAACCAGCCCGACAGCGAGACTGATGAGGATGAAGGTGCGGCGCGACCAGCGCAGCCCGGCCTGCTGCATGCGCAGCGCCAGCGGCGGCGACTTGCCGTGCTTGGCCCTTGCCTTCTCGCGCTGTTCGACCTCCTTCAGCGTTTCCTGCACCGACTTGCGGCGCTTGGCCGGATCGGCGACCGCCTCGCGCGGCGCCTCGATGCGGCCGGTGCCCTGAATGGCGCCGATGCGGCGCGCGGTGGTGTTCTCCTTCTGGATGCGTTCGTAGAGTAGCGCATAGGTGACGGCGCCGGCGCTCAATGTCGCCAGACCACCGACGGCGAGCAGCATGAGAGGAGACATCAGCGCACCTGCCCGGCCATATCCGGCGCGGCGGCGTTGGCTGAAATCGAGCGCGCTGGCGAGGCGGACGTCCTCGTTGAAGTAGTGGGCGCGCTCCCAGAACTTGGGCCGGCCGATGCCGGTCGAGCGATGAAGGCCGTTGATGCGGCCGTTCTGGTCCTCGCCGAGGATGTCGAAAACGAAGATATCCTGGGTGGTGATGACCTCGCCTTCGGTGCCGACCACCTCGGTGATGTGGGTGATGCGGCGCGTGCCGTCACGCAGGCGCTCAACCTGCAGGATGACGTCGATCGAGGCGGCGATCATCTCGCGGATGGTCTTCGCCGGCAGCGTGAAACCACCCATGGTGATCATCGATTCGAGGCGCGACAGGGCCTCGCGCGGGCTGTTGGCGTGGAGCGTGCCCATCGAGCCGTCGTGGCCGGTGTTCATCGCCTGCAGCAGGTCAAACGCCTCCGGCCCGCGCACCTCGCCGACGATGATGCGCTCGGGGCGCATACGCAGGCAGTTCTTGACCAGATCGCGCATAGTGATCTCGCCCTCGCCCTCGATGTTGGGCGGGCGGGTCTCGAGACGCACCACGTGCGGCTGCTGGAGCTGAAGCTCGGCGGCGTCCTCCGCGGTGATGATGCGCTCGTCGTGCTCGATGTAGCGGGTGAGGCAGTTGAGCAGCGTCGTCTTGCCCGAGCCGGTGCCGCCGGAGACCAGAACGTTGCAGCGCGAGCGGGCGATGACCTCGAGGATGGTCGCTCCGTCGCGCGTGATGGTGCCGTACTTGACCAGCTGGTCGAGGGTGAGCTTTTCCTTCTTGAACTTGCGGATGGTGAGCGCCGGTCCGTCGATGGCCAGCGGCGGCGCGATGACGTTGACACGGCTGCCGTCGGGCAGACGGGCGTCGCAGATCGGGCTCGATTCGTCGACGCGGCGGCCGACCTGGCTGACAATGCGCTGGCAGATGTTCATCAGCTGCGAATTGTCGCGGAAGCGGACGTTGGTCTCCTGCACCTTGCCGCCGACTTCGATGTAGGTGCTGAAGGCGCCATTGACCATGATGTCGGAGATGTCGTCGCGGGCGAGCAGCGGCTCGAGCGGGCCAAGGCCGAGAACGTCGTTGCAGATGTCCTCGAGCAGGTCCTCCTGCTCGGCGATCGACATCACGATGTTCTTGAGCGCGATGATATCGTTGACGATGTCGCGGATTTCCTCGCGCGCCGATTCGACGTCGAGGCGGGCAAGCTGCGACAGGTCGATGGTGTCGATCAGGGCGGCAAATACCGTCGACTTGATGTCGTAGAAATTCTCCGAGCGGCGCACGCCGTCGCTGGCCGTCCGCGGACGGGCCGCTTCGGGAGCGGCGCGCGAGGCGGGCGGCGGAGACGGAGCCGCCTTGGGCGCCGGCTCGACTTCACGCGGCGCTTCGGCAGCCGGCGCACGCACGACCGCGGCCGGCGTCGTCAGCGGCGGTGCTTCCGTCGATCCTGTGCCGCGCTTGCCGAACATGGACGCTCCTCGTCAGGCGCTCTTCTTGCCGCGGAATTTGGCGATCAACGGCCCGAGCGCGCTGCGCTTCTGGCGACGCGGCTCGCTGCGCCCAGTCACCGTGCGCGCAACCGTCTCGAACATGCCCGCGACTGGGTTCTTGGGGTCGGCCTCGGCGATCATCAGGCCGTTGTTGGCGGCGTTGCCGAACAGCTGCGCATCAAAGGGGATGACCGCGGTCGGCGCCAGTTCCAGCGCCGTGGCGAAATCCTCGACCTTGATCTCGGGGCGCTTGGCGAGCCCCGACTTGTTGATGATCAGGCGCGGCGGCGCATCGGTGGTGCGGTTGTTGCGCAGCAGATCGACGAGGTTCTTGGCGTTGCGCAAATTGGCGAGGTCCGGCTCGACGGTGAGCACGATCTCATCGGCGGCGAGCAGGGTTCGGCGCATCCACCCCGTCCAGCTGTGCGGCAGGTCGAGGATCACGCCGGGAACGCTGGCCTGGGCGACGTCGATCATCTGCTCGAAGACGGTCTCGCCGAAATCGTAGGTGCGATCAAGCGTCGCGGGCGCGGCGAGCAGGGAGAC
This sequence comes from uncultured Alphaproteobacteria bacterium, assembly GCA_963782395.1. Taxonomy (GTDB): domain Bacteria; phylum Pseudomonadota; class Alphaproteobacteria; order Rhizobiales; family Kaistiaceae; genus CAVSRC01. The sequence goes on from CAWAJQ010000005.1 coordinate 600,364, forward strand.
GTGGTCGGACGCCTTGGCAAGCAGGCGCTCGAGGAAATTGTCGTCGAGGCGGTCGGGGGCATTGACCGCCTCGGCAATGCCCTGGGTCGGATCCTGGTTGAAGTCGAGCCCGGCGGTGCCGAAGGCGAGGTCGAAATCGGCGATGACGACATCGCTCTCGAAGGTGCGGGCAATCGCCCAGGCGACGTTGTGGGCGACGGTGGAGGAGCCGACGCCACCCTTGCCGCCGATGAAGGCGATGGTGCGGCCGAGCGGCTGGGCGGCACGCTCCACATAGAGATCGGAGACGGCGCGGATGACACCCATCTTATCGATGGGGGCGACCAGATACTCGCTGATGCCGCGCTGGATGAGGCCGCGATAAAGCTCGACATCGTTGGTCTGGCCGATGACCACGACCTTGGTGCCGGGATCGCAGACCTCGGCGAGGCGGTCGAGGTCGGCCTCGAGGCGGTCGCGCGGCGACTTCGATTCGACGACGATCAGATTGGGGGTGGCAGCCGCCTGATAGAACTCGACGGCGGCGCTCAGGCCGCCGGTGTGCACCTTGACGTGGGCGCGGGCCATGCGGCGGTCGCCGGCCGCCGATTCGACGACCGCGGCGACATCGGGCGATTCGCAGAAGGCCTGCATGGAGATGCGCGGAACCGGCCGGACGTCGACGCCGAGGGTGACCGGCGCCGGCTCGGCCGGCGTCTCAAGCTCTTGATCCTGAAGGGCTAGGTCGCTCATTTGCCAATTCCCGTTGCCACCGAGCCGCCGACCTCGCGCGACAGGTCGGCGCTGAACGCCTGACCCTTGCGGTACTTGTCGAGGACGTTGGCGCGGCGCTGCGCGTCGGCCGGCGTGAGCCCGCGCGGATAGATGAGGTCGAGGGGGCTCGCCACCATGGCGGCGAGGTTCTGCTGAGTGGCGCAGCCGAAGGCGGCGTAATGCCGGTTCTCGCTGGTGTCGGTGACCTGGTCGGGCCACGGGCCGCAGGGCGCGGTGTGCGCGGCGATGCGATTATAGGCGATGCGCACGGGGGCGTTGCGCTCCTCGGGGCCGGCGCGATAGACGCGGTATTCGATGGCCCGCGGGCTGACGCCGGAGCGGCGCAGCACGTCTTCGACCTGGACCGCGACGGTGGCGGCGGCAACCTGGTTGGGCGAGCCGGAGGGCGCGACGACGGCGATCAGCGCGCCGCCGCTGGCGGCGAAGGTCTGGCCGAAGCCGGCGACCGTCTGCTGGACCGGCTTGGGCATGGTGGCGGTGTCCTGACCGACCGGCACATCCATCGTCTGCAGCAGTTCCTCGACCGCAATCGGGTGATTGTGGCGATAGTCGTCGGGAATGCCGCCGGTGACGAGCGTGTTGTCGGTCGAGGAGGAGGTGCAGCCGGCGAGCGCGGCGATGAGACCACCGACGAGAACAAGGACCGGCGAGGTGGGAGGCCCCCGGCGACAGTGGAACATGGACGACGCGGTGGTCATGAGGTGGCGCTCCGTTGCTGCCTGCTGGCGCTCATTGAATGATGAAGCCGTAGTTGCCCTGGTAGGTGCCGGCCGGCGCCTGGGCGCCCTGGGCGCCGTAGACCCGGTTGATGTCGCCGAGAAGATTCGATTGTGCGTCGTTGGCAGTGCTGTAGCCGTCGGTGGGCTCGGCCAGGGCAGAACGCGCCACCGGCTTGACCAGATAGGGCGTGATGATGATGACCAGCTCGGTCTCGTTGCGCTGGAAGTCGCGGCTGCGGAACAGGGGGCCGAGGATCGGCAGGTCGCCGAGGCCGGGGAACTTGCCGATCGACTGGTGGACGTTGTCCTGCAACATGCCGCCCATGACCAGCGACCCGCCGGAGGGCAATTCGAGCGTGCTCTCGGCGCGGCGCACCTTGAGGCCCGGAATGGTGAGGTTGTTGAGGGTGAAAGACCCGTCGGAGGTCAGCTCCGACACCTCGGTTTTGACCCTGAGGCTGATGCGGCCCTCGGAGAGGACGACCGGGGTGAAGCCGAGGGCGACGCCGAAGGGCTTGAACTGGATGGTGACGTTGCCCGACTGGTCGAGACCGGTCGGCACCGGGAACTCGCCGCCGGCGAGGAAGGAGGCCGTCTCGCCCGAGATGGCGGTCAGCGTCGGCTCGGCCAGCGTCTTGATCATGCCGGTCTGCTCAAGCGCACGCAGCGTCGCCGACAGGCTGCTGACGCCGTCGTTATAACCAAGCGTCAAGGCGTTGTCGGACAAGGCGCTGCCGTTGACGCCGAAGGGAGTGCCGGTGGTGCTGCACACGTTGGCCGCGGTGCAGGTGGAGAAATGGCCGATGCTGATGTTGCCGCTCATCTCGATGCCGAGCTGCTTGGCAATGCTGCGCTCGACTTCAGCGACGGTGACCTTGAGGTGGACCTGATCCTCGCCCTCGATGGTGAGCAGGTTGACCACCGACGAGACTGGCGTCGAGCCGGCCGAGGTGGACGTGCTGAGGCTGACATTGATGCCGCCGTTGGAGCTGCCTGACGAGCCGCCCGACGAGCCGCTGCTCGATGACGAGGACTTCGAGCCGCCGCCGGTATTGGCGCCGCCATTGACGAAGATATTGGCGATGTCCTGGGCGCGGCGTGCGTCGGCAGCGTTGCGCACCGTGCCGGAGAGCACGATGTTGTCGCTGATGATCTCGACCTTGATGTCGGAATCGGGGATCAGGCGGCGCAGCATCTCCGTCAGGCCGGCAGTATCGCGCTCGACCTCGAGATCGAGAAAGGCGACCTGACCGCCGGCGCGATCGAAGACGATGACGTTCGACTGGCCGACGGCGACGCCGGTGATGTAGATGCGGCGGGCGGTGCGGATGACCGCATCGGCGATCTCAGGGTTCGAAACCAGGATGTCGCGGGCATCGCGCGGCAGGTCGACGACGATCGACTTGTTGAGGCCGACCTTGACGGTGCGGTGGATGGCGCCGGAGGCCACCATCGGCGCGTCCTGCGCGCGGGCGACAGAGAGCGAGACATCGGCTGCGCCGACGGCGACAAGCGCCAGTGCTGCCAGCACCGCCCGACGTAGGATTGCTTGCGCCATCTTCGCAGTTCCCTGGTTGTTGCCCGCGCGTGCCATCGGCTAGCGAATGCCCGTCACCTGTTTGGCGATACCGTCCCTGACCAGCGTGACGGTGCCCTCGCCGTTGGGACCGCCGATCAGATGCACGGCGTCGGCGGCAGCGTCGGACGGCTTCGACGCCGAATCGCTGACGCTGCGCAGGGCGAGGTTCAAGCGGTCGCTTATCTGCTGGGCGACGGTGATGATCTGCGCCTGCTGCGGGGTCAGCTCGAGGGTCGCGGTCTGCCCGATGACGGTGTCACCGCCGGCGCTGCCGTCCTTCTTGGGGGTCTTCTCGATCGTCTGGTCGATGGCCAGCACGCGCACATTGTTGAGGATCGTCTCGGTGGTGTATTCGGGACCGTTGTTGTTGGCGTTCTGCGCGACCTTGCGGGTCATGATGACGTCGACATGATCGTTGGGCAGGATGAAGCCGCCGGCGCTGGTGTCGGCCGAGATCCTGATGGCGACGGCGCGCTTGCCTTCCGGCAGGATCGCCGACATGAAGCCGCGATCGGAGCGGATCAGCTTGGCATCGCTGATCGGCTCGCCGGCATAGAAGCTGGCGCGGGCGATGGCGCCGACGATGGTCGATGCGGATTCCTGCGAACCGCCGGTGATGAACTGGGTCGAGACGCTGTCCTTCGGCCAGTCGCGCCAGGCGACATCGCCGGCGGCCAGCGTCGTGCCCATGGTCACGTCCTTGGTGGCGACCAGCACCTTTTCGCTATTCGTTTCAGCCTGCTTGACCGGCGCGGGCGACGGCGCCGGGGCGCGCGCGGTCAGGTTCAACGCCAGCACCATGGCGATCAAACCAGCGGCGGCAGCAACACCCAGAACAGCAACACGGGAGAGCTTCATGTCACGCAACCCTTTGAAGGCCGATCCCGACCGACTGCCACTAGTTTGGCGCAGCAATCGTGTACTTATGGTTAATCAGAGGTGTGGATTCTTGATTAACGAAAGCTTTCGAGGTCAGCAGTTCCAAGAGATCGCGCTCGGGTTCAGTCCGGCCAGGGGGCTTCCGGCACCGGTCGCGACGAACACGACAGCGGCGCCCACAATCCGCTAGCCGATCGCCATGTGCATCCAGATGGTGTGCGGATACGTGGCGAGCCCGGCGGCGGCCAGCGCGACCCCATATGGCACACCCGCCCTCATATCGTGCAGCCGCTGGATCCAGGGCTGGCGAATGATGAAGGCGGGCAAGACCGACCGCCGGAAAGTGAGTATGAGCAGAGTCAGCGCGCCACCGAAGATCGAGGCGATGGCGATGAACTCGATGGAGCTTTCCCAGCCCAGCCACAGCGCCGTGACGGACGCGAGCTTGGCGTCGCCGCCGCCGATCCAGCCGAAAGCGAAGCAGGCGAAGGCAACCGCCAACACCGCGCCGCCCGCCGCCCAGTGCAGCCCGAAGGTGTTCAAGTCCATGCCCGCGAACGGCGAAAGCACGACGAACGCCACCACCAGGGCCAGCGTCAAGCGGTTGGAGATGGTCATGGTCATAAGGTCGGAGATGGCGGCATAGGCCATGGCCAGTGGGAACACGGCAAAGAGAACCTGCTGGGCAAAAATCGCGGCCATGACTGACTCCGGTTCGATTCTCACCAGAAACTAGCGGCCGATGATTAAGAGGGGCTTTAGCGGATCGTCTGAATGCTAACGATCCAGGCCCGCCGCAGCGGCGCCAGGCAAGCGGCTGCGGCCCGCAAGGGCTCTAGTTGAACTGACCAGCGATGATTCCGAACATGCCGTTGAGACGGCTGCCCAAGGTCGCGGCCGCGGCCACGATGGCGATGCTGACGACCGAGCCGATAATGGCGTATTCGATCGCAGTGCTGCCCGAACAGTCACGCCGGAACCGAGCAACCGTGGCCCACATGACGCCACCATCCCAAGTTCTGTATTCACACACGATGCGAGCCGTGCGTGCCTCGAATTCCGGCGCGCACGGCTCGTAGGCTAAGCCAAGGCAATTTCAGTGGCGCCGCGCTCGGGCGCGGCGCCATCAGATTAGGTGGCGGCGGCCGGGCCGTTGATGGCGCCGGCGATATCGTTGAACACGGTGTTCAGCTTGCTGCCGAGCGCGCTGGCGCCAGCGATGATAGCGACGCCGATCAGGGTGGCGATCAGGCCATATTCAATGGCCGTCGCGCCGGACTCGTCCTTGGCAAAACGGGAAATCAAGGTGTGCATGAGGGGCTCCTCACTCCGGGTTTCTAATGTCGGCTCAGCCCGGCAATGGCCGGCGTGGCCAGATGCGGAATGTACGACCGAAATCCTGAGGGCGAGTTAATAACTCCAGGCTTTATCACGCGACTTTATAACTAATAGGTAAGCATAAAAATTCGTTTATGGAGTTAATTGCGCACATTTCGTCGATATTTTTGCACGCATCTTTTGGTTTACAAGTCTTTACCAGATTTTTGGTAGGACATGGTTCACCATCGCTGGCGAAAGCCATTGAAGCAACGCGCCGTCGGAGACCATTGTATTTCCGGCACAGGGGGCCGGCCTTAAACCTTCGTTCACCATGTCGGGCGTAGGGTGCGGCCGATCGCGTATTCCGCGGAGGTCCCATGCTCGCGTCTCCCTTCACAACTGCAGCCGCAAGACGAATTGTCGCACTGACCTTCGCCGGACTGGCGAGCATCGCGACGTTCGCCGGGACCACGACCGCGGCAGAGCCGATCTCGGTGGTCGTCGATCGCGCCAAGGTGCTGCATATCTCGCAGCCGGCAGACGTGGTCATCGTCGGCAACCCGGCAATCGCCGATGCGACGATCCAGGACAGCCAGACGCTCATCATCACCGGCCGCAGCTTCGGCACGACCAACCTGATCGTTCTCGACAAGCAGGGCCGTTCGATCGCCGACGACATCGTGACGGTCGAGGCATCCAACGACCAGGTGGTGACGATCTACCGGCGCGACTCGCGCCAGACGCTGTCATGCACGCCGGAATGCGCGCCGATCATGTCGCTGGGCGATACGCCGAGCGTATTCTCGGCGGCCAACGCGCAGATCCAGGCGGCGCGCTCGCTGGCCAGCGAGGCGGCAAAAAACTGACGCCGGCGCGGCCGCGGCGCGGCGTGCAAGGTTAACAACAGGTTGCACGGGCCTCTCGGCTTTTCAACAAAGCTCGCAACCGTTTCTCAATCGTTACCAGCTACAAATCAGCCTTGGACGTAAGGACGATGCGCCGTCCATGCCGGCGGGGTCGCTTGTAGATGGCTTCATTCTTGGCAAGAACAATCGCTTTCTCCCGCCGCACCGGCGCGCGCGGCATATTGGGGCGTTTCCGCCGTAACCAGAAGGGCGCGACCGTGGTCGAGTTCGCCCTGGTGGCGGCGCCGTTCTTCGCGCTCATGTTCGCCATCATCGAAACGGCGCTGTTGTTCTTCGCCGACCAGGCGCTCGACACGGCGGTTTCCAGCGCGGCGCGGCTGATCCGCACCGGCCAGGCGCAGGAAGACGGCATGAGCGCCTCGGATTTCAAGACCGCGATCTGCGACAGGATGGCCGGGTTGATCGACTGCGCGGGCGGCCTCAAGGTCGACGTGCAGACATATGCGAACTTCGACGCGATCAGCCTGCAAACGCCGGTCGACAAGGACGGCAATCTGCACGTGACCGAGAATTACGACGCCGGACACGGCGGCAACATCGTCGTCGTGCGCGCCTATTACGAATGGCCGACATTCGTGATCGGGCTCGGCAACAACCTCGGCAACATGCCCGACGGCACCCATCTGCTGGTCGCGACGGCGGCCTTCCGCAACGAGCCCTTCTCATGGTGAAGCAACCAATCCATCGGTGGCAGCGCCTGTTCCGCAGGCTCCCGCTCGGCCGGCTGGCCAGGGACCGTTCGGGCGTCTCGGCGGTCGAATTCGCGCTGATCCTGCCGGTGATGCTGGCGCTCTACATCGGCGGCATGCAGGTCAGCGAGGCGCTCAGCATCAACCGCAAGGTCGGCCACGTCACCAGCACGCTTGCCGACCTGGTGACCCAGTCGAAGTCGCTCACCGATTCCGACATCCAGAACATCTTCGACGCCTCGTCGTCGGTGATGGCACCCTACGCGACCGATGCGCTGGAGATCACGGTGTCGGAGATCAAGATCGACAACAACGGCAATGCGACGGTGCAGTGGAGCAGCGCGCGCAATGCGACGGCGCTCACGGTGGGCGCGAGCGTGACGCTGCCGGCGGCGATTGCGGTGAACAACTCCTATGTGGTCGAGGCCGTGGCGCACTATCCCTTCACGCCGCCGATCGGCTATGTGCTGACCGGCTCCTTCGATCTGAACAGCACCTACTACCTGAAGCCCCGCCTCAGCGACTCCATCTCGCGCACGGCGAGCTGACGCCCATCCGCGCCTAGCCGCCGCCGCTGGCGTCCCGAGCGGTGACCAGTTCCTCGATCACGGCATAGTCGGCGGCGGTGGCCGGTACGAAACCACCACCGCCAATGCTGGAGCTGTTGACGGCATCGAGCGCGTCCGGCGCCTCCTTGCCCATGGCCGTCAAGGCGGCGGATATCAGGGTCTTCAGTTCGGCCGGCAGGTCGCGGCGCACGACGTGCGGACCGAAGGGGATCAGCGGCGACTTCCAGACGATCCTCAGGCGGTCCATGGCGAGCGCACCCGCCGATACCATGCGCGTGAAGACGCCGAAGCTGTAGCCGGACGCGGCATCGCCGGAAAGGCTCGACCAGCCGGCGGCGAGGTCGGCTTCGTCGGTGAACAGCATGGTGACGGCCTGCACCGGATCGGCGGCGGTGAGCACCGAGGAAAAATAGGTATCCGCCTCGATGCCCTGGCCGGCCAGCGCCTTGAGGGGCACCAGGCGGCCAGCGATCGAATCGGCGCCGGTCAGGGCCAGGCGCTTGCCGCGGGCGTCGGCAAGGCTGGCGATGGCGCTGCCGGCGTGGGCAACCAGCACCGAATGGAAGCCGCGCGACCCATCGAAGGCGGTGGGCAAAGCGATCGGCTCGACGCAGGCGCAGAGCACGTCCGCGGTGGCGTAGCTCGACGCGCTGTCGATCGCGTATTGGACGCGGGCCGAAGCCTGGGCGTCGATGAGGGCGTCATAATCGGCCTCGGCGACGATCTCGACCGGCAGGCCGAGACGGTCCTGCATGTAGGCGCGGAACGGCTCCAGCCGGGCGATGTCGTAGGCGGCGCCGTGCGGCGCCAGCGTGCCGATGCGCAGCACCTTGAGATCGTCGCGCCAGCCAGCCTGGGCCGCGTCCGTGGCGACGGGGCCGCCGAGCATCAGGGCAAGCAGCAATCCCGCCGCCGTAAACCGCATCACCCGCCGCATCGCCGCGTTCCCGCACAAGACACACCCCACCCTATCCTGCCCGAACGGGCGGCAGGCGGAAAGGTGGATCTAGCTGCGCGAGAAGACGTACTTGGTCACCTGGCGATAGGTCTCGCCCGGCCTGAGGATCGAGGTAGGGAAGCCGGGATGATTGGGCGCGTCGGGGAAGACCTGAGGCTCGAAGCAGCAGCCGCTACTGGCGCCGTAGCTGCGCCCTCCGAGGCCGGGAACCGGAACTGCAATCTTGTGCCCGTCGTAGAATTGGACACCAGGTTCGGTCGAGGCGATGTCGAGGGCGATGCCGATGCCGTCTTTCGGCGACTGCAACCGCGCGTGCGGACGCGGCGCCGCCGCACGGGAACGGTCGATGACGAAGTTCTTGTCGAAGGTCACCCGCTCGCCGCCACGCATCTGCTGGATCGGGCGGAGCGTGCGGAAATCAAAAACCGAGCCGGCGACGGTGACGATCTCGCCGGTGGGAATATCGTCGGCGCCGGTCGGCGTGTAGGCATCGGCGAAGATGCGCACCCGGTGATCGAGGATCGTCGGTGAATCGTCGAGATTGAAATAGGAATGCTGGGCTAGATTGACCAGCGTCGGCAGGTCCGTGGTCGCCTCGATTTCCATGCGCAGCGTCGCCGGCGCTTCGACGACGTAGTGAACTTTGGCCGTCACAGCACCGGGATAGCCCTCCTCGCCATCCGGGCTGTCGATGGCGAGCATCACGCCGGTGGCCGTGTGATCGACCAGGCGCCAGGCGCGCTGGCCGAAACCGCGAAACCCGCCGTGCAGATGATTGCGCCCGTGCTCGTTCAGCGGCAGGTGATATTCGTGCTCGTCGATCGAGAAGCGGCCGCCGCCGATGCGGTTGGCCGAGCGGCCGACGACGGCGCCGAAATACGGCGAATGCGCGATGTAGTCTTCGAGCCTGTCGAAGCCGAGCACCAGCGGATGGCCAACACCAGCCAGCCGCACGTCGCGGATCACGGCCCCCAAGGTGATGACCCGGACGCTCAGATCGCCGGCGGCGATCGCCACCTCGCGAATTTCGTCGCCGTCCGGCGTCGATCCAAAAACGTAGGCTGCCATTGTGTTTTTTATCCGCCCCGCATCTCGGCGGATCATCATAGACAAAGCTCAGAAAATTAGCGACATGTCAGACAAGACAATTCGATGCATCGGGCGCTACGCATTTGTCGCAGGGAGCAGCGCAACAGGGCTAAAGCGTCTGGTTGTAGCGGCCGACGACGGCGTGCTCGCGCATGATGCCGTCGACGATCTCGAACATCTCGCGCATGCGCGTTTCCGACACCGGACTCTCGACGACCACGACCAGTTCGGGCTTGTTTGACGAGGCGCGCACCAGTCCCCAGGTGCCGTCGTCGCTGACCGCCCTGACACCATTGACGGTGACGAGATCGACGATCCGGTGGCCGCCGATCGATTCGCCGGATTCGAGCAGCTTGCGGAAGCGCTCGGTGACGGCGTCGGCGACGCCGTATTTCTCTTCGTCCGGGCATTCGGCCGACATGGTCGGCGACGACCAGGTGCGTGACAGGCGGGCAGCGAGTTGCGACAGCGACTGGTCGGCATTGCGGTTAAGCAGGTCGAGGATGGCGATCGCCGAAACAAGCGCGTCGTCATAGCCGCGGCCGATCGGTGGATTGAAGAAGTAATGGCCCGACTTCTCGAAGCCGGCGAGCGCACCGAGATCGCGCACGCGCCGCTTGATGTAGGAATGGCCGGTCTTCCAGTAGTCGGTGGTGACGCCATTGGCCGCAAGCACGGGGTCGCTGGCATAGAGGCCGGTCGACTTGACGTCGACGACGAAGGTCGGCTGCGGGTGGCGCAGGCACAGGTCGCGGGCGATGAGCACGCCGACCTTGTCGGCGAAGATTTCCGCGCCGGTCTCGTCGATGACGCCGCAGCGATCGCCGTCGCCGTCGAAGCCGAGGCCGATATCGGCACCCGAGGACCGCACGGCATCGGCGATGGCATGGAGCATCGCCAGGTCTTCGGGGTTCGGGTTGTAGCGCGGGAAGGTCCAGTCGAGTTCGGTATCGAGCGGCACGACGTCGATGCCGAGGGCGGCGAGAACGTCGGGGGCAAAGGCACCGGCGGTGCCGTTGCCGCAGGCGACGACCGCCTTCAACGGCCGCCTGAATTTCGGCCGGTCGGTGAGGTCGGCGATATAGCGGGCGCGCATGTCCGGTACGCGGATATAGGTGCCGCCCTCGCGCGCTGCGAACGCGGCCGAGAGGACGATCTCCTTGAAGCGCGCCATCTCGTCGGGACCGAAGGTGACAGGGCGGGCGGCACCCATCTTGATGCCGGTCCAGCCGTTCTCGTTGTGGGAAGCGGTGACCATGGCAACCGTCGGCACGTCGAGGGCGAACTGGGCGAAATAGGCCATCGGGGTGACGGCAAGGCCGATGTCATGGACCCGGCAGCCGGCGGCGATCAGGCCATTGGTGAGCGCCGCCTTGATGGCAGCGGAATAGGACCGGTAGTCGTGGCCGGTGACCACATCGGGGCCGGCGCCGAGCTCGTGCAGCAGCGTGCCGAGGCCGAGGCCGAGCGCCGTCACGCCCGTCAGGTTCAGCTCGGGCGGCCGTCGATCGCCGGCAATGCCGTACCACCAGCGCGCATCGTATTCGCGAAAGCCCGTCGGCTTGACCAGCGGCGTGGTCTCGAAGGCGAAGCTGTTAGGCGAGAGAGAGGGGACGGGGCGCTGGAACATGCCCTCTCTTAGCCCGGCGGGCGCGCGGCTCAAAGCCTTGTCGGCTATTGCGAGAGGACGAGCTGGCCGCCGGCGATCTCGAATTTCGACAGGCGGCTGAGGAAGCTCATGCCGAGAAGATCGACCGGCAGGGCCTCGCCGGGCACCACGACCGCGGTGACGTCGCGCAGGGCCACGTTGCCGAGGCGGATTTCATCGAGCGTCACGCGCGCCGCCATGACGACGCCGTTCGCCGTCGAAAGACGCTCGCGATAGGCGCTCGCCGGCGGGTAGATGCCGAGACGACGCGCCGTGGCATCGGTGAGGGCGACCGTGGTGGCGCCGGTATCGACCATGACCGTCACCGGGCTGCCGTCGATGACGGCATCGGCGACGAAATGACCTTGGGAATTGGCGCCGAGCGCCACCTGGCGGAAGCCGGCGCCGAGCGCGGGCGCCGGCCGGGGGGCGGGTGCGGCCGGCGTTGTGGCGGTGGCGCTTTCGGGATGAAGGACGGCCGAGAGCAGCCCCGGCGCCAGGCTGGGTGCCAGGACGGCAAGAGCCGAAAGGACTGCGGCGAAGGCAACGACCCGAGCGAACACGCGAGCGATACCATTTCGATTGACCGAACCGGCCGATGATGGCGGCGAACGCTTAAGAAAGCGCGAGGGGCACGATGAAAGGTTTAGCGGACCGCGACAGCCCGCGGCCCCCTACAGCCAGCCGGCGTCGAAGACGAAGGTCTGGTTGGTCGCCGCCGACGCCTCGTCGGAGGCGAAGAAGAGCACCGCGCGGGCGATGTCGTCGCCCTTCAACTGGCGCTGCAGGCACTGGTCCTTCATGAGCTGATCAAGCCCCTCAGGCGTTGCCCATAGTTCGAGCTGGCGCCGGGTGAGGATCCAGCCGGGCGCGATATGGTTGATGCGGACGTTGTGTCTGCCCAGTTCATGGGCGAGGCCGCGGGTGAGCCCCTGCACGCCCGCCTTGGCGGCGGCATAGACCGGAAGGCCGCCATGGGCGACCATCCACGAGGTCGAGCCGAGGTTCACGATCGACCCGTTCTTCGCTTTCTTCATGTCGCCGACAACCGCCTGGATGGCGAAGAACTGGTGCTTGAGGTTCACGGCGACGCGCTGGTCGAAGTATTCCGGCGTGACCTCGTCGATCGTGTGGCGCTCGTCATGGGCGGCGTTGTTGACCAGGACGGTGATCGGCCCAAAGACCTTGCGCACATTGGCGATCGCCTTGCGCAACGCGGCGATGTCGGTGAGGTCGCAATGCTCGAAGTGGACCTTCTGGCGCTTGCGCTTGAGGCGCGCCACCAGGGCCTTCGATTCTTTCTCCAGGATGTCGATGAAGGCGACCTTCGAACCCTGGGCGGCGAAATGCTCGACGATCAATTCGCCGATGCCCGACCCGCCGCCGGTGACCAGAACCGTGCGGCCCCTGAGGCTCGGATAGATGGCGCCGTATTTCATGGGTGTTTCCCCGGAGCAGTTGTGGTTTGCCCAACCCTTTCATCGAAGGCGGCAGGCGATCAAGTATCTGCAAGGGAAAATCGCGCGCGGCGGGGGGCGAACGGGCGGGGCGGTATCGCGCCGCGGCATCCGTGGTAAAAAGTACCGCACCCATGTCGAAAGCGCGGGCGGCCGTTCGTCGTCACTCCGTGACGACCAGGCCTGATACCCAGGGGAAGGAGCCGGACATGGCCGAAAAGGTGCTGATTCTGCTTGGAACGAGGAAGGGCGTTTTCATCGCCGAAAGCGCCGACGGACGCCGATCGTGGTCGCTCCGCGGGCCGTTCTGCGAGACCTGGCCGACAAATCACGTGGTCGGCGATGCGACGACCGGCACCATCTACGGCGCCGGCGGCAATGCCTGGTTCGGACCGGCGGTGTGGCGCTCGGACGATTTCGGGGCGACGTGGAGCCATTCGAGCGAAGGGCTCGCCTATGCCGAGGGCGAGGACCCGATCGTCTCGGGGTGGAGCCTCGCGGTCGCCAACGGCTTCGTCTATGCCGGCGTGCAGCCGGCCGGCCTGTTCCTCAGCGGCGACGGCGGCCAGACATGGGAGCAGGTCAAGGGCTTGCGCGACCACCCGACGCGGCCGCAGTGGAACCCGGGCGGCGCCGGGCTGATCCTGCATTCGCTGGTGATCGACCCGGACGACCACGACCGGCTGTGGGTGGGCATCTCGGCGGCCGGCGTCTTCCATTCGGCCGACGGCGGCAAGACCTGGGAGCCGCGCAACAAGGGCACGCGCGCCGACTTCATGCCCGAGGACCAGCGCTATCCGGAATTCGGACAGTGCGTGCATTGCGTCGTCAAGGCGCCGGCATCAAGCGACCGGCTCTACCAGCAGAACCATTGCGGCATGTATCGCAGCGACGATGCGGGCGTGACCTGGCAAAGCATCGAGGCCGGCCTGCCGTCCTCCTTCGGTTTCCCGGCGGCGGTGCACCCGCGCGACCCGGAGACGCTGTTCCTGATCCCGCTCAACGGCGACATCCGCGGCCGCTATATGCCCGAGGCACAAGCGGCGGTGTGGCGGACGCGCGACGGCGGCGCCAACTGGCAGGCGCTGCGCACCGGCCTGCCGCAGGAGAACGTGTTCTACGGCGTGCTGCGCCAGGCGATGGCGACCGACCGGCTCGACCCGGCGGGCGTCTATTTCGGCACCTCGTCGGGCACGCTCTATGCCAGCGCCGACGAAGGCGAGAGCTGGGCAGCGGTGGCCGAACACCTGCCGACCATCCTCTCGGTCGAGACCATGGTGGTGGAGTAGGTGCGATGGACGCGCCCGGCGCAAACGCGGCGACCGAAGGCGCTTCGGCCAGCGTGACGGTGACGCTGGCAGGCGCCTTGACCTATCTGTTTCCCGGCGCGCCGCGGCGGCTGACACTCCGGGCGGCAAGCGTGCGCGAGATGGTGGACGCACTGGAGGCGGACTGGCCGGGGATGGGCGACCGCATCGTCAATTCGACGCCCGCCATCCGCCCGCACATGAACGTCTTCGTCGACGGGACACGCGCCGCGCTCGACACGCCGCTTCGCCCCGGCGCGGAGGTCTTCATACTGACCGCGATCAGCGGCGGGTGAGGCCGCTACTCAGCGCTGCAGCACGCAGGGTGGGACGGAGGTTTGGCAGCATGGCGAAGCTCGTGTTCGGAATGAACCAGTCCCTGGATGGCTACGTCGACCACCAGGCGTTTGCGCCGGGTCCAGTGCTCTTTCATCACTTTGTCGAGCAAGTGCGCGGCCTGACCGGCAGTGTCTACGGTCGCCGCATGTACGAGGTCATGCGTTATTGGGACGATGACCTTGCCGAGTGGGGCGCGGCGGAACGCGACTTCGCGGCGGCGTGGCGGAGCCAGCCGAAGTGGGTCGTGTCACGCTCGTTGAAGTCGGTCGGCCCCAACGCCACGCTTGTTTCTGATGATATCGAGGCGGTGATACGGGGGCTGAAGGCCGAGCGCATCGGGGAGATTGAAGTCGCCGGTCCGGAATTGGCGCAAAGCCTGGCCGATCTTGGTCTTGTCGACGAGTATCGAACTCTACATCCATCCGGTCGTGCTCGGTCGCGGCAAGCCGTTCTTCGCCGGCCCCCGGCCGCCGCTCCGGCTCGTCGCCGGTGATCTCATTGGCGAGGGCGTGATCAGGCTGACATACGTGCCGGCTTGAAAAGCGCGGGCCCTCTACTTCGTCCCGTACAAGCGGTCGCCGGCGTCGCCGAGGCCGGGGACGATGTAGCCGTGGTCGTTGAGGCGCTCGTCGATGGCCGCGGTATAGATCGGGATGCCGGGCTGGGCCTTCTGGAAGCGGGCGATGCCTTCGGGCGCGGCGAGCAGGCAGACGAAGCGAATGTCGCGCGCGCCGCGTGCCTTCAGCCGGTTGATGGCGGCCGAGGCGGAATTTGCGGTCGCCAGCATCGGGTCAACGACAATGGTCAGCCGGTCGGCGATGTCGTCCGGCGCCTTGAAATAGTACTCGTGCGGCTCGAGCGTCTCGGGGTCGCGGTAGATGCCGACATGGGCGACGCGGGCCGAGGGCACGAGGTCGAGCATGCCCTCGAGCAGGCCGTTGCCGGCCCTGAGGATCGAGGCGAAGACCGGCTTCTTGCCCTCCAGGATCGGCGCCTTCATCTCGGCCAGCGGCGTCTCGATGGTGGTGGTGGTGAGCGGCAGGTCGCGGGTCACCTCATAGGTGAGGAGCAGCGCGATCTCGCGCAGCAACTGCCGGAAATGTGCGGTGGGCGCGTTCTTGTCGCGCATCAGGGTCAGCTTGTGCTGCACGAGCGGGTGATTGACGATGGTGACGCCTTCCATGGCGGGATTCCTCCTCTCGTGCGGCCGCAGGTTTCTCCTGTCTTAGCCCCGGAGCGGAGCTCACGGCAACGAAACGGCCCAAATCCGCCGGTTATCCCCCATTGAATCGCCTGAACCTTGGGCTTATCCCTCGCACCCCATGAAACGCGCTTTCCTGCTGGTGATGGATTCCTTCGGGATCGGCGGCGCCGAGGACGCCGCGGCCTTCGGTGACGCCGGATCCGACACGCTCGGCCACATCGCTTCGGCGTGCGCGGAGGGGCGGGCGAACCGCGACGGCCTGCGTTCAGGACCGCTCAAGCTCCCCAACCTGACGCGGCTGGGGCTGGGCGCTGCGGCGAAAGCCTCGACCGGCGCCCTGCCACCCGGCCTGGAAGGCGCGCCGGGACCGGAGGCGCTTTTCGGCTACGGCGTGGAAACCTCGACCGGCAAGGATACACCGTCCGGCCATTGGGAGATCGCCGGTGTGCCGGTGTCCTTCGCCTGGACCTACTTTCCGGAGACCGTGCCGGCCTTTCCGCCGGCGCTCACCGACGCTCTCATCGCACAGGCGAAGCTGCCCGGCATCCTCGGCAACACGCACGCCTCGGGCATACCGATCATCGAGGAACTGGGCGAGGAGCATATCCGGACCGGCAAGCCGATCTGCTACACCTCCGCCGACTCGGTGTTCCAGATCGCCGCGCACGAGAGCAATTTCGGGCTGGAGCGGCTCTATCAGGTCTGCGAAATCGCGCGGACGCTCTGCGACCCGCTGAACGTCGGCCGGGTGATCGCGCGGCCCTTCGTCGGCGAGGCGAAGGAGACCTTCAAGCGCACCGCCAACCGGCGCGACTATGCGGTGCCGCCGCCGGAACCGACGCTGCTCGACCGGCTGACGGAGGCCGGGCACACCGTGCTTTCCGTCGGCAAGATCGGCGACATCTTCGCCCATCGCGGCACCGGCACGATCCTCAAGGCGCCCAATGACATGGCATTGGTCGACCGCACGCTGGAAGCGGCGTCACACGCCGGCGACGGCGATCTCGTCTTCGCCAACTACGTCGATTTCGATTCGCTCTACGGCCATCGCCGCGACGTCGCCGGCTATGCGGCGGCGCTGGAAGCCTTCGACGCGCGCGTGCCGGAGCTTCTATCGGTGATGCAGGAGGGCGACCTGATGCTGTTGGTCGCCGACCACGGCAACGACCCGACGTGGCGCGGCACCGACCATACGCGCGAGCATGTGCCGATCGTGGGACTCAGGCACGGGCTCACGGGCAAGGACATCGGCCGGCGGGCTTTCGCCGATATCGGCGAGACGGTGGCGGCGCATCTGGGATTGCCGCCGGGGAGGCACGGGAAGAGTTTTCTCTAGAGATCGCGATCAGCCGGCGGATTTGTCGGCCTTCGAATCCCAATAGGCGAAGGCGTCCGTGGACGGCCCCCTTGCGCGCCGGCCATCGATCGGCTTTCCGGCAGGCTGCGCACGCCGATCGCCGCTGTCACGCCGCTCGACGACGGGAGCCGTCTGCAGGCGCTGATCGAAAGCGGCGAGGAATTCCTTCAGGGCGTCGTTGCGGTCGCTATCCATGCCAACCTCTCGATTGGCCCATGCCAACCGCGGCAACATAACGCGGGCGCCGCCTGGTCGAATGGTTGCCGTGGAATCAACCTTAATGCTGCGGCGCCCGGCGTTAACCAAGCCGGGGGATCAGGGACCGATGCGCTCGTAGACGGTTTTTGTCGCCGCGGGCGCCTTGTCGCCGATTGTGTAGGCGCGCCTGAGCGCGGCTTCGGCCTGGCCGGCGGCGGCCTCGTCACGGGCATGGACGAGAGCCAGCGGGGCGTCCGGGCCGACGGCCGCGCCGAGGCCGGCCAGACGCGTGAAGCCCACCGAGTGGTCGATCGAATCCTCAGGCTTCATGCGGCCGCCGCCGAGCGTCACCACGGCGATGCCGATGGCGCGGGTGTCGATCTCCACGATCGTGCCGGCGCGTTCGGGTGTCACCGGGCGGACGAGCGGCGCAGCCTGGAGGTACGCCTCGGGCCTTTCCATGAAATCGGCGGGGCCACCAAGGGCGGCGACCATCTTGCCGAAGATCTCCGCCGCGCGACCGGACGTGAAGGCCGCCTCGATCATGGTGCGGCCTTCGGCATCGTCATCGGCGAGACCCCCAAGAGCGAGCAACTCACCGCCCAATTCGACGGTGACGCCGTAGAGGCGGTCGTCCGACTTGCCCTTGAGGAATTCGACGGCGTTCATCACCTCGACGGCATTGCCGGCGGCCGATGCCAGCGGCTGGTTCATGTCGGTGATGAGCGCGCTGGTCTTCATGCCGGCGCCGTTGGCGACGGCGACGAGGCTCTCGGCCAGCCCACGCGAATCCTCCATCTTCGCCATGAACGCGCCGTTGCCGGTCTTCACGTCCAGCACGAGGCCGGCGAGGCCGGCGGCAAGTTTCTTGGACAGGATCGAGGCGGTGATGAGCGGGATCGATTCCACCGTCGCGGTGACGTCGCGGATGGCATAGAGGCGCTTGTCGGCGGGCGCAAGATCGGCGGTCTGGCCGATGACGGCGCAGCCGACATCGGCGACCACCTTGCGGAGCAGGCCGAGGTCCGGCTGGGTGCGGTAGCCAGGGATCGAATCGAGCTTGTCGAGCGTGCCGCCGGTGTGGCCGAGGCCGCGGCCGGAGATCATGGGCACATAAGCGCCGCAGGCAGCGAGCGCCGGGGCGAGCATGAGCGAGACGTTGTCGCCGATACCGCCGGTGGAATGCTTGTCGAGCGCCGGACCGGGAAGGCCCGACCAATCGAGCACCGTGCCGGAATCGCGCATGGCCAGCGTCAGCGCCACCGCCTCGTCGCGGGTCATGCCATTGAAGAAGACCGCCATGGCGAAGGCGGCGACCTGGCCCTCGCTCACCGTGCCTTTGGTAAGGCCGGTGACTATTGATGCGATCTCCTCGGCCGACAGGGCTCCGCCGTCGCGCTTCTTGCGGATGATTTCCTGGGGGAGAAACTGCGTCACCTTATCTCTATCCCTGTCCGGCCTGCGGCCGCAGACCCCTCTTGTTTCCGATGCCGGTCACGCCTGCGGTGGACATGTGTCCGACGCTCCTGATTCACCTCTTGGGCTGTTGCTGGCGTTCTTCTTCAAGCAGACGAATCCTGCGATGAAACTCCCTTAGGGAGCTTCCGATGACCGCGCCAATCAGCCCCACCGCCATCAGAGCGCCATATCCAATCAAGGCACCCAAGTTTGGCCGGACCGCATTCCGAAACATATTGGTAAAGTCGATCACCGTGTAAATCAGCCCGGAAGCAAAAAACAAATAGCTAAGGAACTTCACCGTAGAAATTTTATTGGAAAGCTTGTCCATCTCACCCTCATCTCATTTTTGGCAGGCTTCTCATCGCCTCTCGCTATTCTCCTCTCATGTCGAAGGCCGAGGGCAGCAGCTCGCGCAGGGTGAAGGTGCGCCCCTCGCCGGACGGATCGACGACGTCGACCGGCGTGTCGGGACCGGCGAACTCGGCCAGGCGCTGGCGGCAGCCGCCGCAGGGCGTGGTCAGCCTGCCGTCGATGCGCTCGGCAACCACCGAGACAGCGACGATGCGCCGCGCCGCATCCGCGCCGCCGGCCGCGATCATGTGGGCGATGGCAGAGGTTTCCGCGCACCAGCCTTCCGGATAGGCGGCGTTTTCGACATTGGCGCCGGCGTGGACGGTGCCGGCGGCCGTACGCAGCGCGGCGCCGACATGGAACCTGGAATAGGGCGCATGGGCGCGCTCGCGCACGGTCCTGGCGGCGGCAAAGAGCTCCCTGTCCATTCGGCCGACCTTCTCATCTTGCCCCAACCGGTTTGGGTGCCGGTTTTCTACCGCTTTTGCCACGGTGCGTCACGTCACCGGACCGGCTTGGCGGCGGCAAATGAAAATGCGAGAGTTGCCCCATGCCCTTGCCGGGAAGGGCTCCGGCGGTTTCAGCCGGCGCGGCCCGAAGGGAACGGCGTTGACCGCCGATGTGCCGTTATCAATCAGAAGGAGGGTCAATTGAACCGCAGGATCATCACCACGTCCCTTGCCGCTCTTGCCACCGTCGCCTCGGTGGGTCTCATGAGCGCGCCGGCTTTCGCGTATCTCGCCTGCACCGTCACCGATGTGGGCCGGGTCGACGACAAGGGCTTCAACCAATACACTTGGCAGGGCGTTCAGGACGCCGCCAAGGAAGGCGACTTCCAGGCCAAGCTGCTCGAGTCACAGACCGAGGCCGACTACGTACCGAACCTGCAGTCGTTCGCGCAGGCCAAGTGCGACGTGATCATCACCGTCGGCTTCCTGCTCGGCGATGCGACCAAAGCCTCGGCCGAGGCCAACCCCGGCATCAAGTACACCATCGTCGACTACGCCTATGACCCGACGATCCCGAACGTGCTCGGCCAAGTCTATGCGACCAACCAGGCCGCGTTCCTCGCCGGCTACCTCGCTGCCGGCACGACCAAGACCGGAGTGCTCGGCACCTTCGGCGGCATGAACATCGGCGGTGCAGTGACCGACTTCATGGACGGCTTCGTGTGGGGGGCGGAGTACTACAACAAGGTCAAGGGCACCCATGTGAAGGTGCTCGGCTGGGATCCGGCAAAGAAGAACGGCGTGTTCGTCGGCGATTTCAACTCCATCGACAAGGGCAAGGACATCGCCAAGAGCATGTATGACGAGAATGCCGACATCATCCTGCCGGTCGCCGGCAAGGTCGGCCAGGGCCCGGCAGCGCTCGCCCAGGAGGTCGGTCCCGACAAGCTCAAGATCATCGGCGTCGATACCGACCAGTACAACACCGATCCGGAGCACAAGAGCGTGTTCCTGTCGTCGGTCCTCAAGAAGGTCGACTCGACCACGAAGGAAGCCGTGACCGAGGCCTTCAAGGGCACTTTCAAGGGCGGCGTCATCGTCGGCGACCTGAAGAGTGGCGGCGTCGATCTCGCCCCGTTCCACGACTTCGATTCTTCGGTTCCGGCCGCGCTCAAGGACGAGATCGCCAAGATCAAGGCCGGCATCATCGACGGATCGATCAAGGTCGGCCCGACCATGTAAACGACCGCTGGTCGCCATCACGATCACCCGCCGCGTTCCAGCTCGGGACGCGGCGGGTGCATAAGCAAGTCAGTGGCTCAGGGGCGCCAGACCACTGAAATGCAGGGGTGCTGAGGTTGGACATAGAACTACGCGGCATCACCAAGCGTTTCGGTGATCTT
Organism: uncultured Alphaproteobacteria bacterium; assembly: GCA_963782395.1. GTDB lineage: Bacteria > Pseudomonadota > Alphaproteobacteria > Rhizobiales > Kaistiaceae > CAVSRC01. The sequence goes on from CAWAJQ010000005.1 coordinate 621,040, forward strand.
GTCGCCAACGACTCCATTAGCCTGCAGATCCGCGCCGGCGAGGTTCTCGGCCTGCTGGGCGAGAACGGCGCCGGCAAGACGACGCTGATGAACGTGCTGTCCGGCCTCTACCGGCCGGACGCGGGCGAGATCCTCATCGACGGCAAGCCCACCTATTTCCACGGTGCCGGCGACGCCATCCGCGCCGGCATCGGCATGGTGCACCAGCACTTCATGCTGGTGCCGGTGTTCACCGTGGCCGAAAACGTGGTGCTCGGCGTCGAACCGGTGGGCGCGTTCGACCGGCTCGACATCGCCAAGGCACGCGAGCAGGTCACGACAATCAGCACCCGGCACGGGCTCAACGTCGACCCGGACGCCGTCATCGAGGAGGTCCCGGTCGGCATCCAGCAGCGCGTCGAGATCATCAAGGTGCTGTTCCGCTCGGCCAGCGTGCTGATCTTCGACGAACCGACGGCGGTGCTCACCCCGCAGGAAGTGACCGAATTCTTCGGCATCGTGCGGTCGCTGCGCGACGCCGGCAAGGCGCTGGTGTTCATCACCCACAAGTTGCACGAGGTGATCGAGGTCGCCGACCGGATCAACGTGCTCAGGGCCGGCAAGGTGGTCGGCGAGAGCGATCCGAAGGCGGCGACCGAGGCGGAGCTGGCCGAGATGATGGTCGGCCGCGCGGTCGCCTTCGAGGTCGACAAGCAGCCGGCCAAGCCCGGCCGCGCGCTGCTCGAGGTTTCCGGGCTGGCGGTGATGAACGAACGCCGGGAACTCGCCGTCGACGGCATCGACCTGACGGTGCACGAGGGCGAGGTGGTGGGCGTCGCCGGCGTCCAGGGCAACGGCCAGACCGAGCTGGTCGAGGCGTTGACCGGCCTGAGGCTGCCGGTGCGTGGCACCTTGTCGTTCCTCGACGAGGACATCACCCGGACCTCGGCGCGCCACCGCCACCTCGCCGGCATCGCCCACATTCCCGAGGACCGCCAGCGCGACGGCATGGTCGGCGAATTCGACATCGCCGAGAACATGGTTCTCGACAGCTATTACAACGAACCCTATTCGCACGGCATCAGCATGGACTGGCCGGCGGTCCACAACGTGTGCGTCAAGAACGTCATCGATTTCGACGTGCGCACGCCGTCGATCTACAGCCTGGCCAACCACCTCTCCGGCGGCAACCAGCAGAAGCTGATCGTGGCGCGCGAGCTTTCCCGCAACGTCAAGCTGGTGATCGCCGCGCAGCCGACGCGCGGCCTCGACGTCGGCTCGATCGAATACATCCACGGACGCATCATCGAGGCGCGCGATCGGGGCGTCGGCGTGCTGATCGTGTCGACCGAACTGGACGAGATCCTGACGCTCTCCGACCGTGTCCTGGTGATGTTCCGTGGGCGGATTTCCGGCACGTTTGCGGGCGGCGCGGTGAGCATGAGCGAGATCGGACTGGCGATGGCCGGCGCGGGAGCGGCAGCGTGAGCGACTACATGCGCCAGGAGACGCTGTCGGAGGAGACGCTGCGGCGGGCCACCGCGACGCGTTTCGATTTCGAGCAGCTGATCGTCGTGCCGGTGCTGGCGGTGGTGGTGGCAATGGCGCTGGGCGCCGTCGTCATGCTGCTCACCGGTGTCAATATTCCGACGGTGGGCCAGGCCTACGGGGCGCTGTTCTCCGGCTCGTTCGGCTCAATCTCGGCGCTCTCAGAGACATTGACGGCGGCCGCGCCGGTGACGCTGGCCGCGCTCGGCGTGGCGCTCGGCTTCCGCGCCGGGCTGTTCAACATCGGCGCCGAAGGGCAGATGATCGCCGGCGGCATGGCGGCGGTGGTCGTCGGTTTCTCGTTCGCCGGCCTGCCGATCTGGATCCATCTGCCGCTGGCGCTTCTCGCCGGCATCATCGGTGGCGCCATCTGGGCGGCGATCCCCGGCTGGCTGAAGGCGGCAACCGGGGCGCACGAGGTCATCACCACCATCATGCTCAACCTGAGCGCGGTGCAGCTCACCAACTACCTGTTGCGCAATCCGCCGATCCAGAAGCCGGGCCGCCACGACCCGATCTCCTCATCGGTGCTGCACAGCGCGGAACTGCCGAAGCTGCTCACCTGGCTCGACCCGAATCTGAGGCTCAACGCCGGCATCATCATCACTATCCTGATGGTGATCCTGGTCTATTGGCTCTTGTTCCGCACGACGCTCGGCTTTGAATTCCGCGCCAGCGGCCTCAACCCGAGTGCGGCCCGCTATGCCGGCATGCGCTCGGGCCTGATCATCGTCGCGGTGATGGCGATTTCCGGCGGGCTGGCGGGTCTAGCCGGGGCCAACCAGGTGCTCGGCGTGCTCGGACGGGCATCGCCCGGCTTCTCCGGCGGCGTCGGCTTCAACGCCATCGCGGTGGCGCTGCTCGGGCGATCGCATCCGGTCGGCGTGCTGCTCGCCGGCATCTTGTTCGGGGCACTCGACGCCGGCGGGCGACAGATGCAGGTGGCCGCCGGCGTGCGCATCGACCTCATCGCCATCATCCAATCGCTGATCATCGTCTTCGTGGCGGCACCGCTGCTCATGAAGGCAGCCTTCCCGTGGGCATTCCGCAAGCACAAGTCGACGGGGGCGTAAGACGATGGTGGTCACCGACACAGCGGCCGGTCGCCCCGACCTCGACATCATCCAGCGCCGTCAGGCTCTGATCATCGGCTGGCTGCTGCTGGCGCTGGCGGTGTTCGTGGCGGCGCTCTTCGGCATGGATTCCTCCGGTGATGCAACCTTCCGCCTGGCGCTGCGGGGAGATTTCTTCGCGCTGCCGAACCTCACGGTGCCGGCATCGCCCTACAGCTATCTGGTTGCGGCGATCCTGGCCTTTCTCGGCGCCCGCCAGTTCATACGTGGCGGCGCCAAGCGCTCCAGCCTCTACCTCGGCATCGGCCTCTTCCTGGCGGTGACCACGTTCCTGGTGTGGGCCACGGCGGGCAAGGAATTCAACCTCACCGGCATGCTGGAGGCGACGGTGGTACGCGCCGTGCCGATCGCGCTCGGCGGCCTGGTCGGCACGCTGTCCGAGCGGGTGGCGGTGGTCAACATCGGCATCGAGGGCATGCTGCTTTCCGGCGCCTTCACCGGCGCCATCGTCGGCTCGGTCATGCAGATGGCCGGCCCGGCCGGCTTTTTCGTGCAGCTCGGACTGGCCCCGGCAATCGCGGCCGGGACCATCGGCCTCATCGCGGCGATCATCGTCGGCGGGCTGATGGGGCTGGCGCTCGGCGTCCTGGTGATCACCTACCGGGTCGACCAGATCATCGCCGGCGTGGCGGTCAACCTGTTCGCGCTCGGCCTCACCTCCTACGTCACCAGCCAGGTGCTGACCGTCCACAAGGAACTGAACAACGCGCCGATCTTCCATGGCATCGACATTCCGTTCCTATCCGCCCTGCCGATCATCGGGCGCGTCTTCTTCCAGCAGAACATCTTCGTCTACGGCGCCGCCATCCTGATCGCCGGAGCGACCTATTACCTGTTCCACACGCGATCGGGCCTGCGTGCCCGCGCCGTCGGCGAGCACCCCGAGGCCGCCGACACGCTGGGCATCAACGTCTATCGCGTGCGCTTCATCAACCTGACCATCGGCGGCATGGTGGCGGGCTTCGCCGGCGCCTGGTTCACCCTGGGTTCGGTCGGCCGTTTCGACATCAACATGACCAACGGGCGCGGCTTCATCGGCCTCGCCGCCATGATCTTCGGCCGCTGGCACCCGGTCGGCGCGTTGATGGCGGCGCTGGTCTTCGGCTTCGCCGACTCATTGCAGCAGAAGCTGGCGATCCTGCAAACGCCGATCCCCTCCGAGTTCCTGGCGATGGCGCCCTATATCGCGACCATCATCCTGGTCGCCGGCATCGTCGGGCGGGCACGGCCGCCGGCCGCCGACGGCAAGCCCTACATCAAGGAGTAGGGCATGGCGGATTCCTTCGGGGCCGGCCCGCCGGCCATCGCGCTGATCGCGCACGACCAGAAGAAGGACGACATTGTCGCCTTCGCGCGCGACAATTATGACCTGCTCAGGGCCTTCCCGCTCTACGCCACCGGCACCACCGGCGGGCGCATTCTGGAGGCCTGCCCCGACCTCTCCCTGACGCGGATGAAGAGCGGCCCGGTGGGCGGCGACCAGCAGATCGGCGCGCTGATCGCGGACGGTCGCGTCGGCGCGCTCATCTTCTTCATCGACGCGCTGTCGCCGCTGCCCCACGACGTCGACGTCAAGGCGCTGACCCGGCTGGCGGTGGTCTATGATATCCCCATGGCGCTCAACCGGCATACCGCCGACATCTTCGTCCATTACCTCAAGAAGCTGATACCCAATCCGGAGACGGCATGAGCCAAGCTGACGACAAGATCGGCCGGCATCTCGACCACCTGCCCTTCCCGGTGCTGATCGGCGATATCGGCGGCACCAATGCGCGCTTTTCGCTGGTTCCCGACGAGACCGGCGACACCCATCGTTTTCCCAACGTGCACACCGCCGACTTCGCCTCGATCGACGACGCCATCGCCGATGCGGTGATCGACAAGGGCGGGGCCAAGCCGAAATCGGCCATGCTGGCGCTGGCCGGACCGATCGCCGGCGACCGGGTGCCGCTGACCAACTGCCCGTGGGTGGTGGAGCCGAAGAAGACGGTCGCCCGCTTCGGCCTCAGCGAGATGGTGCTGCTCAACGACTTCGAGGCGCAATCGCTGGCGCTGCCCGGGCTCACGGAAGACGACATCGAGCCGATCGGCAGCGGGACGATGACGGCGGACGGTGCCCGGCTGGTGCTGGGACCGGGCACAGGCTTGGGCGCCGGCGCGCTGGTGCCGGCACGCGATATCTGGGTGCCGGTGCCGGGCGAAGGCGGGCACATCGATCTGTCGCCGGTGAGCGAGCGCGATTTCGCCATCTGGCCGCATGTCGAGCGCACCGGCGGGCGCATCGGCGCCGAGACGCTGCTCTGCGGCTCGGGCATGGTGCGCCTCTACCGGGCCGTCTGCGCGACCGACGGGGTCCGCCCGGAACTGACGACGCCGAAAGACGTGACCGAGGCGGGGCTTTCCGGCGCCAGCCAGCAGGCGGCCGAGACGCTGTCGCTGTTCGCCACCCATCTCGGCCGGGTCGCTGGCAACCTGGCGCTGGTGTTCATGCCGACCGGCGGCGTGTTCCTCGCCGGCGGCATCAGCGCAAGAATAGCCCCGGTGCTGAAATCCGGCGGCTTCCGCGAAGCGTTTCTGGCCAAATGGCCGCACCAGCGGCTGCTCGAGCGCATGGTCACGTCGATCGTGGTCAGGGAGGACGCGGCACTCGCCGGCATCGCCGCCTTCGCGCGGGCGCCGGCGCGCTTCGCCGTGTCGCTGACCGGGCGAAGGTGGCGGGGATAGGCGTGCCTATTCCCCGGCGTCGACAGACTCGGCGTTGAGCTGGCCGTATTTCTCCGGACCGATCGATTCCAGGAGCCTGAGCTGGGTCTCAAGGAAGTTGATGTGGCCTTCCTCGTCGGTGAGCAGTTCCTCGAAGAGCTTCATCGAGACGTAGTCGCCGGCCGCATGACAGCCCTCGCGGGCCTTGGAATAGAACGCCTTGGCCGCGACCTCGCCCTCGAGATCCGCCTCCAGCACCTCCTTGAGGGCCTTGCCGATCTTGAGCGGGCCGAGCATCTGCATATTGGGGAAGCCGTCGAGAAAGATGATGCGGTCGATGAGCCTGTCGGCATGGTGCATCTCCTCGATCGATTCGGCGCGCTCCTTCCTGGCGAGCTTGGCGTAGCCCCAGTCCTCGGTGAGCCGGTAGTGCAGCCAATACTGGTTGACCGCTGCCAGCTCCATGCCGAGCGCCTGGTTGAGATAGTCGATGACCTTGGGGTCGCCCTTCATTTCCATATGCTCCTGTTGACGTTCGCGAGTGCCTTAAGGCCGCTACGCCGACAACGTCAAACCGCGGACCGGCGTCCGGCCGGCGACCTTTCAGCGATCCGCGAAGGCGAGCTTGAGCCCCAGCGCGACGAAGGCGGCGGCGAAGGTGCGCCGCATCCAGGTGAGCACAAGCGGGCGCGAGATGATGTGATCGCGCACGGCCGCAGCGAACAGGCCGTAGCCGACGAAGACGACGAAGGTCATCACCATGAAGACGGCGCTGAGCTCCCCCATGCGCGCCACGGGATGGACTTCGCCGGCATCGATGAATTGCGGCAGGAAGGCCATGAAGAAGATCGACAGCTTGGGATTGAGGAAATTGATGAGGATCGCGGTGACGATCACCTGAAGCGCGGAGCGTTTGCCCGGCGCCTCACCGACCTTGAGCGTGCCGTGCTCCTTGAGCGTCATCCAGGCGAGGTAGAGCAGGTAGGCGACACCGGCATATTTGAAGATCTGGAAGGCGACGGCACTGGCGTGGAGCAAGGCGGCCAGCCCCAGGATGGCGGCGGCCATGTGGGGGACGATACCGAGCGTGCAGCCGAAGGCGGCGATAATGCTGGCGCGGGACCCACGCGAGAGCCCGGCGGCAAGTGTGTAGAGGACGCCGGTGCCAGGCGCGGCAACGACGATCAGCGATGTGATGAGGAATTCGGGTCGCATGGCAAAACCGCCGGCTCGAAGACGTGTTTAACGGTGATACCTGCTCCGACGCAGCCGCACGCGCAACCCGGAAATGACACTTGCCGCTAGCCGATGGCGGCGACGGCGCGCCTGGCCATCACCTTGACGAGGTTGACGCGGTAGGCGGCCGAGGCGTGGATGTCCGACAGCATGTCGGCGGGGTCGATGGCGACGGCATCAATCGCCTCAGGCGTCCAGGACTCGGCGAGCGCCTGCTCGATCGCCTCGGCGCGGAAGGCGCCGTTCACGCCGGCGCCGGTGACGCCGACGCGCACCGCGCCATCCTGCATGCGGGCGACGAAGACGCCGGCCACCGCATAGCGCGAGGCCGGGTTGCGGAACTTGCTGTACGCGGCCTTTGCCGGGACGGGCAAGGTGACGCGGGTGACGATCTCGCCCTCTTCCAGCGCGGTCGCAAAGAGGCCGGCGAAGAAGTCCCCGGCGGCAAGCACGCGCGTGTTGGTGTGGACGGTGGCGCCAAGCGCCAGAACGGCGGCCGGATAGTCGGCGGCGGGATCGTTGTTGGCGAGCGACCCGCCGATGGTGCCCATCTCGCGCACCGCCGGATCGCCGATCATGCCGGCGAGATCAGCAAGGGCGGGAATGGCCTGGCGCACCGCCTCGGAGCGATGCACCTCGGCATGAGTGGCGGCGGCGCCGATCGACACCGTGTCGCCGCCGGTATCAATGCCCTTCAGCTCGGCAATGGCGCTGATATCGATGACGTCGCTGGGTGCCGCCAGCCGCTGCTTCATGGTGGGAATCAGCGTCTGCCCGCCGGAGAGATAGCGGCCCTCGGCGGCTGCGGCGAAAAGGGCGACAGCTTCCGCGAGGTTCTCCGGCTTGTGGTAACGGGTCTCGTACATGCAACCCTCCCCGCGCCGCCGAGCTAGCGCGCGCTTGCCATCGCGGCGGCACCGGCGGCGATCGACTTGACGATGTTCTGATAGCCGGTGCAACGGCAGAGATTGCCTTCCAGCTCGCGGCGGATGGTGGCCTCGTCGAGACTGGTGCCGAAGCGGCGGACCATGTCGATGCCGCTCATGATCATGCCCGGCGTGCAGAAGCCGCATTGCAGGCCGTGGTTCTCGTGAAACGCCTGCTGCATGGGATGGAGCGCCGGACCCGAGGAAAGCCCCTCGATGGTGGTGACGCGGGCACCGGCGGCGCGGGCCGCCAGCATGGTGCACGACTTCACAGCGACGCCATCGACCAGCACCAGGCAGGCGCCGCATTGCGACGTGTCGCAGCCGATGTGGGTGCCGGTGAGGCGGAGGTGATCGCGCAGATATTCGACGAGCAGGGTGCGGTCCTCGACATCGGCCGAGACGGCTTTGCCGTTGACGGTCATTTCGACGCGGGACACGGGCGTATTCCCCCCTCAGATATAGAAGATCAGCAGGATGACGATGACGGCGGCAAGCGCGATCAGCCCCCACATCTGCGGGCCACCGAGGAAGCCGCGGGCGGCAGCACCTTCGGCGCGCTCCTCGGCGATCTTGATGACTTCCTCGACCTCGTGCTCGACGGCAGCGAAGCCATCCTCGGTGCCGACCTTCTCGGCGAAGGCGGCGAAGAACTGGTCGGCCATCTGCTTGGCGGTGGCATCGATCAGGCGGGCGCCGACCTGGGCGAGCTTGCCGCCGACCTGCGCCTTGACGGCGTAGGTGAGGAGCGTCACCCCGTCGTCATCGGACAGCGACACATCGGCGCCGCCCTTGGCAAAGCCGGCAGGACCGCCCTTGCCCTCGCCGGTGATGGTGTAGCCGTTGGGCGGGTTGATGTTCGACAGCGTAACGTTGCCCTTGAAGGTCGCCGAGACGGGACCGACCTTGGCCTTGACGGTTGCCGCCATCTCGGTGTCGGAGAGCTTGTCCAGCTGCTCACAGCCGGGAAGGCACGCCTTGAGCACGACCGGGTCGTTGAGCGCGGCCCAGACCTTGTCGCGCGATGCCGGGATCTGATAGCTGCCGGTCATTTCCATGGATATTGCCTCCCCCCGGAAAGGTCGCGGCAGGCGCTTCCGCTCGTGTTGTTCGCTGGTTCAGGACCGCAGCCGGAACCGGCGGCCCACGCGCGACCTGGCGCGTTGCATTGGGCGAACCCTAACGTGGCATGATGAAGGCGGCAAGCGCGTTCGGGCGCTCTCCGATGGCGACATCGGCCCGGAACTTCGGGTAAAAGGCCCGGGTGACAATTAACGAATCCATGGACAATCAACGCCCCGGCACTGCCGGCCCGCTTGCCCGGCGGGCGCCGGTGATGCTGGAGACCGAGGGCTGGTCCGACTATGCCCTCATCGATTCGGGGAACGGCGAGAAGCTGGAGCGTTACGGGCCCTACCGGATCGTGCGGCCGGAAGCGCAGGCGCTGTGGACGCCGCGGCTGCCGGCCGCGGACTGGGAGCGCGCCGACGCGCGCTTCGTCGGCATCGGCGACGACGAGGCCGACGGGCGCTGGCGCTACAAGAAGCCAATCGGCGAAACCTGGAAGCTCGCCTGGGACGGTATTCCCTTCCTCGGCCGCTTCACCAATTTCCGCCATGTCGGCGTGTTTCCCGAGCAGGCGACGCACTGGCAGTGGATCAAGGACAGGATCACGCAGGCGGCGCGGCCGGTGAAGGTGCTGAACCTCTTCGGCTACACCGGCGTCGCCTCGCTGGTGGCGGCCAAGGCGGGCGCCGAGGTGACCCATATCGACGCATCGAAGAAGGCAATCGGCTGGGCACGCGAGAACCAGGCGCTGGGTGGGCTGGAGGCGCTGAAGATTCGCTGGATCTGCGAGGACGCGACGAAATTCGTCGAGCGCGAGGGCCGGCGCGGCAATCGCTACGACGGCATCATCCTCGACCCGCCGAAATTCGGCCGCGGCCCGAAGGGCGAGGTGTGGGACATCTTCACGCACCTGATGCCGATGACGGCGGCGTGCCGCGGCTTGCTCTCGGACAGTCCGCTGTTTCTCATTCTCACCGCCTATTCGATCCGCGCCTCGTTCTATTCCATCGACGAGGTGAGCGCCGAGGTGATGGCGGGCAAGGGGGGACTGCTCGAATCCGGCGAGTTGATCCTGCGCGAGCAGGGCGGCGGGCGGGCGCTCTCCACCTCTCTGTTCAGCCGGTGGTCGACATGAGGAGCACCGCGCACAGCGGACCCTTGGCTTCGGCTCCCGCCAAGCAAATCACCAGCCTCACCAACCCGATCGTGAAAGAGATTCGCGGGCTGGCGCTCGCCAAGAACCGCAAGGAATCCGGCCTGTTCCTCGCCGAGGGGCTGAAGCTGGTGGGCGACGCGGTCGAGGCCGGCTGGCGGCTCAGCACGCTGGTCCATGCCAGCGTCGTCGCAAACCAGCCGCTGGTGCAGAAGCTGGCGGCGGCAGCGCAAGCCGAGGGCGGCAGCGTGATCGCGGTCAGCGAGGCGGTGCTGGAAAAGATCAGCCGGCGCGACAATCCGCAGACCGTGCTCGGCGTCTTCGAGCAGCGGCTGATGCAGGTCGATTCCATCCGGCCCACCGGCAACGACGTCTGGATCGCGCTGGAAGCCGTGCGCGACCCCGGCAATCTCGGCACCATCGTGCGCACCGCCGATGCGGTAGGTGCCAAAGGCGTCCTTCTCGTCGGCAACACCGTCGATCCCTTCTCGGTGGAGGCGGTGCGCGCCACCATGGGTTCGATCTTCGCTGTGCCGCTGGCGCGCGCCGCCATTGCCGAATTTGCGCGGCTCGCCCGGCGCTGGCCGGGGCCGGTGGTGGGCACGCATCTGTCCGGGAAGACCGACTATCGCGAGGCCGACTATCGCGGGCCGGTGTTACTGGTCATGGGCGGCGAACAGGCCGGACTGACGGCAGACGCTGCGGGCTTGTGCAAGACGCTGGTGAAGATCCCGATGGCCGGCAAGGCCGATTCACTCAACCTTGCGATTGCGACCGGCGTGATGCTGTTCGAGATCCGGCGCGGGGCGTTGAAACGCGATGGCTGAGATTCATTCGCATTCGCGGCCACCGGGCCCCCTCTCCGTATTCGGCCTCGGCATCACCGGTGCGGTGATCGTCATCGACCAGGTCGCCAAGCTGATCGTTCAGGCGCGGCTGCCGGTGGAGCACCCGCCTGTCGACGTGTTACCGATCCTGGCGCTGTTGCATGTCCACAACAGCGGCATCGCCTTCTCGATGCTGGCACATTCCGGCGTTTCTCTCGTCGCGCTGCCGCTTTTGGTGACGGCCATCGTGCTCGCCTTCTGGGCCCACAACCGCGAAGGCGGCAGGCTGGCGGCGGCAGCTTTCGCGCTGATCCTCGGCGGCGCCATCGGCAATCTGATCGACCGGCTGCGCCTCGGCTACGTCACCGATTTCCTCCTGCTGCATTTCGGCAACTGGACGCTGTTCGTCTTCAACCTCGCCGACGCGGCGCTGACGCTGGGGCCGGCGCTGCTTTTGCTCGTCTATCTCTGGCCGGCGAAACACTCGCGATGAACGCGCCGGGCGGCCGGCCGATCCGCCATCTGAATGCGATTGCGAACTAGAGCCTCTTCTAAACTGACGCCGATCAATCCGGCGCAGGCAACATAGCGCGACAATCGCACGGTGGACGTGCGCGACCTCATCGACAAGACCCGGCATGTCTCGGTCGCCATTCCAGCCATAGGACTGGTGGCCGGGCTGGCGGCCTGGACCATCGGCCATCCCATCACCGCCGACATCGTGTGGGCGGTGGCGACGGTCCCCGTGGTGCTGGTGCTGCTCGCCGAAATCGTCGTGTCGCTCAGGCACGGCCATGTCGGGCTCGACATCGTGGCACTGCTGTCGATGGCCGGTGCGCTGGCGCTAGAGGAGCCGCTGGCCGGTGTGGTCGTCGCGCTGATGTATTCCGGCGGCCAGTTCCTCGAAGGCTATGCCTCGCGCCGGGCCCGCCGCGAAATGACGGCACTGCTCGAGCGCGCCCCGAAATTCGCGTTGCGCCACGAGAACGGCGACCTGCAGCAGGTGCCGATCGAAGTGCTGGTGCCCGGCGACCGGGTGCTGGTGCGCCGTGGCGAGGTGGTGCCGGCGGACGGCGCAATAGCCGACGGCGGCGGCGCCGTGCTCGACCAGGCGGCGCTGACCGGCGAACCGCTGCCGGTGCGGCTTGCGGCCGGCGGCGAGGTGATGAGCGGCGCCACCAACGCCGGCGAGGCCTTCGACCTGATCGTCGGCCGGCCGGCGGCGGAGAGCACCTATGCCGGCATCGTGCGGCTGGTCGAGGAGGCGGCACGCTCGCGCGCACCCATGGTGCGGCTCGCCGACCGCTTCGCAATTCTCTTCCTGGTGGCGACGCTGGCCATCGCCGGTGCGGCATGGCTGGCCTCCGGCGACCCGGTGCGCTGGCTGGCGGTGATGGTGGTGGCAACCCCCTGCCCACTGATCCTGGCGGTGCCGGTGGCGATCATCGCCGGGGTGTCGCGGGCGGCGCGCATCGGCGTGCTGATCAAGGGCGGCGGCGGGCTGGAGGTGCTGGCCAACGTCACCACGCTGATCATCGACAAGACCGGCACTCTGACCCACGGACAGGCCTCGCTGTCCGCCATCCATCCCCTGAACGGCTTCTCGGAGGACGACGTTCTGCGGCTGGCGGCCTCGCTCGACCAGGCGTCGAACCACGTGGTGGCAAGCGCATTGGTGGCAGCGGCGCGCGGGCGCGGGCTCACGCTGAGACCGCCGAACGACGTGCATGAGGCGCCTGGCAGCGGTCTCGAGGGCACGGTCGAGGGCCGCCGCGTCGTCGTGGGTGGGCTTGCCTATGTCCGCGACCGCTCACGCGACGGCCTGACGCTTGCCGGCGTGCGCCCGGAGCGCGAGGGAGAGATCGCCGTGGCCGTGGCGGTGGATGGCGTGTTCGCCGGCCTCATCGTTCTCGCCGATCGCATCCGCGACGACGTTCCCCGCGCGCTCGCCGGCTTCCGCGCCAACGGCGTGAAGCGCATCGTGCTTGCCTCCGGCGACGTGCGCGCGGTGACCGAGGCGGTGGCGGCACGGCTCGACATCGACGAGGTGCTCTCCGAAATGACGCCGGAGCGCAAGGTGCTGGCGGTGGTGCACGAACGCCGCCGTGGCGCCGTGATGATGGTCGGCGACGGCGTCAACGACGCGCCGGCCCTGGCCGCGGCCGACATTGGGGTGGCTATCGGGGCGCGCGGCGCGGCGGCCTCTTCGGAAGCCGCCGATGCGGTGCTGCTGGTCGACCGGCTCGACCGCATCACCGAGGCGATGGCGATCGCCCGGCGCTCGCGCACCATCGCCATGCAGAGCGTGGTCGCCGGACTCGGCCTCTCCGCCGCCGCCATGGTGGTGGCGGCCTTCGGATATCTGCTGCCGGTTGAAGGGGCGCTGCTGCAGGAAGTCATCGACATTGCGGTGATTCTCAATGCGCTGAGGGCGCTCGGTGGCAGAAGCGCCGACGGCACGATTGACCCGACGGCACAAACGTCTATGGAATGAGGGTGGAGGGTAGCGCGAGGCTGCGGCCGGTGCCGCGCCAGCACCAGAGGGGCATTGGAGGAATTATGAGCGAAGTCGAACTCAGGGGCGTGAAGAAGCTCTACGGGGCGGTCGAGGCGATCACGATGCTCGACCTCAATGTGGAGAAGGGTGAGTTCTGCGCCCTGCTCGGTCCTTCCGGCTGCGGCAAGTCCACGCTGCTCAGGATGATCGCCGGCCTCGAGGTGGTGACCCAGGGGTCGATCTGGATCGCCGGTGCCGACGTCACCAACACGCCACCGGCCAAGCGGCGCATTGCCATGGTCTTCCAGTCCTATGCGCTCTATCCGCATATGACCGTGCGCCAGAACATCGGCTTCAGCCTGCGCGTCGCCAAGGCGCCGAAGGATGTGATGGACAGGCGGACGACGGAAGTGGCCCGCATGCTGCAACTCGAGGAGTTGCTCGACCGCAGGCCGGCCCAGCTTTCCGGCGGCCAGCGCCAGCGCGTCGCCATCGGCCGGGCGCTGGTGCGCGAACCGCAGGTGTTCCTGTTCGACGAGCCGCTGTCGAACCTCGACGCCATGCTGCGCGTGCAGATGCGGGTCGAGATCGCCAAGCTGCACCAGGACCTCAAGACGACGATGATCTACGTCACCCACGATCAGGTCGAGGCGATGACGCTGGCCGACAAGATCGTCGTGCTCGAGGCCGGGGTCATCCGCCAGATCGGCACGCCGATGCAGCTCTACCGCGAGCCGGCCAACAAGTTCGTCGCCGCTTTCATCGGTTCGCCGACGATGAACTTCGTCTCGGCGGAGGCGCGCTCGGCCGACGGGCTGGACGCGGTGCTTAACCTGCCCGGCGGCGGCGAGATGAAGCTGAAGACGCGCGCCACGCTCGGCGACCAGTCGCGCGGATCGCTGGAACTCGGCATCCGCCCGGAGCACATCAAGCTGTCCACGCCCGACGATCCGCGCGCCAATATCGGCGGCACTGTGCAGATCCTCGAGCATCTGGGCAACTCGACGATCATGTATGTCGACACCAAGGCCGGCCAGATCGTGGTCCAGGACGACGGCGAATCGAAGGTACGGACCGGCGAGAATGTCGGCGTGATCTTCGATTCCACCCACGCCCACCTCTTCGCCGCCAACCAGCAGGCGGTGTAGCGGGCGAACCGGGCCGGCTCGGCCGACCCGGCGGGGGATTGTCCTCCGAATCCTTCTGACCCCTCCTCCCCTTTGCAGGGGAGCGAGGGGTCACGTATTTTCGGGCGACGGAGCAAGAGGGCCGAGCGAACCATGCAGCGCAACGACTGGCACGGCGTCTATTCGGCGATCACCACCAAGCTCGCGCCTGACCAGAGCGTCGATCTCGCCGCGGTGGCGGCCGATGTCGATTTCCAGCTTGAGAGCCAAGTGCACGGCATCGTGTGCTGCGGGTCGCTCGGCGAAACCTCGACGCTGACGGCCGACGAGAAGCTGGCGATCGCCGCCACTGCAAGAGAATCCAGTGGCGGCCGCGCACCGGTGATCCTGACCATTGCCGAGGATTCGACCCGCGCCGCGGAGGAGCTTGCGAGACAGGCTGCGGCGGCGAACGTCGACGGGCTGATGGTGCTGCCAGCGATGCGCTACGTCTCGACGCCGCGCGAGACGATCACCCATTTCCGCGCCGTGGCAGCGGCGAGCGACCGCGACATCATGATCTACAACAACCCCATCGCCTACGGGGTGGACGTGACCCCGGCGATGCTGGCCGAAATGGCCGACGAAAAGAAGTTCGTCGCGGTCAAGGAATCATCCGGCGACGTGCGCCGGCTGAGCGATATCCATAACCTCGTCGGGGAGCGCTATCAGCTCTTCACCGGCGTCGACGATCTGGCGCTGGAGAGCCTGATGCTCGGCGCCGTCGGCTGGGTGGCGGGGCTGGTCTGCGCCTTCCCGCGCGAGACGGTGGCGATCTACGAGCTGGCGCGGGCCGGGCGCCTGGCCGAGGCGCGCGCGATCTATCGCTGGTTCATGCCGCTGTTGCACCTCGACGTCTCGGCGCGCTTCGTCCAGAACATCAAGCTCGCCGAGCACATGGTGCGTGGCACAGCGACCACGGTGCGCGCCCCGCGGCTGGAGCTTGAGGGCAACGAGAAGGCGGCGGTCGAGGCCGTCGTCGCCACCGCGCTGGAGACACGGCCGGATCTGTCGCAATACGGTCTCTAGACGGCCCCGCGCCGTGGCCCGCGCGCCATGATCAGTTCGCGGCCGGCGGCCGGGCCGTTAGCCAGCATCAATGCACACGAACCGAGCGTCGCGAAGCCGTGGCGGCGATAGAACACCTGGGCGCGACGATTGTCCTCCCAGACGGTGAGCAGCACGGTGGCGTCCGGCGGGATGCGGGGATGGGCGAGCGTGGCGTCCATCAAGGCGCCGCCGATGCCGCGGCCCTGCCAGTCGGCGGCCACATAGAGGCGCCGAACCTCCTGATCACCGGGGACGCCGGCTTCAGCGATGCGGTTCTCGCCGAGCTGGACGAAGCCGACCAGCGCGCCATCGCGTTCGGCGACGAGGAACATATCCTCGCCAAACGCCTGACGAAAGTACGTGGAGGAGAGCTTCTCCTCCATGACGAAGCGGAGGTCTTCCGGCGCCATGTCCGGGCCGAAGGCATGCCGGTAGGTGCTCCGGGCGAGCGCCACAAGCGCCGGGACTTCCGAGATGCCAAGCGGCCGGATCGTCATCCGGCGCCTATAGCACGCTGAAGCCCTTCACGAAGGGGTCGCGGTCGTCGAGGAAGATGGTGTTGTAGCCGGTGATCCAGGCCTGGCCGGCGACCGAGGGGACGATGGCATCGAAGTCACCGACCTTCACCGCCTTTTCGACGCGGCCGCGGAAAAGGCTGCCGATGATAAGATTCGTGGACGAAATCATCGCCGACCTTCAACGTTCCGCGGGCGGCAAGCTGGGCCAGGCGGGCCGAGGTGCCGGTGCCGCAGGGCGAGCGGTCGATGGCTTTCTCGCCATAGAAGACGGCGTTGCGGCCGTCGGCTTCCGGATGCTTCGGCCTGCCGGTCCACATGACGTGGCGGACACCGGAGATGGTCGGGTCCTCGGGGTGGACGAAGGAATACTTCTCGTTGACGAGATTGCGGACGATCGGCGACAGGCGCTGGATATCGAAGGCGGAGACGTCTGCCAGGTCGCGGTAGCTCTCCTGCGCCTCGATGATGACGTAGAAATTGCCGCCATAGGCGACATCGAAGACGAGACGGCCGAACTCCGGAACATCGACCGAGAGGCCGGCCGAATGCAGGAACGACGGCACGTTGACGATACGCACCTCCGTTACATGGCCGAGGTTATCACGCATGTATTCGGCCTCGACGATGCCGGCGGGAACCTCCAGCCGCAGGCGCCCTTCCCGCTTCGGCGTGACCAGCCCCTCCTCGACGAGGACGGTGACCGTGCCGATGGTGCCGTGGCCGCACATGGGCAGGCACCCCGAGGTCTCGATGAAGATCAGCGCTGCGTCGGCGTCGTCGCCGAGCGGCTCGTAGAGGATCGAGCCGGACATGACATCGTGGCCGCGCGGCTCGAACATGAGGCCGGTGCGGATCCAGTCATAGCGGGCGAGGAAATCCTGGCGCTTCTCGCTCATGGTGGCGCCATGAAGCGGCGGGCCGCCGCCGGCGACCACGCGCACCGGATTGCCGGCCGTATGGGCGTCGATGCAGAAGAAGGTGCGGCGGCTCACTGGAAGCGTTCGATGCCGAAGGGAACGAGGTTGCGGTCGCCGCGCTGGCCGACGAGATCGGCAACGTGGCGGGCGGTGACCGCCGAGAGCGTCAGGCCGAGATGGCCGTGGCCGAAGGCGAAGACGATGCGCGGGTCCTGCGGATGGGCGCCGATGACCGGCAGCGAATCCGGCGTCGCCGGACGGCGGCCCATCCACTCCTCGCCGCCCTCGTCGGGCAGGTTCGGCACGTAGCGGCGCATTTTCTTGCGCATGGCACCGGCGCGGGCAAAGGTCGGCGGCGCGTCGATGGCCGCGAGTTCCACCGCCCCGCCGACGCGCAGGCCATCCTCCAGCGGCGTGGCGCAGAAGCCGTGATCGTCGAAGAAGACCGGCAGGTCGAGCGCGATCGGCGGCACCGCCCAAGTGGTGTTGTAGCCGCGCTCGGCCTCCAGAACGACGCCGATGCCGAGCCCCTTGACGAGCTCGCGCGACCACACACCGCCGGCGATGACCACGGCGTCGAATTGCGCCTCGATGCCGCCGGCCGTGACCACGGCGACGCCTTCGGGCACGGGCCGCACGGCCTTGACCTCGGCGGTGCGCAATCTCTGGGCTTCGCTCAGCCCCGCGCGCAGGCCCTGCAGGATGCCGTTGGGGCTCGACACGGTCCAGTTCTCCGGCGCGAAGATGGCGCGGGCGAAGGGGCCGGTGAGCGCCGGCGCCAATTGGCGCGCTTCGCTGACGGTGACCTCGCGATAGTCGACGCCGTGGCGCGCCTTCTCCTTCCACTCGGCCTTGGCGTTGCGGAAGGAATTGTCGCTGTCGAAGACGTGCAGCGCCCCGGTGCGGCGCATGTGACCGGAGAGGCGGCCGCGGCGGGCAAGCTCCTGATGGTCGGCGAGGGCCGTCTTCATCAGGAAGCCGAGCGCGGCGGTCGAGGCCTCGACCTGGCTCGGCCGCGCGGCAGCGACGAAGCGCGCCAGGAACGGCGTCAGCCCCGGCACGTCCACCAGACGCAGGGTCAGCGGCCCGAGAGGGTCGAGCATCCAGCCGGGCACCGAGGCGAGAATGCCCGGGCGCGCCAACGGCGAGATCGCGGACAGCATGATGACGCCGGCATTGCCGGTCGAGGCCGGGCGGGCTTCAAGGTCGCGCTCGAAGACGGTCACGTCGAAGCCGTCGGCGGCGAGCCATGTCGCCGCCGCGGAACCGACGATGCCAGCGCCGATGACCGCTACGCTGGTCATGCGTGAGCCGAATCGTGCCGGTCAATCAAGGGCTTCGCCCCGGCTTTGCCTTGCATGTCCGCTTTCGTCATCGCTTCCGACAGGCCGTTCATTAGACCACTCCACCAGGGTCATGTCGATCAAGCGACAGGGGCACGGACCGGCCTAGGGCGAGCGAATCGCAAGCTTGCCGATTTCGGCGGCGATCGCCTTGCCGAGTGTGGCATGGGCTTCCGGGCCGAAATGGATCCCGTCCACCGGGTCCGACTTGATGACCAAACCGGCGTCGAAGAAATGGACGCCTCTCTCCGTGGCCATGCGCTGGTATTCGGCCGCCAGACGATGCGACTTCGGCGGCGCGCCGATGAACATCTCGGCATATTCGGTGAAGCAGTCGCAGGTCGGCGGCGGGCTCACCACCAGGATCTCCGGCACGCCCTCATTGCGGCCGACGGCCGCGGTCTTGACGATGTCGACCAGAACGCCGATGCCGGCGGCGATCTCCCAGGCGGTCTTGTTGAAGCGCGCCTTGAGGTCGTTGGTGCCGAGCATGATGACGACCACGTCGAGCGGCCGGTGGCTATTCAGACAGGGGAAGAGATAGGGCTTGCCGTTCTTCTCGGCGCCTTCGATGGGGTCGTCGCTGACGGTGGTGCGTCCGCCAAGCCCCTCCTCGATGACCATCCAACCGGAGCCGAGGGTAGCGCCCAGCACGCCGGTCCAGCGCTCGTGCGGAGCGTAGCGCCCATCCGGACGGTCGACGGTCGCGTGGCCAAAGGTATTGGAATCGCCGTAGCAGAGAACGGTCTTCGGGAGAGCCATCATTCCTCCAAACACTCAAGGCCCGCCGGCGCGGGCGGGCAGCAAACGCACCCGTAGCATAGCCCATACTCCAAATTCTGGCGCACTGCGAAACCACCTGCACAGGCAAAAAGAGAGGCGCCGAAGCGCCTCCAAGTCCCCTCACGGGTGGGTTTTGTTGTGCGAGCGTGTCGCGCCGAGGCGGCCCTATGAGGTCGCCCCCGAGATGCAGCTCGAGACGTTCTTCTGGGTGCAGTGATCGAGGCCGGTATAGACCGGGTCGCTCACCTTCTTGCCCTGGATCAGCTTGATCATGACGTCCGGCGCCATGAAGCCCATCTGGAAGGGCTGCTGGCCGACCAGCACGTTGACCAGGCCCGCCTTGAGCAGGTCGGGCTCGGCCCCGATCGTGTCGGCCGAGGCGATGTACATGCTGCCGTCAGCCAGCCTGGCCTTCATCGGGGTGATCAGCTGCTTGTAGGCCTCCGGCGCCGCGAACAGCGGCCATCCGCCTTCGAGCACGAAAGCGGTGAGCTTGGGATTGGCGGAGAGGATGTCCGTCATCGCCTGGACGCCCTTGGCACCATCGTCATTGGTGAACACCGGGCAACCCTTGACCTCAGTCCAGCCGCCCTGACCGGTCAACGTCTTCAGGCCCTTCTGACCGGACAGCACATCGTAGGTGCCCTGCGCGCGGCGCAGGATGTTGTCGGCAGCCGCGCCACCTTCGATCAGGCACACGGTGCCGCCCTTCGGCTCCGCCGCCTTGAGGGCCTTCGCGAGATCGACGCCCATCTGGTAGTTGTCGGTACCGAGATAGGTCTTGCGCAAGGCCTTGTCCGCCGTCGCGAGGTCGGCGTCGACGGTCATGATCGGGATCTTCGGCTTGGCGTTCTTCAGAATATTGGCGATCAGATGCGCGTCGGACGGCGAGATGGCGATCGCCGCCGTGGTCGGCTTGGCCAGCATGTCCTGAAGGATCTGCGCCTCGCCGGCCTCATCGGCGGTCGAGGCGGGGCCGGTATAGAAGCAGGTGTACTGGGAATTTGGATTCTGGCTGTTCCACTTCTCGCAGCCCTTGTGCATGAACTCGAAATAGGGATTGTCGAGTCCCTTGACGATGATCACGAGCTGCTTCTTGGCGGCTGCCGAAGCCATGCCGGTGGACGACAAGGCAAGGCCCGCGGCCGCAAGAAGGACAAGCATCGCTTTTTTCATTGCTTTCTCCCTTGGCTCGACAAGCGCGGCGTTCAGGGCCGGCTTGTCCGTGAATGCCGGCTCGGCAGTCGAGGCAGGGCGAGCGCAGTCGCGGCTCGCATGCCCGACAGGAGTCGACAACGGTGTGGGAGGGTCAGATGACGACCGCACACGCCCTGACCGGCGCCAGGCGCGGGTCGGAGTGTTCAATCGTATTAGCGCAGTTCGGCCGCGAGCCGCCCCATGCGCTTCCTAGCTGTGCAGCATCTTCACTCGGAGAGACGCAGCAGTGAACCTGCTGCGCCGGAATACCGGGATCGGCATCCGGTCCTCCCGGGCGCTGAAATGTAGCGCGCACCAGCGCGGTCAATGAAACCGCCCCTGCCAGAATGTCGCATCCCTGTTGCTTCTACCGACGCCTTGCGCGCAATGCTCCCAAAACAACGGTGCGCAGCCGCGAAGTATTACCAAGAATTCATGTGAAGCGCTGCCCGCCCGCCCTATTTCGCAGATCACGCCCCCGCCATCCCCGGCGGGCGGCTGGTTGCGTCAGGCAAGACGCCGGTCAGAAGGCGCCAGCCGGGAGCGGAATTGCCCGATGCCTCTTCTCGAACTCGTCGATATTTCAAAATCCTTCGGAGCCATCCACGCCGTCAGCAATGTTTCGCTCTCCCTCGAACCCGGTCAGATCGTCGGGTTGATGGGCGACAACGGCGCCGGCAAATCGACGCTGGTCAAGATCATCGCCGGCAACTACCCGCCCTCCCACGGCGTCATGCGCCTGAACGGCAAGGACCTGGTCCTGCACAAGCCGGTCGACGCGCGCGCCCACGGCATCGAGATCGTCTATCAGGATCTGGCGCTGTGCGACAATCTCACCGCGGCGGCCAACGTCTTCCTCAGTCGCGAAATGTACAAGGGTGCGGGTCCGTTCCGCATTCTCGACTACCGCGGCATGGCGCGGCGCGCCGGAGAGATCTTCCAAGTCCTCAAATCCGAAACGCGGGCGCGCGATCTCGTCGAGCTGATGTCGGGCGGCCAGCGCCAGGCGGTCGCCATTGCGCGGACGATGCTGTCGGACGCCAAGATCGTGCTGATGGACGAACCGACGGCCGCTATCTCCGTGCGCCAGGTGGCCGAGGTGCTCAACCTCATGCGGCGGCTGCGCGACCACGGCATCGCGGTGATCCTCATCAGCCATCGCATGCCCGACATCTTCGAAACGGCGGACCGGATCGCCGTCATGCGCCGCGGCCGCAAGGTCGCCGACAAGCTGATCGCCGACAGCTCGCCGGAAGAGATCACGGCGCTGATCACGGGGGCGATCGAGAGGGCCTAAGGCTTGTCTCCCGGCGAACGTCCCGGGGGCATGGAAGGTGTGTCCATGACGACTGCGCTTGAAGAGACGATCAATCGCCGCCAGCATAACCCGCTGACCTGGCTGATCTCGCGCCAGACCTTCTGGGTCTTCGTTGCCGTGGTCGCCGCGGGAGTCTTCATGTCGCTGGCGACCGACACGTTCTTCACGCAACAGAACCTCTTCAACATCACCCGCAACTTCACCTTCGTCGCCATCATCGCGCTCGGCCAGACGCTGGTGATCATCACCGGCGGCATCGACCTCAGCGTCGGCTCGGTTCTGGCGCTGGTCAGCATGGTACTCGGCGTCACCATGCAGGACGGCAACAGCATCGCCGTCGGCATCGGCGCGGCGCTTATCGTCGCGCTGGCGATCGGCCTGTTCGAGGGCGTCCTCATCGCCTATCTCGGCATGCCGCCTTTCGTGGTGACGCTGGGCATGCTGTCGATCGCCCGCAGCCTGGCGATGGTGGTGTCGAACAACACCGTCGTCTTCCAGTTCGGCCGCGACCAGGCCAAGTTGCTGGCGCTCGGCGGCGGTTCGATGTTCGGCGTCTCCAATCCGGTGATCTACACGATCATTCTGGCGCTGATCACCGGCTTCGTGCTGCGCTGGACCGGGTTTGGCCGCCACATCTTCGCCATCGGCGGCAATGAGCCGGCGGCGATCCTCACCGGCGTGCGCGTGCGCGAGATCAAGGTCGCCGTCTACATGATCTCGGCGCTTTCGGCCGGCGTTGCCGGCATCATCGAGACCGGCTGGCTGGGCGCCGTGACGACCAATATCGGCACCGGCATGGAGCTGCAGGTGATCGCCGCGGCGGTGATCGGCGGCGCCAACCTCATGGGCGGCGTCGGCACCGCCTTCGGGGCGCTGGTCGGCGCGGCGCTGGAGGAGATCATCCGCAACAGCCTCGGCCTGCTCGGCATCAACGCCTACTGGCAGGGCACCTTCATCGGCGTCGCCATCCTGCTGGCCATCCTGTTCGACCGGATTCGCGCCTTCCGCCTGGCCGAGTAGGATCGGCCGCGAGGTCGTGCTACATGGCGCGACGCGGCCCCGCGGTCAGAGGAAGAAATCCAATTGGAACAGACTTGGCGCTGGTACGGTCCGAAGGACCCGATCACGCTCGGCCAGATCGCAGAGGCCGGCGCCACGGGAATCGTGACGGCGCTGCACCAGATTCCGGGCGGCACGGCGTGGCGCGACGACGATGTCGCCGAGCGCAAGGCGGCGATCGAAGCGGCGGGGCTGAGGTGGTCGGTGGTCGAGAGCATTCCGGTGACCAACGCGATCAAGGCGCGCACGGCCGACTGGCGCAAGGACGTCGCGGCGTGGAGGGAATCGTTGAGGGCGCTCGGCCGCAACGGCATCACCACGGTCTGCTACAACTTCATGCCGATCGTCGACTGGACACGCACCGACCTCGCCTGGCCGATGGCGAGCGGCGCGGCGCTGCGCTTCGATATCGTCGATTTCGTCGCCTATGACGCCTTCGTGCTGAAGCGCGCTGGCGCCGCCGACGATTATGCGGCCGAAACCGTGACGGCGGCCGAGGCACGCTTCCGCGCCATGAGCCCGGCACGGCAGGCGGATCTGGAGCGCATCATCCTCGCCGGCCTGCCGGGGTCGGACTTCGCCTATGACCGGACCCAATTTCTGGCGCTGCTCGACGATTTTGCCGGGATGGGGGCGGACGATTTGCGTTCGAGCCTCGCCGACTTCCATCGCGAAGTGGTGCCGGTGGCGGAAGAGGCCGGCATCAGGCTCGCCATCCATCCCGACGACCCGCCGATCCCGCTGTTCGGGCTGCCACGGGTGGTCTCGACCGCCGGCGACGCCGAGGCGCTGATGGCCGCCGTCGACAGCCCGGCGAACGGCCTCACCTTCTGCGTTGGCTCCTACGGCTCGCGCGCCGACAACGACATCGTCGCCATGGTCAAGGCCTTCGCGCCACGCATCCATTTCCTGCATCTGAGGAACGTCAGCATCGAGGCGCCGGGCGTGTTCCACGAGGCGGAGCACCTCGGCGGCGGTTCCGATATGGTGGCGATCGTTTCCGCCGCGCTCGACGAGGAAGGGCGGCGCCAGGGGGAAAGCCGCGCCGATCATCAAATTCCGATGCGGCCCGATCACGGCCACCTGCTATCGGCCGACCCGGTCAAGAACGCCAATCCCGGCTATTCCTATGTCGGGCGGTTGAAGGGCCTGGCGGAAATCCGCGGGGTCGAGACGGCGGTGAACGCACTCAGGCAGTAGCCCCCACCATGCTGCGCATGGTCCCCCCTCCCCGTTTCGGGGAGTAAGGTCGCCCTGCTGCGATGTGCAGTCTAGTGGCTGCCGCCTGCGGCGGCGGCGTCCTCGCGCGGCTTGCGGGCGACCGGCACCAGCAACACCGTCGCGGCAAACAGCACGGCGACAACGAAGAAGACGTCCGAGAAGGCCATCACCAGCGCCTCGCGGCGCACGGTGGTCTGCATGACCAACAGCGCCTGATGGCTGGCATCGGCGCCAAGCACGGTGGAAAAGCCCTGGGTGAGCGTCGAAAGCTGCTCGGTGGCGGCACTACGCGCCCAGTTCACCGCCTCGTGCAGACGCTCGATGTGAAAATCCCAGCGCTTGTTGAGAAGGGTGGTGAGGACGGCGAGACCAAAGGCGCCGCCGAGGTTGCGCGTCAGGTTGAACAGGCCTGACGCATTCTTCACCCGCTCCGGCGGCAGCGTGCCCAGCGCCAGCATGCTCGCCGGCACCATGCACAGCATGGTGGCGAAGCCGCGCACGGCCTGGGCGGCGAACAGCTCCCAGAACGCCCAGTCCTTGGTCACCGGCACCAGCTCGAAACAGGACAGCGCGAACATGGCGAGCCCGATGGCGATCAGGATGCGCGGATCGACCTTCGGGGCCAGGCCGCCGGCAACCGGGGCCGCCAGCATCATGAAGACGCCGGCGACGAAGACGGTGTCGCCGATCTCGGCCGCATCGTAGCCGCGCACATGGGCGAGAAAGATCGGCAACAGGAAGACCAGCCCATAGAGCCCGACGCCGAGGACGAAGGAAAACAGCGAGCCGGTCCAGAAGTTGCGGTCGGCAAAGGCGCGGATATCGACGATCGGCTCTTCGGCGGTCGAGGCGCGCCAGAAGAAGGCGACGGCCGAGACGACCGCGACGATACTGAAGTTGACGATGGTCTGGTCGTTGAACCAGTCCTTTCCGGCGCCCTCCTCCAGAACGTATTCGAGGCTGCCGAGGAAGCCGGCCAGCGTGACCAAGCCGGCCCAATCGACCCGGCGCAGCAGCGACAGATCGGGCCGGTCGAAATCGACGAGGAGGAGGACCGCGACGGTCACAGCGATACCCGGCACGACATTGACGAGGAACAGCCAGTGCCAGGAGAAGGTGCTGGTGAGATAACCGCCGATGGTGGGGCCGACGGTCGGCGCCAGCGTCGCGATGAGGCCGACCAGCGCCGCGATCATGGCGGTGCGATTTTTCGGGAAGGCGGTGAAGGCGGCGGAGAAGACCACCGGGATCATGGCCCCGCCGATGAACCCCTGGCCGGCGCGCCAGACGATCATTTCGCCGATGGAGGAGGAGCCGGCACAGAGCACGCTGAACAGCGTGAAGCCGGCGGCGCAGATGGCAAAGAGATAGCGCGTCGACAGGGCCCGGCTGAGGAAGCCGGTGAGCGGGATCATGACGATCTCGGCGACCAGATAGGCGGTCTGCACCCAGGCGATCTCGGAGGAGCTGGCCGACAGGCCGGCCTGGATCTCGGTCAGCGACGAGGCGACGATCTGGATATCGAGGATCGCCATGAACATGCCGACCGACAGCGCCACGAAGGCGGCGATCAGCTTCGGCGTGACGACCGGCTCGGCCGGCGGTGCCGCCGGCAGGGCATCAAGGGCGATATCGGCGGTGGTCATGGCCTTGCCCGGCGAGCCCTAGTGCAGCGCGACCTGCGTGCCGCCGGTGCGGGTATCGACCGCGGCGACGACGGACATGCCGGGCCGGATCAACCCTTCGGCGGTGACGTCGGCGGGCAGGCGGATGCGCACCGGCACGCGCTGGACGATCTTGGTGAAGTTGCCGGTGGCATTGTCGGGTGGCAGCAGGCTGAACGCGGAGCCGGAGGCCGGGGCGACGCTGGCCACGCGGCCGGTGATGGGGTGGTCGGGATAGGCATCGACGGTGACCGTGACGGTCTGGCCGGGTTTCAGCTCGGCGAGCTGGGTCTCCTTGAAATTGGCGTCGACATAGACCGAATCGATCGGCACCAGCGCCAGCAGCCGCTGGCCGGGCTGCACGTATTCGCCGGGCTGGGCGGCGCCATTGCCGACGACGCCGTCGAACGGCGCGCGGATGACGGCATGGTCGAGGTTGAGCTTCGCCTGGTCGCGGGCAAGCCGATACTGGTCAAGAGCGCGCTCGGCCTCGGTCTTCTGGGCGCTCACCACCCCGACATTGGCGCGCGCCGCGGCGAGCGCGGCCCCGGCCGCCACGGTGGCCTGCTCGGCCTGATCGCGGGCGGTGCGGGCGGTATCGAGCGCCGAGGTGGTGGCGAAGCCCTTGCCGGCCAAAGCGTTCACACGATCGTATTGAGCCGCGGCGTTATCGGCGGCGGCCTTGGCCGAAGCGAGCTGGGCTTCCGCCGATTGGACCGCGGCCTCGCCGGAAGCAATCTGCTCGGCTATGCGGGCGACGGTCGCCTGGCCGGTGGCGATCTGCGCCTCGGCCTGGGCAAGGGCGATGCGGTAGTCGGCATCGTCAAGGACGACCAGCGGGTCGCCGGCCTTGACGCGGGTATTGTCCGGCGCCGGCACCGACTTGACGATGCCCGCGATCTTGGAGGTCACGACCGAGGTATCGGCGCCGATATAGGCATCGTCGGTGGAAACGATGAAGCGCCCGACGGTCCACCAGCCATAGCCGAAATAGCCGGCGCCGGCAGCGATCACCAGGCCGACGGCGACCAGAACGAGGGTGCGCACGCCGCCGCCCTTGCGGGCTGCAGGAGGCGCGGCCGGCGGCAACGAATCAGTTGTCCCCGGAACCGGTCGGGCAGCCTCTGCCGCCGCATCGGCCATGGGCGCCCGGCGGGCAACTGGCGGGGCGATCTCAAGCGGAAGAGCCTGTCCGGCGCCGCCAGTCTGTTCCATGATCTTGGCCATCGTTTGATCCCGTCTGGAGCCGAAAACCCTGCTCCCGCAAATGGTTGCCGCTAGTCGCAGGTGAATTTTGACCGAACCGTTCGGTTCGATTTCGTTTGACATATCGCGCCTGGGGACCTATTTCAAGATCGAACTGAACGGTTCGGTCATTTTTTTGGAGCGCCCGGCATGCTATGCTCGGGCGGCTTCGGCGCGCGCCGGACTGCGGAGAAACGAGACAGATGACGACGGTTGAACCGGTTGAGGCGGCACATGGCGGCAGGGCCGCCGCGGGCCAGGATAATCGCAAGCGCCGCCAGATTCTCGACGGCGCCTACCGCACCTTCATGCGCGAGGGATTCGACGCGGCCAGCATGGGCGACATCGCCCGGGAGGCCGGTGTGTCGAAGGGCACGCTCTATGTCTATTTCGACAGCAAGGAGCGGCTATTCCAGGAACTCGTCCACGAGGAGAAGGCGCGCCAGTTCCCGGCGATCTTCGCCATCGACCCGGACGAGACGGACGTGCGCGCCACGCTGACGCGCGTCGGCGGGCAGTTCGCCCGCTTCGTCACGGCGAGCCATGTGGTGATGGCGACGCGCACCATCGTCGCCATGGCCGAGCGCATGCCGGACATCGCGCTCGAGTTCTACGACAGCGGACCGCGCCAGTGTGCCGGTCAGCTGTCGGAGTATTTCGAGCGCCAGGTGGCGGCGGGCAGGCTTGCCATTCCCGATATCAACCTTGCCGCGGCTCAGTTCCTCGACCTCACCCAGTCGACGCTGACGCGTCCGCTGATGTTCGGTGCGACGGAACAGCCGAGCGAAGGGCACATGGACGCGGTGGTGAAATCGGCGGTTGACGTGTTCCTCGCCGCCTATCAGCGGCCGCAAGCGGAGCGCTGAGCCCGCCGGCGTGCGTCGCTGTCAGCCGCTGCGCCGCGGGACCAGCGGGGCACCGAGTCCATCGCCGCCGTTGCGAGCCTCCTCCAGTGCCGAGAGGCCGATGCGCGGCGCCGTGTTGACGGTTGAGGATTCGCGCCAGCGGTCGACCACCGCGTAGATGAAATCCTCGTCGATGCGGCCGCCCTCCTCCAGCCGGCCGAGCCGACCGGACTGGCTGCGCGGCAGGCGATCTTCAGCCACGTCGCGGAAGGTGAAGCGGGTGGGCAGCGGCACGCCCTCTCCAAACGCAATCGCCTCACGCGTGCCGAGCGAGGGCAGAAAGGCAATCAGGCTGGCAGCGGCATCGGGCACCGCCGAACGGACGATCTCCTGATCGCGGTCGTTGGCCATGCGCATGGCGAAGACCGTGGAGCATTGCGACAGGATCGTGGCGTCGAGTTCGGTTGGACGCTGGGTGATGGCGCCGAGGAAAACGCTGTATTTCCGCCCTTCCTTGGCAATGCGCGACAGCGCCTTGCGGGTCGGCCCGAAGCCCAGCTTGCGGTCGGCCGGGGCGTAGCGGTGGGCCTCCTCGCAGCACACCAAGAGCGGCGCCGAACCCTCGCTCCACACACCGAACTCGAAGCCCATGCGGGTGACCACCGAGACCACCGAATCGACCACCTCGGCCGGCAGGCCGGCGAGCTGCAGCACGGTGATCGGCTGGCCGTTGATCGGCAGGCGGAAGAGGTCCTCCAGCACCTGCACCATCATGTCCTCGACAAACAGGTTGTTGAACATGAAGGCGTAACGGGAATCATTGCCGAGCGTCTCGATGCGCGTGACCAGGCGGTGGTACTTGGTCCACTGCGAGCGGTTCTCGAGCTTGCCCATGGTGTCATTGATGAGATTGACCAGTTCGGAGATGCGATAGGGCACCGGCGTATCGGCGGTGAAGCCGACGGCCGACGTCTTGCGCACCTGCACGCGCTCGCCACGCAGATTGGCGGCATAGCGCGCCTTGGCGACCGGGATCAGCTCGGCCAGAATCTCGGTCTCCTCCTCGACGCCCGGGCGGCCGCGGAAGAAGACGTCGACGATCTCCTCGAAGTTGAACAGCCAATAGGGCAACCGCAGCGTCTTCGGGTCGACGACATGGGCCAGTTCGCCGAAGCAGTGGGCGTATTCGTTGTGCGGGTCGACCAGGAGGATTCTGAGGTTGGCCTTCTTCTTGAGGATCTCCTGCAGGATGAGCGCGACAGAGGTCGACTTGCCGACGCCGGTGGTGCCGAGGACCGCGAAGTGCTTGCGCAGCAGGTCTTCGAAATTGATCAAAGCGGGGACAGAGGAGTCGAGGCGCAGGCGGCCGACCTCGATGGTATCGCCGCTTTCGATGCGATGAATGACGGCGACGTCGCCGGTCTGCAGGCGCCGGATCGCGTTGCCGATGGTCGGATAGGTGGAGACGCCGCGCTGGAAGGTTGCCGCCTCGGTGCCGTAGCCCTTGATCTCGCCCATGAAATCGACGGAAGCGACCAGGTGGCCGCCCTCGTCGTCGCCGGGATCGGGCATGGAAACGCTCATCGACACGACGACAGCGACGACCAGCGAGTGGTCGACCCTGATGCCGACAAGGCGGCCGATGGTCAGGCCATCGTCGTCGGCGATCATGGCTGCGGTCGCCTTGAAGAGCCGGGCGTTCGCCCCAGAACCATTGACTGTGACGACGCGGCCGAGATCGTGCGCGTGGTCGCCCATGCGGCGCTCCTGCCCTGGGAAGGTCGGAATCCGGCCCTCTGGGTGGCAACATGCGCCCGCAAAGGTAAATACGAGGTCATTGCGATAGCGCAACCGCTCGCCAGCCGGCGTGTGACAGTGTATTGGCTGCCGATATGGTAAATCGCTGAAAATGCCGGGAGTTCCTGATGAGAATCGTCACGATGTCGCTGAACCCGACCATCGACGTGGCGAGCGAGGCGGACCTTGTCCGCCCGGTCCACAAAGTGCGTACCTCGAACGAAACCTACGATCCCGGTGGCGGCGGCGTGAACGTGGCTCGGGTGATCACCGAGCTCGGCGGCGAGGCGGAAGTCATCTGCCCGGCCGGTGGCTTCTCCGGCGCGCTGCTCGACCAGCTGCTCGGCGACGCGGGCATCCGGCGCACGATCGTCCCGATCAAGGGCAATACGCGCATCTCCTTCACGGTCTATGAGCGCAAGACCGGCTCCGAGTACCGCTTCACCCCCAACGGCCCAAAGCTTTCGCCGGAGGAGATGGAAGCCTGCCTGGAGGCGGTGCGCAAGGCCAAGTTCGACTATTTCGTTGCCAGCGGCAGCGTGCCGCTGGGGGCGCCGACCAACGTGCTGGCGCAGATCGCCGAGATCGTGCGCGACAAGGGCGGCAAGTTCATTCTCGATTCCTCCGGCGCCGGCCTCTCTGTCACGCTCGAGCGCGTGCCGGTCTACATGGTCAAGCCGAGCATCAACGAGCTGGAGGCGCTGAAGGGCCGGCGCCTCGACGACGAGGCGGCGCGCGATGCGGCCGTCGATCTGGTGCAGCGCGGCCGTGCCGAAATCGTGGCGGTGACGCTCGGTGCCTCGGGCGCCATGGTCGCCACCCGCGACGGGGTGTTGCGCATGCGCTCGCCGCGCGTGCAGGCGCATTCGGCGGTCGGTGCCGGCGACAGCTTCGTCGGCGCCATGGCGCTGGCGCTCTCGGAGCAGCGCAGCATCGAGGACGCGCTGACGTTCGCCATCGCGGCGGGCGCGGCAAGCGTGCTCACCGCCGGCACGCGGCTGTGCCGGACGGCGGACGTGAAACGCATCTACGACGAACTCCGCTCCGGATCGCTTGGCACCTTTCCCGAAAAGGTCTCCTGAGCGGCTCGACGCATTGCACCTCGCGCCATGCGGGCTGCGGACTACGCCTTCTTGGGCTCAAGGCACTCGATGCGGTTGCCGAAGGGATCGGTAACATAGAAGCGGTCGTAGCCGGGGAGCGGCTCGTCATCGACGGTGGCGAAACCTGCCGCCTCGCAGCGCGCCCTGAGTTCGGCGAGGTTCTCGACCCGGAAGGCCGGGTGGGCCTTGCGGGCGGGGCGAAAATCCGCCTCGACGCCGAGATGGATTTTCAGATCGCCGTCGCCAAACCAGACGCCGCCGCGCTTCGCCAGATTCTCCGGCTTCGGCTGCTCGGTCAGGCCGAGGACGCCTGCATAGAAGGCGCGCGCGCTTTCCTCCTCGCCCTTCGGCATGGCGAGCTGAACGTGATCGAGCCCGACGATGCCCATGAGCGGCCCCTCCCCTTATCCGCCATCGTAGGCCCGCATTGCGCTCCGCTCCATGCCGGCTACGAAGCGCGTCCTGCGAGATAGGCCGAAAGCGCATCCCGTTCGGCCGGCGTCATTTTCAGGCCGAGCTTGGTGCGCCGCCACAGGATGTCGTCGGCGGTCTCCGCCCATTCATTGGCGACGAGGTAATCCACCTCGCGCTCGCTGAGGCCAACACCGAAATCGCGTCCGAGATCGGCGACACCGGTGGCGCCGTCGAGGAGCGCGGCGACGCGCGTGCCATAGGCCCGGCAGAGCCGATCGACCGTCATGGCATCGAGGAAGGGATATTGCGCGGCGACGTCCTTGACCCAGCCATCGAAAGCGGTGACGGCAATCTTGCCGCCGGGCAGCGGCGCGTCGGCCGTCCATGGCTCGCCCATTTCGGGGAAGGTCGGCTTGAGGCGCTTCAGCGCCTGCTCGGCCAGCCTCCGATAGGTCGTGATCTTGCCCCCGAAGACGGAGAGCATGGGCGCGCCATCCGCCGGCTTGTCCACCTTGAGCACGTAGTCGCGGGTCGCCTCCCTGGCCTCGCTGGCGCCGTCGTCGTAGAGCGGGCGAACGCCGGAATAGACCGAGCGGACATCGGCGCGGGTGACGGGCTTCCTGAAATATTCGCTGACCGAACCCAGCAGATAGTCGGTCTCGGCCTCGTCGATGGCAACGTCCGCGGGATCGCCCTTGAAATCCTCGTCGGTGGTGCCGACCAGCGTGAAATCACGCTGATAGGGAATGGCGAAGCAGATGCGGCCGTCGGCATTCTGGAAGAAATAGGCGCGGTCGTGATCGAACATGCGGTCGACGACGATGTGGCTGCCCTTCACCAGGCGGACCTTGGCCGGCTGGTTGAGGCTGGCAATCTCGGAGAGCACCTGGGCGACCCAGGGACCGGCGGCATTGACCACGGCGCGGGCGGCGATTTCGCTGCGGGCGCCGCTGCGTCGGTCCTCCAGCGTCAGATGCCAGAGGCCGTCGGCGCGGCGGGCGGATGTCAGCTTCGTCCGTGTCCGTATGTCCGCGCCGCGCTCGGCCGCGTCGCGTGCATTGAGCACGACCAGGCGTGAATCGTCCACCCAGCAATCGGAATACTCGAAGGCGCGGCGATAGTCGGGCTTCAGCGGCACGCCGGCAGAATCCTTCGTAAGATCAAGGACTTTCGTCGGCGGCAGCAGCTTGCGGCCGCCCATGTAGTCATACATGAACAGGCCGAGGCGGACGAGCAGCCACGGCCTCAGACCACGGTGATCGGGGAGAACAAAGCGCAGCGGGCGGACGATGTGGGGCGCCGCGCGCCACAGCACCTCACGCTCGACCAGCGCCTCATGCACCAGACGGAACTTGTAATGTTCGAGGTAGCGCAGGCCGCCGTGAATGAGCTTGGTCGAGGCCGACGAGGTGGCGCCGGCAAGGTCGCCCATCTCGGCGAGGAAGACGCTGAGGCCCCGCCCCGCGGCGTCGCGGGCGATGCCGCAGCCGTTGATGCCGCCGCCGATGACGGCCATGTCGTATGTTCGGGTGTCCATCTTCAGGGGGTCATTTTGCCGGCTTCACCGTTCTCACTACAGGCGCCGCGTTCTCCAGCAAACCTCGACCAAAAACAACCCGGCCCGCGCGGTATCATTCCGTCGGCATCCACGGCAGGATCAGCGCCTCATCGCGCCACGCGCCGGAAAAGGGCCAAGGACTGATGCATGTGGTGATCTGCGGCGGCGGCGCCATCGGCTGTTCGATCGCCTATTTCCTCAGCCGGCGCGGCGCCCGGGTGACAGTCGTCGAGCGCACCGGCGTGGCCAACGCCGCCTCGGGCAAGTCGGGCGGCTTCCTGGCGCTCGACTGGTGCGACGGCGGGGCGCTGCAGCATCTCGCCCGGCGCAGCTTCGCGCTCCACGCCGAACTGGCCGCGGCGCTCGGCGGCGCGGAGAATGGAACTATCGCCGCATGACCACCTATGGCGGCCTTGCCGGCTATTCCGTCGGCTCGGAAGACGGCCCGGTGGCATGGGTTTCCGATTCGGTCGCCATCAGCCAGAGACTTGGCGTCCCGGAGACGACGGCGCAGGTGCATCCCGGCGCCTTCACCAGGGCCATGATGCAGGCGGCCGAGGCCAACGGCGCCACGCTCATCGCCGGCGCGGTCACCGGCATCGTCCCGTCGGACGGCAAGGCCGTCGGCGTCGTAGTCGACGGAAAGACGCTTGCGGCCGACGCGGTGGTGGTCGCGCTCGGCCCGTGGTCGATCCTGGCGGCTGAGTGGCTGCCGCTGCCGCCGGTCTTCGGGCTCAAGGGCCACAGCCTCGTCTTCGAGACCGGCGACAAGCTGCCGGCGGAGGCGTTGTTTCTCGAGACCGACGGCGCCGCGCACCCGGAGGTCTTTCCGCGCAGCGACGGGACAACCTATGTCTGCGGCTATCGCAGCCAGGCGCCGATCCCGGTCGACCCGGCGGATGTCATCCCCGAGGAGGAGCAGAGCCTCCAGTTCGAGGCGATCTGCCGGGACATCTCGCCGGTCTTGCGCGATGCGCCGATCCGCGCCCGCCAGGCCTGCTACCGGCCGGTGACGCACGATGGACTGCCGTTGATCGGACCGGTGCCGGGCGTTGCCGGCGCCACTGTGGCGACCGGCCACAGCGTGTGGGGCATCCTCAATGCGCCGGCGACCGGCGAAGCGATGGCAGAGCTGATCCTCGACGGCGCCGCCCGGACGGTGGACCTCGGCGCCTTCGACCCGGGGCGGCTGCCGCCGCTTTCGCCGGACGGCCTCAAGCAGGAACTGATCCACCCGTCTCAGCCGGTCGAACTGCCAAAGGATTTCTTGACACTCGATCCAAGTGCCCGATTTCGAACGTCTTGAGCCACGTCAATGTCCGGTTAACCGCTGGAGTCAGGTTGCCGGCGACTTTCAAAGGGGCCGATAGAGTATGAGCCTTGTCCTCGAAGACCTGACGCCGGTTCTGCGCGACACCATCCAGAAGGGAGCCGGCCCGCAACGCTGGCAGTACCCCACCTGGATCGATCACCTGCCGCCCTGCAACCTTGCCTGTCCCGCCGGCGAAAACATCCAGGCACTGGCTGGCGCATGTGCGCGAAGGCCGCTGCGAGGCGGCGTGGCGCACGCTGGTCAGGGACAATCCGCTGCCGGGAATTCACGGCCGCGCCTGCTACCACCCCTGCGAGGGCAGTTGCAGCCGCAAGGATCTCGACGAATCGGTGTCGATCCACGCGGTCGAGCGCTTTCTCGGCGACCTCGCCATGGAGCATGGCTGGAAGGTTCCCCCCGGCAAGCCGACCGGCAAGAAGGTGCTGGTCGTCGGCGCCGGCCCGGGCGGCCTCTCCTGCGCCTGGCACCTGCGCCTGATGGGCCATGAGGTGGAGATCCGCGACGCCCAGGCGGAGCCCGGCGGCATGATGCACTACGGCATCCCGGCCTACCGCCTGCCGCGCGCCGAGATGCTCGCCGAAATCAAGCGCATCGAAGACATGGGCGTGCGCATGGTGATGAACACGCGCGTCGACGATGTCGTGATGGCGATGAAGGCGGGCGGCTTCGATGCCTGCTTCATCGCCATCGGCACCCATGACGGCAATCACCTCGATATCCCCGCCGCCGACGGCAAGCAGATGATCGACGCGATCTCGATGCTCGAGCATGTCGAGAAGGGCATGATGCCCAATCTCGGCCGCGTGGTGGCGATTGTCGGCGGCGGCAACACCGCCATGGACGCCGCGCGCGTCGCCCGGCGGCTGGGCGTCGAGGAGGCGATCATCATCTATCGCCGCGACCGCGCGCACATGCGCGCCGAGCCTTACGAGGCCGACTCGGCGTTCCTCGAAGGCGTCCAGGCGCGCTGGCTGACCAACCCGACACGTTTCGGCAAGGAAGGCGTGACCATCGAGCACATCGCGCTCAACGCGGACGGCTCGCTGCAACCGACCGGCGAGATGGAGACGCTGCCGGTCGATTCCCTGGTGCTGGCCCTTGGCCAGACCGCCGATGTCGAGTTCGTGCGCAAGGTTTCCGGCGTCGAGATCGGCCGCGACGACACCATCGTGGTGGACGAGCGGCTGATGACCGGGCACCCCGGCATCTTCGCCGGCGGCGACGTGGTCGGCGGGCCCGCGCACGATGACGGCGGCGACCGGCCACGGCAAGAAGGCGGCCCGCGCCATCGACGCCTGGCTCAGGGGCGAGACCTATCAGGCGCCGGCCAAGAATCCGCCGGTCGATTTCGGCATGCTGGATCTGCCGCTCTACCTCGACGCCGGCCGCACGCACATGAGCGAGCTGCCGGTCGAGGCGCGCACAGGCTTCGCGGAAGTCGTCGCCGGCATCACCCAGAAGCAGGCCCGCTACGAAGCCGACCGGTGCCTGTCCTGCGGCAACTGCTTCGAATGCGACAATTGCCTGGCGGCTTGCCCGGAACAGGCCATCGTCAAGCTTGGCGAGGGACAGAAATACGTCGTCAACCTGGATCTCTGTACGGGCTGCGCGACCTGCTACGACCAGTGCCCTTGCCATGCCATCGAGATGATCGCCGAGCCGAAGACGGAGGGCGCCAAGATGGGCAGCCTCGGCGAGCCGCTGGTACCCCACAAATTCAGAGCGCGCGCCTGAGCTCAGGAGATACCGGAAATGGCTGACGCCACTGTCACGATGGACGGCAACACGGCCGTCGCGCATGTCGCCTACCGGTTGAACGAGGTCTGCGCGATCTACCCGATCACGCCCTCCTCGACGATGGCCGAGCTTGCCGACGAATGGGCGGCCAAGCGCATCCCCAACATCTTCGGCACGATTCCCGTCGTGCAGGAGATGCAGTCCGAGGGCGGCGCCGCCGGCGCGCTGCACGGCGCGCTGCAGAGCGGCGCCGTGGCGACGACCTTCACGGCGTCGCAGGGCCTGATGCTGATGCTGCCCAACATGTTCAAGATCGCCGGCGAGCTGACGGCCTCGGTGATGTATGTGGCGGCGCGCTCGCTGGCCACCCAGGCGCTGTCGATCTTCGGCGACCATCAGGACGTGATGGCGGCGCGCTCGACCGGCTATGCCATGCTGTCGGCGGCCTCGGTGCAGGAGGCGCACGACCTGGCGGTCGTGGCCCAGGCGGCGACGCTGAAGGCGCGCATGCCGATCATCCATTTCATGGACGGTTTCCGCACCTCGCACGAGGTCAACAGCCTGACGCTGCTCACCGACGAGACGCTGCGGGCGATGATCGACGACACCCTGGTGCGGGCGCACCGCGAACGGGCGCTCAGCCCGGCGCACCCGGTGGTCCGCGGCACGGCGCACAATCCGGATACCTTCTTCCAGGCGCGCGAGACGGCGAACCCGTTCTATGCCGCCACCGCCGGCATCGTGCAGGCGGAGATGGACAAGCTCGCCAAGCTCTGCGGCCGCCAATACAAGCTGTTCCGCTATGACGGGCACAAGGAGGCGGAGCGCGTGGTCATCTCCATGGGCTCCGGCGCCGAAGTGGTGCGCGAGACGGCGCTGGCACTCGCCGCCAAGGGCGAGAAGGTCGGCGCGCTCCAGGTCCTGCTCTACCGCCCCTTCTCGGTCGAGCACTTTCTCGCCGCGCTGCCGGCAACCGTGAAATCGATCGCGGTGCTCGACCGCTGCAAGGAGCCCGGCGGCACCGGCGAGCCGCTCTTTCAGGACGTGGTCACGACGCTGGCGACCGCCTTCGCCGACGGCGGACGCATCATGCCGCGCGTGATCGGCGGGCGCTACGGCCTGTCGTCCAAGGAATTCCACCCCGGCATGGCCAAGGCGGTGTTCGACGAACTGACCAACAAGGCGCCGAAGAACGGCTTCACCATCGGCATCGACGACGACGTGTCGCATACCAGCCTCGACTACGACCGCGACTTCGACATCCAGTCGGCACGGCACCACGCGCGCCGTGTTCTACGGGCTCGGTGCCGACGGCACGGTGGGCGCCAACAAGAACAGCGTGAAGATCCTTGCCGAGGCGCCCGGCCGCTATGCCCAGGGCTATTTCGTCTACGATTCGCACAAGTCGGGCGCCGAGACGATCTCGCATCTGCGCTTCGGCACGAAGCCGATCAACAGCCCCTATCTCATCCGCCATGCCGATTTCGTCGCCTGCCACAAGTTCGACTTCCTGAAGCGGCTGGACGTGCTGGGAACGGCGCGGCAGGGCGCCACCTTCCTGCTCAACGCGCCCTACGGGCCGGACGAGGTATGGGACCACCTGCCGCGGCCGATCCAGAAACGCATCATCGACCGCAAGCTCAAGCTCTTCGTCATCGACGCCACCAAGGTGGCGCGCGACCTCGGCCTCGGCCCGCGCGTCAACACGATCCTGCAGACCTGCTTCTTCGCCATTTCCGGCGTGCTGCCGCGCGACGAGGCGATCGCCGCCATCAAGACCGCCATCGAGAAGGCCTATGGCCGCAAGGGCGGCACGGTGGTGGAGAAGAACTTCGCCGCCGTCGACGCGGCGCTGGAGCACCTGCACGAAGCCAAGGTGCCCACGACACTGACCGGCGCCGAGCCGCCGCCGCTGGTACCGGACGACGCGCCGGAATTCGTGCGCAACGTGACGGCCAAGATGATGGCCGGACGCGGCGACGAAATTCCGGTGAGCGCCATGCCGGTGGACGGCAGCTTTCCGCCCGGCACCACCGCCTATGAGAAGCGCAATATCGCGGTCGCGGTGCCGCGCTGGGATGCGGATCTCTGCATCCAGTGCGGCCAGTGCTCGATCGTCTGTCCGCACAGCGTGATCCGCGCCAAATACTACCCGGAAGAGGCGCTCGAAGGCGCGCCGGAAGGCTTCCCCTCGGCGCAGGTCAATGCGCGCGGCTTCCCCGGCAGCCGCTTCACCCTGCAGATCCATGTCGAGGACTGCACCGGCTGCGGCGTCTGCGTCGAGAACTGCCCGGCGCTGAGCCCGACCGAAGCCGGCCACAAGGCCATCGACATGGTCGACAAGGCGACCCTGATCGAGAAGGAGAAGACGAACCTCGCCTTCTTCCAGACGCTGCCGCTCCCCGACCGCTCGCGCGTCAACTTCTCCAATGTGCGCGGCGTGCAGTTCCTCGAGCCGTTGTTCGAGTTCTCCGGCGCCTGCGCCGGCTGCGGCGAGACGCCCTACGTCAAGCTCCTGAGCCAGCTTTTCGGCGACCGGCTGCAGGTCGCCAACGCCACCGGCTGCTCGTCGATCTATGGCGGCAACCTGCCGGCGCATCCGTGGACGACCAACGCCGAGGGACGCGGGCCGGCCTGGAACAACTCGCTGTTCGAGGACAATGCCGAGTTCGGCTTCGGCTATCGCCTGGCCGTGGACCAGCAGACCGCAGCCGCGCGGCAACTGCTCGCCAAGCTCGCCCCGGTGGTGGGCGAAGACCTCGCCAAGGCCATCCTCGATGCGCGTCAGGTGACCGAGAGCGAGTTCGTGGCGCAGCGCGAGCGCGTCGCGGCTCTCACCGCCAAGCTCGAAGGGCGCAGCGACGACGACTCGGTCAACCTCAAGGTGCTCGCCGATTTCCTCGTGCGGCGCAGCGTGTGGATCGTCGGCGGCGACGGCTGGGCCTACGACATCGGCTATGGCGGCCTCGACCACGTGCTGGTGCAGTCGCGCGACGTCAACATGCTGGTGCTCGACACCGGCGTCTATTCCAACACCGGCGGGCAAGCCTCGAAGGCGACGCCGCTCGGGGCCTCGGCGAAATTCGCCGCGGCCGGCAAGCGGATGCCGCGCAAGGACCTGGCCATGCAGGCGATCGGCTACGGCTACGTCTATGTGGCGCAGATCGCCATGGGGGCGAATGCCGAGCAGGCGCTGGTGGCGCTGCGCGAGGCGGAGGCCTATCCCGGCCCGTCGCTGGTGCTCGCCTATTCGCACTGCATCGCGCACGGCTTCGACCTGCGCTTCGGCATGAAGCAGCAGGCGCGGGCCACCGCTTCGGGCTTCTGGCCGCTGTTCCGCTACGACCCGTCGCTGCGCAACAGCGGTGCCAACCCGTTCCGCCTCGACTCGACGCGGCCGCGGCTCAAGCTCGAGGAGTTCGCCTATAACGAGCTGCGCTACAGCGTGCTGACCCAGGGCGACCGCGAGGCGGCGGCGCAGATGATGCGCCAGGCGCAGGCGGCGGTCGACGAGCGCTACCGCAGCTACGAAGACCTGGCGGCGCGCGACGGCAGCCGCTTCCTGCCCAACTGGGAAAGCGCGTGAGGCCATGACGATGAAACTCGCCACCACCTATCTCGGACTGGAACTCGACCATCCGATCGTCGCCTCGGCCTCGCCGCTGTCGCGCGAGTTCGACGGCATCCGCCAGCTGGAGGACGCGGGCGCCGCGGCGATCGTGATGCCGTCGATCTACGAAGAGGAGGTCGAGGCCGAGGACACCGCCTATACGGAGCTGGTCGAGCAGGGCAGCTCGACCCAGCCGGAAGCAGCCGGCGGCTACTTCCCGGAACTGACGACTCGCGTCGGCGGTCTGCAGGCGCGCCTGGAAACGTTGAGACGGGCGGTCGATTCCTGCTCGATCCCGATCATCGCCAGCCTCAACGGCTCGACGCCGGAGGGCTGGACCGGCTTCGCCCACGACCTGGAGCAGGCGGGCGCCGCAGCGATCGAGCTCAACCTCTATCGGGTGCCGACCGACGCGCATGAGAGCGGCAGCGACGTCGAGAAGCGCTGGGTCGACACGGTCCGGGCGGTGTGCCTGGCGGTATCGATCCCGATCTCCGTGAAGCTCGGGCCGTGGCTGTCGGCGCCCGCCCACCATGCCGGCGAGATCGCCAAGGCCGGCGCCAAGGGGCTGGTGCTGTTCAACCGCTTCTACCAGCCCGACATCGACCTCCAGACGCTGACGCCGAAGCCGAGCCTGGAGCTTTCCAACCCCTACGAGATCCGCCAGGCGCTTCTGTGGATCTCGCTGCTCTCCGGGCGCATCGGCACCTCGCTGGCGGCGACCAGCGGGGTGGAGACCGGCGACGAAGTGGTCAAGTATCTGCTCGCCGGCGCCGACGTGGTGATGACCGCCTCGTCGCTGCTGCGCCACGGTCCGGCGCACATCGGCGTGCTGCGCGGGGACCTGGAAACCTGGATCGAGGGCCGCGGCTTCGAGAGCATCGACCAGGTGCGCGGGCGGCTCGCCGCCGCCTTCCTGCACAATCGCGAAGGCCTGGTGCGCGGCCAGTACATCAATATCCTGACAGGCTACCGCGTGTAGTTCTGCCGAGGGCGTGCGGCACCAAGACTAGCGGCGCGGGCGCACGTCCGCGTGAACTCGGCATTGCACGCGCCGGCGCGGCCGGCTCCATCGGCGCACTGCCTTCCCGCACCGACACACCCCTCACCCGGATTTCCAAGGCCGGTTTGCTGACGCAAACTGGGGAAATCCGACCTCCCCCACAAGGCAGGAGGTGGCGATACCTCGGATGCCCGGAAGGGACCGGATGCCGATTCAGCGGCGGGGGCGCTCTTCGCGCAGTGCCGCGGTGATCGCCCGGAAGAAGGGGTGATCCGGCAGCTCTTCGATGGCGCAGGCGATCTTGCGCCGCCAGTTGGGGTGCTCGTCGACGGTGCCGGGAATATTGACCTGCTCGGGATCGCCGGTGAGGTCCTCGATCGCCAGAACGAAAAGGCGCGACGGCGAGCGCGCCACCAGACGGTGCAGCGCCACGGCGACCGACTCCGGAATCGTCTCCGGCGGGGGCTGATGGCCGTCGCGCACGGCCCAGACGTCGTGCGGCAGGAGCTCGTGATCGGCGAGCGTGTAGAGCAGATGCAGGCGCTCGTTGGCGCGCTCGGCCATCGCCTGCTCGACGTCTTCCTCCTTCAGATAGCCGAAGCCGCGGCGTGTGGTGAGATCGTGCGCGCTCCACCAGCCGGCGAGCGTGTGCAGGTCGTGGGTGGTGATGCAGGCCAGCGCCTCGCGCGGGTATTCCGCGACGGGGATGAAATCCTCGCCGCGCTTCTCGAAGAAATAGACGACATAGGATTGTATCTCGGTGGCGCTCAGCACCTCGGGGAAGCCCTTCGGCACTACGCCCAGCGCCTCGCCGATGACGATCGATTCGCGCGCCTGCGAGACCTCGGCCAGCGTGCGCAGCATCTCGGCCAGCGGATAGCGCACATAGACGCCGTCGGCCGCGGTGAAGCCTTGCCCGATCCAGAACAGCCGGTAGAGGCTCATGGCGTGATCGATGCGGAGCGCCCCGGCGTGGCGCAGCACCGTATCGATGACCTCGCGATAGGGCTGGAAGTCGCGGGCCTTGAGCGCCGCCGGCGACAGCGGCGCCACGCCCCAGTCCTGACCATCGGCATTGTAATAGTCCGGCGGCGCGCCGATGCGCGCCGAGGGCACGGTCAGCTCGCGGTCCGACCAGGTGGCCGAGCCGTCGGGGGCGACGCCGACCGCCATGTCGAGATAGAGGCCGATGCGCATGCCGGCGGCCTTGGCGCGGGCCTGGGCCTCGGCAAGCTGGCGCTCGGCCGTCCATTGCAGCCAGCAATGGAAGGCGATCGCCTCGGCATGGCCGGCG
This sequence comes from uncultured Alphaproteobacteria bacterium, assembly GCA_963782395.1. Taxonomy (GTDB): domain Bacteria; phylum Pseudomonadota; class Alphaproteobacteria; order Rhizobiales; family Kaistiaceae; genus CAVSRC01. Next base: position 662,285 of record CAWAJQ010000005.1, read on the forward strand.
GCAAAGGCGGTAACCGCGCGGCTCGCCGGGTGGCGGTACTCCTCCGGCCAGCCGTGCCAGGTGGCGGCGTGTCCGTCCTCGACCATCGCCTGCGACAGCGCCTCGAACAGGGCATGCAGGTAGAGCGGCCGGCCGCCGCCGCCGACATAGTCGGCAAAGTCCTGCGCGGCGGCAGGATCGCCGGCCTCGCGGAAGGCGCGGAAGAGGAAGGTCAGGGCCTTCAGCTTGAGCGGGCCGACATGGGCGTAGTCGACAAACCTGGCATTGCGTACATCGTCCGGAACCTGCACCTCGGCCAGCACTTTGTCGGCGCCGGGCACATGATCGAGGGCGATGTAGAGCGGGTTGAGGAAATGCCGGCTCGACGGCGAGAAGGGGCTGAACTTGGTGGCGTCGGCCATGAACAGGGCATGGAGCGGATTGACGCCGATGAAATCGGCGCCGGCTTCAGCCGCGATTTCGGCGAAGTGGGCAAGGTCCTCGAAATCGCCCATGCCCCAGTTGCGCTCAGACCGCAGGCTGTAGGTCTGGCAGGCGATCCCCCAGCAGCGGCTGTCGCGCAGCCAGTCGGGCACGTAGCAGGCCACGCCTTCCGGCGCCTGCATCGGCCCGGGGTCGGCGGCCGGCACGGTGGCGAGGCTCTCGGCGATCGCCTTGTCGTCGGCGGCGGCGATGCCGAGCGCCGCAAGCGTGGCGCGCAAGGGCGCGTCGGCGGCCGTGACCGTCGGCCCCATGAGGGAGAGATAGCTGCGCTCGATGCCGGCGCGATCGGCCAGACGGCTGAGGTCGTCGCTCATTTGCCTCCGTTCCTGCTGTTCCGCATGACGGTATCGCCAGCAAGCATCATCAGGGTACGTCCTTCAAGCTGGAGAGTTCTCGTCGACGGGATAGGCGCGATCGGGCGGGTCGATCTCGCCGCTGCCGGCATCGATGCGCACGCGCCAGTACGGCCGGCCACCATTGGGCAGGCGGAAGGGCAGCGCCTCATGATAGGCGTTGACGAGGATGAGCACGCGCGCGGGGATATCGCCGAGCATCACGCCGATGCTGCGGGCCGCCGGGTTTGCCCACGAGCCGTTGTCCATCTCCTTGCCGTCGGGCCTTAGCCAGATCACGTCGCGGGTGCCGTCGCCGTGGATCTGGGTGCCGTGGAGGAAATGCGGCCAGTGCAGGACGGGGTAGCGCCGGCGGACGGCGATGACGCCGCGCACGAACTCCAGGAAGGCGAAATCGCGACCGGTCATCTGGCGCCAGCGCATCCAGGTGGTTTCGCTGTCCTGGCAATAGGCGTTGTTGTTGCCGTTCTGCGTGCGGCCGATCTCATCGCCCATCAGCACCATCGGCGTGCCCTGGGAGAGAAGCAGGGTGGCGATGGTGTTGCGCCGCATGCGGTCGCGGAGGTCGCGTATCTTGGCGTCGTCGGTGGGCCCCTCGACGCCGCAGTTCCAACTACGGTTGTCGCTGTGACCGTCGTGGTTACCCTCGCCGTTGGCCTCGTTGTGCTTGTCGTTGTAGGACCACAGGTCGGTGAGCGTGAAACCGTCATGGGCGGTGACGAAATTGACGCTCGCCCACGGCTTGCGGCCGCGGTGATCGTAGAGGTCGGCGGAGCCGAGCAGGCTTCCGGCGAAGGCCGGCAGCTGGCCCTCGTCGCCCTTCCAGAAGGAGCGCATGGTGTCGCGGTAGCGGCCGTTCCATTCGGCCCAGCCGGGTGGAAAGTTGCCGACCTGATAGCCGTTGGGGCCAAGATCCCACGGCTCGGCGATCAGCTTGACGCGTTGCAGCACCGGGTCCTGGTGAACGGCGTCGAAGAAGACGGCGCTGGGGTCGAACTGGTCGTATTCGCGGCCGAGCGCCGTGGTGAGGTCGAAGCGGAAGCCGTCGACGTGGCATTCCTCGGCCCAGTAGCGCAGCGAATCCATCACCATCTGCAGAACCCGCGGATGGCGCAGGTTCACCGTGTTGCCGCAGCCGGTGGTGTCGAAATAAAAGCGCTTGTCCTCGGCGAGCATGTAGTAGCTGGCATTGTCGATGCCGCGGAAGGACAGGGTCGGCCCCATCTGGTTGCCCTCGGCGGTGTGGTTGTAGACCACGTCGAGGATGACCTCGATGCCGGCCTCGTGCAGCCGGTGGACCATCAGCTTGAACTCGTGGATATCGGCGCCGGGCGAGATGTAGCGCGCCGCTGGCGCGAAGAAGTTGGCGGTGTTGTAGCCCCAATAGTTGGTGAGCCCGCGCTGAACGAACTCGCGGTCGTCGAAGAACGACTGGATCGGCATCAGCTCGATGGCGGTGACGCCGAGTTTCTGCAGGTGCTCCACCATGCGCGAGTCGCACAGGCCGGCGAAGGTTCCGCGCAGCGGCTGCGCGATATCCTCGCGCGCTGCCGTCATGCCCTTGACGTGCGCCTCATAGATGATGGTGTCGGCCCAGGACCGGCGGGGATGGCGGTCCGCACCCCAGGTGACGGCACTGTCGATGACGACGCATTTCGGCATGACAAAAGCCGAATCGCGGCGATCCATGACGAGATCCCCGCGCGGTGAGCCGACGCGGTAGCCGTAACAGGCATCGTGCCAGACGATCTCGCCGTAGAGCGCGCGGGCATAAGGGTCGATGAGCAACTTGTGGGGGTTGAAACGGTGGCCGTTGGCCGGGTCGTAAGGTCCGTGGATACGGTAGCCATAGAGCTGGCCGGGGCGGATGTCCGGCAGATAGCCGTGCCAGACCTCGTGGGTGTATTCGGGCAGCCCAATGCGTGCCACCTCGCGCCGCCCCTTGGGGTCGAAGAGACAAACCTCGACCTTGGTGGCATGGGCGGAAAAAAGGGCAAAATTCACGCCCGCCCCGTCCCAGGTTGCGCCGAGCGGATGCGGCAAGCCGGGCCCGACCCGCAGCTTTGGCATGTTCGAGAGATCCCCTTTCGCGACCGGTTCTAGGTCGCGCGTTCAAAGACCACGGTGGCCAGTGGCGGCAGGCGAAGCAGGACGGATGCCGGATGGCCATGCGATTCGATGGCTTCCGACTGGACGCCGCCGGCATTGCCGATATTGGAACCGCCATAGACGCCGGAATCCGTGTTCAGCCGCTCGCGCCACCAGCCAGCCTCAGGGACGCCGAGGCGATAGTCTTCGCGCACGATCGGCGTCATGTTGCTGACCACGACGACGGGCGGGTCGCCGTCGCGCCCGTAGCGGACGAAGGCGAAGATCGAGTCGTCGGCGTCCTGCCAGTCCAGCCAGTCGAAGCCGGAGCGCTCGGAGTCCTTGACGTGGAGCGCGGGCAATTCGCGATAGAGATGGTTGAGATCGCGGACGAGCTGCTGGACGCCGCGATGATCGGCATATTCCAGGATGTACCAGTCGAGCGACTGGTCGTGGTTCCATTCGGCTTCCTGCGCGAACTCACCGCCCATGAAGAGCAGCTTCTTGCCGGGATGGGTCCACATGAAGGCGAAATAGGCGCGCAAGTTGGCAAACTGCTGCCAGCGGTCGCCGGGCATGCGGCCGAAGAGCGAGCCCTTGCCGTGGACGACCTCGTCGTGGCTCAGCGGCAGCACGAAATTCTCGGTGAAGCCGTAATGGATGCCGAAGGTCATCTCGTGGTGGTGATATTTCCGGTGCACGGTCTCGTGGCTCATATAGTCGAGCGTGTCGTGCATCCAGCCCATGTTCCACTTGTAGCCGAAGCCGAGGCCGCCGGTGTCAACCGGCCGCGACACCTGCGGCCAGGCGGTCGATTCCTCAGCGATGGTCGTGGCGCCGGGATAATCGCCGAAGACGCGGGTGTTCATCTCGCGCAGGAAAGAGACCGCCTCAAGGTTCTCGCGACCGCCGTGGACATTGGGAATCCACTCGCCGGGATTGCGCGAATAGTCGAGGTAGAGCATCGATGCGACGGCATCGACGCGCAGTCCGTCGATGTGGAAATAGTCGACCCAGAACAGCGCGTTGGAGATGAGAATGTTGCGCACCTCGGTGCGCCCGAAATTGTAGATCAGCGTGTTCCAGTCGCGATGGAAGCCGAGGCGCGGATCGTCGTGCTCGTAGAGCGCGGTGCCGTCGAAACGGGCCAGTCCATGGACATCGCTGGGAAAGTGCGCCGGCACCCAGTCGATGATGACGCCAAGGCCGGCCTGGTGCGCCTTGTCGACAAAGCCGGCGAAATCCTCCGGGCTGCCGAAACGGCTGGTCGGCGCAAACAGTCCGATCGGCTGGTAGCCCCATGAGCCGGAGAAAGGATGCTCTGAGACCGGCATGCATTCGATATGGGTGAAGCCCATGTCGCGGGCATAGGAAACGAGCTGATCGCCGAGCTCGCCATAGGTCAGCGTCGCGTTGCCGTCCTTGCGCCGCCATGAGCCGAGGTGAACCTCGTAGATCGACACCGGTGCGTCGAGCGCCTGTTGCGTCTTGCGGTTCGCCATCCAGTCGTGGTCCGACCATTCGTAGCGCGGCAGGCCGTGGACGCGCGAGCCGGTGGCGGGCGGTAATTCGTGCGCGAAGCCGAAGGGATCGGCCTTGAGCGGCAACAGACGCCCGTCGGCGGCGATGAGCTCGAACTTGTAGATCGTGCCTTTCGTCACACCGGGGATGAACAGCTCCCAGATGCCGGCTTCGACACGCTTGCGCATGGGATGGCGGCGACCGTCCCACTGGTTGAAGTCGCCGACGACGCTGACCCGCGACGCATTGGGGGCCCAGACGGCGAAAGCGACGCCATCAACGCCCTCGACCGTCATCGGATGGGCGCCGAGACGCTCGAACAGGCGGCGATGGCTGCCCTCGCCGATGAGATAGATATCCATCTCGCCGAGGATCAGCGGAAAGCGGTAGGGATCCTCAGCCTCCCAGGTATCGCCGCCGCGGGAGAGGCGCAGGCGATAGGCAAACGCCTTGCGGCGGCCGCCGGCCGGACCGGCGAAGAAGCCTTCCGGCCGCATGCGGGTGAGCGTCGCCACAGAACTGCCGTCGGCACAGTCGATTACCTCGACGCCGTCGGCGCCGGGGCAGAACACCCGCACCGAGACCGCCTTGCCATCGCCGCCATGCATGCCCAGCACCGCGAACGGATCGCCATGGGTTCCGGCGACAACGGCGTCGACCGCCGCCTCGTCAGGCTGCCAGGTGGGTCGCTTCGCCTTGCTCGGACTCATGGACGGACCTCGTCTTCGACCGCCATCGACAGCAGGCCGTGAACCGGCAGCCACAGCCAGGTCGGACGCCTGACCGCCTCATAGGCGATCTCGTCGGCAATCCTCTGGATGAGGAACAGGTCGAGAAGCCGGCTGCGTGCCGTCTCGTCCTTGGGCACGATGCCGGCCTCGATGGCGGCCGGCCAGTAGGCGGCAAGAAATTCGCGCGTGGCGGCATTGCGCCAAGCCAGCGCCCGGTCGCGCTCGGGCGGCGTGGTGCCGTCGCGCTCCTCCATGCGGCGGATCGCGGAGCGGGCGGCGTAGTCGAAGGAGCGCAGCATGCTGGCAATGTCGCGCAGCGGCGAGACCTTGCGATGGCGCTCGGCGGTGGCGCGGTGCGACTCGCCCTCGAAATCGATGAAGGCGACATCGTCCTTGACGATCAGCACCGGGACCAGGTTGAGACTGCCGTGGACACGGGTCTTGAGCCCCAACTCGGTCAGCCCGGCGGCGGCCTTGATGCGCGCCGTCAGCGTCGCGCGGACACGGCGCAGCGTCGCGGCATGGATGACCAGCGCCTGGGGCGTTTCTTGCGCGACCCGTGAGGCGATGGCGCAGGCCTCGTGCAGCCTGCGCGTGGACGCGACCATCCAGCGCTTCAGATCGGCGGGCTTGATCGGCTCGGCGGCGAAGCGGCGATCGCGCGTCGGCGTGGCGAAGGCGCGATGCAGCTCCGCGACGCGCGTTCCGAGGACGGTGGCGAGGTCGAGCGGGTAGTCGAAGGCCGGCGCCGGATCGACCAGCACGCCGTTTTCGTCGCGCGGCAGCAGGGCGAAGGCTTCCAGATCGCGGTCAAGCGCCTCCTGGATGGCGCTCCAGGCGTCGCCCTGGTTGCGGATATAGGTGAAGGCGGCAGCGAGCATTACCGGTTCGCCGTCGTCGGGCTTGAACTGCAGGCTGCCGTAGAAGCCCGGCGTGTGCTCGAAACCGGCAACCTCGGTGAGGAAGCGGCCGATGGACACCTCGGGGTGCTCGCCGGGCCGCAGACGCCGGTAGACCTTCATCATCACATTCGAGCCGACGATGAAGGCCGCGTCGCGCTCTTCGATGCCCACGGGCCGGATGCTGTCGGTCAATTCGACATCGCGGAATGTGGGGTTCGATTCGAAAACGAGGCTGCCACTCTTCCCCGGCACGACCGCGCCATCACGCATGGCCTTGACCAGGTCCCAATGGAAGCGCTCGTCGAAGGAGGCGTCGATCAGCGCGCCGAGGGTCGGGCCATGGCGCAGACGCGCCAGCGTGTAGGAGAGCTTGGGGGCGCCGAGATGCAGGTTCTTCTCGCCCCACAAGGCCGTAACGGGAAGGAAATAGCGGCGCGGCTTGTCGTCGGTGGGCTCGACATCGACATAGAGCAACTGGTTGGGCGTGCCAGGCAGAACGCCGATGGAGGTGACCGAGGCCCGCTTGATCCGCTTGGCACCGCCGCGGAACCAGTTCTGGTGGCCGAGGAATTCAGGCAGCACGTCGCGCTGCAGCTGGTTCAACTCGCGGCCTTCGAGCACCTTGGCGAGATCGCCCCCGGCCGTCGTCAGGGTGACGAATTCGGGTAGCGGATCGGGCATCTGGGTGTGCCAGCTGGGCGCATCGGCTTCCGGCGCCAGCAGGAACCAGTAGAAGCCGTAGGCCGGCAAGGTGAGCATGTAAGGCAGGGTGCCGATCGGCGGAAAGGCGGCGTTGCCGGCAAGCTCGACCGGCACCGCGCCGTGATAATCCGACAGATCGAGCTCGACCGCCTGGGCGGCGCGCGACAGATTGACGACGCAGAGGATGCGTTCGTTCTCGTATTCGCGCACATAAGCGAGGATCTTGCGGTTCTGCGGCAACAGCACGGTCAACGTGCCGCGGCCAAAGGCCGGGTGCTGCTTGCGCACGGAGATCATGCGCCGCATCCAGTTGAGCAGCGAGGAGGCCTCGTTCTGCTGAGCCTCGACGTTGACCGCCTGGAAGCCATAGACCGGGTCCATGATCGGCGGCAGGTAGAGCTGCTGGGGATTGGCGCGCGAGAAGCCGCCGTTGCGGTCGGCGGACCACTGCATGGGCGTGCGCACGCCGTCGCGGTCGCCGAGGAAGTAGTTGTCGCCCATGCCGAGTTCGTCGCCGTAATAGACCACCGGCGTGCCGGGCATCGACAACAGCAGCCCGTTCATCAGCTCGATCTTGCGGCGGTCGTTGTCGAGCAGCGGCGCCAGGCGGCGGCGGATGCCGAGATTGATGCGAGCGCGTGAATCGCCGGCATAGGTCCGCCACAGGTAGTCGCGCTCCTCCTCGGTGACCATTTCCAGGGTCAGCTCGTCGTGGTTCCTGAGGAAGATCGCCCACTGGCAGTTTTCCGGGATATCCGGCGTCTGACGGATGATGTCGGTGATCGGGTGGCGGTCCTCCTGGGCGAGCGCCATGTACATGCGCGGCATCAGGGGGAAATGGAACGCCATGTGGCACTCGTCGCCCTCGCCGAAATAGGGGCGCGTATCCTCCGGCCACTGATTGGCCTCGGCCAGCAGCATGCGGTCGGGATAGCTGGCGTCCACCTCATGCCGGAGCTCCCTCAGCACGGCATGGGTCTCCGGCAGGTTCTCGTTGTTGGTGCCCTCGCGCTCGACCAGGTAGGGAATGGCGTCGAGACGCAGGCCGTCGACGCCGGTATCGAGCCAGAAGTGCAGCAGCCGTTTGACCTCTTCCATGACATGCGGATTGTCGAAGTTGAGGTCGGGCTGGTGGGAATAGAAGCGGTGCCAGAAAAAGGCCTTGGCCTCCGGATCCCACGTCCAGTTCGACTTCTCGGTGTCGATGAAGATGATGCGCGTGCCGCCGTAGCGTTTGTCGCTGTCGCTCCACACGTAATAGTCGCGGGCAACCGAACCCGGCTTGGCGCGGCGCGCCCGCTGGAACCAGTGATGCTGGTCGGAGGTGTGGTTGATGACCAGCTCGGTGATGACGCGGATGCCGCGCTTGTGCGCCTCGGCGACGAAACTCCGGAAATCGCGCATGGCGCCGTAAACCGGGTTGATCGACCGGTAGTCGGCGATGTCGTAGCCATCGTCGCGCAGCGGCGAGGGGTAGAAGGGCAGCAGCCAGATGGCGGTTACCCCGAGGCTGGCGATGTAATCGAGCCGGCCGATGAGGCCGGCGAAATCGCCCATGCCGTTGCCGTCGGAATCGAAGTACGCCTTGATGTGCAGCTGATAGATGATCGCGTCCCGGTACCAGTCGGTGCGGGAGCGATCGATCTTGTCCTCGCCGTTACGAGACTTGTGCGCGCGCGGCGGGGTGGCAGGCGTTGCATCCATCAATGTGATGCTCACCCTATCTTTGACCGGCAATCAAGGGGGTCAAAGCGGTTTGGACAACGAATCGCAGGCTCAGAGCAGTGAGTCGCGCACCAGCTTGACCGCAATCACGGCGAGCAAGGCCAGAAGCAGGCGGTCGAACGCCCGGCGGCTGAGCCGGGTTGCCAGCCAGTTACCGGCCGGCATGGCCACCAGGATGGGGAGGAAGGCCAGGCCGCTCAGCAACAGACGGTGCCAGGTGAGGATGCCGGTGGCGACGAGCGAGGGCACCTGAACGACGGAATAGCTGACGAACAGGGTGGAAACGGCGAAGACAAATTGCGGCCGGCTGAGGCCCAGCGCCGACATGAAGCTGATGCTGACCGGCGCGGAAATGCCGGTGGCCCCCTGGAGGAAGCCCGAGATCAGCCCGACGGCGGGCGCGACGCGGGCTGCGAGGGGAATCGGAATGCGCCAGTGGGGCCTGGCCAACCGCATGGCAATGTAGCCAACTACGACAACCGCCAGGATGACCCCGAGGACATGAGCGGGAAGGCTGGCGAGAAGCCAGGTGCCGATGGCGATGCCGCCCCCCGCGGCAAGGCACAGGCCGGTCAGCCAGCCGAGGCCGGCGCGATGGCGGCGGAATTGCCACACCTGCCAGATATTGGTGACCACGGTCGGCACCACCATCATCGCGATGGCGAACGGCACATCGAAGAAGGTGGCGAGCACCGGAACCGCCACCACCGGCAGGCCGGCACCGAGGGCGCCCTTGACCAGGCCGCTCAGCGCCAGCGCCGCAAAAATGACGAGGTATTCTGCGTTCACGCCGGCCGCCGGTCTGCTGATGGGAGAGGCAGCGCCTAGGTGATCACGTCGGGCGCCGTGCGGCCGGTCAGGATGGCAAGGTCGCTGACCTCGGCGGCCGCGTCGATCAGCGGTTCCAGCACCACCTGCGGGTCATGGCCGTGGCGGTTCGGCTCCGGCTCGACGCGCTCGATATAGATGCGCAAGGTGGCGCCGGCGGTGCCGGTGCCCGACAGGCGAAAGACGATGCGCGCACCATCGGCGAACAGGATGCGCACCCCCTGCCCGCCGGTATGCGAGCCATCGACCGGATCGTCATAGGCAAATTCGTCGGCCGCATGGACGTCCATGCCGCCGAGCGTGCCGCCGGAAAGCTTCGGCAGCTGGTCGCGCAGATGACGCATCACGGCATTGGCGCGCTCGGTCTCGATCTCTTCGTAGTCGTGGCGCGAATAGAAGTTGCGGCCATGTTCGCGCCAATGGTCGCGCATGATCTCGGCAACGCTCTGCTTCTTGTGGACCAGGATGTTGAGCCAGAGCAGCACCGCCCAGACGCCGTCCTTCTCGCGCACATGGTTGGAGCCGGTGCCGGCGCTCTCCTCGCCGCAGATGGTGGCGAGGCCGGCATCGAGCAGGTTGCCGAAGAACTTCCAGCCGGTCGGCGTCTCGTAGCACTTGATGCCGAGCTTGCTGGCGACGCTGTCGGCGGCGGCGCTGGTGGGCATGGAGCGGGCGATGCCGGCGAGCCCCTTGGCATAGCCAGGCGCGAGGTGGGCGTTGGCGGCGAGAACGGCAAGCGAATCCGACGGCGTGACGTATTGGTGGCGGCCGAGGATGAGGTTGCGGTCGCCGTCGCCGTCCGACGCCGCGCCGAAATCCGGCGCGTTGTCGCCCATCATCACCTCGAACAGGTCGCGGGCGTGGACCGGGTTGGGATCCGGGTGGTTGCCGCCGAAATCTTCCAGCGGCGTGCCGTTGACCACGGTGCCGGCGGGGGCGCCGAGCGCGCCCTCGAAGATCGCCGTGGCATAGGGCCCGGTGATCGCGTTCATGGCGTCGAAACGCATGGTGAAGCCGGAGGCGAACAGGCTCCGGATGGCGGGAAAGTCGAACAGCGTCTCCATCAGCACCTGATAGTCGGCAACCGGATCGATGACCGCGACAGCCATCTCCTCCAGCGTCCGGGTGCCGATGGTGTCGATATCGACGTCGGGCGCGTCCGACATCAGAATGCGGTCGATCGCCTTGGTGCGCGCGAAGATGGCCTCGGTTACCTTCTCCGGCGCCGGGCCGCCATTGGGCGTGTTGAACTTGATGCCGAAATCGCCCTCAGGCCCGCCGGGATTGTGGCTGGCCGAAAGGATGATGCCGCCGGCGGTGGCGTTCTTGCGGATGAGGTTGGAGGCCGCAGGCGTCGACAGAAGGCCGCCGCGACCGACGATGACGCGTGCCACGCCGTTGCCGGCGGCGATCTTCAGCGCGCGCTGGATGGCTTCGCGATTGAAGAAACGGCCGTCGCCGCCGATGACCAAGGTCTCGCCCTTGAGGCCGCCATTGGCGTCGAGGATCGCCTGGATGAAGTTCTCGACATAATGCGGCTGCTGGAAATGCGGCACCTTCTTGCGCAGGCCCGAGGTGCCCGGCTTCTGGTCGTCATAGGGGGTGGTTGCGATCGTCCGGATCATGATGCCTTCCCCTCCAGCAGACTGCGATAGAGCGCGGCGTAGCGGCCGGCGCTCACCGTCCAGGATACGTCGGTCTTCATGCCGCGCTTCTGCATGCGCGTCCACACCGGCCGGTCGCGGTGGAGCGCGACGGCGCGGGTGAGCGCGTGATCGAGGCCGGCCCGCTCGACCGGCATGAACTGGATGCCGGTGGCCACTTCCGCCGCGATGGCCGCGTCGTTGGCGTCGACGATGGAATCGGCCAGGCCGCCGACGCGCGCCACGACCGGCACGCAACCATAGCGCAGGCCGCAGAACTGGGTGAGGCCGCAGGGCTCGAAGCGCGACGGAACCAGGATGGCGTCAGCGCCGCCCTGCAACAGGTGCGACAGGCGCTCGTCATAACCGGCGATCATGCCAACGCGGCCGCGATGGCGCGAGGCGGCGGCGTGGAACATGCCTTCCAGCGCCGAATCGCCGGTGCCGAGCACGGCCAGACGGGCGCCGCGGGCGACCAGGCCGTCGATGCAGTCGCCGAGCAGATCCATGCCCTTCTGCCAGGTCAACCGGCTCACCACGGCGAAGATCATGCCCTGCGCCGCATCCAGGCCGAAGGCTTCCTCGACGGCGCGGCGATTGGCGGCGCGGCGGCCGAGAGAAGTGGCGGTGTAGGACGCAGCCAGGACGCCGTCGTTGGCCGGGTTCCAGACCTCGGTATCGATGCCGTTGAGGATACCCCAGAGGACGTCGCGGCGGGCGCGCAAGAGGCCGTCGAAGCCCATGCCGCCGCCCGGCGTGCAGATCTCGGCGGCATAGGACGGGCTGACGGTGGTGATGGCGTCGGCAAGCTGCAGGCCGCCCTTCATGAAGCTGACATTGCCGTAATACTCGATCCCATCGACCGTGAAGGCGGTCTCGGGCAGGCCGAGGGACGGAAAGATCGTCACCGGGAAATTGCCCTGGAAGGCGAGGTTGTGGATGGTCAACACCGACTTCGCCGCCCGCCCCTTGGCGTAATGCAGGAGAGCCGGCGCCAGGCCCGCGTGCCAATCGTGGCAATGGACGACATCGGGCCGGAAGGCGCCGATCTTGCCGGTGCCGAAATCCGCCGCCGCCCGACCGAGCGCCGCGAAGCGCTTCCAGTTGTCGGGCCAATCGCCACCGCCGGGCGCAAGGTAGGGGTTGCCCGCACGGTCGAAGAGATGCGGCGCATCGATGACGATCAGGTCGAGACCGGCGGCGGTGCCGGCGACCAATGTCGCCTTGCCGCCGAAGAGCTTGCCGTATTCGTGCAGCGGCTCGGTCTTCTTGAGTGCCGAAGTGATCGCCGGATAGCCCGGCACCAGCACCCGCATCTCGACATCATGGGGCTTCAGTGCGGCCGGAAGGGCGCCGACGACATCGGCGAGGCCACCGGTCTTGACCAGCGGAAATACCTCTGCGGCGACGGCGAGAACCTTGATCATCTAGATGCGGTCGAGCATGGCCTGGGTGATAAGGCAGATGCCCTTGTCGGTGCGGCGGAAGCGTCGGGCGTCGAGCTCCGGATCCTCGCCGACGACAAAGCCTTCCGGGATGATGACGCCGCGATCGACCACCGCATTCTTGAGGCGGACATGGCGGCCGATGTGGGCATAGGGCAGCACCACCGCGCCCTCGACGGCGGAATAGGAATCGACCCGAACACCGGTGAAGAGCAGCGAGCGGCGGACGCTCGACCCGGAGACGATACAGCCGCCGGAGACCATCGAATTGATCGCCATGCCGCGGCGGTCATCGAAATCGTGAACGAACTTCGCCGGCGCAGTGAGCTCGACATTGGTCCAGATCGGCCAGCTCTGATCGTAGAGGTCGAGGGCCGGAATGACGTCGGTGAGGTCGATGTTGGCCTCCCAATAGGCATCGACGGTGCCGACATCGCGCCAATAGGCTTCTTCCTCGCCGCTGCTGCGCACGCAAGAACTGCTGAAACGGTGGGCCATGGCCTTGCCGTTCTCGACGATGTAGGGGATGACATTCCTGCCGAAATCGTGGTTGGAACTTGGGTCGGCGGCGTCGCGGCGCAGCTCCTCGAAGAGGAACTCGCGCTCGAAGACATAGATGCCCATGGAGGCCAGCGCCATGTCCGGCTTGTCGGGCATGCCGGGCGGGTCCTTCGGCTTCTCCAGGAAGGAGACGATGCGATCCTCGGCATCGACATGCATGACGCCGAAGCCGGTCGCTTCCATGCGCGGCACCTCGAGGCAGCCGACGGTGACGTCGGCGCCGGTGCCGACGTGCTGCTCGAGCATGCGCTCGTAATCCATCTTGTAGATGTGGTCGCCGGCCAGAACGACGATGTGGGCGGGACGGTAGCTGCCGACGATATCGATGTTCTGATAGACCGCATCGGCGGTGCCGGAATACCACTGGTCCTCCGACGTGCGCTGGCTGGCGGGCAGGATGTCGAAGCTCTCGTTGCGTTCGGTCCTGAGGAACGCCCAGCCGCGCTGCAGGTGGCGGATCAGACTATGGGCCTTGTACTGGGTGGCCACCGCGATGCGGCGGATGCCCGAATTGAGGGCGTTGGACAAGGCAAAATCGATGATGCGGGTCTTGCCGCCGAAGAACACCGCGGGCTTGGCCCGCTTGTCCGTCAGCTCCATCAATCGGCTGCCGCGACCGCCGGCCAGCACATAGGCCATCGATTCCCGCGCCAGACGAGGATTTTGGGTTATCTCGGCCATGGTCGTTCCTCCCCGGCTTTTGGTTTGAACAGATCATTGCATTGCACGCGAAAAAAGTCGCCCTTCGCGCTTCGGGATTGAAATGGGTCCAAGGCAGGTCGGCGGACGGTCATCGGCGACCTACCACGCCATCGCTGACGAGACGGTCGATATCGGCCGCGTCATGGCCGAGCTCGGCGAGGATTTCGGCAGTGTGCTCGCCGAGCAGCGGCGCCGCGCGGTCGCTGGTGAGCGGCGTCCCGGACATCACGATCGGCGTGCGCACGGAGGGCAGGCCGCTGCCGCTGCCGTGCGGCAAGTCGATGCGCATGACGCGGTGGACGACCTGCGGATCGGCAAAGACCTCGCCGACGGTGTTGATCGGCCCGGCGGGAACGTTGGCCTTTTCCAGACGCTCCAGCAAATCGGCGCGGGCGAAGGGCGCGATCAGGCGCGCCAGCTCCGGCACCAGAACGGCACGGTTGGCGACACGCGCCTCGTTGGTGATGGCGAGCGGGTTGTCGGCCAGCCCCGGCGCGCCGAGCACGGTGACCAATTGGCGGAACTGGACGTCGTTGCCAACGGCGACGACGATATGGCCGTCGGCGACGGCGAAGACCTGATAGGGCACGATATTGGGGTGGGCATTGCCGAGACGGTGCGGCTCGACGCCAGAGGCCAGATAATTCATCGCCTGATTGGCGAGCACACCCACCTGGGTGTCGAGCAGCGCCATGTCGATCATCTGCCCCTGGCCGGTCAGCGCACGGTGCGCCAGCGCCGCCTGGATGGCGATGACCGCGTAGAGGCCGGTGAAGATATCGACATAGGCGACGCCGACCTTCTGCGGCTCGCCATCGGGCGCTCCGGTCAGGTCCATGAGGCCGCCCATGGCCTGGATGACGAAATCGTAGCCGGGGCGCGTGGCGTAGGGGCCGTCCTGCCCGAAGCCGGTGATCGAGCAATAGACGATGGCCGGATTGACGGACTTGAGGCTCGCATAGTCGAGGCCGAACTTCTCGAGCGCGCCGACCTTGAAATTCTCGATGACGACGTCGGCCCGGGCGGCAAGCCGGCGAACGATCTCACGGCCCTCCTCTCTGCGGAAGTCGATCACGATCGACCGCTTGCCGCGGTTGCAGGCATGGAAATAGGCGGCGTCGCTGGTGCCATCGCCATTGTCGATGGAAGGCGGGCCCCAGCGCCGCGTGTCGTCGCCGGCGGGGCTTTCGACCTTGATGACCTCGGCGCCGAGATCGGCGAAGACCTGACCGGCCCACGGCCCGGCGAGGACGCGTGCCAGTTCAAGGACCTTCAGCCCGGCGAGCGGCGGTGCCATTCACATGCCTCGCAGCGGCGTTCACATATCTCAAATTGCATCCTAGCGACTCACTTCGGTCTGAATCAAAGAAGACGGCGCACAATGTCCGCGTCACGCCGCCCCACGCCTGCAGGCCATGGCGGAGCGATCCATGTCACGAATGGTGTTCGGGGGGTGGTGCCGGGCAGCACCGCGGGAAGCGAACGTATCCGAGATACGTCCGAAATCGGAGGTTTCGGCCCTAGCGCGGCGCCCGCTTGGCGAGAATGCGCTGCAGGGTGCGCCGATGCATGTTGAGGCGACGGGCGGTCTCGGAGACGTTGCGTTCGCAGAGTTCGTAGACCCTCTGGATATGCTCCCAGCGCACCCGATCGGCCGACATGGGATTCTCCGGCGGCGTCGGCTTCTCCCCAGGCTCGCGGGTGAGCGCGGCGTGGATCTCGTCGGCATCGGCCGGCTTGGCCAGATAGTCGACGGCGCCGAGCTTCACGGCGGTCACCGCAGTGGCGATGTTGCCGTAGCCGGTGAGCACGACCATGCGCGAATCCGGCCGCCGCCGGCGCAGGAGCTCGATCACGTCGAGACCGTTGCCGTCCTCCAGCCGCATGTCCACCACGGCAAAGGCCGGCGGTGCCGCCTCGGCCTTCTTGAGGCCGTCGGCAACATTGTCGGCCGTGTCGACAAGGTAACCACGCGCCTCCATGGCACGCGCCAGGCGTTGCAGGAAGGGTTTGTCATCGTCGACTAGAAGCAGTGACATGTCCGACTGCCCCGAGGTGTCGCTTCCGTTTTCAGCCATTACAAATAGTCTCCGTTCCTCTCGGAGGTGGAGGATTTGGTCGGTTTATAAGGATTCGACCGGTCGGCGCCAAGTCATTCCGTCTCCTGTATTTCCTTCATCTTCTTCGATCGTCCGGGTTTCGCTGTCCATGATGGCGCGCGGCCAGGCGACCTTGACGACGGCCCCGCTGGTCGGTGGTTCGCGGTTGCCGAGGGTGAGCCGGGCGCCGGAGCGTTCCAGAAGGGTCTTGGCGATGAAGAAGCCAAGGCCGAGACCACCGGCTTCGGGGTCGGTGGGCGCGCTGCCTGGGCCGCGCGTGGTGACGTATGGCTCGCCGATCCGCTCCAGGATGCCAGCGGCAAAGCCCGGGCCGTCGTCGGTGATGGTGACGGCCACATCGCTGGCGTCCCACGCGGTGGCGATGGTCACCGTCTGGCGCGCGAAATCGACGGCGTTCTCGACCAGATTGGCGAGGCCCTGGATAACGGCGGGATTGCGCCGGCCGACCGGCTCCGGCCCGGCGCCGCTGGCCGGCGTCACCACGATCTCAACCGTGAAGGCGCGATAAGGCGCCACCACCTCCTCGATCAGGTGGGAGAGCGGCACGCGGGCGAGGTGCTCGTCGCCCTGCCATGACAGCGTGGTGAGCCGTCCGAGGATGTCACGGCAGCGTTGCGACTGGCTCATGATCAGCGCCAGATCCTCACGGCGCGGATCGCCGTCGGGCGCTTCGCGCACCATCTCCTTGGCGACCAGGGCGATGGTGGCCAGCGGCGTGCCCAGCTCGTGCGCCGCCGCGGCGGCGAGGCCGTCGAGGGCGGAAAGGTGATGCTCGCGGGCGAGCACCATCTCGGTCGCGGTGAGCGCCCGGGCGAGCTGGCGCGCCTCCTCCGCGACGCGGAAGGTGTAAATGCCGGTGAAGGCACAGGCGAGCACCAGCGCCACCCAGACGCCGGCCGTATAGACCAGCGGGATGGTCAGGCTGGCGCCCGCGTACCAGGGCAGCGGCCAGTGGACCACGGCAAGCAGGCTGGCCACGCCCACCACCATGGCGCCCAGCACCACGGTGGCGCGGGGGGGAAGCGTGGTCGCCGAAACAATCACCGGCACCAGCAGCAGGAAGGCGAAGGGGTTGTCGAGACCGCCGGTCAGGAAGAGCAGCGCGCTGAGTTGGCCGAGGTCGTAGGCGAGCAGCACCGAGGCCGGCCATTGGCCGAGACGCAGCGTCGGCGAGAATCGCAGCCTGAGGGCGATGTTGACCAGCGCCGACAGGCCAATGAGTGCAAAGCAGCCGAACATCGGCAGGGGAAAGCGGAGGCCCCAGGCGACGACGAGCACTGCCGTCGCCTGACCGATCACCGCCAGCCAGCGCAGGCGCACCAGCGTATCGAGCCGCAGGCTGCGGCTGGCGAATTCCGTGGTGGCAGGCACACGGTCGGGCATTCAGCACCCTCCTGCCGCGCGGGCGCGCGCGGCGCGCGCCAGATCGGCCAATACCCGCCGTAGCGTAGCGGCGTCGCTAACCACTTGAGGGAAATCAAGCCGCCCGCGTGATTGTCCGGCGGCCAGGTCGATGCCCTCCGGGTCTATACCGGTCAGCCGCCAGTCGCTTTTCGGCAGTCCGAGCAGGCGGGTCGCGATGAGCCCGATCGCTTGGGCATGGTCCGTATTCATGTCGGCGAGGGCACTTTCCTTGGCTTCGATCAGACCGCCGGCAGCCCCCACATCGATGAGGATATCGGCCGGCGACAGCGACACGATGCGCCCGAAACCGGCGACCAGGTGGCCGCCTTCGACGGCAAAACGGTGGAAGCCGAAATCGGCGAAATCGGCATAGCCGGCGGCCTCCCCGTGGCGGGCGAGGAAGCGCCGGCGGAGCGCCGAAGCACCGTCGGCCGGTCCGACGGTGCCGGTCAGCGTCAGCCGGGCGCCGGCCAGCGGGTCGCCGTTTTCACCGCCGGGGGCCACGAGGAGAAGCGAGGCACGGCGGTCGGCGGCGAGGTTCTGCGTGTGCCGGGCGAGGGCCGAGATGAGCAGGATCGGATCGCCGGCCGGCGTGGTGGCAACCGTCACCAGCGAGGCAAACGGGCCGCCCTCGGGGTCAAGGGTGGCCAGCGCGCCAGTCGCCGCCAGCCTGAGGACACGGCGCGCGGCAGGGGCCGGCAAGAAGGCCGCCGGGCTCATGGCGCCGACGGCGCCACGGCAGCGGCCGGCTTGACAGCAGCAAGCCTCGGCAGGACAAGCCGGTGAGCCTTGTTAGGAATATCACAGGCCAATTGGCGCATTCCCTTGGAATCCGCTAACTTCACGCCACATTTTCTGCGCAATCCTGACACCTATGGCGGTTCCACCGTAAGTTTTGGGGCCACCCAAAAATCTGGAGACAATTGAATGCCGACGATCGCCCTTGTTGATGACGATCGCAACATTCTGGCCTCAGTGTCCATTGCGCTCGAGTCCGAAGGCTACCGCGTCCAGACCTATACCGACGGCGCCTCGGCGCTCGACGGCTTCCAGGCGACGCTGCCGGACCTGGCCATTCTCGATATCAAGATGCCACGCATGGACGGCATGGAGCTGTTGCGTCGCCTGCGCCAGAGGACCGACCTGCCGGTCATCTTCCTCACCTCGAAAGACGACGAGATCGACGAGTTGTTCGGCCTCAAGATGGGCGCCGACGATTTCATCAAGAAGCCGTTCTCGCAACGCCTGCTGGTCGAGCGGGTGAAGGCGGTGCTGCGCCGCTTCCAGCCGCGCGATACCGCCGAAAAGAAGCAGGAAGAGGCGGCGCGGGTGCTGGAGCGCGGCGCCTTGTCGATGGACCAGGAGCGCCATACCTGCACATGGAACGGCAGGCCGGTGACGCTGACGGTGACCGAGTTCCTGATCCTGTTCGCGCTGGCCAACCGTCCGGGCGTGGTCAAGAGCCGCAACGCGCTGATGGACGCCGCCTATGACGACCAAGTGTATGTCGACGACCGCACCATCGACAGCCACATCAAGCGGTTGCGCAAGAAATTCAAGGCGGTTGACCCGGAATTCGAGATGATCGAAACCCTCTACGGGGTCGGCTACCGCTTCAAGGAGACCTGAGCGGCAACACCGCTCCGGTGCCGCGATGACGGCAGGAATCGAAGACCAGAAGCTGGCTGATCTGGCGGCGGCAGCGCCGCGGTCGGGCGTCTTGCGCCGTGCCGCGGCGTGGTTTTCGCGCTTCTCGGCACTGCCGCTGTTCACCAGCCTGACCCGGCGCATCGTCGTCCTCAACCTGGCGGCGCTGATCGTGCTCGTCTCCGGCATCCTGTTCCTCAACCAGTTCCGTGCCGGCCTGATCGATGCCCGCGTCTCGGCACTGCTCACCCAGGGCGAGATCATCGCCGGGGCCATCGCCTCGCAGGCGACCGTCGACAACGAGAACGTCTATATCGACCCGGAGAAATATCTCGACCTGCAGACCGGTCAGAGCATTTCGCCGCTCGACCAGAGCTACGAGGACCTCGACTTCTCGATCAATCCCGAGAAGGTGGCGCCGGTCCTGCTCAGGCTGATCTCGCCGACGCGCACCCGCGCCCGCATCTACGATCGCGACGGCACGCTGATCGTCGATTCGCGCCACCTCTATCCCGGCGGCCAGATACTCGCCTTCGACCTGCCGCCGCCCAATGCGGCGGGCGAATCATGGCTGGAGACGATCTGGCGGCGCTTCAACCTGTGGCTCTCCAGCCGCGATTTGCCGATGTACAAGGAACTCGGCGGCGCCAACGGCCGCGGCTATCAGGAGGTGGTCGCCGCGCTCAACGGCCAACCCGAGAAGATCGTGCGCATCAACGACCTCGGCGAGTTGATCGTGTCGGTCGCCGTGCCCATCCAGCGGTATCGTTCGGTCCACGGCGCCCTGCTGCTCTCCACCCAGGGCGGCGACATCGACAATATCGTTCATGCCGAGCGGCTGGCGATCGTGCGCGTGTTCCTGGTGGCGGCCAGCGTCACCATCGTGCTGTCGATCCTGCTCGCCGGCACCATCGCCGCGCCGCTGAGACGCTTGGCCGACGCCGCCGACCTGGTGCGCCACCGCGTCAAGTCGCGCCCTGAAATTCCCGATTTCAGCCGCCGCCGTGACGAGATCGGCCATCTCAGCCAGGCGCTGCGCGACATGACCGGCGCCCTCTACGACCGCATCGACGCCATCGAGAGCTTCGCCGCCGACGTGGCGCACGAACTGAAGAACCCGCTGACGTCACTCAGAAGCGCGGTGGAGACGCTGCCGCTGGCCAGGACAGAGGAGGCCAAGGCACGGCTCGCCGGCATCATCAAGCACGACATCAGGCGGCTCGACCGCCTGATCAGCGACATCTCCGATGCCTCGCGGCTGGATGCCGAACTCGCCCGCCAGGACGCCAATCCAGTCGATATTCGGCAGCTTCTCACCGCCGTGGTCGGCATTTCTCGCGACATGTCGAAAGGCGAAGGGCCGGCGATCCGGCTGGAATTCGCCGACCACGAGCCCGGCGCCTATCTCGTCTTCGGCCACGACAGCCGGCTCGGCCAGGTCTTCAACAACCTGATCGACAATGCCCGCTCCTTCTGCCGCGTGGACGGCACCGTGCGCATTCTGGCGCGGCACGATGACAAACATGTCGAGGTGATCATCGAGGACGAGGGCCCCGGCATCCGCGCCGGCCAGTTCGAGCGCATCTTCGAGCGCTTCTACACCGACCGCGAGGGCGGCGAGGAAACCTTCGGCCAGAATTCCGGTCTTGGCCTGTCGATCTCGCGGCAGATCGTCGAGGCGCATAACGGCCGCATCTGGGCCGAGAACCGCACCAAGGCAAACGATGCGCCCGGCAGCGAGCCGCAAGTGCTCGGCGCCCGCTTCACGGTGCGCCTGCCGCTGGCATGAGCGCTGCCGATACCATCCACGCCAGCGCGGCCCTCATCGGCGAGCGTGGCGTCCTGATCCGGGGCGATTCCGCCAGCGGCAAGTCGGCGCTCCTCCTCGCGCTGATGGCGATGGATGCACAGCGCAACGCACTCACCGCCGACGACCGGGTGGCACTTGCCGCCCATCACGGCCGGCTGGTGGCACGCGTTCCGCCGGAGCTTGCCGGCCTCATCGAGGTGCGCGGCCAGGGGGTTCTCAAGCGGCCGCATGTTTCGCCGATCGTCGTCGACATGGTGGTCGACATGTTGCCGCCGGCCGACTGCCCGCGCATGCCCGAGCCCGGCGAACGGGCCGAAATTGCCGGAATCTCATTGCCGCGCCTGGTGCTGCCGGCGGGCCAGAATGACGGCGCCCTCAGGGTTCTGACGGCGCTCGAGGAGCGGTTTGACCGCCATGGCTGAGCGATCAAACCGTCGCAGCCTCTTGCGTTGCAGCATCGATCCGGCAAGATGCGCCCTGCTGCACAAACCAGGCCCCGGACCGGGATCGCGAAACGTATGATAGGACTCGTGCTCGTCACCCACGGCAAGCTTGCCGTGGAGTTCCGGGCTGCGCTGGAACACGTGGTTGGCGCGCAGACCGACATCGAGACCATCTCGATCGGTCCCGACGACGATATCGAACGACGACGGCAGGACATCCTCGATGCCGTGCAGAAGGTGAACACCTCCGCCGGCGTCATCCTGCTCACCGACATGTTCGGCGGTACGCCATCGAACCTGGCCATCTCGGTGATGGAGGCGGGCAAGATCGAGGTCATCGCCGGCGTCAACCTGCCGATGCTGATCAAGCTGGCGAGCGTGCGCGCCGAGAAGCCGCTGGCCGAGGCGGTGGCCGACGCCCAGGACGCCGGCCGCAAATACATCAACGTCGCCAGCCAGGTCCTGACCGGCAAATGACCAGTGCCGACGGCGCGGCTGGCCCTATCTCGGGCAACCTCCTCATCGTCAACAAGCGTGGCTTCCACGCCCGCGCCGCGGCGCGCTTCGTGCAGTGCGCCGAGAAGTTCGACGCCATCGTCACCGTGTCGAAGGACCAGACGACGGTCGGCGGAACGTCGATCATGGGGCTGATGATGCTGGCCGCCGGGCCGGGATCGGAAATTCACGTGGCTGCCGAAGGCCCGCAAGCCGAAGCGGCGCTCGCCGCGCTCGCCGAACTGGTCGCCGACCGCTTTGGTGAAGAAGAATAGATAGCATAAAGAAATCTTTATATCCTTATTGCCCCTGGATCGGCGACCCGCTATAAGGCTCGCCAACCAGACAAACCCGCCATTTTCGCCGTACCCGAGGAGACCGGAATGCCGACGACTGCCGACTATGTGGTGAAGGACATTGGGCTGGCCGATTGGGGCCGCAAGGAAATCTCCATGGCCGAGTCGGAGATGCCCGGCCTAATGGCGACGCGCGAGGAATACGGCCCCGAGCAGCCGCTGCGCGGCGCCCGCATCGCCGGTTCGCTGCACATGACCATCCAGACGGCGGTGCTCATCGAGACGCTGAGGGCGCTCGGCGCCGACGTGCGCTGGGCCTCCTGCAATATCTACTCGACCCAGGACCACGCGGCGGCCGCCATCGCCGCCAGCGGAACGCCGGTGTTCGCCGTAAAGGGCGAGAGCCTCGAGGACTACTGGCAATATACCCACCGCATCTTCGAATGGACCGACGGCGGCTGGCCCAACATGATCCTCGACGACGGCGGCGACGCCACGCTGCTCCTCCATCTCGGCATGCAGGCGGAGACCAATTCGTCGGTCATCGCCCAGCCGACCAACGAGGAGGAGGAAGTCCTCTTCGCCGCCATCAAGGCGCGCCTCAAGAAATCGCCGAACTGGTACTCGACCATCGCCAAGGGCATCCGCGGCGTCACCGAGGAGACGACCACGGGCGTGCATCGCCTCTACCAGATGGCCAAGGAAGGCCGGCTGCTGTTTCCGGCGATCAACGTCAACGATTCGGTGACCAAGTCGAAGTTCGACAATCTCTATGGCTGCCGCGAATCGCTGGTCGACGGCATCCGTCGCGGCACCGACGTGATGATGTCCGGCAAGACCGCCATGGTCGCCGGCTTCGGCGACGTCGGCAAGGGCTCGGCGGCGAGCCTGAGGAACGCCGGCTGCCGCGTCATGGTCTCCGAGGTCGATCCGATCTGCGCCCTGCAGGCGGCGATGGAAGGTTATGAGGTCGTCACCATGGAGGATGCGGCGCCCAAGGCCGACATCTTCGTCACCTGCACCGGCAATATCGACGTCATCACCATCGACCACATGCGCGCCATGAAGCACCGCGCCATCGTATGCAACATCGGCCATTTCAATTCCGAGATTCAGGTCGGTGCGCTGCGCAACCTCAAGTGGGACAACGTCAAGCCGCAGGTCGACGAGATCGAGTTCCCCGACGGCAAGCGCATCATCCTCCTGTCGGAGGGCCGCCTGGTGAACCTCGGCAATGCCACCGGCCATCCGAGCTTCGTCATGTCGGCGAGCTTCACCAACCAGACGCTGGCGCAGATCGCGCTCTTCACCGAGCCGGAGAAGTACGAGCGCAAGGTCTATACGCTGCCCAAGGACCTCGACGAGAAGGTGGCGCGGCTGCATCTGGCCAAGATCGGCGTCAATCTGAGCGAGATGAGCGAGAAGCAGGCCAAATATATCGGCGTGTCGGTCGCCGGCCCCTACAAGGCGGACCACTACCGCTACTGAGCCTGCGGTCCAGACAGGGCGCCACACGCACTTTCGTCACCCCGGAGGAAGCCGGGGTCCTGACGATGCTTGCAGCACGAATGACGAAGCTGTTTGGATTCCGGCCCTCGCCGGAACGACAGGATAGGCCGGCTTTGCCGGCCTTTTTGTCGATCTAAGGAGAACAGATGGAGTCCGCGGCCGATTGCGGCGATTTTCTCGGCCGTCATGGATTCACGCCCCTCTCTCTAGGGTCTACATTGCGGTGATTCGCGTGAGTACGGCGGTGGGCGCACGGGGGCCCGTGCCACAGCCGTCGAATGCCAAACCTCTCGAGTATCGGGACGCGGCGACCGCAAGGGGTTCACTGCATGCGCGGGCATGGCAGGAAGACGACGGGGATTCGTGCAGCGGCATACGCTGCCCTCCTCGCTCCACTGTCAGCCCGCCCCGCCCTCGCCGCCACCGGCCTTCCCGCCCTCAATCTCAGCCCGGCCCAGGTCGTCACCCTGGTCGCGGTGGTGGGCACGGTTTTCTTCGCCGTTTTCTCCGTCGTCGCGCTCTATCGCGCGCGCTTCCGCGCCGAAAGCGAGAACGCGACGCTCTCCGCCGAGGTCGGCACGCTCAAGGCATTGCTCGACCGCGCCGAGGCGCTGGTCAACGAGGAAGACCAGCGTCTGGTGGCGTGGACCGTGCCGCGCGAGCGGCCGCTGGTTGCCGGCAGTCTGCCGGTGATTACCGGGGCGCCGGCCGCGCGCGGCGATTTCCTCGCCTTTGGCAAGTGGCTGAGGTCCAATTCGGCCAGCCAGCTCGATGAGCGGATCGCGCGCATGCGCGAGCGCGGCGAACCCTTCACCCTCATCCTGACCAGCAGGACGAACCGGCTGGTCGAGGTGCGCGGAACGACGGTGGGCGGCTCGGCCGTGGCGCGGTTCCGCGACCTTACCGGCGACCGCCTGGCTTTTGCCAGGATGCAGACCAGCCACAAAGCGCTGGCCGCGGAAGTCGAGACCATGCGCGCCATGCTGTCGGTGGCGCCGATGCCCATATGGCTGCGCGACGAGAACGGCGCGCTGGCCTGGGTCAACGCCGCCTATGCCTCCGCCGTGGAGGCCAACGACGCCGGCGAGGCCGTGGCGCACGGCCTGGAGCTTCTCGACACGACCGGCCGGCAGATGATCGCCGCCGCCCACATCGAGACCACGGTCTTCACGCGCCGCCTGCCGGCCATCGTGGCCGGCTCCCGGCGCATTTTCGACGTCGCCGACATCGCCTCGGAAGGCGGCAGCGCGGCCATCGCCGTCGACGTGACCGAGGTGGAGAGCGCCCAGGCGGCGCTGCGCCGCGAGGTCGAGTTCAACGCCCGCACGCTCGACCAGTTGCAGACGGCGGTGGCCGTCTTCGGTCCCGACCGGCGGCTGAAATTCTCCAACGCCGCCTATCGCGCCCTGTTCGGCATCGAAGCCGCCTTCCTCGATTCGGCTCCCGACGAGATGACGGTGCTCGACCAGCTCAGGGCCGGCCGCAAGCTGCCCGAGCAGGCGGATTTCCGCCGCTGGCGGGACGAGCTGCTGTCCGCCTACCGCGCGCCGGAATCGCAGGAGCACTGGTGGCACCTGCCCGACGGGCAGACGCTGCGCGTCATCGCCAATCCCCATCCCCAGGGCGGCATGACCTGGATCTACGAGAACGTCACCGAGCGTCTCGACCTCGAGAGCCGCTACAACGCGCTGATGAGCGTGCAGGGCGAGACACTCGACCACCTCAGCGAGGGCGTCGCGGTGTTCGGCTCGGACGGGCGGCTGCGCCTGCACAATCCGTCCTTCGCTGCGATCTGGTCGCTCGACACGGCGCTGTTCGCGGATGCCCCGCACGTTTCCGATATCGTCGACGCCTGCCGCCGGCCACGTGACGACGAGGCCATGTGGCGGCGCTTCACCGCCAGCGTCGCCGGCGTCGACGAGAACCGCGCCTCACTCTCCGGGCAGATGGAGCGCGAGGACGGCCGCATCATCGACTACGCCACCGTGCCGCTGCCCGACGGCCAGACCATGGTGACATTCGTTGATGTGACCGATTCGGCGAAGGTCGAGCGGGCGCTGGTCGAGCGCAACGAGGCGCTGGAGGCGGCCAATACGCTGAAGAACGCATTCATCCACCACGTCTCCTACGAACTGCGTTCGCCGCTCACCAACATCATCGGCTTCGCCCAGCTGCTGGCCGACGAGCGCATCGGCGCGCTGAACGAGAAGCAGCGCGAATATACCGGCTACATCACCTCGTCCTCGCAGTCGCTGCTGGCCATCGTCAACGACATCCTCGACCTCACCACCATCGACGCCGGCATCATGGAACTCGATCTCGGTGAGGTCGACACGGCCGCGATGGTCAAGGCGGCCGCCGAAGCACTGCAGGAGCGCGCCAACGAGGTGCACGTGCTCATCGAAACCCGCGTCGCTCCCGATGCCGGCCATTTCGTCGCCGACGAAAAGCGCGTCCGCCGCATCCTCACCAATCTCATTGCCAATGCCGTCGGCTTCTCGCACCGCAACGGCCTGGTGACGATTTCGGCGCGCCTGGCCAACGACATGATCGAATTCGCCATCACCGATCAGGGCCCCGGGATTCCGCGCGATTTCATCGGCAACGCCTTCGACCGCTTCGCCGCCATGCCGCGCGGCACGGCGCGCGGCGGCGTCGGCCTCGGCCTGTCGATCGTGCGCAGCTTCGTGCTGCTGCATGGCGGCACGGTGGAGATCGAGTCGGAGGAAAATATCGGTTCCACCGTCAAGGTGCGCCTGCCGCTCCGGCCCGTCATCTCCGCCGTCGCGGCGGAGTGATTTTGGGGTAGTTTGCCCACCTGATGGCAGCCCCCTTTCTGACACTCGCGCTCACCGATGAAGCGGCGACGACGGCTCTCGCCGAGGACGTGGCGGCGATCCTCGCCCCCGGCGACGTGATCGCGCTCTCTGGCGGGCTCGGCGCCGGCAAGACCACCTTCGCCCGCGCCCTCATCCGTGCGGCGGCCGACGACGCCCACCTGGAGGTGCCGAGCCCGACCTTCACCCTGGTGCAGACCTATGCCGCCGGCCGGCTGGCGATCAGCCATTTCGACCTCTATCGCCTCGGCTCGGCCGACGAACTGGACGAAATCGGGCTTGCCGACGCGGTGGCCGAGGGCGCCGTCCTGGTCGAATGGCCGGAGCGCGGCGACGATCGCCTGCCCGGCGACCGGCTCGATATCCGTTTCGAGATCGACGGCAACGGCCGCCGTGCGGAACTCGCCGGTGGCGAAGCGTGGCGCGGCCGCATCGAACGCGCGTGTGCCGCGCGGGCGCTCATCGATTATGCCGGCTTCTCCGGTGCATCACGCCGCTTCCTGCAAGGCGACGCATCGATCCGCCGCTTCGAGCGGGTGCGGGCGGGCGCTGGGCGCGCCGTGCTCATGGACTGGCCGAAGCCGGCGGCGCCGCCTGTCCGTGACAGCCGGGCCGGCTTCCGGGCACAGACAGTCGATGCCTTTCTGGCGGTCGACACGGGGCTGCGCGCGCTCGGCCTCTCGACCCCCGAGATCATCGCCGCCGACCGCGGGGTGGGCCTCGTGCTGATGGAGGATTTCGGCAGCGAGGGCGTTCTGGTCGGCGGTGCGCCAGACCCGGAACGCTACGGCGCGGCGATCGATGTGCTGGCCGCCATCCATGCCGAGCCGCGCGCTGCTGTATTGCCGGTATCGGGTGGCGGCGAACATCGGCTGCCAAAGCTTTCGGCCGAGGTGCTTATGGCCGACCTCGTGCTGTTTGCCGACTGGTATGTGCCGCACGTCATCGGCGCGTCCCTCGACCGTTCCGCAGCCGAATCGTTTGCGGCGATCTGGACGGCCCTTCTTGCGCGGCTGGCCGGAGCCGAAGAGAGCTGGGTGCTCTTCGACATGCAGTCGCCGAATCTTTTCTGGCTGCAGGAGCGTTCCGGCATCGCCCGCATCGGCCTGATCGACTTCCAGGACATGTTCGTGGGGCCAGCCGCCTACGACGTAGCATCGCTCTGCCAGGATGCCCGGGTCAGCGTGCCGGCGGAGCTGGAAGCGACGCTCCGCGAGCGCTATGTCGCGGCGCGGCGCGCGCAGGGTCGGCCGTTCGATGCCGACGCCTTCTCCGAGAGCTATGCGATTCTCGCCGCGGCGCGCACGCTGAAGAACATGGGAGTGTTCGCCCGGCTCGCCGACTACCTCGGGAAAGCCCAGTATCTTCAGCACCTTCCGCGCATGGACGGTTACTTTCAGCGCAGCCTCAAGCATCCGGTTCTATCCGCACTTGCCGTCTGGTATGAGAGGCACCTGCCTCCGCTCAGCCAGGCCACTCGATGAACGCCGCGCCCGAAGCCCCGCGCCCTGATTTCCACTGGAAGATTGCACCGATCCGCCCCAAGCGGGCGATGATCCTGGCCGCCGGGCTGGGGAAGCGCATGCGGCCGGTCACCGTGACCACGCCCAAGGCGCTCGTCGAAATCGGCGGCCGGGCGCTGATCGACCGCGCCCTCGACCGGCTGGAGCGGGCCGGTGTCGAGCGTGCCGTCGTCAACATCCACTATCTCTCCCAACTCGTCCGCGTTCATCTCGGCCGGCGCAGCTCGCCCGAAATCGTGATTTCCGATGAGAGCGAGCGCCTGCTCGATACCGGCGGCGGCATCGTCAAGGCGCTGCCGCACCTCGGCGACGAGCCCTTCTACCTGCTCAATTCCGATTCCTGCTGGGTGGAAGGCGCCCGCCCCAACCTCGAATGGCTGGCAAATGCCTGGCGCGACGACGCCATGGACGCCCTGCTGATGCTCGCCTCGACGGCGCACGCGGTCGGCTATAGCGGTCGCGGCGACTTTCAAATGGACCCTGCCGGCCACCTGA
Source organism: uncultured Alphaproteobacteria bacterium (assembly GCA_963782395.1). GTDB lineage: Bacteria > Pseudomonadota > Alphaproteobacteria > Rhizobiales > Kaistiaceae > CAVSRC01. The sequence continues at coordinate 690,548 of CAWAJQ010000005.1, forward strand.
CCCGCCGGCCGGAGCGCGAGGTCGTGCCCTTCGCCTATGCCGGCGCGGCCATCCTGCATCCGCGCCTGTTCGCCGGCCGCGCGGCCGAGCCCTTCTCGCTGAACGAGCTGTTCGACACAGCGCTCGACGCCGGCCGCCTGTTCGGCGCACGGATGGACGGGCTGTGGTTGCATGTCGGGACCCCGGAAGCGATCCGCGAGGCCGAGCATTCGATCGCCGACAGCGCGGCCTGACCGGCAATGACAGAGAAGACGAGGCTCCCCCGCGTCTTCACAATCTCCCCCGGCGTGCCCTTTCTCGATACGCTGGCCGAGGCGCTGTTGGCCGGCCGGCTGGTGGAATTCGACCGCGACGACCCGCTGGCGCTGGCCGGGGTCACGGTGCTGCTGCCGACCCGCCGCGCGGTGCGCGCCTTTCGCGACGTGCTCGTGCACCACCTCAAGGCCGAGGCCGCCATCCTGCCGGTCCTCAGGCCGATCGGCGACGTTGACGAGGAAGAGCACCTGCTGGCGCCTTCGACGGAATCGGCGGCTGAGCGGCTCGCACTGCCGGCTGCGGTGACGCCGCTCAAACGCCGGCTGACCCTGGCGCGACTCGATTCTCGCCTGGGCGCGGGCGCTGCGCCACGCGCCGCTGGCGCTGACCCCCGACGAGCCGCTGCTGATCCCGGCATCGGCGGCCGATGCGGCGCGGCTGGCGGGCGATCTCGCCCGGCTGCTGGACGACATGGAGACGGCCGGCATTCCCTGGGAGCGGCTGACGAAACTGGTGCCGGCCGAGCACGCCCGCTACTACCAGATCACCCTCGATTTCCTGAAGATCGTCGCCGAGCAGTGGCCGGCGCAACTTGCCGAACTCGGGCTGGTCGACCCGGCGGTGCGCCGCGATACGCTGATCCGTGCCTCTGCCGAACGGCTCGCCGGACCCGTGGTGGCAGCCGGATCCACCGGCTCGATTCCAGCGACTGCCTATCTGCTCAACAAGATCGCGCGCCACCCACAGGGCGCCGTCGTGCTGCCCGGGCTCGACCAGGATCTCGACGACGACACCTGGGAGGCGATTGGCGATGCCGCAAGCGTCGCGCCGAGCGCCTTCGGCCATCCCCAATTTGGCTTGAAGCAGCTTATCGGCCAGATCGGCATCCTGCGCCAGGACGTGGAGCCGCTGGCGACATCCGACCACGGTCTGGCTGCACGGCGCCGGCTGGTCGCCGAAGCCCTGCGTCCGGCGGAGACTACCGACCGCTGGGCCGAGGCTGCCGTCGCCGATGGCACGGGCGCCATGGACGGGGTCACGCTGCTCACGGCACGCAACGAGCAGGAGGAAGCCACGGCAATCGCGCTGGCGCTGCGTGAAGCGGTGGAGACGCCGGGAACAACGGCGGCGCTGGTGACGCCCGACCGCACCATCGCCCGGCGCGTGGCCGTCGAACTTGGCCGTTGGGGGCTCGACATCGATGATTCCGCCGGCGTGCCACTCGACCGTCTGCCCGAGGGCATCTTCGTCCGGCTTCTCGCCGAGGCGGCGCTTTCGGAGGCAGAGCCGGTGCTCATCCTGGCGCTCGCCAAGCACCCGCTCGCCGCCTTTGGCATGAGCAAACCCGCCTGCCGGCGCGCGGCGCGCATGCTGGAGATCGCCCTCTTCCACGGCAACCGCATCACCGGTGGCGTGACGGCACTGGGCGAAGCGCTCGCCAAGGCGCGGGCGGAACTCGAAGAGAGGGGCAAGCATCCGCCCGCCGCACGCAAGCGCATGCACGATGACGACTGGCGCGCCGCCGAAAAACTCGCCACCGCGCTTGCCGAAACGCTGGGGCCGCCGGAGCAGGCGCTCACGGGGGCGGGCGAGCTCGCGGTTGCCGATGCCACGGCGCTTCTGGAGACCGCGCTCGAGGCCGCCGCAACCGACGACACGGGCGCCAACGGCCTCGCCGGGCCGGCCGGCCGCGCCCTGAAGGAATTGCTGGATGGTCTCCGTGAAGGCGGTAGCGGGCTTTCGCTGCGGCCGGCCGACACGCCGGAGTTCCTGCGGGCGCTGATGGCCGATGTGGCGCTTTCCCCCGCGGGCGGCGCCGATCCGCGCATCGCCATCTGGGGCACGCTGGAAGCGCGCCTGCAATCGGTCGACCTCATGGTGCTCGCCGGACTCGACGAGGGTGTGTGGCCGGCCGACACGCGCACCGATCCGTTTCTGTCGCGCGCCATGCGCGGCGAGGTCGGCCTGCCGCCGCCGGAGCGGCGCCTCGGCCAGGCGGCGCACGATTTCGTCGAAGGCGTCATGGCGCCACGGGTGATCATCTCGCGGGCTGAAAAGCGCGGCGGCACGCCCTCGGTCGAATCGCGCTGGCTGCAAAGGCTGGAGGCCGTCGCCGGCAAGGCGACGATGGAAGCCGCGCGGGCGCGCGGCGCCACCATCGTCGATCTTGCCCGCTCTATCGACTGGGTGAGATCGGCCAAGCCGATTGACAAGCCGGAACCGAAGCCGCCGCTCACCGCGCGGCCGGTCAGCCTCTCCGTCACCGAGATCGAGACGCTGGTGCGCGATCCTTACGCCATCTACGCCAAGCACGTTCTCGGACTGGACGAGCTGGAGCCGCTCGGCCGCGCGCCCGACTATGCGCTGCGCGGCACGCTCGTCCACAAGGCCCTCGGCGACTTCATCAAGACGTGGAACCGCCCCTTCGATTCGGAGGCAACCGCGGCGCTGCTCGCCATCGGCGAGCGCGTGCTCGCCGAGATCGCAGGCTTTCCCGATGTTCGCGCCATCTGGTCGTTCCGCTTCGCGGCGATCGCCCGCTGGATCGTGCGATGGGAGGCGGCGCGCAATGCAGAGATCGCGGAACGCCATGCCGAGATCTCCGGCAGCATCGACATCCCGGCCGGAGCCGGCACGTTCCGCCTGCGCGGGCGGGCCGACCGCATCGACCGTCGCCACGACGGCTCGCTCGACATTCTCGACTTCAAGACCGGATCGCCACCCTCGGCCAAGCAGGTGCTTCTCGGTTTCGCACCGCAGATGGGGCTGGAGGCGGCCATGGTCCGCGACGGCGGCTTTGACGAAGCCTTCCGCGGTGCGTCCATCGCGACGCTTGCCTGGATCGGCCTCAGCAAGGTCGAACGCGACGAGCCGCTGAAGTCGGCGATCGAGAAGGGCTGGACGGCCGACGGCGTCGCCGCCGAGGTGATGACACGGCTGCGGGCGCTGCTGACGGCCTTCGCCGACCCGGAGCGTGCCTACGTCTCGCGGGCGCGGCCGATGTTCGAGACACGCTACGAGAGCCCCTACGACCATCTGGCGCGCGTGCGCGAGTGGGGCCTGGTGGAAAGCGAGGAGGATCAGGAATGGTTCGGCCCGCCGCACCGATGATCGACGAGGCGACGCACCGGGCCCAGGCGGAGGCGTCGGACCCGCTTGCCTCGGCCTGGGTGTCGGCCAATGCCGGCTCAGGCAAGACCTACGTGCTCGCCCAGCGCGTCGTGCGGCTGCTGCTTTCCGGCACCGAGCCGGGGCGCATCCTCTGCCTGACCTTCACCAAGGCGGCGGCGGCACAGATGGAGACCCGGGTTTTCGAGCGCCTCAGCGCATGGGCGGTGCTGCCGGACAAGATGCTTGCGGACGCGATCGCCAAGATCGAGGGGCGCCGGCCGGCCAGGAACGCGCTCGCCCGCGCCCGCCGGCTCTTCGCCCGCGCCCTGGAGACGCCGGGCGGGCTGAAGATCCAGACCATCCACGCGTTTTGTGAAAGGCTGCTGCAGCAGTTCCCGTTCGAGGCGAACGTCGCCGGCCATTTCGAGGTGCTCGACGAACGCGATTCCGTCGACCTCAAGGAGGCGGCACGCAAGAGCGTGCTCGCCGAGGCGGCGCGCGTCCCCGGCAGCGCGATGGGCAAGGCGCTCGACACCGTGCTTGATGCCGCCAGCGACATGGTGCAGGAGACCGCCATCAAGGAGTTCGTCGAGGAACGCGCGCGCGTCGACAAATGGATCGTCTCGGCCGGTTCGCTTGATGCGGCGCTCAGGCAGCTTCGCGACCGGCTCGGCCTCTCGGCCGATGACACGCCGGAAACAGTGCGTCGCACGATCCTCGATGAGGCTCCGCTCGATCGGCCCGAGGCCGGCCGGCTGATCGCGCTGCTCAAGAGCGGCACCACCAACGACAAGTCTGCCGCGGACCGCCTTGTCGCTTATGTAACGGAAACCGATGAGGCCGAGCGCTTGGATGCCTGGTCGGCCTTCTTCCTCACCAATGGCAAACCGCGCAAGGCGCCGGTCACGGCCAGAACCCTGAAGCGCTGGTCTGGCCTCGATGCTTTGATCGCCGATGAACTGGTGCGCCTACCGGCGCTGCTCGACCGTCTCGCTGCCGCGGAGTGCCTGGTGACCACCGCCGCCATGCTGCGCCTGGCCGACGCCACCATCGCCGCCTATCAGCGGCTGAAGACGGCGCGCGGCGCGCTCGATTTCGACGACCTCATCATCAAGACGACCAACCTGCTGGCGCGCTCCGACGCCGCCCAGTGGGTGCAGTACAAACTCGACCGCGGCATCGAGCACATCCTCGTCGACGAGGCGCAGGACACCAGCCCGCGGCAATGGCAGGTCGTGAAAGCGCTTGTCGAAGACTTTTTCGCCGGCAAGGGCGCCAGTGAGGCGACGCGCACGTTGTTTGCCGTCGGCGACCAGAAGCAGTCGATCTTCTCCTTCCAGGGCGCGGTGCCGGCATGGTTCTCGCTGATGCGGCGCGATCTCGGGGCCCGCGCCCGCGCCGCCAATGCCCGCTGGTCCGATCCCGCGCTGCATCTCTCCTTCCGCTCGGTGCAGCCGGTGCTTTCGGCCGTCGATGCCGTCTTCGCCGAGGCGCGGGCCTATCGCGCGCTTTCCGATGTCGATGAAGCGCCGACGCACAGCGCCGCCCGCCACGGCGTACCGGGCCGCGTTATCCTGTGGCCGATGATCGAGCCGGCCGAAAAGATCGAGCCCGAGGACTGGGCGACGCCGCTCGACCATCTCGACGAGAATAGCCCGGAGGTGAAGCTTGCCAAGCGGCTGGCGCGCACCATCGGCCGCTGGGTGCACGGCAGCGAGCGGCTCGACAGCGGCGAGCCGATCCGCGCCGGCCAAATCCTCATCCTGTGCCGCACGCGCGGCGCCCAGACCGACGCCATTAACCGGGCACTGAAGAGCGCCGGCGTTCCGATCGCCGGTGCCGACCGCATGCATCTGACCGAGCACATCGCGGTCATGGACGTCATGGCGCTCGCTCGCGTGGTGCTCTTGCCGGAGGACGACCTGTCGTTGGCGGCGCTTCTCAAGAGCCCGCTGATCGGCCTCTCCGAAGAGGCCCTCTTCGACCTCGCCTACGGCCGCAAGGGCTCGCTGTGGGACGCGCTCGGGCGCCAGGCGCAGGACCGCGACGACTTCGCCGCGGCGCGCGAGAAGATTGAGCGCTGGCGCGCCGGCGCCGATACACGCGAGCCTTACCGCTTCTTCGCGCGCATCCTTGGGCCGGAGCACGGCCGCAAACGCTTCCTGCAGCGGCTCGGCGCCGAGGCCGAGGACGTGCTCGACGAGTTCCTCACCCAGGCGCTCGCCTATGAGCGGCTGGAAGCGCCGACACTGCAAGGCTTCCTCGCCTGGCTCGATGAAGGCACCAGCGAGATCAAGCGCGACACCGAAACGCGGCGCGACGAGGTGCGGGTGATGACCGTGCACGGCGCCAAGGGACTGGAGGCCGACATCGTCTTCGTCGTCGACAACGGCTCGATGCCGGTCCACCCCAACCACGACGACAGGGTGATCGCACTCGACGACGACCGCGACGGCTCGGTGTCGCCGCTCGTCTGGATGCGCCGGCTGAAGGCCATGCCTTCAGTTGTGGAGCAGCGCGTCAAGGCGCTGCGCGAGGCGGCCAGGCAGGAATATCTCCGCCTGCTTTACGTCGCCATGACCCGCGCCAAGGACCGGCTGGTCATCTGCGGCACGCTCAAGCGCGGCACCGATCGGGTCGACGGTTGGCACGGCATGATGACGCGTGCGCTCGAAGGGGATTGCGTGCCCGGCCAGGACGCGGACGGCGAGGACGAACAGGAATGGCGCCCGCAACCGCGCGCCGTCCACAAGACGAAACCGCCGCAACCCGGCCTGCCGCTCGGACCGCACCGGCCGCAGTGGCTGGAGCGTGACGCGCCGCCGCCGCCGCCCGCCCTGCCCCATGTGACACCCTCGACCGTCTTCGACGCGGACGCGGCGCCGATATCTGCCGGCGGCAGCGGAACAGGCGACGCCGCCCTCGTGCGCGGGCGCCTCATCCACCGGCTGCTGGAATCGCTGCCGGCGATCGCGGAGAGCGAACGCGAGGCGATCGGCGCCGCCTATCTCGCGGCCTTTGCCAAGGACATGGATGCAGGGACACGCGACGCGCTGCTGGCCGAAGTCATGGCGGTGATGGTGGACCCTGCCTTCGCACCGGTCTTCGCCGAGGGCAGCCGTGCCGAGGTGGAGATCGTCGGCCGCATCGTCCGGGCGAGTGGCGAGGCGGCAGTCTCGGGGCGGGTCGACCGGCTGGCGGTGACACCGACCCAAGTGCTGATCGTCGACTACAAGACCAACCGGCCGGCACCCGAAACGCTGGACACGGTGCCGCCAGCCTATGTCACCCAGCTCGCCCTTTACCGGACGATCCTCCGGCGACTTTATCCCGGCCGCGCGGTCGCTGCCGCCCTGCTGTGGACCGACGGGCCGGTCCTGATGGCAATCCCCCCCGCCGCACTTGATTCGGCCGAATCGGCCGTCCTGGCGGGCTGACGCGCCGCTTCGGGGGTGCGACGATCAGGCAGGCGGCCGGTTTCCGCCGGTTACCTTGACTTTAAGGGTCGGCCACCTACGTTCTGCACAACCCGTTTCAGCAAGCTTCGAGGTGCTAACATGCCCGCGCACGTGACCGATGCCGATTTCGATACCGAGGTTCTCGGCTCTTCAGAGCCGGTTGTGGTCGATTTCTGGGCCGAATGGTGTGGCCCCTGCCGGATGATTTCGCCGGCTCTGGAAGAGATCGCCACGGAGATGGAGGGCAAGGTGAAGATCGCCAAGCTCAACGTCGACGAGAACCCGGACGTCACCATCCGTTACGGCGTGCGCTCGATCCCGACGCTGATCATGTTCAAGAACGGCGAGCCGACCTCGATGCAGGTTGGCGCCGCGCCCAAGGGCAGGCTGTCGGAGTGGATCAAGGCGGGCGTCGGCGCCTGAACCTGTTCGTCCTGATTTGAAAAAGCCGGGGTCGGAAGCGACCCCGGCTTTTTAATGGGCGTCTGGTCGGCGGCACTCAGCCCGGCGGCGTGCCGTTGGCATCGAGCACCGAGCCGGCGAGATAAAGCGAGCCGCAGATGAGGATGCGTGGCGGCATCGGCAGGCCGGTCTCGGCCGAGATCATGTCGAGCGCGGTCTCGACATCGGCGACCGGAACGGCCTCGATGCCGGCGCTCTTCGCGGCCTCGGCCAGCTCGGCCGGATCGCGGCCTGCGGACGAGGACGGCACCGGCACCGTATAGGCCTGCCGGGCAAGGCCGGCGAAGGGCTGGAAGAAGCCCACCGGGTCCTTGGTGTTGAGCATGCCGCAGATCATGAAGAGCGGCCGCGGCACGCGCTCCTCCAAATCGGCGACGGCTTCCGCGATCACCTGTCCCGCGGCCGGATTATGCCCGCCATCGAGCCAGATCTCGACATCGCCGCGGGTGCGGGCGACGAGCTTGCCGGTGGTCAGCCGCTGCATGCGCGCCGGCCATTCGACATTGGTGAGCCCGGCCTCGATCGCTTGCGTTGCGATCGTCGGCTCGACCTGGCGCAAGGCGGCGATGGCAAGGCCGGCATTGGTGAACTGGTGGCGGCCGACCAGGCGCGGCGCCGGCAGATCGAGCAGGCCGCCCTCGTCCTGATAGACCAGGCGGCCATGCTCGGCATGGGCGATCCAGTCGCGGTTGGCGAGATACATCGGCGCGCCGAGACGGGCGGCCTCGGCCTCGATCACGTCGATGACGGTGTCGCGCTCGGGCGCCACCACCACCGGGCGATCGCGCTTGATGATGCCGGCCTTCTCGCCGGCAATCTGTTCGACGGTGTCGCCGAGGAACTTCTCGTGGTCGAGGGCGATCTGGGTGATCACCGAGACCCTTGGCTCGGCGATGATATTGGTGGCGTCGTAGCGGCCACCGAGCCCGACTTCGAGCAACAGATAATCGGCCGGGTGGTCGGCGAAGAGCTGGAAGGCGGCGGCGGTGGTGATCTCGAATTGCGGGATCGGCGCGCCGGCATTGGCGTGCTCCACCGCGATCAGCACCTCGATCAACTCGTCCTCGTCGACGAAACGGCCGCCGCCGGGGTCGCCGATGCGCATGCGCTCGTGGAAGCGCACGAGATGGGGCGATGTGTAGACGTGGACGGACTTGCCGGCTGCCTCCAGCATGGCGCGCAGGAACGCGGTGGTCGAGCCCTTGCCGTTGGTGCCGGCGATATGGATGACCGGCGGCAGGCGGAGGTCGGGGCGGCCGAGCTTCTCCATCAGGACCTTCATGCGGTCCAGCGACAGATCGATCTCGCGCGGATAGAGCGCGCGGAATCGCTCAAGGATGGCGGTTGAGTGGTCCATACGGGCGAAGAGGTCCGGTGTCAGGCGGTCGCGGGTGCGGGCTCGCCGGCAGGCTCGGGGTCGACCGGCGCCGGCAGGTTGTCGGGCAGCGCCTCCGAGCCCAGCAGGCGGCAGATGCGGCTGATCGTGGAGCGCAGCTTGTGGCGGTGGACGACCATGTCGACCATGCCGTGCTCGCGCAGGAATTCCGACCGCTGGAAGCCGTCGGGCAGCTTCTCGCGGATGGTCTGTTCGATGACGCGCGGGCCGGCGAAGCCGATGAGCGCCCCGGGCTCGGCAATGTGGACGTCGCCGAGCATGGCGTAGGAGGCGGTGACGCCGCCGGTGGTCGGGTTGGTGAGAACGACGATATACGGCAGCTTCTCGTCGCGCAGGGCCTGAACGGCGACCGTGGTGCGCGGCAGCTGCATCAGCGACAGGATGCCTTCCTGCATGCGGGCGCCGCCGGAAGCGGCGAACATGACGAAGGGCCGCTGGCGCTCGACCGCCGTCATCATACCGGTGACGATGGCCTCGCCGGCAGCCATGCCGAGCGAGCCGCCCATGAAGTCGAAATCCTGCACGGCGGCGACAATCGGCACCTGCTCGACCGTGCCGGCGCCGATCATCACCGCATCGGTGAGGGTGGTCTTGGCGCGTGCATCGCGCAGGCGCTCGGTATAGCGGCGCTCATCGCGGAATTTCAGCGGGTCGACCGGCACCTCCGGCAGCGGCAGGGCCTCGTAGCGGCCATGGTCGAAGAAATGCTCGAAGCGCTGATTGCCGTTCATGCGCATGTGATAGCCGGAGCCGGGAATGACGAACTGGTTCACCTCCAGGTCGCGATGGAAGACCATCTCGCCGGTCTCCGGGCACTTGATCCAGAGATTGGGCGAAACCTCCCGCTTGTTGAGGAGGTTGCGAATCTTCGGGCGGACGACGTTGTTGATCCAGCTCATCTCACCAATCCCCTTTTTCGGGGCCCTATTCCGCCGCTTCGGCACGGGCGCCGCGCACGCCAGACGCCAGGTCGGACACCAGGTCGGCGACAGCGGCAACCGTGCCCTCGGTCGCCTGGCCCTCTGCGTCAAGCGATGTGCGCACCGCCTCGACAATGGCGGTACCGACCACCACACCATCAGCGGCCCGGCCGATTTCCCGCGCCTGATCGGCAGTTTTCACGCCGAAGCCGACGGCCACGGGCAATATGGTGTGCCGCTTGATCCTTTCCACCGCCCCGGCAATGCGCGTGGTATCGGCCAGCACCATGCCGGTGATGCCCAGCATGGAGACGTAGTAGACGAAGCCCGATGAATTGGCGAGGACGGCCGGCAGGCGCTTGTCGTCGGTGGTTGGCGTCGCCAGGCGGATGAAATTGATGCCGTGGGCGATCGCCGGCAGGCAGAGTTCGTCGTCGGCTTCCGGCGGCAGATCAACCAGGATCAGGCCATCGACGCCGGATTCGCGCGCCTCTTCCAGGAAACGCTCGTTGCCGTAGGAATAGATCGGATTGTAGTAGCCCATGAGGACGATCGGCGTGTCCTGTTCGTCCTCGCGGAAGGCGCGCACCATCTCAAGCGTCTTTGCCAGCGTCTGGCCGCCATGAAGCGCCCTGAGGCCCGCGGCCTGGATCGCCGGGCCGTCGGCCATCGGATCGGAAAACGGCATGCCGAGCTCGATCACGTCGGCGCCGGCCCTGGGCAGCGCCTTGATGATTTCGAGCGAGGCGTCGTAGCCGGGGTCGCCACTCATGACGAAGGTCACCAGCGCCGGACGGCCCTCCTCCTTCAGCGCGGCAAAGCGGCGGTCGATGCGGGTCTCGGTCATGGCTCAGATCTCCATGCCGAGAATGCGGGCGACGGTTTCGACGTCCTTGTCGCCGCGGCCGGAGAGGTTGACGACGATGATCTCGTTCTTGCCCATGGTTGGCGCGAGCTTGGTGACATAGGCAAGCGCGTGGGCCGATTCGAGCGCCGGGATGATGCCCTCGACCCTGGTCAGCAACTGGAAGGCCGCCAGCGCCTCCTTGTCGGTCGCCGGCACGTAGGAGACGCGGCCGGTATCGCGCAGCCAGGAATGCTCCGGCCCGACGCCGGGATAATCGAGGCCGGCGGAGATCGAATGGCCTTCGAGGATCTGGCCATCATCGTCCTGCAAGAGATAGGTGCGGTTGCCGTGGAGCACGCCCGGCCGGCCGCCGTTCATGGAGGCGGCGTGTCCGTCCGGCACGTCCAGTCCGTAGCCGGCGGCTTCGACGCCAAAAATCTTCACGTCGGCATCGTCGAGGAAGGGATGGAAGATGCCGATGGCGTTGGAGCCGCCGCCGATGCAGGCAACGATGGCGTCCGGCAGGCGGCCTTCCTGGGCCATGATCTGCTCGCGGGTCTCGATGCCGATCACCGACTGGAAGTCGCGCACAAGCTCCGGATAGGGGTGCGGGCCGGCGGCGGTGCCGATCAGGTAATAGGTCGATTCGACATTGGTCACCCAGTCGCGCAGCGCCTCGTTCATGGCATCCTTGAGGGTGCCGTTGCCGGCGGTGACCGGATGGACCTCGGCGCCCAGCATGTGCATGCGGAAGACGTTGGGCTTCTGCCGTTCGACATCGGTGGCGCCCATATAGACGACGCAGGGCAGGCCGAAGCGCGCCGAAACGGTGGCCGCCGCGACGCCGTGCTGGCCGGCGCCGGTCTCGGCGATGATGCGCGTCTTGCCCATGCGCCGGGCGAGCAGGATCTGGCCGAGGCAGTTGTTGATCTTGTGCGAGCCGGTGTGGTTCAGCTCCTCGCGCTTCAGATAGATCCTGGCGCCGCCCAGATGCTCGGTCAGCCGCTCGGCAAAATAGAGCGGCGACGGGCGGCCGGCATAATGCGTATTGAGCCGGGTCAACTCCTCGCGGAATTCGGGATCGGCCTTGGCCGCCGTGTAGGCCTGCTCCAGTTCGAGGATGAGCGGCATCAGCGTCTCGGCGACGAAGCGGCCGCCGAAGAGGCCGAAGAAGCCGCGCTCGTCCGGTCCGGCGCGATAGGTGTTGGGCTGGGCGGTCATGAGGCGGCCTTGTGGATGGGCGCGGCGCCGGCGCCGCGGGCATTGGCGATGAAGGCGCGGATCAGGTTGGCCTCCTTGCGGCCAGGGGCGCTCTCGACGCCGGAGGAGACGTCGACGCCGGGCGCGCCGGTAAGGGCGACGGCTTCGCCGACGTTGCCCGGCGCCAGCCCGCCGGAGAGCAGCCAGGGGATATCGGGATCGAAGCCGGCAAGCAGCGTCCAATCGAACGGTGTCCCAAGACCGCCGGGCCGCGTGGCACCTTTCGGCGGCTTGGCATCGAGCAGCAGACGATCGGCGACGGCCACGTAGCTTTGGGCAACCGCCAGATCGTTGGCCACGGCAATCGGCAGCGCCTTCATCACCGGACGGCCGAAGCGCTTGGCCACGCCTGCGACGCGTTCCGGAGTTTCGCCCGCGTGAAGCTGGAGCCAGTCGACACCCACCATCCCGACGATCTCGGCCAGGCCCGCGTCGTCCATGTCCACGGTCACCGCGACGACCTCGGCCCGGCCGGCGACGCGCTTCGCCAACTCGGCGGCGCGCGTGGGTGTCACGAAACGCGGGCTTGTCGGAAAGAAGTTGAAGCCGACCATGTCGGCTCCGGCCGCCAAAGCAGCGTCCAGCGTCTCCTCATTCGAGAGGCCGCATATCTTCACGATCAGGCTCATGGGGGCTCGATTTGGCACGAAACGGGGAAGGAGTCCAACGGGAGACGGAGGTTAGCGCCGGGCTGCGCCGGAAGGGCTGAAAATCGCGGTTTCAGCCCGAAAGCCGCTGCCAGACGAGGATCGCGGCGGCGAGATCCTCTATTGCCGAGCCGACCGATTTGAAGAGCGTAATTTCCTCGTCCGACTGCCGGCCGGGCGCGGCGCCCCGGCAGAGATCGAACAGGTCGCCGGCAATGTCGGCTTCGCCGATCACGCCGGCTGCGAGCGGCTGGACAATATCGCCGGCCTCCTTCAGCGCCCCGCCGCGCGTATCGACGTAGACCCGCGCCCGGCGGATCGCGGTGTCGTCCGCCTCGCGCATCTTCGGCGTATAGGCTCCGACGAGATCGACATGGGCACCGGGTTTCAGCCAGGCGCCTTCGACCAGCGGTTCGCCGTTCATGGTGGCGACGGAGACAATATCGGCTTCGGCGACCGCCGCTTCGCGGTCGCACGTGGCCGTGACCGTGAGGTCCGGGCGGGTCAACGCCGCCGCAAGGCGTTCGGCGGTTGCCAACGTGCGGTTCCAGATCGTCACGTTGCGGATCGGACGGATGGCGGCGTGGGCGGCAATCAGACGCCGGGCGAGCGCGCCGGCGCCGATCATCGCCATGCGGGCGGCACCGGGCCGAGCCAGAGAGCGCGCAGCCAGCGCCGAGGCGGCGGCCGTGCGCCACAATGTCAGCGTCATGCCGTCGAAGCCGGCGAGCGGCGCGCCGCTGTCGCCCGCAAGAAGCAGATAGGTGCCCATGACGCTGGGCTTGCCGCGCTCGGCGTTGAGCGGAAAGACTGAAACCACCTTGACACCGATGAAGCCGCCCGCCACCTGCCAAGCGGGCATCAGGAGCAGCGTGGCCGTCTCGCCCTCCCGCTCGATCGGGTGATGGTGGCGCACCGGCGCCACCACGCCGGTCCTGAAGGCGTCGGCGAGAGCGTCGACCAGCGCCGGATAATCGAGGACGGAATCGATTTCAGCCGCGCCGATGAAGCGCACTACGCGGCTCCTACGCGGCGTCGCGGTCGGAGAACGGCGGAGCGAGGGCCGGCGTCGTGGCGACGCGTTCGCGCAGGCGCTCGACATCCTGGCGCAGGCGGGCCGCATTGGCGCGCTCGGCCCGCGCCGCCCGCCGCCACTTGCCCTGGCCGATCCAGGTGGCGATGCCGCCGATGAGGATACCGAGGCCAAGCGTGGCGAAGAGCAGGATGAAGAGTGGCAGCTCGATCGACCAGCGCGGCGCGGCACCGCCAAGGGGATCGAACGACAGGACGACGCCGGAGCGATTGGCGACCGACAACACCACGGCGACGATGGCAAGCGGCAGCAGCACGAAGAGGATCAGGAAACGTCGCATCGCGGCGCCCTAGGGATTGAGACGCTCGCGCATCTCCTTGCCGGTCTTGAAGAAGGGCACGTATTTCTCGGTGACCGCCACCTTGGAGCCGGTGCGCGGGTTACGCCCCGTTCGCGCCGGGCGGTTCTTGACCGAGAAAGCGCCGAAGCCGCGCAATTCGACCCGGTCGCCGCGCGACAGCGCATTGGTGATCTCGTTGAGGATGGCGTTGACGATGTTCTCGACGTCGCGCTGATAAAGGTGCGGATTCTGTTCGGACAGCTTCTGAACCAGCTCAGACTTGATCATTGGGCTGCCCCCTCGGCAGGCTGCGCGCCAGCGCCGGCAGAACCCTGCCAAACCGACATAAGGCCGTCAAGCTTCAGATTTTGTGGAAGAATTCGGTCCAACACGCCGCCGCGCAGCAGTTCGGGCTGAATGCCGGCCTTTTGCGCGATCCACAGCACCGCCGCATCGGCGACAGAAAACAGGCCACCGCCGGCATTCGCCGGCTTCCAGTCGCGCACAGGCAGTTTGGTGTTGACGCCCTTGCTGCCAAGCCAGGCGATCGCTGCCCGCTCGCCACCGATCTCGTCAATGAGATTCGCCGCCAGCGCCTGCTGGCCGGTGTAGATGCGGCCGTCGGCAAGCGACAGAGCGTCGGCGCGGGCGAGCCCGCGGCGCTCGGCGACGATATCGACGAACCAGTTGAAGCTGTCGTCGACCACGCCCTGGATGACCTGGCGGGCCTGGTCGGTGGTCGGCTCGAACGGATTCGGCTGCGCCTTGAGCGGGGCGCTCTTGATGTCCTCGACCTTGACGCCGAGGTTCTTCAAGAGGTCGCTGACCTCCGGATACTGGAAGAGCACCCCGATCGACCCGGTGATCGAAGAGCGCCGCGCCACGATGTGGTCGGTGGCGATCGCGGTCATGTAGGCCGCCGAGGCGCCAAAGGTGGCGATGGTGGCGACCGTCGGCTTCTTCTCCGCCAGCCTGCGGATGCCTTCGTAGAGCGCCTCGCCGCCGGCAGTGGCGCCGCCGGTCGAATCGATGGAGACGATGACCCCCTTGACGGTGTCGGTGCTGGCGAGCCTGGCCAGCATCTCGTCGCGATTGCGGTCGTTGGCGATGAAGCCGGAAACAGTGATGCGGGCGATCTGCGGCTGTGCCATGAGCGGGAAGGCATCGCGCCCGGCAAAGGCAATGACGGCACCGGCGATGATGACGAGGATCGCCAGAAAGCCGACGACGCGCCAGAAGGAAAGCTTTCGGCGCAGGCGGCGACGGTCGACGATCTGGTCGGCGGTCATGGACATGGGTCAGGCCTCTCTGTTCCCCAAGCCCGGTGGGTTAGCGCACTTGACGCCATGCGGGCAAGAGGCTGCCGGCCACAGCAAACGAAAACGGCCCGCGCCGGGTGGCGCGGGCCGCGAAAGGCTTCTGCGACGGCGGCCGAGGCCGCCGTTCAGGCGTCGTCTTCTTCGTCCTCGTGGCCTTCCTCGCGCGCCTTGAGGGCGGCACCGAGGATATCGCCAAGCGAGGCGCCGGAGTCGGAGGAGCCGTATTGGGCGACGGCTTCCTTCTCTTCGGCGATCTCGAGCGCCTTGATCGACAGCGAGATCTTGCGGCTCTTCTTGTCGAAGTTGGTCACCCGCGCATCGACCTTCTCGCCCTTGGCAAAACGCTCCGGCCGCTGCTCGGAACGGTCACGCGACAGATCGGAACGACGGATGAAGGCGGTGAGGTCGGTGTCGGCGATCTTCACGTCGATGCCGGCATCCTTGACGTCGATGACCTCGCAGGTGACGACCGCACCCTTGCGGATTTCGCCCGAGGCCGCAGCATCGGCGAAGGGATCGCCGCCGACCTGCTTGATGCCGAGCGAGATACGCTCCTTCTCGACATCGACGTCGAGCACCTGGGCGCGCACCGTGTCGCCGCGGTTGTAGTCTTCGATCGCCTGCTCGCCCGGACGGTTCCAGTCGAGATCGGACAGGTGGACCATGCCGTCGACGTCGCCGTCGAGGCCGATGAACAGGCCGAACTCGGTCTTGTTCTTGACCTCGCCCTCGACGATCGTGCCCTGTGGATACTTCTCAGCGAAGGTCTCCCAGGGATTGGCGAGCGTCTGCTTGAGGCCAAGCGAAATGCGGCGCTTCACCGGATCGACCTCGAGGATCATCACCTCGACTTCCTGGCTGGTCGAAACGATCTTGCCGGGGTGGACGTTCTTCTTGGTCCACGACATCTCGGAGACGTGGATCAGGCCCTCGATGCCGGGCTCCAGCTCGACGAAGGCACCGTAGTCGGTGATGTTGGTCACGCGGCCGGTGAACTTCACGTTGACCGGATACTTGGCCTCGATGCCCTGCCACGGATCGGCCTCGAGCTGCTTCATGCCGAGCGAGATGCGGTGGGTCTCGTGATTGACCCGGATGATCTGCACCTTGACGGTCTGGCCAATGGACAGCACCTCGGACGGGTGATTGATGCGCCGCCAGGCGATGTCGGTGACGTGCAGCAGACCGTCGATGCCGCCGAGATCGACGAAGGCGCCGTAGTCGGTGATGTTCTTGACCACGCCGTCGATGATCTGACCTTCCTCCAGGCTCTGGACCAGTTCCGAGCGCTGCTCGGCACGGGTCTCTTCGAGAACGGTGCGGCGCGACACGACGATGTTGCCGCGGCGCTTGTCCATCTTGAGAATCTGGAAGGGCTGCGGCGTGTGCATCAGCGGCGACACGTCGCGCACCGGGCGGATATCGACCTGAGAGCGCGGCAGGAAGGCCACGGCGCCGTCGAGATCGACGGTGAAGCCGCCCTTGACCTGATTGAAGATGACGCCGGTCACCTTCTCGTTATTGTTGAAGCTCACCTCGAGCTTGACCCAGCTCTCCTCGCGGCGGGCCTTCTCGCGGCTGAGAACGGCCTCACCGAGCGCATTCTCGATGCGCTCGAGATAGACCTCGACCTCGTCGCCAACCTTGAGCTCCGATTCGCGTCCGGGTGCGGTGAATTCCTTGAGCGGGACGCGGCCCTCGGTCTTGAGGCCGACGTCGATGACGGCGAGATCCTTTTCGATCGCGACGACTGTCCCCTTGATGACCGCCCCTTCCATCACCTGATCGGTGTTGAAGGTCTCGTCGAGGAGGGCGGCAAAGTCTTCCTTGGTGGGGATGGCAGCTACAGGCATTGACACTCCTGCTTCGCCGGCGGCGCCTGCCGGCGGTTGGCGTTGATCGGACCTCCTCCACGACCCGGTCTGACAAGGACACCCGCCCGTTCGGCGGCGTGGCGCGCAAGGGTCATGAAGTCGGCAGTTCCTGTTCCGCCCGCAAAAAAGCGGGTTTCACCACCGTTTCGGGGCGGACAACACGAAAACCGGGCAACGTGCCCGATCCTGGGCGCCGTTCCCGTCAGTCGCGTCCTGCCCGCGCCCGATCGACAATGTCGACGGCCGCGCGGAACGCGGCTTCTATATCCTTGTCGGTGGTATCGAGCAAGTAAGCATCATCGGCCGCTTTTAAAGGGGCGGCGGTGCGACCGGAGTCGCGGGCGTCGCGGTCCTTGATCTCGGCGAGGATGGTTGGATAGTCGACCGCCCTGCCCTTGACGTTGAGCTCGTCGGTGCGCCGGCGGGCGCGGACCTCGGGGCTGGCGGTGACGAAGATCTTGATATCCGCAGCCGGGCAGACGGCGGTGCCGATGTCGCGGCCGTCGAGCACGGCGCCCTCGGGCCGGGCGGCGAAGGCACGCTGGAAATCGAGCAGGGCCGCCCGCACCCCGGCGTGGACAGCAAGGCGCGAGGCGAGCTCCCCGGCGTCATGGCCGCGGAGCGCCGGGTCCGAGAGGAACGCCGGGTCGAGCGACTGGGCCACCCGCTCGGCCGCCGCCGGGTCGTCCGGGTCGAGGCCCTGTTCGAGCATCAGCTTGCCGGTGAGCCGGTAGAGCAGCCCGGTATCCAGGTAAGGCAGGCGGTAATGGGCCGCCAGGCGCTGGGCGAGGGTTCCCTTGCCGGCGGCCGCCGGTCCGTCGATGGCGATGATCATGGGCGGCCGAAACAGACGCCGGGACGTGCCCGAAGGTCAGGCATCGGCGAAATCGGCCCCGAGACCGGCCATCAGCGCGCGGAAATCCGGGAAACTGGTCGCAATCGGCCGGGCATCGTCGATGGTGACCGGCGCGTCTGCGGCAAGGCCGAGGACGACGAAGCTCATGGCGATGCGATGATCGAGATGGGTGGCGACCGTGCCGCCGCCCGGCACGCGGGCCGCGCCGGTCACCTGCATCGCGTCAGGCGTGTCCTCAACCACGACGCCGTTCGCCTTCAGGCCGGCGACGACGCTGGCAATGCGGTCCGATTCCTTGACCCGCATCTCGCCGATGCCCTCCATCAGCGTCTGGCCTTCGGCGAAGGCGGCGGCGACGGCGAGCACCGGGTATTCGTCGATCATGAAAGGCGCGCGGGCGGCCGGCACCGTCACCCCCTTGAGCGTGCTCGCCTTGACGCGGATGTCGGCGACCTCCTCGCCGCCGACCTTGCGCTGCTTGGCGATTGCGATGTCGGCGCCCATTTCCAGCAGCGTCTCGATCAGCCCGGTGCGCGTCGGGTTGAGCAACACGTTCTCGATGGCGACGTCGGAGCCCGGAACAATCAGCGCCGCGACCAGCGGAAAGGCGGCGGAACTGGGATCGCCGGGGACGGCGATCGCCTGCGGCTTGAGGTTGCGCCCGCCCTCCAGGCGGATCGTGCGGCTGCCGTCGCCGCCCTCCTCGACCTCGATGGCGGCGCCGAAGGCCGCCAGCATGCGCTCGGTATGGTCGCGGGTGGCGACCGGCTCGATGACCGTGGTGACGCCGCCGCTGTTCAGCGCCGCCAGCAGAACCGCCGACTTGACCTGCGCCGAGGGGACGGGAACGCGATACTCGATCGGCACCAGCGTCTCCGGCCCGCGGACGGTCGCCGGCAGGCGGTCGCCGGAGCGGGCGATGGCCTGGACGCCCATGCGGCGCAGCGGGTCGAGCACGCGGGCCATGGGCCGCTTCACCAGCGAGGCATCGCCGGTGAAGGTGGTGGCGAAGGCGTGGCTGCCGGCGATGCCAAGCGCCAGGCGGAT
The DNA here is from genome assembly GCA_963782395.1 of uncultured Alphaproteobacteria bacterium. Lineage (GTDB taxonomy): Bacteria > Pseudomonadota > Alphaproteobacteria > Rhizobiales > Kaistiaceae > CAVSRC01. The sequence continues at coordinate 709,373 of CAWAJQ010000005.1, forward strand.
GCCGGTGCCGGCATTGCCGTAGTCGATCACCCCCTCGGGCTCCAGCAGGCCGCCAACGCCAAGGCCATTGACCCGCCAGGCGCCCGCGCCGGTGCGGCCGACCGTCGCTCCGAAGGCGCGCATGGCGGCGGCCGTGGCAAGGATGTCGTCGCCTTCGAGCAGCCCCTCGACCGTCGTCTCACCGACGGCGAGCGCCCCCAGCATGAGCGCGCGATGGGAAATCGACTTGTCGCCCGGTGGCCGGATGGTGCCGGCAAGCGGCCCCGATGCCCGCGCAGTCAGCGGCGCCGCAGTGTTGTCGCCCGACATGTCAGCCCTTTGCTCCGATTGCTGCCCGCCTGGGCCGGGGGCTGCCGGGCGCCGGACAAGCCTCCCCAGCCGGCGCAAGACCCCTCACCGCCCGCCCGTCCGGATAGCATAGCCGGGCAGGCAGGTCATCACTGGCGCAAGGGACCCCGAGAAATGGTTTTGACAGTGCCGGGCGCGCGCATTATGGGGGGTCCGCTTAACGCTCGGGACGAGGCATAGACCGTGACGAAAGCTGAGCTCGGAACCAAGAGGCTCTGTCCAAACTGCGGCGCGCGCTACTACGACCTCAACCACGAACCGATCGTGTGCCCGAGATGTGGCACCGAGTTCGAGGTGGTGGTGGTGGCCAGAGCGCGCCCGCAAACCGCCGCGAAGGCGGCCAAGGAGGTCGTCGAGGAGCAGCCCGAGGAGGCTGCGGCCGAGCTGGTGTCCCTGGAGGAAGCCGACGAGGAAGCCGCGGAAAGTGGCGCGGTCAAGGTGCCCGGCGCGGAGGACGAGGACGTCGAAGCGGACGATGACGACGATACCTTCCTCGCCGACGAAGAAGAGGACGACGACGAGGATGTCGGCGACATCATCGGCGACGTCGACGAAGAGGAACCCTGAGACCGCGAGAGCGGTCTTGATCCGGCAGGCCATCGCGGCCTAATGTCCGCGCGCTTGCCGGGCACGGCGGGTCCCAACCCACCGTGAGCAAGGGCCGGCGGGCCGCGCAACGCGGCGCCGGCAGGAAATACAAGGATGGGGCCATAGCTCAGTTGGGAGAGCGCTTGAATGGCATTCAAGAGGTCGTCGGTTCGATTCCGTCTGGCTCCACCATCCTTCCCCTGTTCAGGTGAATAGCGCGGGTAGCGGCTAGGGGAGCTGCCCGATCAGAAGACGGCGGGATCGGAGATTTCTGACCGGCGGACCGGGAAATCCCTTTCGTATGTTCGCGCGACGCCTTTGACGACTTCGACATGCCATTCCGGGGCCAAGGGCGAGACGCGAACTTCCTCGATCAGATGCGATAAATCACAATTCACTCGAACACCCTGTGGGTTCTTCGCCCATTTCGCCGGAGATAGGTCGAATTCTGTGAACCTCGTCAAGCACGCTCGGACCTCTTTGTCGGATTCGAAGCTCGAGCGCTTGCGGAACACCGGGTTCAACAGGTTTCCACCGGGAATGGCATCCCGCTCGTAGTCGATGTACTGAACGCGTCCGACGTTGATCTCGTCGTCGACCTTTTCCAGGGCGCGAATGAACCGCCCAATTGTTGTTCTGACAGCCACGCCGTCGGCTTGCGACGCGTAAGCCGACCAAAGGGACGCGGATTCTCCATCGCTCAGGTGCCAGCAGTTGACGTAGATGGAGGCAGCGCCGAAGTTCTGAATGCGCTTTGCACCTTCGGGGCCCAGCATCGTTCGAAAGCGTGGAGGTAATGGCTGATCCGCGGGGATCTTCATGATCGCGCGGGCAAATTGCTCGTTCGACACGATTAACTCATGGAACTGGCGAGTCAGACGCGTGGAGGAACCCTCGAAAGGGTCGAGCCGTCGCAAGACGCGGAGCTGCGTGAAATACAGCGACGATGTGGTCAACAGGTCCAAGAACTTCGCCAAGCTCATAAACCGCCAGATCGCCTTGTCGGCGGGCGGCAACTCGCCTGCTGAGGGATGTTCTTGGTAGGGCAAGGCCTATGAGTCTCTTGCTCGGGTTAGCGCCTCGATCTGTCGATGTTGCTCGGCAGTGAGTTCGGAACACGGTCCCCTGAGTATTGATCGACGGGAGCGACGCCGCAGGCACGAACCTCCGACTCGTGATCGCTATCCCTGTCTTCCAGTCGGACGTCGCCTGATTCTCCGACCAGCCTAGAGGGTCGAGTCGATCGCGATGGCGGAACCCGTCCTTGGGATCGCGCGAGCCGATCGCCGGGTATCGCCTGGGAAGTTCACAGACAGCTCCCGCGGCGACGATCCCGCGCGGTAAACCCGACTTACTGTTCGTCCGCCAGATATACGCCGCGTCCCCTTCCTTGATCTCGTCGTGCAGCCTCGGGGTTGACCAATACACGTAGTCTCCTTCGAGGTAGTCAGCCATCGTGCCTTGGCCGGTCCACTTGTCGGGGTTGGCTATCCAGATGAAGGCGGGTGCTTTCTCGCGTGCTTGAGGCATGGCTAATCGTACCACCGCGCTCACCGCCATTCACGCCGAAATCTTCAATTTTCGCGTGAGCGTTAGGCGATACACCATTCCTCAGCGTGCAGACAAACCGCCAAGGAGGTTCGCCGTGAACGCGATCGAGAAGTCGCATTCCGAAGGCAGCGGAGAGCGCCTCGTCGCCTTCGACGAGGTCATTGCCCGAAGCGCTTTCTTGGCCTCCCCCGACCCCTCAGAAGCTGGTGACGACCGTCACGCCGCGCGACTCGAACCGGTCCATGGCGGTCAGCGCTTCGATCGACTGAGCCAGGCTGATCCGGTCGCCGATCAGGCGTTCGGGGTGCAGCGTGCCGGCCTCGATCATGGCGAGCATGGCGCCGTAGCGGTGCGCCTGCATGCCGTGGCTGCCGAGGATTTCGAGCTCGTGTGCGATGACTTTCGCCATGGGCACCTCAGGGGTGCTGTGGTCCGCCAGCATGAGGCCGACCTGGATGTGCTTGCCGCGCCGGCGCAGGTTCCGGATCGAGTTGAAGCACGTCGTAGGGTGACCGAGGGCATCGACCGAGACATGCGCCCCGCCGCCGGTGATTTCGATCACGGCTTCGGCCACGTCGGCCACGCTGTTGGCATTGACGGTGGCGACCGCGCCCAGCGCGTTGGCCAGCGCCAGCTTCTCGTCGGCGATGTCCACGGCCACGACATTGGCGCCGATGGCATGGGCGATCATGATCGCCGACAGCCCCACCCCGCCACAGCCATGGATGGCGACCCATTCTCCGGCGGAGGTCCGGCCCTGGTCGACGATGGCGCGAAACGAGGTGGCGAAGCGGCAGCCGAGGCTGGCGGCGGTGGCGAAGTCCATCGACTCGGGCAGCCCGATGAGATTGAGGTCCGCCTGATGGATCGCGACATATTCCGCGAACGACCCCCAATGGGTGAAGCCCGGCTGGGTCTGGTGCTGGCAGACCTGCTGGCTGCCGGAGTCGCATTCCGGGCAGGCGCCGCAACCACAGACGAAGGGCACGGTGACGCGGTCGCCGACCTTCCAGCGGGTCACGTCCCTGCCGACCGCCTCGACGAACCCGGCCAGCTCGTGGCCCGGGACATGGGGCAACCTGATATCCGGGTCATGGCCCATCCAGCCGTGCCAGTCGCTGCGGCAGATGCCAGTCGCCTCGACCTTGATGACGACGCCGTGGAGCGCGGGCGCCGGATCGGGGACGGTGGTCAGCTTCGGGGTTTCAGCGAAGGCCTCGTAGAGCACGGCTTTCATGGTGTCTCCTCTGGCCCCTAGAAGACAAACGGAATGAAGCGCGCCGTCCTCTTGATGTAGTCGATGTAGCTCTGGCCGAACGCTTCCGTCATGTCCTGCTCCTCCGCCCTGGTGGTGAAATAAAGCGCCACGACCACGATGCCGAAGATGATCGCCGCCGGCCAAAAGAGCGGCTGCTTGAGCCAGGCGCCGATCGCCAGGAAGAGCAGCGCGCCGTACATCGGATGGCGGATGAAGCGGTAGAGGTTGGTGGTGACGAGCTCGGTCGTGTACTCGAAATGACCTTCCGGCTTGCCGATGATCTTGAGCAGAATGTAGCTGGCCAGGGCGAGATAGACCGAGATCGCCAGGGCGGCGAACGAGGCGATCTGCAGCGGACTGAAGACGTCGACAAACCACTGCGGATAGTTGATGAGGACGATCGCGGTGATGCCTTCGAAGGCGACGAAACGGTACGGCCCCTGCCGCTTCGGAGTGACGATGGCGTAGCGCCACGTGTAGTAGGCAAAGCCGAGGGTCGCCAGGAAGAAGAGCAAGATGCGCATGCGCCGAAACTAGCACACCGCGCGGCGACCGGCGGTGCGATTGATTCGGGCCGGCCGATTTCAATGGAGGCCCTACACCCACCCACTCCCCGGAGCGCCGCGGCAAGGTTAACGCGCGCGCCGGCGCGCGCCCCAACGGCCACCCGGCAACCATATTTGGAGAAACCGCTGGAGACCGCCGCGACGTAAGTCCTATCGTCACATCGACGATCTAAAGTTTGTTGAAAATTCTACGCGGACGGGCCTCATGAAGATCACGATGATCGGCGCCGGCTATGTCGGACTGGTGAGCGGTGCTTGCCTTGCCGACTTCGGCCATGAGGTGATCATCGTCGACAAGGACCAGAGCAAGCTGGATCGCCTCGCCCAGGGGGTGATGCCGATCTACGAGCCCGGTCTGGACGAGCTGGTGGCCCGCAACGAGGCGGCAGGCCGCCTGTCCTACGCCAGCGACCTCGGCCAGAGCGTGCACGACGCCGACGCGATCTTCATCGCCGTGGGCACACCGTCCAGTGGCGACGGGGTTGCCGATCTCTCCTTCGTCCTGGCGGCGGCGGATGCCATCGCCGAGGTGGTCAAGCACCGCTGCGTCGTGGTGTGCAAGTCGACGGTGCCGGTGGGCACCAACCGGGCGGTGAGAGAGCGCATTCACCAGCGTTCGGGCCAGGCGCTGATCGAAGTCGCCTCCAATCCGGAGTTCCTGCGCGAAGGTTCGGCGATCGACGATTTCATGCGCCCGGACCGGGTGGTTGTCGGCGTCGAGACCGCGTTCGCACGCGAGACGATGGAGGCGATCTACCGGCCGCTCAGCCTCGCCCGGACGCCGATCCTGTTCGCCGGGCTGGAGACCGCGGAACTCATCAAATATGCCAGCAACGCATTTCTGGTGACCAAGATCACCTTCATCAACGAGATCGCCGACCTCTGCGAGCAGGTCGGCGCGGACGTTCTCGACGTGGCCCAGGGGATCGGCCTCGACAGCCGTATCGGGCCGAAGTTCCTGCACGCCGGCCCAGGCTATGGCGGCTCCTGCTTTCCCAAGGACACGACAGCCCTGCTCGAGACGGCCCGCGCCGCCGGCGTGCCTCTCAGCATCGTCGAGGCGGTGGTCAGCGCCAACGACAACCGCAAGCGCGCCATGGCCAACCGCATCGCGGCGGCGCTTGGCGGCGACCTTGCCGGCAAGACGGTCGGGTTCCTCGGTGTGACCTTCAAGCCCAACACGGACGACATGCGCGATTCGCCGGCGTTGACCATCATTCCGGCGCTGCAGGCGGCAGGCGCCCGCGTGCGCGCCCACGACCCGGAAGGCATGGCGATCGGCCGCACGCAGCTCCCCGACGTCGTCTGGTGCGACGATCCCTATCAGGTCGCCGAAGGGTCGGATGCTCTGGCCATCCTCACCGAATGGGACGCCTACCGCGCCCTCGACCTCGCACGCATCGGGAACCTGATGCAGGGCGGCGTCCTCGTCGACATGCGCAACGTCTACGGACCGGAAGAGGTCGCGCAGGCGGGGCTGAGCTATCTCGGCATCGGCCGCGGCGTGGCGGAAAAGGCCGTCGTCGCCGACCTCTATGTAGCGGCGGAATAGCCGTGGCGCGCCTCTACGACAGCCGCAAGCGCATCCTGGTGACCGGCGGCGCCGGTTTCCTCGGCTCGCATCTCATCGATCGGCTGTTGGCCGACGGTCACGAAGTGCTCTGCGTCGACAACCTGTTCACCGGCACCAAGCGCAACATCGAGCATCTTATCGGCCAGCCGCTGTTCGAGTTCATGCGCCACGACGTGACCTTCCCGCTCTATGTGGAGGCCGACGAGATCTACAATCTCGCTTGCCCCGCCTCGCCGGTGCACTACCAGCACGACCCGGTGCAGACGACCAAGACCTCTGTGCATGGCGCGATCAACATGCTGGGGCTCGCCAAGCGGCTCAAATGCCGCATCCTGCAAGCCTCGACCAGCGAGGTCTACGGCGACCCGGAGGTCCATCCGCAGCGCGAGGACTATTGGGGCAAGGTCAACCCGATCGGCCCGCGCGCCTGCTACGATGAAGGCAAGCGCTGCGCCGAGACGCTGTTCTTCGACTATCACCGCCAGAACGGCCTCGAGATCAAGGTGGCGCGCATCTTCAACACCTACGGTCCGCGCATGCACCCGGCGGATGGGCGGGTGGTGTCCAATTTCATCGTCCAGGCGCTCAGGGACGAGCCGATCACCATCTATGGCGACGGCCGGCAGTCGCGCTCCTTCTGCTATGTCGACGATCTGATCGACGGCCTCGTCAGGCTGATGGACAGCGAGGCGTCCTTTGTCGGCCCGGTCAATATCGGCAATCCCAACGAGTTCACGATTCGGCAGCTGGCCGAGAAGGTGATCGCCGCCACCGGCAGCAAGGGCGGCCTCATCACGCAGCCGCTGCCCGCCGACGATCCGCGCCAGCGCCAGCCCGACATCACGCTGGCGCGCAGCAAGCTCGGCTGGGAGCCGAAGGTCATGCTGGACGAAGGGCTACAGGCGACCATCGACTATTTCCAGGCGATGGTCTGAGCGGAATCCGGCGGCTCAGGAATGGCCGTTGCCGGCTAGTTGAGCGTCCGCCTGCGCCAGGTGAACAGGCTCGACATGGTGTAGTTCCACACGACGCCGACCAGTCCTCCGGCGATGCCCGCCAGCCACCACCCGCTGCCACTGCTGAACATCGCGCCGATGACGCCGATGTTGGCGACCGCACCCAGGGCGCCGATGGCATAGAACGACAGCAGGCCGCGGACAAAGGCGGCGCCGCGCAGGCGCTCGTCGCGGTAGGTGATGACGTTGTTGAGGATGTAGTTCCAGGTCATCGCCGCGATGACGGCGGCGGTCTGCGCGGCGTCGAACGAAAAGCCGATGAGCCCGACCAGCCCGAGCGTGGCCAGGTGGACGGCGACACCGGTGATCCCCACTGCCGCGAAGACGGCGAAATGCACCGGCACGTAGCGGCCGATCAGCTTGTCGATGAGGAGCACGACAAACTCCCAAGCGACCATGGTGTCGAGCTTGCTCTCGCCGAACTGGCGCGGGTTGAAGCGGCACGGCAGTTCGCGATAGCGCAGCGGACGTGCGGACGAGCCGAAGATATCGAGCAGGATCTTGAAGCCGCGCTGCGACAGCGCGTGCACTTCCTCATCGAAGGTGGCGCGCGACATGACGAAGAAGCCGCTCATCGGATCGGTCAGTTCGGCCTTGAGCAGCGTTTGCGCAATGCGTGTACCGGCGCGGCTGACGAACTTGCGCCACGGGTTTGCCAGCCCCCCGCTGTCGCCGCCACTGACGTAGCGGCTGCCGACGACGATATCGAGATCCTCCGCCTTGAGCGCGGCAAGCATGGCGGCGAGCACGGTCTCGTCGTGCTGCAGGTCGCCGTCCATGACGGCGAAATAGGGCGCCGCGGACGACATCACCCCTTCGACGCAGGCGGTCGACAGGCCGCGACGGCCGAGCCGGCGGATCACCCGCACGCGCCGGTCGCGGCGCGCCAGTTCGCGGGCCACCTTCGAGGTTCCGTCGGGCGAATCGTCGTCGACGAAGACCACCTCCCATGAGACTTCGGCGAGCACGGCGGCAAGGCGCTCGACCAGGATCGGAACGTTGCCGGCTTCGTTGAAGGTCGGCACGACGACGGTCAACTCGACCGCGCCGCCGCCGGCGGCGGCCTCATCGGTGTGGTTGGCAAGGGTGTCGGCCATCGCTGGCGGCATCTCCGGGGCGGCAGTGCAATTCGCCACTGCTAAAACAGATGCGCCGATCTACACCGTTTCGACCGGCAGTGCGAACCCGGCGGCCGTCAGGAGAACGCCGGAAGGTCAGTGATGGCGCGGCCGAGGATAAGCGCATGGATGTCATGCGTTCCCTCATAGGTGTTGACCGTCTCCAGGTTCTGGGCGTGGCGCATGACGTGGTAGCCGATCTGGATGCCGTTGCCGCCGTGCATGTCGCGGGCGGCCCGCGCGATGTCGAGCGCTTTGCCGCAATTGTTGCGCTTGATCAGCGAGACCATCTCCGGCGCCATGCGCCCTTCGTCGAACAGGCGGCCGACGCGCAGCGCCGCCTGCAGTCCGAGGGCAATCTCGGTCTGCATGTCGGCGAGCTTCTTCTGATAGAGCTGGGTGGCGGCGAGCGGCCGGCCGAACTGCTTGCGGTCGAGGCCGTATTGACGGGCGCGCAGCCAGCAATCCTCGGCCGCGCCCATCACACCCCAGGCGATGCCGTAGCGGGCGCGGTTGAGGCAGCCGAAGGCGGCGGAGAGCCCGGAAGCATTGGGCAACAGCGCATCCGCGCCAACATCGACGTCCTGCATCACGATCTCGCCGGTCACCGAGGCGCGGAGCGACAGCTTGCCCTCGATCTTCGGCGCCGACAGGCCGGGCGTGCCCTTCTCGAGGACGAAGCCGCGGACCTCGCCGCCATGCGCCTCCGAACGCGCCCAGACGACAAAGACATCGGCAATCGGCGCGTTCGATATCCACGTCTTGGCGCCGTTCAGGCGAAAGCCGCTGGTGGTTTTCGCCGCCGTCGTTTTCGCGCCGGCGGGATCGGAACCGGCATTCGGCTCGGTCAGCCCGAAACAGCCGATCCATTCGCCGGTGGCAAGCTTGGGCAGGAAGCGCCGCTTCTGGTCCTCGGAGCCATAGGCATGGATCGGGTACATCACGAGGGAGGACTGCACGCTCAGCATCGAGCGGAAGCCGGAATCGACCCGCTCGATCTCGCGGGCGATGAGGCCGTAGGCGACATAGCTCAGGCCGAGGCCGCCATAGGCCTCGGGAACGGTGACGCCGAGAAGCCCGGCGGCGCCCATTTCGCGGAAGATCGCCGGATCGGTTGTCTCGTTGAGATAGGCGTCCTCGACCCGGGGCTCGAGGGCGCGCAGCGCAAATTCCGCCGCGGATACCGAGACCATCCGCTCCTCTTCCGTCAGTTGGTCGTCGAACAGGAACGGATCCCGCCAATTGAACCTTGCCTCACCAGCCATTGAAACCCCACGCCTGCCGCCAGCCACGAACCGGATTTGATTATTGACTGATCCTGCCGATGATCAACCGGTTGATGCGACCGCCAGGAGCCCGAACACGGTCAGCAGCGCACCTTCGTTCTGGAATTCGGCGGTCTTCCCCGTAAACTCTTCGTCGGCTCCGCGACGCCGAGGGATCCAGGACGTGAGCGAATTTGGGATGGCAGACGTTCAATCGGCGGACGATGCGGGGGAGCGCCAGGCCAGGACTTCCCGCCATGATATCGCTGAAAGGCAATTTCCTCTTCGTCCACATTCCGAAGACAGGCGGAAACTCTATCCAGGACGTGTTGATGCCGCTCGCGGACGACGAGAAGGTCCGCAAGGGGCCGCTTCAAGACGGCATCGAGCGGTTTGGATTGATCAACCGGCTGACCAACACCACCAAGCACAGCACCTTGTCCGAATACAAAGCGGCGCTCCCGGCCGAAACCTACGCCGCGCTCTACAAGTTCTGTTGCGTTCGCAATCCCTGGGTGCTTATTGACCGACGCTTGCCATGTTCGACTGGGCGCATGTCCTGATATGAACGCGGCACGATGCAGACAACGAACGACCGCGAATTGATGGATTTCGACGTCGTGATCGTCGGTGCCGGCCCGGCGGGGCTGGCGGCGGCGATCCGGCTGAAACAACGTGCGCCCGACCTCGCGGTGGTGGTGCTTGAGAAGGGTTCCGAGGTCGGCGCCCACATCCTGTCGGGTGCGGTGCTCGACCCGATCGGTCTCGACCGGTTGTTACCCGGCTGGCGCGACGACAAGGACTGCCCGGTGAGGACGCCGGTGACGCAGGATCGATTCCTGTGGCTGGGGCAGGCCGGCGCCGTGCGCCTGCCCAACTTCCTTCTGCCGCCGCTGATGCGCAATCACGGCAACTACGTCGTCTCGCTCGGCGACGTCTGCCGCTGGCTGGCCGGCAAGGCAGAAGCTCTGGGCGTTGAGATCTTTCCCGGCTTCGCCGCGGCGGAGACGCTTCACGACGAAAGCGGCGCGGTCGTCGGCGTGGCGACCGGCGACATGGGCGTTGACCGTGATGGAAGGGAGAAGCCCGGCTTCCAGCGCGGCATGGAACTTCGCGCCAAATACACGCTGATCGGCGAGGGGGCGCGCGGGTCGCTGGCCAAACGGCTCATCGCCCGTTTCGCCCTCGATGAGAGCCGCGAGCCGCAGAAGTTCGGCATCGGCCTCAAGGAGCTGTGGAGGATAGCGCCGGACAAGCACCGCGCGGGGCTGGTGCAGCACTCCTTCGGCTGGCCGCTCGACAACCGGACCGGCGGCGGCGCGTTCCTCTATCACTTCGGCGACGATCTGGTGTCGGTGGGCTTCGTCGTCCACCTCAACTATGCCAATCCTTATGTGTCGCCCTTCGAAGAGTTCCAGCGCTTCAAGACCCACCCCTCGATCCGGCCGCTGCTGGAGGGCGGCGAGCGCCTCTCCTATGGCGCACGGGCGATCACGGAGGGCGGTTGGCAGTCGGTGCCCAAGCTCGCCTTTCCCGGCGGGGCGCTGATCGGCTGCGCCGCCGGCTTCGTCAATGTGCCGCGCATCAAGGGCAGCCACAATGCCATGCTCTCCGGCGTGCTGGCGGCCGACCATGCGGCGGACGCGATTGCCGCTGGCCGGGCCAATGACGAGCTCGCCACCTATGAGGCGGCATGGCGCAGCTCCGCCATCGGGCGCGACCTGAAGCCGGTGCGCAACGTCAAGCCGCTGTGGTCGCGCTTCGGCACCATGGCCGGCGTCGCCGCGGCGGGCCTTGATCTGTGGACCAACACACTCGGCTTCTCGCTGTTCGGCACGCTCGGCCATGGCAAGCCCGACCACGCGGCGACGCTGCCGGCATCGCGGGCCAAGCCCATCGCCTATCCGAAGCCGGACGGCGTGGTGAGCTTCGACCGCATGTCATCGGTCTATCCGTCGGGCACCGTGCACGAGGAAGACCAGCCGGTGCATCTGCATGTGCGCGACATGGTGCTGCAGGTCTCGTCCGAGCACGACGTCTATGGCGGGCCGTCGGCGCGCTACTGCCCGGCCGGTGTCTATGAATGGATCGATGAGGGGGGCGGCGCGCCGCGCTATCAGATCAACGCGGGGAACTGCGTCCACTGCAAGACCTGCGACATCAAGGACCCCAACCAGAACATCGACTGGGAGCCGCCGGAGGGCGGCGGCGGGCCGAACTATCCGAATATGTGAGGCGGAAGCGTTGACGCTCACCTGCCAGCAAGCCTTCCTCAAACCAATGCAGTTTCCTGCCAAACCCTCATGAGGTTGCGCAAGGGGGGAGGGGGAATGATTTGGCGAATTCAACCCCTTGCACCGATGTGGGTGTAGACTCCCTGGTTCTGGCTTCTGCCGCCCTTCCTCCGTATACCCATGGTGGTTCCTTCATCTCGAAATGATTCGGGGCAGGGGTAAGATGGCTCGCGCAGAACAAGCAAAATCCCCTCGGCAGAGGAAAAGTGCAAACGGTCAATCGACGCGATCAAAGGGTGATAACTCGAAGCCCAGCGATGGTCAGCATCCTTACCAGCCGAATGCCGAAGAGCAGGCCGCTATTGATCGATATCTTGAAGCGCGGAAGGCCTTGCCCCCGAACGTCCAAGTTGTCGCGTCATCTGAGGGAAAGGCGGAGACATCCTACAATCACCCGTGGCCGCCTTTGGGTGCGGTGCTCAACATGGAATTGCTCGGGATTACCGATGAAAATTTTTTCCATGGCCTGATTTCGCAGTTGAGAAATGCCGGCACGACACAGGACAAGCCGAGCGAGCTACGGATCAACTTCATGCTTTCGGTCATCCGTGGGATCGCGCCCAAAGACCAGGTCGAAATTATGCTCGCGGCGCAGATGGCGGTCATTCAAATGGCGACGATGACCATCGGCGGGGAATTTCTCCGCAGTGATTTGCTTCTTGTACTCAACAGCTACGAGCGCGTTCTTAACAAATTGGCGCGAACATTCTCGGCACAAATGGAAGCGCTCAAGCGGTACCGGACAAGTGGCCAGCAGAAAGTCACTGTGGAGCATGTTACAGGTTCGAGCACGGACAGGCGATCGTCGGCCACGCGCAGACAAGCCGTCGAGCCGCAAAGGCAATCCAGCCAACTACGCCCTAATTTGCAGACCAATCGAGCATAGCCATAAGGATGCGTGGCGCTCGCAATAGAAGACCTCACGGCAAGACGCGCACGTGGAACACCGGGCCAATGTTGGCAAGTCCGCGTTGTGGTGCAAAGACCCGCAGCGGGATGCCGTGCAGATCACCGGCCGTTGCCGGCAAGAAGCGCTGTCGCATGCACGGCGGAGCAAAAGGCTCGGGTGCGCCGAAAGGGAACAAGAACGCGTTGAAGCATGGCCTGTTCACACAGGAGGCCATCGAGCAACGACGCCGGATTAGCGATCTAATTCGAATCGCCCGTAGGACACTCGGCGATGTTTAATGACGCCTCTGCAGGCGAAATGCTGCATGCGATTTGGGCTACAATGCGCGCCAATGATTCTCCCACAACACAGGCATCACCCGTCTTCTGGGAAGAATTCGCTTTCCAGCCGTTCAAGTTGGCTTCGCGCTTCGTCCTGAGCCTGCAAAAAAGCTAGCATGTCGAATTCGGTTCGTTTGGCGGCTGCCCTGGTTTTCTCCAATTCGCGAATAATCCCTGCGAGAACGAGCTGCTTCTCGTCCTGACTGATTGGCCTCATCGGCGCCTCTGGGTCTGCGCTCGCGCACCTCTATTGGTGATCTTCGCCATCCGGCCAAGTCGCTCACTTGCCAGACCTGGGATAAGGAGTTTTCCGCAAGCGGACCCCTGCCCCTCCCCCGTTCTCGTCGATGAAATCGACACCAGCTCGTTCAAGCGCACCAATTACGGCCGCCACGTTGTCAGCTGAGCTTCGGCCAGGCCCGACCGCTCCTTCCATTCGCTTGATAGTGGGCAGGGAAAGACCAGCAGCTTCCGCGAGCTGTGTCTGGCTCCAGCCCACCAAGCCCCTAGCAGCCCTTATCTGCGGCCCAATTATCATCCCTTTTATATCTTCTATGATACATTTTGGTTGACGACCAGAGAGGGGTCACATATAATCCATTTTGTATCTTGAGGCACCCCTTAGTCGATAATGGACTCTTGGCAGATGACCGAACTCACAAAGTCGATCGCCGTCTACCAGACGATTCGCGGCCGCATCCTAGCTGTCGAAGTCGACATCGACGACACGACCCTCGCCGATACAATCGAAGGGCTGACCGAACTTCACGAGGTGGTCGCCGCCGTGGTCCGATCAGCACTGCTCGATGAAGCCATGGCTGAAGGCCTCAAGGCACACATCCAAGCCCTGCAAGATCGGCTTCGCCGTTTGGTTGACCGCGCCGCCGAGCGTCGACGTATTGCGCGCGATGCCATGGTTGAGGTCGATGTCCGAAAGATCGCCGCGCCTGACTTCACCCTCTCGGTCAGGGTTGGCTCCCCTGCCCTGGTAGTTACCGATGAGCATGCCATCCCAGACCCCTATTGGCTGCCGCGCGATCCACGCCTCGACCGCGTCGGGCTGATCAACGATCTCAAGCGCGGGAATGCCGTGCCCGGAGCGGCGCTCTCCAATCCAGAGCCGGTGCTTAGCGTGAGGATTCGATGATGGGTTTTTCGGACCACCAAATGCGCGCCCTCGGCCGCAGTGTGCCGACGCGGCATGTTCGATCCCGCGTCCGGCAGGGGAAAGAGCTGTTCTACGTCGAAGGCTGGTATGTCCTGGCCCAAGCCAACCGTATCTTTGGATTTGATGGCTGGGACCGCGAGACGGTTGAGACCAAATGCATCATGGGCCGTGACGTCCGCGGCACTTCCACAGCCGTCTATTCGGCACGAGTTCGGATTGCCGTTCATGTTGACGGCCGGTTGATCGTTCGTGATGGGCATGGCACAGGAGAAGCAACCGGGCAATCAATCGGTGAAGTGCATGATCGGGCGCTCAAGGCGGCAGAAACCGATGCCACCAAACGTGCGCTGGCTACATTCGGAAAGGCTTTCGGACTAGCGTTGTATGCGGCAAAGCGGCCTGCATGCCCCACGTGCGATGACGCTTCTAATCCTGGCCACAGAGGCGATTCTGCGGACGCGGCTTATTCGGAACCGCGGGCGGCGGCCGAGTTGCCGATACAGAGTCCGAATCTGGCCTATGGGTCCACTTCAATAATCGACCGCCACATCGACAAGAGCGCCTTGACCCTCAACGAACCTCGCCGAACGCGCGATAAGGACCATCTGCGTTACGTAGCGGCGCAACCATGTTTGTTGTGCAGCGCTGTGCCCTCCGATGCACACCACGTCCGCTTCGCACAGCCTCGCGCCATGGGGCGTAAAGTCGGCGACGAGTTCACGGTTCCGCTTTGTCGCACGCATCATCGCGAGCTTCACGAATGCGGGAATGAAATGGCGTGGTGGCACGATATGGGCATTGACCCAATCGAGATTGCCGGACAGCTCTGGATCGAAAGCCATGCAAGACACGGTTAGTGACTGCTCTCGTTCGGATATTGCGCCACGGCGGGCCAATTGCTCGCTCTAATTGAGACCGTGATACTGGCGAAACCAGGCGACGAAGCGTTGCACGCCCTCCTCGATTGGCGTCGTTGGCTGGATACCAACCGCAGCGGCGAGGTCCGCGGCGTCGGCGCGTGTCTCAGGCACGTCACCGGGCTGCATGGGTAGATATTCGCGTGCTGCCTCGCGGCCGAAGGCCTGTTCCAGCAGTTCAACCACGCGGCCGACTTCGACGGCCCGGTTGCCGCCAATATTGTAGATGCGCCATGGTGCCGAGCTGGCCGCCGGGTCCGGATTTTCACTGCTCCATTGCGGGTCGCCGATCGGCACCTTGTCCATCAAACGTTCCATGGCCGCGATCACGTCATCGACATAAGTGAAGTCGCGTCGCATCTGTCCGTGGTTGAAGAGCTGGATCGGTTTCCCTGTCGTGATCGCTCTCGCGAATATCCACATTGCCATGTCGGGACGACCCCATGGCCCGTAGACCGTGAAGAAGCGCAGGCCTGTGGTCGGAAGCTTGTAGAGCCAGGCATAGGAATGCGTCATCAGTTCGTTCGCCCGCTTGGTTGCGGCATAAAGGCTGATCGGATGACCGGCGAGCTGATGCTCGGAGAAGGGAACTGCCGTGTTGGCGCCATAGACCGAACTCGACGAGGCAAAGATGAGGTGCGGCGTAGCGCGATGCCGACAACCCTCCAGAACGTTGAGGAAGCCGGCGAGGTTGGCGTCGAGATAAGCGTGCGGGTTTTCTAGCGAATAGCGGACGCCGGCCTGGGCGGCGAGATGCACCACCGGACCGAACGTGCCGCTGTGAAAAAGATTCTCGGTCGTCGTGCGGTCCGCGAGGTCGAGATGGTGAAAGGTGAAGCTGCTGAATTTCCCGAGGATGGCCAACCGCGCCTCTTTCAGCGCTGGATCGTAGTAGGCGTTGAGGCTGTCGACTCCAACCACCGACCGGCCGGATTCGAGCAGGCGCCTAGCGAAGGCGAAACCGATGAAGCCTGCAACGCCGGTAATTAGAACAGGATTGGGCATTGGCTACTCGTGATTGAACGCGTCGGGACGGCCGGGGGCGTCGGGGGCGTTCGATTAAACCGTGTGCAACACGGCCGACTATCCCATTGGCCCGTTGATGTCATCTGAGGAATTAGGGGTGCTGCGCGAGCCATGTCGAATAGTCGGAAGATTCTGCTAGAACGGGCCGTCACATTAGGCGCTTGTCTCTTAGCCGGGACCAGACCGCGTTCAATCTTCTAGGCGAAGTGCACCATGAAAATCACAATGATCGGAGCCGGTTACGTCGGACTGGTGAGTGGCGCCTGCTTTGCCGACTTCGGCCATGAGGTGATTGTCGTCGACAAGGACCAGAGCAAACTGGACCGGCTGGCGCGTGGGATCATGCCCATCTTCGAGCCGGGGCTGGCGGAGCTGGTTAGGCGCAATGAAGCGGCAAACCGCCTGTCCTTTGCCAGCGACCTCTCCCAGGCGGTCGAAAGCGCTGAGGCGGTGTTCATAGCAGTGGGTACGCCGTCGCGGCGGGGCGACGGCTTTGCCGATCT
The DNA here is from genome assembly GCA_963782395.1 of uncultured Alphaproteobacteria bacterium. Taxonomy (GTDB): domain Bacteria; phylum Pseudomonadota; class Alphaproteobacteria; order Rhizobiales; family Kaistiaceae; genus CAVSRC01. The sequence continues at coordinate 725,794 of CAWAJQ010000005.1, forward strand.
TTCCTTCGTCTTCGAGGCAGCGGATACGATCGCCGACGTGGTCAAACACCGCTGTGTCGTGGTGTGTAAGTCCACGGTGCCGGTTGGCACCAGCCGGGCGGTGCTGGAGCGCATCCACAAAGCGGGAGGCCACGAAGAGATTGAGGTCGCCTCCAATCCAGAGTTCCTGCGTGAGGGTTCGGCGATCGACGACTTCAAGCGCCCTGACCGGGTGATCGTAGGTGTCGAGACCGAGCACGCACGGGGGGTGATGGAGGCGATCTATCGCCCACTGAACCTCAATAGGACGCCAATGCAGATCGCCGGCCTGGAGACGGCGGAACTCATCAAATATGCCAGCAACTCCTTCCTGGCCACCAAGATCACCTTCATCAACGAGATCGCCGATCTCTGCGAGCGGGTTGGCGCCGACGTGCAGGAGGTAGCGCGGGGAATCGGCCTTGACCGGCGCATCGGACCGAAGTTCCTGCATCCCGGCCCCGGTTATGGCGGCTCCTGCTTCCCCAAGGACACACTGGCGTTACTTGAGACGGCGCGCGCCGCTGGGGTGGCACTCAGCGTCGTGGAGGCGGTGACGAGCGCCAACGACAACCGCAAGCGCGCCATGGCCAACCGAATTGCGGCGGCGCTTGACGGCGACGTGGCAGACAGGACGGTCGGGTTCCTTGGCGTGACATTCAAACCCAACACTGACGACATGCGTGACGCGCCGGCCCTGACTATCGTGCCAATGCTACAAGCCGCAGGTGCCCGCATTCGTGCCCACGATCCGGAAGGCATGGGCGCGGCCGGCACGCAGCTTTCCGACGTGCTGTGGTGCGACGGGCCCTACCACGTTGCCGAAGGCTCGGACGCGCTGGTGATCCTCACTGAGTGGGACGCCTATCGGGCGCTCGACCTCGAACGCATCGGGAGCCTGATGAAGGGGCGCACGGTCATCGACCTGCGTAACGTCTACCGGCCGGACGAGGTCGAGCGGGCCGGCTTCGTCTATTTCGGCGTCGGCCGCGGAGCCGTGAGACCGTCGCCGCTCGCCCGGCCGGTGGCGGAATAGACGGGACATGCTACTCATGAAGGTCGCTGTCACAGGCGCGCGCGGATTTATCGGGCGTCACCTGACAACATTTTTGACGGAGCGGGGCGATGACGTCGTCTCGATCAACCGCGATGACTGGGATCTCGCGTCCGGTACGGCCCCGTCGGCGACGCTGCTCGCCGACTGCAATGGCGTGGTCCATCTGGCGGCGCTTGTTCACGTCCGCGGCCAGTCGACGGACGAGGCCTTCACGCGCAAAATGGTCGAAACAAATGTGCGCGGCACCGGATTGCTCGCCAACGCTGCGGTAAGGGCGGGCGTTCAGCGCTTCATTTTCATGTCGAGCGCGTCCGTCTACGGGCGCGCTGTCAACGGCCAGATAATCGACGAGAATTCACCTTTGCGTCCCGAAACTGCCTATGGTCGCAGCAAGGTTGCCGCCGAAGAGGCGTTGAGGGCGATCTCTCGCGAGAGCGACCTTGCATCGGTTGCGTTGCGCCCGCCACTGGTCTACGGGGCTGGTGCACCGGGCAATTTCCGGACACTCCTACGCGCGGCGTCACGTGGCTTCCCGGTCCCCTCCGGCGCATTGACCGCGCGGCACTCGATGATATCCGTCACCAATCTTTGCGATCTCGTCGCTTGTGCGATTGAAGCGTCTGATCTGGCGCGTCCCGCCTATGTTGCTGCCGAGACTGCGCGGTCGATCGGAGATGTCTATCGAGCGCTCTGCGCCGCCGCAGGGCGCCGGCCTCTGATCGTGCCGTTTCCGCAATCTGCGTTGCGGCTGGCGCTCGCAGCCTTGAACCGCGGAGCGTTGGCTGACGCTCTACTCAACGATTTCATCATGGATGCCAGCACTGCCGGCAGCGAACTGAACTGGTCGCCGCGCGATCTGTTCGCTGAGGAACTCGAACGTGCCACTGAGATAACAAGGGCGGCCGCCGCCAGTTGAGCGCAAAGCAGCAGGTGTATAATGGCTGCCTCGTCACGCGGCCGAGTATTGTTTCGTTGCAAGTGCGGCCCCTACAATCGGCTGCTGGAAGGCAGGCTCCATGGTTCACAAGCGGAAGATCGCCGTCATCGGTCTCGGTTATGTCGGTCTGCCGGTGGCGATTGCCTTCGCGCGCAGTGGCACGCCGACTATCGGTTTCGACATCTCGTCGCGTCGCGTTGCCGAGCTCATGGGTGGGAACGACCGGACGCGCGAGGTCGATGCAGCCGATCTGACCCTGCCGACGCTCTTTTTAACGACCGATCCAGCCGATCTTCGCACAGCGGATTTCTTCATTATCACGGTACCGACACCGATCGATGTGGCGCACCAGCCAGACATGTCCATGGTGCTGTCGGCATGTGAAACGGTTGGCAAGGCGCTCTCGCCCGGCGACATCGTTGTTCTCGAATCGACCGTCTATCCGGGCGCGACGGAGGACGAATGCCTCCCGGCCCTGGCGCGGGCCTCCGGCCTGACACCTGGTCACGATTTCACCGTCGGCTATTCGCCGGAGCGCATCAACCCCGGCGACAAGCGGCATCGGTTCGAGACAATCAAGAAGGTTGTCTCCGGACAGGACGACGCGACGACCGCTGTTGTTGCCGCCGTCTATGGCTCGGTAGTGACCGCAGGCATCCATGTGGCGCCGTCGATTGGAACAGCTGAGGCGGCCAAGGTAATCGAAAACACCCAGCGTGACCTCAACATTGCGCTCATGAACGAGCTATCGGCGATCTTCGGCAAGCTGGGCCTCGATACCCAGGACGTAGTCGCCGCCGCTTCCACCAAGTGGAACTTCCTAGCCTTCACCCCTGGCCTCGTGGGCGGCCATTGTATCGGAGTCGATCCCTACTACCTAACTCATCGGGCCGAGCGCGCCGGCTATCACCCTGAGATGATCCTATCAGGCCGCCGCATCAACGATGGCATGGGCGCGCGAGTAGCGCAGGTCTGCATACAGATGCTGCTCCGCCGCGGCGGAGGCAGGCGTGTCGCCGTGCTCGGACTAACCTTCAAGGAAGATGTGCCGGATATCCGCAACACGCGCGTTGTCGACATCATTCGCGAACTGCAAACTTATGGGCTTGAGACACTCGTGGCGGACCCGTTGGCCGATGCGGAGGAAGTGCAGGAGGAATACGGCATCGCGCTGTGCCCATTCGATGCTCTGAAAGACGCCGATGCGGTTATCTTCGCCGTCCCGCACGCGGACTACGTCGAGGCCGGATGGGATCTGGTGCAGATGGTACTCAAGAAAGGCGGCGGTCCGGTGCTCGATGTCAAGGCCCGGCTCGACCGCGCGAACCGGCCGGACGGCATCGACCTATGGCGACCTTGACCGAGAACTCGTGTTGATCCGACCGCCTCATGCAATGCCGCAAGGCGAAACGAACAAGGATACCCCCTGTGGGATTCCTGGAATCGCTCGTGGCCGGTAAACACGTACCTGCCTTCGTTTGTCTGGTCACCTGCGTGGCGAACTTCTCCATCTTTCGGCTCGGTGCGCTGCCGGCGCTCTGGAGCCTCTTCGTCGTGGTCGTCATTGCCGCCGTGGCGATGCTTGCGCCCATTCTCGATAGTGGTAGCGCGCCTGCCGGACGACCGACAGCGCGCTCGCTTGTCATCGGACTTGTGCTGCTGGCGCCGCTCGCAGCCAGCCTGATCCTCGGCTGGAATCGCGAGTTTCCCTATAGTGGTGACCATTATTTCCAGCTCGGTCAGACCTATCGCATTGCCTTCTGGTGGCTGTCGCCGGCGGGCAGCGCCGCCGAGCGGCTACCGACGATCGCAGATGTCCACCGGCTTCTCTCTCATCCCTCTGCCATCCTGCGATCACGGTTCGTCCTAAGCGTCACGATCATCGCGGTGATGGTGCTGGCTTCGCGGCGCAGCCGCATCGCCGCACTTGCTCTTGCCACGGTTGGCTTTGTTGGTTGGGGGCTAACCGAACAGATCATCTTTCTGCGCTATCCGGGAGGTGGCTACCTGCTGGCATTGCCGTGGCTCGCACCGGCGCAGCTATTCAACGAGTTTCAACTCAGTAGTCGCTTGTCGAACATCGCGGCCGCCGTCGCCTGGCTGTTCGTGCTGAGGCCATGGCTGATCGGGCGCTGGCCGGACGCCGCGGTGCTGCCGCTTGCCGGCTTCCTGCTTTGGCAGATGGATGTCCTCTACTATTTCGATTCCGCCTATCTCGAACCATGGGGCGTTGTCTTCGCTCTGCTTGCAGTCGAACTTTTGATCATCCGCGGGGCCGAAGCCGCAGGCATGGCCTGCCTGCTCATCGGCTGTGCGGCGGCGATCAAGGAACCGTTCATCATCGCCCTTCCATTGATTGCCTTGCCGGGATTCCTCTTCAGACCGGGCCGGCGGAGGATCATGACTTTGCTCGGCTGTATCATGGCCGTGGCCTTTCCCTTTATTCTCTACTATTTCGCTCGCAACAGCGTTTCCGCAGCCAATATCGGTAACAATCGTAGCTTTCGATTTGGTGTGCCACCGTTCGGCAGCTTTCCCGCCGAATACCTGCATCGTGTGAGCGAGAGCTTCGTCGGTCCCGGTTCCGTTACTGCTCTCCTAGCCCTCGGTGCGCTTGCCTTCGCACTTGTGAAATGGCGAGACCGGAGCGTCGAGGTCGCCAGTGCCGCGGCAGCCGGTCTGGTCCTGATCCTGCTGTTCGCCTTTGATGTGAATTCACGCGCCTGGACCGGATATTTCCGCTTTCTTCTCTACGCGATCCCATTTCTGGCGGTTGGCCTTTTGGCATTCGGGCACCGTGCCATGCAACCAATTGCCGCTGGTGTTGGTGTCATCCTGCTCATCCTGAACCTTCCCGGCGCCGTGGCAGCGGTCGAGCGTTCCGCAGGACCGGGGACGAACCGCAATTTCGTCGAGCAATACGACGCACCGTTGATCTTTCCGATAAAGACGCTGCTTGCCGAAGCGCAGCGTCGTGATCTGCACGTTGCACATACCAGCTTTGTCGCTAATCTGCCCGATGAATCGGTGAGATCAATCCCCGGCGTCAACGTGAGCTTCGGCCCGCTGGGACAGATGTTCTGCGCATGCACCGCTGAGCATCCAGCCGTTCTTGCCCTTTTTGTTCGCTACACCAACCTCACGAGTGACCCTCTTCACGTAAAACCGCAGATCGCCAAACGGGAAATTCTCTGGCAAGAGCAACGCCACGAGCGTCGGGCCTGTCTTGCCGCGTTGCGTCTAAGCTGTGCTCACGTTTTGACTCGCGCCGAGGGCGGCGAAAAATCGTCGGCGCGCTCGGTATTCGTTGACCTCTGACCAACGGCGATGGATGCTAGCCAACGATGAATGACGGTCCCGCGGTTCCATCCCATGAAACACTCGACAATTCGCTCTCTAGTGTGCGGATCGCCGTGCTGGTACCGTGCTTCAACGAAGAGAAGACCATCGCGCTGGTGGTCCGAGACTTTCGCAACGCGTTGCCATCGGCGGTCGTCCACGTTTATGACAACAATTCGACCGATGCGTCCGTCGAGGTTGCCCTGGCGGCGGGAGCCGCCGTCGCCCGCGAGCCGCGCCAGGGGAAGGGGCATGTCGTCCGGCGCATGTTCGGCGACATCGACGCCGACGTATATGTGCTGGTCGATGGCGATGCCACTTACGATGCCGCAAGTGCGCCGATCCTGATTGCGGAACTGCTCGATAGTGGCGCCGACATGGTCATCGGCGCCCGCGTAAGCACGGAGGAAGGCGCCTATCGGATTGGCCACCAATTTGGCAACCGGGCACTGACCCGCTTTGTCGCCACCGTGTTCGGCACTACGCTCATAGACATGCTATCAGGTTATCGTGTCTTTTCCCGCCGCTTCGTCAAGTCTTTCCCGATCCTTTCAAGCGGCTTCGAGATCGAAACCGAGATGACCGTCCACGCCGCAGAGCTCGACATGCGCGTGATGGAAATCGAAACGCCTTACCATGCGCGGCGGGCCGGCTCGGTCTCCAAGCTCAACACTGGCCGCGACGGCCTCCGCATCATGCTGATGATCCTAAGTCTTTATCGGGCGGAGCGCCCCTTGGCATTCTTCGGCGTGGCAGGGGTGATTCTGGCCTGCGTGTCGCTGCTATTGGGCTTTCCGATAGTTATTAGTTTTCTGCAGACCGGACTGGTTCCGCGCTTTCCGACCGCGATTCTAGCGACCGGACTCATGATCCTCGCCTTCCTTTCGATCGCTTGCGGATTCATACTGGAGACCGTGACGCGTGGCCGCCGGGATACGAAACTTCTCGCCTATCTCGCCCAGAGCCCGCCCAGGCGGTGAAGCACCGCCGATGTGCTAGACGGCTTGGCGATCGGTCCCGCGGTGCAGGCGGGTACGCCCGAACGTGATCACTCGGCACAGCGGTTCTGCCGCGAGGACGATGAGGAACGGCTCGAGCGGAAGCCTGTAGCGGAGCGAAGCGATCGTGACGACGTGGAGCAATGTGAAGAAGGCGATTAGTAGATAGATCGGTAGCAATCGACTGAACAGCGTCCAACGTTGGAATGCGCCGACGATGGCAAGCAGAAGGACCGGTCCGAAACTCAGCACACTGATTAGCTTGAAAGCCACGCCTTCATAGGCGTCAGCATTGGGAACCACGTTCCAGAAACGAAGGAACTTCATACCCATCAGCCGGATGAAGGCTGCGGGATGTGCCACGATGTAGCGCTTCGCTTCGGCAATGAAAGCCTTCTGCCGCTCAACCTCGTCGGGGATCGCTCTGATGCGCGCGACAACCGCCGGATCGACATCCGCGCCCCATCTGATTCCACCATCGAAATTTCTCGGATTGTTGCCGAGGTAGAGGTTCTGTGCGGAGCCGGTGGTGAACGCCACGAAATGGTTGAACAGGAGCTGGTTGCGCACCCACCAGGGTGTAAGACACGCGGCGTGCAATGCCGTTGCCGCTACCAGAATACCGATCGTCCGCCGCATGTCGAGCCGGTCACCGAAAACGGCCGCCGCCATCAAGATTGGTGGCAGGAAGAGGAGGGTTGCCTTGACGTACGTTGCCGCCGCGAAAAGGCCGCAGGTGACGGCAAAGGTCCAATCCAGCCGACAACCGCGCGACTGCCACCAGTAGAGGCTCGCAAAGCTCGCGACGAGCAGGAAATCGAATAGTGGCTCGCTGAGTAGCAAACCCTGATAGAAGAGGAAGAAAGGGTAGAACGCCGCCATCGTCGCGGCGAGCAACGTAGTCCACCTGTTAGTGAACAGCCGCCATGCGATCAAGCCCAGCAATGCCGACTGGGCCAGCAGGAGCACGGCCTGTGCCAGCCGAACAGCATGCACCGGTTCGGACCCGAAGAGCCGGACAAACGGCGCTATGAACAGCGCCGTACCGGGCATCTCAAAGGCATGCGCACCGCCCGCCGCAAATTCGCCCGTCGCCGCCAAATGAACAGCCGACGCGAGAAAGCGACGTTCATCCGGAAAGATAGTCGTGTTTGGAAAATAGCCGAAGTCAACCAGAACGCAGGCGACCAAGGCCAGCGCCCAGACGACCCAAATAAACCGCGGAAGGATGCGTTCCATGATGTCGCTTGACGGCACGTGTCCGCTTGAAATTGTTCGTCCGGTTCGACATCGCCTCAGCGCGCCATCGTGTCAAGCTTGAGTGTTCATCCGCATTCAGCTAGGTCCACGCCAACATTGAGGCAGTACAGCAACCGATCTGCTATGTACGGCGGCAATTGGCGACGGAAGATCCCTCGGCGCCCTTGGCCATGACAAGTCCACGGGATTCGCGTGGTGTTGAGCGCCTTGTCGAAACGCGACCGAAAACTTCTGTTCGTTGGCACAGAGGACTGGGCGTTTCTCACCCACCGTCTGCCCATGGCGCGCGCCGCCCAGGCCGCTGGCTGGGAAATACACGTTGCAACGCGGGTGGAGACACGCGGCGAAGAAATCCGATCGCTCGGCTATATCCTCCATCCCCTTCGGTGGCACCGTCGCTCCTTATCTCCGTTGGCCATCCTGAGAGAAACGCTGGAACTACGCGCGCTCTATCGGCGCGAGGCCTTCACTGTCATTCACCAGAATGCCCTGAAGCCAATTGTCGTTGGTTCGCTCGCAGCCACGGGTTGCGGACTCCCAACGGTCAACAGTATCGCGGGCCTAGGATACCTCTTCACGTCGCGACACTGGAGGGCGCGCGTGCTCAGTGCTGGAATGACAATTGCTCTTCGTCGCCTCCTCAACCGGCCAACCAGTGTCGCGGTTGTTCAGAATCCGGATGACCGTGATGCTTCTGCTGTCGATCGGCGTCAAGGACGGAGCGGCTCACACTCATACCAGGTTCCGGTGTCGATACTGAGACGCTTCGCCCCAGTCCCGAACCTGATGGTCCCGTTAGGGTCGCCTTTGTCGGCCGGATGCTGGACGACAAAGGCGTGCGAACTCTGGTCGCAGCCCATCGTCTGCTGCGTGAACGTGGCCTCAATATAGACGTTGACCTCGCAGGAGAGCCGGATCCGGAAAATCCAACATCAATCAGACCAGACGAACTCGCAGCATGGGGGCAGGAGCCCGGCCTCACTTGGCTTGGGCACGTCGAGGACATTGCCGCGCTGTGGCGGCACGCGCATATTGCCGTGCTCCCATCGCGTCGTGAGGGGCTGCCGAAGAGCCTTCTCGAGGCCGCAGCTTGTGGCCGGCCGATCGTTGCGACCGACGTGCCTGGATGCCGCGAGATCGCACGTGCGGGCGTCAACGCGCTACTTGTTCCACCCGATGACGCGGCCAGACTGGCGGACGCAGTCGCAGAGCTCGCCAGAGATAGTGAACTCCGGCAACGCTATGGAAGAGCCGGTCGACTGCTCGTCGAGCAGTTCTATTCAGATGCGACGATTGGCGCACTCACCCAAGCGCTCTACGAGCGTCTTGCGGAACAGCAACCTTAATTCGGTCTATCGCGCCGTCGACTCGATGACGCATTCCGTCGCGAGGTTCTCCCATTTATCAAGAACCGTCTCGATGTCGAATTGCGCAACGGAAGAAGCTCCCTTCGCGGCAAGCCGCTCACGCTTTTCCGGACTGCGCATCAGGTCACGTAGTGCGTCAGCGAGCGCCCCCACCCTGTCGCCTGCGCTTTCCACCAGCACGCCGTTGATGTCGTTCCGGATGAGTTCGTTGGTTCCGGGACAATCGGCAAAGCCGACAACCGGTAATCCGCAAGCAATTGCTTCCGCAGTCGTCATGCTGAAGCTCTCGTGTCGTGATGGAACGACGTAAAGCTGGGCATTAAGGTACTCGACTTCGATCTTGTCGACAGCGCCAACGAGTTCGACCCGGCTCGTCAGCCCGGTTTCAGCAATGACTGCGCCGAGATGGTCCTTGAGTTCACCGGCCCCGACAATGCGCAAATCCCAGTCCGCGATATCCTTAGTGACGAGTGCGAAGGCGCGGATCAGCGTTTCGTGATCCTTCAAAGGAATAAGCCGTCCAACCGCAACTACAATTTTCCGACGCGCCGACGAGCCCCGAACGTTCGCACGCTCCGCGTTCAAAGTCGAAATCGGATTAGGCACAAGCACCATCTTTCTCTGGAGGCTATGTGGGTACTTCGCTCGCGCCTGCAGTGAGACGCAGGTGATCCGGTCGACCAGCATAGGAACGGCGCGCAGAAGCAAGGCTTGCAATGGATGCAATCCGTAGAGCTCGGGCGAAGTATGTTCACTGGCGATCATGGGAAGCTTCACTCCAATGAGCGCAATGCCCAAAGGTATGAACATGCTGTGCATGAATGCGATGACGACGTCGGGACGATGAGTAACGACGGCCGAACGTAGCGCTGCAATGCGTCTTAGGGTTGCGCCAGCCGTTGCGCGACCGGTGCTGGAGCCGATCCCCAGGTCGATGCGCTCGATGCTCGCTTCCAGGTGATAGAATGACTTTCCACCACGAGCCTCGAAGGTCAGCACGGAAATATGATGTCCTCGCCGCCTCAGGCCATTGGCGACGTCCGCGAGGACGCGCTCCGCGCCGCCGCCAGGATTGTTCATGGCCTTGATGCAGAAGAGCAGTTTCATTTCGCTGCCCACGAACAGATTGCTTTCTCCCACAGATCGAAGATTCTATCCGGTTGGTATTGCACCATTGCTGCGATTGCGTCGCGCCCCATTTCGGCGCGCCTGTCTGGTGCCTCCATCAGCGATGCGAGGGCCTTCGCGAGGGGCGCGTACTCGTTGTTGCCGCTGGCGACGAGCCCGGTACGTCCGTCGGCTATGAGATCGGAAGCGCCCGCGCAGCCGGCGAAGCCAATACTCGGAAGTCCGTGCGCCAGCGCCTCGGCAAGCACATTGGGAAACCCCTCCCAGCGAGAGGGCAAACAGAACAGATGAGCGGCAGCATATTCAACCGGCATGTCCGTCGATGTTCCCGGTAGGCTGACACGGTGCGCTAGAGATGGCGTCTGATCGACCAGCGCCTCAAGTTTCAATCGGTCCGCGCCCTCGCCCACGATGCGCAGGTCCCATTGCGCAAATCGCGGTGCCAACTCGGTGAATGCCCGCAAAAGAACATCAAAATTCTTCTGGTAGCTGAGCCGGCCGACGGCAAGCAGCGTATAGCGGCCGTCCGGCGTGGGAATGTTCGGTCGTGCGTGTTTGGTTGCCACTGCAACTGGATTGGGAATGGTGACCATCTGGTTCCACAGGTAATGTGGATAAAGAGCGCGATAGCGCTCAAACTGGACGGTGATGCCTTTGGCAAATCTGAAAGCAGCAAGCTCGAGGAAGTGATCGAAAGCTGTGTTGGCGTGTTCGTAACGCGTAGGGGCGTTGCGCTCCGCCGCGACAAGCGGAATGCCCATACCGGCGGTATAGATCTGCATCGCCCGGAAAGCGCCACCCTGAAAGCAGATGATGACCGACGGAGCCGACTTTCTGACACACCGGCGCACGACGGAAGTACGGGCCAGCACCTCTCTTGGGCTCGCTTTCCTGGCTGGATCGCCCACGTCCAGTTTGTGCCACACGATTTCGGGGGCCATCGGAAAGAACGTCTGTGCTCCCGCCATGTCCCAACTGAACAGGCTGACCTCGTGTCCCCTGGCGACCATGGCGTTCATAATCGTCACCACCATCCGCTGGACTCCACCGGCCATACGGTTCATCGCCCGCGCGGTGAACATCATCTTCATGAAGGGGGCCCTTTGCGGATGCGATGCTCATGGCGAAGCCGGGCAGGTCCGGTCGCGAAGAGGTGGCGTGTTGCGGCGATCGGGTGGCGCACAAGCAGGCCAATGAGCACAAGTAGGAAGCGATCATAGCGTCGGCGGAAATGCCAATAGCGGAGCTCTTGCCAACGCAACGCATAGTGATAACGGCCGATCGATTGAAGAAACGCTCCGTGTTTCTTGGCCACCGCCACATGAGCGTCGCGGTTGATTTCCGGCCGCTTGTCCGCGCCCCCGGTGGCATATTGGATGAACAGGGGCTGCTCGGCACCGATTAGGTGCCCGCCGGCGAATGCGAGCCTGATAGCAAAATCAGCGTCTTCCACGCGGCGAAGCCCCGCATCGAAACCGCCGACCGCTGCAAAGGTGGTGCTGCGTGCAAATAGGGCACACGCCGGTATGCCTGAACCATAGTGCCGATCTGGGCGTCGCTGGTTGACGAGGAGATACTCAGCAACTTCCCGGCCAAGTGGGGCGGGCCCCAGCGTGCCGATGGCCGGTATTGGCTTTACATAGCCGCTGCTGTAGCGGCGCTCCCCCGTCGCATAGCACGCAACCAGCGTCGTGCGGGTCTCCTTCTCGTAGTTTGTCAGGACGCGCGTTTGTTCACGCACGCGGTTTGGTAGGCTTTCGTCGTCATCGTCGAAGAAGGCAATGAACTCCCCGCTTGCCTCCTCGATGATCGTGTTGCGTGCAGCACCGGGGCCGGCGTTGCGCGCATGACAGACGAGACGGGCACGGCTGTCTCCGGCGATGAGCGACTTGACGAGTCCGGCGGAGCCGTCGGATGAGGCGTCATCGACGACGATGATTTCGAGATCGGGCCAATCTTGGGCCTGCGCACTCCGAACGGCGCGCGCGATCGTCTCGCGCGCGTTGTAGCAGGTGATGCCAACGGTCACACGGCCCGCAATAGTCATTGATCGTCGTGCCGGTGAAACTGCGCAAACGCGCGATTGGCTTCCAAATTTGGCAAAGCATAGCGGATACGCCGGCAGGTCAGCCAAGGATGGGCAAGGGTGGCCATGGCAAGACGAGCAGCGAACCGTCGATGATTGCCGGAGAGCCAGTCGTGCTTGAGTTCAATCCAGGCGCGGCTAAACCGGAAAAGTGCCTCGGTCTCGAATAGATCGCGATGCTTGTCGATCAGGGCAAGTTTGTAACCGAGAAGGCGGTCGAGCGACTTGTCGGATGTCTTGGTCAGCGTTTGGGTGACGAGTGGAGCGGCGATTCCCGGGAAATGCCCGCCGGCACGGGCAAGACGCACGCAGAATTCGGTATCTTGGTTTCGGCGAAAGAAGGGGTCGAAGCCGCCAAGAGCGCGGAAGGTCTCGGTTCGCGCCAACTGAGAACAACCGGCGCAGGAACCATAAGCGTCCTCGAGTGGGGCGCCGGCCAAGACGCGACGTGCAACAGCCGGCCCGTGGGGTGCTGCGCGGTTCTCAAGCTGCCCCATGGTCGCCTCGATGCGCACGTCGCCGTCAGGCATGATCTGACGGCGCGCGGTATGGCAAGTTACCGGTGCCCCCCTTGCAAAGTCTCTCTCGTACTCTGTCAGACGCCGCAGTTGGGCGGTAACGCGGCCGGGATCGCTCTCGTCGTCGTCATCGAAGAAGGCGATGAATTCACCTCTCGCTTCAGCAATGATTCGGTTGCGCGCTATCGCGACGCCACCGTTCTCCGCTTGCAGAAACAACCGTATTTCCGAGTGGGCCTTTGCTAGCCGACCAAGAATCTCAGGCGTACGATCTCCCGAGGCATCGTCAACCACCACGATCTCAATTGGTCGCCAGTCCTGTGCCAGCGCACTCGCTACTGCACACTCAATGGAGCCTTCGGCGTTGAACGCTGTGAGACCGATCGTTACGAGCTGGGGTGACATGACAAATGAGGTGACGTCGATCGCCTTCAGCCGAGCCTCAGCTGACTGCTCATGCGTTTCAGCTGATGCAACGCAGCGTGTACTACCGTTGCGCGCTTCCGCAGGAAGACGCGCAGAGCGAGGTCTACTCTGCGCACAAACACGGCCGGTCGCCTGTACTCCTGTCTGAATGCCGCCATTGCTCTCTGAATGTCTTGCTCGTTAAGTGGCTCCAACGCGTCGCCCTTATATTCCATTCGCGCTTGGAACACCTGTCCCTCGTCGAGATATTTGGTAGCGAGCCGAATATTGTCGTGATCGACAAATTCCTCAATCTGCCTGACGATGCCTGGTTCAATTCTGTACCCTGGACCTATTCGGCTTGTGCGCGAAAGTCGATTTAGACATTCAATGATGACTCGCTCTTTATTTTCCGCCTTCTCTTCATTATTCAATATTTTTTTTACCTCGATGAATTCACGACTAAGTGATTCATTTTTTACTCGATTTAATTCTCTTGGCAAAAATTGAATGTATTTTAAGTCAGATTGCTGCAAGAAATCCGTAATACTGCTCCCTCCGGCCAATTTGCTTCGAACATATGGAACAACCCGAAACGACGTCGGTTCAATAATATTTTTCCATATGTCCAGACGCTCTGTGTATCGCAGTCCTCGTCGCTCGATTTCGAATAACTGTTGATCGTCCAGGTATCTGGCGCGCTCATTGCGTACCAACAATTGATTCTTTATTACTTGGCCGATAGTCGACGCAAGATATTCTACTTGTGGCCTTAGATAAATCAAAATCCTGATTTCATTTCCGGCGAGGAATGACTTTAGTCGCGTAATTTTATTTGTATAGAGTTCAGTGTATTGTTCTGGAGAGTCGACGTCGTACAACCGTGGCAGACCACCGAAGAAGTGCTCGGCACTGAGGATCATCAACTTTGCTGCAGTTTTTCGGGCCTCTTGGAAGAATTGATCAAAGTATTGCTTATCGGTTAGACCCGGATAGCGATCGACGCCCGTGAGAGCGTCGGCGACAGGATTATGGCTTCCGATTTCGACCGGCAGGCCCGCGATACGGGGGACAGGAAAAAGCACACCTTCATCCAGAAGCCGATGACGGTTATGCGTCAGAAATGACTGGATTGCTGTCGTTCCGGTTTTCCCCTGGCCGATGTGGAGCAATATCTGCATTGCTTAGCCTCCAGGGGCTGCGCCCCCTTCTTTCACGCATGCATCGACATCTTGAACAGCGTCGTTCTGCCCGGAGCGCTCTGATTATCCCGCACCGGTTCGTCGCGCCGGCCGATCGACATTCTACGGACCTTCGGAACCTTGCTCGCGGCGAGCAACATTTGCGAGGACTTTCCACAATCTGCGCGTGCCGCGCTTTCCAAACACCGCATGAGTGGTGCATACCGCCGCAATGTAGGCGCCGCGCAGTTTCAGAAATTCCTTGTGCTTACGGGGCAACTTCAGTGCATTCTCAAGTGACACTCTGCGGCTCTTGTCCGGACCAAGCGTTACGTATCGGAGCACCAAGGGCTCCGGCACACCGACGCAATTCCCTCCTGCCAACGCCAATCGAACCACTAGATCACTGTCTTCGTCGCGGCGGAACCGTTCGTCATAGCCGTCTAGATTCCTGAAAGTGCTCAGGCGCGCGAGCATCGTTCCGCTGGCAACCTTTCCTCGCTTCTCCCTGGGCAGACCCTCGCGAAGGAGAATGTAGAGAGCAAGTTGTTCGCCTCCAAGGGTCGAGCCATCGCTCGCTACGGCTTGCGCATAGCCTTCTGTGCCGTCCAGACGCGTGAAGTGGCGCGAGACAAAACAGATTATCTTGTCGTGATCGAGCTCCGACTCAGCTGCTCGAAGCCGTTCGAGCTGTTTTGTCGCCCTCTCCGGCAGAGAGGCATCATCATGATCCTGAATCATCAGAAATTCGCCGCGGGCGTTTTCTATGATGGTGTTCCGACTACGAGACGGACCGCCATTAGCACCGTGCACAATCAGGCGGATGCGGCTGTCTTGTGCAATCATCTGCTTCACGATCTGTGGCGTCGCATCCGTGGAAGCATCATCGACAACAAGAATTTCGATGTTCGGATAACTCTGGCTTTGTGCCGCACTGATGGCACGCTCGATCGTTTGCTCGGCATTGAAGCTTGCGATCCCAATCGTCACGAGATCCATTTCCGTCATTGCCCCGTTCGTCTGCTCGCAGGTTTCTCACCTCGCCGTATGCAGTTCGTTGAACGGTGCTGGTGAGCAGTGTTCGTGACTTTCCCTCAGTCGCTGCCGAAGACTGAACCAAGTGCAGCTAATCTGGACTTTAGGCGCCTAACCAACAATTTCGGTGCAGACGCATACGCGAGCGCCTTAAAGGCCCATTTGCGCATTTGACGGTGGCGATTTCCGTGAAATGCGGATCTCGCCAACATCCGCGACGCGACATAGGCATGTTGGCTGGTGAGATAATCCCTATATTTTTCCCGGAGCATCAAACCGTATGTCAGTGGCTTTTTCCCCGCTTTGTCTGTTGTGGCGGTTTTATAGGTGATGCAAAGGGGCTGGTTGACTGCAATAAAGTGTGCGCCCTGAACGGCTGCCCTTATGGCAAAGTCCATTTCTGCAGTTCGTCTGAAGCGCTCATCGAATCGCCCAATAGCGCGAAAGACTTTCTTGCGAGCCATCAACGTGCCGCTTCCAAACAGGCCCCATGCGTACCGGGATTCTGCCGACAGACCAAAGATATAATCGACTACTTCGGAGCCGTGAGGTTCGACGGCGTGTCGTCCAATCGCCAGGGCGATATGGTCTGGCTCTCCTGCCTTCACGACGCCGCGATTGGAGTAGCACATCACGCTTTGGGCGTGGTGATCCCGCTCGTAGCCGGTGATGCGTTCATATTGTTTGCGTAATCTGTCTTCTCGCGAATAGTCATCATCATCGAAAATCGCAACGAACTCCCCGTTGGCGTTGTCGATGATCGTATAACGCGCCCGGATAACCTCTGTTGGTCTCGTGTCGTAGGGCCCGAAGTTGTTCTTCTCGATCGCCCATCCCGCGGATCACGTCCCACGATCCGTCGGTCGAGCAATCGTCGACCACGATGACTTCGAAGGATGGCCACTCCTGCTGCAAGGCACTCGTTATGGCGCGCTTGATTGTGCCCGCTGCGTTGTAACACGTGATTCCGATCGTGATCTTGGGGAGCAACGTCGCCTCGGACGGCGCACTGTGATCTCGTTTTGAGTTCATCCTAAATCAGCCGTGCGGGCAGGGATCACCTTGGAGGGGCTGCAAATTCCTTGTCGACCTCTCTTTCGATCCGCGGACAAGGGAACCTTCAAATCGCCGCATTTCAATTGTCGCGATCGGTTTTACGTCTTTTCGTCTCGCAACTATCCTGCGGCATCCTTGATCCCGGTACGCCACCACTATCGCTCTGGCCAACTCCAAATTGTCCCGGGCCAGCCGCCTGACCGGCGGCATCCAAGTCTCGAAATGCTGAAGTATCGTCACACGGCTGTTCAAGCAAGAGGCCATTTTGGCGTTGAGGTTGCGCGGCCGGCCTATATCGGCGAGATAATCCCCGATGCCGGCCAGGATCGCGTGCGCATTCTGTTCATGTCCGACGATGACGGTTGGCATAATGCGCCCGAAGGCGGCAGCGGACGCTCCCGTCTGCAGCACCGGCACTTGTATCGCGACGGCTTTGCCCAACGGCAGCGCCGCACTGATTTTAGGACGTCTTTTGCGATCGTGACGCCAGCGATCGGAATCCCTTAAAATGGAACGCGATTCTCAGCCGTGTATCACGCAGGCCAAGTTGATCGAATGGCGCAGTCGCAACGCATACTCAATTTTGCTCGCCAGGAATGCGTCCGTCTGGACGCGAACAAACGACACATTTTCGCAGCTCGGCACGCGCTGGCTATTTACAGCAGGAAGGCGATTTGCACCTACATCCCCAAGAATGCATGCTCCTCGTTGCGCTATTCCATCGCGCTGATGAATGGCCTCATTGAAGGACCTGAAGACATCGATTGGATTCATTCAAACAACAAGACGTTTTGCGCGTCTTTAGCCGAGATTTTGACGGCCGAATACACTTTCGTGGTCCTTCGGTGTCCCTTCGCCAGGCTTGCCAGTGCTTTTTTGGACAAGGCGATCAACGAAAAGCGACGCGTCCAAAAATTGCGCGCCCATCCGCCGCTGCGTAAGAGGGACTATCAGGCACGTCTACAGCGAATTGCAAACAGAACCTTCAAGCGGCGCAACTATTCAATAGATATCAAGAATCTCTCGTTTCGCAATTTCGTTGGCTTACTCAATCAGCCAGGTGCTCTGGTGACGGATCACCACTGGGCTCCGCAGGCAAATTTTCTTATATATAGACATTATGATGAGCTGTTTTGCGTCGAAGAATTCGACGTTGCTGTGGAAAGATTGAAGCATGCGGGCCTGGCGGTACATGACGCCCGGGATTTTGTGCGCCACGGGACCAGCCATCTCCAGAAAGTCGATGGGCAAACCTATGCTGACACACCCGTGATGGAAATTGAGGCAATGAAGAAGGCTGGGTGCGTGCCCTCGCATGCGGCACTCTACGACGATGCGCTAATCGATAGCGTCAGGACGCTTTATTCGGAAGACCTCGACATCTATCGTGACGCGTTCGGCAGTCGCGGGTTGCTTTTTTCGTAATGGCCCGGCGACGGAGAAGTTGTCAGCACTTCGGCCTTCTGAAGGGCACGTTGGGGCCTTCGATGTCTGTCCGGCGAGCCGACGGGCGCGTTCCGGAAGGGTAGTTTCTTGTCTCGGAAGGTGAGGGCATAGATCGATTGCCACCGGAATCTGGTCCGGCTCAGTCGCTCTCCCAGTCGCACCACCGCGGCAAGAAGCCACCCCCGTCCATAAGTTAGGGGTCATGCTTCCTCCCCTCAGCAGCGAGTTTGGCTCCTCAACCTAGGCCCACAATTCGTCTGCCGCGTGCGACCCTTTTTCTTTGCGACCGGCCTGCGCAAATGCGTGGAAACTGCCCCTCCGTGTGATCAGTTCGGCAGGGCTACCGCGCTCACTTACGCGCCCGTGTTCAAGGAAGAAGAGCGTATCGCACGACTTCACTGTGCTCAACCGGTGGGCGATCATCACAACGGTCCTCGTGCCTCGGACGGCTTCTATCGCGTCCATCACCGTGGCCTCGGTCTGATTGTCCAGGGCGCTCGTTGCCTCGTCGAACACGACAACGGACGGATCACTATAGAGCGCCCGGGCGATGCCGATGCGTTGTCGCTGTCCGCCGGAAAGCTTGGCGCCGCGCTCGCCTATCTGGGTTTCGTAACCCCCGGCAAGTTCCGCGACGACGAAGTCATGGATATGCGCTTGCTTCGCCGCGCGCTCTACAGCCGCCATATCGATCTCGTCCGGCGGCACACCGAAAGCGATATTGGCGGCAACCGTGTCGTCGGCGAGGAATATCTCCTGCGGGACGTAGCTGAGATTGGCCTGCCAGGCACGCATGTTTTTGATATCAAGTGGAACGTCATCAACCACGATGGCACCGAATTGCGGCGTGAGCAGGCCGAGGAAGAAATTCACGATTGTGCTCTTGCCGGCACCCGTTTGCCCAACGAAAGCAACGCTCGTGCCTGCAGCGATCTCCAGATCGACATCGTGGACAGCAGGCCCTTTTGCCGACCTGTAGGCGAAGGTCACATGGTCAAAGCGTATTGTTCGTTCGAAACGCAGGGGTACCAACAGCTTCGACGCCGGCGGCAACATTTGGCTGCGCAAGGAGAACAAGTCGCTCAGTTCATCAAGTGCGGGAGCGGAGAACCGTATCTGGCTGGCGCTTCTGTATATGTCCTGCAGCGCAGGGAGCAGCCTGTAGCCGGCAAAGGCAAGAACGTCACCAACGGCAGGGTGGTACCGAGTTGGTCTCCGCGTGCGACGAGCACAAGTAGAAGAAGCAGGACACCACCAAAAGCGACTCCTTGCGCGGCAAAATAGGGCAGTTCCCGGACCATGAGTACCGCCGCTTGCTGTCGGGCAAATTCCTTTGAGGGCACTGCAAACCGATCGCCGTATTCGTTTTCGCGCCCCAGGACGCGAAGCTCCCGAATTCCCTGCAAGGCCTCCATGGCGATGCGAAACCGGGCATCATTGGCGTGCAGCCGTGCCTCACCGGCCCGTCTGAAGCGCCGACGGGTCATCGCGTAGATGGCCAGATAGCCAAACCCGAGGCCACCAACCAGGATCAGAGAAATGGTCGGCTGGACAACGACTAACAACGTTACGATTGCGGCTACGATCAAGATCCTGACAAAGCGCGCATCGTCGGTAGCAGCAGGCCGGTTGTTACCGTGGCCACTTCCGAGAGCATCGCCTTGGACAGGCTGCTAGAATTCCTGCTGACGAAGAATTCATAGGGCTGCGCCAGGTAGATCTTCAACAACCGCGACGCAATAGAATGCAGCCTCATCGTAGAGAAGCGCTGAATGGCGTAGAGCGTCAGCGCCCGGAAAGCGAGGCTGGTAAGAAACGCACCGAGGAGGAACGTACCAGGAAAACCATGAAGCTTTGCGTGTCAGCAAAGCCAAGCCCTTTGTAGATGGCCGTAAGGTAAACGTTGGATCCTACGATGTCCGGTTTGCTTAGCACCGCCACGAATGGCATCACGCTAGCCACGCCTATCACTTCGAGGAAGGCCGACACCACCATCATCGCGAAGACGAGCAGCGCTCGCCGTTGTTCGCCTAGTGTGAGAAGACTGCGTAATTTGCGGATGGACGGGATCATTGCGCGGTGACCACGTCAATTCACCGTAATCCGTTGTTCAGCGCCGGACAGGTTCTGAGCTTTTGGCGGAGTGTAGTCATGCACAATGTCGCCCAGTTCAAAGAGTGTATCGGCGACAATGCCCAGGGCCGCCGATCGCTCAAGCCTGTCGAAATGCGGCAGTAGTCTGTCAAGGTTCGTCAGCTGCGGCTCCGCGACGATCAGCCCCTCGGTCGAGGCCGGCTTATTCGCCTCGCTCGGATCGAACAGTTCCTCAAATAGCTTTTCGCCCGGTCTAATGCCGGTGAAAACAATAGGGATCTCTATCTCGGGGAGTTGCCCAGCCATGGAGATCATGGTGCGGGCGAGATCCTCAATCCGGATCGGTTCGCCCATGTCGAGAACCAGAATGCCGCCGCGATGCTCCTGGTCGAGCAGCCCGAAGGCAGCCGCTTGAAGAACGAGTTCGGTCGCCTCGCGGATGCTCATGAAATAGCGCTTCATCTCAGGATGCGTGACGGTCACTGGCCCCCCCGCCTCAATTTGTCGTTCGAACAAGGGGAACCACCGACCCGGTCGAACCTAGCACATTGCCGAAACGGACTGTGATGAAGCGCGTCGCCGTCCCGCTTACGTCCAGTGCCTGGCAGTAAGCTTCGGCCGCGCGCTTGCTTGCGCCCATTACACTGCTCGGCCGGATCGCCTTGTCGGTCGAGATCATTACAACCGCCTTGACCCCGTGGGCCGCAGCGGCATCGGCGACGTGTCTCGTGCCGATAAGCATTGGTCAGCACGCCCTCGCAGACATTCGACTTGATCAGAGGCACGTGCTTGAGGGCAGCGGCGTGGAACACAACTTCGGGTTTCATGTCCGCCATCAGGCGGAAGACGGTCTCACGATCGCGGACCGATGCAATGATGCTCCGGCGATCAAGCGAGACATGGCCCTCCTGCATCTCGTGATCGATGCCGTAAAGGGCGAACTCGCTGCTGTCGAGCAGCACCAGACGGCCCGGTCGGAAGCGCGCGACCTGACGGGCAATTTCCGAGCCAGAACGCTTCTACCGGCGCCAGTGATGAGCACCGTACGGCCATTGATCAGTTGGCTGATGCGCTCCAATTCGAGGCGAACCGCCTTGCGGCCAAGCAGATCCTCTAGCGTCAGGGCGTCCAGCCGCGGCGTTGGCCGGCCTCACGACCCAGTGGCGCAGGAAGGTTCGACCACGCGCCGCACCGGGATCTTGTGGGCAACACCGGCTTCCGTGATCTGCCGTAGCGCGGTACGGTGCTCGCGCGGCCTCACGACCACGAAAGCATCAGGGGTGCGGCCCTGATGGTCGAGCCGTTCCATGATTTCGTCGAGGCGATCAACATCCCCGAGGACGTTCATCCCGCGCACCTTGCGGCCGGCCAGGTTGTTCTGGAAATCCACGATACCGATGACTTCGTGCACGGCATTTGATTCCAGTCCGAAACGGCGAATAACCTGCTCGGCCTCGCTCGCCGAGCCGAAGATGAGCAGTCGGGTGCCTTTGGCCGTGCCCCCTTGCCGGCCCATCCAGACACGGTAGAGGAGGCGCGGTGCCGACAAAAGCACGATCATCACGAACCAAGCTATAAGCGGTACTGAGCGCGGGATCGACTTCAGCCGGTTCACCAAGAACATGGCCAATAGGAAGACCAACATTGAAACGCTGGTGGCGATCACGATGTTCCGGAGGTTGCTTACCGAAGCGAAGCGCCAGACCCCACGGTGGACGCCGAAGATGAAGAAGAAGACGGCAGCGATGCTACAGAAGAAACCCGTGTAGAAACCAACAACGTCAATATCTGGTGGTAGGTTAAGGTTGTATCGTAGATAATAAGCAAAAAGCAGGGCAAAGCCAGCGATCAGGATATCGTTCGCAATCAAGAGGGAATTCTTCAGCATCGCGAAACACGTATCGGGTACGGATTGCCCGGGTTGACGGCTTGTTCCAAGTCTCCCGTCACCGCATCAATGCGGCCCGACGGGCATTCCTTGCGTGCATTGTGCAATCTACCATGGACCCTGAGTTCGAGGCGAATGCAAGCACCTATGGTGGTTATCCGGGGCTACAATGAAAACGGGCATACGGCCGGATGACAACAATTGGCCTTCTGGCGTCTGCCGCCGCTGCTACGGTTGCGTCGCTGGCGGCTTCGGTGCTGACCCTCGCCGGCCTTAGACGCGGGATGGTTCTCGATACACCGAACGAGCGCTCCTCGCATACCCGCCCGACCCCTCGGGGCGGCGGTCTCGGCTTCATGGTGGTGACCTGGCCGGCTGGACCGCACTTTGGCTGACTGGGTAGAGAAGTGTAACACCGGCAGTCATCGGCGGAGCAATGGGGATTGCCGCCATCTCTTTCGTCGATGATCTGCGGCACATATGGTTCGGGGCGCGGCTTGCTATCCAAGCCATCGCCGCTTTCGTGGCACCTGCGTCGTTTCCCGCCGGCAAGCCTATCCTGGCGGACTTCCTGCCGCTTGCCGTCGACCGGATCGTCGTTGGCCTAGCTTGGCTTTGGTTCATCAACCTGTTCAACTTCATGGATGGCATTGATGGGGGCTTGCCGCAGGCGAAACGGTGATCGTCGCCTTTGGCCTGATTGCGGTTGCGGCTGTCTCGCCGGTAATCGGTCCGGTGAGCCCAGAGACCCTCGTCGTCGGCGCTGCGGTCCTCGCTTTTTTGCCGTTCAACGTGTCGCCAGCACGCATGTTCATGGGGCGACGTCGGCAGCGTTGGGTTGGGCTATCTATTGGGCTGGCTCCGATCATTGCAGCGAGCAAGGGGAGCGCTCATCCCCGCCTTACTCCTACCGCTCTATTTTGTCGTTGACGCCAGCACAACCTTGGCGAGGCGAGCTTGGCAACGAAAGCCCTTGGCTCAAGCCCACCGCGACCACGCCTACCAGAACGCAGTCGACATGGGCCTAAGCCACACGTTGGTCACTTCAATGGTAGTTGCGCTCGGTCTGCTCTGATTGCTTTGGCCGCTCTAGCAGTTTCAATGCCGGTAACCGCATCGGGCCTAGGGTTGCTTATTACGGCTGCATTTGTTGCCTGGCTGCGCTTGTACTGAACGCGCTCTTCGATCCGGGCGTTGAGTTGTGTCCATGCGATGTCTGTGCAGCCCCTCCAACATGGGGAGAGAAAATGTTGCTTAGCGGATGCGCATTTTTGAAAACCAGGCCAGAAGCCTACTGCGGTCCGCGATTTGGCAGAGATTGCGTGCGCCGGTGCCATGGGGCGGACCCGCTTTCCGGCACGGCGGCGGTTGCAGGAACCGCCAAGGCGGTCCAATCTGCCACTGTCGACGCCGGCCCAGCCGGCCAATTGCCCGCCGACCCGCCAGCAGCGCCGAATTCCAGTCGCGATGTCACGCTCGGACAGCAAAGCCCTCCGTGGCCTCCCACGATCTCCTGGGCGCGCTACCGCCAGTGGACGCGTGAGAACCTGCCCCTATGGCTGTGGAATACCGTTTTCCTGGTCGTGCTGCTGATCGTCGCGCGGGAGGACATCATCGATGGGCTCTACCTGGCTTTGGTGCTCTTCCCGGCGCTGGCGATCGCCGGGATCGGCGATGTCCGGGCGGTGCTGAGCACATGGACCGTGCGCGCCTGCCTTGCCTTCCTCATCTTCATGTGGCTGACGCCGCTGTGGACCAACGGCATCGCCGAGGCGCGATGGCAGGACACGACGCTGGCGGCGTTCGGCGCCGCCTCCTTCGTGATGATCACGGCCCACCTGGTGGCGAGCGAGCCTGAATATCAGAACCGCCTGCTCAAGGTCCTCGCCATCGCGGCGCTGGTGACCATGCTCTATTCGGCGGCCACGGAGTATCAGTTACACTGGTTCTCGGAGCGGCTGATCACCCTGCCGTGGCCGAATCCCAATACCGGCGCGGCGGTGGTCGGCGTGCTGCTTGTTGGATTCGCTGCGGGCCCCGGCATGAACCGGAAGATGGCCGGCATGCGGTTGCTCTATCGGGTGGTCGCCATGCTTCTGGCGCTGCTCCTGTTCCTGACGCAGACGCGCGCCGCCATGGTGGGCGTCGTCGCCGCAGCGCTTGCCTGCGTGCTGGTGCGGCCGCCGAAACTGCGGCATGCCGCCATCCTGGGCGCCGGCGCTGTGGTCGTCATCGGCCTCATCGTGCTCGTCTTCCGGCACGAGCTGCTGCGCGGCGATGCCGGCAACCGCCTGCTCATCGATTTCTGGCATCTGGTGCTCGATCGCCTGCTGTCGGGATTCAACATTCAGGCCCAGGGCCAGATCCTGGTCTGGTACAATGGTGGTTATTCCGAGGCACCGCACAACATGCTGATGACGGCGCTGGTCTATGGCGGCGTCATCGGCGCGCTTCTGCTTGCCGCCTTCTATGCCGTGATGATCGCCGTCGGGGTTCGCAACGGCCGGCGCGGCCTGTCGCTGGCGCCATTGGCGATGGCTGTCTATGTGGCGGTGCACGGGCTGTTCGAGACGATCTACGTCACGACACCGGGCTGGCAGTGGCTCTATCTGTGGCTGCCGGTGGGGATCGTCGCCGGGGCCGAACTCAGTGGCCGGAAGCGCCTGCCGTAGCCGGATGAGTGCCCAGAGATATCATCGCTGCCCACGTATTCGGAAGCATGAAGGAGCAATGCACCAAGTCTCTATCTGCATGCTTTACTGCATGAATCCAGGCATGCTGGCGATGCATTATGCTGCCACTTCGGTTGCTCATAGACGCGATGTGAACTGTTTTTCGATCCTCGCGGTGCCAACCTGGGAGAACTGTACTTTATAATTTTTGCGCCGAGGTGTTATGGATTGAAGCGCGCCACCACGAAGCGATAGCTCTCCACTGACGTGAAACGCATGAAACGCGAGGAATTGCCGTGGATTCCTTGGGTAGCGACACCCTCGGAGAGCGGTGCCGAACAGCCGGCTCCGCGAGCCGATTTCATCGACGGCATGCGCACGATCGCCATTCTCGCGGTCGTCGCCTATCACATCAACCTGCCTGGTGCCTCTGGCGGTTATGTCGGGGTCGACATTTTCTTTGTCATTTCCGGCTATCTCATCATCGGTCAGGTGACCTCCTCGGTCGCTGCCGGCAAATTCAGCTTCTATCAGTTCTACGCTCGCCGCATTCTGCGGATACTCCCCCCCTTCTTCCTTGTGCTCCTGGCCACTATGTGTGCGGGCCTCTTCGGCCTGCTCTTCGGTTTCGAGTTGGAGCGTCTTGGCCTCAGCGGGATGGCGGCCGCCACCATGGTGGCCAATATCTATTTCTTCTTCACCTCGGGCTATTTCGCGGCGCGGGCCACAGCCGAACCCTTCCTGCACACTTGGACGCTTTCGGTCGAGGAGCAGTTCTATCTCGGTGCGCCGATGTTCATCGTCGGCGTGGCGTATCTGGCTGCGCGTGCAGGCCGCAAGCTCCTGCGCCCCCTGGCAATCGTGATGGGGATCGCGCTGTTCGCGTCGCTGGCGGCCTGTGTTGTAGCGACGTCGGTCAAGCTTCCCTTCGCCTTCTACATGCCTATCACCCGCTCCTGGGAGTTCACCGCCGGTGGGCTGCTTGCCGTGCTCGTTGGTGGCGGATTTCGCCGTCAGAACGTGCGTCTCCCTACACGGCCTGGCTGGGGATGTCATTGATGCTTATCGCTATCGTCGGGTTTTCCGACGATCGGTCTTCCCGGTTGGGCGGCCATCATTCCGGTGCTCGGCGCCGTCCTGGTGCTTGCCGCCGGCGTGTCGCGCAGGAAGTCTTTGGCCTTGCGCCTTCTTGCGACAAGGCCGGCGATCCTGATCGGCCTGGCCTCCTACAGCTGGTACCTGTGGCACTGGCCACTCCTCTACTTGGCGCGAACTTGGTACGGCAGCGTCGCCTGGATCGATTTCGTGGCCGCCTGCCTTTCACTGCTTCTGGCCTTCGCCACCTACTTTGCGTTGGAGAGGCCTCTGGCACGCGTTCGGCACTCCGCATTCGTCCGCCTAGCCGCCCCGCGTATCGTGCTTGGCGGGATCGCGGGATCGCTCCTGTCGCGGCATTTGCGTTTGCCGTTGATCGAATCGGCGAAAGCCAGGTCGTCGGGGCAACGGGCGGATTCAGATCGGAACCCAGCCCATTCGTCGACTGTCGGGCGAGAATCCCACGGACCGGGGGTACGACCTGCTCCTCGGCGGCAGCGACACGCCGTCAGTGATCGTGTGGGGGGACTCGCATGCGGGCGAAGCCATCCCGGGCGTTGACACGACGGGCAAGGAGCTGGGCAAGGGTGCCCTGCTCATCTCCAACAATGGCTGCGCCCGCTGGTGGGATGGCAAGTCTACGAGAAAGGTATCCGCCAGGACGACTGCACCGCGAACAATGACATCGCGATTCGCGCGATCAAGGAACGCGCGTCCAAGGCGAATCTCGACGTCATCCTCGCAGCCCGATGGATGTACTACAGCGGCAGGGGATGGCCAACGTCAGCGACAAGCACGCCGATATCCGGCCCGCCGACGCCGCGGCCGCTGAATTCCCGTCCTATTCGGCGCGGATCAAGGCTGCCCTCTCCCAGACCGTGGAGGCGCTCGTGGCAAGCGGCGTCCGCAGGTCCTGCTGATAGGTCCGCACCCGCAGATGGTAATGACACCGCCGGATTGCCTGCTGCGCATCGGGCTCAACAGCCCGTGGCGAGACACCTGCAGCGTGACGCGTGCGGCCTCGGACGAACTGGACATGCCATTCCTGGCGGCGGCTCGCGAGTTGGTCGGCTCTATCCGCAAATGCGCCTTGTCGATCCCCGGCCTATCTTCTGCGACGAGCGGTACTGCCGGCCCTTCGACGCCGATCAGATCCTCTATGGGGACGTCGATCATCTGTCCCGCGCCGGTGCCGTGAAGGTATATCAGGCTTTCCGCGATGATTTCCGGTGGATATCGGCGGTCCTTGAACGGCCGGAATTAGGCGCGACGTTTGACTTTGCGTTCGCTTGCCGGCTAGTAGCCGGCGCTCCGAAGGCGCTGGAAGCACCACCATGACCAATCTGGGAACCCCGCCGGCCCGACTGCCAGGCCGCCAAGGACAGCTGGCCGCTCATGCGGAAAGGACGTCAAAGCCCCGGCCAGCAACGCCACCAACAATGTCTCGGCTTCGTTGTTTGGTAATCGCATGATACGTGGAAGCATCGATG
Source organism: uncultured Alphaproteobacteria bacterium (assembly GCA_963782395.1). GTDB lineage: Bacteria > Pseudomonadota > Alphaproteobacteria > Rhizobiales > Kaistiaceae > CAVSRC01. Next base: position 752,864 of record CAWAJQ010000005.1, read on the forward strand.
CATTGCGGATCAAGGCGCAGCAGCTGCGGTATCTACTGCAACGGAACTCGCGCGCGGCGTGGAAGGACCGGATTGATCTGGTCGTTAGCTGCCCCGACAACGCGGCTATCAAGCGTGTGCCTACCGCCGGCGAGGTGCGGCACGGTGTCATGACCATGCACAATGGCGTCAGGATATTGCTGGGGAGCTACTATGGCGCACCCATGGCCGAAATGCTGGCCAGGAACAAGGGCGTTCACGAACCGCAGGAAGAAATTGCATTCGATGAAGTCCTCAAGATGATGAAGCCGGGCGCGAGCATGATCGAGCTTGGCGCGTATTGGGGCTACTACTCGCTGTCCTTCGCACAGGCTACCCCAGACGCGCGATGCATTCTGGTAGAGCCGAATGCCGACAATCTGCGATACGGCCGGGATAACTTCGCGCTCAATGGGTATCAGGCCGCGTTTGTCCACGGCGGAATCGGCAGCAACGCGGAGCTGATGAAGCTGCACGCTCCGTCTACCACCGTCGATCGACTTTGCGCCGAATATGGCCTCGACGATCTGGACATGCTTCACGCAGACATTCAGGGTGCTGAAGTCGAGATGATCGAGGGCGCAGACCGAATGCTGTCCGGGCCACACATCGGCTTCCTTTTCATATCGACGCACAGCGACGACCTGCATGCAGCCGTGAAGAAAAGTCTCGTCAAGTATGGGTATCAGCCGTTCCTCGACATACCGCCGAGCCAGAGCTATTCGGTTGATGGTATCGTCGCTGCATCAGCTCCCTCGATTGGATTTGCGCTCCCGTTCGAGGTATCGCGGCGTGTGGCCGAGGACTGACGCCGTGCACACGTGTCGCGCTCGTTGAAAGCCACAGGTGGGGCACAATGTCATCCGATGTCTTGATGCCTGTTCGTAGCGACAGGCGGCGAAATTTGATGCCCTCGCCGACGATTTCCGCGAATTCCTGCAGAAAGTCGGTTCCCCGAGCGATCTCTCGCTCCCCATGGCCAATATTCCGCAGCGCCCGGTCGACGCATATGGCGCAAATATATGGCGGCGAGCCGCACGGCGTTGTCGCCGGCCGGCGTGCATTGTCAGATCATCGAATGCTGCGGTCATACGTTCCAGCCGGCGTCTCAGGTGATACTGCCGCGGCCTCCGACCATCTTCACTTACATCAGGGGCCGCAATCCCATGCGTAGGCATCATCCCGAAAACGAAAGCGTCAGCGATAGAACTCTTGCCAAGAGTATCTTTCGCTGGCTCGGCGGCCGCAAGATGCAGGCGGTGTTCGACCGCGTCTATGACCGGAACCGCTGGCACAGCGACGAATCCCGCTCCGGCACCGGCTCGACGCTGGAGCAGACGCAGACTCTGATCGCGGAACTGCCGGGCCTGTTCGGGCGTGGGACGTGTACAGCGTGCTCGACATTCCGTGCGGCGACTTTCACTGGATGCGGCACGTCGATCTCTCCGCAATCGACTATCTTGGTGCCGACGTGGTGCCGCGGCTGGTCGAGGCGAACCGCAGCGCCCACTCGGCGCCGGGTATCGCCTTCCAGGTGCTTGACCTCGTCAATGACCCGCTGCCGCGCAAAGACCTGATCTTCTGCCGTGACTGCATGGTCCATCTGTCGTTCCGGGACGGGAAACGGGCGCTCAGGAACATGGCGGCCAGCGGCTCGATCTATCTGCTGGCGACGACCTTCACCGGCCGCGAGTCCAATACCAACTGCAAGACCGGAAGTTGGCGCATCCTGAACCTGGAGCGACCGCCTTTCGGGCTGCCGGCGCCGCTTCATGTACTGAACGAAGGGTGCACCGAAGACGACGGCGACTACGCCGACAAGTCGCTGGGTCTGTGGCGGCTGAGCGACGTTGCCACGATCGTCGGGTAGGGAAAGCTAACTGGCGCTACGTGAGACTGCTGTTGCCCCCATTCTCGGGATGATGCCTGTACGCCTGCGAGCCGGGCCGCCGGTTCCGCACACAGATTGATCCCGCGCTGCGTCGCATTTATAGGAGCCTGATGAGAATACGATTGAAACGCCTGCTTGGTATGGAGCCGCAGCGCCCAACTCCGGCGTTGGCTGCCTGGCGTGCGGCAGCGCAACAGCGCCCCATTGGTACAACCGAGGAAATCGAACTGCTTAAGTTCGCTCTCGACAACGCCAGGCACTCCCGCTCGCAAATTCTCCAAGACATCTGGGTTACTTATGAACTCCGCGAAAAGCGTGGTGGTTATTTTGTGGAGTTCGGGGCTTCCGACGGCATCGAAATCAGCAATACTTTCATGCTCTCAGAGCGCTACGACTGGCGCGGAGCACTCGCAGAAGCCCATCCCGATTTCCTGACGCAACTACGCGTGAACCGACCCCGTGACCATATCTGCGACAAAGCGGTGTGGACGCGCTCGGGCGAGACCCTTGAATTCGCGCTCACGCGCACCGCTCACCTCAGCGTGCTGACTGCCATTGCTCCGCCAGGTCTGGATCGACGCAAGCGAATGAAGAGCAGGAAGATTACGGTGCAGACGATTTCACTGAACGATTTCTTGGCCGAGGCTCAGGCACCGACAGACATCGATTTCATGAGCATCGACGTGGAGGGCGCCGAGATGCAAGTGCTCGGCGCCTTCGATTTCGAAAAATGGAACGTCAACCTGTTCTGCATCGAGCACAACGACCGTGAAGATGAGCTCGATGCCATGATGGCGCTGCACGGATACGAACGCCGCTTCCGCAGACTGTCGACAATTGACTGCTGGTATCGACGCGCCGCCCCGGCGCCAGCCTAAACCTGTGCTCGCGCATCGCGTGCGCCAGCGGGACCTGAACCGTGCCGTCGTCTCCACGCTACGCAGCGCGGGTGGTGACATCTCAACGACCGCGTCGCAAGCCGAGTTTCGTGCGCACGTCGCGCCACGACTTGTGGAGGGAGCGCTTGAGGCTGAACTTGAGCGATGGATGAAGGAGGCTGGGTTGCTGCAATGACGGCACCGTGACGCCGTCGGCTTGCCGAACAATGCGCTCGCAGACCGCGAAGACGTTGTGCTCCTTCATCAATCGCTCATGCATTGCCTGCAAGAGGGGCTGCACGCGCGCGGCTGGATCGTCCGCGAGGAGTTTCACGACGTCCGCGACCGCCCTGTCCGGATCGGACACGTCGATAGTTGCGAAGCTCTGCGGATCGAAGTACCGCGCGAGTTGGCCGCCGCCGGAGTAGATCGGGAAGGCCTCGCCCAGGTAGGCGTCGGCGAGCTTTTCGGTCCAGAAGTGATCGATCGTGTTGTTCTCCAGAACGACGTGGTAGCGATAGGGACCGATCGCCTCCGCCTTGTCGTCAATCGGCCGAACGCCACGCCCGAAGACATCGAGCTCGTCGCCCAAAGCCTCTTTGAGCTTGTCGACGAAGAGCAGCCGCGCCTTGTATTGCGGCCGCCAGTCCTTGGCGGAGGCGACGACCGATATGCGCCGGGTTTTCACAGGGTGGCGCCCCAAGGCCTCCCAACCCAGAGCCGTGCCGTCCCTCCAGCTGACGCCGCAATACCAGGGCAGCGCCGGCTGCTGTATGACCACACGTCCCTTGTATCCCCGCCCAACCGGCACAGGACCGACGACCGTGCCGAACTGGTTGAGATAACGCAGCGCGTAGCGCTTCAGGATTGGCGGCTCGGACAAGAAGACGATCCGGCGCGACCAAGGCACCAGGGTCTGCAGCGGTGCCAGCAGGTCATCGAACACGACCAGCCAGTCGGCAGTCATGTCTTCATCCGCCAGAACAAACTGTGCCTGCTGCCAGCGTCCGTCGCCGGCAGGGGTCTGCCTGAACCAGTTCGTTGCCCCAGGCCCTCGTATGGACGATACAAAATGTATGATGGGCTTTGCAGGATCGGCGGTCGGCATTGATGTCCACGCTGGAAAGAACGAACGCGGGTACTGGGCCTTTTGGTCGCCGAGGCCCGGCGGCGGCAGGCCCCAAACGCCTAGTGCCGAATGAACAGCATGTCGCCCACGTTGTGAGGCGCCGGACTGGCGGCATGGAATCCCAAATTCTTCAAGACCCGCCGCAGTTCGGGCAGGAGTACCCCGCCGATATAAATCGGTCTGCGCGATACCTCGTCTGCGACCGAAAAATTTCCAGCAGGCGAAGACCACCATTTATCGCCAGAAGCACGGCACCTTGGATGTCGAGAACCAGCGCCGACGTGGATGGCCTTGTTCAAATCGTGCCGATTGACGGCACTGCGGGCCAGACGGCGCGTCGGGTGCCGTTGCTCACGACGCGCCCGACGCCAGCCAGTCGCCTGCGATTTCAATGATTGCCAGAGCATAGCTTCTCCGAGTACCAACGACATATTTGTCGTCACGCGCACGGCGCGACCATAGCGGCAGCGAACGCAACAAGAAATGATCAGAATGTCGACTGTTCTCCTGGCCCATTCAACCGCGTGCACCAAGCCAGGAAAGCTATCAGACGGTGGATGCCTTTCTCGATCGCGACATATTCGGGATTTTGGTGCGGCGTTCCCGAAGATGCCGTTTCCGCAAAGTGCACCGGTTGCTGTGCCTGAAGGAACCAGGAAGACCGCGATGAACGTCCTCGAGCAGGCCTGGAAGCGTCTCGTGAAGCCGCGCAGGTTTCGCGAACCCGCCATGAAGGATTGGCGCCGTGACCGTGGTGAGCGGCTGCGCTATCACTTCGTCGGCCTGTCACAGGACTCGGTCGTGGTGGATCTTGGCGGCTTCCGTGGCGACTGGACCCGGCGCATGCACGAGCAGTATGGCTGCTTTTTCCACGTCTTCGAGCCACATCCGGGCTTCGCCAAGGAGCTGACCCAGCAATTTGCAGCTTTCCCGAAAATCACAGTGCATCCGGTGGCACTTGACGCGCAGGATGGCTGGTTCGAGTTGTCCGACCTCGGCGATGCCTCATCCGCTTTCCGCCAGGCAGACGCCAGGGTGCAGTGCCGATCGGTCGAGGCCTCGAGCTATCTCCGCGACCACGGGATCGCCCGTATCGACGCCATGAAGATCAACATCGAAGGCGGTGAGTTCACGCTGCTGCCGCAGCTCGTCGTCACCGGCGTGATCGACAACATCGGAACTCTACAGGTTCAATTCCATCGGCTCTCCGACGACAGCCCGCCACAGAGGGAGGCGATCAGGGCGCAACTTTCCGTCACGCATCGACAGACTTGGTGCTACCCATTCGTTTGGGAGGAATGGGTGCATCAATAGCCCCTTCGCGCTCCAACCGATATAAACTGGGTAACAGTGCCGCACGATCACAAGCGGGTGTTCCACGATAACTTGACTATGCTTCCTGTCATCTATGTCCACATTGGCAGCAAACCAGCTCCACACCTCGTCGATACGATCGTGCAGACACGCTCAGTTTCGCCGACGACACCCATAATCGTAATTCTAAGTCGAAACACAACGATGGCAGCCGATGTGGGAGGGTCAAACACCACGGTTGTCTATTCTGACATGCTTGAGATGAGCGAGTCGCACCGGGCCTATGGCCGTAGCGTGCGCCGGCGCCTCGGCAAGAAGCGCGGCTTCTGGCGGTTCGCGACCGAACGATTCTTCTTCCTCGAAGAATGCCTGATGCACCTTGATATCCCAGCTGCCCTGCATCTGGAATCCGACAATGTCATCTTTTTCGATGTCCAGACTGTCGCGCAGACATTCAAGGATCTCTATCCGGGCATCGCCGCCCCGTTCCTGAACGACGATCTGTGCGTGCCGGGCGTGGTCTACGTCGGCAATCGTTCCACCCTCGCGGATCTAAATGCCTATATGGCCCGGCGCGTTACCGAAGAGGCGTTGGCGGCGCGCAAATGGTATCGGCCGGCTTTCCTGGCGCGCGTGCGCATGGGAATCAAGTTGCACGACATGAATCTCCTCGCAGATTTCCGCAAGCAGGATGACGCTGGCCGACTTCAGCTGCTACCCATGGCGCCATCCGGCCATGTTATGGGGCCAGGAGAGGGCGAACGGCCGGCCTGCCGACTCCCCTACACCACCGGCTACGACAGGCTCGGGATGATCTTCGACGGCGCTGCCTTCGGCCAATATCTCTTTGGGCTCGATCCAAACCACCACGACGCTACCGGTACCGTCGGCATGATCAATCCGCGTTCGTGTATCCGCGCATCGGATTTCGGCTTTGGCGAACTTGACCTCAGCGACCGCACGTCCGTGCCGCATCTGACCTACAATGGGGCGAAGATCCGGCTCGCTTCCTTGCACAACCACTCCAAGCGGAAGCTGTTCTCTTGACTTGTTGGCGCCATACAATGTTGTGGCGAGGCCCGTCGTGACGACCGTTCATTTGGAAGCCGGGCTCACGGCTGACGACTATCGGCTGGAACACGGCCGGTTTCCCGTCGAGATCGGCGGGCTGCGCTTCGTCAACGACGATGCCAACGGTGCCGACTGGCTGGTCGAGAACTACGACAGCAAGGCTGTGATATCGCGACACGCGTGCCGCGCGAACGGCGCATCCTGGTCCTGACCGAACCGGACACCGATCTTTCGGCTGACTATGTCAACCAGTTCGGGATCCTCGTCGCGCCCCAGCTCATCGCCGGCTTCACCGGCATTTGGCATCAGAGCCATGGCGCCTTGCCCAACCGATTCGCGCGCGACGTGACCAAGCCGGGATATGCATCGGCGTTCAGCTATGACGAGCTGGTCTTTCTGCAGCCGCCAGAGAAGCGCAACGCGGTCGCCGTCGTCCTGTCGCGCAAGAGCCTGCTGCCCGGCCATCGCCGGCGGCAGCGCTTCGTACGCCAGCTGAAGGTCGCACTCGGCGATCGGTTGGATGTGTTCGGTGACGGATACCGGAAGATTGGGCTGAAGGCCGATGCAATCCTGCCCTACAAGTATCACCTTGCGCTGGAGAACACGGTGATGCCGTCCTACTGGACGGAGAAGGTGGCCGACGCCTTCCTCGGCTTTGCACTGCCCTTCGTCTCGGGCCCGCCGGACCTCGCCCGCTGGTTTCCCGAGGACAGCTTCGTACCGATCGACCTCGCCGATATAGCAAAGGCGATCGACACCGTCGTCTCCACCATGGAGCGCGACATCTATGCGGAGCCGCCTGCCGGCGATCCGGGAAGCGCGGCGGCGCGTGATCGATGACGAGAGGCTCGGCCCGGTCATCGCGCGGATCATCGCCGCCTATCCGAACGACGCGCTGAAATTGGCGCAGGCCCGAGAAGGTGATGCCGGCGCCTAAACGGCCGGCACGCGAGGCGAATCCTGCGCGAAATCCGGCGCGTCTATTGGCGCCTGGACGACGAGATTGCGGCCATGATGCGGGTGGTGGTCATCAACCTCGACCGTTCGCCGGAACGGCTGGCCGAATTCGGCGCGGAGGCGGCGCGCTGCGGTCTCGATTTCGAGCGGCTGCCGGCCATCGACGGACGCTTGCTGGCGGACCGCGACATCGCACGCTGGTCGACCCCAGGTTTGTCTTCCAGCCGGTCGGGCGCGGCGAGATCGGCGTCTTCCTCAGCCATCGCGAGGCGTGGCGCATCGCTGCTGCTGGACCGGGCGACTGGATCGCGGTGATGGAGGACGATGCGCGGCTGGCCGACGACGTGCCGGCGCTGCTGGCGGCGATCGTGGAGACCAACCCGAAGGCCGATATCATCCGCCTGGAGACGACCCAGCGCCGTGTGCTGCTGGACGATGACGCCGCATCGCTGGCGCCCGGCCGGTTGCTTCACCGCATGCGCTCCTGGCACGGCGGCACAGCCGCCTATGTCATTCACCGCAATTGCGCCGAGGCTCTCCTCGCCCGGTCGGCGCGGATTTCCGATCCGCTGGACCAGTGGCTGTTCAACCCGTTGTCGCCGGTGTTCGCCACCCTGAATGTCGCCCAGGTCGTGCCCGGCGCGGCGGTGCAGGCTACCTTGCTCGACGCGTCGAAGACCGACGCTGCGGCGGCATCAACCAGTGGCCGCAAAGTCGCCGGCGGCGGCTGCCTGGCCGCGGACCCGGCACGGTCTGGCGATCGACCTCGCGTCGGCTGGCGCTGAAGCTCGCAGAACGGGCAAAGCGGCTGGTAGATCGCCGTCGACGCGGCCGCAGCTACCGCTTCGTTCCCTTCGCGCGCTCGGTCGACGGGCGCTGATCTCCGCAAAGCTCAGCTGTGCGCCCAGTTGCCCAATGCGTCGATCAATTCCTGGGCGGCGTCTTCGGCGACACCGGCGCCATGGATGGTCGACCATGGGTCGTGACTGGCTGCCACCGGCCTTGATCTGGCCGGAAATGCGATGGATGCGCGTGCCCGTCCTGTCGAAGATGTCGACAACGTAGAGGACCAGGCTGCTGTTGTAATCACCGACAGCGGACAGGTAGGCCTTGAGCTGGTAATCAGCAGTCGGATCGCCGGCCTCGAGAATCTTTAGCTGGCGGCTGGGTGCCTTGGCCTTGAGGGCGTCCTCGTAGGCGTAGATCATCTCGCCGGGCGCGTTGGTGATCGGGTCGAGGGCAAATGTCACCACCGCGTCGGCGGGAGCGGGCTTGCTCATGGTGCGGAGGGTCTTGGGGGAGAGCACCGGCGGGCCGCTGCCAAGACGCGGCGATTCGACCGGCGCACAGGCGGCGATGAGGGCCGCCATGACGCACAGCGTGGCAAGCCGCAGAAACGTCCCGATTTGTCTTGCCATCAAAGGGGCCTTCCTGCCACCGCCGTGGAATTTCTAGTCACAAATCCATCCCGCGTCCACACGCGCCATTTGTGCCACACCGCGGCTCCGGTGGGGCAAAGACGCATCATCGGTTGCGTGTGTTGAGGGGTCCTTAACCCTGTTTCGGCAAGGTCGGCCTGGGCACGACATGCATCGTTTGGGGTAGCGACATGCAGATGCGTACACCCTGGTGGACCGGCACCAGGGCCTTCCGATTTCTCTCCCGCCTTCTTGCGCTCACCGGCATTGGCCTGGTTCTGGTCGCGGCCGGCGAGTTCATCCATTCCTCGCCGCTGCACGCCGCCGACGCTGTCGGCAAGAGCGGGCTCCAGGTGCCGCGCTTCGTCAGCCTCAAGGCGGGCAGGGTCAACGTCCGTGTCGGTCCCGGCGAGGACTACAAGATCGCCTGGGTGTTCACCCGCACCGGCCTGCCGATCGAGGTCATTCAGGAATACGACACTTGGCGGCGTGTCCGCGATTCCGACGGCGCCGTCGGCTGGGTGTTCAACAGCCTTCTGTCGGGCAAGCGCACGGCCGTGGTCACGCCCTGGACCAAGGGCGAGGCACAGCCGATCCACGCCGACGCGGCGGTGGGCGCCACGATCACCGCCTATCTGGAGCCCGGCGTCATGGGCACCGTCGACCGCTGCCGCGACGGCTGGTGCCGTATCAGCGGCAAGGGCTTTGACGGCTGGATCCAGCAGGACCGCCTGTGGGGCGTCTACCCCAACGAGGACGTCGACTAGGGGCCTGATGGGCCGCCGTCTGCTAGCATCGCGGCATGATCTATTGCATCGGCCTCACCGCCCGCTACGAAGCGGCGTTCGCCGGCCCCAGCGCCCCGATCGAGCGGGGTGGCGGCGCCGACTACGCCGGCGGCTGGGTGTGGCAAACGGTCGCCGAAGCCGAACGGTTCATCGCCCTGAACGGGCTGACCGTGACCCATTCGGTCTATGGGCTCGACGCCGACTGGGAGCAGGATACCGAGGCGGTCGAAGGCCAATCCTACCGGCGCCTCAAGCGCGACGCGGCGGTCGTCCGCGTTCCACGATCCTGACGGAAGGGAAAAGACCCGGCGCGCCAATCCCCGGCGCGCCGGGCCTCTGTCACCCGAGCGCCGCCAAAGGCCGTCGTCGCGACGACGGCACCGGCGACAGATTTGGCAAGTCGGCAGGACTGCAATAGTCCCCTGCCCTCCCAAAAAAAGCCCTGCCCCGTCTGCCGGGTCGCAGGCGCTCGAGGCTGTCGACGGCTCTCTCGGGGCTGCAAAACAGCGTCCCGGCAATCGGAGAACCGACGGCAAAGATTTGGTCGAAGAAGCTTTCGGTGGTGTGTCGGGCGGTGAAAACATCCCGCCTTTCCAGCCTCACCCTCGCAGGGGAGCCGGATTCATCCAGGTCACTCGACGCAATACACCAGTCCATTCCGGGCCCTAGCGGTCCGCCGCTGGAACAGTGCATCCGAGAACGGGGCCGTTGTCAACAGCCCCGCCTGAGGCCGCCCGCCGGTGTGGCGGCGCGGGTCAGCTGATGCGGCGCAGCCGCACCACCACGTCTACCCGGCTGATGGCAAAGCCAGGCGGCGGCTCCGGTACGCGACCGACGCCAATCGACCCGGTCGGGATGTCGAACACCTCGTTGTCGTCTTCGATGAAGAAGTGATGGTGTTCGGAGATATTGGTGTCGAAGTAGGTCCGCGACCCGTCGACGGCGACCTCGCGCAACAACCCGGCACCGGTGAACTGATGCAGCGTGTTGTAGATGGTCGCCAGCGATACCGGTACGCGGGCAAGCAGGGCTTCCTGCTGCAGGGTTTCCGCCGACAGATGGCGGTGTCCTCTGCCGAACAAAAGCTCGGCCAGGGCCAGCCGCTGCCGTGTCGGGCGGAGGCCGGCTTGTCGCAACATGGCACGAATCCTGGGGCGGCTCTGAACCGCCTCTTCGCGCTCGTCATGCGTGTGCTCGTGGGGGGTCATTTTCCTATATCGGTCCTTGCCGATTCCTCGCTAGGTAGCAATTGGACTTAATATAAGTCGTTACACACAGGGCCGCAATGCAACCTCCCGCCGCAGGCCCCCCCGAGCGCCGGCGATAGCCCGCCGGGGGCCCGTGCAGGTGCTTTGTGGCGACGGCGGCGATGCTATGTTAAGACGGCATTCACACTCCGGCGCCGCCAGCGGCCGGGGAAATGCGGCCAGTCACGAGATGGACAAGCCATGACGTCAGCCATGCCTGCAACCACCGACGACCGCCCGTCGAGCTACGATTACGAAGACCTGCTCGCCTGCGGCCGGGGTGAGCTTTTCGGTCCCGGCAATGCCCAATTGCCGCTCCCGCCCATGCTCATGTTCGACCGCATCACCGCGATCAGCGACCAGGGCGGCGAGCACGGCAAGGGCCAAGTGCGCGCCGAACTGGACGTGAAGCCGGACCTCTGGTTCTTCGGATGCCATTTCAAGGGCGATCCGGTCATGCCCGGCTGCCTCGGCCTCGATGCGCTTTGGCAGATGCTGGGCTTCTTCCTCGGCTGGCTCGGCCAGCCGGGCCGCGGCCGGGCCCTGTCGCTGGGCGAGCTCAAATTCTCCGGCATGGTGCTGCCGACCGCCCGCCTGGTGGAATACGGCATCGAGATCAAGCGCGTGCTGCGCTCCAAGCTGGTGCTCGGGGTCGCCGACGGCTGGCTGAAGGTCGACGGCAACCCGATCTATCAAGCCAAGGATCTCAGGGTCGGCCTCTTCCAGAACGAGGCGCAGCCGGCGGCCGGCTAGAGCCGCGCCCAAGTGCCGCAGCCGCGCGGGTAGCGAACGCGGCGGCGTGCCGGCAGGCCACGGATGCAACGAGGTAAGGCGAAATGAAACGTGTCGTCGTCACGGGCATGGGCATCGTTTCCCCGATCGGGAACTCGACCCAAGAGGTGATGGCCAGCCTGCATGAAGCGAAATCGGGGATATCGCACACCCAGGAATATGCCGACCTGGGCTTCCGCTGCCACGTGCACGGCGAACCGACCCTCGATCCTGCGGCCATGATCGACCGCCGGGCGCTGCGCTTTCACGGCCGGGGAACGGCCTGGAACCACGTCGCCATGGACCAGGCGATCCTGGATGCCGGTCTTGCGCCTGACGAAATCTCGCATGAGCGCACCGGCATGGTGATGGGCTCCGGCGGACCATCGACGCGGACGATCGTCGAGGTCGCCGACACGACGCGCACCAAGGGGCCCAAGCGCGTTGGCCCCTTCGCCGTGCCCAAGGCGATGTCGTCAACCGCCTCGGCGACGCTGTCCACCTGGTTCAAGATCAAGGGCCTCAGCTATTCCATCTCCTCGGCCTGCTCGACCTCGTCGCACTGCATCGGCAACGGCACCGAGCTCATCCAGATGGGCAAGCAGGACATCGTCTTTGCCGGCGGCTGCGAGGATCTCGACTGGACCATGTCGGTAATGTTCGACGCCATGGGGGCGCTGTCCAGCCACTACAACGACCGGCCGGGGGTCGCCTCGCGCGCCTACGACAAGAACCGCGACGGTTTCGTCATTGCCGGTGGCGCCGGCGTGGTGGTGCTGGAAGAATTGGAGCACGCCAAGGCGCGCGGCGCGCGCATCTATGGCGAGGTGGTCGGCTACGGTGCCACGTCCGACGGCTACGACATGGTGCAGCCGTCCGGCGAGGGCGCCGCACGCTGCATGAAACTGGCCATGGCGACCGTCGGTGAGAAGATTGACTACATCAACCCGCACGCCACTTCGACGCCGGCCGGCGACGGGCCGGAGATCGTCGCCATCCGCGAGGTGTTCGGCGGCGCCGACAAATGCCCGCCGATCTCGGCGACCAAGTCGCTGACCGGCCACTCGCTGGGCGCGACCGGCGTTCATGAGGCGATCTATTCGCTGCTGATGATGAACAACGGCTTCATCTGCGAATCCGCCCATATCGACGAGATCGACCCGGACTTTGCCGACATGCCCATCGTCCGCAAGCGCATGGACAATGTCGAGGTCAACACGGTGCTGTCCAATTCCTTCGGCTTCGGCGGCACCAACGCAACGCTCGTCTTGCAGCGCTACAACGGCTGACAGCAGCCGGAACAACGGGGGAGACGGGATGGTAACCGGCATGATGAGCGGCAAGCGCGGCCTAGTGATGGGCGTCGCCAACGATCATTCGATCGCTTGGGGTATCGCCAAGCAGCTTGCCGGACACGGCGCCGAACTCGCCTTCACCTACCAGACACCGGCGCTGGGCAAGCGCGTGCTGCCATTGGCAAAATCGCTCGGCTCCGACTTCGTCATCCCCTGCGACGTCGGCCTGGCGCCCGACGCCGACGAGCCGAATTCGCTCGATTCGACGTTTGCCGCCCTGGCGAAGCGCTGGCCAACCATCGACTTCCTCGTCCACGCCGTCGCCTTCTCCGACAAGCACGAGCTGCGCGGCCGCTATGCCGACACCAGCCGTACAAATTTCATCAACACCATGCTGGTCTCGTGCTTCTCCTTCACCGAGGTGGCGCGGCGGGCGGCGGCGATGATGACTGGCGGCGGCGCCATGGTGACGCTGACCTTCGGCGGCTCGACCCGGGTGATGCCCAACTACAATGTCATGGGGGTCGCCAAGGCGGCGCTGGAGGCCTCGGTACGCTACCTCGCGGTCGATTTCGGGCCGAGCGCCATCCGCGTCAACGCCATCTCGGCCGGCCCGGTGCGCACGCTTGCCGGCGCCGGGATCACCGACGCGCGCATCATGTTCGCACACCAGAAGCACAACGCGCCTCTGCGTCGCAGTGTGGCGATCGAGGAGATCGGCAACACTGCCGCTTACCTGCTCTCCGACCTCGGCTCGGCGGTGACCGGCGAGGTGCATTTCGTCGACGCCGGCTACAACATCACCGCCATGCCCCGGCTCGACGCGCTCAAGGCTGCCGACACCGGCGAAAATGGCGAGGAAACAGCCACGGAAGCGGCGGAATAGGCGTCGACTACCTCACCGGCATCGATCGATATTCGACTACTCGCGTTTTCCTATACCCACGTATTCGCACCTGCCCAGCTGCGAATCCTATAGTTCACCTAAGGTCGTCAAATCTCGTGTTTGTACCCAAACCTCTGGAAGTCGGGCTCATAAGCGCGACTCACGCGTTCTCGTAGGACCGGCGTCCACAGGTCGGATGGTGTGGTGGTATTGAGGCGTGGGATTTGCCTGCTGGCGTCGAGGCGACTGGCCAGTTTCTTTAGGTCGCTGTCGAAGGATTCCATGCGCCCGACGAGGCTGGGCGCCAGGTCCCGAGATGGAATAAGCCGGCTCATTTGCAGCCAGTGCCCGTCCGTGCCCGATACGCAGGTCGCGCAGGCCAACTCAATGAACCGGTCGAACGAGAGAGGCTCGCTCTGCCTCAATCCGCCCATGGTCAAACCAAAGACCCGGCGCAAGTCCTTGCGATAGGCTCCGAGTGCGTTGATCGGTATTCCCTGGAACTTATTGCGGTAACAGGATGCCAAACGGTCGAACGGATTTCTAGCGAACGTGAAAATGATTGTTTCCGGGTCATCCGCTAGTGCAAAGAACTCGGAGAGGCCGAGTGCCCGGATGGTCAAAGTGTCACCAAGCAGATCGTGCAGCGTGCGCGAAGCTGCTTTCGGAATCTCAACGTATATGAGCTTTGCTTCTGGCTTGCACCGAAACGTGTATTCGGGACGAAAGACTTCCTGTCGAAGACGGCGGTAGCGAGCCACGGTCGTAGGATCATGCATGGCGAGGCCAGCGTCGGAGACTGCGTAACGAACGGCGCGGGCTAATTTCCTTATGTCGCCAAACATTTTTCCGAATGTGGCCTGATCGGTCGTTTCACGCAAGACGATCAACGAATTTGTTCAGCCGGTTGCCACGGAGCAGAACGACTACAAGACCCGTTCGGTGAACATGACATATTGGATAGGCAATGGAAATTATGATCACGTGTTATTGCAGCGGTCCCCTGACATGCCGAAGGATCAGCCGGTGGTGTGGCGTAACATCCTTGGCTCTTCGGTCGCCGTCACCGGACTAATGGCGACATTGCTGACTCTGGTGATCCCGGAGCCCGAGGCAGAGCCTTAGCCATCGCGGGATCGCGGTTTCCTGGGCATCAGGCTCCCGCCGGCTTTACAACGTCTTTTGCATCAGAACGAGGTCGAGCCAGCGGCCGAACTTGAAGCCGACTTCGGGCATGCGCCCCGTCTCGACGAAATCGAAGCGCTCGTGCAGCCGGATCGAAGCCTCGTTGTCCGATGCGATGCCGGCGACCATGACATGCTTGCCAAGCTCACGCGCCCGCTCCTCGAGGGCCGCGAGCAGAGACGAGGCGATGCCGCGCCGGCGCACGCCTTCGGCGACATAGACCGAATGCTCGACAGTGAAGCGATAGCCCTCGAAGGGTCGGAAGTCGCCGAAGCCGCCATAACCGACGACGAGCGCATCCTCTTCCGCCACCAGGACCGGAAAGCCCTGGGTGGCGCGGGCGAAGAACCACGCCCGACGGTTGGCAAGATCGGCCGGCTGGTCGTTCCAGATCGCGGTCGTCTTGGCGATGGCGTCGTTGTAGATCGCCAGGATCGCAGGCAGGTCGGCTTCGGTCGCCGGACGGATGATCGTGGTCATGGGAGGCGCCTGACGAAGGTTCGTCGTTTCGGGAAAGGCCGGCGGCATGCCGAATATCCCGCCCCATATTGGAAGACAAGCCGCCGACCCGGCCGATCGGCGGCCAGGCCGGACTCTTGGCTTCCGGCGCTTGTCCCTTCCTGCTAAGAGCCCGCTCCATGACCGCCATTCCGCAGAGCAATATCCGCAACTTCGCCATCATCGCCCATATCGACCACGGCAAGTCGACGCTCGCCGACCGGCTCATCCAGATGACCGGGGGGCTCACACAGCGGGAGATGAAGGCGCAGGTGCTGGATTCCATGGACATCGAGCGCGAGCGCGGCATCACCATCAAGGCGCAGACCGTGCGCCTGAACTATCACGCCAAGGACGGCAAGGACTACGTCCTCAACCTCATCGACACGCCCGGCCACGTCGATTTCGCCTATGAGGTGAACCGGTCGCTGGCCGCCTGCGAGGGTTCGCTGCTGGTGGTCGATGCCTCCCAGGGTGTCGAGGCGCAGACGCTGGCCAATGTCTATCAGGCGATCGAGAACGACCACGAGATCGTTCCGGTCCTCAACAAGGTCGACCTGCCGGCGGCCGAGCCGGAGCGGGTGAAGCAACAGATCGAGGACGTGATCGGGCTCGACGCCTCCAACGCCCTGCCGATCTCCGCCAAGACCGGCGAGGGCGTCGACGCGGTGCTGGAAGCCATCGTCACGCGGCTGCCGGCGCCCACTGGCGACGCCGACGCGCCGCTGAAGGCGCTGCTGGTCGATTCCTGGTACGACGCCTATCTCGGCGTCGTCGTGCTGGTGCGCATCATCGACGGCAAGCTCAAGAAAGGCATGAAGATCCGCATGATGCGGACCGCGGCCGTCCACGAAGTGGACACGGTCGGCATCTTCACGCCGAAGCTGGTCGACTGGGGCGTGCTCGGACCGGGCGAGCTCGGCTTCTTCACCGGCTCGATCAAGGAGGTCGCCGACACCGCGGTCGGTGACACCATCACCGAGGATCGGCGGCCGACCGAGACGCCCCTGCCCGGCTTCCGCCCGGCGGTGCCCGTCGTGTTCTGCGGCATCTTCCCAGTCGATGCGGCGGATTTTGAGAACCTGCGCGCCGCGATCGGCAAGCTCCGCCTCAACGACGCCGCCTTCAGCTACGAGACGGAAACCTCCGCCGCGCTCGGCTTCGGCTTCCGCTGCGGCTTCCTCGGTCTCCTGCATCTGGAGATCGTGCAGGAGCGGCTGACCCGCGAGTTCGACCTCGACCTGATCGCCACGGCGCCCTCGGTGGTCTATCGCGTCCAGCTCACCGACGGCAGCACGCTGGAACTGCACAATCCGGCGGACATGCCGGACCCGGTGCGGATCGTCGAGATTTCCGAGCCGTGGCTGAGGGCCACCATCCTCACCCCGGACGATTATCTCGGCTCGATCCTCAAGCTCTGCCAGGAGCGCCGCGGCGTCCAGGTCGACCTTTCCTATGCCGGCAACCGCGCCATGGTGCAGTACGACCTGCCGCTCAACGAAGTCGTGTTCGATTTCTACGACCGGCTGAAGTCGGTCTCCAAGGGCTACGCCTCCTTCGACTACCACCTGACCGACTACAAGCCCGGCGATCTGGTGAAGATGCAGATCCTGGTCAACGGCGAGCCGGTCGACGCGCTCTCGGTCATGGTCCACCGCTCCAATGCCGAGCGGCGCGGACGGGCGATGTGCGAGAAGCTGAAGGACCTGATCCCGCAGCACATGTTCCAGATCCCGATCCAGGCGGCGCTCGGCGGGCGCATCGTCGCGCGCGAGACCATCCGCGCGCTGCGCAAGGACGTCCTGGCCAAGTGCTATGGCGGCGACGTGACGCGCAAAAGGAAACTTCTGGAGAAGCAGAAGGAAGGCAAGAAGAAGATGCGTCAGTTCGGCAAGGTCGACATCCCGCAGGAAGCCTTCATCGCCGCGCTGAAGATGGAGGATTGAGACGCCGCCGAGACGCGGGTGACGGCTTGCCAACGCACAACACCGGTCATCCTCCGCGAAAGCGGAGGATCTGGCTCAACAGTTTCTGCGCCTTAATGAGACACTGCGCGGAGCTGAAAGCGATCCCCCGGTCTCGGCTACGCCTCGCCGGGGGATGACGGAAGTCAATGGCAGCACCTACGCCACCTCCCGCTCCTCCTGCACGAGGCTCGCCACGAACTCCGCGTTCGGCCGCGCCTTCGAAAACAGATAGCCCTGGCCTTCCTGGCAGCCTTCCGCCTTCAGCCGCTGGAGGTCGCTTTCGGTCTCGATGCCCTCCGCCGTGATGGTGATGCCGAGGCTGGTGCCGAGCCCGATGATCGCCTTGACGATCGCCTGCGAGTCGATGCTCGCACCCATGTCGCGAACGAAGGAGCGGTCGATCTTGATCTTGTCGAAGGGGAAGGAGCGCAGGTAGCTGAGCGACGAATAGCCGGTGCCGAAATCGTCCATCGAGATGTGGATGCCGAGCGCCCTGAGCGCGTGCAGCGTTGCCAGCACCAGGCCCGACTTGTCGAGCAGCAGCGTTTCGGTGATCTCCAGCTCCAGACGGTTCGGCGCCAGGCCGGAAGCTTCGAGCGCTTCCGAGACGATGGCGATCAGATTGCCGCTGCGGAACTGGAGTGGCGACAGGTTGACCGCCACCTTGATCGGCTCCGGCCAGCGCGCGGCGTCGGCGCAGGCCTGCTTCAGCACGAAGGCGCCGAGCTGACCGATGAGGCCGGTCTCCTCGGCGATGGCAACGAAGTGCGCCGGCGACACCATGCCGCGCTCCGGGTGGTGCCAGCGCACCAGCGCCTCGCAGCCGGTAATCGTGCCGGTGGCAAGCTTGACGAGCGGCTGATAGTGCACCTCAAGGTCGCCGGCGCGAAGCGCGGCACGCAGGTCGAGCTCAAGCTGCCGGCGCTCGCGGGCACGCGCATCCATTTCGGCCTCGAAGAAGCGGAACGTGCCCTTGCCCTCGCCCTTGGCGCGATAGAGCGCCATGTCGGCGTTCTTGAGGAGCTGGTCGGATTCGTCGCCGTCGCCCGGGGCGATGGCGATGCCGATGCTGGCCCCGGCGGTGACGATGTTACCATCGAGGTCGAAGGGCTCGCCGAGCACGCCCAGTATGCGGGCGGCCAGGTTGGCGACTTCCGACGCCTGCGTGATGTCGGTCTGCAGAATGGCGAACTCATCGCCACCCAGCCGCGCCACGAGATCCTCGTGGCGGAGCGCATCGCGCAATCGTCCGGCAACCGCCTGCAGCAGCAGGTCACCGACCGGATGGCCGAGCGTATCGTTGACCGTCTTGAAGTTGTCGATGTCGATGCAGTGGACCGCGAGTCCGGTGCCGTTGCGCTTCAGTCGTGACAGCATCTCGCCCATGCGTTCGTGCAACAGCACGCGGTTGGGCAGCTCGGTCAGCGCGTCGTGATGCGCCATGAAGGCGATGCGCGCCTCGGCGCGTTTGCGCTCGGTGATGTCGACCGCCGCCATCAGCACCGCCGGTGCGCGCTCATAGGTCAGCCGGCGGGCGAAGACGGCGACGTCGATCAGGCTGCCATCGGCCTTGCGATGCCGCCAGGTGCGGCCCGCCTGCCAGTCCTCCGGCGTATCGACGATATCGGCGATATCAGGGCGGTCGGACGGGTCGTGGATGTCGGCGAGGGTTCCGGCGGTGAGCGTGGCGCGGTCGTAGCCATAATGGGCGACCGCAGCGTCGTTCGCGGCCAGGATGCGCTCCCCGTCGACGGTGCAGACGAACATCGGCAGCGGGTTCTCGTCGAACAGCAGGCGGAACGAGGCTTCGCGCTGCTTCATCTCGGTGATGTCGACGCGCAGCCCGATGATGCCGCCGTCACTGGTGCGGCGTTCCTCGATCAGCACCACGCGCCCATCGGAAAGCACCTGCTCGTGCGGAGGGCCGGGGTTGAGCATGAGGTCGAGCCGCTCGGCCACCCATTCTTCCTCGCGGCCGAAGGCAGCCGGGTAATCTCCGCGCTTGACGCCGATGCGCAGCGTATCCTCGAGCTTGACGCCGATTTCGAACAGGTCGGCGCTGCGCTTGTAGATATCGGCGTATTGCTGGTTCCAGAGGATGTAGCGCCCCTGGCTATCGAGGAAGACGATGCCTTCGGGCAGAATGTCGATCGCCTCGCGCAGGCGCCGCTCGGCCGCCCGCGCGTCGCGTATCGCCCCGTCGCTCGATTGATTGTCCCTGTTCTTGCTGCACGTCATTGGATTGCCCTATCCATCGTCCCTCGGGCCGGTCGTAGCGCGTGCGCGTTAAGGGCGACTAAGCGATTGAACTATTTAAAGTCGACGTTGCGCGTCGATGTTGCCGTCGCTTGCCGTCGACGTGGGCAAACCGCGTCGCAATGCCGAAACCTCGTGCATTGCGAACAACGAAACCGGCCCCGCCCTCGAAAGAAACAACAGGGGTCCACGGCGACTTGCATACAGAGCCGGCGCTTGCACGAATTGGCGCCATCTTACGCGATGGTTAAGCGGCGATTGCGTTTTTCGCGGGTTTCACTTGGCGCGCGTCCGGTTTCTAATCGCTGCATGATTCCCACAAGCACTCTGCCCACCTCTGCGGACGGCTGGGCCTTCTTCCTCGACTTCGACGGCACGCTGATCGACATCGCCGCCACGCCGGAAGCCGTCATCATGCCGCCGGAGCTTCCCGGCCTGTTGATGGACCTGTCGGCTCGCGCCGGCGGTGCGCTGGCGCTCGTGTCGGGCCGCCCGATTGCCTCGCTCGACCAATTCCTCGCGCCGGCACGGCTGCCGTCAGCCGGCATCCACGGCGCCGAGACGCGCTTTGCCGACGGCAGCGAAGAGAAGCTCGCCGCGCCGGCGCTGGAGGCCCTGCGCCAGCAACTGCGCGGGCTCGGCGCGCGGCATGGGCTGCTCATCGAGGAGAAGAGCGTTTCGGTCACCGTCCACTACCGCAGCCATCCCGACCTTGGACAGCAGTTGGAGGCGGACATGCGCGCGATCATCGCCAGTTCCCCCGGCCTCGAATTGCAGCGGGGCAAGATGATGCTCGAGGTGCGCCCCGCCGGCGCCGACAAGGGCCTGGCGGTTGGCCGTTTCATGGAAGGGCCGCCGTTCGCCGGACGCCGGCCGCTGGCCGTCGGCGACGATCTCACCGACGAATACATGTTCCGGGTCGCCGCGGAGATGGGCGGCCTCGCCGTGAGAGTCGGGCGTGACCGCCGGGAAACGGCGGCAGCGGTCCATATCGACGACCCGCAATCGGTCCGTTCATGGTTGTCAAACCTCGCCACAAGGCCCAAATAGAAGGGTAATCAGCGTTTCGGCGGTCGTGCGCGGCGAAAAATCCGGTCGCGGCATGAATCCTGCGGGCCCGGAAATGCGGTGTCGGGCTGAGCGCTTGTCCCGGCCGTGAAGCAGCGCTGTGCCCATGCGCCGCACGAGAAACGGGGAGGTCAGCCAATT
Organism: uncultured Alphaproteobacteria bacterium; assembly: GCA_963782395.1. GTDB lineage: Bacteria > Pseudomonadota > Alphaproteobacteria > Rhizobiales > Kaistiaceae > CAVSRC01. The sequence goes on from CAWAJQ010000005.1 coordinate 773,642, forward strand.
TTCAGCGTGACTCGGAAAGCGGGATGAGCCGCCTGGTCGTGATTTCCAACCGCGTGCCGCCCCCCGGTGGTACCGGTGCGGAGGCCGGCGGGCTTGCGGTGGCGCTGAAGGTGGTGTTGCGCCAGCGGGGTGGCCTGTGGCTCGGCTGGTCCGGCAAGACGGCTGAAGAGGACGAGCCCGACAGGGTCAAGATCCATACGCGCGAAGAGGGCAACACGCTGTTCGCGCTGGTCGACCTGACGCGGCGCGATCTCGACGAATACTACAACGGCTTCGCCAATCGCGCGCTGTGGCCGCTGCTTCACTACCGGCTCGACCTTGCCGATTTCGATCGCCAGGACCTGTCCGGCTACATGCGCGTCAACGCCTTCTTCGCCAAGGTGCTGGCCGAGCGGCTGAAGCCGGACGACACCATCTGGGTGCAGGACTATCACCTGATCCCACTGGCGGCGGAGTTGCGCGCCCGTGGCGCCAAGAACCGCATCGGATTCTTCCTGCACATCCCGTGGCCGCCGCCCGACGTGTGGTACGCCATGCCGGCGCATTACCGGCTGCTGGAAGCCTTCACCGCCTACGACCTGATCGGTTTCCAGACCGAATGGGACGCGGAGAATTTCGCCCTCTGCCTCAAGCGCGAAGGGCTGGCGAAGGAAATCGCGCCAGGCCGTTTCCAGACCGGCTCGCGGACATTCGACATCGGCGCCTTTCCGATCGGCATCGAGACCAAGGAGTTTGCCGAGGTGGCGCGCACCGCGCGCAGCAATCCGCTGGTCAAGCGCATGGTCACCAGCCTGCGCGACCGCTACCTAGTCATCGGCGTCGACCGCCTGGACTATTCCAAGGGCATCGACCACCGCATGCTCTCCTACGAGCGGTTCCTGCAGAACAATCCCGCCTATCATGCCAAGGTGACCTATCTGCAGATCACGCCGAAATCGCGCTCCGACGTTCCCGAATATGCCCAGATGCAGGCCGAGGTCGCCGGCACCGCCGGGCGCATCAACGGCGCCTTCGGCCATCTCGACTGGACGCCGATCCGCTACATCAACCGCACGATCAAGCGGCCGACGCTGGCCGGCCTCTATCGCATGAGCAATGTCGGGCTGGTGACGCCGTTGCGCGACGGCATGAACCTGGTCGCCAAGGAATTCATCGCCGCGCAGGATGGCGACGATCCCGGCGTTCTGGTGCTGTCGCGCTTCGCCGGCGCGGCGCCGGAGCTCTCCGGTGCGCTGATCGTCAACCCCTACGATCTCGACAGCACCGGCAACGCGATTGCCCGGGCGCTGTCGATGCCGCGCGAGGACCGCGTGGCCCGCTGGCGCGACATGTTCGACCGGCTGTTGAAGAACGATGTGTCGACGTGGGCCGACGGCTTCCTCGCAGCGCTCGAGGAGAAACCGCGGGACGCCGCCCTGAAGGCGGCAAGCTGAACGCCGCCGGCTAGCCTTCGCGTGACTTCAGCCACTCACGCGCCTGGGCGATCTCGCTGGGTGCGAAGACCCGCAGCCGTGCCGGCATCAGGCCGTTCATCGCCAGAACCGCACGCTGGTACGGTCCGTCATTGGCGACGAAGGCGATCCTGTCGAAGTCGTTGAAATGGCGGGTGCCGAAGACCGCGGCGTCATAGAGACCGCCGCGTTCGTAGCCGGTGAAATCGGTGCCGGCAACATAGAGCAGACGCACGCGCCCGGCCGTCTCGACCGCGCCCATGATGGACGGCTCCAGGACGCGCAGCCGGTCGTCCGCCGTAACCTGGCCACTTGCCACCACGCCGACGAAGCCCGCCGGCAGGTTATCGATCCGCATGAACATCTTACCCTCCTCGTCTGCATGGCCCTGCAGCATTCGATAGACGAGGGATGCGATGGATTGTTGGCCGCGCGGTGATCTTTTTGCGGCCGACAGGTTAACGCGCTAGTCGGCCAGCCACGCTTTCGCCGCATCCATTTCTGCCAGCGGAAAGCTGCGCACTTCGGCCGGCATCATGATACCGAACCCCTCGACCGTCTGGCGATAGGCGGCATGGTCGGAAACGAAGGCGATCTTCTCGAAGTCGAAGAAGTGACGGAAGCCAAAGGTCGCATCGTCAACCATGGCACCGACCTCGAACCCCTCGAATTCGGGTCCGAGCACATAGAGAAAGCGCAGCTTGCCGCCTTCGGCGATCTTCGCCTCGAGCTCCGGGATCAGGACCTTGCCGTAGTCGTCGGCGGTGATCTTGCCACTTGCCGAATAGCCGATGACGCCCGGCGGCAGATTGAAGATCGGTCGGAACATCTTCAGCCTCCTTGTTTTACGGGATCAGGACCGCGGCGCCGACGAGCCGCCCCTCGCGCAGCGCCGCAAGCGCCGCATTCGCCTCTTCCAGCCGAAACCGAGTGACGCTGGTCTCGATCGGCGCTTCGGCCGCGAGCCGCATGAACTCCTCGCCGTCGGCGCGGGTGAGATTGGCGACCGAGCGTACCACCTTCTCGTTCCACAGGATGTCGTAAGGAAAAGACGGGATGTCGCTCATGTGGATGCCGGCGGCAACGACGATGCCGCCCTTGCGCACGGCCCTGAGGCCCGCCGGCACCAGCGCGCCGACCGGCGCGAAGAGGATCGCCGCATCGAGTTCTTCCGGCGGCGTCTCGTCGGAGCCGCCAGCCCAGACGGCGCCGAGCTTGCGCGCAAAATCCTGCGCCTGTTTGTCGCCGGCGCGGGTGAAGGCGTAGACCCGCTTGCCCTGATGGATGGCGACTTGGGCGATGATGTGGGCGGCGGCGCCGAAGCCATAGAGGCCAAGTGCCTTGCCGTCGCCGGCCAGGCGGTGGGCACGGTGGCCGATGAGGCCGGCGCAGAGCAGCGGCGCGGCTTCCGCGTCGCCGTATTTCTTCGGCAGGTGGAAGCAATAGCGCCGGTCGGCAACCACGTATTCGGCATAGCCGCCGTCGATGTCGCAGCCGGTGAAGTGCGCCGTGTCGCAGAGGTTCTCCATGTCCGACAGGCAGTAGTGGCAATGGCCGCAGGTCCAGCCGAGCCAAGGGACGCCGATGCGTGTCCCGACGGCGAGGTCGCCGACGCCCGGCCCAAGCGCAGCGACGCGGCCGACGATCTCGTGACCGGGCACGATCGGATAGCGCGCCTGCGGCAATTCGCCGTCGGCGACATGCAGGTCCGTGCGGCACACGCCGCAGGCAAGAACCTCGATCAGGACCTGTCCGGGACCCGCCTTCGGCTGCGGCCGATCCACCAGCCGCAAGGGCTGGCCCGGCCCATCAAGAACCATCGCGCGCATGGCTATGATATCGGCACAGCGACGCTCTGCTATCAAGCCCCGTGAAAATCAAAGGCCGGCCGCCTGGAGGCGACCGGCCCTTGCGTGTCGGAGGCAATCGATCAAGGGGGGGGAAGGAGCAGATCGACTGCTTCGGCGCAATGCTCGCGAACTCGTTATCGCCCGGCTGCGCCGGGCGCGCTTTGATACAGCGCAAAAGTCCTTATTGCTTCGGTTTGTGGTGTCGACGGTCCTGAGATATAGTTTGGGGCCAAACGGTATTGGGTTGCACAATAGCGGGCTTGCAAGTGGCAGGACATGGGACCGACGGCCAAACAGGCGATGGCGGAGGGACAGGCTTGACCGGCAGGCAGAAGCCTCGTTCCAAGCGGAAAGCCAACGGTGCAGCCGACCGCGGCATCGCCGAGGTCGATGGCATTCGCCTCGGCGTCCTCGACGACTATGTCGGCTTCCACTTGCGCATGGCCCAGGACGCCTCGTTCCGCGCTTTCGCCCGCCACGCCGGCATGCGCGACCTGAAGCCCGGCCGCTTCGCGGCGATGACGGTCATCTCCAACAATCCCGGCATCACACAGGCCGAGCTCGGTCGCGCCATCGCCCGCGACAAGTCGTCGGTGACGCCGCTGATCCAGGAGTTGGAGAAACGCGGCCTGGTCAGGCGCCAGCGTTCACCCACCGATCGCCGCAGCATCGCCCTTACGCTCACCGCCACCGGCGAGGAGACGCTCGACCGTCTCATGGCCCACGCCGCAGAGCACGACCGCAAGCTCGACGAGATTGTCGGCCGGCAGAAGGCCGAATTCATCAGGCTGCTCAGGAAGATTGCCGACGACCTGGCATAGGGCCGCAAGTGCCCTCGGGGGAGAGAACCGCACCAATGGTCACCGCAGGCATGGCGCTACTCGACGCGCTCTCGGAGGGGGGGGTATCGCATATCTTCGTGAATTTCGGCAGCGACCATCCGGCGCTGATCGAGGCCATCGCACATGCAGGTGCGACCGGGCGCATCATCCCGACGGTGATCACCTGCCCCAACGAGATGGTGGCGCTTTCCTGCGCCCACGGCTTCGCCCAGGTGAGTGGACGTCCGCAGGCGGTCATCGTTCATGTCGACTGCGGCACACAGGCGCTGGCCGGGGCGCTGCATAATGCGGCGCGGGGGCGGGTGCCGGTGTTGATCTTCGCCGGCCTGTCGCCGGCGACCCAGGAGGGCGAGGCGGCGGGCAGCCGCAACGAGTTCATCCACTGGCTGCAGGACGTTCCCGACCAGCGCGGGATCGTCCGCCAATACGTCAAATACGAGAACGAGATCCGCAGCGCCGCCAACGTCAAGCAGATCGTCCAGCGGGCGCTGCAGATTGCGACAAGCGAGCCCAAGGGCCCGGTCTATCTGACCGCCGCGCGCGAGCTGCTGGAGGCCGAGGCGCCGGAAACCCCCATGGAACAGGCCCGCTGGCGGCCCACCGCACCGGCTGCACTGCCGCCGCACGCTGCCGAACTGCTGACCGCAAAACTCGCCGCCGCCCACCGGCCCCTGGTGGTGACGTCCTATCTCGGCCGACAGCCGGAGGCGGTCGACGAACTGGTGCGATTGTGCACCCGCCTCGGAGTCGGCGTGCTGGAATCGGTGCCCGCCACCATGAACTATCCGCCGGCCGATCCGCTGCACCAGGGCAGCCAGTGGAACCAGCCGGTGCAGAACGTTGCGCTCGCCGAGGCCGACGTGGTGCTGGTGCTCGATAGCGACGTGCCGTGGGTGCCCACCGTCAACCGGCCGGCGGCAAGCGCCGAGATCTTCCACATCGACACCGACCCGCTGAAGCCGTCGATGCCGCTTTGGTATATCGGCGCGCACGGCAGCTACGCGGCGGACGTGCTGACCGCGCTCCGCCAGATGAATGCCCATCTCGACGGCCTGACCATCGACCGGGAGGCGGCGGAAGCGCGCTGCCGTCATTACGCCAGGCGCCACGCGGCGCTCACCGCATCACGGCTGACCCGCACCCGCGGCGCCGACGGGGCGATCACGGCCGAGTTCCTCACCGCGGCCTTGCGCAACGCTATCGGCGACGACGCCATCGTCCTCAACGAGGGCATCACCAATTACGATGTCATCTTCGACCAGATGGCGCGGGCGAAGCCCGGCACCATGTTCGCCAGCGGCGGCTCGTCGCTGGGCTGGCACGGGGGTGCGGCAATCGGCGCCAAGCTGGCCGCACCCGAGCGCATGGTGGTGTCGCTGACCGGAGACGGCTCCTACCTGTTCTCGGTTCCCTCGACGGTTCACTGGATGGCGCGGCGCTACCGCACGCCGTTTCTGACGGTGGTCTACAACAACGGCGGCTGGCGGGCGCCGAAGTTCTCCGCCCTTGCCGTCCATCCCGACGGCTATGCCTCCCGGGCCGGGGACCTCGGCCTCGATTTCGCGCCGACACCCGACTATGGCGCCATCGCCGCCGCGGCCGGCGGCGCCTTCGCCCGCAAGGTGCAGCGCCCGGAGGACCTCGACGGGGCCATCGCCGAAGCGATCGACGCCGTCACCGGCCAGAAGCGGGCGGCGGTCCTCGATGTCATGTTGCCGCAACTGTAGGGGCGGCGGACGGATGGCGGGCTTTGGCACCTCAACTTCCATTGACAGCCACATCCCCCTTGCGGAGAATGACCGCATAACGAACAATTGTTCGATATTCGAACTGGCGCTTCCGCTTGAGGGAGGCTGACCCAGGCGATGCCAGGAAACGGCGGGGATGAAGGACGCGGTGGCGTCATGCGTCCATCGCCCGGCCACGTGGAGCGGCCCGACCCGGGCCAAAGGGGAGGAATGCGCATGATCGATCGCAGGAAGTTTCTGGCCGGAGCCGCCACCACGGCTGTGGCATCACCGTTTGTGTTGCGCCGCGCATGGGCGGCCAATCCTGAATTCACGCTCAGGCTGCATCATCTGCTGGGGCCGAAGTCCCCGGCGCAGGTGATGATGCTGCAGCCCTTCGCCGATCGCATCCTCAAGGACTCGGACGGCCGGGTGAAGATCGACATCTATCCGTCGATGTCGCTCGGCGGCGCGCCGCCCCAGCTCGTCCGCCAGGTCGCCGACGGCGTCGTCGACATGATCTGGACGGTCAACGGCTACACGCCGGGCCTCTTCCCGCGCTCGGAAGTGTTCGAGCTGCCCAACATCTTCACCGGCGACATCACGGCGACCAACCGCGCCATGCACGACATGTTCGCCGACCATCTCGCCGACGAATACAAGAACGTCCACGTTCTGTGGCTGCACGTGCATGCCGGCCAGGCGATCCAGATGGCCGACAAGCTGGTGCGCAAGCCGGCGGACTTCAACGGCCTCAAGATCCGCGTGCCCGGCCCGACCGGCACCGACGTGATCAAGGTGCTCGGCGCCACGCCGGTCGACATGCCGGTGCCCAGCCTGCCGCAGGCGCTCTCCACCCACGTGGTCGACGGCGCCCTGATCCCCTGGGAGATCGCGCCGGCACTCAAGCTGCAGGACGTCACCAAGTACGACATCGAGGGCGCCAACAAGTGGCGGCTGGGCACCACCACGTTCCAGGTGTCGATGTTCCCGGGAACCTGGGACAAGCTGCCCGACGACCTCAAGGCGGTTTTCACCACGGCCGCCGAGGACATGTGGATGAACCAGGTCGGCGATATCTGGCGGCGCGACGACGATGGCGCCATCAAGGTGCTCATCGACGCCGGCAACCAATATATCGAACTGACCGCGGAGGAGACCGACGCCTTCAAGACCGCGTTGGCGCCAGTGGTCGACGACTGGGTCGCGCAGCGCAAGGGTCAGATCGACGCGCAGGGGCTGGTTGACGCTGCCAAGGCGGCCATCGCAAAACATAGCGCATGAGCTTCGCCTATCAGGAAGACAGGGGCGGGGTCTCGGGACCCCGCCCGCCTTCTCATTGGCAGCCCGGCTGGCTTCGTCTGCTGGCGGCCATCATCCGCATCTGGGCGCTGATCGGCGGGCTGATCCTCATCGCGGTGATGCTGATGACGGCGGCGAGCGCCGCCTCCAACCTGTTCTTCAACAAGCCGTTCGAGGGCGATTACGAGGTGACGCAACACTTCATCGCCATCGCCGTCTTCAGTTTCCTGCCCTTCTGCCAGCTCACCGGCGCCAACGTCACCGTCGACATCTTCACCGAGAACGCCAGCGAGCGCGCCAAGGCGGCAATGCTCGCCTTTTCGTCGCTGTTCGCCATCGTCTTCTCGATCATCATGCTGCGCCAGATGTCGCTCGGGTTCGCGTCCTACATCCAGTATCCCGAGACCACGGCGACCCTGCACATCCCCCTGTGGACGGCGTTCCCGCCGGCGCTCCTGTCGCTGGCGCTGCTCTTCGCCGCCGCGATGATCACCCTCATCCAGGGCATCCGCGGCTTCCGCCAGCCGGCACCGACACGCTAGGCGGCGCAAGAAGGCTCTAGGGGAGGACGATGGAGGCAACCTTTCTGATCGGTCTTGCCGGCCTCGTCGCGCTGCTGGCGCTGATCGTCGTCCGCGTGCCGATCGCCTACACCATGATCCTGGTCGGCGCCGTCGGCGCGGCAATCGAATCCGGGCCGGACGTGGTCCTCTACCAGCTCAAGGACCTGGCCTACTCGCAATTCGCCAACTACGACCTGTCGGTGCTGCCGATGTTCATCCTCATGGGCAGCCTGGCGGCGCGCTGCGGCCTCAGCCGCGACCTCTTCCGCGGCGCCGATGCCTGGTTCGGGCGCTTCCGCGGCGGCGTCGCCATGGCGGCGGTGGCCGCCTGCGGCGGCTTCGGCGCGGTGTGCGGATCGTCGACGGCGACCGCCTCGACCATGGGCATCGTCGCCCTGCCGGAACTCCGTCGCTACAAATACGCGCCGTCGCTGGCCACCGGCACCATCGCCGCCGGGGGCACGCTCGGCATCCTGATCCCGCCCTCGGTCGTCCTCATCGTCTACGCCATCATCGTCCAGACCAACATCGTCACCCTGTTCGAGGCGGCGCTGATCCCCGGCCTGCTGGCGGTCGCCATGTTCCTGATCACGGTGGCGATCTATGTGCGCCTGGTGCCCGGCGCCGGGCCGCAGGGCGAGGCGGTGTCGCGCGACGTGTTCATCTCGGCCACGCTCGGCATGGTGCCGATCCTGCTGATCTTCATCGTCGTCATCGGCGGCATCTATGGCGGCCTCTACAATCCGACACCGGCCGGCGCCATCGGCGTGTTCCTGGTGGCCGTCTACGGCTTCGTCCGCCGGCGGCTGACCCGGCACGCCGCGATGGAGGCGCTCTTGGAGACGGCGCGCACCACCGGCATGATCTATCTGATCCTGCTCGGCGCGGCGCTGCTCTCGATCTTCATGGCGCGCGCCGGGGTTCCCCAGGCGGCGGCCGAGCTGTTGCAGAACAGCGGCCTGCCGCCGCTGGCGATCATGGCGATCATCATCCTGATCTTCATCGTCCTCGGCATGCTCATGGACAGCCTGTCGATGATCATCCTGGCGATCCCCTTCTTCTGGCCGATGGTCTCCGGCCTCGATTTCGGCCTGCAGCCGGACGACCTGAAGATCTGGTTCGGGATCATCGCGCTGGTCGTCGTCGAACTCGGCCTGATCACGCCGCCGGTGGGGCTCAACGTGTTCATCATCAATTCGCTGGCGCCGGACGTGCCCATGCGCGAGACCTTCAAGGGCGTCATCCCCTTCTTCCTGTCGGAAATCGTCAGGGTGACGCTGCTGGTCCTGTTTCCGGCGATCTCGCTGACATTGCCGCATCTGTTGCGCTGACGGGCCTCGTCCGGCGGACGTTGTCGCGTGGGCATACGACTTCTCGTTGACACCCGGGATGCGCTCGCAGAGAATGGTCGAATAACGAACAGAAGTTCGCATTTCGAACAAGCTACGCCGGCTCCGCTAAAATTGGTTTGGGGCCAAACAAACTGCCCGGCGGGAGACAGTCCCGCGTGGTGGAATTCGAGCATGTTGGCGGCAGTCCGGGAGGAACGGTTTTGTCGCCGACAGCGCCAAGGGAGGGAAACAGGATGAAGAGACTTGCAGGAACGATTGCAGCCGGCGTCGCCGCCGGTCTGCTCATCGCCAGCGGCGCGCTGGCCCAGGACAAGATCAAGATCGGCTACGCCGTCTCGATGTCCGGCCCCAACGCCGCGGGCGCCAGCATCACGACCGTGCCCAACTACAAGCTTTGGTTCCATGACATCGAGGCCGCCGGCGGCATCAAGCTCGGCGACAAGCGGGTGCCGATCGAAGTCGTCGCCTACGACGACCAGTCGAGCAACGAGGAACTGATCAAGGCGGTCGAACGCCTGGTCAACCAGGACAAGGTCGACATCCTGCTGTCGCCCTGGGGCACCGGCATGAACCTCGCGGTCGGCCCGACCTTCGCCAAGTACGGCTATCCGCAGCTGGCGGCCACCGCGGCCACCGACCACGCCTACGAGATGGCCAAGCGCTGGCCGAACTCGTTCTGGATGCTCGGCACCTCCACCATGGGCGCCAACTCGCTGGTCGAGGTTCTCGACAAGCTGCACAGCGCCGGCAAGATCAACGACAAGGTCGCCATGGTCAGCGTCGCCGACGCCTTCGGCATCGAGCTGGCCAATGCGTCCCGTCCGGTGCTCGCCAAGGCCGGCTTCAAGCTGGTGATGGACGAGAGCTATCCGATCACGACGCAGGACTTCTCGCAGCTCATCAACCAGGCCAAGAGCTCGGGCGCCGACACCTTCGTCGCCTTCTCCTATCCGCCGGACACCTTCGGCCTGTCGGGCACGGCGGTGGCGCTGCAATACAATCCGCCGGCCTTCTACACCGCCGTCGGCACCGCCTTCCCGGTCTATCGCGACCAGATCATGAAGGGCAATGAAGAGGGCGTGCTGGGCATCGGCGGCGTCAATCCCGACGATCCCAAGTACCAGGCCTATGCCAAGCGCCACAAGGAAGTGACCGGCCAGGAGCCCGACCGCTGGGCGAGCCCGGTGACCTATGCCAGCTTGCAGATGCTGCAGCAGGCGATCGAGCGGGTCGGCAAGATCGACCGGCCGGCGATCATCAAGGAACTGCAGACGGGTACGTTCGACACCGTGGCCGGCACCATCAAGCTCGACCACAACGTCAACACCCAAGTCTGGTGGGCCGGACAGTGGCAGAACGGCGAGTTCTACGGCCTGGCGCCGGCCTCGATGAACCCGACCCACGAGCCGATGGCGCCCAAGCCGGCCTGGAAGGCGGCGCAGTAGCGGCCTGACAGGCAGGAACGCCACGTGATCGCCGTAGACATCATCGTCTCCGGATTCATTCTCGGAGGCATGTACGCGATGGTCGCACTGGGGCTGACGCTCCAGTACGGCGTCGCGCGCATCATGAACCTTGCCTACGGCGAATTTCTCATTGCCGGCGCCTTCGCGGCCTGGTGGCTCTACGCCGCCCATGCGGTGAGCCCGCTGGTCGGGCTCACCGTCATCATGCCGGTCGCCTTCGTGGCGAACTGGCTGGTCTACGAACTGCTGCTGATGCCGCTGGTCCGCCGGGCCAAGCACCGCGAACAGCTCGAGGCGGATTCGATCCTGTTCACCTTTGGCCTGCTCTTCGTGATGCAGGGGATCGGGCTCGCCGTCTTCGGCAACCAGCTCTACTCCTACGTCTATCTCTCCGTCCCCGCCGATATCCTCGGCCTGACGGTGCCGGCCAACCGGCTGATCGCCGCCGCCTTTGCGCTGGTGATCGGCATCGGCCTTTACGTCTTCCTCACCCACACCCGCTTCGGCAGCGCCGTGCGCGCCGTCGCCGTCGACCCGCGCTCGGCGCGGCTGGTCGCCATCGACGTCACCCGCGTCTCCGGCCTCGCCTTCGCCGCCGGCGGGGCGCTGTGCGCGGCCGGCGGGGCGCTGGTGTCGATGTTCCTCACCTTCTCCGTCTCAGGCGGCGTCATCTTCACCATGAAGGCGCTGGTCGTGGTCATCCTCGGCGGCGCCGGCAACCTGCTCGGCACGCTGCTTGCCGGCCTGATCCTCGGACTTGCCGAGATCGCCGTGGCGCGGCTGGTCGACCCCGGCCTGACGCTTGCCGCCAATTTCGCCATCTTCCTCGCCGTGCTGCTCATCCGGCCGACAGGGCTGTTCGGACATTCGGCGTGAGCGCGCAGCGTCTCTGGCAGGTGCCGTCGCTGATCGTCCTTGTCGCCGCGCTGGCGGTCTTTCCGCTCGTCGCCAACGGCTACTACGTCTCCTTCGGCATCAACCTGCTGCAATTCGTGGTGCTGGCGACGGCGTGGAC
>CAWAJQ010000006.1:0-201381 GCA_963782395.1 uncultured Alphaproteobacteria bacterium
GATCGACGCCGGGACGTTCTTCGCCAACGTAGACGCTGTGCTGTTCGAGCGCCGCGACCATCCGGCTGACGGCATGGCCATCGATGCGGTTGGCGTGGCGCTCTCAGTACTTCACCGCGTTAGGATGCAGGCCAGCGGCGAGGGCGCAGTCCGCCATCAAATTCCGTTTTGCTAGACCAGCGAGGTCTGGGAGCCTCGCTGGCGGCATCCCGGCTTTTAGTCGCCGAAGCGATAGTTTGCCCTCAGCATCAAGCTGTCGAGCCGGAATGAAACATTGTGGCGGCAGTGGGTTACGTCAACGAGCGCGGCCGGCCGTTCAATCCGAAGTCAGTCGCCGCGATGCTGGCGTGATCGTTTCTGCAGCGGAACCCCGCGCTCGGCGCGCGGTTGGTGATCATCGGCCCCGCATCGGGCGTCACGACCCTCAACATCGTCCTGCTGGCCGCCTACGGCTCCAAGCAACGGGTGCCGCGCGCTCCGCGAAAAAGCCCGCCGGATCGCGATGATCCGGCGGGCTTCTCATTTATTGGCCTTCTAGCCGCTACGGCGCTACCCCGCAGGCGCCATCCGGTTGGCGCGTCTGTCCTTCCGGACAGGGCGGCGGTGCCTCTGGCTGAGCAGCTGGCGGGGGCGGCTCTGCCGCTGGCGGCGGAGGCGGCCCAGCTGCGGGTGGCGGTGGCGCGGGCTCCGCCTTTGGTGGCGGGGGTTCAGCAGCCGAAGGCGGAGCGGGTTCAGCCGTGGCTGGCGGCGTTTGGGCAGCCGGCGCCGCTTCGGCCGGTGCCGCATTGGCTGGGGGCGGAGGCTCGGCCGGGTTTTCCACGGTGGGTTGGTTGGCCGCCGGCGGTGGCGGTGACGCGGGCTCCGCCTTTGGTGGCGGGGGTTCAGCAGCCGAAGGCGGAGCGGGTTCAGCCGTGGCTGGCGGCGTTTGGGCAGCCGGCGCCGGTTCGGCCGGTGCCGCATTGGCTGGGAGCGGAGGCTCGGCCGGTTTTTCCACGGTGGGTTGGTCGGCCGCCGGCTGAATAGCCGCGGGCGGGGGCGGCTCGGCGGGAGTGCCCTCTGTCGGCGCAGCGCATTTCCCGTCATCCTGCCTGACCGTATTCTCCGGACACGCGGGTTGGTCGCCTGCCGGTGCGACGGGAGGCGCTGCATCGCTGGGCGTCTCGCTGGTGGGCGGCGGCGGTTCTTGCGCTGGTGGCGCCCCCTCATTCGGAGCCGGTGCTTCCGCCCCTGCCGCGGCCGGTTGTTCGCCTGTTGCCGGCTGCTCGGCCGCGGCGACAGGTTCCGGCGGAACCTGATCCTCGGTGGCCTTCTGATCGCCAGCCTGTCCCTTGGTCTGGCTCTCTTCCTCGACCTGTTTCACCGAGGCCACTTCCGGAGGCGCGTCGGGCGTCGCCGTTTGCTCGGTCGCCGGTGGTGTGAAGACTTCCACGGTGTCGCCTGAGACTTGACCCGACTGTTCGACGTTGTCGGTCTTCGCTACTTCGTGGACGACGACTTTTTCCTTCGTTTGCTCTTCGACCGTCTGCAAGCTAACGGCGGTGTTGACGACTTGCTCGCCGGAGACCTCGACCGTGCCGAGGGGCTTCGTCCGGTCGAACAGCGGCTTGAACTGCCGTTCGTCGCGGACGATCACGTCCGACAGGTTCACCGAGAGGAAGGCGGAAGTCGGTACGACCTGCCAATAGTAGCTCGGCACGTCGCCGATGTTGATGTTGATCGTCAGGCCCGAATTTCGTTCGGGAGGCAGCGGTGCCCACGCGAGGTGATCGCCGGAGCTTCGCCACGCGACCCATGCCGGCGCCCACTGCGTGCCGGGCACCCAGAACCATCCGATGCGCTTGGAGAATGCCCAGCGGCCGTAGTGATAGGTCGCCCAGCCGAACGGCTCATTGGACGCCCACGTCCAGCCGTAGCCGCGCGTGTAGACCCAGCGTCCGCGCGTGTAGGGCCGCCAGTCACGATCGACGCCGTTAGGCACCCACACATACCGATCGCTGACTTCGGTCCAGCGGCCATCGGAGGCCAGCCTGTCATAGAAGACGCCAACTTTGATCGAGGCGCCGCCATTGCCGGCGCTCCAGCGCGCGATGTTCGAATAGAACGGGCGGTCGCGGTAGTAGCTGCTCCAATAGCTCTTGATGTTGAAACTGACTGTGCCGACGTTCATCTGCGCGGCAACCCGCGCCATTGGGTAGTAGCGGCCCTGGTAATAAGCCTGGATGTAGTCGGCCGACATCCAGCCGCGGCTGCGGTATTCAACATCGCACCAGTCAACGGCCTGAAGGCAGCCATAGACCACGATCCGCGTGCGATTGGGCACCGTCACCAGAACCGGGAAATCGGTGCCGGGACCGGCGCGCTGGTTCACACTGGTGGTCGTGTAGGCGACAGACTGGGCGGCGGCGGCGGGCGGCGCCGTCGCAGCGGCGAAAATCAGGGCAGCGGCGAAACCGCTGGATTTCAATAGGTTACGGGCGATTGTTTGGCGTCGCATAAACCTCTCCTGTCAAGCGGCGCCCCAACCGCGGTCTCTGTAAACGTTCGCAACCCGGTTTGGTTCAATCCGACATCCATCGGATGACGGCCTCCGTTTGCCCGAGCTAAGTCAGCGAGTCGGGCGTCGGTAGCCAAATTGAAAGGCATTCATTCTGCCGCGAGGCAGCCTACATTGGGCACGAGCGTCGTCGTAGACGATTCCGCGAATTGCTCTCGCGGGTGGGCACCTGCCACGCCTTCATCGCGCAAACGTCGCTGCGCTGAAAGACTCGGAAACTACTCACATCAGCAATTGCGCCACAGGCCCGGCGTCGCCAGTTCCGCCGCCAGTCCACCGGGATCGCGGAAATGAGGCTCCTGCCGCCCTTGCGCTGCCCTTTTGGGGCAGGAGGCGCGAAGCAAGTCGCGCCTCCTCTCTTGATCACGTAGCGATCCTGCCGGCGGCTACTGGCTAGCTGACAGTATTGATTACACTGTTTAGTCCCGGCATTTGCTGGAGCGGATTGAGATTGATTCGTTCGGGTTGTGAGGTCCAGATCCTGCAGATGTATTCGTTGGGAGTCAGATCCTTGAGCGTTTTCAGACCACGGCCAAAATTGTAGGCGCTGACGAAGGCAATGTCCGAAATGGGTCATTCTCGCCCGAAGCCTCCGGCTCAACCTGTCAGCCCATTTCGGCTTTGCCCCGAAAGCGACCGAAAAACCGCGTTGCCTCGAAAAAACGGGACGCGCTGATAGCTGTCGTTGCGCCGAAAAGGCGCGCTGGCATTCTTGTCACGGGAACGCCTTCATGACCGGCGCGCGGCGCACGCGGCTCTTGACCCTCGAAGACGCCGACGGCTACGGGGCGGTTACGGCGGCTCGTGCAGTTTGATCATCGAGACGTGAGAATGGCATGGCTTCGAAGAAGACACTGACTGCGAAGAACCTCGAAGCCCTCGGTGCCGTTCGGCTCGCTGAACTTCTGATCGAGATCAGTAGCGGCAATGCCGCGGCCAAACGCCGTCTCCGACTGGAGCTGGCCGCGGCGCAGAGCCCCGGCGACGTGGCGAAGGAGATCCGCAAGAGGCTGACAACTATCGCGCGTTCTACATCCTTTGTTAACTGGGAGAACCGGAGGGCTTTGGTCGAAGACCTCGAGACACAGCGCAATGCCATCGTCAATAAAGTGGCCAAGGCCGACTCCGTCGAGGCCCTGGACCTGATGTGGCGCTTCCTGGCGCTGGCCAATCCGGTGTTTGGGCGCTGCGACGACGGCAGCGGATCGGTGATCGGCATCTTTCACGCAGCCTGCAGCGATCTCGCCCAAATCGCTCAGGCCGCGAAAGCCGATGCGGCAAGTCTGGCTGACCGGGCATTTGGGGCCTTGAACGAGAACGACTACGGCCAGTACGACGACCTAATCAGCGTTCTGTCCCCGGTCCTTGGGGATGAGGGACTCGAGCATCTCAAGCGGCGCATGGTTGAGCTTTCAGATCAACCTTTGGCGAAGCGGGGTTCGGGAGAGCATGAAGTCGTCGGCTGGAGAGCGGGGGGGCCGATGTACGCCGACGACTTCACTGAGCGCCACCGCGACATCAGGGTGCGCCTGGCGCTTCAGGAAATTGCGGATGCACAGGGCGACGTCGATGCCTTCATCGCGCAACAGACCGGCAAAGCCAGGACGGTTCCGAGTGTGGCGGCCGAAATCGCGCAGCGTCTTTTGGCGGCAGGCCGCGCCAAAGAAGCCTTGAACGCCGTCGATGCCATCGATGAGGACCGCCCCGGCTGGATTCCGCTGGAATGGGAGCAGGCGCGCGTCGCGGCGCTCGAAGCGGTTGGCCGCTCCGAAGAGGCTCAAACCTTCCGCTGGGACTGTTTCCAGCGCAAGCTCGAGCCGACGCATCTGCGTGCCTACCTGAAACGCCTGCCTGACTTTGACGACTTCGAGGCAGAGGAGCGCGCACTTTCATTTGCGCTCACCTACCGCAGCGTCCACCAAGCTCTTGCCTTCTTGGCCTCGTGGCCGGCGCTGGACAAGGCCGCGACGCTCGTTTTGCGGCGTTCGGGTGAACTCGACGGGGATCACTACGAGATCCTGACCCCTGCGGCTGACGCACTCGCGGGCAAGCAGCCCTTGGCTGCGACAGTCCTCCTGCGAGCGATGATCGACTTTTCACTGAAGAACAGTCGGTCGACCCGTTATCGGCACGCTGCGCGCCACCTCGCCGAATGCTCGGCGTTGGCGGCGGTGATCAAAGACTATGGTGCATTTGAGCCGCATGAGATTTACGTCGCACGGTTACGCAGGGAACACGGCAGGAAGACCTCTTTCTGGAGCTTGGTTGCCTGAGGTACAATCGTGGAACGCGAAATACTGCCACTGCCCCCCTTCAGTCTGCCCTCGCCACGCTGCGTATTGCGCTTGGCGTTTCGCGCCTCGGCGGCGGCCATCACTAAATCCGCGTTCTGCACGCGACAGCGCCGTTTATGCCGCGAAACGTCCGAAATTGATGGGGGGTAAGCGTCCAAGACGCTCCTCCGCTACCAAACACTTGCAACCCACTGAAGTCATTGATAATGCGGGGAGATGTGGATCGTTTTGTCCACATTTTGCCCCACAAACGATGACTGATGGGGCGGCCGGATGGGCAAGTGCAGAGTGAAAAACCGACACCTCAAGAACCGGAACGGCTGGTGGCACTACCGGCGGCGCGTGCCGGGAGACGTAGCCGCCGAGGATGGCAAGATCACAGTTGATCAGGCGCTCAAGACCAAGCCGTCGAGGCGCGTAAACGCCGGGATAAGCTGGACGCCAAGCTTGAGCAGAGCTGGCAGCAGATCAGGGAGAGGGCCCAGTGAGCTGCTCCCCGATCCTTGGACAGTTTTCGGGGGGATTTAAGCTACTTTCTGCCTCTGCTGGTCGGTTTCGATCTGGTTGAAGTAGACCACGGCGGGCGGTTGTCCGCCATGGGCGGCATGAGGCCGCTGGTGATTGTAGAAGGCGATCCACTGAGCGACGCCAGCCTTGGCTTGCGAGCCGGTCTCCCAAGCGTGCAGATAGACGCACTCGTACTTCAGGGATCGCCACAGGCGCTCGATGAAGATGTTGTCGATGCAGCGCCCCTTGCCATCCATCGAGATCCGGGTGCCAACCCGTCTCAGCCGGTCAGTCCAGGCGAAGCCGGTGAACTGACTGCCCTGATCCGTGTTCATGATCTCGGGCGGGCCGAAGCGGTGGATCGCCTCATTCAGCGCCTCGATGCAGAAGTCCGCCTCCAGCGTGTTGGAGATGCGCCAGGCCAGCACCTTGCGGGTGAACCAGTCCATGATGGCGACCAGATACAAGAAGCCCCGCCGCATCGGCAGATAGGTGATGTCAGCGCACCAGACCTGGTTGGGCCGTTCCACCCGCAGGCCGCCCAGCAGATAGGGATAGGTCTTGTGCCCCTTGGCCGGCTTGCTGGTGTTGGGCTTCTGATAGATCGGCATCAGGCGCATGAGCCGCATCAGTCGCCGGATGCGCTTGGGGTTCACCGCGCGGCCCTCGTTCTGCAGGTGCCAGGTCATCTGTCGGACGCCGTAAAACGGGGTTTCCAGGAACTGCCGGTCGATGAGCTGCATCAGGGCGAGGTTCATTTCGGTCTCGCCACGCGGCTGGTAATAGAACGACGACCGAGAGATCGACAGCAGGCGGCACTGCGCCCCGATCGACAAGGCCGGATGGTCGGGTTCGATCATCTGCCGCCTCACTTGCCGGTCCAGGGCTTGAGCTTTCGTGACAAAAAATCGTTGGCGACCGCCAGCTCCCCGATCTTGGCGTGCAGCTCCCGAACCGTCTCCTCGCCGACCTCGGCGGCCTTCTTCTTCCCGCCGCGCTCGAAGATGTCCGCTGCCCCTTCGAGCAGCGCCTTCTTCCATTGATGGATCATCGTCGGATGCACGCCGTAGTCGGCTGCCAGCTCCGACACCGTGCGCTCGCCCTTCACGGCTTCCAGCGCCACGCGAGCCTTGAAGCCCGCCTCATGGTTCCTGCGTTTCGGCATGTCCTGGTCTCCTCTCCTTGAAGACCAGCAGACGTCAGATCGTAGCTTCCGTCACTGTCCGAAATTCGGGGAGGCGCTCACTGGGAAATCTCGACGCCGGTTGCCAGCGCCATGATCGCATGTTCAGTAACTGGCGGCCCATTGGGACCACCGACCTCGCCTACGATCACGCCTTCATGCATCACGATCACGCGGTCGCAAACGCCAACGATTTCGGGCAACTCCGAACTGATCACCAGCACGGCGACGCCGCTCTGCGCGAGTTCGTCGATGATACGGTAGATTTCCGACTTGGCGCCGACATCGACGCCCCGTGTCGGTTCGTCGAGAAGCAGAACCTTGGGCTGTGTCTCCAGGAGGCGCGACAGAAGCACTTTCTGCTGGTTGCCGCCAGACAGCGAGCCGACCAGCGCCTCCGGACCACTGACGCGGATGGCCAAAGCGCGAATCGCATTTTCGGCGCGCTCCCGTGCGCGCCGCAAATGCAGCCAGCCGCCACGCTTCGCATCGCGACCGATCACCTGCAAATTGATATTTTCACTGACGGTCATGTCGAGGAACAAGCCCTGCAGCTTGCGGTCCTCGGTGAGGTAGGTCAGCCCACTGTCGCTCGCTTCGCGCGGTCCGCGGAAGTTTACCGTCTGCCCATCCAGGACCACCGTTCCGGCCACGCGCTTCTCGGCGCCATAGATCAGGCGAGCCAACTCGGTGCGACCGGCGCCAACCAGACCCGCCAGGCCGAGGACCTCGCCCTGGTGCAAACTGAAACTCCCGCGCTTCACCCTCCGCCCATCCGACAGGTCCTTGACCTCGAGCATGGCCTTGCCGACGTCGGAGTTCGAGCGCGTCTTTGTGTAGAATGAGGAAAGGTCGCGCCCCACCATCATGTGCACGATCTTTTCCGGTTTGATCTCGTCGGCAACAAGCGTGCCCACAAAGCGGCCGTCGCGCAGTACCGTGGCACGGTCCGCCAACTCGTAGATTTCCACCATGCGGTGCGAGATATAGATGATGGCGAGCCCTTCCGACTTCAGCCGCTTGATCAAGTTGAACAGACGGTGGGTCTCACGGTCGGAGAGCGCTGTGGTAGGTTCATCCATCACCAGGATGCGCGACTTGGTTTCCAAGGCGCGTGCGATCTCGACCAGTTGCTGCTCGGCGATCGACAGGTCAGAGACCCATGTCTCTGGACCGAAAGAAGCGCCCAGCCCGACGAGAAGTCTCGCGGCAGCCCGACATAGCGGCGCGATTGATCATCAGGCGACGGCTTTCCTCCCGTCCCAGATAGATGTTCTCGGCGACCGACAGATTCGGTGCCAGTGCAAGCTCCTGATAAATGATCGCAACGCCGGCACTTTTGGCGCTGAGCGGGTCGGTGATGGCTGCCGCCTTGCCGCCAATGCGGATTTCACCGCCCGGATCCGGCAGAAGGGCGCCGGCAAGCACCTTCATCAGCGTGGATTTCCCAGCACCATTCTCGCCCACCAAAGCATGCACTTCGCCGCCATATGCGATGAACCCCACGTCGGTCAGCGCCCGCGTGCCCGCGAATGTCTTCGAAATGTGATCCATTTGAAGGACTGGTGCCAATTCGGACGGTTCGCTCATGTGCAACTCCGCTGAGCCTGCGGCTGCACCCGTCGCGCCATCCGGTCGCATGGCCCACGCCCTGAAAACGGAGATGCTTTGGGAAGACGAGTGTCACCGGTCGCTGCGGCGATACCAGCGTGGACCGAGTACCGGACCATGGGCATAGCCGCAACCACTGATATCAGTGCTCCGACCGAGCGTTGCTTCCCGAAAGTGCGTTTCATCTCCACGACACGACTTCGCGTCGACTTTTCTGTACTAACGGCGGCGCGAATGCGCCGCCCCAGCCTTTGCGCAGCCGCACGATTTGCGCGCAGCCTGAGCGGCGGAGTAGGAGGCCAAACTACGCGAACACACGCGCAGGCCAAGCCCCCAACTCCGGCGCTTCGCTCATCCTGCTACCTTACCAGCCCTTATAGTCCGCTGCGTTGTCATGCGTCACGAGCTGCGGTGTCAGCTTCAGGACCTTCGGCGTCGGCTCCTTGCCGTTCATGATGCCGTATCCCTCTTCGACGCCAATCCTGCCGATTTCGCGCGGAGCCTGGCTACTGGTGGCAACGAGGAAGGACTTGCCCGACTTGATCGCATCGACGGCGTCCGGAGAACCATCCGTGGACGTGATGACGAGATTCGTGAGCTTGAGCTGCTTGGCGGCAAGATCCACACCGAGCGCCTCTGGCTCACAGATCGTGTACACACCCTTGATGTCCGGCCAGCGCTGCAGCTGAGCGAGCATGACGTTCATGCCTTCGTCGCGCACGCAGTGTGTGTTCTGATCGTCGGACAGAACCTTGATGGCCGAATATTTCGAGAGCGCATCGTGGCAGCCCTTGATGCGCGCGATCGAACCGGAAAGCGGGCCGGCCCATTGCATGACCACATTGCCCGAGCCGTCCATCTTCTTGCCAAGATACTGGCATGACAGCAGACCGGCCTTATAGTTGTCGGTCTCGACCGTGGCATCGGCGCCTTCGGCTTCGACGTCCACGGCCATGACCGTGATTCCAGCCGCCTTGGCGCGCTTGATCGCCGGAAGGATCGCGTGCGGATCGTCGGCCGCGACCAGGATCAGGTCCACGCCCGCGGCGATGAATTTGTCAATCTGACCAACCTGTTTGCCAAGGTCGTATTCCGAAGACACCGTGACCATGCGAACTTTCGGGTTGATCTTCTTAGCTGCAGTGGTTGCACCCTCGGCCAGTGCGACGAAATACGGATTGCTGAGCGACCCCACCGTTACGCCGATGGAGTTCAGATCTTTCGCAAAGGTGGAAGTTGCACCGAGAGCGAATGTGATGGCCGCGCCAGCGACCAGTATCGACTTAAGCGCCATTTCTGTTCCTTCCCTACTTCTCTCCGCCTGAATCGCACGCTCAACCGTGGCGACGGAGTACACCAGCGGCTGCAACACCACCTCCACACGACGCCACATCCTTTCGCCAGGCGGCACCGTAGCGTGGGACGATCCTCCAGGATGATCCGCCTCGGCGTTAGCCTTGCGTCGTCAGTCTCTTGGTGGTTGCCAAGACGACGCCAGCCAACCAGCGGCAGGCAACCGGTTCGTGAAATTTTATAGAAATATGAATGCGGCGGAGGGAGTTGTCATTCGACAGGCCGCCATCGCGATCAGCGATGGATGATCGGCAGAAGATGCACTGCAGCATGAAGAACAACGCGTTTGTCGCATGGGACTTGCAAACGGCAAAGACCATCCGGCCGGTGCAGACAGCCCACCTCCGAAGATGCCCCGTAGCTATTCTCAACCTGCCGGGATGAAACGGCAACGTGCTTCATGCCGCGCTCGCTCGCCCGCCTCGAGCGTCCGCATACCAGGCTTGTCAAACAGATCGCCAGCGAACCCCTCGGGATCGGCGTAGCTGGTTCTTGGCTCCAGACACAGGAACGGCGCGCCAGGTCGGCTCCACAGGGCGAAATGGTCATAGCTGTGGAAGTCCATCTCGAGTGCCGCGCCGTTCGCCTCCTCGAAGCGCACTGATCGGCTGGTCAGGCCGACGAGGCACATGGCGCCCTGGGTGACGAGCTCATCGGTCAACGTCAGCGAGTGCCTGGAAATGGGAATCCTTCGCGTCAGCGCGCCGTAAAGGCCACCGTCCACCATCAGCGGCACGTCGCCAACCTCATCCTTCTCGAAGACGAGACGCGCGCCTTCGCGCGCGCCCCCGCCGAACGGCCAGCGGAAGCCGGGATGCAGGCCGCAGGCATAGGGCACCGGTTCCTTGCCGGGGTTCTCGACCTCCATCGCGATGACAAGCGCGTCGCTGCTCACCCGGTATTCGACGGCGAGGTGAAAGGTGAACGGATAGACCGCACGCGTCTCAGCATTGTCGCTCAGGATCAATCGCACGAAATCATCGTGAACAGCATCGACGGAGAAGACCTGCCCCGACGCGAAGCCATGCAGGCCGAGATCATAATGGCGTCCGCCGATATGCACGCCCTTGTTCGTGGCACCGACCACCGGAAAGAGAATCGGACTGATCTGGTTCCATATCTCCGGATCACCCGGCCACAGCAACTCGTTCCCCGCCACGCTCCAGCGCCGCGCCTCCGCACCCAAGAGCGCTATCTCGGCAGTCGCGGAACCACTTCTTATGATGACAGGATCACTTGGCAATGGATGAACCTCCAGCCTCGCCGTGACGCCGTCACCGCAATGTCCGGCGCTTGGCACATCATTCCGTTTGCGGCGGCGACAAATTCGTCCCCTGCGACCTTCGGCGCGTCATGCTGGCGCCTGGCCACCGTGCAATCCCACGCGCCTACGGAAGCGCGGCCCGACATGCGCCGGGCCGCGCTTGAGCCGATTTCCATTTACGCCTGGGAGGGAGACTTGGAAAACGGCTGTACCAGTTCCGGCCAAGCGACGGGGCGGTGCTCCTGCTTGGCGGGATCGGCTCCGAGGGACTCATCCCAATTGGCAGCAATGAAGCGCTGGCCGGTTACCGCACCACCAGCCTCGGTAAACAAGCCCACGATTGGCGGCGCCATCACCGCGGGCGGAATCAGTGTGCTGCGATCCAGCCCTTCCTCGTCCGGCACCATCACGGTGTCAGACGGCCCGCCCGGAACCACGATATTGACGGTGATGCCGCTATCCTTCAGCTCGGCCGAGAGGATCGACGACCAGGATTCGATTGCCGCCTTGCACGGCCCGTAGGGTGTGAATCCCGGCCGCAGCATGGTCAGATAGCTCGTCGTGATGTTGACGATGCGCCCCCAACCCTGCTTGCGGAAGACAGGAACCACCTGGCGGGCCATGAAGAACGGCCCGTTGATGTTGGTCGCCGTGAAACGCCGCCAGATGTCTTCGCTCACGTCCTCGATCTGGAGCTTGCCGTTGTTGTAGGTCATGCTCACCGAGTTCATGCCGAGCGCGGCATTATTGACCAGCATGTGCAATCCGCCGAACCGCTGCTTGACCGCTTCGACCTGGCGCTTGACATCGACGGGATCCGTCACATCGACGCGCAGGCCGAGGACGGCGTCGTCGCCATACTCCTTCTGCAGGCTCGCCGCCCCTTCGCCATCGATATCCAGTGCCCCGACGCGAAGCTTGTTGGCTACGAAGGCCTTGGTCAGCACCCTGCCAAAGCCGCCCGATGCCCCTGTCAAAATGACGACTTTTCCTTCCAATTCGGCAATGGTCATTTCACTGCTCTTAGCCTCTCCTAGCTCTTTCACTGCAGCGCTGCATTTACAGCCATCAGCCGCCGCAGCGACCGGCCACTTCCGGTCAGCCGCGCCTTCGCAGGCTCTCCTGAATGTCCCGTGGACCCCAGCTGTCGGTCCCTTTCACCGGCCGACCGGCTCACATCTCGAACGGCCGCCGGCGCGCCCTTCGTCAAGCGTTCAAATGGTTCTTGACGAATTCACCGTCTTTCATGATCGCAGGCATGAACCGCCCCTCGTCGCCGAAGACCGAAAGGTCCTTCAGCGGATCCTTGTCGAGCACGATCAGATCAGCATAGGCGCCAGCCTTGATGGTGCCGACCTTGTCGCTCATGCGCAGCAGCTCCGCCGCGTTGCATGTCGCCGCCCTGATTACTTCGATAGCCGGCAGCGTGCGGCCGCGGATGACGAATTCGAGCGGTTGATACTTGTGGGTCAGACCAAGAAGATCGGTGCCGAACACCATCTTGACGCCGGCCTGATGCATGATCTCGAGCGACTCCGGGCTCTTCTTCACCACGAATTTCAGGCGGTCGATGAAGTCCGGAGCCAGACCCAGCGCTTCCGCCTCGGCAATCTGCGCCTCGTTGGTCACGATCGTCGGGCAGACGATCACGTCCTTCTCTTTCAGCATCTTGGCAGTCGCCGGCCGAATAAGCGTCGCATGCTCGATGCCGCGGAAGCCGCATTCCACCGTGCGGGCCACGCCCTCATCGCTGTAGATATGTCCGGTCGCATAGGTCTGTGACTTCTCGGCCTCCTCTGCGAAAGCCTTGAGTTCGTCACGGGAGTAGGCCAGGCGTGGAAGCGGATAGCTCCCCGATCCGGCGCCGCCACCGACCATGACCTTGATGAACTGGGCACCGCGACGCAAGACGTCGCGCGCCGCCGCCCGACAGGCATCCACCCCGTCGACAACGTACGACACCGAACCAAGGCGGTCGTTGAAGACGCTCGGATCATCCCGATCGTAGGGTTTCCGAAAATCGACGTGGCCGCCGGTTTGCACGAAGGACTTGCCCGCGATCACCATACGCGGCCCCTCGATGAGCTTCTGGTCGACGGCTTGCTTGACCCCAAGATCGGCGCCACCCAGATCCCTGACCGAAGTGAAGCCGCGGAGCAGCATTTCCTTCATGATGCGCGCGGTCTGATATGCGATCAGCGAGTCCGGCAATCGTGCGTTGTCGCCGGGGTTGGCGAACGGCGAATTGACGTGCACGTGGCAGTCAATCAGACCCGGCATCAAGGTCTTCCCGTTCAGGTTGATATGTTGCGCTTCCGAATCCTTGATCGGACGGTCCGAGACTTCCTGGATAAGCCCATCGGCGACGCGGACGAAGCGGTCGTACTCGCCTTCGTCGCTGCTCCCATCAAGCACGCGCGCGTTCTCAAATACTACAGATTGCATGTTTCCTCGGCGCTCCTGGATCGCCCGCCGTCTCGTCGCGGCCGGCATCCCGCTATTTTGCAACAGATAACTCGCGCGCAGCTTAGCCGACAACGCGCGACCTCTTGGTATCGTATCTCCCGCCTCCGGTGCATCGAAGACGTGTTTGGGCATGCGCCCATCGTCATCGACGACGGGTTTTTGAGTGCCCCAATTGCGGCCTATGGTTGCGGCGCCAACGCCCCCCCAACCCTCATATGGCTACCGTGGGACCGGCGAACGTCGCCGTACCTCGACACCTGTGCCGCCACATCGCTCGATCAGGGCCGCACCCTTCTTTCAACCGCCAGCTTGGCGACGGCAATCGGCAAACCGGCACCCGGGCAGGGCCAAAGCGTTACTGGTGGTTGCGCGATGCCGACTTGATCTTCAGCGCCATGACCCCGGCCTGTCAGACCATTACTTTCCAGACCTCGGGCACAAACCGGTAAGCGCCGTTGGCACGTTCGATATGGCCGAAGGCCGGAAAGTCGAAGTGGATACCGGCCACACGAAGCCGGTCGGTCGCCACTTGCTCAAGGGTTTTCCGGCGCGTCTTGACGGTCAATTCGCGATCAATGTCGAACACGGTTCCCGCTTGCGGCGCTGTCAGCTGGACCGACGGCATGTGCAGAATATCGCCCATGATGAGCACGGCGTCGCCCTTCGATTCCACCAGCCATGCCGTCTGACCTGGGGTGTGGCCCGGCTGCGTCACCGCGGTAACGCCAGGCATGACAGGCCCGTCCGTGACGGTGCGGATGCGCTGCCGATAGGGCGCCAGCGCCACCTTGGACTGCTCGAAAAACTTCAAAGCCTCGGGCGGCGTGCGCGACGGCGATGTTGGATCCTGGTGGAAGCGAAGCTCGGCTTCGTTGAGCACCACCTCCGCCTGGGGGAAGACCGCGTCTCCCTTCCCATCAATCAGCCCGTTCATGTGATCTTCGTGGAGATGCGTGATCAGGATCGTGTCGATATCCGCCGGCGAGACTCCCATGGTTGCGAGATTGGCAACCTGTTTGCCGAGAGTTGGCCCCATCGTCACGCCGCAGCCGGTGTCGATGAGCACCAGCTTCTCGCCAATCTGAAGCAGGAACGTATTCATCGTCATGAGCGGCGGCAAGGCGCGGAAGGCGGCACGCTCGATGCGCTCGCATTCCGCCGCGTCGATGCCGACAATCATGTCGAACGTGGCCTGATAGGTGCCGTCGTTTACCGCGGTGACGATAAAGTCGCCGATCGCCAGATGGAAAAGCCCGGGCGGTTGGTTTTCTGGTTTTGCCAACATGTTTTCACTCCCTCGCTCTGGCTGATGATCTCCCCCACAAAACCTGCGCGCGCTCGATCAGCAACGTTGCTCCGCGTGCCACCACTTCGGCGGCTTGCCAAACCCAAGCTTGGCCGATGCACCGGACCAAACCCGTCCGAAGAATTCAGCAAAACGGGCAAGTCTGTCCTGTCTTCTCCTCCGTTGCTATGCAAGCAGCGCCTCAACAATCGCGTCACCCATTGCCGTCGTGCCGATCTTCCGGCATCCGGGCTGGAAGATGTCCGCCGTGCGGTATCCAGCAGCCAACACCGTCCTCACGGCCTGCTCGATGCGCTTTGCCGGCTCCTCAAGATCGAACGAATATCTCAGCATCATCGCCGCCGAGAGAATCGAAGCAAGTGGATTGGCGATGTCCTTGCCGGCAATGTCGGGCGCGGTGCCGTGCACCGGCTCGTAGAGCCCCATCTTGTCGGCCCCCAGCGAAGCTGACGGCAGCATGCCGATCGACCCGGTCAGCATCGCCGCCGCGTCGGAAAGGATATCGCCGAACACATTGCCGGTGACGATGATGTCAAACTGCTTCGGATCGCGGATGAGCTGCATGACAGCGGCGTCGACGTATTGATGCGAGAGGGCGACGTCCGGATAGCTTGCCGACACTTTGATGACGATTTCACGCCAGAGGGCCATGGTCTCGAGCACGTTCGACTTGTCCACCGAGCAAACCTGCTTGCGGCGCTGCCGGGCGGCTTGAAATGCGCGGTGGGCGATGCGTTCGATCTCCTCTTCGGAGTAGAGCATCGTGTTGAAGCCGGTGCGCTGTCCCGATGCGTCCGTTCTGATCCCTCTGGGCTCGCCAAAATACAGGTCGCCGGTCAGCTCCCGGAGAATAATAAGGTCAACGTCCTTGACGACGTCCGCCTTTAGCGACGAGGCATCGACGAGCTCGGGGTACATGAAGATCGGCCGAAAGTTGGCGAACAGGCCCAGCGCCTTGCGCAACCGCAGGAGGCCCGCGCCGGCGCCTTCCTTCGGCGGCCGCTTCTCATCATCGCGGACGCCGGTTCCACCGAGGAGAATGGCATCGCACGTGCGCGCCAGCTCAAGTGTCGCCGGCGGCAACGCATCACCGACCGTTTCAATCCCCACGTCACCAATGTCAGCTTCAGCCAACTCGTAGGCCACAGAATTACCAAGCACAGCACGCAATGCCTTTACGGCCTCACGGGTAACTTCCTTGCCGATACCGTCACCAGGAAGAACTGCAATCTTCATGTTTTGTCCGCTGAGTATACGCTTCCGGTCGACCGCGCCGTGTCGGAAGTTCGCCAGCGAGTTAGCGAGCGGAAACTTCAAGATCGCCCACGAAAAGAGGCGCTGATAGCGGGGCTACTTATAAGGCGAACGGCGCCTCACCAAAGTCTTCGTTGGGAAAGCCGGCATCGCGCCTCGCGACGCGGCTGGCTCCGCGGCGAAGCTGCCGCCATCTTCACTACCCTACGCCGCAATGCGTGCGCGCCATGCTTGGCCGACCTCGAACCGGCGACGATTTTCAAAGAACATTGATGCACTTGGGGACCCGGTCGCCAGCATCGCACTCGGAACAATCAATCAGTTGGCAGGTGAAATTGCCTCACCGCCCCGCGCCACGCCGCGCGGACGTTCATCTTCGTCCGTATGAATCTTTGGAGATACGTCGACTCTTGTCGAATACGGTTTGGTCACCGGCTTTCAAGCGACCAACTCCCGGCAGTTCATCGCTTTTGCCGCAAGTCGTCGGTTTGGTCGAATGGCGCGGTTGGGTGTGCCGGTCGACGCACCGTGCCAGCCGCCGCCGTGGACCGCCGAAGGACGAAGACGGCCGACTTGCGGCTGCCCTGTCGCCGAACCTTCTCGATCGCCAGTTCGTGGCAGAGCGGCCGAACCAGAAGCGGCGTCATGCAGCGAAACACCAGTGAGCCGTTCCACGGCTGATGGCCGATATCGGCGGCAAGCGCGCCTTGGCGGGCCGCATCATCGAGCGCATCAACCAAATCCCGCACACCGGCTATGCCGAGCCCTTCGTCGGCATGGGCGGCGTCTTCTTCCGCCGCGACCACCGCCCCAAGACCGAGGTCATCAACGACATCAACGGCGAGGTCGCCAACCTCTTCCGCATCCTCCAGCGGCACTATCCGCAATTCATGGACACCCTGAAGTTCCAGGTCACCTCGCGTCGCGAGTTCGAGCGTCTGGCCCGCTGCGATCCGTCGACCTTGACCGACCTGGAGCGCGCCGCCCGCTTCCTCTACCTCCAGAAGACGGCCTTCGGCGGCAAGGTGACCGGGCAGAGCTTTGGCGTCACCAAGGAAGGCGGCGCCCGGTTCAACCTGACGCGCCTGGGGCCGGTCCTGGAGGAGGTTCACGAGCGCATGGCCGGCGTGGTGATCGAGTGCCTCGGCTGGGCCGAGTTCATCGATCGCTGGGACCGCGCGGGGATGCTCTTCTATATCGACCCGCCCTACTGGAACGGGGAGACCGACTACGGCAAGGGCATCTTTGGCCGGTCGGACTTCGCCGCCCTCGCCAGACGGCTACGTCGTCTCAAGGGCACCTTCATCCTGTCGATCAACGACCTACCGGAGGTCCGGGAGGTGTTCTCCGACTTCAGGCTGGCGCCGGTTTCGCTCACCTATTCGGTCAACGGCGGCAAGGGCACGCCGGCGAAGGAGCTAATCGTCACGGGGTAGCATGGGCTGCAAGTGGGCTTCCAAGGTCGGCCGGCGGGCGACTAGTATCCGGGACAGCTACCCAAAGTCCCCGCGGAGCCACGGTGAACGACCGCACCCTGCTCGACCAGATAGTGGACCTGTCGGTTAACGTGAATGGGCTGATCATCCCGGGACGATCGGTCCAGAGCGTGCTAGCCAGACATGCCTTTAACCTTTTCGTCGCCAACGACGACGAAGTATTCAGAGTCTCGCTGGTCGGGTCGGCGACGGCGGTCCGCTACAGGGGACGTGAGATACTTCTGACGACCCAGCACCAGCTTAAGGGCGTCGACGAGTCCAGGGTGGCAATGCTGACGGATTCGGGGAGCCACTCGATCACGTCGGGAGGCCGACGAGGATACCGTCCTCACCCGGATTCTGACGCCCACGACATCGTGGCATTTAACTTCACCGAGCCGTGCAGGGATCGCCCGGAGATGAAGAAGCGCTTCTTCGACTTGCGATCCGCGCCGCCGAACACGCTGAACGTCCATGTGCTGGCGATGCTGTTGGCCGGCTATCCCTCATCCGACCAAGTCTATGAGCTCCACGAGAACAACCACCTTGGCCTGGCCCAGCTTCAGGTGGCTTGTCTTCCTGATTCCCAGCCGAACGACGAGGCGCTGCTGACGGTGAAAGCTGTGCCCCCGCTCAAGCAACATCCGGACGGCATGAGCGGAGGGGCGGCTTTCGTCATCCAGTGGGAGAACGGCAGGCCGAAAGCCTACTTCGCCGGCATCATAATCCGGGGTGGCAAGGAGCTCTTCCGCATCCTGAAGGCGGGGTTCGTAATCGCCTTCCTCGATAGCGCATTCGCATGAGGTTCTGGCTGCCTTTGAGCGCTCGTGCATACTGACGATTGAGCGCCTCCCCGAATTTCGGACAGTGACGGAAGCTACGATCTGACGTCTGCTGGTCTTCAAGGAGAGGAGACCAGGACATGCCGAAACGCAGGAACCATGAGGCGGGCTTCAAGGCTCGCGTGGCGCTGGAAGCCGTGAAGGGCGAGCGCACGGTGAGCGCCTCCCCGAATTTCGGACAGTGACGGAAGCTACGATCTGACGTCTGCTGGTCTTCAAGGAGAGGAGACCAGGACATGCCGAAACGCAGGAACCATGAGGCGGGCTTCAAGGCTCGCGTGGCGCTGGAAGCCGTGAAGGGCGAGCGCACGGTGTCGGAGCTGGCAGCCGACTACGGCGTGCATCCGACGATGATCCATCAATGGAAGAAGGCGCTGCTTGAAGGGGCAGCGGACATCTTCGAGCGCGGCGGGAAGAAGAAGGCCGCCGAGGTCGGCGAGGAGACGGTTCGGGAGCTGCACGCCAAGATCGGGGAGCTGGCGGTCGCCAACGATTTTTTGTCACGAAAGCTCAAGCCCTGGACCGGCAAGTGAGGCGGCAGATGATCGAACCCGACCATCCGGCCTTGTCGATCGGGGCGCAGTGCCGCCTGCTGTCGATCTCTCGGTCGTCGTTCTATTACCAGCCGCGTGGCGAGACCGAAATGAACCTCGCCCTGATGCAGCTCATCGACCGGCAGTTCCTGGAAACCCTGTTTTACGGCGTCCGACAGATGACCTGGCACCTGCAGAACGAGGGCCGCGCGGTGAACCCCAAGCGCATCCGGCGACTGATGCGGCTCATGCGCCTGATGCCGATCTATCAGAAGCCCAACACCAGCAAGCCGGCCAAGGGGCACAAGACCTATCCCTATCTGCTGGGCGGCCTGCGGGTGGAACGGCCCAACCAGGTCTGGTGCGCTGACATCACCTATCTGCCGATGCGGCGGGGCTTCTTGTATCTGGTCGCCATCATGGACTGGTTCACCCGCAAGGTGCTGGCCTGGCGCATCTCCAACACGCTGGAGGCGGACTTCTGCATCGAGGCGCTGAATGAGGCGATCCACCGCTTCGGCCCGCCCGAGATCATGAACACGGATCAGGGCAGTCAGTTCACCGGCTTCGCCTGGACTGACCGGCTGAGACGGGTTGGCACCCGGATCTCGATGGATGGCAAGGGGCGCTGCATCGACAACATCTTCATCGAGCGCCTGTGGCGATCCCTGAAGTACGAGTGCGTCTATCTGCACGCTTGGGAGACCGGCTCGCAAGCCAAGGCTGGCGTCGCTCAGTGGATCGCCTTCTACAATCACCAGCGGCCTCATGCCGCCCATGGCGGACAACCGCCCGCCGTGGTCTACTTCAACCAGATCGAAACCGACCAGCAGAGGCAGAAAGTAGCTTAAATCCCCCCGAAAACTGTCCAAGGATCGGGGAGCAGCTCACAGAGCGCAGCATGAGCAACAGTATGAGCGACAGCGTAGGACCGGGCAGTCAGGCGGAGGCGCGCAGCCGCACGGCGGAGCAGATGCACCGCCAGAGGATACGCGCCCTCGTGCGCACTGTTGGCATGTTACCGGTTCTCATCGTGCTTGGCGCCCTGATCGAAGTCGCTGGCATCTGGCAGACCGGGACCGGCCGTTTCCTGGCTTGGGAAAACCTGTCGATCGTCGCGCAGCAGGCGTCGATCAATGCGGTTCTGTCCGCGGGCATGACCTTCGTTATCCTGACCGGCGGCATCGATCTTTCGGTGGGGTCGATCCTGGCCGCCGCGGCGATGGTCGCGATGCTCACCGCGGAGCACTTTGGTCTTCTCGGCATTCTCACCGGAATCGTGGCGGGGTTGGTGTTCGGTGCGGCGAACGGCACACTGATTGCCTTCGTGCGGCTGCCCCCTTTCATCGTCACGTTGGGATCTCTCACCGCCGTCCGCGGCGTCGCGCGACTGATCGGCAACGACCACACGATATACGACCCCAATCTGTCGTTCGGTTTCATCGGTGACGGGTCTCTGACCATCATTCCGGGGTTGGTTTCGATTCCTTGGCTCGTGATTATCGCGTTCCTGACGATCGTCGGCTCCTGGATGATTCTACGGCGCACCGTGCTCGGCGTTCACGTCTACGCAGTGGGCGGCAACGAAAGTGCGGCGCGGCTCTCCGGCATCAAGGTCGCAGGCGTGCTGCTGTTCGTGTACTCGGCATCCGGCCTACTCGCCGGGCTCGGTGGCGTCATGCAGGCGGCCCGGCTTTACGCCGCCAACGGCCTGCAACTTGGGCAGTCCTACGAGCTCGACGCAATTGCGGCGGTGATCTTGGGCGGGACAAGCTTTGTCGGCGGCATCGGCAGCATCTGGGGGACGCTGGTCGGTGCGCTGATCATCGCCGTATTGAGCGATGGTCTGATCCTGCTCGGCGTCCCGGACATGTGGCAGTACATCATCAAAGGCGCGGTGATTATCGGTGCCGTCGCGCTCGATCGCTACCGTCTGGCGGGCTCGGCGCGCGTCTGAGGCTCAGGGCGCCGAAAGTGGCGGCGCGTACCTGCCGTCGCCAATGTGTCAGGAACGATCGACGGTCGCGGCCTTCCCGGTCTTTGTGCAAAGTGCCATGTAGCAGAGTCGACAGACAAACGGGCTCGGCACACTCGGAGCCGTCGTTAGCCCCGTTGCGCTGCCAGTTTCTGGCGCCGCAGACGTTCGCCCGTTGCGTTGAGCGCCAGGGCGATTAGCAGGATCACCCCATAGGCGATTTGCAGATAGAAAATCGAGACCTGCGCCAGGGTGAAAAGCGTCTGAATGAGAAAGAGCAGCGCTCCCGCCGCCGCCGCGCCCAACAGGCCGCCACGGCCGCCGGCGAGCGCGACACCACCCAGCGCAACCGAGGCAATGGACGTGAGTGTATAGGGCACACCCACGCGCGGATCGCCTGAGCCGAGCGCGGCGGTGAAGACGAGGCCCGCCACAGCAGCCAGAACGCCGCCTAACACATAGGCCATGATACGGACGGCAACGACATTGACGCCCGATGCGTAGGCAGCGCGCGAATCGCCGCCGACCGCCAGCAGGTTGCGGCGAAAGGACGTCCTCTCCAACGCCAACCAGGCGATCGCGATCAGGACGAAGACCAACAACACGCCGGGGACACCCATATGCGTGTCGGTGAGGCTGCGCAGCCAATCGGGCGCACTGCCACCGGCCTGGGGAAGCAATTCGACCGCTATGCCCTGGTACGCCAAGAATGTGCCGAGCGTTGCGATGATCGGTTGCACGCGGACAATCGCCACCATGAAGCCGTTGAGAAGCCCCGAGGCGATGCCCACGGCCAGGGTCACACCGATGATCGAGACGGGATCGGACCAGCCGTGGCTGACCAGAACAGCCGCGATCAGCGCATTGACCACGCCGGCAAGCGGTCCGACCGAAAGGTCGATGCCGCCGTCGCCCGAAAGGACCGGAATGGCCTGCGCCATGGCCGTGATGATGGCCGGTGCCGCACCGACGAGTACCGCATTCCAGTTGGCCGGGTCGACGAAGGCAGGGCTCGCGATGCCATTGAGGATGGTGAACAACACCAAAGCGCCCAACACAGGCCAGGCATAGCTGCGCGATCTAAGCCAGTTCTTCACGGATCGCTCCCGCGTTTGTGCCTTGCTGGGCCTGGTCGAACATGGCGGCAATGAGGGCGCGCTCATCGAGCGCATCTCCCTCGATCGTCGCCGCAACGCCGTAGTCATGGAACACAACGACGCGACTGCACAGGAGGCAGAGTTCGACCAATTCGGTCGAAAGAAGCACAATGCACATGCCATTCGCTGCGAGTTGATCCAGCACATCATAGAGGTCGCGCTTGGCGGCAAGGTCGATGCCGCGTAGCGGATCGTTGAGAATGAGAACGCGCGGCGCGGTAGCGAGCAACCGCCCCAGCAAGGTCTTCTGCTGATTGCCGCCGCTGAGGCTCGTGATAACGGCCTTCGCGCCGCTCATCTTGACTTTGGTCTGTTCGCAAACCTCGCTGGCGACCGCAGCACGGCGCGCGCGATTGAGAATGCCGAAGCGGCCGAGTTGACGAAGGCACGACACCGTCACGTTGTCGAGCACCGAAAGCAACTCGAATATCCCCTCGGTCTTCCTGTCGCGCGGCAGGAAGGTGATTTGCCGGCGCACCGCATCGCGCTGCTTGCGGATCGTCGTCTGTCCGGCGCGCACGCTGCCTGAGGGCGCGCGGCGCAATCCGCCCAAGCACTCCAGGAACGGAACTTGACCATGTCCCTCGAGCCCCGCGACACCGACGATCTCACCGGCATGCAAATCGAGATCGAAGGCGGTCGCGCCATCGCGCAGTTTCAGATCACGCACCGTCACCACCGGCTGTGCTCCGGCGCTTGCGGTTCTCTGTTGCGCGTAGTTCTTGGCGGTTCTGGCTACCGCGCCGCCTTGGCGCGCGGACATCAGCTCGAGAAGCTTGTCGGTCGACAAATTGTCTCGTGTCAACGTCGCAACACTGCGCCCCGAGCGAAGCACGGTGGCGCGATCGGCGATGGCATTGATTTCGTCCATGCGATGCGAAACGAACAAGATCGATCGACCGAGCGTTCGGAAATGACGCAGGGTCTCGAACAGCCGGTCACGGTCCTCGACATCAAGGGCCGAAGTCGATTCATCGAGGATCAACAGGCGCCACGGACGCAACAGCGCGCGCGCGACGCCAACCAGTTGCCGGTTGGCCAGGGTCAGGGAGCCGACCGAGCGTTCGATGTCGAGATTTCCGAGCCCCAGCGCTGTGAGTGCTTCGCGGACCATCTTTGGTTCCTGCGATGCCTTGGCACTCCGCCGCACCACACCGTCGAGGCCGAGCATCAGATTGTCGCGCACCGACATCTCATCAAGGACGAGGGTTTCCTGGAACACCGTGGCAACGCCGGCCCGCTGAGCGGCCGTGGGCGAAGCAAATCGAACCGGCGTGCCGTCCCAACCCATGGACCCGCTCTCGGCCGACAGGATCCCGCTGAGGATCTTGATGAGTGTGCTCTTGCCCGAGCCGTTCTCCCCGACCAAAGCGTGGATCTCGCCTGTGCACACATTGAGCGAGCAGGAATCGAGCGCCACGGTCTCACCGAACGTGCGGCGAAGCGCAACGACATCAAGCAGGTCCGCTCCGGCGCCCGTCGAATGCACAACGCGCGGTTTCCAGTTCATATCCGCATTCTCACGTGAGCCTCGCGGCCATACATCGCGACAAGCACGACGATCAGGAAGCCTAGGCAGATCTGCTGGCCGGGCTGGTCGAGCCCGATGCCGACGAGCAGCGTCTCGAGTTCGGTTACCACGAGACAGCCGGCGACGGTTCTTGCGTAGCCGCCCCGCCCACCGGTCAGAGGGGTGCCGCCGACGACGACTGCGGCGACGGTAGTAAACAGATAAGGCGTGCCAACCGTGGGATCGGCAGCACCGCTGAAGCCGGCCAGCAACATGCCGGTGACAGCGGCGAGCACCGCGCTGAGCGCGTATACGGCCACCCAGACGAACAACATGGGCACATTGGCAAATTCAGCCGCCCGAGGGTTAGTGCCGGCAGCGAAGATCCAGCGGCCAAGCACGCTGCTCCGCTCGATGAACACGATGACGAGGGAGATGACGAGCCACAAGACGACGGAGCCGGGGAGGGGGATCGGCCCTGTCTTGCCAATGACCGACACGCTCTGGACCAGCCAATCGGGTACGGCGCCAGCGACCGAGCCGTGGGTCCCCGCCCAGATCGCGCCGAGCACGATCGATCCCGTGGCAAGCGTGACGACCAGCGGGTTGAGCTGCAGATACCGCGATGCGAAGCCGTTGAAGACACCGATCGCGATCGCCAGCACAACGATGACCGCGACCGCGACCCAGATGGGATAGCCGGCGCCGTAAAGCAGGGCGAGCAGGACATTGGCAAGACTGATCACCGAGGGAATCGACATGTCGAATCCGCCGATGATGATCGTCAGCGTCTGACCGACGGAAGCAATTCCGAGCAGGCTGGAAAGAAGCAGCAGGGACAACAGGCTGTTGATGTTGCCATAGCCGGGGATGACGAGGCTGATCACGCCAAACAACGCAGCGGCCACCAGGAATGGCATGATCCCCGTGACCCAACCCGTTTGTTTCATCTGTGTTGGCCTCCCGGTACGTACCGATCCTCGGGGAGGAACGGAACGGAATTTGACTGGCAGGTTGCGGCCGCCGCCCCCGACGGCGGCCGTTCTGCTCTATGCTTGTTGCCGTCGCGACGCAGCGATGCAGCTACGGCGTCGGAACGACCGTCAACTTCGGCGCAGGCTCACCGCCGGTGAAGAACGGATCGAAGAACGAATCCTCCACCAGGTGCAAGTCCTTGCCGTTGGCGAAGCAGGTGCTTTCAACGGTCATCGACGCATTCCAGTAATCGTCGAGGTTGTCGTTGGAAATGCTGGGCAACGGGAAGTAGATCGTGTTGACGACCGGCTTCTGACCCATCATGGCATGCATCGCGGCCACAAAAGCCTCATATCCTGTCGGCCCGCCGTCCTGCACCAGCGTCGTGCTAGTCAGATTGTGCTGCTTCCAGTAGGCGAGGAAGCTGCAGTTGTTGGTCACGTCGGTGACGATCGGCAGCGGCCGGCCCGACTGCTCAAAGGCCTGGCCGACGCCAACCCCCATGTTGCCCGTGGAAAACACCGCATCGACGGGCTGCGGGTGCGTCGCCAGAAATTTCAGCATTTCGGACTTGGCGACGGATCCCGTCCACATGCCGTAGAGGTCGCCGGACACGTGGATGTCGGGATAGGCGGCCGCGGCCTCCGTGAAGGCCGTTCGCTCGGCGACCGTATCGGACGTGCCCGGCTGACCGTTCATCATCACCACATTCCCCTTGCCGGAGAGCTGCTTCATGATCCAGTCGGCCTGCACCTTGGCGTAGTAGTAAGGGTTGCGGGCGACGTTGAGGGCGCCGGGGCAGGTGACCGGGGCGTCGATGGTGACGACAAGGACGCCCTTTTCGAAGGCGTCCTTGATGCCGGAGCACAAGCCAGTCGCCGAGCCCGGATACATCATGATCAGGTCGCAACCCTGGGCGACCTGCGCCTTGAGTTGCGAAAGCTCGAGGTTCACGTCACCGTTCGAGTTGGTGACAATGAGGTTTTTCTTGGCAAGCCCCTGCTCAGCCAACTGCTCGGTCAGCAGCTTGAATTCGGCAATGAGATTGGCGCGCCACTGATTGCCCAGGTAGGAGTCGTTGTGGCAGATCTGCCAAGGTGCCTTGTGGGGCGTGAAGTCCTTCAGCGGATCCTGGAAGATGGGCCCCATATCCCAGTAGCCTGCATAGTATTCCTGGGCCGCCTTGGGGACATTCGCCAGCGTCTGTGTCTGCTCTTCCGCGCTGGGAGCGGGCGTGTCGGCCGCCGTCGCGCTGACGGTTCCGTTCAGTCCAACGGCACAAAGAAAGGCACATACCCCTAGCACTTCGACCGAGCGCTGAATCAAACCTCGCATGCAATTCCTCCTGTTGCTGGCTCCGATCGTGGTGTCCACCGCCGATGTCGGCAATCGGTCCACCGCTTGCTCGAAGAGCAGGTTCATTTCCCCCCGTGCACGCCCTCACTGGCCCACCGCCGAGGCGGCGAGTCCGCTCGCAACCGCCTGGGCATAACTATAGGAAAAATCAATGAAGAACGCGGAGTCGTCGTTCGGAATGCCGCCCTCGCCCCTTGCGATGGTGCAGCTTGCTTCTTCCTCCTCGCGCAAGCAGTGTGCCGCCGAAAACCATCCCGGCGACCATCCGACAAGTTGTCTCTCGATGGCGGAATCCGCGTCGCCGCTGAGGCCGATCAGCACCATGCCGGCGCGGGGGAGCGCGCTCGGTTCTGCCCCGCCGATGCAATACGACGGCCGTGAGATGACGAGCCAGCGGACAGGCGACAAGCAAAAAATGCGACCGCCGGTCGGGCCGACGGTCGCATCGTGTAACGCCGACGTCCGCGCGAATGATCGAGGGCGCGCGGACGCCGTGGCGACGGTGGTTTCTACGGTGTGGGAACAACCGTCACTTTGGGTGCCGGCTTGCCGCCGGAGAAGAACGGATCGAAGTATGAATCCGGCACCAGGTGCAAGTCATCGCCATTGGCGAAGCAGGTGCTTTGAACGGTCATCGACGGCTTCCAGTAGTCGTTGAGGTTGTCGTTCGTGATGATGGGCAGAGGCATGTAAATCGTATTCAATATCGGCTTCTGCCCGGAAAGAATACGAAGCGCCGGAACGAAGGCCGAGTAGGCCATGGGACCGCCGTCCTGGACGAAGGTCACGACCTTCAGGTTCTTCTCTTTCCAGAAGGCCAGCAGATCGCAGTTATTGGTCACTTCGGTGATCGGCGGAATCTTGCGCCCTGATTGCTCAAGCGCCTGCCCAACGCCCACGCCCATGTTGCCCGTGGAGAACACTGCGTCGATGGGCTGCGGATGGGTGGCGGCGAACTTCAGCATTTCGGTCTTCGCCACCGAGCCTGTCCACATACCGTAGAGGTCGCCGATCACTTTCACGGCGCCGCCGGTGGAGTCCGCCACTTCCTGTAACGCCGCTCGTTCCGCAATCGTGTTGGCGGTGCCGGGCTGGCCGTTCATGGCAACGACATTGCCCTTGCCGCCGATGGTTTTCACGATCCAGTCACTCACGTACTTCCCGCGGTAATACGGGTTCGTGGAGATGTTTATGGCTCCCGGACAAGTGACCGGCGCGTCGATGATGACGACCGCAACGCCCTTCTGATAGGCATCATGGATTCCAGAGCACAAACCGGTCGCTGATCCCGGGTACATCATGATCAGGTCACAGCCCTGGGCCACCTGAGCCTTGAGTTGTGAGAGTTCGAGGTTCACGTCGCCATTCGAGTTGGTGACGATGAGGTTCTCCTTGGCGAGCCCCTGCTTGGCCAGTTGCCCGGTCAGCAGCTTGAGTTCCGCAACAAGGTTGGCGCGCCACTGATTGCCCAAGTAGGAGTCGTTATGGCAGATCTGCCACGGTGGCGGATGCGGCGTGAAGTCCTTTAGCGGATTTTGGAAGAGGGGCCCCGTGTACCAGTAGCCCACATAGTATTGCAGATCGTCTTTCGGAACGTTGGCCAGGATCTTTGCCTGTTCCTCTGCGCTGGGAGCGGGCGTCTCAGCGGCATTAGTGGTTGTTGTCAGAGGCCCGATCAACGCCGCGGCGCAGAGGAGCGCACTTATTGCCAGCGCTCGGGCGGAATTTTGAACCCAACGAAACATATGGAACCTCCCATCTCAGACTCTTCGATTTCCATGCCGGTCGCGAATGCTGTCGATCGGACTCCCTTTCGAAGAGCGGCCGTTTCCCCCTTTGCCACGGTGTTGGCGGCCCGCCACTGAGGCAGGAAGTTCGCGACCACCATCGCGTCGCGACTATAGGCAGATCAATTAAGTCGACGAAGTCGTCGTTCGGAATGGCGCCCTCGCCCTTCGCGATGCGCGGCCGACAACGTCAGGGCTTAGCGGTGCTTTCGCTTCCCGCGGCGCGCCATCTGGATGACTTCGCCGCCTTCGGCCTTCGGCATCGAACTGAGATGCTCAACGAGGAGTCGAACCGGCGCCGGAAGCGAGGCGACGTTGCGCACGCATATCTTCCAGTGGCGAGTTGCCCACTCTTCGTCCAACGGTATCGCCACCACCTTGCTGGTCTCCGCATACAGCTTGGCGCAAAATTCCGGGACAAGTCCGACGCCGAGTTCCGCTTCGACCATCCTGCCGACCGTCTCGAATCCGGCGACGCGGATACGCAGGTTCAAGACCCGATCAAGTTCGGCCGCGGCGCGCATAACCAGCGAGTCGAGGTAGCTGCCTTTTCGCGGGCCGACGAGGCCGTAGTCCGCCAGTTCGGCGAACTTGATTGACTTCCTGCTGCTGAGCGGGTGGCCGACAGGCACAATCGTGAACAGGCGGTCGCTGCGATAGGGCAGCACACGCAGGCCGGGGGCAGGGCGCAAGCCGCCGAAAATGCCGATGTCGCTGGCGTTCTCTACAACGGCCTGAACAGCCTCCTGACTGTTGCCTTCCTCCAGTTCGATGCGAATCTGCTGGTGCTTCTCGAGGAACTCCCGCAGATCGCGAGGAAGGTGCAGCACAATCGGCGAAACACCAGCATGGATCCGTACTTGCCCAATCAGGCCCTTGGCGTGACCGGCCAACTCGCTCTCCATCTGCGCGAGATCGCGTATGACGACGCGCGCGTGGCGAAGCAGCGCATCGCCGCCCGGTGCGAGCTCCAGTCCCTTGTGACCGCGCCGGAAAAGCGGCACCTTTACTTGGCTTTCGATGTTGGAGATGCGTTTACTGACTGCGGACGGTGCGATGTGCTCTCGTTCGGCGGCGCGAGCGATACTCTGCTCTTCGCAGACAGCTACAAACAACTTAAGGGACAACAAATCGAAACGCATCTACCGGGACTCGCTTCTAAACCGTTCTTTGTTTGATCTCGTCGTGTGATGATACTTCAATATCGTCGACAAGCCCGCTCAACAGCCCATACCGCACCCAGACACGCATGACGGCAAGAATCTAGCACGGTGCGCAATCGCGGCCAATTTTCATCGTGACGCGCGATGCCGGCGTTCCCAACGACGACTTTGCTGATCGGGTTGGCGTTTTTATAAGCGTGGCAGTTCGGCGTGTAGTCGAATGGAGACTATGTTGACGCGTCAGTCCAACATTCTGACGTTGTCTGTCGGTTGTAACCAAGATTGGACACTCATGTCGCCGCAGACTACTGCCCAGACTCTGTTCGAAAAGATTTGGACGCAGCATTCCGTCCTGGAGCGACCTGACGGCCAAACCCTTCTCTATGCCGACCGCCACATCATTCACGACGGCTATATGCCGGCTTTCGAGTTCCTCAACGCGCGCGGACTGGTTCCGCGCGCACCGGAGCGCATCTTCGCCACGCCGGACCACTATGTCCCTACCGATAGTCGAAGTATCGACGGTGCTACCGACCCGGAACGCCGCGCCATGGTCGAATCCCTGCGCCGGGAAACCAAGCGTTCGGGGATCACTCTGTTCGACCTCGACGACCCGCGCCAGGGAATTGTCCACGTCATCGGACCGGAGCAGGGCATCACCCAGCCCGGCATGGTGCTTGTCTGCGCTGACAGTCATACATCGACCCACGGTGCGCTCGGCGCGCTCGCTTTCGGTCTCGGCATGTCAGAGGCCAACCACATCCTTGCCACACAGACGATTTGGCAGCGCAAGCCCAAGACAATGCGCATTGCGATCGAGGGCAAGCTCGGTGCGGGCGTCACTGCGAAGGATGTCATTCTTGCCATAATCGGCCGCATCGGCGTCGGCGGGGCCACCGGCCACGTCATCGAATACGCTGGTTCGGTAATCCGTAGCTTGTCGATTGAGGGGCGGCTGACGGTCTGCAACATGTCGATAGAGGCGGGTGCGAAGGCCGGTATGGTTGCCCCCGACGAGACGACCTTCGCCTATCTCGCCGGCCGGGCGCAGGCACCGACGGGCGCGGATTGGGACGCTGCCGTCGAACGGTGGCGCCGTTTGCCATCGGATCCCGACGCTGTTTTCGATCGCGAAGTAACGATCGAGGGTAGCTCGATTGCCCCGATGGTGACTTGGGGCACAAGTCCTCAGGATGTTGTATCCATCGACGGGCGGGTGCCCGATCCGGGCGAGTCGGCGGACTCCGAACGGCGCGAAAGCATGACCCGCGCCCTCGCATACATGGATCTCAAGCCGGGGACGAAGATGACCGAAGTCGCGGTCGACCGCGTCTTCATCGGCTCGTGCACCAACGGCCGCATCGAAGACCTGCGCGCCGCCGCGGCAGTCGTCGATGGCAGGAACGTCCATTCGCACGTTCGCGCCTGGGTCGTTCCTGGTTCCGGCCTCGTCAAGCGCCAGGCTGAGTCGGAGGGGCTCGACGGCGTTTTCAAGCGCGCCGGGTTCGAGTGGCGCGAATCGGGGTGTTCAATGTGCCTCGGGACCAACGGCGAGATCGTCGCGCCGGGAGAGCGCTGTGCGTCCACCTCCAATCGCAATTTCGTCGGCCGCCAGGGGCGCGGCGCGCGCACACACCTGATGAGTCCCGCCATGGCGGCAGCGGCGGCCGTCGCCGGCCACCTCACCGACGTACGTCAACTCATCTAGACCGGGTCTCAAAATGCAGCCCCTCAGCCACGTTTCCGCTCTGGCCGTGCCGATGCCGGAAGCCAATATCGACACCGACCAGATACTCCCGGCGCGCTTCCTGCCCAAGCCGCGCAGTGGCGGTTTCGGCCAGTATCTCTTCCATGATCGCCGCTTCAGGACGGATGGAACACCCGATCCCGATTTTGCGCTCAACCGCGAACCATATCGTGACGCCCGTATCATCCTGGCGGACCAGAATTTCGGCTGCGGCTCGTCGCGCGAAAATGCCGTTTGGGCGATCCATGACTACGGTTTCGAGGCTGTCATTGCCTCGAGTTTCGGCGACATCTTCTACAACAACAGTCTGAAGAACGGCCTGCTGCCGATCCGGTTGCCGTCGGCGGCCGTGTCCGCTCTGATGGCGAAGCTTGCGCAGGCTCCCCTGCAGAAGTTCGAGATAGACCTTGAAGCGCAGACCGTCGCGGCCGACGGGCTGTCCTATTCGTTCGACATTGAACCCTTCGCCAAGCACTGTCTTCTTGAGGG
Organism: uncultured Alphaproteobacteria bacterium; assembly: GCA_963782395.1. Lineage (GTDB taxonomy): Bacteria > Pseudomonadota > Alphaproteobacteria > Rhizobiales > Kaistiaceae > CAVSRC01. The sequence continues at coordinate 30,802 of CAWAJQ010000006.1, forward strand.
CCTTGACGAACTCGACTACACGCTCTCCCGCATCGACGAAATCAAGGCCTATGAGGAGAGACATCAGCACAAGAAGGCCTGAGCCTTTTGTGTTTTCGGGCCGATTGGGCATTACCCCGTGAGTCCCGTGCCGCCTCGAGACGCTCCGGCCTCTGGAAACGCCCCCGCGGAGGCAGGGTTGTCGCTGTTCGCCCAGCAAATGGTTGAGTCCCGCAGCTCTCGCTGAAGAGGTGCTGCGCAAAGAGATCAAGTGATGGATTTTGACAATACCACTGTAGCCAAAGTGCGGTCGCGATTGTTCGCGCGCTATCGTGATCCGGACGTGGCGAACGGCTTTCACGGACCGGAATGGAACGACACGTTCGACACGATGCTCAGGCATCGCTCGGTTCGTGCCTTTCGCGACGAGCCTGTCCCGGATGGCCTTGTCGAAACCCTCGTCGCAGCGGCCCAGTCGGCGCCCACCTCGTCGAACCTGCAGGCCTGGAGCGTCGTCGAGGTGCTCGAACTCGGAGCGCAAGGCGCGGCTGGCGAAACTTGCCGCAGAGCAGCAACACATCGTTGAGGCTCCGCTTTTCCTGGTCTTTCTCGCGGATCTCTCGCGGCTGAGGACCGCCAGCGGCGTGCGTGGCCAAACGGCTCTGGGCCTCGATTATGTCGAGACGTTCATCGTCGCCCTCACCGATGTTGCCTTCGCCGGACAGAACATGCTGACGGCTGCCGAATCTCTTGGCCTCGGCGGCTGCTATATCGGGGCAATCCGCAATCATCCCCAAGAAGTCGCAGACGAGCTTGCGTTACCGCGCGACGTTTTTGCGGTCTTCGGCTTGACCCTGGGCTATCCCGACCCGGAGGCCGAGACCGGCGTCAAGCCGCGCCTGCCGCAGAGGCTCGTGCTCCATCACGAGCAGTATCGACCTGCCGCGGCGCAGGAGCTCTCCTCCTACGATCAGATTCTGCGTGCCTTTCGCAACGAGCAGAAAATGAGCGACATCGATTGGACCGAACTGGTAGCCGAGCGCGTCAAGGACAAGACTTCGCTGATGGGCCGCCATGAATTGAGCAAGTTTCTTCAGTCGCGCGGCTTCGGCCTAAGCTGACCAGGGATCGGGTTGTTGATGGCTCCGAAGCGGTTGCAGGCAACGACGGGAGACAGCGGGCACAACGCGTCTGCGTCCGCACGGGCGCTCCCTGCTTACGTGTTCAATGGAGGTATGGCTCTCTCGAATCCGGACCGGTCCGAATAGCAATCTCCCAGGGGAGGACATGCCAACATGAAATTGACCAGTGTCCACATACGATCGGTTCGCATAGCCCCTCCGGCGCACGACAGCGAGCAGGCGGCCTTCGTCGTCTGGATAGACACCGATATCGCATCGGATGGACAAGGCCGGCCGGATCAAATCAGGTTCGCCGTGACACTGCCTTGCGATCCCCAGCGCTCAACGCAGCAAATCGTCGCCGATGCTGTGGAACGGGCGCGGGCGCTCGCCGGAGCTATTGGCCTTGCGCCGGTAGAGGAATGGAACCGACTTCACGCCGAGGACACGGCAAAACTGCTCCCCATCGCCGAGTAGTCAACGTGCCGGCGTGATCTGCCATCGCGCGCACGCAAGACTGGGCACGGATGTCGTGCCGGCGGTAGTGTTCCGCGGGGCCATTCGCCCACCGCAGGCACCGGTTCAGGTTGCCAGAGACCGCGGCGAAGAATCTTACCCCGCCGCGATATTGACCGGATAGCGGACCGACGTCCCTTTCGCAAAGCGGACCGCTTCCTCCGCAACCTTGCGCTTCATTTCCAGCCCGGATTCCTCCGAGTACCAAGCCATATGCGGCGTCAGAAGGCAGTTGTCGAGGCCGCGAAGCGGGCTCTCTGCGGCCAGCGGCTCGCGCTCCACCACATCAAGCGCCGCGCCGGCGAGTGCTCCCTGACGCAAGGCATCGGCAAGCGCGTCTTCGTCGATGATGCCTCCCCGCGCGGTGTTGACGATGATTGCGGTGCGCTTCATGCGCCCCAGAACTGCCGCGTCGATCAGGCGATAGGTTTTCGGGGTCAGCGGACAATGAAGGGTAATGAAGTCGGATTCGCCGAGAAGCTGTTCGAAAGGAACCCACTCGATGCCCCGCATCTCCGGCGATCCCAAACCGAAAGCAGGATCGTGGCCGATCACGCGGCAACCCAGCGGTTTGAGCTTTTCAGCCAGGGCGCTGCCGATGCGGCCAAAGCCGACGATGCCGATGGTCAATTCGGACATCCGCCGAATAGGGATCGCCAACCGATAGTCCCAAGTGCCGCCCCCCGTGCACTCATTCATGAAAACGACCCGACGCTCAAAAGCGAGGATCAGCGCGAGGGCGTGATTGGAGACCTCGTGCACGCCATAGTCCGGCACGTTGCACACCTGAACGCCGGACGCGGCAGCTGCGGCAACATCGATATTATCGACCCCCACGCCGTAGCGCACGACCTGGCGAAGTTCGGGCTTGAGCGCCGCAAAGACCTTCGCCGTGAACGGCGCGTACTGGTTGAGGACGATGTCTGCCCCCTTGCATTGGAGGATTAGGTCCTCTTCAGTGAGGCATCGCAACATCCGGAATGTCATCGCACTGTCGGCGAAGACCTTCTCTTCCGGCTCCATGGATGCGTGATCGCAATCTGAAACGACGATCTGCACGACTTCTTTCCTTCCGGGTTTTCAGTCGTCCCGCGTCTGCGGGCGTCTTGATTCCTAACGTCCGAGATAGCCGCCATCGACAGGCAGCATGGTGCCGTTGACATAGTCGGAGGCGGACGAAGCGAGGAAGAGAAGCGGTCCCTTCAGGTCATCCGGCGTCCCCCAGCGGTGGGCAGGAATGCGCGCCGAAATCTCTGCGTTCCGCCTCGGATCGGCCAGAAGCGCGCTGTTCATCTCGGTCGCCATATAGCCCGGGGCGATTGCGTTGACATTGACGCCGCGTCCCGCCCATTCGTTGGCCAGCGCCTTGGTAAGCTGCATCACTCCGCCCTTGCTGGCCGCGTAGGCCGGCACGGTGAAACCGCCGAAGACGCTGAGAAGGGAGGCGATGTTGACGATCTTGCCCCTCCCTTGCGCGAGCATGACGCGCCCGGCAAGCTGGCACATGGCGAAGGTGGCCGTGAGGTTCGCCTCCAATACGTCGTGCCAGTCGTCGAGTGGAAAGGTCTCGGACGTATGACGGCGCTGGATGCCGGCGGAATTGACGAGGATGTCGAGCTGGTCGCCAAAGAGCGCACGAGCCTCGTCGAACGCCGCTTGGCGCTGCCCGGCGTTGGTCAGGTCAACGACAAGGCCATGGCACGCCAACCCCTTGTCGCGATACTCACCGGCAACCGCCAGGGCCCGATCGGACGTGCCGATGATGGCGACTTCAGCCCCCGCCTCAAGCAAGGCTTCGGCCATACCCTGGCCGAGACCCCGCGTGCCGCCGGTAACGATGGCCTTGCGGGCCTTGATGTCGAACAGATCCATGGATTGGACTTTCACAGCGGTCTGATCTGGCGCAGTCGACGCCGGTTCATTTCGTGCAGTCGATGAGAACCTTGAGGGTGGGGACCGCGGAGTCCGCAATCATGTCGAAGACGCCCGCCGCCTCGGTCAGCGGGACGACCTGCGTCACCACGCACTCCAGGTCTTCTCTGATTTCGGATGCGTAGGAGACGGTCTGTTCGAATTCACGCTTCGTATAGACGCGTGTACCGATCAATATCTGTTCCTTGAAATTGAGGTCGCGCAGATCGACCGGATGGGGTGCCTTGTGGATGCCGGTCATGCAGATCATTCCGCCGACGCGCGCGATTTTGGTCATTTCGATCGCGGCGCTTTCCGCCCCGCTGCATTCGAAGACGACATCCATGCCTTCGCCCTTGGTGGTTTGGCTGATGTAGTCGACTAGGCCGCTATCGGCGCCGTTGACCGTCTCGAATCCGAACGCGCGGCACATATCGAGCTTGCCGTCGTCGATGTCGGAAATGACGATCCGCGACGCGCCGCTGTGCGTGAGCGCGATCGCGGTCAGCACGCCGATGGGACCCGCTCCGATGACGACCGCCGAGTCGCGCACCTGGAAGCGTGCCTGGTGCATGGATCGGACGATGACCGCGAGTGGCTCGACGAGCGCGGCGATCTCGTCCGACAGCGTGTCGTCGACCTTGAACAAGGCGTCTTCTTCGACCCAGACGTGTTCGGCCAAACCACCGTCGCGATCAATGCCGATCAGCTTCAGCTTCTCGCAGACATGCGGCGTTCCGGTCCGGCACGGCAGGCAGACCCCGCAGGACAACAGAGGATAGGTCACCACCCGATCGCCCGGCTTGAACTTGCCCGTCCCGCCGCGCACCTCCTCGATCGTGCCGACGAATTCGTGTCCGAAGACAAGCGGCGGCTTCGCCCGCGGATGCTTGCCGGCGTGGATCGAAATGTCGGTGCCACATATGCCGCAATAGTGGACCCTGATCTTGACGGCGTTGTCGCGCGGCTGCGGCTCCGGAACGTCCTGCACTTCGGCTTTGTGTGGCGCCATATAGACGAGCGCTTTCATCTCGGTATTTCTCCTTGGGATTTCAAAAAGGGGTGCCTTCTTCCGAAACAGGTCGCCCGATCCGCTTCCGAAACAGGTCGCCCGATCCGCGATCCGGAGTGGAAGAACAACCCTCCGATGGTCTCGCATGCGGGTGGAACCACCGCTGCTCAAGCGGCAGCAATCTGGCGCGACCGCACGACATTGGATTGCTGATGTCGATAGCCGCCCGGCCTGTATCAGCGGCGCGTTTTCAGCGCGAAGCATCGCGATAGCATTTGAGTTGGAACCATAGTGGTCCGCGCGACTCAGGCGGAGTCGTCAATTGGAACGCCGCCATCGTACTCAGCGACGGTGTGGTCGCACGGGCGGGCAGGGGGTTAGAACAATTGCTTGAACCATGATGAGCGTGAGGCAAGGCGCTGTGCCAAGCGCTTCAGGACGATCGGTGCAGCAATCGTCACGATCAGAATGATGCCGATGATGACCGAAATCACGATTCCGGCAAGATTGACCAGCGACAACCCCCACGTCACCATCCCGAGGACGAAGATTGCGAGTACGACGCCCGGTACGGTCCCTGTCCCACCCGCGAACGACACCCCGCCCAGCACGACCATGGTGACGATGCTGAGTTCCCAGCCGGTGGCGATGTTCGGGCGGGTTGATCCAATTCGCGCCGTAAGCAGGACCGACGCCAGGCCGCACATCAGCCCGGACAGGACAAACAGCATGAAGCGGGTGCGGGCGACGTGCAGGCCCGAAAAACGGGCGGCAACGGGGTTGTTGCCGATGGCATAGAGAGCCCGTCCATATCGTGTCCAATGCAGCACGACGCCAAACACCAGTGCCAGGACGAGGAACAGTGCGAACGAGTTGGCTATGGGCGGCCAGCTCAGCACATAGCCCTGCCCCATGGACTGGAACGCGGGGCTGTATTGCGTGATCGCCTTGTCTCCGAGCACGACCTGGGCGATGCCGCGGAACAATGACATGGTGCCGATGGTGACCACGATGGAGGGAAGCCTCAGGCCTGCCACCAGAACGCCGTTGAAGGCGCCGCAGACCGCGCCGACGGCCAGCCCCACGGCGGCAAGCCCAAAGGGCTCCATGCCGTGTTGCGAGCACAATCCGATCGCGAGCGAGACCACTGCGATGATCGCCGCAACCGAAAGGTCGATTTCGCCCACCAGGATCAGCAACGTCATCGGCAGAGCGACAATCGCCTGCTCGGAGAAATTCATCGTGGCGTCGGACAGATTGTAGACGTCAAGGAAGTAGGGTGAGATCAACGAGTTGACGACGATCACTGCGGCAAGCAACAGAACGAGCACGGATTCCCAACGCAGCAGCAGGTGGCGCAGCCGGTTCGTGCCCTTGCGGGCAGCGGCATAGGAACTGAGGGAGCCGGACAACTCGCTCATCATGGCACTGCTGCAGCACGCTTGGCTTCAGACAGTATGATCTTGCCGGCAGGCTCGTCGGTTCGCGCGTTGACGACCACGGCCGTGAGGATGACACATCCGGAGATCGCCATCTGCCAGAATGGCGAAATGCCCAGGACCGGCAGCGCATTGGCGATGATGCCCAGGAACAGTCCCCCGAGCAGAGCGCCCGGTACGGTGCCAATTCCTCCATTGAACGATACCCCGCCGATCACGCAGCCGGCGATGACGGTCATTTCATAACCGTTCGCAAGCTCGACATAGGCGATGCCGTAGCGCGAAACCCAGAGGTAGCCGCAGAGTCCGGAGATCATTCCCGAAATCGCATAGACAAGCATTTGCTGACGCGGCAGGTCGATGCCGCAGTAGCGTGCTGCGATCGGGTTGCCGCCCACGGCATAGAGCATTCGTCCCTTGCGGGTGAAATTCAGAAACACCCACATCGCAATCGCCACAAGAATCGCCAACCAGACCATGCTTGGCAGGCCGAACAGGGTCTCCTTGGGGAAGTTCAGGAACGCCCCGCTCATTTCACTTTGGGTGAGCCATGCGCCGCCATTGATCACGAATATCGTGCCGCGGTAGATCGCCAGCGTGCCGAGTGTTGCCACGATCGGGGGAATTCCTACGGTGGCGACGAGGAAGCCATTGAAGAGGCCCAATACGAAACCCACCGCGATGGCGAGCCCGATGACTCCGACAATCGGCATCTCCGGCACCGCGTGTGCGGCCAATCCGACAATCATTCCAGTCAGCGCCAGATTGGCCGCAACCGACAGATCAATTCCGCGCGTTAGCAGCACCACGGCCTGGCCTAGAACCAGCATGAGCAGGATCGACGAGTTCGGTCAGCACGCCGAGCAGCGTGGTAGGCGTCAGGAAGATCGGCGCCCGCGCCCCGATTGCGGCCAGAATCACCACGATGATCAGGGCCAACGATACTTCCCGGCGCCTGAGGAACGACGGTAGTTTCACGCGACGTTGCCTTCCAAATTTCCGGCGGCTGCGGTGACGATCGTTTCCGGGGTCGCTTCTGCACGGGAGAGACGGCGGACAATGCGTCCTTCGTTGAAGACAAGGATCGTGTCCGACATGCCCATGACTTCCGGCAATTCCGACGAGATCAACACGATCGCCATGCCGGCGGCGGTCAGTTCGGCCATGAAGGCGTGAACGGCTGCCTTGGAGCCGATGTCGATCCCCTTGGTGGGTTCATCGAGGATCAGAATTCTCGGATTTGTGACGATCCATTTGCCGATGACGACTTTCTGCTGGTTGCCGCCGGACAGATCATCGAGCATCTGATCGAGGTCACGTGCCCGGACCGAAAACCGCTCGGCAACCGAAAGGGCGGTCGCGGTTTCCCGATCAGGCATCAGAAAAGAGCGGTAGCAATGGCGCCGCAAGCTCGCCAGGGTGACGTTTTGCTTGATGCTGAACGGGAGCACCGCGCCCTGCGTCTGACGATCTTCGGGCACGTAAGCGATCCCGGCCGCGATGGCATCGGCCGGCGAGCGGATAGTGACCGCTTTGCCGTCGATCCGCACAACACCGCGGGTCGGGCGCGAAAGGCCGAACAGGGCCTGGAGCGCCTCTGAACGGCCGGAACCCACCAGACCGTAGAGGCCGAGGGTCTCGCCCTTGTGAAGTACGAAGGAAAGGTCCGCGAATTCCGTCTGGTTCGACAGGCCCTCGACGTCCAATATCGGTGCCCCGATTGCGGCGTCACGCTTCGGGAAGACGTTCTCGATCGGCCGGCCGACCATCAACTTGACAAGATCGGCGCTCGTCACATCGGCGATGGTGCCGCTGCCGACCTGCTGACCGTCGCGAAGGCAGACCCATTGGTCGGCGATGCGAAAGATATCCTCGAACTTGTGCGAAATGAACAGGATTGCCCGCCCCTGGGCCTTGAGCCGAACAATGATGCGGAACAGATCGTCGACCTCGCGGGTCGAGAGAGCGGCGGTCGGTTCGTCCATGATGACGACCCGACTGTCGTGCGAAAGTGCCCGCGCGATCTCGACGAGATGCTTTTCAGCCACACCGAGCCGCTTGAGGGGGGTCGTCGCGCTGAAACTGGCTTCCAGAAGATTCAGGATTTCGTCCGTCTTTTCCCGCATCGCACGCCAGTCGACGAGCCGTGAACGGGTGACGTCCATATGGCCCATGAAGACGTTCTCGGCGACCGAGAGTTCGTCGAACATCACGGCTTCCTGATGGATGGCCGTTATGCCGGCCGCCCAGGCGTCGCGCGGGCTTGCAAAGTGCGCGGGATGACCCGCAATGGTGATCTCTCCCTCATCGCGGTGATAGATGCCGGTCAAAATCTTGACAAGCGTCGACTTCCCCGCCCCGTTCTCCCCGATCAGAGCTGTGACCTCGTTGCCCTTCAGGTCGAAGCCGACATCCTGCAGGGCGACGACGCCGGGAAAGCGTTTGCACACCCCGGAAAGAGAGAGAACAGGTCCTTTCGAGTCCAGCATCGGTTCGTTCTGTCTTGCGCCCCTGCCGACATCACCGGTAGGGCCGCTTTCGCCGCCCGCTCTTGCCCTGGACGCACCGCCTCCGGACACGAACCACCAAGGCGGTCCCGGTGACGCCCGGAGAACTGCGAGCGGCGGCTCAACGCCACCACCCGCGTCACGAGCGCCTTCGTCAGAACTGCTTGGCGTACTCGTCGATGTTGCTCTTGTCGAAGACCAACAGCTTCGGCAGATAGACCTCGCCCTGCAAGTCGATCGTCATATCTCCGAGATAGCCGATATGCGTCGTCGTGCCGGGAGCGCCGGTCGCCTGACCGCGGCAGATCATCCCGGCGAACATCACGCCGGCATAGCCGAGATCGGCCGGGTTCCACAGCTGGCAGGACTGGATGATGCCCGCTTCGATCGCCGGCTTGACCTGGGAGGGCAGCCCGTGGCCGGTGACGAACACCTTGCCGATGAGGCCTGCGTCCTCCACCGCCTTGGCGGCGCCGATGATGCCCACCGCCGTGGGCGAGATGATGCCACGCAGATTGGGGAACGACTTGAACAGGCCCTGCGCTTCGCGATAGCTCTTGTCGAGCACGTCATCGCCGTAGACGACGCTGACCAGCGGCATCTTGGCGTATTCCGGCTTCTTCCATTCCTCCTTCATCTTGACGATCCAGAGGTTCTGGTTTGTTGCCTGCGATGTCGCCGACAGGATGGCGACCTCGCCCTCGTAGTTCAGCGTCTTGGCGATGTGCTGGACGTCGCTCGCGCCGATCAGGTCGTCATGAGGGGCGTTGACATGCATGATGCGGCCTTCCGGCACAATGCCGGAATCGAACGAAAGCACCTTGATGCCGCGCGCCATCGCCTTCTTCGTGGTCGGCACCAAGGCGGTGGCATCGTTGGCGGAAATGACGAGCGCATCGACGTGCTGCGCAATCAGCGAGTCGATGACCTGGATCTGGTCTTCGACGGTTGCCTTGGTCGGCGCGGTATAGATCAGTTCGATGTCGCCGAGCTCGTTCGCCGCCTTCTGCCCACCGTCGCGCGACACATCGAAATAGGTGATGCCGAGCACTTTGACGACCATTGCGATGCGCAATTTCTGCTGGGCGAGCGCCGAGCGCGGCAGCGTAGCTCCCAAGATTCCTGCGGCACCACCTGCCGACAGCGCGCGCAATACATCACGACGACGAAGATTCATCTTCGATCCTCCCTGGTTTGGATCAAGCGATGGCGTTCGAGCGACTTTTCGCTTCTCTCGCCTTTTATTCTTGTCAGGAGAACTAGCATCGCGTTGCTATGCAGAGGCATCGCAATTGGGAATGCCGCCATCGTGGACGACGGTGCGCCCTTGCGCAGGTGGATCGTTGCAGCTGGCGCCAACCGAGCTGCTGCCCACGGGCCATGCAGGATGTCAGTGGCTTGCAGGGGATGGAAGAGTGGCGGAGAGTTATCGGCGGTGCAGGATTGCTGTTCCATTGTCGGAATTGTCTCCGCCGACACATACGAAACGACGGCGATCACATCACGTTCTGTCTGATCGGCGAGGGCGGGGTCGGGCCTCATCAGGTGGCCGATTTTGGTCGAGAGCACCCGGCTGTCATGACCGGGCAGGCCATCGCCGACCATATGTTTGGGGCGGGTGCCGCCACAAAGCGGAGCACAGTCGAACGTAGCGGATTCCGCCGGCACGCGTGCGATCGCTAACCGTCAGCCGAGCGTCAATACAAGCTGACCGAGCCAGGCCCAATCTGGAACATGACGGTCTACCTGATGAAGCGGCATCTCACAGGCCTGCTCGTTACGCCGACGAGTCTGGCGCGCGCCGCCGATGTCCCCTACACGACCGCCGTCCGCCGCATCGAGCAAATGCGGACCGACGGCCTGCTCTCCTTCCGGCCGCGGACCCGGTCCGGTCGCAGCTTCTCGGTCCATCCGAGCCAATCACTTATCGAGAGCACTTTTGCCTATGCCGAAGCGGTCAAGGGGGCAATCGCCAAGGTGCTCGGTCAGCGCCCGGGCAGCAACTCATTCTATCTCGGCGCATCCTACCTCTCGGCGCGGATCATTCCCGGCCCGACGGTGGTTACCGACGAACTCGTAGTCGGCCAGACCCTCGACGTGCTGATGCACAACGACCCGTCCTTCTTCGTTCAGGAAAAATTGCAGCAGGAAATCGCGCATCTCTTGGGCGGTAAGGTGCGCTTCCACGGTGTTCCGTTCGATGACGTGCGGCTGACAACGCTCGACAATTCCCGGCAGCAACGTTCCGCCTACGACATCGTGGCGGTCGATCTGCCGTGGGTCGGCGAATATGCGCGCGACGGCATCCTGATGCATCTCGACGAGCTGGTCGCTGACGGCTCCGTCGATCGTGCCGATTTCCATCCGGCAGGGTGGGAGGGTACGCATGTCAACGGCAAGCAGTATGCGCTGCCGCTGCTCACCAATCCGGAGGTGCTGTTCTATCGGCGCGACATGCTGGATGCCTGCGGCGTGGCACCGCCGACCACGACCGACGAGCTTCTTCAGGCTGTGCGCGAGCTGCATGCACCGCGGCACCACTGCTACGGAATCACCTGGACGGGCGCGCGGGGCACGCCAGTGGGGCAGGCGTTCATCCAGTTCCTCGCTGATTTTGGTCAGCCGATGACGAAGGTCTGCCCAAGTCCGTAGTTCGATCGTTCGCCGACGCCTCGCGGACCGAAATCACAAGCGAATACGGCGGGCTCTTTGCAGAAGAACTCGTGACTGTCGCAGCGCTTTATGCTGAAGCGATAGACAAGGACTTTGCAGAATTGGCGTCCGGCTCACCGCCCGTTCAATTTCGGCATGCTGTTGGTCTCGCAACCGCTCGGTTCGCTCCCGATGTGCGTGTATCGCCACCCATTCTTTTGATTGTGCCACAATTGAACATCCAATACTTATCAGAATATAGAAAGCTTAAGCAATTCGTAGTCTAACTCAGATGTATGATGTATCTGCGAAGAAGTTCAGTGGTAGCACGCTAGGCTCATATTTATCGCGCCAAGAACATGCCGGACGCGGAAGCGCATAGGTAGAGTTTCTGTCATCGTACGGCGATCCGCCATTGATGTCCTCGGAGGCGCCCAACACACCCGCTCTCGCCGAAAAGCATCGAAGAGGGGGGAGGCTTCATGCCCATATTGGTAGCGGGTACGCCGGTGGTCAGCCCGCAAAACGGCCGAAAACGTACGGGGTATTTCGAAAAAATCGGCCCCGATCCCCCGACGCGGCGGTCCGCATATTTGAGCAAAGATCCGGGATCAGCACAGGTAGGGCGAAATGCCCCTCGAGCGCGCTATCAAGGCCGTTTGCCCGCGGGCCGGGTGTCACCGCGCGCGACGAGATGGCGAACTTCGCCTGCCGCTTCTGCCCAGCCGGTGGCAGGTCAATGGAGCAGGTATGTCAGGCTTTCATACGCCTCGTCGATGTCGTCCCGCATCGCGGCGCGTGCCAGCAGCTTGTCGCCAGTCGAAAGCGCGTCGAACAGCTGCTGGTGAAAGCGGTTCGAAATCCTGAAATTCCCCGATTCGCGAAGGAGATGAAGATAGGGGCTGACCTGCAGCCACAGCCGTTCCATGATCCCATACAGCGTCGGCGACTGCGCCTGGCGGTAGATGCAAAAATGGAAGCCGTAATTGCCTTCGATGTACAGCTTCGTATCGTTGATTTTCTGGCTCTCAAGCAGCTTGGAGAAATGAGTTTCCAGTTCTCTGATGAAGCGGGCGTCGGCTCTTTCAGCTGCCCATTCTGCCGCAATCGGATCCATTTCCAGTCGAACCCGACGAAGATCATCGAGGCGCGCCCGTGTGAGTTCAGGGATGCCGATCGTTCTTCCCGACAAGACGCTCAGCGCCCCTGCGGCCGAAAGTCGCGTCAACGCCTCACGAATGGGCATGGGGCTAACGCCGAAAGCCTTCGCAAGGCTTGCGACGGCGATCTTTTCACCCGGCGCGATGCCACCCTGAAGAATCAGCTCGCACAGGCGGCTGAAAACGCTGGCTTGCAAAGTCTCGCGCCGCAAAGGCGTTACTTGTGCATCCAAATTCAGCATCTCAGCGTTGGCCCGCCCTCTTCGCTAGAAACGTCCACCAATCCACCATTTAAGCGGAAATCGCAACAAGCGAAAGGCCCTATTGATTTTTGATCAAAAATTTTTGATAGTCACGTCATCGGCGTCGGAGAGATCGTAAACAGGGACGCCGGAGGGAGAGGAAATATGAAGGGAATGATGAAGGCCCTGGCGCTAGCTGCCGGGATTACCTGCGTGCTGACGATGGGCGCTCAAGCGGCGGACAAATACAAAATCTTCCTGTCGATGAGCTATATCGGCAACGACTGGCAAGCCGAGGCCGCCAACATGATCAAGGCGTTGGCATCATCCAAGGACTATGCCGACAAGGTGGATCTGCAAATTCAGGTGGCCGGCACCAATGCGCAGCGCCAAATTCAGCAGATCAACGCCATGGTCCAGGCCGGCGCCGATGCGATCATCGTCTATCCGATTTCGCCCACGGCCTTAAATCAGGTCGTCAAGAACGCCTGCGCCAAGGGCGTCGCGATTTTCGCCTACAACTCCGAGATCACCGAGCCTTGCGCCTACAACGTCACGATCGACCAGACCGATGCCGGCGCCAAGATTGCCGACTGGCTGGCCAAGGAAATGGGCGGCAAGGGCAATGTGGTGATGATCGAGGGCGTTCCCGGAACGTCGGTCGACATTCAGCGGACCAAGGGTGCCAAGGACGCCTTTGCCAAATATCCCGACATCCATGTTATCGGCGAACTGACCGGCATGTGGAGCCAGGCCGTGGCCCGCACGGAAATGTCGAAGTTCATGGCAACGCGCAAATGGGACGACATCGGCGGCGTTTGGGCGCAGGTCGGCTGCTACACCGTAACCTCGCTTGAAGTCGAGGCGGGCCTGGAGCCGAGCCAGCTCAAGCCGTGTGCAGGTGAAAGCGAGAACGGCAGCCGCATTCAGATGCTGCCGCTTGGTACGGAAGTCGAAGGAACGGACGGGACGTACAAGCCGCTCGGCGTGAAGGGCATCACCTATGCGGCCATGCCCTTTACCGGTGCGGAGGCGCTCAAGCTGGCCGTGGCCAAGCTCGAGGGTGCCAAGGACATCCCGCACTACACGATCATTCCGCAGAAGTACGTGACCAACAACTCGATCAAGCTTTGCGAAGTCGGTTCGTGGGAAGAGATGAAGCAGGGCTGCAACGTCTTCAAGCCTGCCATCGTTACCAATCCTGGATGGTATGCCCAGATCTTCTACCAGGATCTGCCGCAGATCGGTCTGAACGCCGCGTTGTTCGGACAGCCTGAAAACTAAAGGAAGGTGTGCCGGCCGGACGGACCTCGTGTCCGGCCGGCGCCCTTTTCCCGCGGCCACCATTCCGGACAAAATCGATGTCCATTCAGAGTTCACCGCCGGCAGTTGAGGTGATTGGCATCTCAAAGGCCTTTGGCGCGACGAAAGCCGTCAACGACGTCAGCTTTGAGATCTGCACCGGTACTGTCCACGCGCTTCTGGGCGAAAACGGCGCCGGCAAGTCGACAACCATGAAGCTGCTGTCGGGGCTTATCACGCCCGACACCGGCACCATCAAGATCAACGGCCAGACGCAGCGGTTTCGTTCGCCGCGCGATGCACACCGAGCCGGCATCCAGACCGCGTTCCAGGAACTGACGCTGGTGCCCGACCTGACCGTTCTCGAAAACATGATGATTCCCTATTCCCCGATCAGTCTGGCGGGAACGGTGCGCAAGACATTTGCCGCGCGCGAGATCGCGCAGCACTTCAGCAGCATCGGCCTCGATGACGTCGATCTGGACGCGCTCGCCAGCGATCTTGACCTTGCCGTGCGGCAGAAGATCGAGATTGCGCGCGCTGTTTACCGCAAGCCGCAGATTCTGCTGCTCGACGAACCGACTTCGGCGCTTTCGCAAGGCGACGTGGCTTGGCTTGGTCAGATCATCGCGAACGTCAAGGCCCAGGGAACGACGGTTCTTTTCATCACCCATCGCATGCCAGAGGTTCGCCAGTTCTGTGGCCGGCTGACGATTTTGCGCAACGGCCAGCACATTATTACGAGCGACATCGACTCGATCACGGACGACGAGGTCGTCGAGAAGATCATTGGCCGTTCGATCGCCCAGACCTTTCCGCCGAAACCGACTGATGGCGCGTGGCGCCGTTCCGAGCCGGTGCTCGAACTCGAGGGCATGTCAGCAGGCGCGAAGCTGCACAACATCGATCTCGATCTGCGGCCCGGTGAAATCCACGGTGTCGCCGCACTCCAGGGAATGGGGCAGCTCGATCTGTTCTCAGCCTGTTTCGGCGCAACGTCCATTCGTTCGGGCGCGTTGAAGGTCGATGGCAAAGCTGTCCACCTGACATCGCCCGCCGACGCACTTCATGCCTCAATCCGTATCGGCCTGTTGCCGGCGGAGCGAAAAACGCAAGGCCTTTTCCAAAAGCTCAACGGAACCACGAACGCCAGCCTGCCGGTGATCGATCGCTTCAGTCACTTGGGCATGCTCGATCTGGGCAAAGAGGAGAAGGCGGCGCGACTTGCCTTCAGCGCCGTGGAAGTCGCCGACAGCGCGATCTACACCCAGGTGAAGGAGTTTTCGGGCGGCAATCAGCAAAAGATCGCTGTCGCCAAATGGATCCTTGCCGAAAGCCGCATCCTGCTGCTGTTCGATCCGACGCGCGGCATCGACGTCGGCACCAAGCATCAGCTCTACAATCTCATGCGGGATTTCGCCAATGCCGGCGGAGCGATCCTGCTGCATTCCACGGAAATTCCGGAGCTCGTCAATCTCTGCGACCGCATCTCGGTCCTCTACGAGGGCGCGATCGTGGCACGCATGGAGGAAAGGGACATCAGCGAAATAGCAGTGATGCGTGCGGCTCTGGGAGGCTCGCCGAGCGACAACGGGTTTGAACCCGATAGGAGGACGGCCTGATGTCGAACGCTAGCTTGGTATCGGAGGGCTCTGGCGCCTTGGGCAGCGGTACCGCTTGGCGCCGCGCGGTGCGTTCGATCGGACGCGGTCGGGCGGTGCTGGTGGTAATCGGGGTCTTCGTGGTCCTCTTCCTGATAACCGACTGGATCAGTCCGGGGCCGATCAGCTATTTCGACGTTTCATTCCTTGCCAGTGGCGGAACGCCGCTCGCTCTCGCCGCCGTCGGCCAGACGATGGTCATTCTTTCCGGCGGATTCGACCTCTCGGCCGGCGCTGTGGTTTCCCTCGTCAACGCGGTGCTGGCATCCAAGATGGGTGCGGACGCCGGCGTGTCGCCGATTCTCGTGTGGACCGTCGTCGGGATCGGAATCGGTGCCCTGACGGGGGCATTCAACGGGTTCTTCGTCGCGTTCCTCCGTCTGCAGCCGATCGTGGTGACCCTGTCGACCATGTTCATCGTTCAGGGCGGGACTCTGCTTGTGCTTGAGAAGCCGGGCGGCGTCATTTCTCCCTCGATCATCAATTTCTATATGGGCGATGCCCTGCCGGGCGTGCTCCCTTCTTGTGTGGTCCTGCTCGGTGTCATCCTGCTGCTGTGGGCCTGGCTTAAACGCACGCCCTTCGGAATCGCACTTTATGCGGTCGGCAGCGATGTCACCTCGGCAGCGACGGCCGGAATTCGCGTGCCGCTGGTCCTGTTTCTGACATACGTTCTGGCGGGCGGGCTCTACGGAGTCGCCGGCGTCTTCGTCAGCGCACAGACCGGCTCCGGAGATCCGCTGGTCGGCAATTCGCTGCTGCTGCCCGTATTCGCGGCCGTGGTGATCGGCGGAACGCGCCTGGGCGGCGGCAAGGGCGGGCCGCTCGGCAGCGTGTTCGGCGCCTTCATTCTGATGATCACCGTCAACATCCTGCTGGTGCTGGATGTCTCCGCCTATTTCTCGACGATAGCCGAGGGTCTGGTGCTGCTCATCGCGGTGCTCGCCGGCTCCTTCTCGCGCAATTCGACGCTTTCCGAGCAAATCCGCCTGGGCCTTGCCGCCGTTCGGGCGAGCCGCGGCAAGCTGCTTGTATTCCAGCGCGATCATACGGACCGCCGGCTTGCATTTGCCGCCGAGCGCGGTTCGCTGGCGGCGACAGGCGAGCGACCGTCGTTCCTGACGCGTAATGCCAGCGTCATCCGCCAGTCCGCTCCTGCCTATGTGTTCCTGTTGCTCGTGCTCCTGGCCACGCAGCTCACCCTGGGCAACGTGATCACCAATTTCGGCTATTGGAATTCCCTGCTGGTCCTGTCCACCTTCCTTGCCATTCTCGCGCTGGGACAGGGTGCCGTCATCCTGACGGGCGGACTTGATCTGTCGCTGCCGTGGACGATCGCCCTTTCCGGCGTGGTTCTGGCGGCGATGGTCAAGGGTGTCGATGTCGATCTCATCTACATCGTTCCGCTGGTGCTGGCACTCGGCGCGGCGATCGGCTTCATCAATGGCGTCGGCATCGTCGTGCTCGGACTGTCGCCGATCGTCGTCACGCTGGCCATGAACGGCATCCTGCAGGGCGTGACTCTGCTCTATTCCAACGGAACACCGGCCGGTTATGCGCCGCCCTTGCTGCGCTGGTTCATGACGGGACACCTGGCCGGGATTACGCCGGTGGTGATCTTCCTGTTCATGTTCGTCGCCGCCGGCACGTTGCTGCTCTCCAGAACGAGTTTTGGACGGCGGGTCTATGCGGTTGGCAACAGCCTCGAGGCGGCGAGGCTGTCGGGCGTCAAGACCGGTCTGGTTCTGATCCTCGTCTATGTCCTGTCCTCGTTCTGCGCGGCGCTTGTCGGCATCCTGCTGACCGGCTTCTCGGGACAGGCGAGCCTTGGCATGGGCGACGACTTCATGTTGCCGTCCATCGCGGTCGTCGTCGTCGGCGGTGCGCTCATCACCGGCGGGCGCGGCCATTATCTCGGCATGGTCGGCGGCGCACTGCTCCTGACGGCGCTGCAGACGTTGCTCGCGGGAACGATGCTTCCCTACGCCTTCCGGGCGATCCTTTTCGGCTGCGTCGTTCTGGTCGCCGTCATCGCGCTGCGCGAGCGGAGGGGCGAGTGACATGTCAGCGAATGAGACTGAACGAATCCCGATGAACACGGCCGGCACGAAGGTCGCCATCGTCGGCAGCGGCCTGATCGGGCGGGCCTGGGCGATCAGCTTTGCCCGGGCCGGGTGCCAGGTGCGTCTGTGGGATCCAAACGAAGAGGCGACAAAGCAGGCATTGGCGTTCGTCGAGGCGTCGCTGGGGGATCTGGTTGCCAACGACCTTCTCGGGGGTCGCAGCCCGGCAGACGTGCTGGCGCACATCACGCCCACGTCAAGTCTCCAGGACGCGCTTGCTGACGCCGAGTGGGTGCAGGAAAACGGGCCGGAAACGCTCGCCGACAAACACGCGATTTTCGGCGAACTGGATGCCTTGGCTTCGCCCGGCGCCATCCTGGCGAGCTCGACATCCGGTCTGCTTCCATCCGCAATTTCGGAAAATCTCAAGGGCCGGGAGCGCTTCATCATCGCGCACCCGATCAATCCTCCGCATCTGGTTCCTGCCGTCGAACTCGTGCCGTCGCCGTGGACGAGCGCGGAGGTCATGGAGCGTGCCTCGGCTTTCTTGTCGGCGGTCGGCCAGAAGCCGCTGGTGATGAAGCAGGAAATCGAGGGGTTCGTCGTCAACCGGTTGCAGGGTGCGCTGCTCGACGAAGCGTTCAGGCTGGTTGCCGGCGGTTACGCCGACCCGGAAGACGTCGACAAGAGCATATGCGAGGGGCTGGCGCTGCGTTGGTCGTTCATCGGTCCGTTCGAGACGATCGACCTCAATTCACCCGGCGGCGTTGCCGACTATGTCGCCCGTTACAAGTCACTCTATTCCGGCCTTACCGCGGGCCGGACCGAGGCGATCGACTGGTCCGGACAGGTTCTGTCGACCGTCCTGGCCGCGAGGCGGCGGGCCTTGCCCGGAAACCGTCTGCCTGAACGTCAGCTTTGGCGCGATCGCCGATTGATGGCCCTGCGTGCCCATAAATGCCGGGCGGAGCGGGAACTAGGGCGCTGAAAATCAGGACAACCGAACATGGATACGTCGGGCAAAGTCATCATCAGCTGCGCAATCACCGGGGCCATTCACACTCCAACAATGTCCCCCTATCTGCCGATTACGCCGGAGGAGATCACCTCCGCTGCCATCGGGGCTGCCGAAGCGGGCGCAGCCATCCTCCACCTGCATGCCCGCGATCCCGAGAACGGCCGACCGGATCAATCGCCGGCGGCGTTTGCCCGCTTTCTGCCTCGCGTCAAGGCAGGCACGAATGCGGTCGTGAACGTCACGACGGGCGGCAGCCCCCACATGCGTGTCGAGGAACGCGTTCAGCCGGCAGCCGCGTTCCGCCCCGAACTCGCCTCGCTCAACATGGGGTCGATCAATTTTGGCCTCTACCACCTGCTGAAGAAATACAAGACGTTCAAGTTCGACTGGGAGCGGCAGCACCTCAAATCGACCAAAGATCTCATCTTCCGCAACACGTTCAAGGACATCGAATTCGTTCTCGAGACTTGTTACGGCAACGGCACGCGCTTCGAATTCGAGTGCTACGACATCGCGCACCTCTACAACCTGGCGCATTTCGCCGATCGCGGCCTGGTCAAGCCGCCGTTCTTCATCCAGTCGGTTTTCGGCCTGCTCGGCGGCATCGGCACGCATCCTGAAGATTTGCAGCACATGAAGCGAACAGCGGATCGGCTGTTCGGCGATGACTTCCGGTGGTCCGTGCTTGGTGCCGGCGCCAGCCAGTTGCGCATCGCGGCGCAAGCCATCGCGCTCGGCGGCAATGTCCGCGTCGGCTTGGAAGACAGTCTGTGGGCCGGAAAGGGAAAGCTCGCGACATCCAATGCCGAGCAGGTCCGAATGGTTCGCTCGATCATCGAAGGAATGGGACTGCAGGTTGCGACGCCTGATGAGGCGCGCGCGATCCTCTCGCTGAAAGGAGCCGAGGCCGTCGGGTTCTAGCGACTAACAGCGCTCTACCGCGGGGGGATCATCATTGTCTGGCATCGGAGGACACAATGCGTATCGAAGTCTTGCTTGACGTAAAAACAACCCTGGGCGAAGGCCCCATCTGGGATATCGACCAGCAACGCCTTTACTGGATCGACAGTTTCGACGGTCGTGTCTTCCGCGCTACGGCCGATGGACGCGAATTGCGCGCCTGGGACGTGCCGCAAAAGATCGGCTCGATGGCCCTGCGCAAGAACGGCGAGGGGGCAATCGTGTCGCTCGAGGGCGGCTTCTACGCCCTTGATTTCAACACCGGCGACATCGAGCTGATTCACGATCCGGAGCCGAAGCTTCCCAAGAACCGCATCAATGACGGCAAGGTCGATCGGCGTGGCCGCTTCTTCGCCGGGTCGATGGACACGATGGAAGACGATGCCTCGGGCGCGCTCTATCGGGTCGATCCGGACTTCTCCATCCACAAGGTCGAGAGCGGCATCATCTGCTCGAACGGGCCGTGCTTCAGCCCCGACGACAAGACCTTCTATTTCCAGGATACGTGGACGGGTGAGATCTGGGCCTACGACTACGACATCGAAACCGGCACGCTGTCCAACCGGAGGACTTTCACCAAGGTCGACACGAGCGGTGGTGGCGGGGCCGACGGCTCGACAGTCGATGCCGAGGGCTATCTGTGGAATGTCCTGGTCTATGTCGGAAAGATCGTCCGCTACGCGCCCGACGGCACCGTCGATCGCGTCATCGAAATGCCGGTCAAGAAGGTGACCAGCGTCTCCTTCGGCGGCCCCAACCTCGACATCCTGTACGTCACTTCAATGGCCAAACCTCCGCTCCCCCGCTTCCCGGGCGATGGCGTGCTGCGTGGCAGTCTCTTCGCCATCTACGACCTCGGGATCAAAGGCGTGCCGGAGCCGCGTTTCGGCAGTTGAGAAGATCTTCGGGCCATACGGCCCGAACCCGCAATCGACCAGCATCGACGCCCGAAGGCGCAGCCGGCAGAAAGAAAAAAGAAAGGTAAGCGTTATGCTTTCAAAGGAAATCGTCATTGTCAGCGGCGTCAGGACGGCAATCGGCACGATGGGTGGAAGTCTCAAGAACACCCATCAGAACGATCTCGGCGGTCTGGTCGTCAAGGAGGCCGTGCGCCGCGCCGGACTGGCGGCAGCAGAGGTCGATGAAGTCATCGTCGGCAACGTCGGACAGATCGCCGAGAATGGTTTCGTTGCGCGGGTTTGCGCACTTAACGCCGGCCTTCCCCTCGAAACCACCGCGCTGTCGGTCAACCGGCAGTGTGGTTCGGGCCTGCAGGCGATCAATTCAGCCGTGCTCGCGATCCAGACCGAGGAAGCCGAGATCGTGGTCGCTGCCGGCACCGAGAACATGGACCAGCTGCCGTTCTACGTTCGCAAGCACCGCTTCGGCAACAAGTTCGGCAACGAGACCCTCGAGGACGGCCTGGTGTCCATTCTGACCTGGCCCATGGGTCCCTACCTCAACGGCGTCACGGCCGAGAACGTTGCCGAACAATACAAGGTGTCGCGCGAAGACCAGGACGGGTTTGCACTGGAAAGCCAGCACAAGGCCGAAGCGGCCATCAAGGCGGGCAAGTTCGTCGGCGAGATCCTGCCCGTCGAGATCAGGGTCGGCAAGGAGAAGAAGCTGTTCGAACAGGACGAGCATCCCCGCTTCGGCCTGAAGATAGAAGACCTGGCCCGGCTCAAGCCGGCGTTCAAAGAAGGCGGCACCGCCACGGCCGGCAATTCGTCGGGCATCAATGACGGCGCGGCGGCGGTGGTCGTCATGAGCCGCGAAAACGCGGAGAAGCGTGGCCTCGAGCCGTTGCTGATCGTGCGCAGCCAGGCTGTGGTCGGCAACGATCCCGCGGTCATGGGCTATGCTCCGAAGGCGGCCACCGAAAAGGCCGTCGCCAAGGCGGGCCTGACGCTCGACGACATCGATCTGTTCGAGATCAACGAAGCATTTGCCTCGCAGTGCTTCGCGGTCGTGCGCGATCTCGGCATCCTGAAGGAGAAGGTGAACGTCAATGGCGGGGCGATCGCCCTGGGTCATCCGATCGGTGCGACCGGCGTCATCCTCACCGTCAAGCTGATGAATGAGATGAAGCGGCGCGGTGCACGCTACGGCGTGGTCAGTGCCTGCATCGGTGGCGGACAAGGGATTGCGACCGTCTTCGAGAATCCGCAGGCGAAGGGATGAGTTATGAAGGCGAATTTCGTCACGGCCGCCCAGGCGGCGGACATGGTCCAATCCGGACAGACGATCTGTTCGGTTGGCATGACGCTGTGTGGCGTTGCTGAAAGCGTCTTCAAGGCGATCGAAGACAGGTTCTTGGCCGACGGGACTCCGCGTGATCTGACGTTCATGCACTCCGCCGGCCAATGCGACCGGGATCGCGGCATCCAGCATTTTGCCCATGACGGAATGCTCAAACGCATTGTCGGCAGTCACTGGGGCCTCGCACCGAAGATCATGGATATGATCCGTGACGAAAAGGTCGAGGCCTTCAACATGCCCCAAGGCCAGCTGGCCCAGCTTTACCGGTCGATGGCCTGCGGGCTGCCGGGCAAGATGAGCAAGGTTGGCCTGGGGACCTATCTCGATCCGCGGCAGGAGGGGGGCAAGATGAACGCCCGAACCCAGCTGCTTCCCGATTTGATCGATGTCATCGAATACGGCGGCGAGGAATACCTCTTCTACAAGGCCGTGCCGATCGATGTGGCCATCGTCCGCGGCACGACGGCCGACGAATTGGGCAATATCAGCTTCGAAGAAGAAGCGATGAAGCTCGAGGTCATGGCTGCCGCGCTGAGCGCCAAGCGGTTTGGCGGCCGGGTGATCGTGCAGGTCAAGCGTGTGGCACGAAAGGGCACGGTCAACCCCAAGGACGTTATCATTCCCGGCTTTTTCGTCGACGCGATCGTGGTCTCCGAAAATCCTGAACTCGATCACCGCCAGAGCCATTCGTTCTACTTCGAGCCGTCTCTGTGCGGGGATCTCGTGCTCCCCGAAGCATCGATCACCCCGCTGGCGATGTCGATGCGCAAGGTCATAGGGCTGCGGGCCGTTGCCGAACTCACTCCAAACACGGCGATCAACCTGGGAACCGGCATCCCCAATGACGTTGTCGGGCCGATCATCGCGGAAGAGGGGCTGTCGGACGACGTTCTCGTCACCGTCGAATCGGGCACCTATGGCGGGATGCCGCAAGGCGGCATCGACTTCGGCGTGGCGCACAGTCCCTACGCACTCATCGAACACTCCGTCCAGTTCGACTTCTACAACGGCATGGGCGTGCCCTTCACGTTCATGGGGGCGGCCGAGATGGACGCGGACGGCAATGTCAACAGCACCAAGTTTGGCGATCGCGCCGCCGGTTGCGGCGGGTTCGTCGACATCACACAGAACGCCGGTCACGTGCTGTTTTGTTCGAGCTTCACCGCTGACGGGCTCGAGGTCGACTTCTCGGGCGGCAAGGTGACCATCGTCAAGGAAGGCAGGCTGAAGAAGCTCGTTTCAAAGGTCCACCAGATCTCGTTCAACGGCGAGATGGCCCGTCGCAAGGGCCAGAAGGTGCACTTCGTCACCGAGCGTGCGGTCTTCGAATTCCGCCAGGAAGGTCCGGTGCTGATCGAGATCGCGCCCGGGATCGACCTGCAACGCGACATTCTCGATCAGATGGAATTCGTCCCGATCGTCGCCAAGGACCTCAAGACGACCGATCCAGCGATCTACGGCGCGGCGCCATGCGGCCTGAAGGACCGGGTCTATGCCAACGCGGCGCGAGACAAGGACAAATAAAATGCGACTGAAAGATAAAGTGGCAATCGTAACCGGAGCCGGGCGCGGGCTCGGCCGTGGAATCGCGCTGAAGCTGGCGCAGGAAGGCGCCAAGGTCGCGGTCTGCGACGCGATCGAAGAGAACGCCGAAGCGGTCGCCAAGGAAATTGCGCAGTCCGGCGGCGCGGCCATCGCCATACGCGCCGACGTCTCCCAGAAGGCCGAAGTCGAAGCGATGTTCGCAAGGACGATCGAGGCCCTCGGCCCGATCGACATTCTCGTCAACAATGCCGGCATCAACCGCGATGGCGCGCTTCACAAGATGAGCGACGAGAACTGGGAAAAGGTCATTGTGGTCAATCTGACCGGGACGTTCTACTGCATGCGCGTGGCCGCCCAGAAGATGCGCGAACGCGGCTACGGACGGATCGTCAACATTTCCTCGATGAGCTGGATGGGCAATTTCGGACAGTCAAATTACGCGGCGTCCAAGGCCGGCGTGATCGGCCTGACGAAAACGGCGGCTCGTGAACTCGCCCGGAAGGGGGTCACGGTCAATGCCATCTGTCCCGGCTTCATCGAAACCGACATGACCAAGGGCGTCCCGCCGGCAGTCTGGGATGCAATGGTCGGCAAGATCTGGACCGGTCGGGTCGGCGCCCCCGAGGACGTCGGCAATGTCGTGGCGTTCCTGGCCTCGGACGACGCCTCCTATGTAACGGGCGAAGTCATCAATGTCAGCGGCGGCATGGTTCTCTGACCGCAACGTGAGAAGAGCCCTGCGACCGGGTTCGACGCGCCGCAGTGCAATGTCAACATGTGCAGACGGGCAAGAACGCGCGACCTGAAGAGGGTGCGCGTGGCCGGTTCCGATGCATCTCAGGAGGTAACAATGAAAGAGAAGACCGTTGGTGTGCTCGGTGCTGGTTTGATGGGCGCGGGCATTGCGGAAGTTGCCGCGCGGGCCGGTCACGATGTCATTCTCGTCGACTTCAATGCCGATGCGGCCGCCAAGGGCAGAATGCGCATCGAAAAGGGGCTGCGCAAATCGGTCGAGAAGGAAACGATCACCCAGGCCAATGCCGACGAGGCCCTGGCGCGGGTGCGTATCGACAGCAAACTGGCCGAACTTGCCGGCGCCGATCTGCTGATCGAGGCGGTGTTCGAAGATCTTGACGTCAAGTTGGAGGCATTCAGGCAGATCGACGCCGTCGCCGGCCCCGACGCGATCATGGCCAGCAACACGTCCAGTCTTTCGATCACCAAGATCAGCGCGGCCACGAAGCGGCCCGACAGGGTGCTCGGCCTGCACTTCTTCTATCCGGTACCGCGCATGAAGCTTGTCGAGATCATCCGGGGCCTGGCGACGTCGGACGCGACCTACGAGCGGGCGCACGCCTTCATCGAGGGGGCCGGCAAGACAGCGGTTCTTGCGCAGGACTATCCCGGCTTCATCGTCAATCGGCTGCTGCTGCCGATGATCAATGAAGCCGTCTTCTGCGTGATGGAGGGAGCCAAGCCCGCGGATATCGACACGGCGATGAAGCTGGGATGCAACCATCCCATGGGGCCGCTTGAACTGGCCGACTTCGTCGGCATCGACGTGGCGCTTGCAACGATCACCGGCATTTATGAGAATTTGCGCGACTCGAAATATCGCCCTTGCCCGTTGTTCGTGAAGATGGTTGAAGCCGGTTGGCTGGGCCGCAAGAGCGGCCGCGGCTTTTACGAGTATTCCTAGCCTCGGGCGGGGCGGGCCGCACAGGCCTTGAGCGCAAACGGAAGGTCAATGTCGCCAGTCTCGGACTCCGATCGCGTCGCGCTGCTGCGCAGGATGTTCGAGGCGGCGATCGCGACGGCGCAGCCGACTGTGGTGGTGCCGCAGTACTTGCCGCCACCGCCGAAAGGCCGGCTGGTCGTCATCGGCGCCGGAAAGGCGTCAGCCGAGATGGCGCGGGTCTTTGAGGAGGCGTGGCCGGGGGATCTCTCTGGTCTGGTGGTGACGCGCTACGGCCACGGCGTGCCGTGCAAGAGAATCGAAATCGTCGAGGCCGCGCATCCCGTCCCGGATGCGGCAGGGCAGAGTGCGGCGGAGCGCATTCTCGAATTGGTTGGCGGCCTTGGCGCCGACGACCTGGTGGTATGCCTGATATCGGGCGGGGGGTCGGCGCTTCTCGCCCTGCCGTTGGAAGGCGTTTCGCTCGACGACAAACGGGCCGTGAACCGGGCGCTGCTCAAATCGGGCGCGTCGATCACGGAGACGAATATTGTCCGCCGCCATCTCTCACGCGTCAAAGGCGGACGGCTGGCGGCGGCCTGCCATCCCGCCGCGGTCTGGTCGCTGATGATCTCCGATGTGCCCGGAGACGATCCCAAGGACATCGCTTCGGGGCCAACGGTGGCCGAACTCCACGACGTGTCAGGACGCGCTCGACGTCATCGCGCGCTACGGCATCGCCATCCCGCCAAGCGTCGAGGCCGCCCTTGCCAGTGGACGCGGAGAAAGCATCAAACCCGGCGACGCCCGGCTGTCCGGCTGCCAGACGCATATCATTGCAGCGCCACGTCTGGCGCTTTCCGCTGCTGCGGAAATCGGCCGGCAAGCTGGATATCGCGTCCACATTCTTGGCGACGCAATCGAGGGCGAAGCACGCGATGTCGGCAAGGTGCTGGCGGCGATCGCACTCGAAGTCGCCAATCACGGCCAGCCGTTCGAACCGCCGTGCATCCTGCTCAGCGGTGGCGAGACGACCGTTACGGTTCGCGGCCAGGGCAGGGGCGGACGCAATGTCGAATTCCTGCTGTCCTTGACCATCGCCCTCAACCACCATCCCGCCATCCATGCGCTTGCGGGCGACACGGATGGTGTCGACGGCCTGGAGGAAATCGCCGGGGCGGTTGCCGGCCCCGACACGCTGGCCCGCGCCTTTCAACGCGGCATCAACCCGCGGCAGGCGTTGGCCGACAATGACGGCCACGGGTTTTTCGAAGCGTTGGGCGACCAGGTCATCACGGGCCCGACGCTGACCAACGTCAACGATTTTCGCGCCATCCTGATCGACAAGCGCTAGTCTGGCGGCAGCGATCGCCGCCCGGCAAAAGCCGGATTCCTACACTCCGGCAAGCACTTGCGGCCTGTCGATCGGTGCCTGCTCCCGCCTGCCGCGAATGCTCATCCACGGCTCGACGTCGGACACGTCGACCAGTTCGTAGCCGATGGGGCCGTCGCAGGGGCCGAGGATGGCCATGACCCGGGCCTCGTCGGTGCCGATGTTGAAGTAGGCGTGCACCGCGTCGGCCGGAATGAAGGCGCTGTCGCCGCGGCCGAGAATGCGCTTCTCGTGCCTGATCCAGAACTCGACCGTGCCGGCGATCACATAGCTTACCTGTTCCTGCTTTGGATGCCGGTGAAAGTTCTGGCCCTTGCCGGGCGCCAGCCTGATCTCGATGACGGTGAGTTGCTCGGCGCCGGTCTTGGGCGGGTTGCTGATCCAAGCGAGCTGGCCCCAGTTGAGCACTTCCGGCCTGGCATCCTTGGTCAACACGAATTTGCCGACCATCTGTTTCCTCCTGATGTCTGTTGTCGGCTTGTATACGCGCGGTCGGACGTCGCCGCGGCGCGCGTGTCTGGCGCCGACGATGCAATGTGTCTGGTCTGTGCGGATGGCGATGTCGGGCGGGGCGCAGGCGACAACGGCAAGCCCATGGGTGATGAGGTCTCGTTCCTCACCCGTGGTATCTGCGATGCCGACGACATGGACACAGTCATGTCGAGCCGCGAGGCGTCCTCCCAGGATGAAATCGTAGGGCCTTTGTCGCCTTGATGGAATGGCGCATATGCGCCCAGGCCGGCGGAATTTCGATGGGCGGAGTCCGCTTCCGCAAGGTGAGGCCGGGGGCATGACCCCCGGCCTCATGGACTGCCGTCGCACCCGGAGCAGCGGCAGGCGGAAGGAGCGGCGTCAGGAGGAGCGCTGAGCCAATATGTCGCATATATAGAGCCAATCATGGCGACGGGAATACCTTCGCGAAACTGCTTGGTTAAGTTTGAAGGGGTGAGCCGACCTTTGGTTTTCTGGGCAATGCAGACGTTTGCCTAAGAACAGGTCCGGCGCGTTCACACTTCGGCAAGGTTAAGGTGCAATTGCCGCCTTCAGGCGCGATGGTGCGGCAGCGTCACCGTCACGCGCAGGCCGGGATCGACGTTGCTGATGTCGAGGTGCCCGCCATAGGCGTCGACAACGTCGGAGACGATGGCGAGACCCAGCCCGGTACCGCCGGCGGTATCGAGCCGGACGCCGCGGGCGATCGCGGCAGCGTGCGCCTGATCGGGGATGCCCGGCCCGTCGTCGGTGACGCTGATCTTGGTGCCGCCGTCACCGTCGGTGGCGCCGACGCGCACGTGCGCCCTGGCGTAGCGCGCGGCATTCTCGATGAGGTTGCCGAGAATCTCGGCCAGGTCCGCCTCGTCGATGGCCGCCATGGTGTCAGGCGATGCGTTGATGGTGAAGGTCAGGCGCTCGCCTTCGGGCGTGCGCTTGACCACGGCGATGACGCGCGCCGCCACCGTCGCGACATCGCTGCGTGCCGTCTGGATGGCGGCTGTCGGGGCGACGCGCACCCGCGCCAACTCGCGGTCGACGTGGCGGCGGATGGAGGCCGCCACGGTGTCGATCTCGTCGGCGATCTGACCTTCGCCCTTTTCACGCAGCTTGCGGATGTCGCCCGACAGAACCTGGAGCGGCGTCTTGAGACCGTGGGCGAGGTCGGTGGCGCCCGAGCGCGCCTTGGCAAGCGCCTTGGCCTGCGCGTCGAGCAGGCGGTTGATCTCGTCGGCAAGCGGCTGCACTTCGGTGGGCACCGTCGCCTCCAGCCGAGCGCTGTTGCCGGTGACGACGTTGCTGACGGCGCGGCGCAGCCGCTCCAGCGGCTTCAGGCCGACGGTGACCTGCAGCCACATGGCAAGGATCAACACTGCGGCGAGGATGGCCAGCGACGGCACCAGTTCGACGGCGAACTCGCTGGTGGCAATCTCGACGCTGCGATGGTCCTCGGCGACGGCGACGCGGAAGATTTTTCCCGAAGCGTCGTGGATCACCCGATCGACGACAAACAGGCGCCGGTCCTCCGGTCCGGAGACCTCGGTGGTGTGGAGGGCGCCGTCGGCGGGCGCGGTGCTGCCGAGCTTGAGAGTCGATTCCCACAGCGAGCGTGAGCGGACGCCGGTGGAGGCGCTGGGCGCGTCGACTTCCCAGTAAAGGCCCGAGAGGGGGGTGGAGAAGCGCGGATCGTAGGGGCCGCCGACGACCGAAAGCGTGCCGTCGGGCGCCACGCTGGTGGCGGCGATGAGCTGGTTCAGGTAGCCGGTCAGCTCGCGCGCCACGCGCCGCTCGACGTGGCGCTCGAACAGGTAGATGAGCCCCGTGCCGGCGATGGCCAGCGCCACGATCACGGCGATCGCCGCCGCGATCAGCAGGCGCAGCCGGATCGAACCTGGGTTCATGGGGTGGGGTCGTCGCCGACCACGTAGCCGAATCCGCGACGGGTCTCGATCGCCTCGGCGCCGAGCTTGCGGCGCAGGCGCGCGACGATCACCTCGATGGCATTGGTGTCACGATCATGGTCGGTGTCGTAGAGATGCTCGGCCAGCTCGGTCGGCGGGACGACGCGGCCGGCGTGATGCATCAGGTAGGCGAGCAGGCGGTATTCCAACGGCGACAGGGCAACCGGCAGGCCGCCGCGGGTCACCCGCATCTGCCGGGTGTCGAGGGTGAGCGCGCCGGAGGTGAACACCGGAGCGGCCTGCCCGGCGGAACGACGCAGGATGGCGCGCAGCCGCGCCAGCAACTCGTCCATCTCGAAGGGCTTGGGCAGATAATCGTCGGCGCCGGCATCGATGCCTTCGACGCGCTCGGTCCAGGCGCCGCGTGCCGTCAGCACCAGCACGGGGAAGGCGCGCCCCTCCTGCCGCCAGCGCTTGAGCAACGTCAGCCCGTCGAGCCGCGGCAGGCCGAGATCGAGGATGGCGGCGTCGTAGTTCTCGGTGCCGCCCTGGAACCACGCTTCTTCGCCGTCGCCGACGATGTCGACGGCGTAGCCGGAGGCCTTCAGCGCGGTCGCCACATCGGCGGCGATCCGCGGTTCATCCTCGACGACAAGAACCTTCATGTACTACCGCCGTCAGGCTGGTTGACGATGGCCGCACTGGCGGCGTCGACGTCGACAATCACCCGTCTGCCGTCTGCGGTCACCACCTGCACCACATAGATCCAATGGTCATCCTGATCCTGGATCAGGTCGACTGCAACTATATCGCCGGGCACACGCTGGGTGACCGCCGCCAGCACCGCCGTCAGCGGCTTGATGGTGCCGTGCTCGTAAAGCTCGCGCGCGAGGTCGTGGTCGTCGTCGCCATTGCCGTTGCCATGGCCGTGATCATCAGCCATGGCCGGCCCGGCGACCAGGACGGCCGCCAGCAGGATACCGGCCAGTGTGTGCGCAGGGTGCCTCATGACAGGCGTTTGCCACATAAAAGCTTTCTTTTCGCTGACAGCGGGGATCGCGATTGTCCGCATATCTGGTGATCGCAGCGGCGATTTTCACCCAGGCCGGCTTATCTGGGTTCGGGTGGAAGCATGCCGGCCGCCGGGGCAACGGCGGCGAGGTTGGGCGTGATATCGGCGTCGATCCGTCGGCCGGCCCATTCGAGCCCGCCGACGAGCAGGCTGCGAAACGCGGGCGTGTCCCATATGTCCTCGCGGTGTCCCATGCCGTTGTACCAGACGCGGCCCTTGCCGTGAGGGCGCGCCCAGGCGAGCGGGTAGGGCGAGCGCTGATACTCGATGCCCTCCATTCCGGCGCTCTGCATCACCAGAATGACGTGCAGGTCGGCCGCAAACTCCTTGTTGGAATACCACTCCTCGTGACAGGTCCATTCCCGTCCGAGCCTGCCGCAGCCGGGAAAGGCCGCGTCCGGCACGCTTGCCGTCGCCGTCTGTTGCTGGCCGTGATTGATGAACTCGCCGCCCAGCATGCGGATGTAGGGGTCGGACCTGTCGCCGTGGGTCTTGTAGCGGTTGCGGCGGTCGGTCGGGTTGCCGCCGCCGTGCTCCAGCGTGTGGAAGGTGTCGGCGGCGGAATGGATGCCGACGAAGCCCTTGCCGCCGGCGACCGCGTCGATCAGGGCCTGCTTGCCTTGCGGCGTCAGCGGCGGCTGGCCGTCATTGCCGACGCTCTCGAGATCGCCGCTGGTATAGAAGACGATGACGTCGAAGGCGGCGAGATAATCCGCTGTGAACAGGCCGCCGTCCTTCGAGAAGGTGAAGTCGATGTCGTGGGCGCGGCCGAGCGAATCCAGGATCGCCTCTGAATAGCTGGGCTCCCCGCCGGCGTGGCTGACGACGCTGTGCTCATAGCCGGCGGACTTGGTGAAATAGAGCGCGCGCATTTAGGGGATCGGCTCACATGACGCTGAGCAGGCCGCCATCGACGTAGATGACCTGCCCATTGACGAAGCTTGCCGCATCCGAAGCGAGGAAAATCGCGGCGCCCTTGAGTTCCGCCACCTCGCCCCAGCGGCCGGCGGGCGTGCGGCCGCACACCCATTTGTCGAAGGCCGCATCGGTGAACAGGGCGCGGTTCAGCTCGGTCTTGAAATAGCCCGGTCCGATGCCATTCACCTGGATGCCATGCTGCGCCCATTCGGCGCACATGGATTTGGTCAGCATCTTCACCGTGCCCTTGGCCGCGGTGTAGGCGGGGATCGCGGCACGGGCGACCTCGCTGGTCAGCGAGCAGGTGTTGACGATCTTGCCGCGGCCGCGCGGGATCATCCGGCGGGCGACGGCCTGGCCGACGAGGAACACCGCGTCGAGATTGACCGCCATGATCCGGCGCCAATCCTCGGGACTGAACTCGGTCAGCGGCTGGCGGTGCTGGATGCCGGCATTGTTGAAGAGAATGTCGAGCGGCCCGATCTCGCTTTCGATTGCCGCGATGGCGCCCTCGACCGCTTCCGGTTCGGAGACGTCGAAGGAGCGGGCGTGGACGGTGTACCCGGCGGCGGCGAGGCGGTCGCGTGCCGCTTCAAGCGCCGCACTGTTGCGCGCATTGAGCACGATCTCGGCGCCGGCTTCGGCGAGGCCTTCGGCTATGGCGTAGCCGATGCCCTTGCTCGATCCGGTGATGAGCGCGCGGCGGCCGGTGAGGTCAAAAAGCTGCATGGTTGGCGGGTTTCCGACAGGAAGGATGCACCGGTCCGTTATCCGGGCAGGAGCACCCGCGCGTCAATGGGCGGGCATCGGGCGTGTCGGTCAGCCGATGACATCCGACTTGCGGCCGGCGGTGCAGGGGCATAACCCTTGGGTTTCCAGCGACATCCGTTGCCGCCGTTCAAGCCCCATCCGGAGAAGACGAAACCATGGTCTACATGCCATCCGACAAGCGCTACGATTCGATGCTCTACCGGCGTTGCGGACGCAGCGGCCTGCAACTGCCGGCGATCTCGTTGGGCCTCTGGCACAATTTCGGCCACGGATCGCGCAGCGACACGGCGCGCGAAATGTGCCGCGCCGCCTTCGACATGGGCATCACCCATTTCGACCTGGCCAACAATTACGGCCCCCCGCCGGGCTCGGCCGAAGAGCTGTTCGGCACGATTCTCAGGACCGACTTCCGCGATCTCCGCGACGAGCTCGTGATCTCGACCAAGGCTGGCTACAACATGTGGCCCGGCCCCTATGGCGAATGGGGCAGCCGCAAATATCTGCTCTCCAGCCTCGACCAGAGCCTCAAGCGCATGGGGCTCGACTATGTCGACATCTTCTATTCGCACCGCTTCGATCCCGACACGCCGCTGGAGGAGACCATGGGCGCGCTCGACACGGCTGTGCGCCAGGGCAAGGCGCTTTATGCCGGCATCTCGTCCTATTCGTCCGAGCGCACCCACGAGGCGCAGGCGATCCTCAAGCGCCTGGGTACACCGGCGATCATCCACCAGCCGAGCTATTCGATCCTCAACCGGTGGACCGAAGAGGACAAGCTGCTCGATGCGCTGGAGGAAGAGGGCATGGGCTCCATCTTTTTCTCGCCGTTGGCGCAGGGCCTGCTGACCGACAAGTATCTGAAGGGTGTTCCGGCGGACAGCCGCGCCGGCCGCGGGGCCGATTCGTGGAAGGAGGGGTTCCTCAGCGAGGAGAACCTTGCCTGCGTGCGCGGTCTCAACGATCTCGCCAGGGCGCGCGGCCAGACGCTGGCGCAGATGGCGCTTGCCTGGGTGCTGCGCGACAGCCGTGCCACCTCGGCGCTGATCGGCGCCAGCCGCGTGTCGCAGATCGAGGATGCGGTGAAGGCGCTCGACAATCTCTCCTTTACCCAGGCCGAACTCGACGCCATCGACAAGCTGTCGCGCGATGCCGGCATCAACATCTGGAAGCGATCGAGCATCTCATGAGGTTCTGATGGCCGACGACTGGCCGCATAGACTGCGCAGTCAACGCTGGTTCGGTGCCGAAGACCTGCGCGCCTTCGGCCACCGCTCGCGTGCCCTGCAGCAGGGCTATGCCTATGAAGACTTCATGGGCAAGCCGGTCGTCGCCATCATCAACACGTGGTCGGACATCAACCCGTGCCACCAGCATCTGCGCCAGCGCGCCGAGGATGTGAAGCGCGGCGTGTGGCAGGCGGGCGGCTTCCCGGTCGAGCTGCCGGCGCTGTCGCTGGCCGAGATCTTCGTCAAGCCGACGACCATGCTCT
This sequence comes from uncultured Alphaproteobacteria bacterium, assembly GCA_963782395.1. Lineage (GTDB taxonomy): Bacteria > Pseudomonadota > Alphaproteobacteria > Rhizobiales > Kaistiaceae > CAVSRC01. The sequence continues at coordinate 63,863 of CAWAJQ010000006.1, forward strand.
ACCGCAACCTGCTGGCGCTGGAGACCGAGGAGCTTCTGCGCTCCCATCCGGTCGATGGTGCCGTGCTGCTCGGCGGCTGCGACAAGACGACGCCGGCGCTCATCATGGGCGCCACCAGCATGAACCTGCCGGCGATCTACCTGCCCGCCGGGCCGATGCTGCGCGGCAATTATGCCGGCCAGGTTCTGGGTTCGGGCAGCGACACCTGGAAATACTGGGCCGACAAGCAGGCCGGCCTCGTTTCCGAGGACGAGTGGCGGGCGGTGGAAGGGGGAATCGCCCGCTCCTTCGGCACCTGCATGACCATGGGCACGGCGGCGACCATGATGTCGCTGGCCGAGGCTGTCGGGCTGACGCTTCCCGGCGCCTCGTCGATTCCGGCGGCGGATTCGGCCCACAGCCGTATGGCCAGCGCCTGCGGCCGGCGGATCGTGGCGATGATCGAGGAAGACCTGAAGCCGCGCGACGTTCTCTCGCGCGCCGCGTTCGAGAACGCGCTGGTCACCCACATGGCGCTCGGTGGCTCGACCAATGCGATCATCCACTTGATCGCCATGGCGGGCCGGGCCGGCATCGACCTGACGCTGGCCGATTTCGATCGCATCGCGCGCACCGTGCCGGTGCTGGCCAACATCCGGCCCTCGGGCGCCTTGCTGATGGAAGACTTTTATTATGCCGGCGGCCTGCCTGCGCTGCTGTCGGAACTGAAGAACAAGCTCGACCTCGCGGCGGTCACCGTCTCCGGCAAGACGCTCGGCGAGAATATCGAGAGTGCCAGGACCTACAAGCCGGACGTCATCCGCCCGCTCGACAACCCCGTGTCGTCGGCGGTTGGTACCGCCATCCTCACCGGCAATCTGGCGCCGGACGGCTGCGTCATGAAGCCGTCGGCGGCCGAGCCGCGGCTGCGGAAACATTCCGGCCCGGCGCTGGTCTTCCGCGACTACAACGAGATGGCGGCGAAGATCGACACCGACGACCTCGAGGTGACGCCCGACCATGTCATCGTGTTGCAGAATGCCGGCCCGATCGGCGGCCCGGGCATGCCGGAATGGGGCATGCTGCCGATCCCGAAGAAGCTCTTGAAGCAGGGCGTGCGCGACATGCTGCGCATCTCCGATGCGCGCATGAGCGGCACCAGCTACGGCGCCTGCATCCTGCACGTCGCGCCGGAATCCTATATCGGCGGGCCGCTGGCGGCCGTGCGCAATGGCGACATCGTTTCGGTCGATGTCGACCGGCGGTCGATCAATCTCGAGGTCACGGTGGCCGAGATCGAGCGGCGGCTGAAGGAATGGTCACCGCCCGACCGCACCTTCGCGCGCGGCTACAACAAGATCTACGCCGAGCACATAAGCCAGGCCGACAAGGGCTGCGACTTCGATTTCCTGGAAGGCACGGCGCCGACCTCGGAGCCGGAGATCCACTAAGTCAGTACGGGGCGAAAAATGCGTGCGGGCCGCCGAAGAATCCGGCGTGGGCGGCGGCGCTGGCGACCTGATGGCCGCCGTCCCAGATCATGTGAAACGCCACCACGGCGATGAGAAGCAGGCCGAGATACGAAATCCACGGGTACTTCCTGAGGATGTTGGCGACCAGCGTGGCCGCAACCCCCATCAGGGCGACCGACAGTGTGAGGCCGATGACGAGCACCCAGATGTGGTGGCGTGCCGCTCCGGCGACCGCCAGGACGTTGTCGAGCGACATCGACACGTCGGCGACGACGATCTGGAGGAGGGCCTGGCCGAAGGTCTTCTGCGAGCCGGTCGATGGTGCCGCGCCCGCGGGCGATGCCGCGGCGTGAGCCGGGTTGGATTCGTATCCGGCGCGGATTTCCCGCCAGAGCTTCCAGGTCACCCAGAGCAGCAACAGGCCGCCGGCCAGCGCCAGGCCGAGGACTCCGAGAAGCTGGCTGGTGAAGACGGCGAAGATGATCCTGAGCACCGCCGCTGCGGCAATGCCGTAGATGATCGCCTTGTGGCGGATCGCCGGGCGCAATCCAGCGGCCGCCATGCCGACAACCACCGCATTGTCTCCGGCAAGCACCAGATCGATGACGACGACGGAGATGAGCGCGGTGATTTCGGTATAGAACATGCCGTGCTTCAGGTGGGGACGAGAGCCCGGGAATCCAACAGGCGCTCACCTTTTAGATTGCACCGGAAGGCGGCCGGAATCGGCACATCCAACCAGGCGAGCTCTGGCTCAGGTCTTCCGCCGTCCGCGGGCCCGGAATGGCGCCGAATTGCATGCCTTCCCGCATTCAGCGGTTCATGCCTCGTCGCGAAATATGGAGCACCGACAGCCGGATTGCAGGCACAAAAAGACCCGCACTCGCCCGAGCGCGGGTCGCAGGAATGCCGCTGGCCGGGCCAGGGCCCGGCCGTCTAGCCGCTACTTGGTTGATGCGATTGCCGCACCGGCCGCGGCGCCGATGCCGGCACCGACGAGGAAGCCGCCGGCAGTGCCGCCGCTCGCCACGGCGCCAACGGCGCCACCGATGGCACCGCCAATCAAAGCGCCCTCGACGATCTTGTCGTGCTGCGTCGCATAGGGCGAGCAGCCGGCCATCGAGATGCTGGCGCCGACAATCACCAAGGCAAGGGTCTTCTTCATGGTCCCGTCCTCCTCGTCACCTGTTTTGTCCAGTTGTGGCGGTGGGAGGCGGGTGTGTCAAGTTGCGCGCAGGGTGCGTGGTTGAGGGCGCACATGGCCCATGCGATGGCGGATTTCCGCGACTAGGGTGACCGCGAGACCTGTTGCAAAAACCCACCACGCCGGACGAATCGTGAAGCTGAAGTCGAGATTGGCGGCAATCACGCGCTGCCAGCCGACTCCGGTCGCAAGCCCGTACCAGGTCGCTTCCACCGCCGCCGTCATCAGGGCCGCGGCAGCGGTGAGGGTAAGCAGCGGGGCCAGACCCTGCTTATGGCCGAGGCGGACCATCAGCCGGTAGCCCATCAGCCAGAAGAAGAAGCCGGAGACCAGCACTGGCTGGGTCACGTCGACCTTGGACTGCATGTAGTAGTGCAGGATGGCGAGGGGCGCGATGACATAGATGAGCGCGTGCAGCCGGTTCCACGCCTTGGTGCCCATGCGCCCGATCATGCCGTCGGTCGAGGTGACGCCCAGGGCGACGAGGCCGAGGATGGCGGTGAAGCCGATGGTCAGATAGACGCGCACCAGGATCTCGTGGGCGACGAAGCCAAGATCGAGGCGCGAATCGATCGTGTAGAGCGTCAGGTGGACGAGGATATAGGCGAGCGCCGACAGGCCGACGATGCGGCGGACCTGGATCAGCTTGCTCCAGTCGAACAGACGGCGGGCAGGGGTGATGGCCAGCGTGATGAGCAGGAAATAAATCGTCCAGTCGCCCATGCGATGGATCGCCTCGGTCAGCGGCCGTGGCCCGAGGCCGAGAAACAGCGTGCGATAGAGGAGCCACAGCGCCGGCAGCGTGACCAGCACCAGGGTTGCCGTCTTCAGCGGCGAGGGGCGGCCGGCACGGTCGTTCCACGGCATGCGGGAGGCGGTCGATCGCGTCTGCGCCACGGCTTCGGTTCCTCGCTTTCCTTAGGCCAACGGTAGGGGACGGTCTTTCTGCGCACCAGTCTTTAGTCCGCCGGCAGGCTCACTGTCACGTCACGTGTGTGTCAGGCAAAGGTGAGGCTGGCTCACGCTTTGGCGGCGGATTGGCGAGCGCGCAAAGAAAGCGGCGGGCCGTTGAGCCCGCCGCCTGATTGAGACCGTGAAGGGGTGCGATCAGCGGATGACCCGGGCGCCCTTGCCCTTCATCGCCGCCTCGACCTCCTTGATGTTGACCATCGAGGTGTCGCCGGGTGTGGTCATGGCGAGCGCGCCGTGCGCGGCGCCGTATTCCACCGCCGCCTGCGGCCCCTTGTTCTCGATGAAGCCGTAAGCGAGGCCGGAGGCGAAGCCGTCGCCGCCGCCGACGCGGTCGTAGATCTCCAGGTTCTCGCGCATCGGCGCCTCGTAGAAGCTGCCGCCGGCCCAGATCACCGCGCCCCAGTCGTTGACGGTGGCGGTCTTGGCGTTCCTGAGCGTGGTCGCCGCGACCTTGAAGTTGGGGAACTCCTTCACTGCGGTGGCGATCATCTTCTTGAAGTTCGCCGGGTCGATCTTGGAGATGTGTTCATCCAACCCCTCGACCTCGAAGCCGAGGCAGGCGGTGAAGTCCTCCTCATTGCCGAGCATGACGTCGACATATTCGGCGATCTCGCGGTTGACCTTGCGCGCCGCTTCCTGGCCGCCCTGGCTCTTCCACAGCGAGGCACGGTAGTTGAGATCGTAGGAGACGATGGTGCCGTGCTTACGCGCCGCCTTGACCGCCTCGATCACCGCTTCGGCCGTGTTGGGAGCAAGTGCTGCGAAGATGCCGCCGGTGTGGAACCAGCGCACGCCTTCCTCGCCGAACAGCTTGTCCCAGTCGACTTCGCCGGACGTGATCTGCGAGGCCGCCGAATGGCCGCGGTCGGAGCAGCCGAGCGCCGGGCGGATGCCGTAGCCCTTTTCGGTGAAGTTGAGGCCGACGCGGGTGTTGCGCCCGAGCCCGTCGAACTCGCGCCAGATGATGTGCGATGTGTCGACGCCGCCCTGCATGACGAGGTCTTCGACCAGCCAGCCGAGATCGTTCTGCGGCAGGGCGGTCACGACGCTTGAGCGCTTCTTCCAGCACTTGCGGAAGGCGCGGGCGACATTGTATTCGCCGCCGCCCTCCCAGACCTTGAACTCGCGGGCGTTGCGCACCCGGCCGAAGCCGGGGTCGAAGCGCAGCATGACCTCACCGAAGGAGACGACGTCCCACTTGCAGCTTTCGGCGGACCTGATCTTGAGAATCTCGTCAGCCATCTCACTTGCCCCGGATCTTCTTGATGAGTGCGATCGTGTCGGCGACCTTTTTCTCGATGCCCTTGTAGTCTTTGGCCGCGAGAAGCTCCTTGGTGATCATCTTGGAGCCGATACCGGCCGCGACGATGCCGGCCTTGAACCATTTGGTGAGCGATTCCTCCGTGGGCTCGACGCCGCCAGTCGGCATCAGCTTGGTCCACGGCATCGGACCGCGGACGTTGGAGACGAATTCCGGACCACCGACCGAGGAGCCGGGAAAGACCTTGACGATCTCGCAGCCCAGTTCATGCGCCTCGGAGATTTCCGAAGCCGAGCCGCAGCCCGGGCTGTAGGGGATGCAGTGGCGGTTGCAGGCACGCGCGACCTCGGCATTGAGGATCGGGCCGACGACGAAATTGGCGCCGTTGGCCATGTAGAGGGCGGCGGTCGGCGCGTCGACGACGCTGCCCACGCCCATGATCACGGACGGGTCGGCCTTCTGGAAGTGCTGGGTCACCTCCATGAAGACGTGCCAGGCGAAGTCGCCGCGGTTGGTGAACTCGACGCATTTGGCGCCGCCATTGGCGCAGGCCTGGATGACGTTCTTACAGACCTCGACATCGGGGTGATAGAAGACGGGGATCACCCCCTGATCCACCATGGCCGCAAGCACGGCCAAACGGTCCTTTGCCATTTTTCATGATCTCCTAGAGGCAACCGACATTGCGGCGCAATTCAGCAGGCTTTGACAAGGTTTGCAATACAAATCTGAGGGAAATTCAGCGTAAACGCAGCGGTTCTTTGACGCTGTCGCGCTTCACAATGGATTAATTCCGGGTATGTCCAGGACAACACTCGAAGACATCTTCGCCGTAACTTGAAGAAAACTCGGAATTGATCTCCGAATTTGTCCCCGGTTGGCCGCGTCAAACTGTCGAATAATGGAGGTATTTTGACCCAACGCCGCGGTTCAACTTGGTGCGTATACTAGCATATGAGTTATTGTCGTGCCGCGGGCACCGGCGACCGCCCGTTATTGCGTATGAGGTCAGGTTCAACGCATTGAAGATGATCATCACCGCGGCGCCGCGGCGGTTCGTCCGGCCGCCGTTCAGGTCACCTGAAGCACCAGCGCGCCGGTCGCGTCCCTCAGCACCGCCGGGTTGACGGCAAAGATGGCATTGGGCGTGCCGGCAGCGGCCCATACAGTCTCATATTGCAACAGGTCGGCGTCGAGGCGCGGCACAAGCGGGCTCGTATGGCCGAACGGCGGAATCCCGCCGATGGCAAAGCCGGTCGCCTCGCGCACGAAGGCCGCGTCGGGCCGCACGATCGCCTCGCCCAACCGTTCCTTCATCGCCTTCTCGTTGACGCGGTTCACCCCCGAGACCAGCAGCAGGAGCGGGGCACCGGACTCTTTTCCCCGGAAAATCAGGGACTTGACGATCTGGCCGACCGTGCAGCCGCAGGCCGCGGCGGCCTCGTCGGCGGTGCGCGTCACCTCCGCCATGATGCGCACGGCGACGGCGAGACCGAGGGTGTCGGCGGCGTCCTGGACACGCTGGGCGGCGGCGGGAAGGCTGGTCATTTCGGTGCAACTCCTCTGGTCCGGCCCATGCACTGCGTGGGCTGCGTGCTCTTGCCTTTTTTTGATAATATTGGATTAACCATCGCGGAGCCTGTGGAGCCTTCGTTGAGCGACCTGTCGGATAACACTACCGGGAAAGAGCGCAGCCTGCGCGACACCATCAGGGAGGTGCGCACGGCCGAGACCGAACGCGCCGACGTGGTGGTCGAGTTGCGCGATGCCGAGCGGGCGCGCCTGGAGCTGCTTGCCGAGGAGCTGCGCGGTGTCTTCGCCGAGGTCCCGGCCGAGGACGACCAGTTCATCTTCACCGTCGCCCAGGGTACGCCGCCGCGGCTGTGGATCGACATGACCGCCTTCGTGGTCATGGCGCGCGACCGGCGGACCTATCGCTTCCTCAAGGACACCCGCTTGGGCCGTACGGTGATCGTCGAGAGCACCGAACTCGCCGATGTTGCCAACACCATCACGCATTATGTCGCCGAGCGCATCATCGAGCGCGAGCGCGCAATCGAGGGCGATTGGCTGATCCGGCGGGTGATGCGCGACGAGCGCGAGCGCCGCCAGGAAGCGCGGCAGGTCGTGGCCGCCGCGGCGCAGGCTGTTGCTGCCCCAGCGAAGACGCCGACGCGTCTCGATCCGCGCAATCTCGGCTGGCTGGTGGCCGCCTTCCTCGCCGGCATCCTGATCGGCGCCATCGTGCTGTTCACCTACGCCTGGATGCAGGTGTAGGGGCTACCCCGGCACGTCGAGCACCCGCTCCAGTCGCGTCTCCACCGTGCTGGCCTCGGTCACCGCGCGTTCGCGCAGGGTGAGCCGCCAGGCGCCGGGCGACCCGTCGATGGTGAAAAGGTTGTAGCCGCCGCCGGCATGATGCGGGCGGGGCCTGAGCGAAGTTGCTGTCGCGCCCACCACCGGCACGGCCCCAAGCGGCCCCGGGACGGTCATCACGCTGGTCCGGTGATTGTGGCCGTGGAGAACGAGCTCGGCGCCGTGCTCGGCGATCACGGCGCCCACGCGCGCCGCATCGACGAGGCGGCGCGTGCGGGTCGCGGCATGTTCGGCGACCGGGTGGTGGATGAGCACCACGCGGAAGAGGCCGTCGCGTCCGGTCTCCGCCAACAGCACGCCAAGCGCGGCCGCCTGCGCCGCGCCGACACGGCCGGTTGCCATGAAGGGTGCGGTCGGTACCGCGGAGGAAACGCCGATCAAGGCCAGCGGCCCGCGACGGCGCAGGAAAGGAAAGCCGGATTGGCCGCCGGTGCGGCCGTCGCCGCTGGCGAAGTCGCGCCATTGCTCGGTGTAGTGGGCTACGCCGCTGGCGACATAGGCGTCGTGATTGCCGGGAATGACGGTCACGTCGTGGGGCGCCCCGAGCAACGCCAGCCAGGCGCGGGCCATGCGGTATTCCGCCGGCAGGCCGAGATTGACGAGGTCGCCGGTCACCACGATCTGGTCCGGCTTGGCGGCATGCATGTCGGCAGTGAGCGCGGTCAGCACGGAATTGGCGTGAACGCGGCCGCGGCTGCGCTGCCAGTTGAGGTAACCGAGCAACCGCTTGGAAGCGAGATCGGTGGCCGAGACCTTCGGCAGCGGACCGAGATGAATGTCGGAAAACTGGGCAAGCAACATCGCCGCCGGCTTAGCCGACGGGGCTCAGGCCGTAAAGCGTGAGCTTCGGGCCTAGTGGCCGAATTCCATCAGGGTCACCATGAGGTGACGCGTGCTGAAATCAACAGCGGGATGCCAGAAGTAGTGGCGGGCGCGCTTGCGCCGGAAAAATCGGGCGAACATGGCCTTCGAGCTTTTTGGGAATTGAATCTGCCATTGGGCTAGGCTGATTGCGCCGGAGTTGCTATCGGGGCCGGCGCGACTCTCTTATGCATCTATCGCATAGCCGGATTGTAAATTCATTAATGTTTGAGCGCCTCCCCGAATTTCGGACAGTGACGGAAGCTACGATCTGACGTCTGCTGGTCTTCAAGGAGAGGAGACCAGGACATGCCGAAACGCAGGAACCATGAGGCGGGCTTCAAGGCTCGCGTGGCGCTGGAAGCCGTGAAGGGCGAGCGCACGGTGTCGGAGCTGGCAGCCGACTACGGCGTGCATCCGACGATGATCCATCAATGGAAGAAGGCGCTGCTCGAAGGGGCAGCGGACATCTTCGAGCGCGGCGGGAAGAAGAAGGCCGCCGAGGTCGGCGAGGAGACGGTTCGGGAGCTGCACGCCAAGATCGGGGAGCTGGCGGTCGCCAACGATTTTTTGTCACGAAAGCTCAAGCCCTGGACCGGCAAGTGAGGCGGCAGATGATCGAACCCGACCATCCGGCCTTGTCGATCGGGGCGCAGTGCCGCCTGCTGTCGATCTCTCGGTCGTCGTTCTATTACCAGCCGCGTGGCGAGACCGAAATGAACCTCGCCCTGATGCAGCTCATCGACCGGCAGTTCCTGGAAACCCCGTTTTACGGCGTCCGACAGATGACCTGGCACCTGCAGAACGAGGGCCGCGCGGTGAACCCCAAGCGCATCCGGCGACTGATGCGGCTCATGCGCCTGATGCCGATCTATCAGAAGCCCAACACCAGCAAGCCGGCCAAGGGGCACAAGACCTATCCCTATCTGCTGGGCGGCCTGCGGGTGGAACGGCCCAACCAGGTCTGGTGCGCTGACATCACCTATCTGCCGATGCGGCGGGGCTTCTTGTATCTGGTCGCCATCATGGACTGGTTCACCCGCAAGGTGCTGGCCTGGCGCATCTCCAACACGCTGGAGGCGGACTTCTGCATCGAGGCGCTGAATGAGGCGATCCACCGCTTCGGCCCGCCCGAGATCATGAACACGGATCAGGGCAGTCAGTTCACCGGCTTCGCCTGGACTGACCGGCTGAGACGGGTTGGCACCCGGATCTCGATGGATGGCAAGGGGCGCTGCATCGACAACATCTTCATCGAGCGCCTGTGGCGATCCCTGAAGTACGAGTGCGTCTATCTGCACGCTTGGGAGACCGGCTCGCAAGCCAAGGCTGGCGTCGCTCAGTGGATCGCCTTCTACAATCACCAGCGGCCTCATGCCGCCCATGGCGGACAACCGCCCGCCGTGGTCTACTTCAACCAGATCGAAACCGACCAGCAGAGGCAGAAAGTAGCTTAAATCCCCCCGAAAACTGTCCAAGGATCGGGGAGCAGCTCAGTTTCTCAATCGTCTGCTCCTGCGCGGCTACCTGTTTGTGTCACTTTTCAAGCGTGGCACGACGTTCGGCGTCCGCGCGGCGGTCTTCGATGGTGAGGGCCGGGTCCTTCTGGTCAAGCACAGCTACATGCCCGGCTGGTACCTGCCCGGCGGCGGTGTCGAGCGCGGCGAGACGACGGCTGAGGCGCTTGAGCGCGAACTCATGGAGGAGGCGGGCATCCGGCTCACCGGGCCGGCAGCGCTCTACGGCCTCTACCTCAACCGCCGTGTATCGCCGCTCGACCAAGTCGCCCTCTACGTCTGTCGCGACTGGGCGCAACCGACGCCGCCCAAGGTGCCCAACCTCGAGATCATCGCCTGCGGTTTCTATGCGCCCGATGCGCTGCCGGAGGGCGTCACCGAAGGGACGCGCCGCCGGCTGGCCGAGATCGCCGGGGCACGAGCGCCGTCGCCCGAATGGTAGTCAGGCGGCGTGCAGGCGCTCGCGCCCGTGCGGCGAGGTGAGGTCGATCTCCGGGCCGATAGGGATAATGCCGCGCGGATTGATCGAGCGGTGGCTGACGAAATAGTGCTCTCTGGCGTCGGCGAGGTCCGTCGTCTCGGCGATGCCCGGCATCTGATAGAGCTCGCGCAGATAGCCGGAGAGGTTCGGGTAGTCGCTGATCCGCCTGAGATTGCATTTGAAGTGCGTGACGTAGATGGCGTCGACGCGGAACAGCGTCGGGAAGAGGCGCCAGTCGGCCTCGGTCAGGCGACCGCCAGTCAGGTAGCGGTCGGCGGCGAGCCGCTCCTCGATCATGTCGAGGGTCGAGAAGAGCGCCGTCACCGCCTCGTCATAGGCGCCTTGCGTGCGGGCGAAGCCGCAGCGATAGACGCCGTCATTGACGGTGGCATAGATGAGCGCGTTGAGCCGGTCGATCTCGGCGCTGAGCGGCGCCGGATAATAGTCGCGCGACGCGTCGCCGCCGACGCCGTCAAAGGCCGAATTGAACATGCGGATGATCTCGGACGATTCGTTCGAGACGATCGTGTCGCGTTTCCTGTCCCACAAGACCGGCACCGAGGCGCGGCCGGTATAGTCGGCGCGCGCCGCGGTATAGACCTCGTAGAGCCGTTCCCGGCCGCCGAGGTCGTCCGGCCGGCGCTCGCTGAAGGTCCAGCCTTCGTCGCCGAGGACCGTCTCGACGAAGCTGACGCCGATCAGGGGTTCGAGCTTCTTGAGCGTGCGCAGGATCAGCGTGCGGTGGGCCCAGGGGCAGGCCCAGGCGACATAGAGGTGATAGCGCCCGGCCTCTGCCGGAAAGCCGCCTTCGCCGCTGGGCCCCGGGGCCCCGTCGGGGGTGATCCAATTGCGGAAGCTGGTTTCGGCACGGTGAAACCGCCCGTCGCTGGCGGCGATCTGTTCGCTCGTCTGCCACACTCCGTCGAGCATGCGTCCCATTTGCCCTGTCCGTCTGCTGTTGTTGCCTGCCGCTCTATCTATGCCCTGAGTCCGGGAGGGAAAGCTTTGGCGCTGTCGTCCCGACGACGTTACGGAGAAAATCCTTGCCGGGGCCCGGTGAGCGAGGCGCTGGACGGGCGGGCGCCTCCGTGCTATCGGCGCAACCCGGAGGAACACCTGCGATGACCCGGAAGGCCGGACTGCGACGACGAGCGGAGTGACGTGACGTCACGCCTTGCCGCCATCCGGCCGTCGCGCGCCCTCTGAGGCGAGACACGCCAGGCCGGACACGTTCCGATCCGATCTTTCCGGGCCTTGCCATGACCTCCGCGACATTCGCCTACCGGCTGGAACAGCCGGCCGACGCCCCCACCATCGAATCCCTGCATGCCAGCCTGTTCGGACCCGAGCGGATCAAGCGCGCGGCTTACGTGCTGCGCGACGGCGTTCCGCCCGACCCGGCTCTTTGTTTCGTGGCGACACGCGACGGGCGCCTCGTCGCCTCGGTGCGCATGACGCCGATCTCGATTGGCGGCCGCCCGGCGCTGCTGCTCGGGCCGCTGGTCGTCGACCCTGAATTCAAGGGGCAGGGGGCCGGGCGCGATTTGGTACGCATGACCTGCGCGGAGGCGCGCCGCCGGGGGCACACGGTCGTCATGCTGGTTGGCGACCTGCCTTATTATGGGCCGCTCGGCTTCACCTTTCTCGGCCGCGACGTCATCACACTGCCTGCCTGGGTCGATCCCGACAGGGTGCTCGTCTGCGGACTGGCGGACGGCGCGCTCGACGGGCTCGCCGGTGCGGCGGAGCGGGTTCCGCTGCCGGCCGACCCAAAATAGTTGTTGCATTGCAACAATTTCGAGGTCATATGAGCGGCGCACGGGCCGCGTTGCAAGAATTCGTCGGTTAGAGACGAGATTCCAGCCCGCTTGATTCACCAAACATCGACAGCCCAGGCCACGCGGGGTGTCCAGATGGACCCGCGAAGCGCAGGCGCCCCTTTTTCGAGGCGCCGCGCGCCCGCGCTGTATTGAAAGAAAATGGACCTTATGAGTTTCGATTCCCTCGGCCTTGCCGAGCCCGTTACCCGCGCTCTCGCCGAAGAGGGCTATTCAGAGCCGACGCCGATCCAGGCTGCGGCCATTCCTCCGGCCCTTTCCGGCCGCGACCTCGTCGGCATCGCCCAGACTGGCACCGGCAAGACCGCTGCCTTCGCCCTGCCGATCCTCCATCGCCTCGCTGGCAATCCGAAGCCGCTGGCGCCGAAGTCCTGCCGCGTGCTGGTGCTGGCGCCGACACGGGAACTCGGCAACCAGATCGTCGAGTCCTTCGGCGCCTACGGCCGGCACCTCAAGGTCTCGACCAGGCTTGTGATCGGCGGCGTGCCGATCGGCAAGCAGATACGTGCGCTGTCGCGCGGTGTCGATATCCTGGTGGCGACGCCCGGCCGGCTGCTCGACCTCCACAACAGCCGCGCGGTGCGCTTCGACGACGTCGAGATGCTCGTGCTGGACGAAGCCGACCGCATGCTCGACATGGGCTTCATCCACGACATCCGCCGCATCGTCGGCCTGCTGCCCAAGGTACGGCAGACGCTGTTCTTCTCCGCCACCATGGCGCCGGAGATTGCCAAGCTTGCCGATCAGATGCTGAACGAGCCGGTCACGGTCGCGGTGACGCCGCAGGCGACGACGGTCGACAAGGTCGACCAGCGCGCCATCCGGGTCGAGAAGGCCGGCAAGCAGGACATGCTGACCATGCTCCTGAAGCGTGAGCCGATCGACCGTGCCCTGGTCTTCACCCGCACCAAGCACGGCGCCGACCGCGTCGTGCGCGGCCTCGTCAGGGCCGGCATCGCGGCGGAAGCGATCCACGGCAACAAGAGCCAGGGCCAGCGCGACCGCGTCATGGCCGCCTTCCGTACGGGAAGCGTGCGCACGCTGGTTGCCACCGATATCGCGGCCCGCGGCATCGACGTCGATGGCGTCAGCCACGTCATCAATTTCGATCTGCCGAACATTGCGGAGAGCTATGTCCACCGGATCGGGCGTACCGCGCGGGCCGGAGCAGCCGGTGTCGCCATCTCGCTGGTCAGCGCCGACGAGGTGGTCTTCATGCGCGACATTGAAAAATTGATCCGCCGCCAGATTGCCGGATCGGGCACGGAAGGGCATTCTCCCGCCGCCCGGAGCGGGGCTCGAGCGCCCACGGGTGGTGAGCAGAAGAAGCCGCGGCAGCAGGGTCGCCGTCGCGGCGGCAGTCGGCGATCGGAGAAGACGTTGCAGCAGCAGCCGGCATATGGTGCACCGAGCCGGCAGCATGCCAACGGCCTCGCCGGGGCGAGCTTCCTGGAGCCGGCACGCCGCGGTGCGCAGCCCAGTCCGGTCAGTGAGTGAGGAGAGGCAGTGGCAAAAGAAGAACTTCTGGAATTCGAGGGGGTGGTGACCGAGGTCCTCCCCGACGGCAATTTTCGCGTCAAGCTCGACAACGATCACATGATCCTCGCCTACGCGGCGGGGCGCATGCGCAAGAACCGCATCCGCACGCTCGCCGGCGACCGGGTGCGCGTTGAAATGACACCCTACGATCTGGAGAAGGGGCGGATCAACTTCCGCCACAAGACAGAGGCGATGGCGCCGTCCGATTCGCCGCGCCGTCCAATGTTCAAGCGGAAATAGTCACCTCCGCGCCCGGCGTTCGACGCCGGGCGGGCAGGGTTACCGTCCCTCGCGGACCCAGGTTGCGAAGGGCAGGCCGAGAAGGGCTATGAGCCCGAACAGGCCGGCAATGCCGAACAGCGACATGAAGCCGGTGAACAGCGGCACACGGGTGATGCCCTTGAGCACGCTGGCATCGGTCGTGTGCACACCGATCCAGTCATTGCCGCCGAGCGTCACGGTGGAGCGCACCGGGACGATGCGCGGCAGGTCGAGGGCGCCGGAGCCGTCGGTCATGCGGGCGATGCGCCCATGGGTCGCCTCGACCAGCGGCTTGAGCTTGTCGGGCGTCGAGATGGCATCCGCGAATTCCTTCGGATTGGGTGGGCCGACGCTGGCGAAGGCGTGCATGTCGCCCTGGTCGAGGCGGTAGAGGCCGATCTCGTCGGCGGGGATGGTCGCCCGCCACAGGCCGGGCTCGGCCGCGGTCAACGTCACCGTTTCCGTGGCACCGGAGGGCTTGTGCACCGTCACCGGGGTGGTCGCGTCGGCCATGGTCTGCCGCTCGATGGTGAGTTCGCCAGCGCGCGCCTTGGCGCGCAGCGCCTCCTCCTCCAGGTCGGGCTCTTTCATCAGCCAGTGTGCCAGACGGCGTAAGAGATCGACATGCGGGCCGCCGCCCTCGTAGCCGCGCGCCCACAGCCAGGTGTTGTCCGAGAGCAGCAGCGCGACGCGACCCTTGTCGACGCGATTCAGCACGAGCAGCGGCCTCTGTTCGGCGCCATCCATGACGACGTTGCCTTGCGGCTTGTCGACGCCAATCAGGCGGAAGAAGCGGCCCCATTGCGGCGGGTCGGAGTGCGAGCCTTGCAGGTCGCGGGTCACCGGATGACGCTGCCCGAGATCGGTGACGGTCGGATAATAGGGCTGCTCGAGCACCTTGCCGGTCGGCGCGGAGGGAAGCACCGGCGCCAGCGGCGTGTCGTAGATCGAATCGCCGCCGGCATAATCGGGCCCGGCGGCGACCAGCAGGGCGCCGCCGTCGCGGACGTAGCGGGCGATGTTGTCGAAGTAGAGCAGCGGCAGCACGCCGCGATGCTGGTAGCGGTCGAAGATGATCAGATCGAACTGGTGGATCTTTTCCGAGAACAGCTCGCGGGTCGGGAAGGCGATCAGCGAGAGCTGGTTGATCGGCGTGCCGTCCTGCTTCTCCGGCGGGCGCAGGATGGTGAAGTGAACCAGGTCCACCGAGGCGTCGGACTTCAACAGGTTGCGCCAGGTGCGCTCGCCGGCATGTGGCTCGCCCGACACCAGCAGCACGCGCAGGTTCTCGCGGATGCCCTCGATGGAGACGACGGCGCGGTTGTTGACCGGCGTCAGCTCGCCCTTGAGCGGCTCCGCCTCGAACTCGATGATGTTCGGTCCACCATGGGCGATGGTGAGGTCGAACTGGTTCTCCACGCCGGGCAGCACCCTCTGCGTCGCCAGCGGCGCGCCGTCGAGGTTCACGGACACTGTGACCGGCGAGTCATTGCCGGTGATGCCGTCGTCGACGACGCGGAACTTGATGATCTGGTTCTCGTTGACGATGCCGAAGCGCGGCGCGTTGTCGATGACGAGGCGCCGGTCGGTCTCGCCGCGGCGGCCGGAGAGGAGAACGTGCAGCGGCGCGTTGGGCAGGCCCGCCTTGCTGGCCGGAATGTCGTGAACCTGGCCGTCGGTCAGCATGATGACGGCGCCGATGCGGTCCGGCGGAACGTCGGCGAGCGCGGTCGACAGCGGGCCGAACAGGTTGGTGCCGTCGACCGGATGGCCGCCGATGGCGCCGCCGGCATCGATGCGGCGGACCTCGATGTTGTGGAAGGCGGCGAGCCGCTTGGTGAGTTCGTTGGCGGCCTCGGCCGTCATCTTGTCGCGGCCGTCGAGGCCCTGGCTGGCGCTGTGGTCGACCACCATGGCAACGACGGTCGACAGCGGCTCGCGCTGTTCGTTGAGGAGCACCGGGTTCGACAGAGCGAGCAACAGCGCCGCGGCTGTGGCCAGGCGCAGCCACGCCCCGCGCATGCGGCGCAGCAATCCGGGGATGGTGAGCAGCAGGGCGACGACCGTGAGGCCGATCAGCCAGGCCCAGGGCAGCAGCGGCGAGAAGATGAGCTGCCAGTTCATGGACGGCAATCCACGCAGGTCGTCATTCCGGCGAAAGCCGGAATCCAGTTGGGCGCACCCGCATGGGGCCGCCGCTGCATGGACCCCAGCTTCCGCCGGGGTGACGAAAACAAGATCATTGCCCGAGCCTTTCGAGCAGCGCCGGCACGTGCACCTGGTCGGCCTTGTAGTTGCCGGTCAGCGTGTACATCACGATGTTGATGCCGGTGCGATAGGCCATCTCGCGCTGCAGCGGATCGGCGGGCACGGTGGGAAACATGAAGCCGCCGCCGGCGTCGCGCGCCCAGGCGCCGGCAAAGTCGTTCTCGGTGATGAGGATGGTCGAGACGCCGTCGCCGGCCTGCGCCGGGCGGTCGGCGCGGTCCTGGGATTCGGTCGCCTCCACCCACAGTGGCCCGCCGGAATAGCGGCCGGGAAAATCGTTCAGCAGATAGAACGCCTTGGTCAGCACATGGTCGGCAGGCACCGGCTCCAGTGGCGGGATGTCGAGGTTGGCGAGCATCTCCTTCAGCCGTTCGGCGGCCGGCGTTCCGGCGAAGGTGTCGAAGGTGGTCGACCGTTCGAGCTGGTCGCGCGTGTCGAACAGCACCGAGCCGCCCTGGCGCATATAGGCGTCGATCTTCGCCATCGCGGCCGACGACGGCAGCGGCGTGTCGGGTGCGATCGGCCAGTAGATGAGCGGGAAGAAGGCGAGCTCGTCGCGCTCCGGGTTGACGCCGATCGGGTCGCCCGGCTCCAGCGCCGTGCGGTCGGTGAGCACCTGCGAAAGGCCGGCGAGCCCCGCCTTGCTGACATTGTCGACCTGCGGGTCGCCGGTGATCACGTAAGCGAGGTGCGTCTTCGACACCGCCTCCATGGCGAAGGCGTCGCTCGCCGCGTCGGCTTTGGCCTGGGGCGCGAAGGCGAGCGCGCCGCCGGCAATCGCCGCGATCAGCATGGCGGCGGTCGCCGCGCGCCGGCGGACACGGAAGAGACCGTTCAGCCACAGCACCGCAAGTGCGTCGAGCGCCAGCAGGAAGAGCGCGAGGGCGAGCAGCCATGGGGCGAGTTCGGTCGGCTTGGCGGTCGGATAGGTGCGCACGGCGACACCACTGACGCTGGCGAGATCGAGGGCGGGGAGTTCCGCCTTGTCGTCGAGCAGGTTGAGTGCGCGGAAGCCTTCTTCGGTGCCGTAGAGGCCGGGCGGGTGCTGGATGTTGGGCACGATCGTGGCGATGTCGCCGGCCAGCGGCTGTGCCTCGGCGCCGGGGGTGACAAAGCGGCCATAGCCGTCGAGCAGGCGATAGGGCGCGACCGGCTGGGTCGCGTCGGCGGCCTTGGCGCCGCCACCGGCTCCGGACGAGAAGGCGACGATGCGTTTGAGCATTTCGACGAAGGTGCCCGACAGCGGCAGGTTCGACCAGCTGGTGTCTGCGGTGACGTGGAAGAGGATCAGCCAGCCGTTGCCGAGCGGCGCGGCGGTGACCAGCGGCGTGCCGTCGGCAAGCGCCGCCCAGGTGCGATTGGCGAGCGCGCCGTCCGGCTCGGCCAGAACCTGGCGGGTCACGGTCACGTCGTCGGGCACCTTCAGCCCGGCGAAGGGGCTCTTGTCGGAGAAGCTCGCCAGCGGCTGCGGCGTCTGCCAGGTGAGGCTGCCGCCGAGCGTGCGGTCGCCATGGCGCAGCGTCACCGGGATCAGCGAGTCGGTCGCCGCCGCGAGCCGCGGGCCGGCGAAACGCACCAGCACGCCGCCGCTCTGCACCCACTTGGAAACCTGTTCCTCGACCCCGGAGGTCAGGTTGCCGATGTCGGCCATGGCGATCACCGAGCAATTGGCATCGATCAGCTCGGGAACGGCCACGGCGGCATTGGCGTTGTGCGGCTCGCGCACGTCGGCGAAGGGCTGCACGGCGCGCGAGATATAGTAGAGCGGCGAGAGCAGGGGCTGCGCCGACTCCACCGAGGCGCCAGAGAGCAGGCCGATGCGGCGGCGGCGGAAGCGATCGTCGAGCAATTGCACCGCGCCTGCCGTCTCGGAGCGCGAAATCTCCAGCCGGGCGATCTCGTTGCGGATCTCGATGGGAAGCGTGATCTTCGCCTGTGCCGATGTTTCGTTCGCCGCGAAGGTGAACGGCGCGTCACCGATGACGCGGCCCTTGATATCGCGCGCCGTCACCAGTCCCGCGGCGGCATCGGGCGAGGCGCGGCGGATCACCGGCACGGTCAGGGCGTCGGCGCCGCTTGCCGGCGGCTTCAGCCCCATCAACGGGCTCGCGGTGTCGGCATAGACGATCACCGGCTCCTTGGCCTTCTCGCCCAGGAAGCGGGCGAAGGCGTCGGCATCGGGACCGCCGACACCGTCGGACAGCCACACCACGCCGCCGAAGGGCGTCTTTGCCGTCACATTGGCGAGTACCGTGACAAGGTCGGCGCGCCGCGGCGCCCATGGCCGCGGCAGCAGCGCGTCGAGGCGCTTGAGGATCTCGCCGGAATCGGTCGGGGTCAGCGACTGGTCGGCGGCTTCCGCTGTGGCGGCGAGCGAAATCGGCCGGCCGGCATCCTCGGCGAGCTTCACGATGCGATGGGCGGTGTCGATGGTGGCCTGCCAGTTGGGCGCGGCTTCCCAGCCGTTGTCGATCGCGATCAGCAGCGGCCCCTTGCCCGGCGCCACTTCGGCGGTCGGTTTGAACACCGGCCCGGCGAGCGCGAAGATCACGATGGCCGCGAGCAGCAGCCGCAATGCCGTCAGCCACCACGGGCTCGTCGCCGGCTGTTCGTCCTTGCGGGCGATCTCAAGCAGCAGCCGCGTCGGAGGAAAGCGCTCCAGCCGCGGCTTCGGCGGCATCAGGCGCAGGAAGTACCAGATGACCGGAAGGGCCGCGAGCGCTACCAGCATGCCGATATTGGTGAAGGCCAGGGCGGTCATGCCGCGCGTCCGGCAAACGCGGCGCCGGTGGCGCGGCTGTGGCGGTCGGCGAGGCGCGCATGGAGCGCCAGCAGGGGTTCGGTCGCCGGCCGGTCTGTGCGGTGGACGATGAAGGTCCAGTCGAGCCGCCGGCAGAGCGTATTCAAACGATCGCGCAGCGCCGCCAGCCGGTTCTGATAGTCGGTGCGGTATTGCTCGGCGCGCGAGACGACGTGGCGCAGGCCGGTCTCCGGGTCGTGGAACTCGGTGCGGCCGGCATAGGGAAAGGTCTCCTCGATCGGGTCGATGACCTGGATGAGGTGGGCGTGGACGCCGGCGCGCAGGATCGCATCGAGCGTCGCTTCGATCTCGTCGATCGGGTCGAGGAAGTCGCCGATGAGGGTGACGTCGGTGAAGCGCTTGAGGGCATGAGTATCGGGCGGCGCCGGCTTTTCGGCCGCGGCGGGAATGAGGGCGGCGATGCGCTCGGCGGCATTGCGCGTCAGCATGGCGTTGCCGGCGCCGATGAGGCCGGTGCGTTCGCCGGCGGTGGCGAGCAGATCGGCGAGCGCCAGGGTCAGCACCGTGGCCCGGGCAAGCTTGGTGACCGGCGCCAGGCGCGAGCGGAAATCCATCGAGGCGGAAAGATCGGCCCACAGCCAGACGGTGTGGGAGGCCTCCCATTCCTTCTCGCGCACATAGAGATGGTCGTCGCGGGCCGAGCGCCGCCAGTCGATCGAGGCCGCCGGCTCGCCGGTGACGAAGGGGCGGAACTGCCAGAAGGTCTCGCCGCGGCCGCTCGTCCGGCGGCCATGCCAGCCGGCCAGGACCGTGGCCGCGACCCGCCGGGCCTCGACCAGGAGGTCAGGCATGCCGGCGGCGATCCCCTTCGCCTCAGTGAGTGCGCCCCGAACGCTTGCGGGCCGGTTCATGCGTCGATCGCTATCCAATCCGCGCCTTCAGTTCGGCGATCACGTCGCGCACGGTGAGGCCGTCGGCGCGGGCGGCGAAGCCCAGCGCCATGCGGTGCTGGAGCACCGGTTCGGCCAGGGCGACCACATCGTCGAGAGAGGGAGCGTAGCGCCCGTCGATGAGGGCGCGGGCGCGCGAGGCGAGCATCAGCGCCTGGCTGGCGCGCGGACCCGGCCCCCAGGCAATCGCCTGGGCCAGGCGTTCATTGGCGGTGGTGCCGGGGCGCGCCGAGGCAACCAGTTCGAGAATGCCCTCGACCACCGATTCGCCGACCGGCATGCGGCGGACGAGTTGCTGGATACCGCGCAACTCTTCGGCATTGAGCACTTGGCCTGTGGTCGCATTGTGAGCGCCGGTGGTTTCGAACAGCATGCGCCGCTCGGCGTCGCGGTCGGGATAGACCACGTCGATCTGCAACAGGAAGCGGTCGAGCTGCGCTTCCGGCAGGGGATAGGTGCCCTCCTGTTCGAGCGGGTTCTGGGTGGCCAGAACATGGAAGGGCGCCGGCAGGTCGTGGCGCACGCCGGCCACGGTCACATGCAGTTCCTGCATGGACTGGAGCAGCGCCGACTGGGTGCGCGGGCTGGCGCGGTTGATCTCGTCGGCCATTAGCAGCTGGGCGAAGACCGGGCCGGGGACGAAGCGGAAATTGCGCGTGCCGTCGGCGGCCTGGTCCATCACCTCGGACCCGATGATGTCGGAGGGCATGAGGTCGGGCGTGAACTGGACGCGCCGCGCCGACAGGCCGAGAACGGTGCCCAGCGTCTCGACCAGCTTGGTCTTGGCCAGGCCCGGAACGCCGATCAGCAGGCCGTGGCCGCCGGCCAGGATCGTGATCAGCGTGCGGTCGACGACCGATTCCTGGCCGTAGATCACCTTGCCGATCGCTTCGCGCGCCTTGGCGATGCGTGCCACGGCGGCGTCAGTGTCGGCGATGATGCGGTCGGCATCGGGGCTGGCAGTCTGGACGATGGCGCTCATGGTGCTCTCGGAGCTTGTGTTCGGCTTGCCGCTGCCGGCGGGCTTCATGCGACCGGCCGGCTCATGTCACGGGATTGTTGCATGCGGCATGCCAGCGCAATAGGGATTTGTCGGTGCCGGGCCGCTGCGGGGCAAACCCCCTCCATTTCCGGCAGCACAGGAGCAAAGCGAGGCAAAAACATGGCCGCCGCCGGGGCTTGGATGCCCCTCGACCCCGTCAGCAGGCCGTCGAACAGCGCGGCAGCGGACGCGCTTCACCGGAAATTGAACCGATCCCGCTGTCGGTCGGCGCGCATCCGGTGACGGACGCTCCCGTCGATCATCGGCATCTGTTGCCGCAGGCGTTCTTTGCCCGCGCGACGGAGCGCTTGCACGGGGAGCCGCCGAACGGCCCTGCCGCCGGCGACCAGGCCCTCAATCCGGGCCTCTTCGTCGACGGGCCCGATTTTCGCGACGCGGCGGTGCTGCTGCCGTTGGTCGAGCACGAAAGCGGGCTGACGGCGCTGCTCACGCTGCGCACGCCGCATCTGGCGGTGCATGCCGGTCAGATCGCCTTTCCGGGCGGCAAGGTCGAGCCGTCGGACAAGGGGCCGGCAGCGGCGGCGCTGCGCGAGGCGTGCGAAGAGATCGGCCTTGATCCGGCCGCAGTCAGGGTCGTCGGCTATCTCGACCGCTATCTCACCGGCACCGGCTACCGCATCACGCCGGTGGTCGGCCGGGTGGCGCCCGACCCCATGCTGGCGCTCAACCCCGAGGAGGTGCAAGAGGCGTTCGAAGTGCCGCTCGCCTTCCTGATGGACCCGAAGAATCACCATCGCGCCAGCCGGATATTCATGGGCCGCGAGCGGCATTTCTATGAGATGCCGTTCGAGGGGCGCTATATTTGGGGGATCACGGCAGGGATCATTCGAGGGCTGTACGAACGGATGTTTGATTCATGACGCGCCTGGTCGCCTTTGACGCTCTGTTCTTCCTGATTCCCTTCGCGGTCTACGCCCTGTGGCTGCTGATCACCCGCGGAAGCCTCGCCAATATTGCCGATTGGCAGGCGCGTACGATTGCCTGGCTGGCGGCCGGCGGGGCGGCGCTGATGATCGCGGTTCTGGTCATCTTCGTTCATGTCGGCGCGCCGCCGACGGGTGGCACCTACATTCCGGCCCATGTCGGCGATGACGGCAATATCGTTCCCGGCCACTTCGAATAGCGGGGCAAGGCGGCGACGATGAGCGCAATACTGCCCAATCTGGCAGGGGCCAAGTGGCTCACGCGGCCTGCGGCGCAGCGCATCTTTGCCGCGCTCACGGCGGACGGCCACGAGGTGCGAATCATCGGCGGCGCGGTGCGCAATGCGCTGATGGGGCAGGCGGTGCGCGAGATCGATTTCGCCACCACCGCGACGCCGGACGAGGTGGCGGCGCTGGCCGCGGCCGCCGGCCTGAAGACCGTGCCCACCGGTGTCGATCACGGCACGCTCACGGTCGTCGTCGATGGCCGCGGCTACGAGGTGACGACGTTGCGCGAGGACATCGAAACTGACGGTCGCCATGCGGTCGTGCGCTTCGGCCGCGACTGGACGGCAGATGCCATGCGGCGCGACTTCACCGTCAACGCGCTGTCGGTCGATGCCGACGGCAAAGTGCATGATCCCGTCGAAGGTTATGCGGATATCCTCGGGCGTCGAATCCGCTTCATCGGCGATGCCGGCCGGCGGATTGCCGAGGACCGGCTGCGCATCCTGCGCTTCCTGCGCTTCAGCGCCGAATATGGCGAAGAACCCGTCGACGAGGTGGGGCTGTTGGCGGCGGTTCGGGCGCGCGACGGGCTGCGCGAGCTGTCGGCCGAGCGGATCGGCAACGAGTTGCGCCGGCTGATTGTGGCGCCGCGCGCGGCGGAGATGATCAGCCTCATGCAGGACACCGGCATCCTTGGCGTGGTCCTGGCCGGCGTCGGCTATGTCGGCGAATTCGCGCGCTTCGTGCGCTTCGAGGCGGCGGTCGGGGCCGCGCCACAGGTGGCGCCGCGCCTGGCGGCGCTTGCAGCCCGCATCGCCGAGGACGTGGAGCGGATCACCCGCCGCCTGCGGCTCACCAATGCCGAGCGCGACCGCATGCTTGCCGCGCTTGCGGCACGAGGCGCGTTTCAGCCGCTGCCCGGCCAGCGTGCCGCGCGCGCCAGCCTGTACCGGTTGGGCGAGCCCGCCTGGCGCGACGGCCTTGGCCTCGCCTTCGCCGAGGCTACGGCACCGCCCGAGGACGCCGCCTGGAAGGCGCTCTACGACCTGCCGGAGAGCTGGGCGGTGCCGCGCTTTCCCTTGAGCGGCCGCGACGTCGTCGGCCCGCTGACGCCTTCCGGGCCGGGCGTCGGCGCCCTGCTCAGGTCGGTCGAAGCCTGGTGGATCGCGCAGGATTTCGTTCCCGACGAGCTGGCGCTACGCGCCCGCCTGCAACAGGAGCTGGCCGCCGCACAGCAGTAGAATGCGGGAAAAGGAGCGGTTCCTGCCCACAGGTCGGGGGCGCGTTTCTTGCTCCCGCGCCGGGGCGCGCTTCTTGCTCTTCCGCGCCGGGGCGCGCTTCTTGCTAGTGAATCGCGCGCCATGTATTTATCCTGATGATAGGCAGAGGCAGATCTGGAGAAGCGTCATGCAACTCTTGCGACTGGGCAGGATCGCCTACTACGCAGATTTCTACGTCTATCCGTTGGCGATCACCGCGCTCGCGGCCTATGCGATCTGGCAGGGGCCGACGGGCGGCTGGGCGATGTGGCTGGGTGCCTTCGTCTCGGGCGTCGCATTGTGGACGCTGGTCGAATACGTGTTGCACCGCTTCGTGCTGCACCATGTGCCCTTCATCAAGGAGGAGCACGACGCCCATCATAATGACCAGCTGGCGCTGATCGGCACGCCGATCTGGATCAGCCTGTCGATCATGATCGTCTTCGTGCTCATCCCGCTCAGTTTCCTGGTCGAGCGGCACGTAGCGATCGGGCTCGCCTGCGGTCTGATGTTCGGCCATTTCTGGTACGGCGGCATCCACCACATCCTGCATCACTGGAAGATTGAGCCGGGCACCTACCTGTACCGGCTGAAGCGCCACCACATGCTCCATCATCATTTCGATGAGAAGGGCAATTTCGGAGTCACCAGCAACTTCTGGGACGTTGTCTTCGGAACCGACCTCAAGGTGCGGGTGGCGCAGTCGCCGCGTCGGCGCGAGCGCGAGCAGCAGTAACCACTTCTTTCCGGTTGGTGCGGTTTAATCGGGCCTTCAAGGTCTGATTCCGTATCTGTCGCCACGGTGTTGAGTTTGCTTGCCTCATGAACTCGGTCCAGGAACTGCGGGCGGCCCTGTCGCCGTCACCCGCGCCGGCAAAGACTGACAAGGCACCTGCCAAGGCGGACAAGACCGCGCCGAAGGGCGCGCCGGGTCCCGTCGGCCTGCTCGTGCTGGCCGGTCTGATCGGCATCGGCGTTGGCGTTGCCGTCGACCGGTTCGCCTTGCCGCGTGGTGCCGCCCAGCCACCGCCGCCGGCCGCCATCGCAACGGCGCCGCAGGCGGCGGCCGAGCTTGCCGACGTCGCCACCGGCACGTTCATCCAGCCCGACGCCAACAATCCGCTCAGGCACGGGGCAGGCGGGGTCTCGGTCACCGAGCGCGAGGTCGTGCTTGGCGCGGATTTCGCGGTGACGCCGGGACCGGACTATCGCGTGCTGCTGGTGCCGAAACCGGCGATCCGCGCCGATGCCGATGTCGCCAACACCATGTATGTCGATCTCGGGCCGCTCACCGCCTTCAAGGGCGAGCAGCACTTCAAGGTGCCGGCCGGCGTCGATCTCTCCAGATATCCCAGTGTCGTCATCTGGTGCGCCCCCTATGCGGCGCTGATCTCCTCGGCCGACCTCAGCTTCGGGAAGACGGGGAGCTGACGGCCCTTCACGGCCATTTCGCTACGGGTGGCATGGAGGAGAGGATCGAGGCGACGTTGCCGCCGGTTTTCAGCCCGAAGATCGTACCGCGGTCGTAGATCAGGTTGAACTCGACATAGCGCCCGCGGCGGACGAGCTGCTCCTCGCGTTCGGCCTCCGACCAGGCGTGAAGGAAATTCTTCCGCACCAGCTTCGGATAGATGTCGAGGAAGGCGAGGCCGATGTCGCGGGTGAAGGCGAAGTCCGCCTCCCAGTCGCCTGAATTCAGCCAGTCGTAGAAGATGCCGCCGATGCCGCGCGCCTCGTTGCGGTGCTTGAGGAAGAAATACTCGTCGCACCACTTCTTGTAGCGGGCGTAGTCGGCGCAAACATGGGCGTCGCAGGCCGTCTTCATGGCGGCGTGGAAGTCGACCGTGTCGGCGTCGTCCTGCGTCCGCCGCCGGTCGAGCACCGGGGTGAGGTCGGCGCCGCCGCCGAACCATTGCCGGCTGGTCACCACCATGCGTGTGTTCATGTGCACCGCGGGCACATGCGGATTGTGCATATGGGCGATCAGCGAGACGCCGCTCGCCCAGAAGCGCGGGTCTTCCTCGGCGCCGGGAATATCGTTGCGGAACTCCGGCGAGAATTCGCCATGGACGGTCGAGATGTGGACGCCGACCTTCTCGAAGACGCGGCCCACCATCTGCGCCATCACCCCGCCGCCGCCATCGGCGCCGGTATGGTCGGTGCGCCGCCAGGGCGTCTTGACGAAGCGTCCCGGCCGCTGGTCACCAAGCCGGGCGCTTGCCGGAAGCTCGTCCTCGAGTTTTTCGAATTCGGCGGTGATCTTGTCACGCAGCTCGGCGAACCAGGCGGCGGCGCGGGCTTTCTTCTCTTCCATCGGGTCCATGGTTCGTGAGGAACGGGGCGCAAACACCGTCCCCATGCACCACCGTCCGGCCGGATGCAAATGGAAGGCTCAGGAGGTGCCCGCCGTGAGAGAAAGCCGGCGAGCGGCGCCTCAGGATGTCTTCGAGGCCGCCAATGAGGCCGCCGGCTGGGGACCTCATGCCAACCGCGCATTCCCGCTCCTCGGCTAGCGTGTGAACGGGGTGTTGCGGTTGGTGTCGAGGACAACGATGCGCACGGCGGCAACGCGCTGCAGCGTGTTCAGCAAGTCGCTGACCGCGATGCAGGCGGCCTCGACCTCGCTCTCGGTTCCGTCGATCGGCGTGTCCGCCATGGCGAGGTAGGTATCGCCACCGGCGGTGAAGCCCTGGCCGGAGAAGTAGAGGATGAAGACCGAATTGCTGGGCGGCAGGGCGGTGGCGGGGAGGTCGACCATCGGCGGTGGTGGAGCGACGAGATGCAGCCCATCGAGCGGATTGCCGGAATTCGATGGGCTGGATTGGGGCACGATGCTCAAGCCGACGCGGTGGAGCAGGGGATTCGGCGGCTGCCGCCATGACGTCTTCCGCGGCACCAGTCCGGCGACGGCGCGGCGCAATCGGTCGAGGAAGGCGGCGCGCGTGCAGTCGATCAGCGGCTCGGCGCCGTAGCCGAATTTCCGAAAGAGGGCAGCGATGTCGGTGGCGTCGTTGATGCTGTTGTTCAGCTTGCTGATGTGTTCGTAATTGTTGATGCCGACCGGCAGCACGACGGTCTTGCGGTCGGCCGGCGGGTCGGAGAGATAGATGTCGCCGTTGAGGCTGCTCACCAGTTCCGGCCGCTGGATGCCCTCGCTGGCCGTTTGCGTGTCCTGGACCGAAGCCATCAGCGCCTGGGTGACCGTGGATGACGGATCGGCAAGGCGCGGCAGCAGCGCGCCGGTGAAGGCCCCGTTGCGGCCCCGACCGTCGAGGGCGGTGGTGCCGGGACTGGTCGAATAGACGATGAAATCGCCGGTGAGGTCGGTGCGGCTGCGTTCCTTCTCGCGCGCCTGCCGGTAGGCCGTGAGCTCGCCCAAAGAGCGCGCACCCACCGTGCCGGCGACGCCGATGGCCGCAGCGGCGCCGAGACCGGCCAGCACCTGCCGACGGCGCACCGTGCTGTGGCGGCGGATCGAGGCCGCGACGAAATCGGCGATCGGCGCCAGCCGTTCCGGTGTGTGGCGCTGCCAGTCGCGGGCCCGCGCCAGCAGCAGGCCGGAGAGCAGCGCCTTCGGCTTCTCCGCCGGCGGCGCCGCGTTCCACATGCGCCGCGCCTCCTCGATCTGGCGGCGGGCGTGGAGGAAGTCCTGCTCGTCGTCGAGCCAGGCCTTGAGCTGAGGCCAGGCGGTGAACAGCGCGTCGTGGGTCACCTCGACCGTGCGCGCCTCGCCCTCGCCGGAGACGGTGAGCAGCCGCGCCTCGGTGAGCTGGCGGACGAGCCCGCCCGCCGCCGCCGGCAGGTCGGCCACCGGCGCCGGCCGCTTCATGCGGGCGCCGTCGTCGCTGATGCGGGTGAGGGAGCCGAGAAAGGCTTCCTTGAGGGCGCGCGTCTCGCTGTCGCTCGGCTGAGCGGCGGCAAAAGCCTCCTCGGCCTTGCGCCTGATGGCGTTTTCCAGCGGGCTGAGGCCCGCAGCGGCATCGCCAAGCGCCTCGTATTCGACGATTTGCAGCCGCTTGTCCTGGCCGAAGCGCTCGTTCAGTTCGCGCAAGGCGAAGGCGAGCAGCGGCAGCGCCTCGGGCGCGCCGGCGTCGGCGAGGATGCGATCGGTCAGCCCCGCTTCCAGATGGATGTCGGCGATCAGCGCCGGGCCCTCGATGATGGCGCGCAGGCGGTCGCGCGGCATCGGGCCGAGGGTGAAGATCTCGCGGGCGATATCGAAGCCCTCGATCTTGAGAATCTCGCCGAGGAGATCGGAGCGGATGGTGCCAACGACGATCGCCGGCAGCAGCGCGCTTCGGTCGGCGAGCGCGCTCAGCACCGCCACGAAGGCATCGCACTCGCTTGGCTCGGCGAGTGTGGCGATCTCCTCGAACTGATCGATCGGCACCAATACGGTCGCCTCGCGCGCCGGGCCGACGCGCATCTCCTCGAACAGGCCGCGGAACGTCGCCGCCGGATCGCTCTTAAGGCCTGTATTGATCGCCTGCCAGTCGGTGACGCGACCGACCGCCTCCGCCAGCACCTTGGCCAGCTGCGTCAACGGCGCGGCGCCCGGGCGCAGCGGTGGCAGCATCACCCAGTTGCGGCGGTCACGGCCGAGATAGGGCAGGAGCCCGGCGCGCAGCAGCGAAGACTTGCCCGAGCCGGAGGCGCCGAGAATCAGCACCAGCCGGGCGCCGCCCTGCACGCGGCGCGAATCGAGCAGCTCGGCCAGCCGGCGAATCTCCGGATCGCGGCCGAAGAAGGTCGCCGCGTCCTCGGCCTCATAGGCGAGGATGCCCGGCCATGGCGGGCGCGACCGGTCGAAGCGGTAGCCGCGGGCGATTTCGTCGGCGATCTCCTTGAGGCGGTCGCCGAGATGCTTCTGGCCATCCGTGTTCCACAGCTCCGCCTGGATGCTCTGCAACTCGGGCCCGATCAGGCGGACATCGTCGGGGGTGAAGACGATGGGAAAGACCGTCTTGCCCTGGGCGCGGGCATTGGTGACCTCGGCGAAGCACCATTTCGAGCCGAGCCAGGCGCCGGTGACGATGGCGATCACCGCCTGGCAGCGTTCGATCGCTTCGTAGAGCTCGCGCTCCCAGTCCTTGCCGGCGCCGATACCGCTCGCCTTGTCGAAATCGAGGAACACCTGCTCGAAGCCGAGATCGGCGAGCCAGTCCCTTATCTCGGTGGCGCGGGCTTTGTCCTGGCTGGAGTGGCTGATGAAGATCGCGGGCATGCGCGTGTCCGTGCCCTTCCGTGGTCCCTCCACGATGGCGAATAATACGGTTCTAAGGCCCCAAATTGTGTTTGTCGCCCCAGGAAATCGGCCGCAATTGCGGTCGGCCGGGCAGAGCCTCTTGTATCCGTGCCGGTTTCGATATATCTAATTATCCGATATAACGAAACTGGAACGAAACTAATGCACATGCACGAACACGGCGACCACGCCCACGAACATGGCGGCCATTGCTGCCGCGGCCAGGGTCACGGCGCACACGGTCATGGCGACCATTGCCACCACGGACAGGGCCACGATGGCGACGATCATGGCGATCACGGTCACGGCGGCCACCGGGGATTTGGTGGCGGCGGCGGAGGAGGTGGCGGCGGACATGGCCGGCGCATGGGCCGCGGCGGCCTCGGTCGCTTCTTCGCCCATGGCGATCTGCGCCTGGTCATCCTCAACCTCATCGCCGAGAAGCCGCGCCACGGCTACGAGGTCATCAAGGCGATCGAGGATGCGGTGGCGGGCGCCTACAGCCCAAGCCCCGGCACCATCTATCCGACGCTCACCCTGCTTGAGGAACTCGGCTACGTCACCGTCGCGCCGTCGGCGGACGGGACGAAGAAGCTCCACGCGATCACCGAGCAGGGCCGCGCCTTCTTGGAGGCGAACCGGCCGGCGCTCAATGCCCTGCTGGCGCGGATGGAGGAAGCCGGCAAGGCGCGCGCCAGCGGCGATGCGCCCCAGATCGTGCGGGCCATGGAGAACCTCCGGCTGGCGCTGCGCCTGCGCCTGTCGCGCGGGGCCCTGACCGCGGAAGAGGTGGATGCCGTTGCGGCCGCGCTCGACACTGCCGCCACCACCGTCGAGCGCGTCTGAACGATGGGGCTAACCGGTCCGCGGAAAGCCGGCCGTCTGCCTGAGCGCCTCGCCCAGCATCATGGCGGCGGCGGTCGCCACGTTGAGCGAGCGCATGCCGGCGGCCATCGGGATCGTCACGCGCGCATCCGCCGCCTCGTGAACCGTCTCCGGTACGCCGGCGCTCTCGCGGCCCATCAGGATCAGGTCACCTCCCCGGAAACCGAAATCGGCATAGGGGAGGGCGGCCCTGGTCGTCGCCAGCACCAGCCGGCGGCCGGATTCCGCCCGCCAGCCAGCAAATTCTTTCCAGGAGAGGTGGCGGGTGAGGGTGACCTGCGCCAGATAGTCCATGCCCGCTCGCTTCAATGCGCGGTCGGACAGGTCAAAACCGGGCGGCTCAATCACATGGATATCCACGCCCAGGCAGGCGCACAGCCTCAGCATGGCGCCGGTGTTCTGCGGAATGTCGGGCTGGTAGAGCACGAGCGAGATCATGGCCGAGCCAAGCCCGGCGGGTGGCGTGCCGTCAACTGCCGCGACAGGGTTCGAGCGGGGCTAGAGTAGCGACTCATGCGCAAGAGCTGGTTCGAATCCCTCTTCGATCCCTTTCCGATGTCGCCGGTCGAGCGCCCGCCCGACCGGCTGTTGGGGTTCTATCGCTATTTCATCCGTCCGGTGCGCTGGCTGGTGCTGGTCGTGCTGCTGGTGTCGCTCGCCGGCACCGTCGTCGAGATGTCGCTCTACGTCTTCCTCGGCAAGATCGTCGACTGGGCCAACGGCACGCCGCGAACCGAGTTCTTCGCCACCCATGGCTGGCAGCTCGCCGGCATGGTTCTCGTGGTGCTGGTGCTGCGTCCGGTGATCGCGCTGCTCCAGCGCGGCTTCAACAACCTGTCGCTGGTGCCCACCCTCACCGCCATGGTGCGCTGGCAGAACTACCGC
Source organism: uncultured Alphaproteobacteria bacterium (assembly GCA_963782395.1). Classification (GTDB taxonomy): domain Bacteria; phylum Pseudomonadota; class Alphaproteobacteria; order Rhizobiales; family Kaistiaceae; genus CAVSRC01. Next base: position 94,091 of record CAWAJQ010000006.1, read on the forward strand.
TACGTGCTGCGCCAGAGCCTGTCGTTCTTCCAGAACGATTTCGCCGGCCGCATCGCGCAGAAGGTCATGCAGACCGGCCCGTCGTTGCGCGAGACGGTGGGCAGCCTGATCGACGGCATCTGGACGCTGGTCATCTATGTCGGTGGCACGGTGTACCTGTTCGTCGGCCTCGACGCTTGGCTGATCGTGCCGGTCGCCGTGTGGCTGGCGTTTTATGTGCTCACCATCTGGAAGCTGGTGCCGCCGGTGCGCCAGCGCTCGGCGGCGGTGGCCGAGGCCAGTTCCGGCCTGTCGGGGCGCATCGTCGACAGCTACACCAACATCCAGTCGGTCAAGCTCTTCGCCCGCGCCGAGCGCGAAGACGGGTTCGTGCTGGAGGGGTTCCGCACCCACATCGATGCTTTCCTCAATTTCGCCCGCACCATGGCGACGCTGATGGTCTCGCTGACCAGCCTGAACAGCGCCCTCATCGTTTCGGTCGCCGGGCTCGGCGTCTATCTGTGGAGCCGCGGGTCGATCACGGTCGGGGCGATCGCCATCGCCACCTCGCTGGTTCTGCGCCTCAACCAGATGTCCGGCATGATCCTGAGGCAGATCACCTCGCTGCTCGAGAGTGTCGGCACCGTGCAGAACGGCATGCAGACGATCGCGCGGCCTTATTCGCTCAACGATGCGCCGGACGCGGTGCCGCTTACGGTGAGCCGGGGAGACATCCGCTTCGAGGATGTCAGCTTCCACTACGGGCGCGAGGCGGGCGTCATCGATCACCTGACGCTGGACGTGAGGCCGGGCGAGAAGATCGGGCTGGTCGGCCGTTCCGGCGCCGGCAAGTCGACGCTCGTCAACCTGCTCCTGCGCTTCTACGACGCCGAGGGCGGCCGCATCCTGATTGATCACCAGGACGTCGCGCACGTCACCCAGGAGAGCCTGCGCGCGTCCGTCGGCGTGGTCACCCAGGACACCTCGCTGCTCCATCGCTCGGTGCGCGACAACATCAAATACGGCCTGCCCGAGGCGACCGACGAAGAGGTCATCGCCGCCGCCCGCCGGGCACATGCGCACGATTTCATTCTCGGGCTTCAGGACCTGCAGGGCCGCACGGGCTATGACGCCCGCGTTGGCGAGCGCGGAGTCAAACTCTCCGGCGGTCAGCGCCAGCGCATCGCCATCGCCCGCCTGATCCTCAAGGATGCGCCGGTGCTGGTGCTCGACGAGGCGACCAGCGCGCTCGATTCGGAGGTCGAGGCGGCGATCCAGGAACAGCTCTACGGCCTCATGGAAGGGCGCACGGTGATCGCCATCGCCCACCGGCTGTCGACCATCGCCGTGCTCGACCGGCTGGTGGTCATCGACGAGGGGCGCATCGTCGAGACCGGCACCCATGCGGAGCTTCTCCGCAAGGGCGGCCTCTACGCTCAGTTCTGGCACCGCCAGTCGGGCGGCTTCCTGACCGTGGACGACGGCACCCCGTCCGAGGCCGTCGCAGCGGAGTAGTGGCATGTGGTGCGGCTGGTGCCGCTACTCCACCCCGCTGCCGTCGGCCATCGCCGCGCGATAGAAGCAGGACAGCCCGATGCCGATCGCCATGTCGCGGCGGTGAACCCCGGTGCCCATGGGCTTCAGCAACGTCCTGATCCGCCTGGAATTCTCGTCATCGGGAAAGCGGTACTGGTAGATATAGAACCAGCTCGGCCCCAGATCGGCGACCTTCAGTGCCGTCGGGTCCCAGTCCTGCTTGCCGGGGTCACCAGAGCTGCGGAAATCCGTCTTCGCCCAAGGATAGATCGATGCCGGATCATCCATCGCGTCGAGGAAGATTTTTGCCGACTTGCGCAGCCTCGCTTCATATTCGGGATAGAGGTCGAAGCCGTTCGCCTTGAGGATCTCCAGCGTCACCATCACCTCGTTAAGCGACGCGAAATGATACCAGATGGCGCGTGATCCACGGGTGGTGCGATCCTTGAGCGAGCCGTCGGCAAGCACCAGACGGTTGAGGCCGGCCTTGACCCTGCGCAGGCGCGCCTTGAAGGCGGCATCGCCCTTGCGTTCAAGGTCGTACATCAGATTGACCCACTGCCAACCGATGCCGAAGCCGAAGAAGATTTCCGGACGGGTCGAATGGTTGCGCAGGCGCTTGCCGAACTGCTTGAGCCACTTGTCGATCGCAGCGTGTTCGGTGGCAAGCGCGTCGGGCTCGTGGTCGGCGAGGAGCAGATAGTAGGCGAAAGCGACCGGCAGGATGCGCTCGAGGACGGAATCGGAATCCTTTTCGGATGACAGCTCCGTTCCGCGCTTGGTCTTCCAAGGCTTTGGACAGCGGGTGTTCGTGCAGTCGCGTGTGGCCAGGTAGGCATCGGCATCGGCCCACTCAGCCAGCTTCTTGACCAGACTCGTCTTCAGCGCGTCATCGTCGGTGACGTAGGCCTCAGCAACCAGTTCAGACATCTCGCCGCTGAAGCTGTTGAGATTGACGAATGCCGGGAGGTCGAAGCTGTTGCGCATGCTGGAGGTAAGGCCCTCCAGTTTGTCCGTGGGCTTCCTTTCCATGAAGGCGGTTTGAGTGCGCAATTGCGGTGCGCAGAGTTTGGTCCTCTCCGCTTTCGACAGCCCCGCAAGCTTCGCCAGAACGTCAGCCGGGATGAAATGATCGAGGGCGGTCGGCTTCAGGCAGCGTGCCTCGCTCCCGGCAAGGGCCGTCATCAGGTCGGCCGTGATCGGCCGCTCGATCGCCAATCCCGACACGGCCGCGAACGCTTCGGCGGCCGCAGCCGTGCGTCGACCCCAGGCTCCGTCGGCGGGACCGGCATCACAATCGCGGCTCGCCAGAAACGTCTGGAGTGCGGCAATGGGCTCCTGTGCCCGCGCGGCCGCGGAACAAGCCATGCCGCATGCGGCCACGATCAATATCAGTCGAAAATACCTGGGCACGGCCGAATCCCCCTTTCGGTCGGAAAGGCTGCGCGCGTCGGTGCAGCCTGGATGGTCGAAGTGTGGCGATCCAGAAAGCCTACCGGTGATTGCGGCGAAGTGCAACGTGCCGGCCGCCGCATGAATAGTGGCCTTCCGGCAACGGTCCCCGGCTTCCTGACATTTTTCGGCCTTCCGCCTCTGGAAAAACCCCGCGAACAGGACTACGCAGTCCGCCGTCGCGTCCGCACGCCCTGTCTCGCGTGCCCCTGTCAACCCAAGAGGAGATGCCGAATGGAGCGTACCAGCACCATGGCCCCGGCCGCCGCCGCCGTCCGCGTCTCCTTCGGGCTGATCGCCTGACGCCGCACTGACGACTTCCCACCGGCCCGGAGCCTGAGTTCGGACGCCCGAGATCAAGGGCGGCCCCGGCTCCTCGTCCCTGTCTTTCCCTTTCGCCGGCTCGCGCCCCCCGCGCGACCGGTCCATCCCTGGAGCACGAGACCCGTGTTCAAACGATTCGAGACCCTGGTCGATCCCTATCCGGCCGACGACGCCGGCGCGCCGCCGGACGGCTTCTGGCGCTTCCTGTGGTTCTATTCGCGCCCGATGGCGCCGTGGCTGGCCATCATGGCGGTGCTGACGGCGACCCTGTCGGTCATCGAGCTGGTCTTCTTCTCGTTCACCGGCACGCTGGTCGACTGGCTGAACGCCGGCGACCGCGCCGGCTTCCTGACCGCGCACGGCTGGCCGCTCATCGCCATGGCGGCGATTATCCTCGTCGGCTTCCCGGCGGTGGCGCTGGCCCAGGCGCTGCTCATGTTCCAGACGTCCTTCGGCAGCTATCCGATGCTGGTGCGCTGGCGGGCGCACCGTCAGCTGCTGCGCCAGAGCCTCGCCTTCTTCCAGGACGAGTTCGCGGGCCGTGTGTCGCAGAAGGTGATGCAGACGGCGCTTGCCGTGCGCGAGACGGTGATGAAGCTGATGGATGTCGGCGTCTACATCGTCACCATGTTCGTCGGCACCGCCTATCTGCTGGCCTCGATCGACCTGTGGATGCTGGCGGCGCTCGGCGTGTGGCTGGTCGCCTATGCCGCGATCATGGCCTGGTTCGTGCCGCGCCTCGGCAAGGTCGGCGAGGCGCAGGCCGACGCGCGCGCCCAGATGACCGGGCGCATCGTCGACAGCTACACCAACATCCAGACGGTCAAGCTGTTCGCCCATTCCACCCGCGAGCAGGACTATGCCCGCGGCGCCATGGACGAGTTCCTGGCGACGGTCCACCGGCAGATGCGCCTGATCACCGGCTTCACTTGGTCGGTCAACGTCATCAACTCGCTGTTGCTGGCGGTGGTCGGCGCCATCGGCATTGTCGGCTGGCAGCAGTCGCTGATGACGGTCGGCGCGATCACGGTGGCGCTCGGCCTGGCGCTCAGGATGCGCGGCGTCTCGCAGTGGATCATGTGGGAGGTCGCCGGGCTGTTCGAGAACATCGGCACGGTGCATGACGGCAAGGGCATGCTGACCAAGCCGATCGCCATTCTCGACCGGCCGGACGCCGGCGCGCTCTGCGTCAGCAAGGGCGAGATCGTGTTCGATCACGCACGCTTCCACTACGGCCGCGCCACCAAGGTGATCGAGGACTTCACGCTGGCCATCCGGCCGGGCGAGAAGATCGGTGTGGTCGGCCGCTCGGGCGCCGGCAAGTCGACGCTGGTCAACCTGTTGATGCGTTTCTACGACCTCGAGGGCGGCCGCATCCTCATCGACGGGCAGGATATCGCGCACGTCACCCAGGAGTCGCTGCGCCGCGAGATCGGCATGGTGACCCAGGACACCTCGCTGCTGCATCGCTCGGTCATGGACAACATCCTCTACGGCCGGCCGGAGGCGAGCCGCGAGGAGGCGATCGCCGCCGCCGAACTGGCCCATGCCGACGGCTTCATCCGCGACCTCTCCGACGCCAAGGGGCGGGTTGGCTACGACGCCCATGTCGGCGAGCGCGGCGTCAAGCTCTCCGGCGGCCAGCGCCAGCGCATCGCGATTGCCCGCGTCTTCCTCAAGAACGCGCCGATCCTGGTCCTCGACGAGGCGACCAGCGCGCTCGATTCGGAAATCGAGGCGGCGATCCAGGAATCGCTCGGCACGCTGATGGCCGGCAAGACGGTGATCGCCATCGCCCATCGCCTGTCGACCATCGCGGCGATGGACCGGCTGGTGGTGCTCGACCGCGGGCGCATCGTCGAGTTCGGCAGTCACGAGGAGCTGCTCGCCAAGCGCGGCCTCTATGCGGCGCTGTGGAGCCGCCAGTCGGGCGGCTTCCTCGACCTCGAACAGGCACGGGCGGAGGTGGCGTGATGTTTGCGCTGGTTTCGGCCGCCGACATGGAGCTGTGCGGGTGGCGTCCGTTTTCAGTTCCGATAATGCGAACACGCCCCGGCTTCCGGCCGGGGCGTGGAGCCCAGCCGATCTGCCTGCAAGGGGCAAGCCTTTTGGACCAGTCCGATGTTCCGCTTCTTTGAGACGCTGATCGATCCGTTCCGCGGTCACGACGAGGGCATGCCGCCCGGCACGCTCGCCGGCTTCTACTGGTACTACACCCGCCAGGTGTGGCCGGTGCTCGCCGCGCTGCTCGCCGTCGGCCTGTTCGTGTCGCTGATCGAGGTGTCGATCTTCCGTTACATCGGCGCCATCGTCGACCTGCTCAAGACGACAACGCCGGACAAGGTGATGTCCGACTACGGGCCGACCTTCCTGTGGATGGGGTTCGTTGTCGTCGTCGCGCGGCCGCTGGTCACTATCCTGCACGACCTCTTGGTGCAGCAGTCGCTGGCGCCGTCCTTCACCAATCTGGTGCGCTGGCAGACCCACCGTTACGTGCTGCGCCAGACGGTCGGCTTCTTCAACAACGACTTTGCCGGCCGCATCGCCGCGAAGATCATCCAGACCGGACCGGCGCTGCGCGAATCCGTGGTGCAGGTCTGCGACGCTCTGTGGTTCGTCACCATTTACGCGATCAGCTCGCTCATCCTCTTCGGCCAGCTCGATGCGCGGCTGATGGTGCCGCTGGCGATCTGGATCGCCGGGTTCGTTGCGACACTCGGCTATTTTGTGCCGCGCATCCGCCGGCGCTCGGTGATCGTCTCGGAAGCGCGTTCGATGCTGACCGGACGCATCGTCGACAGCTACACCAACATCCAGACGGTGAAGCTCTTCGCCCACACTTCGCGCGAGGACAATTACGCTCACGATGCCGTCGACGATCACCTGCAGAAGTTCCGCGCCTCGACGCGGCTGATCACGTCGATGTCGAGCGCCGTGGTGATCATGAACGGTCTTCTGATCGGCGGCACGACGGCGCTTGCCGTCTGGCTGTGGGCGCATGACGCGCTGACGCTCGGCGCCCTCACCATTGCCGCCGGCCTCGCCTTCCGCATCGCCACCATGTCCGGCTGGATCATGTGGACCTCGGTCGGCGTGTTCGACAATGTCGGCGCCGTGCAGGAGGGCATGGAGACCATCGCCCGGCCGCAGGAGTTGGTCGACAAGCCCGACGCTCGCGCGCTCGCCGTCACCCGCGGCGAGATCCGCTTCGAGCATGTCGGCTTCCACTACGGCCGCAAGAGCGGGATCATCGACGACCTGTCGCTGACGATCATGCCCGGCGAGAAGGTCGGCCTGGTCGGCCGCTCCGGCGCCGGCAAGTCGACGCTGGTCAACCTGTTGATGCGCTTCTACGACACGGAGAGCGGCCGCATCGTGATCGACGGGCAGGACATCGCCCATGCCACGCAGGATTCACTGAGGAGCCAGATCGGTCTGGTGACGCAGGATACCTCGCTGCTCCACCGCTCGATCCGCGACAACATCCTCTATGGCCGGCCGGAGGCGGGCGAGGGCGCTATGCAGGAGGCGGCTCGCCAGGCCTATGCCGAGGAGTTCATCCCGCAGCTTCTCGATCACTACGGCCGCGCCGGCTTCGACGCCCATGTCGGCGAGCGCGGCGCCAAGCTGTCCGGCGGCCAGCGCCAGCGGGTGGCGATCGCCCGGGTGTTGCTCAAGGACGCGCCGATCCTGGTCCTCGACGAGGCGACCAGCGCGCTCGACTCGGAAGTGGAGGGCGCGATCCAGGAGAGTTTTGCCCGGCTGATGGCCGGCAAGACGGTGATCGCCATCGCCCACCGGCTGTCGACCATCGCCGCCATGGACCGGCTGGTGGTGCTCGACCACGGCCGCATCGTCGAGACCGGCAGCCACGACCAGCTGCTCCGCCGCGGCGGCCTCTATGCCGCCCTGTGGAGCCGCCAATCCGGTGGTTTTCTCAATACCGACCGGCCTGCGAGCGAGACGGCCCAACCATCGGCGGCGGCGGAATAGGATGGGGCCCCCCGCGACAATGTGCGCAAAGCCCGGGGGGTGACTGGACAAGGGGCGAGCGCGATGGCTAAACAGACGCGGCCGGTGGAGGGATTCTAAACAGTCTCTCCGCTCGGAAGGGGCATTTTAGGGGGTCCGACCTTGGCAAGTACCGATACGGCTGACCATCCGGAGCCGACGCGGCGCGATTTCATCTACATAGCGACGGGCGCCGTCGGTGCCGTCGGTGCAGTGCTGATCGCCTGGCCGCTGGTCGACCAGATGAACCCGGACGCCGCCGCGCTGGCGCTGGCCCAGGTCGAGGTCGACATTTCGTCGGTGACCGAGGGCATGTCGCTGATCGTCAAGTGGCACGGCAAGCCGGTGGTGGTGCGCCAGCGCACCCAGAAGGAGATCGACGACGCCAAGGCAGTGCCGCTCTCCGACCTGCGCGACCAGAATGCGCGCAACGCCAACCTGCCCGCCAACGCGCCGGCCACCGACGAGAACCGCGCCGCCAAGGGCAAGGAAGCCTGGTTCGTCATGATCCAGATCTGCACCCATCTCGGCTGCGTGCCGCTTGGCCAGGAAGGCCAGTACGGCGGCTGGTTCTGCCCGTGCCACGGCTCGGTCTACGATACTGCCGGCCGCATCCGGCAGGGGCCGGCGCCGGAGAACATGGCGATCCCGGCCTACCAATTCATCTCCGACACCACGCTGCGCATCGGCTGAACGGGCGAGACTAGAAAAGATGGCCGGGCATTCGACCTTCGAACCAAAGAATCCCTTTGCGAAATGGCTGGAGAGCCGCCTGCCGGTTCTCAGCCTCGTTCACTCCTCGTTCGTCGTCTATCCGACGCCGCGCAACCTGAACTACTGGTGGAACTTCGGCGCCATCCTCCTCTTCATGCTGGCGGCACAGATCGTCACCGGCATCGTGCTGGCGATGCACTTCATCCCGGCGGATGCGCTGGCCTTCAATTCGGTCGAGAACATCATGCGCAACGTCAACTACGGTTGGCTGCTGCGCTACCTGCACGCCAACGGCGCCTCGATGTTCTTCTTCGCCGTCTACATCCACATGCTTCGCGGCATGTACTACGGCTCCTACAAGGCGCCGCGCGAGGTGTTGTGGATCCTCGGCGTCATCATCTACCTCCTGATGATGGCCACCGCCTTCATGGGCTACGTGCTGCCCTGGGGGCAGATGTCGTTCTGGGCCGCCAACGTCATCACCAACCTGTTCTCGGCGATCCCCGGGGTCGGCGGCGCCATCGTTACCTGGTTGTGGGGCGGCTTCGCGGTCGGCGGGCCGACGCTCAACCGCTTCTACTCGCTGCACTACCTGCTGCCGTTCATGATCGCCGGCGTGGTGCTGCTGCACATCTGGGCGCTGCACGTGCCGGGCAACGGCAACCCGACCGGCGTCGAGGTCAAGGACAAGCAGGACACCGTGCCCTTCCATCCCTACTACACGATCAAGGACTCGTTCGGGCTCAGCGTGTTCCTGATCCTGTTCGCATGGCTGGTGTTCTTCATCCCGAACTACCTCGGCCACCCGGACAACTATATTCCGGCCAATCCGCTGCAGACGCCGGCGGAGATCGTTCCGGAATGGTACTTCCTGCCGTTCTACGCGATCCTGCGCGCCATCCCGAACAAGCTCATCGGCGTCATCGCACTGTTCGCGGCGATCGGTATCCTGGTCTTCCTGCCGTGGCTTGATCGCTCGCGCGTACGCTCGTCGACGTTCCGGCCGATCTACAAGCAGTTCTTCTGGATCTTCGTGGTGACCGGCATCTTGCTCGGTTATCTCGGTTCGCAATCGCCGACCGGCGCCACGCTGCACGTGCCGAACGTCATCTGGGCGCGCATCCTGACGGTCTACTACTTCGCCCATTTCGTGGTCGTGCTGCCCGTCCTGGGCTGGCTGGAGAAGCCAAAGCCGCTGCCGGCGAGCATCACCGAATCGGTGCTGGCCAAGTCCGGGCACGCGGCGCAGGTGGGGGGCTGATCGAAATGAAGATGCGTTTCGCCAGCCTCTTTGCCATCGCCGCCGTCGTCGGCCTGACGGTGAGCCTGCCGACGTCTGCGCAAGAACAGGCCGGCGGCACCACGCCGAGCGAGTTCCCGCTCAAGAAACCGCCGCTGATGAAGTGGTCCTTCGCCGGCTTCTTCGGCACCTACGATCAGGCGCAGCTGCAGCGCGGCTTCCAGGTCTACAAGGAAGTCTGCTCGGCCTGCCACTCGATGAACCTGGTCGATTTCCGTAATCTCGGCGACGAGGGCGGCCCGAATTTCAGCGACGCCGAGGTCAAGGCGCTGGCGGCGTCCTATCAGGTCACCGACGGGCCGAACGATGCCGGCGACATGTTCCAGCGCCCGGGCAAGCCCTACGACCACCTGCCGGCCCCGTTCGCGAACACCGCGGCGGCGGCGGCGGCCAATGGCGGCGCGGCCCCGCCCGACCTCTCCGTGATCGCCAAGGCGCGCGGCATCAAGCAGGGCCTCTTGTGGGGGCTGCTTGATTTCTTCACCGGCTATCAGGAAGGTGGGCCTGACTATATCCACGCCCTCCTGACCGGCTTCCAGGACCCGCCGCCTGGTGTCACGGTGCCCGACGGCACCTACTACAATCCGTATTTCGGCTCGGCGATCTCCCTGCACATGCCGCCGCCGCTGTCGGACGGCCAGGTGACCTACAGCGACGGCTCACCGCAAACGGTCGATCAGTACGCCACCGACGTCGCCGCCTTCCTGATGTGGACGGCCGAGCCGCACCTGATGGAGCGCAAGCGCATCGGTTTCATGACCTTCATCTTCCTGATCGTGTTCTCGGGCCTGATGTATCTGACCAAGAAACGGGTCTGGTCCAACGTGGCGCACTAGGCGGGGCGACGTCCGTCAAACGAAAAAGGCCCGCGCGAGCGGGCCTTTTTGTTGGTGCTGTAGCCTGGCCTATTTGCTGTCGCGCATCAGCTTGGCGATGCCGAAGGGCGGGAACAGGCAGCGGCCGATGCCGCGGAAGGCGTCGGCGCCGGTGAGTTCGCGGTGCGCCTTGTCGGCGTCGACCTTCATCTTGCCCCAGGTCATGCCGGTGCACAGGAAGAAGCCGACCGTCCAGGCGATCGGCAGGGCCATGTCTACCGGCGGGCTGGCGACGACGATTGGCTTGGCGGACACGGCCGCGGGTTGCGCAACACAGACCGCCAACGCGAGTGTGCCGGCGGCAAGCAGTCTGATGGTCTTCAAGGTTGGTCTCCCAAAGCGCGCGAATCGCGTGCAACATCAATCTACTGCCGGTCGGGCCTGGCGCGTAAGCGGCCGCATGTGGTGGCCGTCAGGCGGCAGTCGGCCGCGTGGCCCCGGTTCGTCGTGGCGTGGTCTCCGCGACTTTGCTAAGAGCCAGACGAAAAGCGCCGCCTCCCGGCGTCACATGGAGAGGGGCATGCAGCCCGTCGTCGACATCAAATCGCTGATCCGCACCATCCCCGACTATCCGCGGAAGGGCATCCTGTTCCGCGACATCACCACGCTGATTGCCAATCCGGCGGGGCTCAGGGCTTCCGTGGACGGGCTGGTGCTGCCCTTCCTGGAAGCCGGCATCGACAAGGTGGTGGGGATCGAGGCGCGTGGCTTCATCCTCGGCGGTGCCGTTGCCCACGAGCTCGGCCGCGGCTTCGTGCCCATCCGCAAGAAGGGCAAGCTGCCCTGGCGCACCATCGGGCAGGAATACAGCCTCGAATACGGCGTCGACACCATCGAGATCCATGCCGACGCCATCGGCGAGGGCGACCGGGTGCTGCTGGTCGACGACCTGATCGCCACCGGCGGCACCGCCGAGGCGGCGACGGCGCTGATCCGCCGCTCGGGCGGCGACATCGTCGCCGCGGCCTTCGTCATTGACCTGCCGGACCTCGGCGGCGCCGCGCGCCTGGCCGAGCGCGACGTCACGGTGCACACGCTGGTCAGCTTTGAGGGAGATTGAGGCCATGGCCGATTTCCACGTCTATGTGGGCTACCGAACGGTCTCGTCATGGTCGCTGCGCGGCTGGCTGCCGATGAAGAAGGCCGGCGTGCCGTTCGATGAGACGCTGATCCGCTACCGCACGCCCGAGGGCCGGGCGGAACTCGACCGGCTGTCGCCGACCGGCAAGGTGCCGTTCCTGGTCCATGCGCGGGCGGACGGGCGCACGGTCGCGGTGTGGGATTCACTCGCGATCGGCGAATATCTGGCCGAGACCGTGCCCGACGCCCGGCTGTGGCCGGAGGACCCGGTCGCCCGGGCACACGCCCGCTCGATCGCGGCGGAGATGCATTCCGGCTTTACGGCGCTCCGCCAGCACTTCGACATGGCGCTGCTCGAGCAACGGCCGACACCGAGCGATCCACGGGCGCTCAAGGACGTTGCCCGTATCGCGGCAATATGGAACGAATGCCGCGCGCGCTGGGGGGAGCGCGGTCCGTTCCTGTTCGGCCGCTGGAGCATTGCCGACGCGGCCTATGCGCCGATTGCCACCCGCTTCCGCACCTACGGCGTCAAACTCGCCGCCCCGGCCGCCGCCTATATGGAGGCGGTTCTCGCCGATCCGGACTTCCTGGCCTGGGAGGAACAGGCGAAGAAGGACCCGCCGCCGGAGCCACGGGTGGCCTGAATTGCCGGCCCGGACTGTCGTGATCCGGCAACGGGAATGCGCTAGGCTGAGCCCATCCCGCCTGTTCTGTCCCGAGCCCGCCCACTTCGCGGACCCGGCCGGAGGGGCGTCGATTCGAAGCCGGCGAAGCGAACGCGGACCACCGGCTTCCCAGGGGCGATCCACTGACGAGAGAGGCTAAACACATGACCGGACCCTTGCGTTCCAAGCTCTTGACCACCGTTGCCGCCGCCTGCCTGGCGACGACCTTCGCCGTCGGCGGGGCTCTTGCCGCCGACCCGGTGCCGCAGAACGACCTGCTCAATGCGACGCTGTGGGTGACCAATTCGGTCGAGTACAAGGCCAATGCGATGGGCGAGTATGCGCTCGCCAAGATCCAGCTCGACAAGGCGCTGGCCGACAAGACATGGACGGCGGCGACCGAGCAGACCGGCGACTTTCAGGACAAGCCGCCGGCGGTGATCCTCGACGCCGACGAGACGGCGATCGACAATGGCGCCTATGAAGCCTGGCTGATCAAGACCGGCAACGACTACAGCGGCAAGACCTGGGCGGCGTGGGTGGCCGACGCCGAGGCCAAGGCGGTGCCGGGCGCCGTCGACTTCACCAAATATGCCGACTCCAAGGGCGTGAAGGTGTTCTACGTCACCAACCGCTCGGCAGACCAGGAAGAGGCGACGCGCAAGAACATGGAGGCGCTCGGCTTCCCGATGGGCGGCAATGTCGACACCTTCCTGATGTCGAAGGAGAAGGAAGACTGGACCTCGAAGAAGGGCACCCGCCGCGCCTTCATCGCTCAGAACTATCGCATCCTGCTGTTGCTCGGCGATAACTACGGCGACTTCTCCGACGACTACGGCGGGTCGGAGGCCGACCGGTTGAAGTCGTTCGAGTCCAATATGGCCCATATCGGCCATGACTGGATTTTCATCGGCAACCCGGAATACGGCTCGTTCGAGTCGGCGCCGTTCCTGTCGAACTACAAGCTGTCGCCCGACGAGCGCCGCCAGATGAAGATCGACGCGCTTCCCACCTGGGCCGGCCCGAAGATGTAGTCGCTCCCGATCGTATTGGCGCGTCGCGGTTCGTCCGCGGCGCGCCCCCCTACACGGCCACGTGCCTATGCCCGGTCATGGTGAAGACCGGCTCGCCCTTCCGGTTCATGCCGGCGTAGTCGATGGTCACCAGTCCCCAGCCGGGTTGCCCGCTCGACGGCCGCTTGGCGCGGATCGTGCCGGAATAGGCGATGCGGTCACCGGCATGGACCGGCTTCATCCATCTCAGCATGTCGACGCCCGACCAGGCGCCAAAGCGCAGCGCTGGCGCGCCGCTCTGCGCGCGGGCGGCAAAATAATCGGCCTGCAGCCGGATCGCCACGAGCGCCGTCTGCCAGCCGCTGGCGATGAGCCCGCCGAAGGCGCTTGCGGCCGCCGCCGCCTCGTCGACATGAAAGGGCTGCGGGTCGTAGATGCGGGCGAAGCTCTTGATGCGCTCGGCGGTGAAGTCGTAGGCGCCGAAGTCGTGCCGCTCGCCGACCGTGAGGGCATCGAATGCGGTGCTCATGGCGCGGCCCCTGCGCGCCGGCCGAACATGATCGAATTCTCGAGTGCGATCAGCATCTCGCCGTCCGCGTTGGTGACCTCGTGGTGGAAACGCACCAGCCCCATTTCCGGGCGGCTCTTCGAGGCGCGCGTTTCGAGAACGGTGGAGCGAGCGCGGATCGTGTCGCCGGGGCCGACCGGCTTCAGCCACTTCATCGTCTCGATGCCGGGCGAGCCCATGCTGGTCGAATCGAGCAGCATGTTGCCCGCGAGCAATTGCATGAAGGTGAGGGCGATCTGCCAGCCGGAGGCGACCGGCGCGCTGGTGCCGGCGCTCTGAGGGTCGTAGGTCTCGGCGAAGGCGACGATCTCGGCGGCGCCGAGCGTGCGGGTGCCGAGGTCGATCGTCTCGCCGACGGTGAAATCCTCGAAGGCGCGCATGGCGTCGCCTCTAGGCGCCGGTCTTGGCGGTGAAGCCGGCGGCGATGATGCCGGAGAGCGCGCATTCCTCGTCGCGGTCGCCGGTGTCGCCGGAGATTCCGACCGCGCCGACGACCTGCTCCTCGTCATCGAGGATCAGCACACCACCGGGAGAGGGCACAATGCGACCGCCGCTTGCCGCGGCGAGCGCGGTCAGGAAGGCCGGGTTCTTCGCCGCGCGATCGGCAAGCTCGCGCGTGCCGAAGCCCATGCCGAGCGCGCCCCATGCCTTGCCATAGGCAATATCGAAACGGAGGATTCCGGCGCGGTCCTCGCGCTTGAAGGCGACGAGGTGACCGCCGGCATCGGTGACGGCGACCGCCAACGGTGCGCAGTCCAACGCGCGTCCTTTGCTGAGCGCTGCTTCGACGATCATGGACGCCTGGGCGAGCGTGATTGGCATGGCAGGTCCCTCCTGGGTGGCGCCTCAGACGTTGAACTTGAACAGCATCACGTCGCCGTCCTTGACGACATATTCCTTGCCTTCGTCGCGCGCCTTGCCGGCGTCCTTGGCCGGCTGCTCGCCGCCGAGCGCGATGTAGTCGTCGAAGGCGATGGTCTGGGCGCGGATGAAGCCCTTCTCGAAATCGGTGTGGATGGTGCCCGCCGCCTGCGGGGCCCTGGCGCCGGCCGGAATTGTCCAGGCGCGCACTTCCTTGGGGCCGGCGGTGAGGAAGGTGATGAGGCCGAGCAGCGCATAGCCGGCGCGGATCAACCGGTCGAGGCCGGGCTCCTCGAGGCCCATTGTCTCGAGGAACGCGTGCTCCTCGTCGTCGGGGAGCTGCGCCACTTCGGCCTCGATCTCCGCCGAGATGACGACCGCGCCAGCGCCCTCCGCCTTCGCCATCTCCTCGACGCGCTTGGAATGGGCGTTGCCGCTGGCGGCGGCCGCCTCTTCGACATTGGCGACATAGAGGACGGGCTTGGCGGTCAGCAGGTTGAAGGAGCGGAAGAGAGCTTCCTCCCCCTTCGGCACGTCCACGAGCCGTGCCGGCTTGCCTTCGGACAGCAGCGCGATCGCGGCGTCCATCAGGGCGACCTCCATCCTGGCGTCCTTGTCGCCCGACTGCGCTCTCTTGCGCAGCGGCGTCACCCGCCGTTCCAGGCTGGCGAGGTCGGCAAGCATCAGCTCGGTGTTGACCGTCTCGGCGTCGGCGACCGGGTCGATCTTGCCCTCGACATGGGTGACGTTGCCGTCCTCGAAACAGCGCAGCACGTGCACCACCGCGTCGACCTCGCGGATATTGGCGAGGAACTGGTTGCCGAGCCCTTCGCCCTTGGAGGCGCCGCGCACCAGCCCGGCGATGTCGACGAAGCTGATGCGGGTCGGCACGATCTGGGCCGGGTTGACGATCGCCGCCAGTTGGTCGAGGCGCGGATCGGGCACCGCCACGTCGCCGGTATTGGGCTCGATGGTGCAGAACGGATAGTTGGCGGCCTGCGCGGCGGCAGTGCGCGTCAGGGCGTTGAAAAGGGTCGACTTGCCGACATTGGGCAGGCCGACAATGCCGCAACGGAATCCCATGGAAAGTCCTTACAAAAGTGCGGGGAGGGGAGATTGCGGCTCTTCTAGCAGGCCGGGGCCGATCGGCAAGGGCCGGTGGGGGCGGCCCGTCAGGCGCGAGGGCATGCCGATCGCTCCTGACAAACCCTGTCGCCGGCCTACGATAGCGTGCCACGTCGGCTGATGGGTGACGATATGACGAATTTTATCCTGGTTGGTGGCTTCTGGATCGGTGCGTGGGCGTGGGAAGAGGTCGTCCGCGAGTTGGAGCGGCGCGGCCATCGGGCGTATCCGCTGGACCTGCCCGGCCTCGGCGAACGGCGCGGGGAGGGGAACGGCTCGGTCACGCTCGAGACCCACATCGCGGACGTCGTTCGCTTCGTCGAGGCGAACGATGTTCGCGACGTAGTGCTGGTCGGCCACAGCGCCGGCGGCGCGATTGTCAACGTCGTTGCGGCGCGCATCGCGGAGCGGGTTGCCGGGCTCGTGTTCGTCGATTCCGGTCCGGTGCCGGAAGGGGCGACGATCGCCGATTTCCAGGGTCCGAACGGGCGCGACGACATGCGGCGTGCCGCGGAGACCCATGGCGAGGGCTGGCGGTTGCCGCTGCCGCCGTTTGAACAGATGCCGCCGGCGAACCTCGCTGGGCTCGACGATGCGAAGCTGGAACGCTTCCGCGCCGAAGCCGCCGATGAACCGCTCCACGTCGCCATCGATCCGGTCCGTCTCGACGGCAAGGCGTTTCCCGAGGGCCGGCCGCGGTGGGCGATCCTGTGCACCATGCCGCGCGCGATGGTCGACGGACAGATCGCGGCGGGCAATCCCTGGTTCGTTCCGATGAGCGGACCGGACTGGAGGTTCCTCGAACTCGCGACCGGCCACTGGCCGATGCTGTCGGAACCGGGACGGCTGGCGGAGATGCTGGCGTCGTTTCCGGCCGGATGAAAGACGCGAGGCACCCCAAACACGGGGTGCCGGCAGCGAAAACTCCAGCAGCTTCCGGAGTCCGCCGCGGCCCTTGCGCGGGACGACGGTCCGCTGCGGCGATCCGTCCCGGCCTGCCGCGACTTTCGGCGGCATTGCGGGTGTAGCCTGCTTCATCTTTCAGCGCGACGAGGGAGGCTTCGCCATGCGTGTTCTCGTAACCTGGGGATCCAAGCTCGGCGGGACGAAGGGCATCGCCCGCATGGTGGCGGAAGAGCTTGAGCATCGTGGCGTCGATGTGGCGTTCCTGCCGGCTACGCAGCTTCGTGGCGTCAGCGGCTTCGACGCGGTGATCGTCGGTGGCGCCCTTTATGCCTCGCGCTGGCACAAGGCAGCGCTGCGCTTCGTGGAGCGCAACGTCGATGCGCTGCGGCGCATTCCGGTGTGGCTGTTCTCGAGCGGTCCGCTCGACAATTCGGCCAATCTGAGATCCATCCCGCCGGTCAAGGAGGTCGCCGTGCTGATGGAGCGCGTCGGCGTGCTCGGCCATGCGACCTTCGGCGGCAAGCTCCCTGCCGACGCCAAGGGATTTCCCGCCAGAGCCATGGCGAAGAACCACACCGGCGACTGGCGCAATCCCGAGCAGGTCCATGCCTGGGCGGCGGAAATCGCCGATGCGCTGCCGGCCGCAAGGCCGGGCGAGGCGCATGAGCTTGCCGGCCATTCGCTCGGCCGGCTTCTGGCCTTCGGTGTCGGAGGGTGGGCGCTTTGCGCCCTCGTCATGGGCGGCCTTCTCGCCGTCGCGCCGCTGTGGCTGGCGCTGACGCTCCATGCCATCGCCGCGATGGCGATCTTCGCGGCCCTGTCCATGTTCTATTTCCGCGTGCCGGGGGCGCGCCAGCCTTTGCCGGTGGCGCTGGCCTTCACCGTCCTGGTCGCGGCCCTCGACGCGGCGGTCGTGGCGGGGCTTGTCCTGCGCTCCTACGACATGTTCCTGAGCGTCGCCGCAACGTGGCTGCCCTTCGCGCTGATCTTCCTGGCCACCTGGGCAACCGGGGCGATCGTGGCGATGATGCCGGAGAAGAAGCGCGAGTAGCTACTCGCTTTCCCCGAACAGCTTCTTCAGCACGCTGGCCAGCGGCCCTTCGCGCCGCCCGCCGGCTTCATCCTTTGCTTGAGGTGTTTCCGACTTCGATTCCGTCGAGGCGCCCAAGACTTTGTCCGGCTTGGTCTTTTTCTCCGGCGGCGGGGGCTGGGTGGCGGTGTGCAGGCGGTTGGCGAAGGTGGCGTCCTTGCCCTCGGCGAGCAGCGGGGCGTTGTCGGCGATGGCCTCGACCAGCGGCTTGAGCCACGCCTGGTCGGCCTTGGCGAAGTCGTGCAGTACGTAGTGCGGCACCGCCTCCTTGACGCCGGGATGGCCGATGCCGATGCGCAGGCGCCGGTAGTCGTCGCTGATGGTGGCGTCGATCGAGCGCAGGCCGTTGTGGCCGGCGGCGCCGCCGCCCATCTTCATGCGTGTCTTGCCGGGCGCGAGATCGACCTCGTCGTGGATCACCACGATGGTGTCGCCGGAGAGCTTGTAGAAGGCTGTCGCCGCCTGAACCGCGCGACCGGACTCGTTCATGTAGGTGTGCGGCTTGAGCAGCAGCACCTTCTCGCCGGAGAGCGTGCCTTCCGAGGTCTCGGCCTGAAAACGCCGCCGCCACGGCTGAAAACCGTGGCGGCGTTGAATGGCGTCGACGGCCATGAAGCCGACATTGTGCCGGTGCTGCGCATATTCCGCGCCGGGATTGCCGAGGCCGACGATGAGGAGCATGCGGGCTCTCTCCGTTGCCCCCAGCGCACCGGGGCGGCGCCGGAACTACTTCTTGGCGGCCTCCGGAGCGGCGGCGGGCGCCGCGCCCTCGGCGGCCGGCGCAGCGGCGGCACCCTCGGCAGCAACCACCTCCGGCGTCTCGGCGGCCTTCGCGGCAGCCTCGGCGGCGGCGCGCAACTCTTCCTTGACGCCAGCCGGAGCGGCGACCGTGGCGATGGTGAAATCGCGCTTGATGGCCGGGCGCACGCCTTCGGGCAGGGTGATGGCGGAGATATGCAGCAAGTCGTTGATGTCGAGGCCGGTCAGGTCGGCGACTATGCGCTCGGGGATGGCATCGACCCGGCAGATCAGCGCAATGCGGTGGCGCACGACGTTGACCACGCCGCCGCGCTTGACGCCGGGCGCCTGGCTCTCGTTGATGAACTGAACCGGCACGTCGATGGTGATGGTGGAATCCGGCGTCACCCGCAGGAAATCGACGTGCAGCGGCTTGTCGCTCACCGGGTCGAGCTGGTAGTCGCGCGGCAGGGTCTCAACCTTCTCGCCGCCGACGTCGATGGTGGCGACCGAGGTATAGAAGCCGCCGCCCAAAATCTTGAGCGAAAGCTCGCGGGCAGGCAGGCTGATGGCGATCGGGGGTTTGTTGCCGCCGTAGATCACGGCGGGTGTCATGCCTTGACGACGTACCGAGCGGGCGGCCCCCTTGCCCACCTTCTCGCGAACCGTCGCCGAGAGCTCGTATGTAGCGCCCATCGGACAACTCCTTGAGTTTGGCTGCTTTGCCGCGTGCCTCCAGGGGTGTCGGCGCGGCTGCCGGCTTATAGGCGAGACCGGGCCCAAGGGCAAGCTTTCCGCCGCGCGCGGCGGTCGGGGGCCCGCCTACATTCAATTATAGGCATGCCATTAACGGCAATTCCACCAATGGCAGATACATAGGGACGGTCACGGCAGGATCGGGAAACCGGCCCCGCCGGGATTTGTGGAAGTGGCCGAGGGGGCAACGTGGACCAAAACTTCGGGATTCCGACGACGGAGGCCGTACGCGGTGTTGTGACCGCGGTCAGCGGCTCGCGCGCCAGCATCGGCCTGCCGCAAACCAGCGCCGACCTCGCCGGCGACCATTGCGCCACGGTCGGGCGCTGCCTGCGCATCCAGCGCGGCACGGCCACCCTGATCGGCATGATCGTCGACGTGTCGCTGGAGACCTCGGCCGTCACGCGCGAGCAGGGCTACCATGTCACTGCCCACGTCGACATGATGGGTGAGATCTGCCCGGACGCGAACGGCGTGCCGCATTTCAAGCGCGGCATCATGCATTATCCGGTCATCGGCGACGCGACGACCCTGGTCGATGCGGATGAGTTGCGCCTCGTCTACGCCGCCTCGGGCATGAACAAGATCGAGGTCGGACGCCTGCACCACGATATGGCGGTCAAGGCCTTTGTCGACATCGACAATATGCTGGCCAAGCATTTCGCCATTCTGGGCACGACCGGCGTCGGCAAGTCGAGCGCGGTGTCGGTGCTGCTCGGGCAGATCCTCGATGTGCGCCCGAACGTGCGCATCTTCCTGCTCGACGCGCACAACGAATACGGCCGCTGCTTCGGCGATCGGGCGCTGGTCCTCAATCCGAGGAACATGAAGCTGCCCTTCTGGCTGTTCAACTTCGAGGAGTTCGTCGACGTCATCTTCGGCCGTCGTCCGGGCATCGAGGAGGAGGTGGCGATCCTCTCGGAAACGATCCCGCTGGCCAAGAGCCTTTACCTGCAGAACCGCGATGCCAGCGACCGACCGTCGCTGAAGCGCTACGACCCGAAAGTGACCGGTTTCACCGTCGACACGCCGGTGCCCTATCGCCTGCAGGACCTCGTCAATCTCATCGACGAGCGCATGGGCAAGCTCGAGAACCGCTCGTCGCGGCTCAACTACTACAAGCTGATCACGCGCATCGAGACCGTGCGCAACGACCCGCGCTACGGCTTCATGTTCGACAACGCCAATGTCGGCGGCGACACCATGGCCGAGGTGGTGCGCGAGCTCTTCCGCCTGCCGCCCGGCGGCCAGCCGATGACGGTCATGCAACTCGCCGGCTTCCCGACCGAGGTGATCGATTCGGTGGTGTCGGTGCTCGGCCGCATGGCCTTCGACTTCGGCCTGTGGAGCGACGGCGCCGCGCCGCTGCTCTTCGTCGTCGAGGAGGCCCACCGCTACGCTTCCGCCGACCGCTCGCACGGCTTCGGGCCGACGCGCCGGGCGATCTCGCGCATCGCCAAGGAAGGCCGTAAATACGGCGTCTTCCTCGGCCTGGTCACCCAGCGTCCGGCCGAACTCGACGCGACCGTCATCTCGCAGTGTTCGACGCTGTTCTGCATGCGGCTCGGCAACGAACGCGACCAGATGCTGGTGCGTTCGGCGGTCTCCGATGCCGCCGCCAACCTGTTGGGCTTCGTGCCGTCGCTCGGCACCCGCGAAGTGATCGCCTTCGGCGAAGGCGGGCCGCTGCCCACCCGCCTCATCCTCAACGAGCTGCCGGCCGAGCGCGTTCCCAAGGCGGAGGCGGTCGCCAACCTCGGCACCAATTCCACCAGCATCTCCGATGACGACTTCATCGACGCGGTGATCGAGAAGTGGCGCGGCTCTTCGATGACGGCCGGGCTCAAGGGCGAGCAGCCGGAGAAGGAGAGGGAGAGGGACGGCATTGCCGAGCGCCTCGGCGCCCTGCATTCGGCCTACGCCAAGGACCCGGTCCGTCAGTCGCTGCTGAAGCGCAGCGGCTGATACCCGCGCGCAACTCTCCTCAGTCGAACAGGCTCGACACCGACTTCTCGCTCGCCGTGCGGGCGATCGCCTCGCCGATCAGGGTCGAGATCGAGGTGACGCGGATGTTGGGGGCGGCAAGCACCGCCTCGGTCGCCTGAATCGAATCGGTGATCACCAGTTGCTCGATGCGCGATGCGGTAATGCGCGCCACGGCCCCGCCGGACAGCACGCCGTGGGTGATGTAGGCGAGCACCGATGCGGCGCCGGCATCAATCAGCGCTTCCGCCGCGTTCACCAGCGTGCCGCCGGAATCGACGATGTCGTCGAACAGGATGCAGCGGCGGCCGGCCACGCCGCCGATGATGTTCATCACTTCCGCTTCGCCGGGGCGCTCGCGACGCTTGTCGACGATAGCCAGCGGCGCATCGATGCGCTTGGCCAGGGCCCGCGCGCGCACCACGCCGCCGACGTCGGGCGACACCACCATGACGTTGCGCACGTCGTGGTGGGCCTTGATGTCGCGCGACATCACCGGCACCGAGAACAGGTTGTCGGTGGGGATGTCGAAGAAGCCCTGGATCTGGCCGGCGTGCAGGTCGAGGGTCATCACCCGGTGGGCGCCGGCCTCGGTGATCAGGTTGGCGACCAGCTTGGCCGAGATCGGGGTGCGGCCGGCGGAGCGGCGGTCCTGCCGGGCGTAGCCGAAATAGGGCAGCACCGCGGTGATGCGCCGGGCGGAAGACCGTCGGAGCGCGTCGCAGATGATCAGCAGCTCCATCAGGTTGTCGTTGGCGGGGTAGCTCGTCGACTGGACGATAAAGACGTCCTCGCCACGGACGTTTTCCTGGATTTCGACGAAGATCTCCTGGTCGGCGAAGCGCCTGACCAGGCATTTGGCGAGAGGAATCTCCAGATAGGTAGAGATCGCTTCCGCAAGCGGGCGGTTGGAGTTCCCTGCGACGAGTTTCATTCCCGCGTCCGTGGTGGGGCGTCGGCCGTAGAATCCGGCGAGACGACAGTTGTATGACGCCGCGGCCTTGTACCAACGCCGGGCGGGGCGGGCAACGGCCTTGGCGCGTCAATCCCGCTTGTCGAGCACGATTGCCGACATCAGCCGGCCGTAGTCCGGCTCGCCGCGGTGGGTCGCCCGCCGGTAGGAATAGAAGCGTTCCGGCTCGGCGTAGGTGCACAGGCCCATGTCGATCGCCGTCACCCCGGCGGCCTTGAGCCGGCCCACCGTATAGGCGGG
Source organism: uncultured Alphaproteobacteria bacterium (assembly GCA_963782395.1). GTDB lineage: Bacteria > Pseudomonadota > Alphaproteobacteria > Rhizobiales > Kaistiaceae > CAVSRC01. The sequence goes on from CAWAJQ010000006.1 coordinate 116,283, forward strand.
AAGGTCGAACAAAGCGTGGCGCGGCCGCTCGGAAGGGACGAAATAGCGCGTATTTTCGGCGTTGTCGTGGGTGAAGCGGGCGACCAGTTCGGGCCCGACCTCGTAATTGGCCTGCGAGATCGAGGGGCCGAGCACGGCGACCATGCGCTCGCGGCGGGCGCCCAGCATCACCATGGCGGCGATGGCCGCCTCGACGACGCCGTCGATGGCGCCGCGCCAGCCGGCGTGGGCGGCACCGATCACGCCCGCCTCCGCGTCGGCCATCAGGATCGGGCCGCAGTCGGCGGTGCCGACGCCGAGCGCCACGCCGGGGCGGTTGGTGACGATCGCGTCCGCCTTCGGGCCCTCGCCGGGCTTCCAGGCCGTCTCGACGATCACCGCCTCGGTGCCGTGGACCTGATAGGGGGTCGCCAGCCGGTCGGCGCCAACCCCCAGCGCCGCGGTGACGCGGGCGCGGTTCTCCATCACGTGCTCGCGCGTATCCTCGGAGCCGATGCCGCAGTTGAGGCTGGCATAGAGGCCGGTGGAGACGCCGCCGGCGCGGGTGAAGAAGCCGTGCCTGATGCCGGGAAGCGCGAGAGAGGCGTGGGTGAGGGGTGTCGCCGCGTCCATTGCTTCACCCATCATCCGATCTTGTCGAAGATCGGCAGCTTCAGGCCCGGTGAGGCAACCGCCAGCACCTTGAACAGCTCGCCCATCGCCTTCGGCCCGGCCAGGCGCTCGATGCCGCTGGCGATCTGGTCGCGCGTCTTGGTGTCCTTGTCGCGGCCGAGAACATTGGCGCGCTCGACGAGGCCGAGGCGGACGAGAAACTCGCCCTGGCTCATCACCGTGCGCGGCTCGACGCCGGCCTCGGCGGCGGTGCGGGCAAGGGTGGCGAAATCGACGTGGCAGGTGACGTCCGCTTCGCCGGGCATGGCGAAGGGGCTCTCATATTTGTGCTGGCGCACCGCCTGCAGCGTGTCGCCGATGCCGGGCTTGTCGCTGCCGTAGTCGATGATGAGCGCCGCGCCGCGGTCGCGCGCGATGCGCTCGCCGATCATCGTCATCACCGCCTTGCCGGTCGGCGAGGCTTCGACGACGGCGCCGTCGGGCAGGGCGATCTCCGCCGGGCGCTGGGAGATCGGCGACAGGCCGAAGGTGAACGCGTCGTCCTCGCCGAGGCCGATGACGCGCTCCGCCCAGGCGCCGTCCTGCCACTGGAACTGGCGCACCGGCATGGCATCGAAAAACTCGTTGGCGACGAAGATCGTGGCGGCATGCGGAATGTCGTCGATGCGGCCGTGCCATTGGACGGCCTGGCCGGAGGGGGCAAGGGCCGCCTGCTGCACCTGGCGCAAGCGCGGGCTCATCTCGACCAGATGGATGCTGGCTGCCTTGAGAAAGGAGGGCTTGACCCGCCCGGTGCGCAGGATGTCGGCCATCAGCGTGCCGCGGCCGGGGCCGAGTTCGGCCAGCACGAACGGGTCGGGTGAGCCCAGCATCTCCCACACGCCGATCGTCCACAGGCCGACAAGCTCGCCGAAGATCTGGCTGATCTCGGGCGCGGTGATGAAATCGCCGGCGCGGCCGAAGGGCTCGCTGCGCATGTAATAGCCGTGTTCGGGGTCGGCGAGGCAGGCCGCCATGAAGTCGGCGACGGTGATCGGGCCGCTGGCGCGGATCTGCGCCGCCAGCTTTTCGGCGAGCGGCGTCACGCCTTTTCCACCGCGTTTGCGCCCGGCCGGCGCGCGGCCCAGACCATGATGGCGATGCCGACGAAGATCATCGGGATCGACAGCAGCATGCCTTCGGTCAGGCCGCCGGCGAGATAGCCGATCTGGATGTCGGGCTGGCGGAAGAACTCGGCGAAGGTGCGGGCGACGCCGTAGCCGGTGGCGAAGGCGCCGGCGGTGAACCCGGGCGTCGCCAGCTTGTGATAGCGATGGGTGAGCAGGCGCAGGACGAGGAAGAGCACGATGCCTTCCAGCCCCGCCTCGTAGAGCTGGCTCGGGTGGCGCGGAATGGTGCCGCCGTCGGGCGCGCCGGGAAACATCATCGCCCAGGGAACGTCGGTCGGCCGCCCCCACAATTCGCCATTGATGAAATTGGCGAGCCTGCCGAAGAACAGGCCGAAGGTCACCGAGGGGCCGATCACGTCGAACAGCGACCACAGCGAGAAGCCGCGCGCGCGGGCAAACAGGATCATCGCCAGCACCGTGCCGAGGAAGCCGCCGTGGAACGACATGCCGCCGTGCCAGACCTCGAGGATCTGCAGCGGGTTGGAGATATAGACCGGCAGGTCGTAGAACAGCACGTAGCCGAGGCGCCCGCCGGCGATGATGCCGACCGCCGCCCAGACGACGAAATCGTCGATGTCGGCGGGCTTCATCGGCGAACCGGCCGGGCCCCACAGGCGGGGATTGCCGACCAGCCGCTTGGCGTACCACCAGCCGACAAAGATGCCGACGATATAGGCCAGCGCATACCAGCGGATGGCGAAGGGGCCGATCTGGATCAGCACCGGATCGATGGCGGGGAAGGGCAGGACGAAGAGTGGCATCGGGTTTCCCGGATTCGCGGGGCAAACTGCGCTGCCTCAGGAGCAGGGTCAAGGCGACGCCAATGCCGGTGTGCCCGCCTTGCGGGGGCGCCCGGGCGCGCCCATAGTATAGAGACAGCGCCGGATCCAGAGAGTGACCCCGAGATGACCCAGACCTCCAACCGCATGTTCGACGAGATGGCGCGGCTGATGGGGGACGCGGCAAGCGTCGCCCAGGGCGTCAAGCGCGAGGCGGAAACGGTGTTCCGCGGCCAGATGGAGCGCTTCGTCAACGACCTCGACCTGGTCAAGCGCGAGGAGTTCGACGTGGTCCGCGAAATGGCCTCGAAGGCGGCGGCGGAGAACGAAAAGCTGAAGAAGCGCATCGCCGAACTGGAGGCGAAACTCGGCGCCGAGGCGCCGAAAAAGGCCCCCCGGCGCACCAAACCCGCTGAAAAATAGCCGGAACCTCCCGCTCCACAGAGAGTCATACGGCTGACATCCGGACAATTCACGTTGTCCACAAGCAATTGTGGTGCGTGAGAGTCAGGGGCCTATATACTGATTCTGAACAGAGATTCGTTCGGCGCCGCCTTTCGGACGCCGTTTTCCCGGTTGCGTGGCGTCAGGCAATCCTTCCAGCCGCAAGGTTGACCCATATGAGCCTCATCGACATCGAACAGGAACGCCTCTCGAACCCGGTCGACGTGATCGAGCAGATCGCGGCACTCAACGACTGGGCCTTCGAGCGCTCCGGCGATGACGAGTTGACCATCGCCATCGGCGGTCACTGGTGCGACTACCACATCTCCTTCTCGTGGATGGAGGAGCGCGAGGCGGTGCATCTGGCCTGCTCCTTCGACCTCAAGGTGCCGGAAGCGCGCAAGATCGAGGTCATGCGCCTGCTGTCGGCGGTCAACGAGCAGATGTGGATCGGCCATTTCGACCTGTGGAGCCAGGAGGGCGTGATCATGTTCCGCCAGGCGCTGCTCTTGTCGGGCGGCGCCGATCCCAACAACGCCCAGGTCGAGCGCCTGCTGGTCACCGCCATCGAGGCCTGCGAGCGCTACTATCAGGCCTTCCAGTTCGTGGTGTGGGCCGGCAAGTCGGCGGCCGAGGCACTGGAGACGGTGCTCTTCGAGACCGCCGGCGAGGCGTGAGGCTCAATCCGGAATAACCAGATCGATCGGCACATCGAGCGCGCTGGCAATGGCGCGCAGTGCCTTTGGCGTGCCTTCGCTCGCGCCGTTCTCCAATTGCGAAATGTAGCCTTGGGTCAGGCCCGTTCCTTTCGCGAGTTGGGCCTGGGTCAGCCCGCGCCATTCCCTCACCGTCCGGATTTCGTTGCCGCCGCGGGCGATGGCCTCGGCAATCGACGAAGGGATGGCGATTTCGTAACCGGCTTCCACCTGAGCCTTGCTTCGATCCACGATTCGGGCCGTGGCGGTATCTTCGTCCACACGGGTGCCCTTCACCAGATTGTCGTAGATGCGTCGGGGTAGGACGACTAGCTCCTCACCGCTTTCGGTCGTTATGAATTGCGCTTTCATGCCCTTCATCCCATCAGCGGTAGATGTCGCGACGGTCGCCGACCGCCCTGACCACTATTTCGTTTTTGCTCTCGGTGAAGATGACGCGATATCGCCCGGCGCGGAGCCGAGCGCCGTCACGGCCAACGAGCGCCTTCACCTGGCCTGCGCCGGTTTCGGCGTAGCGGTGAAGCTTGTCGATGATCTGCTCACGGACCGGAGCCGGCAGTGCCTTGAGTTGCTTTATGGCAGCGATCGTATAGCTGATCTTCGGCACAGCCTAATATAGCTAACGCTAATATCAACGTCCAGTGTGTCGAGGGCGGTTGCCAAACAGTTGCGCACTGCGGTCTCCGCCCCCTACTGTCGCGTCAGACGAATAACACGGGACGCCCCATGTCTCTCTCCTCCGCCTTCTCCCCTAAGGGCCCGCTGGTGCTGGTCGGTGCTGGCAAGATGGGCGCGGCCCTGCTCAAGGGCTGGCTCGATGGCGGCCTCGACCGCAAGGCGGTGGTGGTGGTCGATCCGGCGCCGCCGCCGGACAGCGCCGCCTTCCTCGCCGCTGCCGGCGTTCGCGAGAAGCCGGTGCCGCCTGAGGGGATCAAGGCCAAGGTGATCGTCGTCGCGGTCAAGCCGCAGATCATCGGTGATGTCCTGCCGGGTCTTAGCGATCTGGTTGGCCGCGGCACGGTGACGCTGTCGATCGCCGCCGGCACGACGCTTGCCGGCCTCGCCGCCGGCATCGGCGACGGCGCCATCGTGCGCTCCATCCCCAACACGCCGGCGCAGGTCGGCCGCGGCATCACCGCGGCCATCGCCAACGACCACGTCTCCAAGGCGGGCAGGGCGCTCACCACCCGCCTGCTGGAAGCGGTGGGCGAGGTGGTGTGGGTGGACAAGGAGAGCCTGATCGACTCGGTTACCGCCGTCTCCGGTTCCGGTCCGGCCTACGTCTTCTGGCTCACCGAGTGTCTGGCGGAGGCTGCGGTTGCTGCCGGGCTCGATGCCGAGAGCGCGGCAAAGCTTGCTCGCGCCACGGTCACCGGCGCCGGCGAGCTGCTCTACCAGTCCGATCTGCCGGCGGCCGAGCTGCGCAAGAACGTCACCTCGCCCAAGGGCACCACGGCGGCGGCGCTCAAGGTGCTGATGGCGAAAAATGGGCTCGCGCCCTTGATGAAGAAGGCGGTTGCCGCGGCGAAGAAGCGCTCGCGCGAACTCTCCGGCTGAGAAAACCTCGCCGCGGCCATGTTCCCGTCCTACATTGTATCCAGTGAAACCCTGAACAGGTGATGCCATGGCAACGCGACCGAAACGTAAGGCAGCACGGCGCAGCGGTGGCCGGACCGCGAAAGCGGCCCCTGTCGCCGATCCGCGCGACCGCGTCATCGACGCCTTCATGACGCTTGTCGGCGAGCGTGGCCTTGTGGATGTCGGCCTCGCCGACATTGCCGAGGCCGCCGATGTCTCGCTTGCCGAACTGCGCGGTGAATTTGCCGGCAAGCTCGCCATCCTCGCCGCCTTCTCCAAGCGCATCGACGAGGCGGTGCTGGCCGAGGGGCCGGCGGAAGGCGAGGGGGCGAAGGACCGCCTCTTCGACGTCTTCATGCGTCGCCTCGATGCGCTTGCCCCCTACAAGCCGGCACTGAAGAAGATGGCCAGGACCGCCAGGCGCAGCCCCGGCTTCACCGCGGTGCTCGGTTGCATGGCCGGCCGCTCGCAGAGATGGATGCACGCCGCTGCGGGCATCGACCGTGGCGGCCTGCCCGGCGCCATTGCGCGGCGTGGCGGCGTCCTGGTCTTCGCCGAAACGCTGCGTGTCTGGCTCGACGACGACGATCCCGATCTGGCGAGGACCATGAAGACGCTTGACCGCGCGCTTGACCGCGGCGACCGTGCCATGCGCCTGGTCAACGATGTCTGCGGTGCCGTCTGCCGCATGACCGATTCAGCACGAAGAGCGGCGGAGCCGCGTGCCGTCTGATAGGCCGTCGGGCGACGGGTCGGCCGGCATCCAGTCGCGCGTCCCGCCCGGCACGGCGGCGTTCATCACCATCGCGGTGTTCATTGCCGCCGTGCAGGAGCTGCATCCCGAATGGCTGGGGCTGGCCGAGCGCGATCCGGTTGCCTTCGCTGCCGGCGAATGGTGGCGTGTCGTCACCGCGCTCTTCGCCTATGACGACGGCCCGGTGCAGAAGCTCGGCATCGTCTTCGGCGTGCTGGCGCTGGGCATCGTCGCCGAGCGCAAGATCGGCAGCGTCGAGTGGCTGATCATCGCCTTCGTCTCCGGTCTCGTCGGCCAGATCGTCGGCCTGTGGTGGCAACCCTATGGCGCCGGCTCGTCGGTCGCGGTCGCCGGCCTGGCCGGCGCGACGGCCACTTGGCTTGCCTGGCCGATGCCCCATGCCGAAGGCGCTGCGGCCGCGAACGTGCCCCGGATCTTCGCCCGCCTTGGCGTGAGGGGCGAGGCGCTCACCTGGTCTGCGCGTATAGGCGCGCTCGCCGTTCTCGGATTGGCTGTCGCCCTGTTCGTGATGCGCGACATTCATGGGCCGCCGATCTTCATCGGCGCCGCGCTCACCGCGCTGCTTCTCCATCGGCGCCGCTCGGGTTGAGGCGACCGCGCGCCCGTGCTAACCGCCCGCGGTTCCTTTCCGAAAGGGCGAGACATGAGCGAGCCGGCGGCACAGATCACATTCGACGATTTCCTCAAGGTCGACATCCGCGTCGGCACGGTGGTGGAAGCCAGCCCGTTTCCCGAGGCGCGCAAGCCCGCCATCAAGCTCACCGTCGATTTCGGTCCGGAGATTGGGCGCCGGAAATCCTCGGCGCAGATCACCCGGCACTACACGCCGGAGATGCTGGTCGGGGCCCAGGTGGCGGCGGTGGTCAATTTCCCGCCGCGCCAGATCGGCAAGTTCATGTCCGAGGTGCTTGTCCTCGGTTTTCCCGATGCCGACGGGGAGGTGGTCCTGCTGGAGCCCAGCCTGCCGGTGCCGAACGGCGGGCGGATGTTCTAGGGATCTCGTCTGACCGTGAAGGGCGCTATTTCGGCTTCCAGCGGACGTAGGTCTCGCTGCCCTGCTTGGTTAGTTCGACGCCGGGGAGGGCGCTGACCAGGTCGGTGATGGTACGATAGCCATAGGTCTTGGCGGCAAAGCCGGGAATGGCGCGCGTGAGCTTGTTGCCGACCGTGCGCATGTGAGCGAGGCCATTGTCGCCCATGGCTGCATCGATGGCGTCCATCACCTGCTCGACCGGCATCTCCACCTTCGTCGCCTTGGTCGCCGCTGCTGCTGTCGGTGGCGGTGCGGCCGTGGCTGCCGGTTCGGTGGTCTTCTTGGCCGGCGCCTTGCGGCGTCTGCGGGTCCGTGCCGGTTCGGCCGGCTTGGTGGCGGCTGGCGCGGCCGGCTTCCGCTCGGCCGGTTGCCGCTGCTTCGGCTCCGTCTTCTCGGCAGTCAACAGCGTGTCGCATTCGTAGAAGCGGTCGAAGACATCCTTGTATGCCTTCGGCGCCTTCTTGGCGCCGAAGCCGAAGACGGAGAGGGCGCTGGCGCGGATCCGTTCGGCAAGCGGGGTGAAGTCGCCATCGCTCGAGGCGATGCAGATGCCGTCGAGTTGTCGCCCGTTCAGCATGTCCATCGCCTCGATGACGAGCTTCATGTCGGTGGCGTTCTTGCCGCGCGTCAGCGGCGACACGTTCACCGGCGTCAGGTCGAAGTCGCCAATATGCTTCGTCCACGACTTCATCTTGCCGCTCTTGAACTGACCGTAAATGCGGCGGACGGCGACCGTCCCGTGCTTCTCGGCCTCGCGCATGATCAGCGGCATGTAGGTCGCGCTGATGTTGTCGCCGTCGATAAGCAGCGCGAGCTTGGTTGCAGCAGCCGGGTTGTGGGTCATAGCTTTGCCTCAGGCCGGAATCGTCACCGTCACGCGCAGGCCGCCGAGCGGGCTGTCGGCCAGCGCGATGTCGCCGCCGTGGTTGCGGGCGATGTCGCGGGCGATCGGCAGGCCGAGGCCGGTGCCGCTCTCGTCGATGTTGCGGGCATTGTCGAGCCGGTAGAACGGCTTGAACACCGCCTCGCGTTCCTCCGCGGGAATGCCCGGCCCGTCGTCGTCGACGGTCACCGTCAGCTGTCCCTCGGCATGGCTGCCCGTCACCTCGATGCGCTTGCCGTGGCGGGCGGCGTTGCCGACGAGGTTGTCGATGCAGCGCTTGAACGCCTGCGGCCGCACCCGCACCATCGGGTCGCCGGCATAGGACACTTGCGTCGCGTGGCCGGCGATGCGCGCCTGCTTGCCGATCTCGTCGAGCATGGCGGCAATGTCGGCCGCCACCGTATCCTCATCGCTGTCGCCGCGGGCAAAGGCGAGGTAGCCGTCGAGCATGCGGTTCATGTCGTCGACGTCCTTCTGCAACTCCTCGACGTCGGGCGATCCCTCGATCAGCGCCAGCTGCAGGCGGAAGCGGGTGAGCACGGTCCTGAGATCGTGGCTGACACCGGCGAGCATCGCGGTGCGCTGGTCGATCTGGCGCTCGACGCGCTCCTTCATGTGGTGGAAGGCGATGGTCGCCTGGCGCACCTCGCGGGCGCCGCGCGGCGGGAAGCCGGGCACGGGGCGTCCCTTGCCGAAGGCGTCGACCGCCGCCGTCAGCCTCAGGATCGGGCGGATCTGGTTGCGCAGGAAGATGATGGCGATGGCGAGGAGGACGACCGAGGTCGCCACCATCCACCAGATGAAGATGAGCGAATTGGAGACGTAGGCCTGGGCGCGCGGCGCAAACACGCGCAACACGTTGTGGTCGAGCTGGATGCGGATCTCGATCAGGCTCGAGCGGCCGATGGTGTCGATCCAGAACGGCTTGCCGATCTTCTGGCTGATCTCCTGGCTGAGCACACGGTCAAGCGGCGAGAAGAACGGCTTGGGGCCGATCGGCGGCAGCGGCTGGGGCGGCAGCACGGCGATGTTGAGGCCCATGCGATCGGCGGCGATGCGGGTGATGGTCTTGAAATCGGGGCCTTGAGGATAGCTGTCGAGAATATCGACGATGGCGGCGATCTCGCCGACGACGGTGGAGGAGAGCTGGGCGGTGACCAGTTGCCAGTGGCGCTCCATGAAGACGAAGGCGACCAGCGCCTGGAGCAGCACCGTCGGGGCAATGATGATGATCAGAGCGCGGGCGAACAGGCCCTTGGGCAGGATGCCGTTGAGTGCGCGGGTGAACCGCCGCCAGCGGGCGCGAAGTCCGCGCGCTGCGGGTGCCGGGACGTCGACCGTCGTCGCCATGGCGACCGGCTCCTCGCCTATCCGGTGATGGCGAGCCGATAGCCGATCCCGCGCACGGTCTGCAGATAGAGCGGGTTGGCCGGGTCGGCTTCGATCTTGCGGCGCAGGCGGTTGATCTGCACGTCGACGGTACGCTCGCCGGCCGGGCCGCTGGTCACCATGAGCTTGTCGCGGCGCACCGTCTCGCCCGGCGTGGCGGCGAAGATCGCCAGGATCTGGCGCTCGCGCTCGGTCAGGTGGACCACCTCGCCGCCGCGCTTCAGCTCCAGCTTCTCGCGATGGAAGGTGAAGGGGCCGAAGCAGAGCTGCTCGATCAGCGGCCGGTCGGACGGCGTCGCGCGCTTGAGGATGGCGTTGATCCGCAGCAGCAACTCGCGCGGCTCGAAGGGCTTGGCGAGATAGTCGTCGGCGCCGCTCTCGAGCCCGGCGATGCGGCTCTCGGTCTCCGAGCGCGCGGTCAGCATCAGCACCGGCACCTCGCTCGTCTCGCGCAGGCTCCTGGTGAGCGCCATGCCGTCCTCGCCGGGCATCATCACGTCGACAATGAGAAGATCGAAGGCAAGGCCGGCGAGGTGTTGGCGCGCCTCCGCCGCATTGCCGGCGATGGCGACGCGAAAGCCGCGATCGCCGAGATAGCGCGACAAGAGAGTGCGGATGCGGCTGTCGTCGTCGATGACCAGGATGTGTGGTGCGTCGTCGGCGACCGGAGCTGCGTCTGCTGCGTGCGCTGCTGTTTCCATTGTTGCTTCCACGGGGCGGCGGTGCTCTTGCTGCCTCACCGGTCGATGATGCGGGCGACTTTGTCGCGCTCGCCGGTGTTGATCATCAGGCGAAGGAATTGCTGGGCGCCTTCGCGCTCCGCCGGCGAAAGCTCCTTCAGCGCCGCCGCGATGCGCTTGATTTGTGGGTCGCGCAGGCGCGCGGCCAGCCCGCGGCCGGCCTCGGTCGGATAGAGCAGGCGCTGGCGGCGGTCGATCGGGCCGGGGCGCTGCTCGATGAAGCCGGTATCGACGAGCTGCTTCAGCACGCGGCCGAGGCTCTGCTTTGTGATCTTGAGGATGTCGAGCAGATCGGCGACGCGGATGCCGGGGTGACGGTTGACGAAATGGATGACGCGATGGTGGGCGCGGCCGAAGCCGAGGGTGAGGAGGGCGGCATCGGGGTCCGAGATGAAATCGCGATAGGCGAAATACAGAAGTTCGACAAAGGCAATCTCCGGCTGATCGGCGAGCGACAGCGGCGCCACGATCGGCGGACGCTGGGCGCCCTTCGGCCGTCGGGACGGGCCATCGTCCGATTTGAAATTTACGTCAGCCATGTTGACATATTTTCTGCCGGTTGGTACTCAATACGGGTCGCGGTCGTTTGACGCGACAGCGTTCGCCGTCCTGGCGAGCTGCCGCCAGCCGTTCCGCGGCACCATATCGGCGATTCCGACGTGACGCAAAGAACGTCCGCCGCCCTCGCCGCCCGTCCGATGCAACAATGCGAGGCGCCGCGCAAGGCGACCTCACGGGAGGAAGACATCATGGCTGCGCAGCCCTTCGACCAGCGTGACGGCGTCATCTGGATGGATGGCGAATACGTGAAATGGGCCGACGCCAAGGTTCACGTCCTGACCCATGCTCTGCATTACGGCAGCGCCGTGTTCGAGGGTGAGCGTGCCTATGGCGGGGAGATCTTCCAGCTCACGGCACACAGCCAGCGTCTGCACGATTCCGCGAAGATCATCGGTTTCGAGGTCCCCTATTCGGTCGAGACGATCAATCAGGTCTGCAACGAGCTGCTCGTGCGCAACAAGCTGACCGACGCCTATGTGCGCCCGATCGCCTATCGCGGCAGCGAGCAGATGGGCGTCGCCGCCCAGCAGACCAAGGTCCATGTCTCCATCGCGGTGTGGGAGTGGCCGTCCTACTTCAAGCCGGAAGAGCGGCTGAAAGGCATCCGCCTCGACATGGCGCGCTATCGCCGGCCCGATCCGGCAACCGAGCCGTCCAAGGCGAAGGCAGCCGGTCTTTACATGATCTGCACCATCTCCAAGCACGAGGCGGAGCGGAAGGGCTATGCCGACGCGCTGATGCTCGACTGGCGCGGCCAGGTCGCCGAGGCGACCGGCGCCAACGTCTTCTTCGTCAAGGACGGCGTCATCCACACCCCGACGCCGGACTGCTTCCTCAACGGCATCACCCGCCAGACGGTGATCAAGCTGGCGAAGAAGCGCGGGCTTGAGGTGATCGAGCGCGTCATCATGCCCGACGAGATGGAAGGCTTCGAGCAGTGCTTCCTCACCGGCACCGCGGCCGAGGTGACGCCGGTGTCGGAGATCGGCCCCCACACGTTCACCGTCGGCGATGTCGCCAAGACGCTGATGGAGGACTATGACGCGCTGGTCCGGCCCAAGCAGCGCGCCATGGCGGCCAACGGCTAGACCCGACGCTGGCGCACATACCTCCTCCCCCTGAGAGGGGGAGGATGGGAGGGGTCACGGGCATTGACCCCTCACCGGACCTTCGGTCCGACCCTTCCCCTTTCAGGGGGAGGGAGACAATGTCGGCAACGCCCCGGCCGCCCACAAAAAAGCCGCCGGTCTCCCGGCGGCTGGTGAAAGTTTCCGAACGGCGCCTGCGGGTCGCCGACGGAATTGGCTAGGCTACAATCTGTAGATCGACTGCCTTTGGCCCTTTGCCTCTTTCGTCCGGCTCGGTGTCGAAGGACACCTTCATGCCGTCATTCAGGGGGCCGATGCCGGAACGCTCCACGGCAGTGACGTGAACGAACACGTCCTTGCCGCCGCCGTCCGGCGTAATGAACCCGTACCCCTTAGAGGCGTTGAAGAATTTGACGGTGCCATTCTGGCGCATCGCATGACCTTTTCAGTTCAGTCTCCCGGATGCGGACGCCACACGGACCGGCGGGATTGTCCCGCCGGGCCTAGCGTCGCCCACGGGCAAACTATGATCCAGCGACGGTAAGAATACAACGGTTGCACGTGCCGCAGCCCCGGCGGACAAATGCAAGTATCTGAACAAAAACGACAATTGGCCGGTGACCGGATCCCGGCAGATGGGTCGCGGCGGCGCCACGCCGATCTGCCGGGATGCTATTCGCGCGTTTCCCGTTCTTATTTGCCAGTCTTCAGCTTGCCCATCTGAATAAACTGCATGACCGCCTTCTCGAAGTATGGCTCGGTGATGCCGCGCCGTACCTTGCCCATGAAGTACTTCTCGAACGCGATCTTGGCGAGGTGCACCCATTTGCCCTGGCCCGACCAGTTGACGTTGCGCGGCGGGTTCTGCGGCTGGGCGATGAAGGCGACGCCGGTATCGCCGAAGTCGGCGAGGCAGATCGCGTTCCAGGTCGCCTCGTGTGAGGTCTCCTTGCCGGCGACGGCGTCGCGGATGTTGAACGCGGTGGCCGTCACCATGCTCTCGATCATGTAGCCGGTCTTGGGCACGCCCACCGGCACAGGAGTCGGCTCGTAGGGCGGAATGGCGATGCACACGCCGATGCCGTAGACGTTGGGATATTTCGGGTTGCGCTGGTGGTGGTCGACGATGACGAAGCCGCGCGGGTTGACCAGCCCCTCGATGCCACGCAGCGCCGGGATGCCGCGGAACGCCGGCAGCATCATCGAGTGCTTGAAGGGCAGTTCGTGGCGCTTCTTCTCGCTGCCGTCCTCGTTCAGTTCGAGCACATGGGCCTTGCCGTCCTCGAACTTCTCCACCTTGGCGTTGGTGATCCACTTGATGGTGCGCTCGCGCAGCGCGCTCTCCATCAGGCCTTTGGTGTCGCCGACGCCGCCGAGGCCGAGGTGGCCGATATAGGGCTCGGAGGTGACAAAGGTCATCGGCACCTTGTCGCGGATCTTCCGCTGGCGCAGGTCGGTGTCCATGATCATCGCGAATTCGTAGGCCGGGCCGAAGCAGGAGGCGCCCTGCACGGCGCCAACGACGATCGGGCCGGGGGCGGCGCAGAATTTCTCCCAGGCGTCGGAACTCTTGGCGGCGTGGTCGACGTCGCAGACCGAGGTCGTCTTCTGTTCGGGCCCGAAGCCCTCGATCTCGTCGAAGGCGAGCTCGGGGCCGGTGGCGATGACCAGATAATCGTAGGTCATCGATTCGCCATTCGACAGCTCGATGCGGTTCTCCTGCGGCACCAGCTTCTCGGCCGCGGCGTGGACGAAGTCCACCTTGTTGCGCGGCAGCACCGTGGCCAGGTCGATCGTGGTCTGCGCTTTGGTCCGCCACTTCACCGCCACCCACGGGTTGGACGGGGTGAACTGGAAGAAGGGCTTGTTGGAAACGACCGTGACCTTGTGAGCACGGTCGAGTCTGGCGCGCAGTTCATAGGCGGCCGAAATGCCGCCGATGCCGCCGCCCAGCACGACGATATGCGACATGATGATGCGTTCTCCTCCGGTTTCCTCTCCTCCAATACATACAAAATTTTGCATGTATTGAAAGCCCCTTCGCCGGGCCGGCGGCAGAACCCTGGAATTCCGCCGGCTGCGCCAGGGAATTTTCATTGGTCCAAGGCGAAATTCGCGCCGCCCCGGCCGTGGATTCCGGTCTAGGCGCGGCCGATCGCGGCCGCAATGACGCAGGACAATGGCGCGTTGCGGCAAATCAGCGGGGCCCGAGGAACACAAAGACGTGAGGCAGCGATGGATCGTCCGCCTTCGGGTGTTCAATATTGATCGACAGAAAGATGTGCAGGCCCGACCGCGGCCAAGGGAGGAGGACCATGACCCAGGCGCCCAGGATCACTCAGGAGATGATCGATCTCTACGACGACTACACCCACCTGACGCTCGACCGGCGTGGCTTCATGGCGAAGCTGACCCGGCTCGCCGGCAGCGCCGCCGCCGCTTCGGCGATCGTGCCGCTGATCGCCAGCGACTATGCGCGGGCGGCGATCGTGGCGCCGGACGATCCGCGCCTGGCGATCAGCGACGTTACCTATCCGGGCGGTGCCGGTGCGGTGAAGGGCTATCTCGTCATGCCCGCCGATCGGACGGGCAAGCTTCCCGGCGTGGTGGTCGTTCACGAGAACCGTGGTCTCAACCCGCACATCAAGGATGTCACCCGGCGCCTGGCGCTGGAGGGCTTTGCCGCCCTTGGCATCGATCTTCTGTCGCGCACGGGCGGCACGCCGGCCACCGACGAGGAAGCGGCCAGGATGTTCCAGGATATCGACCGCGGCGGTCTGGTTGCCGACGCGGTCGCTGCGGTTCCCTATCTTGCCGGTCGCGAAGAGACCAACGGCAAGGGCGGCGCCGTCGGTTTCTGCTTCGGCGGCGGCATCGTCAATCTGATGGCCGTCAACAGCCCGGCCCTCGCCGCCGCCGTCGCCTATTACGGCGCCCAGCCGCCGGCCGAGGACGTGGCCAGGATCAAGGCCAGGCTGATGCTTCATTATGCCGGCCTCGACCAGCGCATCGACGCGGGCATTGCCGCCTATGAGGCGGCGCTGAAGGCGGCGAAGGTCGACTACCGGATCTTCATGTATGAGGGCGTCAATCACGCCTTCAACAACGACACGTCGGCGGCACGCTACGACAAGGCGGCCGCGGACCTCGCCTGGTCGCGGACCGTCGCCTTCCTGAAGACGGCACTGGCCTCATGAACCCCGGCCCGAGAAGTGCTTGCGGCCGGCGTGCTGCCCTTTCTTTACCACTGTGGCCCGCGTCACTTGCCCTGCCACAATTGTGGCGTAGGTTCCGCAGTGGAGGGTGGCTGATTGCCCGGCAGGCGCCGGGCGCGGTCGGCTGGCCCAGCCCCCGAATCCTCGGGCGGTCTCTCGCCGCTGCCGACCGGCAATCGAAGAGGGAAACGAGGATGAAGATTCGCTCACTTGTCATAGCGGCACTCGGCTTGGGACTGGCCGTCGCCGTGCCTGCCGCAGCGCAGGCCTATACGAGCTACACCACCGGTTCGGTCAATTTCCGCTCCTATCCGAGCGTTGGTTCCCACGTCTATGGCGCCCTGCCGCCGGGCACGCCGGTCAATGTCTTCTATTGCCAGCCCGGTTGGTGCCGCGGGTCGACCTTCCTCGGCACCGGCTGGGTGTCGTCGAGCTATCTCAGCGTTGCTGGGCCGCGCGCCTATCCGCGCGTCTATCGGGCGCCGTACCCCTACTATCGGCCTTATCCCTATCGGCCGCACCCGCGCTACTACCGCCGCTATCCGCGCTCGGGTTTCGGCTTTTATTTCCGTGTGCCGTAGTCGGTAGATCGGCGCGCGCCGCGTCGCGCGCGCTTCTCAAATCAAAGGGAGTCGCCGCCAGGCGGCTCCCTTTTCGTCTGATGGTCTCGTCGTCATCGTGCAGCGGCGGTCCGGCAGAGGCGCGCGGGACTCACTTGAAGAGCTTCGGCAGGGTCGGCTTCGGCAGTTCCAATTTCAGTGGCGAGAGCCGCTTCGTCGTCCTGTGACCGTGGTCACACATCGCTGGCGGAATTTTTTTTGTCCCCGAAGCGCACCGCCACCGGCAGGCGTTGATTGTCGATGCAAGGCGGCGCCGTCTTCATCGGCGTGCCGTTGAAGAACGTTCCCTCCCACGTGTCGTGAAACGAGAAGACGCCGTCGACACTCATGTGCAGGACGCGTCCGATGATGCCGTGCAGGCGGTTGGCGCCGCCATGCGGACACGCTTCGATGGCGTCCGTGATCATGGCCACGGCAAGGTCGTCGATGTCGCCGACACGGACGTCGAAGGCGGTGCGGCGCACCCCGATGGCAGCCGTCGGCGTGGCGTTCGCGCAGGCCTTTTGGTTGGCCTTGCCGGCGATGAAACGGACCCAGGCACGGGTTGCGCCGAGGACCGGCGTCTATCCATAACCATTTGGATTACATAAGAAAATTGTCGATGGCCACGGCCGAGCCGGGCCCCGATGGCGAGCCGCGTCCTGTCGCGGGGTTCGAATTGCCCAACGCCTCTCCGTCGTCGCCATCGTCTGCCTGGCGAAGATTTCGTCGCCGGTCTGCAAGACGTTCGATCGACCATCGTGTGTGTCGGTCACCGACGTCTTGATCGCGGTCGCCTTGCCGATGTCGGTGGTTGCCCGCGCGATGCCGGGCGTTGCCGCGATGAGCGCGCACGCGATCGCGATGATGACGACGCGCGGCGATGAAAATGCCATCCGTCGAACAAACCTCTTGACGAAGTAACGCGTGCGACGACGAGCGGCGATGCACTCGATCGCGACGCGATGCATGCGCAATCGCGGCTCGCATAAATTTCGTCGGCATTACAATTAGCGCGTTGTTAACTCGGAACTTGCACTACTATGTTCGCGTGAGTTGATTCGCAACTCGGCACCGAGAGGAGAAGACCATTGGCTAAGAAAGCAGTGAAGAAGGCGAAGAAGCCTGCGAAGAAGGCGGCCAAGAAGAAGGTCGCGAAGAAGAAATAGTGCGAGCGTCACCGGCTCGCCGGTGACGACAAGAGCATCCCGCGCGCCGGCGCGATCGAACTGACGGATCGCACGGCGGCGGGGCTGCTCCAGTAAAAGGGGCATCCATGTGATGCCCCGTTTTTTTTCTGCTCCCCATCACAGCGAACGATGCTCGGCGCGACGTGCTCGCGCCTCGGTTCGCGTTCGCGCCCGGCTCACACCATGTGGCGCATGTCGGCGGCGAAGGTGGGGAAGGCATAGACCATGTCGCCGAAGTCCGCTGTGGTGATGCCGTGGCGCATGGCCAGGGCGAAGACGTGGATCAGCTCCTCGCCGCCATGGCCGACGATGTGGGCGCCCACAATCCGCCCGTTTTCACGCTCGCTGATGACCTTCGCCCAGGCGACGGATTCGGCGAAAGTCCGCCCGGAGAGCCATTCGCGCATGTCGCTGACGGCGACGTGAACATCGAGGCCGCGGTCGCGGGCGTCCTCCTCGGTGAGCCCGACGCTGGCAATGGCGGGGATCGTGTAGAGACAGGCGGGGACGGCCGAATAATCTGGCCGGTGCTTGGGCCCGTCGACGATGTTGTGGCCGACGAGGCGGCCCTCATAGGTGGCCAGCGGCGAGAGCTGCGGCGTGTCGGGCAGGGCATCGCCGACGATCCACACCGCCTTGTTCGAGGTCGAGCGCAGATGGTCGTCGTGCAGCATGCGGCCGTGCTCGACGGCGACCTCGCCGGATTCGAGGTCGAGTCCTTCGGTGTTGGCGATGCGGCCGGCGCCGTTGACCACCCGGTCGGCTTCGACCGTACGCTCCGTGCCGTCCTCCTCGAAGGTCACGCGCAGGCGGTCGCCGACCGCGACGATCGCCTTCACGGCGATGCCGCCGCGTGCATCGATGCCGAGCCGGCGCGTCTCGGCGAGGATCTGGTTCACCGCGTCGGCGTCGTGGCGGGGGAGGAAGCGCGCACCGGCCTGGAGGATGGTCACCTTCGTGCCGGCGCGGGCATAGACGTGGCTGAACTCGAAGGCGATGACGCCGCCACCGACGAAGACGACGTCGCGCGGCTGCTGCCGCTGGCTCAGCACGTCGTCGGAGGTGATCATCAGCTCGGCGCCGGGGAAGGCGAGGGGGCGCGGCCGCGACCCGGTGGCAATGACGATGTGTCCGGCCTCGTAGATGGCGCCGCCGGCCTTCACCGCATTGGGCGTGACGAAGTGGCCGTGGGCGCGCACCAGATGCACGCCGCGCTTCTCCATCGACGCGGTCAGCGAGCCCGGAATGTGGGTGATGATCTGCTTCTCCCGGTCGATCAGCCCCGCCCAGTCGAGTTTCGCCGGCCCGACCTCGATGTGATGGGCGCCGGCATGGGCGATGCCGTCGAGGGCGTGGGCGGCGGCGACCAGCACCTTCTTCGGCGTGCAGCCGCGGTTCGAGCAGGTGCCGCCGAGTTCGGCCGGCTCCAGCATGGCGACCTTGAGGCCGGCCTGGCGGGTCGGCACCGTCACCCCCATGCCGCCATTGCCGCCGCCGATAATCACCACGTCGAAGCTGTGGTTGGCCATGCCTTTCCTCCCTCTGTGGTCCGCGCAAGATAGGTGAGCGGCGTCCGGGCGGCGAGCCAGCCGGGCTACACGATCCCGTCATGGGCTGTTGATCCAGGTCAGCGCGCCGTCTGGTCCATTCGGCTCAATGGCGGCAGGGCGCGAAACCCGTGAGGTGTATGGCCATGCACAGCTTCCTTCGTTCAGCCGCTGTGGCGGCTCTCTTGATCCTCGGCTCCACTGCCCTCGCCGCGGCGGCGACCACGGTGACCGTGTGGCTGATGGACAGCTCCGTCATGGGACAAGGCGCCGGGCCTGGCGGTAATGGTCCCGGCATGATGGGCCGGGGTCAGGGGCGCGGCTTCGGCTTCGGCATGATGGGGCAGGGCCGCGGCTTCGGCATCATGGGCGCCGGCCGTCGCGGCGCCGGCATGATGGGCCAGGGCATGATGGCGATCCGCACCAACAGGGGCACGGTCGAAGCCGGCGCGGTGACCTTCGACGTCACCAACTGGTCGCACGACCTTATCCACGAGATGCTGGTGGTCTCGGTCGCCAATCCCGATGTGCAACTTCCCTATGACCGTGAAAAGCAGCGTATCGACGAGGACCAGATCAAATCGCTCGGCGAAACCGAGGAGATGCAGCCCGGCGCGGTGAAGACGCTGACCCTCGACCTCAAGCCCGGCACCTACCTGCTCGTCTGCAACCTGCCCGGCCATTACGCCGCTGGCATGTGGACGGTGCTGACAGTCACGCAATAGACGCGGTCGCGCCAGACGCGCGATCCGGCGGCGGTGGAAGGGCCGACCCATGGACGTGTTCTATGCGTCGCACTTCGGACATACCGAACGGATCGCACAGCGGCTGGTGAGCCTCATCGATGCCGCCGGCGTGCCGGCGCGTGCCTGCGACCTCGCCCGCGACTATCCGGACGAGAAGCGGATTCGCGCGCCGGACCCCTGCGTGCTGATCGCTGCCATACGCTACGGCGCGCACATGCCGCGCGCGCGCAGGCTGCTGAAACAGATCGCGCCTTTGACGCCGGCCAAGCCGCTGATCCTCCTCTCGGTGAACCTGACCGCCCGCAAGGAAGGTAAGGCCAGCGCCGAGGGGAACGTCTATCTGCGCAAGTGGCTCAGCCGGTCGAGCGCCCAGCCGCTCATCGCCGAGGCGATCGCCGGCAATCTCGATTATCCGCGCTACAACTTCTTCGACCGGACGATGATCCGCCTGATCATGCGCATATCCGGCGGCCCCACCGACGGGACGTCGGTCATCGACTATACGCCGTGGGACCGGCTGCCGGCGCTCGCGGCACGAATCTGCGCGGCGGTGGCCGACGGGAGGCCGGCCTAGCGAGGTGGAATTCGCGCCTGCCGCCGGTCAGAGCGCCCGCCCTTCGCCCGTAACTTCGTGTGCCCAGATATCCCGTTCCAGCGTGCCGCCGGCGGCTTCCCGCGCCGCGGCCCAGGCCTTGATGTGCGGCGCCGTGGCGTGCGCCTCCATCGCCTCCCAGTTCTGCCAGCGTTCGACGATGCGGATCAGGCCCGGTTCGAGCACGTCCTCGCCATAGGCATAGAGCAGGCAGCCCGGCTCCCGGCGCGTCGCTTCCAGCGCCGCACGCATGTACGGCCTCAGCTCATCCATCTTCTCGGGCCTCACCCTGATATGTCCGCTGACGACGATCACGTCCGCTCTCCCTGATGCGCGTTGAAATCGATGCGCCCCACATGCACCGTCAGCTTCGCCGGAGGCAAGTGGGCGGGCTCGCGGCGCTCTTCCCCGCTTGCCGCACATTTCAGCAGGTCGGCACGTAGGGGGGCGGCGTCGGAGCCGTATCAGAGGCAATGCCGGCTTTGTCGTCGCCGGCTGATTTGTAGGAGAGTTCCATGCGACCTGCTTCCGCGGCGGCGGCCGCCGTCTTTGCTCTTTTCCTGGCGCTGCCGGCGGTTGCCAACGCCGCCAATGCGACAACCACCGCGACCGTCAACATGCGGGCCGGCCCGAGCACCGCCTTTCCGGCGGTGGCCGCGGTGCCCGAAGGCGCGCCGGTCCAGATCTACGGCTGTGTCAAGGACGGGTCGTGGTGCGATACGGCCTGGGCCAGCCAGCGCGGCTGGGTCGCCGGCGACTACCTCACGTCGATCTATCGTGGGGCGATGGTCCGGGTCGCCACCTATGCGCCGCGGCTCGGCTATCCGGTCGTCGCCTACGACCAGACCGCCTACTGGAACCGCTACTATGTCGGCCGCCCCTGGTACGCCCGCCGTCATCTCGATGTCGGCCCCAACCACCAGTGCTTCCGCGGTCCCTTCGTCGCGGGTTGCCGCTAGCGTCGTTGTTCGTTGCGAGTCCCCGCGCTTGTCGGCCTTCGCCTCTGGTCCGCCCGCCCCCGGTGAGGACCATGCCGGACAAGCCGGGTAGGATGCCGCAACGCCGCCCCAGGAGGCGAGGGGCGGCGGTGCGCTTCCGTGCCCGCTGATCGGACCGCGGCGAAGTGCCGTCGCATCTTTGCGAGGTTTCGCCGCGCCCTATCTTCCTCGCCTTGTCGCGTCCGCGGCAGTGGGCGGGCGCAGGAGCAAATTGCATGGAAGGCGAGGCATTTGGTGGACCGGGAATCGCGCCGACCTGGGCATCGAGCGACAAGGATTTTGTCGCCACGGCGCTCGGCAATTCCCGTTTGTGGGCGACCATCGGCCATGGCATCGTCAACGAGATCTACTGGCCGTCCACCGGCCGCCCCGAAACCCGTGACATCGGCTTCTATCTCATCGGCAAGGACCGTTGGATCGATCTCAAGCGCGTCAGCCGCTACCGCCTGTCCAAGCCCAAGCCCACCATCCCGCTTCTGACCGTCGTTCATGAAGGCGACGACTACCGGTTGACGGTCGAGTTTCTGCCCGACCCGTGGCGCGACGTGCTGCTCATGCGCACCGCGCTGGAGGGGCCGTACCGCTTGGGGCTCGTTGCGGCGCCCCATCTCGGTTCGACCGGCACCAACAACACCGCGTGGATCGGCGACGGGGCGCTCTATGCCGGTGTCGCCGACCGCGGCTTCTGCATCACCGCCGACGTGCCGATGAGCGACCTCAGCGCCGGTTATGTCGGTGCCTCCGACGGCTGGCAGGACCTGGCGCAGCATGGCCGCTTCACCTGGGCTTTTGCGCGCGCCAGCCGCGGCAATGTCGCCCTGTCGGCGTCACTTGCCGATCCTGCCGGCGTGATTGCCGTCGGCTTCGGGCCGGACGCGGAGAGCGCCCGGCGGCTGGCCCGCGCGGCGCTGGCCGAGGGCTATGCGCCGATCCGCCGCGATTTCATCGATGGCTGGGAGCGCTGGAGCGGCAGCTTGACCCTGCCGCCGGCGCCGGACCCGGACCCGGGCCTCGCGGAAGAGGCGCTGATGTCGGCGACCGTGCTCAAGATGCACGAGGACCGTGCCTATCCCGGTGGGGTGGTCGCCAGCATGAGCACGCCCTGGGGCAACAGCAGCAACACGCTCGGCGGCTATCATCTGGTGTGGCCGCGCGATGCCGCCATGGCCGCCTTTGCGCTGATCGCGGTCAACGAGGTCGATGATGCCCGGCGCATCCTCGCCCATGCGATGGCCGCGCAGGAGCCCGACGGCCACTGGCAGCAGAACTATTTTCCCAACGGCGAGCCGTTCTGGACCGGCTTCCAGCTCGACGAGACCGCCTTTCCGATCCTGCTCGCCGCCAAGCTCCGCGAAATCGGCAGCGATGAAATGCCGGGCGTCAGCGAGATGGTGCGCGGCGCGGCCGCCTCCATTGCGCGCAGCGGGCCGGCCAGCGAGCAGGATCGCTGGGAGGAGAATCCCGGCATCAGCGCCTTCACCATCGCCACGGCCATCGCGGCGCTCGCCGCTGCGGCGCCGTGGCTGGACGAGGCGGCGCGCGATTACGCGCTGGATCTTGCCGACGACTGGAACGAGCGGGTGGAGGAGTGGTGCTACGTCGTCGGCACGCCAATGGCAGAGCAGGCAGGCGTCGCCGGCTACTATGTGCGCATCGCCCCGCCACACAAGGATGGCGGGCTCACCGGCCGCATTGTGCTCAGGAATCGCAATGGCGAAACCATCGAGGCGAGCTGCCTGGTCGCCATGGATTTCTCGTGGCTGGTGCGCCTCGGCCTGCGCCAGGCGGCCGACAGGCGCGTCGCCGATACCATTGCGATCGTCGACCGTGTTCTCAAGGTCGAGACGCCGTCAGGCGCCGTCTATCGCCGCTACAACGACGACGGCTACGGCGAACATGCCGACGGCCGTCCCTTTGACGGGGCCGGAATCGGCCGCGCCTGGCCGCTGCTTGCCGGCGAGCGTGGCCATCTTGCCCTGCAGGCCGGCGAGGACCCCATCGACTATCTCAACACTATCCATCGCTGCGCCAGTCCCGGCGGCCTGCTGCCCGAACAGGTGTGGGACGCAGCCGCCATTCCCGAGCGCTTCCTGTTCCCCGGCCGCCCGTCGGGCAGCGCCATGCCGCTGTTGTGGTCGCATGCCGAGTTCCTCAAGCTGCTCGTCGCCCGCCATACCGGGCGCCCGGTCGAACTGCTCGAATCGGTGCGTAAGCGCTACGGCCAGGGAGCCCCCAGGGCGAAGTATACGCGCTGGCGCAACGAGACCCCGGTCGTCGGCCTGGAAAAAGGGCGGACGCTCGCCATCGAGGACCGGCGCGCCTTCACGCTCCATTTCGGTTTTGACGGCTGGCACGATGTCGCAGACCTGCAGGCGTCGCCACTGCCCTTCGGCCTGTGGGGCGTGACGCTTGGCACCGATCTCACCGACAGCCGGTCGGAACTGAACTTCACCCGCCGCTATGGCGCCGATTGGGAACGACAGGACCACACGGTCGCGCTCGTCGCCCGGCCATCACCGCAGACGCTGGTCCATCGCCAACCGGATGGGGAAGGACCGTTTGCGCCGGGCAAGTCCTCGCCAGGTAGGCCTTTGCCTCAGGCCTGCCCGCCCCTCGTTTGAGCCGTGCCGGAAAGCAGGCCGCGCGGGATCAGGCGCCGCCAAACAGTAGGGCGATGGCAAGCCCCACGGCCAGCACTGCAAGCGAGACGAGTGTCATGATGGCGATGGACGGCTTCAATGCGCCGCCACCGTGGCCCAACGCGCCGTCATGGCCGTGCGTCCCGGCGCCGACCACCATCGGGTCGTGAGCGGCGTGTTCGGGCGTGCCAGTGTCATAGACGATATGCGCCCGCGCATCGTCCGGCCGGCGCACCGTCATCATGCCGTGCTTGAGGTGGTTGGCCACCAGCCACCAGTTCATTGGATAGGCAATGACGAAGCCGATCATCAGCGCCAGCGACATGCGGAACCAGAAGAGCGGCTGGGCGGGATCGTGGGCCGCCGGATCGCCGGCGAAGGCCAACGTCATCAAGGGCCACATGCCACCCATCAGGCAGTTCATCGACAGGAATTCCGGCATGAAGGTGGATCTCAGCGAAGCGCCATAGGAGCCGGCCATACCGCGCATGAACAGCGCCTGGAAGATCGTCCAGCCGAAACTGAAACCGAGGATGTATTCCAGCCCCATGTCGACGATGCCGGGCAACGCGATCAGCGCCCCGATCACGGCGCCGACAAGGATGCCGATGCCGTCGCCCGCGACGCAGTGCATGGTCGAGCCCAGCACCTGGCGCCAGCGGGCGGCAACATATTGCTCGTGCAAGCCGGGCAGGGGCTCTCGGCAGCCGAGCACGTAGAGGAAGGCGCCGAACGGTCCGGAAAACAGGGTGATCAGCACGAAGCCGACCTTCATCACCGGGTGCTCGGGCGTCGAGCGGATGTCGATGGCAACGAAAGCCACCGCCAGCGCGGTCAGGAGGAACCAGAGAAGCATGACGCCGTCGATTATCATGGCCGCAATCTTCCGATGATTGCCGTGGGATTGCGAGGCTAGCACACGCCGCTGTGGCGTCACCCCAGGCGCCCGGCCATCCAGCCAGCCAGCCACCCTCCTGACATCCCCCTGTCAACAAGTCGCCGGCGCGGGCGCGCGAGGCCACTCGCCTTTGGCCGATTCATCCCCCATATTCGGCCCATGCCACCACGCAAATCCGGATTCTCGGAAGCGCCTCCGGGGACCTACAAGTCATCGCGCGGCACCTCCATGGGCGGCCTCGGCTCGGCCAAGGAGCGCGCCGCCGTCGGCCTCAATCCGGTCGCCGGCCTTGATGTCAACCTGGAGGATGTCGGCGGGCTGCCGCAGAACGCGGTCACCGCCACGGTCGAGGCGCTGTCGGCGCTGATCGAGAGCGGCCGGCCGGAGTTCCGCGACAAGACCTGGGTGCCGCACCGCCCGCCGCGGCCGGAGAAGTCCGAGGGCGGCGTGGCGTTTCGCAACGTCTCGGAGATGGTGCCGAAGGGCGACCAGCCGACGGCGATCGCGGAGCTGATTTCCGGCATCGATGCGCAGGAGCGCGACCAGGTTCTGCTTGGCGTCACCGGCTCGGGCAAGACCTACACCATGGCCAAGGTGATCGAGGCGACGCAGCGCCCCGCCCTCATCCTGGCGCCCAACAAGACGCTCGCCGCGCAGCTCTATGGCGAGTTCAAGTCGTTCTTTCCCGAAAACGCGGTCGAGTATTTCGTCTCCTATTACGACTACTACCAGCCGGAGGCCTACGTCCCGCGCACGGACACCTATATCGAGAAGGAATCCTCCATCAACGAGCAGATCGACCGCATGCGCCACTCGGCGACGCGCTCGCTGCTCGAACGCGACGACGTCATCATCGTCGCCTCGGTGTCGTGCATTTACGGCATCGGCTCGGTCGAGACCTATACGGCGATGACCTTTGCGCTGTCGGTCGGCGAGCGCATCGACCAGCGCCAGCTCCTCGCCGATCTGGTGGCGCTGCACTACAAGCGCGCCGACGCCGACTTTCGCCGCGGCACCTTCCGCGTGCGCGGCGACACCGTCGACCTGTTCCCGGCCCATCTCGAGGACCGCGCCTGGCGGGTGGCGCTGTTCGGCAACGAGATCGAGTCGATCACCGAATTCGATCCGCTGACCGGCCAGAAGGCCGGCAACCTCAAGCAGGTCAAGGTCTACGCCAATTCGCACTACGTCACGCCGCGGCCGACGCTGGCCCAGGCGGTGAAGAGCATCAAGGGGGAGCTCAAGCTCCGCCTGGAAGAGCTGACCCATGCCGGCCGCCTGCTCGAGGCGCAGCGGCTGGAGCAGCGCTGCCGCTTCGACATCGAGATGATCGAGGCGACCGGCTCCTGCGCCGGCATCGAGAACTATTCGCGCTATCTCACCGGCCGCAAGCCGGGCGAGCCGCCGCCCACCCTGTTCGAATATCTGCCCGACAACGCGCTGGTCTTCGTCGACGAGAGCCACGTCACCATCCCGCAGATCGGCGGCATGTATCGCGGCGATTTTCGCCGCAAGGCGACGCTGGCCGAATACGGCTTCCGCCTGCCGTCGTGCATGGACAACCGGCCGCTGCGCTTCGAGGAATGGGACCTCATGCGGCCGCAGACCACCTATGTCTCGGCGACGCCGGGTGGCTGGGAGATGGAGCGCACCGGCGGCGTCTTCGCCGAGCAGGTCATCCGCCCGACCGGCCTCATCGACCCGCCGGTCGAGGTGCGTCCCGCCACAGCCCAGGTCGATGATGTCCTGGGTGAAATTCGCGAGACGGCGGCCAAGGGCTACCGCACGCTGGTCACCGTGCTTACCAAGCGCATGGCCGAGGACCTCACCGAATATCTCCACGAGCAGGGCGTGCGCGTGCGCTACATGCATTCCGACGTGGAGACGCTGGAGCGCATCGAGATCATCCGCGACCTCAGGCTGGGCGCCTTCGACGTTCTGGTCGGCATCAACCTGTTGCGCGAGGGCCTCGACATTCCCGAATGCGCGCTGGTCGCCATCCTCGACGCCGACAAGGAAGGCTTCCTGCGTTCGGAAACCTCGCTCATCCAGACCATCGGCCGCGCCGCGCGCAACGTCGACAGCAAGGTCATCCTCTATGCCGACCGGATCACCGGCTCGATGGAACGCGCCATGGCGGAGACCGGCCGCCGGCGCGAGAAGCAGGTCGAATACAATACCGAGAACGGCATCACGCCGGAGAGCATCAAGAAGTCGATCGGCGACATCATGGCGTCGGCCTACGAGCGCGACCACGTCATCGTGCCCACCGGGCTGGCGGAAGAGGGTGCCGCCATCGGTCACAATTTCAAGGCGACACTCGCCGATCTCGAGAAGCGCATGCGCGATGCCGCCGCCGACCTCGAATTCGAGGAGGCGGCGCGGCTCCGCGACGAGATCAAGCGGCTGGAGCAGATGGAGCTTGCCGTCGCCGACGACCCGCTGGCACGCAATCCGGGGGAGGGGAACGGCAATTCGGCGGCGCGATCGGGCAACAATCCGAGCGCAGCGAGGCAAGGCCAAGTGGCCGCCGGGCGGTCAGCCCGCCCTCGCGGAGGGGGCGAGCGTAGCGAGCCTGCCGTGAGCGACAAGAATCGTCCGCGCAAGAACACGCTCGATGAAATGACTGTTCGAAGAACCGAAGTTCCGGTTCAGGGCGAACGCCCAAAGAAGCCGTCACTCGATGTCATGGGCCCCGGCACCGACCGCGAGACGCCGATGCCCCAGACATCCCCGTCGAAGACGCGCCCGCATGCGCCCTCGCTGAAGGAGACGCACGAGGTCGATTTCGTCCCCGTGCCCGAGGATCACCGCCCCAACCCGCGCTCCTTCGGCGGCAGACCGGGCAGCCCGGTCGGGCGTGGCAAGCGGAGGCGGTAGCACCTGTCAGACATCGGTCCGATCCTGAATTCGTCGCTGGGCTGGGCGATCGTCATCGTGGCGCTGGGATGGCCGGTGCTGCTATCCGGCGGGGTCGTTGGGCTGATCGCCGGCCGGCTGATCGCGCGCAAGACCCGCCCGTACCTTGGCTCGGTCCTTGGCCTGCTGGCCGGCCTGGCCATCGGTGTGGCCGGCGTCTTCGCCTTTGCGGATGGGCTGATCGGGCCATAGCGGCGGGTCCGCGCGCGTCGCCTCACGCCTTCCGCACCGCCACCAGCTTGAGCCGCGTCCGCACCTCGAAGCCGATCGTCTCATAGAGGCTGATCGCCGGCGCGTTGTGATCCCAGGCATGGAGGAAGGGCGCCTCGCCGCGCGCCAGAATCCGCTGGGTGACGAAGATGGAGAGCAGGCGCGCCAGCCCGCGCCCGCGGAAATCCGGGTGCGCACAGACGCCGGAGAGTTCGGCGAAGCCTTCCGGCTTCATGCGCTCGCCGGCCATCGCCGCGATGCGGCCGTCGATGCGGATGCTGAAGAAGGTGCCAAGCGCCTGCGCCTTCAGCGTGAACGGACCGGGCTCGGTGAGCTTGGCCAGTGCCAGCATCTCCGCCGCGTCCGTCTCGGTCAGCGGTTCGATGCGATCGTCCGCGACCGGGTCGGGCGTCCGCGCCAGGGTCATCTGCACCACGCGCCCGGTCGCGACCGTGGCAAAGCCCGGCGGCACGGCCGGCGCATGAGTCTCCACCAGCACCATCACCTCGTCGGGCCGGGGCAGGGCGGCCAGGGCCGCGAGGCAGTCCGGACTTTCGTCGCGCGCGGCGGCGAACGGGATGATGTCGGGCTTGTAGCGTCGGGCGAGCGGGCCGCCCTCGGCCAGCGCGGCGTGCGGGCCAGCAAGCGCGTTCCATGCCGGGCGGTCGAGGGTGTGAGCCATCAGCGCTTCCGTTTGGCGTTGTCGATGCGTTGGTCGAGCGGCTTCTCGGTCAGTCCGTCCTCGATCTGCGCGAGTTGATCGAGCAGGGGGCCGGTCAGGTCCTTGCACAGGTCGGCGACCGCCGCCTCGACCTTCGGCCAGACCTCGCGCTTGCCGAAGTCCACCTGCTGTTGCCCCTTTGCCGTCAGCGAGACGATGCGCTGGCGCTGGTCGTCGCGGCCCGGGCGCGCCCTGACCATGCCGAGCTTGACCAGCTGGCCGACGACGCGCGTGGCGCCGGGCTGGGTGATGCCGACCGCGTCTGCGAGCGCGCCGATGGTGAGCGGGCCCATGCGGTCGAGCGCGCCAAGGAACGGGTACTGGCTGGAATGCAGCGTCACGCCATGCGCCGCCGCGATGTGGGTGGCGTCGCTCTGCAGCCGTTCGGCGATGCGCTTGAAGCGGGTGCCGAGCATCAGATAGCCCAGCGTGCGAACGATGTCTTCGGCCATCGGCCTTTCTCCAAATGCTTCAGCTATTATATAATATGTTATATATTATGGCGGAAGGTCTGTCGAGAGGCTGCGAGGGGAGCGACGGCGCTGCGTGGGGCGGGCGCCGGCCCGGCTCAGGCGGCCGCGCGCCGGCGCGCGGCGCGGCCGGCGAAGAGCAGGCCGTACATGCCGATGGTGATGGCGACCATGGCCAGCACCTGGGTGAGCGTGACGCCCACGCCGGTGAAGGCGACCGCGATCAGCATGGTCACCGCCGGCGCCGGCACCTCGATCGAGCTTGCCAGCGACACGTCGATGTTGCGGATGGCCTGGAACCAGAAGATCAGCTCGACGTAGTAGGCGGCGCCCATGATGAAGGCCGCGCGCTGCAGTCCGGGGTCGGTGAGGCCGGCAAGCACCTGCCGCGGCTCTCCGACGGCGACGACGAGCAGCCCCAGGAAGACGCCGGAGACGATGAGCCGCGACAGCGTCACCTGGTTCAGCGTCATCGTGGTGCGGTTCAACACCTGCGTCTTGAGCAGCAGATGCGCCGCCGTCCACAGCGCCGGAATGGCGAGCGTGAACGCCGTCCACCAGGAGATGTCGGTCAGCAGGAAGGTGCCGTTGGTGGTCAGGTAGACGAGCGCCGCGACCATCAGCGCGGTGAAGCCGAGTTCGGCCGGCGTCTTGCGCTTCTTCATGAAGACCGCCTCGGCCAGCATGGTCATGAACGGATAGGCCTGCACCACGATCGCCATGCTCACCGGCCCGGCCTTGTCGGCGGCGACCACGTACATGTAGGTCGCCAGGCCGAACATCACACCGGTCGAGACCGCGACCGTGATCGTCCAGCTGCGGCTGCGGCCTTCTCCCGCCGCCTCGAAGAGGCCGCGCTGGCCTTGCGCCCGCTCGCGCACATAGAGCGGCAGCGCCGAGAGGATCTGCCAGATGGTCAGCCAGATGGTGAAGGTCAGCCCGTCGAAGGCCGCTGGCCGCGCATTGGCCAGCACCGGCAATGCGCCGAGGATGCCGAGG
The DNA here is from genome assembly GCA_963782395.1 of uncultured Alphaproteobacteria bacterium. Lineage (GTDB taxonomy): Bacteria > Pseudomonadota > Alphaproteobacteria > Rhizobiales > Kaistiaceae > CAVSRC01. Next base: position 145,793 of record CAWAJQ010000006.1, read on the forward strand.
CAGGCAAAGGCCGACAGGATGCCGAGGCGGGGATTGGGGGCCATGCGACCGCCTCATGGGAGGGAGAATTCGGCGGCAAGCTTTAGCGCCGCGCCCGGCAGGTGGCAAAGGAAAGCCTGCGGCGCGCGCTTTGCCGCGGGGCATGGCGAATTGGCAGTCGAGCGACGACGTTGCCCCGATTTCCCCCTCTCCCACCAAAGTCGGATGTTTCCGACTTTGGCACCACCAGACCCAAATACGGGCAAGCCCATGTTTAGCGGGAGAAGGGTGCGGGGTATCGATGCAGCGCAGGCCCGAAAACGACCGGTCACCTGCGCCCGGCCGTCCGGCGGAACGCTGCGTCAGCGATGAAGGCTGCACGCCGCCTCAGCGGCGGCCCATCCGCACCAGCCGCGGAATATCGCTGCGCGCGATCCCGAGGTCGCGCAGCACCGCGTCGTCGGCATTGGCGAGCCAGCGCACGTTGCGGCGGTCGCTCCACCAACGCGCGATCGCGGTTGCGGCCGTGAAGAGCAGCCGGTCGAGGGCCGGCACATGGAAAGCCGCGGCCGGCGTGTGGCCGGCGGCGCTTGGGCTGAGGCTGATCAGGGACATTCTGGTCTCTCCCTCCGGGGGCGATGGAAAGAACCTGCGGCACAGGTCACCGCCGCCATTGGCGGCCGGGATTTCCTCCGGTGCCGTCGTCACCCGGTTGCGCAGGTCCCGCGCCGTCCGTGCCTACGGAGCAGCTGGCGGAGGCCGCGCGCAGGTCCAGCCATAGCACCTCCGGGTAAACCGACCGTTTGCAGGGGGCTGATGGCGGAAAACAGGCCCTGAGCCACCATGGCCGGGCGTGGTCCCGGCCATCCGCGTCTTTGCGCTGGCGCAGGGTCGGCTATGCTGGCCAGCAATGGACCTCGGCTTCGACGAACCTCAAGCCGCATATACGAGCGGCTCTCAGAACGCCCGTGCTTGGACTGAGCGCTGGGTGGGAAAATGGGTCTATTGCCCCAACTGCGGCAATCCGAGGATCGAACAATTCACGTCCAATCGTCCGGTCGCCGATTTCTTCTGTCCGGCGTGCAGCGAGGAATTCGAACTCAAGAGCCAGAAGAGAATTTTCGGTAGGAAGGTCGTTGATGGCGCCTTCCGTACGATGACCGAGCGCCTCGCAGCGAGCAACAATCCGAGCTTGCTACTGCTGAACTACGATTTGCAGAGATTGGAGGTGACGAATGTCGTCATCGTTCCCAAACATTTCTTCGTCAGCGACATTATAGAGAAGCGCAAGCCTTTGGCGCCCACCGCTCGGCGGGCGGGATGGGTAGGCTGCAACATCCTGCTGAATGCGATTCCCGAAATTGGTAAAATCCATTTCTTGAGCGGTGGCCGGCCCGTACCTAAGGCTTCTGTCCTCGCTCAATGGCAACGCACACTTTTCTTGCGGGACGAAGAGAATGAGGCGCGCGGCTGGCTGATCGAGACTATGAAGTGCGTGGAGGCGATTGGCAGAAATGAATTTGATCTCAATGAGGTCTACGCGTTTGAAGAGAGACTGAGTCAGCTCTATCCAAACAATCGGCACGTGAAGCAGAAGATTTCGGCAGCAGTTACAAGTGCTTCGTGACCACGGCTATTTGGACTTCGTATCGAGAGGGCACTGCCGGCTACGGTGAATCTGAGGGGAGCACACATGGCATGGTTTCGAAACCACTACGAGTGCGCCCGCTGCGGTTTGCGGTGGGAGGATGAGTGGTCGTGCACGTGCGATGACGACTGCCCGCGTTGTGGCGTGCGGCACATGTCTCCATTCGAGAGCGATGATCTGACGGAAATTTCGGTGCGGCGAGAGGGAGAGGTCGTATTGCTGCGCTCTCCCGACCACGCCGAGCACCGCCCAAACTACGAGCAGGTTGCCGTGTTCCCGCTCGGCCTTTTCCATCCGGGCTAACCGGCAGCCTCCCCCACATGCACCGCCAGCCACACGGTCGGCGCGCTCGCGTCTGTCCAGGTGACGCGGTGGCGGGTGTGGGCGGGGAGGAAGATGTAATCGCCGGGCGCAAGCGTCATCTCGGCTTCGCCCTCGATGGCGAGACCGGCGGCGCCTGACAGCAGGGTCACCCATTCGTCGTGGGCCTGGTCGTACCAGAAGCCGGGCGGCGAGGCCTGTCCGGTGGAGACGATGCGCTCGATCCTGAGGCCCGGCCGGGCGAGGAGGTCGGTCAGCTCTTCCTCGGCGGAAGCGGCGGGCAGGTCGGCGAAGATGTTGGGCATGAGTGTCTTGTCCTCCCACCCTCATGGCCGGACTTGTGCCGGCCATTCACGTCTTGGCGAATAAGATTGGAGATACACGCTTAAGTAGTTGTTGTTATTGTCTTCAGCTAATGTGTGCATGACTCGCAGGGGAGTGGTTCTGTCGTCGTTCATTAGCTGGAGGCTAGCCATGATGAAGAAGGCGTTGGCTGTCATGGGCCTCGTTGTCGTTCTTGCGCCCGTCGCGGCTTCGGCATCGACCGACCTCTTGGATCAGATCGAGCAATTGGTCGCGGCGCAGCGACACTACAGTCTGGTTTCGGAGGAGACCATCGCAGCAGGCGGCATCCAGATCGCGCGCTCGGGCTGTTGCTCGCATCATGGTGGCGTTGCCGGATGTGACAGCGCGACGGGCCACGCGCGGTGTGCCGACGGGTCGGACAGTCCGTCGTGCGGCTGCTGATCCGCAGATAGGCGGGGACAACCGCCCAACTTATTCCCCCTCTCAAAACCTGTGAGATGATCCCGGCATCTTCTCCCGCGAGGGGGCGTGTCGCGACCAAACCGTCACGGGGAGAGGAGCGGCCATCCGCAAGCCGACATGTCGCCCGAATCCCGGTTATGATGGCGGCATGACCGCCTATGTCGCCTTGCTGCGTGCCGTCAATGTCGGCGGTCGCGGCGTCAAGATGGCCGAGTTGCGTGCGCTGTTCGCCGACCTCGGCTATGCCGAAGCGCGCACCCACCTGCAGAGCGGCAATGTCGTCTTCACCGCAAACGGTGATCGCGCCGAGATCGCCGCGACCATCGAGGCGGGCATCGTCGATCGCTTCGGCTTCCGCGCCGAGACCATGTTGCGCAGCGCCGCCGAAATGAAGCGGCTTATCGGCCGCAATCCGTTTGCCGAGATGGCGCAGAAGGATCCCAGCCATCTGCTGGTGATGTTCCTTGCCGGCCTGCCAACGGCGGAGGACCGCGCCGCGCTGCGCATGGAATGGGCGGGGCCGGAGACGTGGCAGGCCATCGGGCCGGACCTTTTCATCTGCTATCCCAAGGGCATCGGCACGTCGAAGCTGAAGCTGAAACTCAAGACGCCGGGAACCGGGCGCAACTGGAACGTCGTCCAGGCGCTGGCTGCCATGGCGGGAGAAATTGCCGGCTGAACGAGGTCAATTCACAGGCGCGCGCGGGGAGCGTAGTATTCGTCTGCCGGTGACGTCAGTGCGCCGCATGCATGAAGGAGGAAGTCTCATGTCCAAGGGACGCGACAGGCCGAGCAAGGAAAGGAAGAAACCCAAATCGGACAAGAACAAGAAGAACAAGCATCAGCCGTTCGGCGGCAAGACACCGTCGTCGGTGATGGCGACCATGCATCCGGACGAGAAGAAGCAGTAGCCGGCACTGGCGTTGCCCGCCGGCCCGTATCGGGGAGAGTTGCATGATCCGGGTCGGCATCGGCGGGTGGACCTATGAGCCGTGGCGCGGGGCCTTCTATCCGCAAGGTCTCAAGCACGCCGACGAGCTGAAATACGCGGCGAGCAAGCTCACCTCGATCGAGATCAACGGCACCTTCTATCGCACCCAGTCGGCGGCGAGCTTCGCCAAGTGGCGCGACGAGACGCCGGAGAATTTCGTATTCGCGGTGAAGGGCCACCGCGCTGTGGTCAACAAACGAGTGCTGGCCGAGGCCGGTGAGGCGCTCGACTGGTTCCTCAAGTCTGGCGTTACCGAGCTCGGCGAAAAGCTCGGTCCGCTGCTCTGGCAGTTCGCGCCCTACAAGAAGTTCGACGCGCAAGACTTCGGCGCCTTCCTCGCTCTGCTGCCGAAGGAGGCGGGCGGGCTGAAGCTCCGCCATGTGGTCGAGGTGCGCTCGAAGACCTTTCTCGTGCCCGAGTTCGTGGCGCTTCTGCGCCAGCACAATGTCGCCGTGGTCTGCGCCCACTCCGACGACTATCCGGCGATCGCCGATGTCACCGCCGATTTCGTCTATGCCCGGCTGCAGAAATCCGAAGAGGCGATTGCCACCGGCTACGCCGTGACCGACCTCGATGCCTGGGCGGTGCGGGCCAAAGGCTGGGCCGCGGGGGGCGAGGTGGACGATTTGTCGCGGTTTGGCGCCAAGCCGGCGGCGCGCAAGAAACGCGACGTCTTCGTCTACATGATCGCCGGCGCCAAGGTTCGTGCGCCCGCAGCCGCCATGGCTTTGATCGAGCGGCTGTAGGCGTCATCCTGAGGCGGCCGGCGAAGCCGGCCCTCGAAGGACGCGACCCTCGATTTTGTTCCGTCACGCCAGTTAACCGGCGGTCACGCAGGGTGAGCCGGCGGCCCCATTCATGCCTCATTTCACCGGGCATTTCGCCTTGGGCGCTACCGGACTTCCGGTCAGGCCCAGTGCTGGGAGGGACATGCCAAACGATGCGGCTCAACAGTAAACGGAAGTCAAAGAGTGAAGTTCAGCAAGTCACGCGTTTTTGCGTTCGGGGCAGCCATTGCCGCGTTTGTAGCAGTGGCAGGTCTTCAGTCGGGTGAAGCGTTAGCGTCTCAGTGTGGCAAGGCGTCCTGGTACAGTTCGGGCATCAAGACGGCGAGCGGAGAAAAGATGAATGCCAATGCGCTCGCGGCAGCCCATCGCTTCCTTCCTTTCGGCACCCTCGTCCGGGTCGACAACCTCAAGAATGGCCGTTCGGTCGTCGTTCGCATCAACGATCGCGGACCCTTCATCCGCGGCCGGGTGATCGACCTTACCCGCGGCGCGGCCGCGGTGATCGGCATGGTCGGTTCGGGCACGGCCTCGGTGAAGATCACCGTCCTTGACGGAGCCAAGAAACTGCAGGGCTGCTCGTAGCCCTCAGGCGAAATCGTCCAGCCGGTCGAACGCCACTGACTTGATCAGTGCCACGACCGGCTGGCCAACCGCGATGTCGAGCGCTTTGGCCGCGTCGCGGGTGATGCGTGCCACCAGCATCTGGCCGCCGGCATCGAGCTGCACCTCGATCATGCCGGCCGGGTCGACGGCGATATCCGTCACGGTCGCGTTCAACCGGTTGCGGATCGACAAGCGACCGGGGTCGCCCACCGCCAGCGCCACCTCGCGGGCACGCACGCGCAGTCGCACCGTGCTCCCCGGCGGCCGGTCGATCACCGGTGTCCACATGCGCCCGGCCGGATGGTCAAGAACCGTCGTGCCGCTGTCGTGATCGTGCGCCACGACATCCGCCATCAGCACCATGCTCGCCTCGAAGCGTCCGGTATGGGCGCGCAGATCCAGCCGCCCGAACACGTCGTTCACGGTGCCGCTGGCGATCGTCCGGCCGTCGGCCAGCAGCACCAGCGTGTCGGCCAGGCGGGTCACCTCGTCGACGCTGTGGCTGACATAGACGATGGGCAGTTTCATCTCGTCGCGCAGCCGCTCGATGTAGGGCAGGATCTCTTCCTTGCGCGCCGGGTCGAGTGAAGCCAGCGGCTCGTCCATGAGCAGCAGGCGCGGGCTCTGCAACAGAGCGCGGCCGATGGCGACGCGCTGCTTCTCGCCGCCCGAAAGGCTCGCCGGCCGCCGTTGCAGCAGGTCGCCGATGCCGAGCAGTTCGACGATCTGGTCGAACGATCCCCAGCGCCGCCGGTGCGGCGTACGCCGGCGCCCGTACATCAGGTTGCCGCGCACCGAGTAGTGCGGGAACAGCCGGCCCTCCTGGAACACGTAGCCGATGCCGCGTCGGCGCACCGGCACGTCGATGTGCGCCGCGGCATCGAACAGCATCGCATCGTCCAGGCCGATCGATCCGCGGTCCGGCTTCACCAGGCCGGCGATAGCATTGACCAGTGTCGACTTGCCGGCGCCGGAGCGGCCGAAAAGGGCGGTCACGCCGGCGGCGCTGGCGAAACGCGCCGACAGCGTGAACGCCCCCATCGACTTCTCGATGTCGACCTCGAGCATGGCGCTCACCCCGCCATCCGGCTGGCGACGCGGCGGGCGAGCAACTCGGAGACGAGCAGCGCGGCGAAGGCGACGACGATGGCGATGAGCGTCAGGCGCAGCGCCGGCAGTTCGGCCCCCGGCACCTGGGTGCTGTTGTAGATCGCCAGCGGCACGGTCTGCGTCACCCCGGGGATGTTGCCGACGAAGGTGATGGTGGCGCCGAACTCGCCGAGCGCCCGGGCGAAGGAAAGCACCACGCCGGCAAGGACGCCGGGAAGCGCCAGCGGCAGCGTTACGGTCAGGAGGATGCCGATGCGCCGGGCGCCGAGTGTCGCTGCAGCGGCGCCGAGGCGCGGGTCGATCGCCTCGATCGACAGGCGGATGGCGCGTACCATCAGCGGAAAGCCCATGATCGCCGCTGCCAGCGCCGCCCCCGTCCAGTTGAAGGCGAAGACGATGCCGAAGCTATGCTGGAGAAGCGCGCCGATCGGCCCCTTGGTGCCGAAGGCGAGGAGCAGCAGGTAGCCGGTCACCACTGGCGGCATGACCAGCGGCAGGTGGACGATGCCGTCGAGGAGCGAGCGACCGACGAAACGGCCGCGGGCGAGCAGCCAGGCGATGGCGAAGCCGAAGGGGAGGCTGGCCAGCGACGCCACCGTCGCCACGCGCAGGCTGAGCGCAATGGCGGACCATTCCTGCGCGGACAGCGGGGCGAGCATCTCGTTCCTGCCTTAGGACCCCGGCGAAACGACCGTGAAGCGCTGCTTGCGATAGGCTAGCGCGGCCGCATCGGACTGTAGGAAGTCGAAGAAGGCGCGCGTGTCCGGATTGGTCGAGCCGGCGGTCATGGCGACAGGATAGAGGATCGGCTTGTGGCTGTCGGCGGGAAAGGTGCCGATCACCTTCACCGCCGGCTCGGCGGCCGCGTCCGTCGCATAGACGATGCCGGCCGGCGCCTCGCCGCGGGCGACGAAGGCCAGCGCCAGGCGCACATTCTCCGACTGCACCACATGGCTCGCGACGCTGTCCCACACGCCGAGGCTTTCCAGCGCGGCCTTGCCGTATCTGCCGGCCGGCACCGAATCGACATTGGCCATGGCGAGGTGGCCGGCTGGGCCGAGCAGGCCGGCGAGGTCCATGCCGGGGGCGATCGTGATCGTTGCCGTCGAATCCTTCGGCACCACCAGATCGATCTCGTTGCCGAGCAGGGTGCGTCGCGTGTCGGGCTCGATCAGCTTGTGCTCGGCGGCGTAGTCCATCCAGGCCATGTCGGCGGAAAAGAAGATGTCGGCCGGCGCGCCCTGCGCGATCTGGCGCACGAGCGTCGCCGTGCCGGCATAGCTGATGGCGACCGACTTGCCGGTCTTTTCGTGATAGGCGGCGGCGACGTCGTCGAGGGCGTTCTTCAGGCTGGCGGCGGCAAAGACGATCGGCTCGGCGGCGAGGGCGGGCAGGGCGCCGCCGATGAGCGCCGGTGCAGCGACGACGACGGCGGCAAGCAGCAGACGGCGGGAGATCATCGCACCCTCGATATGTTCAGATAAACATATCGCATATGTCAGCACGAAGCGGCATGGGAATCAATCGTCGGCGCGCCGGCGGCGCCGGCTGCTTGCCGATATGCGGGCGGGTTCGGGGTCGGCGTCGTCCGGTTTCAGATGGCGGCAGAGATCGGCGATGCCGGCAGCGACCGCCTCGCGGGCGTCGGCCTCCATCTGGCGGTAGCGCTCGAGCACGCGACGGCCGAGCGGGGTCAGCCGGGTGCCGCCGCCACCGCCGGTGCCGCCTTTTGCCGTCTCGACCAGCGGCTCGGCGAAAGCGCCATTCATTTCCTGCACCAGCAGCCAGCAGCGCTTGTAGCTCATGCCGGAACACTTGGCCGCCGCGGTCAGCGATGCGGTCTCACTGATCGCCTGGAGGAGATCGGCCTTGCCCGGACCGATCGCCACGCCGGGCTTCAGCACGATGCGGAAGCGCAAGCCTTCGGTGCGGTTGGCGAATTGCGACAAGTACTGATTCCCAAACTTACAAGTATGCGCAATCTTGAATAGAAATGCGGTTGTGTGAAGAGGCGCGCGCAATCGCAATTGCCGCACCCCCGCCGCGCCAGCGCCCTGTTCTGGGGGATGTATCGCTGCCGGGTGTAATATCGAGTCGATGACAGCCGATTCCCCGCCAGCTCCCGCCGGCGATGCGCCGGGTGTAGCGAAGGCCGCCAACCGGGCGGCGGTGGCGTTCTGGCTGAAATGGGGCGCGCTCGGTGCGCTGGTGCTGCTCGGGGCAGCCATTGGTGGCGCCTACGTCCTGCCGCGCCAGCCGCAGGTGACCCGGTCGATCGACATCGCGATCCCGCGCGCGACGCTCTTTCCACTGGTCGCCGATCTTCGTCATCTGCCTGAATGGTCGCCCCGGCTCTCCGCCGATCCCGATATCGCCATCATCTTCACCGGCCCGCTGGATGGTGACGGACAGGCCATCACCTGGGAGAGCAAGTTGCCGGAGGTCGGCTCGGGCGCGGAGACAATCACGGCAATAGAGCCCGACAGTTCCGTCGAGATGCGCGTCACCCTTGTCGGTCAGCCGCCAACCACGGCGTGGTTCCGCCTGGCGGAAAAAGGGCCGGGACAGACCACCATCGTCTGGGGGTATCGCAAGGACGTCGGCTTCAACCCGGTCGATCGCTATCGCGGTCTGGCGATCGACGGCCTCGTCGGACCGGTTTACGAGCGCGGTCTGAAGCGCCTCAAGGCATTTGCCGAAACGCTGCCAAAGAGCGAGCAGCCGCCCAAGACGAACTAGAGGCGGACGCTCCTAGCCGATTCCCGGGAACGACGGCCAGGCGAGCATGGGGTGGTCGAACAGCCGCGTGCCGCCGTTGAATGCGATCAGTGCCAGCATGAAGGCGGCATAGATGACGATCCACAAGAGGAATCCGCCGGTGCCGGCGTCTGGGGCTGCGTGGGCGCGGTTGCGAGCGATACTACGCATGGGGTCTCCCTCCCTATCGAGGAAGCCCATAGTTGGGCGGTGATGACGGCGCTCGTCGGACTGGAATAGGGCCATTGCGGACAGTTGTGCGGGCCGAATTGTGGCAAGGGCACCGATCAGTCCAGCGTGGTCGCTCCTCACCATCCCCTCGGCCGGGGAGCGATGTATTGTCGCAGGGTGGTCAGATAATCTGGAGAAAACATTGTTTTTACAAGAGAAATTCAAATCGGCATGAGAAGACATTTGTGCTCGGCTTGATGAAAATCACAGCACGTTCGGGGTCGGCCTTGTTGCATCCGGGCAACGTGACCTGGAACAGAGGCGGGCGACATGGGCGTGCTGGGCAAGGTGAACTCGAGCGCTGGGGGTGCAAAGGCCGGGTTTGATCGAGTCCTGGAAACGACGACGGTCGTGCGGAAAAATCACGACAGCCGAACGCTCCACCAACTCGCGCTGGACCGCAGCGAAGCGGATTTGTCCAACGACGGCGCTCTGGTGGTCGATACCGGTCACCACACCGGCCGTTCGCCGAAGGACAAGTTCATCGTCCGCGAAGCGGCGACCGAGGCGACGGTCGCCTGGGACAGCAACGCGGCGATCTCCAGGGAGGCGTTCGAGCGTCTGCGGGCGGACATTCTCGACTACGTGCGCGACAAGGAGCTCTTCGTTCAGGAGCTTGTGGCGGGCGCCGACCCGAGCCATCAGATCCGCGTCAAGGTTTTCACCGAACTGGCGTGGCACTCCCTGTTCATCCAGAACCTGCTGAGGTCCCCGGCGACGCCGTTTGGAGACAGCGTCGAGGATACGCTGACCATCATTGCGGTGCCTGAGTTCAAGGCCGACCCCGAGCGCTATGGCATCCGCACGCCCACGGTCATCGCCTGCGACTTCGTCGGCCGCACGGTCCTCATCGCCGGAACCGGCTATGCCGGGGAGATCAAGAAGGCCGTCTTCACCTTCCTGAACTACATCCTGCCCGAATCCGGCGTCCTGCCGATGCACTGCTCGGCCAATGTCGGCGAGAACGGCGACACTGCGATCTTCTTTGGCCTGTCGGGGACGGGCAAGACGACGCTGTCGGCGACTGCCGACCGGACGCTCATCGGCGACGACGAGCATGGCTGGGGCGCGTCAGGAGTTCTTCAACTTCGAGGGCGGCTGCTACGCCAAGGTGGTCGGCCTTACGGAAGCCGACGAACCGCAAATCTATGCGGCGACCAACCGCTTCGGCACGGTGCTGGAAAACGTCGTCCTGGCGGCGGAGACCGGCCGGCCGCAATTCGCCGACATCAGCAAGACCGAGAACACGCGCGCCGCCTATCCGCTGTCGCATGTGGCCAACGCCTCGCCGACGGGGCAGGCGGGGCACCCGAGCAACATCGTAATGCTCACCGCCGACGCCTTCGGCGTCCTGCCGCCCGTCGCATGGCTGACCGCCAGGCAGGCCGTCTACTATTTCCTGTCCGGCTTCACCGCCAAGGTTGCCGGCACCGAGAAGGGCGTCAGCGAACCCGAGCCGACGTTCTCCGCTTGCTTCGGCGGCCCTTTCATGCCGCGCCGGCCGATCGACTACGGGCGGCTGCTGCTCGGCCTCATCCGTGAGCACAGGCCGAATTGCTGGCTGGTCAATACCGGGTGGACCGGTGGGCCTTACGGTGTCGGCACGCGCATGCCGCTGAAGGTGACGCGCACGATTCTCAATGCGGCCCTGAACGGCGCCATCACGACGGACGATCTGCGCAAGGACGAACGTTTCGGCATCAGGATTCCGTGTTCGATCGCAGGTGTCCCGACGCACATGCTGAACCCGAAGTCGACGTGGTCGGACGCCGATGCCTATGACCGCGCAGCCGACAAGCTGGCCGTGATGTTCGCGGAGAACTTCGCCAAGGTCGGGATCGACATCGACGCCGAGGTGGCCGCGGTCGGTCCGCGCCTGCGCGGGTGACGCAGGCGACTAGCCTTCTGGCCGCCAGTCCATGGGAACGTGGCCGGGTTCGGCAGCGACGCGCCTGAGCCAGGCGCCGATCGCCGGATAGGCCGAAAGGTCGAAGCCGCCGTCTCCGGCAACGTGGGTATAGGCATAGAGCGAAATGTCGGCGACCGAATAGGTGTCGCCGGCCAGCCAGTCGTGCGTCTCCAGCGCCTGCTCCATCACCGAGAGGGCGCGGTTGCCGCGCTTCTGCCAGTCGGCGATCTGCTCCGGCGTTGCCTTGCCGACGCGGTTCGACTGGACCTTCAGCTACGAGCGCGCGACGGCAACCGCCGGCTCGTGGTCGTATTGCTCGAAGAACAGCCACTGATGGACCAGCGCCCGTTGATAGCGGTCGTCAGGCAGGAAACGCGTGCCCTCGGCGAAGTAGAGCAGCATGGCGTTCGATTCAGACAGCTTGCGCCCGTCGGGGAGCACCAGCAGCGGTACCCTGCCGTTAGGGTTCAGCGCGAGATACTCCGGCGTGCGTGTCTCGTCCTTACCGGGATCGATGTCGACCAGCCGGAAGGGCAGGCCAAGCTGGTGCATCAGCAGCCGCGGCTTGTAGCAGTTGCCCGACGACTGCATCGAATAAAGCGTGTAGGTCATCCGTTCACCCCGTTCGCCTCACGAAGAATTGGCTGGCCTCCGACGCCTGTCCAATTCCATTCAGTGAGTAACACATCATCCAAATCGATCGATTTGCGGAACGAATGGAGACCAGAATGGACGGCGAGCAGTTGAAGGCGGCGCAGGCGCCACTCAAGCAGCGCTATCGCGAGGACCCGGATGCGGCGCTGGTGACGCTGCATGCGCGCGGCGCCATCGGCGATGGGGTCACCTGCTCGGTCGAGACGGGCCAGGCGTTGGCGCGCGCCGGGCTGCATCCGGCGACCGGCGGGCCGCCGGTCAATGTCTGCTCCGGCGACATGCTGCTGCAGGCGCTGGTCGCCTGCGCCGGGGTCACGTTCAATGCGGTGGCGACCTCGCTCGGCCTGCCGGTCAGCGATGCGCGCCTCCACGCCGAGGGCGACCTCGATTTCCGCGGAACGCTCGGCGTCTCCAAGGAGGTGGCGGTTGGCTTCCGCGACATCCGCCTGAAAATCGAGGTCGAGGGCGATCTCAGCGAGGAGCAGCTCGCCACGCTGGTCAAGCTCACCGAGCGCTATTGCGTCGTCTACCAGACGCTGAAGGGCGCGCCGTCCCTGTCGGTCTCGGCGGAGCGGGTGGCCTGAGGTAAGGATTTCGATACCAGGACCGTGCCATGCCTGCGTGAGCGTCCGATTCCGGCCAGCGACAGCCGAGACCGCACCATGCAACGACCTGGCGAATTCACGCCCGAGGATTTTCTGAAGATCGCGGTCATCGTGGCGATCGTGGCGATCGATGCGGTGTGGATCGAGTTCGCCCATTTCAGCTTCGCCCTCGTCAGCACCGTCCGGGTGGTTGCGGTCGTCACCGTGCTGCTCGTCGTTGCCGAGATCTACGGCCGCTGGCGGCCGAACCGGAATTTCGTCGTCATGGTGCGCGAGACGGCGTGGATGCTGGCCTTCTCGGCCGCCGCCGGGCTGCTCAGCAATCTCGTCGTGACCCGGAATCTGCCGCTGATCGACGATCGCCTGGCGGCGTTCGACGCCGTGCTTCACCTCGATTGGCTGGCCTATTACGCCTATGTCGCCGGGCATCCCGCGCTCGGCATGGTGTACGCGCTGTTCTATTTTCTGGCGCTGCCGTTCATCGCATTCGGCATCATCGCGCTCGCCGTGATGGAGAGGACCGAGCGGGCGAGCGAGCTGGTGCTCGCCGCCATGATCGGCGCGCTGATCGCGATCGCCCTTTCGGGCCTGTGGCCGTCGTCCGGGGCTCTCGCCTATTTCCGGCCGGACGAGGCGCTCGCTTTGCATCACCCGGTCGTCGATCTCGACTACAAGCAGGCGTTCTTCGACTTGCGGTCCGGCGCGTGGACCCGCTTCACGCTCGACGACCTCAGGGGGCTGATCGCGTTTCCCTCCTATCACGCCGTTCTCAACGTCGTCATCGTGCTGGCCTTCCGCGGCATCTGGAGGTTCTTCTGGCCGATGCTCGTCCTCAACCTGGCAATGCTGGCCACGGCACCGGTCGAGGGCGGCCATCACTTCGTCGATGTGATCGGCGGCGTGGTCGTGGCCATCGTCGCGACCTGGCTGGCCAGCCGGTTGCAGCGCCGGCTGCTGGCCGGCAAATCGTCCGCGGGCAGGATCGACCGTGCGCCTGCCGGGGTGCGGCTCGGCTAGGCCGCCCGTGCGGACGGTCGAGGACCGGCCGCGACGACGCAAACCACCAAAACCGCCTCGTTTTGCTTGTGATTCGCGAGCGTGGAGCCTAGGGTCCGCGCCGTTTGAAAACCCATTTCCGGAGCCCGGACCATGGCCTTCCTTGCCAACTCGCTCGCCCGCGTGAAGCCCTCCGCCACCATCGCGGTGACCAACAAAGCGCGTGAACTCAAGGCCGCCGGTCGCGACGTGATCGGCCTTGGCGCCGGAGAGCCCGACTTCGATACGCCCGACAACATCAAGGAAGCGGCGATCAAGGCGATCCGCGACGGCAAGACCAAGTACACCGCCGTCGACGGCATCCCCGAGCTCAAGGCCGCCATCGCCGACAAGTTCAAGCGCGAGAACGGCCTGACCTACGCCACCAACCAGATCACGGTGGGCACCGGCGGCAAGCAGGTGCTTTACAACGCGCTGATGGCGACGCTGAACCCCGGCGACGAGGTGCTGATCCCGACGCCCTACTGGGTAAGCTATCCGGACATGGCGCTGCTCGCCGGCGGCACGCCGACCTTCGTCGAGGCGTCGCTCGAGACCAACTTCAAGGTCACGGCGGAAGCGCTCGAAAAGGCGATCACGCCGAAGACCAAGTGGTTCATCTTCAACTCGCCGTCGAACCCGTCCGGCGCCGCCTACACGCGCGCCGAGATGAAGGCGATCACCGATGTGCTCACCCGCCATCCCCACGTCTGGGTGATGACCGACGACATTTACGAGCACCTCGTCTACGACGACTTCGTCTTCGCAACGGCGGCCGAGATCGAGCCGGCGCTGCAGGCGCGCACGCTCACCGTCAACGGCGTCTCCAAGGCCTATTGCATGACCGGCTGGCGCATCGGCTATGCTGGCGGCCCGGTCGAGCTGATCAAGGCGATCGCCAAGATCCAGTCGCAGTCGACGTCGAACCCCGCGTCGATCTCGCAATATGCCGCGCTTGAGGCGCTGACCGGCCCGCAGGATTTCATCGCCGAGCACAACAAGGTGTTCAAGGACCGCCGCGATCTGGTCGTCTCGATGATGAATCAGACGCGCGGGCTCTCCTGTCCGACGCCGGAGGGCGCCTTCTACGTCTATCCTTCCTGCGCCGAACTCATTGGCAAGAAGGCGCCGTCCGGCAAGGTGATCGAGAGCGACGACGACTTCGTCACCGAGTTGCTGGAGGCCGAGGGGGTGGCGGTGGTGCAGGGCTCGGCCTTCGGCCTCGGCCCCAACTTCCGCATCTCCTACGCCACCTCGACCGAGGCGCTGGAGGAGGCCGGCCAGCGCATCCAGCGCTTCTGCGCCGGGCTGCGCTAGGCCGCCGGAAAGATGAACTGGCGCCGAAGGCGCGTATGCCTTCGGCCGCGTTTCCGCTTGGTGGCGTGGCTATCCGGCAACGGTTCTTCCCAATCGTGGCCGTAGTAGCAGCGACGGTTTACGGGCGGGGCAAGTAGGGTAAAGTGTCGGCAATCATAACGTGCGGAGAAAGTCGTCCATGATACGGAAGCGGCATTGGCTCTTGTCGACGACCTGCCTGTGTGCGGTCGCCGCGTTTGCTCCGGCGCAGGCAGCCGACCTGCCCGCCGTCTCCGACGGCTATAGCCCGATGGCGGCACCGTCGAGTCTGCCGGCTGTGTCCCGGGTGAATGGCAAGCTGAGCGCTTTCGGTGGCAGCCAGGATGGTGGGCTGTTCGGCGTCACCGGTTCGCTGTCGGTGCCGCTGGGCACTGCCTATGGGCTGCAGATCGACGGAATGGCCGGCTCGGGTCGCGGCGCTGCCTTCTACGGCGTCGGCGGACACGTGTTCTGGCGCGATCCATCCAGTTGGCTCGTCGGCCTCTATGCCAGCGATGTCTCATGGGACCTGCGCAATGGGCTGACGACCGGCGACAACGTCGGCAAGGTCGGCGTCGAAGGCGAGGCCTATCTCGGCCGCGTCTCGCTCGAGGGCCGCGCCGCCTATCAGTTCGGCACCCACACCGGTTTCGCCGGCAAGGCGTTGCTGGCCTACTATCCCACCGATAATTTGCGGCTCGACGGCGGCGTGCGCTACCTTGAAGGCCCCGGCGCCATCGGCATGGTTGATGCCGAATGGCAGCCGCACGTCGGTTCCAGTTGGACCGTCTATGGGTCAGGTTCCTTTGGTAACAGCTACACCCAGGCGCTGGGCGGCTTGCGCTATTACTTCGGCGACCCCGGCAAGCCGCTCATCCGGCGCCATCGCGAAGATGATCCCGGCAACACCCTGCGCGATGATCTCAACGCGACCACCGAACACGTGGTCTTGCAGTCGGATGTCCGCCTCAAGCGCGATATTGTTGCACTGGCGCGGCTCGACAATGGCATCGGCCTCTACCGCTATCGCTACCTGTGGAGCGACCAACTCTACGTCGGCGTGATGGCGCAGGAGGTCGCGAGGATCGTGCCCGCCGCGGTCGTGTGCGGGCCGGACGGCTATCTGCGGGTGGACTACCGCCGGCTGGGCCTGCGTTTGCAGACCTGGGAGGAATGGCAGGCAGCCGCGTCGGGGGCCGATCCGTTCTCAGGCCCTGGTCGCGGCATCGGCGCGAGCATGCCGATTAAGCGTTCGCCGCCCGCCCAGGTTTGGGCATGAGCCCGCAGAAACCGTCCTAGACGGCGGCGCTGAACAGCGACGCGAACTCTGCCATCTGCAGGTGGAGTTCGATATCGCGGAAGCCGATGAAGGCGTTGGCGATCCAGCGGTGGAGCATGGTCCGCTCGGCCGTCCGGTGAAAATAGTCGCTAAGGGAGAAGTGCGGACGCATGACGACGCCGTGGAGCGTCTGCGGCAGCACGCCGATGCTGAGCGGCGGCAGGCCGTCCTCGGGAAGCCGGGGCAGGGGCGTGCCGACGGGAAAGAGCGCCTCGTTGACCACCGGCACGACGGCCATGTTCGGGAAGCGGCGCATCAGGTTGCGGTGGGCGGCGATGGCGCGAGCGTGGTTCTCGACGACATAGAGCGCCACGGTGTCGATGCGCCGGGCGTTGGCGCTGTCGACAAAGGCGATGGTCTCGGCGCTGGTAAAAAAGGCGTCGAAGAGGTCGGGCGCCAGGTCGATGACTTTCGGCCGGCCGTCGTTGACGATCAGCCGGTCGAACAGGGCCATCTCGCCCGGCGTGTCGGCGACGGTCGCGGCCTGGGTGTGGCGCGGCTGATAGGCGGAGAGCACCGGATCGTTCGGATTGGCGTCGAAGGCGAGCGGGCTGCGGCCGTCATTGACGAGATAGTCGACCAACAGGCGGGCAATCAGCGTGCGCCCGACGCGCGGACGCGGCGAGCACACGATGAAGACAGGCGTGCGCCGCGACGGCCCATCCTGAGGGCGGGACATCGCCTCGCTCGGTCGTTCCTCCAACTCCGCCAGCATCGCGCCGTGTCTCAGGCGGCCTTCTGCTTCTGGCGTACGAGGTCGGCAATTCCGACGCGGTCATATTCCGCCCACACGCTCTGCAGCCAATGGCGCACATAACCGCGCAGAACGAAGGAATGGGTCGCCGGAGAGCCGTCGGAGGCCTGGTTGGAGACGAAAGTCGTGAACGGGATTGCGGTCAGTTCGACCCGCTCGCAGGCCAGTTCATTCAGCCGGGGCACGGAGATTTCGCGCAGGCCTTTGATCTTCTTGAAATAGCCGTTGTAGGTCGTCGGGTCCCACTCGAAGAACGTCGTGTTGTTGATGAAGTTCTTGACCAGGAAGTGGTGCGCCCCGGTCAATTGGTCGGCCGTGTCGCTGATTTCCTCCAACGAGGAGATCGAGGGTCCGAGGATGTGGAAGACGGCGAAATTGAACTCGCCCTGGCGGGCGGCGTAGAGGAAGCCGATATCTTCCAGCGCCTGCAGCGTCGTCGATAGCAGCCCGGCGCGGACGTCGATAAGCGTCACCTCGGCGGCGTTGATGGTGTCGAAGATCTTCATCTGGTCGGCGGCCGATGTCACATCGACCACGTCGGTGACGTCGGGGTGGAAGCGCTTGAGCGTGCCCTTCGGCGCCTCGGTGTCGAAAGCGCGCAGCGGAATGTCCTGCGCCGACAGATAGTCGATGAGCGTGCGCGTCACCGTCGTCTTGCCGACGCCGCCCTTGTCGGCGCCGACCAGGATGATCGTCGGCATGGCCATGGTCCGTTCGGCTACCGGTTTCGCCGGCGCCTGGCTGCGGGGCGGTGACTTGTCCCGCGACTGGTCCTTGGCGGGCGATGAATCCTTCTGTCCTGGCTGGTCATCGGCCGGCGTCTTGTCTGGCGTGTTGAGCATGCCCCGTCCTCGGCTGGCCCCCAGCCGCCCCGGACAAGCCATGCTCGGTCACAATCATGGCAGAACGGTAGCGAGGGGAGCGGGAATGCTGCGTTGGCTGCACCGGACCACGCTGCAACACCTGCGCTGAAAACAGGCCGACCGCCCCGCAATAATTCAGGGGGAGAGTGAAGAGACCTCCACAATCGTTTGACGCAACGTGCTGATCCTCTCCTGTGGTCCGGGGGCAACACTGTCACGATTACCACGGTAGCCGATCAGTGGCGATTTACGCGGCAGTCAAATCGGCGTCTTATCGGCGGTACAAGAATCAATGCGAGGAGACACTTTCGATGATGCGGCTTCGGAGGATTCTGCTGTCGACGACCTGCCTGGTGGCGGTCGCGGCGGCGGGCGGGGCGCAGGCGGCGGACCTGCCCGACGGCTATGGCGGTCTGCCGGAGTACAGCAAGGCTGCGACGTCGGGCGCGTTGCCGGCGGTTTCGCAGCCTAACGGCAAGCTCAGCGCTTTCGGCGGCAGCCAGGATGGTGGCATCTTTGGCGTCACCGGCTCGTTCACGGTGCCGCTCGGCGTCCGCTACGGCCTGCAGATCGATGGCATGGTCGGCTCCGGCAAGGGGGCACCCTTCTATGGCGTTGGTGGCCACCTTTTCTGGCGCGACCCGGCGAAGGGCCTCGTCGGTCTCTATTCCAGCTATGTGTCGTGGGATGTCGGCGGTGGCCCGTTAGGCTTCATCGGTGGCGCCGATGTCGGCAAGGTCGGCGTCGAAGGCGAGGCCTATCTTGGCCGCTTCTCCCTGGAAGGCTTGGCTTCCTATCAGTTCGGCACCTTCACCGGCTTCGCCGGCAAAGCGCTGCTCGCCTACTATCCGACCGACAACTTCCGCATTGACGGCGGCGTCCGCTACCTCGAAGGCCCCGGCGCCATCGGCATGGTCGACGCCGAATGGCAGCCGCATCCGGGCAAGGGACTTTCCCTCTTCGCGTCGGGCTCGTTCGGCGACGACGGCTACACCCAGGTGCTGGGCGGTGCACGCTTCTACTTCGGCGACAACGGCAAGTCGCTGATCCGGCGCCACCGCGAGGACGATCCGGTGACCAATGGTTCGGACGGACTGCCGGGCGATCTGTACGATAGCACCCAGTGTCCGGTCGGGTACCACGAAGCCGTCGATGGCTGCTTCCTCAATCGCACTCCTGACTAGCGCGAGGCGGGCGGCTCGGGTCCGTCGAGAAGGCTGACGTAGTCCTCGAACTTGCCCGACCGGGGGCGGTCGATCTTGTCCACCATGACAAGGTCGACCTTGACGCTTGGATGGAACTGCTCTTTCACGAATTCTGCGAATCCGTCCGCGTCGTTCACCTGGTCGGGTGACTGAGGCACGTAGCGAAACTCGATCCGGTCGATAGCGACCTGAATGACCTGCTTCTGGTGATGCGGGATAAAATTCTGAACGTCAGGCGTCAGCAGTACCGGCCACTTTCGACTGCCGTCGATGAACCGGAAGATGTGTCGCGTGCGGCCCAGGATTCTTTGCATGATCGGCAGTGTTCTGCCGCAGGAACAGGGCTCCCGCGACATGCAGCCGTAATCGCCGATGTCATAGCGGATGAACGGCATGGCGAGGTTGTAGAAGGCCGTTGCAACGATCCGCCCTTCGTCGCCAGGCGGCAGCACCTGGCCATCCTCGCCGACGACCTCAATCAAAACCAGCTCGCTGGCAATGTGGTACAGGCCCGAATGCGGGCACGTGGCGGCGATGTGGCCGATCTCGGAGGTGCCGTACTGGTCGAGCGGCTCGAGCCCGAAATCTGCGTGAATGGCCGCGTGGGTGTCCTGGGAGACCGTCTCGCCCATCGTGAGCAACGCCTTGGGGTGCAACAGCTTCCTGTCGGCGGTCATGGCTCCGATTTCACGGAGGTTGCTCGGGTAGGTGGCGATGATGCCCGGCTGGACGCGGCCTAGCCATTCGATTTGCTTGTCGATTGGCGTTGAGATGTTCAGATCGACGCGCGGACTTTCGGGACGGCCAAGGCGCCACCCATTCGCGCGCAGTCCGTCCGGATAGGGCGCATCGTGCCGCGCGCGAATGAAGGCCGCCAGGAGGGAAGGGTCGAGTCTGTGCCAGGTGAAGAAGCGCTCGCTGGCACAGGTGGAACCGGAAGCCAGGAGCTGGCTTGTGAGATGTTCGAAGGACTGCCCGGTCGATCCGGATGTTGTTGATCTGTGAGACTCCCCGGCAATGGCCGGCACCTCCCGCGCCTTCAGCGCTTCCGCCTTCTCCTGCGCTTCCGCCCGGGTCAGGATCGGGATTTCCGTCCAGCGGTCCCAGTCGATGCTGTCGTCGGTGCGGAAGACCGGCGCCAGCCGGTCGGCATAAAACGCGGTCTGGCTCCTGGCGTGGCGCAGCAACCGGTCGAGCAGGCGGCGCTGATAGGCCTGCATGCGGTCGGGCGCCAGGTATTGGGTTTCATCGAGCGCCGCGAGGAATTTGGTGATGGCCGGATCGACCATTTTCAGTTCCACGGCGTGGTCAGGCGCATGAGTTCGCGGAAGCGTTCGGCGGCCGCGGCGGGGTGGCGCTGCAAGGCGGCCGCGGCGTTCTCCATGATCGCCGGTGCCAGCGGCTCGCTGATGTCGGCACCGCCCAGCGCTGTTGTCCTGACGATGTAGAGGGCGGCGCCGGCGGCGAGCGCCGTCACTTCGTTCGCGTTGCGCAGCACCATGTCGGTCATCGGTTCGGAGTCATCGCGCATCATCGGCGAGTAGCCGACAACGGGCTGGCTGGCGAGGCATTCGATCAGGTCGGCGCACAGGCGCGCGAAGCGGTCATGATCGTCGTCGCCGTCGCCCGTGTCCTGCAGTCTGGCGATCCAGCCGTTATAGGCTTGCCAGCGGCCGGTGACGTCGACGTGGACCTTGAGGGCGAAGCGGTCGGCGATCGCGGCCGCAATCGTGTCGATGAAGCGGTCGAAGGTCTGGCGGTCGGCCAGATCGGCCAGGCGCCAGACGCGCCCTCCGCCGCCGCGGTCGATCGCCTCAAGGGTCATGGCCGAACAGCTTCCGAACGGCGCGCCGGATCAGGTCGTTGTGCTGGATCGGCGAGAGCGGCACCGCACGCGCGAAGACGCTGGCGTCGATGCCGGCGAGGCGCTGCTGCGCGGCGGCAATCTCCTCCGCCATCGGCTCGGGCGCCGCTGCGGGCAAAAGCTCTGATGGCCCATTGGAAGACATCACGCCGCCTGTCTTCTCCGTTCAGTGTCATGATAGGGCGTCGCCCGGTCCCGGCTCAAGATTCATGTCGCTGACGGGCGCTTGCCACGCAACCGGGGGACGCTCTACAGCCAGCCGCGCCGCTTGAAATAGAAATAGGGCACCAGCGCCGAGACGATCATGGCGCCGATCACCAGTGGATAGGCGAAAGGCCAGCTCAGCTCCGGCATGAAATGGAAGTTCATGCCGTAGAAGGTGCCGATCAACGTCGGCGGGAAGAAGAAGGTCGACAGCACCGTCAGCACGCGGATGACCTCGTTCTGCTCCACCGAGATGAGGCCGAGCGTGGCGTCGAGCAGGAAATTGATCTTGTTCGACAGGAAGGTGACGTGGTCTTCGAGCGAACGGATGTCGCGGGCGGCGAGCTTCATGCGGGCGCGGTTGTTGCCCTTGGCGTTGATGCTCGGTGCCGCCAGGCCGGCGTACTGCACCAGGCGTTCGAGCGAAGCGAGACTTCTCGCGGGCCTTCGCCGCCAGGTCGCCCTGCACGCCGATCGCTGCGATCAGTTCGGAGAGCTCGCGGCCTTCGTGCGCCGGGTCGCGACGGCGGGCGAAGACGTCCTGGTTGATACGGTCGACGTCGCCGCTGATGCGTTCCAGCACGTCGGCGGCGCGGTCGATGATCGCCTCGACCAGGCCGATGAATACCCCCGGAGCGGACGAGCAGCCGCTGCCCGGCTTGGCGGCGCGCGTCAGAAAGTGGCGCAGCGCGCGCAGGTCGTTGTAGTGCAGCGTGACGATGCGCTCGCCGGCCACGGCGATGGTGAAGGGCGCCAGCTCCGGCTGCCCGGCATCCACGCCGCTCAGCACCGTCGCGGTCATGAAGGTGGCGCCGTCCTCGCTGTAGAAACGGCTGGAGAACTCGATCTCCTGGGCCTCCTCGCGGGTTGGCACGGCCGCACCGAGGAAGCGCTCGACGGCGCGGTTCTCGTCCGCCGAGGGCAGGAAAAGGTCGACCCAACCGGTCCCCGGCGGCACCTCGCCGCCTTCGGCTGCCGGCAGCGTCTCCAGGCCTTTTTCGCTGAGACCGTAAAAACTGAGCATGCACAACCCTCCGGGCGGAGGACATGCACTGTTGGCGTGCTGCGATCAAGCGTCGCTTGGCTCCGGCGGCAGCTTTTCCTTGGCGCTTGGCCGTGCAACGATGCCCCCGGAACGGGGAAAACGTTCGGGGAACGGCCTGGCCGGCCGGTATTGCCCGATTCGGAGGCGATTCATCATGGTTTCGAGGTATGCATCGGCGGCGAAGGCTCTGCTCGCCGCCGCCGCGTTGGCTGCGGCTGCGATTGTCGGCACGGCGCCGGCGAACGCCGGCTACATCAAGACGGGCCTGCTCACCTGCGAGGTCGCGCCTGGCATCGGCATGATCCTCGGCTCGTCGAAGGGCATGACCTGCAGTTTCAAGCCGGATTTCCGGGGGGCCGAGCATTATGGCGGGCGCATCAACAAGGTCGGCCTCGATATCGGCGTTACCGGCAAGACGGTGATCGTGTGGGCGGTGCTCGCTGCCGCGCGCGGTTACCCGGTCGACGCGCTGGCCGGCACCTATGTCGGCGCTTCGGCGGAAGCCTCCGTGATCGTCGGCGCCGGTGCCAATCTGCTGGTCGGCGGTTCGAACCGTTCCTTTGCCCTGCAACCGCTCTCGGTCCAGGGGCAGACCGGACTCGATCTGGCGGTCGCCATCAGCTCGCTCGATCTGTGGGCCGAATAGACATGGATCAAGGCAGTTGCTCCCCTCTGTCTGCTCTTGTCAGTGCGATGGTTCCCTGATGTCATCAGGCTGACCGGCCGCGCCTCTGGGAGCTTGTGCGCGGCCCGAAAAGAACGAAGCAAGAAACGGAACGCTCAAGCAAAAGAAAGGCGCGGCTATGGGAAACAACAACAGAGTTGCCGGGCCTCGGTGCATTGCACTCGTAGGCCCGTTTGCCAGCGGCAAGACAACACTTCTTGAGGCGATTTTGGCGCGCACCGGCGCGATCAACCGTCAGAGCACCATCGCCGAAAAGCATACTGTCGGCGATGCCTCGCCCGAGGCGCGGGCCCACCAGATGAGCGTGGAGGTCAATGTCGCCGAGACCGATTTCATGGACGACAAGCTGACCTTCTTTGATTGCCCCGGTTCGATCGAATTTTCCTTCGAGACCGAGGGGGTGCTCGCCGGCGTCGACCTGGCGGTGGTGGTGGCCGAGGCCGACGAGAAGAAGATCCCGGCGCTGCAGGTCATCCTCAAAACGCTGGAAGACCAAGGCGTGCCGCACATCCTGTTCCTCAACAAGATGGACAAGGCCGACGCCAGCGTGCGCGAGACGCTGAAGACGCTGCAGCCGGCGAGCGCCGTGCCGCTGGTCCTGCGCCACCTGCCGGTGTGGCAGGAGAACGTCGTCACCGGTTACATCGACCTCGCACTCGAGCGCGCCTTCGTCTATCGCGAGCATGCACCGAGCGAGCTCATCGAGATCAGCGGCGACGACAAGGCGCGCGAGGTTGAGGCGCGCTTCAACATGATGGAGACGCTGGCTGACTACGACGACAAGCTGATGGAGCAGTTGCTGGAGGAGATCGAGCCGCCGCGCGACCAGATCTTCGACGATCTGGTCAAGGAGATGCGCGACGGGCTGATCTGCCCGGTGTTCATCGGAGCGGCCGAACATGGCGGCGGCGTCGGCCGGCTGCTCAAGGCGATCCGCCACGAAACGCCGGACATCGCCGATACGCGCGCGCGGCGCAAGATCGAGCCCAATGGCGACGCCATCGTGCAGGTGATGAAGACGGTCCATTCCACCCACGGCGGCAAGCTGTCGATCGCACGGGTGCTGTCCGGTTCGGTCGGCGATGGCGACGAGCTAATGGGGCCGAACGGGCCGGCCGGCCGTGTTTCCGGCGTCTTCAGCATCATGGGGCAGCACACCACCAAGCGCGATGCGGCCGCGGTTGGCGAGACGGTCGGCCTCGGCAAGCTCGACGACGCGCAGACCGGCATGACGCTCAGCTCGGGCAAGGAAGCGCCGGTCCAGGTGATCATGCTCGCGCCGCCGGAGCCGGTGCTCGGCACCGCCGTGGCGTCGGCGGAGCGCAAGGACGACGTCAAGCTGTCGGCGGCGCTGACCAAGCTTCTCGAGGAAGACCCGTCGCTGCGCATCACCCATGACCAGGACACCAGCGAAACGGTGATCGAGGGGCAGGGGGAGATGCACCTGCGTGTGGCGATGGAGCGGCTGACCAGCAAATATGGCATCACGGCCGTCACGCATCAGCCTGCGGTGCCATACAAGGAAACGATCCGCCACGCGGTGAACGTGCGTGGCCGCCACAAGAAACAGTCGGGTGGCCACGGCCAGTTTGGCGACGTGGTGCTCGACATCAAGCCGTTGCCGCGCGGCAGTGGCTTCCAGTTCGCCGAGAAGGTCACCGGCGGCGCCGTGCCGCGCAATTATTTCAGCGCGGTCGAACTGGGCGTGTCCGAGTATCTCGACAAGGGGCCGCTCGGCTTCCCGGTCGTGGACCTGTCGGTGACACTGACCGACGGCTCCTACCATGCGGTCGACTCCTCCGACATGGCCTTCCGCACCGCGGCGCAGATCGGCATGCGCGAGGGCATGCCGCAGTGCCATCCGGTGCTGCTCGAGCCGATCCTCAAGGTCGAGATCGCGGTGCCGTCGGAGGCGACGCCGCGGGTCAATGGCATCGTCTCGCAGCGGCGCGGCCAGATCCTCGGCTTCGATGCGCGGCCAGGGTGGCCGGGCTGGGACGTGGTCGAGGCGCTGATCCCGCAGGCCGAAATCCGCGACCTGATCGTCGAGCTGCGCTCGGCGACCGCGGGCGTCGGCACCTTCAAGTCGAACTTCGATCACCTCGCCGAGCTGACCGGCCGGCTTGCCGACCAGGTCATCGAGCGAGCGGCCGAGAAGGCGGCTTAGACCGAAGGGCCGAATATCAACAGGCGCGTCCGCCGCTGGCGGGCGCGCCTGTTGCGTTGTCGGAGAGGGGCAGCCGCGAGCCTCTTCCCAGGCAAGCGGGAGTCGTTATCAAGCTTCGGGCGCGTCGGCGAGGGGGAAGTTGTCGACAGCGCTGCCGCCCGGAATCGCATGGGCCTTGTCGCCGATGCCATCGGCATTGCGATCGATGAACCCCTCCCGCTCTTCGTCGAAATCGTCGTAGTGATTGCCTTCCTTGCCGTCGTCCCAGCGGTTGGGCGCGAGCGTTGCGGCCATGTTCTGGGGGAGCGTTGGCGGCATGTTCTTCGTGCCCGGCGGCGTCCACGGCTTGCCGGACCGATCGAAGGCGTTGATGCGGTTCTCTGCCAAATCGTTGTGGTGAAGGAGGTTGTCGGCCGAGACAGGGAACGCGCCGGCGATGCCGGGAGCGTTGGCGACCGCGCCCATGAGCGGGGACATGTCGTCGAGCTCGATTCCGTAGTCGGCGCTCCCGGTCACGACATTCTTGGCGATCTCGTTGGCGTTGGCGTCATAGATGCCTATCCCGACCGCGCTGCCGGTCACCGAATTCGACAGGATGCGGTTCGCGAAGCTTCCAGACATGATCAGGATGCCGTGCTTCTGATTGCCCGACAGCGTGTTGCTCTCGACGAGATTTCCGTTCGGCCCGCAGTTGATGAGGATACCGGCATCGGAAATCTTACGGCCGTTGTCTTCGACCGTGTTGCCGCTCACCTCGTTGCGGACGGCCCCGGTGTTGAGCGCGATGCCGAAATTGCGGTTGTCGTGGGCGTCGTTGTCCAGGATACGGTTCTCTGCCGCCTCCTGAACGGTTTTGGCCTCATGGGCCGCTGCGAGCCACAAGCCCGCACGACCGTTTCCGGTCAAGATATTGTGCGTGAGCGTGGTCGTCGACGCGCCGAGAAGGGCGATACCGTCGTGCTTGTTCTGCGTCGCCGCGCTGTCAGAGATCACGTTGTCGTGCCCACCCGAAACGACGATACCCCAGTTGTTGCCGGTCGCCCGCACATGTTCGATCGTATTGCCGTTGCCGAGGACAAGGAGTCCCGCCTGGGTTCCCGACGAGCCGGCATTGCGGACCTCGAAGCCGGTAAACGTGATCCCCGAACCCGACAGCGTGACGGCCGAGCCCTTTCGGCCGGCATCGATCACGGCGTTTCCCTCGGCCTCCAGCGTCAGCGCCTTGTCGACCGTCACATGCTCGCGATAGGTACCGGCGTGAACGATGATCGTCGCCCCTTGGGACGCGTGATCGAGTGCTGCCTGGATTGAGGTGAAGTCGGCGTTGGAACGGCCGACCGTAAATGTCGCGCCGGCGCCCAAGGCAAGACCGGCAGGCCCCGTCAGCGCCAGGAGAAAGCCGATGCCGATGGTTTGGTTCAACCGCATGGCTACCTTCCTTCGCAGGAGATTAGCAGATTGGCGGCCAGCGGGCGTTGCGTCAGATCAGCCCGCGTTGCGCGCTCTGGCAGCGCGGCCACGCCATCGTGAATTGATCGTGTCGCAGTGCGGCTTTAGCTCTAGGCTTGCAGGCGGCGGGCAGTCGAGGGCCGAGGGAGCAGGCGATGCATGTGATCCGCAGGAAGGGCTGGGAAATCCCGGAGCATCTTGCGACACCGGAGACGGCCTACCGCAATCGGCGTGAGATCATGGCGGCCGGCGGCGCAGCGCTCCTCGGTGGCCTGGCGGCGGCGGCCTTTCCTTCGGCAACCTGGGCACAGACCGACCAGACCATCGATCTCTACCCGGCCCCGCGCGACAACAAGTACACCATCGACCGGCCGGTGACGCCCGAGGCGATCAACGAGAGCTACAACAACTTCTACGAATTCGGCACCCAGAAGGACGTGGCGAGCGCCACCCAGGCCCTCAAGACGCGCCCCTGGGAAATCGCCTTTGACGGCATGGTGGAAAATCCCTTCACCATCGGCGTCGACGATCTCATCCGCAAGATGACGCTGGAGGAGCGGCTCTACCGGCACCGCTGCGTCGAGGCGTGGTCGATGACGGTGCCGTGGACCGGCTTCCCGCTCGCCAGGCTGGTCGATTTCGCCAAGCCGCTGGGTTCGGCCAAGTATCTGCGCATGGAGACCTTCAAGGACCCGTCGATGGCCAGCGGCCAGAGCCAGTTCTGGTATCCGTGGCCCTATGTCGAGGGCCTGACCATGGCCGAGGCGACGAACGAACTCGCCTTCATGGTCACCGGCGCCTATGGCAAGCCGGTGGCCAAGGTCATGGGCGCGCCGCTCAGGGTCCACCTGCCGTGGAAGTACGGCTTCAAGTCGATCAAGTCGATCGTCAAGTTCACCTTCACCGACGAGCGGCCGGCCAGTTTCTGGCAGCAACTGCAGTCGGACGAATACGGCTTCTGGGCGAATGTGAACCCCGAAGTGCCGCATCCGCGTTGGAGCCAGGCAATGGAACGCGACATCGGCACGCAGAAATCGATCCCGACCCGGCTCTACAACGGCTACGGCGAATACGTCGCCGCCATGTATGCCGGCATGACCGGCGAGAAGCTGTTCATGTAGCGGCCGTCAGGCGCCCGATTGCCGCAATAAAAGGCCGGGCCCTTTCGGGCCCGGCAGTTTTTGCCGTGACAGCATCGCTGTCGGCATACGCTCCAGAAGGGAACAGAAGATGCGTCAACAGGCCCGCAGGGAGGAAGAACAGGCGAATCGCCGCACCAACGCAATCAAGGCTATGAAGTTTTTACAGGGGGCGAAACAAGACATGCTCAATGGCTAAGCAATATCCCTCACTGTTGCGCAAATAGCACAGGAATGGAAACACGCTGTTTTTCAACTCAATAGGACCAGTTCTGGGCCTTGCTTAGCAGGAAATCGCGGAAGACGTGGACTCGCGCGGAGTTTTTCAACTCGGCGGGATAAACGAAATAGGAGGCGAAGCTCGGCACCTGTACTTCGGGCAGCAACTGCCTGAGGCCGGAGCCCGGCTCGACCATGTAGCTCGGCAGGACGGCGA
This sequence comes from uncultured Alphaproteobacteria bacterium, assembly GCA_963782395.1. GTDB lineage: Bacteria > Pseudomonadota > Alphaproteobacteria > Rhizobiales > Kaistiaceae > CAVSRC01. The sequence goes on from CAWAJQ010000006.1 coordinate 173,677, forward strand.
TGCCGGTGCCGTTCTGCACCGCATTCTTGATGGCAAACAGGTTGTTGATCTTGAGCACCGGCTCGCGCGGGTTTTCCGATGTGCGGCCGGCGAGTTCCAGCCAGTTGAGATCGCGCAGATAGGCCGGCACCGGCACGCCGAAGGTGACGATGCGGTGATCGTCGAGGTCGCTGATCGCCTTGGGTTCGCCGAAGCGATCGATATAGGTCGGCGCCGCGTAGACGTTCATGTGGACGGTGAACAGCCGGCGCTGGATGAGGTCGGGCTGCACCGGCTGGCGCAGGCGGATGGCGACGTCGGCCTGGCGCATGGCCAGATCCAGTTCGGTGTCGTCGAGGATCAGGTGGAGGTTGATCGCGGGATGCAGGTCAACGAATTCGTGCACACGCGCGGTGAGCCAGGTCGAGCCGATGCCGACGGTGGTGGTGATCCTCAGCGTGCCGGACGGCTTCTCGGCGGATTCGGCCAGGCGCGAGGTCGCCGCGTCGAGCTTGACGAGCACTTCGTTGGCGGTGCGGAAGAGCTCGTCGCCCTGTTCGGTGAGGATGAGGCCGCGGGCGTGGCGGTGGAAGAGGGGGACGCCGAGGTCCTGCTCGAGTGCACTCACCTGACGGCTCACCGCCGACTGGCTCATGTTGAGGTTCTCACCGGCATGGGTGAACGACCCGGCCTGCGCGGCCGCGTGAAAGATGCGCAGCTTGTCCCAATCCAACATCGCTCCCCCGCGACCCCGGCGCGTCCGGAAACGCGCCGGCCTCCTCGTCCTATTCGGCAGCCTCCGCCGGCGCTTCGGCCATCGCCAGGTACTTCTGCGCCTCCAGCGCGGCCATGCAGCCCTGTCCGGCGGCGGTCACCGCCTGGCGGAAGGTGTCGTCGGTGACGTCGCCGGCGGCGAAGACGCCGGGAACGCTTGTGACGGTCGAATCCGGTGCCGTCCACACATAGTCGTTCGGCTTCAGCTTCAATTGCCCGCCGAGGAATTCCACCGAGGGAGCGTGGCCGATGGCGACGAAGACGCCGTCGGCCTTCAGCTCGCTGACCGCGCCGGTCTTGACGTTGCGCAGGCGCACGCCGGTCACCGCCGGTGGGAAGCCGGTGGAGCCGAGCACGTCATCGACCACCGAATCCCAGACCACCGTGATCTTCGGGTGAGCGAAGAGACGGTTCTGCAGGATCGGCTCGGCGCGCAGTTCGTTGCGGCGGTGGACGAGGGTGACCTTGGAGGCGTGGTTGGTCAGGTACAGCGCCTCCTCGACGGCGGTGTTGCCGCCACCGATGACCACGACCTCCTTGTTGCGATAGAAGAAGCCGTCGCAGGTGGCGCAGGCGGACACGCCGAAGCCGCGGAACTTCTGTTCCGATGGCAGGTTCATCCACTTTGCCTCGGCGCCGGTCGCCACGATCAGCGCGTCGCAGGTATAGGTCTCGCCGCCGTCGCCGGTCAGCTTGAACGGGCGACGCGACAGGTCGACGGCGGTGATGTGGTCGGTAACCATGCGCGTGCCGACGTGTTCGGCCTGTGCCTTCATCTGCTCCATCAGCCAAGGCCCCTGAACCATCTCGGCGAAGCCCGGATAGTTCTCGACATCGGTGGTGGTGGTCAGCTGGCCGCCGGCCGCCAGGCCGGAGATCTGGACAGGCTCCAGCATGGCGCGGGCCGCATAGATGGACGCGGTGTAACCGGCCGGGCCGGAGCCGACGACGATAATCCTAGAATGCATAATGGCACCTCAGGGGCGGTGCGGCGCGCTTCCCTTCCGTGAGGGGCGCCCGGAATCCCGTAAATGGACATGCCGCCCCGCCCGGGCGGCGGCCGAGATTCGGTTGGACTATTCACCGGAAATCTAAGCTCTCGGCCGAGCTATGCAAGATGCGCAGAGGTGCGACAAGGAGGGCGCAGCGCGCCGGGCGGGTAGGCTGGCCCTATGGAGCCCGGGTGGAGCCCGAAATCCGCGGGCGCTCGCCTGCATTCCGCTCCGCTGCATGCGGGCTACAGGCTGCGACCGGGCTCAGCCGTTGAACTTGACGTCGAGAATCTCGTAGGAGCGGCTGCCGCCGGGCGCGGCAACCTCGACGCTGTCGCCCTTGGCCTTGCCGATCAGCGCCCGGGCGATGGGCGAGGAAATCGAGATCCTGCCGGCCTTCACGTCGGCTTCGACGTCGCCGACGATCTGGTACTTCTTCTTCTCCTCGGTGTCCTCATCGATCAGCGTCACGGTGGCGCCGAACTTGACGGTCTTGCCGGACAGCTTGGACACGTCGATGATTTCGGCGCGCGAGAGCTGGTCTTCGATCTCGACGATGCGCCCCTCGTTGAGGCCATGGGCTTCCTTGGCGGCGTGATATTCGGCGTTCTCCGACAGATCGCCGTGGCCGCGCGCCTCGGCGATGAGCTGGATGATGCGGTGGCGCTCCTCGCTCGTCCGCCGCTTCAGCTCGGATTCCAGCACCGCATGGCCAGCCGCGGTCATCGGAATCTTTTCCATCGCACCTGCACCCTTTCCCAGATGCGCCGGATTGGACCCGGCGCCTCACATAACTCTCACGGCGCAGCCCTTTGGCTGCCGCCTTGGCAACGCCTGCTTCCCGTTCGCCGGCCCCGTCACCGGGTCCGATGACCGTTCGTCAGACCAAAACTTGCCAGCCTCGCGTCACGCCCCTTCAGGCCGCCGGTGCGAAATAGGTTTGCAGCGGACGGACTTCAAGCGTACCGGAGCGGTATGCCTCGATCCCGTGCGACACAGCAATCGCACCCGCGATGGTTGTGTAGTACGGGACCTTGTGCAACAAGGCTGCGCGCCGGAGTGACCGGCTGTCGGAGAGGGCACCCGCGCCTTCGGTTGTATTGAAGACGAGTTGCACATCCCCGTTCTTGATAGCATCGACGATGTGCGGCCGGCCTTCAAGTACCTTGTTGATGTGGCCGCACTCTATGCCGTGGGCCCTAAGAAATCGCTGCGTCCCGGAGGTGGCGATGACCTTGAAACCCAGGTTTTCCAACCGTTTTACGGGCTCGACGACGCGCTCCTTGTCGGCGTCGCGCACCGAAATGAACACCGTGCCGGCGGTCGGCAGCAGATTGCCGGCGCCGAGCTGGCTCTTGGCGAAGGCGACGGCAAATGAGTCGTCGAGGCCCATCACCTCGCCGGTGGAGCGCATTTCGGGGCCGAGCAGGGTGTCGACATTGGGGAAGCGGGCGAAGGGGAAAACCGCTTCCTTGACAGCCACATGGCCGGTTCTCCGGGCAGTCAGGTCGAAGTCGGCGAGCGCCTCGCCGGCCATCACCCGGGCGGCGATCTTGGCTACCGGCAGGCCGATCGACTTGGCCACGAACGGCACCGTGCGCGAGGCGCGCGGATTGACCTCGAGGACGTACAGTTCGCCGTCCTTCAGCGCATACTGCACGTTCATCAGGCCGCGCACCTCGAGCGCCAGCGCCAGCTGGTGCGTCTGGCTCTCCAGTGCGTCGATCACTTCGACCGAGAGCGAATAGGGCGGCAGCGAGCAGGCCGAGTCGCCGGAGTGGATGCCGGCCTCCTCGATGTGCTCCATGATGCCGGCGACGAACACCGTGCTGCCGTCGGCGAGCGCATCGACGTCGATCTCGATGGCGTCCGACAGGTAGCGGTCGAAGAGCAGCGGGTTCTTGCCGAGCACGGTGTTGATCTGCCCGGTCTTGTCGTTCGGGTAGCGCGCCTTGACGTCGGCCGGCACCAGCTCGGGCAGGGTGCCGAGCAGGTAGTTGGAAAGCTGCTCCTCCGAGCGGATGATCTGCATGGCGCGGCCGCCGAGCACGTAAGAGGGGCGCACCACCAGGGGCAGGCCGAGGTCCGTCGCCACCAGCCGCGCCTGCTCGACCGAGAAGGCGATGCCGTTCTTGGCCTGGCGCAGGCCGAGCTTGGTCAAGAGCCGGGCAAAGCGGTTGCGGTCTTCGGCGAGGTCGATCATGTCGGGCGAGGTGCCGAGGATCGGCACGTGCGCGTCCTGGAGCGCGCTTGCCAGCTTCAGCGGCGTCTGCCCGCCGAACTGGACGATGACACCGGCGAGCGTCCCCCTCGACTGCTCGATGCGCACGATCTCGAGAACGTCCTCGGCCGTCAGCGGCTCGAAATAGAGCCGGTCGGAGGTGTCGTAGTCGGTCGACACGGTCTCCGGGTTGCAATTGATCATGATCGAACTCGAAGCCGGCGTCGTCGAGCGCGAAACAGGCGTGGCAGCAGCAATAGTCGAACTCGATGCCCTGGCCGATGCGGTTGGGCCCGCCACCGAGGATGATCACCTTCTTGCGCTCGCTGGGCTCCGCCTCGTTCATCGCGACGCCGGCGAAGGGCACCTCATAGGTCGAGTAGAGGTAGGCGGTGGGCGAGGCGAACTCGGCGGCGCAGGTATCGATGCGCTTGTAGCTCGGATGGACGTCGAGCCGCGTGCGCAAGCTCGCCACGTGGGCTTCCTCGACGCCGGCGAGCGAGGCCAGCCGGGCATCGGAGAAGCCTTGCGCCTTCAGCCGCCTGAGCGGCCCGGCGGTGGCGGGCAGGCCCAGCCTCCGCACCTGCGATTCCGAATCCACAATTTGCTGCAACTGCCTGAGAAACCACGGGTCGATGGCGCAGACGGCGTGGATCTCCTCGACCGATACGCCGAAGCGCATGGCCTGGGCACAGGCGAGCAGCCGGTCGGGCGTCGGGCGCCCGAGGGCGGCGCGGATGGCGTTCTTGTCGTCGCCCTGGCCGAGGCCCTCGATGAGCACTTCGTCGAGGCCGTCGAGCCCGATCTCCAGACCGCGCAGCGCCTTCTGCAGGCTCTCGGCGAAGGTGCGCCCGATCGCCATCACCTCGCCGACCGATTTCATCGATGTGGTCAGCAGCGCTTCGGCGCCGGGGAACTTCTCGAAGGCGAAGCGCGGCACCTTGGTGACGACATAGTCGATGGTCGGCTCGAAGCTCGCCGGTGTGGCGCCGCCGGTGATGTCGTTGTCGAGCTCGTCGAGCGTGTAGCCCACCGCCAGCTTGGCGGCGATCTTGGCGATGGGAAAGCCGGTCGCCTTCGAGGCCAGCGCCGAGGAGCGCGACACGCGCGGGTTCATCTCGATGATGACCAGCCGCCCGTCGGCCGGGTTGACCGCGAACTGGACGTTGGAGCCGCCGGTCTCGACGCCGATCTCGCGCAGGACGCGGATCGAGGCGTCGCGCATGATCTGGAATTCCTTGTCGGTCAGCGTCAGCGCCGGGGCGACGGTGATCGAATCGCCGGTGTGGATGCCCATCGGATCGACGTTCTCGATCGAGCAGACGATGATGCAGTTATCCGCCTTGTCGCGGACGACCTCCATCTCGAACTCTTTCCAGCCGAGCACCGATTCCTCGACCAGCACCTCGGTGGTCGGCGAGGCGTCGAGACCGCGCTCGACGATGTCGAGGAACTCCTCGCGGTTGAAGGCGACGCCGCCGCCGGTGCCGCCGAGCGTGAAGGAGGGGCGGATGATCGCCGGCAGGCCGATCGTCTGCAGCGCGTCGAGCGCCTCGACCAGGCCCTTCTCCTGATAGCGCTTGCGCCGCTCGGCTTCACCGGTCGCCCAGTCCTGCTCGAAGGTCTCGGTGAGCCGCTCTCTCTCCGCCTCCGGCAGGTCGCGCGCGGCGATCCGGTCGCGCTCTGCCTGATGCTTCTTCTTGTCCTCGTGCTTGAGGGCCGAAGCGTTGGCGAGAACCGAGCGCGGCGTCTCCAGGCCGATGCGCCGCATCGCCTCGCGGAACAACTCGCGGTCCTCGGCCATGTCGATGGCTTCCGCGGTGGCACCGATCATCTCGATGCCGAATTTCTCCAGCACGCCCATCTTGCGCAGCGACAGCGCGGTGTTCAGCGCCGTCTGGCCGCCCATGGTGGGCAGCAGCACCAGCTTGTCGTGCGGCCGGGCGGCGTGCTCCTGCTCGATGATTTTGGCCACGATCTCCGGCGTGATCGGCTCGATATAGGTGGCGTCGGCCAGCTCCGGGTCGGTCATGATGGTGGCCGGGTTGGAGTTGACCAGCACCACCCGGTAGCCCTCGTCCTTCAGCGCCTTCACGGCCTGGGTGCCGGAATAGTCGAACTCGCAGGCCTGGCCGATGACGATCGGGCCGGCGCCGATGACGAGGATCGAGTCGATGTCGGTGCGTTTCGGCATGGGGGCTCGGTTCGCGAACAAAACCCCGGCGCGGCAGCCGCTCCGGGGCGAATCCCAAGGTGTTTCAGGCTAGGCGGGGCTTATACGGCAAACCGGGGAGGGGCGGAACCCCCGGCAAATGCCCCCGGCGCCCTTCGGCGCGCGGCGCAATGCGGCCCTCGCCGCGCCCTGGGTCAGCGGCGCGACGGCTTGGCGCCGATCTCCGAGAAACTGTTGCCGGGGTTGGTTGCGGCGCCGACGGCGCGGACGTCGCCTTCGCCTGCGTTGATCGCCGGGTAGGCGACCGAGCAGATGTGCGAATGGATGCGCTTCAGGTCGCGCAGTACGTCGAGGTGCAGCGACGTCGTCTCCATCGATTCGCGCAGTCCCTGGCGCAATCTCTCGATGTGGTGCTCGCCGGCGGAAAGTTCGACAGCGCGCAGTTCGGCCTTTTCGGCAATGAGCTTGCGTGCCGCGACGACGTCGCCGTTCATGAATACGCCGAGGCCGATGCGCAGGCTTTCCGCGATGCGCTGGTGAAAGGCCGTCAGCTCGGCGGCGCCGTCTTCCGAGAACTTGAGCTTGCGCCGAATTTTCTTGGCAGCGAGCTCGGCGAGATTCTTGTCGATGATGTCGCCGATGTGCTCGAGATTGATGGAGAACGAGATGATCTCCATCGCGCGGCGCGCGTCGCGGTCGTCGAGGCTGCCGCGCGTCAGCTTGGAGATGTAGAGCTTGATTGCTTCGTCCAACCGATCGACGACGTTGTCCATCCGCGATGTCTCGGCGACCAGCGCACGGTCGTTGGTGAGCAGTGCCGTCATGACATTGCGCAGCATCGCTTCGACGTGGTCGCCCATGCGCAGCGTCTCGCGGGCGGCGTCGGCCAGCGCCAGCGAGGGTGTCTCCAGCGCGGCCTCGTCGAGATAGTGTGGTGCGCCGGGGTCGGCCGCCATTGGACGGGCCGGAAACAGCCGGGCAAGCAGCCATGCGAGCGGGTTGAGAAGGCCGATGAACAGCACGGCCAGCGCGGCATTGAACCCGATGTGGAAGAAGGCGGTCATGCGCGCGGCGTCGGGCTCGACGACCTGAAGCGCGGCGGCCAGGGGCGCGATGAACGGCACCACGAGCACGACGCCCGCCAGGCGGTTGAGGAGATTGCCGGCCGGCAGACGATAGCTCTCCGGTCGGTCGCGGTGGCCGCCCTCGAGCAGCGGGTTGACGGCGCTGCCGAGGTTGGCGCCGAGCACGAGCGCGATCGCGGCCTCGGGCGTGACGAAATGGGCATAGGCCAGCGACATGGTCAGCAGGACGGTGGCGACGCTGGAATGCGCGGCCCAGGTGAAAAGCGCTGCGATCAGTACGCACATCAGCGGGTCGCCGGTGATGGCGACGAGGAGCGAGCGGATCGCGGGCGCCGTTTCGGCGGGCGCCAATGACGTGACCAGGAAGTGGATGGCGACCAGGATCAGGCCGAAGCCGATCGCAATGCGCCCGATGTCCTTGAAGCGCGACCCCGAGCCCAGGCGGAACGCCGCAAAGCCGATGACGAACAGCGCCGGGGCGGCCGCCGTCACGTTGAACGAGAGGAAGACGACAATCAACGCCGAGCCGACGTTGGCCCCAAGCATGATGGCGAGGGCGGGCACCAGCTCCACGAGCCCGCGGGCGGCGAACGACGCGGTCATCAGCCCGGTTGCGGTCGACGACTGCAGCAGCGCCGTCATGCCCAGGCCGGCGGCGAATCCGGTCAGCCGATTGCCGAGGGCGCGCGAGAGGAACCAGCGCAGATCGTTGCCGAAGGCACGCAGGAAGCCGCTCTGCACCATGTGCAGGCCCCAGAGCAGCAGCGCGACGCCGCCCATCAGGTCGAGGATTACCAGCGTCGCCATGGCCGGTCGCGGTCGAAGTTGTCCATTTTTAAGGGTAACCCTTAGGGTTCGCTATATTTCCTATGTAAGCCAGCTATGTAAATGCATTTAATGGCAGGCTTGCGAAAATCCACAAGATATCATCGTGGCGATATTCGCCGCGCGTTTGACCTTCGGCCCGATCCTTAGCCTTCCGTTAACTTTTCGACGGCAGTAAGCAATCAGGAGGCATGTCGCGGGAAACCGGCGATGGCGACGATCATACTCAAGAAGGGCGATTTTGGCGGCGACATCACGGTCACCGTCGGCGAGGCGGCGCTCTACCTGCCCGATCGGTCGCGGCCGGGCCTCAACGAGTCGGTCCCGCTGACGGCAATCGAGGAGATTGAGGCGCTGTCGGACGACCGGTCCGGCCAGTTGAAGCAGGCGGCGAAGCTTGGTGCCCGCGGCTTCCTCACCACCGGCAATCCCATCGGACTCGCGGCCAGCGTGTTTGCCGTCACCAAGGTCAAGGACATCGAGTTCGAGGTGCGCCTCAAGGATGGCCGCCGCTTCGTGGCGACGGCTGACGCGGGCACCTATGCCAATCTGCGCGGCGCCTGCAACGCGGCGCTCATTTCGTCCGCGGAGGATGCCGAGGCAGAAGCGCGGGCCAACGCGGTCATCGCCAAGTATCTGGGGCTGGAGGCGCCGCCGCCGGAAGAGGACGCGGCGCCGGCGCCGGAGGAGCTGCTGTCTTTCGTGCCGCCGGCCGAGCCGGAAGTCGCCGAGAGCGGACCGGCCCAGGCTGCGGCCCCCCCCGCATTCGAGAGCAGGCCGGCCAAAACCGCCGAGCCCCCCGCGGCCGATCTGTTTCCGGGCCGCCGGGTCTTCGGCCGCCGCGGCCTGCGCTAGGTCCTCTCGCCTCGCTTATCGCCAGCCGCAGGGCGGTGCTTTGCCGCGCCCCTTCGTTTTGCCCTCGGCCGCACCTATCTTCTTTTCCGAATGTGTTTCGACAAGCGGCCGTCCGGTCGCCAGCCTGGGGATGAGCGAAGACGATGAGCTACTACTTTGCCAAGACCGTGAAGACACCGTTCGCCGAGACGATCGACAATGTGACGGCAGCGCTCAAGGAGCGCGGCTTCGGCGTGCTGACCACCATCGACGTCAAGGCGACCATGAAGGCGAAGCTCGATGTCGATCTTCGCCCCTATACGATCCTCGGCGCCTGCAACCCGTCCTTCGCCCACAAGGCGCTCACGGCGGAAGACAAGATCGGCACCATGCTTCCCTGCAACGTGATCGTGCAGGAGGTGAAGCCAGGCGCGGTCGAGGTCGCCGCCGTCGATCCGGTCGTCTCGATGCAGGGTGTCGGCAACGCCGCGCTTGAGCCGATCGCCGGCGAGGTGCGCGAACTGCTGCGTCAGATGGTCGAGAGCCTCTGACCGCGGCGGCGAGTGAACGCCGTCACACCTGTTCCGCCGGCGCGTGCCTACATGCCAGGAACCCGCATCCTAAGTGGGGTCCAACCAGGGAGGGCATGGCATGTTTGGCAATCATCGTGTCTTTGCGACAATTCCGGCGACCGACATGGCGCGGGCGAAGCGCTGGTATGAGGAGAAGCTCGGCGTCAAGCCGACCAGCGAAATCCCCGCCGGGGCCGTCTACGACATGGGCGGCGGCACCGCCTTCCTGCTCTATCCCACCGAGTTTGCCGGCAAAGCGCCCAACACGCTCATGGGCTTCGAAACCGACGACGTCGAGCGCGACGTCGCTGCCATGAAGAAGAATGGTGTCGTCTTCCTGGACTACGACACACCGGACCTGAAGACGGTCAACTCAATCGCCAGCTTCGGCGAGCTGAAGGGGGCCTGGTTCCGCGATTCCGAGGGCAACATCCTGTCGATCGCGAACCCGCCGGACTGAGGTTCGCGCGCTTGCGGCGGCATTGGGCTCACAATGCCGCTGCATTTTTCCCCGCCCTTGCTAATCTGGGTTCTCAACGGAGATCGGCGACATGCGGTGGCAAGGGCGGCGGCAGTCCAGCAATATCGAAGACAGGCGCGGTGACGCCGGCACGGGCGGGTTCGGCGGCGCCGGCCCGCGCATCGGGCTCGGCATGCCGGGTGGCCGGCGCGGCGGTGGCATCAGTATCGGTGCCGTGGTCATCGTCCTGGTGGTGAGCTGGTTCCTCGGCGTCAATCCGCTGACGCTGCTCGGCGGCCTCGAGGGCGGCGACACCGGCGGCGCGACCCTGGGGAGCCAGCAGACCGGCCAGATGGGCGCGCCTAGCGATCAGCCGGCCCAGTTCGTCGCCACCGTGCTGGCGGACACCGAGGATACCTGGACCCAGATTTTCGCCGATGGCGGCAGCCGCTATCAGGTGCCGACGCTGGTTCTGTTCACCGGCCAGACGTCGTCGGCCTGCGGCTTCGCCAGCGCGGCGAGCGGGCCGTTCTATTGCCCGGGCGACCGCAAGGTCTATATCGACCTCGCCTTCTACAAGGAGCTGCGCGACCGCTTCCATGCGCCGGGCGATTTCGCCCAGGCCTATGTCATCGCCCATGAGGTCGGCCATCACGTCCAGAACCTGCTCGGCATCCTGCCCAAGGTGACCGAAGAGCAGCGCCAGGTCGGCAAGACCCAGGCGAACGCGCTGCAGGTGCGCACCGAACTGCAGGCGGATTGCTTCGCCGGCGTGTGGGCGCACGTGGCCGACCAGAAGGGCATCCTCGATGTCGGCGACATCGACGAGGCGCTGAACGCCGCCTCCCAGATCGGCGACGACACCTTGCAGAAGGAAACGCAGGGCTACGTCGTGCCGGACAGCTTCACCCACGGCACCAGCGCCCAGCGCAGCCGCTGGTTCAAGCGCGGCTACAGCAGCGGCGCCGTCAATTCTTGCGACACGTTCTCGGCCAGCAGCATCTGAGCCGCGCGGCCCGGGTGCCGCCACCGCAGCGCCGTTTTGCAACGCTCGAATCACCCCGGTTCGCGCTAGATTCCCGTCCGGATGTCACGGTATCCGGACGGAGGAGCCGCCATGAGCAACAAGGAAACGATCGCCCAGCTGGCGCGCCAGCTTCTCGAACTCGACGAGGGCGAGCTGCACGCGCGCGAGAAGGCGGTGATCGACAAGGTCGTTCGCCGGCTCGCCGTTTCGCGCAACATCAACGTCGAAATCCAGCGTTCGAAGACCTTCGGCGAGCATCTCGCCGACCGGGTGGCCGAGATCGGCGGCTCGTGGAGCTTCATCATCGGCTTCGGCGTGGTCATCGTCTTGTGGGTGTCGGTCAACACCTGGCTCGTCTTCGTCCACGCCTTCGATCCCTATCCCTTCATCTTCCTCAACCTGATGCTGTCGCTGCTGGCCGCAGTGCAGGCGCCGGTTATCCTCATGTCGCAGAACCGGGCGGCGGCGCACGATCGTCTCGCCGCCACCCACGACTACGAGGTCAACCTCAAGGCCGAGATCGAGATCGCCGCCCTGCATGAGAAACTCGACCAGATCCGCACGCAGGAGCTGGCGACGCTGATCCGCAAGGTGGCAGGGGAGGGCGGCGAGGGGGCAGTGCCGGGGGCGTGAGGCGAGAGCCTAGGCGAGACCGTCTTCCGGCAGTCCGGTGGGCAGGCCGTCGAGGCTCACGCGGTTCTTCTCGCGGCGATAGGCAGCGATGTCCGCATCGCTCTTTGTGCTCGCCCAATTGTCCATGGATACGCGCTCGCCTTGATAGTCGAATAGCGGCACGCCGTAGCCGCACGATTTGACGATCAGGTCGGCGTCGAGAACGACAATCTGGCGCGCCCCCCGTGGCTCGTCGCCAGCGAAGGCGCCGGCGAGCAGCGCGGCGTAGTCCGTCGTGCCACGATGGAGCACGCGCCCCTTGCCGTGCAGGCGCAGGATCATCGGCGGCCCGTCGAAGGCGCAGAACATGATGGTCATGCGGCCGCCGGCGTGGATGTGCGCCGACGTCTCGTTGCCGCTGCCAGTGCGGTCGAGATAGGCGACCGTGTTGGGTCCGAGAACACGGAAGGCGTTGGTCGAGCGCGGCGAGATGTTGACGCGCGTGTCGGGCGCGGCCGAGGCGGTGAAGAAGACGTGCTGGCGGTCGATGAAGGCGCGGTGCTTGTCGTCGATGGCGGTGTATTTGGTCGCCATCTCAGCCCCTTCTCCCCTCCATCATCGCGACGAAGCGCTGGAAGAGGTAGCGCGAGTCGCGGGGCCCAGGCGAAGCCTCCGGGTGGTACTGGACGCCGAACACCGGCTTGTCCTTGAGGCGGAGGCCGCAGTTGGAGCCGTCGAAAAGCGAAACGTGAGTTTCCTCAACCCCGTCGGGTAGCGACTTCGAGTTGACCGCGAAGCCGTGATTCATCGAGGTGATCTCGACCTTGCCGGTGGTCAGGTCCTTGACCGGGTGATTGGCGCCGTGGTGGCCCTGATGCATCTTCATGGTCCTGCCGCCGAGCGCGAGACCCAGCATCTGGTGGCCGAGGCAGATGCCGAAGGTCGGCACGCCGGCGTCGATCACGCCCTTGATCGCCGGCACGGCATAGGTGCCGGTCGCCGCCGGGTCGCCGGGGCCGTTCGACAGGAAGACGCCGTCGGGCCTGTGGGCGAGGATGTCCTCGGCCGTCGCGCTCGCCGGCAGCACGGTGACGCGGCAGCCGTGGTCGGCCAGCAGCCTCAGGATGTTGCGCTTGATACCGTAGTCGACGCAGACCACGTGATGCGTCGGGCTCTCCTGGCGGCCGTAGCCCTTGCCCCACACCCACGGCGTCTCGTCCCAGGTGTAGCTCTGGCCGGTGGTGACCTCCTTGGCGAGGTCCATGCCCTCCAGCCCCGGCCAGGCTCTGGCCTCGGCGGTGAGCGCATCGCGGTCGAAGACGCCGTCGCTGGCATGCGCGATCACCGCATTGGGCATGCCGTTGACGCGGATGAGGCCGGTGAGCGCGCGCGTGTCGACACCGGCGAGCCCGATGATGCTGCGCGCCTTCAGCCAGGCGTCCAGCCCACGCGTGGCGCGATAGTTCGACGGGTCGGTGATGTCGGTCTTGAGCACGCAGCCGCGCACGCCGGAGGACGCGGCCATGTTGACCGTCTCGATGTCGTCGTCGTTGACGCCGACATTGCCGATATGGGGAAAGGTGAAGGTGATGATCTGTCCGGCATAGGAGGGATCGGTGAGGATCTCCTCATAGCCGGTCATCGCCGTGTTGAAGCAGACCTCGCCCGCGGCCGTGCCTTCGGCGCCGATGCCGTTGCCGGCAATCACCGTGCCGTCGGCGAGCACGAGCAGGGCGGTCGGTTGCGGGTCGGCCCACCGGTCTGAAAATTCTCTGTCGGTCATGGCGCATGCGTTTAGCCGCAAGTCGCGGCCAGTTCAAATCACCACCCCGGCACTGCGGCAATCCCTATCTTGATTTCTGCATGCGATGGGGGCATATACCCGCCCGCCCGAAAGACGGGCCCATGCCCCGTGGGTGCGCGGTTCGCGCCCCACAGAAGGCCACAGGCCGCGGGGCGTCCAATTATGGACGAATAAAAAGTCGATGAAAATCAACGACTTGTATAACCAATCAAAGTTGCGCGTCGATTCGGCCGGGGTTATCCTGCCGTGGGCGTGGCAACGGGGACCAATCATGCGAGACCAGATCAATGCGGCTCTGAAAACGGCGATGCTCTCCCAGGACAAACGTCGCGTCTCGACGCTTCGCTTGATCAGCGCCGCCATCAAGGACCGCGAAATCGCCGCGCGTACCGCCGGCCGTGACCCTGTCCAGGACACCGATATTACCGAAATCCTCATGAAGATGATCAAGCAGCGGCTTGAATCCGTGCGTCTTTATGAGGAAGGCAACCGCCTCGACCTCGCCGAGCAGGAGCGCGAGGAAATGGCGATCATCAAATCCTTCCTGCCCGAGCAGATGGACGAAGACCAGGTCCGCTCCGTCTGCGCCGAGACCGTCAAGACCACCGGCGCCGCCGGCTTGCGCGACATGGGCAAGTGCATGCAGGCGCTGAAGTCGCGCTATGCCGGCCGCATGGATTTCGGCAAGGCCAGCACCGTCGTGCGGGGCCTGCTGACCTAGCAGCGAATCGCCCTCGTCGGCTGTCAATTGCAGCGCGCCGCCCGACGACGGGCGGCGTTGTGGTTACTGTAATCGTCGCGCAACACGCGCTGTATTAGCCGGCGAATCAGTTTATTGTCAGTTTTACCGGGGGGTAGCTTTGGGAAGGAGCTGCCTGTGGGAAAAAGGGCCTCGCAGTCCGGGCAGCTTGCCCGGGAGAATGGCAGCGCAGATTCAGAGTTGGAATTCATCATCAATGAACTGGCGGCGGATCAGGCCGCCGTGCGTATCGTGCTGCAGTGTTGTCTATTGAGGCTGTTTGCCGCGCGTCCAGAGATTGCGCCTGCGGCATTTGCCGAACTCGAGGAACACGTCTTCAGTTCGATCAGGGCAATCCCGCTGGCGCCTGAGGATGAGATCGGCGGTGCCCGGTGGAAGAAGCTCGTCCACGCCAGCGCCGAGAATCTGCTGGGCGAGATCACCGATACGCTCGATGCTTCCGTCGGCGGCCGGCCATCGCCGCGACCGCCTAACGCGACTCGTCGCTATCCGTCCAGCTCGGGATAGTGGCGGAAGATGCCGTCCTCGTTGAAGGGGATGCGCCGGTCGCTGTCGACGTAGGCCGCAATCCGCGGCCGCGCCGCGATACGCTGGCTGAGTGCGGCGACCTTCGGCGCAGCCGGCAGGTGCTTCGCCATCGCCTTGGGGAAGGCGTAACGCAGCCCTTCGACCGCCTGGAACAGCGACAGGTCGGCATAGGAGAGCCGCGCGCCGACAAGATACGTGTCGCCCTTCGGGTTGCGGTCGAGGATCGTCTCGAACCATTCGAGGAAGCGAGGCATGCGCCTGTCGCGGAACAGCTTGGCGCGGCGTAGCGATTCCGGCTTCTGCTCCTCATAATAGAAGGCACCGCCGAGCGGGTGGTGGGTGTCGTGCGCCTCGAGTGCCAGATCGGCGATGGTGAGCTGGATCTGGTGGGTCCACAGCTTCGCGGCTTCCGCCTTGGCGGCGAGGCCCAGCCGTTCGCCGAGATAGAGAAGGATGTTGGCGGTCTGGCCGATGACGTGCTTGCGGTCGCGCAGGAACGGCGGGGCGAAGGACGGCGTGGCGATGTCCGCGCCGTTCCACAGGCGCATCAGTGCCGCCGTGCCGTCGGCGCGCGCCACGTCGACGTAAGGCGCGCCGGCTTCCTCCAGCGCCAGGCGGACGAATTCGCCGCGCCCCTGGATGCCGGGCCAATAGTAGAGCTCGTAGGTCATCGGGTCTCCGTTGGGGCGGCCTTCAGTTGTCGAGGCCGGGCAGGAACTGATTGACGTGCTGGCGCGCCTCTTCGCCGACCGTGCAATCGACGGGCGGCAGCGCCGCGATGGGGATGACGTTCGCCGCCGGCGGCCGGTCGGCGACTTCCAGAATCAGCTTGCGCCTGATGGCGAGGCTGAAATCGTCCGCGTACAGGATCGGCAGCATGAACGATCCGGGCCCGCCGATGACGCAGTCGGCGTAGTAGCGGTCCATCGCCGGGAAGATCGGCGACGGGCTGATCAGGATCGGCAGGCCGTTGATGACGATGCCCTGGCTGACGACCCGGTCGCGGGCCTCGGTGACCGGCGGGCCGTAATTGTTCGGTCCGTCGCCTGAGATGTCGACCACACGGCGCGGGCTGGTGAAGCCGCTGCCGGCGAACAGGCCGGCGCTGAAGGTGAGCGCCGCCGAGATCGAGGTGCCGCGCTCTTCGACGAAAGGCACGTCGCCGAGTTCGGCGGCAAAGGCGCGGGCGCTGTCGGCGCTATCGATCAGCCGCCACGGCACCACCACCTTCTGCCGGTTGGTGTCGGCCCATTCCACATAGGTGAGCGCAATGCGCCGGTTGTCGCCGGAGAGGACCGCGCGGATGAAATCGTCGTGGCCGATCGCGGCGACGTAGCCGGCGCGTTGCAGGAGGAACTCGTCGCGCTCCATCGAGGCGGAGACGTCGATGGCGATGACCAGCTGCAGGTCGACGGCGAGCGGCGGCGCGGAGGCGCCATGGGCCGGCGCAAGCCCGCGTGCGGTCAGCATCAAGGCCAACAGCAATGGGTCCGGCCGCATGGCCATCGTGCGTTTCCTCCCCAAAACAGCATAGCGCAAATGCCACAAAAAGCGTCATGGGGCCCTTGTCGGCGGCCGCCGGCGGGTGCGTCGGGGCGCCGCACAGATGCCGGGGTTGTGCCATCGAAAGTCCGCAATGGGCTGCTTGGGTTTGGCCCAAAGGGGCATAGAGGATGAGAAATCGCGTGCGCAACGAACCCGACAGCGGGCCGGCAGCGGATGGCGCCATGGTGACCTATTCGCGCGTGCCGCGCGGTGGGCGCCCGCCGGCCGAACCACAGGAGCCATTCGAGCGCCAGGAGCCGTATCTCGATGCGCGCGAGGTGCCGTACCAGGATGACGACCTCAGGGCCTACGACCCCGAGCGTGCGCCCGGTGGCCTCGATGGCGTGGTCGACGACCTGGATGTGCCACGCGGCCGCCGCGGCCGTGGCCGTCGTCGTGGCGGCGGTCGGGTTGCGGTGCTGATCGGCGCCCTGGCGCTGGCGGCCGGCATGGTGATCCTCGCCTATGCCTATGGCATCGCCACGCGCGTCGAAGCGCCATCACCGTTGTCGGCAGGCATGTCCACCACCGGGCAGGACGGCGCCGGCACGACCCGCGGGACGCTGTCTGCGGACGATGCCGCCCGCTCGATCCCGGTCAAGGGCGAAGCGCCGGCCGCCGCCTTGGCGCCGTCGCCGCAGCCCGCAGCGCCACAAGCCGATACCGGGGCCGCCCAGCCGCCGGCCGAGTCGGCCAAGGCATCGCCGCCAGGCGCCGCCGGCGTGCCGATGGACGGCGATGCCGGGCAGCCGACCGGCGGTGCCCAGCCGGCGCTGGTGGCGCCGGTACCGGCAACCGCGACGCCGGCTGCACCCGGCCAGGCGGCAGCCCCGCCGGCCAAGGCAGCGAATGCCCCGCCGGCTGCCGGCAGTACCGACGACCTCATGACCAACATCGAACGCCTGCTGACGCGCGACGGGGCGACCGCGGGTGCGTCGGGCCAGCCGGGCGATGGTTCCGCCGCGTCGGCGGGCCCGACGTCGCTCGCCCCGGCGCTGCAGCCGGCCGGGTCGGACGGGCTACCGCCGCTGCCGGATCCCAATGCGGTGGCGAATGCTCCGGCGCCGACGACCGGGCCGCAGGCACCCAACCGTCTGATCCCGCCGGCCGACATCCCCAACGTGCCGCCATCCGATGCGAGCACCGGCGATCCGAACGCGGGCCTCGGCACGCTGCATTAGGGAACTGCTCAGCCTGCCTTGCTGAGGGCGCCGTTCAGCGAGCGGATGAAGGCGTCGCTGGACAGCGTTGCGCCCGAGATGATGTCGACACGGGCGCTCTGCGCGGCGATGACCTCGTTCTGCAACATGGGCAGCGCCTGGCTGTTGATGGCGATCGAGGTGCCGCGGTCGTTCGGATATTGCAGCACCCTGACGCCGGCAAGCTTGCCGCTGCGCACGATCGCCTGGATCTGCATGCTGCCGTAATAGGCGTCGGTCACCGGGCCGGTATAGGTGCCGTCGGCATAGCTCCTGGCCCCGCCGCTGGCGGGCGCCAGGCTGCTCGAGACGAAGGGCAGAGCGGCCTGGCGTCCCGACTGGTTCCAGAAATAGGCGCCGGCAGCGGCCAGCGCGAGCACGACGAGGGCGGTCTTCTTCATGGGCTGGGCACTCACTGGTGGACCTTGTTGGCGGCCATCCTGGCAGCGCCATGTTGACAGTGCGCTGTCAGCGCCCATTACAAATTGTTCATTTGTTTGAGGCGGATAGGGCAAATTCCGGCTCCGCTGCCGGAGGTGGGTGGCGGGCGGGATCAGCGCTCCGCCCGGGGCGGCGTGGCCGCGCTCTTCGCCCGGCCGTCAGAGCACGATCCCATCAGGAATCGCTAACCACTGCGGCTTACGCCGCCTTGATGATTTTGCGCTAGAGAACGGGGCAGCGGCGACCGAACCCTTCCCCCGGAGTTGAAACAAACGAAGGGCACGGGCGGAGGCTGCGGCAGGAAGTGCGTTGAGCCCCGTCGTGGCCACGGCGGGGCATCACGCTGTCGGTGCGAGATCGCCGCCGTCAGGCCGCGCGCCGTGCTCCGCCATCACGAACGGACGAACGGACCAGCGCCCGCTCAACCCGCGCGATCTCCATCCAGTCGGCGTGGTTGAGCCAGCTGGTGATCCTTTCGAGATCGCAGAAGCAGTCGATGGCAGAGGCTTGCGCCGAATCGCTGTCGCGCGCGTCCACCTCGACGGTCCTCTGGCAGATGTCGCGGGCGTGACCCGTGTCGTCGTAGACAATCTTGCGGAACGTTACACGAAATCGTGGCATCGCATGTGCCTCCCAAGCTAAGCCACGCGAATCGCCTTGCAATTCCAAGTAATAGCACTTTGTGCCGATTTTGTGGGCGGGCAGAGTATTGCGCCGCGCGCCCCGGCATTCCCGGTCAAGCAAGAGCGCGCAAAGCGTGCCGCGGTTGCCCCAGGGCCGGCATACAACCGCCAGCGATCCGCCGAGACTTCAGCCGGCTAAATGATAGAATAACTCTAAATGGGTCAGGGAGATCGCTATGCCGACCACACCAAATGGGCCCAATCTCATCGGCCCTGACAATCCGATGCCGGCGCCGGGGAAGCGCGAAATGCGCGGCGAGCGGCGTGTCATCACCGCATTGTTCTGCGATGTCGTGAACTCCACCGGACTGGCGGAGAACCTCGATCCTGAGGACTGGACCGACCTGATGAACCGGGCCTTCCAGCGCCTCAACGCGCCGATCGTGCGCTACGAGGGCACCGTGGCGAAGCTCATGGGCGACGCCGTGCTGGCCTTCTTCGGCGCACCGACGGCGCATGAGGACGACCCGCAGCGCGCCGTCCTTGCCGCGCTCGACATGCTGGCATCGGTGCGTCTCTTCGCCGAGGAAATCCGCAAGGAGATGGGCATCGATTTCGACATCCGCATCGGCATCAACACCGGCCCGGTCGTGGTCGGCGATGTCGGCTCGGCCCAGGCGATGGAATACACGGCCATGGGCGACGCGGTGAATGTCGCGGCCCGCATGGAACAGACCGCTGCGCCCGGCACTGTCCAGGTGTCGAACGACACCTTCAAGCTGATCGAGCCGTATTTCGAGGTCGAGGCGCTGGGCGGCGTCGAGCTCAAGGGCAAGAGCGAGCCGGTCCTGGCCTACCGGGTGGTGCGCACCAAAGGCGTTCCGGGCGACAGCCATCGCGGCGTCGGCGCGCCGCTCATCGGGCGCGACGCGCAGCTCGCCCGCATGAATGCGGCGCTCGACGATCTCAAGCAGGGCAAAGGCCGCATCATCACGCTGATCGGCGAGGCGGGGCTCGGCAAGAGCCGGCTCATCGCCGAGCTGTTCAGGAAATGGGAGGCCGACGGCCTGGCCGAAGGCTGGGACGTCGCCCACGGCATCCCCTACGACGCCAATCGGCCGTTCGGCCTGTTTCAGAATTTTGCCCGGCAGATGTTCGGCATCGAACTGGAGGATTCGCCCGAGATCGTTCACCACAAGGTCGATAACGGCCTGCGCGCCACCGGCGCCAGCGACGAAGTCGTTTCGCTGTGCTCCGTCGCGGTCGAGCGGGTGATTGCGGCGAAGGTCCTGCACGAGGCGGCAAAGGACTATTCGGCCGAGGAAATCCGCCAGGACCTCTACACCAACGTCTATCCGGCCTGGCTGGCGGCCGCCGCTGCAGGCCCGCGCGTCCTGGTGCTCGACGACCTGCAATGGGCCGACCCCGCGTCGATCGATCTGCTTATCCATCTGTTCAAGATGGTCGAGGAAGTGCCGATCCTCTTTCTGTGCGCATTCCGGCCCGAGCGACAGGCGCCGTCGTGGCGGATCAAGCAGGTGGCCGAGTCGGAATATCCGCATCGTTACGACGAGCTGGTGCTTCAGCCGCTGGATGCGGATGACACGGACGCGCTCGTCTCCGCGCTCCTCAACATCGCCGACCTGCCGCCCGAACTGCATGAGCTGATCATGCGCAAGACCGACGGCAATCCCTATTTCGTCGAAGAGGTGGTGCGGACGCTGATCGACCGCGGCGCCGTGCTGCAGACCGATGCCGGGCTCAAATGGAAGGCCGGAACGAATCTCGCCGACATCCCGATTCCCGACAGCCTGCAGGCGCTGCTCATGGCGCGCATCGACCGGCTCGACGAGCACACCAAATCGACGCTGCAGGCCGCCTCGGTCATCGGGCGCGCGTTCTACTACCGCATCCTGGAATGCATCTCCGACGAGGCTCTGGCGCTCGGCAAGCAGATGCTGTCGCTGGAGCGCGCCGAGCTTCTGCGTGAAGCCGGCCGCGTGCCCGAGCTGGAATACATGTTCAAGCACGACCTCGCCCGCGACGCCGCCTACGGCTCGATGCTCAATCGCAAGCGCCGCGAGTTCCACAAGCGCGTCGGCGAGGCGATGGAGGAGATCTTCGCCGGCCACCTGGAAGAGCATGCCCACCGGCTTGCCCAGCATTTTGCGCTTGCCGGCGACCACGAACGCGCGGTGCGCTATTTCATCATGGCCGGCGAGGCCGCCGAAGCCGTGCATGCGACCACCGAGAGCCAGGCCCATTTCGGCCGCGCGCTGGATGCTGCCCGGCAGCTCGGCGATGCGGCAGCCATCGCGCGCCTTGAGGCGAAGGGTGCTGCTGGCGGCAGGGTTGCCGCGGGAGCGTGAGCCGGGGCGCTTCCCCGAACACTTTCGTCACCGCGGCGGAAGCCGGGGTCCGCGCGGTGGCTTGCTGAGCCAATTTCTGGATTCCGGCGTCCGCCGGAATGACGATGTGCCGTGAGGGACTGCCGGAGCGAGCCACGGGCACCCATCTCCCCCCTCGCGGGGGAGAACGGCGAAGCTTGCGGCTCGCGTGAGCGAGACGTTAGCGGAGCCAAGAGGGGGTAAGGGCAGGGCGCTCGGCACGTCGAGCCGTCGCCGCATTCGTCCCCTCTCCCCCCTGTGGGAGAGGGACAGGGTGAGGGGGCTGGCGAAGACGGGATGCTCCGCGGTCCTGTCTCCTTGGTCAGGCGCGCTTCTTCTTGCGCTGCTCAACATAGGAGCGCAGCACGGCGTTCATGCGCCGCTGATAGCCGGCCCCTTCATCCTTGAAATAATCGAGCACGTCCTCGTCGACGCGGATCGAGATCGCCTTCTTCCTTGGCGGGATGACAAGCACCGCTTCGGACCAGTCGAAATCGACCGGCACCGCGTCCGGGTCGTCGCGCACCATCTCCGCGATTTCATCATCGCCGAGCGCCTCGACGCGCTTCCAGTCAGTCTTGCCCTTCCGCCGGTCGTCCCGCGAGACGGTGGTGATACGCGTGTCGTTCGTCCCGCCGGGCGCGCCGCGCCGAGATGATGCGGCAGAGCGCGCCTTCGACGGCGCGGGCGAGCGCGACTTCGCGCCCTTCGACGATCCGGATGACCTCTTACCTGATTTCGCCATGACGACCCGACCGACGGATGAAGACGGGCCCGTCGAACAGCCCTTTCGCGTCGGCGAAGTCGATCCCGTGCTTGCGCAGGTTGCTGGCGCGCTTCGCTTCGTTCCAGCCGAACGTGGTGACCCGCGCAAACAGCCTCTGCACTTCGTCTTCCGTCATAGCGAAACGCCCCATGAAATGGGTTCGACGCGGTTCAAACCGATCGAGGGTTTGCTGTGACGGAATCGAAGCTCTCCACTCCCTCAGCGTTCACTGCGTCGCGATCTTTTCGCGCCTGGAGGGACACGGCGGTAACTTCGTCCGTACCTCGACAGTTTGTATATACGATCGTATTGGCTTACTGTAAATAGAACGCTGGAACGCACTAGACAAAGAGCGGCAACGTGCGAAAGCATCATGGAGCGAAAGAATTGCAGCGACCAACTCGCAAAGAGCCGGGCGCAACGAAACCTACTGCCCGAAGTGCGATGGAAGCCTGCATACGTCATTCGCGCGATTTGTTGGAGGCCGCAAAGGCCGTTGAGAAGATCGGCAAGCGGAATATCGCTTATCATTTGGCCACTCTCTCGCTGGAGGAGTTGGGTAGGCGCGAGCTAATTGCAGTTCGCTCGGTCGCGTCCGAAGACGGCGAACAACCGCCGTGGCTGGGGAAGGCATCCCAAGATCACGTGAAGAAGCTGTTTTGGTGCTTCTACGGGCTCTGCAGCATTAATGATATGATCGACCAAGCGAAATTCTTCGAGAGCCGGGATTTTGCGTCATCTGTTCATGCCAACAGGTTGGCGGGGCTCTACGTTGGCGCGTCAGATGACGGACTAGGAATTCCCTCGGAAGCGATCTCTGTTGAGCAAGCTGCTTCACTTATCGATCTCGCTAGTGCAGCGCTCGCAGTCGTCGAAGTTCAATCCCCGCTAACTGAGATTCCGACAGAGAACTTCGAACTTCAGGCTTGGCTCGTTGCGGCTTTCGATGACCCCCGCAAGCGTGAGCGGATCCTGTCCACGGCATCATTCGCGAAATTGAGAGAATTGC
Organism: uncultured Alphaproteobacteria bacterium; assembly: GCA_963782395.1. Taxonomy (GTDB): domain Bacteria; phylum Pseudomonadota; class Alphaproteobacteria; order Rhizobiales; family Kaistiaceae; genus CAVSRC01. The sequence goes on from CAWAJQ010000006.1 coordinate 196,293, forward strand.
AGGACGTTGTCGCTTGGACGCGTTGGCTGCGCTCGAAAATCGACGACGAAGATGCGCAACTCCGCACTTTGATGGAAGCGGAGCTTAGGCGCGAAGCTGCGCAACGAACAGGTGGTGAAGAACGGTGGAAGGTTCAACTAAAATTCGAGACCCATTCGCATTCGCTCAGGCCCGGTCCAATTAAGAAGTGGAATGAGAAAGTACGATGGATAAAGCTCGGCCAGGTGCAGGGGAGCCGGAAAAAGCAGGAACTGTTTGTCGACTTGATTCTTGGCGACAATGTTCCCATGCAACAGGTCTGGGACCTAAGCCTAAGCTTGGGAAATCTTCTGTTGATGGCACTCAACCTTGCGACGAGTGGATTTTGGTGGTGGGCACTTCCGCGTCACAAGACTCGTTTTTACGAAAAGATCGAGGACTTGAAAAACGGGCTAGAGGTTCGAGCGGACCGGCTCGATTTGAAAGTGTGAGCTGCTCCCCGATCCTTGGACAGTTTTCGGGGGGATTTAAGCTACTTTCTGCCTCTGCTGGTCGGTTTCGATCTGGTTGAAGTAGACCACGGCGGGCGGTTGTCCGCCATGGGCGGCATGAGGCCGCTGGTGATTGTAGAAGGCGATCCACTGAGCGACGCCAGCCTTGGCTTGCGAGCCGGTCTCCCAAGCGTGCAGATAGACGCACTCGTACTTCAGGGATCGCCACAGGCGCTCGATGAAGATGTTGTCGATGCAGCGCCCCTTGCCATCCATCGAGATCCGGGTGCCAACCCGTCTCAGCCGGTCAGTCCAGGCGAAGCCGGTGAACTGACTGCCCTGATCCGTGTTCATGATCTCGGGCGGGCCGAAGCGGTGGATCGCCTCATTCAGCGCCTCGATGCAGAAGTCCGCCTCCAGCGTGTTGGAGATGCGCCAGGCCAGCACCTTGCGGGTGAACCAGTCCATGATGGCGACCAGATACAAGAAGCCCCGCCGCATCGGCAGATAGGTGATGTCAGCGCACCAGACCTGGTTGGGCCGTTCCACCCGCAGGCCGCCCAGCAGATAGGGATAGGTCTTGTGCCCCTTGGCCGGCTTGCTGGTGTTGGGCTTCTGATAGATCGGCATCAGGCGCATGAGCCGCATCAGTCGCCGGATGCGCTTGGGGTTCACCGCGCGGCCCTCGTTCTGCAGGTGCCAGGTCATCTGTCGGACGCCGTAAAACGGGGTTTCCAGGAACTGCCGGTCGATGAGCTGCATCAGGGCGAGGTTCATTTCGGTCTCGCCACGCGGCTGGTAATAGAACGACGACCGAGAGATCGACAGCAGGCGGCACTGCGCCCCGATCGACAAGGCCGGATGGTCGGGTTCGATCATCTGCCGCCTCACTTGCCGGTCCAGGGCTTGAGCTTTCGTGACAAAAAATCGTTGGCGACCGCCAGCTCCCCGATCTTGGCGTGCAGCTCCCGAACCGTCTCCTCGCCGACCTCGGCGGCCTTCTTCTTCCCGCCGCGCTCGAAGATGTCCGCTGCCCCTTCGAGCAGCGCCTTCTTCCATTGATGGATCATCGTCGGATGCACGCCGTAGTCGGCTGCCAGCTCCGACACCGTGCGCTCGCCCTTCACGGCTTCCAGCGCCACGCGAGCCTTGAAGCCCGCCTCATGGTTCCTGCGTTTCGGCATGTCCTGGTCTCCTCTCCTTGAAGACCAGCAGACGTCAGATCGTAGCTTCCGTCACTGTCCGAAATTCGGGGAGGCGCTCAGACCTTCATCTCTTTGAGCGATGCTCACTGGCGGTGTGAATCGCAGGCTCTTGCGAATTTCTATCAGAGCCTAAAGTTACTGATGATTGAGGCAGACTATAAGGAACCAGAGGAACACACAATTTCCGCGATTGGGCGCCTACTCAGAGAAAAGTATCCCGATCTTGAAACCGGTGAGTATGAGGCGTTTCTGGCGCTTTTGCAGAAGCTTGACGCGAGGGAACAGGTGTCGGCTACCCCCGGTGATGTTTTTCTGTTGAAACTGCTTTGTGAAACGCTCTTTCGTGATGCTATCGTCGAGCGAGTGCTGACAAAGAGGGCTTCCCCAGACTGGACCGCAAAGTCCCCTGTGGATAACTAGGACAAACTCCTCCTATCCACCCCCTTGCCCCCGCCGGCCGCGTCCAATCCTCCGCCACCATTTCGCCATGGGCTAAGCTCAGGCACCGTCGCCCCAGAGCGAATCACCCATGCGCTTCCCCAACTCATTCCTCGACGAGATCCGCGCGCGGCTGCCGGCGTCGGCGGTCGTCGGGCGCAAGGTGAAGCTCAGGAAGCAGGGCAGGGAGTTCGCTGGCCTGTCGCCCTTCAATGCGGAGAAGACCGCCTCCTTCTTCGTCAATGACGTCAAGGGCAAGTGGTTCGATTTCTCGGCCGGCAAGAATGGCGACATTTTCACCTTCGTCATGGAGACCGAGGGGCTCTCCTTCCCCGAGGCCGTCGAGCGGCTGGCCGGCGAGGCGGGCGTGCCGATGCCGGCGCGCGACGCACAAGCCGAAGAACGCGAGAAGGAGCGCGCCACCCTCCATGACGTGCTGGAGCTCGCCACCCAGTTCTTCGAAGCTGCGCTCAACGCCCGCACCGGCGCCGCCGCGCGCGGCTACCTCACCGGGCGCGACATCGGCCCCGACCTCCAGCGCGCGTTCCGTCTCGGCTACGCGCCGGCCGATCGCTCGGCGCTCAAGGAACACCTGTCGGCCAAGGGCATCACCCAGGAACAGATGATCGCCGCCGGGCTGCTGGTCTCCGGCCCCGATATCCCGGTCTCCTTCGACCGCTTCCGCGAGCGCGTGATCTTCCCGATCACCGATTTCCGCGGGCGCATCGTCGCCTTCGGCGGTCGCGCGCTTTCCGCCGACGTGCCGGCCAAGTATCTCAACTCGCCGGAGACCGCAACTCCGCCTGGTTACCCCGCAAGGTAACGCGACCTGTCCGCAATCCTCCGCCCTCATTCCGCCATGGGGTAAGCTCACCGACCGGCGCCGCGAGAGCGAATCACCCCATGCGCTTCCCCAACTCATTCCTTGACGAGATCCGCACGCGCCTGCCGGCGTCGGCGGTCGTCGGGCGCAAGGTCAAGCTCAGGAAGCAGGGCCGCGAGTTCGCCGGCCTGTCGCCCTTCAACGCGGAGAAGACCGCCTCCTTCTTCGTCAATGACGTGAAGGGCAAGTGGTTCGATTTCTCCGCCGGCAAGAACGGCGACATCTTCACCTTCGTCATGGAGACCGAGGGGCTCTCCTTCCCCGAGGCCGTGGAGCGGCTGGCGGGCGAGGCGGGCGTGCCCATGCCGGCGCGCGACGCCGACGCCGAGGCGCACGAGAAGGAGCGCGCCACGCTCTACGACGTTCTGGAGCTTGCCACCCAGTTCTTCGAATCCGCCCTCAACGCCCGCACCGGGGCGACGGCGCGCGGCTATCTCACCGGCCGCGACATCGGCCCCGACCTCCAGCGTCAGTTCCGTCTCGGCTACGCCCCCGCCGACCGCTCGGCGCTCAAGGAGCATCTCGCCGGCAAGGGCATCAGCCAGGAACAGATGATCGCCGCCGGCCTGCTCGTCGCCGGCCCCGAGCACCCGGTGTCCTTCGACCGCTTCCGCGAGCGCGTCATCTTCCCGATCACCGATTTTCGCGGCCGCATCGTCGCCTTCGGCGGCCGGGCGCTGTCCTCCGACGTGCCGGCCAAGTACCTGAACTCGCCGGAGACCGAGCTCTTCCACAAGGGCGCCCTTCTCTATAACGGCGCCACGGCGCGCAATGCCGCCCGCGATGCCGGCGCTCTGGTCGTGGTCGAGGGCTATGTCGACGTCATCCGCATGGTGGCGGCGGGCTTCACCCACACCGTGGCGCCGCTCGGCACCGCGCTCACCGAGCGCCAGCTCGACATCCTCTGGCGCATGGCCGACGAGCCGACGCTGTGCTTTGACGGCGACAAGGCGGGCATGCGCGCCGCCTTTCGCGCCGCCGATCTGGCTTTGCCCCAGCTCAAGCCGGGCAAGAGCCTGCGTTTCGCTTTGCTGCCCGGCGGGCAGGACCCGGACGATCTCATCCGCGCCTCCGGCGCCGAGGCGATGGGCGCGATCCTCGATGCGGCCCGTCCGCTGGTCGATATGGTGTGGGGCCGCGAGACCGAGGCCGGCGTCTTCGACACGCCGGAGCGGCGCGCGGCGCTCGAAGCGCGGCTTGGCGAGATCGCCCGCCAGATCGGGGAGGACAGCGTCCGCCGCCACTACCAACAGGCGTTTGCCGAGCGCATCGCGGCCTTCTTCCCGGCGACGGAGCCGGAGAGGGGCGAACAGCGAATGGGGAGGCGCGAACGGGGGGCCAGCGCGGCCGTCTTCATCGGTCGCAATTCGCAGCAGCCTGTTCGCGCGTCTTCGATCCCCGTCTCCGACCGCCTGCGCCACAGCCAGTTGCTGTCCGGCCGGGCGACGCCACCTTTCCGCGAGGTGGTGCTGGTGATGACCATCGTCAACCACCCGGCGCTTATCGCCCGCCATCTCGACGATTTCGCCCATCTGGAATTCGGCCATGCTGACCTCGATCAGGCTGCGCGGCGCGGTGCTGGAGATCGTCGCCCATGGCGAGGCGGACGATGCGGCGGAACTGGCCAAAGCCCTGGAATCCCGCGATCTTGTGGCTCTCGCCGGGCGCTTCTCGGCCCAGATTGCGCGCCGGCTACTGGCCCGCCGGGCCGGCCGCCGACGACCGCGATGCCGAGGAGGGCTGGAGCCAAGCTTTGACCTTGCACCGGCGAAAGCGGACGTTACATAGAGAACTCAAGGAAGCCGAGGCGGCGCTGGCGAGCGAGCCCAGCGACGCGAATTTGGCGCGTCTGGTCGATATCCAGAATCAACTGGCCAACAGCGAGGGGACCGAAGCTTTGATCGAGGGGTTCGGGGCGTCCTCAGGCAGACAGGCGAGGGTCTTCTAGAGAAGCCCCGCTTGGCCGCCGGTTCTTGCCGGTTACGGTTAAGCGTGGCTTAAGACGGGGTGATTAGGTTCCGCGCGTGCGGGGCCCGGCCGGTGGGGTGCCGGCCAGAGAAGATTTGGGTAGGGTTTTCAGGGGTTTCGGGCGT